>NZ_QJJK01000040.1 GCF_003201475.1 Chelatococcus asaccharovorans | reverse complement strand
CTCCTTGGCCCGGATGCGTTCGCGCAATGCCTTGAGCACGCAAAGCTCGTAGTCGATGAGTTTGATCCGCCCGTCCGAGATCAAGAAATCGCGCCATTTGGAGGGGATGACGCCGTCAATTGGAACGCCATCCTTGACGGTAAGCACGCGGCGTCGCTTGCGGCGCGCCAGGCGAATCCGTGCCAGCCCATCCAAAACGGGCCGGTGTATCGCGTTGTTCGAACGAAATTCCAGGACCTCGAGCAGCGGCGGAAGCATGCGCCGGTAGTGATTCGCATAGGAACCGCGCATCGTGTGATGGACCCGCTGCTCCCAGGCGCCCTGCGCCTTATATTCCGCCACGATCGCCTTGAGCTTCGTTTCGCCCGCCACCGGAAAGATCACATCGCGCACCGTGCCGTCGGGGTTTGAAGTTGCCGCCTCCGCAATGTCGGCCAGGAGCCGATCCTTGCCATAAACGCGTTCTATGTCGCGGGCCAGCAACGCCAGTGTTCTCCGCTCAGCCGTCACGCCGAGCCTATGAACGGTTTCAAGCAAGAGATCGACCAGCCCATCGGTGATTTCGGCCTCCCGCGCCATCAGAAAAAGCGCATACATGCCCAGCCGCCGTTCCGACGAATGCCGGCGCATCTCCCATGCCGTCTCCTGCGCAACACGGCGGCGGAGACGTTGAAGCAGCCGTGCGTCAACACCCACCAGCAGACTGCGCGGCAGGTCAAGCTGGTGAATGAACGACAATCTCGCCGCAGCCTTGAGAAAGCTTTCCAGGGCAATCCGGCCGGGATCGGCCTTGAGCGCGGCAAATCCGGCGGGCGAGTCGGGAGCGTTCAGCGACGTTTCCATCCGCTCGACCGTTTCCGGCGCAAGTGCCGCTAAAATCCGCGCCAGAAGGGCCGCCTCGAAACGTCGCGTCGCCGAGCGTATTAGCCGTTGCGACACCGACGGGCTCAGCGGCCGGACCTTGCGCGCCCAACACCACCGGTCGATCGCTTCGGTCATGACGCCGAGCTCGGCTCCGGTGCGCCCTATCTCCGTCTCAAGCCAATCCTGAAGCGCATCGAGATCACCTTCGTGCAGCGCGCGAACCCCAAGAAAGCCCAGGATTTCCGCGCGGTGGCGCTGGCCGTTGCGTCCTGACCAATCGTAATCGAACAATTCTATAACCGGCCGCTCGAGTTGCTCGCCGAGATAGCCTCTCGCCGCATCTGGAACCTCTCCTGCCGTGGCCGGAAAACGCCCAACGATCTGATAGAACTTCAACTGCGCCGCAAACCCCAACCGCAACGATCCCGATTTGCCCTCGATGCGCGCCAGTTCTTCAATCCCGAGGCTCCAGCAATCCGCAAGCTCCTGTCTGCTCCAGTTCCGGTCCATCGGCGTGTCCTCTTCCATCTGCCATCACGCCAATCCTAACCGGACCTTCAACTGTCGTTGCCGGAATGTTCCTTTCGTTGTCGTTTTTCAACAGCTATGAGGTCATTGGGCC
>NZ_QJJK01000039.1 GCF_003201475.1 Chelatococcus asaccharovorans | reverse complement strand
CCAAGCTCTTCGGTGAGTTCTGGCACGATAGTGAAGAGATCGCCGACGAGGCCGTAGTCCGCCACCTGGAAGATGGGCGCTTCCTCGTCCTTGTTGATGGCGACGATGACCTTCGAGTCCTTCATGCCGGCGAGATGCTGGATCGCGCCGGAGATGCCCACCGCCACATAGAGCTCGGGGGCGACCACCTTGCCGGTCTGGCCGACCTGCCAGTCGTTCGGCGCATAGCCGGCGTCAACCGCCGCGCGCGAGGCGCCGATCGCCGCGCCGAGCTTGTCGGCCAGCGGTTCGATGACCTTGGTGAAGTTCTCCGACGAGCCGAGGGCCCGGCCGCCTGACACGATGATCTTGGCCGAACCGAGTTCAGGCCGGTCGCTGGTTGCCACCTGCTCACCCTTGAAGGTGGAGATGCCATGGTCCGCCGCCGCGTTCACGCTCTCGATCGGCGCCGACGCTCCGCCTTCCTTCGCCGCGGCGAAGGTCGCCGTGCGTACCGTCATGACGATCTTCGGCTCGGCGGTCTCCACCGTCTCGATGGCGTTGCCGGCATAGATCGGATGTTCGAAGCTCTTCGGCCCGAGCACCTTCGTCACGTCCGAGATCTGCACGACGTCGAGCAGGGCGGCGACCCGCGGCAGCACGTTCTTGCCCGTGGTCGAGGCGGCCGAAGCGATCGCGTCATAGCCCCCGGCCAGGCTGACGATGAGATCGGCCAGCGGTTCGGCAAGGGCATGCGCATAGATCGGCGCCTCGGCGAGAAGCACCTTCTCCACACCCTCGAGCCTGGCGGCGGCTTCGGCTGCGGCGCGCGCGCCTTCACCGGCGACCAGCACGTGAACCGGAGCGCCCAGTTCCCGCGCCGCCGTGAGCGCCCGGAACGTGCCATCCTTCACGGTGGCATTGTCATGGTCGGCGACAAGCAATGTCGTCATGATCAGAGCACTCCTGACTCGTTCTTGAGCTTGTCGACGAGCGCCGCCACCGACGCCACCTTCGCGCCCGCCTTGCGGCCCGCCGGCTCGCTCGTCTTCACGATCGTCAGCCGCGGCGTCACATCGACGCCGAGCGCCTCGGGCGTCGTCTCGTCGAGCGGCTTCTTCTTCGCTTTCATGATGTTCGGCAACGAGGCATAGCGGGGCTCGTTGAGCCTGAGATCGGTCGTCACGATTGCCGGCAGCTTCAGGCCGACGGTCTGCAGGCCGCCATCGACCTCACGCGTCACGTCCACCGTGCCGTCGCCGATCACCACTTTCGAGGCGAAGGTGCCCTGCGGCCACCCCAGAAGCGCCGCCAGCATCTGGCCGGTCTGGTTGGAATCGTCGTCGATCGCCTGCTTGCCGAGAATGACGAGACCGGGCTCCTCCTTGGCGGCGATGGCCTTCAGGAGCTTGGCGACGGCCAGCGGCTCGACGCGGCCTTCCGCCTTGACGAGGATGCCGCGGTCGGCGCCCATCGCCAGCGCCGTGCGGATCGTTTCGGCCGACTGGGCCGGGCCGATCGACACCGCAATGACTTCGCTCGCCTTGCCCGCTTCCTTCAACCGCAGCGCTTCCTCGACAGCGATCTCGTCGAACGGGTTCATCGACATCTTCACATTCGCCAGGTCAACGCCAGATCCATCAGCCTTCACCCGGATCTTCACGTTGTAGTCGACAACTCGCTTCACTGGCACAAGGATCTTCATCGA
>NZ_QJJK01000038.1 GCF_003201475.1 Chelatococcus asaccharovorans | reverse complement strand
GTAACCGGCCGATAAGCACCGCCTTATTCGAAGGCGTCTGAACCGGTAAGTTCACGTCGTTAACGACGTCGTTATTGACGTCGTTAAGGAGGTGAGCGATGCGGCAAGAGGTTTTGATCGGCGTGGAGCGGCGGCGGCGCTGGCCGACCGAGCAGAAGCTTCAGATTCTGTCGGAAGTTGGGGTTGACGGTGCAACGGTTGCGGACGTTGCGCGCCGGCACGACATCAGCCGCCAGCAGATCTATCAGTGGCGCCGGGACATGCGGCGCGGGTCGCGCGCGGAGGAAGCACCACATTTCCTGCCTGTCGAGCTTCATGGCGGTGAAGTTCGGGCATCGGGCAGCGCCTTCGCAGTGGACGATCGGCGGCTGGAGATCGGGCTTCGCAATGGTCGCACGATACGGATCATGGGCAATCTGCCTGACAGTCTGCTGGCGCGGGTCATCCGGATTGCGGAGACGGCATGATCGGGCCGGGAGCTGGCGTTCGCGTCTACCTCGCCTGTGGGGTGACCGATATGCGCAAGGGGATAACCGGGCTTGCTGCGCTGACCCAGGAGGTTCTGCGGCGGAACCCGGCGTCGGGGGCGGTGTTCGCCTTTCGCGGGCGCAGAGGTGATCGGATCAAGCTTTTGACTTGGGATGGGCAGGGTTTTTGCCTCTATTACAAGGTTCTCGAGAAGGGCCGTTTTCCATGGCCTGCTCCGGCAGACGGGACCGCGCGGCTGACGTCGGCGCAGCTCGCGATGCTCTGGGAAGGCATCGACTGGCGGCGTCCGGCATGGAGCGCGCCGCCGGCCCGGGTGGTCTAATTATCTCATTGATTCCAATAGATAATGCTGTCTATCGCGGGCACCTTCTGCTAGGATTTTGACATGGCAAGCGGCCTCGAATCACTTCCCGACGACCCTTCCGCGCTGAAGGCGATCATCGCCGCCAAGAACGAGGAGATTGCCCGGCTTGCCGCCGCCGAGCGCGCCTATGAGGCGCTGGTCCAGGCGCTCAGAATCCGCATTGAACGGCTCAGGAAGCAGAAGTACGGGTCGAGCTCGGAGAAGATCGAGCGCGAGATCGAGCAGCTGGAGCTTGCGCTCGAAGACCTCGAGGTCGCCATGGCCGCGGCCGACACCGCGCCAGAGCCCGAAGAGAACGAGACCCGGGAAGAGACACCGTTCCGGTCGCGGCGCCGCCGCGGCAAGCCGCGCGTTTCGGAGACCACGCCGCGCGAGCGTATCGTGCTCGACCCGGGTGAGACGTGTCCCGAGTGCGGCGGGCCGCTGCGCCTGGTCGGCGAGGACGTCGCCGAGATCCTCGACTTCATCGACGCCAAGCTGAAGCTGGTGGAGATTGCGCGGCTGAAGAAGTCCTGCCGCCATTGCGAGACGATGGTGCAGCCGGCCGCGCCAACGCGTCCCATTCCCCGCGGCATGGCCGGACCGGGCCTGCTTGCGCACATCCTGGTGTCGAAGTTCGACGATCATCTGCCACTCTACCGGCAGAGCGAGATCTTTGCCCGCCACGGTGCCGACATTCCGCGCTCGACGCTGATCGACTGGTGCGGCCAGACTGTCGCCGTGCTGCGGCCCTTAAGCGCGCTGATCAAGGCCGAGGTGATGACCGCCGACCGCCTGCATGGCGACGACACGCCCATCAAGGTCCTCGATCCCAAACAGCGCCTCAAGGGCAAGGCCCGCGGCGTCAAGGAAGGCCGCATCTGGGTCTATGTGCGCGATGACCGCCCATGGGGCGGCGGCGATCCGCCGGCGGCCGCCTACTGGTTCTCACCCGACCGGAAGGGCGAACATCCGCAGAGCCACCTTGCCGACTTCAAGGGCATTCTGCAGGCCGATGCCTATGCCGGCTTCAAGGAGCTCTACAAACCCGATGCCGAAGGCGCCGTGCGTGTGCGCGAGGCGGCCTGTTGGGCGCACCTGCGCAGGGATTTCCATGACGTGTGGAAGGCGACCAATTCTCCGATCGCCAAGGGAGCGCTCGACCGGATCGGCGCCCTCTATGACATCGAGCGGCGGATCACCGGGACGTCGGCGGCGCAGCGGCTGGCCATTCGTCAAAAGGAAAGCCGGCCGCGCGCCGAGGCCTTCCGCGCCGGGTGCGAGGCGGAGCTTGCCCGCATCCCCGGCAAGGGAGACCTTGCCAAGGCGATGCGCTACGCGCTCAACCGCTGGCATGCCTTCACGCTGTTCCTCGAGGACGGCCGTGTCGCCATCGACAACAATGTCGCCGAGCGCGCCATTCGTCCCGTTTGCATCGGAAGAAAGAACTTTCTGTTCGCCGGTTCCGATGCCGGAGGCGAGGTCATCGCCGATGCGATGACCCTCATCGAGACGGCAAAACTGTGCGGCCTCAACCCGCAGGACTATCTTGCCGACGTGCTCGCCCGCATCAACGACCACATCGTCAGCCGGCTCGATGAACTGCTTCCCTGGAACTGGAAGCCATTGGCCGTCCCTCAGGATCAGGCGGCCTGACGATGGCCGCCGTCTCTCACCTCTTCACGCTCGCCTATGTCGCCGAGCTTCTCGGCGAGGGCGAAGATTGGCTGCACGAGATCAGCATCGAGATGGAACCCGAGGACGGCCTCATCGGCGTCTACGGCGTCGGCAACGAATACACGCTCGCCTTCACCGACTTCGGAATCGAGAACCTGCGCCAGCTCGTCGAAATCCACAAGCAGGATGCGGCCCGTGACGCCCAGGCCGCGGCCGGTGAACACTCCACCGGCTAAAAGCCGGTGGCTTCAGGTTACGGCTCAAAGCCGGATCGGTCCGCCGTTCGGCGGACTGACGCTAATCTCCAAAGCTCAACGTGTGTCCGCATGCTACATTTGCACCCGCTGAGCCAG
The DNA here is from genome assembly GCF_003201475.1 of Chelatococcus asaccharovorans. GTDB lineage: Bacteria > Pseudomonadota > Alphaproteobacteria > Rhizobiales > Beijerinckiaceae > Chelatococcus > Chelatococcus asaccharovorans. Next base: position 125 of record NZ_QJJK01000038.1, on the reverse strand, counting down.
AATGAACCTCGGCTATTTGGAAACGCATAAATGCCTCTTATCCCATGCCGCCTAAAGGCGTGGGGTTTCCTGATCCCCTATCGGGGACTCTAAACCCAAACCTGGGTCCTGATCGGCCGGTTACA
>NZ_QJJK01000037.1 GCF_003201475.1 Chelatococcus asaccharovorans | reverse complement strand
TGTCATTTGTCACAGTGGACTGCACTGGCGGGACAAAGCTGTCTTCAGTAGGGGTATCCGGCGCGGCGCGGCGTCCTGGCAACAAGCAGCGGCGCCAGCACTGGTATTCCCAGGCTTTCGAGGGTTTCGTCCGTTTGAGCAACGAACCGTGCGCTACGAGGCAGATGGTTGAGCATCCGACGCAGGTCGATCGCGACGTCACGGTTTTCACGAGCGAGCACGGTGATGTTTTCGATCTGCAGCGGCATTATCCCGAAATTGCGCGAGAAAGCTGCACTGCATGGCGCTTCGACCGGCAGGGACCGCGTGAGCGCCTTTATCGGCTCAAGGCCGGCTCTAATCAGCGGCTGTATCGCCACAGCTACGACTTTCAGGACATTCGCCCGTTCTAAACGACCCAGCTTCTCGTAAATGCCCCAGCGCCCCAGGGCATGGCGATAGGGAAGGCCTACGGCCGCCCACGAGGCCTCAATTATCGGACGTGCCGCATCCTTCATGCGGCGAGGCCGACAGATCTCGTCGATAACGCCACGCAGTACACGAAGCCAAAGGCCTCCGTGAACAATGCGGCCACCAGGCAACTGTACCCTGCCCTTCGTAACGGCCTGCAGGGTCAACCCGTCGAGCGCAGCAAGTTCTGCGGCGGCTTCCCTGGAAACTGGATAATCGGATTGCTTGGAAGGACTGGCAGCTTGTAGCAGGACGCCGTGTTTCGGGCAGCTCGCCATCCAACTGGCCCGCCAATATAAGCGTCCAAAGCGCTGTCGATCGCTTCGCAGGCAATCAACACACTCGATCATCTTGCCGCCGGCCAGATCTTCGGAAAGCCAAGGGAGCCACCAAGCAGCCTGCACCGGCCGCACCCGCAACGCTGGGTTCTCAAAGATACCAAACTGACAACAATAGGCGGGAAAGATGTCGCCTTGAGGCGCTAGACTGTCCACCAGATAGGGCACGTAGGCTGCCATCGTCATGGCCCGGATCCGACCAACAGCAACACCTGTGCGTTCCGCCAGCTTCTGGATCAAAGCAGCCGACGGCCAGAAATCCGCCAATTCGATATCCGGTCTAGTGATCCCCAAGGCTGCTTCAGCGAATTCGTCGACGCCCATGTCATAAGCATCGGCGAGCCGCCATAACCACGACGACAAGGCTTCTTGCGGCAATGGCTGAGGGTGAATCGGCAGCCTTGTCGCCATCGTCAGACCAGAAGCTTCTCGGTGAGACGTCGGCGCTCTGCCGGACCGTGGTATTTCATCTGGCGGAGGGACCGCTGATTGATCGCCTCCTCCCCGCTCTCGACCGCGGCAACCGCAGCCGAACGCAACAGAGCAGCTATTTCGCCTATGGTCCCGCCTGTGCGAGCCAAAATCCAGCGCTGCAGCTCGGCCGAGCGGAGAAATGACGGCTTACGAAGCGGGAACGTCGCCACAAGGCTCTGGATCAGCCGGTCGAGTTCGTCTCCCTCCTCCCACACCGGCAGTATGATCGGATGAAACCGGTTCTCAAGTTGCGGATCGGTGCGGATGGCGAGATAGGCGTCCCTTGTCCCTGCCCCGACAATCGGGATTCGCAATTCGTTGCCGAGGAACCGCAGCAGATTGAGGAATTCCCGCTGTGCCGGTGCGGTACCAGCCAGAAGATTGTGCAGTTCGTCGATGATGAGGATTCGTGCGCGAACCCTCTTGAGGATCGACAACGCCAGCGCTTCAAGATCATGCTTGCGGGCCGTCCTGCGAACCGGCGCTCCCAAAACCCCAATGAGATGCTGGTAGAAGCGCGCAACGCCCGGATCGGTAAGCATCTGCACCACGGCAACAGGGATATTTTCCTCGTCACGGCCGGCCAAGGTGGGCGGCGTATGATCGCGTCGGAATTTCTCGATGATCATTGATTTGCCGTTGTTTGTTGGCCCGAGCACCAGAAGACACTGCGGCCGGACGCGGCCAGGCTCGTTTTCAATCGCGGCGCTGAGCAGATTGAGCGCTGTCTGTGCCTGCGGGTAGCCGATCCACCATTGGCCACGGATGAAGGCAATTCGTTGCGCGACGTCCGCGGCTGCAATCTCTCGCAGATCGAGGGGAAGGTGGCTGAGATCTGTCATCACCATCTTTCCATCTGAAATGGCGGCGAGACGGCCGCCTGGTCATCGGCGCACTCGTTTTCAATCGTCGGCATGACAACCACCCGATCCACCGGCTTTTCAGGGGCTGGTGTCTGTCGCGCCAGCAGGCGCCGAGCCGCTTTGGATTTCTTTGCCGCGGCCTTCACCAGTCCACGCTGCTGTTCGACCGTCCTGAAGATCACGTCTTCATCGACCTGCGCTCGGCCACCTGCCCTGATGGCTCGAACAGCCTGCCGGTGCTCAAAAAGCGAGATGCCAGGCCGTTCCAAACGCCGGCAAGGCACCGTCACGTAGCTGCGGCCGTCAGGCTCAAGTACGAATATCTGCAACAGATCGCGAGGATCGCGGCGGATCAGGAAGGATCGGCACCGATCTCGGTTTGCAATCCACGGGCGCAGAACATCGGAATAGTAGGTGATATGGTCGAGCGTGAAGCCATCGCGTTGGATCGTACGACGCACGACAGGTAGGAAATCGACCAGATATTCGCGGCTATTGGCGACTGGTCGCCGGTCTCCATACTCGGCAATTCCGCGCTTCCACCGCGCGAGCGGCGGCTCCATGATCCCTTCGTGGACCTCGTGATGGTAGCGTCCGCTGATCGCGAGAGCCAGCCAATGCTCCAGCTCGGACAACGTAAGAACCGCAGATGCATCGCTGTCATAGGTCCCCCGTTCGGTCGGATTTGAAAACGTCGTGCCGGGCAGATCATGGATAAGGCCCATCAAGGTGCCGATCAGACGCTCGATCACCCCACCGAAATGAGGTTGGCCCTTCGGGCGGTATTCCAGGCCGATCCCATGCTGCTGGCAGCCGCGAGCGAGAGCCTCGCCATGAAATTCCGCTGCATTATCAAGATGCAGAAGACGCGGGACACCTGCGATCGGCCACTCTGTATCGAGGCCCAAGCCGTCGAGATAGGCCCCCTTGTCAACGCCAGAGTGGGCGAGGCACAAACCGACACTCGTTGCGGACGGCGCCTCGAACGAGACCAGAAAGCCGGTGATGCAACGGCTATAGACGTCGATCGCCACGGTCAGCCACGGCCGTCCGACGGGCAGGCGTGTGATTTCGTCCACCAGAATGATATCGACCGGCGTATGATCGATCTGGACGATGTCCAGCGGTCCCGTTGCGACCGGCCCATGGCCCGCAGCCGACGTTAGCCGTCTCGCTTCGCTGCTGCCCGGGCCTTCACGACGACGCGCGACCTCTTCAGCCCGAATTGTCTCAAGGCGACGGCGGATCGTTTTCCCCGAAGGAGCCGGCAATCCGGCCTTTTTGCACCTGAGTTGAACTTCCTCGACCAGACGAACAATCCGACGCTTCTGCCGCGTCAGATAGGTGTCGTAGATTGCGGCGGTGACAATGTCGTCCACTCGCGCCGGCATTCTGGATCGGCCTCGGCCGCCGGATGGCTTTCCGGGAGCCAGCGAACTCATCAATCCACCTGAGGCCAGAAACCGGGCGACAAGCGTGTAGACCGATCGGGTGCTCATACTCAGAAGAGCTGCAGCACCCCGCGCATTAAGACCTGAGACCGGTTTCTGAGCCGCCAGGGATGCTATGATTGGATATCGGCGCTGCGCCTCTTTCCGTGCTTCTTCAGACAACCCGAGTGTACCGCGTTCGGCAATCTGATCAGCGTGATCATCCACCTCGACGTCCCCCCTGCCGGCAACCAAATCGGCGACATTGAAGGGAAGTATGGGCATTTTATACTACATGATGAAGACAACTATGGGAAATCAGGAGCCAATTGCTGTGACCATGACCTTCGCTAAGATATTGATTTTCCATGCTCCGCATTGAAGCTAACTTTGACAACTGACAT
>NZ_QJJK01000036.1 GCF_003201475.1 Chelatococcus asaccharovorans | reverse complement strand
CCGGTATTGAAGATGATTTCGGCGGGCATGCCGGGTCTGAGGCGTCCCTTGAGTTCTGCGGGGATATCGGTGTCGGCGACGGCGATGAGGGCGAGATAGTAGGGCTCGCGGGTCTGTTCGTCGACGAGGCGGTCGCGCGAGACGTTGCGCAATGTCCCGAGGATGAGGGGCGTGGTGCGCGAGTGGAAGGCGGGGAAGCGCACTTCCGTGGAGGTTTCGGTCCGGAGATTGTCGATATCGGTGACCTGGACGCGGGCCTCGATGACGAGTTCGTCGTTCTGGGGGACGATCTCGACGAGGGTATCGCCGGGGCGCACGACGGCGCCGACGGTGAAGACGCGCGGATTGATGTTCTGAGCTTCGCCGGAGCGCGGGGCGCGGATTTCGGTGCGGCGCAGGACATCCTCGGTGACATTGAGCTTCTCGCGCATGTCGCCGAGCTTCTGCCGGATATCGAGGAGCTGGGCGCCGACCTCTTCGATGAATTTCTGGCGGGTCTGGGTGGCCTGCAGCTTCATCTCGCCGATGTTGTTCTCAGCCTTGGCGGCATCGGCGATGTTGCGCCCGACGACGCCGTCGAGGCGGGCCTTCTCGCGCTCCAGCGCCGACTGGCGGGACTTCGGAACGAGGCCCTTGAGGGCGAGGTCGCGGATGCCGACGAGCTCGTCGTTGATGAAGTAGAGCTGCTGCTCGGCGGATTTGCGCTCGCGGTCGAGGCCGTCGATCTCGGCCCTGAGCTGGTCGACGCGGCCGTCGATGATGCTGAGCTGGCCGGTGATGGAGGCGCGGCGGTCGTTGAACTGGGCGGTCTCGTCGGCGATGACGCGCTTGACCACCGGGTCGTCGGGATGGTCGAGGAGCAGGGGCGGGAAGGTGATCTTCGCGGCGTCGTCGCGCTCGGCGACGAGCCGGGCCTCCAGCGCCAGGCCCGCATAGACCTGGTTGCGGACCGCGTCGCGGTTGGCGAGCGCGGTGGTGTCCTCGAGCCGGAACAGGAGGTCGCCCTCCTCGACCTTCTGGCCTTCGCGGACCTTGATCTCCTTGATGAGGCCGCCTTCCAGATGCTGCACCACCTGGCGCTTGCTCTCGACCGAGATGACGCCCGACGCCACGACGCCGGCGTCGATATTGGCCAGCGCCGCCCAGCCGCCCATGATGCCGAAGGTGAAGATGATGATGGCATAGCCGGTCAGGGCGATGCGGCGGAAGTCGCTGTCCGGCTTGCCCGGGGAGCCGCCGCCCCTGCTGGCGCCACTGCCGGTCTTGTCCTTGTCCGTCTTGCCTTTGCCCAGGCTGAGGGCGGCATCGATGGCCTTCTCGAGGAAGAGGAACTTGCGGCTGGCCCCTTCCGGCCCGGTTCCGGCCAAAGCCTGTCCGGGGGTGCCCCGCACGGCCTCATGTCCGATCGCTTCCTGTCCGATGGCTTCCTGCCCGATCGCTTCCTGCGCCGGCACCTTGACCGGCGTGATGGCGGCGAAGGGAACGGATCCGCCGGCGGCCCGGGTCTCGGATCCGTCCGCCGCGACACCAGCTCCCGCCATCCCGGCGGAAGGGGGTGTCGCGGTGGAGGAGGGGGCCGGCTGGCCCGTTGGCATGGGCTGGCCGAAGGTCACCGGCCGCGGAAAGCGGGCGCCGTCCCCGGCTGCATCAGCCGGGACGCCGGCGGCGGGCGGCGTGGCCGGGGAAGCCCCAGTGGCCGGGGAAGCCCCAGTAGCCGGGGAAGCCCCAGTAGCCGGGGAAGCCCCAGGCGCGTGAGCGGGACCCGACTGAGCAATCGGCTGGCTCATGACGGGCTGGCTCATGACGGGCTGGGGATGGGCCTGCCCGGTCTGTGTCTGCTGAGGGGGCTTTTGCACCGGGGGGATCTTCTCATCGGACATCAACCACGCTCCAGCGTCACGCACAGGCTCCGGCCGGGTCACAGCGCGGAGGAGAAACCACAGGGACCACCGCCGTCCGGACCGCGCGGGCGGCCGGGACAGCGATCAATTAGCCAACGACGCCGCGGCTTGCCACAGGAAGTCCGCCGGCGCCGATCACATCGGTGTTAGCGCAGGCCCGGCGAAGGCCGGTTCACCCGGCAGGTTCACCCGGCAGATTCACCGGACATGCGCCATCGTTCGGTTTCCACGCTTTTGCAGAGCCAGGCCGCGACACAGGGACCGGCTCGCGTCGCGGGACATGCGCCCGCCGGCTTCAACGGCAGCAGCGAAGCGGGGATCGGCAGGCCGACCCGCGCGGCGTACCGGCGGCTCGGCCCGTTTGCGGCCCGTTTGGCCCGCCGTTCCTTCGTCTCAGCCGGGCGCCGCGGCCACGGCGATGCCGGGCTGAGCGGCGGATCCCAAAGCCTGTCCGGCACCCGGCGCCCCGACGATGCGCGGCCCGAGCACCTTGGCCAGCACCTCGTCGCGCGGCCCGAAGGCCTGCACGCCGCCGTCGGCCAGCACCAGGATGGCATCGCACAGGCCCAGCGAATTGGTCTTGTGGCTGATCAGGATCACCGTGCGGCCCGCCGTCTTCAACTGGCGGATCGCCGCCATCAGCGCCTGCTCGCCGGCCGCGTCCAGGCTCGCATTCGGTTCGTCCAGCACCAGGATCGGCGGTAAGCCGTAAAGCGCCCGCGCCAGCCCGATGCGCTGCCGCTGGCCGCCCGACAAGGCCTGCCCGCCTTCGCCGATCTGCGTGTTGTAGCCCTCCGGCAGCCGCTGGATCATCTCATGCACGCCGGCCAACTGCGCCGCCGACACGATGCCAGCCTCGTCCAGATCCCCGAAACGGGCGATGTTCTCGGCGATCGTGCCCGAGAACAGCTCCACGTCCTGCGGCAGATAGCCGAGAAACCGCCCGAGCTGCTCCGGGTCCCAATGGGTCAGGTCCGACCCGTCAAGCCGCACGCAGCCCGCCGCCGCCGGCCACACGCCGACCAGCGCCCGCGCCAGGCTCGACTTGCCCGCCGCACTCGGCCCGATCACACCGAGCACCGTCCCCGCCGGGATGGCGAACGAGACGCCCTTCAGCACCGGCATGTCCCGCGTCGGCACCCGGACGATCAGGTTCTCCACCGCGATATCGCCCCGCGGGTCGGGAAGACGCATGCGCGCCCCCGGCGCCGGCAGCGCCCTGAGAAGCGCCTGCACCCGCTCATAGGCCGAGCGCATGTTGACCAGCGACTTCCAGTTGCTGATCGCCATCTCGATCGGCTGCACGCAGCGCCCGACGATGATCGACGCCGCGATCATCATGCCCGGCGAGATCTCCCGCTTGATGGCGAGATAGGCCCCGACCCCGAGAATCAGGCTCTGCATGAAGGCGCGGTTGAACTTGATGCCGGCCATCAGCCCGCCGGCCCGGTCGGACGCCTGCGCCTGGTGGCCGAGCGCGTCGTAGTGGTGCTTCACCCACTTCTCGCGCAGCCGCCCCACCATGCCCATCGCCTGCAGCACCTCCGCGTTGCGGAAGGTGGTCAACGCCTGGTTCTGCGCCGTGATATTGGCCTTCGTCGCCTGGTCGAGCACCGGACGCGTCGCCCGGTCGTTGGCAAAGGCCAGCGCCGCCGAGATCAGCGCCGTGAAGATCGCCAGAACCCCGTACCACGGATGCAGAAGCGTCGCCGCGATGATGTAGATCGGCACCCACGGCACGTCGCAGAAGGTGATCAGCCCCTGGCCCGTGAAGAACTCGCGGATGCTGTCCACATCCCTGAGCGCCTGCACATGCCCGGGACCCGGCTGGCGCAGCGACGCCCGCTGCACCGCATTGAACGCATCCGCGTTCACCTCCTCGTCGAACCGGACCCCGGCCCGCACCAGAAGACGCGTCCTGAGGCTCTCGAGCGACGCCGATACAAGATACAAAATCGCGATCAGAATCGTCAGGACAACAAGCGTCGTCAGGTTCCGGCTCGACAGGACGCGGTCATAGACCTGCATCATGTACAACGAACCCGTCAAACCCAGCAGATTGATGAAAAACGAAAAAACAATCGCCGTCACAAAGGCAGGGCGCGTCGTCCGGATCGCCGCATTCAGCGCCGTCGGCGCCTTCTTACCTCCCCCCGTCGGTCCCGCTTGTGACATCAATCAACGCTCCAATCCAACAAGGCGTATCAT
>NZ_QJJK01000035.1 GCF_003201475.1 Chelatococcus asaccharovorans | reverse complement strand
ATGTCAAATTCGCTCCACTAGTGGTTCTGCTCCGACATTTGCATCCGCCTGATACGGGCCTCGGAGCAAATGTCGGAGTCAAGAGAACCACTAGCAAGTTAATGGTTCTAGTGGAGCTTTTGAATTTGACATTTGATCCGGAGCCTGATGTGAGGCGAGTCTCAAATGTCAAATTCGCTCCACTAGCTCAGGGAATTGGTTCGGTCCGTTGTCGATGATGCAGATTACGATGGTATTCTGCGCGACGCCGAGGTCATCGCGTTTTTTGAGCAACTGCCCTCCATGCCCGTCATGCTGGACGATGCCGTCGGCGTATTCGTTGCCCTGCATGCCGCTCTGGCCGCGATCGGTCGCCTCATTGAGCCGGCGCTCAAGGCCCGCGGTGAAGGCGGAGCGCAGGCGATCCATGATTGTGGGTGTCGCGCCCTGGATCGTTGGGCCACTTGTTACAACATCCGTTCCACCTAACTCTGAGGCACGGTTTTTAAGGCTCGCGATCGTGTCATTCTGCCAGGTTGCACCTGTGGCCCCCTGGGGAGCCACAGTCTCTCGGCGGACGAACGTGCACCCCCGTCACGAGCTCTGGATTTGACAGGAAGCGTACATTTTCGCTCCCAGGCTGGCACTGACACAACCTGCAACGCACAACGCCAGCGCACCCGCCACCACAACCCGCATTTGATCCTCCCAGTTTTGCCGGGATCGAAGCGGTGCTGGGCAACGCCAACAGGACTCGACTCTGCCGGATCACGCCGGATGCATCACCCCTCGGCGAGCAGGACTTCGCGATTTATCGGACGGCCAATCAGCGCCAAACTCTGCCCCTTCTCGACAGGCGGAAGCGTCTTGAGACCCATGAGATAGCCGGTCATCGGTGACTTCACGTCCACGGGCGGCAGCGTCGGGTCATCCGGCGACCAGATGCGGCCCACGGGCTGGCCTTCCACCACCGGGTTGCCGGGATCGATCAAGACTTCGAACAGCCCGGAGGCGGGCGCGACGATGGCGTCGTGGAGGCCGCTGCCAACATCGCCGACGTGGCCGTCGTCGAACCGGCAGTCGACGAGCGTCGCCGGCGGCAGGCCAAGGGATTGACGGGTCTCGACTTTCCCCTCGAGAGCTCCGACATGCCTGAGGACATTCGTGAGGCCGCTCCAGGCAAGATCTTGCACGGCCACGGGAATGCGCGTGGTCCCGCCAAGCTCGGTCGTGACGACGATCTTGCCTTGGCGCTCGGCCTCATTGGGCAGGTAATTCCCGTGCGAGGTGTAGAGAAAGTGGAAGTCCGAGTTCCAGGCTTCCATCGCCTCGACCATCGACTTGCGTTGCGCCGGATCTTTGGGGACGCACATGTGCGAGCATGGCGTGATCCATCCCGTGGTACCGGCAGAATGCATATCAACGACAACGTCAGCCGCTGGAAACAGCACGCTTGAGAAGAAATAGGCGAGCCGCTCGATCTGTGGCCCGTCTGGATTGCCCGGGAAGGATCGGTTGAAATTCTCGCCAGTCGGCCAGAGCCGTGTAGCCAGCCGGGAGGCCGCGGTCGAGATGACCGGGACGACAATGATCCGGCCCGAAACCTGCGCCGGCGCAATGTCACGGATCAGCCGGAGCGCGGCAAGTTGGCCTTCGTATTCATTGCCGTGATTGCCACCGGAGACGAGGACCGTCGGCCCCGGGCCGTTGGCGATCGAGGCAATCGGCACCAGCGTGTCGTCGCCCCCCGTGCTGCTGTCGGCCGGCAGCCGGATATGGCCCACCTGATGGCCACCCCGGCCAAGATCAATGCTGCACTCCACGACACGGCTCATACGCCACCCCCTGCGCTTGATGTCAAGTTTGGTATACGATTATACGATTCAACATCGGGGTCAATGAGCTGGAGGTGTATCTCTTGCCCGTGGTTCACGCGTCCGCAATCATCCCGCCTTTGAATTGTGTATGGCAATGAGATGGCTGCTTGCATTGGCTTGGCGGGACTGCCGGATCGATGCGGACTGCACGGCGTACGGAAGGCGGCCGCGCGGCGGCTGGCGGAGGCGGGATGCTCCGCTTGGCAGATCGCGGCGATCACGGGTCATGCGTCGCTTGATGAGGTGGAGCGGTCTATGAAGGCGGCAGACCAGAAGCGTCTGGCGAAAGATGCAATTGACCGCCTTGTCGAACAGGCCGAGATCAAAAACTCCCAGCCCGTACAATGGTGGGTTGGGGGAAAATCCGGAAACGGCGCTTAAATCAACGCCGCGTTTAGAAGATGGCGACCCCGGCAGGATTCGAACCTGCGACCCGCAGCTTAGAAGGCTGCTGCTCTATCCAGCTGAGCTACGGGGTCTTCAGTCGTCTGAAGCCGCGTCAGTGAGTCCAGGGCTGGACGCGGTTGAATTTGAAATTGTCAGAATAGGAAGCCAGGCGCCGCTGCACGGGCTTCGGCTCCTCAACCCGGTAATGGATTGCATGCTTGTCCGCATAGGCCACCGCTTCCTCGCGTGTCGCGAAGAAAAGCCGCACCTGCTGCTTCATGTCGGTCGAGCTTGTCCATCCCATCAGCGGCTCGACCTCGCGCGCACGATCGGCATCATATTCCAGCACCCAACGCTTGGTCTTGGCAACGCCAGACTGCATGGCGTTCCGGGCTGGCTTGTAAATGCGAGCGCTCATTGTGCGGTTCCTGGCCGTCCACGCGATCAATCATGCGGCGACCGCTACGATCGCCAGCGACGATGGTCGGGGCAGCAGGATTTGAACCTGCGACCCTCTGCTCCCAAAGCAGATGCGCTACCAGACTGCGCTATGCCCCGAACAATGTCACTTGGCTGATTCCCTTAGAAAATCGGCCAGTGAAAGGCAAGCGCGGATTTGGAGAAACGTGAACATAAGGGACACGCGCAACGCAGTCCGGGACACAAAGTCCCGGAAAAGTCCCGGAAAAGTCCCGAGCTGTGTTCATTATTCGTTCTTCCTGGCGCGGAAGTGACGCAGATTTCCATGACGCCATTTCGGGCAGCCAACGCGAGAGGCTATGCGGGCATATGACCTCGCGCTCAACCCTGAGCAAAATTTGACTCGTACCGGCGGCCGCGTCGTTGCGACATTCACAGTGCAGACCGAGGCGGTGGCTCTTCGGGATAGGATGTTCGTGCGGCTTCCTAGCGGCTCGTCCGCGATCTGGTCGCCTCGCTCCAGACGAGACCACAATCCGGTTATTGCGCTTCGGGCGACTTCTCCAGGCCCTTGCTCGAATAGGCCTCCCACGGCCAGGGCGGGTCCGCCATCACGAGGTCGAAGGCGAAGAGCGGCAGGCTGATTGTGCTCACCTCGCCATCTCATCGATCCACTTGGCGTTGAAATCCTTGCCCGCGTCGGCCCGGGCCATGCGGATGGCGCGGCTTTGCTTGCGGACGCGGCGGCCGGCGCGCAGCAGGGCGTTCTTTGTCAGCGCGCGGTGTTCGAGCAGGATCAGGTTGTCAACGCTGCACGGCACGAGGATGGACGGCTCGTCAAGCTCATTGCCCCAGCCTCTGCAGCCGGGCTGGCACGAGAGGATGTCGGCGCGGCGAGGTCTTCCGAGAGCCCGACGGCAAGCCTCTAATGTTACGGCATTTGCAGAATCTGCTATTCCAACGAATTTGCAATCCTTTTTATAAGTAAAAATATAGGATATTATTCGATTCATCCAGCGGTGGTTCTGTATTAACGTTTCTAGAAAATGTGAATATTCGTATATTTGTAATATATTGGAGATGTCGGATGACAAATATAGCTCAGAATGGCCTTAGCTGGATTGCGAAGGCGGGGGATGCTGTTGACAAGTGGCGCTACCAGGAGAAGTTGCATGGTGGCGAGGACTGCAACGGGTACAATCTTTATAAGGATACAATGACGGGGAAATATTGGCTCGGAACCGAAGATAATCAACGCCAAGTTTGGTTGACAGACAAGCACAAGGTGGGGCTGGCCATCTTGAATAAAGACGTCAAGGATCTGATCCCAAACTATCTTCTGCCTAATGCCGAGCCGATTGGAACGGATACGCACCATCGGGGCGTTCGGGATCTGAGCACGATCGAACACACGATCAGCGATACGAGTTTTCTGGCGCATGATGACGGCGGAACGCACCAGATGCACATTGTGGGCGTGAATTTGCCCGAAGGCAATGCGGGCCACGGGTTCGTCATCGTCTAGAGCATTTTCGAGCGAAGTGGACACCGGTTCGCGTGAAGAAAATGCGCTAAAACAAAAACATGGATCATTTTCGCGATTCGGAAACGCGAAAATGCTCTAGATGTCGTTTCCAAGAAGGTTGTTCAGCCTCTGGAATGGCGGGATGCCGTTGAGGGCCGAGTGGGGTCGTCGGGTGTTGTAGGCGTCGATCCAGGAG
>NZ_QJJK01000034.1 GCF_003201475.1 Chelatococcus asaccharovorans | reverse complement strand
CCATAGTGCTCGGCCGCGTCAAAAGGTGGGTTCTCGCCATGCTCGCGGCCTGCGGCCCCTGCGCGTGGCTCCGATCCCGGCCTAAGGCCGCTTTTGACGCAGCCTGCGCCCCTATGGAATCCTGAACCTGTCGGGACGAAGGGCGTCCCGCCCTTCGCTCCGCTCCGGGGTTCTCCACGCCTGCGGCGCGTCGAACAAAGGGCTGGCCAGGCGCGGCGCCAGCCCCCGGCCGGCCCGCTCTCATCATCTAGGGCCGTAGGGACGGACGGGGGCGGGATGCACACCGGGACCAACCTATCTATCGTGTTCCGCTTCCCTACGCCCGCGCTCGTCCGCAAGGCGCTGACGCACCTGTCCGGGCGTCCGTCCTCTCGACGGGTCGGCTTTCAGCTCGTCATAGGCGGCTACGCCTTCCGTGCGCAGCCAGTGTTCAACGGTCTCGTCGCGGACAGCTTCCCCCTTAATCCAGAGGAGGCGGCGCTGCGCGTCCGTCATTTCCGCGATCTCGCGGGCAAGGCGGCTAGGCTTCATCTTCCTCATCTCGTAAATCCGCTTCATAGTCCTGGCCGCCGTAATAGACGCCAAGGATATTCACGGTGTCATCTACCACCTCGAACGCGATCGTCACGCGCCGGCGGTATCCGACTGTCCGCAAGCCCGGCCAAATATCGTCGCGCCGGGTGCCTCGATGCGGGAAGGTCGAAAAAGCGAGGCAATATTTGACGATCGCCGCCGTATATCGCTCCCCGATCCCCGGCGCTGATCTGTCGCCGATGTCTCGATTCAGCTTCACAAGCTGCGCCTCGGCCCGGGGCGAAAAGATAACGCGATGCGCCATGCTCCTACCGAGCTTTCATCTGGCGCTCGGTCTCGGCCTTCAACGATGCCAACACCTGTTCGGGGGTCCGTCCCTTCGACGGGTCCGCCTTCAACTCGTCAGCGGCGGCGACGACTTCGGTGCGTAGCCAAGTTTCAAGAGCCTTGTCGCGCGCCTGCAAGGCGCGCAGCCCGTCGCGGATAACCTCGCTCTCGCTGGCATACTCGCCCGACGAAACCTTGGTCTTGACCATCTGCGCCATTTCGTTCGGCAACGTGACGCTGAACTGTTGCGTGCTGCGCATGGGAATCTCCCGTCATGGATCGCGCTAAGTAGGATTGAACACTATCATATATAGGCGCGATCGGGAACCGCTCACCCCTCCCCCTCGACAAGTGCGCTCACAGCCCGCTCGATCGTCTCGGCAAGCGTGATCTCGTGCCGGTCGGCATAGGCGTAGATCGCTTCGAGCGTATCGGCCCGCAGCCTAGTCGCGAACTGCTCCGTGCGGCCCGTCTTGCGCCGTGTGCGGCGGGCTGGCCGTCCTGGCGAGGACGGAAACAGCTCGGTCGCTTTGGGCGTCTCACGAAAGCCCGCCGCACGTGTCGCGGCCTTCACCGCGTTCGGATCGACGGGCGGGGCCGGCGGTGTGTCCAGGTCGTCGCCAAAGTCGAGCGTGGCGCGTTTCTTGTCGTCGCCGGTCATGCGTCCCCTCCCCTGATCGCATTGATGACGGCTTGCGCGTATTCGCGCGCGTTCTCCCTGGCGGTTTCCAGTCCGGACACATCGGTCGATTCCAGTTCGTGCAGCGTGCCGCCTAGGGAAAACAGCGTCCGATAAGCCGCCCGGTCGATCAAGGTCGCTGGCAGCGCCGGGACCGCAGCACCGGAAAACTGGCGTTCTATGTCGCGCGCCGTGCGCTCGCGGATCGCGGGCGGAACCCGCGTGAAGAACACGCGATACGGGATTTCGCGGTTCGCTACCTTCCACATCTGGCGCACCAGCTTGACCGACTTCGCCGCCTCGGCGGCGTCCAGAACCGAGCTTTGCAGCGGGATCAGCACCAAATCCGACCGGGCGACGGCGAAGCCGATACGATCCGTTGCCGTCCCTTCCAGATCGACAATCACGAAATCTGCCTCGGCGCGGGCATCCTCGATCGTGTCGATGATGGTTTCGGCCGAGTCATCGACCACGATGCGCAAGGTTTCGGGGAGCGGCCGGAGCTGCGACCAAGCGAGAAGCGGCCTGTTAGGGTCCGCGTCAATCAACGCGACCTTGCGCCCGGCGGCCGCAAATTCGCCGGCGAGCACCACGGCGGAAGTAGTCTTGCCGACCCCGCCTTTGCTCGACACAAAAGATATGACGGCCATGCGCCCTCCGATCATCTGATAACTAGCAGCATGTTAGCTGCACGGCTTTTATAATCCGTTACTTATCCGCTTGCAATCCGCTTATAAATGTCTAGCCGCTAGTAAACAGCTATCTATCATCACGCCGCCGTAGCCCCATGCTCCCTTTCGAAAGCCCATGCAACGGTGGCCGCAGGCGCAAGCGTTGCGGTTTTGCTGTGAGGTTTCCGCTTCCCGATCCGCCCTATAAGCGGATCGGAACCGCCGCAGGGCCGCGATAGCGGCCCGAACAGCGGCGTCCGCTTATGTTTTCACACTTAGATAAAGATTAGATGGGGATTCAGTCTGCTTGGCGGACTCACGTTTCTGCAAGACGTTTCCAAGGGCCGCGAGCGCCCGTCCTAGCGGGTTATCGCCAGCCTCGAACACCGCCAGTTCATCGAGAGGCAGGGCCTTCTTGTAGGCGTCCAGTTCGGCCGCGCGGGTGGCCTGGGCGGCAACATGGTCGTCGGGCGGGGGAGGGGCCTTCCCGAACCGGGCGAGAAGCCGCAGCGCCTTTTCCGGCAGGGACAGGCGATAGGCGTTGCTCGCCTGCTGCACCTGGGGGCCACGCCCCTCGTTGCCGGTCGGCTCGTAACGCCGCAGCCAGTCGAGGAAGCCATGCGCCCGCAGCGCCTTCAGCGCCCGCACCACGGCGTCACGCGAACGCCGGACCTTCCCCATGATCGTGTCCAGGGACGGTTCCAGCCGGCCGGTGCGGAAATCGACCAGGTTCACGAAAAACTCCAACACCTCGATCGCCACCGATCCGAGCGGGCCGGTGCGCTCGCCCTTCTGGCGCTCGGCCAGCTCGTAGCGTTTGGCGGCAAGCAAGACCTTCTGCACCTCCTGCCGGTTGGTCGGCCGCCATATCCGGGCCTCGGAGCGACCCTTGAAATGGCTGTGCCTGCGAACCGGCGTCGGGCAACGCTCGGGGGGAGGGGGCATGACCAGGCCAAAGGCTCCCTGTCCCGATCCCCGCAAGACGGCCCGGCGCTCATGGGCCTGCGCCGACAGCTCCCCGGCCTCGTCGTCACTGAGCTGGCCGGCACCGTGCCGGGTCCAGATTTCCCGCATGATTTCATCAAGCGTGTTCCTGCGCGCGCAGCCGATCGCGGCCGCGATGTGCGTCCTCAACATATGCCTCTCGTCCTTCCGTTCGGAGGACATGACGGCTGTGGACGGCAGGCACGACTCACCCGTTCCCGCAAGAATCAATCTTGCGGATTGGAGTGCTCTGGCGTAAATAAGGGGAGAGTTAGCGGACCCCTGATCTACAGTGTGTCTGACGGCCTATAAAACGCCCGATCGTTCCACCGATCGGGCGTTTTGCCGTTATGCTCCTTGCTGCTTCTCGATAAGTAACCTCACGGCTTCCTCGATTATGGGCGCGCGCGATGCCGCGCCCCGTTCCTCCTTGATCTGGTCAAGTTGTGCGACCAGATCGACGGGAAGGTCGGTGTTCACATAGATGCGGCCAGCCGCCCGCAACCGCTCCCGATGGGCGGACACTCGTTCGCGGGTGGGTCGTTCTGTGCGAGCCATCGTTACAGGAAACACCGATTCTCTGTGATTCTACAACCCCTTGAATCCAAACCGCTGGAATCGTGGGGCTTCAGGGTCGCGTGACGGCGCTGCACGCCTCGATCTCGGCGCGACTCGGCCTGCGAATCGGATGCCGGCGCTTGCGCCAGAGCATGAGAAATTGTGTGGCAGTCATGCGACCGCGCGCTTTTCAGTGCCGTCGCGATAGTCGTTTGCCATACCCGGATACCACTTCTCGAATGTCGACCGCAGCGATCCGTCGAGGGTTTGCGTTCGGGTTTGCAGCAGGAGATGCGCGCCTGTCCGGCTCCATTGCATTTGCTGCTTCTTGGCGAAGCGCTTGCTGACGACGGCGTTGACGGTCGCCTCGACGAAGGCGGAGGATATCCGCTCTCCGGACCGGTAGCGTTCGCCGTAGTTGATCAGGCTCGCGTGGTTCGTTGCGATGTAGGAACGGAACTCGCCGATCGCCGTCAGGAACCTTCTCATGGTGGGATAGTCGGTTTCCAGGGCCTCGGCATCGTCGATCAGCCAATCGATCTCCTCGCGAGCCCGGTAGGTGTTGCCGTGCCACAGATACCATTTGATCCTGGAGAGCATGTCCAGCATTCCGTTGCCGGCTTCCTCGTCATGATGATGAAGGCCCTGGGCGAACTGGCGAAGGACTGTGATGCGCATGGTGATGTGGAACCAGTCAAGCACATGCTCGCTGGCCGGCGCGATCATTTCGGCGAGTGACCGCACTTCCTCTCCGCCGTCGGTGATGAAGGTGATATCCTGGTTGGCCTGCACGCCCTGTTTCTTGAGATGGTCGATAATGCGGCGTTGCGGCCTGCGATCATGACCATGGACGAAGCCGATATAGCGCGGATCGCCGTTCTCGGGCAGGGAGCGACCGACGATCAGCTCGAAATTCTTCTTCCGGTCGTTGCGGTCGCGGATGTAGCCGCCGTCCAGGCCGATGACGATGCGGCCATCGGGGATCGGCAGGTCCATCCAGTCGCGCGGACAGGAATCCTGCATGAAGGAAACCCGCTCTTCTGTCAGCTCCCGCTCGATGCGGCCGGCCGTGCGCAACGCATGCTGTCGCACCGTCGTGGCGTTGATCCCGCTGTCGATCGGCAGCACATCCGCCAGCAAGTCGGCCGCGGCAGCATAGGGCACCAGCGAGGCCCAGCGTGTTTCCAGATAGAGGCGTTCGGGCGCAATGTGATCGGGAATGAGTTGCCGCAGCGGCGAAATCGTCGCCGGACCGTTGCTTCCTCCCCTGACCGGCAGGGCGTATCGCGGGCTCTTGAGCCGAACCTGGCCAAACAGGGTATGGAAGGTGATGGGATAATAGCCCTTATGCCGCAACCGGCGGCCGTCCTTCACGCGGTTTTCCTTCAGCCATGATTCCACCTGCGTCTCCACCATCCGCTGCTGGAGTTTCGCCAGCAAGGCTTTGCCCTCGGCGAGCGACAGGCCAAGATCCTCGGCACCTTGCGTGATCTTCTCCATATCCGCGATGACCTCGCGGTCGATCGTCCCGCTGTCGTCGCCGGTGATTTCCATGACAATTCGAACCTGCATGCCGCACCTCTTTCAATGGGTTTTCCAGAACAGCCGGAGTGGAAAACCGGTCACGCCGGGACCGCCCATTTCCATCCTCCGCATTTGCCGGAGCCATGCTATTACCCCGTCAGTTAGCAATCCGGAAAGCCTCTGGTAAATTGTGATGTCCTCGATCGAGCGTGCCGCAAGCGCCATTGCCACCATCCTGATCCGGGAAGGGATCGACTATCTGCAGAGCAAGGCGGTGATCAAACGCGCCCGGGCGCAGGCCGGACTGACCGCGCCGCCGGAAAAGCGGACCTCGATCAACCGGCTGACGCTCGAGGAAGAGCTGGCCTTCATCGACCATGCCTATGAGGCGAGTGGCGCGACGGGCCTGCTGCTCCAGACCCTGTTGGAAACCGGCTTGCGCGTTTCCGAATTCACCCGCCTGCGCGTCGAGGATGTCAGCCTGGCCGAGCGCGTCATCGTCGTCGTGCGCGGCAAGGGATCGAAACGCCGAGAGGTTCCGATCCGACGCGAACTGGCGCAGATGCTCAGGATGCATATCGGCACAAGGCGTGCCGGTCCCCTGTTCCAGAGCCGGGAACGGGGCAAAGGACCGCTGCCCTACACCTATAGCCGCCAGCGCGTCGGCCAGATCGTTCGTCAGGTTGCCGGAAAGGCCGGGATCACCAAGCGGGCCTATCCGCATCTGCTTCGTCACACCATGGCGACGAAACTGCTGTGGCTCGGCATGGACATCACCGACGTGCAGCGTTTCCTCGGCCACGAGAACATCACGACGACCCGACACTATGCGGAAACGACCGCAGCTACGTTGCACCGCAAATTCGATAGCGTCACTGCCCCAGCCGCGCGCTCATTACTCACCGGCATCCAGCACAATCGTGGTGACGACGCTGCCCTTCTCGCCGCCGACCTTCTTTCGGACGGGGCCAGCGCTGAAAAGCAGGTCACATCTGCTGATGCATGAGATTGAGATGTTCGCTCTGCCGCAGGCGCTCGTTCACTTTCCGCCGTTCGAACCGCAACCCCAGAAGGTCGGAACGCACCTTGATCCGGAAAAGCAGATCCCGAAATTCGTCAGCCCGATCCGGATCGTCGAGGATGGCAAGAGATCGAGTGTCGCCAATCTCCTGCATGAACTCCAGCGCCATGACGAGATCCTCGTCCAGGGCCAGCCCGAGTACCTCGTCCCTTCGCCACATCCAGGCTTCGGGGCCGCTGCTATCCTCTGGCGGGCAATTGCCGGCACCGCCGATACAACAGGGATAATGCATTTGCGGTTTGGCGGCGGCCCGCTCTTCCAGTCGGACCTCATGCTCCCACGGAATGTTGAGGTCGTATTCGTACAGGAAGCGGCTGCCTTTGCGCAGTTTCAGGGCGTCGAGCCCAATGTCCGGCGATTCCGCACTCAACTCCCATGAGCCGTAGCGGACCGTATCCACGACAAACTGGTAGAGATGGATGCCTTCCCAGCCCATCGAAACCTGAAGAACACCGTGAAGCTCACGCAGGGTCAAGGTCGCCGGCACCTGCACCCGCCGCCACACCATCGGGCTCAGTCCCTTCAGCCAGACACGAAATTGCAGGATCGTCGGCGACCCGTCAGGCGTTTCGGCTTCACTGGACGGGGATGACGGACGTCTTTTCTTGCGGCGCGGCTTCAAAGGCAGCCCTTGGCGAAAATTATCGCCAAGCCTATACCGCATTCATCCAGCGCCAGCACCTGCCACACAATTCCTCATGCTCTCCAGCAGGGGCTTTCGAGGGGTGATCGCTCGTTTTTGTTCCGTACGATACAATTTTGATTGACAGCAGGGGCAGGAAAAAGGTAGGATTTTGTCTCGTACGAAACAACGCGAGGCCGCCATGATCTCCGACAACCCGACCGCCAAGACCTATGACGGCCTGAACCGCGCCTATGCCTTCTTCAACGATCGCCTGTTCGCCGGCGAGCTACCGGCCTGCCTCGTCACCTTGCAGCGCGCCAAAAAGGCCTATGGCTATTTCGCGGGCGGGCGCTTCGGCTCCAAGGACGGCAAGACCGTCACCGACGAAATCGCCCTCAACCCCTCGCATTTCCGCGACCGCACCACGGAGCAAAGCCTATCGACGCTCGTGCATGAGATGGTCCACCTTTGGCAACACCATTTCGGCAAGCCCTCGCGCGCGGCCTACCACAACAAGGAATGGGCTGCGAAGATGCATACGGTCGGCCTGATCCCGTCTGATACCGGCCAGCCTGGCGGCAAGGAAACCGGCCAGCAGATGACGCACTACATTGCGCCAGGCGGGCCATTCCAGACGGCCTTTGCCGAACTGGATGCGGACGGCTTCGATGCGCTCTATGTGGAGTTGTGGGGCGATGCGGAAGCCCGCAGGAAGCGCAAGGCGAAGTCGGCCAGCAAAACCCGCTACACCTGCCCGAGCTGCGAGCTGCACGCCTGGGCCAAGCCCGGCGCGCGCCTGATATGCGGCGAGTGCGAAATCCTCATGGAAGCGCCGGAGCCGGAAGGGGAGGGCGAGGACCAGGAGGAAGCCGAAGTGGCCTGACGGCCGCCATGCTTGCGCTCGATCGGGCGCGATCTACGATGCGGGCCAGCTCATCGCCCGGCCGGAAGGAGCGCGCATGGAAACCGAACTCGACCGGAAGATTCGCGCCTACGTGAACGGGGAAGCGGGGGCCGACATATTCGATGCTCGCGACCGTCGCCATATCCGCGCGCTCCTGAAGGAACACCACCGCAAGCAGAAATGGTTGCGGGACAAGCTGCCATGCCCTCGATGCCACGGTGAGGGCTGGGAGACCGTCGCCAATCCCGATGACGCCCGATCGTCAAGAACGGACGCGGCTATCGACTGTCGCCATGCCTGCATTGTCATGGGATGCGCTATGTGACGATCGCGCAAGCTGCCTCAGGGGAAGTGCATTAGGGGCCTGGCCAGCCCTTTGTTCGACGCGCCGCAGGCGTGGAGAACCCCGGAGCGGAGCGAAGGGCGGGACGCCCTTCGTCCCGACAGGTTCAGGATTCCATAGGGGCGCAGGCTGCGTCAAAAGCGGCCTTAGGCCGGGATCGGAGCCACGCGCAGGGGCCGCAGGCCGCGAGCATGGCGAGAACCCACCTTTTGACGCGGCCGAGCACTATGG
>NZ_QJJK01000033.1 GCF_003201475.1 Chelatococcus asaccharovorans | reverse complement strand
TCGCGACCGGTGTCGCATGCGGCATCCGGCCGGGCGCCGAGCTCCTGTCGTGCAGCATCCGCTCGCCGCCCGCCCGGAACCGCGCAAGCCACTTGTAGGCCGTGCGCTCGGAAATCCCGGCCGCTCGCGCAGCATCCGCGACGCGCCAGCCCCCTGCCACGATCCGATTCACCAAAAGGACTCGACCGTGAACGGTCATCCGCGCATTCTCATGCATGTTCATCCGGGCGCTCCGGTCAGGGTTGGTTGGCTTCGCAACCCCAACCTCACATCCCGGCCCCGGATGAACAACCTTCATAGCTTCGACATCTAGACGCCCGGCAGCGGCTGCGCAGGCGCTCGGGGGGCGGGCGAATTCAAGCCAATCACTCCGCTATCTCCTCGATCCACATGGCGTTGAAATTCTTGCCCGCGTCAGCCCAGGCCATACGGATGGCGCGGCCTGGCCGGCGAAAGCGCCGCCCCACTTCGAGCCGCGCACCTTCTTCGCCGGCAGGATTTCGCCCGTGTCCGGGTCGGTGATCACGGCTTTCTTCGCCGTCACCGCATCGAGATAGGTGATGTGGATGCCGGCGAAGCGCCCCGTCCGCGATCAGGACGACGGGCCATGCGCTGCGGGAAGATCCGGCAGGGTGCCGCCGACAAGACCCATCCACTGGGTCGAATCGACGAGGTCATGGGCGGCTGAGGTAAACTCGGCACTGAGGATGAACGTGGTCTCGATCTCATGCCGGGCGACCCCCGCATCGCGTTGCGCCAGCCAATAGGCCTGGCCCTCGCTGTCCGCGGCCCGGTGCAGCAGGTTGTCGTAGAGGCCCGCGAGCCAGGTGCTGTCGTCGAGCGTGGACCGGGCCGCATATTCGGCCGAATCCGTGAAAGCCGAAGCCATCGCGTCGAAGGTGGTGCCGGAGAAGCTCTGGGAGGCCCAAAAGGCAAGGCCTGCGCTGTCGGCATCCCGCCCGAGCATGGCCTCATAGAGCGCCGCGATATGGGTCTGGTCCGTGGCGAAGAGCGCCTTCGTGCCATCGGCGAATTCGAGCGCCTGCACGTTGCTGACCACATCGGTGGAGTTGGTCATGAGGTCGGTCACCAGCGCCACCGCGCCGCTCAGGGCGACGCTGTAGCGTGCACTGGTGCCGCCCAGCGCGAGGACGTCATCGCCGAGGCCGGGGTCGACGATGTCGTTGCCCGGCTTGGCGAAGAAGCGCTCGGCCGCTGCTGTTCCTTCGACATAGGTGCTGGTCGCGGTCGTCAGCCAGCTCGGCAGGATCGCGGCCAGCCCGGGCTTGAGGCTGCCGGAATCGGTGTAGATGCCGTAGTATTTTTCCACATCCGGCCAGGCCGCCGGCTGATCGAAGGCGTCGAAGGCAAACAGCGGAACCGTCTTGTGGCCGGTATCCCACTGGCTGTTGAGCCAGTCGAAGATCTGGCTGTAGACGGTGACCTGGCCGGGCTGCCCGTAGAGCGTCGAGAATCCGGTCTCGCCGATGAAGGGGGCGAGCGCCCCGTCGAAGGTGGTGGCGAGCGATTCGAAATAGCTGATGACGGAGGAGTAATCCGTCGAGGAGCCGTTGTCGGGCGTGTACTGGTTATAGAGGACGATCGGCTCGCCACCGTTCCAACTGGCGCTCCAGTTGGTCTCGATGAACGACGAGATCGAGGTCGAGACGACATTGCCCGTGCCATAATTGGCGATCGTCGTCGAGATGGGGATGGAGCCGAGCCCGGCATTTGCGAGCGACGTCTGCAGGTTTTGGAAGGCCGTTGGGATCCAGACGCTGTAGTAGGTTTCAAACAGCGGATCCCCGGGCGGCGGACCATTGGCGTCGAGCTCGTTGCCGAGGAGGATCATCTTGAGGTTTTCCTCGACGGCATTGGTGCTGCCGAAGGCCTCGATGATCATGGCGACCCACTGGTCGGTATAGGCCGGATCGACCATCAGTCCCGGGGACCAGGGCGCGCCATAGCCGCCATTCGCCAGGGCATTGTTGTTGGTGCCCATGCTGAGTTCCAGCCCGGGGTGGGCCAGCACATAGGAGATGACCTCCTGTTGCGTGGGCTCGATGATCGGGGCCGTCGGGTCTGAGGTGCCGACGGCGGCGTCGTGGTAGGTCCTGATCAGCTTGAAGTTCTGGGTGATCGCATCGAGATCATTGGCGATGACGCGGCCGACGCGACCGCCGTCCCAGCTCTCGTAGTTGATGCCGACATTATAGCTGAACGGGCTATGCGCCGGTATGAGAGACGAAGACGCTGCGTCTGTCGTGGCCATTCTTCAATTCCCCCGAGGTATTCTGGAGCAAGTCCGTCCATTGTGGATTGGCACCCAAATAGATACCTGCGCTCCTAGCATGTCGCAAAGGCGCGTGATGCCGGAAACTGGCGTGATCAACGATTCTTCATCGGGGATTGGCTGGTCGGCGACAGGGGTGGGCGTGCCGTCGTCGATGCGCTCGCTCCTTTCACGCGACCAGTACCGGGTCACCTGCAGCTTGGCGTTGCAAATCAAGCCTTGCCGCGGGCCGGTTCACTGCGCGGACAGGGAAACGGGGCAGGACCGATCGATCTCGCATCATCCTTCTTCGTAGGTAATCGCCGATATGGCCGCGATCGGAATAAGCGTGCGGAACTTCTTCGAAGGATCACCCACGATGACATAATCATCCGCGAGTTCGATGATGGCGCCGTAAGCTTTCGTTTCCCTGTCGTTCAGGATGTAGTTGACCGCCTTCTTCGATGTATGGACGGTCTTGAGGAAGGAGAGCAGGTTCGCTCGTGATGTCGCAGGCTTCATTGGAACTCCTTGATCTTTGCGAACGCCGACAGGGGCGCCGCTTGAAAATGACGCCGATAGAGGTTCAGCCTCCGCCGCCGCAGGTGAGGGACCGGAGCGAGATCATAGAAGCCTCTTCTACGGTTGGCCAATACGGTCGAGGGCCAAGACGAGAGGCCCTTGCGATACGCGGACGAGACCGAGATACGGATGGTCCATGTCAATGATCAGAGCCAAAGCGCCGGTGATCGACAAGGCGCTGACGAGCAGTGTAAAGACGACTGTTGCGTTGCGTGGAGCCAACAGGCCAAAGGACCCGAACAGAAGCGCAAGCCAGATCACGAGGAAAGCAACGAACAGGCTCGGGAATTCTTCGGTCTCCGTTTCCGGCCTGAGCCAATGCGCCTCAGCGATCACGCCGCTGAGTTGAAGCGCGCGCATCTGAAGCCAGCGTTGCGCGTCGTTCTCCGGCGTCAGGCGTCTCAAGCCATCCTGCAAGGGCTCGACATCGAGATCGTCAAACACGCCAGCGGCAGCGCCGTATGTCCCGCTGATGTGACGTATCCGCGCCTCGAGGAGGGCCCGAAGGGCAAGGCGCATCTCCTTGGTATCCGGCCCATACTGGGCCATGACCCGATCGAGCAGGACGATCCGCGCCGACCAAGCTCTCAATTCGCCGTTGGCATCGTCGAGCGATCGCTTGGACGAGGCGATCAACAGGCCGAGGGCGAGCGCCGAGAGGGTGCCGACAATGGCTGTCGCGAGCTTGATCGCATCCCGCGAGTCTCCGGACAGATGGCCGTCCGGCAGGCGGGAATGCAGAAGCATCCCCAGGCAGGCGGCGCCAAATACGAAGCAAAATGCAATACCTCCGATCGCAAGCGGGCTCATCGGTATTCGCCACCTTTCTGTCCGCACGTCACTCAAGAGTTGGCCAGGCTATTACAAGAGCTGGCAAGCCTATTACAAGAGTTGGACCGACGATTAAGGGCGTAGTTGGCTCGCGGGTGCTATGATCGTCCACCGCGGGCCGGTCTCCCCGGCTGAGATTGACGACGATCCGCCGGCGTGACGAACTGGCGGCGCTTCGACCGGCGTGCCTGTTGCGCCGTGCGTGCGCCTGCGTGCCGTCGCGTCAGCCACGCGCTGGATGCCGGCCCTTGTGGCCGGACGGTGGATTGGATTTGTATGACGTTGGCAAACCGATCCTTCAGAGCCTTTTGGCCTTCAGTTCCGCGCACCAGTGAACGAGGCGCTCGCGCAGCAGGCGATCGGCGGCAAAGGCCGGCGTGTCCTCGTCGATCGTCTCGAGTATTTTGAGGCGAAAGGCGTCCGGGCCATGGGTCCTCCACGCCGCCTGCAGGCCGGCATGACGGTGCAGACCCTGCCGCAAGGTGAAATCGAGCCTGTTCCAAATGGTCGAGAGGTCGGCCGCCTGACCCGCCCAATGGTCTCCTGTCGCAAGGCATTCCACGGCGTAGAGGCCTGCGACGACCTTTCGCTCCTTATAGGCGGCAATGAGCGCCTTCCGCGTCTCGCGCTCCATCTCGCACATCTCCTTTGACTGCATCGCTCGGCATATTTTACCCGGGTTATATTTGCAAGCCGAATTTAATCCGGATACAAAGATCGCCGGGATACCAAGATCATCGGAAAAGGCGTCTGCGGCACGCCTGCCATGGCGGCGCGGGGGCCCGGCGCCGCTTTCCCGGGGGCTCTGCTGCGCAACGCTGCGGTGCGCAATTGCTGTGTCCAATTGCGGTGCCCGATTGCTGTGCCATGGTGAGACGGCGCGTCGGGATGATGCGGCCAGATGGCGCTCAAAGGGGCCGCGAGCGGAGTTATCGCTTTCGTGGCGAGGATGGCCGAGGATGGGCGGGCTTCGAAGACGCGGCGCTGGCCCTGTTCAGGGCGGACCGGGATCCCATTCACGAAGATCCCCATCGCGGTCTGGCGCATCGGTGCTCGCCAGCCCCCACTGAACCGCATGGGGCGGTCCAGGGGAGGCTCGCTAGCGGTCAGGCTCCGGAGATGCGACGAAGCTGCCGCATGACCGCCTGAAGCGATGTCGATTGCCGGGGGCAAATGCCGGGTGAGCGCAACAGCGGAGCGCTACGGCACCGGGACCGAGCGCCTGTCCGGGGCGCCGTTGGTCTCGGGGCAGCAGCCCGCGCGGGTCCCTCGCAGGAGAACCAGCCGAGGCTCAGGGGCGCTGGCGGGCCTTTCGCGCGGCATAGCGTGCGTCGCGTGCCGCTTTCTGCTCGGCGAGCAATCTTTCCTTCTCGGCGGCTTCCTGTTCCGTGCGTGCGGCTGCGGCTGCGGCTTCCTCGGCTGTGCGGCGTATTTCCTCAGCCTCCTTCTCGGCGGATCGCTGGGCGAGGCGCTCCTCGCGCTCCCTGGCAACCGCGAGATTGGCAGCACGGCGTTCCGCCAGTTCCGGATCGCTGATCTTCTTCTGGAAGGATGCAGCAAGGGCCTTCTTGGCAGCGGCTGCAGACGACAATCGGTCGGTGAGCGATTCACCCTTTACGCGCTTCAAAACGATATTACCCCTTCCAACGTGCCTCATGCACACCTTTCGACATCTCCATACCGCAGATGTCTTCCGCGAACCAGACGCAGGGCAGGGGGCGTCGTTAAAAAAAGTTTGAGATATCTCACTGCATATCGGCACTGGGCTCGCGAAGGCGAAGGATGAGGATTGCCGCCATCGCAAAGCCATGGTTAACCATCAGAAGAGTCTTTGGCCATACCGAATGTTTGCCTTGGTTGACGAGCCGGTCGAAGGGCGCGCCGGCGCCAGTTGTTCCACCGCCGTCCGCGGTTTGCGAGAATGCCATGTTGAAGCTTTGTGTGTTCAATGCCGCTCTGGTGACGGCTCTGGTGATCGGTTTCTCTCCCGGGCAGGCCGCTCCCCTGACCCCTTCACCGTCCGAGAAGGTCGGATCGGACAGTGAAACGGCGGAGCAAAAGGCCTTTCACGCCAAGGCCGATGCCGCGCTGAAGGCGCTCGATGAAAAAACGGAGCGTCGCAATCAAGCCGCGCGCCGCGCGATGATGGGCATATGCACCGGCTGCCTTGGTCGCTCCGCCGCGACGACGGACACGGCGCGCCGAACTCAGGAAACGGACGAGGTTGATCCATTCGCGGGGACGGTGGATGCTGCCGCGGCGGATGAACCGACGCAGCCGGCAGCACCCTCCGCGCGGCCGCAGACTGCGCGTGGCGTTGCGGCTGCGCCGATCGCGCCACCTCTGCAGATCCTTCCTGATCGCGCGCGCTGACGGACGGCCGAACCCGCATCCCATTACGGAACAGGATTGTACCATTTCAGGATGACCGCGTCCCGGTTGCGGCAAGATGATCTGCGTTCCGTCGGCGGCAGCCTTTGCAACTCCTTCGCTCCTCCGAGACGCGCAGAAGCCTGAAGAAGTTTCATATGCAAAGGACGCGGATCGCCCAAAGGAGCGGCACGAACACCACCGCTTCCGGCAACAAAGGGCGTTCGCGCGCCCTTTTCCCGTTGGCCGAAGCACGGAATGCCGCTGCGTACAGTTCTTGCTTGTCAAAGTGAGAGGTGGCGAGCCAGTTCGGGCGCGCATCGGGGGTGCGGTATGGTTAAGTATTGGGGGAAATTGGGGAAAATGGAAAACTTTCCGCGCATTCGCGCAGATGGAGACAATCTGGAGATCGAGCTCGAAGCCGGGTTGGTCATTGTATCCCATGTCGGCGATCCCATTTTGGTACAGGCCGTCGAGCGTGTGTGGTCAGAACGGGAGTCTGTTGCTGAGGGGATTGCGCGTTTGACGGATCTCCTGGCGGGAGACGAGGGGCATCTGGTGGACGATTGCGTCATTCCGTTGCTGCGCGGCTTGCCGCAGCATGCCGTTGATGCTGTTCCCGTCCCGTCCGGCGAGCGATAAGGCCGACGTCAGGCGAAGATACCGGTGTGCCGGTCGATCGGCATTGCCGGATTGGCCCTGGCTGAGCTGCAGCGATAACAGGATCCCGAACGTTTCCGATCCTTCATCATAATATGGCCACTTGCGTTCGACAGACCACGTCAATCCGCGTCATACGATGGTTCGACGACTGTGCCACGGTCGCGCTAGTGGAGCGAATTTGACATTTGAGTCCCACCTGACATCAAGCTCCAGATCAAATGTCAAATTCAAAAGCTCCACTAGACCAATAACTTGCTAGTGGTTCTCTTGACTCCGACATTTGCTCCAAGGGTGGTATCGGACGGATGCAAATGTCAGAGTCGAACCACTAGGTCGATATGATTGCACCGACAGACGTGAGTATGATGGGTATCACCTTCGTTATCGCTGATTTGCACGGGCGCCTCGACCTCCTGGAGGCGTCTTTGGCCGCGGTCGCGGAGCGTGCGCCGGAGGGCGCCACGGTCGTCTTTACAGGCGACTATGTCGATCGCGGTCCGCAGAGCCGGCAGGTGGTCACGCGGCTGATGGCCGGGCCGCCGCCTGGCTGGACCTGGATATGCCTGAAGGGCAATCATGAGGACATGATGGTGGGCGCCTTGACCGGCACAGCCGCGGGGCAGCGCTGGCTCGACAACGGCGGGCTTGAAACGCTGCAGTCCTACGGTGTCGAAAGGGGCGGCAAGCCCGGCGGCTCAGTGCCTGCCGAACATCTCGCATGGATGGCTGAGCTCGCCCCCATGCACCGCGATCGCTACAGGATCTACGTCCATGCGGGCGTTGATTCGACCCTGCCGATCGAAGCGCAGGACCCTGAGACCCTGATATGGATGCGTTATGCTCCCGGTGTGGAGGACGGGCATGGGGATTTCCATGTCGTGCACGGCCATACGCCGCATAAGGATGGGCCTCGGCATTATCGCGGGCGAATCAATCTCGACACCATGGCCTGGCGCACGGGGCGGCTCGTCGTGGCCGTCTTCGACGATGACAAGCCGGGCGGGCCCGTGGAACTGATCGAGATCATCGCGCCGGGCAGCAAGGTCCGACCCGGGCCCTGATCGGAGCGCATCGCATCCGCGTCGATCGGCGTCCCGGACGACGCCTTCCCGTTCATGAAAAAGGCGGCAGGCTGGATGATGGCCTCCAGCCTGCCGCCTCCTGGATCACCGCTTGGTGGTATCGGAATCGGCGATCCGAATTTGGCTCATCGTGCCGGCTGTCTTACGCCACCGGGAGAGCGACGAAGCGCGAGCCGTCTTCGGTCTTGAGGCGGAAGAGGACGGCCTTGCGGCCTTCCTTCTTGACCTCGGCGATGACCTTGGTGATGTCGGCGGGGCGTTCGACCTTGCGGCCGGAGGCCTCGACGATGACGTCACCGGTCTTCAGGCCGCGCTCCTCGGCGGGCGAGCCGGGCTGGACGCCCATCACCACCACGCCGTCCTTGCCGGCACCGCCGACGCTCGCCGCCGGCGCCAGCTGCAGCCCGAGCTTGCCCTGACCGCCGGCCGCGTCCGTATCGAGCGCCGCCGTCTTCTCGCCCGGCATGGTCGCCAGCGTCAGCGCCACCTTCTCGGTCTTGCCGTCACGCCACACCGAGAGGTTGAGCTTGGAGCCCGGCGCATGGCCGGCGATCTCGCGCGACAGGGCGCGCGCATCACTGACCGTCTTGCCGTCGATCGCCACGATCGCATCGCCCGCCTTCAGGCCGGCCTTGGCCGCCGGACCCGTGTCCTCGACGCGCGCCACGATCGCCCCTTCCG
>NZ_QJJK01000032.1 GCF_003201475.1 Chelatococcus asaccharovorans | reverse complement strand
AAACTGAAGTATCGCGCTGGGCCCAGCGCGATACTTCAGTTTCCGATCTCTGCAAGGAACTCGGCATCGAGCGCGTCACTCTCTACCGATATGTCGGTCCCAAAGGCGAGCTCAGAGACCATGGAAAGCATGTTCTCGGACTTACGTAGCAACTCGTTTCTTTTCGCAGGTTGAGCCACCTCCGCGCTTCATCAGAAAACTGAAGGAACCTCCATTGAATCGAACTAATATTTTTTTTGGTGAATCGCATTCTGACTGGTTGCCTGTCAGAGGCGGAGAATCTGGTGATTTTGTTTTTCGACGTGGTGACGGGCATGCCTTCGCGAAAATCGCACCTGCTTCCCGCCGCGGTGAGCTCGCTGGAGAGCGTGACCGCCTCATTTGGCTCAAAGGTCGAGGTGTGGCTTGCCCCGAGGTGATCAACTGGCAGGAGGAACAGGAGGGTGCATGCTTGGTGATAACGGCAATTCCGGGAGTACCGGCGGCTGATCTGTCTGGAGCGGATTTGCTCAAAGCGTGGCCGTCAATGGGGCAGCAACTTGGCGCTGTTCACAGCCTATCGGTTGATCAATGTCCGTTTGAGCGCAGGCTGTCGCGAATGTTCGGACGCGCCGTTGATGTGGTGTCCCGCAATGCCGTCAATCCCGACTTCTTACCGGACGAGGACAAGAGTACGCCGCAGCTCGATCTTTTGGCTCGTGTCGAACGAGAGCTACCGGTGCGGCTCGACCAAGAGCGCACCGATATGGTTGTTTGCCATGGTGATCCCTGCATGCCGAACTTCATGGTGGACCCTAAAACTCTTCAATGCACGGGTCTGATCGACCTTGGGCGGCTCGGAACAGCAGATCGCTATGCCGATTTGGCACTCATGATTGCTAACGCCGAAGAGAACTGGGCAGCGCCAGATGAAGCAGAGCGCGCCTTCGCTGTCCTATTCAATGTATTGGGGATCGAAGCCCCCGACCGCGAACGCCTTGCCTTCTATCTGCGATTGGACCCTCTGACTTGGGGTTGATGTTCATGCCGCCTGTTTTTCCTGCTCATTGGCACGTTTCGCAACCTGTTCTCATTGCGGACACCTTTTCCAGCCTCGTTTGGAAAGTTTCATTGCCAGACGGGACTCCTGCAATCGTCAAGGGATTGAAACCTATAGAAGACATTGCTGATGAACTGCGCGGGGCCGACTATCTGGTATGGCGCAATGGGAGGGGAGCAGTCCGGTTGCTCGGTCGTGAGAACAATCTGATGTTGCTCGAATATGCCGGGGAGCGAATGCTCTCTCACATCGTTGCCGAGCACGGCGACTACCAGGCGACCGAAATTGCAGCGGAACTAATGGCGAAGCTGTATGCCGCATCTGAGGAACCCCTGCCTTCTGCCCTTCTCCCGATCCGGGATCGCTTTGCAGCTTTGTTTCAGCGGGCGCGCGATGATCAAAACGCAGGTTGTCAAACTGACTACGTCCACGCGGCGATTATAGCCGATCAAATGATGAGCAATGCCTCGGAACTGCGTGGGCTACATGGCGATCTGCATCATGAAAACATCATGTTCTCCAGTCGCGGCTGGCTGGTGATAGATCCCGTCGGTCTGGTCGGTGAAGTGGGCTTTGGCGCCGCCAATATGTTCTACGATCCGGCTGACAGAGACGACCTTTGTCTCGATCCTAGACGCATTGCACAGATGGCGGACGCATTCTCTCGTGCGCTGGACGTCGATCCGCGTCGCCTGCTCGACCAGGCGTACGCTTATGGGTGCCTTTCCGCAGCTTGGAACGCGGATGGAGAAGAGGAGCAACGCGATCTAGCTATCGCGGCCGCGATCAAGCAGGTGCGACAGACGTCATACTAGATATCAAGCGACTTCTCCTATCCCCTGGGAACACATCAATCTTACCGGAGAATATCGTTGGCCAAAGCCTTAGCGTAGGATTTCGCCCTCTCCCGCAAACGACCCCAGATCGCGCGGCTAGGGCTTCGGGTTCCCCTCGCCCTGGCGCGCGTCCCCCGCCGTCGATCACGTCCCAGCGGGCGAGCGCATCGAGGGCGGCGCGGATAAGCGGCGGCAGATTGTCGTTTGCTGGTTCGAGTCGCATAATTTTCAATTATGGAACTGTTTTTATAGACGTTCCGAAATACTCGCAAAGTCTTTGAGCGCCTGCCTACCATGGCAGGCGTTTTCTATTTACCCCTATCAATATTGCTAGGGGTTTATGGTGCGGTGCAGCACACGCCGTTACTTGACGGATTCCGCGAATCCCCTCACCCTGTTTGCATTCCTGCATGTTAACATGTCGGGTGCGCGTAACGCTTCGTTAACCCTTACATTCCTACATGTTAACACTATGAAGATTCTCGCTGTCATATCGCAAAAAGGCGGGGCTGGTAAAACCACCCTCGCAACGGCGCTTGCCGTGGCCGCGCAGCAGGAGGGCCGAGAAGTCGCCTTGTTCGACCTCGACCCGCAGGCGAGCGCCTGCTTTTGGGGCGACCGGCGCGGAGCTAATAACGGCGGCATTGAAGCGCCGCCCGTTCGGGCCGTGAATTGGAACCGGCTGCGTTTCGACCTTGAGAAAATGAACGGCGCGGGCAAAGCCACCGGCCTAATCGTGATCGACTGCCCGCCGCAGCAGCGCGACATTGCCGCCGAGGCCATCCGCTTTGCGGATATGGTGCTGATACCGACGCGCCCCGAAGTGATCGACCTTCACGCGACCGCCGAAACAATCCGCACCGTGCAGCAGCAGGGCAAGGCCGCGCATGTTGTCCTGTCGGCTTGCCCGATTTCGGGGCCGGAGATCGAGGAAACAGAAAAATGGATAACCGGCAGCATGAGCGCGGAGCTTGTGCCGGTGCGGATTCATCAACGCAAAGCCTATTCGCGGGCAATGGCCGCAGGGCTTACAGCGCAGGAGTTTGAGCCGGACGGGAAAGCCGCCGCTGAAATTAAACAACTCTACATGTTCACATGTAGGCATTTATTTGGAGTGCAGAAAAATGGCAAAGCAAAGCAAGCAGTTTCTCGGCGCGCTTGATAGCATTTCGGCGGGCAACAAGCCTACGCCGGTTTCGGAACCGGCGCAGGCGAAGCCAGCGGGCCGCTATTATGCACCCTCACGGCAGGGCAAGCAGCTTGTGGGCGGACATTTGCCGCCGCAGTACAAGCGCACCCTGAAAATGCTTTCGGCGGAAACCGGCAAATCGCAGGAGGAGCTTTTGCGAGGCGCGCTCGACATGCTTTTCACGGCGCAGCGGATCGAGTTGCGCTAGTCCTGCATGTCGGCATGTCAACAAGCCTACATGTGGGGATTTTTCAGTTTTGGCGATTGAGGCCGACTCTGGCACCATAGCCGCACAAATTCCGCCGATTCTGGCGGGACTTACAAGGAGGGCGAAAGCCTAGAAACACAAAAACCCGCCAAGGGCGGGCTTCTGATAACCGGCGAGCCGGGGGAAATCGCATGTTGTGGTGACTGTGATTTTCCCCGAAACGCCGCGAGATTGCAAGAGGATTCTTGCCACGGCGGAGCTTTGCCTTTTTTCAGGCTTTGCGCGCGCCGTGAGCGGCCAGCCCTTCGGCGGTTCAACCGAACCGAAGGAGCATCATGTTTTCAGCTATTGGGGATATTGCGGGCCAACCCACCCGCGCCGAGCGCCGGACTTATCAGCCCGTGCGGCGCAATTCGCGCGCCGTAGGCCGCGAAACGGGTTTCTGGCGTCCTGTGACGCGCAAAGAGGTTGAGGCGGTCATTCTAGCCGCCGAGAAGCTGGAGCTTGCCACGAAGCGCGCAGGGCGCGGGAAAGGGCATCGCAACGGGGCGCTAGGCGCGGTTGCCATCGAGATTTTGCGCCTGTTTCAAAACGTGGTCGATTTCCGCACCGGCAGGCTAGACCCGTCCATTGATTACCTCATGGACAGGCTGCAACGCTCGCGCGGGGCCATCGTGGCGGCGCTGAAGGCGCTACGCGATCACGGTTTCCTTGACTGGCTGCGCCGCTATGTGCCGACCGGCGGGCAGGGCGCGCGGGGGCCACAGGTGCAGCAGACCAGCAACGCCTACCGGCTCACCTTGCCGCAGCGGGCAAGGGTCATGCTTGGCCGGTATTTCCAGCCCGCGCCGGTTCCCGACGATCACAGCCACCGGCAGGAGCAGCAGGCGGCCGAGATCGAGGCGCACCGCGCGGGGCTTACGGAGCTTGAAAGAACCATGCTTGACGTTGACCCCGACGATGGAGTCGGCGCGGCGTTGATCCGCATGGCACAGGCCCGCGCAGCGCGCAAAGAACGTGAGTCTTCAACGCAGACTGAATCCCTAATCTAGTTTTATATCTTATGCGGAAACGGGCTTACGCCCGTTAAATCAGCGGAGCGGGGGCTTTCGTGTTCGCTTCGCGAACGCCCCCGCACGTCTTTTTTCTTCCATCCCGACCGCCAGCTTACCGACATGCTCGCTCTGGCAAGGGGCGGGTGCTCGCCATGCTCGACTAGGGCGGCTTCGCTCGCCCTGGTCTGCGCGTGGCTCCGCTCCCTCGCAGATCCGCTGCGCGGATTCGCTCGCCCTTGCCTGCCGCTGCGCGTGCCGGTGCGCGTGAGGTATCGGGACGGGGAACATCAAGGCCGCGCTTCGCGCGGGTTCGCTTCTCGCCTTCGGCGGGAATCGAACAGGGAACAGCGGAATTTTCAGAGAGCGACGACCGGCGACAGCGCGGGCCGAGAGATCGAGCAAATTGCTTTCCGAGGAAAGCAGGCGGCGGGATCGAGCATCGACCGGCAGGCCCGCAGCAGGCGGATTTTCCGCTGTGATCGAGCCTTTCGGCCCCGTCAAATTGCTGTTTTCAGGCCCTTGAGGCTGGAAAGGTGGCACAATCCCCCACGAGCGCCCGGCTAGGACTTCGTTTCACTTCGTCCTGGCGCGCTCTCAACCAGCACCGGCCCGACCGTTCAAGCGCCCAAATGGTGCAGCGGGTGCAGGCGCAAAGCGTCCTGCACCCCTGCCACGTGGCGAACGCGGGGGGCAAGTGTCAAGGGCGCAACCGGAGCCACGCGCAGGCCGCGCAGCGGCCGAGCATGGCGAGGATTGCGGGCGAAGCCTTTACCCTTGACGCGCGCGAGGGGCAGCGCCCCAGCCTTCAAAGCATAGATCATCCGGCCAAGGGCCGGATTCCATAACCTCTTAAATAAATCTTGCCGATTTCCTGATAGTATTTGGTTCAGGGAAACAAAAAGGCATGATTTGGATAGAAATTCCGGTTCGCCATGAACCGATAATCTACAGAGCAAAAAGATTTATGGGGCTTGTGCCGCGCGAGCAGCGGAAGAAGGTCTATAAATTTGCCAACCAGCCCCAAGCCATGCGGCTTTTGAAAAAATACGACTTCGATGCCGGATTTATTCAAGGCCGTTTGATTTGGGACATGCTCACGCGCGCCGATTGGATTCCTGAAATTTACCCAGTGCAGCGGCGGAAGGCCCGCGCGGAAATCCGCGCGATCCTTGCCAAAGCGCCAGCATCGGAGATTGCCGACGAAATAGAGCTTGAAGAAAGGATAGAACACTATGAGCGAGCGGAAACAGATTTATAACGTCATGGTGCCGGAGGAATATGTCGGCGCGGACAGGGTGGCACGAACCAGCTATTTTCAAGTTGGCGTTGCCTTCCCGACCAAGAGCGGGGAGGGGCTTAGCGTGAAGCTGGCCCCGAATGTCAGCCTTAGCGGCGGGTTCCTGATCCTGCCCCGCCAGCAGCGGGACACCGGCAGCAGCGCCGCACCCGACGCGGCGGCCGACTTCTCGACCGGCGCAGGCGAGGAAATCCCGTTCTAGTGCAGATCATCGTTTACACCCGCCCGAATTGCTCGCCCTGTATCGCCACCAAAAGGGCGCTACAGCGGCGGGGGCTGGCGTTCGAGGAACGCAGCGCCGACGAACCAGCCGCGCAGGCCCTAGCCGCTGCGCACGGCTACACGGCCGCGCCTATCGTGCAGGCCGGTTCGCGGTCGTGGTCAGGCTTCCGGCCCGACCGGATCGAGGGAATCCGGCCTGCCGATGCAGAGCCGAAACAGGCGCAACCGGAAAACTTTGACATTGTGGCGAAGACTTCGCTAATAATGGGGCTATGGAATTACACGAAAATTTTAATTCACAAGTCCACCCGTTGCTAAGCAACTTTATGGACGAACCGGAAAATATCGCTGCTGTGTTCCCCTCTCTTGAGGAAATACAGAAGCGAGCCGATTTGATCTACGGTCAACTAAGCTGGAAATAACGAAAAGCCCCCGTTAGGGGGCTTTTTCTACGCTATGGCGCGGCCTATCTTGCCGCCGATTAGTCCCACGATCAGGGCGGCAATGGCACAGATGGCAACGGCAAGAAGCACTTGCCAAAAACTCGACGGGCCTATGTCGCGGAGGGGCGCGAAAAACCAGATTATACCGCTGTACCCGATGAACCCGCCCGCAAGCATCCCCATTGGATGAAGGGAGCGGGAGTTTTTGGCGACACGCCACAGCAGGGCGAGGGCCTGTGACATAAAGACAGGGGCGCTCAACAGAAGCGCGGCGAAAACGCCCTCTCGGGCTGAGGCGGCGAGGATAAGCAGGCCGAAGCCAACGGCGGCGAGCGCCCATGCATATTGCAGACCTTCCAGCCCATCCGAGCCGTTATCTGCACTGCCCTGCACCGTTGGCGAGGGTTTTACAGGCGCGGCCTCTGTCCAAGGTTGCGCTGCGCGGTTCTGCATGAAGTACGGCGCGAGCCGCAATTGCAGAACCTTGCCACGCGGTAGAAAGACGATCATGGAGCGGGCCACCGTATCGCCCGCCGCCTCATCTTTGCCTATGAGCGCTGCGATTTCATCCGGCGTCAGGCGGGGTTTTCCGGCGCGCTGCATGGCATAGTTATGATCGGCTACCGCCTGCGCGTTGTCACGAGCTGCCCATGCGTCATGTTCGATCACGGCGCGGTGTTGCGGTGGCCCTTCCGCGATTTCTTCCGGCGTCAGGTTGCCGATTGCGCCGCTGATATAGCGCAGGGTGGAGCCGTCCTTATCGTTGCCGAGGAAGCAATGCACCGCCGCGTTAGTCAGGAAAGTTTGCGCGCCTTCTTGGCCGTACAGGTCATTTAGCTGGCCGAGGCCCTGCACGAACGGCCAGAGCGTGACGCCCATGGAGCGCATACGGCCAGAGGCTTCCGCGACCTCTTCCAGCTTGCCGAGCGAAAAGAACTCATCGAGCAGGAACAGGCAGCGCCGCCCGCCTTCGACCGGCTTGCCCATTTCATGCAGCGCCGATTTCACGAACAGGCGCAGGAAGGCCGAATAATTGGCGATATAGTCAGGCGGCAGGACGAGGAACAGGGACGCCTTGCCCGTTTTCAGGTCAGAAAGCCGAAAATCCGAATGGCCGAGCGCGGCCGCTATAGCGTCATCGTCGAGCCATTGTGTCGAGCGCTGCGCGAGGCCGAGGAACTGGCGTTCTATCGCCTTTTCCGTGGTCAGGGCGGTGCAGATCATCCGGCCAGCGCTACGGATAAGCCCGCCGAGGCGGGCATCATCCGCCATGCGCTGCGCGTCCTCATACAGCGCTTGTTCATCCTGCATGAGAATTTCCCGCACCGTGGCAAAGGTGCGCGCGGCCGGTGGAGCGTTTGCCACGACATAGGCACACAGGCCCGACAGGATCGAACGCGCGCCTTCCGTCCATTCCATGTGGTCAGCGTTATGCGATACGACGAGGCCGGAGCCGATGGACAGCAGCGCCGCGCGAGCGCGCGGGCTGGCGGGGTCAATATCGGCAAGCGGGTTGATTGCAACCCGCAGTCGGTCAGGAATTTGTCCGCGCGGGATTTGCTCGAAAGGGTCGATCACGGCGACCTCTTGGCCGAGGGCTTCCCGCGCCTGCCATGCAAGCGTGGCGTTTTCGCCTTTGGGGTCGATCACCAGCAGATTATGCGGCCAGCGGCGGGCATTCTGGACGAGCAGGCCCGCGCCTTTGCCTGTCCCGGAGCCGCCGACCGTCAGCGCGTGAATTTCAGTTTCATAGCCGATTTCTTGGCCGTGCTGATCGAGGCCGAGAAAGAGCGCGCCTTCGTGAAAACGATAGGGAGCGGGGTTGTCGAATTTATAGGCCATAGCTGGAATCCCGATTTGCCCGCTACGGTCAGAGCCGCGCGAGTTAGGTTGATGCTATCAAGGTCTTGCGCCTTTTCAGTCGTTGCCGTTTAGCGGCGGGAGATTGAACAACGCGCGATCATCTGCGCGCGTCACGTTCTTTGCAATTTGCTGATCGAGGGCCGCAGCAAACGCGGCATCATATTTTGCGTGTTCAAGCGCGACAGCCCCCGCCAGAATTTTCCGGCGCGTGTCCTGTTTGCGCTCTTGCGCTTTGACCTTGGCCGACTCCTGCCGGATGCGCTCATTAATCTGCGCCTGCTTAGCCTGCAATGCGGCTAACTTCTGTTCTGGCGTTTGTCTTTGTCTTGCCATGGCACTACCCCTCAACACTTCCACCATAACACAAAATTAACGGAGGTTGCAATATTATGAAAATATGCGATTGTGCGATACAGGAAACGGCGGAGCGGGCGGCAGCGGATTACCAAAGGGCGCACTTATACAAACTTCGTTTGTGTGCGGTCAGGGAAACCCCGACACCCCTTTTCCCCATCGACCGATGGGGAATTGCCACTCTAAAGCCGTGGCGGGGCTTGTCCCTCAATTGGCGGGACGGCCTTTTGCCCTTGGCGCGGGAGCGTGACGCATGGCGCAATATCGCTTTGCCTCGCAGATCATCGGACGGGCCAGCGGTCGCAGCGCCGTTGCGGCGGCAGCGTACCGCGCGGGGCAGGCCCTGACCGATGATCGCACCGGCCTTGTGCATGATTTCAGCCGGAAGCGCGGAGTCGCGCTTGCTGAAATCATGGCACCCGACAACGCCCCCGACTGGATGCGCGACCGTGCGCAGCTTTGGAACGCGGTCGAGAAGATCGAGACGCGCACCAACAGCCAGCTTGCCCGCGAAATCCAGCTTTCGTTGCCGCACGAATTGACCGAGGCGCAGCGGATCGAGCTTGTCCGCGGCTTCGTCAATTCGCAATTTGTCGCCCGCGGCATGATCGCGGATATTGCCATCCATCGCCCCGACCATGACAGCGACGACCGCAACCACCACGCCCACGTCATGCTGACCATGCGCGAGCTTACGGCGGGCGGCTTTCATTCCAGCAAGGCGACCCCGACCGCCCGAAGCTGGAACGATAAGGAGCTTTTGCAGACGTGGCGCGAGGAATGGGCCAGCCAGCAAAACCGCATCCTTGAGCGCGAGGGCCACGCCGCCCGCGTCGATCACCGCAGCCTTGAGGCGCAGGGCTTCGACCGCGAGCCGCAGGCCCATCTAGGCCCGTCAGCGCATGGCATGGAGCAGCGCGGCGAGCGTTCGCGCATTGGCGACGAGAACCGCGCCAAGGATGCAGCGAACCAGAACCGCGCCGAGCAGCACAGGCGGGAGGCGGTTATCAATCTGGCGATCGAGCGCCACCGCCGCCAACATGCCGAGCAAAGCGCTTTGCGCGTTCATGCGTTGCAGGACGCGCAGCGCCTTGACCTGATCGACCTTGAGCGCCGCCACCACCGGCAGGCCCTCATACAAGCCGCCGCGCTCGAAAAGCAGTATGGCGCGGCACAGCGCACCATGAGCGCGGAGCTTGCAGCGGTGCAGGCCCGCAGCCAAACGACCGGCTGGCGCGGTCTATTGCGCAAGGTGACGGGCGCGGAGAAGCGCGACCAGCAGCAGGCCGCGCGCCTATCGGCCACGCTTGGCAGCATCGAGCAGCGGAAGGCCGAGGCGGTTGGCACGTTGCGGAACCAGCAGGCCGAGGAACGCCGCGCCGTGCAGGCAAAACAGACCGCACAGGAAAACCAGCTCAAGGCCGAGCTGGCGAAACAGGGCGCAGCTCGTGAGCGGGCGATTTTGGGCGAGGCCCCGACCCGCGCGGCGCTACAGGCCCGCGCGGCCGTAGAGCGCCAGCAGGCGCAACAGCCGACCGCCGCGCCCAAGAGGCCCGACCGTTCGGAACAGTGGCGCAATCGCTACCGGAAGCCGAAGGAGTCGACCGGCCGCGCGCGCGACCGTCAGGAGATCGAGCAGCAGGCCGCACGACCCGACGCGGCGACCGTACAGGCCCGCGCGGCCGTGGAGCGCCAGCAGGCGCAGCAGCCGACCGAGCGCGCCGCCAGCATCACGGCCCGACAGGTCGAGCCGTGGCGCGTGAAGGTTCCGGCGCGCGCCGTGAAGCTGGACGCGCGGCAGATCGAGAAGCAGGCGCAGGAGAAGCCCGCGCCGAACGTGGAGCAGGAAGCCATGAAACACGATTTCGACAAGGCCCGTATTCGCCCGCAGGAGCCACGCAGAGCGCCGACAGCGCCCGAGTTTGTGGCGAGGCCCGCGCCTGCCCCCTCGCCTTCTGGCGAGGTTCCACGGCCCGCGCAGCGCATTGTTCAGGACGTTCCCGCGCCGGCACCACGCCGGCAGGAGACGCCGGCACCCGCGCCGGCCAAGAAAGATTGGCGGCAGGCAACCAATCAGCAGCCGAGGGCGCCGCAGCCGCCGAGGGATTGGAGCGCCCCGGCCGAGCGGCAGCAGGCACCAGCACCGGCCGCGCGCAAGGATTGGGACAGGCCGCAGGAGAAGCCCGCCCCGCAGCAGGCCAGCAAGGCGAGCGAACCCGCGCCGCGTAAGGATTGGGGCGCAGCAGCCCCCCGCAAGGATTGGAGCGCACCGGCCACCGACCGGCCGCGCGAGATTAAGAGCCTGCCCCCGCGCGGGCTGGCGAAAGACCGCGACCGCGACAGATAGGGGTCGTTTGCGGGAGGGGGCGGAATCCTACGCTAAGGCTTTGGCCAGCGATATTCTCCGGTGAGATTGATGTGTTCCCATCCGAGCGGCGAAACATGGGCCAAGAGATCGGGCGATAGCAGCTTTCCATCGCGTTT
>NZ_QJJK01000031.1 GCF_003201475.1 Chelatococcus asaccharovorans | reverse complement strand
GGGGACGGGTCCGGGAATTCTCGGGCCGACGGAAATGATGTTCTTAATATGTTCTGTCCGCTGTCGTTTTTGAGCAGCTATGTGGTCATTGGGCCAATCTGCCGGCGCACGGCATGCTGATCGTCGATATGCGCGGCGCGAAGCCGTTCGAGCCGGGCGATATCGGCTTCAAGCCCTGCCTTCTGCATCAACCTCTGGTCGCCGGAAGCGATGGCCTTGGCCATGGCGAACTGGTTCGCCTGTCCATCACCGAGATCTTCAAGCCTGCGGATCGAAATATCGCCGGAGAGCGCGGCCGCGATGAAACGGGCCTTGCGCTCGTTGTTCTGCCACATTGCGGCATCGAGCGAGCCCTCCGTCGCGTAGGCGTAGATATCAACCTCGTCGTGCTGGTTGCCCTGGCGAACGATGCGGCCCTCGCGCTGCTCGATCTGCGAGGGCAGCCACGGCACGTCGAGGTGATGCAGCGCCTTCAGGCGCAATTGCGCGTTGACGCCGGTGCCCATCGTCTCCGAGCTTCCGAGAAGGAAGCGGACCCTGCCGGCACGCACGTCGCCGAACAGCCTCTGCTTCGCCTCCGACTTCTTGAAGTCCTGCATGAAGGCGATTTCGGCGGCTGGCACGCCGCGCCGGATGAGCTCGTCCCTGATCCAGCGATAGGCCGAGAAGCCTCTGGTCTTCTCGACATTGATCGTGCCGAGATCCGAGAAGATCATCTGCGCGGCGCCGGGTAGCTCATAGGGCCTGCCGTCCGGCTGAACATAGGTACTCGCTTCGGTCTCCCGCCAGATGCGGAAGGCGGTGTCGATCATCATATTGAGCTTGTTGCCGGGCTCATTGTCGTTGTCCGCATCGACCAGGCGAAGATCGATCGCCGCATGACGCCCGTCGGTGATGACGGACAGCAGGATGTCGTCGCCAGGTTCGACAGGCCGATTGCGCTGCTCGATCGCCTTGATGCGCGCGTCGAGCTGAAGCTGGTAGCGCTTGAAGGCGGCGGTCGGCTTCGCCGTGACGATCTGCCGGCGGCCGGTCGAGATCGCCGGCACCCTGACGAATTGACGCAAATCCTCCGGCATGACGACGTCGGCGAAGCTGCGGAACATCGCGATAAGCTCCGGCACGTTGACGAAGCTGGCGAACCGCGACACCGGCTTGTATTTGCCGGATGGCTGCAATTCGAGCTCGGTCGTGGTGTCGCCGAAGGTCGATGCCCAGGCGTCGAACTCGTGCAGACCGCGCTGCGCCAGCGCCGCATGGTCCATGAGCCGCTGCACGGAGAACATTTCGCCGAGGGTATTGGTGATCGGCGTGCCCGACGCGAGCACGAGCGCACGGCCAGGATTCTTCGTCTCAATGAAGCGGGACTTCACATAGAGATCCCAGGCGCGCTGCGAGCCGTTCGGATCGACGCCTTTCAAGGTGCTCATGTTCGTGGCGAAGGAGAGCTTTCTGAACTCCTGCGCCTCGTCGACGATGATCTGGTCGACGCCGATCTCCGAAATGGTGAGCAGATCGTCCTTGCGCGTCGAGAGTGCCTCCAGCCGCTCCTTGAGGCCCTCCTTCAACCGCTCGAGACGTTTGCGCGACACGCGATCATCGCTCTCGACCTTGAGCAACAGCGTCTCGTAGAGCTCCAGCTCGTCCTGGATCATCTGTTGCTCGAACACCGAGGGCACGCCGATGAAACGGAACGCGCTGTGCGTGATGATGATCGCATCCCAGGTCGCCGTCGCTGCCCGCGACAGGAATCGGGCGCGCTTGTCCTTGGTAAAATTCGTCTCGTCCGCGACGAGGATACGGGCGGAAGGATAGAGTGCCAGGAACTCGCGCGCCGCCTGCGCCAGGCAATGACCGGGGACGACCAGCATCGCCTTGGCGATCAGTCCGAGCCGGCGTTGCTCCATGACGGCGGACGCCATCGTCATGGTCTTGCCGGCGCCGAC
Source organism: Chelatococcus asaccharovorans (assembly GCF_003201475.1). Classification (GTDB taxonomy): domain Bacteria; phylum Pseudomonadota; class Alphaproteobacteria; order Rhizobiales; family Beijerinckiaceae; genus Chelatococcus; species Chelatococcus asaccharovorans. The sequence goes on along the minus strand of NZ_QJJK01000031.1, from coordinate 9,575 downwards.
GGCGTGGGCGAGATAGGTCGAGCCCGCCGCGATGATGCGCCAGATGCCGCGTTTCTGATGCCCATAAAGAGTAAAGGCGCCAGAGGCGCCCGGAAGTTTCAGATGGGAGCCGTCGAATTTTCGCGGCGCGATGTCGTTGAAGCGATCGTTGTAAATCCGCGCCAAACGGTCGGTGCGATCGGGATCGGACCAGACCCAGTTCTGGAACGCGGTCTTGATCTTGTGCAGCTTTTCCTTGGCTGCCTCGGTATCAACGACATTGAGCACGCGGCGTTCGCCATCGGGGTCTTTGATAGTATCAAATATCTGCGGCACGCGGCTGTTGAGCGCATCGGCGAGCAGCTCGCCGGCATGGCGGCGATCGGTGCCCCATTCCGATGTGCCGGCGGCCATCCAGCCAAGCTGACGGGCCTCGACCGTCCAGGACGCCAGTTCCGGCATGTGATGGATCTTGATGTCGGCTCCCATCGTCTCCTTGACGAAGGTGACGACGTCCCTGGCCGGAATCCAAGGGCTTCCGAGCCGCGCGGTGATTTCGGAAGGACCGAGATCGGGGGGCTGGACCGCAACAAGCGCACGGACATTGCGCTCGAATGCGGGTTCAAGCGCGGCGGCACCTTCGGCCACGTTGAGCTTGTCGCGCACCGGACCGGAGAGATAAGCATCCGCCGTCTGCCACGAGCCATCGGCAGGGTTCTGGAAGATCGCATCGCCAAGCTCCGCAATGACGCCGGCGGCGTCCTGATGCAGAAGCTCGGCAATATGCTCGATATCGACGCCGCCGCGCTCGTTGAGCACGACGGCCAGCGCATCGGCGGCCGAGGTGATGACGGGGGCTGCGGGTGGCGCGATCACGCGCTCGGAGAAGATCGGTCCGGGCTTGGACGTATCGGTATCGAGATCGTAGTTCTCGATCGAGGCGACGAGCCAGCAGTCCGGGTCGTCAAGGAACGGCTGGATGTTCGGCCGGCGATGCGTCTCGCGCACCTCGCCGCTCTCATCGTCCTCCGTAACCGAAACCGTCGTGTGATTGATCGGGCCGAAATCGCGGACAAAGCTCGACCATGCGATGCGCAGCCTGACCTGCGCATCCCTCCACGGCCGGTCGAGCTCCTGGCATTTCAGCACCTCGCGCACGGCATCGCGGATCGGAATCAGCTTCTGGATAATGCGGACATGCTTTTCCGGAATGCCGTCGGTGCTGCGGCCTTTCCGGACTTTGACCGCGACGGATTCACCATCGAGGATCTGCATCAGGCCCCGCGCCTTGTCGAAGAAATAGCTGCCTTCGCGCACAGGACGATTCGCGGGAAGATCGGCATCGTCAAGATCGTCGACACCCCCAAGATCGAAATCGATCTCGCCAGGTTCGCCGTCATAGATGGCTTCCGGAAGAAGAAGGACGGCGGCATCCAGCGCCGCGCCGAGATCGACGCCCGCGTTCGGCAGGCAGGTATAGGTTTCGTCGGGACCGTAAATGCCGCGACGAAGCGCATGCGTGCCGAGCACGAAATCCGGGTGCTGTGCGAACCAGCGATTGACGCGGATCGCCTCCTCATCCTCTGTCGCTGGCCGCACCTTGTCAAGATCAAGCCAGGAAAGATCGCCCTCCGGCTCCCCGGCCTTCCGCCTGCGGAAAAAGAGCACGTCGACCACGACCTCCGTGCCGGCCTCGGCCCGAAAACTGCCTTCGGGCAGGCGGATCGCCGCGATCAGATCGGCCGACTTCGCGATATGCTCGCGCGCCGTGGCGTCGCCCTTGTCCATCGTGCCCGAGCTCGTCACGAGGGCGGCGAGCGCGCCCGGCTTCAACAGGTCGATGGATCGCGCAATGAAATAGTCGTGCAGCGTCAAACCCAACGAACGATAGGCCCGGTCCGACCGCACGGTCCGGCTGGAAAAAGGCGGATTGCCGATGGCGAGGTCGAAACTCGGCGGCAGTTCCGTGTGCGCAAAATCGCTGGAGAGGATGCGCGCGCGAGGCTGCAACAGCCGGGTAATGCGCGCCGTGACCGGATCGAGCTCGACGCCGGTGACATGGGAGATATCGCGCAGTCCTTCCGGCATCAACACCGGAAACAGGCCAGTGCCGATTCCCGGCTCAAGAACACGGCCGCCGCGCCAGCCGAGACGCTGGAGACCTGCCCAGATCGCCCGAACGATGAACTCTGGCGTGAAATGGGCGTACTGCGTGCAGCGGGAGAGCGAGGCGTAATCGGCTTCCCCGACGGCGTCCTCAAGCGCCGAGCCGATCTCATCCCAGCCCTCGCGGAAATCGACCTCGCCGGGCCGACGAAAAACGCCGTTCGCAAGATCCGATGCGCCGAATCCGGTGAAGCGGATCAGCTTCTCCTGCTCCGCGCGCGTGGCGGGACGCTCCGCCGCTTCGATTTCGGCCGCGAGCCGGATCGCGGCGATATTGTCACGCGCACGAGCCTTCCAGCCCTTCGCCAGGACACGATCACCGACGATATGGAAGTTCTCGCCTCGCGTGCGGCTCCCCGGTGAAGCCGCACGCGACGCCTTGACGCCCGCAATTGCGGGCGCCGGCGTTGATGGATCGGGATCGTCGTCATCGTCGGGCTCCGGCGTGAAATCGCCGGCAAAGGCGGTCACGCCTAGCCCGAGGCCGGACGACAGGGCCGTATTGCCGAAAAGGTCGATTGTGAAGGGATCGTCGTGCGCCATTGGAAATCTCCTGTGCTGCAGGCGCGCGCCGTCGGCCCGCCGGGCGGTCCCGGCAGGTGCGAACGGTCGCGATGGTGATGGGGTTGGAGTAGGTTACGCGGAGGCTATGGCTTCTCGATCATGTCGAGATGCATCTCATCCTTCAGGAACGCGATGCGCAGATGCGTGCATCCGGGACCGGAGGCGATCAGGGCTTCGAGACTTTCGGCGGGAAAGAAGTCCACGCCGTCGTCAGGGCCGAAGCTCCTGCGCTTCACCTCGAACCAGCCGTCATGCTTGCCGGGGTCGCATTCCTCGGCATAGGCGACCAGCGGCTTCGCACCTTCGGCGAGCGCGCCGTTGGAGCATAGATAGACGCCATGATCTCCGACGAGCCACAAGCCAGGCTTGCGGGTGTCGATCGGGGAGTATCCAAGGCAAGGGTCGCGGAAGCCCCCGTTGACCTTCGCATCGGCAACGCCGCGAGCGATGACGTCACGGACGGCTGTGAGTGAGAACGTCAGTATCATGCCGTCCTCCTCACGCCGCGATCGCATCGGGCAGGTAGCGCAGATGCACCGGCAGCTTGGCCGAGATTTCCGCATCCGCAAGCTGGTCAAGCAGCTTGAAGTCACGGGCATGGCTCGGCGCACACATCATGACGATGCGCTGGCCGCGCTGGCCGTGCGGGAAACGCCAGTCGGCATAGCCGCGATAGTCGTCATGGGTGCTGGACCAGATATGCTCGACACGCTCTTCGCGTGTCATCGCTCGGACGGGTCGGGATTCACGCTCGACGATGGCAGCCTTCATCTGCTCCGGGGAACCGCGATCGGCGAGATCGCAATATCCGTGAAAATGCCGGAACCGGCCGTCGATCGTGAGCGTGAAGAAGATGCTGGTGATCGAGCCGGTGAGGAACTCCCGCATGGCGAACACATCGCCACGCATCCAGAGCGGCGGCAGGATATCGAGCATGTAGTCGTGCTCGGCCTCGCCGATCTCGAACCATTCGCCGCGATAGAGCGCACTGTCGTCGCCCTCCCAGCGGTTCGGTCGCTGCGCGTGCCGGTCGAACATGCGGAACATCTGCCGGCGGTCGGCGACGCCTTGATAGACCTTGCGGATCGGAGAGAGGGTCATGAGCGGGCTCCTTTCAGCCTCGTCGGGCCGGAGCGCGGCACATCCTCGTGGATGTCCATCCCTTCGGCCCTTCTGACCCCTCTTCCGCGGCCGCCTCTCCGTCCGGCCGGGTCAAGGGCCGGCACAGCCGGGCGAAGCTTTACCCTTGACGCGGACGGCGGGCATGCGGCAGCCGGATTTCCGTTCCCTCCTCTTCTTCCCTTGCCCTTGCCTTCAGCTCGGCGTTCCAGTCGACCTCCGTCGATCGGAGGCGTTCGAAATCGCACGAGACTTCGCACGCGATCCGCGACAGACGATCCGCGTAGGCCTCGCCCTGCGCGTTATTGTCGGTCGCCGCAACCAGCAGCGCGCCCTCGCGCGCCGCGAGCGCGCGAATCGCCGCGTCCGTCGCCGGCGCCCAGCCTCCGCCAGTGCTGAGATAGACACTGTCGATGCGCATGCGCTCCAGAGCGGCGAGGCTCAACGCGTCGATCGCGGCTTCGGTGACGCAGAGGCGCAAGGCATGAGCGAGACCGAAACGGAAGAGCACTTTCGCGCCGCCGGTTGCGAAGCCACGCCATTCGGGACCGCGTTCCTCCCAGCCGGTGACAACGCCGGCGACGTCCCTATGCGCGGCCCACATGCTGCCACGCGGACCTTCTCGCACAAGGTCATGTCTGGTCGCGGTGCGGATGACGGCCTCCGAAAGGGAGCGTGCATCATTGAGATAACGCCAGGTCAGCGATCCCGGCCATGGCTTCCGGCGCTTTGACCATCGGTCGGGGATAGAAGCGACCGACTCGGGCTCACGCGCGGGCCGCGTCCAGACGGGCTCCTTCGGCACGAAGCCGACCAGTGACGCGACGCGCTCGAGAACCTCGACGAAGGGCACGCGGTCGATATGCTCGACCAGGCTGAACACGTCGCCCTTGGCATCGCTCAAAGGGTCAAACCATCCCCTGCTCTCGTGGATGACAATGACGATCTGGCCGCCGCGGCGATATTTGACCGCCTTTCGCGTGCTCTCCTTCAGGTCGATCGCAAAGCCGGCCTTCTCCAGGACGGCGGCGCAATTTACGCGGTCCCGTAGTTCTTCCAGTTCACTCTTTTCCATAGCCTTGCCGGCACGCCCTCGCGTCCGCCTTTCCTTGCCTTTTCCTTTCCCCGCATCTCGCGGAGCCCTGTCCGGACACCGCGAAGAGCAAAGGGGGCAAGGGCGCGGCCGGCAACTGACGAAAAAAGCAGTGCGCCGAGCCCAGCCGGCCGGCCGCGGCGCAGCTTCCCTTGCCGCCTGCCGCTCGCAAGCGACACCTCCGGAAGGAAAAGAGTCGGCTCAATGAGCCGGTCCGCCGTCGAACGGGTCGTATTCGGCGAGGGTCTCGACTTCGCCGTCATCGAACTCCGCGCCTGCAGAACGCCGTAACCGTCGTCCGAACGGAAGAGCTTGACGGGCATCATGAAGATCTGTGCGAGCTGGGTACGGCGGGTCGGGAGAGCCGCATTGGTCGGCGCTCAACGCGGCGACACCGTGCCGGTCGGGCTCGGACCGAAAAAGGACGCCGGGATCGCTGCATCAACGAGGAACCTGCAGCAGGCCCCCTGTCTGACGCTGGGGCAAAACCAGCGTTCCGCCACGGCATCGCACATGCCTTTATCGTCATAGTCGTAAATATCGGGCGCCCAACATGGGCACGTGGCGCTCAAAGCGTGACGCCTTGAATGTCAGAAAAAGATACGCTATTTTCTGACACATGAAGATGATAACCGCTTCTGTTCCCGACAGGATGATGAAGCGTGTCCGCGCGAGCGGACGCGGCAGCGTCTTCACGCCCAACGACTTCCTCACCGTCGCCGCTCGCTCCGCGGTCGACCAAGCCCTTTCCCGGCTGGTTAAGAGTGGCCAACTTCGGCGTCTCGCACGTGGGCTCTATGACTTCCCCAAGCTGCATCCGAAGCTCGGTCCGCTCTCGCCCGCTCCCGATGATGTCGCCCAAGCGCTCGCCCGGGAGACCGGCTCGCAGGTCCAGATCGCCGGCGCGCGGGCAGCGAACGCGCTGGGCCTCTCGACACAAGTTCCAGCCAAGAGCACCTATCTGACCGATGGTCCGTCACGACGCGTCGTGCTCGGGAAGCGCGTGGTCGATCTTCGCCACGCGTCGCCAAAGCATCTGATTGCGCCGGGCAGCCCCGCCGGTACCGTCGTTCAGGCCCTTCGCCATGTCGGCCCCGTGCGTGCTGCCGACGTCGCGCAGGTCGCCGCGCACCGGCTCTCGGCCACCGACAAGAAGACGCTGGCCTCGACCGCCGTTCAGGCGCCCGCCTGGATGCGACCGACTCTGGTCTCAATCGCCAACGCGGCGATGGTCGATATCGATGGATAAGGTCGCCTGTCTCCCTGCCAATGATCGCGCTGCCCTGTTCGGGGAGACCAGCGCCGGCCGCGGCATCGCCGACACGATCATCGAAAAGGACTTCTGGGTCTGCTGGACCTTGAGGCGCCTTTTCGGTCTGCCGAAAGGGACGACGGCGACTCTCGTTTTCAAGGGTGGCACATCGCTCTCGAAGGCGTTCGGCGCCATCCGCCGCTTCTCCGAGGACATCGACCTGTCGTTCGATCGCGCCGAACTGGGCTATACCGGCGAGCGCGATCCCGAAAAGGAGGGGATCAGCAGGAAACAGTCGGCCCGGCTGATCGACGACCTGGTCGGTGACGTCGAGCGTCACATTGCCGAAAGACTTTTCCCGGCGCTCCGCGCCGCGATCGTCGAACAGCTTGGCGAACCGGCCAACCGCGAGTGGACGTTGGAGATCGATGCCCGCGACGCGCAGACCATCAACTTCCGCTACCCGACGGCGCTGTTCACCACAGAATATGAGGGCATGGCCTACATCACGCCGCACGTGAAGCTCGAACTCGGCGCGCGCGGCGATCCCTGGCCAACCGAGGAGAAGACGATCCGCCCCTATACGGCCGACGACTATCCCGATTTCTTCGAGAAGCCTGACACCAGTGTGACCGTGCTATCAGCACGGCGCACCTTCTGGGAAAAGGCGACGGCGCTCCATGCGGAAGCGCATCGGCCAGACGAGTCGCCAACACCACAATATTTCTCGCGGCACTATTACGACCTTGCCATGCTCCTCGACACGGACGAGGGCCATGCCGCTGCGGCCGACTTCGATCTGCTGGCGCAGGTGGCAAAGCACAAAGCCACCTTCTTCCGTTCGGGCTGGGCCAGCTACGAAACTGCTCGGCCAGGCACGCTCCTGCTGATGCCGGACGCAACACGGGTCAAAGACTTGCGAGCCGATTACCGGGCGATGGCGCCGATGATGTTTGACCAGACGCCGCCGTCATTCGACGACATACTGGCAAAAATTGCCGCGCTTCAAGAAACGGTCAACAGCTAACTCAAGGCTGTCCGCTGGGGAGTACGGACATCAGTTCGATTCGATCCATCAGCACGAGATCGGCTTCATCACCCGCCCGCTGCACCTGCCGGCGGAGAAGTTGGCGGCCGCGGAGTTGTCCGTCCACATGCTGATGGGTCGCATCGAGGCGATTGACCGCGAGGCACGACTTCCATTCGCCTGGTTCTTCCTGATGACGCACGGCAACAGGGTCGAACCGGAGGTCGGTGAAGCCATCGCCCAAGGGTTGCGCGAGGCGCGCGTGCGGCTCCCGGACCAGGACGCCAAGGTGTTGCTGCGATGGGCCGACGAACGATACGGATTCTGACATCGGCGACTTACGCTCGAAATGGTATAGGAGCGCTATGACTGTTCAGACCGGCCTTGTCGAACTGCTCACGTTGCACTCACCGAGCACGCCTGATGCCAAGGAGCTCATCGAGGCACTCGGCGACTTCGCGAAGTCACGGGCGACGCGGGAGCTGATCCGAAGCAACGTTCAACGCAGGATTCAATGTGCGCTTCGCGTACCGCTGCTCAAGGACGGTCACGCGGTCCGGCCGACCGAACTCGGGCGTGTGCTGCGCAAGGTGATCCGGTCGGCGGTCGAGGCTTCGTCTCCAGGCGATCATGTGTTGGTCGATTTCATCGTCACGGCCGACTCTCGCCTCGAGATAAAGGCCGGACCTGCGACCCAGATGGGTGGCGTCGATGGTGCCGCCATCGACCGGATCTTCAGCCCCTGACGTTCGCCCACGCGCTTGAAAAAGATGCGTCAAAGCCCAGCAGACCCAGAAGTCCTTTAACGACGCTTAAATGCAACATATGAAATAAGTGAATTATATGAAAGTCGCCGGAACAACGGCGCCCCAGCCGCGCCTCCAACGACCTCATCCATTTAGATGACGCCCCAGGCCCGATAGCGGCCCCTCCCCGTCATTTCCCGCACGCCAAGTTCCCCAATCAAATTCAGGGCACCCCGCGTCGTTACCCGTGCTGCCTTGGCGATCATCGGTGCCGAGACGATCGGGTGGGTCAGCACGAGATCCATGACGGCAGGCAAGCTGCTGCTGGATCGGCGGCCGCGCAGTTTGCGTTCCATCTGATCGCGGGCCTGAGAGAGCCGATAGACCTCCTTCATCCCGAAGTCTGCCGCCGCAGCCATCGCTTCGAGAAAAGCAGACAATCGCGTCGATCGGGCGTGGGCGCGCCGTCGCTCTCGCGGCACGGCCTTCAATCCGATGTTGAAGGTCGGAACATGCGACGTGACCTTGCGCCGCGCCCGGAGATAGGCGCTCACGAGCTGACCTCCCAGGCCGTGCTGCCGCTGTATCGGCTCAAGCGTTTCCCAGGCATCGAAGAGAACAGCCGCCGCGAGCGCCGGCGGCAACATCTCGACCTGCTTCATGACCTTCCTGAATTCCGTCAGTCGCTCCTGCTCATCCCAATCCGAATCCCGGATCACAAGGTCGCCGACGACGAGTGACGATCGGACCACAGGGGCAGCCGACCTTTCCGCTTCAAGCCCATCGATGACGCGCCGTGAACGGTCGAGGATAGCATCAATGGCCGCGAACTCGCGGGCAAGCGGATCGTCGTCATCGTGCGTCTCGATCTCCGCCTCACGGTGCGCGCCCTGATCGTGGAAAGATGCGAGCGACGCTGCGCCGACCAGGATCGCGATGCCGGCCTCGCTGAGCGCCCAATCCGGGTTCGCTCCGGCAATCCGGCGCCGGGCGCGCAATATCGCGTGGGCAAGCGTCAGCTCATGAGTGGGAGTTCGAATGTCCATATTGGCGTCGTGGAGAACCAGGTCCTCGACGTGGACAAGCTGGCCCGAGACCCACATGCTGGCGGCCGAGTCGAAGAAATGCCCGCGCTGGACGACCCCTGCCCCGACCGGGCTGCGGCGCACAATTTCGTCCAGGCGAGCCAACTGGTCCTCCGCGCGCACGAGGGCCGGAAGCAGGCTCTGGATAGCCAAATCGGTAAGTTCATAACTCATTGGTATTTCGTGCTTTTGTTTATCATACGGAAGTTATCACGTCTTTCACTTCCGTCACATAGGTATCTTTTTCACACGCGCGTATTATAGAGAGCCGATCAGCCTCCGTGATTGAACAGGCTTGGCTGTAAGCGAACCCAGAGCCGCCAAAACCGCTGATTTTGCGGTACTTTTCTCATGGCCGAGCACGCAGAAAGCTCACTAGAGACGTTTACAAACGATCGTTTTCTCTTGTCTGATGAAATTGTACAAAGGGCCTCGAATCGGTTCTGGAATGTCATTTGTCACAGTGGACTGCACTGGCGGGACAAAGCTGTCTTCAGTAGGGGTATCCGGCGCGGCGCGGCGTCCTGGCAACAAGCAGCGGCGC
>NZ_QJJK01000030.1 GCF_003201475.1 Chelatococcus asaccharovorans | reverse complement strand
CAGGATCGCGCCGACGGTCGAGCGAGGCAGGCCGAGCTCGCGCGCGATGGCCGGGCCACTCAGGCGCCGCCGGCGAAGTCCCTCGACGGCCTCGACCGTCGCGACCGGTGTCGCATGCGGCATCCGGCCGGGCGCCGAGCTCCTGTCGTGCAGCATCCGCTCGCCGCCCGCCCGGAACCGGGCCAGCCACTTGTAGGCCGTGCGCTCGGAAATCCCGGCCGCTCGCGCAGCATCCGCGACGCGCCAGCCCCCTGCCACGATCCGATTCACCAGAAGGACTCGACCGTGAACGGTCATCCGCGCATTCTCATGCATGTTCATCCGGGCGCTCCGGTCAGGGTTGGTTGGCTTCGCAACCCCAGCCTCACATCCCGGCCCCGGATGAACAACCTTCATAGCTTCGACAGCTAGATGTCCGTGAAATCGACGAGCGGGGGCGGACGCGCAACGGCGCGCCGGCCCTTAGAGTGCTGGACCTCGGCCTAGAGCCAAGGGGCCAGAGATGATGACGATCTCACCGCCGGGCCAGAGCCGGTCCGCGCTCCGCGCGCGGCCGGCATACACCCCTGATGCTTCGACAGGGAAACCAAACTGTGAGCTTTTCGGCAGCTCGCGTGAGCCATTCCCTACTACGCCCCCCGCCCGTGATATAGATAGTGGGCCCGCTTTCGCGCCTAAGCCTGTAGACGCGAATTTGCGCCTAGGCGGAGGATTGTTACGGACGCGCAAGCGCGCCTTGTGTAGGCACGTTTGCGCGTCCGGAATTCTGAATTTCAACGCCACAACCAACGGCACTCCTAACGGGCTGGGTTGCGAAGTTGCGAGCTGCGCTAGCGCGCGTCAGCGCGGCGACGGCGCTCTCATCTGACGTGACGCGTTGCCAATCATCGGTCGGTGGCATGCTCCGTCCCCAACCGTTCAAGTACGTGAGCCGGTAAAGCGAAGGTGCACGGAAACTGCTTACGGAACGCTGGCCTTGACCTGTAATCTCTGCAAATCCCAACTCTACGCACTGCCGGATTGCGAGAGCCACCGAGGCCCGCCTGATGCCAGCCTCCTCGAAGTCGCTGTAGGTGCACTTGAGAAACCCGTTATCAGCACCCCCATGCCGAAGGTGCTCCAGTTCGAGCCGATCCAAAATGCGTCGCGCATTGTCAGGCAGGTACCGCCAGGCAAAGCTTTCGCGCATCTCCTTTTTGTGAGCGATGAATGCGGAGCCGATGGCATTCTTACGACGCCGCTTCGCCCCGCTCATGATGCCCCTCGCAAGATTATGAGACGCCAGACAGCCGCCCGGACTGCCGCATTATAAGCTGACCGCTCGCGCTCGATCGTGTCGGGCTCAATGCCCTTTTTCTCGAGCGATGCCACGAGCCGGCGGAGTTGCTCGCTCAGATGTTTCTCGGCATGGTCCCGGCTGATCGAGGCCATATAGCTGGCCGTTTTAGTAATCCGACCGCGGTGCCTCGCGGCAGGGAATGGAACGACGACCCCCATCACGCAACCCCCTTCCCGGACGTCGAGGTCCTCGTGTTTTCAGCCAGCCAACTGGCAATGTCAGCGTCATGGTAACGGACGCGAGACCCCATTTTGACGAAGCGAGGGCCGCGCCCCTGGCTCCGCCAAGAGTTAAGTGTTGAGATCGCTAACCCGAGCCGGGCGCCGACCTCTGACACTGTTAGGAAGTGGCTCGCGTCACGAACGCCCTTCTCGGGAGGTTGGGAGGATGGAATATTACTCACTAGCACCCTCCTGTTTGCCGTCGCGTTCAGCGACGCGCGCGGCGATATATTTGGCCAAGTCTTCGCGGCGCCAGCGCCGCGTCTGTGCCGACAAAGCAATCGGCCTCGGAAACATGCCGTCTCGCACCAATCGCCAAAGCGATGATCTCGAAATACCTAGAACTCGACAGACCTCGACACCATCGATCAATTCACCAGTAACCAAGCCTTGTTTCGACACGTATTTGCTCGCAGTGAGCATGAAAAGCTCCTGTTTAAAATAGACATCGATTTTGGGGCACAGCAACGCACCATGGTCTGGCGTAAGCTAACTGAGATATTTAACGGGCTTCGATGTCAAGCCAATTTCGACGAGTTGGGCTCATTTGCGCCCGGCAGCAACACGCTGGGCTGAAAAAGCGTCCAAACGTGTACGTTTTTCCAACTCTACCTGCCGCAAGAACTCCCGGCGCGTAACCTCATCAGCCTTCGCCCAGGCGTCCATCAGCATCTGGAGTATCGAAGGCGTGCCCACCGGCGCCGCCGCAAGCCGCTCCTCGGTACCGCGGCGGATCACCGCCACTTGGAGATCCGGCGTCCCTGCTTTGGCCACCTCAAGCAGGACCGTTTGGTTTCCGGCGACGCCCGCCTTGCGGGCCGCCGCCTTCGCTTCAGTCGATAGAGCGGCCACCGACAAAGCCCTTCGGACGGACCGCTCTGGCATGCCCAAGTCGCGAGCGGCCTGGCGAACGCCTCCCTTTGCTCCGCGGCCTCGACCGGGCTCCTTTAGTGCGGCAGGTTGCCGCGCTTTATCCGCCAGCGTCCGCTTCCGTTCCTGCCGGAGCTCCATCCAGGCCGCGATCAGCTCGCCGCGTTCGATGTCGTCGATCTGCCGGCGGTGCAGGTTCTCGGCGATCTCTGCGAGCTTGCCGATGGTCGACCACCCGAAGATCGCCATGAGCTGGCGCTCAGTCGCACCATTCTCTGCCGCGATGGTCGCTCCTGCTTTTCGCAGCCCATGTGCCGAGCACTGCGGCAGGCCTGCCTCGTCGCACCGATCGCGAAACCAGTTGCCGAATCCATTTGCCGTGAAGCCCCTGTTGAACTCTGTCACAAGGAATGTCAGATCGCCGACTGGCGAGGCATCGATGATAGACTGGCGCGGCGCGACGATCGGGATCTCGAGCCGCACAGGCGCCCTCACCCGGTTCTTCACCTGCGTGAAGACGAGCCAGCCATCCTGAACGTGCTGTTTGCCGAAGAGCACGACATCCGACCGTCGTTGCGCGGTATAGAGAAGCAACGCCAGTGCAAGGCGGGCTTTTGTGCCAACGGGATGTCTTTTCTCGAAGGCCTCGACCTCGTCCAGTGACCAAGAGTGGAAGCCTTCGGAACCTGTCTTGATGTAGGGCACGTCCTTGGCGGGGTTGCGATCGCAGTAATCGTTGTTCACGCCGAAGGCGAACACCTGCCGGAGATATTTCACCAGCGAATTCGCGCCTCAGGGCGATCCGCCTTCTCGTCACGCAACCGCCGCATGTGACGCGGTTCCATCAGCCTATAGGGCTTGTCTCCATGCTTCTTCGAGAAAGCGTCGAGCACCAGCCGCCGCACCCGCTTGATGCGATCGTCCAGCCTTTTTGAACTCAGCGCTGCCATAATAGCCCACGACGAGCCATCGCATCGTGTTCTGCTGCGGGCGGGACTCTGGCTGTTGCGCCTTCTTGGGCGCCTCCCCCGCCACCGCCTTCCTGTATGCCTCCCAGAACGCGGGCGAGCCGATTGGCGTCGGGAGGCGCAGCTTTAACTGCCCAGCCCTACGGAAATAGACCCGCACGTTTCCGTGCCGGTCCTTATCCTCGACGACGTATTTGATCTACGCCTTCACGCCGCGTCCTCGTCCCAGGGGTTCGCGCTCTCGATACTCGGCAGCGCCTCGAATGCATGGTCGAGACGCACGCGATCCCAGATCCGGCGTGCGTTCACTTCCTTCGGTGCAGGCATCCGGCCGTCCCTCACCATGACATCAAACGTTGAAGCCGACACCCCGATATAGGCCGCAGCCTCCACTCGGGATAGACCGCGAGGCGGTAGGGATAGTGGAAGGACGTGCCGGCGGTGGGGGCCGGCATTCTCATTGGCAACAAAAGTCATGGTCTGCCCCTATGGCAGCCTCTGGGAACCCGGCGATAGCTACGGGGTAGTCTAGGCGGCGTGGCGGCGGGTTATGCCGCATCTTTGGGAAAGCGCTTCCGTATCCACGGATCGTCTTCAAGGTTGGCCAACGTAGCTCCGGCCGGCTCCGGACCCGCTTTTGGGCTATTGGCGTTAGCGGGTGCCGCCGGCACTGGCCCTGCTGGCGCCTCCACGTCGAGAGACTTCGCCGCAGCCTTCCAGTCATCCTCGTTCATGGCCGCGACTTCATTCCATTCGGCCGCGTTACTCAAAGCACAAAGGGCTTTGTGCGCCGCCGCGACACGATGGGTGGTGTCGAGCGTGGTGTGAATGGCGGTCCTGGTTACGCTGACGCAGCGGCTGCCTCTATGGCGTCTGCTAGCGCAATGATAGGCAAATGACCGATAGCATCGAGTTCTTTCGCCAACTTCTCCGCGGCATGCGGTCTACTCACGTAGAGATCAATGAGGTCGTCCACTGCCCTGGACAGTGCCGCTGCTTGGGCACCCGACATTTCCCTTGGCTCTGAGGAAGTGGTCTCAATAGACGAAGCCTCACCCCCCTGCCGCGCCTTCGCCTCAACCTCGGCCATGCTCCGAGATATTCTGCGAAACACTACACCAGCAGTGTATTCCTCCGCCGGCGGCAATGGCAGCAGTCGTAGTCATCGCGGTGGTCTCCTCACTTCTAGGGTGCCCCGCTCGGCGCGCGCGCAGAGGACAAGCGGCCGAGCGGGGGTGTTGTGCGGATCGGCGTGATCCGCTATCAACATTTTCTGTTGCAACGAAGCCGGAAAGAATAGTCAACATAAAATGTTGATTTTATCACCAGCGCAATGCAAAGCTGCCAGGGGTCTGGCCAGCATGACCCAGCCCCAGTTGGCGAGTGCAGCCGACCTCGGATTGTCTACGATCGTCGATTTCGAGCGAGGGCGACGACAAGTATCGCCGGAAGCGATCTCCGCCATCCGCCAAGCCCTCGAGTCGGCCGGCGTAGAGTTTGTGGACGCAGGTCGGTATTCTGGCGACGGCGGCCCGGGGGTGAGGCTGAAAAAGGGATAGCTATGCTCACTGTCGAGTGCATCTCGGATGGGCCTGAAGTGGCAATCTGCTTCGATGATGCCGGGCTTGCGCTACTGATCGAGAAGCTCCTTCGACTTCAGGCGGCCGGAAGAGATGGTCACGACCATATGTTTACGCCATCGTGGGCGGGCGATGATCTTGCCGAGACCCCGCTTGGTGTGGACACGACGCTCATTAACTCGGTGCGCCTAGTCTATCGGGCCGCGCCCTGGTCCGCACTAGGTGCTCGCCTGAAGAAGGGCACACCATGAACGACCGTCGCATACAGAAGGTCGGATTTGTCCTGGCTACCGCATTGCTGTGGGCTGGGGTGTTCATGAGCGGCTTGCTGCCACTCGGAGCGGGATACGCTTATGTTGTTATCCTCGCGCTGATTGCACTGTTCACGCTGGGCGAACGTGGTGCTTATCCATTCGTGGGAAAGCATGGCGTCAAACATCGTCTGGCATTTTGGCTGTATGCCCTTGCCGTACTCGCCTACGCAACCCTAGCGCGCAACCATAGCGCGCTGTTCTGGTATCCCACGGACAGCCCTCGATGGATTAATGCCATCCCGATCGTCTACGGGGTCGCCGCTCTCGCCCGCGGCTGGCACATCATTCTCCGAGGACGAGGAGAAGGATTATTGGGCGCCTTTTTGAGGGCGATGCCAGGAAATATCGTGAGGTTTCCCGAGGTCGAAGCAAAGCAGGATAGGGCATAGCGCTGAACGGCACGCGCCGGCGTCCACTTCCGAAGGATTAGACATGGCTGGCACCGATGAAGAGATATAGACCTTCCGCCTCCAGCGCCTTGAGGCCCTTGCCGAAGATCGCGAGATGACAGCGGCCGAGCTCGTCGCGGAGAGTCAAGCCGGCTCGTTCCGTTTTCACGAGGCGTTGCATACCGCTTCGCTGGTCATGGATTTCAACGACCGCCATCTCGCCGATCATCCGGCCGTGGTTGCTAACCCCGAGGCCTACCGGCTAGCCCACAAGGCGCACGAGTATCTATTCGCGCTTTATCAGCGTCTGGGCGAAATCGACTTTGACCACGATCGGTCCGTGGACGAAGGTATCTGGCCCGAAAATTGACGAGTGAGATGATGGGTAGCTTGGCCGTTCCCTCGGAACTTGAGGCCTACGTCGCTGAGTTGGTGGCCCCAAAGCGGGCCGGGTGGAGGCGGGAATACGACCATGAGCACGAGCGAGACCAAAGCCAATGCCGGGGATGGCACCGTGGTCGATCCGCAGGGAATGGTCTGGATTGCCGGCGGCGCGTTCCTGATGGGCTCCGATGGCCATTATCCTGAAGAGGCGCCCGCCCATCGCGTCCGGGTTGACGGCTTCTGGATCGACCAGTTCACCGTCACCAATCGCGATTTCGAAACATTCGTCGCCGCGACCGGCCATGTGACCCTGGCGGAAAGGCCCGCCGATCCATCGCATTATCCCGGGGCGCGGCCGGACATGTTGGCGCCATCCTCGACCATGTTCCGTCGTCCCACTGGGCCGGTTGACATGTCCAACCACTATAATTGGTGGGCCTATGTACCCGGTGCGAACTGGCGCCACCCTCGTGGTCCGGCGAGTTCGATCCATAAGCTGATGAATCACCCGGTTGTCCATGTTGCCTGGGAGGATGTCGAGGCCTATGCGCGCTGGGCTGGTAAGCAACCACCCTCCGAGGCCGAATGGGAGTTCGCGGCTCGTGGCGGCCTCGGCCGCGCCGAATTCGTATGGGGCGACGAACTCACCCCAGGGGGGCGGCACATGGCCATACATGGCAGGGCGATTTCCCCTATCGCAACACGATGGCGGACAGCTACGAGTACACGGCGCTCGTCGGCGCCTTCCCGCCGAACGGCTATGGTCTTTACGATATGGCCGGAAATGTCTGGCAATGGACGGAGGACTAGTACCAGGACCATGGCGAGATCGCCAATCCCTGCTGCACGGCGACGAATCCGCGTCCCGCGGAGGGAAACTAAGGGTGGGTCGCACCTGTGTGCGCCTAATTATCGCCGTTGCTATCGTCCGGCGGCTCGTATGGCGCAGCCCGTCGATACCTCGATCTCACATTTGGGATTCCGCTGCATCCTACGGCCGATGAAAAAGCAGGACGACGCGTATGATGCATGAATGGCTGGATCGCAAGCAACGGCTAAGTCCGAGGCCCCATGAGGGGTCGCAATAGCGATAGCTGACGTCGTCCTTTCGGTTCGAAGGCCCACATCGCGTGCCGATCATTCGAACGCGAAGATGCGCTTCCAATCGGCTTTCATGCTGACGATCGTCCAGCCCTTCTTCATGGCGTCGTCATAGAGATCCTGCGTGAAGGTTCCGACCTTGGTATCGGACAGGCCCTGCGCCGGCCCATAGGCATATTCGCGCTGGCCGTCATCATGGAACAGCAGCATCGACAATCGCAATCCCTGCCCGGCGGCCGTGTATTCCAGCATCTGTCGGTCGCCGGTTGAGTTGCCGAACGCGGCATAGGGCCGGCGCCCGATCAAGAAATGAATTCCCTCCGGCTTGCCGGCCGCATTGTCATTGAGCAGGAGTTTCGGGTCCTTGGTCAGGATGGGATTGCCCAGCCCGTCATAGCTGTAGGTGACACCGGTGGCCGTGCCGACGACCTGCTCCGGGGGAATGCCATAGACCGCTTCCGCATAGACGCGGACGAAGTCCTGCCCTCCGCCCGTCACGATGTAGGTCTTGAAGCCATTGGTCCTGAGATAGGCCAGCAGCTCCTTCATCGGCTGATAGGCGAGATCCGTATAGGGGCGCTTCCAGCGGGGATCTTTAGCCCGGGCGAGCCAGTCCCGAACCTCACCCCGGAAATCCTCGACGGTCATGCCGGTCAGGGTCACGACGAGGACCTTATCGAGCTCGGGCAGGGACAGTTTGACGATCGCCGCCCGATCGCCGGACAGCACCGTCTTGAACGGCTCGATCTGCCAAAGTTCAGGCTTCAACTTTGCCAGCTCAGCGAGCCGGTCGAAGCAGTACAGGACCTGCGTGTACATCGGCTGCTCGACCCACAGCGTACCGTCCTGGTCGAAGGTCGCGATACGCTCTTCCGGCGGCACAAAATTCGCACCGCCGATGCTGGTCGTCGCCTCGACGAACTGCTGGATCGCCTGCTTCGGCACTCCGTCGTTCCATGAAGGGAGCGCGTCGGCCGGTGCCTGGGCGTGCACGCCGCCAGAAACAAGTGAGACGGCAAGTGATGCAAGAAGAAGCAGCGTCGCAATGGATCGGCGGCGAGCGATGCCAGCCAGCCATGCGTGATTCATTGGTGCCTCCTCGAACGGGCCTCGGCCCGCAAGACGACGGTCGCTCAGCGCACGTCCAAGACAGACGCGGCCATTTCTGAGGTGGGAGCGCACACAATGCGCGCGCTTCCACTCGTCAAATCTCAGTCGCCGACATGACTCGACGACCGCATCTCCCGGACCTGCTGCATCACCTGATCCAGATTGTAGCTGGCAGGGTTCTGGAGTGGTGGGTATGGGATGTAGGTCGATAGCTCCTTCAGCCAGAGCGCCTGGCCGATGGGAAGCATGTTCCAGTCATAGACGTATGCGGTAGCCGGCGCCCCCAGGGCTCCGCCCATCCCGAAAAGAGTCTTTGCCTGCTGCCCAATTGCGGTCTCGAACGGATCACGCTTGATATTGACAACTTGCGTCCAGCTGAGAGGGACGACACCGGTAATGAAACCCGCCGGCGCGTCAGACACCATCGCGAAATACATCTTCCAGTTCTTGTAGCGGACCGCCGAGGGGTCCTTGCCGGAATAGTAGAAGAAGGTGTCGCGCGCTGATTTTGGAGATTGTCCTTCGATATAGGCCCGTTGGTTCACACCGTCCAGCGTCGTCTTGACGATTCCTGGATAATCGCCCTTCTCGATCCGCGCCTTGAGGTCGTTGCCCTTCGCGCCGCCGGCGATGTCAACCAGCGTCGGCACCCAGTCGAGCGATGCGAAGATGTCTGTCTTCAGGGTTCCCGGCGCGATATGCCCCGGCCAGCGCACGACCATCGGGGCGCGCATGCCACCTTCCCAGGTGGTGAGCTTGCCACCCTTGAACGGGGTGGTGCCGCCGTCGGGGAAGGTGATTGTCTCGGCGCCATTGTCGGTCGTGAAGACGACGATGGTGTTGTCGAGTTGGCCGAGATCCTCAAGCTTCTTGAGGACTACACCGATATTGTCGTCCAACTGCTTCATGCCGGCTTCGTTGACGCCCCAGTCCTTGCCGCCGGGTTCGCCGACCATGGCGAGATATTTGTCCGACAGCACCGTGGTGACATGCATGCGGGCCGGATTATACCAAACGAAGAACGGCTTGTTTGTCTTCTTCGGGTCATTGCGGTCGAGGAAGTCGACAACTTTGGAGGAGATTTCCTCATCGACCGTCTTCGATCGTTCGAGCGTCAACGGGCCTTCATCCTTGCACATCTGCTTCGCGCCAGTGCCGTCGGACGATGTACATGAGATCACCGGGCGTGGCGGCATCAGGCAAATCGTCGTCGCCGGGTCCACTGCGCCCGGAGGATCACTGAGCCCGGGTATGGGCGTGTTCTTACAGGGCGGGGCGACCGTCTGCTCGGTCGGGGTTCTGTTGATATCCGGAAAGCTTACGCCCTGCATGGCATCGAGGTGATAGAGATAACCCCAGAATTCCTGGAAGCCGTGGGCCGTCGGCAGTGAGTCCGTGTGGTCACCCAGATGGTTTTTGCCGAACTCGCCCGTAGTGTAGCCGAGATCGCTCAAGAACTTGGCCAGCGCCGGCGTGCCAGGCCTTAGATAGGAGGGGCTGCCGGGAAGCTGCGGCGGGATCATGCCGGTGCGCAGCGGATGCATGCCGGTGAAGAAGGCGTTGCGCCCCGCGGTACAGCTCTGCTCCGCGTAGTAGTCCGTGAACGTCGCGCCCTCACGGCCGATGCGGTCGATGTTGGGCGTTTCGCCAACCATTAGGCCGCGATGGTAGATGCTCGGCTGCATGTAACCGATATCATCGCCCATGATGAACAGGATGTTGGGCGCTGGTTGTTGGGCAAGGACAGGCGTCGTCGTCATTCCCGCGGCCATCGCGAGCCCGAAAGATACCGTCGCACAAAGCCTAGTCCGCCATCCCATCTTCGCGGTTGGACGCGTATAGACCGATATTGTCATGAGCTTTTGCTCCCCTTGGCGCTACCTTATCGTCAACTGTCGGCAATGACGGCATGCATCCGAACTACATTTTTTTATGATTATTGATACGAACGCGCCGTTATGCAGAAATTCTGTACAGTTAATTCGATGCAAGCCCGATTAGGAGACTTCATACAACATTATAACAGCGGCAAAAATTTCCATTCTCAGCGATTGGGCCGAGCAGAAACAGATTTACTGTTTCAGTAATTCCCATAGTTAGCCGCGGAGTTACTTGTTAATCCAATCATAAGGGATTGATTTCTTCAACAGGAATAATTTATTTCGACCTTACACGCCCCACGTTAGGGCGCGCGCGAGGGACCCGCCATTGGGATGGTAGGCCGCGTAGAGGCTTGTCGTTGGCCAGAGCGACAGCAGCGGCTTCGTCGATGGTTTCCTTGCAGCCCGTGCCTTGCGACACGCTTGAGTACGATCGGCCATCGGTCTGCCCTGACTCATACTCGAGAGCAACGGTCTGCGAGCGGGGCCTCCCGCTCACGAATGTGGGTGTTGAGGTCATGAGAGCTCCTATGGAGAGATGGAGGTAGGTGCGGACCTGTGCATCGAGATGCGTACCGTGCGCACCTTCGTGCGCACCCCGGAATCGTTGGTGCGCGCCGTGTTTGGCCCAAAGGTGCGAACCTCGGAAATTCGGCTGGAACTAGCGTTTTTTAGGGCTGCCGCCGCCGCGCATGCCGGCCGGGTGGTCGGGAAGTACCTTGTGAAACAGGGTGTTTCACGATCGCTCTCGGGTCCTTCTCGGCGCCCGCCGCACCGCGACGGCGATGCATCCCGAGGAACGATCGGCTGCAGAACTCTCCCGGGGGGTTCCGCTTCCGCCTGGGAGAGGGCAGCCCATCTGGCTGCCCTGCCAGAGCCATCACGCCCCAGGGTTCTTCCACCAGCCGCGGTGATCCACAAATCCGGCGCCGAAGTCGATGCGCGCCCGGATCTGAACGCCGTCGACATCGAAGCCTGCACGGGTCTCGATCTGCACACCCTCCTGCCCCTCCAGGTGGGCGTACTCCAGCCCATCCACCGACGCGGGATCGGCCGTGAGATACCAGGCCGTCGCACTCGTCAGCCGCGGCTCGACGGCGAGGCTGAGCCGTCCCGAGAACGGATTGATGTCATCGCTCTTTGTTGCGGCGATTGTCGCCAAGACCTGCTCGGCGGTCGTCTCAAGCTCGGGAGGGACCACAATCCAGCGCGGGGAAACGTCGATCAGTTCGCCGCTCAGTCCGACCTGCTTCCGCATCGCCGTGCGGCCAACCGAAAGCGTTGTGACGCTCGGCGCACCGAGATTGCCCGCACCGGCGGCGAGGTTTTTATGCGTCGCGTGGAAGAGATTCACGCTGTCATGCAGGGTCGGCCCGGCTCCGCTATTCGCAAGCAGCAAGTCCACCAGCAATTCCGCTTCCGTCGCCGCCGCGGCCTGTCCCATGCGGCGGGCAAGGTCTGCGAAGGCGCCGAGGTCGTCATTCACAAGCGCCTGCCGGCTGACTGACAGGATTTTTCCATAGGTTACGACTTTGTAGGTCTCACCAGCTTCGACGAGGCCACCGTGCTTGAACTCACCATGTTCGTTCACCTTCTCAAGCCGCGGCGCCTCCGAAAGCTGAAGGCGATGCTTGTCGCGGAAGTCACGGGCCGTCGTCTTCCGGCCGACCAGCTTCAGGCCGGATGGCGCCGCAGCATAGGCGGCGCGCAGCGTGCGGCCAAGAGCATCGCCAAGGATCAGCGGGAAGTCGCTGGTGCCCAGGGCGCGTTCGATCGTCGTGGGCGGATTGAAGCCCAGATCGCGGATGCCTGCGATGCGCAGGCTGTCTCGCGCGAGATCGAGAAGCGTACGGCCCAGGAATGGCCGGGCCTGCTCCGATGGCTCGTGACCCGGTGTCAGACGAGCATAGACAGCCTCGCCGGCGGCGCGGATGCGGAAGGCGGGGTCGTCGTAGCTGTCGTGATAGGCCGAACGGCGCGGAGGGATTTCGCCGTCGGCATCACGCTCCACAATGGCGTCGAGAAGGAGGATTCTGAAGTCGGCAACCGGTGTGCCGGCGACGATATGCTCGACACCGAGATCGGTCAGGCCGGCGCGTTGGGCGAGCTCGTTGATGGTCGCGGCACGAGCGCGGTCGGCTTCAACGAGGTCGGTCGTGGCGGGGGTGGTAGTAGACAATGAGGGTTCCTCGATGGAGCGAACATGTGCGGCGGGATCGGCGCCGACGGGCACCAACGAAACTTCAAACGGCTCCCAGTCCGTGGCGGTGATGGTGCGGACACCCGCCTCGGTGCTCTCTTCGGCCGCATGGACGCGATAGCCGACAGAGACGTTGCGGATGATGCCGGCGGCGAGGTCCGCCGCGATGGGCGCGACGTCCTCGCGGTCGGAGAGCTCGACATCGACGAGGAGCTCGCCGTTGTCGACGCGGGCCGAGCGTATAATGCCGATCTGGTTTCGGACGGATCCGCCGGCATGACCGTCCAGCAGCGGTGCGCGGCCGGAGGCCAGGCGATCGAGGCGGATGTTGTTTCCGGACACCGCAAGGACCTCATTGAAGTCCCCATGGTAGTCGCAGCGCTTCACCGGGGTGGACGTCGCAGCGATAGCCGTAAACGTGCGCGTCGCGGGGTTGAAACTGACGGGCGCTGCCCGCGAGAGTTCCGTCATTGAGTAAGTGCCTTGCGGGCGCGGGCAGCGACATCGCCAAGGTTGACGATAGTCACGAGGCCGCAATCCGCGGCCAGTGCCCCGACTTCATCGCGGTCGACGACGCGGGCATGGGTGGCCAGTTTGAACGTGGCCGGGCCTTCCTGCATGAAGGGAGAGCCGGAGATGACCAGATACTGACCATCGAACTCATTGCATCCGCGGAGATTATCGATCGCAAACGAGATTTCGGATCCGTTGAAACCAATCTCGTGGAGGTCGTGAAGCACGAGCAGGCGCACGGCGTCGTCGGCGGTCCAGCCGGACGGATTCGGTTTGATGTAGTCCCGACTCCTCCATTGCTCAACGCGGCCGATCGAAAGTCCGAGCGTGCGAGAGATTTCGCGAAGCGAATAGGTCATTACGCTTTCCAATTTTGCGGCCTTCATGGCCAAAAAAGAAAAGGCCGCCCGGAGGCGGCCTGTGTGCGATGGGAAATGGGGCCGGTCCCGAAGGATCCGGCCCAGGTATGCGCATCTATCCCATACTATACCCGCACGGGGGATCGCTTTCGTTTATACCGACGGTCTAATGCCCAGCTCAGCAAGGGCAACCCGATGCTTCGCGCCGAAGAAGATATCCCCCAGAGCGCCAAGTCCGCGGTAGACCAACGCCTTCCCGACAGCGCAGGCACGGGGCTTGTCGGAGAGACCTTCACGCCTGCCGATGGCCTCCAGCGTCCACCCGCCGATGACCGCGTCCTCGGTGGGCTGTGTAGTAACGGGCCAAGGGCTGCCTGAATGTGCGAAAGAAGGCCCTGCGCGTCCATCTTCCTGTGGAGTGGTGCGTCACCATTCCACGCTGTCGGAACGAGCTTCCGACCGCCCCCCGTCGCCATCGTAGGACTGACCGGCCGCGGGTCGCCGCCTGTCACTTCGCGGGCGCCCTTCGGGCGCCCTTATAGATAATGACGCCACTCGGATTGACCCACGTGCGTTGGTCGATACTGAAACCGGATTCACCAATGTCTTTTCCGAGTAAACCGCCGGCGCTTGAGAGCTCGTCAATATGACGATAGCCAGCCGCTATGGCCAGAAGCCACTTGTTGCCGTCGGCGCGAAGGGCTTTTCCTAATGGCCATTCGATGCGAGCCGCGTTGTCGTTCGCTGGAGGCGGCGGAACGGATGATGGTCCGTCGTTGCGGAAAAGGACGACCCTGCCGTGTATGCGGCGGGAACGGCTTGGTGTCCAGGCGTCGGGGCGGTGATCAAGAATAGAATAGGTGCCGGCGCGATGCTGCGCCGCTGAACGTTGGGAAATGTGCACGTATTGCTCCGGGTGGAGCTTCGGGACGGGGGCTTGCTTTCAATTGCTTTTGGTTTTGGGCGAGCGTCGCAGAGGACGGTAGCCATGCGCAATGTAGCCGGATACAGCGACCGCGTCAAGCAAAATCAAGATATAGAGGCGCGATCACGCAGTTGATCGCTATATATGGCACCCACACTACAAGACCCGGTCGGCACTACGTAGCGCCGGGCCATACTATGCAACGAGGCGACGCAGTCACATGCCGTAGTCCGAAATGTCGATATATCCGGCCTCGGCCAGCGTCTCCCTCATCACCCATGCCCAGACGAATTCACCCGCCTCCCGGTCGAAGACCAAGAGATGGACGGAGTCATCGTCCGCATCATCGATGTCGTCGATGGTATCGAAATCATAGTCGGCCATTGTGCGCTCCATCCGGCTCCTGATGGCGCCGTTTTCACGTTTTCACGTTTTCAACATGCTTTCAGACAGACCCCTCAGGGGGCAAAATCGTCCGGAATCGGTCCTCGAAAAGATGATTGAAAACGTGAAAACAGAAGAAAAAATGATATATATTGTTGATATTATTAAATTTTTCCCGTTGTCAGGACGCGACAACGGGATGACAGGTGAAAACGAAATCGGCATTTCTCGTTTTCACGTTGTCGAGCTCGTTTTCATTCTCGAAGGCGGAAACGCGATCCCTTCCCAGGCTCGTGGTTGCCCGAGACGTCGATGATTTCCTGCGCATCCAGAAGCCAGCGCAGCGCGTCCTTTAGCAGACGGTTGTCGGCCTTCCTGATGCCCTGCCGCTGCAGCAGTAGTGAGTAGGCCAACCCGTTGGGCTTGTCCCTCAAAGCCTCCTTCACGGCATTGCGGAGCGCCTCCGCTGGCGATGCTGCCATGTGGCGAGAGATGCCGTCGCTGATGATCGCGATGGATCGATGCACAATAGCAAAGCCCCATTCGATATCATCGACTGCCACCGCCGGGGCGGCCGGGTTTCGGCTGATGGCGCGAAGGGTGGCGAGGCGAAGTGTGTTCTCAGCGGCTCGGCCGTTGATATGACGCTCGGTCTCGTCCCAGCGCAAATCATGTTGCCAGGAGAAGACTTCGCCCCACCGCCCGTAAGCCTCTCCGCCTTCACCTCCCTCGAAGGGGATAACGAATTTGTTGAAGGCGCCGGCTAGATGTCGTTTCCAAGAAGGTTGTTCAGCCTCTGGAATGGCGGGATGCCGTTGAGGGCCGAGTGGGGTCGTCGGGTGTTGTAGGCGTCGATCCAGGAG
>NZ_QJJK01000029.1 GCF_003201475.1 Chelatococcus asaccharovorans | reverse complement strand
TCACCTCCTTAACGACGTCAATAACGACGTCGTTAACGACGTGAACTTACCGGTTCAGACGCCTTCGAATAAGGCGGTGCTTATCGGCCGGTTACCCAAATCTCAAGGCCGTGGCCTGAGAACAGCGCTCTGATGTCCGCTGTCAAGGACTTGGCCGCAGCCATTCGGCCGCTCGGCCGAGCGGCGTTGAAGGTGGACGCGCACAGGTGGAGGCGGGGCCTGAAGGACGTCGGTGATCAAGCTCTGATGCGCGGGTTGGCTACCGCATTCCCGAGAGTGCGTCCGGGTCGTTTCCCTGTCTTACTGCGGGCGTCGGCCTTGGCCGGCCACAAAGCGTCTGATGGGAGTTCCCCTGCCGCGGCCCCGCCCCCGCCTGTGCGCGAGCGGTGGACTTGTCGCCCCGGCGTGGGCGACAGGCGCCTTATCCTGCTGGTCGCACCTCCCGTCCGATCGACCACATGAAGCCGACCAGCTCGCGGGCGATTGCGGTGCAGACGATGGTAGTCTTCTTTCCCTTGGCGCTGAGGGCCCGATAGCGCGCCGTAAGTCGCGCCTGCGCCTTCCAGGCGATCTCGCGTACCCTGGGCGAGGTCTGCTCCAGCTTGTAGAGCTTGGCCTTGCCGACCTTCGGCGGATGTCGATAGGTCCAGGCGCTCTCGACCAACATGTGGCGCACCCGGCCGTTGCCGGCCTTGGTGATCGAGCCGCGCCTAACTGTCTCGCCGGTCGAGCGTTCGCTGGGTACAAGGCCGAGATAGGCCATTAGCTGGCGTGGATTGTCGAAACGGTTTAGGTCGCCGATCTCGCTGACGAAGGTCACGGCGACGATCAGGTCGACGCCGCGCAGCGCTTGCAGCGCCTGGACGACGGGCGCCAGCGACCATTGCGGCACGAATTCCTCGATCGCCGCCTCGAGCCGCTGCACCCGCTCCTTCGACGTCCTCACCGCCTCCACCATCTCTTGCAGGGCGATCTGATGGGCGGGGTGATCGAATCTCTGCTCCTGCAGCCATCTCAGGTAGCGCATGCTCCAAGCCTTCGGCCGAGGAAACACCCGGCCGTGTTTGAGCATGAAGCTGCTGACCTGCTGACGATGAACCCGCTGCGTCTCGACGGCGGCGGCTCGGGCGCGGACCAGATCCCGCATCGCCTCGTGTCTCTCGTCCGGGACCCATACCGCCGTCAATTCGTCAGCCCGCAGGAGCCTGGCTAGGCTGATGGCGTCGCGCCGGTTGGTCTTGACCCGGTCTCCCGGCTTTCTCGGGATCAGCGACGGCGCCACGACCGTGCAGGCATGGCCGAGCGAGGTGATCAGCCGGTGCAGGCCGTAACCCGTCGGGCCCGCCTCGTAGCAAAAGTGCGCTCGCTCGCCCTTCGCGGTGAGTCGCTTCACCGCCCGGCGCATGCTCTCCTCGGCGGCGTCCACCTCCCCAAGGAAGCGCACCTCGCCGCCGCGCCCGCCATCCGCCACGGCGATGGCGTTCCGCGCCTTCGAGACGTCAATCCCGACGAAGATCTCGCTACAATGCCCCACGGCTCGTCCTCCTGCAGCGAGGATCGGCTCGGCCTCTCCGAGCAACCCTCGAAGGCGTAGTGTAGGGCGAGCCACCTCGGCTCAGCGGACATACGGTCTTACCATCCATCATCGTAAGCGCTTTCGCGCTCGGGTAAGCGCTTACCCATCATCTCCGCCTCGAGCATCTCCTGCATGACAGCGCGCTCGATTTCTCGCAGACCGTTTGGATTGTGGCTCTGAAGCTCCTTGATGGCAGCGGCAGCGGGTTTATCCTTGGAGCCGGTCTTGCTGGGCTCCTCCCGGAGAGGGGCACATCGAAGATCATTATCTTGCCATGACCGCCCCGCTCAGGCGATTAGCAGAACCTTCATCACACTACGCACGCTCTTTGTGAGATTGCATACCCGTCGTGTTGATCCGTTTTCCGAGATAGGATTCTACGACGTCGGGATTGGACAGCACAGCTTCCGGTGGGCCTTCCGCAATCTTGCGGCCAAAGTTTAGGACGACGATCCGGTCGACGAGTTGCACCAAAGCACGGATGACGTGTTCAATCATTAGGATCGTCGTTCCACTAGCATGGACGCGCTTTAACGCCTCGACGAGTAGGACTAATTCACCTTTGGACAGTCCGCCCAACACCTCGTCGAGCAACAGGAAGCGGGGTTCCGTGGCAAGACTCCGTGCCAACTCTAGGCGCTTCTTCTCACCGAGGGTGAGCGAAGCCGCCAAAGCATCACGCTTGTCTGCCAGCCCAACGAGCTCCAAAACTTCTGAGCAGCGTTGTTCGGGCGTACGCCTGCGTTGCGCACGGTGCGATACAAAGAGCGCCCCTGTGAGGACGTTTTCCCGAACAGTCATTTCGAGGAACGGTCGAACTACTTGGAACGTCCGCCCAATTCCAAGGTGAGAAATTCGATAAGGCCGTAGCCCGGAGATGTTCCTGCCATCGAACATGATGCCTCCTATATCCGGCCTAATATAACCGGTTATTAGGTTCATCAGAGTCGTCTTTCCTGCGCCATTGGGTCCAATGACTCCACAGAACTCGTGCTGAGCAAGATCGAACGAGAAATCGTCGATGGCTGGAACACCACCGAACCGCTTGGATACATTCTGAATTGATAACACCGAAAAGCTCCCGTTACTGTGCGGCGCCACTGAGAGCCCCACCAAAGAAAGCGTCGCGTAAGACTGCGCTGTCGCGAAGATCTTCAGCTTTTCCCGCTGCGACTATCCTGCCGTGGCTCAGTACATATGCACGATTCGAAACCGCGAGCGCTGCTTCCGTGTTCTGTTCGACGAGCAGAATGCTGATGCCTTCGGCCGCAATCACCGGAATGGTATCGTATACGAGTTCCGTGATCAGTGGAGAAAGCCCTAACGACGGTTCGTCGAGCAACAAGAGGCGTGGCTCAGACATCAAGGCTCGGCCGATTGCGAGCATCTGCTGCTCACCCCCTGACATCAGTCCTGCCAGCTGTTTTTTTCGCTCTGCAAGGCGAGGAAAAAGGTCGTAGATCCGTGTCAGGTTTCGAGGGCGACTAGCGCGGGCTTTACTTGCGAAAGAGCCAAGCAGTAGGTTCTCTTCCACGTTCAACTCGGGGAAGACTTGGCGTCCCTCAGGCGACAGCGCCACACCAAGGTCTACCCGTTTATGTGCGGGCTTGTCAGTGATAGGGTGGCCGTCGAGCCTGATCGTACCGCCGTAGGCTGATAGTAGGCCGGTGATAGCCATCATCGTCGTGGTTTTACCGGCGCCATTAGGTCCAAGGAGAGACACAATCTCTCCCTGTTGGACATCAAGAGAGACATCGCTGAGGACGATAGATTCCCCATAACCAGCATTGAGATGTTCGATCTGAAACAGCGGAGAGCTTGTCATGATGCAGGAGGCCGTTCGCGTTTTGCACTAACGATGACTGAGGACTGGGCCTTCAACGTTGGCAGCGGCCTAATCTTTGCTCCTATGGCCCAGGACAGCCAGCGATTTCGCATAGCGCCGAAGATGCCACCGGGTAAGAACAGGATGAAGGATACTAGGACGAGGCCGTAGATCAGCTGACTAGTACCTTCGAACTCAGTCAGCGAGATGCGAGTGATTTCGGACAATCCGAGGATGACAAATGCGCCAATGATTGGACCAACTTGGGTGTGAACGCCGCCAATAATTGTTGCGATCTGTGCGAGGACTGATTGGTGCAAGCTGAATGCAATTTCGGGCGAGAGATAGCCAGTGTACCACGTGTTGAGAACCCCCGCCAAAGCTGCGACCCCCCCGGCGACAGCGGACACGAAGGTTCGATAGAGTAATGGGTTGACCCCGAGCATCTGGGCTGCGCTCTCATTGTTGAGCATGGCGCGCATGGCATAGCGAAGGCGGGTTTTCATCAACAAGTAGACGAGAGTGACGGAGGCTACTGCCCCCACAATGGCGGCGCTGTAGAGAAACTCCTGGGACAAACGAGCGCTTTGGTTCAGATAGACACCAGTAGAGCCACCTGTAATATCAGGCAGCATCATAGCAGCTACCCGAAGAGCTTCAGTGTAGGCAATCGTTGCCACTGCGAAGTAAATGCCCCGGAGCCGTCCCGTGGCGACCGCTAAGAGCGCGCCAGCAGCAGCCCCCGCAAGAATTGCGGCAAAAACGCTGGTGCCAAACGATATCGACCATGAATTGACAAGAAGCATGCTGGTGTAGCTCCCGAGCCCCCAGAACGCAGAATGTCCGAGCGAAATTAGTCCGGTGCTCGCCATGAAATTCCAACTCACCGCCAGGATCACCATGAGGCCGGCTCGAAAGAATAAATCGTTTATAAGGGAAAACCCGAGTCCGATGAAGCTGCAGCCAAGTGCAGCAACCCCGGCCCCGATACATAATGTCATGAGAACGCGCATAGATTACCCATGAACTCGAGTGCCGATCAGACCTTGCGGTCGAATGAGGAGGAATAGGAACAGCGCAACGAAGGCTACGCCTTCCGCCCAGCCGCTTCCTTCTGGAACGTAGTAAGCGACGGTTGTTTCAAGCAGGCCAAGCAGAACGCCACCAAGCACCGCACCAGAGATGCTGCCAGCGCCGCCAAGGACCATAATTGCGAATGCCTTGACAAGAAGATGGAAACCAATGAATGGAGTTATAGTAGTAATGGAGCTAAGAGCAGCCCCGGTTGCCGCTGCGACGGCAATGCTGATAGCGAAGACGAGGGAATAAACGAAGCGTGTGTCAATTCCCATAAGTTTTGCCGCTCTTTCATTCTGGGCAATGGCACGGCTGGCTCGACCGTACTCGGTTCGCGTCAACCACATGTACAGAATAGCAGCGAGCGCGGCCGCCACTGTGAAGGTCAAAAGCCTACCCACCGGAATGAAAACTTCTGCTAAGTTGATTGCTGCCATTGAGTAGGAAGGGTTCGCTGAACGGAGATCGCCTGTCCACGCTAGTACAGCGGCATTTTGGAGGATGAGGCCGATTCCGAAGGTGAGAAGAATTTGGTTCAGGTGAGGAGCATCGAGGGAACGCTCGATGACATACCGGAAACAGACAAAGCCCGCTCCAAATCCGACCACGAGCATGATGGGTATGGACAGGAGCGGATCGATTCCCCACAAGGTGAACGCCCAGAAAGCACCATACGCTCCTAACATAATGGCTTCGCCATGGGCAAAGTTCAGGATGTTAGTGACGCCAAAGCTGAGCACTAGCCCCAGCGCCAGTAGTGCGTACAGGCCTCCAAGTAGTGCTGAGTCAATCAGCAGCTGCAGGATCATCATTTGTATCCCCGAGAAGCAAGAATGTGCGGCCAGTCCTTCGCAGACCTACTACTCCGTGCGTGCCTTAATCTCTCCGGTCTTTACTTCCGGAGGATACAAAATAATGCTCTTACCGTTCTGTCGCTGCGCAATCATTAGGCTCTCAAACGCTTGGTGGACAGTGCCCCCAGTCGACGTCTTGGTGAACCGGCCCGGACCAACTAATGTTTCAGTATTTAATTTTTCGAGTTCCTCGACAACCTTGTCCGGGTCGTCGCCAGCCTTTTCGAGCGCCATCAGAAGGAGTGACGCTGCAGAGTACGCACCGGCATCAAGGTAGGTCGGCTCGACCTGATATTTGTCACGGAAGCGCTTCTCCCAATCGGAGAGCGACGGGAATATGTCCGGTCTGTCCTTGCTTGCGGGCCGTTCCATTCCATGAATATACCCGGATAGGCCAATCCAGCCCTCCTGCGCGTCACCGGCTGCCTTCTGCCACTCCTCAAGTAAGACATCGAGGCCATCGACCAAGTATGGGATATTGATCCCAGCGATTTTTATTTGCTTCGCAAGCGTAACTAAGTCGGAGGTTTGGACCAGTGTGACGAGAGCCTCTGGTCTGAGCCGGCGGATCTTTGTAAGGATAGGATTGTAGTCTGCGGCACCCTGCCGTACGAGTTCTTCGCCGGCAATTTCGAACCCAGCTTCCTTATAAAATTGGCGGGCAAAAGGAAGACTTGTTCGCCCGTAGGCGTCGTCGGAATAAACGATAACAATCTTCTTGCCAGAGCCGATGATAGATTTTAGCCCGGCAGACATAGTTTGATGATAATGGTAAGCGTAAGGGTAAGTGTGAAAGAAGCGTCTCTCGCCTCCCACCTCCTCTTCAGTTCGGGTGGTCACGGACCCATGCCCGATCCAGACGGGCTTCTGCTGACGCCAGGCTGGGATTACGGCGGCGAACATCACGCTCGCAATCGGGCCGAAGATGTACTTCACCTTCGTTTGTTCAGTTAACTCGTTGATGCTTGCAACCGCAGCTTGAGGGTCCGACTGGATATCTCGGAATAAGAACTCGACCTTCTTCCCATTAACTTCACCCTTGAATGTCTCCAAGGCCATTTCTGCACCGCGCTTTCCGGCGGCTCCAAAGGCAACGAACCGGCCGCTCAATTCAAGCGGTGCTCCAATCTGGATTGTGTCTGCTGCGTTCGCAGCACCCGCGGCGGTTGAGAGCGCCAGGGCTCCGGCGATGCAGGCGCGTAGCTTCACTTTCATTGTTTCCTCCATAAGGTTTATTAGAACGAACCTGTTTCTTGCGTGCGGATTACATTGTTGTTCTTGAGTTGGGAGATAGAATCCGTGCCATACCCAAGTTCGGCTAGCACTTCGACTGTATGCTCTCCCAGTAATGGTGGTGGCCGCAACACTTCCCGACTTCTGCCCCCAAACACGACAGGATGCGCAACAGCATGCATTCGGCCGCCAACGGGATGGTCGAAATTGAGTATGATGCCGCGCGCCTCGGTCTGTGGATGCTGCAGCATCGTCTCCAATGTGTTGACCGGCGCGTTTGGTATTCGATATTCGGACAGCGTTGCTGTCCAGTGTGCTACAGTCTGTGTGATAATACGCGCCTGGATACGGTCGATAGTTTCCTCGTAATGAGATACTCGGTCAACGTTCGTGCGGAACCTAGGATCGTCACACATATCCATAAGATCTGTTGCAGCACAGAATCGGCGCCAAAGGTGTTCGCTGCCAACAGCAATCACAATGAGTCCGTCGCTGGCAGCAAATGCTTGGTATGGGCAGAGTGAGGCATGTCGGGATCCGCAACGCTCCGGTAGTTTGCCATCAATCCAATAGCTTTGAGCATGCCATCCAAGTAAGGCAGCCGCTGTTTCATACAATGAAACCTCGATGTAGTTGCTTGTGCCAGTTGTGTCGCGTATTCTTAGCGCCGCGAGGACGCCGGTGAGGGCATGCAGACCTGTAGTTTGATCTAGTGGTGAGAAGCCGACCCTCAACGGGTCACTGTTAGGCTCGCCAGTGACCGACATAAGGCCTGTAAAGGCCTGCATCATCACCTCGTATCCCGGCTGACTTCCAAGTGGACCGCTTCGTCCGAAGCCAGAAATTGCGCAGTAAATAATACGCGGATTGATCTTAGCGAGGGCCTCCCAGCCAACACCGAGCTTGTCAGCAGCACCAGGCGCCAAGCTCTCCACGACGATGTCTGATGTCGCTGCAATTTCGTACACTATCTGGCGACCTTGCTCGGTCTTCAGATCGATCGCTAGGCTTCGCTTGTTGCAGTTCATTGCGAGGTAGGTCGCTCCATCGTTGCCGATGAACGGCGGCATGCCCCGCGTTCCGTCGCCACCGTCAGGGTCCTCAATTTTGAGGACTTCGGCACCCATCGCACCAAGGTATTGAGTGCATAGTGGGCCAGCAATGAACTTGGTTATGTCTAGAACGCGGAGACCACTGAGGGGGAGCATTGGCCTGATCTCCTCTAGGAGATAGCAGCTATTCGGCGAAGCTCGGCAATCTCGCCGTCGCCCAGTCCAATCTCTGCAAGGATCTCATCGGTATTCTCTCCCAGGTTGGGAGCATGGCCCCGACCGTGGTGGGCGGTCAGCCTGCCAGGAAGAAGGACAGTCGGGGTACCGCTGTCATCTCTCACGATAGTTCCCCTGGCGGCAAAGTGCGGATCCGCGAAGACCTCGTCTGGCCCATTCACCGGGGCAAAAGGAATATCGGCACGCTCGAATATCTCACACCAATGTCGTAGATCTTCAGAACGGATCACCTCTGCGACGACATTCCGGATGGCATAACTGTGTACTCGATCGTGGGCAACCTCTCCAATGCTCGGATAGCGCTCTAGCAAATCAACATGGCCAATCGCATGACAGAAGTTATTCCAGAACTTTTCCTCAATTAGTGCGAGCGATATTCCGCGATCATCGGCTGTGTGAAAAACGTCATTAGTAGGATGGAGATGGTGCCATTCGGATTCCTCCGACACTGGTCTACTACCGAACCGAACCTGGGCCCAATGAAGTACCGCGTCTGCAATTGCTAGATCGATAAATGCACCTTGTCCGGTGATGTCTCTGCTACGCAGCGCTGCTAATATGTTTGTCACAGCGTAGAGTGCACCGGCTAGATCAGCCACTGGCAGGCCGCTACGACGAGGCGCCTCGCCCCATTGCCCTGGCGTACTCAGGCCGCCGGCGAGTGCGAGATAGTTCACATCGTGTCCAGGTCGATGTGCGTATGGCCCGTCCTGGCCGTAACCTGAGATTGAAACATAGATTAGATCGGACTTCAGATCCTTGAGATTGTCATAATCGATACCCAGCCGTTTGGTCACACCCGGTCGGAAGCTCTCAATTACAACGTCAGCTTTGCCTGCAAGCTTGAGGAAAACCTGACGACCTTGTTCAGATTTTAGATCTAGCGCAATACTCCGTTTGTTGCGATTCACGAGCTCGAAAAGGTCTGGGAACAATTCGCGCATGTAGTCGCCGGTGTGTGGACGCTCAATTTTCAGAACGTCGGCGCCAAGCTCGGCGAGTTGATGGGTTCCGAAGGGTCCCGGAAGCAGCCAAGTAAGATCAAGAACTCGAAGACCAGCTAGCGGCAGAATATCTGCCGGGGTAGGCCGATTATCTTGTATGTGATCTGCGGTCATTTTGCTGGCACCAATCGACACGCTAATTGTCCTTAGCTGAGATGGATTTTTTTGAACGCCATTCAAATACATGAACTATTTAGTGTCAAGCCGAAAACACTAGTCAGGACGTGGGCAAGGCGGCTTGTCGTCTAGGCTCAGCATCCCTCCATTTGTTATGCTATCGGTGTTGAAGACCTCAGACTTGGCTTCAGGAGAATGCGTCCGGTTGGTGCCGCACTCTCCATCAAACGATGAGCATGAGCCGCTTCATCAAGCGGCAGTGACGCGGATATCATTGGCTTCACGGCCCCCCGCCGCACAAGTTCGATAGCATCGACTAGTTGCCGGCGCGATGTCGCCTTAGCACTGCGGATTGTCAGATCCTGCAAGAAGATCTGCGCAGGATTTAGCTTTACGAACTCGCCGGATAGCTGGCCCACCATGATCCAGCGCCCGCCCATCCCGAGGCTGCGTCGGGTGCTAGTAAATGTTGCGCTGCCAACGTTGTCGATAGCTACGTCTACGCCCTCAGACCCCGTGATGGCACGTACGTCGGCAGAGAAGTCTCCGCCGCGTTCTGCCACGATGACGTGATGCGCACCGGCACGTTTAATCTCTTCGGCTTTCTGCGGAGATGTTGTGACGGCGATGACTTCCGCGCCGGCAAAACGGGCAATCTGCACGCCGTGTATGCCAAGCCCGCCGCCGGCCCCTGTGATCAGCACGCGATCGCCCGCACGAACCTCAGCTACATCCCGAATTGCATTGAGTTGGGTGCCTATCGCACAAGCAATAATCGCCGCATGGTCGAGGGGCACCTCATCCGGTACAAGAGCTATATTGTCCTCTTCGACAGCAACAAACTCGGAATAACCTCCGTTGAGGCCCACGTCGCCCAGCATCACGCGCTCTGCGCATGCACTCTCGCGATCAGTACGACAGTAGCGGCATTGGCCACATACATGGCTGCGCTGCACAGTTGTCACACGATCTCCAGTCTTAAAGAGGCGAACTTCGGCGCCAACCTGCCGAACTCGACCAGAGACTTCATGACCAGGGATTACGGGAATTTGAACGCCCCGCTTGAGAGTGCCATTCCGCACAACGACGTCGTGAAAGCAGACGCCGCATGCCTCAACTTCGATTAGGACATCGTGAGTTCCAATCGGCGGCAACGGCACATCTTCTAGTTGCAAGGCATCAGCTGCGCCGGGATCCCTGACAACAATTGCCCGCATGAACACCCCCCTAAACAAGCACTTGAGACGCGCTTTCGTTCTGCTATCGGAATGTAGTTCATATATTGGACCGAAGTCAAACGTCATTTTGCGCGCGTAGAAACTTTCCGCCGGTCCGAGGAGGAGTTCTGCGGGTTAACATAACCAAGATCGGACGACATCCGGAGGGCGGCCTGATGGGCCGCCTCCATCATAAGGCTAAGTTTCTTCTTCGCCCTCTCAACTGGCGCGCCGAGGGTCAATGCAGCAATGAGCTTGTGCTCATGGTCGAATACGGCAGCTGAAACTCCCGCCACGTCGGGGGAAAATTCGCCGATCGTCTGTGAGGTACCACTTCTACGTATTTCAGCGAGAATTGTACGTAAGGCCGCTGAATCAGGGGGCATTCTGCCCGCTTGTGGTTCAGTGGCTAGTTTCTTGAGGTAGTCGTCGATCCAGTCGGAAGGCTGATACGCCAACAGAAGACGTCCCGCTGCAGTGCTATAAAGCGGGCGCGAGGTACCGATCGGCACAGTGTACCGGATAGGGCTTACGCTTTCGACCTTGTCAACATAGACCGCGCGCTGCATCTCAAGATCCAAGGTGGCGAGAAGCGCGGTCTCACCAGTCTTTGCAACAAGGTCTCGCATTATAGGTTTAGCAATCTGCGATAATGGGAAGGCTGGTACGATGGCGATTGCAAGACGGTGGGCGGACGGCCCGAGTGAGTAGCGGCTATCTTCGCTGGTTAGGTAGCCGTGCTGGACCAAAGCGCGCAGCAGACCTAGCAGGCTGCTCTTCGGCGACTGGAGCTCATGACTAACACGAGCAAGCGTCGCCGCTTCAGGGTGCGCGGCTATGTACTCTAGGATCTTAAGGGTGCGGAGAAGAGACCTTGGTCCGTCATGGGACTGCGTAGCGGGCTCATGTTCAGTTGTCATGTGAGAACTCATTGTTATGACTCGGATCGGTGGCCTGCTGCCGGTTTTTCGGACACCGAGTTAGGCTAATCCCACCTTGTTTTCAAATTCCATCGGGCTGAGATAGCCCAGTGTCGAATGCCGACGCTTCGGATTGTAGAAGCGCTCGATGTAATCGAACACGTCCGCCTTTGCATCGTTTCTGGTTCTGTAGACCTTGCGAGCTGTCCTTTCGGTTTTGAGTGACGAGAAGAAGCTTTCCATCGCGGCATTGTCCCAGACATTGCCGGACCTAGGGGATGTCCCGCCCGATGTTGAAAAGAGCTTGGCGGACGTCGCTGGTGGAGGAGGCTATGCAGCGTCGCGAGCAGGGTCAAGGCCGGCGCCGACGGCGCGGGCCTGATGGGCGAGAAGGGCGGCGCGCATCCACGCCTTCATCTTCTCGGCCGACAGCGCCACGAAGCGACGCGACACCGCCGATTTGGTCACCCCGGCCCCTCGCGCGGCGGGGATGTCGCCGCCGGGCAGACGCACGGCGCGGCCGAACGTGCGGGTCGAGACGTTCATCAGCATCAGATTGAGCGCCCATCGGCCGAGAAGATCCTCGTCGACCGCCGCGGTCCAGCTCGGCAGGGTCATCTCACCGCCGTCACGGGCACGGACGCGGGGACGCTCGACTTCGACCTTGCCGCCGTGAAAGCCGATCTTTCCCCTGGCTCTGCCCCAACGATGCCCCTCCCGATCCTTGCTGCGACCATGGCGAGGGCCGCAGAGCCGAGCCGCATCCTCTTCCATCATCCCGGTGAGAGTGGCCAGACCGGCTGTCAGGCAAAGGCGTTCGAAGCTGGCACGGACCTCGTCCACAGCTTCATCGACGAGGGCAGACGGCGTCACCGCCGCCGTTGTGATAGGGGTCTTCATGGCGTTGCTTTCCTTCGAGGATTCGACACCCCGAGCCTAACGGCTCAAGGCGAGCAACGCCGCCCTCCCTTTTTCAACAGAGACCGGGACATCCCCCGGACCTGCTCATAGAACAGGTGATGCCGTGATCAGCCATGAGACGCTGGAACTGCTCGCTCGTGTATTGGCTACCCTGGTCCGAATGGTGGAGAAGCGCATCCGGCTTGCCTCTGCGCCAGATGGCCATGATCAGCGCATCTGTGACGAGCTGGGCCGTCATGTTGGCATTCATCGACCAGCCAACGACACGGCGCGAGAACAGGTCGATGACGGCAGCCACATAGAGCCAGCCCTCAGCCGTCCATAGATAGGTAAAATCGGCCACCCACTTCTGGTTCGGTCTTGCTGCCCCGAACTGCCGGTCCAGCACATTCGGCATGATGACCGGGCGCTCACCGTCATCTTTCGGCAAGCCCCGCCTTCTCGGTCTTGCTCTCAATGCATTGTCGCGCATGAGACGCTCGACGCGATGCAGACCACAGGAAAAGCCCTCCGCGAGAAGATCATGCCAGCCGAGTCTCCGGTGTTCGGCATTGATTGACTGCGTCCAGCTCCTGGGGACTGAGAGTATGATGATGCAGGATCTCAGCTTCCGTCTCTGGCAACGCCAGCAGCGCCTCCCGCTGTTTCTTGGTCATCGAGATTCGCCCTGGCATTCCGTCTCCTTTCAAAAACTACTTGCCTTACGACGCCATATTGAAAGAGGATTATGAAAGGCTCTTCACCATGAATTGTCGTTTGCGGCGGCGCGCTTGCACAAACGGCCGTTTGCGAAAGGAACCGCTGTGCTGATCGGCTATGCCCGGGTAAGCAAGGGGGACGACCAGTCCAACAGGGCACAGATCAAGGCGCTGACCGATGCCGGCTGCGAACGGGCCTTCGAGGAAGAAGCCTCCGGCGGCCGCTGGGAGCGGCCGCAACTGCACAGGATGCTCGACCAGTTGCGCAAGGGCGATACAGTTGTCGTATGGAAGCTTGACCGCCTGTCCCGCTCGCTCAAAGACGTGTTGCATTTGATGGAGCGCATTGAGGAGGCCGGCGCCGGCTTTCGATCCTTGACCGAGGCGATCGACACGACGACGCCAGCTGGGCGCATGCTCATGCAGATGGTGGGCTCCTTCGCGGAGTTCGAAAGAGCGATGATCCAGGAGCGCACCACGGCCGGCCTTGCCCAGGCCCGCGCGGAGGGCCACATCGGCGGCCGCCGCAAGAAGCTCGATGCGAAGAAACGACTAGAAATCGCCGAGAGCGTCTTGTCGGGTCGCAAGTCTGGCGCTGAAATGGCCCGGCTCTACGATATTAGCGAACCGACCGTGTCGCGGATTGTCGCCGCCTATCGCCTGACCAGGAGCCCTCCATGAAAGCCAGCCATGATCTGTCCGGCCTCGTCAAATTCCTCAGCCGCGATGACTGGGCGTTTCATTTCGAGGAGGTGATGGGCGACCATTTCTGGCCCGTCATGGATCACTTCGATCTTGACCATGAAGAGATCAACGACGCGCTTGGCGATCATTGGGCCATGACTCTGTGGGGTTGCGCTTTTGAGGATTTCCTCACGCAGGTCTTCGACCCCGGCGGCCAGACCTTTGTCGAGGCCTATCTCAAGCGCCGCAGCTGGAAGGAAAGCGCACAGAGCAAGGCCTATATGACGGCGCTCGGCACCTCCGTGATGAGCCTTTACGAGGCGAGCGAAATTGTTCCCGGGAAATCCTTTCTTGCGCGCGACCTGATCCGCGGCGGCGAGCCTGTCCTGATCAGCGAAGGAACTGCAACGAAGACGCTGCGGCAGTGGGAGCGGGTCGCCGCTCGCATCGTGCCGCTCGGCGGCAAACTGATCATCGCCGGCGGTTTGCTGCCCTTCTCGCAGGAGGCCAGCGATGCCTTGCTGGAGGGGTTCAAGGCCTTGCCCGGCAAGCGCCGGCGTTCCCGGACCCAGCCGTTGCTCGATGATGAAATGCTGCGTGCAGCCGCGCCGTTGTTCACCCATGC
The DNA here is from genome assembly GCF_003201475.1 of Chelatococcus asaccharovorans. GTDB lineage: Bacteria > Pseudomonadota > Alphaproteobacteria > Rhizobiales > Beijerinckiaceae > Chelatococcus > Chelatococcus asaccharovorans. The sequence continues at coordinate 5,099 of NZ_QJJK01000029.1, read as the reverse complement.
CTTCCTGTTCGATGTGCTCCCCAAAGCCCTTGGAGAAACACGGCCGATCATCCACAACAGCGACGGCGATGAAATCGTCTTTCATGAAGTCCGCTTTCCGCTCGCAACCGGGATAACCCGGAAGGACATTGCGTGGCGGCTCCAGGGAATTCCCCAGCTGCGCCAGGAGAATGCGCAGTTCTGGAACTGGCTGGATGAACGGTCACAAAAGGGGCCGCTGAAAGCACGTGTGCCAAACGCTCTTGCCGCTGGCACCACAATGGAAGATGGCACGCCGGTGCTGGGCAATCTCGAGCTGAAAGGACGCTTTCTCACTCTCATGGTCAATTCCGCCGCGCGCGCCGCCAGGGGGCGCGAGATGCTGGAAAATGTGCTCGGCAAAATGGTCGGAGTGCCGCTAACCACCATCCAGACCATCGAACAGATGCAAGAAGCCCGCAAAGGCCGGACGAAAGAGGTCGACGATATCCCCTTGGAGGTCGCAACGCCTCTCGTTCACGCCATGCTCGACAAGCAATATCGCGAAATCCTCGATCAACCGGTCGGCATGCTGGGCGACATCTCGCCACGGTCCGCCGTTGGCACGCAGAAGGGACGGGAAAAGGTCGCCGAATGGCTCAAATATCTCGAATTCCGATCCGCAAGCTCCCAAAACCCGCATGACCCCATGACAACCTACGACTTCGGCTGGATGTGGCGCGAGCTCAACATCGAAAACCTCCGCCGATAATCCCCTACCGTATTTCTGTGTCCCAATAATGTACTGAACCCCTAACGGCCGCCTTCGGAGTCTCTGACGAGATTGGCGCTGCATTCACAGGCGCCAGCGGCATATTGCGTTTCGTCGTTGCCGAGAACGCCGGCCGGTCCGACAAGGCCAAGGCGATCATGAAGGCGATCGAGAATGATCATGACAACATCGTCGCCATGGGCGCACTACTTGCTGAGAAGAGCATCAAGGCGGGCCTGCCGGGGGAGGCTCTCGACCGCTGGTTCCTTCGGGAAGAACGTCATCGGCGCCAAGGCAACATCTTCTACATCCACACCAAGATGATGATGATCGACCCGTTCGGGCCGAACCCGCGCGTGTTTTCGGGGTCCGCCAATTTCTCCGCGAATTCGGTGACTGACAATGACGAGAACATGTTGCTGCTGTCGGGTGAATGGGCGTCGGAAGTGACACCGGTCCTCGTCAACGAGTTCATGCGCCTGCACCGGCATCTCTATTTTCGCACGACGGCGCTGCGGCTTGCCGGCTCTGGCGGCGCCGATGCGAGCAAGGCGGCGGTCCTTGCCCCGGACGACAGCTGGCAGGCCGACCACTTCAGGCAAGGGCGGCAGAAACACCGCAAGCGCGAGCTGTTCCGATAGTCCGGGCCGGTTGCCCGTTCCGGTGCTGCCCGCCGAGGGAAGGCCATCCGCGTGTCTGCATCGTAGATTGCTCGTTTCATCGGGCGGTCCGCCTCATGCACCCGTCTCGGAAACCGGCACCGCCTCTCCACGAGCGATCAGTGCGCGCGTGTGCCTGAGCGGCGGCAGCCCGAATGCGCGCGTACTCTCTGGAGAATTGCGTGGGGCTCTCGTAGCCGACGCTGAATGCGGCGCTGGAGACCGATTGCAGTTCCGACTGCATGAGGCGCCGGGCCTCGTACAGCCGCAGACGTTTCTGGTATTGCAGCGGCGTCGTGCCGGTGACGGCCTTGAAGTGGGAATGGAAGGCCGAGTCGCTCATGCCGACCGAACCGGCGAGATCAGCCACCACGAGTGGCCGTTCGAGATTGTTGCGTATGATGGCGATAGGGTCGGCAATGCTCGACGCATGGTAATCAGGGCGCCTTCGCCCATCGGCTGACCCTCTCGGACATAAAACCTGTTCTACGCCGCCCTACGTAGCGCGGTGACGCCTACACTGATGCGCATTCGGCGTCGCCGCGACTGTTGAGCTGACGACCCGCGGCGGAATCACCTCGTCTCCGCCGTATCGCCGACCGCGTGAAACGAGCCGAGCAGGTGCTCGTGCCCGGAGCGCTGCTGTGCGTCCATCCAACGCGGGTAGCTTACATAACAACCTCGGTTTCGTCTTCACCCGCTTCATAGGCAAGCGCGGTCCCTTTTGTGAGAAAGATGAATCCACCGGCCTTGGCGGTTTTTGCGCTATCGGCGGTCCGGATCGTAAGGGCGCCCTTTGTGACGACGAGAACTTCGTCATAGGTTACGACCCACTCATGCTTCTCCCCTTTCTCTTGTTGCGATAATAGCCCGCGCTCAACCACATCGACCGGCATGTCTCGGGCATCGCAAACTTCGGGAAGCCCAAGCTATGTCTAGCTGGGGGCAGAGGTTGTTTCCTGCCCCCAAGGGAATCGACCGGGCAAACCCTACGCGTGCCTGTGCGTCGAGCTACTCGAGGGGCGGGGAGACGGATTTGCCATAGCTGTCGAGCACTGCGGCCACGTCCCCAAGCATGCTCGACAAAGACTGGGTTCCCGTAGCTTGAAGACGAACATTGGCTTTTTCGAAGATCACGACACAGATCTCGCTGGAATCATGGCGCGACTGGTAAGCTAATCCATCCGGACGGTCTGGGTGATCCCAGAGAGCGTCCGACCAAAGGCCGCAAGGCTCATAGGGTCCCGTTGAAATCGAGTTATCCGTGCCGACCGCCTGCAGCCCCGATCCATACAGGCGCACCATCCGCATGGGTCGACTAGAGACAAGCCCGGAAACGGAACGCCCGACGATATCGGTCATGGCCACCATGAGACGTTGCGGATTGCGCAGGAGGGTTTCGGCCAGGGCGCCGCGACGGGTGAGACCGGCATAGAGGACTCCGAACCGCCCGCTGGCACTGTCAAACCGGTTCGTAGCCGGCACATTTCGGCCCGGGCCGAAGAAGATTGGATCGAGCGATGAACGGTGGACACGGTGCAACACCCGTCCGGCCTCCATCTCGTCGATCGGCAGCGATATGTCAGAGAGCCATCCGGGAGGAGGAGGTGCCCGACCGGAAGGACCGCGGGGCGCGGACCGCTTCGTCGGCGTCATGCATATCCATCCTGCGCCTCACTGCGCAGGAGGCGCAGAACCGCGTCCCGATCGCCGGACTTCAGCGCTTCAAGGGCCGACCGCCCTCCAAGCGCCGAGTCGGGCGCGAGCAGGAAATCGAGCGCCACCCACGGTCCGGCCGAAGCGTAGGCTCGAATGACATCCGCGATACCGGCCACGACCTCCGTCTCATCGAATTGACAGGCGGGATAGCGCCAGTCGCTCCCATCGCGAACAGCAAGCAAGGCTCCGGATCGCCGGCGCTTGTCGACCGCCTGACGCGAGATGCCGAGAAGTCGGCCCGAATCCTCGGCCGACAAAGTGCCGCCAGCGCGCTCAATCAGCCGCTTGCGGTGCTCGACGTTCCTTGCGAGGGCGGGAACGAGCGGATCGAGCTCAATGACGGCCTCACCAACGACCTCGGACCGGCTGAGGAGCCATGCGAGCGAACCCGCATCGGTTGGCGCAGCCAAAGCGTCAGACAGTGTCTTCGGCGAAGCAGAGGCCGCCATGCGCTCAAGCGCTGATGTAGCGCGCCGGAGAAAGGCCGCCTGCAGGGAATCAGAACGCGTGCTGCTCGGGTTTGGCGCGGTGCGAGCCATGAGAACCTCGCTGGTTGTCTTAGGGAGTATATAGATACGCCGAAGCCAGCGTCAACCAATACGCTTGCTGCAGATGGTCATGGCTCAAGGGGTCTGTTGGTGTGCGTTTTCAAAGAACTCCCCATGCGCGATAGCGGCCCCTGCCGGTCATCTCCCGCACGCCAAGCTCAGTGATGAGGTTAAGCGCGCCGCGTTGAGTCACATTCACTTCCTTGGCGATCATCGTCGCAGACACGATCGGTCGCGACAGGATCAGGTCTATGACGCCGGGGAGGCTGCTCGACGAACGCCTGGACCGCAGCCGGCGCTGCATTTGCTCCCGCGCCTGAGCAAGCCGAGAGACCTCTTTCATGCCAGCGTCGCCGGCGGCCGACATGGCGTCGAGAGCAGCCAGCAAACGCGTCGTCTTGCTCCGCGACCGTCGGCGTTCGCGCGGGATCGTCTTCAACCCGACATTGAGGCAAAACAGATGTGAGGCCACCTTGCGCCGGGATCGAAGCCAGGCGCCGACCAGCAGGGTGCCGAGCCAGTGCTTATTCTGCAATGGCTCCAGGGTCTCCCACGCGTCCCAAAGAACTGCGGCCGCAAGCGTCGGCGGCATGTCTTCGACCTCACGACCGACCGCCTGCCATTGCTCGATCCTGCCGCGCTCGTCCCATTCAGCATCGCGGACGACCAGGTCTCCCACGATGACACTCTGCGGCTTCTCGGTTTGAACGGTGAAAGCCCCCTCCCCTTCCAGAATGCGCCGGGAGCGTTCGAGAACCGCATCGATCGCGGCGAATTCCGCGGACAATGGCTCCTCTCCGTCCGGAGAGACGTCCCCGCCGCCATCACTACCCGGGCCTAGGTCGTTCTCGACGGCCCGACCGGGGGCGTCTCTCACGCCCGCAAGCGCCGAAAGGCCCGAGCCACCGACAGCCCAGGCGGGATCGGCATTCGCGATCCGTCGGCGGGCACGCAGTATCGCATGCGAGATGGTGAGCTCATGCGTCGGCGCCCGCACATCCATGTGGGCATCATGAAGGACGAGATCCTCGACGTGAACAAGCTCGCCCGCAATCCACATGCTGGCGGCCGAATCGAAAAAATGCCCCCTTTCGACGAATCCATCCCCTTCGGGACTGCGCCGGACCGCCTCGTCGAGGCGTGCGAGGTGATCCTCGGCCCTCCCGATCGCCGGCAGGAGGGTCCGGAGCGGCAAATTGGTTTCATCATAACGCATTGTAATCGCCTAGCTTCTGTTCTCATACGGAAGCTACCATAGCCATCACTTCCGTCATAGCGGCACATTTTCCACGCGCGCGTACTATAGGGAGGGTCAGCGGCTTCCGGATTGAACAGATGCTCCGCAATCGTGGCTCAGATCGACGAGAAGCGTCGATTTGCGGGGATTTCCCGCTCGGCCTAATGGCAGAAACGCCTATAAGAGACGTTTACAAACGATCGTTT
>NZ_QJJK01000028.1 GCF_003201475.1 Chelatococcus asaccharovorans | reverse complement strand
ACATTCGCCAGGTCAACGCCAGATCCATCAGCCTTCACCCGGATCTTCACGTTGTAGTCGACAACTCGCTTCACTGGCACAAGGATCTTCATCGAGCTCATTCTCCTCCGCAGGCACCGCTCGTCCGCCTAGATCCTGTCCCTTAGCGACCGCGGGTCGCGGGGGCAAGACTGAGAATGCCGATGGATATGGCGCGGCGATCGTTCGCCTCCATCGCGCGTGCCCCGTGACGTCCGGAACCGTTTACCAAGGCCGCAGCCCCATGGATCTATAGTCACGTCGGACCATCGCGTCGTGACCGTTGCCATCCGCGTCACCGGAAGCCCACTTTCACGGGCACGAATGGCGCGCGGCTGAGGCCACGATGGCAGGGCATTCAGGCGCCGGCGAAGGTAGCGAGGCGCGTTCGGACTTGTCAACGCCGCGTGGCATCGCCGGGTCAGGGATCGCCTGTCAGTTGTGGACCGTCCCCGGCACCCAGCAAGGGTTGATTCCTGCGACGCAGGATGATCACAAGGACGATGCCGGCTGCGAAACCGCCCACATGGGCAACCCAGCCCACGGAATCGTCCGAGTTGATCCAGATTTGTGCGATCTGAACCAGAAGCCAGAAGCCGATTGCCCAATATGCCCTGATATGCAGCGGAATGCGGAAGAAGAACAAGCCCCACAGGCGTACCCGCGGATGGAGGATGAGGTAGGCGGCGATGACGCCGGAAACGGCCCCGGATGCGCCAACGAGCGGGCGCTCGGAGTCCGGGACAGAGAACGCGTAGGCCAAACCACTCGCCGTTCCGCACAGAACGAAGAATATGACGAAGCGCAAATGGCCCAGCGCGTCTTCCACATTGTCGCCGAACACGAAGAGAAACAGCATGTTTCCCAGGAGATGCAGGAAGCCGAGATGCAGGAACAGGCTGGTGACGGGGGTCGCATAGACCGGTACGATCGCCAGTTCCTCGGGCAGCACCACACTGCCGAAAAAGACAGCCGGTATCAGGCCGAAGGCGGCTGAGATGGACGTTTCCGGCATAGGCAGCCGGTCGAGCGCCACAAGCGCATAGACGAGAGTCGATACGACCAGAAGCGCATAAGTGACATAGGGCACGCGGATGTTGCGCATCGGCACGCCGTCATAGAGGGGAACGAACATGGCCCCCTCCTGTCAGCGATTCTGGCCGGGCACCCACAGCACATCGCCGGGCCCTGCATGGTTGATATGGCGCGCAGCGACGAACAGGAGGTCGGAGAGACGATTGAGATACATCATCGCCTGTCCGGACACGATCTCTCCCGGCGTGTCGGCGAGGGCCACGACGAGCCGCTCGGCGCGCCGGCACACCGTGCGGGCGACGTGCAAATGGGCGGCAGCGGGAGCGCCGCCGGGCAGGACGAAGGACCGCAGCGCCGGCAGGTCGGCGTTCAGGCGGTCGATATCCTCCTCCAGTCTGGATACCTGGCCGGCCGTGATGCGGAGGGACGCGCCCTCGCTCTCTGGCTGGCCATCGTCCTGCGGCGTGGCGAGGTCTGCCCCGAGATCGAAGAGATCGTTCTGGATGCGCGCCAGGATCGCGTCGAGTTCCGCCGGTACGGCGGAGAGCCGAACCACGCCGATCACCGCGTTGGTCTCGTCGACCGTGCCGTAGGCGTCCACACGAAGATCATGTTTGCGGCGACGGGGCCCGCGCGCGAGGCCCGTGGATCCGTCGTCGCCCGTCTTCGTGTAGATGCGATTGAGCCTGACCATGCTTCCCGATCATGCGGTGGATGAGACGAATCGGCGCGCCAATGCGACTATCCAGAACGCGCATACCTTGCCGCAACAAGCAAGGCGGCCTGGGTTCTCAACCTGCCGTGATCACCGCTACTGATCAGAAGGAATAGGCGACGCGCGCTCCGACATTGGTCAGGCCGCGGTTCTGTTCGCAGAGGCCGCCGTTCGAGAGGTGCTCGATCGTCGCCAGAAGGCTCCAGTGCTCGTCGAAGCGCCAGCCGACCGAGGCCGATTCGCGGAAGAGCGGCGAGCAGCCCAATGCCACGCGATTCGGCCCCACATCGTCGCCGGTCTTGCCGTTGTGGACGGCGCCGCCGAAGCTTGCCTCGACGAAGAGCTGCGCCGTGATCGGCACGGTCCAGGTGAAGCCGGCATAGGCGAAGCTGGTGGCGCCGGCGGTGTTGGCGCTGCCGCCCACATGGAAGCGCGGGACAAAGAGGTCGAGCGTCGCATTGTCCGCCTGGAACAATTTACCCGTCAGCACTTCGCCCGTGATGTTCACGGAGCCCGCTTCCGGAGACCAAGGGTCCTGTGCGCTCAGGCCGAAGCGCACCTCGGAGAGGAAGCGCGGCTTGAGGATTGTGGGCGGCGGGGGCGCAACTGGCGCGACTTCCGCTTGTTGCCTTTCGGGTAGATCAGCGGCGAAGCCGGATGGGATGGCTGCGCCGCAGGCAATCGCTGCGATCATAAGCGCTGGTAGGAATCGCATGCTTTGCTTCCAGGGAAACGACATTCGACCACTTTTAGCAATCGCTAACCTCGATCGCCAGCAGCCGACCAGCAATTGTAAAGATTTAGTGAATGGCGTGGCCGTGCTGCAACTCTTGCATAGCTTAGCTAGGTTTTCCTAAGCAATGGCTAGCGGGCTCTTCGCGATTCTCTCGCTTTCCAAGGCCCACATGGGGTCAGCTGCCGCGCATCCAGACGATCCCCATGATGACGAGGACCGCCACGAACTGAAGCAGGACGCGCAATTGCATGAGCTTCTGTGAACGCTCGCCGCTGCCGCCGCGCATCATGTTGGTCAGGCCGAGCACGAGCACGACGGCGACCGCGCCGAGGGCTATGGGGACCACGAAGGCCATGGGATCGTCCTTTCAATGGGCTGGCTGCGTCTGCACCTGCCGGCCCTGGCAGGGACCTGCGCCTATGCCGTTTTGGCTGGGGCGCTGAGGTACCGCCTCACGTCATTGCTGCGGGATGTCTTACTGATTCCTCAGCAGACGCTCCAGGTAGTCGAGCTCATCCTGTGGACGCAACTGCTCGCCGAGGCGACGGCGCAATTCGTCAAGGATGCGCCGGGCGCGGACCGTAGCCGATTCCTCAGCCGTTGGAATGCGGACACGGCCATCCGACCAATCGCGGTTGCGCGTCGGACGGCCGAGCGGGTCCTCGTCGCGCTGTCCGTTCGGCCCGGTGCGGCCCGGCTGGCCATTGCCGGCCTGCTCGTTGCCCTGGCCTTCACCTTCCTGCTGCATCTGCTGGGCGAAACCCTGGGCACCGCGCTGCAGCGCCTCCAGCGCATCGCCCTGGGAATCGAGAGCACTGCCGGTCTCGCCCTGGCCGAGCTGGCCTTCGGCATCGCGCATGGCTTCCTCTGCGCCGTCCAGGCCTTCCTCGCCCTGCATGCCCATGCCCTTCAGCTGGCGCTTGAGCTCCGCGAGGCGCTCCCGCAAGGCCTGCTGGCGCTGGGCAAGCTCCTCGCTCGACATGCCCTCCTGGCCTTGCTGGCCTTGCTGCCCCTGCTGGCCGCGCTGTCCCTGCTGGCGCTGCCCCTGCTGGTTGCGGCCGCGCTGGCGCTGGTTCATCTCGGAACCCTCGCGGCCGTCCTGCCGGAAGGTGTCATCCCTCAAGGCCTGTTGATCGCGAATCATCTGGTCGAGCTCGTTGAGCGAACGCTGCATCTCGCGGCTCATCGGATCCTGCCCGGCCTGGCGCGAGCCCTGCAGGTTCTCCAGGATGTCGCGCATCTGATCGAGCAGGTTCTGGGCGTCGGCCATGGCACCCTGGCGCGCCATCTGCTCCATGCGGTCGAGCATCCGGTTCAGGTCGTCCTGCGTAATGGTGCGCGACGGCTGCTGGCGCTGCGCGGGCGATTGCTGGCCCTGCTGCTGGCGCATCTGCTGCTGTGCGAACTCGTTCAGGAAGCGATTGAGCGCCTGCCGGAGCTCCTGCGTCAGCCGTGCGATTTCCTCAGGGCTTGCCCCGCGTTCGAGCGCCTGGCGCAGCGCCTCCTGGGCCGCGCGCAGGTCGCGCTCGGCCTGGGAAAGATCGCCGTCCTCGATCTGCAAGGCCATCGCCCAGAGGAATTCGGCGACGTCGAGCAGTTGCTCGTCACTCTTGGCGCCTGCGAGCCGGTTATCGGCAACAGCCAAGCCGAGGAACTGGCTATCCGATGGGGTAAATTCCTCCGGCGCGATCATCAGGGCCTGCAGGGCGGTGCGCACCCGTTTCGCGTCATCCGGCGCCATGATGAGGTTGCGGCGCTGTTCCACGAGAGCCCGCGCCAGGGGCTTGGTGAACGGCCGCTGCGGCAACGTCACCATCACAGAGGAACTGCGGCCCTCCTGGCCGGCCTCATCCTTGGCGACGAGCGTCATTTTCAACCGCGCGCCCGCCCAGGCATGCGACGAGAGGTCGGCAAGCGTCTCCGTGTCCTGGTCCGCGGCCGGATCCGCCGGCAAGGCCAAGGGCACGGTCGGCGGAGGCACGAGCGACCGGCGGGTATTTCCCTCCGCGCGCTCGAAGATCGCCTCGGCAGAGGCGACGCCATAGTCGTCACTGACACGATAACGCAGGGTGATGCCCCCGCGTCGTGTGTTCTCCGGCTCCCCGGAGAGGCGGATCTGAGGCGGGTGATCGGGTATGGCGGCGATGGCGAGCGCCCGCGACCCCGCCGGGCCATCAAGGGTGAGCCGGGCATGGCCAGTCAGCGTAAAGCGATGCTCTTCGATACCGGGCGCCGGGGCCGCAGCGGCAGGCAAGGCTTCAAGCCCGGGACCTGGTGCGAGCTTGATGCCGCCCTGGCCGGCAAAACGCAGGACAAGCGTGCTGTTGACCGGCACACGGATGTCAAGCGGGCCGCCTGTATGGCGTGCGAAATCCAGCATCAACGGGGGGACGCGCGTATAAAGCGGTGGATCGATCCAACCGTCGATGCGAAACGTCGGACCGGCGGCGGGGGCATCGCGCCAGTCGAAAGCGAGCATCAGCCGCGAGCCGATCTCGGGGCCCGCGACGAAGGCGGCAGCGACCAGCGCAAGCAGCGGGACGGCACGCAGCGCGCGACGATCGCGGTTGGCCATGCCCGGCGCGGGCGGGGCGACCTTGAGGGTTTCGAGCGCAGCCCGTGCCCGTTGCCGGTGCACCTCCCAAAGCGCGACGGTCGCCGGGTCGCCCTGTCCCAAGGCGAGCGTGTCGTCAAAGGTGCTGGCCGGCCGGTTGGGGACAGGCGAATCGCGGTCGAGGCGATTGAGCGCGGCCGACCGCGAGGGCCATGATACCCGCACCAGCGGCCACAACGATGCGGCGAAGGCGACGACGGCAAGGCCCACGCCCGCCATCCGGTAGTGGGCGGGAACGAGCGTCCAGAAACCGAGCCAGGACAGAATGACGAACGCGGCGATGACGGCGGCGGGCCACCACAGGGTGGGCCAGACGCGCTCCCACGCCAAAGCGAGGCGCGATCGGCCGACCAGCCGCTCAAGACGCGACACAGCCTGATCCCGGCCATGAGCCCGATCAGCCCTGGCACGCGTGGTTGGCGGTGGAGCGTCCTGCATCCGGATCTCCTGGCGCATCACCGGCTCACGTCATCCGGCTGCGACAACATGGGCAGCCGACAGGAGCCGGCAACCCTAGGGTTCCCCAAGCCCATAAAGTAGCACGTCAGCGTCAGATAAAAAGCTGCGCGCCGATCACAGCCACGCGGGCAGACGATCCAACCCGATCAATTCGTCGTAAGTGGGGCGCGGCCTGACGACGGCATAATCACGGCCGCGGACCATGACCTCGGGCACGAGCGGGCGCGTGTTATAGGTGTTGGCCTGCACCGCGCCATAGGCACCGGCCGTCATGACGGCGAGGAGATCGCCTGCGGCCGCTCTCGGGATGCGGCGGCCGAGCGCCAGATAGTCGCCGCTTTCGCAGACGGGTCCGACCACGTCGGCGATCACGTTTCCGGCATCGGCCTTCGGGACGGTGACCGGCTTGATGTCGTGATGGGCTTCATAGAGCGTCGGCCGGATCAGATCGTTCATGCCGGCGTCACAGATCACGAAGGTCCGGCTGTCGCCCGTCTTCACATAAAGGACGCGTGTCACGAGGATGCCGGCGTTGCCGACGATGAGCCGGCCGGGCTCGAACAGGAGCGTGAGGCCGAGATTGCCGGCATGGCGCTTGACGATCGCCGCATAGGCGGCGGGATCGGGCGGCGCGACCTTGTCCTCCTCATAGGGCACGCCGAGACCGCCGCCGAAATCCACATGGGTGAGATGATGGCCGGCGGCCATCAGATCGCGCGCCAGCTCGGCAAGCAGGCTCGCGGCGTTGTCCACCGGCGCGAGATCGGTGATCTGGCTGCCGATATGCATGTCGACGCCGTGCACCGTGATCCCCGGCAGGGTGGCGGCGCGGGCATAGACCTCCCTTGCCCGCGAGATCGGGATGCCGAACTTGTTGTCGGACTTGCCGGTCGAGATCTTGGCGTGGGTTTTTGCGTCGACATCCGGATTGACGCGCAGCGAGATCGGAGCGGCGAGGCCAAGGCCATGCGCGACCTCGGACAGAGCTTCGAGTTCCGGTTCGGACTCGATATTGAAGCAGAGGATGCCTTGCTTCAGCGCAAACGCCATCTCGTCCTTCGTCTTGCCGACGCCGGAAAAGACGATGCGCTGGGCTGGAATGCCGGCGGCGAGGGCCCGGCGCAGCTCGCCTTCGGAGACGATATCCGCACCGGCGCCAAGCCGCGCCAGCGTGGCGATCACGGCCTGGTTGGAATTGGCCTTGAGCGCGTAGCAGACGATCGAGGGCATGTCCCCGAAAGCCTCGGAGAAGACGCGGTAGTGCCGCTCGAGCGTTGCCGTCGAATAGCAGTAGAACGGCGTGCCGACTTCGTCCGCGATGCGGGCGATGGACACATCCTCGGCATGCATGACGCCGCCGGAATAGGCAAAATGGTGCATGGGGACGCTCTATGACCGGGGCTGGCGCATCGCTCGAAAGGAGGACCCTTCTCGTTCGATCCAGGCTCCCTGTTGTTGCCCCGGGGGGATCCGATGTCGCCCGGGATCAATGCGACGCGATTCTGCACGCGATGGGATGCTATAGAATCTTGTCGAGTATGAACGGCTTATCAGGAATGACATAGCCGGTTGATCGCTTCTCGCGCTGAGCCCCTACCGGGGAAGGCGTCAGCGATGGCGTTGTCTCCTCGGCCTTCTCGGCTTTCGGTGCGTTCGGATCGGGCGGCATTTCCAGCGCTCCGCGCCGGCCGCAGGCGCCGAGCGCACTGGCTACGACCAGAGCCAGAACAGCCGCACGGACGAAGCGCGCGTATCCCGTCGCTGCCGGTGGAGACGGGTTGGCTGGGCGAGAAGAGTGAATTCCGATCACAAGCAATCTCCGAATAGCGGCGGCACTATAGCGAAACCCGGCTCAAGTGCGAGCCCCGAAGTGGGCACGCGTCGCGGCCCCACCATGATCTGCACCAAATGCATGAACCATCCCAAAAGGACCGGGACCATCGGTGCCGTCGCGATCCCCCGGAAAGGCCGGGCTGCGGAAGCGCGTCTGCAGGCCGATCACGATCCTGTGGCGAAAGGCCGGTTGGACTTGCCGCACTTCATTTCGCCCGGGCAACCCCGTATATCGGGTCAAGCGTGCCGTGGGCGCATCGTTTGGTCAAAGGGGCGATATGGGTTTGAAGTTTCTCGCATCGCGCAGCAAAGCCTCGCTCGGGCTGTTGGGCGTTCTCGCGCTCGCTATTGCAGGCGGTCTTGTCTACGCGCTGGCGACGCTGAAGCCCCAGGCAGATACAGGGGCGTGCGCGGCGGATGCGGCCCTGGCCGCGCGGCTTGACGAACTGGCGCGCGGCGAGGTCGCCGCGGTGCAGGTGGAGAAGCGCCCGAAGCCGATCCCGGCGCTTGCCTTCAAGGATGCCGACGGCAAGACGGTGACGATGGCCGATTTCGCGGGTCGCACGGTGCTCGTCAACCTCTGGGCGACCTGGTGCGTGCCCTGCCGCAAGGAGATGCCGGCCCTCGACCAGTTGCAGGCGAAGCTCGGCGGCGACGATTTCCAGGTCGTGGCCATCAACATCGACACGCGCAACCTCGACAAGCCGAAGGCCTGGCTCACCGAGAACGGCATCCACACACTTGGCTATTATGCCGATCCGGAGGCGAAGGTTTTCCAGGCGCTCAAGGAGGCGGGCAAAGCCTTCGGCATGCCGACGACCGTCGTGGTCGATCGCAATGGCTGCATGGTGGCGAATCTCGCCGGACCGGCCGAATGGGCATCCGCCGATGCGGTTTCGCTCATCAAGGCCGCGATGGCGCGGTGAGGGATTTCGGGGCAGTCCGCCCGCCACCATCGCGTCGGGCCGTTGTTCTCCGAGGAGCAGAGCCCACATCGCAGGCCATGAAGCGCGAGGGCCGATGGTATTCATGGATCCCCTTCCCGTCGCTGCGCGACGCCGGGGATGACACGAATCGTATCACGACCCGCGTGTCATCCCCGGCGAGAGCCTAAGGCTCTCGGGAAGGGGATCCAGAGATCAAGCGTTATGGTTATAAAACGCCAGCGCGATCTGCGAAGCAGCGGCCAAGCATAGCAGGCGCCGAGACGTGACCTCTTGCCCGAAGATCGATCAGCCTCAGCCGGCCGCCTGCCGAACGGCGATGCCCTTCTCGGTGAGGAAGGTCTGCAATTCGCCGGACTGGAACATCTCGCGGACGATGTCGCAGCCGCCGATGAACTCGCCCTTCACATAGAGCTGGGGAATGGTCGGCCAGTTGGAATAGTCCTTGATGCCCTGGCGGACGTCGGCGTCGTCGAGGACATTGACGCCCTGGTAGGCGATGCCGAGATAGTCGAGAATCTGGACGACCTGTCCAGAAAACCCGCACATCGGGAATTGCGGCGTGCCCTTCATGAACAGCACCACATCGTTGGTCTTCACGGCATTGTCGATGATTGCGCGGGCATCGGTCATGGGAATCAGTCCTTCGCTCGGCGCAGATCGCCTGCGCCTCGAGTCAATTGTCAGAGGTCAATCGTCCCAGCTCAATCTTGGGGAGCCGAGGTCGTCAGCGCAAGGGCATGCAGCGCGCCACCCATGCGGCCCTGGAGCGCGGCATAGACCATCTGATGCTGCTGCAGGCGGCTCTTGCCCTTGAATGAGGGCGCGACCACGGTCGCAGCATAGTGATCTCCGTCCCCTGCCAGGTCACGGATCTCGACGACGGCATCGGGAATATGGGCCTTGATGAGCACCTCGATGTCGTGGGCATCCATTGCCATGGCTTATCAGATCCTCATGGAAGTTGGTTTCGGGGTTAGACTTTACCAGCCATGTAATCCGGGAGCCATGCCTCATGGCGGCCCTTGAGATCAGCAATTGATATGGGCGCCTCGCCGGGCCACCGCAACGCATCGCCACCCGTGGTGCCGAGGCGCGTCACCGGGACGCCGGCTTTCGCAGCCGCCGCGATCACCTCGCCCGCCTTGGCGGACGGCACTGTCACGACGTAGCGCGCCTGATCCTCGCCGAAGAGGAAGGCATGGACGGGCAGGTTCCCGGGCAGGGCATCGATCGTGGCGCCGATGCCGGAGGCCATCGCCATTTCCGCGAGCGCAACGGCCAAGCCACCGTCGGAGAGGTCGTGCACCGCGGTGGCCTCGCCCGAGAGGATCAGTTCGCGCACGAAATCGCCGTTGCGGCGCTCGGCTGCGAGGTCGACCGGCGGCGGTGCGCCTTCCTCACGCCCGCAGACATCGCGCAGATAGACCGACTGGCCGAGCCATCCGGCCGTCTCGCCGAGGATGAGGACAGCCTCGCCTTCCGCCTTGAAGGGCAGGCTCGCGGATTTGGTGACATCGGCGATGAGGCCGACGCCGCCGATCGAGGGCGTCGGCAGGATGCCGCGTCCCTGGGTCTCGTTGTAGAGCGAGACATTGCCGGAGACGATGGGGAAGTCGAGCGCGCGGCAGGCCTCGCCGATGCCGGCGATGGCGCCGACGAGCTGGCCCATATATTCCGGCCGCTCGGGATTGCCGAAATTGAGATTGTCGGTCAAGGCCAGCGGCTTCGCGCCGACCGCCGTGATATTGCGCCAGGCTTCGGCCACGGCCTGCTTGCCGCCCTCCACCGGATCGGCCTCGCAATAGCGCTGCGTCACGTCGGTCGTCAGCGCGATGCCCTTGGGCCCGTCCTTGATGCGCACGACGGCGGCATCGCCGCCGGGGGTCTGCACGGTGTTGCCCTGGATGATGTGGTCATACTGCTCCCACACCCAGCGCTTGGAGGCGAGATCCGGGGTCGCGATGAGCTTGATGAGGGCCTCGCGCGCCGGGATCGGCGCATTGACCGCTTCCGCGGCAATGACCGGCAGCTTCGGCGAAGGTACATGCGGGCGGTTGTACATCGGCGCTTCGTCGCCGAGTTCCTTGATCGGCAGGTCCGCCAACACCTCGCCGCCGTGCTTCACGACGAAGCGTAGCGTATCGGTGGTCTGGCCGATGACCGCGAAGTCGAGGCCCCATTTGCGGAAGACCGCCTCGGCCTCCTCCTCCTTGTCGGGGTCGAGCACCATGAGCATGCGCTCCTGGCTTTCCGACAGCATCATCTCATAGGCAGTCATGCCCTCCTCGCGGCAGGGCACCTTGTCGAGGTCGAGCTCGATGCCGAGGTTGCCCTTGGCGCCCATCTCGACGGCGGAGGAGGTGAGGCCGGCTGCGCCCATGTCCTGGATGGCGATGACGCAGCCCTTGGCCATGATCTCGAGGCAGGCCTCGAGCAGGAGCTTCTCGGCGAAGGGGTCGCCGACCTGGACCGTGGGGCGCTTTTCCTCGGCGTTCGCTTCGAACGCGGCTGAGGCCATGGTGGCACCATGGATGCCGTCGCGGCCGGTCTTGGAGCCGAGATAGACGATCGGGCGGCCGACGCCCGTCGCCTTGGCGTAGAAGATCTCATCCGCCCGGGCGAGGCCGACGGCCATGGCGTTGACGAGGATGTTGCCGTCGTAGCGGGTGTGGAAATTCACGGAGCCGCCGACCGTCGGCACGCCGAAGGAATTGCCGTAGCCGCCGATGCCGGCGACGACGCCGCCGACGAGGTGGCGCGTCTTGGGATGATCGGGCGAGCCGAAGCGCAGGAGGTTGAGCGCCGCGATGGGGCGCGCGCCCATGGTGAAGACGTCGCGCAGGATGCCGCCGACCCCGGTCGCCGCGCCCTGGTAGGGCTCGATGAAGGACGGATGGTTGTGGCTCTCCATCTTGAAGATGATGGCGTCGCCGTCGCCGATGTCGATGACGCCGGCGTTCTCGCCCGGCCCCTGGATGACCCACGGCGCCTTGGTCGGCAGGGTCTTCAGATGCAGGCGCGACGACTTGTAGGAGCAATGCTCGTTCCACATCGCCGAGACGATGCCGAGCTCGGTGATCGTCGGCTCACGGCCGATCAGGGTCTTGAAGCGCTCATACTCATCGGGCTTCAGGCCATGCTCGGCGACGAGTTGCGGTGTGATGGCGATATCGTTGCGGAGCATCGGTTGTCTCAGCCTGTTCCTGTCATGGCCGGAGGTTTCCGCTCCGGCCTTCCGTCACTCTCCGACACCGCGTTGCGCGCGGTTCCGGAATGACCGAAATGTGTCAGCCCAAGGGCCGCGGTCGCGAGCCTCTTAGCCCAGCCGCTCGATCATTGCCATGGCGGCGGCCGGGTTTCTCACCTTGGCGCCGCTGATGAAATAGACGAATACATCGCGCGGCTTGCCCGCATCCTTGCCGACCGGCAGGGGGGAGACGCGCGACAGGTCGTCCGGCTCGTGACCCTCGGCCCAGAGCGCGGCCCGCTTCGCCCAGGCGTCGATATCGGCCTCGGCATAGCCCGTCTCCTCGCTCTCCTGCGACCGTTCCAGCCTGACATAGACGAAATCGGCGGTGGCGTCCGGGAGCATGGGATAGTCGATGTCGTCGATGCAGACGGCCGCGATATTGCGCGCCCTGAGCATCGCCAGAAAATCGGGATCGCGGAATGTCATATGCCGCGCCTCGATGACGTGGCGCAGCGCGACACCGTTGTGCCGCTCCGGCAGGAGATCGAGGAAGGCTTTCATATCATCGGGATCGAAGCGCTTGGTGCCGGCAAGCTGCCACAGGAGCGGGCCCAGTTTGGACCCGAGTTCCGTAACGCCGCTTTCCACGAAGCGCTCGATGGAGGGGCCGGCTTCTGCCAGCACCTTGCGGTTGGTGGCAAAGCGCGGGCCCTTGACCGAGAATACGAAGTCCTCCGGTGTTTCCTGGGCCCAGCGGCGGAAGCTCTCGGGCTTCTGCGAGCCGTAATAGGTGGCGTTGATCTCGATCGCGGTGACATGGCTCGCCGCGTATGGCAGCTCTTTCGACT
The DNA here is from genome assembly GCF_003201475.1 of Chelatococcus asaccharovorans. Lineage (GTDB taxonomy): Bacteria > Pseudomonadota > Alphaproteobacteria > Rhizobiales > Beijerinckiaceae > Chelatococcus > Chelatococcus asaccharovorans. Next base: position 9,623 of record NZ_QJJK01000028.1, on the reverse strand, counting down.
GGGCGAGGCCCTTTGGATAGAACGTGCCGCGCCACGGCTCGAAGGTCCAGCCGCCGATGCCGACGCGGATCCGCCCTTTTGCCGCGGCGCTCATCTCAAGCCGCCAGGGCCGCGAGCCCGGCGAACAGGCCCCGGCCGTCGGTGCCGCCGACGAGATCGTCGATCAGATTTTCCGGGTGGGGCATCATGCCGAGCACGTTCAGCGTCTCGGAATAGATGCCGGCGATGTCGTTGAGCGAGCCGTTGGGGTTGGCTTCAGCCGTGTGGGCGCCTGTCGCGTCGCAGTAGCGGAAAGCCACGCGTCCGTCGCCTTCGATGCGCGCCAGCGTCTCGGGATCAGCGACATAATTGCCCTCGCCATGGGCGATGCAGACGTCGATGACCTGACCTTGGCGATAGGCCTTCGTGAAGGCCGTGTCGTTGCGCTCGACCGTCAGATGTTGGCGGCGGCAGACGAAATGCAGGTCCGCGTTGCGCATCAGCACGCCCGGCAGCAGGCCCGATTCGCACAGGATCTGGAAGCCGTTGCAGATGCCGAGCACGAGGCCGCCGCGCGCTGCATGGGCGCGCACCGCGTCCATGATGACGGCGCGGCCGGCGATGGCGCCGCAACGGAGATAGTCGCCATAGGAAAAGCCGCCCGGCAGCACCACGAGGTCAGTGCCGGCGGGCAGGTCCGTATCCGCGTGCCAGGCCGAGCTCACGCTCGCGCCGGCGGCGGACAGGGCCCGCGCGACGTCGCCATCGCGGTTCGAGCCGGGAAATACGACGACGGCGGCCTTCATGGCTCAGACTCCCGTTTCGATGCGGTAGTTCTCGATGACGGTGTTGGCGAGCAGCTTCTCGCAGGCCTGCTTCAGTGCGGCCTCGGCGCTGGCGTTGTCGGCTGTCGCGAGCTCGACGTCGAAGACCTTGCCCTGGCGCACGCTGGCGATGCCATCCACGCCGAGCGAGGCGAGCGCGCCCTCGATGGCCTTGCCCTGCGGGTCGAGCACACCCGTCTTCAAGGTGACGATCACGCGGGCTTTCATGGGCTACTCTCCAGAAACGGCAGAACGGCTCGGAATACCGAACGGCGTGGAATACCGAACGGCTTGGAAGACCGAACGGCTTGGGACAGCGGAATGCTCATCGCATAGAGCCAAATGGCGTTTGGCTCAAGCGTCGGCGTGTCACAGATGGGGCTTATGCGGGCTGATGGCTAGGGTGCCGGGCCGAGCGCCTTCAGCGCATTGGTCCGGGCTGTCGCCTCGCGGGCCGCGATCGAGACGACGACCTCCATGCCAGGGGGGCGGGGCCGCTCGGCGATAACGGCGACGACGTGGCGGTTCGGATCTGCCGTGGCGCGCATGGTCACGACGAGACCCGTGAAGGGCGTGCCGTCAAGCGCCTTGACCTCGTCCCGGCTTTTGGCAGCCGCGGTTTTCGCAGGGGGCGTTTTGGCAGGGGGAGTTTTGGCAGCGGGAACAGCGCCCGCCTGGGGTGCAGCCCGTCTTGGGAACCCATTCGGGAAAATGGCCTTGCGCAGGGCGTCGGCGCCGCCCTCCAGGCGGTCCGGCAACAAGAAGCTCGCCACCATCGCGTCGTCGGCGCAGGCCGGGCGCCGGCAGACCACCATCGTTTCGGGCGCAATGCCCTCGACGAGCCACCGCCCGACGGGCAGGCGCTCCCAGCCGGATGTCTCGGGCAGGGCGGCAAAGCCCGCGCCATAGCTGCCGCAGGACGCGAGGGCGAAGGCCAGACAGAGTGCAATCGCCGGTTTGAGCCAGCAGATCACCCGGCTTGTTCCCGAAATGAAACGGGGGCCAGCAGGCCCCCGATCGGCAGATCGACGCATGAAGCCAGGGATCACGGCTATCGGGTCACTGCACCAGGCGCGGTGCGGCGTGGCCCGGGTTTTCGTTCTCACCGAGGATGCCGAGACGGCGCGCCACCTCGGAATAGGCCTCGATGAGGCCACCGAGATCACGGCGGAAACGGTCCTTGTCCAGCTTGTCCGCGGACTTGATGTCCCACAGCCGGCAGGAATCCGGGGAGATCTCGTCGGCGACGACAATACGCATCATGTCGCCTTCCCACAGGCGGCCCGTTTCCATCTTGAAATCGACGAGACGGATACCGACGCCGAGGAAAAGCCCGGACAGGAAGTCGTTGACGCGAATGGCGAGCGCCATGATGTCGTCGATCTCCTGGGGCGTGGCCCAGCCGAAGGCCGTGATATGCTCTTCCGACACCATCGGGTCGTTCAACGCGTCGTTCTTGTAGTAGAACTCGATGATCGAGCGGGGCAATTGCGTGCCCTCTTCGATACCGAGACGCGTGGCGAGCGAGCCCGCCGCGACATTGCGCACCACCACCTCAAGGGGGATGATCTCAACCTCGCGGATCAACTGCTCACGCATGTTGAGGCGGCGGATGAAATGCGTCGGCACGCCGATGTCATTGAGGTTCTGGAAGATGTACTCGGAGATGCGGTTATTGAGCACACCCTTGCCGTCAATCACCTCGTGTTTCTTGGCGTTGAAAGCGGTCGCATCATCTTTGAAATGCTGTACCAGAGTGCCAGGCTCCGGCCCTTCGTAAAGGACCTTCGCCTTGCCCTCGTAGATACGACGGCGGCGATTCATCGGCGTATACCGTGTTTTGAGGAAGTCCATGGACTGCCGTGGCTCCTAAAAAATAGTCCGCGGCTCGATGCGGACGGGCAGCCTGTTCGTGGCCTTGGCTCGTAACGGACATGCCCCAACCCGCCCTGTGCAACCTAGCCGATTGGCCGCAATTGCACAATGATAGCGAGAGGCAACACCTCCTTAACCTGTCATGCGGTGCTTGCACAGCCGGCAAATTGGCGCGCGCTGCGGTGCGATACCCCGTGCACGACACATATGTTAGTGTCACGCATGCTGTTGTGGGCTTTGGTTTTGCCGCCACATCGAGGGTCCCGGGCCGCAATGCGCAAGGCTGGCACCACTGGCGCCCTGGCCCTGGCATCGCTATATCCAGTGCGAACATCAGGCGATCAAGGGAGCTTTCGAGGATGGCCAGTCTGGACGAGCGTAGGGATGCGGCGGAAAAGAAATTCGCGCATGACGAGGAACTGCGCTTCAAGGCGACGGCGCGACGCAACAAGCTGCTCGGTCTCTGGGCGGCCGAGAAGCTCGGCAAGAGTGGTGCTGATGCCGAGGCTTATGCCAAAAGCGTCATCCTCGCCGATTTCGAGGAAGCCGGAGAGGACGACGTGTTTCGTAAGCTCCGCAAGGATCTCGATGCGGCAGGCGTCAATCTGACGGATGCGGAACTGCGCCAGCAGATGAGTGAATTGATGGCGCGCGCCAAAGCCGAGGTTTTGGCCGGCTGATTCGCCGAATCAGGCAGGGCAGGGCAGGCCGAAGGATTGGGCGAGAAACACGCCGCCCTGGCGGAGGCCTTCGCCGTCGATACCATGGCCGAGACCGGCCGAGAGGTGCCACTGGCATGGCACCTCTGCCTTGGCAAGCGCCTCGGCCGACATGAACAGGGCCTGCGCCGGGATGACCTCGTCGGCATCGCCGTGCACGAGCAGGACCGGTGGGCGGCGAAGCGGGGCATCAGCGACCGGATCAGGGACGCTCCCCGCCGGTGTGACAAACAATCCGGAAAAGCCAAGCACTGCCGCAGGTTGGACCCTGCGGCGCAGGCCGGCGTGCAGCGCCATCATGGTGCCCTGGCTGAAGCCGACCAACGCCAGATTGTCGGGGCTCACGCCTTGGCGGGCAAGCTCGGCGTCGAGGAAGGCGTCGAGGGCCGGATGCGCTCGGCAGACGCCGTTCCAGCGCTCGTTCGGGTCCATGCGCGTCAGCGGAAACCATTGACGCCCCATCGGTGCGCCGATGCACGGCTCCGGCGCATGAGGCGATACGAAGGCTGCATCCGGCAACCATGGCTGCCACTGCCGGCCGATCTCGATGAGATCGTTGCCGTCTGCGCCAAAGCCATGCAGGAAGACCACGAGCTGTTTGGCCGTTCCGCTTTTTGCATCCAGGCGCGGTCCGTTCAGATCCTGAGCCATCGCGATCCTTCGTTCTTCTGAAACCGTGACGGGCCTGTGCTGATCAGGCCCCCGCGCCGACTGCTTATCATGCCGCTTTCCCCCGCACAGCCCCGCTTGCAAAACCCTGGTTGGTGCGGCCGGATCAGGCCGGCTTCGCCAGCGTCATGCCTTCCCGTCCCTTGGCGATGCGGTAATAGGCCCACAGGATGCGCGCCGCCGTGCCGCGCCAGGGCCTCCAGCGCTCCGCGATCACGCGGAGTTCCTTCTCGGTCGGGCGTCGCTCGTGTATCCACGCGGTGCCCAGGGCAAGCCGCGCGGCCTCCTGCAGGGCGAGGTCCCCCGCTGGCAGGATATCGGGATGGCCCGTGCAGAACAGCAGATAGACCTCCGCGGTCCATTTGCCGATGCCATGCACGGCGACGAGCGCTTTCTCCGCGTCTTCGGCGCTCTTTTCATGGAGCCGATCGAGCACGAGGCCGTCCTCGGCGACCGCCACGGCGAGAGCCTTCAGCGTACGGATCTTGCCCGCAGACAGGCCGGCGGCGCGCAGTTCCATTGCGTCGGCATCGGCGATATCGCCGGCCTGAAGGGCCGGGAAGCGCGCGGTCAGCCGGCTCCAGATCGCATTCGCGCTCGCCGTGGACAACTGCTGCGCGGTGATGATGCTGGCGAGGCCGGCAAAACCCGCCGGACGCAGGCGCAGCGGAGGCGTTGCGCCCGCCGCGACCAGTTGAGCCATGAGCGGGTCATGGGCCATAAGGGAGGCGAGGTTCGCCGCGAGGGTCTCTTCGTTGGAGATCGGCTGCATCGAATGATCGTGGCTGGACTATCGTTGGACGAGACGGAGGCACGCGGTGGATACTGCCCCATCCGAGCGCGCAATTCAGCCGGTGTTTCGCTTCGCGCCGAGCCCGAATGGTTATCTTCACCTCGGCCACGCCTATTCGGCACTTCTCAATGAAGCGCTCGCCGCGGCCGCGGGCGGCCTCTGGCTGCTCAGGATCGAGGATATCGACACCACGCGCTGCCGGCCGGCCTTCGAACAAGCCATCTACGAGGATCTCGCCTGGCTCGGGCTGTCGTGGCCGGAGCCGGTTTTGCGCCAGTCGACGGAGCAGGCGGCTTACCGGGACGCGCTGGCGCGGCTTGATGCCATGGGCCTCCTTTATCCCTGTGCCGCGAGCCGGCAGGATATTGCCGCTGCCGTCGCCCGCCGCGAGGAGGGCGGGGCGGTCTGGCCGCGCGATCCCGATGGCGCGCCGCGCCATCCCGGCCTCGTTGAAAGGCTTTCCCGCACGGAGGCCGAGGCGCTGCGCTCGCGCGGCGAGCCCCTTGCATGGCGGCTCGATATGGAGCGTGCGCTCGCCAGGATTGCCGCCGATGATTCGCCACTCGTCTGGACGCGTTTCACGGCCGGCGGGGAGCTTTCGACGGTCGCGGCGCAGCCGGAACGCTGGGGCGATGTCGTCCTGGCGCGCAAGGATATCGGTACGAGCTATCACCTCTCGGTCGTCGTCGATGATGCCCGACAGGGTGTGACCCACGTGGTGCGCGGCAAGGACCTCGAACCGGCGACGGATCTCCATTGTCTTCTGCAGCGATTGCTCGGCCTGCCGACGCCGCGATACCTGCATCATGATCTCATCCAGGATCAGGCAGGTGAGAAGCTTGCCAAGAGCCGTGGGTCGACCGCCCTGCGGGACCTGCGTGCGGAGGGGCTGACACCGGAGGATCTGCGTGCGCGCCTCGGTTTCGCGCCGCGCCACAGCTGAATCTCAGCCGGCACCGAGGACGAACAGCCACAGCATGGTCGTGAACAGCGCCAGCACGGTGGACAGGCTGATGGCGCCTGAGGCGATCGCCACGCCGCTGCGGTAGCGCTCGGCAAAGAGATAGGCGTTGATGCCCGTCGGTGTCGCCGCGAACAGCACCGCCACCCCGGCCCATGCCGCGGGCATGGTGAAGACCTTCGTCGCCAGCACGAAGACGACGAAGGGATGCACGATAAGTTTGAGCGTCGCCAGGATGAGCGGGATGCCGAGCTTGATGGATCGGCCGTAGCGGTGCAGGCTCATGCCCATGGCGAGCAGCGCGCAGGGGGTCGCCGTCACGCCGATGGGATCGATGATCCGCCAGGCGACCTGCATCGCCCCGAGGTCCTTCGGCAGGAGCTGGATGAGGGCGCCGAGCGCCAGCGCAATCACGATGGGGCTCGTCAAGAGGCGCCTGACGAGCAGCGGGATCGACGTGTCGCGTCCCTCGACGAGCACGGTCGCAACGGACAGCATGATCGGCAGGTGGATGGCGAGAAGAAGGAAGAGGGGCACGAGCCCGTCGTCCCCATAGGTCTGGCTGATGATCGGAATGCCGACCAGGGCGAGGTTCGACTGGGCGGCGCAGAAGCCGGCGACGGCTTCCTCTTGCGCGTTGAGCTTGAAGACATACCGGACAATAATGGCCGCCGCGATCCAGACGAAGGCGGCGCCGCCGAAATAGGAGGCCCAGTAGCCCCAGGGCTGGGCCGCCGGTATCGTCGCCTTGCCGAGTGTCCCCAGAATGAGGCAGGGGATCGCCATGGCATAGACGAATTCGGACAGCCCCTCGCCAACGCGCTCGGTGACGAAGTCCAGGTGTCGCGCGAGGAAACCGAGGCCGACAAGGCCGAAGACCGGAAGGATGATAGGCAGGATCGTCAGCATTGTGCTTCCGGCGCAGCGTTGTCGGCAGGCGTGACCGTTCGTCCCCGGCGGCGGGCCTGGGCGATCGCCGAAGCTTCCCGCGGTCCGTGATTCGCAGTGATTCGCATATGCGACGCCCGTCGCTACCCGATGACCGGGATTGCACCCTGCGTAGAGCATCCCGCCCCCGCGTCAAAGTGGGCGCGCGGTATCCTTGCGCGGGGAGCCATGCGCTGAGTGCGGTGCTCGCGATGAGGTGAATTGCCCAGGCTGGCTGATGGAAAAAAGGGTCTGCGAGCCGCTCGCGCGTCATCAATTCAGTCGCGTCGCGCTGATCCCTCCCACTTGGGGGAGGGTGGCGCCGACCTCGCACTCTACCCGACCAGGCTATTGTCCCGGCTACTGTCCCGCCTGGGCGAGCTTGCCGGTGGGGGAGGCCTTCGTCAGCAATTCGCGTGTCTGATCACGCTGGCGGCGGAACTCTGCGAGAAGCGAGCCGTCCAGTTCGCGGCTGCGCGGCAGCTTGATCTTCAAGGGATTCACGAAATGCCCGTTGACCATCACTTCGTAGTGCAGATGCGGGCCGGTGGCGAGGCCGGTTGCGCCGAGATAGCCGATGACCTGCCCCTGGCGGATGCGCATGCCCGGCTTGATGCCGCGTGCGAAAGCCGACTGATGATTGTAGGTGGTGACATAGCCGTTGGCGTGCTGAATCTCGATGCGGCGGCCATAGCCAGACGACCAGCCCGCCTTGAGGATGACGCCGTCGCCCGCAGCAAGGATTGGCGTGCCGATCCTGTCGGCCCAGTCCACGCCCGTGTGCATCTTGGAATAATGCAGGATGGGGTGATAGCGCATGCCGAAGCCCGACCGCATGATGCCGGATGCGATCGGCTTGCGGATGAGGAACTTCTTGAGCGAGCGGCCTTCCTCGTCGAGATATTCAATCGAATTGTCTTCCGGCGACTGGAAGCGGTAGATTCGCTTGGTCTCACCGCCTATCGTCAGTGACGCATAGAGGATTTCCGGCCGCTGTGCGTCGGTGTCTTCGCCTTCGCTATAGAAGATCTCCACCGAATTGCCGGCATCGACCCGGTGCTGGAAATCGATATCGGATGCGAAGACACGCACCAGCTCGGCGACGATGCCGGCCGGGACCTCGTTCTTGAGCGCTGTTTCGTACAGGCTGTCATAGAGACGCGTGCCGGAGCCGTTGTCCTCCTCGTCCTCTTCCTCGTCGCCCTCATCGGTCGGCTGGGCGCTGGCCACGGCCTCGTACGGGACATCAACGGGCACATAGCGCCCCTGATCGTTCACCGCGACGATGGCCTGCGTGGTGCGCTCGTCGAGAAGCGTGACGCGCACAACGCTTGCCTTTTTGTCGCCGGCGTTGAGGGGGGCGATCAGCAGCTTGATCTGCTGGCCTTCGCTGAGGGCCTTCGCCTTGTCTGCGCCGAGCGCCGCGATGATCGCCTTGATGGTGTCGGGGGCCGCGCCATTGGCACGCAGAATCTGTTCAAGGGTCTCGTCGCGCTTCATGACGATGAGACGCTCTTCGGTCTTCGGGCCGGCGGTGGGTTTCAGGGGATCGACCTTCGGGGCGATCGTCACGTTTTCCGGGATGACGCGGACATCGAGGCCGGAGAACGGCGTCTCCGTGGGGCTCGCATAGGCCAGCGCGGCCATGGCCGGGCCCGCCTGGCCGAGCGTGCGCGTCAACATGAGTTGGGCCGGCATCGGCAGAGCGGGACGGGAGCCCGCTTCTTCCGCCGCGCGCACATCCTCCTCGACCTGGGCAATGGCCTCGTCATCGGTGAGATGGGGGGCTCCGTCGGCAACCATGACCCCGCCCAGGTCCGATTTGACGAGGGATACATCTGCGTCGGCCGTTTCCGGGACCGGCTCGGTGATCTGCTCGTCGGCCGGGCCGTCCTCGGCGAACAACTTCTGCGGGTTGAAGGGCGGGATGTCGGTGGCGTAGGCGCCGCTGGTTAGAGAGAGGTTGGTCGCCAGCCTGACGAAGGAGCGCACCTTGATGACTTCCCGGTCCGCCACGCGGATCGTGATCGGCGCTTTGAAGGACTGCTTGGCGGTGATGTAGCTCTCGGTGCGGACGAGCTTATCGCCGCGGCGGATTTCGCTCGTCCCATCGGTCGTGCTCTGGCGGATCGCCTGCGCGCCGACGGTCTGGGGCATGGCGGCGAAGGAGGTCTCGCCCTGCAAGGATATATAGATGGCAGCGCCGAGGAGGGCGGCTCCGCTGAAGCCGGTGAGGACGCTGCCGACAAGCCAGCGCAGGTTCATGGCCGGACGGTCATGCGGGCGGCCCGTGAGCCCGGCGGGCTCCAGCGGCGGTTCCTGTCCCAGGTCAATCGCATTGTACCCGCGCTCGCGTACCGCGCCTGAACTATCGACTGTGGAGGCTCTATGCGGTGTCAAAACGAACGTCGCTCCCGCGGTATCACTGCGATCTCATCCGCGACTGTGGCCGCATCGCGGACTTTATTCAACACGGAACGGTGCAGACACAAAGACGCGCGAGCTGGCTGCACCTCATATCTCTGTCACCGCTCCCGCCAGCGCCGTGGCGACCGGTGCGCGGCAACGGATTCTGGCGGCCATCCAGTCACGGGGAACGCGGGGCCATGCCCCGTACGCAGCACGAGGCGCGCCCGCAAAGCTTTCCCAACAGGGGAGTGTGGCATCAGTAAGGCGTTGAAAATCCAGAGATGTTGATATCTTTCCACAGGCCCGGCCGGCGGCGTCCGAAAAAAATGTCATGAAAGCGTCACGGCGTCGTTGACACCAAAAATGCCCCGGCCTATATACGGCCCATCAGCGGCGGCGCTGACGGAAACGAGGGCGCCGGCGGCGAGGTTTTCCCGAAAGGCAAGACTGGTTGCCTGATGCGAGAG
>NZ_QJJK01000027.1 GCF_003201475.1 Chelatococcus asaccharovorans | reverse complement strand
CTCCTGGATCGACGCCTACAACACCCGACGACCCCACTCGGCCCTCAACGGCATCCCGCCATTCCAGAGGCTGAACAACCTTCTTGGAAACGACATCTAGGCCGTCAGGCGCTGCCTTCCGGGCCGATGAAGGCGATGCGGAGCGTGTTGGTCGCCCCCGGGCGGCCGAAAGGAATGCCGGCCGTCACGATGACGCGCTGGCCATTCTCCGCGAAACCTTCCTCACGGGCCAGCCGGCAGGCCCGGTCGGTCATATCGTCGAGGTTGCGCGCATCCTCGGTGACCAGGGCATGGACCCCCCAGGCGACGGCGAGGCGGCGGGCCGTGCCGATATTCGGCGTCAGCGCGAGCACGCTGGTCGCCGGGCGTTCGCGGGAGATGCGCAGACCCGTCGCGCCGGACGACGTCCAGGCGATGATCGCCTTCAGGCCGAGCGTTTCGGCGATGCTGCGGGTCGCGTTGGCGATGGCGTCGGCGGCGGTCGCCTCCGGCTCCGTGCGCTGATTGTGAATGATGGTGTTATAGTTCGGGTCGGACTCCACCTCTTCCGCGATACGGTTCATCGTCGCGACGGCCTCGACCGGATAGTCACCGGAGGCGCTTTCGGCCGAGAGCATCACCGCATCGGCCCCCTCGAACACGGCGGTCGCCACGTCGGAGACCTCGGCGCGGGTCGGCACCGGCGTCGTGATCATCGATTCCAGCATCTGGGTGGCGATGACGACCGGTTTGCCCTGGGCGCGCGCGGAGCGGGTGATGAGCTTCTGGATGCCCGGCACTTTTTCCAGCGGCATCTCGACGCCAAGATCGCCGCGGGCAACCATGAGACCGTCGGAGGCTTCGATGATCTCGGCGAGCCGGGCGACGGCCTGCGGCTTCTCTATCTTGGCCATCACGAGGGCGCGGCCGCGGGTGACCTTGCGCACCTCGGCGATATCCTCCGGGCGCTGCACGAAGGACAGGGCGATCCAGTCGACGCCGACATTGACGGCCGCTTCCAGATCCGACTGGTCCTTCGGCGTCATCGCCGACACGGGGATCGTCGTGTCCGGCAGGCTGACACCCTTGCGGTTCGAGATCTTGCCGGCAACGACGACGCGCGTGGTCGCCTTGCCCTTGGACACGCTCTCGACGACCAGCTTGATCTTGCCGTCGTCGATCAGGAGCGTATGGCCCGGCTCCAGCGCGGCCAGGATCTCGGGATGGGGCAGGTGGACGCGCTTGGCGTTTCCGGGCTTATCATGGCTGTCGAGCACGAAGGTCGCGCCGTGCTTCAGAAGCTCCGAGCCGTTCTCAAAGGTACCGACGCGCAGCTTCGGCCCCTGCAGGTCGACGAGGACGCCGACCGGCCGGCCGAATTTTTCCTCCACGGAGCGGATATCGGCGACACGCTTCGGCAGGTCCTCGCGGGCGGTATGGCTCATATTGATGCGGAAGATGTCGGCGCCGGCCTCGAACAGCCGGGCGATCATGGCCGGATCGTTGGACGCAGGCCCGAGAGTCGCGAGGATCTTAACGCGGCGTATGCGTCTCATTGTGGTCTGCTCCCAGGTCGGTTCGCGTCTGTGAGTTGGACCGTCCAGCTCTTCTGCTGGCCGGTGTCGACTTCGAAGAAGCCATTGCGATCGAAGCCGCGCGCGAGGCAATCTTCGGTGCCACGCACGCTGAACTCCCGTTCACGGGTGCACAGGAACGACTGGCCGGTCCATTCACCGCCCCTGTCATAGTCGACGGCGTAGACGTAGTAGAAGCGCGCCGCCAGCGGCCCGCGCAGGAGCGTCTGGCAACTCCGCACGCCGAGGTTCCACCATCCTTCGCTCACCCAGCCTTGGCCGTCACGATAGCCGAGGGCGACGCCGACGCGGCTCGAGGTCATGTTGCACAGGCGCAGATCCGCCTTTGCGGGGCTTGCCAGTGCGAGTGTGGCGATGCCGAGGAAGAACGGCACCAGGAGGCCGCGAACAATGGACAGATAGGGACGTGTCATGGCGAAGCAGCGACTTTCTGATACAGACCCATGTGGCTGCTTTCGCCCGGTCCTGTCAACGCAGGTGCAGCATCGTTTCGGACTTGTGTTGAAGCGGCCTGGAATGAACCGGAGCATTAGTTAGTACAGCATCCCGGCGGCGTTATGGCACTCGATGGCGCCGCGCGCCTGTGGCACTGTGTCGGCCATGCCTCAAGCCAACGTCCTGTGACATCGATCGTGAACGCACCGTCATTGCAAGCTCTCCGTTCCGCCGTCGAACATCCCATCGAACGCATCGCCGGCGCTATCGCCAGCGGCGTCCTCGTCCTGTGCGATCACGCCGCCAATACGATCCCCCCGGAATACGGCAGCCTCGGCATGCCGCCGGCCGAACTCGCGCGCCATATCGGCTACGATATCGGCGCGGCGATGGTGGCGCGCAGGCTGGCCGCGCGTCTCGATGCACCGGCGCTCCTCACGGATTTCTCGCGCCTCCTGATCGATCCCAACCGCGGGCTCGACGATCCGACGCTGGTGATGCGTCTGTCCGATGGCGCTATCGTGCCGGGCAACGCCCGCGTCGATGAGGATGAGATTGCGCGGCGTATCGCGCGTTTCTATCGCCCTTATGACGCCGCCATCACGGCAGCGATCGAAGCCTCGCTCGCTGAGGGCATCGCGCCGGTGATCGTGTCCATCCACAGCTTCACACCCGTCTGGCGCGGCCGTCCGCGCCCCTGGGAGGTTGCCGTGCTGTGGGATGCCGATCCGCGGCTGCCCGTGCCGCTGATTGAGGCCTTGCGGGCCGGCGGGGGTCTTACCGTCGGCGACAACGAGCCCTATGACGGCGCTCTCGCCGGGGACGTCATCGCCCGGCATGCGACGGCCCGTGGCCTTGCCAATGCGCTCATTGAGGTGCGGCAGGATCTGATTGCGGATGCGACCGGCGCTGCGGCATGGGGCGACCGGCTCGCGGAGGTGATCGCTCCGCTCATTCCTGCCCTATCGGCGACGGGCGTGGTGCATCATCCGAGCCGCGCCGTCTCGCGCGAGCCGCCCCTGCGACTGGCCTGACAGCCGCATCCCCATCGCACGGTGGGGAAATCATCAACCATTTTTCGCCCATGGTTCTTGTGTTGTCGAATGGCCGGTAAACCGGGTAAGCGTTCAGCCAAGGGGGCGCGTGGCGCGCGGTGAGCCCCGGCCCATTCGCATTGATCAAGGATATGGTGACACGAACATGGTGACAGATGTTGCGGACTCGGGCGTTGCCGCCGAGGAACTGAAGCAGTTCATCGAGCGGATCGAACGACTTGAGGAGGAAAAGGCGGCGATCGCGGGCGACATCAAGGAAGTCTATGGTGAGCTGAAGGGGCGGGGTTTCGACGCCAAGGCCGTGCGCAAGCTCGTGATGCTACGCAAGAAGCCGCCGGAGGAGCGCGCCGAGGAAGACGCCATTCTTGAGCTCTATATGCAGGCGCTGGGCATGCAGGCGTAAGGCCAGCCCCTCACGGGACGGCGGACCGCCCCTTGGGCAAAGTCCGCTTTGCTTTGGCCCTTATGGGTCATTGGTCCTCGTGGATTATCGGCCCTCGTGGATTATCGGCCCTTGTGGATCATCGGCGGCGGCCATCGTGGCCCGCCGGCGATGACCGCGGTTCCGAACAGGGATCCTCAGCGCGCCGAGAACTGGACCGTATCAAGCGGCTTGACCGCCGGTCCGCTGAAGCGCGTGACGCTGAGATCGTCGCGCGATTTCTGCGCGAAGGAATTGGCCACGACCTGCACGGGCTTCTGCGCGACGGGCCTGTCGGCGACCGCGACAAGCCGCGGCTGCGCGACGACAACCTTCGCTTTGTTCGCCGGGCGCGCCTGTGTGATTTCTGCCCGGAACAACGGCTGCAGGGGATTGGCAGGCTCGGCCGGCTGGCGCGCCGGGCTCGCAGAGCTGGTCACCTCGTCGCTGGATGTCTCCCGTTCGGCCTGCGCGATGCGTGCCGCCTGAGGCGAGGCAGGGCGCGCGGGTGGTGCTGGATGCGTGATCGGCGCGAAGGACATCACCATTGGGCCTGCCGGAGGGGTGCCTGCCGGAGAGGGGCTTGCCGGAGGGGTGCCTGCCGGAGATCTGGTCTCGGCGGTCGCGTCGGAGACGGCAGCCGCAAGGGCGAGCTGCGCTCCTGAAGGCTTGGGCTGCGCTGCCGGAGTTACCTCGGCCATGGCGGTCACTGCGGGACGCGCGGGCGGGAGCGGCAAGTCCACCAGCGTTGGGGCTGCCGCGGTGGGAGCAGGCGGCGTTGCCAGCGCGGCCGTTTGGACCGCGGCGGTCTCGCTCGGCCGTTGCGGCGGCAGAGGAACATTCGCGAAGGAGGGCGTGGGCGGCGGGGCCAGCGATGCGACGGCCTGGTTCGCCGCAGGTGGCGTCAGGTCGTCAGGCCGTGCGACGGGAAGCTGGGCCGGAACGACAGGCGCGGCAGCGCGCGGATTGGAAAGGGCGTTGATCTCCAACGGCTGCTGCAGCATCGCGGGCTGGGTCACGCGCTGTGGTGGGGGGGCTGCCACCGCGACCTGAACCGGAGCAGGTTGGACGGGAGCCGGCTGAGGCGGTTGCACAGGCGCCGGCTGCGGTCGCGGAGCTGCCGCTGTTGCTTGCGGCCGATTGGCCGATTGCAGGAAGAAGCTCGTCGTGCTCGCGTTGTCGCTGCTGGCGTAGGCCACTTGCTGCTGGGCGGCGGGTTGGGCGGCCGGCTGGCGTGAGGCCAGGACGGTACGGCGCGTGCCCCGCGCCGGCGCTACAACCTCCTCGTCGTCCTCCTCGTCGCCGCCGAACAGGGCGGCCCACAGGCTGCGACGGCGACCGGTCGAAGCGCTCGCATCGGCATAGGCCACCGCGCCATTGACGCGGTCACCGCGTGCCGCGATGTCGGCCATGGCAAGCTCGTAGCCTTCCATGGGCTTGCCGTCGGCGGGAATATGGACCGTGCGGCCGTCGGGGAAGATCTGGGCGAGCTGCGTGCGCGGCATGCGCGGCCAGGAGCGCACGCTGCCGGTGTCGAGATGCACGAAAGGCGTATTCGGATAATAGCCGACACCGCCGCGCTGCAGGCGCATGCCGATTGCGCGGACCTTGGCCATGCTCACGTCCGGCAGATTGAAGTCGATCGCCCTGCCTTCCATGTGCTGGCTGTTCTTGGCGACGGCGTTCGAGCGGCGGCGCAGCATGGCGTTGGTATCGGGCGACCGGTAGGCGGAGAAGATCTGGATCGCGCTGTTCGAGCCGACTTCGCGATGGACCGACCAGAGGATGTCGAAAAGCTTCGGATCCATGGTCGTCGTATCCTGGTTGCGCCAGTCGCGCAGCAGGTGGTTGAGCTGCCGCAACGCGTCACGGTCATAGGAGCCGTTGCGGCGGAACGTGACGGTCAACGATTCGCCGGAATGCGTATGAACCAGGGAGATTGTGCGGGTATCACCGTTTGCGACGGCATTCTGCAGGCCGGAGGTGCCGGCAATCAGAGCGCTGCCCGCGACGACCAGGCCGCAGATAAGACGGGACAGTCGGCGCCACGCGGGAGCCTGCTCTGCGTGTACAGGTCGCAAAAGTGAACTCGTCTGTTGCGAGACCACAGCCTCCGCGCCACGGAGGACGCAGATATGAAACTGTGGCGGCTGGACAATAGGCGGAAACTCTTGCCGAGAAGACTTAATGGTAGGTTAACTGCAGCCCGCCGTTTGGGCAAGACGCCACTTCGCCAGGCAATAAATGTGGAGATGTTGATTGGCCCTCGCGCTTTGAACGCGCATCGGCTTTATCAGCCAGCTTGCGAATCCCTCTTCCACGAATCGCAGGGCACGCACGAATCGCAGGGCTCGCACGAAACGCAGGGCACGCACGAATCGCGGGGCAGGCTTTCCTGGTCCGAGATCCCAATCGGGCGGATCGCAAAATGGTAGGGACACGATGAAAATCCGCTTCGGGCGATACACGGCATTTGCTCTCTGCGTAACGGGTTTCCTGGTGACGCTCTGGCTGATGCCAGAGAGCTTCTGGGGCGGAGTTCTCCTGCTGGTGCTGTGTGTGCTCTCGCTGCTCGGGATTTGGGACCTTCTCCAGACGCGGCATTCGGTGCTTCGCAATTACCCGGTGATCGGCCATGTCCGTTGGCTGGTGGAGATGATCCGGCCGGAGTTCCGCCAGTATCTCATGGAAAGCGAGACGGAGGCGACGCCGTTCTCGCGTGCGCAACGGTCCCTCGTCTACCGCCGGGCAAAGGAGGCGCCGTCGGAACATCCTTTCGGCACGATGATGGACGTCTATGCCGATGACTACGAATTCATCCAGCAATCGCTGATGCCGATTGAAACGCCGGATCCCAAGGGGTTTCGCATCATCATCGGCAACGACCAGTGCAGCCAGCCCTATTCGGCAAGCATCTTCAACATCTCGGCGATGAGCTTCGGGGCCCTGTCGGCCAACGCCATTCGCGCGCTCAACAAGGGGGCGAGACTTGGCGGCTTCTACCACGACACGGGGGAGGGCAGCATCAGTCCCTATCATCGCGAGAACGGCGGTGATGTGGTTTGGCAGGTCGCCAGCGGCTATTTCGGCTGCCGAGACAGCGAGGGCCGGTTCGATCCGGCGCGCTTCGCGTCACAAGCGGTCGCGCCGCAGGTCAAGATGATCGAGCTGAAACTCAGCCAGGGCGCCAAGCCCGGGCATGGCGGTGTCCTGCCGGGCGCCAAGGTCACCCCGGAAATCGCGATGACGCGCGGTGTGCCGGTCGGCGTGGATTGCATTTCACCGGCGCGTCATTCGGCCTTCAACACGCCTTTGGAAATGATGGCGTTTCTCCAACAGCTCAGGGAGCTCTCTGGCGGCAAGCCGGTCGGTTTCAAGCTGTGCATCGGCTTGCCCTGGGAATTCATGGCGATCGTCAAGGCGATGCTCGCCACGGGGATCGTGCCCGACTTCATCGTCATCGACGGGGGAGAAGGGGGCACCGGCGCCGCGCCGGTCGAATTCAGCGACCATATCGGCGTACCCATGCGCGAAGGCCTGCTTTTCGTTCACAACACGCTGGTCGGCGCCGGTCTGCGCCACAAGATCCGGATTGGCGCCGCGGGAAAGCTCATCAGCGCATTCGACGTCGCTGCGGTCCTGGCTATTGGCGCCGACTGGGTCAATTCAGCCCGTGGGTTCATGTTCGCCCTGGGCTGCATCCAGTCGCTCAGCTGCCACACCAACCGCTGTCCGGCCGGGGTCGCAACCCAGGATCTCAAGCGCAGCCGGGCGCTCGTCGTGCCGGACAAGGCCGAGCGCGTGTGGCGCTATCATGAGCGGACAGTCGAAGCGCTGGCCGACATGCTCGGTGCCGCTGGCCTTCGCCATCCGGATGACTTGCGGCCGCACCATCTCGTGCACCGCATCAGTTCCACCGAGCTCAGGCAGTTCGACCGCATGCATTACTTCGCGGAGCCGAACGATTTGCTCGAGAAGCGGGCGGCGGCGGCCTTCTATCAGGACAATTGGGACATGGCCCGGGCCGAGAGCTTCGTGCGGGTCTGAGGGATCGAGGTTCGGCAGGTGAGGCCGCGGCCGGGGTGGCGGCACGCTCAAGCTATCCCCGGCCCGGTCACACGCTTCCATCCCAGTCGGACGTGCTCTATCCGGCGAGACCGAGGGCCTCCTTCATGCGGCGATCAAAGCCGTAGATGTCGTTGCGCGTGGTCGCCGCGCCGGTTTTGTCCACAGAGAGCGTGAAATAGACGAGATGGATCGGCAGGGGTTCCTGCAGCTTGATCAGGCGCTCGCCCTTGCCGATGAGCTTGCGCATGCGCTGCTCCGGCCAGTCCTTGCCCAAGACGAACTCGGCGAGCCGGAAAGGCTGCTCCACGCGCACGCAACCGTGGCTGTAGGCACGCCGTTCGGTGTTGAACAGGCTGCGGTTCGGCGTGTCGTGCAGATAGACCGCATGATCGTTGGGGAACATGAACTTGATATAGCCAAGCGCGTTTCGCTCGCCTGGCGGCTGCCGGACCGAAATGGACTTGCCGCGCCGGATCACCTCATATCCGCGCCGGGCGGCATAGTCCGGATCCTTGGCGAGCGCCGGCAGGAATTCCTTGCGCAGGATCGAGGGCGGCACGTTCCAATAGGGATTGACGATGACGTGCTGCATCACGTGGGAGAAGACGGGCGTCGGCGATTCCGGCTTGCCGACGATCACCCGCGTCGTGAGTTCCACTTCGCCATCGTTGACGAGATCCATGCTGTAGGCTGGGATGTTCACGATGAGGTAGCGGTTGGAGAAGGCGGCCGGAAGCCAGCGCCAGCGCTCCATATTGACGAGGATGTCGGTTTCGTCGAGCCGCTGCGTGGACGGCGGCGACATCGCCGCGACCGTCTGGCGGTTCAAGATGCCGTCGGCGGGCAGGCCGTTTTCCTTCTGGAAGGTGGCGACGGCCGCAGCGACCCGCTCGTCGTAGGTCGTGGCGTCGTTGTTCTCCAGGCGGAAACGGGCGCGCACCAGCGGCACGCGCGGGTCGCGCATGCCGACCTTCAGCGCCGGGCCTTGGGGCACCCGGACCATCGGCGTCGTTGGATGCGCCGCGCGGATGTCCGCGAGCTTGGCCTTGAGGGCCTGATAGCCCGGCTGTGGCGGATTGTAGCCGGCAAGCGCCTTGCCCGTGTCGGCTGAATCCGCCAGGCGCCGCAACACGTCATCGGCGGTGGGCAGGTCGAGCGTCGGCGTCATCAGGGCCGAAATGCGGCGCGGGTTGAGGCGTCCGCCGCGCGCATCCCGCGCATAGGTCACGGCGAGTGCTGAAAGCTTCAGATCCGCTTCCGCGAGCGCCTCCGCGCGATCGGCCTTCGGCAGCACGGAGATGATCGGGATTGGATAGTCGGCCGCGTCCAGCCCGTCCTCGCCGGCTTTCTCAAGCGTCGCGATCAACGCGCGGGCGCCGGCCGTCCACTGGTCGCCGTTCAGCCAAAGCGGCATGAAGGCACGCTCGGCATAATAGGCGCCGATGGCTTCGCGTTCCGCCTTGGCGAGCCTTGCCGGGCCGGGGACCGGATGTCCCTCGAGATAGGTCGCGATCGGGCTTTTCGTCTCGGCGGGTATGGAGACAACCACATCCGGAACGGTGATCTCAGGAAAGGCCGCGACGGGCATGTCCGCGGGCGCAGCCAGAGAGCCGGTCGTCAGACCGTCGGTGTGCGGCGTCGGGGCGCTGTCCGCGGGCATCACCTCCGGCTCTGCCGGGAGTAGCACCTCGGTTGCGGTGGTTTCGTCCGGCTCCACTGGTCGATCGACCGCAGCGGAGGGTCGGGCGGGCCCTTCATGGAGGGTTGCGACCGACGGATGGCTGGACGGCGTGAGCGCGATGACGGCGGACGCCGCAGGCGGGGCAAGTGTTGCCCCATCCGCTGTTGCCCCGTCCGCTGCTGCCCCGTCCGCTGTCGCCCCGTCCGCGCCTGGATCCGGCGCCATCTCCTGGGCGAAAGCCGTCGCGGCCAAGGATATACCAAGGCCGGGGACACCAAGGCCGGGGACACCAAGACTGAGGCCGCCGAGACTGAGTATCAAAGCCCCGGTGCAAACGATCCGCATCGCAATATCCCTATCAGCATGATCATCGCGATCAGCGTGACTGAGAAAGGTTTCATGGCGGTATCCAGAGGACGTGGCAACCCGCCGGGAACCGGTGGATGAGAGCAAATCCTGCACGAACGGACTCGTTCGACGCTATGCAAGGCTCTGAATTCGCTCGTCTATCTTTGACGCGAGCCCGTCCGCGACAGACGGACCTGCTCTTGGCTTGATGCAAACTGTTACTGTTCGTGTCCAAAGGGCCACAGCCCCGAGGCGGCCATCAGCAAAGCGAGGTGCTAGAGCATTTCCGGTAAACTCCGGTTCACCGGAAATGCTCTAGCTCTTTGATTCTACGCATTTTCTTCACGCGAACCGGTGTCCACTTCGCTCGAAAATGCTCTACCCGGGATCCGTGGCTGGCTCCCCGCCTTCGACATTGTCCAATAGCCCCATATCCTTGAGTTTTCGGTAAAGGGTCGAGCGACCGATGCCGAGCTTGCGCGACACTTCGGACATGTGGCCCCGGTAGTGGCGGAGCGCGAAGCGAATGGCTTCGGCCTCCACCTCCTCAAGCGGTCGGAGTTCGCCCTGCACGTCGAGCAGGCTGATCGCGCTCGGGTCGCGCACCTCGACGCGTACGACCTCTCTCTGCGGGGGCGCAGCAGGCACCGCCTCCGCCGGTGGGGCCGGCGGCACACGCACCTCGAAGCCTTCCATCTGGGCGGCGATCTGGGGAAATTCCGCCATCGTCAGCTCATCGCCGTCGGCCAGAACGACGGCGCGGAACAGGACGTTCTCAAGCTGGCGCACATTGCCGGGCCAGGTGTAGCGGGCGAGCATGTCGAGGGCGTCAGGGGCGATGCCGCGCACGCGCTTGCCTTCCTCCGCCGCGAAGCGCGCGAGGAATGTCGTGGCGAGGACCGGGATATCTTCGCGCCGTGCCCGGAGCGGGGGTAACGTCATGGGAAAGACGTTGAGGCGGTAGTAGAGGTCTTCGCGGAACTGCCCGCGCTTGACCAGATCGAGCAGACTTTTGTTGGTCGCTGAAATGAGGCGGATGTCGACCTTGATGGACTTGCGTCCACCCACGGGGTCGACCTCGCCTTCCTGGATGGCGCGCAGCAGTTTCACCTGGGCGTCGAGGGGCAGTTCGCCGATTTCGTCGAGGAAGAGCGTGCCGCCGCTCGCTTCGACGAATTTGCCGACATGCTTGTCGGTCGCACCGGTGAAGGCCCCCTTCTCATGACCGAACAGGATGGATTCGACGAGATTTTCGGGAATGGCGCCGCAGTTCACCGTCACGAAGGGCTTGCCGCGGCGTTCGCCAGACCCCTGGATGGCGCGCGCCATGACTTCCTTGCCGACGCCCGATTCCCCTTCGATCAGCACCGGGATCATCGAACGCGCCGCGCGCTCCGCGAGCCGGAGCGCACGCCCCATGTCGACGCTGCGGGTGGCGATGTCCTTGATCGACAGGGATCCGGTTGCACGCCGCGACATGCGCCGGATCTCGCTTTCGAGGGCGCCGGTACGCAGGGCGTTCTTGATGGAGACCTGAAGGCGCTCGGCGCCGACCGGCTTCACGACGAAGTCGGCGGCGCCCGCGCGCATGGCGGAAACCACCGTTTCGATGGAACCATGGGCCGTCTGCACGATCACCGGCACATCGATGCCGCGTTCGCGCATCGCGCCGAGGACGCCCATGCCATCGAGGTCCGGCATCACGAGGTCGAGCACGACGAGATCGAAGGGAGACGATGTCTGCTCGCTGAGGCGATCAAGCGCCGCTTGCCCCGTTTCGGCGATCGCCGCTTCATAGCCGAAACGGCGGACCATCGCTTCGAGAAGGCGACGCTGTACGGGGTCGTCATCGACGATGAGGATGCTCGTCATGCAGGCCGTGGCTGGTTCGAGGAACGGTCCGGAGAACGCATGATGCCGTCATGGCGATGCGTTCCCCGCGGCGGGGCAGCGATCGAGAGCAAATCCGGCTTGGATGGAATCGTCCGATACCATCTAAGTCTATGAATTCGCTCGTCAATCGTCGAACGGAGCCAATCCGCAACAGACGGACTTGCTCTAGGGTCTGAAGCGCGAGCCCGCGCACGCAAGCATTTCTCCCCGGGCCGACATTGCTGTCGAATCACGCTGTATCGTTTCGGGCCAATGCTCCACACCAAATGTAAAGCTCTTGTTAATGACGCGTGCGAAAGCCTTGGCTTATCAATCGCAGCTTTGCGGGCATTGATCAAAAGGCACGTACCGCCCAAATATTGAGATGTGTTGTGGCACCCGGTCGTGCACGGTTGCGCCCCCGGTGGCCGGATCCTTAACAGGCTCTAGGAAAGAGAGACGATGTCGACAGCGAATGCCGCGGGTGCAACCGCCGCCAGTGAGGCCGATCACCTGCCGGAATGGGATCTGTCGCAACTCTACCCGGGTATGGAGTCGCAGGAGTTCGCCGCGGATCTCGCAAAAGCGGAAGCGGAGAGCAAGATTTTTGCCGATACCTATCGCGGCAGGCTCGATGCCCTGGCGCGCGGCGCGGACGCGAGCGACGCATTGGCGGTGCCGCTCAAGGCCTATGAGGCGCTTGAGGATCTCTTGGGGCGCATCATGTCCTATGCCTCGCTCATCTATGCCGGGGATACGACGGATCCCGTCCGGGCGAAGTTCTATGGCGATGCGCAGGACCGCATCACGACCGCAAGTTCGAACCTTCTGTTCTTCACGCTGGAGTTGAACCGCATCGACGAGGCCGTGCTGGCCGAGGCCATGGCCGATGGGCCGCTCGCCCACTGGCGCCCGTGGATCGAGGACATCGCCAAGGACAAGCCCTACCAGCTCGACGACAAGCTGGAGCAGTTGTTCCACGAAAAGTCCGTGACCGGGCGGGGCGCCTGGAACCGGCTGTTCGACGAGACCATGTCGTCCCTGCGCTTCAAGGTCGATGGACAGGAACTGACCCTCGAGCCGACCTTGAACCGCCTGCAGCACCCGGACGGCGCCGTGCGCAAAGAGGCCGCGGATGCTCTGGCGGAGGTGTTCAAGGCGAATGTGCGGACTTTCGCGCTGATCACCAACACCCTTGCCAAGGATAAGGAGATTTCGGACCGCTGGCGCGGCTTTTCGGGCGTCGCCGATTCGCGCCATCTCGCCAATCGGGTGGAGCCGGAGGTGGTGGAGGCGCTGGTGACGGCGGTGCGCGAGGCCTATCCGCGCCTGTCCCACCGCTACTACGCCTTGAAGGCGCGCTGGTTCGGCATGGATCAGCTGAACCATTGGGATCGCAATGCGCCGCTGCCGAAACTCGATATGCCGGCCATCCCCTGGTCGCAGGCGCGTGACACGGTTCTCGGCGCCTATGGCGATTTCTCGCCGCGCATGGCCGATATCGCAAAACGGTTCTTCGACGAGCGGTGGATCGATGCCCCCGTGCGGCCGGGCAAGGCCCCGGGCGCCTTCGCGCATCCGACCGTGCCTTCGGCGCATCCTTATGTGCTGCTCAACTACCAGGGCAAGCCGCGGGATGTGATGACGCTGGCGCATGAACTCGGCCATGGCGTCCACCAGGTGCTCGCGGCGCCGAACGGCGCCCTGATGGCGCCTACGCCCCTGACGCTGGCGGAAACCGCCTCCGTGTTCGGCGAGATGCTGACCTTCCGGAAGCTTCTCGCCGCGACCACGGAGCGGAACCAGCGCAAGGCGATGCTGGCCGCGAAGGTCGAGGACATGATCAATACGGTCGTACGCCAGATCGCCTTCTACAGCTTCGAATTCAAGGTCCATACGGAACGCCGGCAAGGGGAGCTCACCTCGGACCGGCTCGGCGAAATGTGGCTTGAGGTGCAGCGCGAAAGCCTTGGGCCGGCGATCCGCCTCGGCGAAGGCTATGAGACGTTCTGGACCTATATCCCGCATTTCATCCACTCACCCTTCTATGTCTATGCCTATGCCTTCGGCGATTGCCTGGTGAACTCGCTTTACGGCGTCTATCAGAAGACGCCCGATGGCTTCGTCGACCGCTATTTCGCCATGCTCTCGGCGGGCGGGACCAAGCACCATACGGAGTTGCTCGCGCCGTTCGGGCTCGATGCGCGCGATCCGGCCTTCTGGCAGATCGGCCTTGCGATGATTGCCGGCCTCATCGATGAGCTCGAGGCCATGGATGCCTGACGGCAGGCTCAGCCCAGGCTGAATCAGCAGTCACCGCTTCCGGTGGGATTGCGAGGGGAAACGCGATGTCATCCCGGGCCCGCGCTTACGCTCGTCCCGGGATGACCGGCGCGTACTGCTCGATCGGGACGCGGCGGCGGGGATGATCCGCCGCCGTTCGCATATCGGGCTCAAGAGCGGCCGATATGCATAGCGATTTATCGCCGGGACGCTTCTGCCTAATTTTTAGGCGATCTTGGTCCGCATAAAAACAGCCGAAACCGCAGGCCCTCCGGCAATGCTGACGCCGCCACTGTTGGCACGCGCATTGCAAAACCCTATCGTGGGGGCAAGCCAATCGGCTGCCATAAAGCGGAGGGCGA
Organism: Chelatococcus asaccharovorans; assembly: GCF_003201475.1. Taxonomy (GTDB): domain Bacteria; phylum Pseudomonadota; class Alphaproteobacteria; order Rhizobiales; family Beijerinckiaceae; genus Chelatococcus; species Chelatococcus asaccharovorans. The sequence continues at coordinate 8,242 of NZ_QJJK01000027.1, read as the reverse complement.
TCCCAATGACGGCCTTCGACGAGATGCATGGTTTCACCACGCATACGGAGGAAGCGAATGTTCGCGTCGCCTATGAGGGGCTGAGGACCTGGCTCCAGGACACGCCAGCCGATCTCCTCGCGACGCGCCGCAGCCAGGCCGAGCTGTTCTTTCGGCGCATCGGCATAACCTTCGCCGTCTATGGCGAGGCGGAAATGAGCGAACGGCTCATTCCCTTCGACATCATCCCGCGCGTCCTGATGAAGACGGAATGGGAGGGCGTCGAGCGCGGCCTGCGCCAGCGCGTCAATGCGCTCAATGCCTTCCTGCGTGACGTCTACGGCCCACGTGAGTGCATCAGGGCGGGCGTGGTGCCCGCGGAGCTCATCTACCGCAATCCCTATTATCGGCTGGAGATGGTCGGCCGGCCGGTGCCGCACGGCATCTATGTCCATATGGCGGGCATCGACCTCGTGCGCGTCGACGAAGGCACCTTCTACGTTCTCGAGGACAATGTGCGCACGCCGTCCGGCGTCTCCTACATGCTCGAGAACCGGGAAGTGATGATGCGGCTGTTCCCCAATCTCTTCACCGCGCATCGGGTGGCGCCGGTGGAGACCTATCCGGACGCGCTTCTCGCCACCATGCGCTCTGTCGCGCCGAGCAGCGCGGGGCGGGATCCGACGGTCGTGCTGCTGACACCCGGCCAGTTCAACTCGGCCTTTTACGAGCACTCCTTTCTCGCTGACAAGCTGGGCGTGGAACTCGTCGAGGGCTCCGATCTCTTCGTCACCGATGATGTCGTCTATATGCGCACGACCGACGGGCCGAAGCGCGTCGATGTGATCTACCGGCGGATCGACGACGATTTCCTCGACCCGCTTGTCTTCCGGCCGGACTCCATCCTCGGCGTGCCGGGACTGATGAGCGCCTACGAGGCCGGCAATGTGACGCTGGCGAATGCGGTCGGCACGGGGGTCGCCGACGACAAGGCGATCTACAGCTACATGCCGGAGATCATCCGCTTTTTCCTCGGCGAGGAACCCATCCTCGGCAATGTTCCGACATGGCGCTGCCGGGAGAAGGAGGCGTTGTCCTATGTGCTCGATCACCTCGGCGAACTCGTCGTCAAGGAGGTCAACGGCTCGGGCGGTTACGGCATGCTGGTGGGGCCGCATGCGTCCAGCAAGGAGCTCGATCTCTTCCGGCGCAAGCTCAAGCATGCACCTGACAATTTCATAGCGCAGCCGACGCTCGCCCTTTCCACCTGCCCGACCTTCGTGGCCTCCGGCGTGGCGCCGCGCCACATCGATCTCCGCCCCTTCGTGCTGACCGGGACGGACGGGGTGCGTATCGTGCCGGGCGGCCTCACCCGTGTCGCGCTGAAGGAAGGCTCGCTGGTCGTCAATTCCAGCCAGGGCGGCGGAACCAAGGACACATGGGTGCTCGATGCATAACACCGATATCACCGCCCTGAGGCACCCGGCCGGTGATGCCGGCCTCCCGAAGGCAGCGCCCGTCCTGCGCGCCCAGCGCAACAAGGTTCCGCCCATGTTGTCCCGCACCGCCGACAACCTGTTCTGGACGGCCCGCTATGTCGAGCGCGCCGATTTTCTCGCGCGGATTCTCGATGCGACCATGCGCCTGACGTCCTTGCCCGTGAGCTACGGGGCGACCGGCACGGAGTGGGACAGCGCGCTGGCCACAGCGGGCGCGGCGCAGGCTTTCCGCATGCGTTACGACGTCGCCAACGAATTCACCGTGCGGGAGTTCCTTGCCTTCAGCGTCGACAATCCCTCTTCCATCCGTTCCTGCCTTGCAGTGGCCCGCGCCAACGCACGTGCGGTGCGTACGGCGCTGACGGTGGAGATGTGGGAGGCGATCAACGACGCCTGGCACGAGTTGCAGAAGTTCGACGGCAAATCCATGGCGCCGGACGATTTTGCCCGTTTTCTCGACTGGGTGAAGGGCGTGGCCCTTGCCTTCGACGGTTCGGCCTATCGCACCATGCTGCGCAGCGATGCCTACTGGTTCCTGCGTCTTGGCTCGGCGCTGGAGCGCGCGGACAATACCGCGCGCATCCTCGATGTGAAGTACCATGTGCTTCTGCCGGAGAGCGAACAGGTCGGCGGCAGCCTCGACTACTTCCAGTGGACGACGATCCTGCGTGAGGTGTCGGCGCTCACCTCCTACCGCTGGGTCTATCGCGAGAGCGTGAAGCCGTGGCTCGTCGCGGATCTCCTCATTCTCAACCGGCAGATGCCGCGTTCGCTCATCTATTGCTACGACGCCATCGTTCGGCACGTGGATCTCATGGCCGACAGCTACGGCCGGCGTGGGGCGAGCCAGCGCCTGTCCGGTGCCATGCTGACGAAACTCAGCAACATGCGCATCGAGGACATCTTCCAGTCCGGCCTGCACGAGTTCATCACGAACTTCCTGGCCGACAACAACAAGCTCGGGGCAGCCATCGCCGACCAGTATCTGTCTTAGAGACCGTCACGGGCGGTCAAAGACTTCCCAGACAGGCATGTCTGAGCAGGCAGGCTGCCAAGCGTCTTCGCCCGCCTTCGCCGTCGGCCTTCACAATCACGCGCTTCCTACTCTAGAATAATCTGCTTCCGCCTTTTGCCGCTTGTGGACGAAGATCGGCTAAACCGATGCGCATCTCCATCGCTCACGACACCACCTATGCCTATGCCATTCCGGCTCGCGCGGTGGTCCAGATCCTGCGGCTGACGCCCCGCTCGCATGAAGGCATGCGCGTCATGCGCTGGCGGGTCGAGGTTGATGTCGACGGGCGGCTGAGGCTCGGGGAGGATTCGCTCGGCAACATCACCCATACGCTTTCGCTCGCCGGCCCGGTGGGGGGCGTGACGGTTTCCGTCAACGGCGAGGTGGAGACGGTCGACACCCAGGGTGTGGTGCGCGGCACGGTCGAGCGCTTCCCGGATGCGGTCTATCTCAGGACGACGCCGCTGACGGAGGCCGACAGCGCCATCCGCGATTTCGCCGACGGGCTGTTGGCGGACAACGGGTCCGACAGCTTGTCGCTGCTGCACGGGCTCCTCAACGCTATCCATCGGGAGATCGCCTTCGATCCGCATCCGACGGAGGTCACAACAACGGCCGCCGAGGCTTTCGCCATGAGGCGCGGCGTGTGCCAGGATCTAAGCCACATCTTTATCGCGGCGGCGCGCCATCTCGGTATTCCCGCCCGCTACGTCTCGGGGCACTTCATGCGCAACGACGGCGTGACCGAGCAGGATGCCGCCCACGCGTGGGTGGAGGCGAAGATACCCGATCTCGGCTGGGTCGGCTTCGATCCGACCAACGGCATCAGCCCCGCGGACGCTCATGTGCGCGTGGCGATCGGCCTCGACTATCTCGGCGCCGCCCCCGTTCGTGGCAGCCGCTATGGCGGCGGCGATGAACGCATGGGCGTGAAACTGACTGTGCAGAAGGCCGCCCAATGGCAGGCTCAGGCTTGAAGACTGCCTGATCGAGCCCCTAAAACAACACGGCCTTTGCGGAGGAGATGCGCCCGATGACCTATTGCGCTGGTATTCTGGTCGAGGAGGGCCTCGTTCTCATCGCTGACACGCGCACCAACGCCGGGTTCGACAATATTTCGACCTTTCGCAAGCTGCATGTGGTGGAAGTGCCCGGCGAACGTGTGCTCGGGATAGCCACGGCCGGCAATCTCTCGATCTCGCAATCGGTGCTCGGCCTGCTGCGCGAGGGCGTCTCGGTTCCCGGCAGCGAGCTGCGTGAAAAGCTTGTCGATGCGCCGACCATGTTTCACGCGGCCCAACTCGTCGGCCATGCCGTGCGGCAGGTGCGCCACGAGATCGGCGAGGCTCTCGGCGAGGCACAGCTCTCGTTCGATGCCTCCTTCCTGTTCGGCGGCCAGATCAAGGGCGGCCCGATGACGCTCTACATGGTCTATTCCGCGGGCAATTTCATAGAATGCGGTCTGGACGCGCCGTTCCTGCAGATCGGTGAGCACAAATATGGCAAGCCGATCCTCGATCGCGCCATCACGTTCGAGACCGATCTCTATAACGCGCTCAAGATCGGGCTGATCTCCATGGATTCGACCATGCGCTCGAACTTGGCGGTGGGGCTGCCGATCGATCTCCTGACGATCCGCCGCGACACCCACATGATCGGCCTGTCGCACCGGATCGAGCCGGGCGAGCCGTATTTCACCGACCTCAGCCAGCGCTGGTCGGATGCCCTGAAGGCCGCCCATATGGCCATCCCGCGGCCGCCCTATTAGGGCGGCTGCACAGAATGCGTCAGGCCTGTGCGGAAGCCGGACGCCGCAGCGTGACATGGGCCAGCACCGCCGCGCCGATACCGCAGATGACGAAGGCGATCACGAGCGGCCGCGCGCTCCCATCGAAGAACAGGGAAACCGCCGCGCCGGCAACCGTCGCCAGACTGAACTGGATGCCGCCAAGCATGGATGATGCGGCGCCGGCGCGCGCGCCATGCGACTCGAGTGCAAGCACCGCCGAGATCGGATTGAGGACGCCAAGCGCAGCGAACAGCACCATGGTGATGCCCCAGAACATCACCAGCGAAGCTTGGCCCGGCAAGACAAGGGCGGCGAGCGTTACGGTGCTGAGGCATACGGCCAGGGTCGCGGCGCGGATGAGACGCGGCAGTCCAAAGCGGCCGACGAGCGTCGCGTTCATCTGCGCGCTGCCGACCAGGGCACAGGCGTTCACGGCGAAGATGACGCTGTAGCCGACCGGCGAGACACCAAAGACTTCGATGAAGACAAAGGATGAGCCGGTGAGATAGGACACCATGATGCCCTGTCCGCAACCGCACATGAAGGCCGTGCCGAGAAAGCGCCGGTCTCGCATCAGGACGCGGTACGCGCCAAGCGCCGCGCGCACGCCGCCCCGGGTGCGGCGCTCGGGCGGGCGCGTCTCCGGCAACTGGCGCCACATCAGCCACAAGCAGACCGCGCCACTTGCCGCGATCACCAGGAAGATGCCGCGCCAGGATACGAACTGCGTGAGCAGGCTGCCGCCGAGGGGCGCGAGCATGGGCGACACCGACAGGACGAGCAGTGTCAGCGAGATCAGCCTGACCGCCTCGCGCCCGGTATGGATGTCGCGGACGATCGCGCGCGCGAGCACCATGCCCGCGCAGGCGCCTATCCCCTGGACGAAGCGCAGTGCGATCAGCATCTCGACGCTCTCGGCGAGCGCGCAGCCGATCGACGCGATCACGAACAGGACCAGGCCGGCATAAATGGGTCTCTTGCGGCCGATGGCGTCCGAGACCGGGCCATAGATCAACTGGCCGATGACCAGCGCGGCAAAGAAACTGACCATGCTGAGCTGGACCATCCCGACCTCGGTCGCCAAGGCTTTGGCGATGGCCGGGAAGGCTGGCAGATACATGTCGATGGCCATCGGACCAATGGTCGACAGGGCACCGATGATGAAGACGGCGTTCTTGACGACCGGCTGTGCCGGGTCACGCCGGGCACCGGGCAGGGGAGGAGGCCCAGCCACCGAGCCCTTTTCGTCATTGGCCGCGTGAGGTCGCTCGCCCCGTTGGGAGGGGGCGTTATCATTGCGAGGCAATGGCATGCTCATCGCGCAAACTCACACCGGGCGCCGGGACGTTACGTCGCTCGAGCGGATCTGTGAAAGGGGGCTATGCGGGCGGCATCGAAGCGGCCAGCTTTCCCTGAACGTTAAGGGTATTCGGGGGGATACGGAAGGCGGCCTGACGCATGGGAGGAATGCCGGCAAAGCAGGCTCACCGACATCCTCGCCGTCTCATCAAAGACAGGGGACATCCCCAATAGCGACGCCTGCCCATTTGCAGAGCCTGCCCATCATGAAGACGCCCGCCCGCGGGGGAGGCGGGCGGGCTAACTTGCCTCACGACGAGGGGGCTCGTCGACGAGGAAGGGTGCTCGTTGGGGGGATGCGAGCACCACTGACCTAACGGCCCATCGTCGATCGGGTTCCCTTCATCTCCAAAAAAAATATCTACATTCTCGGGACCGTCGGCCGCCACGCGGCGCGTTCCAGGCCGCTGCGAGAGGGTGCGCCCAGAAGGCTATCCTGACCTGGCTATCCCAGCCTCAACTGCCGAACGGTCGGCGCAGCTTCGCGCCCTTGCCGGGAAGGGGGCCGCGGCCGGCCTTCTCTCACATCCATTTGACGGGAAAGGCGCGTGGCCCGCTCACCGCAACTGACGGCCTGTCAGGGCTCGAGCTCGGTATCCCAGTAGAGATAGTCCATCCAGCTGTGATGCAGATAGTTGGGCGGGAAGTGGCGTCCATTGTGGTGCAGATCATGCACCGACGGTTGGTAGGGCTTCTGCGCCGGCCACATCGCGGCTTGCTGGGGAAGAAGGTCGCCCTTGCGCAGGTTGCAGGGGGCGCAGGCCGTGACCACGTTCTCCCACGTGGTCTGGCCGCCCTTCGAGCGCGGAATGACGTGATCGAAGGTGAGGTCGTCGCGGGATTGGCAATATTGGCACGTGAACCGGTCGCGCAGAAACACGTTGAACCGCGTGAAGGCCGGTTGCCGCGAGGCCTGGATATAGGTCTTGAGCGAGACCACCGACGGCAGCCGGATCTCGAAAGTGGGGCTGCGGACGGTTGTCTCATATTCCGACACGATGTTCACACGGTCGAGAAAGACCGCCTTGATCGCATCCTGCCAGTTCCATAAGGACAAAGGATAGTAGCTCAAAGGCCGATAGTCGGCATTGAGAACAAGGGCCGGACAGCCTTCCGGCGATAGTGGATGGGGGACGTGTATCGTCACCGCACCGCCTCCGAGGCGAATCGCTAAACTGCGAGAAACAAGCCTGCGGACCTTAGTTTAAGAGCTGTGTCGCTAATGTGAAAGATGCCAAACGCAATGAAGCCGCGCGGCGAACCGGCGGCTCATGGCGTCTGGTGCAGTTGGACTGGTGCCGGCGGCAAGAGCAAGTCCGTCTTTTGCGGATTTGCTCCACTCCAAAAGCGGCGCCTCAGCGTGTCGGGGTCGGCTTTTCGCCCCGGTAGTCATAGAAGCCGCGCCGGGTCTTGCGGCCCAGCCAGCCGGCTTCGACATATTTCACCAGCAGCGGGCAGGGCCGATATTTGGAATCGGCCAGGCCGTCGTGCAGCACCTGCATGATCGCGAGGCAGGTGTCGAGGCCGATGAAATCGGCGAGCTGCAACGGCCCCATGGGGTGGTTGGCGCCGAGGCGCATGGCTGTGTCGATCGATTCCACGGAGCCAACGCCCTCATAGAGGGTGTAGATCGCTTCATTGATCATCGGCAGCAGGATGCGGTTGACGATGAAGGCCGGAAAATCTTCCGCCAGCGTTGCCGTCTTGCCGAGCCGTGCGACGAAGGCCTGGGTCGCCTTGAAGGTCGGATCTTCGGTCGCGATGCCGCGGATGATCTCGACGAGCTGCATCACCGGCACGGGGTTCATGAAGTGGATGCCGATGAAGCGCTCGGGACGATCTGTCGCAGCGGCGAGGCGCGTCACCGAGATCGATGACGTGTTCGTCCCGATGATGGCATCGGGCCTGAGCGCCGGGCAGAGGTCCACAAAAATCTTGCGCTTCACCGCCTCGTTTTCGGTGGCCGCCTCGATCACCAGATCGCAATCGCCGAGTGCCTCGAAAGAGGGGGCGGGCTTGATACGCCCTTCGGCTTCCTGACGATCCTGTTCCGTGAGATGACCCTTGCTGACCTGCCGCTGCAGACCGCCGCTGATCGTGGCAAGGCCGGCGTTGATGCGCTCTTCGCTGAGGTCGTTGAGAGCAACGTCGTATCCGGCGATGGCGCAGACCTGCGCGATGCCGCTGCCCATCTGGCCGGCACCAATGACGCCTACCTTGCGAATATCGACCGTCATATGCCCACCTCTTGTGCCTCTACGATCACGATGTCCGAACGGTTCGGCCGCATCAGCGCCATCGCCGCCTCTCCGTTGAATGACGACGGCACGTCGGGGCAAGTTTCCCGCGGGCGCCGTCGCTCCTTCTTCCGTTCAAGCCGTCATCGCGGCTTGCCGCTGCCAGGGCCGGAATGACCCGCCCCCGCCAGCTTCCCTTGTCTGCACGCTGTCACAAGGCCATGCAAGCCCAAGGGGCCTGTCCAATGATCGCCTATTTCCCGATCTTGCCAAGCTCTTCGGTGAGTTCTGGCACGATAGTGAAGAGATCGCCGACGAGGCCGTAGTCCGCCACCTGGAAGATGGGCGCTTCCTCGTCCTTGTT
>NZ_QJJK01000026.1 GCF_003201475.1 Chelatococcus asaccharovorans | reverse complement strand
ATGCCTCTTATCCCATGCCGCCTAAAGGCGTGGGGTTTCCTGATCCCCTATCGGGGACTCTAAACCCAAACCTGGGTCCTGATCGGCCGGTTACAGATTTGGCGCGGCGGCATGGGCCCACGGCAGCAGATCATCGAGGCGGGTGTTGAGATGGCCGGTGGCGATGCGGCTCAGCACGTCGGTGAGATAAGCCGTAAGCCTCCGGTGAAGGCCACAGGTCAGGCAGCTTGAGCGTTGACGGTCGGCGACGTCCAATTCCAAGGAAGCAGTTGTTCCAGCTTGGTAATCGGTGTGTCCGCGATGCGGGCAAGAATGTCGGCAAGCCACGCTTGCGGATCGATGTCGTTGAGTTTTGCCGTCATGATCAACGTTGCCATGAAGGCTGCACGATCCGCGCCGCGGTCTGATCCGGCGAAGAGCCAGGACTTCCTACCGAGTGCGAAGCCTCGCAGGGCTCGCTCCGCGGCGTTGTTCGTGAGGCAAATCCGGCCATCCTCCAGGAATGACGTGAAGCCGTCCCATCGCTTGAGCATATAATCAATGGCCTCCGCGACCGGAGAACTGCGTGACAGCTTTAACCGCTCGGTTTGAAGCCAGGCCTGCAGATCATCGACGAGCGGCAGGCTTTCCTTGTGGCGACTCTCCAGGCGTTGATCGGCAGTGAGCCCGTTGATCTCGCGCTCGATATCGAACAGGCTGTCGATCCGTTTGACGGCCTCAAGCGCCATAGGCGAGATCGGCGTGGCGTTCTTTCCACGCTTGGCGTTTGCGGCAATGTCGGCGAGCACGAAGAACTTGCGCCGCGAGTGCGCCCAGCAAAACGCCTGACTTAGCGGATTTGGATCGCGATCATCCTTGAACAGCGGATTGTAGCCACCATAGGCGTCCGCCTGCAGAATACCGGTGAAGGTCTTCAGGTGGCGCTCCGGATGTTCCTGCCGCCGATCGCGCGAGGCATAGTAAAGGGCTGCCGGCGGTGAGAGGCCTCCGAACGGCCGATCATCCCGGACATAAGTCCAGATGCGGCCCGTATCGGTCTTTCCCTTTGCGAGGATCGGGACGGTCGTGTCGTCGCCATGCAGTCGCTCGGCGGCAAGGACATGCGTCTCGATCAGGGAGTGGATGGGCTTCAGCGCCGCTGCACATGCTCCAACCTGATCGGCCAGCGTCGACAAGCTGAGGTCGACGCCCTCGCGGGCATAGCGTTCGCTCTGGCGATTGAGTGGCTGGTGCTGGGCGAACTTCTCGAACAGGATCATCGCCAGCAGGTTCGGCCCTGCAAAACCGCGGGGCGTTACGTGGAATGGTGCCGGCGGCTGCGTGATCTTCTCACACTCGCGGCAGGTAAACTTCTCCCGCACCGTCTGGATGACCTTCCACTGACGCGGTACGACCTCCAGGGTCTCGGTGATGTCCTCGCCAAGCTTCGACAACTTAGCCGATCCGCAGCAGGCGCAATTGGCAGGAGCGGCGATAACGACGCGTTCGCGTGGCAGGTGTTCGGGGAATGACTTACGTGACGGACGCCTGCGCTCGAAGGCTTTGACGGTTGAAGCTTTGGCGGCGATTTCCGCGACCAATTCATCTTCACCGGCATCCGCTTCGAGCTCCTCGAGCTGCAGTTCCATCTGCTCAAGGAGCCGCGCCTTACGCTCGGATCGGCTGCCGTAGAGTTCACGTCGAACCTTGTCGATCTCCAGCTTCAGCCGTGCGATCAGCGCCTCGGAATGCGATACAAGTGCCTTGGCGCTGGCGGCTTCTGCCTTGGCGGTCGCCGCTTCTCCTTCGGCTGCGACACGGCGAGCACGTTCCTGGGCCAGCAGTGCGAGGGCACTGGCAAGGTCGTCCGGAAGCTCTTCGGTCGCATTGCTCATGACAGGATGGAATCATATTCGACCCCATCATTCCAGTGTTTTTGCTTATCCGGCCGACGTTGGCCGCCAGGTCTTTTGCGGCATCCGCCAGTCGATGCCCTCCAGCAGATAACCGAGCTGCGCAGGCGTGATCACTACCGTGCCATCGGCCGCTGAAGGCCAAATGAAGCGTCCTCGCTCGAGCTTCTTCGTGAACAGGCAAGCTCCCTGGCCGTCATGCCAGATCACCTTGATCAAGCCACCGCCTCGGCCGCGGAATACGAACAGGTGACCGCACATCGGGTCGCGCTTTAGCGCCTCCTGCACCATCAACGACAGACCGGGGAAGCCTTTGCGCATATCGGTGTGGCCCGTCGCCAACCAGACCTTCACTCCACTCGGAACCGGGATCATCGCAGCCCCAGCACGCAATCGAGTATCCGGCCAAGCGCTTCCGTGTCGATGTCGCTATCCACGCGGACGCGTCGGCCCCGACCAAGTTCGATTGTTACATCACTGCGCTTCCGACGAGGATGGAACTTGGTGGGTGGTTCCGGCTGAGCGGGGGAGACTGTCGAAGCGGCCTCGGACACGATCACCGGCACCAAAGCCGCAGTGTCAGATCTTGGCTCCTCGATCCGACAAAGCTCTTTGCGCCAACGGAACAACTGGCTGACATGGATGCCGGCCGCGCGGGCAATCTCGGAGATGACCGCGTCTGGCTCAAAGCACGCAGCGACGAGCCGCTCTTTATCTTCGCGTGACCAACGCCGACGGCGCTCCACAGACGTGATCACCTCAATTAGATGCTTCGTCATATGACTACTCCTAGTGTTACCACTAGGACTGGCAGTCAGCAGGCCCTCATCGCAAGACGGCCTTCACCGTGGGCTTACCATGGTCTCGCGCACGAGCGCAGCGAGGCCATCTGCCCCTTTGCGGAAGTCAACGGGCTTTGTCGCCACCAGGACTCGAACGATCCCGCTCGGTCCGATCATCGCAGGCTCTTGAGCGCGTGCAGCACGCGGGCCAGTGTCGCTCCATCGACACCGGGCGGGACGCGGATGACGACACCCTCCACGACAATCTCGATGATTGCCTCACGGCCGGCGGCCGGATTGGGCTGCGGCGTGTCAGGGCTGACAACAACCGGGGTAAAGGCCAGCGGATGATTGTCGGCCTCTCGCTTGGCCTGGCGACGCCAGGTAAACAGGTGCTGGGGCGACATGCCGTTGCGGCGGGCCACTTCCGACACCACCGCACCCGGCGCCATCGCTTCCTCCAGGATCCGCGTCTTCTCATCGGCCGACCAGCGCCGGCGTCCGCCGGCTCCAGTGATCACTTCCAGGCGTCGCACCGCTCGCGGCGGCTCAAGCATATGGTCAACCATCGACACAAAACGATCCTCAATCCCAGATCGTCAGTCTCGCTGCTCAGACATGCGAATGTAAGGTGCGGCTGGAACACCGCTTACGTATGAGCGGGCCCGCATCCTGGAGCGCAGTCGCCGCGGCCGCCGTCATGCCGCACGTTCAGGATTGGTGAGTGCCTTCACCGGTGCTCCGGTGCTCCGTTCGGCTACCGCTATGTGGCGCGCGAGCATGGCGGCGGTTGTGCTCGCTTTGAGGTGGTGGAGGACGAGGCCCGCGTCGTGCGCCAGATCTTCGCCTGGATTGCCTGTGAGCGGTTAAGCCTGCGCGAGGTCTGCCGGCGTCTGGATCAAACGGGATGTCCACGACGCCATGGTGCCGCGCGCTGGTACGCCTCGACGGTGCGCGGCATGCTGGCGAACCCGGCCTATACTGGGCACGCCGTGTATGGCCGTTCGCGCTATCTGCCGCCCAAGCCGCGGCTGCGGCCGCTCCGGGGACATCCCCAGCGGTCCGCCCGCGCCACCAGCCGCATGCCCGCGCCGCCAGAGGACTGGATCGAGGTGCCGGTGCCGAGACTCGTGGACGACGAGCTCTTTGAAGCCGCTCAGGCGCAACTGGCCGAGAACCGAAAGTACAAGCGCGAGCGCTGCTGTGGTCAGCGCTGGCTGCTGCAGGGGCTAACCGTCTGCCGGTGCTGCGGGTACGCCTATAATGGCAAGGCCCTGCTGCGCTGCAGCCGTGATCGCTCGAAGGGGCAACTGCGGCGCTTCCAGAACTGACCCCCGCCATAAAAAACACTTGACGTTCGAATAAATGAATGATGTTCTCATTTACGAACTTACCAAGTGGAGCAGTGGCACAATGGATTTCGAGTTTAGCCCAGACCAACGTGAGATCCGCGAGCAGATCCTTGCGCTGTGTGCACGGTTCGATGCGCAGTATTGGCTCGAACGAGACGAAAGAGGCGGATTTCCGGAAGAGTTCTACAGCGAGATCGCACGAAATGGATGGCTGGGCATTGCTATGCCGGAACTATACGGCGGCTCTGGCCTCGGCATCACCGAGGCTGCTGTCATGCTGCAGGCAATTGCGGAATCCGGCGGTTTGAGTGCCGCCTCGTCCGTTCACATGAATATCTTCGGTCTGCAGCCAGTTGTGGTATACGGCACGGACGAGCAGAAAGAGCGCATGCTGCCGCCGCTGATCCAAGGCGAGGCTAAGGCTTGCTTTGCAGTGACCGAACCCAGTACCGGACTCAATACGACAAAACTAAAGACCAAGGCAGAGCGCAAGGGCGACCATTATCTCATCTCCGGACAGAAGGTCTGGATATCGACCGCACAGGTCGCCGACTACATGCTGATCATCACGCGTACGACCCCCCTAGAAGAGGTCCAGCGGCCGACCGACGGGCTGACTGTTTTCTATACAAAACTCGATCGTAAATACGTGGATGTGCGCGAGATCCCAAAGATGGGCCGGAAGGCCGTTGATTCCAATGAGCTGTTCATCAACGAGCTACCGGTCCCAGTCGAGGACCGTATCGGAGAAGAGGGAAAGGGGTTCGAGTGTATCCTCCACGGCATGAACCCTGAGAGGGTGCTGGTCTCAGCTGAAGCGGTCGGCGTTGGACGTGCCGCACTGCAGCGGGCATCGCAGTATGCTCGAGAGCGCATAGTGTTCGACCGACCGATCGGAATGAACCAAGGTGTGCAGCACCCTCTGGCACGCTCCTGGGCTGAATTGGAGGCCGCGAATCTGATGACCTTCCGCGCCGCAGGACTGTACGATCGCAACCTTCCATGTGGTCCAGAGGCCAACGCCGCCAAACTCCTTGCCGCAGAAGCAGCATTCCGGGCTTGCGAGACAGCAATTCTGACCCATGGTGGGTTCGGATACGCGAAAGAGTACCACGTCGAGCGTTTGCTGCGTGAGATCATGATCCTACGCATTGCCCCGATCAGTCCTCAGCTCATCCTCTGCAACATCGCCGAAAAGAAACTCGGCCTTCCAAAGTCCTACTGATCATCCAGGGGCGAGACAGTCACATGACGATAATTCGATCCTTCCTCTTCGTACCAGCCAACAGGCCAACCTGGATTGAGAAAATCCCCGGCTATGGCGCCGACGCCGTGATCCTGGACCTGGAGGACAGCGTTACGGAAACCGATAAGGGCGCAGCGCGAGACGTAGCGAACCGCAGTATTGCACAACTCGCTGCATCGGGCCAGCGGGTATACGTCCGCATAAACCGCAGCGCGCACATGTTTAACTTCGAGGACATCGTCGCCGTAGTCCAGCCCGGGCTCGAGGGACTGATCCTGCCAAAGCCGGAGAGTGCCGAAGACGTTGGTATCGCAGCCGCATTGGTGTCGGAGGCCGAAAGTCGTCGGGATATAAAGGCGGGTCAGACAGCATTAGTTCCCGTCCTGGAAACAGCCCGTTCCGTGGTTGAAGCGTATAATATTGCACAGCATCCGAGAGTTACTGCTGTAGTTGGCGCAAGTGCAAAGAACGGCGACGTCTCTCGATCCCTTGGTTTTCAATGGACCGAACAGGGCCTTGAAACACTTTACATGCGGTCGAGCGTCGTCGCCGCAGCACGGGCAGCTGGAAAAGCTCCAATTGGAGGCTTGTGGCAGGAAGTACACGATCTTGAAGGCTTAGCACGCTGGGCGAAGTTCAATCGACAGCTGGGATTCAGTGGCGAGCTAGTCCTCCATCCGTCGAATGTCACCGTCGTGAACGACGCCTATACTCCGTCGGCCGATGAGGTCGCGTACTACATAGCAATGATTGATGCGTTCGACGTCGCACGGGCCGCTGGTCGCGGCGCTGTGACCTTTCAGGGCGAACACATCGACAATGCTCACGTGACAACCGCGAGGAGCATTGTCGCCCTCGCGCAATCTGTCCGTTCACAGTAAATCGCAATCCAGAGGACGCAATGTCGAAGAAAACATCTGGTCGCTACTTCGAGGAACTCGTCATTGGTGAGGTTTACCGCCATGCGATTACGCGTACGGTCACTGAGACAGACAATCTATTGTTCACAGCCCTCACGCACAACACGCAGCCGCTCCATCTTGACGAAGCTTTCTCACAAACGTCCATGTACGGCTCTCGGGTAGTCAACAGTATCTTTACGCTCGGGCTTGCTGTCGGTGTCGGTGTAACCGAGCTTACGCTCGGAACAACCCTGGGAAATCTCGGCTTCGGCAGCATCAGTTTCCCGAACCCCGTTCGCATTGGGGACACATTGCGTGCAGAGACTGAAGTTGTCGGGAAGCGAGACTCTAAATCGCGGCCCGACGCCGGAGTCGTTGAATTCGAAACGCGTGGTTTCAATCAAGAAGGAAAGTTGGTCGTCACGGCGCGCCGACTGGCGCTTATGAAAAAAGCGAATGATCCAGGCATAGCCTGAGATGTCGTGACCAGTGAGTTCCAATTCCAACGACTGCTTAGGAACACGAGCACAATGATTGATACGATCGTCTGGGAGCCACCGAAGGACCTCATTGAGGCAAGCAATCTCAAGGCATTCATGAACTCGCACGGGCTCTCTACCTATGAGAGTCTGCTCGCCCGTGCGGAAGCGGATCCAAACTGGTTCTGGGGTACAATTCTTTCCAACCTTCAATTTCACCACCCTTATGAGGAGCTGCTCGATCTCTCACGCGGGCCTGCATTCGCGCGATGGTGCGTCGGCGGACAGACAAATGCCGTTCTCAGTTGCATCGAGCGACATCGAAATACGCCAGTCTGGCAAAAGGAGTGTGTCGTCTGGGAGGGGGAGTCCGGCGAGATCCGCCGCCTGTCGTATGAGGAGGTCAGCCATCAAATAGACATGCTCGCCACAGGGCTACGCACCATCGGCATTGGGCGCGGGCACGTCGTTGGCCTTCATCTGCCGAATGTGCCTGAGGCGATCGTTGCCTTCTTTGCCGTCGCCAAAATCGGCGCTATAGCTCTGCCGCTATTCTCCGGTTTCGGTGTTTCCGCACTTGCGACGCGCTTGAATGACGCCGGAGCCTCTGCCGTGATCACGGCCGACGGAAGCCATCGACGGGGGACGCTTGTTCCGATGTACAGCGTTGTCGACGAAGCTGCGAAATCTGCTCCATCGCTGCAGCGGATCATTGTTCTGCGCCACGCTCACAACGAGGTGTCGCTCGTAGACGAACGAGATCATTGGCTGCATGAGCTGTCGTTGACAGTCAGCGGGGAGTGCCCAACTGAGGAAATGCAGGCTGATGACCCGCTGATGCTTATGTACACGTCGGGTACGACGGGTAAACCTAAAGGCACAGTTCACAGCCATTGCGGGTTTCCCGCCAAAATGGCCCTCGACCTTGGATTGATGCTCGACGTCAAGAGTTCCGATCGACTCTTGTGGATGAGCGACATGGGTTGGCTTGTCGGGCCGATCGTCGCTGTCGGTGCTACCCTTCTCGGTGCAACGGCCGTGTTGGCGGAAGGTGGTCCTGATTACCCTGACGTCAGCCGCATGTGGCGCCTGATCGAGGACCACCAAGTCACTTTCCTTGGAATCGCTCCTACGATCATCCGAAGCTTCATCAAGGCAGGTGGCGCAGAAGTGGACCAATGGAGTTTATCATCCCTCCGAATCTGTGCGTCGACGGGAGAAGTCTGGACTCCAGAAGCTTGGATGTGGACTTTTGAGAATGTATGCCGGAAGCGCGTACCGATCCTCAATTATACGGGTGGAACGGAGATCGGTGGCGCGATCCTGACAGGAACCGTGCTCCACCCGATGAAGCCGTGTGCCTTCACTGCCGTGATACCAGGTATGCAGGCCGATATCGTTGATGACGTAGGGCAGAGCGTCGCCCCCGGTACGGTCGGAGAACTTGTTCTACGCGGGCCTTCTATCGGATTGACACGTAGCCTCTGGCGTGATGATGAACGCTATCTGGAGAGCTACTGGAGCACGTTCCGCGGACTATGGCGTCAGGGGGACTGGGCTTACCGCGATGAGGACGGGTTCTGGTACATCCGCGGACGCTCCGATGATACACTAAAGATCGCCGGAAAGCGCACTGGCCCGTCTGAGATCGAAGGTCTTCTCACGGGCGGCGGTAAGATTGCAGAGGCGGCTGTAGTGGGAGTGCCGGACCCCGTCAAAGGACAGGCTGTCGGCTGTATTGTGACACTCATGCCGGGCTTGGAATGGAACGAGGCGCTGAGATCAGAACTGGAGCGGTTGGTCGTAACTGGTTTGGGCCCTCCCTTCCGGCCAAAGTTCATCTTGCCAGTTTCGGAACTGCCGAAGACGCGAAATATGAAGGTCATGCGCAGGGTTGTCCGAGCCGCCTGCCTAGGCGAGGAACCGGGTGATCTGTCGTCTCTCGTTAATCCGGCAGCAGTCTTGGAAATCCGTACAGTCATCAATAGTATCAACCTCTGATGGTTGAGTTTGAAGGAGATGAGCACGATGCTGGATGTCCCAGCCACTACCAGGGCTCGATTTAGCCCCCTCCAGGGCATCAAGGTAATCGACCTGTCTAAGGTTCTCGCGGGGCCGGTCTGCACGCAGTATCTGGGCGATCTTGGGGCCGAGGTGATCAAGGTGGAGCCATGCAACGTTGGGGACGACACGCGTTCGTGGCCACCATTCGTGGCGGGCAATGGCGCAGTATTTCTGAGCGCGAACAAGAATAAGCGCAGTCTCGCTATCGATTTGAAGGCCGATGCGGGTCGCAAGGTCCTGAAGCGACTAATCGCCCAGTCAGACGTCTTCGTGGAGAGCTTTCGATCAGGCGTAACCACGCGCCTCAGTGTAGACTATGCAGCCCTTGCTGCGATCAAGCCAGATCTTATCTATGCCAGTATTTCCGGGTTTGGACGAAGCGGTCCTCTTGCCGATGCGCCAGGTTACGACGTAATGGCGCAGGCTTTCAGCGGCATCATGAGCATCACTGGCGAAAAAGGGGGAGCTCCGGCGCGTAGCGCATTTTCACCCTTAGACCAGACGACTGGCATCCACGCTGCGCTTGGTATCTTGGCTGCACTCCGTCACCGTGATCGAACAGGAGAGGGGCAATTCCTCGAGGTGTCCCTCTTCGAGACAGCACTCGCGTTCCTCGGCTATACAGCCCAGACTTTTTGGGCGACAGGCCGTACACCTGGGCGCTCAGGGTCCGGCCACGAGTCGCTCTGTCCTTATCAGGCCTTCCAGGCAGCGGACGGCCACATTCTTATCGCGGTCGGCAACGATAAGCTTTGGAAAGCATTCTGTGAAGCAGTCGGACTGAACGATATCTGTGATGATATGCGCTTTGCAACCAATGCTGCTCGAGTTCAGAACTTTGATGAGACGGTCGCGCATGTGTCAGCTGCGATCGCAGGCAAGACGGTTCAGGATTGGATTTCGATCCTTACTCGGGGGGGAGTCCCGCATTCCCCTATCCACACCGTCCCAGAGGCTCTCGCCCAGCCACAGGCGGCCGAGCGCGGGATGGTTGTGTCCTGTCCACATCCAATTTATGGAGCCCTGAACGCCGTATCGATGCCAGTGCTCTTCGGCGACCATGATCGCTCCCCACGTTCGGCCCCACCTCTTTTAGGCGAACATAGCGTCGAAATCTTGCGCGCGGCGGGCCTGCGGGAGGATGAAATTAGCAGTCTCATCTCAGAGGGCATCGTAACAACCCTCTCGCAGGCTACAGCCCCTCCGCGTTCAGCGGCATTAACGGCATGATCTTGGAGGAAACCTGTGGAAAAAGCTTACAACAACTACACCAATCTTACAGTCGACCGACCCGCCGAGCGCGTTCTTCGAATTACGCTTGACCGACCAGAGCGCTTAAACGCACTTGACGCGGTTGGGCACCGGGAACTCACGGAGATTTGGAGAGAGATCGACGCTGATCCCGAAGTTAATGCAGTGATCATTCGCGGAGCCGGCAAGGGCTTTTCCGCAGGTGGCGATTTCGCGATGATTCAAGACATTATCGACGATTACGATACGCGCGTCCGCGTCTGGCGGGAGGCGAAAGATTTAGTTTATAATATCATCAACTGTAGCAAGCCCATCGTATCCGCTATTCACGGTCCAGCAGTAGGGGCCGGGCTAGCAGCAGCTCTTTTGGCAGATGTTTCGATCGCCGCGAAAAGCGCTCGGATCGTTGATGGACACACCCGGCTCGGCGTCGCGGCTGGCGATCACGCTGTTATTCTTTGGCCTTTACTCTGTGGGCTCGCAAGAGCGAAATATCATCTCATGTTATGTGAGCCAATGAACGGAGAGCAAGCCGCAGAAGCCGGTCTAGTATCGCTCTGTGTCGATGACATCGAACTTGAAGGTAAATCCCTAGAGGTGGCGAAGCGTCTTGCCGACGGCGCTCCAAGCGCTTTGCGCTGGACAAAATACGCACTCAACAACTGGCTCCGAATGTTCGGCCCCTCATTTGATACTTCGCTCGCGCTAGAGATGCTGGGCTTCACAGGACCAGAAGCACGCGAAGGACTATCGTCGCTTCGTGAGAAACGTAAACCCGAATTTCCAACCCGATCGCCTGCTTGATAGCGCGATGAGTGCCACGCCGAATCTACGTGAATCGCCATGCTATTCTGTGCTGAGTAATCTTATTACTGGGTCACCGCTTCTACTGCGGAGTTTAGCGGGAGCGCCGCCGCCATCTATATGCGGAGGATAGTGGAAGTGCTGTCAGACCTTATGCCGCTGGTGTGGGCGAGATCGCAAACAGCAAAGCCGTCTGGGAGTGGGCCGCTGGGGCAAGCGCAGAACGCGCCACGAGCTGGAAAGAGCACATTTCAGTAGCGAGATAATCGGGTGATGTACCGCCGATAGTGACTAATGGAGTGATAAATGGTGCGTGCGGAGAACAAAGGGAAAATATCCCTAGTTTCAATCGACAATCCTCCTGTCAATGCGCTGAATGCCGACGTTCGCCAAGGCTTAGTGAAGGCTGTGCAAGCGGCTGCGGCTGATCCAAATGTGCAAGCGATTGTAATTGCATCGTCTGGAAAAACCTTTACCGCCGGCGCCGATATTGCGGAGTTCGGAAAGCTCGCCCGGCCCCCTTCCTTGCCTGAACTTATCGCCGCTTTGGAGAAGAGCCCGAAGCCGATTGTAGCTGCGATCAACGGCGTGGCTTTGGGTGGTGGCCTTGAGCTTGCTCTGGCGTGTCATTCCCGAGTAGCGTCGCCCGACGCGAAGTTGGGTTTGCCTGAGGTCAAACTTGGACTCATTCCAGGATCTGGCGGCACCCAGCGCCTTCCGCGCCTCATCGGGGCCGCAGCCGCCCTTCAGATAATGAGCAGTGGAGAGCCTGTTGATGCCAAGGCGGCACTCAGTCTTGGGATTGTGGATGCTGTAGCCGAAGGCAATCTCGTGGAAACAGCAATGGCGCAGGCGCTTAATCTGGCCCGCAATGGCTCATGGCCCCTTGTCTCCGAGAGCACCGACCGCTCGACCTCCGAAGCACGGGAAGCGTTTGAAGTAGCCGCCGTGGAAATATCCCGCCGCGCAGCTGAGATGCCGAATGTGGCTACCCTTGTAGAATTGGTACGTGCCACATTCGAGATGTCCTTCGAAGAAGGTCTTGCCCTCGAACGGGAGCAATTTTTGCGCTTAATTGCGGATGACCGTTCCAAGGCCCTGCGCTATGTGTTCTTCTCCGAACGTGAAACCGCTCGCGTTCCAGGTTTGTCGAGAGATACCTTACCGCGGCCTATCAACCGCGCTGCGGTGATCGGCGCAGGAACAATGGGAAGTGGCATCGCTATGTGCTTTGCCAACGCGGATATTCCCGTAACCGTGGTCGAGACAAGCGGGGCGGCGCTCTCCCGCGGGATGGAGCGAATTGAGGGCACGTACGACGTTTCGGTCAAGCGTGGCACCATCACGTCGGAGGAAAAGGAGCGACGCATTGCGCTCATCCGAGGGCAGGTCGGACTTGAAGCTGTCGGGGATGCAGACGTCGTGGTCGAGGCTGTCTTCGAGGACATGGGGGTCAAGAAGGCGATCTTCAGCGAGCTCGACCGCTTTTCACGACAAGGCGCTATTCTTGCTACGAATACCTCCTACCTCGACATCAATGAGATCGCGTCCGCCACGGCCCGGCCTGAAGACGTTGTTGGCCTCCATTTCTTCAGTCCCGCGAATGTGATGCGCCTCCTTGAGGTCGTGCGTACGGACAAGACGGCACCGGATGTAGTTGCGACTGCTCTTTCCCTAGGCCGCCGGCTGGGCAAGGTTCCGGTCGTGGTGGGCGTCTGCTTTGGCTTTGTCGGCAACCGCATGCTGGCCAGGCGCACGACCGCGGCCGAGCGTCTTCTGGTTGACGGTGCATTGCCGCATGAGGTCGATGCTGCGGTGACCCAGTTCGGCTTCCGGATGGGACCGTTCGCAATGGCTGACCTTGCCGGACTCGACATCGGGTGGCGGACACGTCGCTCCCTCGGCACGAAGGCAGCGGTTGCCGACGCTCTGTGTGAGGCGGGACGTTTTGGGCAAAAGGCAGGCCGGGGCTACTACACATACAAGGAAGGGGACCGGACTGCTCACCGCGACCCCGAAGTCGAACATTTGATTGAGGAGGTATCATACTCCCTGGCGGTTAAACGTCGAACTTTCACAGCGGATGAGATCATTGAACGGTTGATGTACCCTATGGTGAACGAGGGAGCTCGCATCCTTGACGAAAGGATTGCGGCACGGACGAGTGACATCGATGTCATCTGGCTGAACGGGTACAATTGGCCAGCCTGGCGTGGAGGTCCCATGTACTGGGCCGATAGGGTCGGGCTGAGAAGGATCGCTGCGAGGCTGGAGGTGCTCTCCGAGGAGAGCGGAGACGACAGCCTCGAGCCGGCGCGTTTGCTGCAACGCTTGGCCAGTGAAGAGCGCACCTTCGCAGACTTGGCTCGGGAGCGCGTCTAATGAGGCAGCAATCTCCATCCTGGCAGAAAGATATCCTGGGCACCTGGAATAGATCGAGATTGCTTGATATCTACGCCGTCCGGTATTCTCTAGCCCTATCGAGAGAACAAGGTGACGACGCCTTGGCATTACTCGTCCGCGAGAGGACAGGTGCCGATCGCGGGATCAAAGCGATGATCGCCGGGACAACTGCCACACCCGGTGACCATGAGGTAGGACTACATGGCAATTATCCAGCGTTCCGCTTTGCTCTGGAGCCAGAGGTGCGCCAGATGCAATGGCGCATCGCAAACTTTCTCAAGCTCAGAAACGGATAACGATATGGATCTACGTTTCACCGAAGAGGAGAACGCCTTTCGTGATGAGGTGCGATCATTCTTCCGTACCGAAATTCCGGCTGAGATCCGGCGCAAGGTCTCGGAAGGGCGTAGACTATCACGTGAAGACTACGTCATCTCACAGCGAATTCTTAATGCGCGGGATTGGGCAGTTCCCCATTGGCCGCTGGAGTGGGGTGGTCAACCTTGGACGCCGATCCAGCGGTACATCTTCACAGAGGAGCTTCTGCAAGCAGCTGTACCGCTTCCTCTCCAATTCAATTGCTATATGGTCGGACCGGTTATTGCGGCCTTTGGCTCAGAGGAGCAGAAGAAGCGCTTCTTGCCTCGAATTGCCAATCTGGATGATTGGTGGTGCCAGGGGTTCTCGGAGCCGGGCGCAGGATCGGACCTCGCCTCGCTCAAGACACGTGCCTTGCGTGAAGGCGACTTCTACGTCGTAGACGGACAGAAGACATGGACCACACTCGGACAATACGCCGATTGGATCTTCTGTCTCGTGCGGACAGATCCGACGGTCAAGAAGCAAGCCGGAATATCGTTCCTGCTCATCGACATGAAGACGCCTGGCATCACCGTAAGGCCGATTATTACTATCGACGGCAGGCATGAGGTTAATGAAATCTTCTTCGATAATGTCAGGGTCCCAATTGAGAACCTCGTAGGCGAAGAAAACAAGGGTTGGGACTACGCTAAGTTCCTGCTCGCAAACGAGCGCACCGGCATCGCCCGCATTGGATTGTCGAAGGAACGCATCGCACGCATCAAGCGCCTGGCTAAGGAAGTCCCCGTGGGTACCGGCACTCTTTGGGACAATCGAGATTTCCGCGCTCGGGTTGCATCTGTCGAGATCGAGTTGAAAGCACTTGAAATTACCCAGATGCGAGTGGTGGCGACGCAAAGCAAGACTGGATCGAGCAAGCCAGACCCCGCGTCGTCAATCCTCAAGATCAAAGGCTCGGAACTCCAGCAGACGACAACGGAGTTGCTGCTAGAGGCGGCCGGCCCCTACGCTCTGCTGACAGGTGACCAAATTGGAGCCGGTCCTAACGAGCCACCAGGCGGCTTCGATTGGGTAGATGCAGCAGCGCCAACGTACTTCAACAACCGCAAGGTTACGATTTACGGCGGTTCGAACGAGATTCAGCGCAACGTCATCGCTAGAGCCATACTCGGCCTGTGAGGTTTTCAATATGAATTTCGATCTAACCCCCGAGCAGATGCTTCTCAAGGACAGCATCGATCGCCTTATCGCAAGCCGCTACAGTTCTCTGGAAAAGCGAGAAGCGTACCGAAAGGAGCCTCTCGGCTTCAGTGAGGCTATATGGGCCCAGTTCGCCGAGCTTGGTCTCCTGGGCCTACCGTTTTCCGAGGAGGATGGTGGTTTCGGAGGAGGCCCTGTGGAGACGATGGTGGTGATGGAAGCTCTGGGACGCGGACTTTCCCTGGAGCCCTATCTTACGACTGTCGTTCTCGGCGGCGGCTTCCTTCGTCATGCTGGAAGCGCTGAGCAGAAGGCAGCCTATATTCCCGAAATCGTCGTGGGCAACCTGAAGCTAGCTTTGGCCCAAACCGAACGCCAAGCGCGGTATGATTTGGCTGACATAGCGACGACGGCGGAGAAAACCGACCGAGGCTATGTCATTGATGGCCAAAAGAGCCTCGTTCTAGCTGGTGACAGTGCAGATCTGTTCGTCGTGAGCGCGCGGACCTCCGGTGAACAACGTAGTCAGTACGGCGTCACCCTATTTCTAGTGGACGCAAACACGCCGGGTATCTCCCGCCGGACCTACAGTACCCAAGACGGGGGACGTGCAACCGAGATTGAATTCTCGGGTACGATCGTGTCGACTGACGCGATCCTTGGACCGGTCGACGGAGGATATCCTTTCCTAGAGCATGTCATCGGTGAAACAATCGCGGCTCTGTCCGCGGAGGCTGTTGGAGCCATGGAGTCCCTGCACCAGCTCACAGTCGAATACCTTAAGACTCGGAAGCAGTTCGGTGTCTCGATCGGAAGCTTCCAAACCTTGCAGCATCGTGCGGTTGATATGCTGATGGCGCTGGAACAAGCCCGATCAATGGAAATGTACGCAGCCATGATGGTCGGAAGCGACAATGCCGATGAGAGGCGCTCCGCCATTTCCGCGGCGAAAGTGCAAATTAATCGTTCCGCCCGCTTCGTCGGTCAAGAGGCGGTGCAACTTCATGGAGGCATCGGGATGACGATGGAGTATATTGGAGCGCATTACTTTAAGCGGCTCACTATGATCGAAAGCCTGTTTGGCGACACGGCGCATCATCTTCATCAAGTTGCACGGGTGGGAGGTCTCGTAGCAGCAGCCTGAGAGCAAGTTTACTTTGAGATGAAAGACAGACGAATGAAGCTTCTTGTGTGTGTGAAGCGGGTTGTTGATTTCAACGTGAAGATCCGGGTGAAACCGGACGGGTCGGGTGTGGAACTGGCCAACATCAAGATGTCCATGAACCCCTTCGACGAGATCGCCGTCGAGGAGGCCGTGCGCCTGAAAGAGCAGGGCAAGGTCACCGAAATCGTTGCCGTCTCCATCGGACCGCAGCAGGCGGGGGAGACCATCCGTACCGCACTCGCCATGGGCGCCGACCGTGGCATCCTGGTCAAGACCGACGCCACGGTCGAGCCGCTCGCCGTGGCCAAGATCCTGGCCAAGGTGGTCGAGCAGGAAAAGCCCGACCTTGTCATCATGGGCAAGCAGGCCATCGACGACGATGCTAACCAGACCGGCCAGATGCTGGCAGCCCTGCTGGGCTGGCCGCAGGGCACGTTTGCCTTCAAGGTCGCGGTGGGCGAGGGTTCCATCGACGTCACCCGCGAGGTCGACGGCGGGCTGCAGACGGTGGGCCTGAAGCTCCCTGCTATCGTGACCACGGACCTGCGCCTCAACGAGCCGCGCTATGCCAGCTTGCCCAACATCATGAAGGCCAAGAAGAAGCCCCTCGACGAGACCTCGCCGGAGACCCTCGGCATCGACGTGTCCCCGCGCCTGAAGGTGATCAAGACCGTCGAGCCCGGCGGCCGCAAGGCGGGCGTGAAGGTCGGCTCCGTGGCCGAGCTAGTCCAGAAGCTCAAAGTCGAAGCCGGCGTGCTCTAAGGAGAAACAAGACCAATGACCACTCTTCTGATCGCCGAGCACGACAACGCTCACCTGAAGGACGCCACCCACAAAGCGCTCTCCGCCGCCCAGGCTCTGGGCGCTCCCGTGCATGTGCTGGTCGCCGGCGCCAACGCGAAGGCTGCGGCCGAGGCTGCTTCCAAGCTCGAGGGCGTTCAGAAGGTGCTGCTGGCCGAGGGCGCCGCTTACGAACACCAACTCGCCGAGCCGAGTGCGGCGCTGATCGTGTCCCTGGCTGGTTCCTACGACGCCCTGGTGGCGCCCGCCACGAGCAAGAGCAAGAACATCATGCCGCGCGTGGCTGCCCTCCTCGACGTGATGCAGGTCTCCGACATCACCAAGGTGGTGTCTCCCGACACCTTCGAGCGGCCGATCTATGCTGGCAACGCCATCCAGACGGTACAGGCAACCGATGCCAAGAAGGTGATCACGGTTCGCACCGCGGCCTTCCCGGCGGCGGGCGAAGGTGGCTCGGCGTCCATCGAGACGGTGAACGCCGCCGAGGATCCGGGCACCTCGTCCTTCAAGGGCGAAGAGATCGCCCAGACCGACCGGCCCGAGCTGACCTCGGCCCGGATCATCATCTCGGGCGGGCGCTCGCTCGGCTCGGCGGAGAACTTCGCCAAGTACATCGAGCCGATCGCCGATCAGCTCGGCGCGGCCATGGGCGCCTCACGCGCAGCGGTGGATGCGGGCTATGCTCCCAACGACTGGCAGGTGGGCCAGACCGGCAAGGTCGTGGCGCCGGATCTCTATATCGCGGTGGGGATTTCAGGGGCCATTCAGCATCTGGCCGGCATGAAGGACTCCAAGGTGATCGTGGCGATCAACAAGGACGAGGAGGCGCCGATCTTCCAGGTGGCCGATTACGGCCTCGTCGGCGACCTCTTCACAATCCTTCCGGAACTGAAGGAGGAGTTGACCAATGGTTGAGGCTTACATTTGTGCCTATGTGCGCACTCCTATCGGTCGCTATGGCGGTGACTTGTCAAGCGTGCGTGCGGATGATCTCGCTGCAGTACCACTCAACGCACTTATGGAGCGGTATCCTAACGTCGACTTCGAGGCCGTTAACGACGTGATCTATGGCTGCGCCAACCAAGCTGGAGAGGATAACCGCAACGTTGCCCGTATGGCCGCGCTGCTGGCGGGAATGCCAAGTTCCATTCCTGGCACTACCATCAATCGTCTCTGTGGATCCGGCTTGGATGCGGTCATCACAGCCGCCCGTGCTATCAAGGCAGGCGAAGTGGAGATAATGGTCGCTGGCGGCGTCGAGTCCATGTCGCGCTCACCATTCGTTATGCCCAAGGCCGAGGCAGCTTATTCCCGTAGTGCAGAAATCTATGATACGACCATCGGCTGGCGCTTCATCAATCCACGAATGAAGCAGCAATATGGTGTCGACTCGATGCCCGAGACGGGTGAGAACGTCGCTCAAGATTTCGGTGTCTCCCGCGAGGACCAAGACGTCTTTGCGTTCCGCTCACAGAGGAAGACCGCTGCAGCACAGGCAAATGGACGCTTGGCTTGTGAGATCGTTCCAGTCACGATACCGAAGCGGAAACGCGACCCAGTCATCGTAGAAACAGATGAGCATCCCCGTGCGGACACAACGCTAGAGCAGTTGGCAAAGCTGCCGACCCCATTCCGGAAGGATGGCACTGTAACAGCAGGGAATGCGTCCGGTGTGAACGACGGCTCTGCCGCACTCATCATCGCCTCCGAGGGCGCGGTGCGAAAGTACGGACTCGAGCCTATCGCGCGCGTTATGGGCGGGGCGGCGGCGGGCGTGCCGCCGCGCGTCATGGGCATTGGACCCGTGTCCGCGACGCAGAAGCTGTGCGCCCTCCTCGGCCTGAATCCGGCGCACTTTGATGTAATAGAGCTGAACGAGGCGTTTGCCAGTCAAGGCATCGCGGTTCTGCGCCAACTCGGCATTCCTGAGAATGCAGAGCACGTGAACCCGAACGGCGGCGCCATCGCCCTCGGTCATCCCCTCGGTATGTCCGGGGCCAACATCACCGGCACGGCTGCCCTCGAACTCAAGCTCCGGGGCAAGAGGCGCGCGCTTGCCACCATGTGCGTCGGTGTAGGGCAGGGCATTTCCATCGCTCTCGAGGCTGTATGACATGCGGAACGCCGACACTGTCCGTGTAGGCACGCTGGTAGTTCAAGTATACGAGTATTCTCTGCCGATCGCTAAAATCCTTAGCCTCATGCAACCCCATAGTATGATGCCAAATGATGGCCGAGATAGCTGAATTTGCTGGCATGGAGGTGAGGAACACCTTGTGAGAGCGTTCTTTTCACTGATCTTGACAAACTTCTCCTGGATAGAACTATTTAATGGCAAATCTCCCCGCTCGTGAATCGATGGAGTTCGACGTTGTCGTGGTGGGCGCGGGGCCGGCCGGTCTGGCGACGGCGATCCGGCTCAAGCAGCAGGCGGCGGAGGCAGGCGCGGACATCTCCGTGGTCGTGGTCGAGAAGGGCTCCGAGGTCGGCGCCCACATCCTCTCCGGCGCGGTGGTCGACCCGATCGGCCTCGACGGCCTCCTGCCGGACTGGCGCTCCGATCCCGACCGGCCGCTCAAGACGGAAGTGACGGCCGACGAGTTCATGTATCTGGGCCATGCCGGCGGCGTTAAGTTCCCCAACCTGTTCATGCCCAAGCTCATGAACAACCACGGCAACTTCGTCGGCTCCCTCGGCAACGTCGCGCGCTATCTCGGCCGCAAGGCGGAGGAGCTCGGCGTCGAGATCTATCCGGGCTTCCCGGCTTCCGAGGTGCTGGTCGAGGACGGCAAGGTGGTGGGGGTGGCCACCGGCGACATGGGCATCAGCCGCAACGGCGAGCCCAACGCCAATTTCACCCGCGGCATGGAGCTGCGCGCCAAGTACACCATCTTCGGTGAGGGCGCGCGCGGCTCGCTCACCAGGCAGATGGTCGACCGCTTCGGCCTGAACGCGGGCAAGGATCACCAGAAATACGGCATCGGCATCAAGGAGCTCTGGCAGGTCAAGCCGGAGAAGTTCCAGTCCGGCCTCGTGCGCCACTCCATGGGCTGGCCGCTGCCCAACAATGCCGGCGGCGGCTCCTGGCTCTACCATTTCGACGACAACGTCGTGTCGGTCGGCTTCGTGGTGCACCTGAACTACAAGAACCCGACCCTGTCGCCCTTCGACGAATTCCAGCGCTTCAAGACGCACCCGATGGTGCGCGACGTGTTCGAGGGGGCCAAGCGCATCGGCTACGGGGCGCGCGCCATCATGGAGGGCGGCTGGCAATCGGTGCCGCGGCTGTCCTTCCCGGGCGGCTGCCTCGTCGGCGACTCGGCCGGCTTCGTCAACGTGCCGCGCATCAAGGGCAGCCACAACGCGATCCTGTCCGGCATGCTCTGCGCCGATCACGTCTTCGCGGCCCTGCAGGCGGGCCGGGCCCATGACGAGGTTGCGGCCTACGAGGAGGACTGGCGCTCCTCGCCCATCGGCTACGACCTCAAGCGGGTGCGCAACGTGAAGCCGCTGTGGTCGCGCTACGGCACGGCGGCCGGCGTGGCGCTGGTCGGGCTCGACATGTGGCTGACTGAACTCTTCGGCTGGTCGCCCTTCGGCACCATGAAGCACGGCAAGCCCGACCATGAATGCCTGCTGCCCCTCGATCAGGTGACGCCGATCAAGTACGACAAGCCGGACGGGGTGCTGACCTTCGACAAGCTGTCCTCGGTGTTCCTGTCCAACACCAACCATGAGGAGGACCAGCCGGTCCATCTCAAGGTGAAGGATATGGGGCTGCAGAAGGCCTCCGAGCACGACGTTTATGGCGGTCCCTCGCAGCGCTACTGCCCGGCCGGCGTCTATGAGTGGGTGGAAGGCGAGGGGGGCGCGCGCTACCAGATCAACGCCCAGAACTGCGTCCACTGCAAGACCTGCGACATCAAGGATCCGAACCAGAACATCACCTGGGTCACGCCCGAGGGCGGTGGCGGGCCGAACTACGTGAATATGTGAGATTGAGGGAGGCTATGAACATCCGGCATAACGGACAGCGGGTCCTTATCACAATGAACGGCGCCTGCGATGACAGCATTACGACCAGCTTTAGTAGAGTGTGAGCCAGATGGCATTCCTCACTGAACCAGATCCTAAACGCGGAGTGGCGCTGCCGATCGTCCCAGGCATCTCCCGGATTGTCGCCAACAATCCGAGCCTGATGACCTACCACGGCACCAACACCTACCTGATCGAAGCAGCGGACGGCTTTGTCGTTCTCGATCCCGGTCCGGACGATGACGATCACCTCAAGGACATCCTGACCGCGACTCAGGGGCGGGTCTCGGCAATCCTTCTCAGTCATACCCATCCGGACCATCTCGGCGCGACTGCCGCCCTCAAGGCACGAACCGGTGCCGCTACCTGCGCCTTCCATCTGAGCGCCAATCCTGCCTTCGCGCCCGATGTCCTGCTGATGGATGGCGAGACAGTGGCAGGGATGACAGCTATCCACACGCCAGGGCATGCCAGCGATCATCTCTGCTTCGCCCGTTCGGACGGCCTCGTCTTTAGCGCCGATCACGTCATGTCGTGGTCGAGCAGCATTGTCTCGCCGCCTGGTGGCGACATGGCTGCCTATGTCGCCAGCCTGCGTCTCATGCTCTCGCGTGACGACCAGCTCTACCTGCCAGGGCATGGGCCGCCGCTGATGAACCCGAGACCCTATGTCAAGGAGCTTCTGAACCATCGCCTAAAGCGTGAGCAGGCTATTCTCCAGACGCTCCGCAAGGCTCCTCACACCACCTGGGATCTGGTGGACCGGCTCTACTCGAAGTCGCATCCCTGGCTACGACGTGCAGCAGAGCGTAACGTCGTCGCACATCTACTCAAGATGCAGGCGGAAGGACTTGTCCTGAATGATGGGGAATGCTGGTGGTCGAATGAAGCATCCTCTTGTCCCCATGGGGGGATGCTCTCCTCTGCCAGGACAAGTGAGACCCAGCTGCAGCTTTCTAAGGGAGGCCGACCTTAGGCGCACAAAGCATAAATCAAGAAGGCCCAGTCGGCCCGAAGCTGCGATTTTGGCCAACTCGAAGAACGTTGTGGGAACATAGCTTGCGAGATTGACCCGCTACGCGTTTGTTCGTGACATTGCGCTCTAATTTGAGGAGCGTTTTAATGAGTACGGGTATTTCGAGTTCGGATTTTGTCGGCCAATGGAGCGTGAGCTACGCCGACATTGATTTCATCAATTCCAAACCAGCCGCTACGAGGCTCGGCTTGGCCGCACAGTTGAAGTTTTTCAGCGCTCGCGGTTTTTTCGCTGACGATGGCACATTGGTCCCGAACGATGCTGCCGAATACCTGGCCGAGCAGATCGGCGTCCGAGCCAACGAACTGTCCGGATATGATTTCGGCGGGAGAACTGCCCGTCGGCATTGCGCCGAGATTTTACAATATCTCGGATTTCGCCGCATGGTAAGCGCCAAGCTGACCCCGTGTTTCGCGGGTTGATGAAGGCAGCGACACTCTCGTGATGATTCTCGCGGGAGGTTTGTTTGCAGTCTGCACCCAAGTCCAGACACGGAACGTTTACAGTCATCGAGGCGGTG
This sequence comes from Chelatococcus asaccharovorans, assembly GCF_003201475.1. Classification (GTDB taxonomy): domain Bacteria; phylum Pseudomonadota; class Alphaproteobacteria; order Rhizobiales; family Beijerinckiaceae; genus Chelatococcus; species Chelatococcus asaccharovorans. The sequence continues at coordinate 597 of NZ_QJJK01000026.1, read as the reverse complement.
CCGGACCGCCTTGATGCCAGCCCTGCTGTCCCTCGCCGTCGCTGGTCGGACGACGCGAAGGCTCGGATACTGGAAGAGGCGATGACGCCGGGAGCGAATGTCTCGGCGGTTGCCCGTGCGCATGACGTGAGCCCGCAGCAGGTGTTTGCATGGCGGCGCAAGGCGATCCGTTCAGGCGCCATTGCTATGTTGCCGGAACGGCCGCTGGCGGAGGCGCAAAGCTTTGCGACGGTGGAGGTGGCGCATGGCGAAGATGATCGCGTGGGCCGCCTGGAGATCGTCATCGGCGATGCGACCATCCGCGTGGTTGCCAATGTGTCGTCAAGCCTTCTGGTTGAGGCGATCCGTGCGTTGCGATCGGCATGATCCCAGCGGGAGCCAAGGTCTATGTGGCGACGCGCCCGGTCGACTTCAGGAAAGGCCCGGACGGCCTGGCGGCACTGGTGCGCGACACCGGCGCCGATCCGTTCTCCGGCGCGCTCTACGTCTTCCGGGCCAAGCGGGCCCAATGACCTCATAGCTGTTGAAAAACGACAACGAAAGGAACATTCCGGCAACGACAGTTGAAGGTCCGGTTAGGATTGGCGTGATGGCAGA
>NZ_QJJK01000025.1 GCF_003201475.1 Chelatococcus asaccharovorans | reverse complement strand
ACGGCCTCGATCGTCGCGACCGGTGTCGCATGCGGCATCCGGCCGGGCGCCGAGCTCCTGTCGTGCAGCATCCGCTCGCCGCCCGCCCGGAACCGGGCCAGCCACTTGTAGGCCGTGCGCTCGGAAATCCCGGCCGCTCGCGCAGCATCCGCGACGCGCCAGCCCCCTGCCACGATCCGATTCACCAGAAGGACTCGACCGTGAACGGTCATCCGCGCATTCTCATGCATGTTCATCCGGGCGCTCCGGTCAGGGTTGGTTGGCTTCGCAACCCCAGCCTCACATCCCGGCCCCGGATGAACAACCTTCATAGCTTCGACATCTAGAAGCCGAAGGCGGCCTGCGCCGGCGGAGGTGGCGTGAGATCATGCCCTTCGAGCGCCAGCATGCGGATCTTGGATTGAGCCCCGCCCGGCGCCGAGAAGCCGCCGACCTTTCCGCCGGCCGCCAGCACCCGATGGCAGGGAATGATCAGCGGCACGGGGTTTTTCGCCATCGCCTGCCCGACGTCGCGCGCCGCCTCCGGCCCGGCGCCAAGCAGCTTGGCAAGCGCACCATAGGTCGTCGTCTCACCCCAGCGCAGCGCACGGGTCGCGGCATAGATCGCCGTGAACATCGGATCCTGCTCGCCGAGGTCAAGCGTCACATCCGAGAAGTCGACCGGCTCGCCTTCGAAATAGCGCCGCGCGGCGGCGATTGTCGCGGCGACCACGGGCGGCGGATCTCCGGGCTCGGCCTCGGCCAGACGTCGCAGACAGTCTCGCTCTGCCGTCGCCGCCGAGCGGCTTGGCAACTGGAAGCCTGTGATGCCACTTTCGTTCCAGGCGATGCCGCAAAAGCCGGCAGCGGTCTCGAAGATTGAATAGCGATGACGAGCCTCGCCCATCGTTCCGTGCTCCTGCTCCGGTCTCCTCAAGATTGGCCCTCGGCCCCACCTCTTCAAGCGGGCGGCCGCGGCCAGTCAAGATAACGCGCGCCACGCCATCGTCATCGACCCTGTCAGGCTCTCGCCCGGAGCGAGCCGCCGCAAGCCGCCGTCGCCGGCGAGGTTATGGGCGTTGGCGGCATGGCTCATGGGCTCGAAGGCGAAGAACGGGACCGGATGCACCGGCGGCTCTGCCGGATCCGGCACGAAGATGAAGGAGCGCCGCAACGCTTCGCTCGCCGTGATCAGGGTCGTCACACCCGCGCTGCGGGAGGCGATCTCCGCATGGCCGTCCCAGCCCTCGAAGCCGTTGTTGATCCGGCGCCGCGGCACGCCGCGCGGATGCGTGAAGTCGAGATCCTCCGGCAAGGGCATCCGGCGCGTGGGGAGGGACAATGCGCCCTCCTCCCAGTATTCGGACGCCGTCGCCGTGAGGGTCGTATCCGGATGGACCGGAAAATACGGATGCCAGCCGAAGCCGAAGGGCATGGCACGCGGACCGCGGTTGATGATCGTCATCGTAACCGTCAGCGCCGGCCCCTCGATGGCGAAGACCTGCTCGGCGTCATACTGGAAGGCGCCCTCGTCCCGGCTCCCGCTGCGGAAGACGGCGCGCGTCGCCGAGGCCTCCGCGACGCTCCATGTGGCGAGCCAGCCGTCGCCGTGGAGAACGAGCGGATCCCAATCGGTATTCGCGGCGAATGCGTAATCCTCACCCTCGAAGGTGAAGCGGTTGCCGGCGATTCGATTGCCAAAGGGCAGAAGCGGATAGCAGCCGGACCGCCGCGGCAGGCGCGGCGCCTCCTCGGCGGGCGGACGCAAAAGCGGAACCGCGCCGCGCGTCGTCTTCGCGACGAGCCGCCAGATCACGCCGCCGCTCGTATCGAGCATCGCGAGCAGCGCATCATTCTCAAGCCGCACTTCCGCCATCGATAACCTCCGCCTCACCGACCGTCGGGGAGCGTTGCGCGCACCAGCGAAACATCGCAATGCCCGGATTGCGCGTCGAAGGCAATATGGAGGGCACAAGCCCGCCAAGCCTCGGCCGCTTGCGTTGACGCCCCGCGCATAAAATGATCTATATGATTTATAACGTCTCAGAACGAGCGTATGGGGAGGAGCAACCATGAAACTCAAGCACTATCTCACGTTCGCGACGGCCGGCCTGGCGCTGGGTCTGAGTGCGCTGACGGCCATGGCGGCCGATACGATCAAGATCGGCGTGATCGCCCCCTTGACCGGCGCCGGCGCACCGTGGGGAATGGCGGCCGCTGAAGCGCCGAAGATCCTGGCGGCGGACATCAATGCCAAGGGCGGGCTGACTGTCGGCGGCAAGACGTACAAGGTCGAGGTGGTGGCCTACGACGACCAGTACAAGGCCGCGGAAGCCGTCGCCGCTTATAACCGCTTGGTCAATCAGGACGGCGTCAAATACATGATCATCCTGAGTTCGGCGGCCACGATGGCGCTGAAGCAGAACGTCGAGGACGACGAGGTGGTCGCGGTGACGGCCGCCTATACGGCGAAGGCGATCGAGCCCTCGACGAAATATTTGTTCCGTATGTACAGCACGCCAGCCGACTACGTGCCCTCTTTCATTGCCTGGATGAAGGACAATGTGAAGGAGAAGCGCGTTGTCGTCGTCAATCCCAACGACGAGACGGGCTGGGATCAGACACAGCTCAGCGAGAAACTGTTCAAGGAGAACGGTTTCGAGGTTCTCGGCCATGAATTGTTCGAGCGCGCCCAGAAGGACTTCCAGCCGCTCCTGACAAAGATCATCGCCATGAAGCCCGATATCATCGAGCTCGGCGGCACCTCGCCCGCCACCGCCGGCCTTATCATCCGCCAGGCGCGCGAGCTTGGTTATGACAAGCTGTTCAGCAAGACCGGCGGCGCCGGACCGGCGGAGATCGTCGCGGGCGCGGGCGCCAAGGCGGCGGAAGGCGTGATCAACATGCTCTACGCCGACCCGGCCAACGAGGGGTACCGGCGTATCGCGGCCGCTTACAAGGCCTCTGTCGGCCAGGATCCGAACGAAATCCTGGTGTCTTTCTACGATGGCGCGAATGTCCTCCTGAAGGCTATTCAGAAGGCGGGCGACCCGAGCGACACCGGCAAGGTGGCGGCAGCCTTTGCGTCCGTCCTTCCCATGCCATCCGTGCAGGGCGATCAATTGAGCCTTGGCGGCAAGGCAATCTCTGGCGTCGACAACCAGATCATGACCGTCAACTACATCGGCGTCATTCGTGACGGCCAGCCAGTCGTGATCGGCAAGACGAAATAGCGACAACCATTTGAAGCGTGCGGGGAGGCGCTGGGCGCCCTCCCCTTCGGCCACATCGGGCAAGAACACCGATCTGTGCCAGGTCTAGCCTCCGATTTTGGGGAACGACGATATGTCATATCGGCGTGCTGACAGCCTGCATGTCCAAGGAGAAGGACTGCGATGATCGAACAGATGATCGTCAATGGTCTCTTGGCTGGCTTTATCTATATCATCATGGCACTGGGATTTACGCTCATCTTCGGGATCATGCGCATCGTGAACTTCGCCCACGGCGAATTTTACATGGCCGGCGCCGTGGTCGTGCTGTTCCTGTTTGGCGCTCTCGGCTGGAATTTCTTCCTCGCGGTCGTCATGGCCGGCTTCCTCGCGGCCGCGTTGGGCATCGTCATCGAGCGCGTGCTGTTCCGGCCGCTCGTGGGTAATGAATTGCCAGGCATGATCATGTCGCTTGCCGTCGGCATCACCCTGCAGTCGATCGCCCTCATTCTTTTCGGGCCGTCCGAGCAATCCATTGAACGGCCCTTCTCGGGCACCTGGCAACTCGTCAACGCGGTTGTGCCCTGGGACCGCACGGTCGTTGCCATAGCGGCGCTCGTCATTCTTGCGGCCTTCTATCTGTTCCTGAAGTATTCCCGGCTTGGCCTGGCCATGCAGGCGGTCGCGCAGGACCGCGAAACCGCGAGCCTCATGGGGGTCGAGTCCGGCCTCATCTATGCGTCCGCCTTCGGCATCGCCTGCGCCCTCGCCAGGCTCGCGGGCGGGCTCATGGCGCCGATCTACACCATTGGGCCGTATATGGGGGAATTGCCCATGCTCAAGGCTTTCGTGGTCGTCATCCTCGGAGGACTCGGCAGCGTGCCCGGTGCCGTCCTCGGTGGGCTGCTGATCGGCTTGTCCGAATCCGTATTGTCGACGCTGTTCAGTTCCACGACGGCGCTGATCGCCTCGTTCACGATCGTTCTTCTCATCGTGGTGATGCGGCCGACTGGCCTGATGGGACGAGGCGCCCCATGAAGCGCCTTATCCTTCTCGCCGCGATCGTCATTCTCGCCGTGCTCCCGTGGCTCGCAAACAACCGCTATGTGTTTCACATAGCCACCATGATCGCGATCATGGCGCCGCTCGCGCTCAGCATGAACCTCATGCTGCGCATCGGCCAGTTGTCCATGGCCCATTCCGCCTTCATGGGCATAGGCGCCTATGCCAGCGCGCTCCTGACCATGCGGCTTGGCTTGCCTCCCCTTGCCTCGCTTCTCTGCGGCGGCGTGCTGGCGGCCCTCACCGCGCTCGTGCTCGGTCCAGTCTTCCTGCGCATCAAGGGCGTCTATTTCGTGCTTCTGACCTATGCTTTCGGGCAGATCGTCAATCTCGTCTTCCAGGAATGGACGTCGCTGTTCGGCGGGAACAGCGGACTCTACGGCATTCCGAAGTTCTCGCTGGCCGGCTACCGCCTCACCGCTGTCTCGCAATACTATGTCCTCGCGCTGCTCTTCACCGCCATCGCCTACTGGATGGTGCGGGCGATCGAACGCTCCGACATTGGTGCGATCCTGCAGTCCCTTAACGAGGATGAGATGCTCAGCCGATCGATCGGCGCCGATGCGCTGTCGTGGCGCATCGCGGTCTTCACGTTCAGCGCGGCGATCGCCGGCATAAGCGGCGGCATCTACGCCTTCTATATCGGCTTTCTGTCGCCGCAGGCCTTCGGCTTCCAGCTTTCCGTCGATCTCGTCGTCATGAATGTCATCGGCGGGACAAGCGCCGCCCTTGGCCCCCTGCTTGGCGCGATCGTGGTCGTGCCGCTGCCGGAACTGCTGCGTGAGGCCAAGCAGTATCAGCTTCTCATCTATGGGCTTTGCCTGATGGTCTTCCTCATCTTCATCAAGCAGGGGCTCGTTTCGCTGATCGATCGGCCACGAAGGAAGCCCGCATGAGCGCTCTCCTCGAGGTCCAGGGCCTCACGCGTCGCTTCGGCGGGCTGACGGCGGTCTCCGATGTCTCCTTCGCGGTGAGCGAAGGCGAGATCTTCGGCGTCATCGGCCCCAACGGCGCGGGCAAGACCACGCTGTTCAACGTCATCGCCGGTCATTACAAGCCGAGCGCCGGAACGGCCACGTTTTCCGGCCGGGGAATATCGGGCCTGAGAAGCGACGTGATCGCCCGCCTCGGTATCGCCAGGACCTTTCAGGCCGTGCACCTCTTCGCCGCGGAAACGGTGGCTGAGAACCTGCGGCGCGCACGGGTCCTGTCGACCAGCCACGGTCCCTTCGCCTATCTCCGGTCGTTTGGAACAGGACGCAGGGAGCCCGATCTGCGTGATGTCGCCACTTTCGTCGGGCTCGGCCCTCTGCTCGATCAGACAGCCGGCGGGCTCGCCTACGGCTTGCAGAAAATGCTCGGCATCGGCATGGCGCTGATGGTCACGCCGAAACTTTTGTTGATGGACGAGCCGGCGGCAGGCCTGAACCCCTCGGAAAAACGAGCGGCCAGCGCGCTGATCCGTCGCCTGCGCGATGAACGCGGCATCAGCATCCTGCTCGTGGAGCACGACATGCCTCTCGTCATGGGCGTGTGTGACCGCATCCTCGTGGTCAACCAAGGCAAGCCGATCGCGATCGGCTCACCCGACGCCGTCAAGGCCGATCCGGCGGTCATCGACGCCTATCTGGGGGATGACTATGAGTTTGCTTGAGGTCGAGCGCCTATGTGTCGACTACGCCGGCGTCCATGCCTTGCACCAGGTGTCGGCGAACATCCCGGAGAAGAACGTCGTTTCCATTATCGGCGCCAACGGGGCCGGCAAATCGACGCTGCTGAAGACAATCGCGGGTGTCGTGAAGCCGAATGCCGGCGCTCTCCGTTTCGAAGGCGAGGACATCACCGCGCTCAAGCCCCATGAGCGCCTGGATCGCGGCATCGCGCTCTGCCCCGAGGGGCGCAGGCTGTTTCCGGAACTGACTGTCTATGAGAACATCCGCATGGGGGCCTATCGCGTCCGGGATCGCGCACGGTTCCGCAGCCGGCTCGATTTTCTGCATGCCGTATTCCCGCGTGTCGCGGAACGCGGCAATCAGGTCGCGGCCAGCCTCTCGGGCGGTGAGCAGCAGATGGTTGCCATCGCGCGGGCGCTGATGAGCCATCCGCGCCTGCTCATGCTGGACGAGCCGACGCTCGGCCTCGCGCCAAAACTGATCCACGAGGTCGCGCGTCTCGTCCGGACGATCAATAGCGAAGGCATCACCGTCGTCATCGTCGAGCAGAATGCAAAGCTCGCCCTGAAGATCTCCGATCATGCCTATGTGCTGGAAACCGGCGCAGTCGTACTCGAAGGCAAGAGCAGCGACTTGCTGGCGAGCGACAAGGTTCAACACGCCTATCTGGGAGGGGACAGTGGCCGACAGTCTGCCGACACCGGACATCTCTGACGACGCAACCTACCAGATCTACCAGCTCTGCTATGCGAGGGCGCCCGATCGGCGCGTGCACGAGAACTTCCTGCGCCGCGACATGCATGATGGGCCGATGCCGCTCGATTTCAGTCTGTGGATTCTGCGCAACGCGGCGCGCACGGTCCTTGTCGATACAGGCTTTGGCGCCCGCGCCGCAGGCGAGCGAGGACGGCCGCTCGATATCGACCCTCTGGAGGCGCTGCGGCGTGTCGGCATCGATCCGGATCGCATCGAGGACATCATCCTCACGCATCTTCACTATGATCATGCGGGAAACATCGATCGTTTCGCCAGAGCGCGCTTCCATGTGCAGGATGCGGAGGCCGCTTTTGCCACGGGGCGGTGCATGTGCGAGCCGGCGCTTCGCTTCCCCTTCGACGTGGAGGATGTGGTCACCTTCGTCCGGCACGTCTACGCGGAACGTATCCACTTTCACGACGGTGACGCCGCGCCGCTTCCCGGCATTGCGCTGCATTGCCTCCCCGGCCATAGCCAGGGACTGCAGGCGGTCAAGGTCATGACGCCGCGCGGACCCGTGCTGCTCGCCTCGGATGTCAGCCATCTCTATGCCAATTTTCTTCGGCGCGCGCCCTTCGCCCTGACGGTGGACGCGGCCGCGACCCTGCGCTCGTACGGTCGCATGCTTGAGATCGCGGGCGCTGTCGAGCGGATCATCCCTGGCCACGACCCGTTGGTGCGCAAGCTTTATCCGTCGGTCACGGTCAACGGCGTCACCCTGACGTCGCTGCATGAGGATCCAGCCATCCACGACCTTTCGACGCTCAGGACCTTGGCGGCTGACTGATCCGGGACAGGCACCCTGCCCCTGAGATCCGGGCGTTCGACGGTCTACAGGGCGGCTTGGAGAATGTCGCGAACCTGCTGCAGTGACTCGACCCGACGCGGGTTCTGATGGAAAAACCAATCGTCCTCGACGTCAGCAAGGATGGACTCGAACGCCGCAGCCTCGATACCGATGTCGCTGAGCCGCGACGGCACACCGAGACGCGCGAAAAAGCCGGCGCAGGCGCGCGCAGCCGAATCCGCTGTCCCCGTCTGCCCTGCTTCATCGCCACCGAGCAGTGCCGCAACTGCCGCCAGGCGCTCGCCTGTCGCTGGCGCGTTGAACCGTATGACATGTGGCAGCAGGACCGCATTGACCGTGCCGTTCGCCGTGTGATGGCGCGCGCCGATGCAATGGCCGAGCGCCGCGGTGAGGCCACAGCTCGTCTGGTCTGTCCCCTGACCGGTCAGCACGGCCGCAAGCAGCAGCGCGCCGCGAACCTCCGCGCTGTCCGCCGAAGTACCCAGACGCGGGAGATTGTCACGCAACAGACGCACGGCCTCCAGAAGCGACGCCTCGGCAAGCGGCTGGCGCATGTGGGATTCGAGCCCTTGAACCGCCATCGCGAGGGCATTCAGCGCGGCGTCCCGGACGACAGCGACGGGCGTCGCGAGGGCAAGGCGCGGGTCCACGAAGATCGCCTGGGCGCGCGTGCGCGGATCCAGCATCGTCAGCCGCCGGCCGGATGCAGGTTCGAGGACTGCGGTGCCCGCCTTGGCGATTGCAGTTGTTGGCGTCGTCGGCACAACGAACTGCGGCAGCTTCGGCGCCTGGAGCCGCGGGCTCCGTGGGGGTTGACCGGGCGCGAAGCGCGTGACGAGAGCCTCGATCGGACGGTCCTCGCCGAGCAGGATTGTTGCACCCCGCGCCGTGACGATCGCGGATCCCCCGCCGAGCGCGAGCACCGCGTCCGCGCGCGTCTCGCGCAGCATATCCCTGCCGGCGATGATGGCTGGCAGGGGACTGTGCGACGCGACTTCCGTGAAGCTGCCCGCATGGAGGGCGCCGAGATGCCGCGCTATAGGGGGGAGCCCTTGGGGATGTTGCGACAGCGAGCGGCCGCAAAAGACGACGACACGCGTGACACCTGACCGCTCCAGTTCCGGCCGCAGCGATTCGAGGCTATCCTCGCCGTAATACAGGCGCATGGCTGGCGCAAAATGGCGGAACGACCGGGAAGTCTGCACGGCCTCGGTCTGCATGGCTGCGCTCCTTGGAATGCCCAACGATCATGACAGAAATTGTGTTATTTCATCTAAATGATTTTATTTTTTTGCGAAAGACGTTTTATATATCCTGGCCTGCCCAAGCCGTCGGCGGGGCGAAACTCGCCAGGCCGGCAGTGGAGAAAAGCAGGCGGTGAAGCGGCGGCGGACCGAAGGCCGCGCAACAGGGTAGAGGGACGCACGAGACATGCTTCAGGCGACAGCCAGCGCAGGCACCGAGGACCGCACGCACAGTCAGGGCCTGCCGCTCTCCGGGATAACGGTCATCGACCTGTCCCATGTCTACAACGGCCCTTATGCCACCTTTCTCATGGCCATGGCCGGCGCGGAGGTCATCAAGGTCGAGCCGCATCATGGCGAGCACCTGCGCAGCCGGGGCGACATGGGCGGGGCCGCGCTCCCCTTTGCCATGCTCAATTCCAACAAGAAGCCGGTGACGCTCAACCTGAAATCCGAGAAGGGGCGCACGCTTCTCAAGGAGATGGCCGCGCGTGCCGACATCCTCGTCGAGAACTTCGCGCCAGGCGTCATGGACCGGCTCGGTGTCGGCGCCGCTGAACTGCAGGCGATCAATCCCCGGCTGATCTACGGGTCGAGTTCGGGCTATGGCAAGACCGGCCCCTATCGTGACTATCCGGCGATGGACCTTGTGATGCAGGCGATGTGCGGCGTGATCAACTCGACCGGCTATCCTGACCAGCCGCCGGTGAAATCCGGCGCGGCCATGTGTGATTTCAGTGCCGGCATCCATCTCTATGCGGCGATCATGACGGCGCTCTACGAGCGCGAGCGCACGGGCAAGGGGCGCGTCGTCGAGGTTTCGATGCAGGACGCGACTTATGCCTCGCTCGCCTCGAACCTCGGCATGTTCCACGCACGCGGCGACGCGGCTCCCGCGCGTACCGGCAATCGCCATGGCGGGCTCGGCATATCGCCTTACAATGTCTATGCCGCCACCGACGGCTATGTCGTTCTCAATGCCCCCGGCGACCACCATTTCCGCGCGATCCTAAAGGTGATGGGTCGGGAGGACCTCAAGGATGACCCGCGTTTCCTGAGCCGTTCGTCACGCGTGGTGCATTTCGCGGATGTCGATGAACTCCTTGAGAGCTGGACGCGAACAATGCCGAAGGCCGAGATCGCACGGCTGATGCTGGCGGCGGCGGTGCCTTGCGCACCCGTGCGCGAGTTGTCGGAGGTCATCCTCGACGAAAACATGCATGCCCGCGGCAGCCTGCAGTGGATCGACCATCCCGAACTCGGGCGGGTCGTTCTGCCCCATTCACCCCTGGTCTTTGAGGGCACGCCGCGCCGGCCGATCGAGCCAAGCCTGCCGCTCGGCGCCAGCAACAATACCGTGTTCGGCGCATGGCTGGGACATTCGGAGGAAGAACTCGCCGCACTGAAGGACGAGGGCGTGATCTGACCGGATCACGTCCTCGGGATCGTGGCGCGGCAAAAGGCCGGATCAACCGTTCGGCAGCAGGACCTGCCGCACCACCTCGCCACGGTCGAGGCGATCAAGGCTGAGATTGAGGCCGTCGAAACCCATGCTGTCGCTTTTCAGACGGTTCACGGGCAGAAGGCCTTGCTGGTAGAGGCCGAGATAGCGCGGTATGTCGCGTTCGGGCACACAACTGCCCAGGAAGGAACCGCGGAAAACCTTCTCCTCGGAGACCAGCGCGGCATGGGCATACTGGTACATGTCATTGGAAGCGCCGAGCCCGACGCAGATGATCTCGCCGCCTTTGCGGGTCATGGCATTCGCGGAGGCCATCGCTGCCTTCGCCCCCGAGATCTCGAAGGCGAAGTCGACCCCGCCCTGCGTGAGATCCTTGACCTTCTCGACGACCTGGGGGTCCAGTGCGGAGAACACGTGGGTCGCGCCCAGCTCCTCGGCCAAGGGGAACTTGGTCTCGTTGATATCGATGCCGATGATATGCGCGGCGCCGGCGATCCTTGCAGCCATCACGGCATTCAGGCCCACGCCGCCGAGCCCAAAGACGGCAACGCTCTGGCCGGGCTTGACTTTGGCCGAATTGAACACGCTCCCGGCGCCTGTCACCACCGCGCAGCCGAACATGGCCGCCACGTCGAAGGGGATGGCGGGATCCATGACGATCAGCGAATTCGGCACGGTCACCGCGTATTGCGCGAAGGAGGAGACGCCGCTGTAGTGATAGACGGGTTCCCCCTTCAGCGTGAGCCGCCGCGCGCCATTCGACAGCAGCCCCTGCGTGCGCGGCACCGTCACGCTTTCACACAGCACGGGCCGGCTCTCGGAACAGGGGCGGCAATGGCCGCAGCCCGACACGGCCGTCATCACGACATGGTCTCCGGGCCGGACGGCCGTGACGCCACGGCCGACCTCACGCACGATGCCGGCGCCCTCGTGGCCGCCAACCACCGGAAGCTTGCGCTTGCGCAGCCCGGCGACCTGCGACAGATCCGAATGGCACAATCCCGCCGCCGCGATCTCGACCAACACCTCGCCCTCACCGGGCCCCTCCAGCGACACCTCTTCGATACGGAACGGCGTGCTGTCCACATAGGGGGGCGGCAGGCCCTGCTCATACATGACAGCGGCGACCATGCGCATGGCGGCTTCCTCCCATAGGGGGCCACGTTTCCTGAGCCCCTTGCGTGCGAACCACTTTGACGACGGGGACGCTATTGAAGCTTGCGTTTCGTGTCAAATCCTTTAGATGATATAGTTGTATTCCAAGCCAAAGACCGGGAGGACATCCATGCTCGATGCGCAGGGCCGCGCGACGCAAGCTGTATCCATCAAGGCTTTCATCAATGGCCAGTGGCGCGAGCCTGAAGAGGTCTCGGAAGTCCGCGATCCATACCGTGGCGATGTCGTGGCGCTCGCGCCGGTATCGACGGCGCGGGATCTCGACGATGCCCTCGACGCCGCCTACCGCGCCAAGGGGGCCATGGCGGCGATGCCGGGCTACGAACGCGCGGCTTTCCTGCGCCGTGCGGCCGACAACGTCACGGCCCGTGCGGACGAGATCGCGCGGGCCATGTCGCTCGAGACCGGCAAGGCTTTGCGCGATTCGATCTTTGAAACGCAACGCTCGGCCGACACACTTCGCCTCTGTGCCGAGGAAGCCGTTCGCATCCAGGGCGAGCATATCCCCATGGACGCGAGCGCCATCGGCGCAGGCAAGATCGCCATGGTGATGCGTTTTCCGGCGGGCGTCATCGCCGCGATCACGCCATTCAACGCGCCGGTCAATCTCGCCGCGCACAAGCTTGGTCCCGCGATCGCCGCCGGCAACAGCATCGTGCTCAAGTCGTCGCCGAAGGCGCCGCTCTGCGTCCATCTGTTCGTGGAAGCCTTCGTCGCCGCCGGTTTGCCGGCGGGGGCCGTGAACACCGTCTATGGCGATGCGATTGCGCCGCAGCTCGTCTCGGACCCGCGGGTCGATTTCGTGAGCTTCACGGGCTCCACCCGCGTCGGCAAGATCATCCGCGGCACGATCGGCATGAAGCGCGTCGCGCTTGAGCTCGGCGGCGTCGGCCCGACCTTCGTGCACAGCGATGCCGATCTGCCGGCCGCCGCGAAGGCCTGCGCGCGCAATGCGATGCTACTCGCCGGCCAGAGCTGCATCTCCGTGCAGAATGTTTTCGTGCACAAGCCGGTCTACGAGACTTTCGTTGCAGCCGTGCAGGATGAAGTCGGGCTCCTCGCGCTCGGCGACCCGATGGACATGCAGACCGAGGTGGGCACCCTGATCGACGAACAGGCGGCGGTCCGCGTCGAGGGGATGATCGGCCGGGCCGTCGAGGCCGGCGCAACCCTGCTGCGTGGCGGCTCACGGCGCGGCGCGCAGCTCGACCCCGCCATCCTCACCAATGTCCGTTCCGACATGAGCGTGATGTGCGACGAGATCTTCGGCCCGGCGATGAGCCTGCAGGCTTACGAGGATATCGAGCCGCTGTTCAAATCCATCAGCGACAGCCCGTTCGGGCTGCAATGCGGGATCTTCACCAATTCGCTCGCGCTCGCGCTTTCGGCCATCAAAGGCGTGCGCACGGGTGGGGTCATCGTCAACGGCACGTCCCGCTGGCGCTCGGATCAGATGCCCTACGGCGGCGTCAAGGACAGCGGCGTCGGCCGTGAAGGTCCAAAATACTCGATCAAAGATATGACCGAGGAACGCTTCTTCGTTCTGAACTAGCCGGGATCAGTCTTTAAACGTTCGTGTCTACCAAATGTCTTAATCATCCAAGACAAACAAAAGAGGGAGGATAGCATGCGGCCTATGAAATATTGGCTGCGCGGCCTGGTCTGCGCGGCTTGTCTTGTGTCCGTGCCGGCGATGGCGCAGCTGCGCGACATCAGTATTCCAATCAGCTCGCTCAGCTTCGGCACGGCTGCGATCCGTATCGCGAAGGAGCTCGGGCTGTTCGAGAAGCATGGTCTGAACGCCAAGATCATCGTTATGGACAACGCCAATAGCGCGACAACGGCGTTGATCTCAAAGTCGGTCGAAGTCGTCCTCTCGGGTCCCGGCGAGCTCGTGGCAGCACAGGGCCGAGGCCAGAAAGTCGTCGCGATCGCCAATACGTATAATGGTCTGAGTGCATCGCTCGTTCTGGCCAAGGACGTTGCCGAGAAGACCGGGGTATCGCCCAACGCGCCTGTCGCGGAACGCCTGAAAGCGCTCAACGGGCTGATTATCGGCTCGACCAGCGCGACCTCGTCCTACACCGTGTCCTTCAAGGGCGCGGCCGAAGCGGTCGGCGCCAATATCCGCTTCACCTACATGGCGCAGCCCGCCATGGTTGCGGCGCTCGAAAAAGGTGCGATCCAAGGCTTCATCGCCGGCGCGCCATTCTGGGGCGTCCCGGTCGTGCGAGACAAAGCGGTGCTGTGGCTGAGCGGCCCGAAAGCCGAGCTTCCGCCGCAAAATTTGCCGGCGAGTTCGGTAAGCCTGCAGACCATGCAGGACTTCGCCGCCGCCAATCCCGAGCTGATGAAGTCGCTGGCTGCGGTCATCGCTGATCTCGGCAAGGCCATCGAAGAACGACCGGCCGAGGTCAAGGCCGCTGTCGCCAAGCTATACCCGGACGTCGATGCCAAAACCCTCGATCTGCTCTATGCCAGTGAGGCGGCGGCATGGAAGGCGCGGCCACTGACTGCCGCCGACATGGCTCACGAGATCGCCTTCGTGAAATCGACCGGCACGTCCCTGCCCCAGATCGATTCCGTTGATCCGGCATCCATGCTGGTCAAGTGAAGACAGCTGTTCTTGGCAAGGGCTCGTCTTGGGAAGGGCTCGTCTTGGGAAGGGCTCGCCTTGGGAAGGGCTCGCCCGGGCGAATGATCCGGGCGGGCCTGAGCTGCGCTCCGGGAATTATGGACCGGTGGAACCTGCGTCTTTCTGCACCCGCGCGTGACTACCCCAGCCGCGCCCGGCTCAGAATACGCTTGGCGAGGATCAAATGCGGCCGGTCCAACATCCGCCCGTCGAGGGCAACGACGGCCGTGGCCTCGGCATCTTCGAAAAGGGCAACGACGCGCTGCGCGAAAGCGAGCTGCTCGGCGCTCGGGGTGAAGGCCGTGTTGATGACATCGACTTGATCGGGATGGATAGCGGCCTTGGCGGTGAAGCCGTCCCGCGCCGCGCGTTCCGCTTCCGCCCGCAGGCCCTCGCCGTCGCGAAAATCCGTGAAGACGGCGTCGACGGCCGTGGTGCGCGACGACGTTGCCGCGAGCAGGCAGAAGGTGCGGGCCAGTTCATAGGTCGGAGTATACCGACCGGTGGCGTCGCGATTGGCATGCGCGCCGATGTCGCTCGCGAGATCCTCGCCGCCCCAGAGCACTCCCGTCAGCCGGGGTGTCCCCTCGCCATAGGTGTTGAGACCGAACATCGAGGCGCCGGTCTCGGTCACGATCGGCAGGACGTTCAGTGTGCCGCGCGGGATGCCATCGCGGACCTCCAGTGCTGACACCATGTGGTCGAGGCAGCGCAGGTCCTCCGCAGAACGGCATTTCGGCAGCATGATACCGAACGGCCTCGCCCGCACCACCGCCGCGAGATCCAGAAGCGCATCGTGCGTATCGAGGGCATTGACCCGAACGAAAAGCATCTTGGCACTTCCCGCCGCGATGACCTCCCGACAGAGGCCGCGCGCCAATGCGCGTCGCTCCGCCGTCACCGAGTCTTCAAGGTCGAGGATCAACGCATCGGCCGCGGATGCGAGACCCTTGGCGATCTTGCGTTCACTGTCCCCGGGAACGAACAGCAGGGACCTGATGCCGTCCATGGTCAGAAACTTCCCATGCCGAGGAAGCCGTCATGCGGGAAGTCGGCCATGATCTTCTTGCCGACGAGTTCCTTGAGCGTTTCCGTGGTGCCGCCGCCGAGCGTGCCGTAGCGGGCACCGCGGTAGAAGCGTGACACCGGATATTCGTCCGTGAACCCATAACCGCCATGCACCTGGATAGCCTCGCTTGTCACGCGGATGGCCATTTCGTTGCAGTACATCTTGGCGAGCGCGGCCTGGTAGGGATCAGGGAAAGGGTTCGCCGTGGCACAGGCGCGGTAGAGGATGCTGCGGCCGATCTCGATGTCGCGGTACATCTCGGCGAGTTTCCAGCGCATACCCTGGAATTCGCCGATCGGCCGCTTGAAGGCCGTGCGGTCGCGGCAATACTTCACCGCTTCCTCGAAGGCCCCTTCCGCCAGCCCGAGCGACACGCTCGGGTTGAGACAGCGCTGCGTGTTGAAGGCGGTGAGCAGGCGGCGGAAGCCGTCCTCGCGTATGACAAGATTTTCGAGCGGCAGTTCGCAGTTTTCAAACGTGATCTCGGCGAGGTTTTCGCCACCCATCGTGTGATAACGTGCCGTGCACTGGAAGCCGGGGGTATCGCGTTCAATCAGGACGCAACCGATACCTTCGCGGCCCGGCTGCTTGTTGATGCGCGTAAAGACGACAAACATCTGTGCTTCGTCAACACGGCTGATCAGCGTCTTGGTGCCATTGAGCACAAGCTTGTCACCAACGATATCTGTATTGGTCCGGTAATTCGCCACGTCAGTGCCCGCGTGGGGCTCCGTCATGCATACCGCGAGCATGTTCTCGCCCGTGCAGACACCGGGCAGAATCCGCTGCTTGATCGCCTCGGGCGCATAGGTGGAGATGATGCGCACCTGCACGCCGACCTCTCCCATCAACGCCATCGCGGTGACGTAGCAGCCCTTGGCGACTTCCTCCAGAACGAGGGCCGTGTCGAGCACGCTGAGGCCTGATCCGCCATATTCTTCCGGCACGGCCATGCCGAGAACGCCGATCGAGGCGAGATCCTTCATGCTGTCCCACGGGAAGGAGCCGTCCATGTACTGCAAAGAACGGGGCTTGATCTTCTCCTGGGTCACGGCGCGCACGGTATTGACCATTTCGCGCTGGTCGGCGGTGAGCTGAAAGTCCATATCCTGCCCTCAATTTAGTTAAATCATTTAATTTTTAGGGCGCAGTTGCCCCACAAAAGGGCAACCCCGCGCGGGATCTTCAGGCTATGCGGCGGCCCTGGCGGCCAACGACGCGCGTCGGCTGCGTCAGCAGGTTCTGGTAACGCTTGCGAACAAGATGTTCGAGTTCGGTGACATGCGCTTCCATCTTGGCGGCGGCGACCTTGTTGTCGCGCGCGCGGCATGCATCAAGGATGCCCTGGTGGGCCTCGATCACGTGCTGCTGGTTGCCGAAGGAGTAGCGGACACCATGATGCTCGCCGGTCGCCAGAATACTGATGGTCTGCCAGAAAGTCTCCAGCACTTTATTGCCGCTCGCACGCGCGATGATGCTATGGAAGATGCGGTTTTCCTCGATGAAGGCCGTCTGGTCCTTGTCAATCGCCTTCATCCGGCGGATTGAGGCCTCCAACTCGTCGAAGTCCTCTTCCGTGCCATTGATGGCGGCTTCCGAAGCGAGCGCCGGCTCGATCACCTCACGTGCCTTCAGCACAGCGATGAACGGCACATCGTGCAGCCGCAGATAGACGGACAGGCCGTGAGCGAGGATATCCGTGCTCGGCTTCCGCACCATGATACCGCCACGCGGACCGGGCCGGAGCTCCAGCACCCCTTGGGATTCGAGAATGCGCAGGCTCTCCCGCAGCGTCGGACGGCTGACATCAAACTGTGTGAGAAGTTCCGCCTCCGTGCCGAAGGAACTGCCGGGCGCGAGGCCCGCCGTGATGATCTTGTCCAAGAGGCGCTGCGCGACATGCTCCGCCTTGCTTTTCGGCATCGTTGGTGAGGCATCCATGGATTCAAGAACCTATCGTGAAAATTGCGGTGGCCGCTTTTCTGCAAAGGCTGCAAGCCCCTCTGCGTAGTCAGCTGATCCAAAGATGGCACTGAGCGCCTGGCGCTCCCGTTCCAGTCCTCCCGCCAATGACATCTCGACCCCTTCGTACACGACCTTCTTCAAGGTGCTCGCAGCAGCCGGCGACCGCGAACCAAGCACCTCCATATATCGCATAACCGCCGCGTCTAGCCCATCGTCTTCCACGCAGAGATTGACGAGGCCGATGTCCTGCGCGCGCAAGGCCGTGACAGGCTCTCCGGAATACATCATATCGAGGGCGCGCGAGATGCCGATGAGCCGCGGCAACCGTTGCGTCCCCCCGGCCCCGGGAATGGCGCCGATCCGCGCCTCGGTCAGCCCGATCATCGCGCTCGCTGCAGCAATGCGGATGTCGCAACCGAGTGCCAGCTCGCAGCCGCCGCCCAGCGCGAGCCCGTTGATCACGGCGATCGTCGGAACGGGCGCGGCCGCGAGGCTGTTGACGGCCGCGTTGATCGCCCGGTTATGGGCATGCCGCGCCGTCTCGTCCATCATCTGCCGCTCCTTCAGATCCGCGCCCGCGCAGAACGCCCTCCCCTTCGCGCGCAGGACAATGGCCGTCGCCTTCTCCGTGATCACCTGCTCGATCGTGACCAGGAGATCGTTGACCATCGCCACGCCCAGCGCGTTGAGACGTTCAGGCCGGTTCAGCCAGATCGCGACAGCCCCCGTCGCAAGGCGCTCGACGACGATGCTCTGTTCGCGAACCCGCTCTCGGAGTTGCTCCTGCGGACCGTCATCGGCCTGTTCTTGCGACGAAAGATCGGGATCAGGCATGACGCACCTCGGACACTACAGGCTGGGATGCCGGCCGTTGTCGCGTGCCGTCGCGCGCCTCCCGCAGCAGGGCATCGCGGAAAGCGGGATGGGCGATCGCCGCCAGTTGCTCCATTCGTCTCGCGAAAGAGCAGCCTCTCAGGTCGGCGATCCCATATTCGGTGACGACCAGATCGACCTCCGATCGCGCCGTCGTCACGGGGCGCCCGGCGAGCGAGGTGACGATGCGCGAGGTTCGGCCGTCGGGCGTGGTGGAGGGCAAGGCAATGATCGAACGACCACCCGGCGAGAACTGGGCTCCACGGACAAAATCGATCTGTCCCCCCACGGCACCGAGATAACGGCTCCCCGCCTGTTCCGCGTTGACCTGCCCGGTCAGATCCACTTCGATCGCCGAATTCACGCTGTGGAGCCGATGAAGGCGCGCCATGATTTCGGCGTTATGGGTGTGCGTCGCCGCTCGCAAGGCGATCGCGGGGTTGCCGTCGGCATGCGTGTTCAGGCGATCGCTGCCGAAGAGGCAGCCCGTGACGGAAACCCCTTCATCGAATCCCTTATAGGCGTTGGTCACAACCCCTTTTTCGATGAGATCGACCAGCGCATCGGAGACGACGCCGGAGTGGACACCGAGGTCACGATGATCCCTCAAAGCCTGGGCCACGGCGACGGAAAGACCGCCTATTCCGAATTGCACCGTCGCCCTGTTTGGAATAGCGGACGCTACATGCCGGGCGACTTCCCGTTCCTGGTTCGATGGCTCGGAATCATGCAGCAGGATCTGGTCGACGTCGGCCTCGACCCACACATCGATGTCCCCCGCCGCGACAAGCGCGTCATGGGCAGTCGCCGGCATGCGCTCATCGAGCTCAGCAACCACGCAACGGGCTTTTTTCACAAGCGCCTGGGTGTAATCGGCCACCACCCCGACGGTGAAATGCCCGGGGACCGGTGACGGCCGAACGCGGATCAGCGCGACATCGACAGGCAGCGTTCCGGCCTCGATAAGTCTGGCGATCGATGAGACATGGACGGGAATGACCTCAAGCACACCCGCCGCGGTCAGGCGGCGATTGCTGCCCGCCCCATTGAGGCCGGTCAGCTCGAAGCAGTCAGCGCAGTCAGGCGACAATGTATCGCTCGTCACCATACCGATGAACAGGCGCACGGGCGGCAGGCTATGCCGGGTGGCGACGAGGCGCTGGGTCAATCCCCGCGGCTCCCCCGACCCTTGAGGCCAAGCAATCGTGTCGCCTGCTCGCAGGATGCTGTTGAAATCAAATGACGAGCTGGGCTTCATAAGACGACATGCAACCTTTTTTTGACTGTGGCTCTATGAGTTCGCGCCGTTTTACGCAGGAACGAGAGACGAATACTCTGCTTCCGAAGGGCTGGTCATGTTGGATCGCCCGCGGAGACACGGTTGCCAGCGCTCTGCCAGGCCAGCGCGCGGCTTTCCAGGAGCTTCAGCAGGCCAAGCAGAACAAGGCTGATGCACATCAAGACGATGAGGCCAGCAAACACGGCGGCTGTGTTGAAGAACGACGTTGCCTCCTTGATACGGAAGCCTACGCCGGCTTCCGCCGCGACGAATTCACCGACGATCGCTCCGATCAGCGCATAGGGAAGCCCGATACGGATACCGGTAAAGATCCAAACCGCCGAATACGGGATGGCGATCTTCGTCCAGATATCCCACTTGCCGGCCCCCAGAAGCCGCGCATTCTCCACAAGATCGCGGTCGACCTGGCGTGTTCCCTGGTATGTCGTGAAGAATACCATGAAGAACACAAGCATCGCGGCGAACATAATCTTGTTTGTCGCGCCAATCCCGAACCAAAGCACGAACAGGGGAGCAAGTGCGATTTTCGGAAGGGTATAGAGCGAAAGAATGAATGGCTCGAACAGGTCGCCCAACCGTGTCATCCAGCCAAGAATAAAGCCGATCAGCCCACCGGCGACACTCCCGATGACGAAGCCGACGCCAGCTTCAGTCAAGGTCAGTTGCAGATCGACGGCGAGCTGCCCGGAGGCGGCCCATCGCCCGAGCTCGGCAGCAACGGCGCTCGGGCTGCTCGTCCAGAAGTCGGTGCCGAAGGCGCGCGCCACGATTTCCCACGCGGCGACGGCCAGGATGGCCAGACCCAACTGGAGAAAGGCGTCAGCGGGAAGCGCCCGGCGACGCGGGGTGCTGCCCGAGGGTATGGAGCCTCCGCTCATGCCACGCGCTCCCTCAATGCACGTCCAACGCCGCCCAAAGCTCTTTGACGTAAGCTCCGAAGGCGGGATTGGACTGGATGTCTATGACGTCGCGCGGACGTGGCAACTCGATATCGACGACACGTTTCGGGCGCCCTGGCCGCCCCGACATGACCACGACGCGATCCGCCAGCGTGATGGCTTCCTGCAGGTCATGCGTCACGAAGACGAAGGTCGCGCCGGTTTCCTGCCACAGCTTGAGAAGCTCGCCATGCATGCGCGTGCGCAACTGCGCGTCGAGGCTGCCGAACGGCTCGTCCATGAGGTAGATATCCGGCTCGTAGGCAAGCGTGCGAGCAATCATGACACGTTGCAGCATGCCGCCCGACAATTGGCGTGGGTAGGCCTTCTCGAAGCCACCAAGCCCCACCTTGTCGATGGCGATGCGCACACGCCGCGCGGCCTCCGCCTTGGGTATCCTGCGGAATTCCAGCGGCAGCCGAACATTCGCCTCCACCGTGCGCCACGGCAGGCAGAAGTTCTTCTGGGTGATGTAGCCGACATCGTGATTGATCGCGGTGACCGCATCGCCCTTGTAGCGCACGACGCCCTCAGCCGGACGCAGTGTGCCTGCCACCATGTTCAACAAGGTCGACTTGCCACAACCACTTGGCCCGACGACGGCCAGGAACTCGCCCTGCCGGACCGAGAGCGTTGTCGGCCCCATGGCATGGAGCGCGCCGAAACGGGCCACCACGCCGTCAAAGTCGATAGCCACCGGCTCTTCCGATACAGCGTTCATCGGCGATGACTGAAGCCTGTGAACCGACATTGCTCCTCCCAAACCTTGCAAAGAATGGTAGTTCCCAGCTCTATTTGAGTCAAATCATTTATATGAAATAGAGCAAATGGGGCCTGATCGCCGGCTTGGCCCCCTTATTCTCATCATGCAGGTCGTCCGTGGCTTCCCGCCTGCGAACTGGCCACGCATTTCGCCTCGCGAATGGCCTAACGCGTTACCGCCTCAAGGATGGCGCCACCGCGCCGCATTTCATGAAGACCATCGATTGTCTGACGCAGCGTGGTCACCGCCGTCTCCGGCCAATCGAGGCCGCTGATGTCAAGGCAATCAGCAAGTTTCGCATCAAAGTCGGCGAGGGACATGGGTGACTTGGGATGTCCGCGTGGAATGTCCACCCTGGCCTCGATAAGGCCTTTGTCTGTTGCAGCGATCAGATGGGTCGGCGATATGTTGCGCGACCAGTTCCGCTCTATCTCAGCATCGAGTTCAGCATTCACATGCGACGAGATGGCGAGGACGCCCTCGTCGCGCAGCCCCTCCTCGGTGAAGGCACGCAGGCCCACCGCCCCCTTGTGCAAGGCGCAGGCAACCGTGTAAGGCAGGCTGAACTGCGCCTGAACGATGGTCGCTGGACGCTTGCGCACCGCAACGGGCGTACAGACCGCCTCATAGGCCTGTTTGTTCACGCGCGCCGTGAGCGCGTGAACCGTGGCGCCACGCGCCTCCAGCTCACGCCGGATGATGAGCGCGGCGTCAATGGCCGTGTGATTGAACCGACAGCAAGGGTAGGGCTTGTAACTCAGATTGAGAAACTCGTAGCGCTCACCCAGGCCGTCTCTCAGCGCATCCGGATCATAGCGTCCGCGCAGATAGCTGCGAAACAGCCCATCGATCCCCTCGAAAGTGTTCTGCGCGCCGCGAATGCCGGCTTTGGTCAGGGCGACCGAGATGAGCCCGGTCTTGGCCGCGAAACCGGGCTGGACCCGCTTCGTCAGCGCGGCATCGCGGGTTACCTGATGGGTGCCCGCCGCCTGGCTATAGGCCACGCCCAGGGCATTGACCATCTGGTCGCGGTCGAGGCCCGCGACGCGCCCGGCGGCGGCGGTGGCGGCAAAATGACCGAAGAGCGATGTATACATGAAGCCGCTCTCGATAATGCCGATCGAGGTCGCCACGCCAAGTCGGCAAATGAGTTCAAGCCCGGCGACGACGCTGGCGATGAGATCGGCGCCGGTCGCATCCGGATTGAGCTCGGCCGCGGCCAGGGCCGCCGGTATGACGGACACACCGGCATGCAGCACCGCACCGTCATGGGTGTCGTCGTAGTCGCGGGCATGCGCCATCATGCCATTCACCCATGCGGCATGATGCGCCGGCACCCGAATGGACGAGCACCAGATGCCGGCCTCGGGTTTGCCGGCCCATTCCGCGACGAGTGCCTTGAGATTACCGACACCAGCCGCCGAAACGCCGGCCGTGGCACAGGCAAGCGTATCGAAGAGATTGGCCTTGGCCGCCGCAACCACGGCCTGCGGCATCTGGTCGAGCGTCAATGCGGAGGCGAAGGCCGCATAATCCGCGGCAAAATCTCCGTCCGCCCTGATATCGTGAATACTGGCTATGTCGGCCATCACTCGTCCTCATCGCGCTTGCCCTTAGGGCAGGCAAACCGCGGAGCGCCGACGCTCCGCGCCAGCCGCCCGCGCTGTTAATCGGCCTTGATATTGTGTTTGACGGCGAGTTCGCGCCACTTGGCCAATTCCTTGGTCACATGGTCGCCGAACGCGGCAACACTCATTGCGGCGGGCATGGCACCATGCTTGGCGAGGAATTCTGTCGCCTCCGGGGAGCCCATGACCGTGTTGATACCTTGATTGATCTTTGTCACCACGGCATCCGGCGTTCCCGACGGCGCGAAAACGCCCCACCATATGTCTGCCTCCGCGCCCGCGAAGCCGGCCTCGGCGACGGTGGGCACATCGGGCATCGCCTTGGAGCGCGTCTTGCTGGCAATCGCGATCGGCTTGGCCTTGTTGCTCGCAACGCTCGACAGAACTTGGGTCACGGTGCCGACATAGACGTCCAGGCGCCCGCCGGCCATGTCGACGAGGGCGTCTGTTCCCCCCTTGTAGTGGACCGGCTCCATCTTGATACCGGCCACATCATTGAGGAGCTCGCCGGCGAATTGCGTGGAGCTGCCGACGCCGGTCGTCCCGTAGAAGATCTTCTGCGTCTTGGCCGCCTTCGCCAGGTCGGCGAGATTGTTCACCGGTACGCGCGAGCCCGTCACGATGACCATCTGACCGAGCGCTCCCATCCCCACCGGCTTCAGGTCCTTGACTGGATCAAACGGGAGATTGCTCTGCGTCGCCGCATTCGTCGTGAACGTGCCCGACACGAACAGCAGGGTGTAGCCGTCAGGCCGCGACTGCGCGACATGGGCCGAGCCGATCGCCGAGCCGGCACCAGGCTTGTTTTCCACCACGACGGGCGTACTCCAGAGCTTCGCCAGGCCGTCGGCGAGATAGCGGCCGATCGTGTCGTTGGAGCCCGCAGGCGTGAAGGGGATGACGATCGTCACCCGTTTGGTAGGAAAGTCCTGGGCGCTGGCGAGACCCGACAGGCAGGCCGCGCCGACACATAAGAGAATTCCGAGTATACGGTTCATCAAGCCCTCCCAGAATGTGACTGTACTTGTGTTCGGTGCCGCGTCTTCGGCGGCTTTGCAGATAGACGTTAAGTCTCTTCGTGAAGGATGGCGTCGCGCTCCCTTCGGATCTTGGGAAACATTGCCGTGATCAGAAGGGCAGCCGCCAGGATCAAGAAGCACAGGGATATCGGCTCGCGGACAAAGACCATGTAGTCCCCTTGGGACAGCACCATGGCGCGCCGGAAATTTTCCTCGAGCAGGGGCCCGAGCACGAAGCCCAGCACCAGCGGCGCCGGTTCGCATTCCAGCTTGCGCAGGGCATAGCCGGCCAGACCGAAGCCAGCCGCCAGGAACAGGTCGAATGTCGAGAACTGCACGGAATAGACGCCGAGGCAGCAGAACAGGAGGATCGCGGGATAGAGCACCCGATAGGGAATGCTCAGCAATCGCACCCAAAGCCCGACGAGTGGAAGATTGAGTATGATCAGGATCAGGTTCCCGATCCACATGGAGACGATCAGCCCCCAGAACAGCGCTGGATTGCTGGTCATGACTTGCGGGCCAGGCTGAATATTGTGCATGACCATGGCGCCGAGCATGAGGGCCATGGTCGGGCTGCCCGGGATCCCGAGCGTCAGCGTCGGGATGAAGGCGGTCTGCGCGGCCGCATTATTGGCGGCCTCCGGACCGGCAACGCCCTCGATCGCCCCCTTGCCGAGCTCCCCGCGGAACCGCGACACCTTCTTTTCCAGGCTGTAGGAAAAGAAGGAGGAGAGCGACAGCCCCGCGCCGGGCAGGATGCCGAGCAGCGCGCCGATCGAGGTGCCGCGCAGGATGGCGGGGGTCATCCGCCGGAAATCCTCCGCCCGGGGCATGAGGCGCCCCATGTTATCCGTAAAAGTCTCACGGTTCGCATCGCTCTCGAGGCTCGCGATGACCTCCCCGAAGGCGAAAAGGCCGACCGCGATGACGATGAAATCGATGCCCTCCCAGAGATTGGGCGTTCCGAAGGTGAAGCGCTGCACGCCGGAATTGAGATCAGTGCCGACGGTGCCGAGAATGACCCCGATCAGGATCATCCCGATTGCCTTCATGATCGACCCGGACGCAAGCGACACCGCGCCGATCAGCCCGACCACCATCAGCGAGAAGTATTCCGCCCCGCCGAAGCGAAAGGCCACGCTGGCGAGCGGCGCGGCAAAGGCCGCCAGTATGAGCGTCCCGACGCATCCCGCGAAGAACGAGCCGATGGCCGCCGTCGCGATCGCGACCCCCGCCCTGCCCTGCCGGGCCATTTGGTAGCCGTCGAGGACGGTGACGACGGAGGACGTCTCGCCGGGCAGGTTGACCAGGATCGCTGTCGTCGAGCCGCCATAGGCCGCGCCGTAATAGATCCCGGCGAGCATGATGAGCGCTGCCGTCGGATCGAGACCGAAGGTGAAGGGCAGGAGCATGGAAATGGTCGCGAGCGGCCCAAGGCCGGGCAGCACGCCGATCAGTGTTCCAAGCACGCAGCCCATGAAGGCATAGAGCAGGTTCTGCAGGGATAACGCGCTCTCGAAGCCGATGATGAGATTGCCGAACAGGTCCATCGCGGGCTCCTATGCGCTCAGGTCCGGCGGCAGCAACGGCACCTGCAGCCCCAGGATCATGATGAAGATGATCCACGACAAGGCGAGCAGGATGGCGCTCGACAGCAAGGCGCTGCGCCAGGAGAACGCGCTGTGGGCAAGGCTTGAGACGACGATCAGCACGGGCAATGCGACAACCAGACCCGCTCGCTCGATCAGCAAGCCGAAGAGCACGACAGAGAGCAGGATAAGGATGACGCTTCTGACCGGCCATTGGTCCAGCTCGGAGCGCGTCGTCGCCCGCATCAGCGCAGCGGCGAGAACCGCGAGCCCGGTCAACACCAGCGCAAGTCCAAGGCCGAGGGGGAAATATCCCGGACCCATGCGGGCCGCGCTGCCGATCGTATAATGGGTCGCGCCAAAGGCAACCGCCGCACCAAAGCCGATAAAAAAGGCCCCAGTCAGAATGTTCTTCTTGTCACTGACATTCATGGCGTCGCCCTGCTCCGACCACTCCGGCGATCGCGAACCGGCGCGCCGCACGTCCCGCGGCGCCGCCCATTGTGACGCCGTTGCATTTGACAGCCGGTATGAAAGGGTCACCGACGGCAGCGCGCGGACAGCGCGGCCCAATGCCCACTCATGGTGCCTCCCGCATCGCGGAATCTTCAGTCCGCGTTCTTGCTATTCAATGTAATCATTTAACTGAATTTGGTCAAACCCCTTCATGCCGCGACGTCGCCGGCGCTGATACGCGCCGGGCGGTCAGAGCGCGTCAGTCGGTCGGGGACCTGCTCCCGCGCGATATGTCCGCCCTCGATGGACGCGGATGTGCTCGCTGCGGCGCGGTGCGATCGCGCGAATGATGCATAAAGAAAGCCGCGGCGAGTGATCGCCGCGGCCTGAATGATCCCTGTGTGATTTGAGATATCCGGTCGCCCGCTGCCCTTGCGGACGGGCCAATCCCTGTCGCCAAGGATCGATTGATCCTAGAGCTTCACCTCGAAGGCAGCGGCGGTCTTGGC
>NZ_QJJK01000024.1 GCF_003201475.1 Chelatococcus asaccharovorans | reverse complement strand
GCGGCCTGCTGTGCTTTCAAGCGCCCGGTAGAGCGTGGCACGATGCACCTTCAGGAGCCGGGCGACTTCCGCCACCGGCTTCTTGTCCTCGCTGATGAGCTGGCGGGCGTGCGCGATCTGATCGGCCGAAAGGGCAGGGGAGGGGCCGAACCGCACGCCCCGCGCCTTGGCCGCGATCCGGCCGGCGCTCGTGCGCTCCGCGATCAAGCATCGCTCGAAATCGGCGATGCCGGCGAACACGGTCAGCACCATGCGCCCGGCCGGCGTCGTCGTGTCAGCCCACGGCTCGGCCAGGGAACGCAGACCAGCGCCGGCGTCCTTGATCCGCTCCGCGATGTTGAGAAGGTCGCCGGTCGATCGGGCGAGGCGGTCCAGCCTGGTGATCGTCACCACGTCGCCGGCGCGCAGATGGTCGAGCATCCGCGCCAGCTCGGGCCGGTCGCGCTTCGCCCCGGACGCCTTTTCCTCAAAGATGCGGACGCAGCCGGCCGCACCAAGGGCGGCGCGCTGCTGGTCGAGGTCCTGGCCGCGCGTCGAGACGCGGGCATAGCCGATGAGCACTCGGCCGGCGTCGGAATCTGATCGGTCGCCCACGGCTTTCCCCTGTCGCAAATCATGTCGCAGGATTTCTACCACTTGCGACAATGACGCGCGACACGAAAAGGGCCGGAAAACCGGCCCTCGGGAAGTGTTGCAGGTTTTAGAAATTATGCGACGCGCCATGGGTGAGGTTTTCACGAGATGCTTGAAATAGACATAATGTCACCCGAGATTAGATTCGGCTGGGAGAGCTCAATTACATGACGCTCGAATTCAATCATCGCTCGGCTTGGGGGGACGTCGCTTCGCCTGACAATGCTTGCTAGCGTGGATAAACCGGAAACCGGGCGTCCATGAAACACGCCAGCGTCGAGTTCATTACAGAACATCTCAGGGGGGCAGAGCAGGACGCCGGCGTTTCTGGCCAGAAGATCAGACGAGATGCTGAAGCCATTCAGTTCAATCGCCAGCTTGAATGCCCCCTCGGGACCGGCTCTCAGGACTTGGCGGAAGACCGACGCTGCGGCGATCAACGGATAGGCCGCCAATGCCGCCACGGTCAGATGGGTATCAGGCCCAAGGGGGCGGTCAGGATGTGCTATAGCCCAGATCGGCTTTTCATAAAGCGGTGTCGCAATGAGATAGGGATTTGCGGCGCCGGGATTGTAAATGCCCATATCGAGCTGGCCGTTGAGGATGCGTTCGCCGACGACCTGAGATAGCCCGTCGAACACTTCGAAGGTGACGTTCGGGTGAACACGGCAAAACTCCGCCAGACACCGGCCAGCGAGAAGACGACCGGCCGAAGGCTGGAAACCCAACCTTATGTGTCCGGTCGGCGTCTGAGATATTGCCCCGATATCCGCACGGATCTGCTCAGACAGACTCAGCATTGAACGAGCACCACGCAATAAGGTCTCGCCGCTCTCCGTCAGAAGGACGCCGCGACCGTGCCGCACAAAAAGTTCCACGCCGAGTTCTTCTTCAAGAAGCTTTACCTGCCGGCTGACCGCCGGCTGCGCGATACGCAGGCGCAGGGAGGCCTTTCGAAAGCTTCCTTGCTCGGCCACCTCGGCGAAATACCGCAATCCGGTCAGGTTCATGCTGACATCCCTCCTCAGTGATCCAATTTTGATATCGAAAAGATAGGAATATTATAATTGTGCTATTATCACATGTGATGTGTAGTGAAGCGACCAAATTTGAGGCTCGGTGATGGTTCCCTATACAGATGAGCTTTCGTGGCCCGACCACATAGCACCGTTCGATCTCTTCGATGCGAGCATACAAATCGATCCATATGCACATTACAGGTGGCTGCGTGAGAATGCGCCGATCACGCGCTTCTCTGCGGCTGGTACCGACTACTGGATCTTCACGCGATATGACGACGTTGTTTCGATACTTCGGCAACCCAAGAAGTTTTCGTCGAGCCATCCCGCCAACGCCGTCCATGCGGCCATGAACATCATGGATGCGCCGGACCATCCTAGGCTGCGTCAGATTATTGCACCATCATTTACACCAAAGGCCGTGGCTGCCCTTGAAGAGGGCATACGCATCAAAATCAACACGGACTTCGCCTGTTTTCTCGACGAGGGCGGTGGCGACATCGCTACATTCGCAGCCAAGATGGCCGCAGAAGCAATCTGTCAGATCATCGGACTGCCAACCAATTCGGCTTTGGAATTCGTAGGCTGGGCAGACGATGCCTCGCAAATCCTGGGCCGGGATACACGTGGCGTCCCGATGACCTCAGAGGTCGCGGCGAAATTCGAAAGCGGCAGGCAAAAGCTCCTAGATGCGATGCTTTATCACGTTAATCGTGCCAGACGATCGAGCGAAGATACGATTCTCAGGAGACTTGCTGTTGCTTGGGATGAAGGGGCAATCAGTGAACTTGAGGTAAGCAACTTCGGCGCGTTGATCTTCAGTGGCGGGCATAGCACGACGCGCATCTTGATCGGCAACTGTTTCGCAATGCTCGCCTCGGACTCGGCATGGCTGGACAGGCTCGCAGCTGAGCCTGAATCGATTCCGGGGTTCATCGAGGAGATGGTGCGCTGGAAACCATCAACATCGCGCCTGCGACGCACCACTGTCGACGAGGTCACAGTCGGTGGCGTAACTCTCCCGGCCAACGCCCATGTACGGATCATACTGGCCTCGGCCAACCGTGACGAGGCAAAGTTCCCCAATGGAGAAGTGTTCGATCCATCCCGAGACACCTCCGGTCATGTTTCATTTGGCTATGGGGTTCACGCATGTGTCGGTGCTTGGCTGGCACGGTTGGAGGCTCGCACTCTTCTTGATATCGCAGTCCAGAAGCTGAAGGACGTCCGATTGGATCACACCCGCCAAGCTATACCGATCGTCGGCGGCACTGGCGATCTAGTCGGACTGAAGTCCCTTTTTGTCTCCATGACGCCGAAAGCCGGCTCCCAGAATCTCATCGCGGCGCCTCAAGGCATCTGAGTCATGGAAAAATCCTCTATGGCAAAAGAGCACATTGTTGTCGTCGGCGGAGGACATGCCGGATTCCAAGCGGTAACAACGCTTCGTGCCGCAGGCTTTGAAGGATCGATAACCCTGATCGACCAGGACAAATACTATCCCTATCAGCGCCCCCCTCTGTCGAAAGCCTTTCTGACCGACGCGTTGCCGCCGGAAAAGCTTCAATTCCGGACGCCCGATTTCTATAGTCGCAAGGAAATTTCCTTGCGACTGGGTGAGGTCGTCGTTCGCGTCGATGCTCTCGGCCACAGACTGCACTTGGGTAGCGGAGAGACGCTGAGCTACGATCAGTTACTGCTCGCAACCGGCTCGCACCCCCGGACCCTTTCTGTCAATGGGCGTTCGCTAGAAGGGGTTCTGGAATTGCGCAACCTTTCGCATGCAGTCGATCTAGCAACTCGCATGCAGGGGATGAAACGCATTACCATCGTGGGCGGTGGCTATGTCGGTCTGGAAGTAGCAGCGGCGGCGATAAAGCGGGGCTGTCATGTTATGGTGGTCGAGCGTGAGCCAAGAATATTAGCGCGGGTATCGTCCGAGCCAATCTCGCAATACATGCAGAGCATCCACGAGGCGAATGGAGTCGAGTTCCGGCTCGGCGAACAGGTTATCGCATTCGTAGGCAGTCAAAAGCTGGAAGGCGTTAGCCTTTCGAGCGGCGAGATCATTCCAGCAGATGTCGCATTGATCGGCGTAGGCGTGGTGGCATGCGACCAGTTGGCGCGGCAAGCTGGCCTCACCTGTCATAACGGCATCGTTGTCGATGAGTTCGGGCGAACATCCGCCCCAGACATTTTTGCTGCTGGCGATGTCGCACTTCATCCTGCAATGAACGGCGAGATGATGCGCCTTGAATGTATTCAAAACGCAAATGACCAATCCGAGGCCGTTGTTAACGCGATGTTAGGCGCTACCGACAAGCCATATAGGGCCATACCCTATTTCTGGTCAGATCAGTTCACCTCGAAGCTGCACTCGGCAGGTTTCCTAAACCCAGATTCGAAGGGCCTCATCCGAGGTGAACCAGCACGAGATTCCTTCTCGATCCTCCATCGGGATAAGGGTGGATCTCTTTGCGGTATCGAAACGGTAAACGCTCAACGGGACTGCCGGGCAGCGATTAGTTTGATTCGAGACTGCATGGCCGTTGATTTTGACCTTGCCAAGAACGCGCAGATTCCGCTCAGCGCGTGTGTCGCAATTCAAACCTTGTCAAAAGTCCATATCGCATAATCCGATCAATGCTCGGAACTGACTTGGGTGCTTGGCATACTGATCATAAGGTAAAGTGGAGGTCATGCTAAAGTGGTTAAAGTCAATGTCGTTGACCCAAAAGGCCGTATCCACACGATAGAAGCGAATGAGGGTGAGCCCTTAATGCACAGCATCCGCGATGCGGGCTTGCCGATGTTGGCATCGTGTGGAGGAAATTGTGCTTGCGCGACATGCCATGTGCTCGTCCCGGCGGAAATTGCGAATGTATTTACTGATCGCAGCGAGGCGGAAATCGAACTGCTGCAAGACAGCGATTATTTCCAAGAGCCTTTGTCTCGTTTGGCTTGTCAAATGATCGTTGTCGAAGCCATCGACGGAATCACGATTGAAATACCGCCTTCGTACTGAGGGAGTGCGCGGGCAACAGGCGGAGATCTTCCGGTGCCGCAGCCCAGAACCACCCGCGCACAGGCATGCACCCCCCATCCACGCCATTGAATGGATCCATCTTGAAGTATGGTGGACTTGCCCCCCGACGCTGGATCGGCTTGGCGGGCCTTCTTCATGGTTTTGACCATGGAGGAGGCCACAAAGGCGAACAGCGCCAGATGCCACGGTCATTGACAGCCGCCCTACGCTAACCTGACCCAGAACTTCGTCTTACGAAGGTCGCGTGTTTGGCGATGACGGCCTGCGCCTGCTTGAGATGCGGAATGTCGAGCATAATGCCGTCGAGGCCTACCGTTCCTGCGTCGGGTGTTGCATCGAAAGCCGCGATTACACGCATGGCATGAGCGATGTCGTCATCAGAAGGAGTAAAACAGGCGTTAATGGCGGAGACCTGCGCGGGGTGGATCGCGATCCGGCCGTCGAATCCTTCGGCGGCCCCCACTCGGCAGGAGGCGCGCAGTCCGGCATCGTCGCGGAAATCGGCGTACAGTGTGTCGATCGCCGCAACTCCGGCCGCTTTCGCCGCCAGCAGCACGCTGGCCCTTGTGATCTGGTATACCAGCGACCACTGCCCATCCGACCCGAGATTGGTCGTCGCGCCGAGTGCTGTGGAGAGATCCTCAGCTCCCCATGTCATGGCCGACAGGCGCGGCAGGCGCCGCTCGGAAAAACCCGCCAGCGTCAGGGCCGCTCGTGGTGTCTCGGTAGCGACGGGGATGATCCGCGTGGCGCCTCGCGCGATGCCGCCGGCCGCCTCGAAAGCGTCGAGATAGTGCGATAGGCGCTCGACACAGCCTGCGCCGAATATCTTGGGGAGCATAATTCCGTCCGGCATTCCGGGCATGACGGCAGCCAGATCCTCAAGCGCACCCTCATCGAGCGGATTTATCCGTACGTAGAGCTGCGCCGACCGCTGGCCCGGCGTGTGGGCCTTCAGGAAGGCAAGGACCATGATGCGGGCCTCGGCCTTGTGGGCCGGGGCTACGGAATCCTCAAGGTCGACAATGAGCGCATCAGCACCAGTCGCGTCTGCCTTGCCGAGCTTCTTCTCGCTGTCTCCGGGGATGAACAGCCAGGAACGCGCGGCGGTCATGCCCGCACCGCCTGCGGACGCTTCAATTGCAGCCCCGAACGCTTGCAGATCGCCACGAGCTTGCCTTGTTGGTTGTATGCACGATGCTGGAAGGTGACAATCCCGGCATGGGGTCGCGATCTCGATTCGCGGAGTTCGAGCACTTCCGTCTCGACCCGGATCGTATCGCCATGAAAGACCGGGTGGGGAAAACGCACCTCATCCCAGCCTAGATTGGCGACCGCAGTGCCGAGCGTCGTGTCGCCCACGGAAATTCCGACCATGAGGCCCAAGGTGAAGGCCGAGTTGACGAGACGCTGGCCGAACTCGGTCTCGGTGCGACAATATTCCTCGTCCAGATGCAGAAGCGCGGGATTGTGCGTCAGCGACGAGAACAGAACATTGTCCATCTCCGTCACCGTCCGCCGCAACGGGTGATCGAACATCTGTCCGACCATCAGTTCGTCGAAATATAGCCCCGGCATCATTTGGCTCCCTTGTTCCGTGCGGAGTCGCGATCGGCTCCCGCGCAGCCCTTGTTCTCGGGCCTCGAGCCCGGGTTGCGGGCATCAGCCCTCCGCAGGTGAACACGCAGGAAGTCGCAGGCCGCGCGTTGGGCTTCCCGCGCTTTCGTCAGGACCCCGGCCTGTGCAAAGAACCCATGCATGACGCCGAGATAGTTGCAGCGTTCGACCGGAACGCCGCTGTCAGCGAGCCGCGTGGCATAGGCGCCGGCCTCCTCCGACAACGGATCAAGCTCAGCGATGGCCACATGGGCGGGCGGCAGACCGGTGAGATCCGGCGCGAAGAACGGCGACAGCAGCGGCTGGTCTCGCACCGGTGCAGCACCACAATAGGCATCCAGATAATGTGCCATCATCGCCGAGGTGAGCTGATAACCTTCGCCATGGGTTGCGTACCGCGACATAGACATGGTCGCATCGACGCAAGGATAGACCAGCACCTGGCATCGCAAGCCCGGTCCTTCCCGCCCCCGGCGGGCGATCGTCACGGCTGCAGCCAGGTTGCCGCCCGCGCTGCTGCCGCCGATAGCCCCGCGTTCCGGGTCGAGTCCGGATTGCGTTCCTCGCGCCATCAGCCAGTCCAGCACCGCCAGACAATCGTCCAGCGCTGCCGGGTACGGGTTTTCCGGTGCGAGCCGATAGTCGAGCGAGATGACGGTCTGTCCGCAGCCATCGGCAAGCCGTCTGCACAGCAGATCGTGGGTGTCCAACCCGCCGCTGACAAAGCCGCCGCCATGTATCCACAGCATCCAGCCACCATCCGCCGCCGCGGGCCGGTAGAGACGGATCGGGACCAAGCCCGTCGGGGGAATGGAGATGTCAGTTATCGCGGCCATGCTGACCGGCTCCCCCTGGAGGAGCCGGCCGAGTTCCAGTGCCCGGCGCCGCACCTCTTCGGAGGGCATGCCAGGGGCAGGCGAATAGCGCGGCAGGATATCGTCGAGCAGAGCCCGAGATTCGCTGTCGAGCAGAGTCATTGCGGTTCCATTCCCACACTTTCGAAGATCGTCGCGAACCTTTCGCGCTCGGCCGCTATATGCTCGGCCAGAGCCTCCGGCGGCAGGAAGTTGGCATTTGCGCCGACGGCCAACAGCTTGCTACGGAACTCTCCGGCGTTTACGGCCTGCTCAAGCGCGCTGGCCAGCCTGGCGATCACAGCATCTGATGTATCAGCCGGGGCAAAGAGGCCTATCCAGCCCACCAGCTTCAGTTCGGGCACCAGCGTCTGCGAAAGCGGGACCAGATCGGGCGCCAGCGGCGAAACCTCGCCCAGCGTGACGCTCGACAACGCTCGCAGCGAACCGGCGGTCACGTATGGCATGGATGCGGCGATGTCCGGAAACATCACGTCCACCTGCCCGCCTACAAGATCCGTCAACGCCTCGGCATTGCTCTTATAGGGCACGCGGAGCATGTCCAGACCGAGGCGGCTGGCGAAAAGCGACCCCGCCACCAAGCCAGTAACGTTACCCGTGGCATAGGTGACCTTGCCGGGATTCTCGCGCGCATAGGCCACCAGTTCCTCAGCCGTCTGGGCGGGGAATCCGGCATTCACCGCTAACAGCATCTCGAATGTGGCGATCATGCCGATGGGACGAAAATCTTCCTTCGGATCGTAGCCGAGGTTCTTGATCAAGAGCGGGTTGGCACTCTGTGTCGAGTTGGTCCCCATCAGCAACATATAGCCGTCGGCTGGTGCCTGAGCGACGAGGCTCGCGGCCAGCGCGCCGCTGCCGCCAGGGCGGTTATCGACGACAATGGGCTGGCCCAGCAACGGCTCGAGCACGGTCGACAGGACCCGGGTGCCGGTGTCTGTGCCGCTGCCCGGCGAGAAGGGCACGACGATCGTAACCGGCCGCTCAGGGAACTCGGCCAGCGCGGGGGCTGCGGTGGCACCGACGAGCGCGGCGCCTAAAAGCGCGCCTAACAGGCTCGAGCAGCGCGACGTTTGAATGAAATTGAACATCGTTCTTTCCTCCGGTTGCAGTTGGTGCCGGCCACCTTCTGGCGAACCGGCGGTTGGGACCGCCCGCTTATGGCGGGTCTGTGGTCATTCTTTCAGAGCCGCGTCGCGGCGGGCACGCAGTGCGGGGATGCTGATGCTAATCATCGCCAGCGCGGCCAGAACGAGCAGCGTCGCGCTGATGGGACGCTCGAGGAACACCATCGGGTCACCGCGCGACAGCAGCATGGCGCGACGGAAGTATTCTTCCATCATCGGGCCAAGGATCATGCCCAGCAGGAAGGGCGCGGGCTCGCAGTCAAGACGACGCAGCAGGTAGCCTAGCGCCCCGAACACGACCATTACCCATATGCTGAAGCTCGAGAACTGGAGCGAGAACACGCCCACAGAGCAGAACACGAGGATCGCTGGAAAAAGGAACTTGTAAGGCATCCTCAGCAACCGCACCCACAGGCCGATCATGGGCAGGTTCAGCAACACCAGCATCAAGTTGCCGATCCACATCGAGGCGACGAGGCCCCAGAACAAAGCTGGCTGGCTGCTGATGATCTGCGGCCCCGGCTGAATACCCTGAATGATGAGAGCGCCAGCCATCAGCGCGGCGATGACATTCGACGGTAGGCCCAGCGTCAGCAACGGGATGAGCGAGGTCTGCGCCCCGGCGTTGTTCGCGGCCTCAGGTGCGGCCACTCCCTCAATGGCGCCCCTGCCGAAGCGCGAGGGTTCTTTCGATATCTTCTTCTCCACCGCATAAGCGGTGAAGGACGATAGCAACGCCCCGCCGCCAGGCAGAATGCCGAGGACCGAGCCGATCACTGTCCCACGCACCACCGGGCCGGAGATCTGTTTCATCTCCTGCCGGTTGGGCAGAGTAATGCGCACCGGCTCCTTCTGGCGCGACCGCGCCTCCTCTCCATCTGTGAGGTTGAGCATGATCTCACCCAGACCGAACAGGCCCATGGCGACCGCGACGATGGATATGCCGTCGAGAAGATCGGGCAGACCGAAGGTCATCCGGCTCGAACCGCTGGTCACATCGACCCCCACAAGGCCGACGATAAGGCCGAAGGTCACCATGCCCAACGCCTTGACCAGCGATCCTTGCGCCAAAGCCACCGAGGCGGTCAGTCCCAGCACCATGAGCGCAAAGTAATCCGCCGCACCGAAGCTGAGCGCCACCGCAGCCATCAGCGGACCCGCCAGGGCGATAACCAGCGCAGCTACCGTTCCAGCAAAGAACGAAGCAAGGGCCGCCGTTGCAAGCGCGAGGCCCGCGCGCCCCTGCCGCGCCATCTGATAACCGTCGAGTGCGGTCACCACCGACGAGGATTCGCCGGGCAGGTTGACGAGGATCGCGGTGGTCGAGCCGCCGTATTGCGCGCCATAATAGATTCCCGCCAGCATGATGAGCGAAGTTGTCGGATCGAGGGTGAAGGTCATCGGCAACAGGATTGCGATGGTCGCCGCGGGGCCGAGCCCGGGCAACACACCGATCAGGGTGCCAAGGAAAACGCCGATAAAGCAGTAGAGCAGGTTGATCGGCGTGACGACGTGGGCAAAGCCGATCTGCAGATTGTCGAAAAGGTCCAGTATCATCGGCTCACATCCCCAACAGCGGGCCGACAACCGGGATCGGCAGCCCCAGCAGCGCCACGAAGGTCAGGCAGCAGCCTACGGCAAGCACTATCGCAGTCAGGAGAGCCGAGCGCAGACCATAGCCCTGCATGCCCAGCACGCCGGTGAGGACGGTCGCCATGACCGCGACCGCGAGCCCGGCCGGTCGAACGAGCAGCCCAAACAGGACGCAGCTTGCCAGAACCGCCACGATGGACCGCAGGGCGCGCCAGGACATAGGGTCGACCGGCTCGATAGATCCGAAAAAGCTCCGCACGATCAACACGCCGCCCAAAAACGTTAGCAGCCAGGACAGCAGGATAGGAAAGTAGCCCGGCCCCATGTTGCGCGCTGTGCCGTAGCTCAGTTCTCGGCACAGAAGCCAGGTGCCCGTTGCGATTAAGAGAAAGACCAGCCCGGTCAGGCTGTCCTTCGGTCTTCGTAGCATCATGTTCTCCTCCCCAGGCGGAACTTCGCTGATCGATTCAGTAGGACTTTGGAAGGTCGAGCACCCGTTCCGCGATGAAGGATAGGATTAGCTGTTCGGTCACCGGCGCGATCCGTGGCAGAAGGGATTCGCGGAACAGTCGCTCCACCTGATACTCCTGCGCATAGCCCATGCCGCCATGGGTCAAGACCGCCTTGGTACATGCGTCGAACGCGGCCCTGCCAGCAAGAAACTTCGCGGCGTTGGCCTCAGCCCCGGCCGCACGGCCGTTGTCGTAAAGCCACGCCGCGCGCAAACACATCCAGTAGGCAGATTCGAGAAATGCCCAGGCTTCGGCCAGCGGATGCTGAATCCCCTGGTTCTGCCCAATGGGACGGCCGAAGACCACGCGCTCGCGCGCATACCGGGCGGCGCGGCCGAGTGCATCGCGACCCACACCGATGGCCTCGATGCCGACGAGTATGCGTTCGGGGTTCAGGCTATCGAGCAGATAGTGGAAGCCCCGGCCTTCCTCCCCGACCCGGTCTGCCTCGGGCACGAACAGGCCATCTATGAAGACCGCGTTGGAATCCACTGCGTTGCGGCCCATCTTGTGGATGCGGCGCACCTCAATCTTGTTGCGGTCCAGCGGGGTAT
This sequence comes from Chelatococcus asaccharovorans, assembly GCF_003201475.1. Taxonomy (GTDB): domain Bacteria; phylum Pseudomonadota; class Alphaproteobacteria; order Rhizobiales; family Beijerinckiaceae; genus Chelatococcus; species Chelatococcus asaccharovorans. The sequence goes on along the minus strand of NZ_QJJK01000024.1, from coordinate 15,737 downwards.
AGAACAGCGTCATCCCGTCAGTCGGTCGCCGGCAGTCCGCCTTGGGCGTGGTGCGCGTCAACAACATGATGCGGTCAGCTACCTGCCCGGTCGAGGTCCACATCTTCCGACCCCGCACCATGTAGCCGCCTTGCACGCGGTCGGCGACGGTCCTGATCGATGTGGTGTCCAGACCGGCATCGGGCTCGGTTACGCCGAAGCAGGCTTTCTCCTCGCCCTTCACGAGGGGTTCAAGCCACCGCTTCTTCTGCTCGTCGGTCGCGTGAACCACGATCGCATGCGGACCGAACAGATTGATGTGAATTGCCGACGCCGCGGAATAGCCGCCGTTTGACGAGGTCGCCGCATGCATCATAATCGCTGCCTCGGTAACGCCAAGCGCGGAACCGCCCACTTCCTCCGGCATGGTGATACCGAGCCAGCCACCGTCTGCCATGGCCCGGTAATATTCTTCCGGGAACCGGAGATGGGTTTCGCAGTCGGTCCAGTACTGGTCATCAAACTGTGCGCATATCTCGCGCACGCCGGTATCGATTGCGCGCTGTTCCGGGGTCAGGTCAATATGCATCCGAGGGTCTCAACCTATGTAGACAAGCAGTTTGCCGGCATTGTCGCCGGCGTAGAGTCTGGCGATGGCGCCGGGTGCTGCTTCGATTCCGGTGGCGAGATCGGTATCATAGAGCACCTTGCCCTCCTGCCAGAGACGAGCCATGTCGCTCGCCGCCTGCGCATAGCGACCGATGTGGTCGAAGATGACGAAACCAGACCAGACCAGGCGTCGCGTTAGTATCTCCCGCTCGTTGCGGGGTCCGGTGGGAGCCGGTGTCCACGAGGCGATCGAGGCGGTGCCGCATTGCACGATACGCCCCGCGACCGCCATCTGCCGCAGGACAGCATCGAGGATGGGGCCACCGGTGTTGTCGTAATAGATATCGACCCCGTCCTCTGCGGCTACGGCGAGGGCGCTCCCGATATCGTCGTCGTGGTAGTCGATGGCCGCGTCATAGCCGAACCGCTCCAGGCACCGCGCGGCCTTGGCCGGACCGCCGGCGACGGCAACCGTGCGGCAGCCGAGATGTCGGCCGATCTGTCCGACGAAACTTCCGACCGATCCCGCCCCCGTTGAAACGACCAGCGTGTCCCCCGGTTCGGGGCGTCCCAGACGGGTCAGTGCCAGATAGGCGGTGATCCCGTTGATGCCCAACAGCGAGCCGAAGGCGTCCAGCGGTAGGTTATCATCCGCGCGATGCAGGACCGCCTGCGGACCGACCGCCGCGTAATCCTGCCAACCGAAGAAGCCATAGACGAAATCGCCCTCGCTGAACCCGCCCACGCGCGATTGCACCACCACGCCGACCGCAAGCCCGCGCATGGGCGCGCCCAGCGCAACCGGTGCGGAATAGTTCGCCTCGGCGGAACACCAGCCGCGCTGTGCGGGATCGACGGAAAGATAGATGTTGCGCACGAGGATCTGCTCCTCGCCCGGCGCGGGTATCTGGGCTTCGACAATAGTGAAGTGTCCGGGTCGCGGAATGCCGTCGGGCCGCGCCGTCAGCAGAACCTGACGGTTGATCGTGGGCAGGACGTAGTCGGGAATGGCGTAGGGCATCGCTAGAATCCGACGTTGGCCCGACCCTTGGTGCCGAGCATCTGCCGGGCCTCGTCGGGCGTCGCGATGGCCAGACCCAGCTCGGTGAGGATGCGCCGGCTCTTTTCCACCAAGGCGGCGTTCGACGGCGCAAGCTCGCCCTTCGTCAAGAACAGGTTGTCCTCCAATCCCACGCGAACATGGCTGCCGAGGATCGCCCCCAATGTCGTGAAGGGAATCTGGTGCCGCCCCGCGGCCAAAATCGAAAGGTAGTAGTCCGCGCCGAACAGCCGGTCGGCAGTCGCTTTCATGGACATCAGATTCTCGGGTTCGGCGCCGATCCCGCCGAGAATCCCGAAGATCGCCTGTACGAAGAATGGCGGCTTCACCAGCTCGCGGTCGGCGAAATGGGCCAGATTATAGAGATGACCGGTATCGTAGCATTCGAACTCGAACCGGGTGCCATGGGCGCCCAATTCGGTCATCGCGCGTTCGATCTGGGCAAAGGTGTTGGACAGGATAAAATCCTTGGTCATCTCCAGATAGGGCAGCTCCCAGTCATGTTGGAAATTGCCCCTCCGCGCCGCGCCCGAGATGTTGAAGTTGAACGACCCCATGTTCATCGATGCAATCTCGGGGCGGAAATGGTTGGCGGCGGCAAGACGCTGATCCATCGACATGCCGAGGCCCGCGCCAGTAGTGATGTTGATGATCGCGTCGCAACCATCACGAATCACAGGCAAGAATCTCGCGTATTCATCTATCGCTTGTGTCGGCCGCCCGGTGCCCTGCTCGCGTGCGTGCAAGTGCAGGATGGCGGCCCCGGCCTGCGCCGCGCCGATCGCCTGCACTGCGATGTCTTCGGCGGCGACGGGCAGATAGGGCGACATCGACGGCGTGTGGATCGATCCGGTGATTGCGCAACTGATGATGACCTTGTCGGATCGTTTCATGACATCTCTCTTGCAGGATAGAGGCGCGAGACCGCCGCGTGGAACGCCTCGGACAACGACGCCTGGTGTTCCGGCGCCGCGATGGCGATGAGGCGCTCGGCGCGGGTTTCCACATCAGCGCCGCGCAGATCGGCTGCACCGTGTTCGGTAACCACCACGTCGACGTCGTGACGAGGCAGCGAACAGGGACCCTCGATCATCGTCACGATGCGTGACTCGCCTTTCGGCGTGATCGACGGCAAACCGATGATGCTTATCCCCATCGGGTCCAGCGACGCCGCACGGGCGAAATCCGCCGCACCACCCACGCCGCTGACCGCCCGCCCGCCGGCAGTTTCCAGATTGGCCTGACCGAAAAGATCGACGCTCAGCGCGCCGTTGACCGCAACAAGGCCGCCGAGCCTTGCGAGCGCGCCCGGTGCGTGGGTTTCGCTGACAGGACGGACTGCGATGCGGGGTCGGTCGCGCAGCCAGCCGTAATGCGCCGCGCTGCCTACGTGGACGCAGGAGACGGGGACGAAATCCTCATCAAGCGCATTGGCCTCCATCAGATCGCGCATCCCGTCCGAGAGCATACCGGAGTGAAGCCGTAAGCCCCGGTGTCGGCGCAACGCTCCGGCGAGCGCGTCAGGGATTTTGCCAAGCCCGTATTGCAGCGCCGCGCCATCGGGCACGAAGCCTGCGATGATCCGCGCGATCTCCACCGAGACGGGATCCGATCCCTCCGGCTCGTAAGCACGCAATCCGGCATCGATTTCCACGACGAGATCGGCGCCTGCCAGATCGACCGAGACCGCTCCGGGCAACGCGGGAAGCTGCGGGTTGACCACTGCGATGAAGCGCCGCGCCCGTGAAAGCGCAATGGGCGTGAACTCGACCGACGGTCCCAGCGATGCATGGCCGCGCGCATCCGGCGCCGCGACATGAAGAATGCAGGTATCGAACTCCATATGCGTCAGCGCACGCAAGAACCCACCATAGGACAGGGGCAGGTGTCGGAATACCCCCGGGGCGTAACGACGGAGCGCGAAGGGGTTGCTGAGAGGGCCCGTGGGGTTGGGCGTTGCGTTGATGCCCGGCACCAGCGTTGTCGTCACCTGGAAAGCGGGGGCATCAGGGGCGCACAGGCCGGCCCACAGGGCAGGAATTTCTGCCGCCGACCCCGGCACGAACAGCCGTTCACCGGGCGAGAGACGCGCGATGAGCGCCACGACAGCGTCAGACTCCATTGCGCCCGCGGGTGACGCGTCGCCTTTCGACTCGCCACCACCACCGGAGAGCGCCACAGAAACGCGATCTGGAACCTGACGATCCGCAGCTTGCCCTGTGTAGTGAATTCCGGCCATGCGGCTCCACCACCTCCCCTTCAGCATATCTATCAAATGATCGATATTTGATTTGATCTACATTGTCGAGTTATTTAACAGTGGCCGCGACGGATTTCCCAACGCGGGGCGTGATCGAAGTGACCGAAAGAAGCGTACCGAAAATCGAGGACCGGAAGATCCCCGCGAGCATGTCACGCGACCACGCTCCAACAGGGCATGCCGGCCGCGCCGCAACGGAAGGCGAACTGCGTCAGTGGGCGGCAGCGGCGGTCGGAGGCGAGATCACCCTCTGGCAGCCCATCTCGGGGGGTAACCGCTGCCGCTCCTGGGCGGTAGACGTGAACGGCCTGGATGGTTCATCGAGAACCCTCTATCTACGCTATCAGCCACCGCGTCCGCCCTCGGCTGAACCCTACACGGTCTGGCGCGAGGCGAGCTTCTATCGTGCCCTGGCCGGGCAGCCCGTCAGAGCGCCTGCTCTGATTGCCATCCACCCCGAAGTGCAGGCCATCCTGACTGAGCGGGCGCCGGGGCGCAGCGAACTGCGCCATTTGAAGGACGACACGCTGAAGGCCGAAATTTCGCGCGATTTCGTGCAGTCGATAGCCAACCTGCATCGCATTCCGCTGGAAAGCACCGGCATCGCCCCCCCCGGGCAGGGCCGAATAGCGGACTGCATACGGCAGGAACTGGCCATCTGGCAGGCAATGTATGAGGAAACCGGTATACGCGATCCGCTGATCGATTTTGTCATGTGCTGGCTGGCCATGAACGTCCCCGATCCCTCCGATCCTCCGGTACTTGTGCATGGTGATGCGGGGCCGGGCAACTTCCTTTATCTCGACGGCAGGATGACCGCGCTGGTCGACTGGGAACTGGCGCATGTCGGCGATCCGATGGAGGATCTCGCCTGGTTCTGCATGCGCTGCGTCATGGAGCCGGTGCCGGATTTCCCGAAACGGCTGGCCGAATATGAAGCGGCGGCGGGGCGATCGATAGACCGGGCCCGGCTACTTTATCACCGCATCTTCGTTTCGGCGCGGATCGTCATCCTTCGCCACCGCAACGTTACCGGCGAAGCGGGAAATTCGATCGTCTCGCGCGCGCTGAACCGCCGGCTGGTGCTGGTCGCGCTTGCCAGCGCGACCAGGCACCGGATCGAGATGGGCCCAACGCTCGTCGCGCCCGAGACCGATCTGACGCCGTTGTTCGACGGGGTTCTGGACGATCTTCGTCTCGGAATCGCCGGGAAGAGTAGTGAGCCCGGCGTAATCGCGACTGCTAAGAACATATCCAAGGTTCTGAAGTTCCTGCGCGAAAAGGACCGCTATGCCGACGTTGCCGCCCGGGCCCGGGCGGCCGATCTCGCCGAGCTGCGCGCGGTGGCCAACGCACCGGAAACAGGAGAGGACGGCTTCCCGCGTCCACGTGACCTCGAAGACCTGCCGTTCGACGTGTTGTTGCGCTTCTTCGCCCGCGACGCGGCGCGCGAGGCGCAGCTCGCCGCGCCTTCGTCCGGCAGCATCGCGTGGCGCGGCTTTCCACCCCTTGCAGAAGCAGAAAGAGACATCGAATGACCGACGAATCCCGGATCCCGCCTGTCATCACCGAGCGCGACGACCGTTTCCACTTCGACGAGATGAGCGACCGCTGGTGGATTACCGAAACGGCCTGGTTCTCGTTCTGCAAACCCGAGATCGGGCTGGGTGGCTGGATCTACACGATGGCGCGCCCCAATATCGGCACCGTGGCAGGAGGCGCATGGCTCTGGGATGCCTCGGCCCATCTGCCCTGGGAAGTGCTGTATTCGCGCAACCTCACCGCCTTGCGCTTGCCGCAAGAGCAGGATCTCGACGACATCGCCCTCCCGACCGGCGCACGTATACGTACGATCGAGCCGCTGACCAGCTATGAACTGAACTACGAGGAAGAAGGCATGGTGTCGATGGACCTGCGTTTCGATGCGGTCATGCCTCCGCGGCCGCTGGCCAAGGCCGGATCATCGTTCCAGAAACTCAGCCATTTCGACCAGTTCGGCCGCGTCCACGGCAGGATCCAGTTGCATGAGCGCGAGATCGACATCGACTGCCTCGCGATGCGCGACCGCAGTTGGGGGCCGCGCCCCGAACACCGGCCGGGCCGCAGCGCCTATGTCACCGGGATCGCCTCACCGAACGACGCCTTTCTGGCGGTGACGAAATGGAACGATCCCGACTATGCCATCGCCTACGGCTTCCAGATCCGCGACGGCGAGGCCGCCGACCTTCTCACCGGGCGCCGCTGGGTCGAGCGCGACTCTGAACAGCACTGGGTCAACCGCATCGTCATCGAGGCCAAGGACGCGCTGGGGCGCGATCTGCTTGCTGAGGGGCGGAGGCTTTCCGGGATCGTTATCAACCGGCATTCCTTCATCGATTCGAATGGATTGATCGAATGGACGATCAACGGCAATACTGGCCACGGCGAGGATCAGGACATGTGGCCGGTTCACGACTGGGCCGCGGCCAGGCGACACGCAAGGGGAGAGAAGTGATGGATCCGCGTGAACAGCCGCTCGCCGGGGTGACTGTTGTCGATCTCACCCAGATATACAACGGACCCTATGCAACTTTCCTGATGGCGGCCGCCGGCGCGCGCGTGATCAAGATCGAACCGCCGGGAGGTGAGCCGCTGCGCCGGCGCGGCGTGGTCGGAGGCGCGGCCCTGCCCTTCGCTATGCTGAACTCCTGCAAGGAGGCGATCGTCCTCGACCTCAAGACCGATGACGGTAAGGAAGCCTTGCGCGGTCTGCTTGTCGGGGCGGATGTGCTGGTCGAGAATTTCGCGCCAGGCACGATGGAGCGATTAGGTCTCGGGAGCGCGGCGCTGCAGGCGGCCCATCCGCGGCTGATATACGCCTCGTCCTCCGGATTCGGGCATGACGGCCCGTATCGCGCTTATCCGGCGATGGATCTCACCATCCAGGCCATGTCGGGAATCATGTATACTACGGGTTTTCCCGACCGTCCGCCGGTGAAAGCCGGCCCTGCCCTGTGCGACTTCTTCGCAGGCGTGCACCTTTACGGAGCGATAGTCACGGCGCTTTTCCAACGCGAGCGGACGGGGATCGCCCGGCGGCTCGATGTCGCGATGCAGGATGCGGTCTATCCATCGATGAGTTCCAGCCTCGGCCTTCAATGGGGGCAGCAGATTGCCGGCGCCCCAGCCGAGGCACCGCCACCCCGCACCGGAAACCGCCATAGTGGGATGGCCGAGGCTCCCTACAACGTCTACCCCGCGAGCGATGGCCATGTCGCCGTGATCTGCGTGGGCGATGTCCACTGGCGCGCCCTCACCGCCGTGATGGGACGCCCTGAGTTGGCATCCGATCCGCGTTTCGTCTCGCTCGCCACCCGGGTAGCCAATATCGACGCGCTCGACGCCGAGATCGCAGCATGGACAGCCACCCAGACGAAACAAGAGCTGTTCGCCGCACTGATGGCCGTCCGGGTGCCCTGCGCCCCAGTGCGCACGCTGGTCGAGGTGATGGACGACCCGAATATGCACGCACGGGGCGCGCTGATCCGACAGGATCATCCCGAGTTGGGGCAGATCGTAGTACAACAATCGCCACTGCGCTTTGACGGGGTGCCACCAGTGGAACTGACCCCCAGTCGCCCGCTGGGGGCGGATACGCAGAGGATACTGGCCGAGCTCCACAATGGTCGGGGCCCGGAGAACGATATGTATCCGGAGCATGATCATTGCAAGCAACGCACCCGCAATGTGGCGCGAACATCAGAGGCAGACGGAGTGCGGCAATAGAAATGGATGAGAAGACACGCAGCCGGATCTCACCGATCAGCGTTCCGAAGCCGGCGGATGTTCTGGCCTCGACGCTGCGGAGGATGATCGTGGATGGCGCCTTCTCGCCGGGGGATTTTCTGCCGAACGAACGTACCCTCGTCAGCCAGAGCGGGCTGAGCCGGGCATCGGTGCGTGATGCGCTGCGAATGCTGGAAACCGAGGGGCTGATCACCACCAAGGTGGGTCGCTCTGGCGGATCCATCGTCACGCGGCCGGAGCGCGACGCCGTCGCCCGGTCGGTCGAGCTGTTTGTGCGCACGCACGGAGTGCGGCTCGATTCCCTACTGGAATGCCGGGTCGCGATCGAACCAACGCTTGCCCGCCTTGCCGCGCGCAACCGCACGCAGACGCAACTGGAGGAGATGACGGCGCTGCACGAGACCTTCGTAGAATCGGTGACAGACGTACGCCTCTACAAGGCGATCAACCTCGATTGGCACCTCGCTGTTGCACGCGCGAGCGGAAACGAGCCGCTGACCGCGCTGATGGAAGCCATCGCCATGCCGGTGCGTGACGCGATGGACTATCAGCATGTCACCACGCCGGAGTTACGTCTGGTAGCTGTCAAAGCCCATAGCGCTATTCTGGAGGCGATCCGGACGCAAAACGGCGAACAAGCTGAACGGCGCATGGCGCGCCATGTGATCGGCTATCGCGAAATTGCGACCGGCGAGATGAAGAACACGCTTTGACTACATGCCGGCTGAACGAGATCGCGGCTGTCGCCCTGCCCAAGACAATTGGCGTTACATGATGTGGATAGCGCGCAGGAGAAATGGTCGAGAAAGCAACAGGCGCGATCCGTTTCCGCAAGTCAAGGCCAAGGAATCTTATCGGTTTCGTCGCAATCGCCGCTCTCAAACTATGAATACATCTTGCCCGCGAACACTAGTCTAACGAGCTGACGCGGACACGATTATTGTGCATCGCTGATCCGCGCCGGCCGTGCGCGCGGCCTCAGCGCATTGGCCAATCGCCTCGGCGTTGTCACGCGCGAGCTGCGAGGCATTGACCACGCCCCGCCAGCCGCCGGGGTCCGCCGTCTGCATCATGGTGACGCCGGCGCTCCAACGATTCTGACCTATGACGATCGCCGCAACATGGGTGTCTGCCGCAAACGGCAGGATGCGCGGCAAGAGCAGCACCAGGAGCGCGCCGGCGAGCAGGCCGATGCCGCCCGCGATCCACATGCGCAAATCCTGCGAGCGCCGATCGTAGGCGCTCTTGGTATAGGCAGCCAGATTGAGCGCCTCGCGCTCGAGGTCACGGCCTTTCCCCTCGAGCTGCTGCGCGGCGGTCTTCACCAGGCTCTCGCCGCTGCGCTCGAGCGCGCGGGCATAGTGCTCCGGCCCATTGCGCAGGATGGGCGATTGCTCGACCGCCTCTAACCGCTCATCGACGACGGCGAGGAACTGGATGATCTTGCCAAGATCGGGACCATAATCGGGCTGCTTCAGAACCTTCTCGGACTGCTCCAACGCCAGCTCAACGCCCTTGCGGATGATTGTCATTTCCGCGCCGAGCTGGCCACCCTGCTTCTCGACCGTGCGCCGCAACGCCTCGAACGCGGCGGCCGGGTCGCCGGTGTCCTCGGCCGACACTTCCGGCTCGAATCCTTCCCTGTCGTCGTCCGTCATGGCGTCTCCTACCGTTCAAGCCCGATGCTGCGGCCGCGCGTGAGGCTCTGTTGCAGTTCGCGCGAAATCCCCTCGTTCTGGCGCATGTGCTGGCCGATCCCGAGTTCCTGCCGGCGATTGCGCAGCACGGATTCAATCTGCGGGTCGCGTTCAAGGCTCTTGGCAAGGCCCTGCATCTGGCCTTCCACCTTGCCGCGCGCCTCGTCGTGCTGCCAGCCGCGAAGCTGGTGGCGCTGCTCCTGCAACGCCTGCCAGCGTTCAACGAAGCGGTCGGCCCTGACGTTCGGGTCGGCCTGCATGGCGCGCTCGTGGTCCAGCCGCTCGATGACCTGGCCGACCCGATCCCGGCCGGAAAGCTCGGTCATGCTGCGCTGCATGTCCGGGTCGTATTGCAGCGCCGACCGCATCAGCTCGCGCGCGCCAGGCCGCGCCTGGTCGAGCTGCTGACCGGCCTGCCGCAATTCCTCGCGCTGCCCGTCGAGGACAGGAAGCCCCTCGCGCTGATGCCGGTGTGTCGATTCATAAGCGCGAGCGTAGCGGTCAACGGCCTGCTCAAGCGGCGACTGCGGCCGCAACCGCTCCGCAAGCCGGTCCTGCGCCGGCGCCTGCCGCAAGCTCCCTTCCCTTGCCGGCCCTTCTCCCGGCTCCTGGGAAGCCCCACGGCCGGCATTGAGTCGCAACCTGTCGAACATACCGCGCCGCTGCTTCTCGGCCGCTTGCGGGCGCTCCTGGGCCAGCTCGTCGCGATCCGGCGCGGCCGGCCGCTCGGCCGACGCGCCCCGCGACAATTTCAGGCCCTCGAACCGGCTGCGGCGCTGCTGCCGATCGTCGCCCCGATCCTGGGCAATATCCTCGCGCGGATCTGCACGAAGATCCTGCGCGAGATCCGCACCGACTTTTTGCGAGGATCTCCGATCAAGCGCATCCCCACTACGTGGGTCCTCGGCCGTCGACTCCCGCTCCGCACGTAGCCCGGCGTGCTCGACCGGAATCTCGATCTCGCTGCGGACGCCCATGCGCTCCGCGACCCCGCGCCGCTCGGCAAAGTCGCGCGTATAGTCGAGCGTGGTTTCCTTCACGCCCGACCGCGACAGCCGATTTTCAAGCTGGCTATAGGCCAGCTCGCCGGCGTCCCGCACCTTCCACGCATGGCGCTCGACCATCTGGCCGTCTGGAAGCCGAACCGGCTCCGATCCGCGATGCTCAAGGCCGATCCTGTCCCCGATCTCGGGCGCGCGCTCCGCGCCCTTCATGGCCCGCTCAAGATCGACGCCCCAAATGGTATGACGCTGGCCCTTGTCGTTTTCCAGCGTCACGAAATAGCTGTCGCTCTTACCCGGCTGATGCTCATAGGGCGCGGCCCCATGCTCGACCAGGCGGCCGGCCTGCCGGTCGCTGAACTCGTCCTGCGCCGCGTAGAGCTGCGCCCCGTCGCGATGCCGGGTCATGGCGACATAGGTTAGATGCCGGTCCATCGTCCCCGACGCCAGCACATAGGCGCGATCGACCGTCGCGCCCTGGTTCTTGTGAATCGTCGTCGCATAGCCGTGGTCGATCGCCTGATAGTCGCCCATCGGCACGGAAACGCTGTCGCCACGATCCAGCGTGGCGACGATCCGGCCAGGCTCGACATGATCGACCGTCGCCAGCATCCCGTTTTTCACGCCAAGGTCGCGACTGTTTTCGAGGAACACGATGCGGTCGCCCGTCGCAAAGTCGCGCTTGCCGTCATTGGTCTGGAAGGTCAGCGCCCGGCCAAACCCTTCCCGCTCGTGGCCCTCCTGCGCCTGGTCGACGTCCTGGGCGACGTCGCCGGCCTCCCTGACGCGCGCCAGCTCGCCCCGGTCCTGTAGCTCGGCCCGGATCGCCTCGTTGATGGCGCGAACATCGGCACGGCGATGCGCCATCGCAACGCGGGTGCCGTCCGGCCGCTCGTCGCGATCGGCAAGGTAGTCGCGCACGATCTGGCCCCGCGCGTCCTCGCCGGTTTCGGCAAAGCTGATATTGCCATGCTCCTGATAGGCGGCCAGGCCCTCGGCCGTCCGGTGCGTGGCGAAGGCAACGGACGCCTCCCGCTGCCAGTCCACGCGCTGCCGACGTATCTCGGAAAGCTCGGCGTGGCCGATTTCCTCCGTGATCGCCCGGAACGGTGCGCCGGCCCCGATCGCCTGTAGCTGCTCATGGTCGCCTACAAGGACGATCTTCGCCCCGCGCGCCTCGGCCTCGGTGACGAAGCGGGCGAGCTGGCGGCTCCCGATCATGCCGGCCTCGTCGATCACGAACACGTCGCCGCGGCCGAGCGTGCCGCGGTCGGCCTGCCAGCCATATTCCCATGACGCCAGCGTGCGGCTCTGAATGCCGGAAGATTCCTCCAAACCCTCGGCCGCCTTCCCCGATAAGGCCGCGCCGTGAACCTGATAGCCCTCGGCCTCCCATGCCTCGCGCGCGGCCGCGAGCATCGTGCTCTTGCCCGCGCCGGCGAAACCGACAACGGCCGCGATCCGCTCCCGGCCAGTGACGTGCTCGATCGCCGCCCGCTGCTCGTCCGACAGCCGGGAAGAAGCATCGCCCGGAGTGGACGTTCCACCGGCGCTGCGCTGAATGGCGGCGTCCTGGGCTTCTATGGCGCGCTCGACATGCCGGCGATCGACGCCATGACCATGCGCATGGTGCATCCGCTGCGCGCTCTCGATCATGCCGGATTCGATCTCGACCATTTCCCGCGTCGAATACCGCGCAAGCTCGATCTCGCCCGTTGCCGGGTCCGCGCGCTCGGCCTGCAACTCGACCAGCGCCGGCGAAGCCATCACGGTTGCAAAGGCGTTGTGGAACTCCTGCGGGTCATCGTTGATGTAGCGATGCAGCGCCCGCGCAACATCGTGCCGGTCGAACACGCTCTTTTCGCCGGTGATGAGGGAAAGAACCTGCTCGGGCTTCTCGCGGATCAGCTCGGCATTGCGCCGGGCCGCATCCTCGTCCAGCCGTGCCCGCGACACGTCGAGGCCGCGCCGCTCCATCTGCGTGGCATGGACGCCCATATGCTCGGTCGGCGCGATCTCAAGCCCCCGCTCAAGGTGCGAGCGATGGTCGATCCGAATATCCAGCCCGGCGCGCGCCAGATGCTCGTTCGCGTGGCTCTCCCACGATTGGCGAATGTCGCGGAGCTGCATTTGCGTCGTCGGCAGGTCATGGGAAAGCAGCCATTTGTTTTCCCGCTCGATATAGGTCTTGTCGCCAAGCCCCTCCCCCGTAACCTGCCGCGTCGTCATCAAAAGGTGCGCGTGGTGGTTCCGAACGTCGCTCGCATCATGCGGCTGGTGAATCGCGAAATCCACGGCTGCCCCGTAGCGGTTCGCCAAGTCCTGGGCAAAGTCCCGCGTCAGCTCAAGCCGCTGCTCGGCTGACAGCTCGTGCGGCAAGGCAACCTCGAACTCGCGGGCGACACGCGCGTCTTTCCGGTTCTCGGCCGCCTCTGCTGCGTTCCACAAGGCCGAACGGCCCCGCGCCCATTCGGCGTCCGAACCCTCAGGCAAGACGATTTCCGCGTGCTCGACACCCTCCTTGCGGGTGAAGTCATGCGTGATGCCGTCGCGTTCGTTCGTCAGGCGCTCGCCCGCACGATAGGCGGCTGAGGCGACGGCGCTGCGGCCGCTCGCCCGCGAAACCGGCTTCATGCTTGCATGATAGATTGCCAACGCGCGCTCTGCCTTCCCTGATCTCCGATCAGCGCCGTGAGTTGCGTAGCAACTCGTAAGTGCGCCCTTCGTAATTCGATCGCTGCGCTTTCTCATGCCTCCGGTGTGGCGCTGCGGCAAGCTCTCTGCGATCCGATTGAGGCCGCAATTGTGACTCCGATAGTCCGAGATTTCAAGGCTCGAACCGATCACGCTCCCCTGCCCTGTCGAAACCTGCTAGGCTCGGCCGCAACCGGGAAGAGGGAGGCGATACGATGGCGCGCAAGACGATCGAACAAAGACTGGCCGAGCTGGACGCGCAGCGCGCCACCCTCAAGGCCCGACTCGGCAAGCAGGAACGCGCCAACGATACCCGCCGCAAGGTGCTGCTCGGTGCGCTCGTCCTCCATCGCCTCGAACATGGCCGCGATGAAATCTCGCGCGCCCTGCCCGACTGGCTGCGCCGCGAGCTGCCCGGCTTCCTCACCCGCGACGGCGACAAGGAACTGTTTGACGATCTGCTTGCAGCCCCGGCCGCCGGCGGGGACGGGAGGCCGGCCTCATGACCGATTTCCGGCTGGCATGGGCCGCCTTCAAGAACATGCTGCGCGCCGCCGGCAACGATCCTCTCTGGGCCTTCGTTGCGATCGTCACCGGCCCTTTCCGTGCTGCCGGCTATGTCGTCAGGATGGGGGCGCTGTTCTTCCTCGTCCTGTTCATCGTCGGCGGCGGCCTCATGGCTCTCATGCAATGGGCCGGCATCCAGCGCGGCGATGCGCTCTGGTATGTCGGCAATCTCGGCTTCACCGCCTTCCTCGCCCTGTTCGTGTTCCGGCTCGTCTCGCTGCCCATGATCCGGCATTTCGGGGACATGGACGCCGACACCCACGGCTCGGCCCGCTTCGCCACCGACAAGGAAGCCGCTCCCCTCACCCGCTCGCAAGCCGGCCTGCTGATCGGCCGCGACAGCAAGACCGGAAAGCTCCTGCGCTATGACGGGCCGGCCCATCTGCTGACGATGGCACCGACCAGGACCGGCAAAGGCGTCGGAACCATCATCCCGAATCTGCTCACCGCAAACCGCTCCGTGATCTGCATCGACCCCAAGGGGGAGAATGCCAGGATCGCCGGCCGCGCCCGCCGGAAGTTCGGGCCGGTCCACGTCCTCGACCCCTTCGGCATTACCGGGCAAACCCCGTCCGCCTTCAATCCCCTCTATGCGCTCGACCCTGACGGCCTCGACGTGGCCGAGGATGCTTCCACCCTGGCCGACGCCCTGGTCTACGACGAACCCGGCACGGCCGGCGAGACGCATTGGAACGAGGAAGCCAAGGCGCTGATCGCCGGCATCATCCTCCATGTCGCCGCCAGCGAGCCGCGCGATCGGCGCACACTCGCCACCCTCCGCGACAATCTCACACTCGCCCCTGACGCCTTCACGGCGCTGCTCAAGGCCATGCAGGCGTCCACGGCCGCCGGCGGCCTGGTCGCTCGCGCCGCAAACCGCCACCTCGGCAAGTCCGACCGCGAGGCGGCCGGCGTGCTGTCGGCCGCGCAGCGCCATACCCATTTCCTCGACTCGCCGCGCATGACCGCCGTGCTTGGTCGGTCGGACTTCGCGTTCCGTGATTTGAAGGCGCGCACCGGAACGGTGTTCCTCGTCCTGCCGCCCGATCGGCTCTCGACCTATTCGCGCTGGCTGCGCCTGCTCGTCACCCAAAGTCTCACCGATATGGCAAGGGCCGCCAGCTCGTCCCCTGCTCCGGTGCTGTATCTGCTGGATGAGTTCGCCGCCCTCGGCCACCTTGCCCCTGTAGAGCGCGCTATGGGCCTCATGGCCGGCTATGGCGTCCAGCTCTGGCCTATCCTGCAGGACGTTCACCAGCTCCGCGCTACCTACGGCGCGCGCGCCGGCACTTTCCTGTCGAACGCCGGCGTCCTGCAGGTGTTCGGCGTCAACGATCACGACAGCGCCCGCCTCGTGTCCGATCTGCTCGGCCAGGAAACCGCCGTGTTCAAGACAATGGGCCAGGCGCTCGATTCCGAGAAGTCCGGCATATCCTACGGCGAGCACCATTCCGGCCGCCCGTTGCTCACCCCTGATGAGGTTCGCAACCTGCCGCAAAACGTCGAACTACTGTTCCTGGCAGGGCAACGCCCGATCCTCGCCGGAAAGCTCGCCTATTACGCCGATCCCGAGTTCCGGGGGCTGTTCGACCAGGCATGAAAAGCGAAACCAGGGATATATCGGAAACCCTCGTCTGGACCTGCGGCATGATCCTGCAAAGCAGTCCTGAAGATCGACAGCGTATCGCGCTCGCCTATCGGGAGGCGCAGGAGTTGGTCGCCAGTATGCCGCTGGACAATGGCGATGCTCGACCCCGCATTGTGGCCTGCTTTAAACGCTCCGACACTTACAGAGCGGCGGACGATATTGCCTGCGTCGGCTGGACACTGACGGCTATTCAGGAGCGCGTTAACGAACAGAACCTGCCCGGATGGCGAAAGCTCCGCAAGGTCCTGAACGAGGCCGTCGAACTCCTGCTCATGGCCGAACCCACGGTGCATTAAAGCCATTGGAGAGAGATGACGATGTTTGACGATAGATGGCAGCCGGGAGAACTCTCCCTCGTCATTCTTCTGTTTCTCGCGGCGGTCGTGGTCGCGGCCTACGCCCTGTGGTCTTCTATGTGAGACGGCGAACGGAACAA
>NZ_QJJK01000023.1 GCF_003201475.1 Chelatococcus asaccharovorans | reverse complement strand
GCTAGTGGTTCTCTTGACTCCGACATTTGCTCCGAGGCCCGTATCAGGCGGATGCAAATGTCGGAGCAGAACCACTAGTGGAGCGAATTTGACATTTGAGACTCGCCTCACATCAGGCTCCGGATCAAATGTCAAATTCAAAAGCTCCACTAGAACCATTAACTTGCTAGTGGTTCTCTTGACTCCGACATTTGCTCCGAGGCCCGTATCAGGCGGATGCAAATGTCGGAGCAGAACCACTAGTGGAGCGAATTTGACATGTGAGTCCCGCCTCACATCAGGCTCCGGATCAAATGTCAAATTCAAAAGCTCCACTAGAACCATTAACTTGCTAGTGGTTCTCTTGACTCCGACATTTGCTCCGAGGCCCGTATCAGGCGGATGCAAATGTCGGAGCAGAACCACTAGTGGAGCGAATTTGACATGTGAGTCCCGCCTCACATCAGGCTCCGGATCAAATGTCAAATTCAAAAGCTCCACTAGAACCATTAACTTGCTAGTGGTTCTCTTGACTCCGACATTTGCTCCGAGGCCCGTATCAGGCGGATGCAAATGTCGGAGCAGAACCACTAGTGGAGCGAATTTGACATGTGAGTCCCGCCTCACATCAGGCTCCAGATCAAATGTCAAATTCAAATGATCCGAGACCGAACGCTGGACCGCCGGAAGGTAGAGTTTTCCGGCCATGATCACGTCGGCGGGCTGGTGATGCCGCCGTGATTGGTCAACGAGATCGGGACCTTGTGCCCGATCGCCCCGTGAGGACGATCCTCGTTGTAGTATCTGCGCCAAGCCTCCAACTTTTCGGCCGCGTCCGCAAGGGTCAGGAACCAGTGGGCGTTCAGGCACTCGGCTCGGAAGCGACCGTTGAAGGCCTCGATGTAGGCGTTGTCGGTGGGCTTGCCGGGCCGGGAGAAGTCAAGCGTGACGCCCTTGGCATAGGCCCACAGGTCGAGGTCCCGGGACACGAACTCGGAGCCATTGTCTACCCTGATGGTTCGGGGATAGCCGATCCGCGAGCAGGCCCTTTCCAAAGCCAGAACCACGTGCTCGCCGCGATAGCTGAACCGCGGATCGAGCACCGGCACATAGCGCGAGAAGGTATCCACGACCGTCAACACGCGCAGCTTGGTCCCGGTCGCCAACTGGTCGTGGACGAAGTCCATGGCCCACACATCGTTCGGCCCGACCGCATCCTGGCGATCCTCCCGAAGCTTCGCCTTCACCCGCCGCTTGGGCGTCTTGTTTCTCAGCTGCATGCCCAACTCGCTGTAAATCCTGCGGGTTCGCTTCTCGTTGATGTCATGGCCTTCCCGGCGCAGCAGCACATGCACACGTCGGTAGCCATACCGGACTCGCGTCTCGCAGATGTCCCTGATCCGAGCTTCGATGCCGGCCTGATCGCGGCGGCGCGCCTTGTAGTGGTATGTCGAGGTGTCAAACTCCAGGACCCCGCAGGCCCGACGGATCGACACGTCCCACTCTCGGCACAACTGCGCCACCAGCTCGCGTTTGCGACCAGGCCTCACAGTTTTCGGCGGATCACGTCCTGCAGCATCTCCTTGTCGAGCGACAGGTCCGCCACCAGCTTGCGCAGCCTGCTGTTCTCGTCCTCGAGCTGCTTCAGCCGTCGCATCTCTGTCGGCAACAGCCCGTCGAACTTCTTCTTCCAGTTGAAGTAGGTCGCCTGGCTGACCCCCGCCCGCCGGCAGATCTCGGCAACCGGCACCCCATCGGCGCCCTGCTTCAAAATGAACGCCTTCTGCGCGTCCGAAAACTTCGATGCCTTCATCGTTCTCCGCTCCTTCCAGCCACAACAGGCTAGCGCGGAAAACTCCACCTCAAAACGATCCAGTTTCCTGGGCTCAGATCACAAAAGCTCCACTAGAATCATTAACTTGCTAGTGGTTCTCTTGACTCCGGCATTGGCTCCGAGGCCCGTATCAGGCGGATGCAAATGTCGGAGCCGAACCACTAGTCGGCTATCAGCGCTCTCCGCGCTTCCATTTCGAGGTCTTCATAGGACGCCTTTTCGACGGTGATGCCGACCGCCTGGATGGTCCCCCCATGGAACGTGCCGGGCGTCTTGTATTCGGCACTGACGGCGTCGCCGCTGTCGTAACCAACGCAGAGGCCGTCGCCCGATAGGGTAAACTTGGCCGCCTGCGTCTTCATCGGGCCTTGGGCAACGACCTTGTCGTTGACGTACAACTTCAGCGTGCCCAGCGATTCCTTGTGCGAACCGGCACCCGTGCGCGTGAACTCCATTCCGAGCGTGTACTTCCCGGGCTTCAGTGTCTCGGTGGAGACAAACTTCTGCTCCGGCTTGATGCCGAGGAAGTTATAGACATAGTGAAGCTTGTGGTCCTTGATGAACAACGCATGTCCGCCGAAGCGCGACCCGTGTGCGAAGATGACGCCGCCGGCATCCGCATCTCTAATGTCGACATTGGCGAGGATCTTGTACGAGCGATTGCGGATGTTGACTGCAACGCCTTCCGGCACCGGTGCCGTGTCGGGGTCATAGACGTAACGTTCACGCGCAGGCTCGGCCGAGGGGCGCTCCAGGGTTAAGAGTTCAGACGCGGTGCGATCATCGATCGGCAGAGCGAGATTGGCGCGGGCTTCCTCGTCCCATGCTTTCTTCAGCGCCTCCAGCTTGTCGGGGTATCCCGCTCTTCCGCTGTCGTAAGGATGACGGACAGGTTCAGCGACCTGCGGCCGAAAGCACCTCAAGAGCCCACCTTGGCGAGCACATCGGCGCGCAGAAACCGCTCGATGAACAGCATGAACAGGACGGATGGCACGAGGAGGATGAGGGCCGTGATCGAGGCGACCTGATAATTGCCGCCCATGGCCGCGTTGTAGAGCAGCAGCGGCAGCGTGATCACCTGCGGCACGCCGACGAAGAACGTGCCGGTGAATTCGTCGAGCGATTCCAGGAAGACGAAGATGCCGCTGGCGATAATGCCGGGCGCCGCGAGCGGAAGCGTGACCGTGAAGAAGGTCCGCAGGGCGGAGGCGCCGATGTTCCGGGCCGCGAGTTCCAGGTCCTTGTCGACCGCCGCAAAGGCGGCTGCGGCGATCCACACGGAATAGACAAGACCGTGGGCGGCATGCACCAGCACGACGCCGAGCACCGTGCCGTTGATCCCGAGATGATAGAAAATGCGCGCGACATTGATGTAGATCGCCACCGACGGAAAAGCCTGGGGCAGCAGGAAGACGATCATGAACAAGGCGCGCATCGGCAGCTTCAGGCGCCCCAGGGCGTAGCCGGCCGGCACCGACAAGGCCAGCGCGATCAGGACCGTCAGGATCGCGATCCAGATCGACGTTCCGAGCGACGCCATGGCATCACCCGTCGGGCGGAACACCTGCTCCCAATAGCGGGTGCCGTAGACGACCGGAAGCTTGTAGGGCGTGTACCAGCGCTCCGCCACCGACCACAGCGCCAGATTGGCCAAAGGACCGAACAGCAGGAAGGCGAAGACGACGAGGAGCGCGCTGGCGAGGGACGCGCGCAGCAAGGATGCGGCGCGGATCACGACGCCGTCTCCTTCGTCATGCCGTGCCGGAGGTAGAGGATCGCAGCGCCGGCGCTGATGAGATAGGTGATGACGCCGAGCGCATTGGCAGTGGCATAGTCGCCATAGGCGTTGATGCGGAAAGCCATGTCGACCGTCAGCATGGTGGGTTGCGAGCCTGCCACCATCATCGGAACGGAAAGCACCGAGAGCATGGTGACGAAGGACAGGACGAGCGCGACGAGCAGCGTCGGCAGGACCTGCGGCAGGGCGAGTTCGATGAGCACCCTGAGCCGCGAGGCGCCAAGATTGCGCCCGGCCTCCAGGGTTGCCCGGTCGAGCGCGGCCAAAGCCCCGGCGAGGAGCAGCGCGACGAACGGCGTCTGCTTCCACACGAAGGTGGCGATGATCCCGCGCCAGTCGAGATAGCTCACCGCCTGCAGGGGTTCCATCAGGCCGAGCGACACGAAGGTGTTGTTCATCAGCCCGTTCTTCGCGAGGAAGGTGCGCATGCACTGCGCGGCGACGATGAACGGGATGAACAGGGGCCAGCGGTAGAGGGCGCGCAGCGTGCCGACGATCCAGGGATTTTCGCCGAGCGTGAGCGTGCCCGCGATGGCGACGGCCACAAGCGCCGTCAGGGCGCAGGACGTCACCACGATGACGACCGTGAAGAAGATGTCGCCGGAATAGAGTTCGTAAGCTTTTGCAAAAGCTTGGAGCGAAAAGCCACCATCCGGATCGGTGAAGGCCGAAATGAGCGAGAAGCACAGCGGATAGAGGAAAAGTGCGGCCACGAGTGCAAGACCGGGCGCGATCAGCAGCAAGGCGAGCTGACGTTGGGACAGGCTCATGACGGCAATTCTCGGCAGGGGAAGGCGACGTCCGGGATGGGCGTCCCAACAATGGCAATCCGCGGTCCACGCCCTCAGTCATTCAGGCGTGGAACCGCGCTCTCCAGGGTGCTGGGCAGGATGCCGGCGCAAGCGCCTGGCATCCCGCAAGGCGAAGCTCAGTTCGCGACCTTCTTCTCGTAGCCTTCGAGAATGTCGTTGAAGTAAGGCGCGATCGGGAAGGGCTTGGCGTTCGCGGCCAGGTCCGTCGGGGTGATATCGGTGAAGAGCTTGTCCCAGGCGGCCTTGTCGAGTTTGCCCTCGAGGTTCTTGGCGTCGATGCCCGGATACCAGTTGAACTTCTTGACGATGCCGTCGGCCTGGACCTGCGGGCTCGTGGCAAGGGCGATGAACTCGCTGGCGAGCTTCTGCTGCGCCGACTTCTCGGGCACGGCGTAATACATCGGCTGGCCCGGCATGCCGGGCGCCGCCAGCTTGAGCTTCATGTTCGGCGGCAGCTTGCCGTCGGCCTGCCAGGAATAGAACATGTCGACCCACACCGGCCCCATGGCGATCTCGCCGCGATTGAGCATGTCGAGCGTGCCGGCGTTGCCGGGGGTGATGACGACGTTCTTGTTGAAGTCCTTGAGTTCGGCGAAAGCCTTGTCCCACCTGGCTTTTTCGGCCGCATCATAGGGACCCGCGATCAACTTGCCGGCGTCGCCGCCGAAGGCATAGACCCAGCCGGCGACGAAGGCGACGCCCGACATGCCGCCCTTGATGCCGTTGTAGCCGAACTGCTTCGGGTTCTTATTCACCCATTCCTTGAGCTCAACGAAGTTGTTCGGCGGGGACTTGAGCATGTCGGCATTGTAAGCGAGTGCCGTCTGGGACTGGAACATCGGCATGACATAGCCCGACACGTCCGAGCCGAGGGCGTTCTTGGCGGTCTCGCTGGATACGAGCTTCGCGGTATCCACCTTGTCGGTGTATTTCGCGAGGAGCCCCTCCTTCACCATGGTCCCGGCGGCCTTCTGGTGGATCACGACCACGTCGAAGTCACTGGCGCCGGCCCCCTTCTGGGCATCCAGCTTCTCGTAGATCTTCTGCGAGCCGGCATCGCCGGGACCGGTGCCGACGGAGACGACTTTCACGCCGGGGTGGCTCTTCTCGAACAAGGGCCCGAGATAGTCCTTCACGTAGTCGACCATGTTCTGGTCGCCTGCGGAGGCGACATTCAAGGTCTGGGCATAGACCGGAGACGCTGCGGTGAGCGCCGCCAGAGAACAGGCAATGGTGAGGATGCGCATGGGCTTGGCTCCTGGTTAGGCAGCTAGGGCGGCTTCGGCCGCCGGGAAGATGTGAAGGCGTTCAGTGGGGATGCGCAGGCTGACGGCGACGCCGGGTTCGTGGCGCGTGGCGTCATCGACGGTGATCTGCCGGCCGGCCGCCTCGACGCGATAGCGATAGAGCCCGCCGGGATAGCTGCGCGCGACGATCAGCCCCGGCACGAGGAGATCGCCGCGCGGATCGGCATCCGGCGCGTCCAGACTGGCGACATCGTCACGGAAATAGGCGACGGCCTCCCCTGTCGGGTGCGCCGGCGCATCCCTGTTTGTAAGGTGGACGACGGCGCCGCCAGCGGTGATGGCGGTTCCGGCTCCGGTGCGCTCGACATGCAGAGGCAGGACGTTCTCCGCACCCATGAAATTGGCGACGAAGGCGCTCGCCGGCCGGTCATAGACCTCCTCGGGGCTTCCGACCTGGGCGACCCGGCCGGCCTGCATGATGACGAGCCGATCGGCCATCGTCATGGCTTCCTCACGATCATGGGTGACATGGATGGCGGTGACGCCGAGCCGCTGCTGGATCGCGCGGATCTCGTGGCGCATCGTCATGCGGATCTTGGCGTCGAGATTGGACAGGGGCTCGTCGAGCAGCAGGATTCCAGGATCGATGGCCAGCGCCCGCCCCAGCGCGACACGCTGGCGCTGTCCGCCCGACAGCGCCGTGACCTTGCGCTCCTCATAGCCGGTGAGGCCGAGCATGGCGAGCAGGGCGGCCACCTTGGCCACGATCTCCGCCTTCGGCTTGCCGCGCAGCCTCAGCCCGTAACCCATGTTCTGCAGCACGGTCATGTGCGGCCACAGGGCGTAGGACTGAAACACCATCGCCATGCCGCGCTTTTCCGGCGGCAGCGGCGCGACATCGCGGTTCCCGACGAGAATAGCCCCCGACGTGACCGGCACGAATCCGCACAGGGATCGCAGCAGGGTCGTCTTGCCGCAGCCCGACGAGCCCAGGAGCGCCGTGAAGGTGCCGGGTGCGAAATCGAGGCTGACGCCGTGCAGGACCGGCGTACCACCATAGGCAACACGCAGATCACGGACCTGGATGGCCGCGCCTGCGCAGGACATGGTTTGCGTTTCCGCCTGCACGATCCACTCCCCCCTTTTTTGCGGCTCTCGTCACAAAAATGGAATTAATCTTCCATTCCAAGACAACCTTGGAATAAACATAACGATCTATAGCCTGCTCATGCAACGGATTTATGAAGCCATGCCTGCCGCCGTCCGATCGATCTGGCTCATGCCGAGCAACGACGACGAAACCTTGCTCGCGTCACTGGTCCGGGATCTCGCGGATCGCTTCGGGACGCCGGTTTTCCAACCGCATCTGACGCTGCGCGGCGATACGACGACAGAGACCGCCGCGCTCACCGAGGCGATTGCCGCGGCCGCGCGCCAGGTGCCGGTTTTCGCGGAACCGATCAGCAGCGTTGACATCACGGAGGCTTATTTCAGAGCCTTCTATGCGCGCTTCGCTGTCTCGCCCACCCTGGCAACGCTGAAACGCAGCCTGGACCCGGCGGAAGCCGGATCCTTTCTGCCGCATATATCGCTGCTCTACGGAACGCTCCCGGCGGAGCGGAAAGTGCCCGCCGCCGCCGCAATGGGCCGGCGCCTCGCCGGCCGCAGGATCACCTTCGACCGGATCTGTGTGGTCCGTTCCGGGCAGGATATCCCCATAGCCGAATGGTCGGTCCTGGCGACCGCGCCGCTGAAGCGGAGCTAGTGGTTCGACGCCGACATTTGCATCCGCCTTTTGATCGGAACAAGTGCGCAAAAGGCGGACTTGCTCTAGGCTTCCCTTGGCATTCTCGCGCGCAGTCTATATATGCCTCATATACGAACCGTATATGGATATCCCATGGGCATTGTGAACATAGATGATGATTTGCACGAGCAGGTGCGCCGGGCGAGCAGGGTATCGTATCGTTCGATCAATGCGCAGGCCGCCTATTGGATCAAGGTCGGCATGCTCTGCGAGACCAATCCAACGCTCAGTTTCTCCGAGATCATGGGACGGGAGCTCGATTCCGTAGGCGTTTCGGCTCCAGTACTGGCTCCGAGCAAAGCATGACGAAGCAGCCTCAGGAACTGGCGTTGCTGGCCGAATCCGGCCGGCTACTGGCGTCCGTATTCGAAATGCTGGATCGAACCTCGCTCGTCGGTCTGTCGACACTTCAAATCAATGAACAGGTCGAGCGCTTTATCGTTCACGATCTCCATGCCCGCCCCGCGAGCAAGGGCCAATACGGCTATGGTTTTGTATTGAATGCTTCCTTGAACGATGTGGTCTGCCACGGCGTTCCGTCACAATCGACCGTGCTGCGGAACGGCGACATCGTCAATTTCGACATCACCCTTGAGAAGAACGGCTATATCGCGGATTCCAGCAAAACCTATCTCGTTGGGGAGGTCAGTCCAGCCGCCAGGAGGCTGGTCCAGACCACCTACGAAGCCATGTGGATGGGCATCCGTTCGGTTCGCCCGGGCGCGCGGCTCGGAGACATCGGCTGGGCGATAGAACGACATGCCAAGCGCAATGGCTGTTCTGTGGTGCATGAATATTGCGGCCACGGCATCGGCCGGGAGATGCATGAGGAACCGCAGATTCTGCATTTCGGAAAGCCGGGAACCGGCCTTATCCTCCGTGAGGGCATGGTGTTCACGATCGAGCCGATGCTCAATCGAGGTCGACGGAGTGTGAGAACGGAGGCTGACGGCTGGACTGTCGTGACGAGAGACGGGTCGCTGTCCGCGCAATTCGAGCATACCGTCGCCGTGACAGCGTCCGGCGTGTCGGTGCTGACGCTGCGCCCCGACGAACCTGGCTCAGGACCAGTCAAGCGGCTCGCGCTGGCGACGGTTGGTTGATCGGGCTCTGGCCAATGAGCCCGTGATTTCGCCCCGTACTCGCATTGACGGCCAGGAACCCAAATGACACACAGATGTGCGCAATAGCGACAGTCTCGATGCCTTGGAGACTAGGACGACAACGCATGAGGATTGGTGATTGGACATGGTTTCCGACCCAACGTCTCGACCGGCGGACAAGCCAGCGCCCCCGCCCGTATCTCCCAGGCAATTCTCGACAGATGCGCTGCCGCCCTCGGACCAGTTCGATGCGTGGCGAGATCATTACCGCGACGTGTTCGATCTCAATCTGGCCGAGCCGTCTCGCAAAGCCTATCCGGCCGAGCATGTCTCATGGGACCTCGGTGGGCTGACATTCACCCGGGCATCCATGCCGGTTGGCGTCGAACGGCGCTGGAAGCACTGGTCTCGCCCTCGGATCGACGATTGGATACTTGTCGCGGCGCGCCGGGACAAAGCGCATCCGGGCGGCCCGCATGTTGGCTTCCGATCGTTATACCGCGAATTCGAGGGGCTGGGTGGAGACGGAGAGATTCTCACACTCTTTCTTCCTCGGGATCACTTTGACAAGGATGCGGCCACGTTTGACGGAGCACCTGAGCAAATTCCCTGGAATGGAATGGCTGCGATCCTCGCCGATTTCCTGATATCACTCGACCAAAATCTTCCGTCCCTTTCCCAGGGCCATATTGACGGCATAGCGTCGGCAACGAAATCCCTCGTGACAGCTTGCATTTCCCCGACACCCGAGAAGCTGGTGCAGGCGCGAGACGTCCTGACAAGAGCCAGCTTCAGCAGGGCACAGAGGATCATACGCCAGCATCTCTATTCACCTGCCCTTGGGCCAGAGTTCCTCGCCCAGGCCGCTGGCTTGTCGCGATCGACACTTTACCGCGTCTTCGCAAGTCACGGCGGTGTTTCCTCGCTGATCACACGGGAACGTCTCAACGAGGCGCATCGTCGCCTGACCAGTGCCGGCGGCCCTTCCGCCATCAATGCACTGGCCTATGATCTATGCTTTTCCGACCCTTCCACCTTCAGCCGCGCCTTCAAGCGCCAGTTCGGCTATTCGCCCCGGGACGCCATCGGCCTCAGGACGTGAAACCGCACCGACCAGTTTGTGAGGCCGCACCGCCGCGCGGCCTCCCGATCTCGGTCAGAAGGTCCAGGTCAGGTTGCCCTTCACGGCGTTCTGCCGGACATCGGTGGCGAGTTCCCCGACATAGGACAGGCCCACCTTGACGTCATCGCTGACCTTGAGCGAAGCGCCCACGTCGATCAGCATGGCATTGGTGGCCAAGGGCACGCCCTGCACCGAGAAAGCCGTGCCCCCGATGCCGGCAAAGGCCAGCGTGGTCGAGGGTGTGACGTCTCCGAAGGCGTATTTCCAGGCGACGGAGGCATGCGGCACCAGCACCATGCCGTTGGACAGGGCGAGGTCCGTTGCGACGCGCAGGCCGAGCGTCGTGAAGCCGACGTTCGAGGACGTGCCGCCGCCGGTGAGGCCGAGGGCAATCGCGTTCTCGGTGACGTTCTGGGTGTTGAGATTGGCCCAGGCCAGCCCGCCGAAGGGCTCGATCGCCACATTGCCCATCGCCATGGCGTAGCCGATCTCGCCGAACATCTGGAACAGGCCGGCATTGTAGTCGCCCTTGGCGGTATCGTTGAAGGTGGAGGTGACCACCGTTCGCGATGCATCCACCTGGGAGAGCGTGTAGCTCATGCCGCCGCGGACGTTCCAGGCGCCGAAGCTGGTGCCGGCATAGGCCGAGACAAGCCCGCTATCCGCCCGCGCCGACGAGCCGAGCGCCCCGATCGTGGTATTGGACTGGGAGTAACCGAGAGCCACGCCGAGATAGCTGTTGGCGCCGATGCGCTTGTCGAAGCCGGCGATGATGCCCCCTAAGCTGGTGCTGACGCTGGCGGCATTGGCATTGCCGTCGTAGTTGCCCCAGCTGCCATAGGCTTGCGCCCACATGGCAAGGCCCGGCGTCCTGTCGGGCGCGGCGAGCGGTGCCGTCCCCGCCTTGGCGATCGAGGCGGCGGCCGGGCTGTTCGCGGCTCCCTTCGGATCGGCGGCATAGGCCAGGGCCTCGCCGCTCGCGCCGAGCGCCGCGACGGGACCGCCCGCGCCACCATAGGTCAGTTGCCGCAGCCGGCCCAGCACCGCCTGCCGCGTGAACAGGCCGTCATTGATCAGCACCGACGTCTCGCTGGCATAGGCCTCGCCCGAGAGCGTGCCCAAGGCCGCGCCCAGTTGCGCGCCGTCGAAGGCATAAAGGCTGCTCAGGGCGACCGCGGTCGGATTGACGGGATTGGCGGTCGCGCCGCTGTTGAAGGCGCGGTCGACCGCGCCGCCGACGGAAGACTGATTCGTCGACAGGCCGGGCAGCTCTGCCATCTGCGAGGTCAGGTTCAGCCCCACGCGGTTGCTGGTATAAGCCAGGGCTGCGCTGACATAGCTCGGCAGGCCCGCCGTGGCGAGCGTGTCGAAGGCCCCTGTCATGCCCTCCGTGGCGGTCACGAGCGAATAGCTGTTCTGCAGGGTCGATGTCTGGAAGGGAACGGCCAGCGTACCGGCGAGCCGCGCCACGCCCGTCACCTCCAGCCCATCGGTGCCATTGGCGCCCACGCGCAGGGAAAGCGTGCCCTGCGAGGTCTGCGAATAGAGGCCGTTGATATGATGGGTCATCGGCACGCCGGTCCCGGTCGAGCCGATCCAGCCGCTGTTCTCGAACCGCGTCTGCGGCCCCAACGTCGCAGCGATCCGGCCATCGATGATGCCGGTGTTGACGATGACGCTGCCATAGCTGTCCGCGCCGGTGCGCAGGGCATCGGCGACCGCCGGGGCCTGCAGGGTACCGTAGTTCAGCAGGGTGCCGTAGAGGCCGTGCATCTCCACCGCCGCACCGCCGATCCCGGTGGCCGACACGGTGCCGGTATTGGTCAGAACGCCATAGGTCTCGCCGCGGATGCCGACGCCGACGGTGCCGCTCGCCTGGATGGTGCCGCTGTTGACGATGTCGTCGCCCTTGCGGCCGGAGAGGGCCGCCGCATTGTCGGTGCCGAATGTCAGCGTGCCGGTGTTGCGGATCGGGTTGTAGATGCCCGGAATCGTCGCGACGTAGCCATTGGGCGTCGAGGATCCCGGCATGAGATAGATGCCGACCACCGTGTCGCCATAGGCGGAGTTGGAGGACACCAGCGTGGCGCCGGGGATATTGATCTCGTACCAGGTGGGAATGCCGAGCGCATCGACATGCAGCACGCCGGCATGCGCCACGCCGTCGGGCGTCACCCAGTCGGCGACCATGTTGTACTCGCCGGAGCGGCCCGCGCCGGTGATGCCTTCGAGATGGGTGATGATGGCTTCGGGATGGTCGTAGGTCGCCCAGGTTCCGGTCGCCTGATTGTAGAGATAGCCGTGCTCGAAGCCGATGCCGCCGCCCGGCGCGACATTGGCATAGCCGCCGGCGAGCATGTCGCCATAGACGCCGTAGACCGTGGTGCTGACCGCGCCGGGCTTGTTGTTGGTGGCGTAAGTGCCGGTGGAGATCGTATAGATCATCGCATTGCCGGTCGCGAGGCGCGTGTCGTAGTTGCCGACCACCTGATCGCCAAACGTGCTGTGGGCGATGGTGTAGAGGGTCGGATTGCCGGGGGCACTCGGATAGGCGAGCCCGGTCAGTTGCTGGCCCGGCGCCGCGGCGGCATCATAGAGATAGCTCAGGTCGTAGGGCGATGACGCCGCCGTCATATAGCTGCCGACGGTGCGCAGCACGCCGCCCTGGTTGCCGAAGCTCGGCCCATAGGGCGAGGAGCCGATGGCATCGGGATAATTCACACCGTTGGCGGTCGCCACCGGCATGGCTGACCATTGGCCGGAACTCATATTGTAGAGCAAGCCGCCCGTGGCCGTGGTGCCGGGCACCACATAGTTGCCGACGATGCTGTTGCCGCGAATACCCGTGAGGAAGGTGCCGGTCGTGCCGTAGTTCAGCGTCGTATAGGCTGTGGCCGCCTCTGCATAGGCCTCGCGATTGACGCTGCACAAGGCCAGGCCGATCGTCACGAAACTCGCGCAGGAGGACAGCAGATATCTGCGAATTGCAGCCTTATTCATAAAATCACCCCCCGAGCAAGCCACCATAACTATTTCCCGTAACAGAATTCGGGATGGAATCTAGTCTGATTGCAAGATAGGGGCGTCTTGGGGGCGTCTTACCGGGAAATTTTCATAATATAGGATCAAATAATAACATTGAAGAGGCGATGCGGCGCTCCGAATCACTGGCTATCGGGCAGGGAGAAGACTGGACAGGCCAGCAGCGCGGTTGCCGCCGCCCGAATCATCGGGGGCGAGCGCCTATTCCATCCGCGGCGCCGGCCTCGCGATCAGCGCGAGCGTCATCTGGCGAACACCAGAAAACTATATAAGTATTCATTTTTCAGTTTTATTGAATAGTCTCTACGGTATGATATACAGGGAATATTCTGAAATATTCGACGGCCACGTCCCTTCGTAAACATATCCCTCTAAAAATTCAATATATCCATCTCTTAAAAATACGATAAAACCGGCATCAAACGCCCCGAAGTTTATCTTCGCACCAATCCGCGCCCAATGCTTAATTTTGATATTATCTTTATTCTGAAGCCGAACATCTCTTTTGTAGTCAGTGAAAAACCCCGCCCGTGTAAATCTTCTCTCTGCGACCAGAGTGGCATATTCTGAAAATTCAAGTCCACTTTCGACGCCGATGTCAGAAAGACATTTCGATAGGACAGCCAGTTCAAGATCTGCGATCGCGGTCATTTTTTTATCCAAGTGACTTCGTTTGATCATCCTGGCCGCTTCGCTGCCCAATCCGTTTCGCTTTGGTCAATTCATAAAGCTCAGTATTCGCCGTCGAGGCCTTTTTTGAAAGCGAACGTCATTTCTGGCAAAAGTATTTGACGGATAGAAATATGAATCAATGAGGTCTCACGCGGGATAAACCACCTGAGGTCTATCACTATCTGGCTGTTTTTACGAGAGAGCCGCGGCGTCATTCCGGGGCGGGCCGAGAGGCCCGAGCCCGGCAACCCATGAACACGCGCTCTGACAAGACGGTACTGCCGGACCGGCCCTCTTCTGGTTCGCTGCAGTGTTCATGGATTCCGGGCTCCTCGCTGTTGCGAGGCCCCGGAATGACGGCGGGCTTCCCTAAAACGCAGCAGGGTCTCGCAGGCTGTTGAAAAGCTCAGGATTCGCCCGAGCGATGTCAATCACGACCCCAGCATCCACGCATGCGCCGGGTCGTTGTGGAACCGCCAGATGCGCTTCGGTCCCGCCATGACATTGAGATAATACAGATCGTAGCCATGGGGGGCGCCGACGGGATGGTAGCCGCGCGGCACGAGGACGACGTCGCCATCCGCGAAGGCGAAGGTCTCGTCGAGCGAGCGGTCGTCGGTATAGACGCGCTGGAAGCCGAAGCCCTGCGGCGGGTTCAGCCGATGATAATAGGTTTCTTCCAGCTGCGACTCGGCGGGCAGCCGGTCCTCGTCGTGCTTGTGGGGCGGATAGCTCGACCAGCAGCCGGCGGGCGTGATGACCTCGACCACCAGCAATCCGTCGGCGGGTTCGGTCTCCGGCAGGATGTTGCGGACATGGCGGGTGTTGCTGCCCTCCCCCCGCGTCTGGCAACCGACGTCCCGCGGGGCGATGACCCGCGCGGGGCGTGCGCCGACGACACCGGGTGCCGAGCAGAGCGCGACCTCGCAGGGGCCTTGAGCCGTGATCGACCACTGCGATCCCGCCGGCACGTAAAGCGACCAGGGATCGGCCTCGAAGGGCGAGGCGCGTCCGCCGATGACGCCGAAATCGGTCTCGCCGGCCGTCGCCGCGACCTTGCCGGACAACAGCACGAGGCAATGCTCGCGGTCGCCGGTGGCACGGGAAACCGTCTGGCCGTCCGCCAGCCGATGAACGGCGAAGCCGACATGGCTCCAGCCGGCGCTCTCGGGTGTTATGGCGTGGACGCATCCCTCGGCGTCGGGGGCATGCGGTTTCACGAGCAGTCTGGACATCGCAGTTCGAAGCTCAGGCGAGCCCCGCCTCCCTGAGACTTTGCTTGAGATGGGCAACGCCCTTTTTCGCATAGGTCAGCGGATTGGCCTTCTCCGGGTCCTGCTCGGCCTCGACGACGACCCAGCCGGAATAGCCCGGCAGCGCCCTGAACACCGCGGCATAGTCGACCATGCCGTCACCCGGGACCGTATAGACGCCGAGTTCATCCCCCTTGCCGAGCACCGCATCGAGGAAGCTCCAGTCCTCGGCACGCGCCTGTTCCATCACCGCGCGGCGCACATCCTTGGCATGCACATGGCTGATGCGCGGGCGATAGCGCCGCGCCAGCGCGGCCGGATCGGCCCCGCCCCAGGTGGCGTGACCCGTGTCGAGCAGGAGATGGGCGGCCTCGCCGGTCGCCGCCATGAAGGCGTCGATATCGGCCTCACTCTCGACGATCGTGCCCATGTGGTGGTGGTAGACCAGCCGCACCCCCTCGGCGTAGGTGCGCTCGGCGACCTCGGTGACGCGCCGGCCGAACTCCGCCCAGTCGCCGGCCTTCATCACCGGGCGCTCTGACAGCGGCCGCGACCGGTCGCCATGGATGGCGTTCGAGGTCTCGGCGAAGACGAGTACGGTTGAACCCATCGCCTTCAGGAGGTCGAGATGCGGCCTGAGATGGCGCATCTCCGCCTCGGCATCGCGGCGCAGCAGCTCCGCGGAATACCAGCCGGAGATGCAGGCCATGCCGAAGGGCGCCAGCACGGCCTTCAAAGTCTGCGGCTCGCGCGGAAACTTGTGGCCGAGTTCCATGCCCTCGAAACCGGCCTCGCACGCCTCGGCGAGGCAGGTGCCCAGCGTCGTCGTGCCACCGATCTCCTGCAGGTCGTCGTTCGACCAACCGATGGGGTTGGCGCCGATCCTTATCGTCATGTCGTCCTCACCTCAATTGTCGCGCCGCGCCAGCGCCTCGTCATAGAGGCGCCGGGCCGTCCTGACCTCGTCGCGGGCGGACGTCTCGGGCACCGCGACGTCCCACCAATGGCCGCCGGCATCGGTGGAAGCCAGCGGGTCGGTATCGATGACGATGACGCTGGTCAGTTCATGGGCACGTGCCTCCATGAGCGCCGTCTCCAGCTCGGAGAGGCTGGCGACCTTGCGCGAGATGGCCCCGAGCGACGCCGCATGCGCCGCGAAATCGATCGCCGGCAGCGTCTCGTGGCGCGTGTCGCGCAGGAGATTGTTGAAGGGCGCCCCGCCGGTGGCGTTCTGCAGGCGGTTGATGCAGCCGAAGCCCCTGTTGTCGAGCACGACGATCGTCAGCTTCGCGCCCAGCATCACCGATGTCGCGATCTCCGAATTCATCATGAGATAGGAGCCGTCGCCCACCATGACGATGACGTCGCGCGCCGGATCGGCGAGCTTGGCGCCGAGCCCGCCGGCGATCTCATAGCCCATGCAGGAATAGCCGTATTCCATATGGTAGCCGCCGGGTGCGCCCGCCTGCCAGAGCTTGTGCAATTCGCCGGGCAGCCCGCCCGCCGCGCACAGCACGATATCGCCGGGCGCGCTCTGGCGCTGCACCGCGCCGATCACCTGGGCATCGCTCGGCAAGGCCGCGTTCCCCGCGGCTGTATAACGCGCCGCGGTCGCGAGCCAGTCCGCACGGGCGGTCTCGGCGCCGGTGCGCCACGCCGCTGGAGCCGTCCAGCCGGACAGTCCCGCGGAGAGTTCGACAAGTCCGGCCTTCGCATCGGCGACCAAAGGGCGCGCGCGGTGCTTGCCGGCATCGAAGGCCTGCGTATTCAAGCCGATGATCGCCACCGCGGGATCGGCGAACAGCGTCCAGGAGCCGGTGGTGAAATCCTGCAGCCGCGTCCCGACAGCCAGTACGACATCGGCGCGGCGCGCCGCCTCATTGGCGGCGGCCGTCCCCGTGACGCCGATCGCGCCGAGGTTCAAGGGATGCGCGTGCGGCAGGCTGCTCTTGCCGCTTTGGGTTTCCGCCACGGGGATGCCGTGAGCGGTGCAGAACTGCGCGAGCGCCTGTTCCGCCTCGCTGTAGAGCACGCCGCCGCCAGCCACCACGAGCGGGCGTTGCGCGCCCCTGAGGCGTGCGATCGCCCCATCCAGCTCGGCCGCGTCCGGCCGCAGGCGGCGCGGCTGCCAGAGCCGCTCGGCAAAAAAGCTCTCGGGATAGTCGTAGGCCTCGGTCTGCACGTCCTGGCAGAGCGCGAGCGTTACCGGTCCGCAATCGGACGGATCGGTCAGCACCTGCATGGCGCGCTCGAAGGCCGGGATGATCTGCTCGGGCCGCGTGATGCGATCGAAATAGCGCGAAACCGGGCGAAAGCAGTCGTTCGCCGAGACGGTGCCATCCCCGAAATCCTCGATCTGCTGCAAAACCGGATCCGGCCGGCGCCCGGCGAAGACATCGCCGGGGAGCAGCAGCAGCGGCAGGCGATTGACATGGGCGACGGCCGCCGCCGTGACCATGTTGGTCGCGCCCGGGCCGATCGAGCTCGTCACGGCCATCATCCGCCGGCGCCGCGCGGTCTTGGCGAAGGCGATGGCCGCATGCGCCATGGCCTGCTCGTTGTGGGCGCGCAGCGTCGGCAGCCGCTCGCGCATGGCATAGAGCGCCTCGCCGAGGCCCGCGACATTGCCATGCCCGAAGATCGCCCAGACGGCCGCGAAGATGGGCGCCACCTGTCCATCAACCGTCGTCTTCTGCGCCGCCATGGCTGCGACAAGCGCCTGCGCCATGGTGAGCCTTACTGTTGCCATCACCCCTCTCCTCACGGCCGCTGCGGCTCAGGCCTGTTGCCCGGATTGTTGCCATGACTGGACCAGCCGGCCAAATCGCGCGGCCATCGCGGCGATGGCCGCCTCGTCATCGATCCGCCCGGCAAACCAATCGCGCGCCGCAGCGCCGAAGATCGAGCGCCCGACGGCGAAACCCTTCACGCTGGCCGCCCCGCGCGCCAGACGGAACGCGTCTTCGAGCTCCGCCAGCGGCGCATCAAGCCCAAGCAGCACGACGCCGCGACACAGGGGATCGTTCTCGGCGATCGCCGCGTCGATCGCAGCCCAGGCTGCGGCGCTCGGCTGGCTCTCAAGTTTCCACCAGTCCGGCTTGATCCCGCAGTCATAGAGCCGGCGCATCACCTGGGCCATGGCGTCATCGCCGAGCGGTCCATGCTTCGAGGCGATGATCTCCACCAGAAGTTCACGCCCGACCTGCCTGCACGCCAGCGCTACACGCCTGAGCGTCGCTTCCTGCGTGGCCTTCAGTGCTTCGTCGTCGTCGGGATGATAGAAGCACAGGCACTTGGCGACATGGTCCACCGGCCATTCATTGAGCGCCGCGCCGAGCGAGCCCTCCGCATCGGTCTCCAGCGCCAGGGGGCGGGAACCCGGCACCTCCAGCGGCCGCGCCACCCAGAAGCCGTGATCGGCCGCGCGGAACAGGGCCTCACGGCCATGGCGGCCGTCGATCAGCATACCGAAACCCGCCAGATCCCCGGAATCCGCCATATCCCTGGCAACGCGGGCCGCCGCCGCGACGGCGAGCTGCTTGAACGCGGCGATCCGGCCATGCGGAACGCCCGCCTCGTCGGCGATGGCTTCGATCTGCGCGCGGTGGTCGATGGCCAGCGCCATCAGGGTTTGCGGCTGCGGGCGTCGTGTCGTGGCCCAGTGGATGTGGTTGAGCGCGGCATCCTCGCGGAGCGCGCGGTTTGGCGAGCCGTGCTTCAGGAAATAATCCAGCTCCGCGAAGGTCGGACTCTCCGGCGAACACAAGAGCCGCGACACCGCGAAGGCCCCGCAGGCATTGGCCCAGGCGCAGCAGGTCGCGATCGGCTCGTCGCGCAGGTACCCGCGGAGAAAGCCCGCCATGAAGGCATCCCCGGCGCCGAGCACGTTGTAGACCTCGACCGGGAAGCCCGGCCCCTTGATGCCCATCTCCAGCGATTCCGGGATGGCGCCGGGAAAGACCACGCAGCCCATCGGGCCGCGCTTGCAGACGATGGTCGCCCCGGACAGCGCCCGGATGGCACGGATGGCCGTCAGGGTGTCCTCGCTGCCGCCGGCGGCATGCAGTTCCTCCTCCGTGCCGACGATGAGATCGCAATCCGGCAGGATTGTCTTGAGATGGCTCGTCACGGTCTCGGAGCGGATATAGCGCACCTCGCCTGCCCCATGGCCGGCCAGGCCCCAGAGATTGGGGCGATAGTCGACATCGAAGACGACCCTGCGCCCGTGCTTTTTCGCAAGCGCTATCGCCTTGCGCTGCGCCTTGGCGGCGCCGGCAATGGCAAAATGCGTGCCCGTGACCACGACGGCGCGGGCGGAGGCGATGAAATCCTCGCTGATCTCGCTCTCGTCGAGCGCGGCGTCGGCGCAGTCCGTCCGGTAGAAGATCAGCGGGAACGTATGTTCGTCACGCACGCCGAGGACGACGAGGGACGTCAGGCGCTTGGGATCGACGATGACGCCCGACGTGTCGACCCCTTCCCGGCCAAGCTGCTCCAGGATGAAGCGGCCCATCTGCTCGTCGCCGACGCGGGTGATCACCGCCGTCTTGAGGCCAAGCCGCGCGGCGCCGATGGCGATGTTGGTGGGACACCCTCCGACCGCCTTGGAAAAGCTCGCCATGTCCTCCAGCCGGCCACCGATCTGCTGGCCGTAGAGATCCACCGAAGAGCGGCCGATCGCAATCAGATCAAGTTCTGGTTCAGTCATCTGCCTGTGCTTTCTCGGCAGTCGCGACGGCCAGCGTCATGGCCAGGGCGAAGGTGGCGGCCATGGAGCGGAAGGCGCCGTAGTCGGCCTCCTGCACTTCCAGCCACAGGAGGCAATTCCGCGCCAGCGGGCTGAGCGGGCCGTCGGTGAGGGCGATCACGGGAACGCCACGCCGATGGGCGTCCGCCGCGATGTCGATGATCTCGGGCGTATAGGGGGCGCAGCTCACGGCGAGCAGGACATCGTCGGCCCGTGCCACAAAGGCCTGTTCCGCACCGAGCCCGGCGATCTGGTCGACCAGGACGGCGCGGATGCCGAGCTTGCCGAAGGCGTAGGCGAGGTAGGACACGACCGGGAACATGCGCCGCGCGCCGACGAGGACGATGCTCTGGGCACCGGCAAGGAGATCGGTCGCGCGGTCGATATCGGTATGGATCACGCTGGCTTCGAGCTGTGCGAGCGAATTGCGGCTTGCCGCCACGAAGCCCTCAAGCAGCACGCGCGCCATATCCGGACCGGCCGCGCCTTCACCACGCAAACTCTCGATGCGCTCGCGATAGTCGGGAAACTGCTGGCGCAGCCGCGCGCGAAAGACCTGCTGAAGCTCGCTGAAACCTGAAAAGTCCAGAGCCTGCGCGAAGCGCACGAGGGTCGAGGCCTGGACACCCGCTCGCTGCGCCACCTGCGCGGCTGTCAGCAGCGCCATGTCATCGGGGTGTGACAGCGCGAAATCGGCAACTTGCCGCAGGCGTTTGGGCAACGCCTCGGCCCGGTCACGCAAACGCGTGACGAACC
Organism: Chelatococcus asaccharovorans; assembly: GCF_003201475.1. Taxonomy (GTDB): domain Bacteria; phylum Pseudomonadota; class Alphaproteobacteria; order Rhizobiales; family Beijerinckiaceae; genus Chelatococcus; species Chelatococcus asaccharovorans. The sequence continues at coordinate 28,267 of NZ_QJJK01000023.1, read as the reverse complement.
CCTCATACGCGGATCGGGCATGCTCGCGGGATAACGCTGGGGACATGAGAATGAAAGCTTCTTCGACCTTGACTTGGCGCCCCCGAGAATGGAATATTTGTTCCATTAGTCAAGAAAAACAAAATTAATGTACTATTTTAATGGTGGGAGCGACCAGTTTGCCTCAAGCGGATGCCTATAGCCGGGACCTCGGCGGCAAGGTCGCGATCGTCACCGGTGGCACGCAGGGCCTCGGGGAGGCGATTGCGCGTGAATTCGCGGCGCGCGGGCTCACCGGCATCGTCGTGACCGGCCGCAACCGCGAACGCGGCGCATCGGTCGCGGCTGCCCTGTGCGCGCAAGGGTGCCGGGCCATCTTTCACGCCGCCGACCTCAGCGACCTTGCTGCCGTGCAGAGCATCGTGCCGGTCGCCGAGCGGCACTTTGGCCGGCTCGACATCCTCGTCAATGCGGCCGGGGATACCGATCGCGGCACGATCCTCGACACGACGCCAGAACTCTATAACAGGATTATGGCGGTCAACCTCACGGCGCCGTTCTTCCTGATCCAGGACGCCGCCACTCTGATGCGGCGTCTCGGGATAGCCGGCACGGTCGTCAACATCCAGTCGATGTCGGCGCACGGCGGCCAGCCCTTCCTCGCAGCCTACAGCGTGTCGAAGGGTGCGCTCGCCACGCTGACGCGCAACGCCGCCTATGGGCTGCGCGCTGACCGGATCCGGGTCAACGGGCTCAATATCGGCTGGATGGCGACACCGGGCGAGGATGCGATCCTGCGGCTGCGCCATGGCGCCGAGGACGGCTGGCAGGAGGAGGCGGCCAGAAGGCAGCCTTTCGGCCGGCTCGTCGATCCGCGCGAGGTGGCAAAGGCGGTCGCCTATCTCGCCTCCGGCGAATCAGGGTTGATGACCGGCGCCAATATCGACTTCGACCAGACCATTCTCGGCGCCCATGATTGACGGCGCCCATGAATTGACGGCGCCCACGACTGACCGAACGACGGACAAGGACATGATGATGCGGTTTGGACTTCTCGGCGCAGGCAGGATCGGGCGGATCCACGGGCTCAACGTCGCCGCGCGCGGCGATGCCCGGCTGGTGGCGGTGGCGGACGCCTCCGCCGACGCCGCGGCCTCTCTGGCAGAGCTCGCGGGCGCCAAGGTGGCCAGCGCCGAGGCCATTCTCAGCGATGCCGCGATCGATGCCGTGCTGATCTGCACGCCGACCGACACCCATGCCGATCTCATCGAGAAAGCGGTCGAGGCGGGCAAGGCCGTCTTCTGCGAGAAGCCGGTCGATCTCGACGCCGCCCGCATCCGCCGCTGCCTCGATGTGGTGGCGAAGTCCGGCAAGCCGCTGATGATCGGCTTCAACAGACGCTTCGACCCCAATTTCGCCGCGCTCGAGAAGCGGCTGCGGCAGGGCGAGGCCGGCGATATCGAGATCGTCACGGTGATTTCGCGCGACCCCGGCCCGCCGCCGGTCGATTATGTCCGGCGCTCGGGCGGCCTCTTCCGCGACATGATGATCCATGATTTCGACATGGCCCGCTTCCTCCTCGCCGAAGAGCCGGTGGAGGTCTTCGCGCTCGGCTCCGCGCTGGTCGACAAGGCGATCGGCGAAGCGGGCGACGTGGACACCGCCGCCGTCGTCATGAAGACGGCGAGCGGGCGCATCGCCCAGATTTCCAACTCGCGCCGCGCGACCTACGGCTACGACCAGCGCATCGAGGTGCATGGCGCGAAGGGCATGCTGCGCGCCGGCAATATCCACGAGACCACCGTCGAGATCGCGACGGGCGACGGCTTCCGCTCCGATCCCGTGCAGAACTTCTTTCTCGAACGCTATGCCGCGGCCTATCGGGCGGAACTCGACGCCTTCGTCGCGGTCTGCGCCGGCAAGGCCGCGCCCTCGCCGAGCGGCCTCGACGGCCTGCGCGCCCAGCTTCTCGCCGATGCCGCCACCCAGTCCGCCCGCAGCGGCAAGCCCGTTGCCATAGAGGTCGCCTGATGATGACGCCTACCGAACTCGCATTGCGGCTCTATGCCGTGCAGGGCCTGGCGCTGGAAGCCGGGCGCATGGCGCTCGACTATTTCGGCCGGCAGGAGAGCCTCGGCGTCACCATGAAAGGCGATCAGGACTGGCTGACCGTCGCGGACGGCGCCGTCGAGGATTTCCTGCGCCGGAAGCTCGCCCTCATCTTCCCCACCGACACGATCATCGGCGAGGAAGGCGGCGGCGAGGCCAGCGACGCGGTCTGGATCATCGATCCGATCGACGGCACCTCCAATTTCGCGCGCGGCGACCGCAACTGGTGCATCTCGATCGGCTTCCTCCTGAACCGCGTTCCCACCATCGGGATCGTGTTCGCACCGGCCTTCGAGGAACTCTACGTAGCGCAGCGCGGACAAGGCGCGACGATGAACGGGAAGCCCATCACCGTCTCCGGCGGCGATGACATCAGGCGCGCCTATGTCGAGCTCGGCTGGTCGACGCGCATTCCCGCGGAGCGCTACGTCGATCTCGTCGCGCGCGGCTTTGCCGCGGGCAGTTCGATGAAGCGCGCAGCCTCCGGAGCGCTCGGCCTCTGCCATGTCGCGAACGGTCGCACCGACGCCTATGCCGAACTGCATATCAATGCCTGGGACGTGGCGGCGGGCATCGTCATCGCCGGCGAAGCTGGGGCATCGATCAGTGATTTCTTTGCCGGCGAAGGGATCGCCAAAGGCAATGCCATTCTGTGCTGCACGCCGGCATTGGCGCGACAACTCGGTGAAATCACCGGGATTGCCGTGACGGCACGATAGGTTGCGGCGGCGGGCGGATGGACCACCGTCGTCGAAAGACTGAACCGAAGAACGCAAAGTTCTCGTTTGAGGGAGGTGACTATGCAGTTGAAATTCTGGCTCGGCGCGAGCGTGCTCGCGACCGCCGCGATGTTTGGATCGGCCCCGGCCTCGGCGCAGGGCTCGCTCGTCATGTATTGCGGCGTCCAGGAGGAATGGTGCCGCGCGATGTCGACGGCCTTCGAGAAGGAGACCGGCATCAAGGTTGCGATGACCCGCAAATCGGCCGGTGAGGTCTATGCGCAGGTCAAGGCCGAGGCCTCCAATCCGCGCGGCGACATCTGGTGGGGCGGCACCGGCGACCCGCACCTGCAGGCGGCCGAAGAAGGGCTCACCGAGGAATACGAGTCCGCCATGAACAAGGACCTGCAGGATTGGTCCCTGTCACAGTGGAAAGCCGCCAAGAAGCGCGCGATCGGCATCTACGCCGGCGCCCTCGGCTTCGGCTTCAACACCCAGCTGATCAAGGAAAAGGGCCTTGCCGACCCGAAATGCTGGGCCGACCTGCTCAACCCCAAGCTGAAGGATGATGTGCAGGTCGCCGATCCGAACTCGTCCGGCACCGCCTATACGCTGCTCGCCACCGTCGTCCAGCTGATGGGCGAGGACAAGGGCTTCGATTATCTCCGCGCGCTCCACAAGAACGTCAGCCAGTACACGAAGTCCGGTGCGGCGCCGGCCAAGGCCGCAAGCCTCGGCGAGACCGCCGTCGGCATCGTCTTCATCCACGACGCCGTTGTCTTCGCGGTGCAGGGCGATCCGATCAAGCCGGTCGCGCCTTGCGAAGGCACGGGCTACGAGATCGGCTCGATGTCGATCATCAAGGGCGCCCGCAATCTTGAGAACGCCAAGAAGTTCTACGACTGGGCGCTGACGCCGGCGGCGCAGGCGCTGGGCGCGCCGGCCAAGTCCTACCAGGTGCCGTCCAACAAGAACGCCCCGATCCCGCCGCAGGCCCCGAAGATGTCCGACATGAAGCTCATCAACTACGACTTCGTCAAATACGGGTCCTCGGCCGAGCGCACACGGCTTTTGACCAAATGGGACAAGGAGATCAAGGCGCAGCCCAAGTAAGTTGCCCAAGTAAGCCGCCCAAGTAACTCGCCCAAGTAAACCGTTGAAGTAAGCCGCTGAAGTCAGCCGCTTATCTCCGGAGAGAACCTCATGCGCGCCTCGACACGGCTGGCCCTGTTGATCGGCTGGCTCGGTTACGTGCTCATTCCCTGGTACCTGCCGCAGGATGGGAGCCTCGCCGGCTATCCATTCGGCCAGGCCGGAACGGCATTGGCGCTCGTTCTCTCCGGAGCCTCGCCCTGGCTCCTTCCTATCGGCCTTGCCCTGGTCGCTGCGAGCCTCCTGGTGGGGCGCGAGGAGCGGCCGTGGATCGGGCGCAGCCTTGTCTGGATCGGCCTTCTCGGCCTGATCGCCTTCTTCGCCCAGGGCTTCGCGATCACACTGCCCGATCAGGGCATTCCCTGGCTGGCAGCCCTCTTCGGCGGCGCCGGCCAGGCGCAGCCCGGCATGGGCTTCGGCGCGCTCATGACGCTGTTCTCCCTGCTCCTCATGATGTGCCATGGCCTTGCCTATCGCGGCTATTGCAGGGGCGATCTCTTCACCACCTCGGCGATCGGCATCGTCGTGCTGCTGATCGGATTGTTCGTCTTCTATCCCGTCGCGACGATCCTGCAGAGCGCGCTCGTCGAATCGGACGGCACGCTCGCCCTCGCCAGCTTCTTCGAGCGGCTCCTGAGCCCGACGATCTGGGGGCTCGGCTGCCTCGGCGGCGGGACCAACTGCGGCGTCGCCTGGAATACGCTGATCCTCGCCGTGCTGACAGGCGTCATCACGACCCTGCTCGGGCTGGCCTGCGCCCTGCTCGTCCTGCGCACGCGCATGCCCGGCAAGCGGCTGATGCGGGCCATGACGGTTCTGCCGATCATCACGCCGCCCTTCGTCATCGGGCTTGCGCTCATCCTGTTGTTCGGTCGCTCGGGCGCCATCACCGGCATCCTGGCCGAATGGGTCGGCATTCCGCGCTCGCGCTGGATCTATGGCCTGCCCGGCGTCCTTCTTGCGCAGGTCCTCGCCTTCGCGCCGATCGCCTTCCTCGTGCTCATGGGAACGGTGCAGGGCATTGCGCCGAGCATGGAAGAGGCCGCACAGACACTGGGCGCCAAGCACTGGTCGACCTTCCGCACGGTGACCTGGCCGTTGTTGCGGCCGGGGCTCGCCAATGCCTTCCTGCTCGGATTCGTCGAGAGCATGGCCGATTTCGGCAATCCGCTGGTGCTCGGCGGCAATTTCGAGGTCCTGTCCACCAAGATTTTCTTCGCCGTCGTCGGCGCGGCGCATAACCAGGGGCAGGCGGCGGTGCTGGCCATCGTGCTGCTGGCATTCACGCTCGGCGCCTTCTGGGTCCAGCAGCGCTGGCTCGGCACCAAATCCTATACGACCGTTGCCGGCAAGGGCGACTCCGGCATTCCGGCGATGCTGCCCACCTCCGCGAAGGTCATATCGGCCGTGGTGATCGTGCCGTGGGTGCTGCTCACCGCGGTGATCTATGCGGTGATCCTCATCGGCGGCTTCGTGAAGGCCATGGGCCGCGATCACACATTGACGCTCGAGCACTACCGCACCGGCTTCGCGATCGACTTCAGCAACGGCATCTTCTTCGAGGGCGCGGCCTGGCCATCCCTGTTCACGACGCTGAAGGTCGCCGCGATTTCCTCGCCGCTGACCGCCCTGATCGGCTTGATCACCGCCTTCCTGCTGACGCGTCAGCACTTCGCGGGACGCCGGACGCTCGAATTCACGACGATGCTGAGCTTCGCCATCCCCGGCACCGTGCTCGGCGTCGCCTATATCCTGGCGTTCAACGTGCCGCCAGTCGAAATCACCGGCACCGGCCTCATCCTCGTCCTGGCCTTCGTGTTCCGCAACATGCCGGTGGGCGTGCGCTCCGGCATCGCCGGGCTCGCGCAGATCGACAAGAGCCTCGACGAGGCGTCGATGACGCTCAGGGCGCGCAGCTTCACGACCCTGCGCCGCGTCGTGCTGCCGCTGCTCAAGCCGGCGCTGATCACCGCGCTGGTCTACAGCTTCGTGCGCTGCATCACCTCGGTCAGCGCGGTCATCTTCCTTGTCTCGGCCGAATATAATCTGGCGACGGCCTATATCGTCGGCCGGGTCGAAGCCGGCGAGTTCGGTCTGGCCATCGCCTATTCCTCGGTTCTGATCGTCGTGATGGCGGTCGGCATCGCGCTGATCCAGGTCGGCGTCGGCGAACGCAAGCTCGGACGCCGGGCGGTTCCCGTTCCCAAGCCGAAAGCCCCGAAACAAACCGCGCGCCTGACGAAACCTGCCGTCGAAGCCGCCAAATAGGGACCACAGACCGCCATGTCCAAGGCCGGCCCTGCCTCCGTCGAGTTCCGCAACGTCAGCATGCGCTATGGCGCGGTGACGGCCGTCGACACTGTCAGCTTCGCGATCGAGGCGGGGCAGCTCGTCACGCTGCTCGGCCCGTCCGGCTGCGGCAAGACGACGACGCTGCGCATGATCGCGGGGCTGGAGATCGCCAGCGAGGGCGAGATCCTGATTGGCGGAAAGGACGTCACCCATCTGTCGGCGGCCGACCGCGACGTCAGCATGGTGTTCCAGTCCTATGCGCTGTTCCCGCATATGAGCGTCATGGAGAACGCCGCCTACGGTCCGACGGTGAAGGGGTTCGCGAAGGCCAAGGCGCAGGAGATGGCGCTTGAAAAACTGGCGCTGGTCGGCCTGAAGGGCTTCGAGAAGCGTTACCCGTCGGAGCTCTCCGGCGGCCAGCAGCAGCGCGTCGCCGTCGCACGCGCGCTCGTCCTGGAGCCGCAGGTCCTCCTGTTCGACGAACCTCTATCGAACCTCGACGCCAAGCTCCGACGCAGGGTGCGGCAGGAGATCCGCGACCTGCAGCAGTCCCTCAACCTCACGGTCGCCTACGTGACCCACGACCAGGAGGAAGCGCTCGCGGTTTCGGACAAGATCATCGTGATGTCGAATGCACGCGTCGCCCAGCAGGGATCGCCGCGCGAGCTCTATGAGGCTCCGGCAGACGCTTTTGTGGCCGACTTCATCGGCGACGCGAACCTTCTCGATGTCGCGATCACCTCCGTCACGGACGGCCGTGCGGACATCGCGCTCGGACCGGCCCGGCTCAATCTTCCCGCGCGCGGGCTCGCCGCCGGGCCGGCGAAGATCGCGATCCGCCCCCACAGTCTGCTGGTCAGCGAGCCTGGCTTACCGAACGGCCTTCCGGGAATAGTCCGCAAGAGTTCCTATCTCGGCAATCACGTGGATCTCATCGTGGAAAGCCCGGTCGGGGAACTCTTCGTGGTCAGCCCGGACACCCAACGCCCCCGCGCGGCTGGCGACAGCATCGCCCTCGCCTTCGCCGAAACGGGTCTCGTGCTCGTGCCCTGAACGGGACGCCTCAAAAACTCAAGCAAGACATCTTCGTTGTCAGCGCATAGCGGAAGCCGCCCGGTTCGTAACGCAAAGCGACTTCCCCCCGGAAATCCTGCGCGACGACACGCTCCAGCAGCCGCGAGCCGAACCCCGTTGTCTTCGGCGCCTGGACGAGCGGGCCGTTCTCCTCCAGCCACAAGAACTGGAAAATATCATCGCTGTTCGGCCGGCCGATCTTCCACGAAATCCTGATCGTGCCGCCTGGAACCGACCAGGCGCCGTATTTCAGCGCGTTGGTCGCCAGCTCATTGACCGCGAGGGCGAGGGACAGAGCCTGTTGAGCCGCGAGTTCGAGTGGCGCGCCCTCGATCTCGACCGCCTCGGCTGAGCCACGGTGAGGCGCAATGGCGCCTTCGACGATCGATCGTATGGGCGCGCCGGCCCAGCTGGCCTGGGTGAGCAGCGAATGCGCGTCGGCGAGAGCGCGCAGCCGCTGGCCGAAGACGTGCTGGGCTTCGCCTATGGATGCCGATGCATTGAAGGTCTGGTTCGCGATTGCTCCCACCACAGCGAGCGTATTCTTCATGCGATGCGCCAGCTCGCTGTTCACGATCCGGGCATTCCGTTCCGCCAACATCTTGGGCGTCGTTTCCATGACGGTATCCATCATGCCGCCGATGCGCCCCTCCTCGTCCCGAATCGGGCTGTAGCAGAAGGTGAACCAGGCCTGCTCGGGATAGCCGGAGCGCTCCAGGATCAGCGGAAGATCTTCGATGAAGGTCGCCTCGCCGGCATAGGCTTTCTCCACGAGGGGGCCGATCTCCGGCCACACCTCCGCCCAGATGTCGCGAAACGAGCGTCCAAGACAGTTATCTTTCCCGCCGAGGATCGGAACAAAGGCGTCGTTAAAAATAGAGATGTAGTCGGGGCCCCACACGACGCACTTCGGAAATCGCGAGTTCACCATCATGCCGACCGCGGTCTTGAGCGTGGCGGGCCAGTCGGCAAGAGGACCGAGAGCGGTCTTGCTCCAGTCAAATACACGGATCGCTTCTCCCATGGAGCCGCCTCCGCGTAGAAATTGTGATTTTGGCAAAACTCGCTCCAATGTCTTACGCAATCTACGCATGTCTGTCGGCCAGGGGAAATACATTCCAGGACAATCGTTGATGCCAGACGGCCGGCGACGGGCATATCCTGTGTAATCGAAAGCCACCATAATCCGAATCGGGATGCATTTTTCGCCAGCTGCGCATGCACAGAATTCAATGCGGCAATATTGCAGTGCAGTATAAGAAGGAGGCGTTGAGCTTCGGTCCTGGTGGCATGGCTAGTCATGCTGATCGGCCTGAACTCGCATTGCGGTGCAACGCTTTCATCACGCCGGTATCCGATGACCGTACAATCCGAGACCGCGGTTTCGGCGGCCGCGCCTTCGTCGCGCCTTCCGCTGTTCGCACTTGCAACAGCATCCTTCGGCATCGGCACCACCGAATTCGTCATCATGGGGCTGCTGCCGGATGTCGCGTCGGACCTCGGCGTCACGATCCCGCGGGCTGGCCTCCTTATCACCGGCTATGCGCTGAGCGTCACCTTCGGCTCCCCCTTTCTCGCCATCGCCACGGCCAGGATGGACAGACGCCACGCCTTGATGCTGCTCATGGCGGTTTTCATCCTCGGCAACCTCCTCTGCGCCGTATCGCCGAACTATGCGCTGTTGATGGTCGCCCGCGTCGTCACAGCGCTCTGCCATGGTGCCTTCTTCGGCCTTGGCGCCGTGGTGGCGGCCGCGCTCGTTGCGCCGCGCAAGCGGGCACAGGCGATTGCCATGATGTTCGCCGGGCTCACCCTGGCCAATGTCCTCGGCGTTCCATTGGGAACCGCGCTCGGCGGCCAGTTCGGGTGGCGCAACGCGTTCTATGCCGTCGCTCTCATCGGCGTCGTTGCCGCCCTTGCGCTCCAGCTCTGGCTGCCGCGCACCATCCCCGTGCCACCGATGAACCTCAGGCGTGAAGGGGGTTCGCTGCGGAGCGCGCAAGTCATTCTGGCGATGGCCATCAGCGTCGCCGTGTCGGCGAGCATGTTCAGCGTCTTCACCTATATTGCGCCGATCCTCACGACCGTCACTCAGGTTTCGGCGCGGGGCGTCACCGTGATGCTGCTCTTGTTCGGCATCGGCCTGACCGTCGGCAATGTGATCGGCGGGCGCCTTGCGGATTGGCGGCTGATGCCCTCGATCCTCGGTGCGTTGGCCGTGCTCATTCCCCTGCTTGCGCTATTTACGGTCACGAGCCTGTCGCCGATGCTCACCGGTGTGACGCTGGTTCTCTGGGGGCTCGTCGCCTTCGCACTCGTTCCGCCGCTGCAGACGCGCGTCGTCACCGAGGCTGCGGGCGCCCCCAACCTCGCCTCGACCTTGAACCAGGGCGCCTTCAATCTCGGCAATGCCATCGGCGCCTGGCTCGGCGGCGTTGGGCTCACCCTCGGCCTCCCCTATCAGATGCTCCCGTGGATGGGATCGGCACTGGCGCTTGTCGCGCTCGTGCTGGCGCTGATCTCCCATCGCCTTGCCCTCGCCGGCCGGGTCACCATGCAGCCGGCGCTCTGAATTCAGGCGACAGCCGTGACCCGGACGCCGCGCACGACCCTGGACCGCAAAGAGAACAACGCAAGCCTGAAGCGAGCCTGCACGATCCGTTCAATGCATCCGCCCGCGTGGCAGGCTTGGATGAGCCACCCTGCGAGATGACCGCAACGATCGATCGTTCCCGCCTCGAATCAGACCACGCGCAATCCGTGGCGGCCTCGGCCCGGCAAGCTCATGGTCACACGTGGACCTCCGCCATCGTTATCCTCGTCGCCCAACGCGCTCACCATCTCGACGAGTTGGTCGAGTTGCGCATCAATCTCGCGCCGCAAGGCGCAGAGGCGCAGAAATTCTTCCTCATAGGTCCGACGAGAGGGCCGATTGGGGAAGCGGAGTACCGTCATGAGCGAATCCCTGTGATCGCGTTGTCGTCACAGTGATGCACCGGAGATGGCAAATTTTTCCCTACCAACGATCAGATCTGCCCATCGCCTAACCCAAAATGCGGCGTGCCGGCAGCTCCCCGAAGCAGCGCCGGCACGCCTGACCTTCATGAGGCTTTCGATACAACCTCATGCGAACACATAGCTTTTTAGAAGATCACTGCCCCTTGCTCACGTTCCAGTAGACGGGAACGCCAGCGGCCAGAAGGCCATCGACATTCTTGCGAACGCCACGCACGAGAAAAAACTGTCCCACCGGGACATAGGGCACCGTCTCGACGGCGCGAAGCTGGATCTTCTCGGCAATCGCCTTGCGCGCCGCAAGATCCGGCGCTGTCGTGAAAGCCGCGCGCAGCTTTTCGATCTCCTCATCGCACGGCCAGCCGAACCAGGCCTTCTCGCAGTTCGAACGCAAGGCCATATGGCCGACCGGCTCGCTCATGTCAGGCGCCGCGGGTCCGGACAGGAAGATCGACCAGCCGCCCTGCCCCACCGGGTTCTTGCTGGTGCGACGGCTCGACAGGGTACCCCAGTCCATGGCCTGGTAGTCGACCTTGAGGCCGATGTCGCGCATGGCCTGCGCCACGACGAGGCTTGCAGGATGGAGGGCGGTCTCGGTCGCGTCGAGAAGGACGATCGGCGTGCCATCATAGCCGCTTTCCTTGACGAGCTGCTTGGCCTTCTCGACGTCGGGCTTCGGCCAGCCGGCCTTCGTGAAATACGGCGAATCGCACATGTAGAACGACGGGCAGTTGGTGTAGAGGCTGGGGTCGTCGACATAGGCGCGCAGCGCCGGGTCCTGATCGACGAGCGCCAGGATCGCCTGCCGCAGTTTGGCATTGTTGAACGGCGGCTGCGCCTGGTTGAAGCGCATCACCCCCTGCAGCGCGGCGAGCTTGGCAATCCCCACATCCGCATTGCCCTTCACCAAGGGAATCATGTCCGGCGGGACTTCCTCGAAGATATCGATCTCGCCCGCCTGGAGCGCATTCAAGGCCGTCTGCGCGTCGGGAATGATCTGCCATTCCACGCGGTCGACCTTCACGGTCTTGCCGCCGGCGAGGCCGTCGGGCGCTTCGCCACGCGGCGTATAGGTCGGCGACTTCACATAAACCACTTTCGAGCCGGGCGCCCACTCGTCCAGCTTCATGACGAAGGGGCCAGAGCCGACCGGGTCCTTGATATTCTCGTTGGCGGGCGTCTTGGCGATACGCTCCGGCATGATGAAGGGAACGTTGGAGCTCGGCTTGCCGAGAGCTTCCAACACCAGGCCCCAGGGGTTCTTGAGCGTCAGCTTGACCGTCTTAGGGTCGACGGCTTCCAGGCTCCCGGTGTTCGCCATGAGCTGCTGGCCAAGGCCGTCGCGTTCGCCCCAGCGCTTGAGAGAGGCGACCACGTCGGTCGCCGTGACGGGGGCGCCGTCGCTGAATTTGAGGCCATCCCGCAGCACGAAGGTCCAGGTCAGTCCGTCTTGCGAGCGGTCGTAGCTCGCGAGCATCTCCGGGACGATCTCGCCCTTCGCGTTCTGCGCGAAGAGCACGTCGTAGACCATGTAACCATGGTTGCGGACCATGTAGTCCGAGGTGGTGATCGGATCGATCGTCTTGAGATCGCCGAAGGGCCGCACCTTGAGCGTCGTTTCCGCCGCGGCCGGCAGTGCCCACAGGCCAACGATCGCAGCCGCGGTCGCAAGCCTCCATCCCTGTCTAGGCTTCATCATTCCTCCCCTTCCTTACGGTGTGTTTCTATCGTCTGCGTCGGCTAAGCTTCGGGTCGAGCGCATCGCGCAGGGCATCGCCCAGAACATTGACGGTCAGAATGAGGACGGCCAGGAACACGCCGGGAAAGGCTGCAATCCATGGCGCACGCTGCAGATACTGGCGCCCCTCGGCCAGCATGTTGCCCCAGCTCGGAATGGTCGGCGGGGTGCCCGCACCGAGGAAGGACAGCACCGATTCAACGACCATCGCAGCCGCGAAGACGTAGGTCGCCTGGACAAGCACCGGCGCGGCAATGTTCGGCAGGATCTCGCGGACCAGAAGGCGCGGCATCCGCGTGCCGAGCGTGATCGATGCTTCCACATAGGGCTGATCGCGCAGCACAAGCACGCAAGCCCGGACCACGCGCACCATGCGCGGCACTTCGACGATGGCAATGGCGACGACCACGTTCTGCAGGCTCGATCCGAACAGCGACATCAGCGCGATGGCCAGGAGGATGCCGGGGATCGCCATGATGCCGTCCATGAACCGCATCAGGATGCCGTCGAGCTTGCGGAAAAAGCCGGACACGAGCCCGAGGAACACGCCGAAGAGCGTCGTCAGCACCATCACCAGCGTCCCCGCGGCGAGCGAAATGCTGGTGCCGTTCAGCGTGCGCGACAGGACCGAGCGGCCGAGGTGATCGGTGCCGAACCAGTTCTGGAGGCTCGGCGGCCGCAGACGCTGCGACGGATCGAGGCGCGTCGGATCCGGCAGAAGATAGGGGGAGACGGCGGCGATCAGCATGAAGACCACGAGCAAGCAAACCCCTGTCAGAATGACGGGATTGCGCCCGAGGAAGCGGCGGAACGCACCAGCCCTTCCCCGGGACCGGGCCGCCCCGGCCGCCTTGTCTTCGATGGTCGTGGATTCGATGGCCTTGGCTTCGATCATCGCCATGGCCGCCTCAATACCGCACGCGCGGGTCGATCAGCCCGTAGCTGAGATCGACCAGGAGATTGATGAACACGTAGATTGTCGAGAACAACAGGATCAGTCCCTGCACCACGGGGTAGTCGCGACGCAGGATCGCGTCTGTGGTCAGCCGCCCGAGACCGGGAATATTGAAGACCGTTTCCGTGACGACGACGCCACCGAGCAGGGCCGCCATGCCGACACCAACCACGGTCACGATGGGAACGGCGGCATTGCGCAGCGCATGCGCGATCACGATGACCCGCGGCCGCACCCCTTTGGCGTTGGCGGTGCGGATATAGTCCTCGGACAGAACCTCGAGCAGGCTGGCGCGCGTCACCCGTGCGATCAGCGAGGTATAGAGCAGCGCAAGCGTCAGGCCGGGCAGGAACAGGCTGCGCAGGCACGGCCAGAGCCCTGCCGACAGCGGCGTATAGCCCTGCGTCGGGAACCAGCCGAGCGAGAGCGAGAAGACATAGACCAGGAAGAAGCCGACCACGAACACCGGCGCGGAAAAGCCGAGCACCGCCACGGCCATCGCCAGCCGATCGATCGCGCCGCCGGCGCGCACGGCGGCGATGACGCCCATGGGCAGGGCAAAGACGAGCGACATGACGATGGCGACGAGCGCCAGCATGGCCGTCGCCTCCGCGCGCTGCCCGATCAGCCGCGTCACCGGCATGTTTGAGAAGACGGACCGGCCGAGATCGCCCGACGCAAGCTGCCCGGCCCAGCCGACAAGCTGCTCCACCACGGGCCGGTCGAGGCCAAGCTTCAGGCGCATCGCCTCGACCTCGGCCGTGGTGGCCTGATCGCCGGCAAGCAGCGCCGCCGGATCGCCGGGCGTCAGCCGCAGCAGACAGAAGGTAAAGAGCGCGACGAAGAGGAATACAGGCAACGTGCCGACCAGCCGCCGCACGACATAGCGCCCCATCTACCCCGCTCCCTGCAGCATCAGCACGCGACTGGGCACAGCGCCCTCCCCTTTTGTAACGTTTCGCATAACGTTCTCACAGCGTCGCACCTCCGGGCAAGCGAAATTTTAGGCCAATTTTTCTGTTTTATTCTCGCATCAGTCGTGAGATGAAGACGGTCGTTGTAAAACGTTTTTTGGATCGAAATGGCGACCATTCGCGATGTCGCGCGCCTGGCCGGGGTGTCCGTCACCACCGTGTCCAACGCCTTGAACCGTCCAGGCCGCGTAAGCGCAGAACTCAGTGCGCGGGTTCATGCGGCGGTCGAGAAGCTCGGCTATTCGCCCCATGCCGCGGCCCGCAGCCTGCGCATGCGCACCAGCGGCCTCATCGGCATGGTCGTCGCTGACATCACGAATCCCTTCTTCAGCGAGTTGTTCGAAGCGGTCGAGAATGCCGCCGCCAAGGCCGGGTTCTCGATGGTCCTGTGCAACTCCGGCGAGGCCTTCACACGGGAAGAGCGGCATATGCAGATGCTGCGCGCCCAGCGGATCGACGGCCTCATCCTGGCCCCGACGGGGGCGATCACCATCAACCGGGCTGCCATTCTTGCGGATCTCGCTGTGCCGGTGGCCCTTGTCGATCGCGGCATGGTCGAACTCGGCTATGATGCCGTGGTTCTCGACAATCACCGCGCCGGCGCCCTCGCGACCTCGCATCTCATCGAGGCCGGCCATCGTCGCATCGGCCTCATCAACGGGCCGGAGGTGCTGCGCACCGCGGCCGATCGTCTGCAGGGCTACCGGGAGACGCTGCTTGCCGCCGGCATCGCTTTGGACCCATCCCTGGTCTGCGATGCAGGCTATCGCGAGAACGAGGCCTACACGGCTGCGCTGGCGATGCTGCGGCGGGATGATGCTCCCACCGCGATCTTTGCGACCAATAATGTCATGACCATCGGCGTGATGCGCGCCCTCGCCGATCTCGGCCTTGCCTGCCCGACCGACGTATCCGTCGTCGGCATCGACGACTTCCCTTGGGCGGGCGCCTTCACGCCGCGCCTGACGACCGTGGCTCAGCCGGTCGCCGCCATGGGCAAGCAGGTCCTCAACCTCCTGATCGAGCGGATCCAGGGCGTGCGGACCGGCCCCGGCGAGACCCGCGTTCTCGCCCCCAGCCTCGTCGTGCGCGAATCAACCGCCAGACCCCATCGCCGCCAGGAGGCCCGCCCCCTTCGCGGCGTCCCGGGTGCTGGCGATAAGCGCGCTGGCAATCCGGATCCTGCCGAGCCAGTCCAATCGACCAACGCCATACCGGATGAGAACCATGTCGGATGAACTGATCGGCGCCAGCGCGAACCACGTCGTTGCCCTGCTGCGGTCGGGCGAGACAACCGCGCTCGAACTCGTCGAGGCGGCGGCCAGACGCATCGCCGCTATCGAGCCCAGCGTGAATGCGCTGCCCACCTTGTGCCTCGAGCGCGGCCGCGAGCAGGCGGCAGCCGTCGACCTGCGCCGCAAGCGGGGCGAGCCGCTTCCGCTGCTTGCCGGGCTGCCGATCGTCGTGAAGGACAACAACGACGTCGGCGGGGTGCGCACCACAAGCGGCACCCCGCTCTTTCGCGACCGGATCGCCGAGACGTCGGACCGCACCATCGCCCTTTTGGAAAGCCGCGGCGCGATCCCGATCGCCAAGTCCAACCTGTCGGAGCTCGGCGGCGCCCAGACCACCAACGCCGTCTTCGGCGCAACACGCAATCCCTACGACCTCCGGCTGACCTGCGGCGGTTCCTCGGGTGGCGCGGCCGTGGCCCTCGCGACGGGCGAAGCCTGGCTGGCGCATGGCAACGATCTCGGCGGCAGCCTGCGTATTCCTGCCGCATTCTGCAACGTCACCGGCCTCAGGCCGACGCCCGGACGCGTGCCCCGCAAGCGCCTGGCTGCGCCGTTCGATACCCTCGCGGTGGAAGGCCCGATGGCGCGCGACATCGCGGACCTCGCGCTCCTCTTCGATGCCATGGCTGGCTATGATCCGGGCGACATGCTCACCGCCCCCTCATCGGAGCCGCCCTTCCTCGACGCCGCGCGCGCGCCAACCAGGCCACGCCGGGTGGCGGTCAGCGTCGACCTCGGCCAACTTCCCATCGAGGGGCCCATACGCACCGCTTTCGATGCCTTCGTCGCGACCCTCGCGCGCGGCGGCGTTGCGACCGAAGTGGCGGCGCCGGACATCACGGGCGCGCTCGATGCGTTCCTGGCGCTGCGCGGGGCGAGCTTCCTGGCAGCCTGGGAGCCCTTCCTTCCGGCGCATCGCGCGCTCTTCCCGGCGGGCGTTCTGCAGGATATCGAACGCGGGGCAACTCAGGCCGGCCCAGCGCTCGCCGCAGCCGAACACTATCGCGCCGATTTCTACCGCCGCACGATCGACCTGCTGGACCGCCATGAATTCCTGATCTGTCCGGCGACCCAGGCCATGCCCTTCCCCATCGAGACGCTCTCGCCGGCATCGGTCGACGGCGTGAAGATGGAGACCTACCTCGACTGGATCGCCATCACCGCGATCCTGTCGATGACGGCCTGCCCCGCGATCGCCTTGCCCATCGGCTTTTCTCCCGATGGGCTCCCCATCGGCATTCAGATCCTGGCGCACCCACGCCGGGAGGCGGCACTCATCGCCTTCGGCGCCTGGATCGAGCAGGCGCTTGGCTTGCCGACGCACCCCATCGACCCACGCTGATATCTATGGGCTCGGCGTATTCCGGCGAGGTCAACGCCTTCCCGCCCGATGAACGCGCCGCGACCATCCCAGGTCTGTTCGCAGACAACCGCATAGTCCGGGACCATCAAAGGCTTTGCAGCGATTCGTTGCGACCCTCTGTCATCAGGTCTTTGCGACGCTCACTGGCGCACTCAGCCTTGATACGCGGCCCAGGAGACCAGAAACCGCTTCGCAAAATGAATCAAGTCCACGGACCATCTCACTGTTTTTCAACTTTATTTTCCCGAGGCGGGGCCTATTCCTTCTCCGCGCTTACGACAGAAAGCGGTTCCTCTGTTTCACGCGAGCAAAAGATCTTTTAAACTCGGCATGCCTGCAGCTTCACATCGATCGGTCAGCGAGTGTCCCGAATGCGAAATTCGTATCATGTCCGGGACGCGTCTTTCGAATTTCGGATTCGATCTGGACACTAGAAAGCTCATGATTCTCGTGTGGTTTTCGGATTTGAAATTCGTTCATCGCCCTCGATCCGTGCTGTGACGAATTTCAAATCCACCACACGAGAAGCGACGAAGAGTGAGACGACATGCCTAAGGGTGCTCGCCGCTTGAATCAGTTGAACAGCCGATCGGCTTCATCCTGTCCGCTTCCAGGAAGATGGCGGGCGTTCAGCCTTTTGGCCTTGGCCGGCACGCTTGCCTGTTCGGCGCCCCTATCAGCCGCGTTTGCGGAGACGGTGCTCTATCGGACCCTGCGCGTACAAACCGGCAAGCCTAACCGCGTCGCCGTCTATCTAAGCCTCAAGCCCGATTGCAGCCGCGGCCCGCTCGCCGAAATCCGTGTCAAGAAGTTGCCCGGGCATGGTACCCTTGTGGTCCGTCGCGGATCTTCGAAACGCTCCAGTGGGCCCTGCGCCGCAATTCCGGCTCCGGCGCAGGCCATTTTTTATCAGTCCCGCGACGGCTTCAGCGGCCAGGATCAGATCGAATACGAAGTGGTTTTAGGCAACACGGTCGAGCGCTATGCCGTCTCGATCGTGGTGGAGAAAACAGCCCCGCCGACACAGAGGATGCCGGATCGCCGGCTTGATGACAGCATCGATATCTGAGGTCTTTTCCGCGCCGCTTCAGCGGGTCGGACAAGCGCCGGAGCGATGAACAGGCCTCCGCAAAAAAGCCCGCGCCAGCCATGGCCCGGGCCTCGCGTTCTTGGTGATTGGATGCATCCGGCGCGCCGGCTCAGGCGGCGATGGCGAGTTCCTGCGGTAAAACACCAATCAGGCTCAGCGTCGAACCGTCATCAAACGTCCAGGTCACGAAGCTCAGAGCATCGCCCATGTGGACGTCCGGCGTCAGATCGTACAGGACGATATCTTTTCCCGACAGGGCCAGCTCAAAATCGGCGTTCTTCTCCTTGAAGGTCGCCATGACGCCCTTGTAGCCGTCATCGCTATCATGAAACGCATGCAGCGGGCGATTGTCGCCGAATAGCGCCTCGATCTTCGCAGCCAAGGCGCTCGTCTGCTCCTTGCCGGGCTGATCGGGCTGAACCGTCGCGATGGCTTCCGGATGAAGCGTATCGGAAACCAGAGTCACGGTGGTGTCATTGCTCATCAAGGAGGCGAGCAACCCGTCATCGACCTTCATAATTTCTTTTGTGTCAACGGACGCCAGCACGCTGCTCTCAACGTATCGAACCGCTTCGACGACGGGCAAGGAAGCGTGCTCGGATGGAGCCTGCGCGAGAACCACCGTCACCACTTCGGCGCTGTCCGACTTGTGCTCCGGTGTCGCCGTGCGCTCACGCTCGGCTATGAGCTCCGGGGAAGCCTCTGCTGAGTTGGAGGAGCCGCTATGGGCCGACTCCTGGCGATAGGTGCTGAGATCCTCAACCACCGCCACGGCGCCCGGCAAATCCACGTCCGACGCGCCGGCCTTGTCTGCGGATTGCCCCCCGTTCATGAGGCTCGTCAGAAGGCTGATCAAGGAGAGCTTGTCTCCGAACAGTGCCGCCAACTGGTCCAGATGCCCGTCGTCCAGCGGCAGCAGGCTGACATGCCCCTTGTCGGCCGCGGATGCATCAGACGTCACGTCCACCAGATTCGCAAACTCGATCAGGTCGCTTGCCAGCTTGGGCGCCACCGCGACCTGTGTGCCGTCGCTGTCCTGGTCCAACCAGTCCGACGCGCGGCTCAGCCACTGCGTCCAATCGCCATTGAAGTCATGGGTCACGGCAAAGGTCATGGCGGCCAGGACCACGGCCACATGGCGACGGTCGAGCTGGATGACCGACTGCTTCACATCACCGTCGGACTTGATCCAGACTTCCCGCGAAGCGGCGCTTTCGCCACCCTTGCCATCCGCCTCGCCCGCCTGCGCATCCACTTCCGACAGCTTGAAGAATGCCGTCGCGACAAGCGCGACCAGCAACGAGCTCGGATGGAGCCGAATGTTGTCGCGCGCCTTCGGCATGACCAGCGGATGCCGCGATAAAAGCGCCTCGACGACCGAGCGAAAGTCCCTTCCCCGCAGCACGCCGTCAAAGGCGCCGCTGGCGGCCACATAAGCACCGTCGATACGGGCGAAGTGAATAATCACCTCACCGCTGTCGGAATTGCAGAAGACGAACCAAGGCTCGTTCTCGTCCGTGATCCCGCGGTCCGTATCGATCAGGAGCCCCGCCTGCACAAGCGATGCCTCCACCCGATAGAACTCCGCGAGCTCCTGGTTGCTCCAGTCGTTCGATCGCGGACGGAATGAGAAAAGTTGAGCGACGTTGGATGCCATACGGGTCCCGAGGTAAGTGCGCGCCGCGTGTGGGCCCCAACGGGCCCCGGCCAACGGATTGGACTGCACCAGGGCGCCGACGCCCTGAAGCCGATCAGGCGTCTTCGAAGAGGATCTCGTAGGTCGCGGGATCGTAGAACCTCAGGATCTGCCGGACGAACTCCTTCGGGTCCATCTGCAGAGCCTCGGCCCAGGCGCGGTACCGATCCGGCGGGATACGCCCGCGGCCGGTCTCAAGCTGGGAAATGAAGGTATAGTAATCGGTGCCGACGAGCGTAGAGAGATCACGCTGGGAGAGGTTGCACGCCTCGCGCCGCTGCTTCAGCCAACGGCCGGCTGCACGTCGGAGCTCCTGCACATCATTGGCGCTACGCCTTTGTGGATTTCCATACATCAGGATTCTCAAACATCAGCCCAGCAAGTGATCACGGTTGTCGAGAATAAGTGTTTGCCACATCAAGATCAAGAAGATTGACCCAGCCGCGCGCGCTTCATCGACGCAACATCGGCCTGAATCAACCGAGCAGACGTTGAGAACGCGCACACTCGCCAGAAAAGACAACATAACTGACCCAATGGACCCAAGGCAGACCAAGAGCAACACGCCGGCAGGCGTTGCCCATAAGACACAGACCAGGCGCATAACCTCTTGTTCATCAATCCCAGACCGCCTCGCTCCGCCGAAGGGAGATCGATACCTCGGGGTATCACGCTGATTTATCGCGATTTTCCGGCTTCCCCGCCCGACTTCGAGGCCAGGAACGCGCTTAAGCTCTGCATATAAAAGACATTTACAGCAGTATGGTAATCACTGTATAGCCTGTTGCAGGCTGCGCTGGCGATTCCGGTCGCGGTTGGGTTAGCGCCCTGTTCTCAAGAGGTTACCATGACACTTCCTGCTGATATCGTCATTCCGCGCTACGAGGGGATCCTCCGGTCCACCCCTTCGGAAGCGCAGCTTGCGAACTACACCGACTTCGACACGGTTGTGGAGCTGGACAACGCTCTCCTCTCTGCGGCAGTCGTGACCGTCGATCCGGTGGTTCGCCTGTATCAGGCTGTGTTCGGCCGCGTGCCGGATTCCGACGGCCTCGACTTCTGGGTTGCCGCGTTTGACGGCGGCCAAGGCATGTCCCTGCTCGAGCTGTCCAGCGCCTTCGGCGATTCCGGCGAGTTCGAATCGCAGTACGGCGGCCTGACCAACTCCCAGATCGTCGGCCGCATCTACTCGAACGTGCTCGGCCGTCCGGGCGACCAGGCCGGCATCGCCTTCTGGACGGAAGTCCTGAACAACGGCGGCTCGATCGCCGAAGTCATCGTCGGCTTCTCCCAGTCGCCGGAATTCGTCACGTCGACGGAAGCTTATGTAGAGGGCTTCCTGCTCGCCGCGGCTGACGGCGAAGGCATCTACACCGGTTCGCTGTTCGACGTTCTGACGACGACCTACGACCTGACCGTCAATGCCGACCACATCGTCGGCACCGGCAGCAGCGAGATCTTCTCCGCGCCGCTCGCGACGGGTCTCGACGGCCTGTTCGCCACGCAGACGCTCCAGGGCGTTGACGTGCTGGATGGCGGCGACGGCCACGACATCCTCAAGGCCGAGCTCAACGGCTTCACTGGCATCGGTGGTTCTGACGATCCGTCGATCAAGAATATCGAAGAGTTCCAGCTCACCTCGCGCGACAATGATGCCGAACTCGACATGACCCGTGTCGAGGGCGTTGAGGAAATCCGCAACGTCAATTCGACGCGCGACCTGGACGTCTACGAGATCCAGAACTCCGTCGTTCTCGCCATGGACAACGTCTCCGAGAACACGACGTTCTATGCGTCCTATGCCGCTGATGCCCTCGGCAGCGACCACGCCTCGCAGGTTGTTGAGATCAACAGCGTCGGCAAGGATGCGGACAACCGCACCGAGCTGAACGTTCACGCCAATGGCGCTGATGTCATCACCGACCTCGCGCTGACGGTCACCGGCGACAACTACCTGCAGGTCAACTACGGCCTGCACGGCACTGTCGAGCACCTCACCATCGACGGTGACGGCGATCTCAACGTGCGCGGCAACTGGTTCCAGCAGCAGTGGGACAGCCTGAAGACGCTCGACGCGAGCGAGATGACGGGCGACCTCGACATCGACGTGCGTGGCTCGACCACCATCGAGAGCATCGAGACCGGCTCTGGTAACGACCGCGTTGTCGTGAACGGCGCCAACTTCGACGGCGCTGACATCCTCATTGACCTCGGTGCCGGCGACAACCAGTTCGCCCTTGCCAAGGTCTATGACGACGGCGACATCGATGCCCTCGACTTCACCGGCACGACGCTGGAAGGCTTCGACGGCGTTCTCGAGTTCGTCGACAACGTCAGCCTGGGCGGCGACGCGACCCTCGATCTCAGCGGCATCGGCGAGCAGGTCACGACGCTCGACTTCGTCGACATCGACGGTAACGGCAACGAGCTGATGCTCGCCGGCACGGCGGACGCCCTGACCGTGGACGTCGAGTTCGAAATCAACGACCTTGAGCTCCACGCCGGCTCGGTGGCCGATCTCACGGTGGTTGCGGGCGATCGGATCGATCTCGATCAGGTCACGGGTTCTGAGCTCAAGAGCCTGAACCTGGCGACGACGGAAGACAACAGCGACATCTGGCTCGACATCGACGCCGCAGTCGATCCGTTGGACAGCACTCGTAATGTCGCTGCGCTCGAGACCATCAATGTCGATGCGACGGCTGGCGTTAACTCGGATGCCTCGGTCGAAATCGACGCTTCCGGCGCTACCGACGACATCGACTCGCTGAAGACCATCGATGTCCGCGCAAGCGGCAATGCCGAGCTCAACCTGACCGGGCGCGCGGGCGTGGTCGAGGTCCTCGGCGTGCACCAGGTCGAGCAGTTCACGATGAGCGTGACCGGTGCTGGCGGAAACTTCCCGCTGTTCAATCCGTCGACGGCTGCGGGCGAAGTCACCTTCGCGAGCGGCAGCTTGGATGCGGGCGTGGTACTGACGGACTACTCGTCGACGCTCGGCTGGCCATTCAACCAGAACGGTAACGTTCTGCATGACGTCGAAGCAGCTTCGGATATCGCCGCCGACCTTGATGCTCTTGCGGAACTGAATGCTTCGTCTTCCGGCAACGTCGTGACGGTCGAATGGGCTGACTTCGGGCCGCAGACAGGCCTCACGGTGTTCGCACCCGGTACGGGTGCGACCTCGGGCAGCCTCGTGGACCCGGTCGTGTCCATCGTGACGCCTGGCGTTACGCCGGTGTCCATGGAGCCGGGCTCTGGCTTCGATGCGCTCGAGACGGTGACGCTCGTCGCAGGCGCTGATGCAGATGCCAATCTTGAGGACGTCTACGGCGACTTCGTTCTCGACGTGTCGGCTGGCAACAATGCCAATGTTGACCTGTTCAACACCGAAGCCGTTTCCGCGACGATCTCGGCGGGTAATAGCGCCGTGGTCGATGTCTCCGGTGACACCATCGGCAACTGGAGCCTGGAGACTCTGACGGTTTCCGCTGGCAATAGCGCCACCGTGGACCTGTCCGACAATCTCGCCAGCTTCACGACGCTCGATGTGTCGCAGGTGGGCACGAACCTCACGGGTCTGACGACCCTTACCGTCGATGCCTCGGACGCTCTCTACGGCGCGACCGCGGTCACTTACGTCCTCGGTGCGACCGACACCATCACCTTCGACGCAGAGGCCGCTGGTGCAACCCGCGAAATCTTCACGTTCGACGGCGCTGGCATCGACCTCATCACCATCAACGACTTCGAAGGCGGCAACACGGTCGACTCCGACCGTATCGACCTGTCTGCCTTCGGTGTCACCAGCGCGGGCGAACTGTCGTTCGTCGACAACGGCGGCAATCTGGAGATCACCTCGATCACCGGTGCTTTCGCTGGCGAGATCACCCTCGTCGGTCTCGGTGCCGATGCGAACGACGTGTCGCAGTTCAACATCATTTACGCCTGAGCCTTACCGGCTTATACAGCGTGAGACGGGGACGGGGGGCGATCACGCCCCCCGTTCTGCTTTGGGAGAGAGCCATGTTCAAGACGCAGATTCCCCTGACATTCGCGCAGCACCGCGATCTGCGGGTCTTTGAAAGCAATGACTACAGCTACGCCAAAGCTGAAACGCTGGCACCGCTCGTCCTCGACGAGTTGGGCGACATTGCGCGCGAATATCCCATCATCTTTCCCGACAACCAGAGTGACCTGCCGTCCGCCCTGCTCGGGCTCGAGCCCGGCAAGAACGCCTATGTGGCCGACGACGGCCGCTGGCTGGCGACCTATATTCCGTCTTCCATCCGCCGCTATCCCTTCCTGTTTGGAAGCGTCGAGCAGCCGGAAGGCGAACAAAAGCGCATGCTCGTCTTTTTCGACCCGGATGCGCCGCATCTCAAGAATCCGAGCGGCCATCCAGTCTTCACGCCGGAGGGTGAACTGACGCCCCATATGCAGCGGCGCATGCAATTCCTGGAGAACCTCCAGAAGAAAATTCCCAAGACCCGCGCCGCGGTCGTCGCCCTCGCCGCGAGCGGCGTCCTCGCCGAGCGCAGTATCGTCATCCGCAAGTCCGATGGTCAGCGCCATCAGATCAAGGGACTGCGCGTCGTTGACGAGAAGAAGTTCAATGAGCTGACCGACGCCGATTTCAACGCTTTGCGCCGATCGGGCGCCCTTACCCTGCTTTATGCACATCTCCTGTCATGGGCGAATTTCCGCCAGGGTCCCATCGGCGGCAAATATCCGGATCTGGCCGCCAAGGCCGGCGGCAACAACGCACCCTTCCAGTTCGAGAGTGATGTCCTCGACCTTTCGCACCTGAGTTGAGGCACGGCCCTTCTCCTGGAGGACAGGACGAGGCGGCCGGCTCTGTCCCGGCGCCTCTCTCCATAAGTGACGATTCGTTCACGGTACCGGGGTGACTTTACCCCCCCCTCCTCGCAGTCCAGCATTTTTGCGCGCGAACAAGCCCGTCCTGCAGAGGGGCGCGCGAGGCCACCCAAGCCTATGAGTTTTTGCGTTTATTTGTGAGCGAAGGACGTTCGCGACAGGCGGACTTGGCCTGGATGAACAGGCTTTCTCCTGGTCGGATCGCTTGCATTGCCAGCGTCGCTGATCACAATCCCCTCCAAATCAAGGTCCCTAGGGGAGCGGCGCATGACGGAATGGAGCGACGGGTACGTCACGGAAGTTGGCTACACGCACGGCTTCTATCGGGAGCTCGTGCCGCTCAGTCTCCAGCTTGCGGCGCTCAACGCCGGCGTGAAACCGCCGACCGGGCGACTGCGCTACCTCGAGCTCGGCTGCGGCCAGGGGTTGTCGGCCAATATCATAGCCGCGGCCAATCCCGATGTCGCGGTCACCGCGATCGACTTCAATCCCGCGCATATCGTGGGCGCACGGGATCTCGCCCGCCTTGCGCGTAACGAGCGTATCGACCTGCGCGAGGCGAGTTTCGCCGATCTCGCGGCTGATCCCGGCCTCGGCGATTTCGACATCATCGCGCTGCACGGTATCTATAGCTGGGTCTCGTCCGAGAACCGCGCGCTCATTCGTGACATTGCCCGCAGGCGCCTGAAGACCGGCGGCCTGCTCTATGTCTCATACAACGCCCTGCCCGGCTGGGCCGCGGCTGCGCCGCTGCGCCGCCTGTTCACCGAAACGGCAGCCCTCAAGGGCGGCCCATTGTTCGAACGCATCGACGCGAGCCTTGATCTGGCGAAGCGGTTGCAGGCGGTCGAGGCGCGTTATTTTTCGCAGGCCCCCACGGTCGGCGGCCGGCTCGAGGGGCTGGCCAAGCAGCAGAAGGCCTATATCGCGCACGAATATCTCAATGCCGAATGGGCGCCCTTCTACTGTACGGATGTGCGCCGCGACTTCGAGGGCGCCAAGCTGAGCTATGTGGGCCAGGTCCAGCTTTCCGACCAGGTCGACGCCATCAACTTCACCGCGGAGCAGCGAACGCTGCTCGCGGAGATCAAGGATGCGGCCTTCCGTGACCTCGTCGCCGACATGATTCTGAATCGCCCGTTCCGGCGCGATCTGTTCGTGCGCGGGCGCCTCGCCCTCGATCCGGCGCAGCTCTTCGAGGCCTGGGCCGCCCAGCGCTTCGTGCTGGCCACCGCCCCGCAGTCGGTGTCGCGCTCCATCACCACACCGCTCGGCACGGTTGGCTTGCAGGAGGCCATCTATGATCCGCTGATTGAGGCCCTCGCCGAGCGGCCTAAGACGGTTAGGGAGCTCATGAGCGCGCGCGCGCTCGCCACCATCGGCTGGCCACGTCTCAATCAGGCCTTGCTCGTCCTCATTGGCCAGGGAGCGGTGAACCCGGCGCTTCCCCAGGAGGGCGAAGAGGCGCGTGCTGTCGGCACGGCCCATTTCAACGATGCGGTCCTCAATGCCGCCCGACACAACGGCCAACTGTCGTTTCTCGCTTCGCCCGTCACAGGCGGCGCGATCGCCGTCGACCGCATCAGCCAGCTCGCGCTTCTGGCCCGCCGCGAGAAGGCCGAGGCTGTCGTCGACTTCATCTGGTCGGCCTTTGCGGCGCAAGGCCAGCGGCTCCTGAAGGACGGGGAGCCCCTTCAGGACGAGGCCTCCAATCGCGCCGAGATCGAGGCGCGCCTGTCGGCCTTCCACAACACGCTGATGCCGACGCTGGCACGTCTGCGCATCATCTGACCGCTCCGGCTGCATGCGGTGCCATCGGGGACAATGACGGCCGGACGGCAACGGCAGCCGCTACGCATCCGCATATTACTGCCGTGCATTAGTATATCATAGACATCTAACATTCTCGTATTGCCAGTATTTTTGCGCGAAAATGCTATGACGCCGCTAACACATTCGACTAAAAGAAATTTATTGCTGTCTGCAATTTCTATATTTTATCCTTGAGGTTTTCATGAGTGATTTATCAGCGAGTTCGGCGCCCGTTAGCGGCGGGGCAACTGTAATTTCTGGCGCAAAATCCGCCGTTACCAATGAATACGCCATCGAAGTAAAACAATGGCAGCTCTATGAGCAGCTCAAGGTCACTATCGGCGGCCATGTCTTCTCGGCATCGAGCGTCATCGAGGGGTTCCGCCTCGACGCACCAGGCGGGCCGCAATGCAACGGCAAAGCCTCGCTCGATCATTTCGTCGCCTTCAACAAGGCGGCGATCGAGAGCCTCACCGGCGGCACGGTTTTCGTGCGCCCGGCGCAGAGCGGCTCCGGCAATTTCGAGCTCGTCATCCAGGCCAAGACCGGGACGGACCTCCATGGCGGCCAGGTCTCCGCAGCGATCGACCGCGGCAAGAGCCTGCACCTGCCGGCGCATTTCGATGATCAGCCGCAGGACAATCTCGTCACCGTCACGCGGAATGGCGAGGCGGTCGTCGTCCCCACGCCCGCGGTCAATGGCACCGTTCACGCGACCATCGACCTCGACAGCTGGAACGCCCGTGACACGCTGCATGTGAATATCGGCGAGCACGCCTTCACCGGCGGCGCCGGCGCCAACCCGGCCGAATCCCTCGAGCAGTTCGTGGCAACGAACGGCGCGGCGATCAACGCCGTCACCGGCGGCCAGCTCGCCATCGAACATGGGGATCTGGTGATCAAGGGTTCCAGCAGCCTCAAGGGCGGCCTGATTTCCGCATCCATGGAACGCGGCGATCTCCCATCGGCTTTCACGCCCGATGTCGCCCTCAAGGTGACACAGGACAGCGGGGGCTCGACGGCCAGCAACGCCTACGAGGCTCCGGCGCCGAAAAAAACAGCGAGCGAATATCGCATTGAAGTCGGGCCCTGGATGGAGCACCAGCAGTTCCAGCTGACGATCGGCACGCATAGCTATACGTCGTACGGCGTGTTCGGGATCGATACGGCAAAGTCTCTGGCCAAATTCGTCGACATGAATAAGGCGCCGATCGAGGCCCTGACGGGCGGCAAGATCTCGGCCGAGGGCGACACGCTCGTCATTCACAGCGACAAAGGCCTTACGGGCGGCAGCGTCTCCGCGCATATGGACGAATGGAACGGAACGGCGATCGATATCAGCGCGACGGCCTATGTGGAACCGATCGTGCCGGTGAAGCCAGTCGAACCGGTGAAGCCGGTCACACCCGTCGTCCCCGTCAAGCCGGTCGAGCCTGTCCATCCTGTCGATCCGTCCGCCGGCACGAAGACTGATACCGGTCTGAACTTCACCGTGGACAGTGGAGGCTTCAAGGACGGCGATGCCAAGGTCGTTCTGAAGGGGCTTCACCTCGGCACCCAGAATATCGCCGGCCGGGAGGATACCGTCGACCTCAGCTTCACCATCGACCTCGTCGCCAATACCTCGCGCGTCAAGCCGATTGCCGGCGCGTCCCTCGAGCAGGCGGTCAATACTTTGTTCAAGGCGGGCGGCGAGCTGGACGGCAGCCACCACACCGCCGGCCTGTTCGGCTATGGTCAGGATGTCTATCTCGTCGCCGCGCAACAGGCCGGCACGAGCTTCGGTTCCGATGACGTGATCATCAAGGTCACCGGTTATACCGGCGTTGTCGATCATTCAGACTTTGTCTGAGATGTAGGATGCGCGGGGCGCACCCGCTTACCCGGGTCAACAGGCCGCATGTCCCATGGCGTGAAGGTAGCGGAGAATGCTCCGCTGTCCTCACGCCATGCCTCACATCAGCCGCCCTTAATATGCTAACTCGCCCATAAGTTGGGCTGGCGTGATATACAGTGCTTACGAAACCCCGTATGATACGCCTTGTTGGATTGGAGCGTTGATTGATGTCACAAGCGGGACCGACGGGGGGAGGTAAGAAGGCGCCGACGGCGCTGAATGCGGCGAT
>NZ_QJJK01000022.1 GCF_003201475.1 Chelatococcus asaccharovorans | reverse complement strand
TATGGGAAATCAGGAGCCAATTGCTGTGACCATGACCTTCGCTAAGATATTGATTTTCCATGCTCCGCATTGAAGCTAACTTTGACAACTGACATTGAATCCACATGGTCACACCCTCCCCTCCCCTTCGCGCGCCTGTCCGACGCCTGATCGGCTATGCGCGAGTTTCAACTGAGGAGCAGGCAACGGATGCCCAGGTCGATGAGTTGCGCGCGGCCGGCTGCCAGATCGTCCACACGGAGCACGGTTCAGGCGCGTCGCGGGTGCGGCCAGTATTGACCAAGCTGCTGCGAGAGATCAGTGCCGGCGACGTCCTGGTCGTGGTGCGCCTGGACCGTTTGGCCCGCTCGGTGAGCCACCTGCTGGTGGTGATCGAGCATCTCGAGGAGCGCAAGGCGCATTTCCGCTCGCTCCATGACCCCATCGATACCTCGACGCCACAGGGCATGTTCTCGCTGCAGGTGCTTGGCGCGGTGGCGCAGCTCGAGCGCGCGTTGATCGCCGAGCGCACCAAGGCGGGGATGAAGGCGGCGATAGCCCGGGGCAGGCTGCCCGGCAATCCCGGCTTGCGAGAGCGCCGGCCCGAAGCGATCCGCGCGGCCTCGGCGGCGCGGCAAAAAGTCTATGTCGGCGATTTGATTGCATCGGCCTCGACCTGGATGCCGATCGTGCAGCGCATGCGGCCCCAGCACAACTGGGACGATGTCGTGCGGGTGTTGAACCATCGCGGCCAGAATTGGACCGTCGAGAAGTTGCGGCGCGCCGTGCACCGACTGGTGAGCGAGAAGATGGCGGGGCCGGAACTGATCCAGCGCGCGCCGCGGCGTCCACCCGAGGACCGCCTGATGACCCTCGTCGCCGGCATCGCCATCGCCGATCCGGATCTCAGCCTGCGCGATATCGCCGCCCAGCTCGAGCGGATGCGGGAGCGCGCTCCACGCGGCGGCCGGCAATGGGCCGCCTCCTCCGTGAAAGCGCTGCTCGACCGGGCGCGCCGGCTTGGCTTAGTTGTGCCGCAGCCGCGGGACGTTTGAGATTGGGCGAAGAAACGGCTGATAGGGAGCCTCAGAGACTCCAGCTCTCGCAAGCCGGGTTCATATCGCAGTTGCGCTCGTCCGGTCGATGCTACGGTGCGAGAACGGACGCAGAAGGCGATGCAGCGCATTCAGGGTGCAGATCGGACTTCGTCCCTAGGGGTCATTGAAAGGCGACCTCCATGCAATTGGGCTGCGCATGGACCGCGATGTCGAGGACGTCGCTGCGTCCGACGGATGCGATTTCAGGACAATCAGGCATTCAGCGCCGGCCCCCTACCCTACCTCACGACGCTGGCGAAATCAGCTCCACCGTTGGAAAGTATGTCCGATAGCGCTTCAGGTCTCGCGTCAGCAACGGCAGACCCTGAACCGCTGCATGAGCGCCAATGAAGAAATCCGGCAAAACGCCAGTGCGCGATCCGCCCGCCTTACGATATTGGGTGAACACCTTGCCGGCCAAGAACAAGGCCGCGCGAGGGATGGGGATCAGCTCCAAGCCCGCCGTTTCAATGAAGGTATCCAGCCCTTCTATGCGATCGTAGCGAACAGATAGCTCTGCATATACGACATCGTTGATCATCAACGAGCCCACGAGCGCGGCAGTTTCAAGCTGCTCGATCGACCAATCTGCCCAATCTCGATCATTTGTCACAAGATCGAGCAGGATGTTGGTATCCACGAGCGTCACGCTTCGCCACGCGTGAGCGCCATGATCTCATCCGTACCAAGTCCCTTGCCCGCGTGTCCCCTGAGCCGCTGGAACCGGCTGGGGAGCCGATCCGTGTCCGCTTTGGTCAGCACCACGCTGCCGTCGGCAGCCCGGCGGAAAGCCACCTTGCTTCCTGGAGCAATACCGAGCAGATCCCTGACTGCTTTCGGTATTGTGACCTGGCCCTTCGACGTCACCGTGCTCGTCATAACCTCAATCCTGTAATACCGCCTTGGCTAAGGGTATTACCTGAGCGCCCCGGATTCAAGTCGACACTAGCGACCAATCGTTCCCGCATTCGGCCGCCGGTCTCAAAACCTCGCTCTAGGACCCGGTAGGAAGGCCTATCTCGGGGACCTAATCGCTTGGTGCGACATGACCGCCAAGGCTCACGCAGCACCGTAGATTAGCAAGGCTTTCAAAACGGAAAGGACCAATCGCGGGCTGCTGCGAGCGCTAGCATCTGACGACCGCTGACAACCGCTTATTGGAGCGTGGTCACTTAAGGGCGAAGAAAGATGGTCGCGAGAGCCGTGATAGCCCGATCACCAAATGAGCGCTGCAATGCGTTTCCGTGGGCGCTGATCAGCAATCGCCACCGCGGGTCTCAGCGCACGCAAGTTAGTTGGCCACGCCGACAAGAGCTTCGAGGTACATCTAGCGCTACGGCCGAGGAAACGTTCTTGCGCAGCTTGTCCAACTTAGACGGGTTAAGCGCGGCGATGGGAACAGTTTAAGGCGGAAACCGCAAGTGCCAAGTCTACCCATAGCTTGTTGCAATTGACCGAGCGCTCCCCGATCAGCCTTCCATTTTTAGCTCGCGATCGTAAACCTATGTCATTTTGCAACCTTGCATTGATCCGGAAACGTGGCTCGGCGACGCTGGACGTATCACATTAGAAATGTCAGCCGTCCTCAGCGACCATCGAACAAAGACCTCGTCTCGCGCAACGGATTCCGAAAGTTGTCGCATCGGAACTGTTTTGACAGCCGTGCAGAAACGAAAAATATCATGTTACGGCAAATGCTTATTCAGCGATTCGGTGCTGTCGATCGATATTCTGGACCGGCTTCGCTTCGTTAACTTCTCATTAAGACAAAATCGATTGCCGTGCTAAGCGAATCGGGCATAATTCCCGCTTGTTGCGAGTTATTCCCCGGAAAAGCGTTATTCTGAGAATTAAGCTCTATGAACATGGCGGCACCCGCTGAGGAATTTGAATCTTTCAGCTTCCACGAATCAATTCTCATGCAAGGAGAACTGATTTCCGACAAGCTGAACATGCTCCGCGTCGAGCACTACCCCCCAGATGCGACCAAATCCCTTCGACAGTTTTCTCTGGCGGAAGTCGCCTTCTTTCTCGGCGTCACTCAGTCGAACGTGAAGAAGCTTCACCTTGAGGGGAAGGGACCGATACCAACGACGTCCGCTTCTGGGCGCCGGACCTATACCGCTGAACAGATGCTCGAGCTGAGGCGCTATCTCGATCGGCACGGTCGTGCGGATTTCAAGAAATACGTTCCCCACCGGAGACCCGATGAACCATTACAGGTCATCTCCGTAGTGAATTTCAAAGGTGGAAGCGGCAAAACCACGACGGCGGCTCATCTCGCACAACATCTGGCTTTGACCGGACATCGCGTGCTGGCGATCGATCTCGACCCACAGGCTTCTCTCTCAGCGTTGCACGGGTTTCAGCCAGAATTGGATAAAAACCCCTCGCTCTACGAGGCACTTCGTTATGACGACGCGAAGAAGCCCATCTCGGAAGTGATCCGTGCAACCAATTTCCCGGGCCTCGACATCGTGCCCGCGAATCTGGAGCTTCAGGAATACGAGTACGATACGCCGCTGGCGGCGGCTAACAAGGCGTCATCGGATGGCCGCCTTTTCTTCACGCGTATCTCAGATGCGCTGCGAGAAGTGGATGACCGCTATGACGTGGTCATTATCGATTGCCCACCTCAGCTGGGCTATCTCACATTGACCGCCCTCACAGCTTCAACAGCTGTTCTGATCACTATTCATCCGCAGATGCTCGACGTCATGTCGATGAGCCAGTTCCTGCTGATGCTCGGTGGAATCCTACAGTCCATCAGCAAGGCAGGGGCGCATGTGCGTCTCAAATGGTTTCGCTATTTGGTCACGCGCTATGAGCCGACAGACGGGCCGCAGACACAGATGGTCGGGTTCATGCAGGCGCTCTTCCCTCGACACATGCTCAAGAACCCGATGGTGAAATCGACCGCGATTTCGGACGCTGGAATCACCAACCAGTCACTCTACGAGGTCGAACGCGCGCAGTTTATTCGCGCCACTTACGATCGCGCGCTCGACGCATTGAACGCGGTGAACGGGGAGATCACGGCTCTCGTCCATGGAGCCTGGGGCCGTAAATGATCCGTTTTTTGACAGCCGTGCAGATCCCGGAATCCTTCCTATCGCTCAGTCACTTGTCACTTATTTTCGGAGGACGCGATGGCACGTAAGAACCTATTGGCCAACGTCACCGCACACCTGACGAGCGCGGCAGATCGAGAAATCCGATCGGACTATACCAATCGTGGTGCATCGCGATCGATGATGCTGTCGATTGAGGAAATGGCTGAAAACGCCAAGAAGATGATAGCCGGCGAAACCGTCGTTAGTCTCGATCCCGCTCTGTTAGATGAATCCTTCGTCGCGGATCGCGTCGAGGATGATGAGGAAGAGTTTGCGAGCCTCAAGCAGGGAATTGAATCGGAAGGGCAGTTGCAGCCTATTTTGGTTCGCCCCCATCCGGACACCGGCGGTCGCTTCATGATCGTGTTTGGACATCGCCGAGCCCGCGCAGCGAGAGAGCTCGGCATTCCAGTTCTCGCCGTTGTGAAAAACCTGGAAGCTATTGCCCATATCGTTGCCCAGGGACAGGAAAACTCCCGACGCGCAAACCTTTCCTTCATCGAGAAAGCGCTCTTCGCCACGAAGCTGTTGAGCATGGGGCAAAGCAAGGAAACGATCAGGTCTGCGCTCAGCATCGATGACACGTTACTGTCGAGAATGCTCTCTGTCGTCGAAACCGTGCCGGCTCAGGTGATCGAGGCAATCGGTGCCGCGAAGTCCGTTGGCAGAGACAGATGGGAAGAACTCAAAAAGCTCGTCGCCAACCCTAAAGTCGCGGAACGTGCGTGCGATCTGGTCAACGCAGAGGCTTTCCGTTCGCAGGATGGAGCAAGCCGCTTCAATCAACTTCTCAGCGAGCTGAAGCAGGCAGGAAAGGGCAGGCGGAAGAAGCCCCGAGAGGAAGGAGCAGGCGTGTGGTCTCCTGACGATCAGGCACTTTCTGCCAGCTACCAGAACACAGGAAAAACATTCACGTTGTCGCTGAAGTCGACGAACGCGAGCGAGTTCGGCCATTTCATTTCATCCAATCTTGAGTCGCTCTATCGCGATTTCAAGGATTGGAAAGTTCGGCAGCAAGGAGAGTAGCGCAAAAGAAAAAAGCCCCCGAACGTTGCCGTGCGGAAGCCTTTTCTTTGATCTAAGCACCCAAAGAATCACACTTTCGCAAAAGTCTGTCAAGCAGTCCCGGCGTCGTTTCGGCGAGCAGATTTCTTTTGCCTAGCGATAGGTGAAAGAGAATGCAGACGCATATTGCAACGACGCCTTTCGGGCGGCGAACGATGTCGCTTGCCCAGGTGGCTGAGCAGACCAGCGTACGCGCGGCCCCGAAGGATCGCATCGTCCATAAATGGCAGGTGTTCCACCATATCCGCGAGGCCCGCGACCGGCTGGGCGCCACAGACCGGGCCCTCACCATCCTCAACGCCCTGCTGTCCTTCCATCCCGAAACCACCCTGGCAGGCGGCGCCGACATCATCGTCTGGCCCTCCAACGAACAGCTCGCCGCCCGCGCCAACGGCATGCCCGCCACGACCCTGCGGCGCCATCTCGCCGTCCTCGTCGAGTGCGGCCTCGTCATCCGCCGCGACAGTCCCAACGGCAAACGCTTCGCCCGCAAGGACAGGGCAGGGGACATCGCGCAGGTCTACGGCTTCGATCTCGCCCCAATCGTCGCCCGCGCCGAGGCCTTCAAGGCCATGGCCGAGGCCGTCCAGGCCGATAAACACGCCAGACAGGTCGCCCGGGAGCAGCTGACCCTCCTGCGCCGGGATATCGTCAAGACCATCGCCGCCGCCCGCCAGGAAGCCGCGCCCGGCCCCTGGGACAGCCTGCAACATCGCTATCAGGACATCATCGGCCGGCTCCCGCGGCAGGCCGGCACCGCCATCATCGCGGCGATCTGCGGCGAGCTCGGCGGTCTCTGGCGCGATATCCGCACCTCCTTGGAAAACTTCACACAATCCCGGATTCAGGTCGCCAATGAGTCCCATTCTGGCGGGCACATAAAGGAGTCAAACCCAGAATCCCATCTTGAATCAGAGAAAAGCTATGCGAGAGATGAAGAAGAAAAGGCTGCGCCCGAAAAGCCGGCAATAGCGAACCCGTCCAGCCGCGTAACCGGCAGGAAGCTGAGCCTACATCACGGCCAGACCCCCAGCCGGCATTCGGGTCTTGATCCCAAAAACCCGGACCCAAGTCTCGCCACCGTGATCAAGGCCTGCCCGGCCCTCGTTGAACTGGCCCAGGGGCGGGCCATCCGGGACTGGCGCGATTTCCTCGGCATCGCCGGGCTGGTGCGACCGATGCTCGGCATCAGCGTCAAAAGCTGGGAGGAGACCTGCGCGACCTTAGGGCCGCAACGGGCCGCGACCCTGCTCGCCGCCATCTATCAACGCTCCGCCGGCATCGCCAATCCAGGCGGTTACCTGCGTCATCTCACGGAGCGCGCGGTTGCAGGACGCTTCTCGACCGCGCCGATGATCCTTGCCCTGCTCACGGCGCAGCTGAAGGCGGGCAGGGGAGGCGACACGCTCCAGCCTTCGGCACCGGCCGTGCAGCCCCCGCAAGGCGAGGGCCAAGCCACGCCGCATGCCACGCCGCCTGCAACCCCGCCCGCCATCACGGTCAGTGCCGCCTTGCGGCAAAGGCTCACAAGCGGGGAGGCTGGGCTTCTCAGCGCCAGGGACAGAAGGCGGGAGGTAGACGGGTCGATCGCTCCCAAAGCGCTGTCCTATCCGCTGAAGCCGGCCTAGCCGAGAGAGGGAGATCATATGTCCGCTTCGCGCCGATAATGTTAAAAAGCCGCTGCTGCTAGGTGTGTGAAGTCCTGATTCAGTCATTTTTGGATGGAGATGAAGGGCGAGCGGGTGGTGATGCAGGAGGCGCTGTTCTGCGAGTTCAGCCCCGCAGCGGCACGTTCTCGCCGGCTACCTCGTGCGGGCCATCGATCGATCCGGAGCTGATAATGCGGATGCTGCTCGTCG
Organism: Chelatococcus asaccharovorans; assembly: GCF_003201475.1. GTDB lineage: Bacteria > Pseudomonadota > Alphaproteobacteria > Rhizobiales > Beijerinckiaceae > Chelatococcus > Chelatococcus asaccharovorans. The sequence continues at coordinate 67,912 of NZ_QJJK01000022.1, read as the reverse complement.
GTATTGCTTTGGCATCCGGTCTGATGCGGCGGCTGACCGTGGCGCCGGCCTTAAAGTGGCCTGACCCCATAGGGTGGTCCGGTTTCAATCTTAGTTCATGATCGGCCTTGGGGCTATTGCCTGGGCAGATGACGGTGCTGCTCCGCTTGCTGGCGCAGGCCAGATGATGGCCTCGGGTGCCGGTGGCTTGTATCCAAGCGACGAGTGTGGCCTCTCGGTGTTGTAGTACCGCCGCCAGGCTTCGATGATGATCTTGGCCTCGGCGAGGCTGTAGAAGATCTCACCGTCGAGCAGTTCGTCGCGGAGCTTCGAGTTGAAGCTCTCGCAGTAGCCGTTCTCCCAAGGGCTTCCAGGTTCGATGAACGCTGTCTTTGCGCCGACGGCTACGATCCACTCCCGTACAGCCTTGGCGATGAACTCCGGGCCGTTGTCGGAACGGACATGGCCGGGCACACCACGCAGGATGAACAGGTCCGACAGGGCGTCGATGACGTCGGTCGAGTTGAGCTTGCGATCGATGCGGATTGCAAGGCATTCCCTGGTGAACTCGTCGATGATGTTGAGCATGCGGAATCTCCTGCCATCGTGGGTCCGACCCTCGACGAAGTCATAGGACCAGACATGGTTTGGATGCTCGGGTCGAAGCCGGATGCACGATCCGTCATTCAACCAGAGCCGCCCCTTCTTCGGTTGCTTCTGGGGAACCTTCAGCCCCTCCCGCCGCCAGATCCGTTCGACACGTTTGGCGTTCACCGTCCAGCCTTCAGACCGCAGCATCGCCGTGATCCTGCGATAGCCATAACGGCCATAGCGGGAAGCGAGCCGGATGATGTCGGAGGTCAACGCCTCTTCATCGGGCCGGCCTTGCGGCTTTTTGCGCTGGGTCGAACGATGCTGGCCGAGAACCTTGCAGGCAAACCGCTCCGAGACGGAGAACTTCGCCATGACACGATCGACGCAACGGCGACGGCGAGCGGGGCTCAGAAGTTTCCCGAAGCAGCCTCTTTCAGGATCAGCTTCTCGAGTGTCAGGTCCGACACAGCCTTGCGCAGCCGGTCATTCTCTTTCTCGAGCTCCTTCAGCCGCTTCACCTGGTCACCCTTCAGGCCACCGAACTCCTTGCGCCACCGGTAATACGTAAACTGCGTCACGCCGATCAAACGGACCGCTTCTCCGACAGAACGACCTTGCGACAACAGAACATCGACTTGGCGCAGCTTCGCCACGATCTCTTCGGGTTTGTGCTTCTTCTGGGGCATTCCAACGTCCTCCTACGGCTCAATAGCCTACTTCAGGGAGGACCACTTTTCAGGGGGCAGACCAGATTCTTCGAGGCCTGCAAGGAGTCAGGCACGCTCACCACGAGGCAGATTGCACGTTGGCGTATGCGAGTAGCGAACCTAGTTGATACGGCTTAAAAAAGACGCCAGATCGCCTTTGCACGGATCGGATGTATCCGCGTATGATTTTTACTCGAACGTGATGGGAGGATCACTACCATCGTTATCGTGCCCACAATCTCTGCTGCTCAGTTTGTGACAGCTCTATATCTCAGGCCGAACCTGGTTGCTTGGTTCCTCGGATCCGGAGCCTCAGCAGCTTCGGGAATTCCGACGGGCTACTCGATGATTGCGGATTTCAAAGCACAGATATTTTGCCGGGAAAATAACATTTCAAAACGAGAAATCGATACCGGCGATCCCATTTGGGTCGAGCGCATCGACACCTTCTTCCGTACCTCATCTATCCTTCCGCAGGAGGGGGACCCGACCGAGTACGCGGCTGCCTTCGAGGCGGTTTATCCGCATGAAAGGATGCGTCGGCAGTATATCAACGACGCAATTGCCAGGGGGACGCCTGCTTTCGGGCATAAGGTGCTCGGAAGCCTGATGGCGGCCCGCAAGACCGATTGCGTCTTCACGACCAACTTCGATCCTCTGATCGAGGAAGCTGCGCAGACGGCGAGTGCGCTCTTGCCAACAACGGAGCAATTCCGACCGACGGTGGCTGCTCTCGATTCCGCCGACCGGGCAGTGCGAAGCCTGAAGGAACCCGACTGGCCGCTCGTCGCCAAGCTGCATGGCGACTACCAATCCGAAGACATCAAGAATACCAATACGGAATTGGCGGCGCAGGACGCGAGGATGCGGCACGTCCTGGTCGAGGCCTGCCAACGCTTCGGCATGGTTTTCGTTGGCTATAGCGGTCGAGATGCTTCAGTGATGGAGGCGCTGACATCGGTTCTCAAGGAAAGGACGCCGTTTCCCAATGGCCTTTTCTGGGTTGCTCAATCGGCATCGCGGCTTCTGCCGGCCGTGACGAATTTCCTGCAGGACGCGCGGGCAGCCGGCGTCGATGCGTCAGTCGTTGAGTGCAAGGCGTTTGACGAGCTGGCGGCTGACGTGATCAGGCAGGTCGATCTTCCCCAAGTGCTTTACGAGCACATCATGGCGGGACGCTCGGAAGCGAGGTTGACCCCGGTTAATCTGCCAACGGCGGAGGCCAGGAAATTCCCGGGTCCTGCGGCTCTCCGCCTTCCCCGTTGAAACGGTACCGCGCACGGCCAGGCGAATTGTTCTCGACAGGCCGACAACATCACCCGTCGCACGCACGCTGTTCAAGGAAGCAAAAAGTCGGGCTATCCTCGCCGCCAACGGTCGTGAACTCGCGGTCTTCGGCAATGACACCGAGATCCTGGCGGCGCTGCAGCAGCTCGGGCCAAAGATATCCGGCACGATCGAGCTCGATGCCGTCAAGGAGAGCTGGGCACGCGGGCTTGTCTACGACGCCTTGGTCCGCGCGCTATCGCGGCAACGCCCTCTTCGGACACGCCTCAACCGCACCGGGCATTCGCTGGTCGTCATGAGCCCGCGCGAGGGTGAAGAGGCGAGTAAGGCCCAATGGCGCAACGATGTGCTATCGGGCCTGCGGACGGCTTATGATACGCCCCTCACCGGCACAGTGCCGACGTTAGGCTTCCCTTTTCAGGAGGGTGTTTTCCTCAAGCTGGAACATGTTTCCGGGCGGTGGTGGTGCAGCTTCGAGCCCCACACCTTTGTGGATGTTCCTCGCGAGCGCCATACTGCAGAAGATGGACCGGACGCCACCATCATCTCTTCGCCCCCCGAAAAGCCGCTCGAGCATCATGGGGGTGACCCGGCCGGTGACTGGCGGCGAGAGCGATGGGCCCGACGATACAATAGGAATTGGGCGAGGATCGTCGATGCTTGGGCGCAGCTGTTGACTGGTGGGAGCGACGGAAAGTTGCACGCCTTCGGTCTCGACGGAAGTGCGGGCATCGACGCCGAATTCTTGATTTCGCCGATCACCGCTTGGAGCCGCCCCCGTAATCATCACGATTACTTCGAGCGAAACCGCTGATGGTCAGTTCCCCCAAATTCTCGAAAATGGCGCCGTTCGCTTTGCTTGAGGAACCGCTGCTCGTCTTCTCCCCTACCGACCAGGCGCATGTCGATGTGCATCCCCTGCGAGGCCTCGTGAAGTTCGGGCCCTTTTCAAAGGGTTCGTTCGGGAAGTACGTGTCGAACATCAGGATCGCGACTGTTGGGCCCGAGAGCGCCTTCAAGCAACGAGGGGTTCTGATGGCATCGTTGAAGGGTAGCCACCGTCCTACGGACAGGTCCGAATATGTCCCGCTGTATCCGGGCTTCGAGCAATTGTATCGGGTCTCCCTCGAATCCGCCCCGCCAGAAGCTCATGTCAAGTGGCCCGATGACCTTGACCAGCTGCCCGGCGATGGGCTCCCCCAGCAGCGCCTTGCTGACGCCATGGGCGCGGCGCTGCGTCGGCTCGACACGGTCCGCAACGAATTCGATGTCGCTTTGGTACATTTCCCCGATACGTGGCTTTCAGTAACTCGCGGTCCCAGCTTCGATGCCCATGACACACTCAAAGCCATGGGCGCGGGCCTGAACATTCCGACGCAGGTACTGAACGACAGAGCCTTTTCGTTTGCTCACAAAGCGTCCTTGGCGTGGCGCCTCTCGACAGCCCTCTACGTGAAGGCTGCAGGCACCCCATGGAAGCTGGCGCCCTTAAAGGGCGCGCCAGAGGACACCGCATACATCGGGTTGGCCTATGCGTTACGAGGAGACCGACGTGACGCGCATTACGTAACCTGTTGCTCGCAGGTTTTCGACATCGATGGTGGTGGAATGCAATTCGTCGCTTTCGAGGCGCGCGATCCGGTAGCTGACGTCGCCGAAGCGCAAAGGAATCCGTTCCTAAGCCGGGACGACATGCGCACGGTACTTGCCCGCAGCTTGCAACTCTATCAGGCTAGGAACGGTGGGATTTTGCCTCGGCGGCTGGTTATCCACAAGACCACGGCCTTCAAACCGGATGAGATCGAAGGTGCCTTCGACGCTCTTGCCGGCATCCCGGAAGTGGAATGCGTCGAGGTCGGCAGCGCGTCAGGGTGGCGTGGTGTTTGGCTGATCGAGTCCGGCCGGCAAAAGCCTCCGGCCAAACCTTCAGCCTATCCTGTACCGCGGGGAACAGTAGTCATCAGGTCGGGAAATTCGGCTTTATTATGGGTGGCCGGAAACGCTCCGCAAGTGTCGAACAAATCGGACTATTTCCAAGGCGGAAAGAGCATTCCAAGGCCGCTGCAAATCGTGCGACATGCCGGTCGTGGCTCTCTGGACCTAACCGCACATGAGGTGTTAGCCTTGACCAAGATGGATTGGAACAACGACGCCCTTTATGATCCCGTGCCCGTGACTATCCGTTATTCTCAGCGTTTGGCGCGGACCATTGCCAACGTTCCGGGCCTCCCCGGCAAAGCCTATCCTTATCGCCTTTTCATGTGACTGTTGATAACCTTCCCTCAACTGCCGGCGTTTGAATTGACAATGCGGCGGCATGACCAATAGTGCTGATAAGACTTGGCCCTCTAGTTGGAGCCGGTGTATCCACGGCTGCTCGACGAAAAGTTAGTCCATAAGGCGTGCGCGGCGGTCCGTCGACGCGTACTACCTGCATCAGGTAAGGAGCGAGGGCCAAGTCTTGTCCGACCCTCAAGCGAAGGTCGATCTGATCGATCTGACCGCCGATCCCATGTTTCGCCTGCTGACTGCCCATTCGGTCGTAGATGTCGCTCACGCGTTGCATCTAGACCCGGCGAGGTTTTTCTACGTCGTCCAGCACGCCCAAGACGGCACTTACTACAAAAGCTTTTCGATCGCCAAAAAGAAGGGTGGGGTCCGCCACATCTCGGCACCCAAGAAGGGGCTCCGGCTGGCGCAGGCGCGGCTGGCTGCAGTTCTGTTGAAAGCCTACAAGCCTAAGCCCTTCGTCCACGGATACGTAAAGGGCCAGTCGTTTCTGACGAACGCCAAACTGCATCAGCGGCAAAGATGGGTGCTAAACCTCGACATCAAGGACTTCTACCCAAGCATCACCTTTCCTCGCGTCCGCGGTCTGTTCATGTCTTCCGCTTTCGGATTTAACGACCGTGTTGCGACGATCCTTGCAAGGATTACGACCACTAGCAACGGGCTGCCGCAGGGTGCTAGGACCTCGCCGGTCATCGCAAACATGATCGCCTATACGCTCGATAGGAAGCTCATAGAGCTCGCGACGCGGCATCGGCTTACCTATACCAGGTACGCAGATGACGTCACACTTTCCTCAAGCAGGAAGGAAGTACCGGCTGATGTCGTCAAGTCATGGAGCCCGCCGTTCGGCGAGCGGCAGTTGGACCTTGGCGGCGTTCTGTCCGCTGCCTTCCAGACCGCCGGTTTTCAAATTAACGACGCCAAGACTCGATTGTCCTTCCAGTATGAGCGGCAGGAAGTCACCGGTGTGGTGGTGAACCAAAAAGCGAACGTCTGGCGCAAGGATATCTCGCGGATGCGGATGATCCTGCATTCTGCACGAAAGCACGGTGCCGCCCAGGCGGCGACCGTATGGGTCGGCAAAGACGCGAATGCCGATCGCTTCTGGCGTTTCGTCGCGGGATGGCTGTCCTTTTTTGCTCAGGTAAGGGGCCGCGATGATCCCGTCGTTGCCAAGTTGTGCAAGCTCGCGGTTTTTGCCGGCCTCAAGGGTATTGAATGGATTGAGAAGGGAGCGGACATGGTTCGCGAGTTCGACGTGTTTTTGTCGCATGCCAGCGAGGACAAGGAGCGAGTGAGGAAACTCAACGATCGTTTGGTGGACTTAGGCGTCACCGTCTTTTTCGACGAAAGCAGCATCGGATGGGGCGACTCGATCGTTGAAAAGATCAACCATGGCTTGCTGAAGTCGAGCTTCTTCGTCCCCTTCCTCTCCGACAGTTTCGCGAGGAAAGGCTGGACTAACAAGGAGCTGAACTCCGCGATCGCCATGAACATCAATCGCAAGGGGCGTATCCTGCCGATCAAGGATATCGGCTTCTCGTTGGAAGATAATTATCCGCTATTGAACGAGACTCTCTACCGAACATGGCCAGCCGGCGGCGAAGACGAGGCAGCCTGCAGCCTCGCCGACGAGATCCTGCTGAAGGTTCAGACAGCGCACGAGATACGTAGCGACTTGGGCTAGAATGTTGAGGCTTGTGCTCAGCGGACCAGGTCCGATCTATAGTCGACGAGTGGGTGACCGCGCGGCCTGCGCCAAGAGGGGTATTGCACTCACTCGCTCGGTTGCACGAAGGCGTCCATGATCTACAAGGCGACGGGCAACATCCACGTCATCCAGATCTTGCTCGGTCACTCCAGATTGAAAACACGGTCGGATATGTTGGTGTCGACGTGGAGGACGCACTGCTGCTGACAGAGCCCTCAGGCAATCTGACTCTACAGCAGCACGGCAGGACAGCCCGAAAGGGTTCGCTTGCCGGGCTCTCCAGTCCCAGGCCAGTAGGGCGATCGCCAGCAAATTATGCGGGGCTGAACGAGCGTCTCGAAGGAACGATAGACGGAATCTGAAAAGGACATGACGTCTCAACAACGATCGTGAAGGGAACACGAGATAGCGGGAATCGCCCGAGCCTTATCAGGCACCTCTCGGTGCCGTACTCCAAGAGCTTGGATTGAGTGAGTTGGGGATCTGTCGGGGGTGATCAAGCGAGAGTCGAATATGTTCAGTGAAGCCTCGAAACGACGTTTCGCCTATGCCCCCCGCCCGCTACGGCCCTTATGATCTCGCTCGCCGAAGCTCATCGACGTTGTGGGCACCCCTTGCTTGATATGGGATCGAGCGAGGACGAGGCATTGTCGGGCCCAGCTCTAAGCTTGGCGATAAAGCTCTCTCCGCCATCTCCCCTAGGGGCCCGTCAGGCCCACCGGTGCCGGCTATGCGAAATCGTTGACCAACGCTCGCGTCTGTTCCGACGGAAGGCCATGGCTCACGAGCCGCACGTCCAGATCGAAGTCGGCGACTTTGGTCACAGCCCGTCGAATGGCGTTATGGATCCACGTGTCATTGTTGCCAAATGCGCCGCCGCCGAGCCGCGTTAAGAGAACGATGTTCGACATGCCCCGACGTGCGTTGAGGACCCCTGCCAAAAGGGTTGCCTCGTAGGCAGCATCCAGCACAAGCTGTGCAAAGGAGGCCCAGGAGGACTGCGGAACTGCTCCGTAAGAAACAGGAAGCGCGGAGCAAAATGCCTGGCTGACGATCGGTCCTGGCTGCTGGTCAGTGTCTGTTACCTCAACATCCCTATGGAGGCCAATGCGGAGCCTGCCTGCGAGCGCCTCCACAGCGTCAGGAGCCATTTCCTCAAGGAGTTGGGTGATCCTCTTCAGGGAGACTTGGCTTGGCAGTGCATAGCCATTGCGCATGTCCCAGAGGTCATCGACAGCGCAACAGAGGAGGCGACTTAGCTCCTCCCCAACGCCGGCGAGACCATCAAGTTGGCGGAAGGCCGTTTGGCCGACCTGGTCGCCAACAGGCACGAAATAATTGCGATAGATCGTAGCAGCACCGGCAGCGATGGCGCAGGCCGGTCCTTGCGTGGGGTCGTAGGCGTATCCCGCAACACCATGTTCTGGTGTGACGTCAGGGTGAATCATTTCCAGGGCGTTGAATTGCGATGCAACCTGAAACAGGGCCCCAGCATATTCTGCCGCCTGATGCATCTCACGCACATCGCCCTGTACCAGGCTGAGGCGGACTCTGGATGGGATGCTCCAACCTGCTGCAACCTGTTCCCTCAGATCGTTGAGCGAGGTCATTGAGAAGGCGCCAACCTCGGAGGCACGACCATTGATCTTCGATCGAAGTCGAGAGTTGTTGAGTTCAAGCAGTGTGCGGGTTTCGTGATAGCCGAGTTCGGAAAAGCCCGTCAGAGATTTGAACCAGTCCATATGTTATCCTTCTTGGATAACGTATATATCACAGTGCAAGATAAAAACCGTCACATTAGTCGCAGAACGAGACATACAGAAATCGGCCAATGGAAATCCTGCCTCGAATCACCGGGTATTGATCTGCCGCGACCGGGTGAGTGCGACTTTCTTCAAAATCGGGCCGGACTACGTCCTGGTTTCTGGTGCCATTATCGTGCTTTCCGTTCAAGCGCCGACTTCTCGAACCAAGCCAGCATGGCGATCAGCCGACCGCGATCCATCGTCCGCATGCCTTGTTGGCGCTCTTCATGGTCGAGCTGTGCCCGAAGGCTGTTAGCATCTGTGCTGCGCGAGCTGCGAAGCGCAGACTGACTCATGCAACCGTGCCAGACGGTGTTCGCCGTCGCGGATATGGCGCTCAGCCAATGCGAGTTGTTCGCGAATGGTTGTCCGGTCCATGCAATCTCCCCGCCGCAAGCGCTTTCCGTAGCGGCGTCATACCGAAGAAGTTCCGAGTGTCCAAGTTCGCTGTCTCGCTGACGGAAACCCGACCTGATGTGCAGGCTCGAAAAATGCCTCCCGATTTTTGCCTTGCGGCGGCCGGGGAAGCGGCAAATCGGGAGGCTGCTCACGGGGGAGCGTGAACCCATAGAACCAAGCATAATTTTTTAAGGCCCGCAAACGAAGCGCCGAGTTCAAGGTTTGGGACGAACTACACTTTGAAGCTCGGTATTGCAGCGTAAGAGCGAACTAGCGAGAGGCCTTCTCGGCAATGGAGACAAGCTGCTCGATCCACTCATCGGACAGGTGCTCGGCTAGCAACATAAGACGAGTCAGCTGTTCTTTTTTTGCTGCTTCAGTCTGGGATGGCGGGTCACTGTCCCACCCGATCAATGCGTTTGGCGAGACGTCAAGAGCATAAGCTAAGGATACGAGGATCTCGTAGGTCGGCCTGTTAACGCCCGTTTCAAGCTTGCTCAAGGTGACTGCTGAGCATTCGGCTATGGCCACGAGCTCTTCTTGCGTGAGACCCACATTCTTTCGAGCGGCCTTCAACCGAACCCGAAACTCCAAAGCCGATTTGAGCGCTTTCTGATGCGGCGTCATTCTCCTCCAATGAGATGAGAATGTCTCGGCGTTAATATCTTTTGGTACGAGTTTTTGGTTGAAAGTCGTCTGATTATATCATAAATTGCAAAAAGCTAGATAATGGGACGGGTTTGCGGATAGCCGCTAAGCCCTCGCCGACTATGGGGGACCATTTGGACGAAACACCAGCCGCAATGATCGCTTGTCCGTACTGCGCGGAAACGATCAATGCGAAATCTAAAAAGTGCAGGCACTGCGGGGAGATTCTTGACCCCCAGATGCGCGAACTCGAGATGTTGAAGAGGCAGCAGCAGGGCACCTCGCAGGTCTTCATGAATGCGGGGGGAGGCGGGGCCTCGGCGGCGGCCTCAGCCGTCGCCGGTTACGCCGGTCCCATCAAGCGGTTCCCGCACTGGTTGCACATCATCCTGTCGATCTTGACCGGTGGGTTATGGCTGCCGGTCTATCTCCTGCTGTATGTGTTCCGTAACAAACGCTACTATTTTTGAGACCGCCGCCATGGGGATCCGATGGGTTGCCGGGGCTGCGCTGCCCTTGATCGTTTTCACGGTGTTTGTCCATCCCGTCATTGCCGATTACCGGGTACCGCTGCGCGATGGGGTCTACACTGAGACACCACAACGATGCGCGGAATTCAGACGGGGCGAGCTCGACTTTGCGCCCTATGAAGTCGACAAGGGTGGAAAACAGTTTCAAGGACCAGAGACTGCCTGTGTGGTCGCCATGATAAAAATGGTCCGGCCCCCGCATCGCTATCACGTCGAGACCACGTGCCGGGAGATTGATGAGACCTTCACGCAGTCCTTCATCCTCGATGTCCCGACGCGGGAGCGGTTCAGCCTCGAGGGCGAGGACTATCAGTGGTGTATCCCCCTTGCGACCACTATGCAGAAGGCGCCCGCGGCGCCGCCCTTGCGGGGAATGGCAAACAAGGCCCTGATCGACTATTGGGCGGATCAGAACGATGCGTGCCGAGGAGGCTCTGGCGATGACCCTGCGACCGACAAGGCTTGCGGTCGCCGCGCGAAGGCGGCTGATGAGCTCAAGAAGCGCGGGCTTTGCTACAGATCCGTCAAAGGCGGTCAGGATTGGGTCCGGTGTCGGCGGTAAAGGTGTCAAGGCAGCGTCACGCAGGTCGGGGAATGGCGGGCGGGGCTGTCGCCCAGTCAGCGAGAGGATGCGCAGACGAAACTCTGGAGAGGCAAGTTCGGGCCTTCCATGCCCGGCTGTTTCCTGAAGAGTATGACGAGATTTACGACGACACTGTGGATGCTGCACTGCGGAGACGAGGCATCAATCCGATGAGCGCCGACTCTATCGCACGCGTCGATGCTCGCCGGACGGAACTCGGGTTTTCCCCCTACACTGTCACAGGAACCACGGACCGCCTGGCAACGCTCGATTGGACGCGTGCCATGGTACGGCAGGGCAGGCAGGCTGAGGTCGAACGTCTGTGTGCCCATTACGGCCTTTGACCTGGCGACCCGGCTGGGCAATTCGTGATCAGCAAGAAGTCATCATCGAAGGACAATCAGGAACGAATTTGAACACAGGAACCGTTGATTCAACCATCCTGCCGATCCTTGGGGCATGGAGGAACCTTGACCATCGGGCCTGGTCCATTGGCTTCGCCACGGTCGGTGTTGCAGATTGGCAGATCAAGGATCGACTCTCTCGTATCTTTGGGGCCGGACCGGGCGTATTCTGGATTTCGGTCAGGCGCGCGTCGCTGGCCCACATCCTCGATCATTATGTGAGCCATCGCCATCCTGGCTATCGCTATCCGCAGCTCGCGCCATTGCCTGTCGAAGGAAGCACCTTGTATGTTGGCCACACAGCCAACCTTGAGGAGCGGTTGTTCGAGCATCTGACCCATTCACATGCGCAGAGGGAAGCTCTGCATCTCGATACCTGGGCACAGGGCGTTCATGGGATCCTGTGCGTGGATGCTATCAGGTGCGGTCGGGTGGAAGAAGCTGATCAAATCGTAGTTAATGCTCACCTGGAGCGAGCCTTGCGACCTTTGTGGTGCGCAGACGCTTCGTCCGATGCATGATCGTCTCGCTCAGGTCGCTGCCTATTGCGCTACGATTTGGGGAACTACCGCGGCCAAGGCCGCCTTGAGCTTACCCGTTCCCGTGCTTCGCATTGCCCGTGTTAGCCAACTTTCGAATCATCGCGCTTGTTATTCTTCAAATGTTTTGCAGCCAGAGCCAGCAAGCCCTTTTTAACGTCAAAAAACCTAACGAGTTCCGGTAGGCCCTCCCGCTTGATAGCATTACCAATCCGTGGCCTCAATTGTGTGGTTTTTCATGTCCTCGCATCGTTCAAAAACGTATGGCCCGCCCCGTCGGCAAGCGGTTTTTGCTAGGCAATCTGACCGGTCTGCGCCAACGTATCCGGTCTCGAGGTCGGGCCTCGGCCAAGATGGAGTTCCGCGCGCTCTGGTCCTCATAAAAGTCCCGGCGTTGATGCGCCATTTTTTGAACCAGGATTTCAAAGCGCCGGATCAACCGTCAGGCCATCTCGCATCCACCACCAGCAGACATGCTTGACCGGGGCGCGGGGGCGTTGCGCGGCCGGTCGATCACATTAGGCTATTACGGGCATGTCGCCCTTCCGGTAGCCTTGCCCCGACCGCAGAACCGCCCAGGCGATCCGTGCCAGCTTGCCGGCCAGGGCGACGATGACCTTGTTTTTATGCGCCCGTGCTGACAGCCCGCGTAGCCACTCTCCCATCGTGGTGGGGCTATCTACAAGCGACGGCAAGGCAGCTCGCGCGCCGTGGATCAGCAAGGTACGAAGATAGACATTCCCCCGCTTGGTGATGCCGAGAAGGCGGGGCTTGCCGCCAGTCGTCACCTGTCGCGGCACGAGACCGAGCCAGGCCGCGAGGTCTCTGCCGCGATGGAACGTCTCGGCAGAGCCGATCGCCGCGACGAGGGCCGTGGCGTTGAGCGCTCCGAAGCCGGGAATCGTCGCAAGTCGGCTTGCCAGCTGATCTTCACGTGCCCGCACCTGGAACTCTGCCGAGAGCGCGGCAATGCGACGATCGAGGTCGCGCCATTCCAGGCGCATGTCCTCGATCAGCAGCAGGGTGCGCGGACTCAGGGCCATCGGCGCCGGCGCCCCCTCGTCCAGCATTGAGGCAAGATGCTGCTCCAGGCGAGAGCGCCCCTTGGCGACGATGATGCCGCGCTCCAGCAACAACGCGCGTAATTGATTGATCAACGCCGTCCTCTCCGTCACCAGACGTGTCCGTGCCCGATGCAGGATCTGCATCTCGAGCTGGGCCTCGCTCTTCAGCTCTACAAAACGCATCGTCGGACGGGTTGCGGCTTCGGCGATCGCTTCGGCATCCCGCTCGTCGTTCTTCTGTGCCTTGACGTAGGGCTGGATATATTCCGGCGACATCAACCTGATCTCGTGCCCCTGCTCGCGCAACACGCGCCCAAGATGATGAGCGCCGCAGCACGCTTCCATCGCCATGACGCAGGTCGGCATGCTGGCCGTGAGCCGAACAACGCCTTCCCGGCTCAGACGACGTCGCAGAACGACACGACCCGTGTCATCGAGACCGGCGACACTGCAACTGTTCTTGCCCAGATCGATACCCAGAACCGCAACGGTAGGCTTCGTCATCATCGCTCTCCCTCGTTTGCCTCCCCAGGATAAGGCAGGACGGTGAGGGGCGGGCCATTCCATAAAAGTGGCTCAGAGAGCCGCCGGATCTTCAGCTTGGGAGTGGCGAAACCCCTTGTGCTAAAAGTCTGCGAGAGAGTGGGCACCCCTGCCAGTTGGGCATAAGGTTGAGGCTGACGAGGTGAAGAACGTATTCATAGACACACTACCCGTACAATAGCCGTATGGGTGTCTTTGGCAATATATTGTACGGGAGGGGGGCGTATATTGTTATGCTATACATGTGATCCTAACTAGTCTTACTAGATACTTTTTTCTTCGTTCTGATCGCTCCCCTTTCTGATGTGCATTGCAAGGTCAATTATCGATTATGATGGGGGTGCAAAAAAGATACCAGACTCTATCAGACCATCCCATTATCAGAAACCGTATTTTCGTTGTGAGAAATATTGCCAATATCCCCCTTGAGAAATAAAGCAATATCCAGATCCGGAAAACATTCGTTTTTCAGCTTGATCAATACCTCTTTGACACGTTCTGAATCTCCGGATTGACCATAAGCCATCAGCCTTCCTTTCTTCTTGTTCCTGGCTGCATTTTCAACATCGCTATCTTTGCAGGGAATTCCAAAATTAGTGAGGATTCTGGCAAATTCCTTGTGCGTATATGTGGATCTCGTTCTGATTTCCGCGAAACTGCCGTCCCGCCGGACAAAGGCCGCGCATAGTTCGAGCTTGATTCTTTTGAGATCCCCATCCTCTGTGAAGGCATAGCGGCCGTTGTTACGCTTCGCATCCACGTAGTCCATAAACCGGGAGTAATCGGCTTCCGTCTTCAGTATTTTGGGATCATTCTTGGTATATGCTGCCCAGAGAGACCTAAGTTCTTCAAACTGGTCCTTGGATTGAAGTGGTATGGAATCAAATGCAAGATGATTGAAAGGTGTCCCTTCGAACTCGATAGTCTCGTCACGATGGTTGGTGGGAACGCGTTTCCAGTCGAACTCCATGGCGAGACGTCTCTCACTGTCCTCCCTGCCAAAATCAACGTTTTCGGCGATCATCTGACGGATGGTAATGTTCGTGCTTTGCGTTATCGTTTGATCTGCTGTCCTGTTCAGAAACAGATCGACCATGTAAAGGTTCTGCTCGAGCTTGCCATACCGCTCAGGCACTTTGATGCCACCCTTCTGGAGTACAATATCTTCTGGCTCGTGTCCGGGTTTCAAGGTGGCTGAGCCCCGCGTTCTCCATCCGATTGGCTGCCGGATAATATGTTTGACTTCAAGGGCATCATCATTCCCAACCAGATCTCGCCTGGCTTGCGTGAATGATCCGGCCAAGGGACCTGAGAGCGCCATGGACATATCCTCGAGGGAGGCTGTGCATAGAAACCCATCGGTCGTCACGCTGAAGACGGTTACCTCTTGGGGCAGGCGGTTGAGAATCTCTCCGATCACGGCCCGGGTGTAGGAGGTAATGAAGGAGGCATAAAAAGGTTGCGTGATCTTCGCCTCGGGGATGAACTCCATCTTGTTTGAACGGGAATCGTATACGCGCTTCTCCCTCAGCCCCTGTGCAAGTTTGCCATAGGTGCTGTTGCCGAGCTCTTTCCAGAAGAGGTTGTCCAGCGACCCCTTTTCAAAGGCATTTCGGTGTTCGAGGCAGTCGGTGATGAAGCCCTTGAACAGGGGCTTTTCCATATCCACTGGGACCGTTACCCCCTTGATCAGGGTGAGCTCCGCCTGAAGCTCTCGCGCAAGGGCAATTTCGGGGGCGGAGCAGACGGAGCGCCCCTTGCGCGGGAAGATAAGCCCGTTTCCGGTTCTCACCGGCAGGGTTGGAAACCGCACAGTCTCGGGAAATTCGAACGCGACGCAGGCAAAGGCGAGATCTGTTGGCTCGACGTCTTCAAGATTGGAGAGCGGCTGGAGATCCTGCCACTGGGGAAGGCAGATCAATGACATGGCAGTGGTGTAGGCAGAGGCCAAATCGAAATCCCGCCATTCGCCTTCAGGCGCTGGTCCAAACATGAACTGTTCGTTGCGCCCCCCATGATAGGAATCAGTGACGAAGTCGACCTCCCAATGAACCCGGTCAATGTACACGTTCGTCTTTTTGGTGACGAACCTTGCCGATCTCCTGTCGAACCTGGTCTCCTGGATTTCCTCCTTGCCAAGCGGTTCAAGCGGTTGGAAACCCGCCGTCTTCCAACGATCAAGAACCATTTGCTGACCGATGGAAGTCAGGGTGACGGGCAGGGTGAACTTACCCGCCAGCGTGCTATTCCGACTTAGCAGTCTTTCGGAATAAGCCACACAGATGTCGGCATTCTGCGTAGCCCAGGCTCGATAGCGAGGCCAATCCTGAGCGATCAGGTCCTTCAGGTTGGGATGCGATGACAGGGGCCGTCTGTATGTCGTCTCCGGCCTTGGCAAGCCAAGGATATTGGCGATCTGATCAAGAGATGAATGATCTTCCGGTGCCAGAAGGCGGACATCCCGGAGGTTGATGGTCAAGGAGACCTGCCGCGCATCTATTGGGGTGAGCTTGATAGCAAGAGTCCGGTTCACCGTCACAAACGTATTGTGGATGATGCTGAGGCATCTCTGAAAATCCCTAAAATCCGCAAAGGCCGAAATGCTCTCCCTCGTGAAATGCCCCACGAGGTAGATGGTCGAAGGCGCGGTCTCACCGGGAAACCTCTCGAGCCAGGTTCCGATCGCAAAGGCAAGAAACGGAGCGAGAGCAACGCGCCCGCCGTCGTCGGGAAGGACGATCCCCGCGATAGGAGAGCCCGGCTCTTCCCCCTCGACGGCCTTTCTTACGGAAAACTGGTACGAAAGGATGTCATTGTTTAGTGGTTCGCTTGGCCCCATGTCGTCGCCAGAGTGTGGCGGTGCGGGCGGGACGTATTCGGCATCGAATCCAATCAGAAGATATTGTTTGGGCGGGGGAGGAAGCCCGCGCTTCGGCCTTGTCCCTTGCTCACGCTCTGTGATCCGCTCTGTCGCGACTACCACGGAATGTCTGGCACCTTCAGGTGTGATCCTGAACGTGACCGTCGTATTCGTTTCCAGCCCGTTGCCCATCTGCTCCGGCCCCCAAAGCCTTCATATGGCCAAGATGGAGCTTGGGTTCCTTGTCGGCAAGTGCCATTGCCATCAGACGCAGGGAAGCCGCTCGATCGTGCAGCTGTGGTAAGCCACAGGCAAGCCTGAACCGGTTACCCAAACTATGCCATCTTTCGATGAGAGGTAACGGAGGATGTTACAGATTCTCATAATTCGTGCCCTTGAATGCCATCTCTGCGAGGCTCAGAGGCAGGTGCAAAAGGGTGAGAGGCGCCTTTTGCTCCACGAGGCCTTTATTGAGAGTCTCGAGAGAAGCGGAGAGGCGGCAATACACGCACGGCAACTTCTTGCGCAGGCTAAAGTCCGACATAATATCCGCCAAATGGACCTGCGCCGGTTGTGCGCGATGCTGGCTCACTTTTCTCGCAGACAAGACCGTCGTTCCAAGACTCCGTAGCGGTAGGCATCGTCTCAACGAGGCATCTTAGGCTTCATTCTACTGAGCCCTCGAGCGGCGGGATCCTGGTTTAAGCGACCACATTGGAATTGAGATGCTTAGAGGCCAAGCCTTCGCGCTTGCGCTGGATTTGAGTAGGATATGTGCTTGCGCAGGAGCCAGCGGCGTCATTGTTCTCGGCTTTGCTGACCCATGTCATCCTTGATCCTGCGATCCGGCGGGATTTGATGTTCCAATAGGCGGATCATTGACTTCCAATTGGCGGACATGATAATTCCAATCTGCCGAGGATTGTCAGGGAATGGCATGTTTGAGCGAGTTGTAAAACGTCGGACCGAGGAGGCTCTGGCGGATACACCAGTTGTCTTAATTGTGGGGCCGCGCCGGGCCGGCAAAACCACCCTGGTAAGAGAGATGGGTGATGCCAATCGAACATATATCACCCTCGATGATCAAACTGCACTTGAAGCCGCCCAATCTGACCCTGTGGGATTCATCAGGGGATTGGATCAGGCGATCATCGACGAAGTTCAGCGTGCCCCCGATCTGCTGCTGGCGATCAAGAGGTCGGTCGACGAGGACTACCGACCAGGACGGTTCCTTCTCACCGGCTCGGCAAACGTATTGACCCTGCCAAGGGTGGCCGACAGCTTGGCGGGGCGAGTGGAAACAATCCAGATGTTGCCGCTGGCCAGAGCGGAGATCTTAGGTCGGAAGCCAGAGTTTCTCGATCGGCTTTTTGCGGGCCGGTCGCAAAGGCCATCCGACACCGTCGTGGGCGAGGACCTGGTGCAAATCGTCCTGCTTGGTGGCTTTCCCGAAGTTATCAGTCGTGCGAGTGAGCGTCGTCGGCAAGACTGGTTACGATCCTATCTGACCTCGATCCTGACGCGCGATCTGCGAGACATCGCCAATGTGGGAAAAATGACCGAACTGCCACGGTTCGTCCGGTTGCTGGCGGAGCATTCCGGCCAGTTGGTCAATTACTCACAGCTAGGTGGCTGCATCAATGTCAGCCACAAGACGGGACAACGGTATGTTGGCCTGCTCGAACAGGTGTTCCTGGTTGCGATGTTGCAACCCTGGTACACGAATGCGCTGAAGCGAATCGTGAAGACACCCAAGGTGCACTTCCTGGATTCCGGCCTGCTGGCGAGTACCCGCGGATTGACCTTTGATCGGGTGAGGGCGGATCGGACGCTTTTCGGAGCGCTGTTAGAGACCTTCGTTTTCTCAGAGATTCTGAAGCTGATGACCTCGAGTGACCTGAGGCTGGCGCCCTATCATTTCCGCGACAGGGAAGGGCGAGAGGTGGACATCGTGCTGGAGAAAGACGACGGGATGATCGTGGGCATTGAGGTCAAGGCGAGCGCAACTGTGAAACCGGGCGATTTCGGGGGGTTGCGCGCACTGGCCAACGCATGCGGTGACCGCTTCGCGGTCGGAGCCTTGCTCTACGACGGCACAGACGTGATTTCCTTTGGGGAGAAGCTTATCGCGACACCGCTATCGAGTTTATGGGACTGACGGGTGACGATCAGATATCCCATTGATTTGTCAGCTTCAATGCTGGACGGGCAAATGCTACAAGAGGTAATTTTTATCGTTATCGTTAGGTCGGAGTAATCTCCCGCAGAATATCGGTATGGGTGTCTGTGGCAATATATTGTACGGGAGAAGGATAATAAGGATTTATCTGGTAATATTCTTTATGTTACATGGATTAAGGTACCAACGCCAATCCAAATTATCGAGAAAATTCATCGTCCAAACCCAAATTTTTTCATGTCACCTGAGGTGACGACTCATTCTCGGATAATTTTAATTGCCGCAGGCATTGAACCGCTTCAATCAGCGGTTCAATCCATCCTCATTTACAAAACTTCAACTGTTACCAATTGCATGAGAATAGCCCCGTCCGAAAAGGAAGGTTTTTGGACGGCGCGTTTGTGAATGTCCGTAAAATAGATTGACTCAATATTGAACAGGCGCGATATTTCGGACGGCCTATAAGGACATTCATGACACGGATTTTTGCCTACGCACGCGTTTCAACGACAGGACAGACGACGGAGAACCAGATCCTTGAGATCGAAGCGGCGGGTTTCCGAATAGAAGCCCACCGGGTCGTTGCCGAGACCGTTTCAGGAAGTGTCGCTATCGCAAGACGGGATGGCTTCAGCCGGCTCCTTGATCGCATGGAGAAGGGGGACGTGTTGATCGTCACGAAACTGGATCGGCTGGGACGCGATGCCATTGACGTCAGTTCCACGGTATCGAAGTTGAGCACCATGGGGGTGAAAGTCCATTGCCTGGCGCTAGGCGGTGTCGATCTGACGAGCTCCGCGGGCACCATGACCATGAATGTTCTCAATGCCGTGGCGCAATTCGAACGCGACCTTCTGATTGAGCGGACCCAATCCGGTCTCAAGCGCGCGAGATCGCAGGGTAAGACCCTCGGCCGGCCATCGCTTCTGACCTTGCAACAGAGAGAAGCGGCTCGTTCCGATCTGAACGCAGGCATGAGCATTGCGATGGCTGCGCGGAAATATGGGGTGAGCCGGCAAACCCTCATGCGGGTGCGCGATCGCGCCTTGTAAGGGCTACACAAAAATGTGGTTGGCCTGCCGCTCGCCATTCGACGGCTTGCGAGTGGGGCGCCGAGCTCTTGTATCACCAAGCGGTAACCTGGTCATCAGAATTGGCTGAGGTGAGATCGACGACATACCGTTATCCGCTACCTGATCGCCGTTAGCTACAAGGGCGCCTTAATCGCCTAAGACATTTCGGAAAAAGACCCCCTAGTAGTCGCTAGTGCTATTGACAATTAAAACTTACTAACCTATGTGTGCTGCATGCGAGGGGAGGGGTATGCAGGGTGCATCAGCGGAGCCAACAATGAACGGGGAGATCCAGGCCCATTATGACAACGATCTGGCGTTTCGCAGTATGATCGATTGGTTGGCTGGCCTTGGGAAAAAGGAACGCGAAATCTCAGTCGACCAGGCGATAGCGGGAGCGGGCCTGACCCAAACCGAAGTCTTCAGATGCTTCCGGATTCTCGACCAGCTGGGATATGGGCGCCTTATGCTGGGCCGCCGTGGCCACCATTCTCGGTTCATCGGGCATGGTGATCTGAGCAAGGTGGGCGGGCTGGCGAGGACTGGTCAGGAGGGGGGCGGCTCGGTGAAGCCAGAGCAATCGCCGACGGGGGCTGTCACGATTGTCCCGGGGCCAGGCTGCCTGACGATTGGACGAGCCAAGGAGCTGCTGGCTGTTTCGTTCGGTGTGACCGAGGATGCGATTGAGATCATCATTCGCGGATGATCACTGTTCATGTTCGGGGATTAAACGTTATCCCGAAAATAATATCAAAAAAATTGCCGCTGAGCGCCATGGGACATGATCGCCGGCCTAAATAACCAGTTGTTGGTACCCATCGCGACGGCGAGCCTCCGATTTGGATCCTTGAACCTCATCCTTATTCACGCATGTTCGGCGTAACGTCGGGCGGGCGAATTTATACCTATGTCATTTTGACAACGAAAAATATTTGAAGATGGAGAGTTTATTTATGGACAAATCAATTATAGATTCATGTGAATCACTAACACAAGCTAACGTTGGAACTAAGGCCGTCCCTGGCGTCGTCTTTCAATCCTTTTCCAAGCCTAGCAAACAAAAATCACGGATCACACATCTCCGACAGCGCCACCCATCAACTGCCTGTCATGAGGCTCTCACCGCGCATTTTGTGGATCTTCTCACAGCTTCATACGGAGACGAGACAGCCGCATGCTTCCTTTTTGTGACAGTGACGTTCTCAGTCCGTAACCTTGTAAAAGATCTGTCGCGCAACCGTCTGAACACATTTGGCGTTCTCTACAACCAAACTTGCCGATTGGCTTTAGGCAAGAACCACCATCGCCAATCTGAAGCTATTCCCAGGGTTGTGGCCTTGATTGATGCTGAGGGATCAAGATATGCCGATCGTCTGGTATCTCCCGTGAACATTCACATTCACTCTGTATGGGCAGTGAGGGATGACCAACGGGCGCTCATTGAGAAGCACATACCCGAGGCTGCGAGATGCAGATACTGCCTTGAAAGAGGTGTTGAGACCATCGACATCCGGTCTGTTGAAAGAAAAGAACTCTATAAGGTCATAGCCTACGCGAGGAAGCTTGGCTTCTATAACAACGAATCGCCTGGCTATGAGCAGGACTTGGAGGTCTATCCGAGGGGGAGGCGTCGCCATCATACAATCTGGACCGTAGCATCTGCCGAGAACAGACACCCTGATTAAGGCGGTTGCATCGGATGGTAGAAGGCAATTCGTAGGTATAGAACGGGCATTTACTTCCGATAGATGTCATTCTTCCTCGATCGACTAGGTTAGTGATAGAAAACAACAATAATATATCAATTTACAATTTGCCGAATGCCGAATCAAGAAGCATAATAAGGTTGTTCGTGAGTTAGTATAGGCCAATCAGCTAGGGGCTCGGGCGGATCGGCCATAGAGTGTTGTTGGAGGCATATTTCAGAAAGAATTCCGATTATTTGTATTTCAGTTCAATTGGGCTTGACAATATTGGAAGGCGCGATGTATAATTGCATATTAGAGGTTATTAATGGATACAGTAACAAAATTTTCTGATAAGTATCAGTCGCAAGATGATATTATAGAGTTCTTCGCCGGCCCGCATTTCGATGCCGGATCCCATAAAGACAGCCGATTCGTTGAGGTCAGGATCTTCTTTGAAGGAGGGCCACGCTCCGGGGATGCGTCCGTCGCTCGTATGGATGCCGGAGGGGCATTTTTCGATCGCGTATGCAGGGCGATTCTGGGCCGAAAGTCGTCTGTCGCCCTTGATCATATGAGGCCTCGGGCATGCTTTGTGATCGACGCTGGCAGGTCCGATTGGCTCGCCAGAAGAGATGTTGGTGCCCAGCATGTCCACATCCGCTCGTTGTGGGTCGTGAGTGCGGGGTATGTCGATCGATTTTCCCGCATCGTGAATAAATTAGCCGGATCTGTGGGCTGTAGGAAACGGGGAATTCGCCAAGTCGAGGTGTTTCCCATCGCCGACAACGCCATTGCAGACGTGGCTCAGTCAATCCTGGAAGACCTGTACCACACGCGCACGACATGCGACTTCGCACGAACCTGCGTAATCTACCCCCGGCCCAAGTCTCAAGGCAAAAGGAAGAGCAAGAGGAAGCTGGGCCGCTCCGTCACCTATCAGATGCAGGCTGCGAACACGCCGTAAATGGCGCGTTGCTTGATTATCATCGTCGATGAGCCTCCGTTTGGGGCTCTGCCGACGTGGCCTCACCCATCTTAGGTCGCGGGCGGCTCTGCGATGAGAACAAGGAAACAGGAGGATCAGATGAGCTGACGAGATATCACCACATGTTTTTGACGGAGGTGGGCTGGCAATCCACCGCCAAGCGATCACGCCGAAACCAAACCGATGGAGAATCTGATGATTGAAATATCAAAAATGCTGAGAGAGTTTTTTATGAAAAAAGTAATAGAGAAACGTCGAAAAATACACAAAGAACGCAAGAAATCGATCGATTATTATCCCAAGCATCTGCTTGAGCCTGCCTCCTTGTCGTGGGAAGCGGTCGAACAACAGGCGTTCACGCGCCGAAAATACCTTAATTATTACAATGGCCAGCAGTAAGAGGATAAACATGGCTACAGAAATCGTTAAAAATTCAAATTCTACGGATCGAGGCACCCCATCCGATCCGCCTTCGGCTCAAGAGGCCCAGCGTCGCTTCTCATTGAAGCTGCAAGGCTACTACCATCGCCTGACTGAAGAATGCAACCGCTCGGGCGAGATCCAGGCATTGAGTGTGCAGGTTCGCCGTGCTGGAGGGCTTGTCCTCCTGCGGCGCCTGGAAATGTCGATATGGACGACGATGTGCAACACGTCGTTTTTCCGTCGGAATCGGGGTCTGAAAATCGGCCCGATTTTGGTGCAGATAACTCCTTGAATGGCAGTTTCTAACGGCAAAATCTCAGCGCGGCGAAATTGCTCGTCGTGTTTTGATTGCCAGAACGATCATCGGGGACCGTGCCAGCGTCAAAATCCGTGACGCACCGGAAGAAGCAGCTGTATTTCCGGAAAATCGGGTTTATTTCCAAGGAAAATCCTCCGCCTTATGAGAAGCGAAAATTATTTTTGGAGACGTGCGGCGGATTGTCGTGGAAGATTGCCCGGAGATCACTGGATTTGAGCCAATCTGTCCATCCGGACCAAAGAAATAAAATCTGGTTGGCGGAAATACCCAGGAAATTGCCGGAAATAAAGTATGTGTTTTTGCTCATACGCGATTTTCCGACCATTGAGCTTGTCCTTGGTAATGTAGTGCGAGGCATATCACCGCGCGTAGATGTATAGGGTAGGGAGAGGGTAACATGACATAGCCGTTCAGGGACGCAGCCCATACTGCGACAGCACTATCCCGAATTATCCATTCTCGATTTGCGTCGATGCATTTGTAAAACAAATGTATATGAATGAATAATTCGATTCACAAATTTTAGATTTAATCATTGGAGAAAAAAATGAAGCTAGATGTAAATAAGAAAATTAGTTTTAACACCTCACATTCATCCGTAGAAACTCTGCAGGAGAGGCTGATTTGCAAATATCACAGCCTGGCTGCAGAGTACCCGGAGTCGATCACCAAACAGATGATCTTTGGAGTTGGTGCGCAGGAGCTGCGCTATTTTATCGGTCCCTGCAATTCACCGGGAGAAAGGGCCGCGATCGTCAGGGCTGAGGGTCCAGCTTTGCTCGACAATGTCGCATTGTGGTTTCATTTGGAGCTTGTGAAGCGATGGCTCATGGCTTCAGGAGCAACCCCTGGGGCTGCACGACCTGTCATGGACGTTTTTATCGTGGACAGGACGGATGAAGGGTGGGGCATCAGGATGGAAGGTATCTTTTGGCTACCCTCCCATTGGGATGCGATCGACGACGAGTGGGGTAGGACATCGGCATGGCACGTTCTTTGGTCCGAGAACCCGCTTGCGGAGTTTGCCTTCATCCTGGACCTTGATGATGTTGATCGGGAGGTCGCGGATATAACCGGTGCCGCCGCCAGAATGTCTGGAGAATGCGCCTGGTCGCAGCTCTACCGGTCGCTGGAAGGCGATCTTATGGGAGACCGGCTGTCCTGAGCCGCGATGTATCGTCCCTGTGCAGCAGCCGTTTCTGCCGGCACACCTTCTCAAAAGACGCTAGCCTTTGCTACAGACGAGCCCCGCTCGCCCTTGGGGGAGGGGGCCGGATATGGCGGGACTATAAAGTCGGTAGCGATCGGGCCCCTAAAAAATGCCTGAGTGGGAAGAAGGCAATATACCTTTGGTATTTGCAGTGCGAGATGGTCGTTATGTCCATCCCGCGGCAAAAAGAGAGAGTAAGTGATGATAATAAAAATAATATCGATATGTTCTAGTCTAACGACGAAAGTAGCAGTAAATAAATTTGTAGATCATCAGCAAAGGAAGACGTATGATCGTTCATAAACACGCAAGACCAGAACAACACAGATACATGAAGAAAACGTGGATCAAGAAACTCGGGGTTTCCGCTAACAAATGGGTGGGGGTCACCAGCCTTGATAGCAGTGATCATGGTGTCGTCCGAATCTTTACAGCCGAGGAACGCGAAGAGTGGGCGGGTCAGAACGCTCGCTTCCTGCAGAAGAGAGACTCGCATGGGAAGAACCACTAGATCAGAGAACAGGAGAAGGACATTGCAATATGACAGTTGAGTTCGTCGGCGGGGTTCCAGTGGTGCGGCGGTCGGCCGCTCCTCCGTCCCGTGCAACTCTTGGAGGTCGTCGTCGTAGCACAGGCCAAGCCGATCCAGATGCGCATCTGTTGCTCCGATGCGGCATCGACAATCTGCTGAGGCTTTTGGAGAGCCCTGCGCAAGCGGAAGATGAGAAGGAACTCTTGTGCGTGATTATGTCATTCGAAGATATCTGCTGGACCAAACCGATTGCGCGTTCACGCATGAGAGCATTCAGCGCGTTCTACCGCGAGGTCTGCACCAGGCTCTTTGGTAACGATCCAGTTCCAGCCTCGCGCCTGCCGAAGGTGGCAGCCTTCATCGACTTTGCCACCCCTTTTCCCGAGAAACGAAAGGTCCACGGCACACGCCTGTTCATTTCGTCCTTCTGGTTGGTCGGGAAGGATCAGGCGTCCATGTTGCCGTCGGTGCTGCCCCGTTATATCGAGGTCAAGCATCGCGGAAAGATGCGCACAGGCTCGATCAATTGCCGGACTGTCGTGTCCGGCTCAAACACACCGCCTCTCGGGGAATATGCCGCGAAGCAAGCCTCATATGCGCGGCAGGTGGCGAGGGTTGAGGATTGCTTCGTGATTCAGCCCGGGGCGTTCAAACAGCGCCTGGAGAGGGCGAGACGGAGGACGCAGGAATCGGCGGACTGAAGAAGGTCCTGGTGGTGTCGAATAGGATGTCGCTGCCGCAACACCCGGTGCTGCACGGGCGAACCCGATGATTAGATCGGGCTTGAGCAGCTTTCCGGTCTTCGGCCTAGCGGGACGGGAGCGTCAAGCTGGCCTCTTCGAGGCTCCGGTTAGCCTATAAGAACGCCGCAGCTTCCGCTTGAGCCATGTCTGCAAGGCCTCTGTCGCGCCGGCTTGCGTTTCGTGAAATTCCACGCGATGTCCGCCCGCTCGCCCGATCCGGCCCCATCGGCGCACAAGGGCCATCTCGGCGAAGAGCGTCGGCTCAAGAGACAGGACATAGTAACGGGCGATGTTGTGCGCCGCGTCCGTCCTCTCCAGGACAAGATATTGGATAGACGGTTCCGGCATGGCAAAATCCACGGCTGAAGACGGTCCCAATCTCCCACCGCAGATCTCCATCGTCCAATTCAAATCCGGAATCAAAGACCGCGCATCGATTCATAGTCGTGATCAGCGCGAACTCCGCTGGTGGGGTGACGCATATGTGCGGTAACTCAAAGACAGTCCGGTGTTGTGACGAAATTCCGACGATCTTGCCGCGGATGCTGGAATGTAAACTAGGCTATAGCGGCTATCCGGAACTCGGCCGTTGGCCGTGCAGCGTTTGTTTCTTCGGAGAAGGCTTGTATGCCGGATCAGCGACCGCGTGACCTTGGATCAAGTGCGCGTTGATGATGCGATCAAGCGTCTGTTCATAGACACCGTAATAACGTTCCTGCGGGGATAGACCTGCACCACGGGCGCCGGATTGCAGGGGCCGAGGCAGATCGTCTTAGCGCTCATGGTTCCACCCGCGACATTGCGTAGGTCAAGCCGCACTTCATCCTCTAATCTCATTCAGCTGCGGGAGAGAATCCGATAAGGGATATTATGGAATAATAGCGGGCCGCAAGATCCGGGTTCTGACGGTGATTAGATACCTTCTCGCGCTTCTCGCCGGCTGTCGATCCGCGCTCAACTTCCGCGGCGCCGACGTCGTCGAGGTGCTAGAACAGGTCGGTGCGGCCCATGGCTTCCGGCCAGCATCCGGGTCGACCAAGGTACCGAGTTCTTCAGCCGCGACCTCGACCTGTGGGCCTATCAGCGCGGCGTCGCCCTTCTCGCGCCCGGGCACGCCGACGGATACGGATGTTATCGAATAGCCCCTGCGTGCAGATCAGGTGGGATTTTCTACAGGCTTAGGCTTGAGCCGCTTTCGCCAGTGCCCGGTGAAGTCCGCTTAGGCCACCTCAGCCGCTTCGACCCGCTGACGTCCCTCTGCAGGATCGACTGGATCAAGTTCTTGAACCATACGCGCTGCCGCACGAGCTGCGTCCTGCGGGCAACTTGTCGCCGCATGGCCAAGGTCACTCATCAGGCATCCAGACCTCCGGCAGGAAGCCGCTCGCATACAGCTTCGCCAGCACCGCGGCATCGATCGCATCGGTCTTGATCTTGGCATGTGCGATCATCCGCACCTGCTTGGGATTGGTGATCACGACACGGTCGACGTGAGGGGCAAGCAACTCAGCCACAGAAGCCGCATTGCCTGTTGCCTCGATGACCACGTGATCGTCGTGGTCAGGTTCTTCCTAGCAAAATCCTCGAGCGCGTCCCGCAGCATCGGAATCCGCCCGAGCTTTCGGAAAGCCCCATCGTGGAGTTCGGCAGCCTCCGCTGCCACGCGGTGGACGTCCAAGCCGATGATCCGCATGCTCCTCTCCCTGTTCGGTCAAAGACGGGGAGCTTGCGGGCGACACGACAATTACGGATCCGCGCTCGCAGCGCATCCGGGCTAGTCGCAGGGGCGGCCAGATAACGACCTCGAACTCGCGGTTCATGTCAGTGCTACGGCCTGCCCGCAGTTGTGTGCTCCCGGTGCCCCGAGGCCCGGATCGACCGAAGCCAGCGGCTTCGACCGATCACAGGAACAGCGGCACCGACGACATCATGCCGGATAATGCCTTCATCGAGTCGTTCAACGGCAAGTTCCGGACCGAATGCCTCAATGCCCACTGGTTCATGAGCCTGCCCGATGCCCGGGAGAAAGTGGAGGCTTGGCGTCGAGAGTACAACGAGCTACGACCGCATAGTGCGATCGGGAACAAGCCCCCGATCCTGCTGCAAAATCCTGGCGGAGCGCCCAGCCCACCGCCGTGATCGAAGGCCGGAAACTCCAAGCTCCGGCGATCCAGCAAACGGTCTCGGATCACCGTCAGGCATCTCCGTACCAGGTGGTAAAGTCATCTACACCCGCCCGATCCGACCGAAATTCGTTAATCGGGCTCGTACGGTTCGCGTAGCCGAACGATATGCCGCATAGTATGTCGCGATCAGCAGAAATCTGAAAATAGTCCCTGACGAAGCCCGAATAGGAGGCGATCGCAGCTTGCGGGATGGCGGCCACGCCTGCGGCTTCAGCCGCGAGCAGGAACATGGCGACGAACCCGCCGCAATCGATGGCCCCATAGGGGCCCAAAGCCTTATCTGTGCTGATGATACACACGTGCGGGGCACCGAAGAACCGGAAATTTTCCAGTCTCTGCCTATTACGCGCCTCTTTGTCTTCCCGTGCTATCGCCATACTGTCGTAAAGTTTGGCGCCGACGACACGGCGCCGTTCGTCATAGCGGCCGACATATCGCGAGGGAAAGGGGATATCCGGGGTAGTCTCGGCAGCAGTCGCCGCATGAGCGTAAAGCGCGTTGCGAAATGCCTCCGTTGCGTCACCGCGCGTGACGATCACGTCCCATGGCTGGCAATTGCACCAGGATGCAGTTCGGGAAGCAGTGCGCAGAATGTCGCGGATAACCTCCTTCGGTACTGGCGAGGAGAGAAACGAGCGACAGCTGAAACGGCTCCGCAGCAACGCTTCCACTTTGGCGACATCCATTCTTGCCATTGTCAGCTGACGGTCGTCGGTTTCCGCGATCGAATTTAATCGGCTCATTCTCTCCTCCTGGCTTGGCAATCCTGTGTCGGCTACGATCCGGCCTGCCAAGACCAACCTGCCGAGCCTCCTGCCTGAGATCAGCCTTCGTCGGCTATGGTGTTAAGAAACGTTCCAATTGAGCAGACTTCCAACCTCTACCACATCGCTCGCTTTCATCCACACTGGCGGTTCGCGGAGCCAGGGCTCGAACGCGCCCGCCCCTTGAAATTCTTGCCTGGTGCGAACTGCGGCGTATGTCGCTGCCAGTCGCGAAAGCTGCCGTCATTCGCCAGAAATCAATTTTCCGTGAACGAATGGAGCGGCGGCAGTAGGAGCGAGACTTCGTATGGCAACCGTCCAGGACTTATACATGGCGAGCTGCCGTCCGCCCCCGATCATTAGACATTTCCACTTGACCTCACGTCAGGTCCAAGCTCGAACTCTTCACACTCGGCCAGTGAGCATGGTCACTATGGACCGGCTGAAAAGCAAGGATAAAATTCTCCGATCAAGCTGGCGCTTTCGATGCGGGATAGATCAGACAGGGTGTTCTCTTCGTCACCGTCAATCCTCACTTTTAGCTTCTCGCCCAGCAGTGCATGGACGTTTATAACTGTTGTAGGGGATGCAGAGCTACGGGCACCAGTTCGATTGGGCGATACGGTTCCCCAATAGGAGACGGATCAGAGCGCTGGCCCTGGTCCGGATACTCGCATAAGGCGAAGCAATATTGCTCTATCTACTTGTATTGGTCCTGGATGAAATATTGCTGCGGGGTCCACGATCGGATCGCTGCTACAAGGGGCAGCAAAGGGGACCTCATCCCGTCAGCCGACCCGAACGAGTTGACTCCGAACGTGTCTGAGTTATAAAAACAAACAAACGTTTTTTTAGGGAGGTCTCGGTGCGTGCTATTTTGAACCGCCGTGTATTCACTGCGCTTTCGCTTGCTGCGATGGTGACGGGCTTGGTCGGGCCGGTAGAGGCCAAGGACCCTGCGCCTTTGAAAATCGGCGCGATTTACGCCACCAGCGGGTCGGCGAATTTTCTCGGTATTCCGGAGGAGAGAGGTCTCCGCCTACTCGTGGAGCAACTCAACGCGGCCGGCGGTATCAAGGGCCGCAAGATCGAGCTCACGGTCTACGATACCGAAGGGAATGGCACCAAGGCGGCCCAGCAATTCCGCCGCCTTGTGGGCTCCGACAAGGTGGACATCGTCTTCGGGCCGTCCAGTTCGGGCGAAAGCCTCCTGGTCCTGCCGATCGCCAACGAGGAAGAGGTGCCGATTATAATGCATGCGGGCACCGAGAAGGTCTTCACGCCTCCGACGCCTTGGGCGTTCAACACACCGCCTTCGGATCGAATCGTTGCGACTGACCTATTGGCCAAGTTAAAGGCCAAGGGTATCAACAATGTCGCCGTTTTTTCATCCGCAGATGGTTTCGGTCAGTCCGGAGCCAACGTCGTGAAGGAACTGGCCGCGAGTGAGGGCGTGGCTGTCGTCAGCCATGAGGAGTTTAACCGTCAGGATACCGACATGACTCCGCAGTTGCTGCGGATCAAGGGCGGCAAGGCGGAAGCATTGATCATTTGGGGTGCGCTTCCTGGACCATCGATCATCCTCAAGAATGCAAGGGCGATCGGATTCGATAAGCCGATCTACAACAGCTATGCGGCGGCGACAGGAGAGTTGCTGACCCAAGCCGGGCCTGCTGCGGAAGGGTCATTCGTTACGTCCATGCGCCTTCTCGCACCGCAGACGCTCAAGGAGGACGACCCGGTTCGTCCTGTTGTCCAGAAGCTCTACGATGACTACAAGGCTCGTTGGGGCGATGCGCCCGCCACATACGCCGCTCATAGCTACGACGCGATGCTAATTACGAAGGCGGCCATAGAGTCGATAGACGGCGAGATCACCCGCAAGTCGCTGCGCGATGCCATCGAGAAGGTCTCCGTGAAGGGAGGAAACGGTATTTACAGCTTCTCTCCGGAAAATCACGGCGGTCTGAACAAGAATTCCCTTTCCATGGTCTTGCTGGTCGCGAAAGACGGAAAATGGGTCTTGGCTGAATGACGGGCGGGACGGCTTAGGACGCTAGGAACGGCCGCTCAGGAAGGCGTGATGTTTAATCAGATTCTCATTTCGGCCGTCGCGCTCGGGGCGGTCTATGCCCTGATCGCGGTTGGTTTCACGATCGTGTTCGCGACCAAGCGGCTCGTGAACTTTGCCCATGGCGAGTTTGTCATGTTAGGCGGCATCCTGGCAGTGGTGTTCTATCAGGCCGGGTTGCCGCTTACCCTTGCGATGGTGCTCGCCGTGCTGGCCGTCGGAGTGGCGGCCGCGGCAATTTATCTGATCATTGTGGACATTAAGACCGAAGATACGCTCTCGCAGGTCATGATCACGCTCGGCCTTGCGATCGCAATCAAGGGTGCGGTCGAATTGACGGCTGGGAAGTCTCCGATGTTTCTCCCGGCTCTTTCATCGGCCGCTACCTGGAACGTCGGGAACCTGTTTATTAATCCCCAAGCGGTTTGGCTCTTGTTAGCTCTTGTTGTCGCATCCCTCGGCCTCGCTGCGCTTCTTCGCTGGACGTGGCTTGGAATCTCGATGCGCGCTGTGGCAGAAAACAACTATGCCTCGATCCTGATGGGCATGAGCCCCCGCGTGGTCGGAGCCGCATCATTCGTTCTGGCGGGCATACTGGGAGCGTTAGCGGGAGCATTGCTGACACCGATCGCATCGACTGCTTATGATAATGGTCTTTTCTTGGGCTTGAAGGGCTTCGCCGCGGCCATACTCGGCGGGATGGGCAGTCCGCTCGGTGCTGTCATTGGCGGGCTATTGCTTGGCCTCTGCGAGGCGTTCTCCGCAGGCTACATCAGTTCCGCCTACAAAGACGCGATCACTCTATCGATGCTCTTCGTTGTCCTCATGTTCTTTCCGCAGGGGATTTTCGGCGGCAAAGCAATCAGAAAGCTTTAATCGTGCGAATTTTCAGTGAAGGTTCCGCAACGGCCGTTCTTGTTGCTCTCTTTCCGATCGCATTCCTGTCGACAGGAAATTCATTCTACGAATCCCTACTGATCTACGGTTCCATCAATGCGATAGCAGCTATCGGGCTATGCCTTGTATTTGGACTCGGAGGCCAAATCTCATTGGCTCAGGCGGCGTTTGTCGGCATCGGGGCGTACACAGCCGCGTTGGCGACAGACCGGTTACATCTGGACCACACCTTTTCTATTCTTCTCGGTGGCCTTTTGGCGATGACGGTCGGTTGGTTGCTGAGCCGCCCACTTTCCCGTTTGAGCGAGCTCTATCTTGCTATGGCGACACTCGCGTTCGGGATAGTTACCTACATCGTTTTCGCTAATGTGAGCGTGATCACGGGAGGGCTCGATCCTGGAATCACCATTTCTCGCTTCTCAATATTCGGCTACCGCCTCCCTAGGTCCAATGACTTCTTCTGGGTCTGCTGGGGTGCGCTGGTGCTGTCTGCTTTCATCGCGTCAAATCTGGCCAGTTCCAAGACCGGACGTGCGCTTCGCGCACTCAAGATGTCAGAAGCGGCAGCAGCAAGCGTAGGTATTGCCGTCGTTAAGGAAAAAGCGTTCGTATTCGCGATGGGGGCTTTCTTCGCTGGGCTGTCTGGAGGGCTTTTCGCAAACGTCTCGCGATCTTTCAACGCCGCGTCGTTTAACTTCAACTACTCGATTGATCTGCTCATGATGGTAATCATCGGATCGCTCAGCCGGGTCTCTGGCGCGATCCTCGGCGCCTTGATTATCACGCTATTGCCTATGGTGCTCGACAACTTCGAACACGGCAAGACTCTGTTCTTTGGCATCCTGATAATCGTGATTATTCGGTTTGCTCCGGAGGGTCTGATCGATACCGCAGTGAAATTGGCTGTCCGGCTGTTTCGAAGGCCTCCGTCAGCTCAGAAGGTCAGCTGATCGATGCTCCAGATCATAAACGTCAAGAAGTCCTTCGGCGGCGTGCACGCGTTGCGTTCGGTGGACATGGAACTCATCCCGGGCAAATTGACCTCCGTCATAGGACCAAACGGCGCTGGAAAAAGCAGCCTGATGAACGTTATCTCCGGGTTTACCAAGCCCACCGCGGGTGACGTTCTCCTTGATGCACGCACTCTCCTAGGGTTGCCCCCTCACGAGATGTGCGGACTTGGCATCGCCCGAACATTCCAGAACCTGCAAATGTTCTCGCACATGCCGGCGTGGGAGGTCGCAGCAAGCGGTTGCTTCCGCTTGCAGTCGGCAAGCCGGATCAGCGATCTCCTCGGGCTACCCTCCAGCCGCGCCGAAATGCGCCGCTCTGAAGAACGCGCGCACGAACTGCTGGACTTCGTCGCGTTCGAGCAGGCGTGGCGAGAGCGGAGGGCGGGAGACTTGCCTTATGGCCTCCAACGCAAGCTGGAAATCTCGCGAGCGCTCGCAACTTCGCCTAAATGGCTCCTCCTGGACGAGCCGGCTGCGGGTTTGAACACAGC
The DNA here is from genome assembly GCF_003201475.1 of Chelatococcus asaccharovorans. Lineage (GTDB taxonomy): Bacteria > Pseudomonadota > Alphaproteobacteria > Rhizobiales > Beijerinckiaceae > Chelatococcus > Chelatococcus asaccharovorans. The sequence goes on along the minus strand of NZ_QJJK01000022.1, from coordinate 35,393 downwards.
CGAGACCGCGGCGCTCGGTAAGCTGCTGAAGAAGATTTCGTCGACCGGCGTGTCGCTCGTGCTCATCGAGCACGATCTTGATCTCGTCTTGGAAATTTCCGATGAGGTCTACGTCATGGATGCAGGTAGCGTCATCGCGCGGGGCGGACCGGCGCAGATCCGCGAGGATCCCAAAGTTATTGCAGCATATATTGGGGCGGATTCGGATGAATGAGGCGCTTTTGAAGCTCGATAAGGTTTCGGCCTTCTACGGGAACCTCAAAGCGGTGGACGAGGTTGATCTGGCAATCCGTCCCGGTGAGTTGATGTGCGTGATCGGCCCCAACGGCGCTGGAAAAACGAGTCTTCTCAAAGCTATTTCTCGGACGTTGACGACCGTGTCAGGCACCGTGACATTCTTGGGTCAACCGACCAACCGGGCCAGCGCTCAGCAGCTCGTCTCCAAAGGCCTGATACACGTTCCTGAAGGACGCCAGGTTTTCGCGATGATGTCAGTCGAGGAAAATCTTCGGGTCGGTGGCTATGCCAGAAGAGACCAGGATCTCGGTTCCGATCTTGAGACGGTTTTCAACCTTTTTCCGCGACTGCGCGAAAGACGTTCCCAGATGGCGATCTCGCTTTCGGGAGGTGAACAGCAGATGCTGGCAATTGGCCGCGCCCTGATGGGGAGGCCGAAAGTGCTGATGCTGGACGAGCCATCAATGGGATTGGCCCCCGTCATCATCAAAGAAATCTACAAGGAAATCCGGAGGCTGAAGGAGACCGGGATCACGATCCTGCTGGTCGAACAGAACGCAAAGCTCGCGCTGGATGTCGCGGACCATGCGCTCATCATTTCCGCCGGACGGACGCGTTTTGCAGGACCTGCGGAAGTCGTGCGCCGCGACCGCAGCGCTCAAAGCCTGATCTTTGGACATTAACGGGCAGGCCGCCATCGGCGGTCTCACTCGAAAACATTGCGTTCGGCAGAGGCGGCGAGATCGTTGCTCCTCATCACGCCTGGCTGATCTCAACAGGCTCTGTCAGAATGATAGGATAGCGGGAACCGAATTCTCACAAAAGCTTGGATGCCCATAAGCCGCGGTAAGGGGCCTATTGGAAGCGATGATTAACTCCCACCACTTCCCGCTGTCATGTGGCAGAATATCCGCCGTCCACCGTGAATGCGGCCCCGGTCACGTACGAGCTGTTATCGGACAGCAGCCATATAGCCTGCCGGGCAATTTCGTCGGGTTGGCCAAAGCGTCCCAACGGTTTCCTCGCGGCGAGATCGCTGCGCCGCTCTTTGCCGACGTGCCCGATCAGCGGTGTATCCGTATATCCGGGGCAGATCGCGTTGATTCGGATTCCGGCTGGACCATAGTCGATAGCCGCGGCCTTGGTCAGACCGACGACACCATGTTTGGCTGCCACGTAAGGGGCAGACATAGGCATGGCGGAGAGCCCTGCGATGGACGAAGCGTTGACGATGGCGGCACCCGACCTCATTGTCCGCAGTTCGGCCTTCATGCAGAGCCAGACACCCGTCAGATTGACATCGAGCATCCGCCGCCAAGCCTCCTCCCGCACCTCTGCGGCCTTGCGGCCGGCTGACTCTACCGCGCCCAGACCGATGCCCGCATTGTTGAAGGCACCGTCAAGACGGCCGAACCTTTCGACCAAGGCCGCCATCATAGCCGTCACGCTTCGATCATCGGAAACGTCCACCTGACAGGACAAGATGTTCCGGCCCTCTGGATCGACCTGTCGGGCAAGTTCTTCGGCCGCCTGGAGGTCGACATCGGCGACACACACCTTGGCTCCTGATGCCGCGGCGATCTTGACCGCCGCGGCACCTATTCCCGAGGCGCCCCCTGTGACGAGAAGAACTTTTCCCTCAACCCCGAATATGTCCTTCATCGCCATCTCCTCTCACGCCGTTAGCCTCCTGATCAGGCCATACGCGCTGATCATAGCCATTCGCCGCGTTCCCGCGGTCTGAGCGTATCATCGGCAACGGCGTTCGACAGGACGCCGATCCCATCGATCTCCACATCCACGACGTCGCCAGCCTCCAACCAGACGGGAGGCTCACGGAATGCCCCCACTCCACCGGTCGTGCCTGTGATAATTACGTCGCCGGGCTCCAGTGGGGTGAAGTGCGAGCAATAGGAGACCAAACATCTCACATCGAAGATGAGATCGTCCAACCTGCCGTCTTGCATGACCTTACCATTGACCCGCGTAACGATTCGTTGGGTACCGATTGGCCCCATTTCGTCGGGGGTAACAAGCCAGGGGCCGAAGGCTCCTGTAGCCGGGAAATTCTTCCCGGGTGTCCATTGCAGAGTGTGCCTCTGCCAATCCCGGACCGAACCATCATTGTAGATGCTGTACCCGGCAACCGCCTCAAGGCTTTCCGTCTTGGAGAGGTAGCGGCCACCCTTGCCGACGATCACCGCAAGCTCTCCTTCGAAATCGAACCTCGAAGAGACGGCCGGCTTGAGTAGCGGCTGCGCATGCCCGATCTGCGAGGACGCGAAGCGCGTGAAGATCATCGGCTTGGCGGGCATTTCGCGTCCCGTCTCGATGACATGCGAAGCGTAGTTGATACCCACGCAGAGAATCTTTGACGGATTGGTCACGACCGGGAGGAAAGTCACGTCCTTGAGGTTCAGCCGCGGGGCCGAGGCCACGGCCGCTGCCAGCGTTCGGGCCCAGCCATCGGTCGCGACTAAGCCACGGACATCATTCGGCAGTCCGTCAAGCCCGGCCATATCGAGGACCGTGTCGCCATCGACCAAGCCATAGGTCTGGCGTCCGCTCAGGTCGGAAAAGCTGATCACGCGCATGATGATGAGTTTCCTCCTGGCTTTCGAAGGAGCTTCGTCGAGGTCTGCGTCGCGCAAGCGACGAGGACGATCTTAAGTGCATCACCCAGCAGGAACGGCACGACGCCAGCCGCGAGAAGCCCCTCGCCGTAGCCCGTATACGCTCCGAGCCAGAATAACCCGGGGCCGTAGACGGACAGCGATGCGGCGGTGGTGGCGATGACGATCCTGGGCAGCTTGCCTCTGGACCAATCTCGCAGGGCGCCAGCTACTGCCGCCGCGCAGACGAAACCAAGGATATAGCCACCCGTGGGTCCCATGAGGTACGAAATGCCGGCAGCATGTGGACTAGCAAAAACTGGAAAGCCGGCCACGCCCTGTAGAAGGTAAGTAAACACCGCCGCGGCGCCTAACCGGCTTCCCAACGTTAGACCGAGCCCAACCGCGACGGCGCTCTGCATCGACATCGGCACGGGGTAAAACGGCACCTGAATTTTGGCAGCCGCGGTCATCAGGAGCGAGCCGAGAATGATGGTCGCCAAGCGCGTCGAAACCGAGGATCCCGCGTGAGCGATCCGATAGGTCATACCCCGTTACTCCCTACGCCCGGCGGTAGCCTTCGAGCGAAGCGTCATCGACATCTTCAAGATTAACAACTAGGTTTTCGGGTGTTCTTGCAGTAAGCCACACGAGTTCTTCCGTCGTAGACATGTTAACCTCGACGTGCGGCATAAAGGGCGGCACAAAGACGAAGTCCCCTTCCCCAAGATCAACGAACTCCTTGTAGTCCTTTCCGAAGTAAATTCGGCCATTGCCCTTGAGCACATAACCCCCGGTCTCCGCTTCGCCGTGATGGTGTGGAGGCGACCGGTGACCAGGTTCGTTGCTGACGCGACCAAACCAAATCTTCGTCGCGGGAGTGTGCTGCGGGCTTACGCCGGAAACACGCACACAATCCCCGGATTGCGCAGTATCGTTATCTTCGGCGCCAGCGCGCGTGACCACTGGCTTCACTTCGGTCATTTCTCGATCTCCTGCTTCAGACATGGTGAGGTGCGGAGGCCAGAGTCGGATAATCCGTGTAGCCTTTTTCTCCGCGCGTGTAGAAAGTCGATCGATCCCAGGGAGCGGCGGGTATGCCGTCGCGCATCCGCTCGACGAGATCGGGATTTGAGATGAAGGGGCGTCCAAAAGCGATGAGATCGGCACAGCCGTTCTTCAACGTCGCATCAGCTCTCGCACGATCGTAGTCAGCGCAGGCAATGATCGGGCCTGAAAACGCGGCGTGAGCGATCTTTAACACATCCGGGGCTTGGTCGCCTTTTGCCGTCCGGCGACTGCCGTCTCCGGAGACCGACGGCTCGATGAGGTGGAGATAACCCGGCTTCCGAGCCGCCAGGAGGCCCAGAACTCGGTCGAAAAGGTCGGCGTGATTGCTATGATTGATGCCATTGAAATCTCCGTAAGGCGACAGCCTCACGCCGACTTGGGATAATCCCCCGGCGGCACTCTCGACTTCATCGAGCACGGCGCGCAGGAAGTTCAGGCGATTGTTTGCCGAGCCTCCGAATTCATCGGCCCTGATGTTTGCCTCGTCCGAGAGGAACTGTTCAATGAGATAGCCATTCGCCCCATGCAACTCCACGAAGTCGAATCCCGCGTCGAAAGCCCGAGAGGCGGCTGTACCGTAGTCCGCAGCAGTCGATCTGACTTCCTGGGTGGACAGCGCTCGAGGAACGGGAAGGGGCACAGGACCACCTTTGGTGAATATCTGTCCCTCGGCGGCTACCGCAGCCGGTCCAACCGGCGCCAGCCCCAAAGGATTGTTAGCCGACGCGAATACCCGACCGACATGCCAGAGTTGCGCACAGATGAGACCTCCTCGCGCGTGAACCGCATCTGTCACCGCGCGCCATCCGTCGACCTGCGTCTTCGTCCAAATCCCGGGAGTGAAGGGATATCCGTGCGCCTGAGGACTGATGCCAATTGCTTCGGTGATTAGGAGCCCCGCAGTCGCGCGCTGCGAGTAGTATTCCAGCGCCAAGGAACTTACGTTGCCTTGGAAATCTGCGCGGCTCCGCGTCATAGGGGCCATGACAATGCGATTCGATAGTGTCTTCCCACCAACAACGAATTCTTTGAACAGCCCCATCAGCAGAGCTCCCGCTTCAAATCACTTGCCGCTGCGTGCCGATCCATGGCGAGGCCACCGATCGTGCCGTGAACCCTTTTTCGTCTTCGAGAAGCTCGCGGTAGGCTGCGATAGCCTCTGGACGCTCGAACGAGGTCTCGAGCGCTTCAATAGATTCCCAGTAGAGCTCGGCCATTCCGGATGGTGCTTCGAAGGCGACACCTCGGGCACGCGCTATTTTCAGCTCGATCGGGCTAGGACTGCGAAGGGTCTGCACGTAGCGGACGATACCCCGCGCCCGGGCGCGGCGTTGAAGAAGAGCGCGGTGCTCGTCCATCCACAGTGTGCGAATCTGGCCCTCCGGCACATCAGGCCGAGCAAATATGCTGTAGGTGATCTTGATCATCGTTTCCTCGCAAACTATAAAAACAAACGACTGTTATTTTGTCAATCGCGTTAACGCGGTAGGCATCTTTGGAGGACGACACATGCTGCCACAGCTGGCCAAGCTGACCGAAGAGCAGGAAATGCTCAGGCAGGCGCTCGAAGGGACCATCGACCGGGTTTCGCCAGTCTCGCGTGCACAGAAGCTGGACAACTCCAAGCAGTTCGATAACGAACTGCATGCCGCACTGAGCGAATTGGGTATCTTAGGCGTCGGCGTTTCAGAAGAATTGGGCGGCGGTGGCGGCGGTGCCATCGAACAGGTCGTGATTCTCGAAGCACTCGGCAGGAAAGCGACCTCGATGGCCGTGTTCATGGTCGTGCACTTCATGATTACGCGCCTGCTCAAAGAGAACGGTAGCGAGGCGCAAAAGCGCGACTATCTGACGCCTCTGATGAAGGGCGAGATCAAGGCATCCTTCTGCCTGACGGAGGCGGGCGGTGGCACCGATATTCTGGCAGCCATGAAGACCAAGGCCATTCGCGAAGCGGACGGATGGATTATCAACGGCAATAAAATGTGGATCAGCGGCGCCAGCACCAGTGATCTCATGGTTGTCCTGGCGCGGACCTCCGAGCATCGCAGTCGCGGTCTATCGATGTTCCTCGTTCCGACGAAGGCACGGGGTATCACCGCCAGCGAGGTTTCGACGATGGCTATCAACGGCTACGACACAAACGCCGTAGCCTTCGACGACGTACGCATTCCCGAAGACGCATTGATGGGCGTTTTGGACGATGGCTTTCCCCAGGTCATCGCCACGCTCAACGGCGAACGCATGAACGCTGCCGCTGTCGCGGTCGGCATCGGCCGAGGCGCTCTCGAGGTTACGCAGGAATACGCGCTTGAACGTGCGGCCTTTGGCAGGCCAATCGGTCAGTTTCAGGCTGTGCAACACCAACTTTCCATTGCGGGTATTGCTGTCGAGACGGCATGGCTCGCGACGCTTGAAGCCGCACGCCGCGACGAAGCGGGTGAAGCGACCGATGTGCTGAGTTCAATGGCGAAATGGGCATCAGCGCGTGCGGCGGTGCAATGCACGGACACCGGAATGGAAATCTTCGCGGGCGCGGGTTTCGACACCGATCTGCCCATCCAGCGGTATTATCGTGATGCACGCCTGTATTCCTTCGCTCCGCTCAATCAGAACATGGCGCTCAACATGATTGCCGAGCGCTGGTTTGGTTTCCCCCGCTCTTTCTGAGAACTCCGATGCCAAAAAAAATTCTTGTCGCCAATCGCGGCGAAATCGCTTGCCGTATCATCCAGAGCGTCAAGAAGCTCGGCTTTACGGCGGTCGCCGTCTACTCAGAAGCTGACGCCCACGCCCGTCACGTCCGCCTCGCTGATGAAAGCATTGCTATCGGGCAAGCACGGGCAAGCGAAAGCTATCTCGATGCCGACAAGGTGGTTGCAGCTGCCCGGGCCGCCGGCGCGGACGCTATTCATCCCGGCTATGGGTTCCTTGCGGAGAACGCGGCGTTCGCTCGCAAATGCCGCGAGGCAGGTATCGCCTTTGTCGGGCCGTCTGAAGAGACCATACTGTCGATGGGCGACAAGCACCGGGCACGTGAAATGGCCATCGCCGCGAGCGTGCCCGTGCTCACTGGCAGTGGCAAGCTCGATCCAACAAACGAGCCGTCCATCTTGGCAGCCGGGGAGAGCATCGGATTTCCGGTCTTGGTGAAAGCGGCCGGAGGCGGCGGAGGTATTGGCCTGCGCCCAGTCGAGGACCCCTTGAAGTTGGTGTCAGCCGTCCAGTCAACCTCGTCGCAGGCGGAAAGGGCATTCTCCGATCCTTCCGTTTATATCGAGAAACTGATCCGGCGCGCCCGCCACATCGAAGTGCAACTCTTCGGCTTGGGGACGAAGGGAGCCATCCATCTCCACCACCGTGACTGTTCCGCTCAGCGGCGCTACCAGAAAATCCTGGAAGAAGCACGACCGCGTCGGTTGGACCCGAAGGCGGCAGAAGGCATGCTTTCATCGGCAATCAATTTAGCCAATTCTGTGAACTATCAAGGTGCGGGAACGGTCGAGTATCTTTACGACGACGAAACAGGTTCCTTCTTCTTCATGGAAATGAACACCCGTCTCCAGGTTGAGCATCCTGTTACCGAAATGATCACCGGAACCGACCTGGTATCGATGCAGATCCTGCTTGCATTGGGCGAAGATATATCCAGCACGATCTCGCAGGAGTCTATTCAGGACAACGGGCATGCTATTGAAGTCCGCGTGTGCGCTGAGCGCCCGGCGAAGCATTTCGTCCCAAGCCCAGGTAACATCGACCGAATGGTACTCCCAGAAGGCGAAGGCATCCGCATCGACACGGGCTTCGAGCAGGGCGATCGCATCACGCCATTCTACGACAGCCTGATGATGAAGATTGTGGCCCATGGAAGCGATCGGTCACAGGCGATTTCACGTCTGGACGCCGCCTTGCAAGGTACGATCATTGAGGGCATCGAGACAAACTTGGCGTTCCTGCGCAATCTTGTTCGTCACCAAGAGTTCGTTACTGACAGACTTCACACGAAGTTCGTGGAAGACAACCTGTCGGTCCTGATCTGAAGGAGCGATGGGACGATGCTTCCTCTTGAAGACGTCAAGGTACTTGACTTCAGCTTTCATCTGCCAGGACCGATGGCGAGCCTCATCCTCGCCGAGGCCGGCGCTGAGGTAATCAAGGTCGAAAGGCTGCATACCGGAGACGAACTGCGCCAAATTCCACCTTTTGCTACCGACGAAAGTATCGCGTTTGCAATGCTCAACCGCGGCAAGAAGTCGGTGAGCATTGACTTGAAGGCCGCCAGTGCCTTCGAGACGCTCGAGCCGCTTCTCCGAGCAGCGGACGTGCTTGTCGAACAATTTCGCCCCGGAGTGATGCAGAGACTTGGGTTCGGATACGACGCAGTCCGTGCGATCAATCCTGGCATCATCTACTGTTCGATAACCGGTTACGGCCAGACGGGGCCGAACAACATGAAAGCCGGACACGATCTCAACTACTGTGCGGAAGCCGGTCTGCTCTCACTCACGAAAGGTTCCGCCGGGGAACCGAGCGTGCCGCAGGTGACGATCGCCGATATCGCTGGTGGCAGTTATCCAGCTGTAATGAATATACTTTTGGCCCTAAGACGCAAGGACAGGACTGGGATAGGAGGTCATCTCGACATCGCCATGAGCCGCAACTTGTTTGCCCTGCAGTACTGGGCGGTCGGGGAGAAGTCGGTATCGGGAAAAGCGCCGACGCCATCGGAATCACTTCTGACGGGCGGTTCACCGCGCTATGCCATCTATCGGGCTGGCGACGGCGCCTTCGTAGCTGCGGCGCCGATCGAGGACCGCTTCTGGGAGCGGTTCTGTGAACTGCTGGAATTGCCCGAAGAATATCGTGACGATCAGCTGGATCCCGAGCGGACAAGACGCGCCGTTGCTGCGATCATCGCTCGGAATACCGCCGATCACTGGGACAGTCTGCTGGGATCAGACTGCTGCTGCGCGAAGGTTCGGGATGTTGATGAGGCTATGGCGGACGAACATTTCAGGACGACCGGCGCGTTCGAAAGGACCATCGAGACCTGGGACGGCCGCACAATCATTGGCACAACTGTGCCAGTGGTAGATGCCCTTGCCACCTCCCCTGCCCAACTTCGCGCACCAAGGGTTGGCGAGCACAATCATCTACTAAAGTCGTAAGGCTCCAGTTCCGTCTTCAGTCCTCGGGCTCGTAAAACTGGGGAAAGAAGGATTTGACCACGGGACTTGAGATAGCCCAGGAATGGCACCCGCCAAGAAAGCTGGGCTTCTCGACCACGTCGGAGTCGGTCAGACCCGCGGTGAACCGCTTCTCATCGGTGTTGGCCGACAATGTCTGGAAAGCGACCGTACCCATGCCGAGGACGAGATCGCGCAGATGCGTACATCCGCGACGAGGGCCGAAGGCTTGGTCCACTGCCTTCCGCCATCCCCTGACTATGCAGCATCCCACCAATCGCTGCGGGTCCACAGCCCCCCGACAATAGGCGAACGGCACTGCCGCCATTTCCGTGGCGAAGTCGATGACCACGTAGCAGTCGTTTATGGTGAGCCTCGCACGGATGTCATGAACAGGCTCGCCAGGTTTGAGCTGCCCACGCTCCCGATCTGAATAAATGTGGCCTTTGGTGTCGTAAACAGACGCTTCAATGTCGAACAGGCCGTCCTCACGCTCAAAGCTTTCGTATGTCACCGTGCGCCGGTGGTTAAGGGGCCTTCTGCGGGGCGCTTCAAGCACGTGCCCGATCCTCCGTCGACATGGGGCTGGCGCGCCGCGCGCAGAACTTGGCGTGCGCCGAAGCAAATGCCTCTGTCCCGGCGATCGCCCGGAACGCTTTTCGCTCCTCGACCAAAAGAGCTTCCAGCGTGAGTTCCCCTGCGTTACGAAACACCCCGAGGCTGAGTGTGACTGCTTCTTCGGGACACCGGGCGATGGAAGCCGCCACATTTTGAACAAAAACTTGCAACTCGGCTGGAGGCACGACATCGGAAACGAGACCGATTTCGAGCGCTCGAGCCGCATCGATGGCATCTCCCGTCAGGATCATCCGCGCCGCGACGGCCGACGGGATCATTCGGGCGAGGCGGCTTATTCCGCCGGCGCCCGCGATCGCACCGATCTTCACCTCCGGAAGCGCGAACGTCGCCGTCGAGGCAGCGATTCGCAAGTCGGCCGCCAGTGCGAGTTCGAGCCCGCCCCCAAGTGCGGCACCGTTGATTGCTGCGATCACGGGCTTTCGAAGCCTACGATGCGTCAGGCCGCAAAAATGGCCGGGATCTTCTCCGTCGGCTATCCGCGATGACAGAAATGGCAAAAACGTACCGATGTCCGCGCCGGAACAGAAGGCCTGATCGCCAGTCCCGGTCAGGACGATGACCCGAACATCCCTCCTGTCTTCCAAGCGTGGCCAAAGTTCACTTAATTGCTCGTGAGCCTGGACGTCAATCGCATTGCGCTTCTCCGGCCGGTCGATGATCACCCAAGCCACATCGTCCTGAATCTCCGTTCGTATCGTCATCGCAGGCGTATCCTCCATCGCGCTGCATGGTATCAGTCGCGGTTTCAACATTGTGCGCGCGCCCCGCATAAATTATAAAAACAAACATTCGTATGTTAACTCGCGGGGTGAAGCGTGTCCGATTTTCCGAAGTTTGTCCATATTCACGAGGAAGGCCCTCGCGAAGGCATCCAGATCGAAGTGAAGCAGCTCACGGTTCAGGAAAAGGTCAAATTCATCGAATCCCTTGCTGAGACAGGGTTGAAGCAGATCGACTGTGTGTCGTTCGTCAATCCAAAACGTGTCCCTTCCATGGCCGATGCGACGGAAGTCGCTAAGGCGATCAAGAAGAAGCCGGGCGTTCGATACACCGGCTTGTGGCTTAACCAACAAGGGTTGGAGCGTGCTCTCGAACTGCCGCTCGACGTCGTCGGGTCCATCCGCGTAACGGCCTCGGAAACCTTCTCGAAAAAGAACACGAACCGCAGCATCGAGGAAACGCTTCAGGAGCAGCGTCTCTGGCTCAATACCTACCGCGAGAACGCGATCAGGCTAGAGTGGGGATACATCATGACCGCCTTTGGATGCAGTTATGAAGGTGAGGTTCCAACATCCCGCGTATTGGAGATGGGGCAGCACATAGTTGATTTGGCTGCTGAGTATGGCCAGCCCCTTAAGGGACTCTACCTGGCGGATACGGTAGGGTTCGCGACACCTAGAGATATCGAGTACCGCATCGGCGCAGTACGCGAGCGTTGGCCCAACTTCAAGGTAGGTTTGCATTTGCACGATACACGCGGAACGGGCATGCCAAACGTCTATGCTGCCTTACGTATGGGGGTAGACCAGTTTGATAGCTCGGTCGCCGGTCTCGGCGGTTGTCCATTCGCCGAGCATAAGGGAGCGGCAGGCAACGTCTGCAGCGAAGACATCGTCTTCATGTGCCAGGAAATGGGTATTGAAACGGGAATCGACCTTGAGGCGCTGATCGAATGCGCAAGATCCGCGGAGCGGTTGTTTGGCCACGCGCTGCCGGGCAAGGTCATGCACGCAGGAAGTCTTGCGCGGTTCCGGACCTCGGCCTGACATTTCTGGCGCGGGTTCAACGGCTTCCGGAAGCATCGAGGATCACGCTTGGAGGCTTCGGGGACCCTTCGCCAAGATCTACCAAGGCAAAGATAGCAGAACGCGAATATTGAGGGACCGCATGTGCCACGGCCTGCCAGCTTTCCGACCGAGCCGGCATCGTCTCATTCAGCAGACTGAGTGGCTAATGGAAATCACTATCGACAGCGACGCTAAGAAGCCCGGGAACGCTGCTGGTTGAGCAGCCTGACATCCATCGGGTTGAGCCTTTCTTCAATCTCAGCCTTCTCTCGTCGTAGAAGCGCGAGCATGACCTTGATACGCTGCTCGCTGAAGCGTTCACTGATACCTGTGATTGAGATGGCCGCGACCGCATTGCCTTGCCGATCGACGAGTGGTACCGCGACGTTGCCGATGGCGGGAAACATAATCCCCCGCGGAAAGACCATAGCCCCTTCCTCGCGCGCCTTCACAAGAGCGGCCCGCAACTCGATTTCGTCGGAGAGGGTGCGACCGACCAACCGCGAGAGATTATTTGAAAGGATCTCCTCCTGCACCTCCCTTGGCATGTACGCGAGGAGGATCAACGGTCCGGATCCTAAGCCCAGAGGAATCCTTCCGCCTATTCCTTCCGTGAGAGCCCGGATTGGGAACTGGCCGTCGATCCTATCGAGGCACACCGCGTCGTACCCTTGCGGCACCAGCAAAAACACCGTGTCACCCGTGCCGGCAGCCAAGCGAAGAAGCCCCGGACGGCAGAGATCGAGCAGTCCGGTCGGGTTGGCCGCCTGTACCGCCAGGGTGAATAGTTCTAGCCCCAATCGGTAGCGTCGCGTTCCAGGCACACGTTCAAGATACTCTATCGCTTCCAATGACTGCATGATCCTGTGAAGCGTTGAGCGCGTCAGATCGAGCTGGGGTAGAAGATCCGTCAGCCTTACCCCGTCGGGACCGGCTCGCGCGACGATTTTTAATACATCCGCCGCCCGCGCCAAGGTCTGGGAGCCTCCTTTCTCGGCAGCCTGAATTTGGGATATTTCAAGATTATTGCGCACATTTTTTCCATTATATGGGAAAGATAACCATTTTTTCTCAAATAGCAGGACAAATTGTTGACCGCAAGCGCTCCCGGTTGTTGATTCCTTTCAATCATTCAAAAGAGGGGCCGACTGAATGGCGGCATTGGAACTGTTTGGGCTGACCAAGCGCTACGGTGATGTTGCCGCGGTTGCGGAGATCGACCTGTCGGTCGACCGCGGCGCCTTTGTCTCGCTGCTCGGACCGTCCGGATGCGGCAAAACAACGACATTACAAATGATTGCGGGGCTCGTGGAGGCTACCGCAGGCCGAATCGAACTTGACGGTACCGACGTAACTCGGCTTGCACCGAACCGGCGCGGTCTCGGCATTGTCTTTCAGGCCTATGCGCTCTTCCCGCATATGACTGTCGCCCGCAACGTCGCATTTGGCCTGGAGATGCGAAAGGTTCCGCGAGCCGAAATAGATAGACGCGTGTCGGATGCTTTGGGTTTGGTGAAGCTCAACCAGTACGCAGACCGCTATCCGCGCCAGCTTTCGGGCGGACAGAAGCAGCGTGTTGCACTGGCCCGCGCCCTCGTCATCGCACCGCCGGTCCTGCTTCTCGACGAACCCCTATCGAACCTGGACGCAAAACTCCGTGAGGAGATGCAATTCGAACTCAGACGCATTCAGCAGACAGTCGGCACGACGACGATCATGGTGACGCATGACCAGTCGGAAGCATTGTCTATCAGCGATCGCGTAATTGTCATGGAGAGCGGCAAGATAACTCAGGCCGATACCCCATTCTCACTTTACGAACATCCTCGGAACGCCTTTATTTCCGGCTTCGTCGGGAAAGCTAACTTGCTCGAGGTCGAACTCGCTTGCGATGGCAGCGCCCATGTGAAAGGCATTGCTGTACCGAGTGCTCATGGTACCAGGATGGGCCGTCATCTTATGTGCCTTCGCCCGGAAAAGGTGAGGATCAACGATCCGCGCCAAGGAGCCGTTCCAGGAACCGTAACGCAGCGCTTCTTCCTCGGAAGCCAATGGATGTATGAGGTGACCGGACCGCTCGGTCCTTTGATGGTCCTGACCGCAAACAACGCCGGACCCAGCTGGGATATCGATCAGCCAGTCTCGCTGAGTTGGGATCCGACCTCACTTCGTGTGGTGTCGGTCGCATGACACGCAGGGGCCCCTTTCTTCTCACAGTTCCGATGCTCGCGCTTTACCTCGTGGTGTTGTGTCTCCCGCTTGCGATGACCGTGGTGCTATCTTTCCAAACTTATAGTCACAGCGCGGGAATGGGGGAAGGTTTTACCGTCTCAAACTATCTCCGGGTCGTCACGGACGAATATTACATCGAAATATTCGTTAGAACGCTGCGGATATCTGTTATAACTACCGTGGTTTGCCTTCTAATCGGCGTTCCTGAAGCATACATTGTTTCACGTATGCGGAGCCCATGGAAGTCGATCTTCCTGATCGTGCTTCTGGCTCCTCTCCTCATTTCCGTGGTTGTTAGGACCTTTGGCTGGAGCGTGGTGCTCGGTCCCAGTGGGCCATTCAATCAACTTCTCAGGGCATTTGACATTCCGACGCTGCGCCTTCTCTACCGTGAGCCGGCAGTCGTCATTGCCCTCGTGCACGTCCTGCTGCCATTCATGATCATTCCAGTCTGGGCTTCCCTGCAGAAGCTCGACCCTATGGTGGAATCTGCTGGGCTGTCGCTTGGCGCAAGCAAGTCCACCGTCTTACGACGGATCGTATTCCCGCAGATTATTCCGGGAATACTTTCCGGTAGCCTTATCGTATTCGGTCTTGCTGCGAGCTCATTCGCGATCCCTGGCCTTCTCGGCGGCCGGCGAGTGAAGACGGTGGCTACAGTCGTTTATGACGAGTACCTGACGCAACTGAACTGGCCGCTTGGCGCAGCGATCGCGTTCGTCCTGCTCGCGACCAACCTGGCGATCATGCTCGCTTACAACGCGATGTTGGAGCGCGAACAGCGCCGGAGTATTGGCTGATGCGAAATGGCCCGCTCTCGCTCACTTTCCACCTTCTGCTCGTGGTGTTCCTGCTGGCGCCGCTGGTTGTAGTCATAATGGTCGCCTTCACGCCGGGGATGACGCTAGAAATCCCATTGGACAGTTTCTCGCTGAGGTGGCTCGAAGCCGTCTTCCACCATCCCGATTTCGTTGCCTCTTTCTGGACAAGCCTCTGGCTGGCGTTGGCATCGGGAACCTTATCGGTTCTACTGGCGATACCCGCGGCGCTGGCGATCGCAAGGAGCTCTTTCCCTGGGCGGGATGCCATAAACGGGCTTTTGCTGTCTCCCCTGTTGATTCCCCATCTCGTTCTAGGCGTCGCAATCCTACGATTGCTTACGGTGATTGGCGAGACTGGCAGCTTCTTTTGGCTCCTTCTCTCCCACACGGTGGTGGTTAGCCCCTATGCTCTGCGCCTCATCCTCGCCGCCATTTCCGGAATGGATGAGTCGGCGGAGCAGGCGGCTTATTCGCTTGGTGCATCTCGCTGGACCGTCTTCCGTCGGATCACCTTCCCAATGATTCTTCCCGGTATAACCGGCGGCTGGTTGTTGGCCTTCATCACGAGCTTCGATGAACTGACGATGTCGATCTTTGTGACATCGCCTTCCACGGTCACTTTGCCGGTCAGAATGTATATGTACGCGTCCGAAACGCTTGATCCAATGATGGCCGCTGTTTCCGCCCTGATGATCCTTATCACTGGCCTGGCAATGATTCTGCTCGACCGCGTGTACGGCCTCGACCGCGTCCTCGTCGGTGAACGCTGATGGATAAGATCGAAACTGACGTGGCGATTATCGGCGGTGGAATAATGGGTTGCGCCACGGCACTGCACCTCGCACGCACGGGCCTTTCAGTTGTGGTGATTGAGAAAGGGCTCTGCGGTGGCCAGGCGAGCGGCGTGAACATGGGTGGAGTTCGCCAACAGGGCCGCACTCTGGCCGAGCTACCTATCGCAGCACGCTCTCGAGCGCTCTGGGGGCGCCTTCCGGAGCTCATCGGCGAGGATTGTGAGTTCCGTGTGACGGGACATCTCAAGCTGGCGTGGAACGACGATCATGTCCGCGAACTGGAAACGTATCAGACAAGGGCTGCGACTCACGGGCTCCAACTCGAGATGATCAGTGCGAACGCGCTCCGCCAACGCTATCCGTGGCTCTCGACCAAACCCGTAGCCGGATCGCTTGCCCCAAATGATGGGGATGCCAATCCGCGGCTCGTCGCCCCCGCCTTCGCTCGGGCGGCCAAAAAGGCCGGCGCGCGGATTATCGAACAATGCCGCGTGTCGTCGGCCGCCCTCGATGGAAACAGCTTCGAAACTGTTTGCGACAGGCTGGTCGTCCGTTCGAAACATCTGGTCAACGTTGCAGGTGCGTGGGGCGGGGAGATCGCGAGAATGTTCGGCGAACCGGTTCCGATCGACCTACGGCTTCCGAACCTGCTCGTCACCGAGCCACTTCCGCTGATAATGGATGTCGTTCTCGGTTCCTGCGATGCGTTCATCGCCGCCCGCCAAGTAGAGCGAGGCAATATCGTGATGGGCGGAGGCGGCGCCGGCTGGGGGGATCTCGTCGCCGAACGCTCGCGCCCTCAGGCGGACACGATAGCAATTGCGTTGTCCCGATTGGGATACACGATACCCGCTGCAAAAAAGGCGCTCGCCATCCGAAGCTGGTCTGGACTGGAGGGGCGCATGCCCGATAGCATCCCCGTCATTGGCGTGAGCCCTAAAACAAGTAACCTGCTCCATGCCTTCGCGTTTTGCGGCCACGGCTTCCAGCTGGGGCCCGGCGTCGGCGCGATCCTCGCCGAGATCATAACGACGGGGGAGACAACGACACCGATTGAAGCATTCGACATCGGGCGCTTTTCAGATGCCGAAAGCAAGGCGGTCGCGGAGACCACACATTGATGCGCCCGCTTTCTCCCTCGCTCTTCCAGCGCGTTGCAGAACGCGACAGAAAGACCGTCGCGCTGGTCGTTGACGACATTAAAGTCACTGCGATGGTCGGCGATACCGTCATGACGGCGATCCTTCTCTCAGGTTCCCGTCTCCGCTTGTCCGAATGGGGTGATGGCCCGCGGGCTGGCTTCTGCATGATGTCTGCCTGCCAGGATTGCTGGATATGGACAGAAGACGGAACGCGCTTACGCGCATGCAGCACTCCCGCGTCTGATGGAATGAGGTTGCGGACGAGCGTTCCTGTTCTTGTGCCGGACAACCGCAATGACTAACCCCATCCTCGCCGTAATTGGTGCCGGACCTGCCGGGATCCGGGCCGCCTGCACGCTCGCGAAGGCGGGCTATCGCCCTGTGGTCATAACCGAGGCGGCCGATATTGGTGGACAGATCTACAGGAAACTCCCGACGAATTTTAAACGTCCACCGGATCAGCTGTACGGCAGCGAAGCGAAAAAGGCCCTCAGCCTCTTCTCGGAATTCGACCGGGCCCGTTCACAGGTCGATCTCCAGACCGAGACGCTTGCGTGGAACATCTTCAACAACCGTATCGACATGTCCACAGCGAGCCGTCGAGGACACCTGCACTTCGACAAGCTTATCCTTTGCACGGGCGCAATGGACCGTATCGCGCCTATTCCGGGATGGACGACTCCAGGTGTATTTACCTTGGGCGGCGCCCAGATCGCCCTGAAGTCGCAAGGTGTGGCGGTTGGAACGAAGGTCGCCTTCGTCGGCACGGGACCGCTCCTTTATCTGGTGGCGAGCCAATACCAGGATGCCGGCATTGAGGTGTCAGCGGTGCTGGACACAACGCCGCTGCGCCATGTGGCTGGAAAGATCCTTGGGTTGTTGGCAGGCCTATCCACTACCGCGCGAGGCATAGGTTACATCGGACGGCTTCTGAGAGCCGGCACTCGGATCCTGACTGGTATCACGCCAACGGAGATCGTCGGCGAAACGCGGGTCAGTAATTTCCGCTATCTAAATGGGGGAGAAGCTCTGTCTGTGGAGTGCGATGCTGTGGCCATGGGTTTCGGACTTAAGGCCGAAACCCAACTGGCCGACCTAGCAGGGTGCGAATTTCATTTCGACCACGATGCGCGACAATGGTTGCCAACGATCGACGATCACGGCCGTTCGTCGCGGCCCGATGTGTATCTTGCGGGGGACGGTAGCCGTATTGGCGGAGCCGATGTAGCCGAGCTGACAGGGGAACGCGCGGCGATCTCCGTACTGCAAGACCTCGGTCATCGGGATTTTGAGGATCGGGCGCGATTAATAGACCGTGTTCTGCGTCGGTCTTGGCGCTTCCGGCAGGCTCTGGATAAAGCTTACCCCTACCCTGACACGGTAGCTGAGTGGGTAAAGGACGACACCATTGTCTGCCGCTGCGAGCGGATCGAAGCCGGAGAACTCCGCCGATCAGTCGATGAATTAAGCGTTCGAGAGGTAAACCGGGCGAAGGCTTTCGTGCGATCTGGGATGGGGCGCTGCCAAGGACGCCTGTGCGGCCTTGCAGGAGCGGAGATCCTAGCCGGAAGGATCCACTGTCCGGTCGAGGAGGTCGGCCGGCTCCGCAGCCAACCACCGGTGAAACCTATCTCCGTTTCAACCGAACAGAATTAGCGGCAATCACAACAAGGAGCGGAACATGCGTGCACTGCTATTCCTTGGCGCCGCGATTTCCTGCCTGGCGACAATGCCAGCGGCGATCGCGCAGACCAAGACTCTCTATGTCGGGATGAATGGGGGAACCATCGAAAAAGGTTTCACGCAAGGCGTATTCCCGCCATTCGAAGCCGAGAATGGCGTGAAAATCGTCATCGTGCCAGGGACCTCGACTGACATCCTGGCCAAGACGGAAGCGTCCAAGGCGAAGCCCCAGACTCATGTCATTATGATGGATGATTTGGTCATGGCGCGGGCGATCGGGCTCGGCTTATGCACGAAACTCGAATACTCCGCTGAACTGGATCAGTTGCCAAAGCTCTCACGATATCCGGATGACATGGCTGCGGGCGTTAGCATGTCCATGAGCGGCCTTGCGTACAATACACGGGTTTTCGAGAAGAAGGGCTGGGCTCCGCCCACGTCATGGATGGATCTGGCCGATCCAAAGTTTCGAGACCTTGTCGTGGTACCCTCCATGCCGAGCTCGAGCTATGGCCTCCATGCGTTTCTGATGTTCAACCGCATCCAGGGCGGCACAGATTCCAACGTGGAGCCAGGCTTTAAGGAATGGCCAAAGGCAATTGGCAAAAATGTGCTGGAGTACTTTTCGAATTCGGCCAAACTTTCGGAAATGGTCCAGACGGACGAACTGGCGATTTTTCCTTTTGCCTTGAGCCAAGTGGCCGCATTCCAGAGGCAGAACATTCCCGTGGCGTTTTCAGCGCCCAAGGAAGGTACGCCGCTCCTTTTCTCCGCCGTCTGCCCAGTCGCAGGTAACAGCGAGCCTGAACTCGCGCAAAAGTTGGCTCGCTACATGCTTTCGGTTCCTGCCCAGACGCTCGCGCTGAAACACGCGAATCTTGTCCCGTCGAACCCTGGCGTTACAGGAGACGCGACGACAACACCTATTCTGGACCAAACTCGTAAGGCCGCGGCCAACGCAATTCGGTTGGATTGGACGGCAATCAATCAAAACCGTGCGGATTGGAATGCCCGATGGAATCGTGAGATCGAGCGGTAGAAAAGTAAGCGCGATTTCCCCTGCACATTGACGTCAGCGATACCGATGGATCGCTTTGGTTGGCGTAGCAATATCCGGCTTGGTTTCTCGTTTAGAGGGCTTCGACGAAGCGTCGCCTGGAATGGGCCATGCATCCGAGATGGGTCGCGCCATCCAAATGTGCGCCACGCCGTATAGCCATTAGTCACCAGGATGCCGTGGTAGTCACCAAGCCCGGCGGGTGCATCTGGCCCACGGGCCGGCTGATAATCGAGTAGCACGATCAGCCGGTCACCCATCGCCGCCGCTGCGATAGGCCCGCATATACGATGTGCTGGTAGCTTCTTTGTTCTTTTCCTTCAGCACCTGAACCGTTGTCTCATCACCATGAATGAAGGGCTGCGATCGCAACCGCAGTTTCAGGCACCATAGATGCGGAGCAGATGCTTATCGCTACCGATGACCCAGTGAGCGAGAGCGCCGCGGCTGATCGGAACGCCGGCACGCTCGAATGTCTGCGCCAAACGATAGAGCGGTGTGCCATCGACGTATCGATGAACGAGCGCGAAGGCCAGCGTCGAGGCGGTAGCGATGCTACCCGGCAGGGGCTGCGTCGGTGTCGGTGCGGTCACGACGGGCGTGTTCATCCCCGTGCCCTCGCAATGGCGCCAAGCCTATCTGAGCCGCACATTCTGCAAGAACTTTGCCTTCACCTCGATATGAAGCTACTCGGTAACGGCCTCGCCATAGCACTCTCCTCCAAAAGGTGACAAGAAATTCGCGTTGACTTAGAAAATCCTTGATCGGCGCCCGATGGCTCACCACCGCGCGTCGATCAACCTCACAAAATACGGATTTACCGAAACTTCAGTATCGGCCTCAGAATGCGGTCGCCTTGAGCCATTCAGCATCGCGGGCGTTTCACGACGAACATGAGGAAGCGACCTGCGCCGTTGCGGCCTTGCGTCCCTTCTTTGCTAAAACCGCGACTTCGCCTTCGGCTGGCACACGCAGCAGATCGAATGCCAACGCGGTATACTCTTCGATAAGCTCTTCGATCGTGTTCGGGCCGTCAGGGCGATACCAGTGACTGACAGCGGTGATCATCGCGAAAAGGCCAAGTCTGACCACCTTAGAATCCCGGATCTGGAAATCCCCGCTCTTGATCCCGGCACTCAGGATGTCCTTGAGCTGATCCTCATATGCGTTTCGCATCTTCACGATCGTAGCGCGATGCGTACGGTTTAGGCTCCGAAGTTCCATGTTGCCGATGAACACTTCGTCCTTCCGGCGCGTGTGGAACTCGATGTGGACGGCAATGAAACGCCTGAGTTTATCGACCGGATCGTCGATCCCGTCCATGGCTTGCGCCATCTCGGCGTTGAGGTCCTTGATGATTTCCGAAAGGAGGGAGAACAGGAAGTCCTGCTTGTTTGTGATATAGTTGTAGAGGGAGCCCGCCTGGATGCCGACCTCCTTGGCTAGCATCCGCAAGCTGACCGCCTCGAACCCGTGCATGGCAATCAATTTGACGCCCGCCTCACGCAGCAGCTTCTCGGTTTCCTCGCCTTTAGAACCCAAGGTCCTCAATGCATCTTTCCTTCCAACAAGGCGCCCTGTCTACACCGTTAGGTATCCACCGTCGACCGGAAGCATCACGCCCGTGACATAGCTTGCCAGTGGCGATGCCAAAAATATAGCCGCACCCGCGAGATCTTCTGGCTCGCCCACGCGCTTCAGCGGTATGTGATGCAGCAGTCCCTTCAATGCGCGCTCGTTCTCGAAGGTGGCTTCCGTCATCGGTGTGCGGATAAAGCCGGGGGCGATACCGTTGACTCGTACATCAGATGTGGCCAGTTCCGCGGCCAGGGCTTTCGTGAACATCAGGATGGCCCCCTTGGAAGCCGTGTATGCTGCCGAATTAGGCGTTGCCACGAACGACTGGATTGAACCGATATTGATGATGTTGCCCTTCCTCGCCTTCAATTGGCTGAGAAACGCGCGGACGACATTGTAGGTCCCGGTCACGTTTACCGCCAGCGTCCTGTCCCAATGCGCGTCCGCGTTTTCGGAATCAATTGGGCCGCGGGCAAGAATGCCGGCATTGTTGACTAAACAGTCGATCGGACCATAGGTGGCTTCCACCTCTTCAGCAGCACGCTGGCATTCATCGCGGTCGGCAATGTTGAGGGTCAGGGACGATGCTCCGCTTCCACATGCCCTCGCTGCCGCAACCGCGCCTTCTCCGTTCAGATCGGCAAAGATCACACTAGCTCCCGCCGCCGCCATGCCATCTGCGATGCCGCGCCCGTTGCCTTGGGCTGCGCCTGTGACGAGCACGCGTTGTCCGCGCAGGAGTGCGCTGATTGATGATAATTTGTCCATCAGGCGCTCACCTCTTGCTTCGGCAAGATTTTGTCTCTCAGTTCACGCTTGGCGATCTTGCCGCTGTAGTTGATGGGCATATCCGCATAATCGATAAAGATGATTCGCTTCGGTACTTTGTACCCTGCGAGTTCTCCCTTGGCATGCGCAATAATAGATTGCTCGTCGTGTTCAGCGTCGTCCTGACAGACGATGACGGCTGTCACCTCCTCGCCCCACTTTTCGCTTGGGAAACCGAGGATAGCGGCTTCACGCACGCTGGGGTGTCGCAGCAGCACTTGCTCGACTTCTTGCGAGTAGACGTTGAGCCCGCCCGTCTTCACCATGTCCTTAAGCCTGTCGTGGAAGCGAACGAAGCCATTCTCGTCCATGGCTCCCATATCGCCCGTCCTGAGCCAACCCTCGTGGAAGGTCGCGGCCGTCGCTTCCGGATTGTTGAAATACCCCTTCATCACGCTCGGTCCCCGGACCGCGATCTCGCCGACTTCGTTGAGAGGCGCATCCATGAGCTCCTCCGTCAGGATCTTAACTTCGAAGTTGAGAAAAGCACGCCCGATCGAGCCGGGAGGAGCCTGCTCATAGTCCTTTTCCTTCAAGACTGTGACGATGACCCCCGCTTCCGTGAGCCCGTACTGGAAAAAGATTTGCACCCCGGGAATGAGGGCATGCATCTTGTCGCGGTCGTTTCTGGAGAGGTTCGCCCCTCCCACGTACCAACGTCTAAAAGAGCTGAGGTCGGACGCCATCGCGAGCTCATGGTTGAAGATGTCGCGGGCTACCGAAGGCGGCGTGAAAGCGTTGGTAACACGGTGTTTCTCGATCGTTCTGATCGCCTCTTCCGGAGAGTACTTCGGCATGATCGTCGCCGTGGCTCCGAGATAGAGGTGGGGCAGGAGCCAGCAATTCAAGGCAGCAGCGTGATGCAGTGGCGTCATGAGCAGCGTGTTGTCATCCTCATGCATGCGCGTGTCGACGATCTCGTGGATCGTGTTCCAGAAGATGTTCTCATGCGTGAGCATCACTCCCTTCGAACGACCGGTCGTACCTCCTGTGTAAAGGATGCATTGGGTCTCATCGCGGTCGATACGGATGCCCGGATGGTTTTCGGAACTGGGGCCAACGAACTCGTCGAAGGATTGAGTGTCTATCACCACCTTCCGTTCAAGCGTCGGAAGCTCGGGCACAATCGGGATGAGTTCGGAGTTGACAAACACAAGCCGGCTACCTGAATCCTCCAGCATCATGCCAATTTCCTTGGCCGTAAGGCGATAATTGAGAGGGACAGCGGTGCATCCGGCCTTCAGGACGCCGATATACGCGACAACCCACTCAATACTCGACGAGACGACCATCGCGACACGGTCCCCCGGGTTTGTGCCCCACGACACAAGCGCATTCGCAACGCGATTGCTCATCGCGTCCAAATCCCGGTAGGTGAGTTTCCGCTCCCCCTGAATAAGGGCAATCTTCGCGG
Organism: Chelatococcus asaccharovorans; assembly: GCF_003201475.1. GTDB lineage: Bacteria > Pseudomonadota > Alphaproteobacteria > Rhizobiales > Beijerinckiaceae > Chelatococcus > Chelatococcus asaccharovorans. The sequence goes on along the minus strand of NZ_QJJK01000022.1, from coordinate 12,312 downwards.
GAAAGCGCGACGCGTTGTGCGTTACATGAGAACTAGCATCCATCTGCATCATGGACCGCCCTCCCCTGCGTTACGAGAAGCTGATGAGATGTGTACCCTCGTCGACGACGTCCCCTTCCTGGACCAGAACCTTGAGCACTGTGCCGGAATCGTCTGCCTCGACAGGGATTTCCATTTTCATCGATTCAAGGATCGCGACCTTGTCGCCGAGATCGAAGGTGTCCCCCTCCTTCAGCTCGAGTTTCCAGATCGTCCCTGCCATGGTGGAGCTAATGAACTTGGCCATCTGATTTTTCCTCAAACTGGGTGTACGGCGGAACGGCGGTTGATGACTTTGGCATCGCGGCGGCTATAAATTCGGAACCTCTTGATTAGGTCGTCACGCAACCGGCTGGCAGGAAGGACGTCCTCCGCCGCAAACGAATCAGCTGCAGCCCGGTACACATCGATGTCCTTAGCGAACTCGTCACGCTTTTGCTTGACGAAGTCCGCTCTCTCCTCCTCAGGAAGCTCCATGATCCTGTTGTAGTGGATCGCGTTGACCGCGGCCTCCGGGCCGACAAGCGCTGGCAGAGCGGTCGGCAAAGCCAGCATTGCGTCGGGATGCGTGGGGGCGCCTGACATCGCCAGATATCCTCCCCCATAGGCCTTGCGAACGAGAACGCAGATGCGTGGAACCGAGGATTCGCAGACAGCCGAGAGCAGTTTCGCTCCATGCCGGATGATGCCAGACTTCTCAACGGAGCTGCCGATCATGTAGCCGCTGACATCCTGCAGAAACAGCAACGGAACGTTGTAGGCATTGCACAACCAAATGAAACGCGCCGCCTTGTCCGACGTGTCGCTAAAGATGACCCCGCCCTTGTGCTTGGAATTGTTCGCGACGATGCCGACAGGCTGCCCTCCAAGTCGGGCCATACCGACCGTCATCTCCTTCGCGTAGAGTTCCTTGACTTCGAAGAAACTTCCTTCGTCGATAAGGCCATCGATCAGCTGGTGGACATCATAAGGGACGTTCTGATTGATGGGTACGACCGTATCGATCTTTCCGACGGCTTCGGCGTTCGGCTCCGTAGCTTGGGCGGAAGGTGCGTTTTCCGTCCAGTTCAACGGGAGATAAGAAAGAAACTGTTTCGCCTTTTCAATGCCCTCTGCGTCGTTCTTGACAAGCACGTCGCCCAGACCGCTGAACATGCAGTGGAGGCGTGCTCCTCCCATCTGTTCTTCGGTTACGTCTTCGAAGATGGTCATCTTCGCCATGCGCGGCGAGCCCAGGTAAGCTGACGCCTGTTTGTCGACCATGATGACGAGATCGCAGAGTCCGGGGACGTAAGCGGCGCCAGCCGGAGATGGCCCGAACAACACACAAACCTGGGGAACGCGCCCCGAGATCTGGACCTGATTGTACCAGATGTTCCCCCAGCCGTTGCGCCCAAGGAATAATTCCTTCTGCTGGTCGATACGCGCCCCGGCAGAGTCGACCAGATAAAGAAGCGGAATGCCGGTCTCAAGCGCGAGTTCCTGCATTCGGTTGAATTTCAGCAGCGCCTGCGGTCCCCACGTGCCCGCCTTGACCGTCATGTCGTTCGCGACAACGGCCACGTCTCTGCCGTTGACCTTGCCGATCACCGTAACGATGCCGTCGCCGGGTAGATCACGTTCACTGCCGGCGAGCAGCCCGTCCTCGAAATCGAAACCGTCGTCGAAGAGGATTTCCAACCGTTGGCGAACCAACAGCTTCCCGGCCTCAATATGTTTGTCGCGCACCTTGCCCTGACCGCCGGCCAGCGCTGACTGGCGTTTTGCCTCTAGCTTGGCCAGACCTTCCTCGTGGGTCATGCGTCTCCACCCAATCTCGTTGAACCTTCAGGAGAACTCCTATAAACTAACGGTCGCCCGTTTGTAAATTTGATTGTCTACGCTGTCATCAATGAGAACGGCACGGGCGGGCTCAAGTTGGACGCCTATCTCCTTGTTTGACGAATGGTTTTGGATTTGAAAGGGTGCCGATCTCGATGAGCTACGAGACAATTAATGCGCATGTGGACGAGAGAGGCGTCGGGTACCTTACGCTCGCGCGCCCCAAGGTGAAAAACGCTATGAACGGCACGATGTACGACGAAGCTCGGTCTGTGCTGAAGCGGTATTCTGAAGACAATAACGTCCGCTTGGTCGTCCTCTCGGGCGAAGGCGACGTATTCTGCGCGGGCGGCGATTTCAAGTACCAGCAGAGCCAAAACGGCAAGCCCCGGGAAGAACGCATCTTTGAGGCAAAAAAGCTGGCTCTGTGGCTTCGAGAACTCGACACTTTGAATAAGCCCTTGATCGGCAGGATCAACGGCGACGCCTACGCTGGCGGAATCGGCCTTGTCTGCGCCTGCGATATCTCCATCGGCACCAAGACTTCGAGCTTCGCGGTCACCGAGGCAAGGATCGGTATGGTTCCGGGTATGATTTCGCCTTACGTTGTCAAGCGGATCGGCGAAGCGAACGCGAGGCGGCTGTTCCTGAACGCAAAAAGTTTCAAGGGCGAGGAAGCCGTGAGGTTCGGGATGCTAAGCATGGCCGTCGATCATGAAGCGCTTGATGACGCCGTTGAAAAGGAGATTGACCTCAGCTTACGATGCTCGCCGAAAGCCGTCGCCGTAATCAAAGACTTGATCCGCTTCGTCGACCGGCACGGCTACGATGACAATTTCGGGTACACGGTCGATCGGGTCGCGGACATGTGGGACTGGGACGACGCAACCGAGGGAATGGCAAGCTTCTTCGAGAGGCGCCTGCCGCGCTGGGATTGGCGTAGCGCACGCGAGACAATCCGCAACCGTGACGGCGAACCTGCCTAATTTTTTGAGCCTCTTGTGAGACTGTGAAGGCACGCCACGACACCGAGAAGGTTAACCGGGAATCCGGTTTCCTTCCGGCATTGCTTGATTTGTAACCGATGTGCCTCGGAACCGCTTAGCCGATATGGGCTGCATGAGTCCCTAGGGTTTTCAACCTTCATTCTGGAAAGCTGCCTGAGCTAGGCCTTAGTGGCCTACTGTCGGCTTCGTAGATCCCATGGGAACGCCTACCGTTCGAGGTGGCGTCGTGAGCTGATGGCTCCGTGCCGTAAGCACGGTGTGAGCGACGCCATCATCCACAAGTGGAAGGCGAAGTTTGACGGGATGGATGTGTCGGAGGCCCGCGTCAACTCTCGAGAACGAGAACGCCAAGCTGAAGCGGAGGCTGGCAGATGCGATGCTCGACAATGTTGCGCTGGAGGGGCTTCTGGGAAAGAAGTGGTGACGCCCACCGCAGCGGAAAGCCGTCGCGCATCTTTTGCGCATCACGCGATGAGCGAACGGCTGGCGCGTAAAGCCATCGGCTGCTGTCGCATGACCGTGCGATACCAATCTGGACGCCTTGACGATCGCGCTCTACGGGAGCGGATGATAGCATTACATCGCCTGGTCGGTTCGTCGCAGAGACCTATGGGCGGCCGTCGATCGGGACTTGCTCTCCGGAATAATCCAAGCGCTTTCGTCGGGCTCCTCAACTTCGGGCTCCTCAACTGGAGCCGAGGCGAGCCAGTGCGGCGATGCCGCCGCTTCATCGTAGCAAGTCAAGCGCGCGTCCTTGTCGGCTATCACCGGACATCTCGCGAGTTTCGCCGCCAGTTTATCGATCCGACGTCAGTGCGGCCGATGGCACTGCGAAGGTTAGCGGCAGCATCTCCGCTACCGAGCAAATCAGACTCTTCGTAGTTCCCACCCCACTCGTCTATGGCAATCGAGACAAATGGCCAGCGGCAGCTCTGTCAATCAAGAAAATCGGAGGGTTTTTTTCCAATCGAGTAGTCGAAAGCGGGCTGTCGCTTACCGGAAGCTTTGCCATGGGCGGTCTGGTCAGCTGTAACTCCAACAGGAACTGTTAGAGCGGATAAGCCTATTCTTGTGCAACTGCGGGTTCGCTTGTAGCGTATTCGATTTAGCGGGGGCCCGACGATGATGAGCACGGAAGACCTCTATCGCCTTTTGCGGAGCAGCCACGTTCAGGCTCAAGGTATCGTCGATACCGTGGCGGATCCTATGCTCGTGCTGGACGAGGCGCTGCGGGTCCAGGCCGCCAGCCTGGCCTTCTACGAGACATTCAAGGTTGATCGTTACGATACGATCGGACGGTACGTCTACGAGTTGGGAGACGGCCAGTGGGATATTCCCGAGCTGCGTGAGCTGTTGGTCCGCGTGATCCCCAAGAGCGCGGCCATTATCAACTACGAGGTGGAGCACGATTTTCCCGAGCTTGGCCGGAGGACGATGCTTCTTACGGCCCGTACGCTGCGTCACCCGGACCATGACGGGCGTACATTGCTGCTGACAATCGTGGATGCGACAGACCGCTTGAAACGCGATGCTGCAAAGGAGATGCTTTTTAGCGAAACTCGACACCGTATAAAAAATCTGCTCGCCGTGACCCAATCGCTCGCGCGACAGACCCAGACTGAGGGGCGCTCGGCCGAGGAGTACCGCGACGCCTTCTTGGGCCGTTTCAGCGCGCTGGTGCAGGCGGAGGAGTTGGCCTTCTCCACCGACACGGAAAATGGCCTGTTGGCTCTGATCGAACGCCTTCTGGCCCCCTATATGGCGGAGGCCGGGAGGGTTGCGATCGAGCCGGGCGTCGCCGTGGACCTCCCATCCGCGATGACCACCACGCTTTGTCTAGTGATCCACGAGCTCGCGACCAATGCCCTCAAGTACGGCGCCTTGTCTCGGCAGGGTGGCCAAGTCAAGATCAGTTGGGAGTTCGCAGACAACGCCCTTCTACGGCTCAAATGGATCGAGAGCGGCGGTCCGCTGACAAGCCCACCCGTCAAATCAGGCTACGGGACTCAGCTGATCAAGTCTGCGATTACCCATGGTCTCGGCGGGCGCGTGGAACATCATTATGGTGATAACGGTTTGAACGTCGAGATTGCTATTCCATTGGGGGATACATCTCCCCCATCCTGAAGGCTGCGCCGTGCAAAAATCCGTGCTGATCGTGGAGGATGACTTTTTTATCGCGGGGGATTTACAGCTTATGCTTGAGGCGGAAGGGTGGCTAGTCATTGGACCGGCCGCTTCGGTGAAGGCGGCGCTTCGCCTCCTCCAAGAGGAGCTGCCCGCCGTGGCGCTGCTCGACGTCAACTTGGAAACGAACTCGTGACCCCGGTCGCGGAGGCTCTCAAAGCACGCGGCGTGCCTTTCGCTCTCGCGAGTGCATACGTAAAGCCGGAAGAGTTAGCGGGAGGCCTCCGAAAGATCTCACTCCGTATTACAACCATTTTCGAGCGCCAACCCGATTTAATCAAGAAACAGCGAGCATATCGCTCCCTAAACGCGATCTCACAAAGCCTATCGAGGGTTCAGATCCGGTTATCCATTCCGTTCTCCTGGAGCGAATCGCGCGCGCAAGAATGAGCCTCGATAGTAATTTTCCTGATGAAATTCGTCGGATGCTTCGTGTCAAATTAACAGATCATGATTGCAACGCCGATCGCTTTTCGAAATTTTCAGCTATGCACCGCAGAACATTATCTCGCAAACTCGCTAACTCTGGCTTTTCGTATAGGACGATATCGAACGAAGTACGGTTCGAAATTGTTCGACAGTTGCTCGAAGACACCAAGATGTTGCTGGGAGAGATATCGGCTGCGCTCGGATATTCGGAAGCAAGCGTTTCAGCCGCGCATTTCGACGTTGGTGCGGATGTTCTCCACGTGCGTGAAGGGCCGCGAACCGGGCGACGCAAAACCCCTCATCGGAAATGCTCCAGCTCCAACAGCCAACGGCTAACGCGGACGAACGCATCCGTGAACGAGCGCCGCGAGTTTTTAGCACCACCGATCAAAAGAAAAAAGCCGCACCGGCAAGCGGGGCGGGTTTAAGGTCCAGTTGTACGCATCCCATCTTAACCCGCGACCGCTGGAATAGTTCCGCCGCTTGCATTTCGATGGGACGGCTTTTGGCGGTTCGGCAGATCGAGCACGCGAGCGACGACGATCGTCGCCTCCTACACCCCAAGCGGCGAAGTCAGACCGCTCGGCGCCTGTTGCGCCAGCGCCAGCAACTCCCGCGTAGTCTTCATCGGTCAGCGTTTCATCGTCCGGGGTATGGATACCCGAGGCATGACCTGAAGTCAGCAGTTTTCGGCAGAGCGGGAAGATGATCGAGGATAGCGTAAGTCTGCCAGTGGGTGTCAGAGAGACGATTGAGGAGAAATATCAGCACAGGATGAAGACTGAAATTTATTGGGCCGCAGTCCCATGCCTGGCGGCATGCAGCCGGGCAGATCAGATAGCGTGAGCCTTTACCGTATTCGAGAAGATGACTTGATCTGATCACTGTTGGAATTCGATAGAGACTTCCATCCACCGATCAGGATTTGCAAGCCAAACGCGAAGCGCTCATCCGCATTGTCAGGCCCAATCCCACGTACCGAGATGGCGGCCGACGGAAATCTTGCGAGAAGGTCATTTGCTCCGTTATCTCGGCCCTGACGAAGCTCCTCCGGAACATTCATCAACGCCTGTTCCTCGATTGAGAAACCGATCACGTAGTGGGAAAGGATGAAGACGCTCCAACTCGTCCGGCGCTCATCCATGCCCGCATTGAGAAGGCAGTCATGGATGAGCGAGCCGACGCGGAGGATGTTCCCGCTGATCGGATAGGTTCCGGCAAAGACACGGGACGCGTCGCGACGTGACAGGAGTGCCTGGCGAAGCTCACCTGCTATCTGGCAAAGACGGCCTTCCCACGGTTGATCTTGCGAGACACCGCGCCCGACGTTCTCCAGAAGAGCGTCAGCCATTCCATCCAGGAGCTCGGACTTGTTGGCGAAATGCCAATAGAGCGACGGCGCCTGAATCTTCAGGGCATCGGCGAGTTTGCGCATCGTAAGGCCCTCCAGACCGGCCTCATCCAGCAGTTCCAGGGCCTTCGTGACCACATCCTCTTTGACAATTTTCACAATCTGTCTCCCGCGGCATTGACAGTCTAACATCGTTAGATTTAACTAACAACGTTAGGTTGGAGATGTGGACGTGAAAAATCGCCTTGATGTCATTGTGGTCGGCGCCGGCCCCGTCGGGCTTTGGATAGGCTGTGAACTGAAACTGGCCGGGATCGACGTCGCGGTCATCGAGCGGCGTTGCGAACCCACCACGCAATCTCGTGCCTTGACGATCCATGGCCGCTCGCTGGAAGTTTTTGCGTTGCGCGGAATTGCGGATCGGCTGCTCGCGACAGGCAGGCAGATCCCGACCGGTCACTACGCTGTTCTCGATACGCGGCTGGACTTTTCGCCGTTCGACACCCGTTTTCCCTACACGCTGTTCATGCCACAGGCCGTCACCGAAGCGAAGCTCGAGGAACATGCTCTCGAACTGGGAGTGGACCTCCGTCGCAGTGTCTCGGTCCAAGCTGTCGCGGACAAAGGTGACCGGATTCACGTCGCGACGGATATCGGGGAGTTGATCGCGGATTATGTGGTGGGCGCCGACGGCGCACGCAGCATCGTCCGGGAGCAGGCCAGTATCGCATATGAGGGTCATGACGCGCGCAACACACTCATGCTGGGCGACGTCGTGCTCGACGCTCCACCATCGGCGCCCGTCGTCTCCGTCACCAACGAGCACGGCCTCGTCATGGTGGCACCGCTCGGCGACGGCAAGCATCATAGGATCGTGATGGTCGATCCTGAACAGATGCACGTTCCGAGGACCGAGCCGGTAACGCTCGACCAGTTGGCGACGCCGGCGGCGCGCATCGCAGGGCAACAGTTCGGACCGCGTGACCCGATCTGGATGTCGCGTTTCACTGACGAGACGCGACTGGCATCGACCTACAACAAGGGGCGGATCCTGCTTGCTGGTGACGCAGCCCACATCCATGCGCCGATGGGTGGACAGGGCATGAATGTCGGATTGCAGGATGCCATGAACCTTGGCTGGAAACTGGCCGCGGTGGTGAAGGGCGAGGCCCCGGCCTCGTTGCTGGACACCTATACTGCGGAGCGGCGACCCGTGGGAGAGGCGCTCTATGCCAATACGCTCGCCCAGATCGGCCTTGTCACGCGCTTTGACCCGGCCACGCTCGCGCTGCGGGCCACGCTCAACGACCTGCTGCGCATACCTGCGGTGAACCGACGGCTCGCGGGGGAGCTTTCCGGCTTCGATGTCGCGTATGGACGCGAAGCCACGGAGGCGCTTTCAGCCGGGCGACTGGCCGAAGGTGTCCGCATCCCGGATATCGATGTCATAGTCAATGAGACGATGTCCGCGATCTACAGCCTGCTGGCGGAAGGCAACTGGCTGCACATCGCATTCGAAGCAGGCGCTCAGGCGGGTGCGCCGGATTGGCTGCGATGCGAACGGATCCGTTCCGTCACGGCAAGGCCCGTCGATCACGCGGCTTTTCGCGGTCTGCGCGCCGTGCTGGTTCGTCCCGACGGCTATGTTTCCAGCATCGCCGAATAGGCCCAATGACCACATAGCTGCTCAAAAACGACAGCGGACAGAACATATTAAGAACATCATTTCCGTCGGCCCGAGAATTCCCGGACCCGTCCCCAGAAGCCTTCCTTGCGTCGATGCTTGTCCTGTAGCGATGTGAGGAACGCTGCATGATCGCCAAGATCTGCATAGTCCGAAATTGCGCTGTCGAGCGACTGGCACTCCGCAAGGTGGCGGGCGGCATGGCGGTACCGGGTCGACTTCGCTCGGTCCAGCGTGTCGTTGATCATCGCGCGCCGTAGCAGCACGGCAGCGAGCGGGTGGTTCCCTTCGAGCGCCCGCGCGGCTGGAGTGAGCATATAATAGCCATTGCCATCGATCTCCGTGTGCCGTTGGACGATAAGCTTGGCGGCGTGATCATATGCCGGCCATTCGATGAAGAAATCCAATGCCGACATCATGTTGGCGAAGGTCAGCGCATGGGCCATGGCCTTTTCCTCGGCGATGACATCGTCAAAGTCGGGGAGCCTTTTCAGGTAGTCTCGTAGGCGATCGACCAGAAGGTGCTTTTCGAAGCTGTCCCAACGTTTCTGCTGTGCCTTTTCAGGCTCGCCGGTCGCGTCGAGCACATCAATATAGACATCTTCCCATTCGGAGTGGCCGAAATAACCATGGTATCCGTCGATCCAGAGATCATGCGTGGCGACGGCCTCTTCGTTCGGCGCGCCTTTCTGTAGCGCGTTCATCGCCTCTTGCGCGCGTCCTGCCGTGAGAAGCCGTCGCGCAATGCCGGCGGCGCCCCTCGGCGTCTGCTGTGCCTTCAGCGGGGTCAGAGCGATGAAGGCGTCAACATCGTCTTTGCCATCGGCTATTTCTCGCAGCGTCCGCGCAATGGCGGCCGCCCCATGATCATATTCGCCATTTCGTCGCGGCCGCCGATCAAGGGCATCATGAAGCCTGGCTTTCAAATGATCGATGCCCTCCGTACCCAGCGCCGGCATGATGGCGGGGATCAATCGGTCATATTCGCCGAAGTGATTGCTGGTGACGGCATCGAATGTCTGCTCGGCAAGCAGCAGCGGTTCCGGCCTGGCCTTGGCCGCGATCTCTCCCAGCTCATGACCAGCCTGCCGAAAGATCTGGCCAACGACGCCATTGCTGTCGTCGACCCGATTGATGACCGGTTCCGCCAGAGCCATGAAGCGCCACATCAGGTCCAATGCCAGGTCGGGTCTGGTTTTGGCGATGCGCTCGGTGATCATCTCGCGCTGCAGATCAAGATCCTTTTCGAATTCCCGCCGTTTCTGCCAATCGATGAACGAAGAAGCCTTCTTTATCGAGGCCAGGCGTTTGCCGATCTCGGCAGCAAGTTCATCTCCGCCATCCTGTTCGGCGAGTTCCAGTCGCAAACGCCGCTTGATGTCGCGATCTTCCTCGGCGAGCGTGACAAGAATTTCCGCCAAACGCTCGACCCCAAGCGCCGTCAGCTTCTCGGCGGTAATTCCTCTGCGCCCCGCCATTAGTGCGCTCCCCACAGACCGTCAAAGCGGCTGGCGGCGACGCGAGTGTAATGGGCAGTGTGCTTCGGGTCGCGATGGCCGAGATAGTCCTGGATGAGGCGTAGATCGTGCCCGCGATTGGCGAGCGAGAAGCCGCAAGAGTGCCGAAGCGTGTGGGGATGGACATTCACGAGGCCGCCCCGCGTTGCGGCGCTGGCGACAATGTAGTTGACGGCCTGACGGGTGAACGGCTGCTTGCGCTCGGAGATGAAGAGCCATGGCAGATGGTCCTGGCGCATCGCCAGCCACCGTCTGATCGTCCGCAATTCGTCACCGGCGATCGGCTGTTCCACAGACAGCCCATTCTTGAGGCGCGGAATCCAGATCCGCGCTTCCTTCAGGTTTACATGCTCCCGCCGCAGTGCAATGGCTTCGCTGACCCGCAGACCGTGGCGGTACATCATCAGGATCAGCAGGTGGTCGCGGATGCCGTGCCGGGATTTGCGGGCTGCCTTGAGCAAGGACGCCATTTCGGCTTCGCCGAGGAAATCCTTGCGGCGTTCGTGTTGATCGGCAGCCAGAGAAGCGACACTCTTTACATTTCGCCGGTTGGCGATGGCCCTGACGTGCGGCATAGCGTGCTGAATCCTCCGGATCGGCATCGGCTCACTCTTCACAGAATGCGTCTTCTGTAAAGAGTATGTCATGCCGCTGCCCTCCGTTCGAAATCGATGCGGCTATCCAGGTCGATCTCGAAGCGCCCGTAGGGATTGACGTGCGCGTAATTGAGCGGTGTCAGTCCGCGGTGATCCTCCGGCGTCATGCGCATCGCCCAGGCCGGATCGCCGAGCACCGACTGCAGCATCCGGGTGTTGACATAGACGAGGCAGTTCTGCAGCAAATGCAGCGCCAGCACCGAGATCTCCTGATCCTCCAGCCGGTTTGTCGCTACCTCACCGCCCTTGCCGAAAAAGACAAAGCTGTTAGCGCTGTTCCAGTTCTCGACCACGTTCAGGTTCTCGTGGATTTCCTGCCGCAACGCCTCTTGGCGCAGGTAACGGCACAGGAAGATCGTCTTGATCGCCCGGCCGAGCTCGGCGAGAGCCTTGTAGGTCGGATGCATGATCTCCGACCGGGCGAAGCGGCGCAGGATCGCTTCCGCATCGGCGGTGCCGCGATGCATGGCGATAGCGTGCTTCACCATCTCGTCGTATTGCCGCTCGATTGAGGCCCAGTCGATCACCTCAGAGAGGATGGGCCTCAGATTCGGCAGCTCGCCCTTCATGCCCGAACGCGGCAGGGTGAGTTTCTGCCGGGCGATCGCCTTCAGGCGCGGCGCCAGTTCGAAGCCGAGCAGATGGCAAAATGCAAATGCCACCTCGCTCTGGCCATGACTGTCGACATATTGGCGGCGGATCTCCAGGTCGGTGCAGTGGCGCAGCACCCCCTCGATCATCGCCGCCACCTCCGAGGAGGAGCAGCGTTTGAGTTGCGAATAGATGCAGGTCGAACGCTTTTCGACATGCCAGTAGATCATCACGCCGCGGCCGCCATAACGGATATGCCATTCCGTCATCAGGTTGCGATCCCAGGCACCAAATTTCTTCGAGTCCGACGCACAGGCCGTGCCAACCTCGCCCCAGATGGCCGGGTTCCGGATCTGCATTGTCGCGTTGGCGACCCGCGAAGCGGCTTCGCGCAAGGCGTCCGCGTGGATGAAGCGGCGATGGACATGAAGCAGCTCTTTGTAACTCACATCCTCGGCGCCATTGCTCACGCGTTTCAGACCCGCATTGGTGCCGAGGCCGTAAAGACACAGCAACAGCCGGCGTTGCAGCGTCTCGGGATCGAGCGCCACACGTTCGCCAGAGGTCTTGAACGCCTCCAGAAACCCGGTGTCGAGCGCGGCTTCTTTGAGAAGATCGAGCAACGCCACCATCGGCCAGCGGCGGCCGACTTCGGTCTTCAGCGCTACCAACCCGGGTGGCTCGGGCTGCGGCGGCGTCGGCGAAATCGAAATCCGGTTCGCGCCGCGCGTCAGGATGCGCACGCGGTTGTTGTTCGGCAGATTGGCATTGAGAAGATGCAACTCCTCTTCCATTTGCGCCTTGATCGCCCCGGTGAAGGCGCGGGCATCCATTGAGAGGCTGAGATCGGCGTAATATTCGACGCGCCGCCGATCGAAATCCTTGGGCAGATCGTCGTCCGGATTGCGATGGCGATCGGCGCCAACCACCCAGATCTCCTTGGCCCGGATGCGTTCGCGCAATGCCTTGAGCACGCAAAGCTCGTAGTCGATGAGTTTGATCCGCCCGTCCGAGATCAAGAAATCGCGCC
>NZ_QJJK01000021.1 GCF_003201475.1 Chelatococcus asaccharovorans | reverse complement strand
AAACGCGATGGAAAGCTGCTATCGCCCGATCTCTTGGCCCATGTTTCGCCGCTCGGATGGGAACACATCAATCTCACCGGAGAATATCGCTGGCCAAAGCCTTAGCGTAGGATTCCGCCCCCTCCCGCAAACGACCCCAAAAATGCCGAACTTCAGCGAATTCATCGAGGCGAATCGACGATTTCGGGCGTGCCGACCCGCCCAATGTGCGCGCTATCCCCTGCCGGCCTGCCGATGAAAGGGCCCGGGTCGAAGCAACGCTTGATCGGCTATGCCCGTGTCTCGACCGACGAACAGGCTACCGAGGCGCAGGAAATCGAGCTGCGCGCCGCCGGCTGCGAAACCATCGTGGTGGAACACGGGTCCGGCGCATCGAGAGCACGGCCGGCGCTGGCCCGGCTCGTCAATACGATCACAGCCGGCGAGGTGCTTGTGGTCGCCCGGCTCGATCGCCTCGCCCGTTCCGTCAGCCACCTTCTCGACGTGATCGAGGATCTCAGCGCCAAGGGGGCGCATTTCCGCTCGCTGCGCGATCCGATCGATACCTCGACGCCGCAGGGCATGTTTTCGCTTCAGGTTCTCGGCGCCGTCGCCCAGCTCGAGCGCGCACTGATCTCCGAACGCACCAAGGCCGGGATCGCGGCCGCCCGGAAAAAGGGAAAACTCCCGGGCAATCCCGGCGTGCGGGCTCGTCGACCGGAAGCAATGGCGAAAATTGCGGCGGCGAGGCAGGCGGCCTATAGCGCGAGCGTCCACGCAACGATGAACGACTGGCTTCCCACGGTTCGACGGATGCGTCCCGACCATCCATGGGACGATGTCGTCCGCGTGCTGAACCAGAAGGGAGCACGGTGGACCGAGGCTCGATTGCGCCGGGCGGTCCGATGGCTCGTCAAGGAACATCTCGCCGATACGGCCTTGCTGAACAAGTCCCCTCCCCGCCTCCCGGAAGATCGGCTGATGACCTTAGTCGCCGGCATCGCGGCATCCAATCCGGACCATTCGATGCGCGATATCGCCATCCAGCTCGAACGCCTGCACGAACGAACGCCGCGCGGGAGCTCCAAATGGTCGCCTTCCTCGGTGAAGAATCTGCTCGATCGCGCCCAAAGAGCGGGGCTCCTTGTCCGCGAGAGTTCCACAACGACGTGATCCGGCGCGAGCCGCTCTCGCTCTGGGCCGGAGGCGTTGGATTGTGGCGGCTAGTTCAGGTTCTGACGGGGCGACAAATCGGGCGCGCTCCGCATTTTGCTCATCACGTCACCGACCGCCATTCGAAGTTCGTCCTGGGCATCATCCATTCCCACGTTCGCGGTGTAGGCTGATAGCGCGGCCAATTTAAGTGCGGCGAGCATGGTCGCCTCACTTCCCAGCTCTCGCGAGACCCTCGTCGTCGGGTGCCGTTTCAGAACATCTGTTGCAGCGCGCGAAATTGCACCGGCGAGTTCGTGGATAAGTGCGTCGAAAGTTTCTATCTCGACGTCGGCCTCCGACCGGCTCGGCCGCGGACCTGGCGACACGTTCCGAATTGCTTGAGTGACTTCCCCAACCGCTGCATCAACCAGACCGACGAGTTCATCGGCACGGGCGTCAAGTTCCTCCCAAGGAATGCAGCGCGTCCCGAGACCCAGTTGCGCACGTAGCTCCGCGGGCGAGCGGGCCGAAATGGAGGCATGGATAGTGAGGCCGCTAGAGCCGTCACCGTAAATGGTCAAGAGCCGGACACGAGGCGGCCGATCGCAACGACGCCGCAGTTCCTCGACCCGATCGAGAGCTGCGGCGATCGCGCTCCGACAGATGTCCGGTTCTCTCCCATTTCGCACCTCCCCAATCCGCCTTCACACGTCGGACATGGTATCCGAGTCGGCTCGTGGCAGCGAGTCGTTACGAGACATTGATTCAACCGTCCGACGTCTGCCCGGCGCGCGATTGCTGAATGTGCTCATTCCAGTCCTCTGCGTCTGGCCACAGCCGGAGATATTGCGCACCCGCTTCGGCTGCGATGTGCCGGAGGCGCTCCGCATAAGTATCCCCCTGGTCGTTGCCATCCGAAGCCGCGACGATCTGCGCGCCCGGTCGGGAAGCGAATGCTCTGATCTGGCTTTCTGTCGACGGCGCCCAACCGCCCCCCGTGCTGGCGTAGGCGCTATCGGGTCGGCGCTCTTCCAAAGCCGCAAGACTCATCGCGTCGATAGCCGCTTCGGTGACGCAAAGGCGAAGCGCCTTGTCGCTTCCAATTGAGAAAAGCGCCTTCCCGCCGCCGCGTGCGAACCCACGCCAATTTGGACCCCGCTCCTCCCAGCCCACAACAATGCCGGAGGCGTCGAAATGCCCCGCCCAAATGGATCCCTTAGGGCCTTCACGGAGCCGGCCGGCAGCGACTGCTGCTGACACGACCGCTTCGGGGATGGCGCGAGTGAGGGTCAAATAGGACCACGCCGCAGAGCCCGGTCTCGGGAGCGCGCGCTCCGACCACCGACTGATGATGGCCCCGGGCGAATATTGTTTCGACTTTCGCTGCCAGGCCGGAGCTGATGGCTCAAAGCCCACCAGATCAGCAACCGCCTTCGCGGCGGAAGCAAAGTCTGGCGAGCCGAGACGCTGGGCAAGAGAAAGCACGTCGCCCTTGGCGTCCGAAGTCGGATCAAACCACCCTCTTCCTTGATGGATGACCACGATGATTTCGCCTTCACCGCGCCGATATTTGATGGCTCTTGGCGTGCTCTCCCGCAGATCGACCTTCCACCCATTGGTTTCGAGAAGCGCTGGGCACGTCACGGCGGCTTTGAGCGCATCGATGTCATAGCGGGGCATGCCGTACCCCTGAAATTATGCCGAGCTTCGCGGACCTTCCCGTTTGAGGGATTACAGTTGTTACCCCACTCTGCCAACCATTTGAAATAACGGTTATTTCTGTCTCACGCGGGCGCTCAGCCCTCGGCGAAGTTCCGCCATATGCCATGCCCGGTAGCGGAAGAGTAACAACTGTAACCCCCCACGCCTCTCTCATTGCGTGCTCCCCGCTCCTCGCTTGAAGGCGCCATCGGCCAGTCCGAACAAGCTCTTTTCGAGGTGCAACTGGCCCTCCACAGCGCGATCGATCATTGCCCGGAAGTAGCCGCCGGGGCTCGATATCTGATCCGGCGATCGAGCAGACTTTTCGAGCACGGTGGCGAGGATTGCCGCTGCGGCGTATCGTCCAACCCTACCCACGCCATCCACCCATCCCGCTTCCGAGAGGCCGATCATCACCCTCATCACAGGCGCTGCCGCAGCGAGTTCAGGCCAACTCCTGAACTCCTTCCCCGCCATCTCGCATGCCTGCGGGCACGCTGCCCGCAGCAATCCGACCGAAACCGATGCAAGCACGGAAGATTGAATTTCATCAACCGAAGTCGAGCGCTTTTCTCCGCGTGAAGCTTCGACGTGCGGCCGAATCAGCTCAGACTTTTTTTCGGTTGATGCGGCGACCGCGAAGCGGTCGTAAGCCTGAGAGGAAATTTCTCGCTCGATAGAGCGAGGCCGTTCATTCTTACTTTCAATAGAGTTTTGAGAGGTTGTATTAATATTAGGGCTGACTCCGATGTCACCCTCGGCTGACATATCATGCTGCACATATTCATCGGTAACTTCGGCCACAATCCCGGTGTGCATGTCCTCCAGCGCCGCGGCCTCTTCTTCCAGGTTAAGGCCAAGGCCCTTCACGCGCTCAAGCTCTTCCGACCATCTCGCAGCAAGCTCCGGATAAGCCTCGCATGCGTCCACAATCGCACGAGAGAGTCGCGTGACCGTCCTGCGCGCCTCTTGCTCGCTGTTTAGCCGCGCCTGGAACTCGTCAACGAGGGCCTTTAGCTCCTTTATGCGAACCTGGGCAGGGGTGAAGTCCAGCCCATAGCCCTTGGAAATATCTCCGTCCTTGCCGCGATAGACGAAGCGCCGGCCGGTCGGGCTGTCCCGATAAGCCACGATACCGGCCTCGACGAGCCGCCGAATGCAACGCGTAACCTGGCGCTCCGATCGGCAGGTGTACTCCGCGAGCTTGGCGTTAGAGATCGCGACGATCGGACGGTTGGCGCCCTTCCAATCGTCCGCCCGGGATAGCCCGATCAGGATGTCCATGATGTGATAGGTCGAGCCGTCTATTCCCAAGATAGGCGCAGCCTTTTTGAGAATGATAGCGACCTCTGCCTTCGACGTTTCAGGAATGTCGTTGGCCATCGCAAGGCGGGCGCTTGCAAGGATTCCCGGCGTGATGCGTCTGAACGACGCGATTTCCATAGATTGGGCCATAACCAGCCATTCCGCGACCCTTCGGTTGCGGCTCCCATCGCTTGAATGAAAGACAGGCCAGCAAATCGGCGCACAACATCACGCCCGGACTGGAAACCAGGGCTTGATTGTGCAAGCACTCCATCATAGAATCAGTTTGTCACTGCTGATGCCGATGGAGCGAACCGCTCTGTTAGCCAGGGATCCAAGGGCTTGCCGATTGCAGTCGGCGAGCCCTTTTCCTGTCTAGGTGTCAGGTCATGACTTCGCCCCTTGTTCCGAACGTTTGAATTCATCCACCAACTCCGGCAGTCGCCCGAGTAACCAAGCTGACAATCCGGGGGCGGCGGCGTTTGGAATTGAGAACTGCGTGGACTTCGGCGTCTTCTTCGTCGTAACGATGAGACCGTCACCGAGATCGACTTCCTGGATCGCCCTCTCCTTCGCCGGCGTCGGCCGATCGAGCGTTCGAAGCACAGCAGCCAATCTGTCGTCGGAGCCCAGTGCCTGCCACTGCTCGGACCCCACCAAACCATTGATGGCTGAATTCAGATCGGGCGGCAGCTTCTGATCCTTGAAGAACGAGCCGAGCTTCTCCCATTTTGGCCGACCAGTCGACTTTGCGGGTCCGATCTTCCGGACCAGCGCCTCGGGAACCGCACTGGCCGTCGCAGTCAGGATCGAGATGTAGGGCAGGGCTTTTTCTTCGTTTCGACCGAGGGCTCTGGCGATGACCTCGCGCGAGAAACCGCGCTTCTTAAGGTCGTTGGCGTATAAGGCCTGTTCGATGAACGAAGGATTCTCCCGCTCGGCGTTCTCGATCCCCTGCGCGACGACAAGTTCCTCGTCCGTTAGTGGCGCGACAACCGCCCGAACAGGAATTCCGAGGATCTGGCATGCGCGATGTCGCCGATGTCCATAGGCGACCTGGTAATGACCTGGGCGATCAGGCAAGGGCCGGACAAGGATAGGAAGCTTCTGCCCCTCCCTGCGAATGCCCTCGACGAAATTCAAAAACTCGGGATCGTCCTCAAAGTCCATCCGGTCGCGCACAAAGGCTGGGTCGACATTCGCCGGATCGAGTTCAACTGCAATCTCGGCCGACTGAAGCTGAGCGCGCAGCCGTTCGTTCTCTGCCTCGACCGCCGAGAAAGTTTGCTGCATCGACTTGACCGCTCCCGACGTACCGGGGGCGTGGGTCCGCGACTTGTCGGCGACCGGGGAGGGGATATGCTTCTCCAGCTCGGCGCGATCGACATTGCCGAACAGGTTCTTCATCCGGTTAGATCGGTCCTTGGCATTCGTCATGGCCGCCCCCACACATGTTTGAGGTGGTTCAGGACCTCCTGATTGACTGCATCGACGGACTCGAGCGCGCGATTGAGAGTGTCCCGCCCAACAGCGCCTCTCGCCATTTCGTAGAGGCTCTTCTTCTCGAGCCCGGCAGACGCGATCGCCGTCGTTTCGACCACGGCCGGCGCCAGCACGTCCGCTCCAAACAGCGATCGGAGGAGCGCTACGATGTTCACCTGCGGGACGTCGTGAGGATCGTGCCGCGTCAGCAGGTATCGGATGAAATCGTGCTTAAGGTCGCCACCGTTCTCCTGGATGACATGGAGGATGTCGCTCGTCATCTTGAGAAACTGATTCATGCTCGATACGTCGAGCATGGCCGGATGAACCGTTACGAGGAGAGCCGTAGCCGCGTAAAGCGCGCCAAGAGTCAGATATCCAAGCTGTGGAGGAGCGTCGATCAGCACGACGTCATAGTCGTCTTCGACGCTGTTGATCACGGAACGTAGCCGGCGAAAGAACATGCCTTCGCCGCGGCCTTCGCCACGAGCGATAGCCTGCGGCGTCTCATGCTCGTATTCCATGAGCTCGAGATTACCCGGAACGAGGTCGACGCCGTCGAAATAGGTCTTTCGGATGACTTCGCGGAGCGGAACACGCAGGTCGTCGTCGTAGCGGATCGCTCCATAGACGGTCTGATTCTCGTCAACGTCCAATTCCGGCTGGAATCCGAACATCGTCGAAAGAGAAGCCTGCGGATCAAGATCGATCGCGAGAACGCGCAGTCCCTGAAGCGCAAGAAAATGCGCGAGGTGGACCGTTGTCGTCGTCTTTGCTGAACCACCCTTGAAATTGGCCACGGCGACGATCTGCAATTTTTCGCCAGGCCGCCGGCGCGGCAGGAAATTCAATGCTTCTTTCGGGCGCTTCTGTGCGAGATGCGCTCGAATCTCGTTGATTTGCGTGAGCGTATAGGCGCGGCGACGATTGTCCCTGCCATGAAGCTCGGGCGCCACGCTCTCGCCGTCCAGCGACATTTGCCTCAAGGTCGATTCGGCGATCCCGACCATTGCGGCGGCCTCGCGCGAGGTGAAAGTCTTCAGCGACTTTTTCGCTTCGGGAGGGTACATCTGTGATCGTAGCGACTGGAGCTGCGCCGCGAGCAGATGCGAGTGCCGCGTGATCTTGGCGATCGACTCCTCGCTATCGGATTTATAGGCACTCACTGCGGTCATATCGCTCTCGACGGAAATTTCCTGATAATCGCTGAAAAAACGTCGGGTGACGATTACGCGATTCCCGTGGGCGGTCAAATCCTATTTGGTTAACAGATACTTAACGACGTGCTCGCGCGGCACGATCGACTCGACCCGTCTGCGGCGTTTAGCGCATTGCAATCAATGCCATAGCTTCACGGCGAACCGAGCAACCAGCCTCGAGACCACTCATACTTTTATTAGGGTAAGACGATCACTATTCGGCGCGTGGCAACCGCCTTTCGGGCTCTCACTACGCCGACTCACCCTCGATTCCGAGAATCGCACTCATAAATTCGCTAGTCGCGGTCGCCATCGGATGGTGGCTTTTAGTTCTCCGACCTTCACGGATTCGGAGCAATACGCATGCGGGCCATCGCCGTCTCATCCAATACCAATAGTAATTCGGCCGTACTTCTCGATTCGATGCACAGACTTCGCGCGCGCGTTTTCGGCGAGCGCATGAAGTGGGATGTCGTCGTCAAGGATGGCCGTGAGGCGGACGAGTTCGATGCTTGCCGACCGACCTATGTGCTGGCGCTATCCGATACCAACCAGGTCGCCGGTTGCGCGCGACTGCTGCCGGCGACCGGACCGACATTGCTGTCGGTGCTGTTCCCTGAACTTGTCGATTCGGGGGCGTTCAACCCGCACGCAGCGATGATCGAGAGCTCGCGCTTCTGCGTCGACACGTCGATTGACACGGGGAGGGCAGGGCAGGCGCTTCACGACGCCACCTGGACTATGTTCGCCGCGATCATCGAATGGTCGATGGCGAACGGCTACCGCGAACTCATCACCGTCACCGATGTTCGCATCGAGCGAATCCTACGCCGCGCGGGATGGCCGATGACGCGGATCGGCGAACCAAAGCCGATCGGAGACACGACTGCTGTGGTCGGCGTGCTTTTCACAGACGAAGCCAGCTTCGAGCGCGTGCGCCCTGCAAGCTACTTCTCCTCGATCAACCCGCTTCCGCAGGCGGCTTGAGAGGGACTCGACGCGATGACGCAATTGCTCTCGCATCCGCGTCTGATCCGCAAGCTGCAGGAGGCTCTCGGCGACCAGCTCTGCGTTGCGCTCGACGACGCTTCCGTGGTCGAGATCATGCTCAACCCGGACGGCCGGCTCTACATTGAACGCCTCGGTCACGGCATGGCCGCGGCCGGAGAGATGAGCAGCGCCGCAGCGGAGATCGTCATCGGCAGCGTCGCCCATGCTCTCAATTCAGAGGCCGATGGGGAGCAACCGATCATCTCCGGGGAGCTTCCCATCGGCGGGCACCGGTTTGAGGGGCTACTGCCTCCGATCGTGAGAGCGCCGACCTTCACAATCCGCCGGCGTGCGTCACGGCTGATCCCACTGGACGACTATGTGAGAACGCGTGTGATGACCGAACGCCAGGCGGACATTATCCGCAACGGCGTCGCCTCGCGCCTCAACATCGTGATCTCCGGCGGAACGGGCTCGGGAAAAACGACGCTCGCGAACGCCATCATCGCCGAAATCAGCGAGACGGCGCCCGACGATCGCGTCCTGATTCTCGAAGATACCGCCGAGATCCAGTGCCCGGCGGAAAACGCTGTCGCGCTCCACACGTCCGACACCGTCGACATGGCGCGGCTGCTGAAGAGCACCATGCGCCTGCGGCCCGATCGCATCATCGTCGGCGAGGTCCGCGACGGTGCGGCGCTCACGCTCCTGAAGGCGTGGAACACAGGCCATCCCGGAGGCGTCGCCACAGTCCACGCCAACACCGCGGAATCGGCGTTGCGCCGGCTCGAGCAATTGACCGCGGAAGCCAGCCAACAGCCGATGCGCGAGGTGATCGGCGAAGCGGTCGACCTTATCGTCTCGATCGAACGGA
Source organism: Chelatococcus asaccharovorans (assembly GCF_003201475.1). Taxonomy (GTDB): domain Bacteria; phylum Pseudomonadota; class Alphaproteobacteria; order Rhizobiales; family Beijerinckiaceae; genus Chelatococcus; species Chelatococcus asaccharovorans. The sequence goes on along the minus strand of NZ_QJJK01000021.1, from coordinate 76,092 downwards.
CCACGAGAGGGCGCGTGCTGCGCGACATTCTTCACGTCAACGGCTTCGCCAACGGCCGCTACCAGACCGAATCCTATGTTTCGCAGGAGGAAGCCCATGTCGCATGAACGCCTTGCCACCCGCCTGATTCTGGGGGTCGTGCTCGGCCTGCTGATCGCTCACCCGGCGCTTGCCTCGTCAGGCGGGAGCTTGCCTTGGGAAAGCCCACTCGAGCAGATCCAGAAATCCATCACCGGCCCGGTCGCCGGCTTCATCGCGCTCGCGGCCGTCGCGGTCGCCGGCGGCATGCTGATCTTCGGCGGTGAGCTCAATGATTTCGCGCGGCGACTGATGTATGTCGTGCTCGTCGCCGGCATCCTGCTCGGCGCCACGCAGATCGTCGCCCTGTTCGGCTCGACCGGCGCGTCCATTGGCACGGTAGCGTCAGCATCGAATAGTGCTCCCGTTCCGCCCGGAAGCAGGGCAGGGGCTCATGGCTGAAGCCGGGTCCACGCTCGCACGCTCGCGCATCCATCGCGCACTCTCACGTCCCAACCTGCTGATGGGCGCTGACCGCGAGCTCGTCCTGCTGACGGGCCTTGCGGCGATCATTCTGATCTTCGTGGTTCTGACCTGGTATGCGGCGCTGTTCGGGGTCGCTATCTGGACAGTTGTCGTCGGTCTGCTGCGGATGATGGCGAAAGCCGATCCGGCGATGCGCCGCATCTACATACGCCATGTCGGCTACCGCCAGCACTATCGCCCGACTTCGTCGCCCTGGCGGCGTTTCTGAGGTCCGGTATGGTTGCTCTGCGTTCCTTTCGCCATTCCGGTCCGTCTTTCGCCGATCTCGTGCCCTATGCGGGCCTCGTCGATGACGGCGTCGTCCTTCTCAAGGACGGCTCGCTCATGGCCGGCTGGTATTTTGCCGGCCCGGATTCGGAGAGCTCGACGGACGCCGAGCGCAACGACGTCTCGCGCCAGATCAACGCCATTCTCGCCCGTCTCGGCTCAGGCTGGATGATCCAGGTCGAGGCGTTGCGCATTCCGACGACGCACTATCCAGCGCGCAAGGACGGCCATTTCCCCGATGCGGTCACGCGTGCGATCGACGAAGAGCGCCGCGGCCATTTCGAGCGGGAGAGAGGGCACTATGAAAGCCGGCACGCGCTCATCCTGACCTGGCGGCCGCCTGAGCGGCGCAAGTCGGGCATCGCCAAATACGTCTATTCCGACAGGGACAGCCGCTCGGCGAGTTTCGCGGACACGGCGCTTGCGAATTTCAGGACGTCGATCCGCGAGATCGAGCAATATCTGTCGAACCTGCTGTCGATCCAGCGCATGCGAACCCGCGAAACAACCGAGCGCGGTGGAGAGCGTGTCGCCCGCTACGACGAACTCTTCCAGTTCGTCCGCTTCTGCGTCACCGGGGAAAACCATCCGGTCCGGCTGCCCGATGTCCCGATGTATCTCGATTGGCTCGTCACCGCCGAATATGAGCACGGGCTGACGCCGACGGTCGATGGGCGTTTCGTTGGCGTCGTGGCCATCGACGGTCTGCCGGCCGAGAGCTGGCCGGGCATCCTGAACATCCTCGACCAGATGCCGCTGACCTATCGCTGGTCGTCACGCTTCATGTTCCTCGACGAGATCGAGGCGCGCGAACGCCTCGAGCGCACCCGCAAAAAGTGGCAGCAGAAGGTCAGGCCCTTCTTCGACCAGCTCTTCCAGACCCAGTCGCGTTCGGTCGACCAGGACGCCATGGCGATGGTCGCCGAGACGCAGGACGCGATCGCCGAGGCGGCGTCGCAGCTCGTCGCCTATGGTTACTATACGCCGGTCATCGTGCTGCAGGAGCGCGACGCGGATCGGCTCCGCGAGAAATGCGAGGGCATTCGCCGCGTCATCCAGGCGGAAGGTTTCGGCGCGCGCATCGAAACGCTCAACGCGACGGAAGCGTTCCTCGGGTCGTTGCCTGGCAACTGGTATGCGAACATCCGCGAACCGCTGATCCATACCCGCAATCTCGCCGATCTGCTGCCGCTCAATTCCGTCTGGTCAGGAAACCCGGTCGCGCCATGCCCGTTCTATCCGGAAGGCTCGCCGCCACTGATGCAGGTCGCCTCCGGCTCCACGCCCTTCCGACTGAACCTCCATGTCGACGATGTCGGACACAGCCTGATCTTCGGGCCGACAGGGTCCGGCAAATCCACGCTGCTGGCGCTGATCGCGGCGCAATTCCGCCGCTACAAGGACGCGCAGATCTTCGCCTTCGACAAAGGCCGTTCTCTCATGCCGCTGACGCTTGCCACCGGCGGCGATCACTACGAGATCGGCGGCGGGGCAGGGGAGGGGACTCAACTCGCTTTCTGCCCACTCGCGGAGCTCGGCACCGACGCCGACCGCGCCTGGGCCTCTGAATGGGTCGAGACGCTTGTCGTCCTGCAGGGCGTCGCGGTCACACCCGATCATCGCAACGCCATCTCGCGGCAGGTCTCGCTGATGGCCGCGGCGCCCGGACGCTCGCTGTCGGATTTCGTGTCGGGAGTTCAGATGCGCGAGATCAAGGACGCGCTGCACCACTACACAGTCGACGGGCCTATGGGGCATTTGCTCGACGCCGAGCGCGACGGTCTCGTGCTCGGCGGTTTCCAGACCTTCGAGATCGAAGAGCTGATGAACATGGGCGAGCGCAGCCTCGTGCCTGTCCTCACCTATCTCTTCCGGAGGATCGAGAAGCGCCTGACCGGCGCGCCGAGCCTGATCCTGCTCGACGAGGCCTGGCTGATGCTCGGCCATCCCGTCTTCCGCGACAAGATCCGCGAATGGCTGAAGGTGCTGCGCAAGGCCAATTGCGCAGTCGTGCTCGCCACGCAGTCGATCTCGGATGCCGAGCGTTCCGGCATCATCGATGTGCTGAAGGAATCCTGCCCAACGAAAATCTGCCTACCGAACGGAGCGGCGCGTGAACCAGGAACGCGCGAATTCTATGAGCGCCTGGGATTCAACGAGCGGCAGGTCGAGATCGTCTCGAACGCGATCCCGAAGCGCGAATATTACGTCACCTCGCCCGATGGCCGGCGCCTCTTTGATATGGCGCTCGGGCCCGTCGCTCTCTCCTTCGTCGGGGCGGCCGGCCGCGACGATCTCAAACGCATCACCGCACTCAAGGCGGAACACGGCCCCGCATGGCCGGCACATTGGCTCCAGACAAGGGGGATCGCGCATGCCGAAACGCTACTCGCCGATGACCAGGTTTGAATTTCTGCGCGGCGCGGCGGCCGCGGCGATCACGCTGCCGTTCATGACCAGGAGCGCATTCGCAGGTGGCGGTCTGACCGGGGGCGCCACCGAGTACACCCAGATGCTCAACAATGGCGAACTTATCTCGCTGGTCGGCAAGTCGGCCGAGCAGGTGAACAACCAGATCACGCAGATCACCCAGCTCGCGGAACAGATTCAGAACCAACTGAAAATCTACACCAACATGCTGCAAAACACCGCACAGTTGCCGAGCCATATCTGGGGGCAGATTCAGAGCGATCTCAATCAGCTCCGCAACATCGTCAGCCAGGGACAGGGCATCGCCTTCTCGATGGGCAATATCGACGATGTGCTGAAGCAGCGCTTCCAGAGCTACAGCGACTTCAAGACCAGCCTGCCGAACAATGCCAGTTTCTCGTCGACCTATCAGACGTGGTCCTCGACCAATCGCGACACGATCAGCGGCACGCTGCGCGCCGCGGGACTGACCGCCGATCAATTCTCAAGCGAAGAATCGACGATGTCACAGCTTCGCTCCCAGTCGGAAAGCGCCGACGGCCAGATGAAGGCCCTGCAGGTCGGCCACCAGATCGCGGCGCAGGAAGTCGCGCAGATGCAGAAGCTGCGCGGGCTCGTCTCGCAGCAGATGACCATGATGGCGACCTGGTATCAGTCCGAGCAATCGGAAAAAGACCTATCGCAGGCGCGGCGGCAGGAATTCTTCAATTCGACGGCGCCGTCGACGTCCGGAGGACAGGAGATGCGGCCGAGATGGTGAGGCGCTCCGCCCTGATTATTGCGATCTGCGTCGGCGCGGCGGCAGTCCTCGGCATCTGGGTTTTCGTCGTCGGCCCGTCGAGCGAGGAACGGGCACGCGCGACGGAGTTTTTCGAGACGCCGCAAAAATACGACATGAAGAACGGTCAGGAGATGCGCCCGCGATGGTAGCTTCCTTTCGCTCCTCGAAAATCCTGACCGTCGCCGCCGTCGCGGGATTGGTTCTGTGGACGATCCATCCGGCCGTGGCCGCTGACGGCAGCGTACTGACCACGGTGGAGAATCAGGTCGTCACAGCCGCGAAAGGCTGGGAAACAACGGTCACGAACGCCGCGAAATCGCTGTTCTGGATTCTGGCCGGCATTGAGGTCGGTGTCGCCGCGGTCTGGCTCGCCATTCAGGCGGCGAGCATCGAAGCCTGGTTCGCCGAGCTGGTGCGCCGGATCATGTTCATCGGCTTCTTCGCCTTTGTCCTGACCCAGGGGCCGAGTTTCGCCAAAGCGGTCGTGGACAGCCTGTTCGAGATCGGTGGCGGCTCCGGCTCGGCCTCGCCGGCGAACGTCTTCAATGCCGGCCTGACGGTCGCGTCCGCGATGTCGCAGAAGATCTCCTTCGGCGTGTTTCAGGACAATGCGCTGGCGCTGTCGGCCTCGCTCGCCATGATCGTCAGTGTCATCGCCTTCTCGCTGGTTGCGGCGATCTTCCTCGCGGTGCTCGTCGAGATGTATGTCGGGCTTCTGGCCGGCATGATCATGCTCGGCCTCGGCGGCTCGTCCTTCACCAAGGACTTCGCGATCCGCTATCTCGTATACGCCTTCTCCGTCGGCATGAAGCTCATGTCGCTGGTGATGATCGCCAAGATCGGCTCCGACGTGCTGATCGGGCTCGCGCAGGACAGCACGGTCGGCGACCAATATCAAACCGCGCTCGCGGTAGCCGGAATCGCCGTCGTTATCTTCATCCTCGCAATGTACGTGCCGACCATCGTCCAGGGCGTCGTTCAAGGCGCATCGGTCAGCGGCGGCATGGAGGTGATCCGTCACGGATCGCAGGCTGCGAGTTTCGCGGCCGGCGGCGTGGCGCTCGGTGTCGGCGGGGCGAGCGCCGGCGCGGCCGCCTTCAGCGCGGCGCGCGCAGGCGGCTCATCGTTCGGGGGCGCTGCAATGGCCGGACTGCGTGGCGCGGCATCGGCCGGGGGCGCTCTCGCCTCGGCGGCGAGGGACAAGGCGATCGGTGCGCCCGGCGCCTATGCGGGCTCCCTGCTCGGCCTCGCCAACGCCAAACTCGACAAGGGGAGCAGCGGCTCGCCAACCCCGCCACCCGAGAAACATGACAAATGACGGACGAAACGCGCTTGGCTTCTCCAACAAGATCACCTGAAAATCCCTACATCGCCGCCCGCCAGGAATGGACTGAGCGCTATGGCTCGTACATCCGCGCCGCAACGGCATGGCGCATTGTCGGCATCACAAGCCTTGGTCTGGCGCTGATCAGCACGAGCTACGCGCTCTATCAGAGCACGCAGGTCAAACTCGTCCCCTACATCGTCGAGGTCGACAAGTTGGGCTCCGCGGTCAATGCGGGTTTTCCGGCGCAGATCGAATATGCCGATCCGCGCGTCGTGCGCGCGACGCTCGCCGGGTTCATCACGAACTTCCGCTCGGTGACGCCGGATACCGTGGTCCAGAAGCAATACATCGACCGCGTCTACGCGATGCTGCGCACCACGGACCCCGCGACCGAGAAGGTCAACGCCTGGTTCCGCTCGAGCTCGCCCTTTGAAAAAGCCAAGACCGCGACCGTCGCGATCGAGGTCAACAACGTCGTGCCGCTCTCGCCGCAATCGTTCCAGATCGACTGGACGGAATATGAGCGCGACCGGAAGGGCAAGGAAGTGGCGTCCCGACGCTTCCGGGGCGTGGCAAGCGTCGTGCTGATCCCGCCACAGGATGAGGCCGTGATCCGCCTCAATCCGATCGGGCTCTACATCAAGGACTTCGACTGGACCGCACAGATCTGAAAGGCGCGCCCGTACCCATGACTGCAACAAGATCAAAATTCCGGGCTGTCCTTCTGATCGCGACCGCCCTTGTATCCGTCACCGGCCTTCGTCCGAGCGCCGCCCAGAGCCTGACCGGCAAGGAGGTGAAGGGCATGGACATTTCCGGCCAGTGGCGCGGCCGGGCCGGGCTCGTGACGCGCGGCGCTGACGGCAAGGTGATCTTCCTCTACGGCGAGGTTCAGCCTTCCGTGGTCTGCTCGCCGCTTCAGGTCTGTGACATCGAACTCGATGGCGGCGAAATCGTGCGCGACGTTCTCGTCGGCGACACGGTGCGCTGGAAGGTCGAACCCGCGACCTCCGGCGCGACCGGAGGCCAGGCGATCCACCTCATCGTCAAGCCGACCGAGTCCGGCCTCGTCACCTCCATGGTGGTGACGACCTCGCGGCGCACCTACCACATCCAGCTCAAGTCGCACCCGACCCAATATATGGCGCGCGTGGGCTTCGAGTATCCGGAGGACGTTTCCTCGCGCCTAGCCGACGTGAACGCACGGATCGAAGCCGGCGGGATCGGCGGCGTCCCGGCCGAGCAGTTGAACTTCAGCTATTCGGTTTCCGGCAGCGCCGGCTGGCGGCCGACCCGCGTCTATAGTGACGGCACGAAAACCTACATCCAGTTCCCCGCGTCGGTCGCCTCACGCGACGCGCCGGTCCTGTTCGTGGTCTCGGGCGGCCAGAACCGCATCGTCAATTACAGGATGAAGAGCAACGTGATGATCGTCGACTATGCAATCGACAAGGCGATCCTGATCTCCGGCGTCGGCTTCTGGCATCAAGAGAAAATCACGATTCAGAGGGGAGGGTAACACCGTGGCCAGTCATTTCCTCGCCCCCTTCCGGTTGCCCGCAGCCGCGGCCATCCTCACCGCCCTCCTTCTTTCCGGATGCTCGACCATCGGGACCGACGGGCTGGTGGCGAGCACCGCACCGGCCGAGTTGTCAGCGCCGACCGCCTCGGCAGTAGCGGGCGATCTCGTGCCGCGTCTTGCAGAGCAGATCGGGCAGGGCAAGGCGACGATCGTCCTGAAGCCGGACGGGTCCGCCTTCGGCTCAGCCCTTGAGGCCTCTCTTCGTGGCTGGGGCTACGCCGTGACGACCGACCAGGACACGAAGGATCCTCAGGCCATTCGTCTTGCCTATGTTCTCGGCTCGGTGGATGGGCAGATCCTTGCTCGCCTGTCGACAGGATCGATCGAGATCGGGCGCGTCTATTCCGCGACGGCGGCCGGCGCACAGCCGGCAAGCCCGCTCTCCGTCATGAAGCGCGGTTGAGGGGAGGGGACATGACGCAATCCCTGCAACTCGGCGGCGGCCCAAGCGGTTCTGGCCCCACGCAGAACATACGGCGTCTCAACCGGCTTCCGATCATCGCAGCCATCGTGCTCAGCGTTCTGTTTCTCGCCGTGATCTTCTATGGGCTGATGTCTCGAGGACTGATCTTCGGTTCGAAGCCCGATACGAATGTGGCGGGCGGCGCACCGGCGACGACCTTTGCCGACCAGATGAAACGCGGAGTCGCGGACGGCATCATCGGCGACGGCCAGCAGGCGCAGCCTTTGTCCGCGCCGGTCAGCGAATCGAAACCCACGCCGCAGAATCCTTTCGTCGCGCAGCCGGCGGCGGCTGAACCGAAGAGCAACTCGCTCGAATCCGAGGAAGCGTGGCGGGCGCGTCTCGCCCGGGAAGGGCAGGAGCAATTGCTGAGAGAGCGCCAGCGCCAGCGAATGGCGCGATTGCAGGCCGTCAGCATCGCGCTCGAATCGCCGCTCGCCATCGACACGCAGAAGATCAAGGCGGCGGCCACCACCTCTACGGCGCCGACACCCTCGGCCGGCGCGATAGCGGCATCGCCATCGTCCTCGGCAAGCGATCTCTATAGCCAGGCGCTTCAAGCCGGCCTCAACGGCCAGAACCTCGATCCGAACGGCCAGACCAAGAAGGAGTCCTTCTTCAATTCCGACCTGGCGAAGCTCGGATACCTTCCGAACCAGGTCGTCGCTCCACGCTCGTATTTCGAGCTGAAGCGCGGGTCGGTCATTCCGGCCACGCTGATCACCGGCATCAATTCCGATCTTCCCGGTCGTATCACCGCCCAAGTGAGCCAGAACGTCTACGACAGCGCCACCGGCTATCGTCTGCTCATTCCGCAGGGCACGAAACTGATGGGCCGGTACGACAGCAAGGTCTCCTTCGGCCAAAGCCGCGTTCTCGTCGTCTGGACCGATATCATCTTCCCGAACGGTTCGACGCTCCAGATCGGCGGCATGGCGGGAACGGACACCGAAGGCTATGGCGGGTTCAACGACCAAGTCGACAACCACTACTTCAAGACGTTCGGCTCGGCGATCCTGCTCGCGATCATCGGCACGGGCATGGATATGGCGATTCCGCAGAATTCGACCCTCGCGAACCAGACGACGGCGTCTGACGCAGCGCGGCGCAATTTTGCGGAGACGTTCGGGCGGGTGGCCGAGCGCACCATCAACAAGAACCTCGACGTGCAGCCCACGCTCGAAATCCGCCCCGGCTATCAGTTCAACGTCCTCGTCGATCAGGATATCGTATTCCCGGGCGCATATAAGGGTTGAGGTCAGCGCGACGCCGGAAAGAAGAAGGAACTGGTTGGCTTTCAGGCCAGGTCCGAGACCTTAGTCGCTGGACCTTCAGCCCCTTGCAGTCTTAAGCATTCGTGGAATACTGGATAAATGAAATTCTTGATCGTAGATGATCATCCAGTCTTGCGCGAGGGCATTGCAGCACTGCTGCGCCAAGCCGGATCGGATGTGGACATCATCCAGGCGGGGGATGCAGCGGAAGGTTTGCGGCTGGCTGAAGCGCACGCCGACTTCGATGCTGTCATTCTTGATATGATGTTGCCCGGCATGGATGGAGTGACCGCGCTCGGAAAGTTCGGACTGGTGCGGCCGGAGCTCCCGGTGATTGTCCTGTCGTCCTCCGAGGATCCTGCCGATGCGCGACGCGCTCTGGCGCATGGGGCCCTCGGCTATGTGCCGAAGTCGGCGAGCCAGCATACGTTGCTCGCAGCCATCCGGCTCGTGATGAACGGCGAAGTTTACGTACCGCCTCTCATCCTCAGCGCCCTGACAGCGACGCAGCCCATGTCGCCCGGACATCAAACAATAGCGGGAGTCATTTTGTCGGATCGTCAGCTGGAAGTGCTGCGGCGGCTAAGTATGGGCCAACCGAACAAGATTATTGCCTACGAACTCAATCTCTCGGAGAAGACCGTCAAGGCGCATGTGACGGCAATTTTCAGGATGCTGAATGCTGTGAATCGCACCCAGGCTGCGGCCGCGGCACGTCAAGCCGGGCTCGTCTGACCCAAAGCCATCAGTCGTCGTCCTCGGATTTCTGCGCATGCGCGATCAGGTTGAGCATAGCCGCACGTAACCTGCTGTTCGGTACCGGTTTGTGCAATAGCAGGAGATTGCTTGCTTCTGCTTCAGCAAGGCGGTCGGGCGCCGTGTCTCCGGTAACCAGCAATGCCGGGATCGTTACATTGTATTCTGATCGTAGGTTCTCGATTGCCGCTATACCGGTCTCACCATCGCGCAGACGATAGTCCGAGATGATCAGGTCGGGACGTGTGGGGCGAGACGCAAGTAGCTCGATCGCCTCTATTCCAGAACTGGCCGTGACCACTTCGTAACCCCACCCAGCAAGGAGTTGCTCCATCGCCTCACGGATCGGCGCTTCATCGTCGATCACAACCACAAAAGCCGGTATGAAGGCGCCAGGCGGATCCTGGCGCGTGCCATCTGTGAGAGCAGCCTCGTTGGCACATGGGACCGAGACTTCAAAACAGGAGCCGCGACCGGGACAAGAACGCAAGCCAAGCGGTGCCTTCAGCACGTTGCAGATGCGGCGAACGATAGCAAGCCCAAGACCCAGCCCTTTCGTTCGGTCGCGCTCCGGGTTTCCAACCTGCACATACTCCTGGAAGATGCGATCCATATCCTCCGGAGCAATGCCGATCCCCGTATCCCAAATCTGAATTGCAAGGCGATCCGCTCGCCGCCGGCAGCCGACAAGGATACCTCCACGCAACGTATAGCGGACTGCGTTTGAGACGAGGTTGCGCAGCACGCGTTCGAGCAGGATCGGGTCTGTGTCAACTACGATCGGGCAAGGCCGGCATCTCAGGCGCAGACCCTTGGCCTCAGCTTCGACGGCAAGATCTTTACAGAGTCGATCAAGATAAGGCCCAATCCGGAAGGCTTGGTTCCGAACTTCGACGACGCCAGCATCGAGACGTGAAATGTCAAGAATCGCAGTGAAGAGGCCGTCCATTGCCGCTGCCGAATCCTCGATCCGATCGACCAGGACGTAAGCTTCTTCAGGGAGATCAATACGGCGTAGAGCCCCTGCGAACAGACCAAGGGCATGCACAGGTTGGCGCAGATCATGGCTCGCCGCGGCAAGGAAACTCGACTTGGCTCGGCTGGCGGCTTCGGCGATCTCTTTCTGGCGGCGCAGATCGGCCGCAAGAGCTTCTGTCTGTAAGCGCAACCGAATGGTTTCGGAAAAGGCCCGATTGCTTAAGATTCCGAGCAAGACCATGGCAACGACGAAGATCAGCATCAGCGCGCTGCTGGCCTGCTCGACGGCGGTGTCCTCACGAAGACTTGTCAAAGCATAAGGGAGAGTTGCTGGAAGGAAAAGAGCGAAATAGGCGGGTAGATACGGGCTGAAGGCGGGGATCGCGCCGGCCGTGACTCCGATGGTGACGGCAACGGCGAGGAAGCGGACATCAAAGGCAGCGTCGGGCGTGAGGACCACGGATGCAAGTCCCCAGGCGACGCCCTCCGCCAAAGCGAAAAGAGTGAATACGAGTGGCCAGACCTTTTCTGCCCGCGTGGCAGGCGGTGATCTGCGATAAGCTAACGCCAGGGTCACATGACATATGGCGCAGACGGCAATGGCAGTTGCCCATCCTCCTGCTACGGTGGGGCCAGCCTCGCCAAGACGAACGAGAAATACGCCGAGAACAACAGCTGCAAGAGCAGCAGCGGTAACGCCGGGAATAACCGCACGGAAAATAGCATCAACCTGCTCGCGCCGCAGCCTTTCCTCGGTTGGCGTAAGCCGCATCCATCGATATGGGACCAGCATCGGCATTTTCAATTCCCGCCCTCCCATCGGCGAACGTCATCGGGCGTCGCGGTATCGTTGTCAGCTCTGACTCGTTGTATGATGGCCTCACCCCATCCCAGCGATTGCGCAACGCAAAGGCTATGGGCGGGAGATTGCCGATGATCTACCGTTAAGAAGACCGTCGGCACCAGTATCATTGTGATATCCTGTAGAAGTCTGCCGCGGCGCCAGCCATGTGCTGCCCGTCAGAGTCTGCCCGGCAACCCGTCAGATATTTCAACGGCCATCGCATTGGGCCGCTATCGCTCATATTCCTCGGCATCGTTGCCGATCGCAAACATTGCGCGGGACTCTCCGAGCGGCCCGCCTGCCTTCCTGCATACAATCACCCGTATCGCCTCCAATATGGACACCCTTTCCTTTTAACAAAAAACATGTAACAAACAATCCGCGCCGGACGCTGATAAAGGTCTTAAGACCTTTGGTCCGCGCCCAAGACCAATAACTATTTGTCCATTGTCGAGTGGAAACCGAGAATAGGGGTGGATTCTGTAGTGGCAGGGGAATTCGGTGGCCATTGAAGTGGTCTTGGCCGGCGGCCCTCCATGCAAGCGACTGGTGGAAAGAGCCCGATGCCTCTTATCGTTGAAGAGACCCGATCCGCACAAATTGCTACCGTTCTCGGTGGCTCTGAACACTTCTGCTCTTGCAAACCAACCAACGACTTAGAACGCTCGGCACGACGAACTGCAATGAGAGGCGGTTATTACGATGTCGCGACGATCAAATTTGGAGAGTCAGACAATTTCAGAGCCGAGGATACGCGAACTCAATTCGCGGTATCGCAATAGCGGGAGACCAGACGTTGTTGGCAGAAAATGCACCTTCACCGATCACCGGATTGCAGATATCGCCTGACCCGCTTCCCCCTCTTTCCAATCCAGCATGGCCCGCAATCCCTTCCCGCCGACGCATAAGAACGACCGCGATAGTTTTTGCGGCTATCGTTATCACGTTATTGACTCTCGTCCTGCCGTATAATTCGCCTGGCTCCGCTCTTTTACTTGATCGACAACAGTACAGCATCTTTCCATACCCGTTCACAATTCAGAATATCATATATCTCTTGCTCGCCTGGTCCCTGGCTGACCTCTACGTCAGATGGCGAATGACGAAGCGGGAATACGCCTTTCTGAATGCCGGTTTCCTGCCCGAAGATTCCATAACGATGCTGGAATTGCATGAACTCGGGCCGATCCGTGCCCGGGTGGCCCCGCTCCATGACGCAGAAAGCGGCTTCTTACCGACGCTCATGGATATGACGATCCTGCAGCTTCAGGCGAGCAAGTCGGTCGATCAATCCATGACGCTTCTGACCAATGCTCTCAGTTTGATGGGGGACCGCGTCGAACTGCGCTACCAAATGCTCCGCTACATGGCTTGGTTGATCCCGACCATAGGTTTTCTTGGTACCGTGATCGGCCTGTCACTGGCGCTTCACCTGATTGACCCGAAGAACATGGATCTCGGGCGTGTGGTGGGTGGTTTGTCTGTCTCATTTTACACGACGTTAATCGCGCTCCTGGCCAGCGCATTGCTCGCCTTCGCGCAGCACAGCGTGCAGGAACAGGAGGAGTTGGCCCTCAACGCGGCCGGTCAGTACTGCCTCGCCAACCTGATCAACCGCGTCTACATCGATCAGGAGAAACCGGGCGGAGCGACATGAAACGTCGTAGGCACCAGTCCGACACCAGCGAAGTGGCGTTGATGGCGGTGATGACGAAGGCGATGGGCGCCTTCCTCATCCTCATGGTATTTGCCATGCAATACTATATCCCGGATTTCACCGCTGAACAGATCGCCGCAATCGTCAACCGATCTATTAGCGGGGTCCGCCAGGATCTTGCCAGCGCGGTCGAGCGCATGAAGAGAGGCGACTTCACCAAAGAGGAGTTGGAGGAACTCCAGCGCCAGATCGACGTGGCGCTCGCAAAGCTATCGCAAGCCGAGAGCGACATCGCGCGTCTTCAAACACGGCTCGATCAATCCGTCTCACAGCTCAAGCGCATTGAGGGTGATCGTGCCCGGCTGGAGGCAGAAGGCCAATCGCTTCGGGCCGAGATAGCGCGTTTACGCGCATTCGATCCATCAGCCATGCAAGCAGCGATCGAACGCCTCACCGGAGAACTCTCCGACAAGCTCGCTGAGGTCGAGGCTTTAAAGAATCAACTGCATAAGCTTTCCGGTGCCCGAGCACTCTCCATCCACATGCAGTATCAAAATTGTGGTGATAAAATCATCGCGTTGGCGGTCGCACGGCAAGACGGGCGAGATGGGAAGTCAACTTCCTTGATACCAGTCGATGGTTCGACAGCGTACACGCCGGTCGGAAGGTCGTTTACATCGACTCCCGAGGGCACGAACAGCTATTTCACCTTTCTCGCCGATCCTGTTTATGGAGAAGAGGTATCGCAAGTCTGGCTCGCCCACAGAGCCTTGCCCGGCGATACCTATGCAATCTATCTGAACGACCTCAACCGCGCCATGGAGCAGCAGGCCAATACTCAGGGTCCAAGCATCGAGGAAAGCTCCTGTCATGTTCGCTTGTCGATCTACGATGGCAAAACAAACTTGAACCTCGACCAATCAATCGGTGCGACAAATCCCTTTGCCTTCGGGAAGGCTGTACGTGTGACGCAGGACGCTCTTGTGCCCGTCAACACCTCTTCATCGGAAGCGCAGTGGTTTCAGCGTAATCTATTGGAAGCTCCGTGCAAGGCGCTGACATGCGATCCTAATTCGCAGGAGGCCCGGAAGACGGTGTTCGGACTGCTCGAAGGTATATATCAATACCGCCTGTCCAGGACTCCAACGCCCCGGATCCAGGTGGATCCCAATGCGGTCAATCAGATCGTCGACGATCTGAAAACCGGATTTTTGTCCGGCCAATTCACGCAGAATTCGCTATCTCGCTTTGCTGCGCTCGCTATCGCGCCGCCCGCCGGTTCGGTGACATCAGGGGCCGCTCCAGGTGCTGATATTATCGCTGAAGCCAGAAAAAGACTCGCAGATGCCGACATTCCGTTATCGCTTCAACGCGAATTCCTGACTCGCGCAAGTCAGGGATGGTGGAGTACCGATGAATTCGAAAGACGGATCCAGAGCGTCGCGAAGACAACCGCCTCGGCACCTTCGCCCTCTGGCCCGACCTCCGTGGAGAATCCTGGGCGCGTGATCGCGCTTCTCAGGACACTGACGGATACCGGTTTCATGACACCCGACGTGGCCGCGCGATGGAGCGTGCTGGTGAAGCAGATGCCGCCATCGCCCCCCGCGGCCAGTGTACCGACAGGCCTGAACCGCAACGAGATCATCGCGCAGATGACCAATAAAGGCTTCCCGCCGGAATTTGCCTCATTCGTCGCCGGCCGCATGATGTCCGGCGCGATCAAGCTGGACGACTACATATATGCCATGAAGGTCACAAAAGGAAACACACCCCGATGAGCCGGCGGATGGTTCGATGCCTCCAGGGGCATCCTTTCGATGCAAGCGCCAACGAGGTCTGTCCGATCTGCGCTGCGCGGGAGGCCAAGGGCGGCGTGACGCCCGCCAAGATGCCGGCAAGCGGCGGCGTCCACGGCGAGCAGGCTCCGCCGCCTCCCGCACCCTGGCAAAAGAGTCCGCTCGTGTGGACAGTCGCCGGCATCGTCGTGCTCGGAGCGATCGTTTACGTTTTGCAGCCGAAAACAGTGCCACCGGCGCCGCCCGAATTGCAGAAGCAAGCTTCCGCGGACCGGTCGGCTCCCCCGTCTGAAGCAACACCCGCGCCGCAATCAACCCCACGCCCGGTACCTGTTTCGCCGGCGAACCCGGCTCCCGTGGTCGTCCCCACCCAAGCATCCACGCCGCTGGGGCGTGTTGAGGCAATGGTGGCTGCAATGAAGGCGCTGCGTGCGGCGCCGCTGCCTGCCGGCTTTTCAGCCTGGACGGGCGGACGCGCGCCTGTTGCCGCCGACCTTCCCGACGGCGCAAAGACCCTTCTGCAGATCGGTGGCATCGGCAAGGATGCCTTGGGCACCTATCTGCGCATGGAGGCATCCCGCACTTCCACACCCACAACAAAGGTCAAGCTGCTTGAACAGGCCTTTGTTCTTGGCGAGGCACCCGCTGCGGCACTCGAGATCGCAGAAATCCTCAAAATATCGGACCCGGCGCGGGCTTTCGCCTTCGCACGCGAGGCCGGTGACAGGGGCGTCGTCGCCGGCGATGGACTGGCTGTCGCGCTTGCCGGCGCCAACCCCGCCGCATTTCCGCTTCCCGACGCCGTCCGCCGGCGCTTCTACGAGCGCTCCAACGCGAGCGTGAAGGACGCGGGCGCCGGGCTCGACACCTCAGCACTTCCTGAACCGACCGACGTGCTCTGTGGCCGCGTGCGCAATGGCGATACCGCCGCCATCACGGAAGCCGGGACGCGGGGCAGCAAGGGTGATCTTGAGGCGGCTGGCTGCTTCACAGCGGCTTTGCTCGTGGACTTCAACAATCTGCCGCAAAGCGGCGTGCCAGCAACGCCAGCACGCCCCAATGCCGCGCTGGCGCGGGAGGTCATTTCCCGGCTGACGCCGTCCTCGGACCGGCAGCCAGGTTTTATCGATGCCATGGCGGGAGATTTCGCCCTGGGGGCCAACGGCGGCGACGTCAACCCGGTGGAGGCGGCCATCTGGTTCCTGCACGCAGCGAGCCTCGCACCCGATGTCTCGCTCCCGAGCAACGAGGCGCCAGCGGTCGCGCGTTATGCAGAAGCGATGGCGACGCTGCGTCCGCCAACAAGCGACGCGGTAGCCGTGGTTCTGGATCCGTTGCGCGCCGCGATCATCGAGCCCGCCCCCGCGCCGAAAACGGCCAAGCGGCTGGATATCGGCATTGCCGCATTTCCCGTGCCGTCCAAGCTCGCGTCCGACAACGGATTGACCGCCGGGCAGGGCGCGCTGGTCGGCCGTTTTGTCAGAGGCAGCGCAGCTGAAGCCCAAGGACTGCTTGTAGGAGACATCGTGACGGCGGTGAATGGCAAGCCGGTTGAAAACGCAGACAATCTATCGACACTCGTCGAGCAAACCACAAACGGAAAGCCGGTCTTAGACTTCATCCGTAACGGGCAGCGTCGGACGCTGCAGATCCTTGCCGCAGCTGTACAGGTCGCGCCGGCAGGGCCCGCCCAGCCTGCGCCGCCTGCTCAAGCACGGAATAAGCCTGTCGCGCCTGGGTCGGCCGACCCCGTCTGCTGGTCCGACACCCTGTCGCTGGCTGAGAAGCGCAGTCGTGGTTGCCTCACCGCCGAGGCGAAAACGGGGCCGGGGTCCAGTCTCGCAGTGCTCGACGATCTGCCGTATCTGCGCATCAGCTGCTGCGACGGGCTCACGCCGCGTTTCACCGAAGTGCAGCTTCCCGGCGATCCGCCCGAGGATCTCGCCCGGCGTTGGGTGGCCTGGATGCCCGATCGCTCCATTCTGCTGGTCGATGGCTACACAAGCGCCGCAGCCGCGCAGCAGGCGGCGAGCTATGCGCAATCCACTGCCGACCCTGCCGCGAGATCCGCGTCGAGCGTGCGCTATCAACGAGCCCTGATTGCATTGGATGATCATACGGTACCGGCCCAGGCAAAAATTGATTCCACCATCGTCACTGTTGAATCTGGAAAGTATCCTCTGCCGAGCGGCAGCGGCAATCTCCAGCTCTATACACGGTGCTTCTTCATGATGGTTAGTCGTCCCTATGTGTTGTGCAACGCTCATCTGCCGGGCACTGTCGCCGTCGTCACCTATGTGCGTCAGACGAAGGCAACCGACAGCAAGGTTACGTCAGGACCAATGCAGCTTCTCAGCGCTCTCCTGGCAGAGGGAATGATTAATGGCAGCCTGCCTGCCTCGCCGCCGCCCTGATAGCGCGCCTACGGGTAGCTGTGGTCGAGAGCCTTGGCCTGCTCCCGGAACCAGGCCTCGAATGCCTTGCGTATCTTCGGATCCAGCTTTCCCGTCAGCCCGTCCAGAACACCCCTGAAGAGGGACTCGGCAGGATCACCGGCGGGAGTGATCACCCAAGCAGCAAAGGCGAAGATGGCAGCGTCCTCGTTGCGATAGCCGGAGCTCTCACCGCCCTGAAGGACAGAGTCCGCGAAAGCGGCCATCGACATCGGGTTGCCGCGCACCGCTGCCTCGATCAGGAAATCGCTGCTGTCCTTGGTGCTGAAAGCAATCGCAGCGTCCGCAAAGCGTCTGGTGCCGAAGGCGAGCAGCGCCGTCGCGTCGCCGCCTTCCGCACGGACTGTCAGCGTTTCGATATCCTGCGAGCGTTGTGCGGGCGTCCCGATCGGTGGCGACGCACTGAGGCGGTTGACTATGCTGCTCGTCGTCTCGGGCAGCGCAGCGAGGTCAACACCCGCCTTTTGGAGAATGGCCGTGGCTCTGGTCTCGCCGGCCTTGGCTCGATCGACGATCGACAGGGCACGCCCATCGCCGAGAGAATAGGCTCTGGCGTAGATCGCCGCGGCATTCTTGCTGCCGGTGGTCGTCGGCAATGTCGCGCCATTACCCGAGATGAGCCGCTCATAGGTTCGCGGCTGCACGTCCAGGAGAGCCCCCGCCGCCGAGGAGACGCCGGCATGCGCGGCGAGGTCATTCCAGTCCTGTGCGAGTGCGGGCTCCGGCTTGAGCCGACTGGGATCGAGATCGAGCACCGTCGCAAGCGCGGCGCCGCAAACGAGGCAGCCGAGCGCATAGCCGGCCTCGAATGAAAGGGCAGCGCGATCGAGATCGCCGCGGTTTACGGCCGCGATGCCGCCGAGATAGAGCATGAGGCCGCCGGTGTAGTTAAGTGGGTCGGGCATGGCGTCGATCGCTGCGGAAGCCCTTTTGTCGAACTGTTTTTTCGCCCACGCCGCTGCGGGCATCTTCGCCTGCCGCCAGGTCGGCTGAAGGTCGTGGAACGTATCGAGCGAGGCGAAGATACGGCGGACGCGTTGTTCGGGCGTCAAGGCGACGGTTGCCTGCGTCTGCAGTTCGGACGAGCCCGTGTCATCTGCGGACGCCGAAGCGGCGGGGAAGGCGACAACGATAAGCGCCGCAATCAGGGCGGCAGTCGGCAATGTTTTCTTCATGGCAGTCAGCCCTTTGTTGTTAACTGGTGGATGCCCAAATCCAGCTTCATTGCGCGCCGGTCGCTCGATTGAACCAAGAGATCAATGCTTCGATCAGCTGCCGTACAGACGGCGATGTTCCACATCTTCGATCTTAAGTGGCCGCCCGTCACGCCGGGAGCGCCCGTGGAATTGCTGTAGAAACGGCGGTCGCTTTTCATCTCACTTCGCGCCGCGCCACGCTTGCCAGGCATCGGCGAGGGCTGGATGAAGGGTGCGACCGTCCCCGGACTTTGCCGACGCCGGCAAACACAACAGGTTCCGCTCACCAATATCGACCCTGAACGCGTCTTCGCCGGCGACCGGTGGCTCGATGCGCCGAACCTCCGGCCAGGCGACGCGGCGGCTGCGGCCATCGAGATCGCCGAAGAGATCGCCTGCCGCATTCGGCAGGGCGGTGGTGGTGAAGCCGTCCGCCTCGATCGTCGCGACCGGCCACGAAATTGCCCGGCCACGAGCCTGCCACCCCCTGATGGCGGCGAAGACGATCGCCAAGGCGGTGCAAGCGATGAAGATGCTCCAGCCGAGCAGTCCGAGGAACGCCCCGACGTTCAGATCAACTCCCTTCACCGTCGCTGCCGTGGCGGCCAACAGAAGGATGAAGACGGCAGCGCCCGCGAGCAGCACCGAGCCGCCGAGCGCACGCCAGATCGACGGCGCTGTTCTGACGACCGGAACGAAGAACGTCCCTGTGGCTGCCTGGGCGGCCGACGAAAATCCGGCCAGATAGCGTTCCCGGGCAGCGAGGGTTGTGGCGTGCGCAAGCTCGCCCGACTCGCCGCGCGCCTGCTCGGGGATTTCATAGACGGTCTTCTGAGCTCCGTCCTTCTCCGCCACCGTGACAGGAAACAGGCCTGTCCCGCCTACCGGCCCGATCGCTGCGACGTCGCGCCAGGGAACGAAGCGGCGCCGCCGCCCCAGAGACGCGAGACCGGCATAGGGATAGGGATCGATGAAGATCCCGCCGGGCGTGACGACAAGCGGAGTGATCCGACGCGCGGCGGCATCGGGATCTCGCCCGGCCCACCATGCGCTGAGATGCATCGCGGTGAAGGCGAGGCCGGCCGCGAGCATGCCCAGCCCTCCGATACCGCCGAAGAGCAGCGGGATGGCGTTCGACAGTGTCACCGGTCTGGTCACGAGCTGCAGCAGGCAGAGAATGGAGCCCGCGAGGGAGCAAATACCCAGGATGGAAAACACACCGATCGGGCTGCGAAAGGTCTTGCCTTCGACGCTGAAAGCGATGCTTGGTTCGTCCATGTATTCCCCCGCATTCGTCAGGCGCCGGGCAAGACAGCACTCCGCGCGCCTCGGTTTCGAAATTGTCCATGGTCGGCTCCGCCGGAAAGCGGGACCGCGACCGATCCTCGCAGCGCAAACGCCGCCGCCTCTCGTCATTCAGCCCGCCGGAACCTCCGAGCAGGCCGGCCGCCGGATCTTGCCGTAACGTCCCAGCGCCCCCAGCAGCGACATCTCCTGCCCCCGGCTGGACCAGCCTCCATCCTTGAACTCAAGCGTCACCGTGTAGACCGGCCCCGCCGGCTGCCACGGGCTCCAGACGCCCTTGGTGCCGTCCCTGCCGACCGAGATCTGGCGCGCCGCGGCGGCGCTGTAGGCCAGGCTTCCACGCCAGCCGATGCCGTTGCGCCGGTCGATATCGGTCGTTGTCTCGCGTCCTTCGAGATGCATGTCGGCATAGGCAACGTAGATCGTGTGCCCCTGGGCGCGGCCGGTCGGGGCCGCTCCCAAAGTCTGGGTGAAGCCGCCCGATGATGGCGGCGTGACGTCGATCGCGACGACATGATCCGTGCCGCACTTGATCCGGAACGTCTCGAACAGCGCGTTGGCCTGGCGCTGGGCTTCGAGGCGCGGCGAGGGCACGGTCTGCACCGAAGCGGCCAGGGCGGGGAGCGTGCTCAGCGCCATGACCACGGCCGCGACGGGAAGACGGATGCGAGAGAGCATGGGAACCTCCTCTTGCTGCGTGGGGCGGCTCAGCCGGTGAGCCTGGCGAGATATTTGTTCCAGAAGGCGAGCAGCGGTCCGGTCAGCTTGAAGCGCTCCAGCGCGGCGCAATCGTAGCGGCCGAGCAGGGCAGTCGTGTCGGCGGCGCCGTTGTCGAGTTCGCTTAGCACCATGGCCTGCACCGCCGCCGCCAGCTCGTTGTCCGCCTTCCGCGTCCGGTAAGAACGTTCGAGCCGCTCCAGCCGCGCGTTCTCCTCGTCCGAGAGGATGGTGCAGGCGCGGTGCAGGCTGCGCGTCATGCCGATGGCGTAGGCGATGTTGCTCCGCTGGAAGATCTCCGGCTTGCCGACGATCTCGTCCTCCAGCTTTCCGCTGGTGATGGCGACGATCATCTGGCGGTTCTTGACGGCGATCTTCTGCTGGCTCTCCTGCGCCTGCGCACCGGTCGAGGCGAGCAGGATGAAGGCGGCGAGGGCGAGATACTTGTTCATGGCTCATTCTCCGTCCGTTTCAGGTGATCCGATGAGACGTAGCCGCGCGTCGGCCGCCACGGTATTGCTCCGACTTGCCGACGGATGCCGGCACTCAGTGCAGCCTTCGTCGGCGCTTGCGGCAGCTTCCGTCATGACGGGGCTCGGCGCGGGCTCCAACCGGCCGTTGCGCGCGGCATAGGGGACGTCGGGCTCGATACCGTCCTGGCCGACGACGGCGTGCACCCATCGGTTCTCCGGCTCGTCCCACGCGACCAACAGCGCCCGATCGCCGCCGCTGACCCGTCCCTTTTGCGAGACAACGACCGATTCCCACCCGCCATGGGCGTCACCCTCTTCGCGGCAGATCGCGATGCCGACATTTCCTGTGCGGGCCGTCCCGACATTCATAGCTATAGAGACGCCGCGCCCGCCGCTGATGGCGGAAGACCGGACCCCTTCCGCAATGGCGAAGCCGCCGAGGCCAGCAACCGCCTGTCCTCCTCGGGATTCTCCTCCGTCTCCGGCCCCGGCATGGAGGTTCCAGGCAATTCCTTGGTCTCCCGCAAGCGCCAGGCCCCGCTCACATATTGCGAGACCACGACTTCCGGCCCGCGCGACGCCCAGGCCGGCGACCCAGGCCACGCCACGGTCTCCGGCATGAGCCTCGCCGTCACAGATTGCGACCCCTTCGTTTCCGACCACCGCGAGTGAGGGAGAGCACCCGCGATTCGGATCGCCGCGCAGGATGGCGTGAGGAGCAACAGGAAGAGGGATCTCGTCTACCCATCTCTCCCCCCAAGTTCCCATGTCCGGAACGGGGCCGCGCCGCGACGACACGCGGGCGACACCCCCGTGCCCGGCGACCGCAACATGCCCGTCCAGCACGGATGCGGCGCCGACCGCCCGCAACGCCGCCACAGCACCCCGCAACGTGCCCCGATAGAGCGCCGTCCCGTTCCGGAAACCAATCTGCTCGCCACCACCCGGATGGGGCGCATGTTCGCCCTCGACCCGGACCAGACAGCACGGCGCTCCATCGGTGAGCGCAAGCTCACCTCGTCCCCAGGGCGCTCCGAACCACCATTGGCCATCCTTTCGGCCTGCCGCCAGATCTTCCGCCGGAATATTGGCGCAGAGAACGACGATGTCCTCTTCTCCCACCGGCTCTCGCAGGATTTCCGCTTGCGGATCATGGCTGCGGGCGGCAGCCCACCACTCCACGCCAATGTCGAATGTCGGCGGAGGTGGCATCGCGCTTGCACTTCGCGGCTCCAGGCCTTCGCCTTCCCAAATGTTGCGTGGCCCCATCATCCCATCAATCTGCCGGAATTGGCCATTCGCATAGCGATAAAGTCCGGGCTCGACGCCGCCTGACAAGGAAGAGAATACGGTAAACTCGCGTTCGTCCGAACTCTCCCAGAAGATCAGTGTCGCTTGCTTGCCCAGATGGATGTCGGCTTTGGGGCCCAAGGCCGTTGCGATCATGAGGGCGTTTTCGCCGATGTCCATATCCTCCACGGCATTCCGCGCCACCCCGATCCCGCCACGTCGGACCTCGAGAAAGCGACAACCGAGCGTCGAAACCGCGATTCCCCCGCTCACATTTCCTCGGACCCCACCTAAAATGGCGGCGCCGCCATGCCCCGCGACGACGGTGCTGAAGCGGCTGAAAAAAGTCGCGATCGCCACACCGTAATCTCCGGCCCGCGCCGTGCCGCCGCCCTCGACAATCGAGAGGCCCCCTACGCCGGAAAGCGCCGTGCCCCGCACGCCGGCGATTGCCACACCGGCAATCCCCGGGCCCGAGGGATCTCGCAGATAGAGAGGCGTTTCCACGTCCGTCCCCGCTTCCGCGAGGCCGCAGAAGCCGGCACGGGCAAGTCCTTCATGACCCGCGGTCGCTGTACCGAAATCTCCGGCCAGGGCAACGCCATAGCGATCCTGTACTGCCGACAGAGGCGTCTTCAGGGACGCATCGTCCTCTCCTGCCGCAAAAACACTCAGAGCCGCCATGCGCGTGCCGCGAAACAGCACGAAACCCGAGGCGAAGCTCAACAGGCCGAGGATTTCCAGCCCGTCCGCGCCGACGATCGGTCCGCATGGATCCTCGGCATCGAGCTCGACCACGGCCCACACCGGGCAGTCGAGGTGAGCCATCGCATGTGGTCCACCGAGGTCAAGCAGGCCTTTGAAGCGAAGCGGCGTTTCGAACGCGCCATCCACACTATAGGACGCCTCGATCCTCTCGAAACGTCCGTATGCCGGGAGTTCCAGATCATCGTCCTGACGGGCGCCGCAGAGCACCCGGCAGGGACCTTTACGAGAGCTTGTCATCCGATCCGACTCCAATTTTGTCCCCCCTTGAGCGCGCGGCGCGATACGCCGCCAGGCGTTCACGGAGACGCCCTGCAATGCTGGTCCAGGAATCCTGTCCGTCCCAGAAAACGAGACGGCCGCGTTCGTGGATCGGGCTCTTCAGCTCGATGACGAAGAAGAGCTTGCCTTCGAAGGCCGGCAGATCCATCGAGCGCAGCTCCTGCACCTGCGCCCAGGGGACATGCACGGTCGTGATGTCGCCCTCCCGGTAGCCGACGCCCTCTTCCGTCAGCTCGCGGATGACGACGAGGTCCCGGCCGAGGCTCCGCAGCGGCCTCTCGTCCCGGAGAGCGGCAATGGCTTCCTGCAGCGTACCGAATGCGAATCCGGCGATCGCGATCGTCACGAGCGTGCCCATCGGGATCGGACCGAAGGCGACGAGTTCTTCCCGCAATGACCGGGTTCCGAGCCCGGCCCACCATTTGCGGATCGTCGGGAACCCGTTTTCGGGCACGAACACGAAAATGACGTAAATCGCCACGACTGTGGCGAAGGTGCCGAGGGCGAAGAATATCGCGAATTTCAGCGGCTTGGAGGGCCGCTTGAGTGAACCGTCGAAAGCATCCCTGAAGGTCTCGCCGGTAGCCGGGGCACTCTGTTCGCTCATCATCCCGCATCCTTCGCCAAGCTGGTCTTTTCGATGGTGACGGAAGTCTTCATCATGGCCCCCTCTTGCCAAAACGTGGCGCAAAGACACGCGTGTGGACACGCTTCGCGTGAGATTTCCTGCCGGCATTCTTCAGTCATGGCGCACCTTCGAGCCAGCGCTTCGGATCGACCCAATGTCCCTTCCGCCGCATGGTCAGCGTAAGTGGAGCCGGCATCGTTTCGCCAAGCCAAGCACCGGCGGCAACGCACGCGCCAAAACGGAGGGCCGAGGCCAATAGCGGCCCATAACGCAACTCGGTTCCGTCGCTATGCCGGATCCAGATAAAACCACCACCGTCCGGTGCTGCTTCGAACTTGATAAGGCGTCCCCCCTGCATCGCCCTCACAGCGAGGCCTGCTCGCGTGCTGAAAACAAGAGCCGGGTGCAACACGGCTTTCCCGAGGATAGGGTGCATACGGTAGCCGAAAGGTCGTTGGATGGCTGCGTCCACCGGAGACGCCTTGGTGGACACTGCAGGACATTCGCGGGCGAACGCCCCGAAGGGCTGTATGATCAACGAACCGAGCAGCACGGCCAGGATGTGGTAAAATCTCACGATCCCCCCTCTTCGATTCGGTAAAGCTCCATATCGATTGTATCGCTGTCTCCGAGAATGCTCTGAAGGCAGGGGACAGGGTTGCTGCCCGAACTGCTGGCACAGACGAGCCGGTGGCTCGGCGCGTTGTTCGTGCAGGCGCTGAAATCGACCTCGACATAGGTCGGACCATGTGTCGTCTTGTAGGAGACGCGGGCGCAGGTCGCGACTTCACCATAAAACTGGCTTTCGCGGACGCGGCCGTAGCCGTCCCGGCCCAGGCAGAGGATTTCCGCAGCGTTGGTGCGTTCGGGCTTTTCGCCCTTGGGCAGGACCATCCAGCAACCGCCGGCGGCGAGAGGCGGCCGCTGTTCAGCGCCGGCACATAGCGCTGGAATGACGAAAGCCGAGGCGATGAGGACGAAATAGGCCCAATGATTCCGCATCAAATGCTCCTGTTGCATGGATATGCTGGTCGCACGTGTCCAGCCGGCTCAAGCGGACCGGGCCGGGGAATTGCCGGGCGTCGCCGTCGCTCGCGCGACCGCGCTCCAGCTTTACAGTGAGCAGAACGCCTCTCTCACCGTGCAGCGGCCCTTAGCGTCCTGCTCGCACTCCGCCAGCGTTACTTGGCGTGCGGCCGCGAGCGACCCGCGCCAATCCGTCCACCAATTGCCATCGCTCGTGGTCACGAGGGCGGCGCAAGCATTGAAGAACCAGAGCCGCACCCGGCAGCCCGGCAGTCCCCCGGCCATACAAAATCGCACCGCAGCGGCCTCCGCGCGGGCACGGGATTCGTAGCCGTAAGCCTTTCCCCATCGCAGGGCACCCTTGTCACTGTCTGAGATCGCGATGGCGCCGTAGCTGGACCGGCTGGCACCGCTGCCTGGTGCTGGTCCAAAGGGCGAGAGTCCGTCATTCGATCCGGCGCAGGACCTGTAGCACTGGTTGTCGATGCCGTTGCACATCATCGAGCACTCGTTGTTCTGAGCTGCGGCCGGAAAGGATAGAAGCAACGCCGCACTAAAACACAGCGCCGACAGAATACCGGCGAGACTGAGATAATCAGATTTCGACATTTTCGTTCTCGATTGTGTCAGTAAATATTGACCCCTTCAAAGTGACATTCTTTAGTCTAAGCCTATCTCCCGAATTCGGGCGGTAAATCGGGACTTTGGTCCCGAGACTTTGGTCCCGAGATTCTACGGCGTTGGGAGACGAAGTCGGTTGTAGATGGCGACCAGTCGGCTATGGGTCGCCCGGTCGAATGCCGGATCGCTATCGTTGCGCCGAGAGTATGTTCCCGTCAGCAGAATCGGAATGCCTGGCAGACTGACCGAGCAGGTCGCATTGCGATCTTTAGCTATAGGCTTTGCGATGCAGGCAATCGTTGGATTGCCGCCTGCTGTACTGGTCCGTGCTGTTTCGCCCGTCGATAATCCGACGATATCGGTGATTATCTGACCAGCTGTGTTGGCTCCATCCTGGTCCGGGGCACCCCGTTGAACAATCGGCTTTTTCAGCACGTAGAGTGTTACCGGGCGATCGCCTGCGAAAGAGATCGTTGCGCGCGCAACATACGGCGCGCCCGCTGGGGGATCTATATTGACTTCATATTGCGTAACTTTCTCCGCACCGTCTCCACTTCCGATCGGCGGCAGAAGCTGCGCCACCCCGCCCGCAGCCTGAATACGTTCGGGAGTCGGCGCGGGTGCGGGCTCGGAGCTTGTAGTCAGTTGCAGCGCTTCGTTTGCGATTTCATTGACCCGGTCGAATGCGCTGCCCGTCTTGCTTCCCACGCCCGCAGCCGTCGCCCAGCCCGACAGGGGAGGCTTCGTGCTCGCGCCTGCCGCCTTCGCTTCCATAGCCCCAGCAAGGGACAGGGCCGTCACCACCATGAGAACTCGATGCATCGCCGCACTCCTGCTTTTCATTTCTTTTAACATAAAGTTTGTAAAAAGCAAGAGCGCCATCGAACGTGGACGAAAGGGGCGGCAGGGAGGGCAATTGCTAATGACAGAATATATGTTAAAAGCATCTCATGAAGCTTGATCAACTCGCAACCATCACCGACGCGACAGTTCGGCAAATTCGCTTTCTGATCGCGGAGGGCTTCGTGCCGTCACCTGATGGAGGGCGGACCTATGCCAGCTATGACGACAAACATGTCCGTGCGATCCGACGATTCCAGCGCCTCAAGGCGCTCGGGTTTCCCAATGCCGCCATCCGCATCCTGCTGGATGCGCGGGAGGGCGTGCCGATCCCGGTTGTCGAGGGCGTCACCCTCATCGTCGCGTCGGAACTGATTGGCTGCGATCTGGATGTTGGGCCGATCGTCGAGCGCGCGGGCGCCCGGTTGCGCGAGGCGTTGGGCAAGGTGAGGCCAAAGGCGACCAAAAAACGTGGCGCTGGTTGATATAGGCAAATGGAGTGCGGATCGCGTGGAAAAGAAGGGCTGACATGACGGAGCCGCTGATTGATCCGCTGATGCCTTTTTTCCGGCCTGCCGCAGCGCCGCCCCCGCCTCTTCTGCTGTCGCGCACCGACATCCATCTGTGGCTGACGCCACCCATGGCCCGGCTGCGCATCCATCGCGCCTTCGACAATCAGGAGGGCGTGCCGATCGAGGCCGTCCTCACCATGCCGCCCGCGCTCGATGGCGAAGTCGTGCATGGCGTAGCGGTCACCATCGGCGGGCAGACATGGACGGCGCATGCTCGCGCCCATCGCCGTGGCGAAGGGGAATATGATGGAGCTGCCATCGACGGTAATCGCGCCGTCTTCCTTGAGGAAGCAAAGCACGGTTGGCGCGTGCTATCGATCGCAGGTATTCGGCCCGGCGAGCGCGCGTCAATCGACTGCGACAGCGTCGTCGGTCTCGAAGTTGGCGAACAGGAATTTCTATTGCGTCCCGGTATGGACCGGGATCGCTCTGTTACCCGATTGCCTGACCATCAGGCGCCACGTCGGACAGACATTCACCACCCCGCAACGCTGACCATTTGGGCGACCGAGGAGCTTGGCGTTCATATGATGGGTCAGGATGTGCCTATCGGGATACCCATGCCGATTGATGGCGCGCCTCTGGCCCTTCATATCAGGGTGCCGGCTACCGTACCGCGTACAGCGTCGACGCAGCCGGCCGACATTGCGGCCGAGACAGCCCTTCATGCGGCGAGGCAGATCAGCACCCTTCTTGCCAATCCCGCTGTGGTCGACCGGCAGGCGATCCGCGCGCTGGCGATTTCCGCCAATCTGCTGACAGCTGAGACAAGCCTCGTCTTCATAGGCCCTGAAGGCGAGGCGAGCGGTGTCTTGCCGACCATGCGCAAGGTGGCGCTCGTCGACCGGCCGCGTTCGCCGGTCGAGCCGATGGTGCCAGCCGCTCCAACCGTCGTTCCCGAAGCGTCGCCGCCCGCTCCATATCCGCCGGAGGTCCCGCCCGGGGTCCCGCCGGTCGTACCGGGACGAGCCCGATTTCGCCTTCCACGCTTTCGGCTTCCGTCGTCGGGTGGCCGTCTCACGTCGCCAGGCGCCCCGCCGCCTTGGAACGTTCGGTTTTCTAATTGGCTACGCCACGTTGTGCGCCGCCGGCCGAAACCGCCGCCGCTCCCCGAACTCGGCGCGCGCCTGGTTGCCGCAGCGCCTCTGGTGTTCTGGCGACAGGATGGCGCGCTCGCTCTGCGCTCCGGGGACGCGGGCCATCTGCCCGAGGCCGTCGCCACACTGGTACGAGAGATCGCCGTCGTCCCGGAGGTCAGCGCAACGGGTCGGGCTTTGCAATTGGCCCCCGAACAACTTGCCATCGGTTTGCTCGCCATGGCAGCAAGCAAACATGCGGGAACACCGCCCGGCCTGCTCGGCTATCTGTTCCCAGACGGTCCTGATACGCCGCCGCCGCCTGTTAGCAGGCTAGCCCGCCGAATGGGGATTGCATGAAGGGATACCGCTCAGGACTCGTGATTGTCTTCCCCATCGCGATCGCTATGGCGGCCTCGCCGGCAGAAACGCGAGAGCGGGGTCCCCTCCTCGCACCTTGGGGCGATCCAGGTATCCGCTTCACACCCGATCAACAGCGCGGTCCCTGGGCGCGTCGATGGGTTGGGGGGGAAGGGGCGGTCAGGATGATGCTCACGATCTACCGCTCGCCCGACGACGCCGAGCGCGTTGCAAATCTTGCGCGTGGACTGGGCGAGAGTCCGGCAGATGATGACGATGCAGCCTTCCTCCACACGCTCCTTCCGAACCGATGGCCGGTCAGGGGGCGCGCGCCTCAGACCATCGCCTACAGCGCCATTGCACGCGGCCTGTGTGTCGACTTCCATATCGGGCGCAGGAGGACAGTGCGCTACAGCCTGTGCAGTGCCAGCCGTCCGGATAGCGCGGCAGTGGCCACGGTCCTGACGCCGAAAGGCGAGGACGGCGCAACAATGGCAGCACTTTTACTGGCACGCTATGCCGCGCGCCACCCCGTGCGTGTGGCCGAGCCGGATTGAGGTCGGCAGCCGAAAGCATTCGCCGCCCCGCTTACTCGACGTAGAGGCCTCCGCCTTTACAAGGGATTCGCTGTGCTTTCGTGCCACTTGCCCAATGAACCGGCCAGTCCCAGCCCCGTGCAATCGACTCGACGATGCCACCATTTTCAACGGCGGAGTAAAAGCCGGCCAGGCGGCGGCGTAAATGTCGCCCGCGGCGATGTTTTGCGGAGGGTTTCTGCCAGCCTTTCTGGCGCGGCTTTGGGCGAGACGGTAGCTTTCGCCGTTCATCTCGAGGATGTTGACGTGGTGTGTGACGCGATCGAGCAGCGCGCCGGTGAAGCGCCCCGCCGAAGGCGAGGCGCGATGATCGGTATCGTCAATCGGTGACGATCATGCCGGCGCGGCGTGCCTGCCTCGTATGCCAGCTCAAGGGATGGTCGGGCGTGAAGAATTTCACGACGGGTGACGGGTCGATTCCCCGGCGGATCCTTGCGCTGTCGGGAGGGTCTGCGATTGCGAAAATGCGATACGAGGGTTAGATTTAACCGATATCTCCACATCGGGAAACTCGTATGGCGGGGTTGAGTGGGGCGACCGCGTTCTCTTCGTTACGTGCGTATGCCGTCGCATTTGTCGTTCTGGCCGTGGCCATCGCAGCCGGCTCCTGGATATTGCCCAAGGGGTCGCCATTGGCCGTGTTCCTGTTCGACCATTCCGACACATCGTTCTTCAGGCGCGTCTATCCGTTCACCATCCAGAACGGCATGTATTTGATGATGGCGTTCGGGCTGGCGGAACTCTGGCGCCGACACGCCGCAACGGCACGTGAGGGACACTATATCGATCAACACCTCCTGCCCGAGGACGACGCGGCCATTCTGCAAGTGGACGATCTCGGCGCGATCCGTCACAAGATCGCCGATCTCAAGGCGAGCAAACA
This sequence comes from Chelatococcus asaccharovorans, assembly GCF_003201475.1. Taxonomy (GTDB): domain Bacteria; phylum Pseudomonadota; class Alphaproteobacteria; order Rhizobiales; family Beijerinckiaceae; genus Chelatococcus; species Chelatococcus asaccharovorans. Next base: position 46,287 of record NZ_QJJK01000021.1, on the reverse strand, counting down.
GGCATTTTTGCCCCAACTGATCGACCTGTCGATCCTACAATTGTTCACCAGCCGGTCCCTCGACCAGACGGTCGCCATCTACACCAGCACGCTCGAGCTGATGAGCCACCGGCTCGATCTCGCCTATCAGACGATGCGCTTTCTCGTCTGGTGCATCCCGACCACCGGATTTATCGGCACCGTCGTCGGCATCTCGATCGCGCTGGAGGGCATGCAGGATCCCAAGAACATTGAATTCGAGAAGGTGACGTCGGGCCTTGCCGTGGCGTTCTACACCACGATCATCGCCCTCGTCCTCAGCGCCATTCTGGTGCTGTTGCAAAACGTCGTGCAGCGACGCGAGGAAATGGCGCTCAACCAGGCTGCGGACTACACGTTGCGCAATCTCATCAACCGCGTCTATCTCCAGCCCGATACGAAGGCCGGGTGAGACTCCATGAGAAGGCCGAACCGCTCCATCGAGACCTTCGACATCTCGCTCATGGCGGTGGTGACGAAGGCCATGGGCGCCTTCCTCGTGATGATGCTGCTGCTGCTGCCCTATTATTCGTCGAGTCCGCTCGGCAAGGACGAGGCGCAGGACCTAGCCAAAAAGGTTCAGGACGCCGACGCCAAGATTCAAAACGTGCTTGGCAGGCTCGGGGACAGCGCATTGCGCAGGGATTTGAACGCGGCGCGCGATCAGCTCGGCTCCGGCCAGCAGCTTGTCAATCAATTGAAGCGCTATGTCGATCAGCTCAGTTCGCAGGTGAACCGGCTGGAAGAGCGGCTCAAGATGGTCGCCGCTGATCTTGAGCAGCTCAAGCGGGAAAATGCGCGCCTTGCGCCCCTTGAAGCAGAAAACAGCCGCCTCGAGGAGGAGAACGCCAGGCTCAGGGAAGAACTGGAGAGGCTCAAACAGCAGATCGCACAGTTGCAGCTTTCGACGCCCGAACGGGTCGCGGAGTTGCAGATGCGCATCAGGGAACTCGAGGCGGAGATTGCCCGGCTGCGGCAGGAGAACGCCGGTCTCAGGTCACAGGTCGCGGACCTGCAAAGCCAGGTCGGGCAAATGCGCCAGCGCGTGGCCCAGCTCGAGCAGGAGAATGCCGCGCTCTACGCTACGGCTGCGCGGGTCGCGCCGCTGGAGCAGGAGAATAGGGAGCTAAAGCGTGAAATTGCGGATTCGGAGGCGAAGCGAAGGCGCTATCCGGTGCTGACCGGAACGGTCGTCAGCGACAATTGCGGCGAGACGCTTGCTTTCGGCGCTTACACGAGCGGCACGGTGTTCGCCGGCCAGAATGTGAAATATCTCCTGAATCAAGCGGGTGGCCTCGGAAATCGGAGCAATCCTTTGTCAATCAGACCCCAGACTTCGTCGGCTGCCACGGGACATGTTTCAACCTTCGTGATCAGAAATGACGCCCGTAATCCAAACCGGTATTTCCTGGTTCTCTCCGACCGGCGGCCTCCCAAATCGCAGAACCCAGGTGCCTTGCAGGCCCGCGCAACGGACTGCAGGGCGACGATCTTGGTGTCTTATACGGTCAGTGACAGGCAATACAATACGTGGTGGCAGGATCGAACGATGCGGGCGGGGAGCGCCGTGGAATATGTCGGGGACGTGGTCATTGACGCCGACGACAGTATGAGTCTCGTCGCTCCCTCGCCCGAAGGACAGCAATGGATGGACGATCAGATCGCACACAGCGTCATCCTGCCGCCGGACGCCCCCAGCGTGACGCCGCCTAAACCGCAACCCTGAAGCTCGGAGAGGGGGCACGAGCGTGGCAAAACTGATCCGTTGCTCCGGGGGGCACGTCTTTGACAGCGACGCCCACGAGGCGTGCCCGGAATGTGAGCGGCTTGGCATTCGTCACAGACCGGCATCCGCCTCCGCTTCACAGGCAGGCGGCGGCGATGCCGACAAGCTTCGCCCAAAGCCGAGCCTGCCCGTCAAAGCCGCAGCGCTCGCGGCGGGCGGAGCGGCGCTTCTCGCGCTGGCCGGCTATTTCATGTTCGCTGAACCGCGTGTGATCTCCGATACGGCGATTGCGGAGACCGATGCGGACTTTGCTGCCTGCGATAAGTCAAACCGTCCCGTCGAGGCGTGCGACAAGGCCATCCAGTCGAAGAAGTTCGCGGGACCAGCCCTGAATGCGTTGTACCGGCTGCGTGGCGACGCCTATTTCAGTGCTGGCAAATACGATCTGGCCATCACGGATTTCGACCAGGTTATCGCGCGCGATGCGAATGATTACCTTCCATATTACAACCGCGGCGTCGCCTGGAAGCGGAAGAACGAAACGACGAAAGCAGTTGCGGATTTCAGGAAGGCGATGGCGCTCAATCCGCCGGAAGATATGCGCAAGACTCTGCTGGCGGAGCTAAAGGCGCTCGGCAACGATGACGCCAGAACCAATCCCGCGCCACAGCCATCCGAAAACAATGACGCACCCAAAAAGCCGGAGCCGGCCCCTCCGCCGTCGCAAAAGCAGATCGTGGTGACGCCGAAAGTCCTGACCGACGCCGATAAAATTCGCGCCGATCCGGACTACAAGGCGTGCACGTCCGGACCGTCGCGAATCGACGGCTGCAAGCGCGCCATCGCCTCCGGGAAGTTCGACGGTATCTTCCTAGGCGTTGTTTATAACAATCTCGGGCATGCTTACACACAAATTCCTGACAGGGATGCGGCCCTCGAAAACTTTGACAAGGCGGTGCGGCTCGATCCCGACAATATGACTGCCCGCGCCAACCGCGGCCATATGCTGTATTATAAAAAGGAGTATGACCGCGCATTGTCCGATTTCGAGCAGGCAATCGCACGCAATCCGAATGAACCGTTTTTCCACTACCTGCACGGCATGATCCGCTGGGCCAAGGGGGAGCCCGACGCGGCATCAGCAGATTGCCGGAAGACGATTGATCTCACCCCGCCGGACAACGTCTTCAGGAAGAAATGCGAGGAGGCCATCAGGGAGATTGGACAGGGCAAAACTCGGGCCGAGCCGCCGAACTGGGGTGCTACCGCCAAATAGTCCGCGCAGGCGGACCAGGAGAGCCAGAGGATACAGAGCATGGCAAAACTGATCCGCTGCTCCGGGGGGCACGTCTTTGACAGCGACGCCCATGAGACGTGCCCGGAATGTGAGCGGCTTGGCATTCGTCACAGACCGGCATCCGCCTCCGCTTCACAGGCAGGCGGCGGCGATGCCGACAAGCTTCGCCCAAAGCCGAGCCTGCCCGTCAAAGCCGCAGCGCTCGCGGCGGGCGGAGCGGCGCTTCTCGCGCTGGCCGGCTATTTCATGTTCGCTGAACCGCGTGTGATCTCCGATACGGCGATTGCGGAGACCGATGCGGACTTTGCTGCCTGCGATAAGTCAAACCGTCCCGTCGAGGCGTGCGACAAGGCCATCCAGTCGAAGAAGTTCGCCGGGGCAGCCCTGAATGCGTTGTACCGGCTGCGTGGCGACGCCTATTTCAGCGCCGGCAAATACGATATGGCCAGCAAGGACTATGACACCCTGCTGGCGCAGTTGAGCGACAAGGAACTCGGCATCGCCATCGCGGAATTCGATCAGGCCATCATGCGCGATGCGAAAGATTACTTTCCCTTTTTCATTCGCGGCGTCGCCTGGAAGCGGAAGAACGAAACGACGAAAGCAGTTGCGGATTTCAGGAAGGCGATGGCGCTCAATCCGCCGGAAGATATGCGCAAGACTCTGCTGGCGGAGCTAAAGGCGCTGGGTAGCGATGATGCCAATCCCACGCCAGAGGCACCAGCGAATAATGACGTGCCCCAAAAGCCGGCGCCGGCCACTCCGCCGCAGGAACAGCAGACAGTGGTTAAGCCGAAAGTTCTCACCGACGCCGATGAAATACGCGCCGACCCGGACTTCAAGGCGTGCACGTCCGGACCGTCGCGAATCGACGGCTGCAAGCGCGCCATCGCCTCCGGGAAGTTCAATGGTGCCGCCCTAGGTATTTTTTATAGCAATCTCGGGCATGCCCACACCCAAACTCGCGACTGGAGTGCGGCCCTCGAATACTTCGAGGCGGCGGTGCGATTCGATCCCGACAATATGAATGCCCTCGTCAACCGCGGCGCGATGCTATATTATAAAGGTGAGTATGATCGCGCGTTGTCTGATTTTGAGCAGGCAATCGCACGCAATCCGAAAGATCCGTTTTTCTATTGGCGGCGAGGATTGGTCCGCTGGGCCAAGGCGGAGCCCGACGCCGCATCGGCCGATTTCCGGAAGACGCTCGAACTCGCTCCGCCTGACAATATCAGGCAACACTGCGAAACGTCGCTCAAGGAGATCGGACAGGGCAAGACGCGATTCGAGCCGGCGGACTGGAAGGCCTCCGCCAGGTAGCCTGCGACTTTCCAGGCGCCAAACCGTCTTCCAGCCAGCCTTGTGATGACCGCGAGCGTCCACAGGACAGCAAATAAAACGATCAGCTTCCGGATATCAGCGCTTTGTTACAAAACACGTCTCATTGCGCGTCCGCCGCACCCTTTGATCGTCCCGAGAGCCATGAGCAAACGGTGGCGGCAATAGTCCCGTAAATCGCGTAAATCAAAACCGCCCCGCCGCCTAGGCTGAACAAGAAGAGGCCGACCAGCGCGCTTATGACGAAGCCTGTTCCCGCAGTCTGAATGATGCGCCCGGCAAAGGTCGTTATGGCCGCAAGACGCGAATCAACCAGTCCTGTAAGGGCGGCGGGAATGAGTCCCACCTTATAGGAATAAGCGAACATGACGCCGAGAAACATCGGCGGCTCCCACGGTCTGACGCCAATGACTATCGCCGTGCCGAGCGCCAGAAGGAAGCCCACGGCGGGGCCAACGATTAGGAAGATAAGTGCGCGTTTCATTTCGATTGACCGCAATCCGGATCGCACTTTCGGCAACTCTTTGGATCCTCCCGAGAGCCGTGAGCAAATGACGGCGGCAATGGCTGCGTAAATCGCGAAAATCAAAACCGCCCCGACGTCGTGTCTGAGCAAGAAGAGGCCGATCAGCGCGCTTATGATGAAGGCGGCTCCGGCGGTCTGAAGGATGCGCCAAGCAAACGTCGTTCTGGCTGCAAGACGCCAATCGATCAACCCTGCAAGGACTGCCGGAACGATTCCCATCTCACAGGAATGGTCGAACATGACGCCCAGAACCGCTGGCTCCCAGGCTTTGACGCCGAACGCCATCGCTGTGCCGAGCACCAGAAGGAAGCTCACGATTGGGCCAACGAATAGGAAGATGAGGGCGCGTTTCATTTCGATTGGTCGCAATCCGGTGTCGGGCTGGTCGAATGATAGCAACGATCGGCCCACTTCAAAGACATAGGGTCGATAGGCTGGCCGTCGTACCTCACTTCAAAGTGGAGGTGAGGATCTGTCGTGAGGCCGGTGACGCCGACGGCGCCGATCGGATCGCCGGGCGCGACACAGGTCCCGACGGTAACGGAGATTGCGTCGAGCAGGGCATAGACGGTCTGATACGAGCCGCCATGATCGACGATCACCCGCTTGCCGTAAGCCTTCCCGGTTCCGGCGGCTGTGACACGACCAAGAAGGGCGGCGACGACCGTGGTTCCGACCGGAGCGGCCCAGTCGATGCCGGCATGCAGGCGAGTACGGTTGAGGAGTGGATGTGTCCGCATACCGAATCCGGCGCCGGGTTGGATCTCGCCGCCTGCTACCGGCCTCTGTAGCACCATGGTCGCCGGGTCCGGCTCGATGTCCGCGCAATTCGCCGCCCTGGCTTGCTGCGCGCCAATTGCGGTCGAGCAAGCCAGCGCAATGAGTGTCCCGAAAGTGAGCAGGTTTCGCATGGTCCGCATGTCCCTCGACTCGAATGCCGTGGCGACCGGATCGCTCAATCGTGCCGGAATGACCATTGCCAGGGATTGCCTGGGCTTGCCCGATAAGCTGGCGGCGCGGACGGCCAAGGTCACGAGGAGGCCATGAGCCCGCGTCTCCGTCCAATGCCTGTCAATACCCGGCAATAGTGACCGCGGGTCAGGAGCTCTAGATGGCAGCCAGTCGAAACCACGAAAGGATGCGAGATGCGTTACCGGATTGTGTTGTGCCTTGTCTCCATGACGGTGTGTGGCTCAGCTAAGGCGGGTGAGGTGGTTCATCCTGGGGATTGTCTCAAGGTCAAAACGGTCGAGCAGCGAATTGCCACTTGCACCGCTTCCATCGATATTTTTGAAAAATTGGGAGAGGGTATCGCGGTCATGGCCGCCCTGGACAAGAACTTCATGCCGGCTCTCGGTATCACGTATGAAACGCGCGGGACGGCTTTCATGGAATTGCGGGACTGGGAGCGCGCCAAGAGCGATCTCGACAAAGCAATCCGCGCCAACCCGAATTATCTGATGTCCTACCTCAGCCGCGGCAAGGTGGAACTGGCGACCGGCAACTTCGATCCCGCCATCGCGGATTTCTCGAAGATCATCGAAGTCTCCGGGGACGTGGGACAGCCCGAGACGCGCATCTGGAGAGGCTTGGCCTGGATGAAAAAGAACGAGTTGCAGAAGTCGCTCGCGGATTTCTCCGAGGCCATAGCGCTCAAGCCCGATTATGCCGACGCCTATTTTAGCCGGGGCATGGTGAGGGAACGCCTCGCACAGCGCACATACGCTGTTCTCGACTACCGGACGGCGCTCGGCTTTGTGCCCAATCACCGGCAAAGCCGGGCAGCATTGCGGCGCCTTGGCATCGAACCATCGCCGTGAGCGTGCCGCGCGCCGATCTAAAGTGTGAGCCTGTACGCAAAGAGATTCTTCCCGGCCACTCGATCATGCGCAGGTGCGACAGGGTGAGCTGTCAAGAATGATCACTACAGGTTCTCCGTTGCTGACGTATACTGGGACAGGGCGAGCGATCAGCCTGCGCGGACGACGAGGGGCGCTTGACCCCGCTGATGATAACCGCAGCTTCAAGGCAGATGAGTTTTAGATCAAACGAAATGGGGGCGACCGTGAAATTTTATATCAGCGAAATCTTGTCTGTTATCGCTCTCTATTTATTCCTGTACGTTGTGCTTGCATTCCTGCTCACAGCTTATGGAACTGTAGCGCTCTGGTATTTGATCTGGATCGCCTGCATGGGTGGCGCGGTGGCGCTAACATGGTTGGTAGCCAATCAAAGGGAGGGCGTGAACCGGCTGAGCACATTTCTTGCGATCGCGGCGGCGGCGGTTCTCGCTCTGGGATGTCTGACGCTCTTTCCGCATGGCAAAAACACCATTGGCTATTATACACTTCTATTGAGTTTCATTGTCGTGCCGGGCGTTTCTCTGGGGACCGGAGCGGTGCGTCTATTCCTCGGCCCATGGCGACCGCTGACACGAAAGGCCCTCGCTGTCGGCGCCATCGCAGGTGTCATTGGCGTGGTTATGATTATGCTGATTATGAACAATCTGGGGGCCGCGAAACTATTCGTAGGCATGTTCACCATACCAGTCGTGGACATCTTCGGCTTCGACCCATTTTCGTTTCTTGGTTTGCAATCCGGCATTTATGTGCGCCGAACCTTGTTGCAGGAGCCGCTTGGTGAATTGAAATTGGGCGGGGGGCTGTTGTTTTTTCTCGCGCTTCTTTTCCAGGGCGTACAATCGGCGCTGGCGGCCATCTGGGATACTCTCGTGCTTGGTGTCGGCGCCTTTGCAACGAGCTGGGCCGGAACGCGACTGCTCCTGAGAGGGCCGTGACGACTTTCTCCATGATACTCCGGGTGAGGGCTTGATGTCGAAGATCCACAGCCTTTACGTCAAGTGGCGGGCCTTCCGTGATCTCGTCGGTCATCCGAAGTCGGATGCCGAACTGGCACGGGAGATTTTCGGCGACGATGACGGGCCGGTGCGATTCACCAAGGTGCTCCATGGCGATGTCGGCTGCGCGCCATGGATCGCCGACGAGATTGTCAACCACATCAACAAGCGGATCGCGGGCTTTCGCGGCGCCCGCTCTCTTCCCGTCCTGTCGTCGCAGACCTTCAAGGGAAGCGACCTTGCGTTGCCTGTCTACGCATTCACAAACAGGCTGATCGCGGCTGCGGGCGCAGTGGACGAGGACCGGCTCGAGCGCGGGCATGCGGGGCTGCTTGAGGAGCTGGCGATCGCTTCCCCCACGGCCCAGGCTGAATCCAGGCTAGTGGTCGAGCGCTATCAAGGAACGCGCTCGTTCGCGCCGTTTGTCCCATCAGGCCGCCGCGTGGAGTTCAGGCCCGGAGATAAGGGCCAGATCGCCTTCACCGGCGTATCCAAGGCGCCGGTGGCCGGCTACGCGATGTTGACCCGCGATCCGGCGGGGAACGGCCAGCGGCTGTGGGAAGCGGATTGGGCCGAGACGGTGCTCTGGCTGCCATCCCCGTTCGTGCCGACACTGAGCGATGGCCGCGCATTGCTGATGCCCGAGCCGCAACCCGCCTCGCCGCTTCCCGGCCGCTTTATCGTGACGTCAGTCCTCGTGTGGGACGGGAAGGCCATCGCCAAACTCGATCCGCGTGGCGCCAATCCGCCGACTGCCGCGCTCGACGAGGAAGAAACGACGCGCTTTTTGACAAACTTGCGCCGGGTTCTTGACGACAAGCAGAGGAAATGGGCGGGCGCCGTGACGGCTGGCGCCGCTGAATATACGGTGACGGCTTGATGCCGCAGGAACATGGGGGTGAGGTGATGTCTGGTTCGGCGCCGGGCACGGGCAAGGATACGCTGCCGCGACGCAGACAGAGGATTGCGCTTCTGGTCGGCAATGCCGCCTATCCTGGCCAGCGGCTCGCCAATCCCGTCAATGACGTGCGTCTTATCGAACGCACGATGCGCCTTCTGGACTTCGACGTGGAAGTCGTGATCGATGCGACCAAGGCGCAGTTCGAGACGGCGATCGTGCGATTTGGCGAGCGTATTGAGCAGGCGGAGCTGCTCGAAGCGTCATTCTTTTACTACGCGGGGCATGGCGTCCAGTACCAAGGCGACAATTTCCTCTTGCCGATCGATGCCGAGATCCAGGCGACGCGCTATCTCAAGAGCGGGGCTGTAAAAGCCGATGCCGTGGTCGAGCAGTTGGCACTCAACAGCGCCGCGGACCACATCGTCGTGTTCGACGCCTGCCGCAACAATCCGATCCCCGAAGCCTACAACTCGACGCGTGATGTCACGCAAGGGCTGGCCGATATTCGTAACACCCCGAGTGGCACGCTCATTACCTTCTCGACAGGGGCAGGAAAGGTCGCCCTCGACGGCGATGATGGCCCTAACAGTCCCTATGCCGCCGCTCTCGCGCACAAGTTGGCACTGCCTGGCCGGCGGATTCTCGAAATCTTCGGTGAGGTCAATGGCGAGGTCGGTCGCCGGACCAATGGCAGGCAAGTCCCGGCAATGTTCCTGTCGGGCGCTCTGCCTATGATTGTGCTGCGGCCAATATCAGCCGACGTGCACGCTGAAGCGAAAACAATGACAGTAATCGGTAATCAAATTCAGCAATCTGCCGGCCAGTTTGTGAGTTTCAACGTCGGCGTTGGCGGCGTTGGCCTCAGCGGCAAGCGGGCTTTCCTGCCCGGCAACGGTGTCCACGAGTCTTTCAAGGACATCGACGTGGGGCCGGAGATGGTCGTCGTGCCAGCCGGCACGTTCACGATGGGCACGGGCGAGGACGAATACGGCGACTTGAATGAACGGCCAGCCCATGCCGTCACGATCGTCCGACCGTTTGCGGTCGGCCGTTGCTGCGTAACGGTGAACGAATATCGGAGCTTCGTCGACGCGACGGGGCATCCTACTCACGAGCCGATCTTTTCCCGTGCCGGCGCGTTTTTTGCCTTCGGTGATCTCGTCGTAACAACGAAGCCCGGCCGGAACTGGCGCCGGCCTGGCTTCGCCCAGACCGACGACCACCCTGTTGTGGGCGTGAGCTGGGCGGACGCGAACGCTTACGTCACATGGCTCGCAGCAAGGACAGGGCAGCCCTATCGCCTGCTGTCTGAGGCCGAGTGGGAGTATGCCGCGCGCGCGGGTTCATCCGACCGTTACGCCTGGGGGCGGGACATCACCCGGGCGCGCGCCAACTTTGACGACGACCCCGAGCTTCGCCGCCGCCATCCGACCGCCTGGCGATATCAGGCCCGCCGGGGCACTTGTCCGGCGGTACACTACGATCCCAACGCCTGGGGCCTTTTCAACATGCATGGCAACGTGGCCGAGTGGGTCGAAGACGATTGGCACGAAGACTATCAGGGGGCGACGGGCGACGGCACGCCCCGGGTCGACCGACAAGCGGACGATCCGTCGCTTCCTGCCCTAAAGGTCATTCGTGGCGGTAGTTGGGACAGTACAGACTCCCATGTGCGCAGCGCCTCGCGCTCGTCCATCCATGCAAGCTGGGCGACGAGCTGGATCGGCTTCCGTGTCGCCAGAGACATCAACGACAGCGCCTGACCTAATTCCTCCGGGCAAGGTTCGCCAATGCCCGGCAACTCCTGCCAATGGTGGCGGCGGATCCGCGGTGGCTAGGTATGGGCAACCAAACCACGGGAGACTATGCGATGAAAAAAATAGTTGCACTGACGCTCGTTACCGCCGCCATGGCCCTCGCGGGCTGCGACATGCCGGACAAGCTCGAAAAACCCAATCCTGTTGCTGAATGGACCTGGACCGGCAACCCCAAACTGGACAACGGAGGAACGATCTCGCTGAACCTTGGCGGGGATGGAAATTTCAAGGCTCGCAGCACGCCCCCCGGCGAGGAGGCAAGGTCGGTCGAGGGCCGATGGACGGTGGGCGAAAGCTGGAACGAGAAGGCCTGCGGGGACCGGATCAGTCTTTCGGATGAGGACAGGCTCACACGGACCGCGGACGGCAAAGTTGAGAATCATCGCGTATCGCGGGCTTCCATTGGTTTGCTATATTGGGTTGCCAAGGGAGCCGAGTTGCCCAGCGGAGCGAAAATCGTCAGCAAGCAGAATATGACCGATTCTGGTGCTTCCAATCCTTTTGATGCTTCGTTGCGGACCGTGGTCGCAAACAATCTGCTGCCGCATAGCATTCCTCCCCTTCCGGACCACGCAAAAGGGGAGTTTTGGCTGGTGGAGGAGAACGCGGAACTGGTCAGAACCGGCCGCGCCGCGGTCGCGTCGGGCAGCCTCGTGCAGTACCCATTCGCGCTGCTCGCCGAATGCTTCGGTTCGCCGGATAAGGACGCCAAGGTTCGCTTGATGTTTCGCTCCCGGAATCTCACAGCCGCAGCATCCTGAACGGAGCGGCCCTGCGGCGACAGCAAGGCCGGAGCACGGATGGACCAGCGATCACCTGTCGGGGCAGACGGTGCGGGCTATCGCGCACGCCTTCCCGCCGCCGTCGCCGCATTGCTTGAGCGCGCGCGCCTCGGCATTGGCGCGGGGATCTCCCCACGCCGCGCCGAAGAATCCGCCTGTGGCGGTGGCGAGAGCCGCGCACGCATTGCGCGACCACATGACAACACGGCAATCGTTGCCGTCCGCGGAAGTCCCACGGCGGCAATAATCCATGGCCGCCGCTTCCGCTTCGGCGCGCGAAGCCCTCGAATAGGCGTAGCCATGATGATCCGTCCGCGGCGAATAGGCGATGGCCTGATAGGCTTCGGAACGACAGGACATGTAGCAAATGGTCTGCTGGGTCGAGCAACCACGCTCGTCGACGCCAGATCCCTGCATGCAGAAATAGTAGCGGCTGTCGCAGTTCGAGTGGCAGGAATCGGCGACCGCCTCCACGGGGCCGAATGTCAAAACCGCCGCCAGCATGGCGCCAACCTGCTTTGGAAACTCATCAAGCATGATCGCCCCTTCGCGCTCGGGGATATTTTTGGAAATCTGCGTTCTGGAGCGCTCCGCTGTCAAATACACTTATACCAACAGGCGATGAGCCCGCGAACAAGGGAGAGGCATGGTGCGCATTTTTGTTGATATGGATGGCGTACTCGCCAACTTTGACGCCCACCACGAAGCTGTCTTTGGCATCCGTCCGGACAAGAAAGTCGACAATGTGAACTGGCAGCAGGTCCGCGATCATAAAGGCTTCTATGCCGGTATTCCGCCCATGGATGACATGATGGAGCTTTGGAATTTCGTCACGAAACATGATCCTTACCGCATCGTGCTCACCGGCATCCCGTATTCGGTCGAGGAAGCCGAAAGCAATAAGCGGGGATGGATCGCGAAACACCTCGGGGACCACGTCGAGGTTCGATGCTGCAAGTCGAGAGACAAGTCCCTGCATGCCGAACCTGGCGACATCCTGATTGATGACTGGGACAAGTACCGTCATCTCTGGGTGAAGCGGGGCGGCACCTGGATCACCCACACCTCCGCCACGAATACGATTGCGGAACTGACAAAAATCTTCGGAGATTGACAGCGGTGCACATCCAGATCGGCATGCCCGGCGCAACTGGGCGAAGCATCCAAAATCTTTGACGGCGTTGGTTCGGTCACAAATATGCTCAAGTGACCGTAGGAATATAGTGCATTAACAATGTTGTGCGGACAGCACATCATCCAGGATCATGACATCTGGATTGCCGCTTCGGGGCGGCCCGTCGCAAGCAGATTGAGAGGTTCGATATGGCCCTGACTGTCCGCGCGTTTCTCAAATTCATTTTGAGCGCTTTTGCCATCGGCCTCGGCGGAATGGGCGCCTCCGCTACGGAGGGGGATCGGCATGAGGTGACGACATTGTCGAATCTCATCGGGCGGCTGCGGAGCGATGCAGCGTTGCGCGCCCGGTTTGCCGGGAATCCTCGCGGCACCCTGTCCGAACACGGGATCGATCCCTCGCCTTACAATTTGCCCGATGCGATGAACGCGGAGCAGATGGGCCGTCTGCTTGCTCAGAATTCGCCTGCGCTTGCGCCGAATGACGAGCCGCCCCCGGCACCGCAGCGGCCGGCAGCGCCGGCCGCTGTCTACGGTCCTCCCCCGCGGACGCCCGTGCAGGAGCCCGCGCCGCCGGTGCCGCAAGAGAAACAGCCGCTGCGCGGGATCCACACGATCATCTACGGCCCTCCGCCCGGACCGCGGAAGTAGCGCCGGCCATGCCGCACCCTCCGACATACGACGGCAATCCGCAGCAGCTTGCCCGCTGGCGGCCGGAGCATGATGCCCCGCCGAGCATTGCGGTCTGGGAGATCACGCTTCGTTGCGATCTGGGCTGCTGCCATTGCGGCTCGCGCGCCGCTCGCGCGCGGCCGGATGAACTGAGCACGACTGAGGCTCTCGATCTCGTGCGCCAGTTCGCCGATCTAGGCCTCAAGGAGGTCACGCTGATCGGCGGCGAGTTCTACATGCGCGACGACTGGGACCGGATCGCCGCCGAAATCAACCGTTGCGGCATGTTGTGCAGCATCGTCACGGGCGCGCGCCAAATGACCGCCGAACGGGTCAGTCGCGCCGTCGCGGCAGGGGTCGGGAAAATCTCGATTTCCATCGACGGGCTGGAACGGACCCATGACGCGATCCGCGGCTCCAAAGGCTCATGGAAGGCCGCGACCGCCGCGGCGCGGCGGATCAGCGACAGCGGCATCGATCTCTCGGTGAACACACAGATGAACCGACTCACCATGCCGGAGCTTCCGGCGGTGGCGGACATGCTCGTCGACATCGGCGCGCGAAGCTGGATGGTCATTCTAACGGCGGCGATGGGCCGGGCCGCCGATCATCCGTCGCTGCTGCTGCAACCCTACCATCTGCTCTATCTGTTCCCCCTGCTGGCCGACATCAAGCGTGAGAAACTCGATCCGAACGGGATCGCCTTTTTTCCCGGCAACAACGTCGGCTATTTCGGACCATTGGCGGAAACGCTCCGCTACGGCAGCGAGTTGGGTCACATGTGGGGCGGCTGCGGAGCGGGCGACTCGACGCTCGGCATCGAAGCGGACGGGCGGATCAAGGGCTGTCCGTCGCTGCCGACCTCCGATTATGTGCGCGGCAATATTCGCGAGCGCCCGCTGCGCGAGATCGCGGCAGAGCTCAAGCGGGAGAAAACGGAAGCTCCCACGCAATTGTGGGGTTTCTGCCAGAGCTGCCGATATGCCGCACGCTGCAAGGGCGGCTGTACCTGGACGTCGCATGTCCTGTTCGGCCGGCCGGGCAACAATCCATTCTGCCATTTCCGCGCGCTTACCATGGCCGAGGCCGGCTTGGTTGAGCGACTCGAGCCGGTCGCCGTGGCGCCGGGCAAGCCGTTCGACTTCGGACATTGCCGGATCGTGGAGGCACCGTTTGGGCCGGACATAGAATCTGATCCCCTCATCGGGATGACCAAGCTCAGTCAGGTCTTCGGTCTCAACGCTGGCGCTGCAGGTCTATGGTCGAAGCAGGAGTTGTCCAACACACTTGAATACAGACAATCAGACAAGACGTAAGCCCGCCGCCAGACATCATATGCCGCACAGCGCAGCGCTGACACAACCGAAGCAGGCGGTGGCGATATGCTTGAGTGAACCATTCAGAATTCTTCAGCCGAATTCACCCCAGCGGCCGTTTCAGAAGCCTATTCTTCCAGACAGTGAGAATCTGCAAAGGAAGTCGCGTCATGCACAATACCAAGCGAATCTTCAGCCTGGCCGCTGGCTCGGCGCTGATTGCAATTCTGCTGTCGGCGACATCTGCCTCAGCCTATACGGTTTCGGCGCCGACGACCTACGGAAATATTTCCGTCTATCTGATCCATGGCTCAAGCAACGACAAGGTCAGGCTGAATACGCTGGACCGCGCGCTCGAAAATGGCGAGGCGCGCGTGACTGTTAGCGAAGCCGGCGTCAGGGTGCAGAATTTTTCCGACACCGCCGTCTTCGTGCCGTTCGGAACCGTCCTCAAAGGCGGCGTTCAGGATCAGGTTGCGGGCGCAGATATGATCGTGCCGCCGCATTCGGAACCGCTCGATCTACCAACCTTCTGCGTTGATCCGTTTCGCGCGCAACCGCGTGCCGGCGAAAGCGAGGGGCTGCTCGTCGGCATCGGCACGACCATGCCGTCGCTCACCGCCAAACTGATCATGCTGACCAGTCCAGCCTCCCTGGACACCGGCCCGAACCTGCGCTGGTTGGGCGTGTGGTGGAGTCTTGACGCCATCAAGGCCCGCCTATCAAGCCGGTTCGGTCATCCTTTGACCCCGGCCAAACCGGCAAGCTGGACATTGACGGATAGTCCCAATCCTTCGACCCAACTCCGCGACCGTACAGGCGCGTGGGTCAACGGTCTGGCCCTCGACCTCGATGACGCGAGCCTTGCCGGGGCGGAACGTCCGATCACCGCCGCGCTTGCACCCTTGGCCAATTCGTCGCCCGACATTGTCGGCGCGGCCTTCGTCATCAACGGCCATTGGATCGGCACGCAGATCAACAGTTCGCATGCCTTGTTTGCGATGATCTGGCCGTCGCTGCTGCGCGGTCACGTCATCGAGAGCCTCGTCGAGGAGGGCAAGGTTCAGGTGCCGGTGCCCACCGCGAGCGAGATCGCAGCCACGATCGATCAGCCCTTTGAACCAGCGCAGGGCCAGGCCGTCAGTGGCATTCACAGAAAGAGATATGAAGGACCCAGGTATGGGAGACTCCTGATGCTCGGCCGCGACGATATTGCCGAAAGGAGAATTGCCGGATTCCTGAACGCCTATGAGCCGCGGCAGGACCAGGCAGCCGGCGGCATGACGATCTTCGATAGAGGATCGTCGATGATGACCAGAATCATCGCGGGAGGACAGGTGGTGCAGACAACCCTGTTGCCGAAGCGTGATCCCGCCATTGCAGCAGCGGACCCTGCCGAACTGATCCTCTCCATGCTCACCGCCAGCCAGATCGACGGCCGGGCGCTGCCACCGTTGCAAGAGACACCCTATCTCACTAGACGCACCGTTCTGGACCCGATGACCGGCCATAACCACGACGTCTGGAGCGTCGCCGCGCCGGCCCCCGATGCTCGGCGTGCGGACGGAGCCACCACGGCGCAATGGTCAGATGATGGGAGACGCCTCCCTTTGGCTGGTCGACGCGAAGCGCTTTTCAATTGAGCTGAAAATTAGAGAACTAAGGCTCGACGTGATAACGCAACTGGATCATTTCGCTGGTCGATGTCACGGCCACGCCGAGGCTCCGCGCGAGGTGCTGGAGCGCGGAGGGGAGATCGGTTGCTGCGGCAATCGCCTCCAGCATGGGCTCGGGCAGGGCATCGCCGGTGATGACGGCGACCAGAACCTGCGCTCCCGGTACGGCATCGAGCCGGGCATAGCGGGCGCGCACTGGATCGTTCTGTAGCGGATAGTAAAAGATGCCGTCAGTGCGGGTTTCGCGCCTGCGCAAGGTAGGGTGCAGGCGCTGCCAGCCGACGCGATCCTTGCAGAACAGGGCGACATGCCAATCGGGTTCCGCATCGAGCCGGATGATGACGGATTCGCCGTTCCTGAAGATGGGGACATCCACCTCCAGATCATCGGGGTCATAGATGCCCCGCGTTAGAGGGCGCAGTGTCGGACCATCGGCGCGCTTGCCGCCCTCGCCGATGATTTGCAGGCGGGGCGAGAACGGCGCGGAAAGGACGAGCGAGTCCCAAAGGCTCGGATGCGGCCGTTCGCCGGCCCGCGTCTTGAACTGCTGAAAATCCTCGAGTTCGAGGACTTCCTGAGACACGAAGAGATGGTCACAGACGCTGCCGATATGGCGGATCGGAATATGCGAGGGATGCGTGTACGGCGTGCCGTTCTTCCATCCCGAAACGAGCGGCGGCGCGACGCTCAAGGCCTTCGCCAGACCCGCATAGTTCTTGATGGAGGGATGATTGCTGAAAAGATACTGAAATTTCTCATCGAAATGCTTGATATGCACATCTCGCATCACCCATCTCCGGCCCGCTTTTCGATTCCGCCCGCGACAGCCCTGTTGCCGTCAGATCTCATGGCGCCGTTCCAACGCACGCGGCTGAAGGAACCATAGTTCACAAATCCACCGTTGCTTCCTTAAGTTTGTGCAAAAGCGCCGAAAACTCGGCGTGTGGCGGACGCGTGCATCCAGTCGTAGGTTCTTGGAGCCTGTTTGAAAAGAGTTCGTAACAGGTTGATGGGCCTTGTCCCGGATGCAATGCGGCGCGTAGCGTCGCTTTGCTGATCCGGGACAAGATAGGCTCTCATGATTTTTCAAACAGCCTCTGAGAAGAACGGCGAGGCCGTACCATGGCTGCTCGCCGGTTGCCGGCGCGCGAAGTCAACTCCGCCGTGAGGGCGGAGAAGATTTGCGCCCCGCTGGCGATTGGCTGCTCCGGATCACAATATTCGGCACGCGATTTTCGAGCGCTTCAACCTCGACGATTATCCGGGCGCTCAAGGCATAGGTCCGGCCGCCATGCTCGAAGCGGGCGAACTCAATGCCGGCCGGCACCGTAATCGTTTCGGCGACGGCCGCCGCCTTCTTCTCAAGTTTGCTGGTCGCGGCTCTGAACACCGCCTTCTTCTCAGGCTTGTCGGAATTGCCGAAACTGGCGCGAACCGCCGGGCTGAGGATGACTTTGGTATCGGACATGCTTGCTTCCTTTCAGACACACTTCGCCCCTGATGGCGAAGCGGCGGCTGAAGAAGCAGCAGGTCAGGTCATGCAAAAATCCCAGTCAATGACGAAACTCTACCATGCAGCCGGGGGCCTGAGCAAGGCGGCTGCCATAGCTTACG
The DNA here is from genome assembly GCF_003201475.1 of Chelatococcus asaccharovorans. Classification (GTDB taxonomy): domain Bacteria; phylum Pseudomonadota; class Alphaproteobacteria; order Rhizobiales; family Beijerinckiaceae; genus Chelatococcus; species Chelatococcus asaccharovorans. Next base: position 28,613 of record NZ_QJJK01000021.1, on the reverse strand, counting down.
GCGTGATCTTGACCGGGCGCGGCCTCGCCAGTGCCGGATTGGTCTACCAGTGCGATGGGATCGGTCACTCCCTGCCGCTTACCATGCTCCGCCTGATCTCCATCAGAATTCGGCCGGCCCAGTTGCCGCCATTCCCGTCCGGTCCCACGCCCCAGAACGGTTCGCCTGGAGAATCCTCTATGAGTTCAGCATTTCCAGTTTCTAGCAGCATGGCGGCAAGATCGGCGTTCTGTTCGAATTTAGCGCGATCAGCCCGGCGCATGATATCGGCTTTCACATCGTGCCAATCCGACCGCGGCTCGCGGCCGTTGCGCTTGAACCAGGAATTCTGGGAGATCCGGCGCGGCGCCGTCGGCGGAGCGGCAAGACGCTTCGCAAAGCCTGGGCTCAGGGTGGCGCGTATCGCGTCCCGATAGTCCGGATCGTCCGACTTCTGCGCCTGATAGAAATGCTCCACCGTCGGCCATGTCTCGCCATCCAGATCGATTGGACTCGGGAAGAAATGCGAGAGGAATCCAAACGCCGTGCGGTCACGCCCGAAATAGAGAATGCGGCCATCCGCCGGGATGATGCGCGGGACGGTCAGGACAAAGGGCGCCTGAATTCTCATCGGTTGCCTCCTCGCGGGGGATCGCAGCCCGCAGTTCGCGCATGGTCGGCACGGTCAAGGTGAACCGGCGGGCGCCCGTGTACTCCGCAACTCACTTTTAATTGCCGGCGATCGGCCCCAGCAAAGATAAAGTACCATGGCTCAGCCGTATGCGGACAGAGGCCCGCTCGAAGTTCTGGTCAGGATCGGGTGTCTCAAAAGCTATGATCCTCGTCGCAATGGGCGGAAATCTTATCAGGCGAAACGCTCACCCGTGAATTGCCAACCAGGCTCTGAGTTCCCCAATACCAGACCAGCACCGCGAGCGTCACGACGAGTCCGCAAAAAGCTCCAAGAGTTTCTTGTGCAGTATTCATCCAGTATCACTCCATCAAATAGGCAGGCCCCGACGCTGGATTTCCTGTTTCAGCACCGCTTCGGACTCTGTCAAAACCAGCGGATTCAGAACTTCATTCCATTGCACAAGCAATTCCTCGTTGGTCATGACGGAGAACAACGCCGGAAGGTTGGGCGGATTATGAAGAGGCATAAACTCGATAGGGGTTGCAAACTCACCGCCACCATCGTCGAAGAGCGTCTGGGCTAGGCCCCCTGTCAACATGCACCGATGTGGGCCCTCATTCGCAACAACGCCGTGGTGCAAAACCGGCCCTTCCAGGAAGACGACGCCGGCCAGCGGCCATATCTCGGCAGCTTCGCAGACACCGGGGTCGATATGCCGAGGGATCAAAAGGTCCAGCCCATTCCAGTCTGACCAGAACAGGCCAACGGCCGCACCGGCACCTTTGACGCGTACGAAATAGAGCTTCGTTTGATCCGATGGTATGTCGTCGTCCATCGCAACTCCCCAGCAGCGAAATCTCTTTTAACGAATTTTGTGTAAAAAGAAAGACTGGCAATTTGGGCGCCCGCAAGAAAGGTGACTTTGACAAGGGGAGCGGTAGCGCGGATTGCGGGGGCGAAGATTTTGTTTGTAAAAGCCTGATCGGCGGCCGTCAGGACTGACGTCAACAAAACAATTGATAGCGCAATGCCACACCCGGCTGAACCGAGCGCGGCGGACCATGCCGTCGGCGCCCAGTTTCAGCAGGATGGTGCAACCACTTATCGCGAGGACCCAAATGGCCCGCTCGGTGGCCGTTGCAAGGTGGACAGCATTCGCAGGTTCACATTCGTAAGCCAGAGTCCAGCAAGCAAACCATGTCGGAAGCCGCGATCTCGCGCAAAGGCCCGTGTCGCGTCAGAAACCAGGACCAAAAATCCCTGCTTTCCGCAATTTGAAAAGGCGCTGCACAATGATGCAGGCATTTTGGTCATGCTCTGCAGTCAACACCCATAGCCCGCGATCACGTATACGCCTCCTAAGAGTATCTCAAGCCAGTCAACGGCGACAAGGGACCGTAGGTCTCGCGACAAAAGTCTCGACGAAACCATTATCGCACGGACCTTCGGCTGATTGACCTCCACCAGCCGAATGATAATTGGTCTGAATTGCCTCACTCGAAGCACCATGGGTTTCGATCGCTCTATGGTCAGCTATGTATCGAGGAGGAGCACCGACGCCGGCTTGCCGCAAACATCTTGCGCACAGAACCCCTCGCGTCAGCGCACAAACCAGCCTTTGGCTCCGCGCCATACCGATGGAACCGCTGGCATGGATAACCCGGCACCCGAGCCGAAATCGCTTGTCAACCAATACCAGGAGTGAGCGCAGGCTGGGGCTCCTGATGAACAGTTTTGCGTCGAAACTTGGAGAAATAGCATTGAAGGCATGGTTTCAGCGGCTGACAGATCTCACTTCAATTGCTCGCACGGAAGACATGCTCAAGGATGCGCTTCCCGACTTCGCCGCAGAGCTTGGATTTGACAACTACGCCTATCTCTATATTCACCCGTCCCGAACCTACGCTGTCTCGAACTATCCGAAGGAGTGGCAAAGGCGCTATTTCGAGGCTCGCTACACCTCGATCGATCCGGTCGTGAGAACTGCCGCGACGACGTTGCGTGCATTTGTCTGGAGCGGAGAGCACAGGCAGCGCTCGGAATCGAAAGAGATCCGCCGCTTCTATTCCGAAGCCGGCGACCACGGAATCCGTTCGGGCATCAGCATCCCCGTCCGCACGGCCCGCCGGCATATGTCGATGCTGACGCTCGCATCGAGCAGGCCCACGCTCACGCTGGAACACGACATTGACCAAATCGCGGCTGTCACTGCCGTCGCCTTCCTGCACGCCAAGATCGAGCAACACAGCACAACGCCGACGGCGCAGTTGAGCCTCAGCCTGACACCCCGGCAAGCCAACTGCCTCAAATGGTCTGCGGAGGGAAAATCGATGAAGGCAATCGCGACGATCGAGAACATGTCGTTCGCGACCGTCAACTTTCACCTCAACAACGCCCGTAAAAATCTCGATGCCGTAAGCCTCGCGCAGGCCACAGCGCTCGCGACAAAGCTCGGCCTGATCTGAACGGCGATCAGTCGGCCGGCATCTCCGGCACATGCCCGAGCACATCGAGCAGCGTCGACAGCACGGTCTGCTGCGCGTGCACGTCGATCATCGCCCTGACATAGGCAAGCATGGCGGCGTTGGGCGCGCCCTCCGGCGCGGGATGTTGACTGGCTTCCGCGTGTCGCATCTCGGCGACCTCACGGAGGTAACGATGTTTTCGGATCGCCTCGATAACGATTGGCTCCAGAGCGCTTTTCGGCAGCCCTCCGGTCAGCCCTATGATGGGCCTCAGTACTATCTTCGCCTGCGGCTCTGCCTGATCGTCCCCCGAATGTATCATCATCTCAAATCTACGTCGTGCGTCCGCGGTCCGCCCCCGCCGACAGAATCCTGTGACCCCAAGCCGGGGGGTAGAAAACCGTGTCCACACGGCCCCATGACCTTTAGCACCGAGGCGCCTGGACATACGTCACAGGCCCCCGGCCAAATGGTCAGAGGATGTGGTGCCGTTGCGGCCGGCACCAACCGGTAGACAGGGGTTTCTACTCCCCGGGACGGCGCGTACCGTCTTGATTCGCTTATAAGGCCACGGCCTCTTCAACGCCAGAGCTAACGTCCCGATCGGGATGAATTTCGCCACTTTTTGCTCATGCGGATCAAATCATCCCGATCAGTTCTTTTCGTTGCGCAGGCCGCGAGCGAGTGCCATAATCATCCCGATAGGGACGATCATGCAGGCGACTGGAATCAAGGACAGTAAAAGCCTCGGGGCAATCATCCGAGAGGAACGCAAAGCCCAAAGACTGACACAGGAGCAACTCGCCGGCCTCACGGGCGTCGGCGTCCGGTTCGTGCGTGAGCTCGAAGCCGGCAAGGAAAGCTGTCAGATGGGCCGCGCCCTCCAGGTCGTGGCCGCCCTCGGCCTCAGCCTGTCGGCCGGCCGGCGCGGGGACGCGGCTTCATGAGCCGTTTGCTCGACGTCTATTTCCGCGACGCGAAAGCTGGAACCCTGAAGCAGGACGATAGCGGAGCCTTGGATTTCGCCTATGACGCGGGCTATCTCGCAGGGCCGGAGCCACAGGCGATCTCCTTCTCCATGCCGCCCCGGGAAGATCAATATGGCGATCGCGTCGTTCGACCGTTCTTTTCCGGTCTCTTGCCGGACGAGGGCGCGCGTCAACGTCTCGCCAGCGCGCTTGGCGTTTCCGCCGGCAACACATTCGGTCTGCTCGAAATCATCGGCGGCGAGTGCGCCGGCGCCCTGTCGCTCTATCTTCCCGGCCAGATGCCACCGCCTCCAGGCGATGACGGCATCGAGATTCTCGATGATAGACGATTGCGGGAGATTCTCGGCAAGTTGCGCGAACGGCCGCTTCTGGGGGGCGAGGACGGCGTGCGCCTGTCGCTTGCTGGCGCGCAGGACAAGCTCCCGGTCGTCGTCGAAGGCGAGGCCATCGGACTTGCGAAAGGCGGCCGGCCCACGACGCACATCCTGAAGCCCGTCATTCCGTCGCTGAACGGCGTCGTCGAGAATGAGTTGTTTTGCATGCGCCTCGCCGCGCGCACGGGGATTCCGGTCCCGAAGACCGCGATGCGGCGTGCCGACGACATTCCGTTTCTGCTGGTCGAGCGCTACGACCGCATCCAGGGAAAGGACGGAATGGTCGCACGGCTGCATCAGGAGGACTTCTGCCAGGCTCTGAGCGTGCCCCCGGAGCTGAAATACGAAGACGAAGGCGGCCCTGGCGCGAAGCGTTCGCTGGAGCTGATCGATGCGGCCTGCGCGCGCCCGGCCGCCGACCGCCTGCGTTTCATCCGCATGCTGGTCTTTCATTATCTCGTCGGCAACGCGGACGCCCATGCGAAGAACTACGCGCTGCTCTACAGAACGAGAGTCCCGGATGTCGCCCCGCTCTACGACGTGGTATGCACGGCGGCCTATCCAAGGCTCGCCGGGAAGCTGGCAATGGCTATCGGCGGGCGCTCCGTTCCCGACACGATCCAGTTGCAGCATTGGCTGACGCTCGTCCCGGAGACGCGCGGCGCCGAGCGGCTCCTGATCCGTGATCTCGCCGATGTGGCCGGGCGCATAGAACAGGAGGCGGATGCGTTGCTCGCCGAGATCAATGACGAAGGCATCGATCACGCAATTCTCGGAACAGTCCGCCACGTCATCGCGACGCGCGCCACTCATCTTCTCAGGATCGTCGAAAAGGAATGAATTGCTTGGGATCGTCTCCTCGCACGATCCCGCCGATGCCCGGCGGTTCGATATCGTACCGCACAGTCGAGGTTTGCAGAAGCCGGGGAATCTCTTCGGCAACCACTCCCATTCACCGAGAGAAAAGCATTGCCTCGCATTGACATTTTACGTGAATTGCGTAAATTGCGCGAAATTGAAAGGATACGCTCATGCCGCATGTTCGGGCCGTCCCTGCCAGCGATTTCTCGCGGAATTTTGGAAAGTATCAGGACGAGGCGATCAAAACCGGCATCATCAACGTAACCAGCCATGGCCGCGTTGTTGGAGCCTACCTCTCGGCGACCGAGCTGGAGCATTTCGAGCGCCTCAAGCGAAGGGAACGCGAGGTCCTGAAGATCGGCGAACTCGACGATGAAACGCTCGCTGCGATCGAAGCTGCCGAGTATGGCTCCGAGCCCAGGTGAGTATCCCGACACCGAAGCCCGGCCTCGTCATCCGCTACAGCTTTCTCTGGAGCTCGGAACGCGAGCGGGGTTCTGTCGAAGGGGCGAAGGATCGACCCTGCGCAATCGTGGTGGCAGTCCCTCACGGCGACGACGGACAGATTCGCACTGTCGTCGCACCCATCACGCATAGTCCGCCCGAAGATCCCCGCACATCGCTGGAAATACCGGCCGCTGTGTGCCGGAGTCTGGGACTGGATGGCGCGCGGCATTGGGTGCGGTTCGACGAACTGAACCGCTTCACGTGGCCTGGCTATGATCTCAGGCCCCGACCGGATGGGTCTTATCAATATGGGATGCTGCCGCGCGCCCTGTTTGAGAAGCTCCGCAATGGAATTATCGAGGCACAGAAAGCCCGACGTGGTCGCGTTGTTCCCCGCGATGATTAGGGTTGCGCGAGACACGCCTGCCATCCCGTGGGCGCAAGCAGCAATCAATCACGGCGAGCTCGACCGGTTGGCGCCGATGCCCGACAGATCGATGCGGATGCCCGACTTATTGGGATCGCCGCTCGTCGGCTCCTGCGGCTGAGATGACCGCCCGGCCTCGGCCGGTTGAGGCATTTCCTTTTCCTCCTTGACCTCCGGCGGTTTCGGGCCGCCCGGATCGGGCGCGGTGAACACCGATGTTCCCTCGAACCGGCCACGCTTCCAGGCATCGATGGCATCGTCGAGAACCTGCGGCATGACCTCCTCGGCCGTCGGCCGGCCATACCATTTCCAGACGATCCGCCAGACCTTGCCGAACAGGGCGGTGCCCATGCGGATGTTCTTGCAGGAATCGAAAAGATCGGCCGACAGCTCGGACGGGTCGTTGACGCCGACGCCGGCGGGAAACTGCGTGACGCCGACGCGCACGACGGCATGGCCGACCTGGCTGCGAACGAGCTCGAGCGCTTCTTCTGGCGTCTTGACCGGCGGCACGAGGATGATGCGATCGCCGCTGCGGACGATCACGGCGAGCGGATCGGGGGATCCCGCCGCCTTGATGAACGTCTCGATGATCGCGGGCTTCAGGGAAGGGTCGGCGCATTTCTGGATGAGGTCAGCATCGAGAGCCATGAGCGGATTCCTGCTTAACGGTTGAAGGCGGTGACGAGGGGAAGGTCGAACAGCCGCGCCCAGGCTTCGGTTGCCGCGCGCTGAATCGCCGGAACGGATGTGCCGGCGGCCCACCATCCGTTGGCGATGGCGACGATCGTGTCCGGCCGATGCAGCATGGATTGCAGGACAGGCCAGACCAGAAGCTGCTCATAGCAGATGAGCGGCACAACCCGGCGGCCGGCAACCTCGACGACGGGATCGGCGAAGAAGGTCGCCCCCGCGCCGCCGTTTTCTCCGAGCCATGCCCGCCAGGGCTGCCACATCGACACCGGCACGGGCATTCGCGAGCGATAGAGGATGGCAGCGCCGCGCGCGCCGACCGCCACCATGACATTGTCGTAGCCTGCCGGATCGATGTCAGCCCCACCGGCAACCACGGTGACGTCGCGACCGGCAAGCGCATCGGTCCAGAAGCGCGCGACGGTCGGTGTCAGCAGGCCCAGTGTGCTTTCGGGGAGAACAACGACCTTCGCACCCGCGCGTTCGCGCTCGAGCACCAGCTCAACAAGGGCGTGGTGCTGATCGAGGGCGTTGCCCTGTCCGAGCGAGGCGCTCAGCGACGTGTCGATACCCTGCCATTGATCCGTCGGGGACGGGAAGGTCCAGGACATCGCCGACCAGAGCCAGGCGCATGCAAGGACGAAGGTCGCGACAGGCCACAGGCGCATCGTCATGGCGGCGAGGCCAACCACCGCTGCTCCCAGCCCCCACCATCCCCAACCGGGAAAAAGGACGCCGGCGGCCGTGATCGGATGCGCCCATCCGACGATGCCGAAGGGCGGGATCGCCATCAGCGCGACGGCGATCAGATACCGGATGGCGATCCAACGCCGGCGTCGGCTCCACAGCGCGGCATGGACCGCCACGAAGCTGATGGAGGCGGCAAACCAGAGCAGGATGCCGGCCCAGACCGTCGTGCCGAAGAAGGTGGCGACGCTCTGCGGCAGGCCGCGCGAGGCGGCCAGAAAATATCCGGCCGCCACCGCCGCGGCCGTGATGCGGCTTTTCGATCCCGCCCAAAGCGCCGGAAACAGCATCGCGAGGGGCATGGCGAGCACATGGCCGCTCCAACCGATCCAGCCAACGACAACGGCCGCGACCACAAGAAGAAGGGCGAAGGGACGATCAGGGATCGAGAACAAGGACCGGTCGCGCCAGCCCGAGAAGACCGGCCTCCGGGACCGGCCCGAAATACCGGGAATCATAGGAACCTGCGAAGGATGAGTGAAGAAAGATAAAGCCGGGAGGAACGACACCGCCCGCCCAGGGCGAAAGCAGCCTGCCTTGCCCATCGACGGGACTGAGACGCGAGCGGGGCAGGGACACACCATCGATCTCGACGTCCGCGCCGATGACGACAACGGCGCCGGAACGCGCGACGATCGTCTTGATGAGCGGGGCCGAGCCGCCGTCACACGGCCCGCGCCGGAAATATCCGCGCTCGAGGCCGAAGTCGGAAACCGGCCCGGGCGGTGGGCAGATGAAGACGAGATCGCCGACAGCGGCCGGCCGATCGAGCGGCGCGATCCGCCAGAGCCCGAGCGGCTCGCTCGGCGTCAGATTGAGGCGCAGGCCGCCGAGCCAGGCGATGCCGGCAACCGCCGCCATCATCATGCTCGCCCCCACCAGAACCGCAACGACCTGCCGTTGCCGCCCAGCCCTTTTCCTTCCGGTTGCCACTCCATGTGCCGGCGATCCAGCTTCGCGCCCGATGGTCGACGTCATTGCAGCGTCAGCCCCTTCGTCTGCGTCTGGCGGACGGTCTCGGCCTCTTTGAGGGCGGCGGCCGTGCGTTGCTGTGCGGCGAGCTGCTGCGCGGTCCTGAGATCCGGCCAGGCCGCTTTCAGATCCTCTTTCTGCGCGGCGTTCATGCCGTCCGAAAGCGTCTTGAACGCCTCGCCGTCCGCTTCCCTGGCAGCGATGCCGGTAAGGCTGCGCTCGCCGAAACGCTCGGAGACGGCGCGAGCAAATCCTTCGAGCTCCGCCTCGACCATCTTGTCCTCGAGGGCGAACTCAAGCGCCGACGGGAGATCGTTGCGGTCGATGGCGTCGCGAATGCGTTCGAGCGTCTGTTTCGCCGACGGCGACAGTGCTGGAATGTCGACCGCGACCTTCAGCCTGGTGGCGCGCTCCTCCGCCTCGTAGCGGTGCTCCGCCTCATTGCGCAGACGCAGATAGCGTTCGAGGTCGCGGGCAAGCGCCTGTGCGTTCTTGCCGGCCAGCTCGCGCTCCTGCTTGTCGGCGCGGCTGGCGAGAAGACCCGTCTTTCCCTTCAGGGCGCCGAAACTGTCTGGCTTTTCGGAAAGTTTCGACAGGGTGGTCGCGGCGGCTTGCCTGTCCTTCAGCATGGCGTCGACGTCGACCTTGCGGAAGGAGGATTCCGGATCGGAGAAGACGAGGCGAAAGCGCGTGGAAACCTCCTCCCACTGCTTCTTCAGGGCGGGATCGGCAACGAGCTTGTCCTCGATGATCTGGCCGATTGATTTGGCGAATGTGGTGATGCCGGCGACCATCGGTTTTGCCTCCCGGACGATGTTGGACATGGCGATGTTGGGCGCAGCCTGTTTCGGACGAGCGCCAAGGCCGAAGCGGGCGCCGACGGCGGCGAGGCGCGCGCCGAGATCGGCGAGCTTTTGCTTCTGCCGGGCGGTCCAGCGGACCTTGTCCGCGACGAGCGTGCGGGCGACGCGCATGAGATGAAGGCCGCGCGTTTCGGAGAAGCGCAGCGCGGCGCGATAGGAAGATGCGCGCTCGTAGTCGAGCGTCGTTTCCTTCGAGCCGTCGCGCGACAGACGCTCGCTCAGCCTCCGCATCGCGAGGTCCCGGATCGGCACGACCTGCCAGCTATTGCGCTTGGCCGCAGTCCCATCCGGCAGCGTCACCGTCTGCGCGCCCTTGTGCTCGAGACCGATGCGATCGCCGATCTCGGGATCGGCTTCCTTCATCGCGCGAGCGAGGTCGACGCCCCAGATCGTGCGCTGCTCGCCCTCGCGGTAGGACAGCGTGACGAAGTAACTGTCGCGGTTCTCCGGCTTGTTCTCGAAGGGCGCTTCGCCATGGTCGACCAGGACGCCGCTGGCCCGATTGGCGAACTCCGCCATACCGACATAGAGCTCGGCCGTCTCGCGATGGCGCGTCATGGCGACATAGGTGAGGTGCCGGTCGAGCGTGCTGGATGCCAGCACCTTCACGCGGTCGACGGTCGCGCCCTGCGACTTGTGAACCGTGGTCGCATAGCCGTGGTCGACATTGGCATAGAGATGCTGCTCGACCGTGACCCGGCGGCGGCTTTCGCCTTCGCCGATCTCGGTGACGATCCGGCCGGCGGCGGCTTCGATGACATTCGCGAGCATGCCGTTCTTCACGCCGAGCGATCCCTCGTTCTTGAGGAACACGATGCGGTCGCCGGCGGCGAACTGGCGGATGCCGTCCTCCGTTCGGAACGCAAAGCCCTTGCCGACCAGGTCGCGCTCGACCAGTTTGGCGCGCGCCATCTGGTTGAGCTCCCGCACGTCCCGGCGGCGATGGGCGAGAATGAGGCTGGACTTCGCGGGATCGTAATCCCGGTTCCAGTCCTCGATCAGGGCGCCGATCGCCTCGGCCCGCGTCCATTCGGTTCGCACCATGCCGGCGTCTTCATAGGCGTCGAGGGCGCGCGCCACGTTTCCACGCGCAAGATCCAGCGAGGCGTCGCGCATCCACTGCTCGCGCTGACGGTAGACGGTTTCGAGTTCGGCGTAGCCGATGCGGTCGGCAATCGCGCGGAAGGCGGCGCCCGCCTCGATCGGCTGAAGCTGATCGGGATCGCCGACCAGGACCAGCTTGGCGCCGGCCTTCGTCACCGTTTCGACGAACAGCGCCATCTGGCGCGACGACACCATGCCGGCCTCGTCGAGCACGAACACGGTCTTGTCGTCGAGCTGGTCGCGACCCTTGCTCCAGGCGAGCTCCCACGACGCAAGCGTGCGCGACGCGATGCCGGCTTCCTTCTCCAATCCCTCGGCCGCCTTTCCCGCGAGAGCGGCGCCGACAACACGATACCCGGCGGCTTCCCACACCTCCCGCGCGGCCTTCATCATGGTGGTCTTGCCGGCGCCGGCGCGGCCGACGACAGCCGCGATCCGCGCCTTCCCGGCGACATGGGCGACCGCGTGGCGCTGCTCGTTCGAGAGCCTGGAATGGCGCTCGAACGCCGCCGACAGCACGGGCTTCCGCACGCCATGCGAGGAACGGCCGGCAAGCCAGATTGCCTGACGCGCCATTCCGGCTTCGAGCGCAATCAACTCGTGCGTGGTGTATTTCGCGGGCTCGCGGGCGCCCGACGCAAGAGCGATATGCTCGCGTTCCAGACGCAGGACTTTCGGGTCCTGGAGGATGCGCGCCATCAGATCCTGGAAGGTCGCGGCATCGTCGACATAGCGATGTAGCACCTTGGCAATGTCGCGCTCGGTGAAGACGCTCATCTCGCGCGTGACGACATCCAGCACGATCTCCGGGCGCCGCAAGATCCGCTCGCGGTTCTCGGCCTTGCGCTCCTTGAACAGCGCGATGCGCTCGAGGTCGGGCGGCGTTCCAGCCGTCTTGCTCTTCCGGTCGATCGCCTTGGTGGCGACTCCGATATGGGTGGTCGGCACAAGGTCGATGCCGCGCTCGGCGTAGGAGCGGCCGTCGACGCGAATGTCGAGCCCCGCAAGCGCCAGATGCTTGTTCTGAAGGGCGAGCCATCCCTCGCGCTGTTCGAGGAAGTCGGCTTTGTCACCCGACCAGAGGCGATAGGCGATCTTGCCGGCATCGTTGCGCAAGATCGCGCCGTCCTGGCCGATCACCGGCACCTTCTTCGGCCCGAACCCATCCTCGCCGAGCGGGCGCAGCGTCGTCATCAGGTGGATATGCGGATTGCCGGGCTCGTCATGAAACACCCAGTCCGCCACCTGCCCGCGGGCAAGCACCTGGGTCGCCACGAACTCTTTCACCAGCGCGATATTCCGGTCGACATCGAGCTCGACCGGCAGGGCGATGATGAATTCCTTGGCGAGCTGCGCGTCGGAGCGCTTCTCGAAAGCCTCGACCGCGTTCCAGAACGCTTCGGCAGCACCCGCCACCGAGCGGTCGGCGATCATGGCCTTCGCCCATTCCGGCGCATCGGGCGGCAAAAGGAACTCTTCGTGCCGCAGGCCGCGCTTGGCCGAATAGTCGACCGTCCGCCCCTCCGCCTGATGCTCCATCCGCGCGCAATGCCGGTACGCCGCCGACAGCACGGCGCTGCGGCCGGAGCCGCGCGAAATGAGCTGGGGCGTGAAATGCGTGATGGCCAAGGCGGCGCGATCTCCCGGTCGAGGACGAAACAGACATGTTCGTCGGGAGTGGCGGCGGGGCGCCACCAGACCGGGACAGCCCCGGTCGGTGGCCAAGCAGGACGTCGCGGCAGCGACGTATTACTGCGCCCTTGGACCGCTCCTTCGGAACGGCCGGGATGATTTCAGGCGGCGTCGGCCTTGCCGACTAGCTTTTTTATTAGTCGCCCCATCGGGCGGCTTCCGGGATTCTCCATGCAGACCAGCAACGCTGACCGGCATGGAGAATCCCCCGGAAATGAAGAAACCGTCGTCGAAAATCCGCGAAGAAATCGCCCGCCTGCAGGAACAGTTGAAATCCGCCGAGACACGCGAGGCCGAACGGATCGGGCGCATTGCGCTCCGGGCCGGGCTCGGCGAAATCGCGGTCGAGGAGAGCGATTTGCAGGCGGCCTTCGAGGAACTCGCGGCAAAATTTCGCGGGAAGGGCGGAAAGGCGACCGGAAGAAAAGGGGGAGCCGATACCGGCAGCGAGAATGGCGACGCCGGCGCGAAGGTCGCGGCTGGCGCGTCTGCGGATGGCGCTGGCGAGGTGTGAACGCATGCGCCAGGCGTCATCGACCGAAGCCCGCAAGAAGGACACGCGCGAGAAGATCGAGCTCGGCGGCCTGATCGCCAAGGCGGGTCTTCGCTATGAGAAGCGCGCGGTCCTCCTCGGCGCGCTGATCGAACTCGGCCGCAGGCTGAAGAACGACGAAACGGAACGGGCGCGGCTCGCCGCGATCGGCGCGGAGGCGTTCGGCCGTGACGGCGAATAGGCTCCTGCTGCTGATCGTGCCGATGGCGCTGATGCTCGGTGCCATCTTCGGGCTGAACGGCGTCGGACAGAGCCTTGCCGTTCTCGGCAAGACGGAGGCGCAGCGCCTCCTCTACGTCCGCGCCGGGGTCGCGATGCCCTATATCGTGACAGCGGGAATCGGCGTCATCTTCCTGTTCGCGACCGCTGGCTCCGCGTATATCCGCGCGGCTGCGTGGAGCGTCATCGCCGGATGCGTGTCGGCGATTTCCATCGCCATCGCACGCGAGGCGATGCGCCTGTCCGCGCTTCCCGCAAGCGCCACGTCCGGCCGCTCGCCGCTGGCGCAGATCGATCCGGCGATCATGGTGGGAGCCGGCATCGTGCTGATGGCCGGCATCTTCGCGCTGCGCGTCGCGGTGAAGGGCAATGCGGCCTTTGCCGCACCGGCCCCGAAGCGCGTTCGCGGCCGGCGCGCGCTGCACGGCGATGCCGACTGGATGCCGATGCCGGAGGCCGCAAAACTCTTCGGCGAGGCCGGCGGCATCGTCCTTGGCGAGCGGTATCGCGTCGACAAGGACAGCGTGGCCGCCGAGCCGTTTCGCGCCGCGGCCCGAGAGAGCTGGGGGCAGGGCGGCCGCGCGCCGATGCTCTGCTTCGACGCCTCCTTCGGCTCCTCGCATGGCGTCGTCTTCGCCGGCTCCGGCGGCTTCAAGACGACATCCGTGACGATCCCGACCGCGCTCAAATGGGGGGGCGCGCTTGTCGTGCTCGACCCATCGAACGAGGTCGCGCCAATGGTGATCGACCATCGGCGCGCTGCCGGACGCACCGTGCATGTTCTCGATCCGCGGGAACCGGGAAACGGCTTCAACGCCCTCGACTGGATCGGCCGCTTCAGCGGCACGAAGGAGGAGGACATCGCCGCCGTCGCCTCATGGATCACGAGCGACAGCGGCGGGGTGCGCGGCGTGCGCGACGACTTCTTCCGCGCTTCCGCCTTGCAGCTCCTGACCGCGCTCATCGCGGACGTTTGCCTGTCGGGGCATACGGAAGAAAAGAGCCAGACGCTCCGCCAGGTCCGCGCCAACCTGTCCGAGCCGGAGCCGAAGCTCAGGGCGCGGTTGCAGGAGATCTACGACAACTCGACATCGCAGTTCGTGAAGGAGAACGTCGCCGTTTTCGTCAACATGACGCCGGAGACATTCAGCGGCGTCTATGCCAACGCCGTGAAGGAAACCCACTGGCTATCCTATCCGAACTACGCCGCGCTCGTGTCCGGCTCGACCTTCGTCAGCGACGACCTCGCCGGCGGCGACACCGACGTGTTCATCAACCTCGACCTGAAGACGCTGGAGACACATGCGGGGCTCGCCCGCGTCATCATTGGCGCATTCATGAACGCGATCTACAATCGCAATGGCGAGGTGAAGGGACGCGCGCTATTCCTGCTCGATGAAGTGGCGCGTCTCGGCTTCATGCGGATTCTTGAGACGGCGCGTGATGCCGGCCGCAAATACGGCATCACGCTGCTGTTGCTGTTTCAGAGCATCGGCCAGATGCGCGAAACATATGGCGGCCGGGACGCCGCGAGCAAATGGTTCGAGAGCGCGAGTTGGATCTCGTTCGCGGCGGTGAACGACCCGGAAACCGCCGACTACATCTCGAAGCGCTGCGGCATGACAACGGTCGAGATCGACCAGGTCAGCCGCTCGTCGCAGGCGTCGGGTTCGTCGCGGACGCGATCGAAGCAGCTCGCCTCGCGGGCGCTGATCCAGCCGCACGAAGTGCTGCGCATGCGCGCCGACGAACAGATCGTGTTCACCGCCGGCAACGCACCGCTGAGGTGCGGCCGCGCGATCTGGTTTCGGCGCGACGACATGAAAGTCTGCGTCGGGGAAAACAGGTTTCAACCGGAAGGGAAACCATGATGGGCGCGCGCGGCACGTTGGTCGGCGCGGCATTGGTGCTCTCCATGACCGGCATCGTCTGGATCGTCAATGACGACCGTTTCGGGCGGCCGGCTGCAACTCCGCATGAGGACCGGTCCATAGAGGAATTCACGATCCCGCCTTTGCCGCCGATCGATACGCTCCGGGCGAGGTTCGCGCTCTGCGACGGACCGATCCGCACGAACTGCGTCGTCGACGGCGACACCTTCTGGTTCAAGGGGGACAAGATCAGGATCGCCGATATAGACGCGCCGGAAATTTTCTCGCCGCATTGCGAGGATGAGAAGCGTGCCGGCGCAATCGCGCGGGATCGCCTTCTCGTCCTGCTGAACGCCGGCGGCTTCAGCCTACAATCGGGATGGCGCGACACCGATCGCTATGGCCGCAGGTTGCGCACGGTCACGCGGGACTATTCCTCACTCGGCGAGATGCTCGTCGAGGAGGGCCTGGCCCGCCGCTGGAACGAGCCGGCGCGCGATTGGTGCGCGTTGGATTGAGCCGGCGCGACAGCCCGCATGTTCGTCGGTCTCGCCGGCATGGCCGGCGACGGCCGAAGGATCGTCGGCGTATCATCGCCAACATGAATCAATGAGCCACGAGCGATTCAGAAAACCAATTGGACGTCGACTCCCGGCTGAGAGATTCTGTCGGCATGATCGCACAGCCCTATCAGCTCTATGTCGAACGAACCGACACGGCAAAGAACATGGCGAGGTTCTACGCCATGAGCATCGAGCCGACCCTGTTCGGCGATGTCTGCCTGACGCGCCGCTGGGGCCGGATCGGCGCGCAGGGTCAGATGATGGAGCATCATTTCCTCCGCGAGGAAGAAGCTGTCGGACTGTTCCTCGACCTGCTGCGCCAGAAGCGCAATCGCGGCTATCGCCCCACCGGAAAAGCTGCGCAGGCATAGCCGCGCCACGGCGGGCGCCCACGTTGGCGGGAACCTCGCGTGATGGCGAGTCGGCTCCGACCATACGGCGCCGACGCGACGGCGGCGCCGGCTCAATGAGCCGGCTGGCGATCGTAAGGATTGTATTCGTGGATGATGTCGAGGTCGTCGCCGTCGTCGATCTCGTGGCTCGGCAGGACGCCGTATTCGCCGGCGACTTGAAAGAGCGTGACGGGGACCATCAGGGTGCGGGCGAGGTCGAAAGCGTGGTTCTGGGCGAGGGAGAGGTCGTGCGCCATTTTGAGGCTCCATCCGGAGCGGGCCAATTCCCGCTGATGGCTCCTCGAAGGTCCGGCCCCGGTCGCGATCACCGCGCGGGCGCAGCCACGCGGCCGCACGCTCGCGTAGCGGACCCTTCATGGGTTGATCGTGGAAGATCCGGGGATGGACCAGGACGCCATCAGACCAAGCGGGATTGGACCGCCTCCGGTGCGAGCCGTGCCGGGCGCGATCTTTCCGTTCCCCGGATGAAACGTCGATCCACGCGACGTCCCGAGCCGGTCCAGCGCGGAGCCTCCGTCCTGACCCGCAACGGCTGTCTGTCGACGGCGCTGCATATCGTTCCCGGCCACGCCGACACCGCATTCACGAAACGCTCGACGATCCGTCGGTAAGACGGCATGCGGTCCAAGGTGTGGGATCTCGCGGGCCAGACCGAAGCCGGAGCCACTTGCCTGAGCAGCAGCCGCAGGCCGCCCTTCCGGAGGCCGAGCTATGACGCCGGAGAGACGGTGCGACAATAGTCCGTCAGAAAGATAACCTACGGCCCCGCCAGGGGCGGTAGCCGGCACTGCGAGAGGATCGTGACCCGAATGGGCCGAAACCGCGCAGCGGGTTCGGTTCGCGCAGCGAATAGAGCCGTGCCCCGAAGGGCCTCGCCCAAAATCAACCGATGTCGAAGTGGATGCCGGATTGAAAGATGATCTGTATCGACAACAACCAGACACCACCCCCAACCATCGGCTCCCGTCGAGGCAAGAGACAGACAGACCAGCGGATAAAGCTTAAGTCGAAGACGATGCTTCTGGGAAGTTGGCGCGCAGATACTCAGCAGCCGCTTCAGCTGTCGGGAACGCAGCAAGTTGGCGCGGCTCTTCGTCAGGCCGCTGCGGCTGCCGGATCACCGTCACCTGACCGCCTTCAAGACAGGCGTTGGGCCGCTCCCGGAACTTCAGCCATTCAGCCTGCTTCGCTTCGGCCAACGCGCAAGCAGCATCGTAATCGTCCGCGAAACCGAAATGGGTTGAGCGATCCCACGCCCCGCCATTCAGGCATCGGACCTCGATGCGACCATCCGGTCGTGTGAGGCCGTAAGGGCGATCCCACCATTGATCGAGCTGCGCCTTGCTGCGCGTGTCGTTCGGGGTCGCGTCGAACGTCTTGGGCAATTTGGGGTCGAGTGGAATCCGGTTCGGCATGGAGATCCTCAAATTCGGAAAGAAATTGCCAGAGAGCGAGACGAATTGGGAGAGTAAAATTCGCTTGAGGGCAGACGATTCATGCGCCGCCGACAGGGACACGGGCGCCGGCTATGGCGCCCGCAGGGTCACGCGGAAAAGCCTCCCTCACTGGGGAGGCTCCTCCGCCCAGGTGGCGAGGATCGCGTCGCGCTCGGCGATCGCCGCCGCCAGCTCGGCCTCGATCAGGCGCCGCTCGTCGGCGTAGACGGCGTTCCTGAGCTCGGCCCGCAGTTCCTCGATATGCTGTTCGATCGACATCGTCGTCTCCTTGATGTTTGTGAAAGACGACACCACCGGTCATGGTGGTCCGGAGGGATCAAGGATCGCGCAGCGACCGCCGGAGGCGGCGAGTGGGGGAGCCGATTTTCTGACGTCGCCCCTCGCGGGCGGCGGCTGAAAATTGGGGGCACCGCTCGTCCTTGATGCCTCCGGAGCGCCATGGCACCCTTGGACGAACTGAGCAGTCCCCCGTTCCCGGTTGTGCGCCCGGCAAGCCGGAAGCGGGCTCGATGCCCGGTTCCGGCTTCATTCAGCGCGCAAGAAGCCCCGCCCTGGCGGCGGGGTTCCTGCGTCGCGGGGATCAGGCGTCCCGCTTCGGGCGGTTCCAGATCAGGGCATAGTTCCCTTCAGCCTCGTTCGGCCAGAGCGCCGCCGTGATCGGGGCGTTGAAGCTCGGGTCGTCGAGCTTGACCGAGATGTAGGGCTCGCCGTCGTTGGAGACCGCGTTCCAGCCCGCGCCGACCTCGACACCGTTGCCGGCCGTGATGCGGAAGTCGGGAGCGTCGCGGGAGACGCGCTCGATCGGGTTCAGGCGAGCCCGGAAGCCGACGGTGAGAGTACGGACGTTGCCGGTAATGCCGTTGCCGTTGGAGGTGAAGGTGCCGATGACAGCCATGATAGGTTCCTTTCCGGTTTGCTCGGGCCGCGCCTGTCGTGGCCTCGATGACGGTGAAAGGACCGGAGGCGATCGACCCCGCACCCGGAGGGCCGGAACGAAGTGGAGGGCGGCCGGGCACGGCAATTTTGCTTCGCGATGCAAAGGCGGGCTTGCCCGCCGGCGGAAAATAGCCGGGGCCGGCCGTTGCGAGAAGGCGATCGAGACGCAGTCGTCCTTCGGTCACACCGGACTCTTCGAGGTCTGCGCAGGCGCCTCCCGAACCACAAGGCGAGAAGGAGCCTCACCACGGCACCCGCTCATCAGTGGTGTTCAAGGACCATGTCAACGGCAAGAACATCACCGGCCCGCTCTTACCGCCTCCCGGATGCCCGGCCACGCCCGGCCCCTCGACACCTTCCGCTATAATCCGTCCGCATCATAGCCAGCGACCCGCGAGAACCAGCCAGCATGGATGAGCTCCAGCGTCGGCCAGCCCTACATCACGCTCACGCCGGCATCCCCGCTTGACGACGCTCCATCCGGTGGTGCGGCCGGGTGAGATGGAAAGTGACTATGCGCTGATCTAAACGCAAGGGTGCGCACCCCGCCGACGCGGAGGTCCCATTCCGGCGCGTCACGCCGGGCGCTCGGCGATGAGCGATGGGTAACACCGCGCCACCCAGGGGCAACCTCAAGCCGGATCTACGACAGATCGTCCGGCCATTGCTGCGCTCCGTGAAGAACACGCAGAATGCGAATTGCCTCCGCCGCAACCGTGTAGGCCGCAATATACGGCGTTCCGGTCACGACAAGCTCACGTGTTCCCGAGACCCGGCCGGGCCGGCCGCTCTCGGGGAAGTCGAGCAGACGGCGAGCCGCCGCGACGATTCGTTCGTCAATCGCGACAGCGGCGGCGGGATTTTCCGCCTCGATATAATCGAAGATGCCGTCGCGATCCGCGAGCGCGAAAGCCGACCAGGTGAGCCTCATGCTTTGAGATCGCCGGCCTTGCGGCGGGCAGCGGCGCGACGCTCGGCAAAATGCGCCTCGACCTCATCGTCGGGAAGGTCTGGCCGTGTATCTTCCAGCGCCTCGCGCACCTTGGCCCGAAACCAGGTATCATGCGCCTCGCTGCTCGTGACGAGCTCGAGGGGCAGCACACCCTCGTTGGCGGTGCGGGTGAGGAGAATCCGAACCGCATCCGATACCGTGAGGCCCATGTTTTCGAGCACGGCGGCCGCCCGGTCGCGGATGTCGGCGTCGATTCTGGTCTGGACGAGTGCGTTTGCAGGCATGCTCGTCTCCTTTCTCGATTCAATGTAATGCAATTGAATGACGCTTGCCAGCCCACTACAGGCCGCACATGCCCTCGCACTCATTCGGCCAGAGATCGAGCTGGCCTCGATCGGCGGCCGTCGACAAATCGGCCTGGTCGAGCGGTACGCATGAGCGATGCAGGAACACCTCGCCGCGTATGCCGCGCAAGCCGGTGCGAAGCGCCTTGTCGGCCGCGACGGCATCGGCCCATGCCTCCGGATCGTGGTCGCGCATGCGGCGCCAACGCGCGTTGTCGTGGAAGGGGCATCCGATGCAAGCCGACTTCGGCGGCTCGGGATAGCCATGCCGGCGCAACCATGCGAGACAATCCTGCCTGCTCATCCGCTTCTCGATCAGCGGGAAACGCTTGATCTGCCACGCCTCGAAACTCGGCTTGGCACGAATGACTTCGTCGCAGGAAATGCCGATCCACTGCTCGACGACGGGATACGCCGGCGAGCGTTTACGGGTGAGGTCCACGAGCTCGCGCACCTTCCGGCGGATCGGCACGATCTTGAATTCCGTCGTGCATTGGCGACGGATCATGCCGATGGAGACGGTCTCCGTCGTGGCCCGGCGCGAACCGATCTCGACGAGTTCGCCATCATCGTCCTCGTCGAAGACGGGAACCAGCGCGCCGGCGGGGGTGACGGTTTTCGCGAAGGCCGGGATCGAGGCCCAGCGATTGCCAGCGCCGGCGGCCAGCAGCTCGTCGCGGATGTTGCCGGCCGAAACGACATGGACCGGGAACGGCAACACGTTGCCGGACATCAGCCAGTCGAGATGGTCGTAGACGGCGCTCGGTTCCCAGCCGGTGTCCGCGAAGATCGCGCAGTCGGGCATCGGCCCGATCTCGCCGTGGGCGGCGAGCAACGCCATCGTGGTGGATTGAACGCCGGCGCCGAGGCTGAGCGCGCGCAGGCGGATGGGGGAGGGCTGGAGGCCTTCCCGATCAGCAACCGGAGAGAACAGCATCAGCCTTTCTCCCCGCCGTCGCCTTCGATCCAAAGACGGAGGTCGCGCCGCATCAACCCAATCGGGCCGTTGATCTCGGTGATCCGCGCGTCGCCGGCGACATAGCCGCCGATGCGGAACAGCTCGACGAGATGGCGCATCACGTCGCGATAGAGGTGGCCACCGACAAGAGCAACGTCACGGAAAGTCTGACGCCCGTGATAACCGCAAAGGCGATGGATGTGCATTCCGGGATGCTGCCCAACCTCCTCAATCTGGTCCTGGGTCTCGGGACGCGGCCAGCGCGTCCCGAGATTGCCAGCCTTCATGGCCGCGGCCATCTGCCGGGTCATTTCGGCGTCGTACATCGCGATCGGCGTGGCGGCCGCACGAAAGCCGAGATGGGCGGAGAGGAATGCGACCTGAGCTTTCTCGCCATGAGGGTCGACGGCGCGCAGCGTCCGCCACAAGGGACCGTCATAGCGTTCGATGGCCAGCATGGTGGCCGGGCCGTCGCGCTTCGTCGTTGAACAGGCGAGGATCAGCAGGCGCTGGGAGGGGAGGACAGCCATTATGCTGCCTCCCGCTCGTCGGCAATCGACGGCTGCCTATCGTGCAGATAAGTGACGGCGCGTTGCGCATGGGCGGCGGCCTGGAAGATCGCCTTCTTGTCGTCGGCAAGGACGGCCAACCAGGAATCGAGGTACGATGCGTGATCGGGTCGCGGCTCGAGCTCCGGAACAATGCCGAGATCCGCACAGAGGAAGCAGCTTCCGAGTTCGGCAACCAGCTCCTCGCGCGCCCGCTCGGTGCGATCCTTGCCGTAGCGCGACAGATCGCGGTTCACGCGATGGGGAGCTGCCGTCCAGTGCGTGGCCTCATGGCTCAAGACCGCGACGTATGAAGCAGCATCCCGGAAAGTTGCAACAGGCGGCATCTGGATGAAGTCGCCAGCAGGAGAATAGAACGCCCTGTCGCCACCATGCCGAATCACCGCGCGGGTGTTGGCGAAGAAACGATCGACATGCTCGATCCGCTCGACAGGATCACGGACAGGCTTGGCCTGCGCATAATATTGCGCGGGCAGCCCGTCGATCTGCGCGACATTGAATGCGGTGTAGGCTTTGAGGAACGGGATTTCCCGGTCGAACTCTTCACCGGCGACACCGACTTCGGTCTTCGTGAACCGGCTGGCGAAGACCACCATGGTTCCGCTCTCGCCCTTGCGGACCGCGCCTCCAAGCTCAATGGCCTGCTTGAACGTCATCCAGATGGGCGCTGAAAATCCGCGCGCCAGGGCTTCCGACCAAAGCAACAGCACATTCATGCCGCTATAGGGCAAACCGTTGTGGCGGAGCGGGCGCGTCACGCGGCCAATAGCGTTCGCCGAGTTCCATGGCTGCATCCATGGGCGCACGCCTTTTTCGAGATCGGCGACGATGCGTTCGGTGATCCGCGCATAGATGTCGGTGCGCGAGCCCTTTTCCTTGCTGGTCATGTTCTCAAACCTCCTTGTCGGGGCCGCGCCCATCGCGGCCCGTCGCGGAGGTCCGTGGCCGGGGCGATCAGGAGGGGCGCGCACCCGACCGGGCCCGTCGCATCGCGACGGGCGGGAAGGGCCGGAACGAAGTGGAGGACGGCGAAGCCGTTGCGCGGGCCACCGGCCCCGGCAGGACCGCCAACCGGGACGGGCCGCGGTGGGCGCGCTCCTCCGCTTTCTTTTTGCCCGCTTGCCCATCCCGATCTGGCGCAACGCCACAGGCCGCGCTATATATCTGACTAGCTGACTAGGTAGAAGTGCGAGCCAATGAGCAAGCAGGCGGGACTGAAGAACATAAAGAAAGCCGGACGCCGCCCGGCGGCGGGACGGTGGAAGCTCGAGGACGCGAAAGCGCGCTTCAGCGAAGTGGTCCGCCACGCGCGCGAGGATGGTCCACAGCGTGTGACCGTGCGCGGCCACGATTCGGTCGTCGTGATGAGCGTCGAGGAGTTCGAACGCCTGGTGCCGGAAAAGCCGACGCTGCCGTTCGTCGAGTTCATGGAGAGCCTGCATCTCGGCGGGCTCGATCTTGAGCGCGAGATGGATCGCGGCCGGGATGTCGAGCTTTGAGGGGCTGGCTGCTCGATACGAACGTCGTCGCCGCTCTGATCAATCCGCAGGGTGCGCCGTCGGTCAAGAGCTGGGTCGCGGGACAGGAAGAAGAGACATTCTTCATCAGCGTCCTGACGCTTGGCGAATACGACAGGGGAATCCACAACCTTCCCGACGGTCATGCGGAGCGCCCGCGTTATATCGCGGCGCGCGACGCGTTGGCCGAACGCTTCGGCGATCGTGTCCTTTCGCTGAGCGACGAAGTCGTCCGGCGATGGGGAAGGGTTTCGGGAGAGGGCAAGCGGGCGAGCGGACACGCCCCGCCAGTGATCGACACGATGCTGGCCGCGACGGCGCTCGAACACGATCTCTATCTGGTGACGCGCAACGTGAAGGACGCCAGGCCATCCGGCGTGACGGTGTTCGATCCGTGGAACGACGATGCAGCAATGTTTCCGCTGAGCCCCAAAGCCGGGCGCGTGCGATAGCGACATGCGAACAGGCTGGCCCCTTGCGGGACCGGCCTGTTCGGCAAGGAAGAAGGGGGCGAGGCCGAAGCCTCGCCCGACGGGCGGCTCAACCGAGGGCCGCCATCTGCAATTCGGCCGCCTTGCGGTCGAGGGTCTGGCCGGGATGCTCGACCGGACGCTCGAAGGGCTTCCAGCGCTCGCCAACGATCTGCTCGTAGGCGGCGACTGCGCCTTCGGCGGCCATCCGCAGGGCATGGGCCTGGAGCCCCATGTCGGCGGCGAATTCGCGCTTGCGCTGCGCGGCGCTGTCGAAACCGACGGGGCCATCGAGGTCCTCGTCGCGCAGGTCGTTGGCGGCCTTGGCCGTCATGTCGCGGGCTTCCGTCACCGCGCGGGAGTAGAATTGGCCGGCCCCATGGGCGGAGCCGACATAGGCCCCGACGATGCGCTGGAGGTGGATCTGCATCGCGCGCTCGCCGAGGCCTTCGCCGAGCGCCTCGGCGGTCTCGACGATCATCCGCTCGTGCAGGTCGCGGATGCCGTCGCTGTCGAGCACCGGCGATCCGAAGCTCTCGGCGATCATCAAGGCCTGGGCCGCATCCGGGCAGGCGAGCCGGACCATTTCGAGGGTTGTGCCCTTGCGAAGCTGGACGACGCGGGCGGTCTGGCGGGGAGCGGTTCTGGACATGCGGATTTCCTTTCCATCGGTTGTCCCGAAGGCTCGTACCGGCCCTTGCCGGCCCTCCCTTCGGGTGAGCTCGTGGAAAACCGGCGGTCAGACGGACGCTTCAGGGTCCGGGGCGACCAGGTCGAGCGAAGCCGGCTTGCGGGCAAGCGGGGCCTACGGCCCTGCGCCAACCCGCGGGCCTGCTTTGCCGAGATCGGTCGTTCCGGCCGCAACGCGGCGCGAAGCGGCCTTGAAGCGGCCGGCCGCCGGTTTACGAGCGCAACCTCAAACCGAAGGGAGAGCTGGCAAGGATCCGCGTCATCCCGGCGACCAAGCGCAGGAAAGGGGGGCATGTCCGGATCTCCGCCAGATCGCGGCGGCCGGCCGCAGCATGGGCCTCGGCGTCAATGCCCGCTCTTCCCGGATGTGCGACCGCCGATCGCCGGGCGCTGACATTGCCGCCCGACAGCGCCGCCGCCCTCACGCAGCCTGCGATGGCGAAGAGCCGTGCCGCTCGCGAAAGGCCGCGATCGCCCGATCCTGCCGGGCCAGCTTCCGCGCGAGCGCGTCGATCTCCGGCTGCCGCTCGGCCGAGAGGGCGGCGAGGTTTGCACGGTAGCGTTCGAGGAACGCGCCCGGATCAGGCGGCTTTCCGCGCCGATAGGCCGTGCGGCGCGGCTGCAATTGCGGGATCAACGCCGTCATGCGGCGCGTGATCTGCCGGTCGATCATGTCGAGCTGGCGCTGCGTCTGCCTGCGCGCCTCCTCCATCCGGGCGAGCTGCGCACGGCGGTCAAGAGAAGTGGTCATGGCGCGCTCCCGCGCCTGGCGACGAAGTCCGAAGGGCCGTCCCATGCGCGATGGCGGGCTTCGTCGATGACGAAGCCGAATTGCCCGACCCGATACTCCGTCGACGGCACGAGGAAGCGTCGTTCCTCGACTGCCTGGCCACGCTTCCCGCCGCGCGTGGCGACGCACTCCACGGAGCCCTTCTCATGGTCGGACGTGATCGCCGCGATGACGATCCAGTCGGCCGCGTGCTGTTTCTCGAAAGCAACGCGATCCCGCTCGCGGGATTCGCCAGGTCCAAGGACCGTACCGAAGATCTTCTCCCAGGCATCCGGCCAGCTATCCTTGATGGTGCGCCCCGCGCAGCGGCGTTCGAAGCTGGTGAACAGATGCGGGAAATGGATCGCGACGATCGCCCAGCACTCATCCTCCTCGTACCAGCCGCCATCGGCGCGCAGTATCGGATGGACCTGCGCATTGCGCTCGGCCGATAGGTGAAAGCCGCCGTGACTGGCCGTGTCATAGAAGATGACGCCATCGGCATAGATCGTCGCGCCCTGCGAGGCACCCCACGGCGTGCTCGCGGCGATCCGCGCATCGCGGCGAGCGAGCGCCTTCTTCTCCTGACTGTGCTCGGCCTGTTCGAGGACCGCATTTCGGAATGCCGCCGCATCGGCGAGCTCGCCGGAATGGCCATAAAAGTCGTTACGGGTCCATTCCGGCATGGGCCTGCGGATTCGCCAGCCTGTCGCGAGATAGTGCTTGCCGTCGCTGGCCGGGACCATGGCGAACGCATTGTCGCCGACGAGCGCGACGGCCATGCCGTCAGCGCTGCGGCCAAAAGAAACCCCCGAAATATCGGGGGTTTCGAGATTGCCGTTCAGGTGGGTGAGCGCGTTCATGCCGCTGCCCTCCCCTCGATGACGTCGGCGCCGACCTCGTCGGCGGTGACTTCTTCGAGCACGGCGCGGGGATAGCCGTGGCGTGACAGCCACTCCTTCGCGTCGGCCTCGTGGGTCGCGAGATAGACGAGTTCGGCGTGATCGCCGGCACCGGCGAACACACGGACCGAGCCGATGGCCGGACGTTCGACGATGGTGAAGTGGAGCTTCGAATCCAGCGAGAACGTCCGATGGACGCGGATGGCGATGACGCCGCCGGCGCCATAGTCGGCCTCGTGCAGCGTGAAGCAGGCGGGCACCGCGATGTTGCCGACGCCTCGTTCGCCCTGCTTGCGGGTCAGCCGACCCCGGCTGTTGTTGGACCGCCAGGTCGATAGCTTCTTGTTGAAGCGCGCCGGCGGTTGCGGCGTGCCATCGGACCAGGCGACGATCGAACCGATGGGTGCGTTGTCGAAGATTGTATGCGCGGACATGATGTCCTCCGTGTTTGCGCAGGTGTGGAAACAGAACCGCCGCCGGTTTGGCCGGCGGCGGTGGATCATTCGGAAGGTGAAACGGGGGCGGCGCTATTCGGCCGCCTCCAGATATTCGCCAGCCTCCTCATCGGCCGGGTCCTCTGCGACCATGTCGATGTCCTCCCCCGGCTCGTCATCCTCGTTCGCGGCAGCGTGGGAGGACAGCCAGTGCGAGAGGCCGGCGGCATCCGGAGCGAAGAGCGCTGCGGAATGAACGAAGTGCCCTTCCTTGAAATGCTCGACGAGCGCTGCGCGCGTGTCCTTCACCCTCTGGCGCGGAAGGACCGGCGTGTCCTTGCACGAGGCTTCAAGCGCGGGACGCGACAGGCACGAGAGGAAGTCCTCCGTACCCATGTTCGGCAGGAACGCATTCGCGCCGATCGCCTCGCCCGCGATGCGGGCGACGATGCCGCTCTTGCTGGCGTTCTCCCGGCAAGAGAACACGTCGATCAGCATGGAACGGGCCACGACGCGCAGCGTGTCCATATCGAAGGCGAGCTTGCCCTCGGCATCGAACAGCATGACACCATGCCTGGCGAGCTTGCCGTGGCCGTAGTTGCCGCTGCCTGCGCCCCTCGTGACCGACACGTTCTGCCCCGCGAAGGCGAGGATCAACAGCGCCATCAGCATGTCATCCTCGATCGGCGCGCGGCCGAGCGCTTCGCGCAGCGCATCGGTGCGGTAGTCGCCGATCATCTCAATGCCCTTGTGCGTGACATCGGGACGGGGTTTCGCGACAGAACCAACGTCGTTCTCGTCAGTGCCGTGCGAACCAGCCGCCGACTTCCCCTTCGGCTTCTTCGGCTCGGGCATCCGGTAATGCACCGACTGCACCTTGCCGTCGCGATCAATATACATAGCCGTGCAATCGCCCTTGCCCGGTTTGCCGTGAACGCGCTCGGCCTTCCTGGGCAGTTCGGGCTGACCCCAGCTATTCTGCTCGGTGATGATCCCCTTTTTCGGGAGATGGTTGGTCATCCATTCCTGCTGAGCGCCGAGGAACGCCTCGACATTGGTGGTGTAGCGGCTGTCCTGATCGGCCGGCGCGAACAGATCCTCGGTCCATTCGATGCCATAGGCCTGGGCCAGATCGTCGCCGAAGCTGGCGTCGCGGGCATACATCCGCTTCTTCTGCAGCGCCTGCGCAACGCTCCACCACGACACCTGCGGATCACCCTTTTTCGGCTTGTTCGCCTTCCAGACCTGCTGCTGCTCCTCGAGCGAAGCCGCCGCGATCGTACGAAGCTGCTGCTCGTTCGGCATGTCGCCCCTGGCCATCTGATCGAGCATCGCCGGCAGCACGTTGGCGAGCAGGCGCAGCTTCTTGATCTGGCGGACCGGCAGTGCGAGCGCCACGGCGATCGCTTCCTCGGTCCAGCCGAGCGCGACAAGCCGCTCGATCGCGCGCCATTGGTCAACGGGATTAAGCGCCTCCCGCGCCAGGTTCTCCACCATCGAGCGCATGGCGCCATTGTCGTTCGCGGCCTCGACGACCAGCACGTCGATTTCCTCAAGACCCGCAGCGATCGCCTGCTTCACGCGCCGATGGCCGGAATCGATGATGTAGCCATTGCCGCCGCCGGTTTCGGGCGCGATGACAGGAGGCTGCACGATGCCGACCGCCTTGATGGTCGCCAGCAGCAGTGCATCGGCCTGCGGCGTGGATTTCGTCTGGCGCATGCGGTCGGGATTCTCCTTCAGCGCACGCGGGTCGACCTTCATGAGACGCATGGAATTGCTCCTTCAAGGGTTGCGGACGCGGCCTTCCGCCCGTCCTTTTGTCGTCTTCTTCCCGAAGACACCCTCCGGCCCGCGGAGCGGGCAGACCGGCACAATTGCGGGCGAGCATCCCTGCCCGGTCGGACAAGCGGGGCTCACAGCCCCGCGAAGGACGACGGGACGGGATCGCGCTGGCCGCGATTGAGCGACAGCGTTGCCGGTCAGGCCGCTCTGCGAGGAGGTTTCCCCCTCCTTTTCTCTATTTCCTGCTTTTCGTCCGGAACGCTCTGACCTCAGCCAGGTCGTAGGCTCGGTTCAAGCCGCGAGCGCGCTCGGCGCTGCCGCATCCTCGACGTCGAGCGCCAGAGCCCGCTCGATCTCCACGAGCTGCCGACGCTTGTCGGCGAGTTCGTCGGCGAAGGCGAACTCGCCCTCCCCCCGAGACTGATAGGAGGCGAGCCGGCGGCGCGCATCGGCAAGACGCTGGCGATAGCGCTCCTGCTCCCCCTCGAAATCGTCGAGCGCATGTTCGAGCCGGGCGACCGCGCCGAGCGGCGTCACCGTCATGGGCAAATCGATCTCGTATTCGGCGTTGGTTCGCAGCAGCATGGTGGTGTAGCGATAGCCGTCCTTGCCGAAACGCTGGCCTTCATATTCGAGATCGAAGCCGCCGACCGAGGCGATGATCGCCTCGCCCTCCTGCTGCAATTGCACGAGCGTCAGAATCTCCTTCATCAGAGCCCTGCCCGCCTCCTTGCGCCCGGCGTAGGAGGTGTCCGTCACGTTCATCGTGAAAGCAGCGCCGTCGGTCGGAACAAGACGCTCGATGTCCTGGCCAATTTCCGCGATGCGGCGCGTCGAGATGTCGATATCGCGCTCGGCATCGCGAATCTGGCCCAATGACCTCATAGCTGTTGAAAAACGACAACGAAAGGAACATTCCGGCAACGACAGTTGAAGGTCCGGTTAGGATTGGCGTGATGGCAGA
>NZ_QJJK01000020.1 GCF_003201475.1 Chelatococcus asaccharovorans | reverse complement strand
CCGGCTTCCTCGCCGCCAATGTCGCCTATGCCATGGACCGCCCCGACATCGCCCCCATCCTCAGACAGGATATCGAGGCGATCTTCAAGCGTTGAGCCGAACGTCAGCGCGACGATCCGAGGTTTCGCGCTTTCAGAATGCGTATCAGCACCTCTGAAGTATCGGAACTATTTGAAGTATCCCGGCCGGCATTGTCCGGCCGCGGACGCTCGGCGACAAGCTATGCGGCCGTGTAAAGCAGATGACTTGCTGGCGTCTGTCGTCATCACGCTGCTTGTCGTCGAAGTGCGGTCAGTATGTGGCGCCGTTTGAAATCTGCGCCCTGAACCGCAGATACGGAGGTGGTTGTGGTCGCGCGTCGCGCGTGTTGCGGATGGATCCGCGATGCTTGCCCGTGATCTCAAGAGGAAGCCCATGTCGTCGGCGGGAGTGGCGATCTCCCCGTGAAGAATACCGCCTGTGGACAATTTGGGTGATGACATCACGCCTAAAAAAAGGGCGCATGCTGTCGAGGGCGACGTGCGCCTCGGAGGCACGTCCGACCATCCCGAGCGGGGCGGAAAAACCCGCCATGGTCATCAATGCTGTTTCGGGTAGGCCTTCGGAGCAGAAAATACGAATTCCATGGGCGAAAATGAAACTAAAAATCTCTCCGCCCCGTCGATGCTCAGGGGGCGGCAGGGTGCATAGCCGACAAGGCCGATCAAAAAAACGAGGGGATCTCGGACGATGGGAGAATGCTTTGGATCTGCACAAAATTTCGGCAAAATCAGGCCCGCCTGTCAAAATATAAACAGACCGGTATGTACAAACATGCTTGACTGTTTGTAAATTGTGGTGCCCATTTGGTGCCGAGGGAGCATCAATGGCAGTTCGCAGGCAACGTCGGACACAACAGGAGCGCAGCGCCGATACGTCGGAAAGGCTCCTCAATGCGACCATCGATCTATTGCATGATCGTGGTCTTTATCGCATGTCTACGTCCGAAATTGCGGAAGCTGCAGGTCTATCCCGCGGTGCTCTGACGCATCACTTTAGTTCCAAAGAGGAGATCATTGTCGAGGCGGTCGGGTATATGCTTCGCAAGGTGACCGCGGAGCTGCACGGGATGGCCGAAGGAATACGATTTTCTGGTAGTTCGACGGACGAGATAGTCGAATACCTGTGGCGAATGATGAACGATCGCCTGTTCTACGTGACGATGGAGTATCTCCCGGAGGCGCGGCATAACGCCGAATTTCGCCAGAAGATCGTCCCGGTCGTCAAGGAGTTCCACGAAGGGCTCAATGCTGTCTGGGCTGAGCTTGCAGCACAGGCGGGCGTCGGCGTCGATCAAGTTCTTGTCTTGATGAATGCCACGATGTGCATGTTTCGTGGGATGATCGCGCAGACTGCTGTCAAGGACGATCCAGCTTACTTTCAGGAACTGCTGCAATTCTGGAAGGGGCAGGTCAGGCGGGAATTTAACGCTGTCGTGGCGTCGTCGCCGGCCTTGCGGCGCGCCGCCCGAAACTAGACTTTTTGCGCATTCCAGACGTTGCGCGCCATCAGAGTTGTAGGTCACTGCGCGCATGCCGCGCCGTCAGAACATGTTGGGGGACCATGCAGGCACAGGAGCTAAGAGGGCCGCGCGCGCCGGCATATCCACTTCTTGTGGAAAATGTGCGGTTGTCCTTCGCCGGCCTCAAGGCGTTGGATGGCGCCTCTTTCCACGTCACACCCGGCATCGTGACGGGGCTTATCGGGCCCAATGGCGCCGGCAAGACGACGATGTTCAATGTCATATCCGGGCTCTATCGCGCCGATGCCGGGTCGATCTCCTTTATGGGGCAAGGCATCGAGAGGATGAGCCCGCACCAGATCTCCCGCTTGGGGCTCGTCAGAACCTTTCAGATCGCCCGCGGCTTTCCGAAGCTCACGGTGTTCGAGCATCTCATGGTCTATGGGGCCCGCCAGCCCGGCGAGAAGCTGTTGACGGCGGTGTTCGGCTCGACCGAGGCGCGCCAGCGCGAGGCGGAGCTGTCGGAGAAGGCGCTCGCGGTCGCCGCGCGTCTGCGCCTCTCCCATGTCATCGACAACAAGGTCACCGATCTCTCCGGCGGGCAGAAGAAGCTGCTCGAGATCGGTCGCGCGCTGATGGCCGAGCCGCGCATGATCCTGTTCGACGAGCCTGCGGCCGGCGTCAATCCGACATTGGCGGAGGAGATCGGCGACCAGCTTCTCAGTCTGGCCGAAGAGGGCCTGACGGTTCTGCTCATCGAGCACGACATGGCCTTGATTGAGCGCATCTGTCGCCGCGTCATCGTCATGGCGCAAGGCCGCACATTGGCGGAAGGCAGTTTCGAGGACGTCCGCAGCAATGCGGAAGTGCAGGACGCCTATCTCGGAGGCCGGCGATGAACGCCCACAAGAGGCTGATCGAGGTCACCGGCCTCGTTGGCGGCTACGCGTCCGCCGAGCAGATCGTCAAGGGCGTCGCGATGGGCGCCGATGCGGGCGAGCTCGTCACCATCATCGGGCCCAATGGCGCTGGCAAGTCCACCGCGCTGAAGCTCATCTCCGGCCTGCTGCGTCCCGCGCAGGGCCATGTCTATATCAACGGCGAGGATGTCGCGGGCCGTTCGCCGCAGGCGATCGCGCGGGCGGGCCTTGGTTTCGTTCCGCAGGAGCGCAACATCTTCGGCTCGCTCTCCGTCGCCGAGAACCTGGAGATGGGGTGCCGCTTCGAGCCCGGTGCCTTCAAGGAACGGGCTGCGGAAGCCTATGCGCGCTTCCCGATGCTCGCCGACAAGCGGCGGACTGCGGCCAAGAGCCTATCCGGCGGGCAGCGGCAGATCCTCGCCATGGCGATGGCCCTCATGGCGAAGCCTTCCGCGTTGCTGCTCGATGAGCCGACCGCGGGCCTGAGCCCGAAGGCGGCGCACGAACTCTTCGACTACATCAGGCGCATCGCGGCTGAAGGCATCGCCATTCTCATGGTCGAGCAGAACGCGCTGGAATCACTGTCGGTGTCGGACCGCGCCTATGTCCTCGTGGATGGTCGCAACCACCTCGAGGGCACGGCGGAGGCCGTCGCCAACGATCCTGATATTCGCCGGCTCTTCCTGGGCGGGCGCAGCACGAGCAGCCGGCAATCAGGGGCGGCCGGTGAAACGTCCGCGTCGGATTCAGCAAAACAGAAGTAAATCAAGTGGAGGGTGAAATCATGACCATGCGTTTTACACGTCGAAGCTTTCTTGGAACCAGTATTCTGGCCGCGGGTACACTTGCAATGCCGGCGATCCTGCGTGCGCAGGAAGGCCCGATCAAGCTCGGCACACTGACGCCCCTGACGGGTTCCGGCGGCGCCTACGGCCCCGTGATGGCAGATGTGGTGAAGAAGGCGGCGGGCGAGATCAACAAGGCCGGCGGTGTGCTTGGCCGTGAGCTCGTCATCATCTCGGAAGACGACCAGACCAACCCGGAAGCCGGCCTGCGCGCCGCGCGCAAGCTCATCGACGTCGACAAGGTGTCGGCCATCATGGGCACCTGGGCGTCGTCGGTGACGACTGCGGTCGCGCCGGTGTGCTGGCAGAGCGGCGTCTTCCTCGCCACGGTTTCCGGGGCGGATTCCATCACCAAATTGCCGCACCAGGGCTTCATCATCCGCACGCAGCCGAACACGACCCTGCAGGGACGCAAATTCGGCGAGTTCGCGCTTGAACTCGGTGCGAAGAATGTCGCATTCGTGTCGCCGCAGACGCCGTTTACGGAATCCCAGTTCGCGGCCCTGACCAAGGCGGTCGAAGCCGCCGGCGGCAAGACGTCGATCCTGATCTATGACGACAAGAAGACGACGCTGCGCACCGAGGTCGACCAGGTGCTGCGGTCGAAGCCTGACGCCATCGTGATGGGCGGCTACACCACCGATACCGCGGTTTTGGTGCGGGATCTCTATCGCGCCAACTACAAGGGCAAGCTGCTCGGCTTCGGCTATGCGGTCAACAAGCAACTCGTCGAGGCGCTGCCGCCCGACGTGAGCGAGGGCATCGTGACCCTGTCGCCGTCTGCGGCGCAAGGCACGGGTGGCTACAAGAACGTGGCGCGGCTGCTCGGCGTTGACTCACCCGACACCTATAGCTGCCAGATCTACGATCACCTCAACCTGATCTCGCTCGCCATGGCGGCCGGCAAGGGCACGACCGGCACGGTCATCAAGGACAATGTCCGCAAGGTGGCGCAAGGTGGCGGCCAGAAGGTCGACAATGCGGTCGACGGCCTCAAGCTCGTCACGGCCGGCACGAAGATCGACTATGACGGCGCTTCGGGGCCCTGCGATTTCACCGACATCGGCGATATCGAGGATGCCCAGTTCCGCTACGAGCAGATCAAGGACGGCAAGATCGTCCTCCTGAAGATCGCGTAACATGGATGCGGTCCTCCAGGCGCTGATCAACGGCATCATCTCCGGGACGCTTCTCGCCGTCCCGGCGCTGGGCTTCAGCGCGATCTTCGCTGTGCTCCGCTTCCCCAATTTCGCCATCGGCGCATTGGCGACGGCGGGTGCCTATTGTGCCTGGGTGGTCAACGTCGGGCTCGGCCTGCCGATTCCGGTGGCGATCGTCGCCGCCTTTGTCGGGGCCGCGCTCGTCGGTGCCTTGCTGGAATATGGCGCGCTGGAGCGGCTCGGCCGCGGGGGCGCGCTGATGAAGGCCATCGGCTCGCTGGCCATGGGCATGGTCATCGAGAACATCGTCCGTTTTATCTTCGGTAATGATCTCAGGGCTTTCGACCTGCCGCTGGCGCGCGATATCGTCTTCGGGCCGATCCGCGTCGGCCCGCAGCAGCTCAATAATCTCGTCCTCGCGCTCGTCATCATGGCGGCCGTATGGGCCTTCCTCTCGCTGACGAGCCTCGGCCGGTCCATGCGCGCCGTCGCGGACAATCCCGATCTCGCCCGTCTCAAGGGCGTCAATCCGCGCTTCATCGCGCTGGTAACGGTGGCCATCGGCAGCGGCCTCTGCGGCATCGGCGGCACGTTGATCGGTCTCGATACGGCCATCGATCCCCTTGTCGGCGGCCGGGTCCTGCTCTCGGTCTTCGCAGCCGCGGTGCTCGGCGGGCTTGGCAGCATTCCCGGTGCGGTGGCGGGCGCCTTCCTGATCGGCATCGTCGAGGAATTCACGGTTCTCGCCCTATCGCCCGCCTATCGGCTGGCGGTCGGCTTCATCGTGATCCTGGTCGTTCTGACCGTCCGGCCATCGGGCCTTCTCGGCAGCAAGGCGAACTGACGACATGCTCACTTACATCCTCTTCGCGCTTGTCATCGGCTCGGTCTATGCGCTGCTCGCGCAAAGCCTCATGCTCTCCTGGGGGCTGGCCGGCCTCGTCAATCTCGGTCTGGCGGGCTTCTTTGCGGTGGGGGCCTATGCCTCGGCGATGCTGACCACCTGGGGCCATGCGCCGATCCCGCTGGGCGTTGCCGCCGCCATGCTGGCCGGCGGGCTCGTTGGGCTCGTCGTCTGCTTCTCGACGCTTCGGCTGCGCGACGACTATCTGGCGATCGTCACGCTGGGGTTCGCGGAGATTGTGCGCCTCGTCGCCTCAAACGAGGTGTGGCTGACGGGTGGCACCGACGGCATCTCCGGCATTCCGGTCCTCGTGCCGCGCGACGCCGGCATCTGGTTTCATGCCGGATCGCTCGCCATCATCGCCGCGGCTGTGGCCGCGGTCTATCTTCTCCTGCGACGGCTCCTGCGCTCGCCCTGGGGGCGCAGCCTGAGGGCGATCCGCGAGGATCAGACGGTGGCATCCGTCGCCGGCAAGAGCATCGTGCGCTTCAAGGCGCAGGCCTTTTCGCTCGCTGCGGCGATCGCCGGCGTGGCCGGTGCGTTCTACGGTCATTACACAAGCTATGTCGCGCCGGATCTCTTCCAGCCGCTCATCACCATCTACATCTTCCTGGCGGTGACGGCCGGAGGCAATGCGCGCCCCGCCGGCGCTGTCATCGGCGCCTATCTGCTCGTCGCCTTCCTCGAAGCCACGCGCTTCATCGCCGAACTGGCGCCGGGCGTCTCCGCCGTGCAGGCGGCGTCCCTGAGGGAGATCGTGGTCGGGCTCGGCCTGGTCCTTGTCCTCTCCTTCCGCCCGGACGGCCTCCTACCCGAACGTTCACAGAAAGCTCCTGCGCTATGACCGCTTCCCTGCTCCAGGCCTATCTCTCCGTAACCGATGCCATCGCCGCCGATGCAAGCCCCGAGGCCGCCTATCGCGCCGTCGACAAGGCCGTGGCGGATCTCCTCGGCCACAAGCTGTTCACCATTCTCGTCCGGTGCGAGAATGGCGAGGAGGTCGAGCGTGTCTATTCCTCGCAGCCGGCCGCCTATCCCGTCCAGGGCCGCAAACGCATGGGGCCGACCCCGTGGGGCGACCTGGTTCTGAAGCGCAAACAGACCTTCCTCGGCCCCGATGTCGCCGCCATTCGCTGGGCCTTCCCGGATCATCAGCTGATCGAAAGCCTCGGCCTCGGCTCCGTCATCAATGTGTCTGTCCAGCAGGGTGGCGACATTCTCGGCACGCTCAATGTGCTCGACCGCGAAGGCGCCTTTACCAGCGAGGATCAGGTCGCGCTGGTGCGTTCCTTCACCCCGTTCCTCATTCCTGCATTAACCAAGGCCCGCGTCTGACGCCTGCCTTTTTCGACGTTCGGAGTTTGTTATGAGCACGATCCTGTTCCAGAACGCTGACATCCTCGACGGGCGTTCTGACGAGGCCCTCGCCGGGCACCATGTCCTCGTCGAGAACGGCGAGATTCGCGAAGTATCGGACAAGCCGATCCAATCGTCGTCGGCCGTCGTCATCGACCTCGCTGGGAAGACGCTGATGCCCGGCCTGATCGACTGCCACGTGCATGTGATCGCCACCACGACCAACCTCGCCGTCAACGCCGAGCTGCCAAATACGCTGGTCGCCCTGCGCTCCGCCAAGATCATGCGCGACATGCTGATGCGCGGCTTCACGACCGTGCGCGATCTCGGCGGTGCCGAATACGGCCTTGTGCAGGCCATCGAGGAAGGGCTGATCGAGGCGCCGCGCCTCGTCATTTGCGGCAAGGCGCTGTCGCAGACGGGCGGTCATACCGACTATCGCGGCCGCTATCATGCGCGGAGTGTCGACTACTACGCCGAGCGGGCCGGCGCCCTTGGCCGCGTGGTCGATGGTGTCGATGCCCTGCGCCGCGCGGCCCGCGAGGAGATCAAGGGCGGGGCGCAGTTCATCAAGATCATGGCCAATGGCGGCGTCTCATCGCCGACCGATCCGATCGCCTTCCTCGGCTTCTCCGACGATGAGCTGCGCGCGGCGGTGGAAGAGGCGCGCCATGCCCAGACCTATGTCGCCGCCCATCTCTATACCGATGAGGGCATCCGTCGCGCCGTCGAACTCGGCGTGGAATCGGTCGAGCACGGCAACCTCATCTCGGCCGAGACGGCGCGCCTCGTGAAGGAGAAAGGCGCCTATGTGGTGCCCACCAACGTAACCTTCGACTATCTCGCCAAGGAAGGCGCGTCCTACGGCCTGCCGCCCGCATCCGTCGCCAAGATCGAGGATGTCCGCGCGCAGGGGCTGGCGGCACTTGAGATCCTGTACAATGCGAATGTCATGATGGCCTACGGCTCGGACCTTCTGGGCGAGATGCACCGCCACCAGTCCGACGAATTCCTGCTGCGCCGGGACGTGTTGCCGGCGATCGAGGTGATCCGCTCGGCCACCGTCAATGCCGCCAAGGTCGTCCGCCAGGAGGGCAAGCTCGGTGTCGTGGCGCCGGGCGCGCATGCAGACCTGATCGTCGTCGACGGCAATCCGCTGAAGGACATGTCGCTCCTGACCGGCCAGGGCAAGCATATGCCGGCCATCATGAAGGCCGGGCATTTTGTGAAGAACGAACTCGGCGTTTGAGCCGGTTCACATGGAGGGGAAGATGATCAATCGTCGTACACTACTCACCGCGGTCGCGGGCACCGGAGCCCTCATGGCCGCCCCG
Source organism: Chelatococcus asaccharovorans (assembly GCF_003201475.1). Classification (GTDB taxonomy): domain Bacteria; phylum Pseudomonadota; class Alphaproteobacteria; order Rhizobiales; family Beijerinckiaceae; genus Chelatococcus; species Chelatococcus asaccharovorans. The sequence goes on along the minus strand of NZ_QJJK01000020.1, from coordinate 79,235 downwards.
TCCATCCTGCGGGCGCAGGGCGCGGGCGCGGGCCCGATCCGTATCGGGGCGCTCAACCCCGTCACCGGTTCGGGCAGCCCCTACGGCTCGGGCATGCAGAAGATGATCCTGGCCGCCGCCGAAGCCGTGAACGCCGCCGGCGGCGCGGCGGGCCGCCCCATCGAGATCATCGCGGAAGACACCCAGACCAATCCGCAGGCCGGTGTCCTCGCTGCCAAGAAGCTCATCGAGGCCAACAAGGTCCAGGCGATCCTGGGCACCTGGTCGTCGGGCGTCTCCCTGGCGGTCATCCCGCTCTGCAATGATGCTGGCATCCCGCTCTTTCACTGCTCGGGCGCGCCGGCCCTGTCGACGCCGCCGGCCAACGCCAAGGGCCTCGGCTTCCGCTTTCAGGCGACCAACGACCGCTTCGGCCGGGCCTTCGCCGAGATCTGCGTGAAGGAGGGCTTCAAGCGGCCCGCGACGATGGCCTTCAACAATGCGTCCGGCATCGGCAACACCGAGGGCTTCCGCAAGGCCTGGGAGGCCAAGGGCGGCAAGGTGGTGGAGAGCGTCGTCTACGAGCCGAACCAGTCCACCTACCGGTCGGAACTCATGAAGGTGCTCGCGGCGCAGCCCGACGTCATCGTCACCGGTTCCTATCTCGCGGATACCACCATTCTCCTGCGTGAGTGGTTCCAGAGCGGCCAGCCCGTGCGCTGGATCATCCCGGGCTGGGCCGCCAACCCGGACCTCATCAAGGCCCTCGGCCCCGAGGTGACCGAAGACATCATCTCCGTCGACTCGGTCTCCAACGAGGGATCCCCGGCCTATGCCCAGTATGATGCTGCCTACCAGAAGGCGATGAACCAGCCGGGAAGCGCAAATGTTTATGCCGCGATGACCTGGGACATGGTGAACGTGCTGGCGCTGGCGATCGAGGCGGCCGGCTCGGCCGATATGGCGGCCGTCGTGCCGAAGCTGCGCGAGGTCGGCAACCCGCCCGGCACCGTGGTTTCGTCTTTTGCCGAAGGCAAGGCTGCCCTGAAGAACGGCAAGATCAACTACGACGGCGCCTCGTCGGTTCTTGATTTCGACCAGTATGGCGATGTGACGCCGGACTTCGGTGCCTATTTCATCAAGGGCGGCAAGCTGGAACGCCGCTATATCGTCAAGATCTGATCCCGCCCTGTCCGGCGCCGGATTGCGGCGCCGGACAGGCCCTTATTTCACGTGAGGCATCCAGCGTTGTTCTACGCTCAGCTTATCGTCAACGGGCTCGTCCAGGGGCTGATCGTCGGGCTTGCCGCGCTTGCGGTGACGCTCGTCTTCGGCGTGGCGCGCTTTGCCAATGCGGCAACCGGCGACACCATGACCTTCGGCGCCTATGCCGCGCTCATCGGCCACAAGGCAACCGGCTCACTCGTGGTGGCTGGGGGCGCCGCGGTCGGGGCCACGGCCCTCCTGTCGCTCACGGTCTATGCCCTGGTGTTTCGCAAGCTTGCCGGGCGCTCGGTAGTCGCGCTCCTTGTCACGTCGATCGGTGTCGGCTTCCTGCTGCGCTCCGTCCTCGGAATCGTCTTCGGCCATAATCAGCAGCTCTTCACGGTGCCGCTCGTTCGCCCCATCCGTTTCAACGGGCTCATCATCAATCCCTTCGACCTGCAGCTCGCTGCGGTGGCGGCGGTGGCGCTCGTCGGCGTGTTCCTCGTGCTCTATGCGACGCCGATCGGCCGGCGCATGCGTGCCGTCGCCGACAACCGGGAGCTGGCGCTCGTCTCCGGCATCCGCCCTGAGCGCGTCATGATCGCGCTTTGGCTTCTCGTCGGGGCGGTGACCGGTGTCGCCGGCATGATGCTCGGCATGAAGACGATCGTTTCGCCGGAACTCGGCTGGGAGATGCTCCTGCCGGCTTTCGCGGCCGCGATCCTCGGCGGCATAGGCAGCCCGGTCGGCGCGGTCCTTGCCGGCCTTCTGCTCGGCGTAGCGCAGGAGCTTTCGACCCCGTTCGTCGGCTTCACCTACAAGCTGTCGATCTCCTTCGTCGTCCTGCTTCTGGTGCTTCTGGTGCGTCCGCGCGGCCTGTTCGGCCGGCTGGAGGGAGTACGCTGATGGAGGCCTATCTCGTCGCCATCGCCATCGTCGCGCTGATCTATGTGCTGCTGGCACTCGGATTGACGCTGCAATATGGCTTCACCGGCCTGATCAATTTCGGCCATGTCGGTTTCTTCGCCATCGGCGCCTATACCTCGGCGATCCTCGCCATGAACGGCCTGCCACTCGTCTTGAGCTTTGCCGCCGGCACCATCGTCGCGGGCCTCGCCGCCTGGCCGATCGGCCTGATTGCGCTCCGGCTCCGGGACGATTACTTCGCCATCGTGACGCTCGGCTTCTCCGAGACGGTGCGCCTCGTCATCACCAGCGAGAAGTGGCTGACCAACGGCGTACAAGGCATTCCGGCGATCCCGCGCATGTTCGCCGGCATCTCGGTGGGTTCGCTCGCATCCTTTGCCGTGCTGGCGGTGCTGCTGGTCGTCACGATCGTCGCGATCCTGGGGATGGGCCGCATTGTGAAGAGCCCGTTCGGCCGCATCATCGAGGCCATCCGCGACAATGAGGATGCCGTGAAGGCGCTCGGCAAGGATCCGGCGCGCTTCAAGGTGCAGGTGCTCATTCTCGGCTCGGGGCTTGCCGGCCTCGCGGGCGCCTTCTACGCCCATTACATCACCTATATCGTGCCGGATCAGTTCATCCCGCTTGTCACCTTCTATGTCTGGATGGCGATCATCATCGGCGGCGTCGGGCGTGTTTCGGGCGCGGTCGTCGGCACCGTGCTGCTGATGGTGCTGCTCGAAGGGTCCCGCTTCATTCGCGATGTCATGCCCTTCATCTCGGACGTGGAGATGGCCTCGGTGCGCCTTGGCGTCATCGGGCTCTTGCTGATCCTCTTCACCATCTACCGCCCGCAAGGTCTCATGGGAGATTTTACCCGGCGATGAGCTTGCAAATCACGGATATCCGCAAGGCCTTCGGGGGCTTCCAGGCCCTCGATGGCGTCACTCTCACGGTGGGTGAGGGACAACTGGTCGGGCTCATCGGCCCGAACGGCGCCGGCAAGTCGACGCTGTTCTCGGTGGTGTCCGGCTTCATTGAGGCCGACACCGGTGAGGTGCGTTTCAAGGGCGCCGATCTCGGCCGGCAATCGCCCGCCGCGCGGGCCCGCAAGGGGCTCCTGCGCACCTTCCAGGTGCCGCGCGAATTCAGCCACCTCACCGTGCGTGACAACCTCAAGGCGGCCGCGCCCGGCCAGACGGGCGAGGGGCTCGTCGGTCTGTTTCTGCGGCCGGGCGAGGTGGCGCGTCAGGAGGTCGAGATCACGGCGAAGGCCGACGAGGTCATCGCCTTCCTGCGGCTCGGTCCTGTCGCCGATCTGCCTTCCGGCCGGCTGTCCGGCGGGCAGAAGAAATTGCTCGAGCTGGGGCGGGCGCTGATGGTGGAGCCATCGCTGATCCTGCTCGACGAACCCTTTGCCGGTGTCAATCCCGTGTTGATCGAGGAATTGGTGGAGCGTATCCGCGAACTCAACGCGCGGGGCATCGGCTTCCTCATCATCGAGCACGACCTGCAGGCCCTGACGCGGCTCGTGCCCATCCTCCATGTCATGGATCGCGGCCGGATTCTCGCGTCGGGCACACCCGGCGAAGTCCTGGAGGATCCCAAGGTGCGCGAAGCCTATCTCGGAGGCGCGGCGTGAGCGACGCAAAGCCAGTTCTCGAAATCCGCAACCTGCGTGGCGGCTATGGCGAGGTCGATATCCTCAACGGCATCGATCTCGTGCTGCGGGAGAAGGAAATCCTCACGGTCGCCGGCACGAACGGTGCGGGCAAGTCCACGCTCGCCAAGGCCATCGTCGGGCTCCTGCCGCGCGTGACCGGCGAGATCCGCGTCGATGGACAGGACATCCTCGCTGTGCCCACCTACCGGCGCATGGCCCACGGCATCGGCTATGTGCCGCAGGTCTCCAATGTGTTCGCCGCCCTGTCGATCACGGAGAACCTGCAGGTCGTCGCCGGCGTGCCGGACCGCAAACGGCGCATCGAGGAGATGTTCGCCTTGTTTCCCCTCCTCGGCGAGCGTCGTCGCGCCCGCGCGGGGAGCCTCTCCGGCGGCGAGCGCCAGCAGCTTGCCTTCGCGCGCGCTTTGATGTCGCGCCCGACATTGATGGTGCTCGACGAGCCGACCGCCGCGCTGGCGCCTGCCAAGGTGGCGGAGGCCTTCGCGCTGATCGCGCGTCTGCCCTCGCTCGGCGTATCCACGCTCATCGTCGAGCAGCGTGCGCGCCAGTCGCTCGCCATTTCCGACTGGGGCTCAATCCTCGACGGTGGCAAGGTGGCGCTGGAGGGTGCGGCAGACGTTCTTCTTGCCGATCCGCGTGCGGCCGCGCTCTATCTCGGCCAGGCGGGATAAGCGGACACAGCATTCTGCTGTCCGCCGCCAGCCGCAAGGCATCCGCTTCGGAAGTGGCAGGCCAAAACAGCAGACGATGATGTCGGCGTGGTTTAGACAATAGCCATCTTGCGAGGGCTGCATCGCGCCGTCTCTTGCGCAGAAATAAGCGACGTTCAAGGAGTTCACGATGCGCTTGACCGACTTCAAGGTTCTCACCTTTGATTGCTACGGCACGCTGATCGACTGGGAAAGCGGCATGATCGAGGGGCTGAAGCCGCTGACCAGCAAGGTCCAGCGCCCGCTCTCCCGGAACGAGATCCTGCAGGCCCACGCCCGGCATGAATCGACCCAACAGCGTCACACGCCGACCATGCGCTATCGCGACCTGCTCGCCGTCGTCTACAAGCGGCTGGCGGAGGAATGGGGCGTCGTCGTGAGCCACGAGGACTGCGTGGCCTATGGCTTGTCCGTGCGCAACTGGCCGGCGTTCTCGGATACGCCCGGCGCGCTGCAGTATCTCAAGAAGTTCTACAAGCTCGTCATCCTGTCGAATGTCGACAACGAGACCTTCTCTTACAGCAACAAGAGGCTGCAGGTCGATTTCGATGCCATCATCACGGCGGAGGATATCGGCTCCTACAAGCCGAGCCTCAAGAACTTCGACTATATGATCGAGACGCTTGGCGCCATGGGGCTTGGCAAGGGCGATATTCTTCATACGGCTGAGAGCCTGTTCCACGATCACAAGCCGGCGAATGCCATGGGGCTTGCCTCCTGCTGGATCCATCGCCGCCACCAGGACGAGGGCTTCGGCGCCACCATGAACCCCGGCGATTTGCCCAAATATGATTTCCGCTTTACGAGCATGGGTGAACTGGCAGCCGCGCATCAGGATCAACTGCGCGCCTGACAGCGGGGCGAATGACAGGGTGGTGCGATGGCGGGGTTGCCCAAGCTGGATCGGATCGACATCAAGATCCTGACTCACCTGCAAAGGGATGGGCAACTCACCAATGTCAGCCTCTCGGAACTCGTCGGCCTGTCGCCGTCGCCCTGCCTCCAGCGCGTCAAGCGGCTGGAGGCGGCCGGCTACATCACCGGCTACAGCGCGCATATCAACATGCGCAAGCTTGCTGAATGCGTCACCGTCTTCACGGAAGTGACACTCGCGGACCATCGCCGCGAGGATTTCGTGAAGTTCGAGGCCAGTATCCGCAGCGTTGAAGAGCTGCTCGAATGCCACCTTCTCAGCGGTGGCTATGACTATCTCCTGCGTTTCATGGTGCGCAGCATCGCGCATTACCAGGAGGTGATCGAAAACCTCGTCGATCGCAATATCGGCATTGAGAAATACTTCAGCTACATCGTTCTCAAGACGCCGCTTACCAAGACCGAGTTGCCCATCCAGGCGTTGCTCGGCGAGACGAAGTAAAAAAGGCCGGACAGTGTCCGGCCTTTTCCATGATTGCGGGCTCAGGCCGCCGGGTCGAGGCCGCCGACATGCAGCGTCTTGGTCTCGAGATATTCGTCGAGGCCGTATCGCGAGCCCTCGCGGCCAAGGCCTGACTGCTTGATGCCGCCGAAGGGGGCGACCTCCAGCGAGACCGAGCCCGTATTGAGGCCGACCATCCCGAACTCCAGCCGCTCGGTCACGCGCCACGAGCGGCGGATGTCCTGCGTGAAGAAGTAGGAAGCGAGGCCGAAGGGCGTCGCGTTGGCGATGGCGATGGCCTCGCTCTCGTCATGGAAGCGGAAGAGCGGCGCGAGCGGCCCGAAGGTCTCCTCGCTGGCAAGGGCCATTTCCGTCGTCGCGCCGGTGAGAACCGTGGGTATCGCGAAGAGCGTGCCCGGCAGCGCCGCGCCGCCGATGAGAAGGTTGGCGCCTTTGGCACGCGCATCGTCGACATGGCGTTCGACCTTGTCGACTGCCGCCTGATTGATCAGCGGCCCGATGGTGACGCCCTCATCGAAGCCATTGCCCACCTTGAGTTTCGCCACCTCCGTGGCCAGCCGCTCGGCGAAGCGATCATAGATGCCGTCCTGCACGAGGATACGGTTGGCGCAGACGCAGGTCTGGCCGGCATTGCGGAACTTGCTCGCCATGACGCCGGCGATGGCAAGGTCGAGATCGGCATCATCGAAGACGATGAAGGGCGCGTTGCCGCCGAGCTCGAAGCTCAGGCGCTTCACGCTGTCCGCGCTTTGGCGCATGAGGAGGCGGCCGACGCGGGTGGAGCCGGTGAAGGAGAGCTTGCGCACGGTTTCGTTGCTGGTGAGCTCCCCGCCGATGCCGTCCGGCAGGCCGGTGAGGACACTGAAGATGCCCTTGGGGAAGCCGGCGCGCTCCGACAGCACGGCCAGCGCCAGCGCCGAAAGGGGCGTGAAATCCGAGGGCTTGACAATCACCGGGCAGCCTGCCGCCAAAGCCGGCGCGCATTTGCGGGTGATCATGGCATTGGGGAAGTTCCACGGTGTGATGGCGGCGGAGACGCCGACGGGCTCGCGCAGCGTGATGATGCGCCGGTCTGTCGAAGGGGCCGGAATGGTGTCGCCATAGATGCGACGCGCCTCCTCGGCAAACCATTTCACGAAGCTGGCTCCATAAGTGACCTCGCCGCGCGCTTCCGCGAGCGGCTTGCCCTGTTCGGCCGTCATGATGACGGCGAGGTCCTCGGCATTCTCCAGCATCAGCCTGTGCCAGATCTCCAGGAGCCGACCACGCTCGGCGGAGGGCAGGGCGCGCCAGCGTGGCCAGGCCGCGTTGGCGGCGTCGATGGCGGCACGTGTTTCGTCGGCGCCGAGGGCGGGGACGGTTGCGATCGTCGCGCCGGTCGCCGGATCGACGACCGCCAGCGTGTCGCCGTTGCGCGCGCCCGCCCATTCGCCGCCGATGAAAGCCTTTTCGGCGAGAAGGGACGGATCACGCAATCTTAGTCTGAGGGACATGAGGGAGCCTCTGCGAAAGGGAAAGCTGCCTGCGCAGAGTGATCTTCGGGCCGAGGATTTGCTGCCGTAAATGGCGCGAGAACAGATGAGCCTGCCGCGCGAGCCCTGAGGAACAGCATCGCTTGTTTCGGTTGGCGCGCTTCAATGGGGCATAGACAACCGGAGAAGGCCGTGTCCACGTCTGCTGCCCCAAAACCCGAAGCTGCCTACGAAGATTTTGCGAAGCTCGACATCCGCGTCGGCCGCATCGTCGAGGTCGAGCCGTTCCCGCGCGCGCGCAATCCAGCCTACAAGGTTGCGGTCGATCTCGGTGACCTCGGCATCCGCTGGTCCAGCGCCCAGATCACGCGCTACAGCGCGGACGAGCTCCTCGGCACCGATGTGACCTGCATCGTCAATTTCGCGCCGCGTAACATAGCCGGCTTTCAATCCGAGATCCTGATCCTCGGCGCCCGCAATGCCCTCGGCCAGGTGATCCTGCTGACGCCGCGTTCCGAGGTGGGGCGCGGCGAGGCCGTGTTCTGACCCTTCGTCCCTTCAGCCTTTGGAGACTGCCATGAACGCCCCTCAGCGTAAGACTGAGCTACTATTGGCGGAGCGGGCGCGGCACGTGCCGCGCGGCGTCGCCACCGCCCATCCCGTGGTCGTCGAGCGGGCGCTCGGCGCCGAGGTCTGGGATGTGGAAGGCAAGCGCTACCTCGATTTCGTCGGCGGCATCGGCGTGCTCAACGTCGGCCACAACCACCCGCGCGTCGTCGAGGCGGTCTCGCGCCAGTTGCAGAAGATTTCACACGCGGCATTCCAGGTCGCCGCCTACGAGCCCTATATCGATCTCGCCGCGCGGCTGAACACGCTCATTGGCGGCGACGAAGATTACAAGAGCATTTTCCTCACGACCGGCGCAGAAGCGGTCGAGAACGCCATCAAGGTCGCGCGCGGATACACCAACCGGCCGGGCGTCATTGCTTTCCGCGGCGCTTTCCACGGTCGCACGTTGCTGGGCGTGACGCTGACCGGCTTCAGCCAGCCTTACAAGCAGAACTTCGGTCCCTTCCCGACGGATATCTACCACGCGGCCTATCCGGATCTCTATCGCGGCATCACCACCGAGAAGGCGCTCGCCTCTCTGGAAGAGGTCTTCGCCACCGCGATCGCACCGGATCGCGTGGCCGCCATCATCATCGAGCCCGTACAGGGCGACGGCGGCTTCCTGCCGGCGCCGGACGATTTTCTCGTCGCGCTGCGCGAGATCACGACGCGCCACGGCATCGTGCTCATCTGCGATGAAATCCAGACCGGCTTCGGCCGCACCGGCGACCTGTTCGGCTTCCAGCGGTCGGGCATCAAGCCCGATCTCGTGACGGTGGCGAAGAGCCTCGCGGGCGGTCTGCCCCTGTCCGGCGTCGTCGGCCGCGCCGCGATCATGGATGCGCCGACCCCCGGCGGCCTCGGCGGCACCTATGGCGGCAATGCGCTGGCCTGCGCGGCGGCGCTCGGTGTGCTCGATGCCTTCGCGCAGGACGACATTCTGCGACGTGGCGCGGCCGGCGGTGAGCGTCTTCGGGCGGGGCTCGAGGCCCTGCAGCGCCAGCACAGCGACCGGATCGGCGAAGTGCGCGGGCGGGGTAGCATGCTCGCCATCGAAATCGTCACCGATGCCGCCAGCAAGCGCCACGACGCCGATCTCGCGCAGGTCGTGATCGACAAGGCGCGCGACGAAGGGCTGCTCGTGATCAAATGCGGCGTCCACCGCAATGTCATCCGCTTCCTGGCCCCGCTCGTCACCACGGATGCGCAGATCGATGAGGCCGTCGCGGCCTTCGGCAGGGCTTTCGCCGCCGCTATGGGCTGATTGCCCAACTGTTCGGCCGATACTGAATGAAGGGTGGGGCGCGGTGTCGCCCCGCCCTTTTTTTGACGGCGCTTGACAGCATGCGCAAAACGCGGCTTCCTCAGCTGGTCTTCTGGTTGGACCAGTAGATCAGAGGAGGCTATGGCGAGTTCCGCAAAGAGTTCCGCAAAGAGTTCCGAAGCGATCGTGCTGGCGGAGGTGCCGTCGTTTCGCGATGCGATCGTCAAGCGCTCGCTGAAGGACGTGATCGCCGACCGGATCGCCGGGCTGATCGCCTCCGGCATCGTCCAGGTGGGGGACGCCCTGCCGAGCGAACGCGAACTTGCGTCCTCCCTCAACGTGAGCCGGGAGACGATGCGCGGTGCCATCCAGATTCTGGCGGCGCGCGGCATCCTCGAGATTTCGCACGGCGCGCGCACGCGCGTTGTGCGCGCCGATGTGGGGCCTGTGACCATTGGCGTTGGTCCGGCGCGGGCCATCAATGCCTATGACATCGATTCCGTCCACGCTGCGCGTCTCTTGATCGAACGGGAGGTGGCGGCGGATGCCGCGCGGCGCATCGACGATGCGACGCTCGCGATGCTGGAGGGGCTTCTCGCCGTGCAGAAGGAGGCCTTCAACGACCCCGTCGGCTTCCTGATCTGCGACCGGGAGTTCCACGTCACGATCTACCGGGCCTCGGGCAATGCCCTGCTCGCGGATTTCGCGGCGGATCTCTACAGCTACATGATGGAATATCGTCGTCTCGCGGTGGCGCGTCCCGAGGCTATTGCGACGAGTTATGCGGATCACGCCGCGATTGTCGCCGCGTTGCGCGCCCATGATCCTGACGCGGCGGTTGCGGCTTTTGCCGTCCATACCGATCGCATCTATCAAACAACACAAACAGTCATGGGGTTCGAAAAGAAGTAAGCTCAAAACAATTATGTATTGTGCGAAATAAACAATCAAAACGAACATTATATATGGAGGATGATGGTATGGAACGCAGGACAGTACTGAAGCTCGCGCTCGGGGGTACGCTCGCGGCTGGTGCCGGGTTCGGTGGTTTGCGTGCGGCGATGGCAGCCGGCAAGGACATCGCCTATCTGACGCCCGGCCTCGATCTGCCTTTCTGGCGCTACCTGTCGAAGGGCGTCGAGGCGGCGGTGAAGGACAAGGGCTTTGGCTACCAGGCCCTCGATTCCCGCAACAGTGCGCAGACCCAGCTCCAGAATGCGCAGGACGTGATTGCGCGCGGCGTCGCCGGCATCGTGATTTCGCCGACGGATTCCTCCACGGCACCAAGCGTGCTTGAACTTGCGAAGAAGGCCAATATTCCTGTCGTCATCGCCGATATCGGCACGAATAGCGGCGACTATTCGTCCTTCATCATTTCCGACAACTACAAGGGCGCCCACGGCGTCGGCGTGGCGCTGGCGCAGGCCCTGAAGAAGAAGGGCTGGCAGGACGGTTCGGTCGGCATTGTCGCCATCTCGCAGGCGCGCAAGAACGGCCAGGCGCGCACCAAGGGCTTCCTGGACGGCCTGAAGGAGGGGGGCTTTACCGGCAAGGAGGCAGGCCTCCAGCAGATGCAGTCCTACACGGCCGATGAGACCTTCAAATTCACGCAGGACATGCTCACCGCCAATCCGGGCATGCGTGGCCTGTTCATCCAGACGGACCAGCCGGCGCTCGGTGCGCTGCGGGCGATCAAGGCCGCGCGCCGCGATGGGCAGGTCCTGGTCGCCGCCTTCGACGGCATTCCCGACTTCGTCGATCTTTTGAAGTCGGGCCAACTCGTCGTGTCCGGCATGCAGCAGCCTTATCTGATGGGGGTGCGCTCGGGCGAGGCGATGCTGGCCACGCTTGACGGCAAGAAGCCCGACAAGGAGATCACCGTGCCGATCCTGGTGATCACCAGCGAGAACATCGAGAAGGAATTGCCCACGGTGCGGAAGACAGTCTTCGCCAACGAAGTCTGATCTTTACGGCGCGGCGTCCTCTGCTGTCATGGCCGACCTTATCAGTGAGGCGTTTGGCCTTTCCAAGCGAGATCCCCGGCACAAGGCCGGGGATGACACCGGTGGATCCGTTGCTTCAGATTGATCGGACAATGCTTAGAGCATTTTCGCGTTTCTCCGAATCACGAAAATGCTCCATGTCTTTGTTTTAGCGCATTTTCTTCACGCGAACCGGTGTCCACTTCGCTCGAAAATGCTCTAGACAATTTCGCTTCTGAGGTCCGCAGGAATACGGGATGAAACACGCGCCATCCGCTGATCCGCCTCCAATCTTGCTGACTGCCAGCAAGATCACGAAGACGTTCGACAAGACACGCGCGCTGGCCGGGGCGGATTTCGAGCTGCGCGAAGGCGAGATCCACGGCCTGCTCGGTGCGAATGGTGCGGGAAAGTCGACGCTTTCGAAGGTCATCTCTGGCCATTACAGCGCCGATTCCGGATCGATCCGGTATCGCGGGCGCGATATTCAGCTCCGCAATACGCGCGACGCGCTGCGCGTCGGCATCGCCATCGTGATGCAGGAGACGAGCCTCGTCCCCGATCTCAGCGTGCTTGAAAACATCTTCCTGCCGGAACTCGGACGTCCCGGGCGGCTCGACTACCGCGCGCTGAAGGAACGGGGCCGGGCCATTCTCGACAGCCTTGGCCAGGGTGACAGCCTGCCCTTCGACTGGGAGGTCAGGCGGCTGTCCTCGGCGCAAAAGCAGCTCGTCGAGATCGCCAAGGCGCTCGGCGTCGATGCCAAGCTCATCATCTTCGACGAGCCGACGGCCTCTCTCAGCCCGGGTGAGGTCGACCGGTTGTTCGATGTGATGGCGCGTCTGCGCGAGACCGGCCATGGCCTCGTTTTCGTGTCGCACCGGCTGGAGGAGGTGTTCTCGATCACCGACCGCGTCACTGTGATGCGCGAAGGCCGGACGGTGATGAATGCCCATCCGACGGCCGATCTCACCCAGGCGGAACTCATCCGCGCCATGGTCGGGGCCGAGCTCGGCGCCATCTATACTGAGCCGCATACCCCCGGCGAGGGGGAAGGCGGGCCGGTGATGCTCGAGGTCCGCCACCTCGTCACCGAGCCCGTGGTGAAGGACGTTTCCTTCTCGGTTCGGGCGGGGGAGATCCTCGGCCTTGGCGGCCTCGTCGGTGCGGGACGCTCGGAGACCGTCGAGGCGATCTTTGGTCTCAGACCGCGCAGCGGCGGGGAGGTGCGGCTCGGCGGCAAGCCCCTGAAGGGTGACGATCCGCAGGGCGCCATCCGCGCGGGGCTCGGCTTCGTCGCCGAGGACCGGCGGACGCAGAACATCGTCCCTGACCTCAGCGTGAAGGAGAACCTGCTGCTCGCCCATCTCGGCGCGCACCGCGGATTCTTCTGCGGCTACCAGGCGCGCGAGCGCAAGGTCAAGGAACTGCTGCAGCGCCTCGGCCTGCCGGAAGACCGGCTGATGGACGCCTCCATGCTGAATTTCTCGGGCGGCATGCAGCAGAAGATCATCATGGCACGCTGGCTTCTGCTGGAGCCGAAGGTGCTGATCCTCGACGAGCCGACGAAGGGCGTGGACATCGGCACGCGCGCCAGCATCTATGCGATGCTCAGGGACATCGTGGCCGCGGGCGTCGCGGTCGTCGTGGTCTCGTCCGACTTCGAGGAACTGCTCGGGATCAGCGATCGCATCGTCGTGATGAGCGATGGCCGCAGCATCGCGGATCTGCCGAGCGCCATGCTCGACGAGGAGAAGCTGACGCTGCTCGCCGCGCCGCGCACCTCGATGGCGCGCAACACGGCCCTGCTCAACCAGCTCGCCCATGAGCACGGGGGGGCCGGCTTCTGGGCGCTGATCGAGAAGGACAATCTCATCTGCCTGAACACGGTGGTCACCGATGCCGCGCTCGATCCGGGTTTCAAGGCGGGCGAGGCCCGCGGTCTCGCCGATACGCTGATCCCGCGGGCTTTGAGCCAGCGCGAACCCGCCTTCGTGCCGGAGGCGGACAAAAGCCGCACCACGTTGCTCGTGCCCATGCACAGCCCGCGCGGCCATGATCTCGGCTGGGTAGGGCTCTGCCTGTCGCCCGATACCGCGCTTCCGTCGCCCGAGGCGATCAAGGCGCGCATCGACACCATGGCGGCCGCGCTGTGACTATCAAGGAGCCTTCTTCCATGGCATCGATCACCGTCTCCACGCCGGCGCGCGGGTCGCGCTTCAAGATGCTGGCGCAGCGGCTCGAAGTCCGCATGCTGGCGCTGGCGCTCATCATCGGCCTTTGCCTGTCCCTGCTGTCGCCTTACTTTCTGACGCAGTCGAACATCTTCAACATGCTCGATCAATCGGTGGTGATCGGCATCGTCGCGGTGGGCATGACCTTCGTGATCCTGACCGGCGGCATCGATCTTTCGGTCGGTTCCGTCGCCGGGTTGACCGGCATCATCCTGGGCCTGTCGCTGCAGCAGATGCCGATCGTGCCGGCGATCGCGGTCGCTGTCCTCGCCGGCGGCGGCATCGGGCTCGTCTCCGGCCTGCTCATCAATGTCTTCGGATTGGCGGCCTTCGTGGTGACGCTCGGCATGATGGCGATCGGGCGCAGTCTCGCCTATATCCTCTCCGGCCAGACGGCGATCTCCAATATTCCCGATGCGATGCAGAATATCGTTTATACGAATATTCTCGGAATTCCCTCGAACGTCCTCTTCCTGATTGTGCTCTATATCGTCGCCTGGGCCTATCTCACCTATACCAAGGGTGGCCGCACCATCTATGCGGTGGGCTCGAACAAGGAAGCGGCACGGGCGGCGGGTCTCAATACGCTGTTCTATTCCGTGCTGCCCTATGTGCTGTCGGGCGCGCTCTCGGCGGTTGCGGTCACCTTCTCGATCAGCCAGCTCCTGTCCGCCGACCCGCTGATGGGCAATTCCATGGAGCTCGACGCCATCGCCGCGGTCGTCATCGGCGGCGCGAGCCTCTACGGCGGACGCGGCTCGATGATCGGCACGCTCATCGGCGTCTTCATCATGGTGATGATCCGCAACGGCCTCAATCTGATGGGCGTGTCGCCGTTCTGGCAGGGCTCGGCCATCGGCACCATCATCATCGTCGCGCTGCTCGTGGAGCGTCTCGTCAGCAGCCGCGCCAGCCGTTAGGAGGATACAACTAATGACATCCATGCCCTCGCCGGCCGTCATTCTTTTCGGCACGGAGGAGCCGGTGCCGCCGCAGCGCATCCTCAAGGCCGGTGCGCTCTCGGCGGAGCTCGACGCCGGCAATCTCCGCCATATCCGCTTCGGCGGCGTCGAGGTTATCCGCGCCATCTCCTTCATCGTGCGCGACCACAACTGGGGCACCTACAACCCGGAGATCACGGATCTCGCCATCACCGGGACGGATGACGGTCTCACCGTGACCTACAAGGCGGTGGCGCGGGATGAACGCCAGAGCTTCAGCTATGCCGCCGAGATCACGCTGGGCGAGGACGGCACGCTCGCCTTTGTGGCGACCGGCACGGCCGATACGCCCTTCCTGACCAATCGCACGGGCTTCGTGGTATTGCATCCGAGTGCCGCTTCAGGCCTCCCCGTCACCATCGAACATGCCGATGGCGCGGTCGAAGAGGGGCGTTTTCCCGCGATCATCGACCCCGTCCAGCCCATGATGAACCTCAGCGCCCTGACCCATGAGGCCGCGCCCGGCCTCCGTGTGAGCTGCCGGATGGAGGGCGACGTCTATGAAATGGAGGACCAGCGCAACTGGACGGATGCCTCCTACAAGACCTATGTGCGGCCGCTGGCCTTGCCCTGGCCCTACACCCTCGCGCAGGGCGAGGTGCTGGACCAGGCGGTACGGCTGACGGTCTCCGGGCAGCCGGCCCAAGTGGCGCCGGCCGAGGCGGGCATCACCGTGACGATCGGCGAGGCCTTGGGGCCCGTTCCCGCGCTCGGCCTCGGGCTCGATCCCGATGAGATCGCGGCGACGTTGGCAGAGGCCGAGACGCTGGCGCGCATCGGCGCGCGCCATGTGGTGGGCTTCTACGATCCCCGGCGCGGCCACGATCGCGAGACATTGCGCGGGCTGGCCGCAGCGGCGCAGGCGATCGGCGCGGAGCCTTGGCTGGAGGCGGTCATCGTCGGCGTCGACGATTATGCCGAGGAACTCGCCGCGCTCGGCCGCGCGGTGGCGGCGCTCGGCTCGCCCTTCGCGGTGGTCCTCGTTTCGCCCGCGCCCGATCTCAAATGCACCTTGCCCGGCAGCCCCTGGCCGCCGGCGCCGCCGCCGCGCGACTTCTTTGCCGCCGCCCGGAAGGCTTTTCCCGGCGTGCGTCTCGGCGGCGGCATGTTCAGCTATTTCACCGAGCTCAACCGCAAGCGCCCGCCGAGCGACCTCCTCGATCTCGTGAGCTTCACGACGACGGCGATGCTCCATGCCGGCGACGACCACTCCATCACCGAGGGCCTGGAATCCTTGCCGGCCATGGCGCTGTCGGCTGCGGCGATCGCCGCCGGCACGCCGTGGGCTGTCGGCCCGAGCGCCATCGGCATGCGCATGAACCCCTATGGCGAGGCACCGATGGCCAATCCCGGCAATATCCGCCAGGCCATGAATTTCAACGATCCCCGCCAGCGCGGGCTGCTCGGCGCGGCCTGGACGCTGGGCTTCTTCGCGCGCTTTGCGGCCGGCGGCGCCTCTGCGATCACCCTGGGCGGCACCACGGGGGCTTTCGGCGTGCTCCACCGGCACCACTCCTGGCCGCAGCCGTGGTTCGACGATCATGGCGGGCTCTTTCCCGTCTTCCACGTTCTCAAGGGGCTCGCGGGCCTTGGCGGCGCTGCCATGCGTCGCGTTGCCCTCTCCGATCCCTCCGCCGTGCAGGGCATCGCCGTGGAGCGGCCGGACGGCATCGCGCTATGGCTCGCCAATCTCACCGGCGTCGAGCAGGTCGTGCATCTTGAGAGCAGCATTGCGGAACAAGCTGTTCTCGATGCCGGGACCTTCATGGCGGCGACACAGGATGCCGAAGCCCTCGCGACGATGGCGGGCGGGGGCGGTGCCACCCGCTGCACGCTCGCCCCCTATGCGGTTGCGCGTTTTCGTTTGAACTGACTAAGCCGTTTCACCATCAATCACCTCAAGCGGATTCGCGAGGACGGTCTCATGCATATTCTGATCATCGGTGCGGCCGGCATGGTCGGCCGCAAGCTCACGGACAAGCTCGTCGCCGAAGGGCACCTCGGTGGGAAAGCGATCACGCAGTTGACGCTGGCCGATGTCGTCGCACCCGCGGCGCCGGAGGGCTTTCCGGGCAAGGCCGAGACGCTGACGGTCGATCTCTCCGCGCCGGAAACGGCGACCCGCCTCGCAGCTGGGCGGCCCGACGTGATCTATCACCTCGCGGCGATCGTCTCCGGCGAGGCCGAGGCGGATTTCGAGAAGGGCTATCGCATCAATCTCGACGGCACGCGCCACCTGTTCGAGGCGATCCGCCAGGAAGGGTTGCGCAAGGATGCTCCCGATCAGCCCTACAAGCCGCGCGTCGTCTTCACCTCGTCGATCGCCGTCTTCGGCGCGCCCTTCCCGGACAAGATCGGCGACGAATTCTTCACGGCACCGCTGACGAGCTATGGCACGCAGAAGGCTATCGGCGAGCTCCTGCTGTCGGACTATTCGCGGCGCGGCTTCTTCGACGGCATCGGCATCCGCCTGCCGACCATCTGCATCCGCCCGGGGAAGCCGAACAAGGCGGCGTCGGGCTTCTTCTCCAACATCCTGCGCGAACCGCTGGTGGGCCAGGAAGCGGTGCTGCCGGTTTCACCCGATGTGCGCCACTGGTTCGCGAGCCCGCGCTCGGCGGTGGGCTTCCTCCTCCATGCCGGCACGCTGGACCTCGCCCGGCTCGGCTGGCGCCGCAACCTCAATATGCCCGGCCTCTCGGCGACGGTGGGCGAGGAAATCGAATCCTTGCGGCGCTTGGCCGGCGACAAGGCGGTGGCGTTGATCCGCACCGAGCCGGACGAGACGATCACCCGAATCGTCGACGGCTGGGCGCAGGATTTCGACGCCAGGCGCGCGCTTGAACTCGGCTTCAAGGCGGACGCCACCTTCGATGATATCATCCGCGCCCATGTCGAGGACGAGCTCGGCGGACGCATCGGAGGCTGATCATGCTGCTCGGCGCAATCGCGGATGATTTCACCGGTGCGAGCGACCTCGCCAATATGCTCGCCCGCAACGGCATGGCGACGACGCTCTACGTCGGCGTGCCGGAGGGCGATGTCGCGCCGGCGGAAGCCGGCGTGGTGGCCTTGAAGACGCGCTCCATCGCGCCGGGCGACGCGGTTCGCCAATCGCTCGATGGGCTGGCCTGGCTGCAGCGCCAGGGTGCCGGGCAGATCCTCTTCAAATATTGCTCGACTTTCGATTCGACGCCTGAAGGCAATATCGGGCCGGTCGCAGAGGCCTTGAGCGCGGCGCTCGATGCGGGCGTGGCGGTGGTCTGCCCCGTCTTCCCCGCGACGGGGCGCACGCTCTACCAGGGGCATCTCTTTGTCGGCGATCGTCTGCTCAACGAATCCGGCATGGAGAAGCACCCGCTGACACCGATGACCGATCCGGACATCCGCCGCTGGCTCAGGCGCCAGACCAGGGGCGAGGTCGGGCTCGTTCCCTATGCGGTCGTGCGGCAGGGCGCCGAGGCCATTCGCGCGGCGCTGGCGGAGATCGGCAAGACCGCCAAGCTTGCCGTCGTCGATGCGGTCACCGACGACGACCTCAAGGCGATCGGCGCCGCCATTGCCGATGCGCGGCTGATCACAGGCGGCTCCGGCATCGCCATCGGCCTGCCGGACAATTTCCGCAAGGCGGGCAAGCTCGGCGCGGGAGGAACAGCCTATAGTGGGCTCTCCGGGCCGGGCGTCGCGCTGTCTGGCTCCTGCTCCCGCGCCTCGCTGGCACAGCTCGCGCGGCACTTGGAGGGCCATCCCGGTTTCGCGCTTCGCCCTGACGCGGTGATGGCGGGGGACGTGACGGTCGCGGCCGCGCGGGATTTCGTGCTGAGCCATGCGGATGAGGCGCCGATCGTCCATTCGAGCGCTGACCCCGACGCCGTGAAGGCGGCGCAGGAGAGGTTCGGGCGCGAGGCCGTCGCGGGCGCCATCGAGCGCTTCTTTGGGACATTGGCTCAGGAGCTCGTCGCTGCCGGTGTCACATGCATCGCCGTCGGCGGCGGCGAGACCTCCGGGGCTGTTGTCGCGGCGCTTGGCGTGCGGCAACTCGCGATCGGACCGGAGATCGACCCGGGGGTGCCGGCGCTCGCCGGTGAGGCGGGGGCTCGGTCCATCCGCCTTGCCCTGAAGAGTGGCAATTTCGGCGCCAGCGATTTCTACGCAAAGGCACTCGACGTCATGGGGACGTCCCGATGAGCGGGCTTGAGGCGGAAGCCCAACTGAGGACGCGGATCGCGATGTGGGGCCGCTCGCTGTTCGCGCGCGGCTTCACCGTGGGCTCTTCCGGCAATATCTCGGTCAAGCTGGAAGACGGCTTCCTGGTCACACCGACCAATTCCTGCTTCGGCTTTCTCGACGCAGCGCGCATCTCCAAGCTCGATCAGGATTGGCGGCATGTGGGGGGCGATGCGCCGACCAAGGAATTGCCGCTGCATCGGGCCTTCTATGAGGCGCGGCCGGCGACGGGTGCCGTGGTGCATCTGCATTCGACCTATGCCACCGCGCTGTCCTGCCTTGCCGATGTCGACCCGGAGGACGCGATCACGCCGATCACGCCCTATGTGGTGATGCGCGTCGGGCGCGTGCCGGTGCTGCCCTATACCGCGCCTGGCTCGGCCGATGTGGCGCCGCTCGTCGCAGCGCGCGCCGGGGCCCATGCGGCGGTGCTTCTCGCCAATCACGGGCCGGTGGTGGCCGGCACCTCGCTCGACAGCGCCGTCTTCGCGGCGGAAGAACTGGAGGAGACCGCCAAGCTCCTCGTCATCACGCGCGGGCTTGCCGTGCGCAGCCTTGATCAAGGCCAGATCGACCAGTTGAACGCGAGGTTCGCCCTGAAATGACGACGCTGCGCTATTCCGCCAATCTCGGCTTTCTCTGGCCCGACCGGCCGCTCCTCGCGCGCATCGACGCGGCGGCTCATGCCGGTTTCAAGGCCGTCGAGCTGCACTGGCCGTATGACACGCCGGCCGCCGCGGTGAGGGCGCGCTGCGAGCGCCATGGGGTGAAGCTGCTCGGCATCAACACCGTGCGCGGCAACCTCGGCGCCGGCGAGAACGGCCTCGGCGCGCTCACCGGGCGGGAGGCCGAATTCCAGGCGGCCGTCGACCAGTCCATCGCTTATTGCCTCGCGGCGGGCGGCACGGCCATCCATTGCATGGCGGGCTTCGTGCCGCCTGAGGCGCGGGAGGCGGCGGGGCGCGTCTTCGTGAAGAACCTGCGCGAAGCCTCCGACAAGGCCGCCCCGCACGGCCTGACGTTGCTCCTCGAGGCGCTCAACCCCTATGACGCGCCGGGCTATTTCTATGCCACCCAGGCGGAGGCCGCGCGTATCCAGGAGGAGGCAGGGCGCTCGAACATCAAGCTGATGTTCGATGTCTACCATGTCGGCGCGACCGAGGGCGACGTGCTGCGCAGGCTCACCCGCTACATGCCCGTGATCGGCCATGTGCAGATCGCCGCTGTGCCGAGCCGCGCCGAGCCCGACGAGGGTGAGATCAACTATCGCGCTGTCCTTGATCATCTCGCTACCCTCGGCTACGACGGCTGGGTGGGGCTGGAGTACAAGCCCCGAGCGGGGACGGACGCGGGGATGGGATGGGTGAAAACCTTGGGCGTGAGCCTGTGACGGAGGCGGGGAAGCCGCTCGATGGCCGGGTCGCGATCGTCACCGGCGGCGCGAGCGGCATCGGTCTTGCGACCGCCAAGGCCCTGGCGGAGGCTGGCGCTACGGTTGCCGTGCTCGACCGTGCGCCCGTTGCAGCCGGCGTGCTCGCGAGCCTCGGCGCCGGCGCGCATTTCGCAGTCCAGGCCGATATCACCGATGAGCGACAGGTCGACCAGGCCTTCGCGGATGTGATGGCGCGGGAAGGGCGCATCGATATCCTCGTCAACTGCGCGGGCCTTGCCATCCGTCAGCCGGCTCTCGAGCATACCATGGCCGACTGGGACAAGGTGGTGGCGGTCAACATGACCGGCACCTTTCTTTGCGCACGGGTCGCGGCGCGCCACATGATCGCGGCGGGTATTGCCGGCGCGATCGTCAATGTCGCGTCGATCATGGGCTTTTCTGGCGGCGGCCTCTATCCCAACATCTCCTACCAGACGACCAAAGGCGCCATCGTCAATATGACGCGCGCCCTGGCGGTGGAATGGGCGCCCCATGGAATCCGGGTCAATGGCGTGGCGCCGACTTATGTGAACACGCCCTTCATCGCCCCCCTCCTGGCGCAGCCCGAGCTGGTGGCGCGTATCGAGGCGATGACGCCGCTGAAGCGTCTGGCGGAGCCGGAGGACGTCGCCGCGGCGATCGTCTTTCTTGCCGGTCCCGGCGCGGCGATGATCACTGGCCACACCCTGCCCGTGGATGGCGGCTTCCTGGCGCAATAGCCGGGGCGCGCGCTTCGGGTGGCAGCCTCTTCTGCAGGGAAGACGTTACCCCCTCGTGCCCGAGATGTTCATTATTATTATTTGAGATCTTAAGAACAGACCTTTGAGCAGCTTTTCGATAAACCCCGTTGATCGTTCAGGGGTTGATCGGCCCCGCGGAAGCATCCCCTTGATGCAACGCGCCGGACCCTTTTTCGACCCCTTTGAATCGCCTGCCCGCCGCCTGCGTCATCGTCGGCCTTGAGCGGGAACCCCGAGGGGAGGGTGCGAGCCGGAACAAGTCCGCTGAACTTCGGGTCACCGGACGGGCTCGAGGTCTTTGTTTCCATGCATTGTCATCACGCAACCGGCGCCCACTTCGCGCGCCCATCCCCCTGGACTGATCGCCATGGCTACGGAGCCCGTGGCCTGCGCACCGATAAATATTTTCACTATTCTAATTTGACTTAAAATGTATAACTATTCAAATCGAGAAGAGTTAAAAGGTAAATGTAAGAAAAAGGCGGATTCTTTGCTTGAAGAATCTCTGTAAAATTGATTAATGCCGCCATCTGACGATTTTAAGTATGGCGGGGGCGCAATGGGCACCATTTTTCGTTTTCTCACCAGTGCCAGTGTGCTGGCGGTTCTTCTTGCGACAGCAGGCGCGAGCGCGCAGGAGACACAACGCACGCCGCGCGATGCTGCGCGACGTCAGCCGGTTCAGGAGGGCAACGCCGCTCCGGTCAATGCATCCCCGGAGACTGCGGCGGGCGAAACCATTGTCCCGCCGGGTACCATCGAACTCGATGCCATTTCCATTACGGCCACGCGCCAGCCGACCAATGTCCTCGACGTGCCGGGCACGGTGACGGTCACGACCCGGCAGCAGCTCGACCAGACCATGACGCGCGACAACATGGATCTCGCGCGTTACCAGCCCGGCATTACTGTCGATCGCCAGACATCCGGCACGGATCCGTTCGGCAATCTCGGCGGCTTCACGATTCGCGGTGTTGGCGGCAATCGCGTGCAGATGCAGGTCGATGGCACGCGCATCCAGGAGCGCATCACCGACGGCAACCGCAGCTTCGTCGACTTTCCCGGCCTGAAGGCCGTCGAGATCGTGCGCGGCCCAGGGTCCGTGCTCTGGGGCGCGGACGCCCTTGGCGGTATCGTCGCCTATCGCACGCTTGATCCGGATGATCTCCTGAAAGGCAAGGACAAGCCTTACGCGGGCCGCATCCAGGCGACCTACGACAGTTTCAACAAGTCGTTCTCGAAGACCGCGATGGCGGCGTTCCAGCTGACGCCGACCCTGCAGGGCCTCATCCTCGTCAACCAGAACACCTACAACGAGGGCAAGCTCAGCAAGGCGCGCGCGGATGGCGGCCTCTGGGGCTGCCCGCGCGTGCCGATGGCCATTCGCTGCGACACCCTCAATCCGCTCGACGGCACGACCTGGAACATGCTGACAAAGCTGGTGTTCCGCCCGTCGTCCGATCACGAGTTCAAGCTGACCGGCGAGCTCTATGACAGCTCGAACAACATCCGGCAGATGTATGATTACGGTTTGCAGTCGACGGGGGCCTTCAACGGGTTATATCCCCGCAACCAGGATCAGACCCGCAAGCGCGTGTCCTTGTCGCACGACTGGAATGTCGGGGTAAATTTCCTCGATAATCTACACTGGCAATTGTCCTATTCGCCGCAAAGCCGCGATGTTCACAGCGAGCGTCTTCAGACTTTGGCGTCAAAGCAAAATCAGGTGACAGTGGATAATCTCGGATATTCCGAGGAGTTCTGGCAGGCTGATATACAGCTGACGTCGAAGTTCAATCTCGGCTCCAGCCGACATACGCTGACTTATGGCTTCCAAGGTGACTATACGCGCGCGGAATACTATCGCGACAGCCTCGTCAAGAATCTGACGACCGGGCGGTCGACCTATACGCGCAGCGCCAGCTTTTCGAATGCCGACACGACCCGCGCCGATTTCTATCTGCAGGATGAGATCAGCCTGCTCGATGGGCGCCTGTTGATCACGCCGGGCGTGCGCTGGGCGAATTACGCAATCGATCCCAAGACGAACGCCTATTATATCGAGACGGATGGCATCACGCCAAGTAAGTCTGAATCCAGCAAGCTTATCCCGCAGATCGGTGCGATCTTCAAGCTCACGGACCACTATTCCGTTTATGCGCGCTATGCGGAAGGCTTCAAGATGCCGACCGCGCAGCAGCTTTATACGTCATCGCCGGGCGTCTCCTTCAATCTCATTCCGAACCCCAACCTGCAGCCGGAAAGCGTCCAGTCCTACGAGGGCGGCTTCCGCGGCCAATTCAATCGTGCGTGGTTCTCGATCGGCGGCTTCTATGCCGACTACAAGGACTTCATCCAGAATTTCTACAATCCGCCGGGCACGAACGACTACACCTATCGTAACCTGTCGGCTGTGAAGATCTGGGGTATCGAAGCCTTCGGCGAATGGCAGTTCCACGACAACTGGGCCGTGAATGCGTCCGCCTCCTATCAGCATGGGGATCAGCGCTATCAGGCGGGCGATCCGATGGTGCCCTATGATGGCGCGACGCCGTTCAATGGAACGGTGGGGTTGAAGTGGATGCGACCGGACTGGGGATTGCAGGCGGAAGTCATCAGTACCTTCGGTCAGGGCGTAACCCGCGCGAGTTCCACCGATCTCTTCCGTCCGTCCAGCTACATGGTGTTCGACAGCTACGTGAACTGGAAGCCGACCGAGATGATCACGCTGCGCGCGGGTGTTCTCAACATCTTCGACCAGCGTTACTTCAAGGGACCGCTGCCTTATACCTTCGCGCGCACGAGCACGACGGCGCAGGCGATCACCAATCCCCTCGAGTTGCAGACCGCGCCGGGCCGTACCTTCAAGCTCAGCGCCCAGGTCGATTTCTGATTGAAAGATGGATGCCTGATATGACGACGATCGATACGCTAAGCCGCGCGTCCCTTGGCAGCGATGCTGTCGCCGTGCTGCGCCGCCTGCCCGAGATGGGCAGCGTCATGCTCACAACCCGGCATGGCGGTGCCACGCACGAGCGCATCGGCCCTGTCGAGGCCGTTTCCATCGCGGGCGATACGGTCATTTGTCGCGGCGCCGCGCATGACGCGCGCATTGCTGTCGCAGAGATCGCCTCCGTGGTGGTCGACCGTTCGGGACGCATGCAGGAGATGGTCCTGCCGCGGCTCGACTTTCAGGATGCCGGCGGCGCGGTGCTGTTCAGCATCATCGGTATGGCGGGCCTGGAGCCCTTCGACCGCGGCCTCGCACCGCTCGGCAGCGGGGTAGCTCTGCCGGAGGCTGAGAAGCCGGCCCGCGAGCCGGCAACCCTCGAGGAGGGCGATCCCGGCACGCTCGCCTTCGAGGCCGCGCGCGCGGGCGGGGAGCCGATCTCGATCACCCTCACGCGTCCCGGCGTCGTGCAAAACTGGCAGGGCATCGTGGCGGCCGTGAAGCCCGGCATGGGCTTCATCAACGTCATGCAGCCGGATTTCCACCTCCACCTGCGCGGCGGGTCGGTCGCCGGCTGGCGCCGTCGCAACGAGGGCGACGCGGTCGCGCTGGACGCGGAGAATGCCGCGGGCGAGCTGATCGGTCTCAGCGTTCGCGGGCCGGCAGCCGTCTTTTCACGATTCTGAACATCGGGCTCAAGGCGATGACGAACTCCGAGGTGCATGTCGTTCCCCATCCCCGGGGGACATGGCTCGATCCCGAAAGCGGGCAGCTCACGGACCAGCGGCAACTGTTGCAGAAGGCGGCCTTCCGGCGCGCGGTGCTGCTCGGCGAGACGCATGATGTCGCGGAGATTCATCGCTGGCAGCTCCATGTCCTCGCCTTCCTGCACATGCTCAACGCCGGCCTGGCGGTCGGGTTCGAGATGTTTCCACGCCGCCTTCAGCCTGTGCTCGACGCCTGGGTCGATGGCGAGATGGATACCGAGACCTTCCTGGTCCGGTCGGAATGGTATGATGTGTGGGGTTTCGATCCCGCGCTCTACCTGCCGATCTTCCATTTCTGCCGCCAGCAAAAGGTGCCGATGCTGGCCTTGAACTGTTATCGTCCCCTCGTGACGCGGGTCGGCAAGGAAGGCTGGGAGGCAATCCCGGAGGATGAGCGCGACGGGTTGACGCCCTCCGCGCCGGCGACAGCGGCTTACCGGCAGCATCTGTTCAACCTGGTGGGGGGCGGCCGCGCGGGCGGTCCGAACGGCATGGCGCAAAGCGCCGACGATCCCGCCTTCGACCGTTTCGTCCGCGCCCAGCAGACCTGGGACCGCGCCTTCGCCTGCAATATCGCGCGAGCGCTCGCGGAGCGGCCGATCGCGCTTGTCGTCGGGATCATCGGCCGGGGGCATCTGGAATATGGGCATGGCACACCCTACCAGTTGCGGGACCTCGATATCAGCGATGTATCGGTCCTGTTGCCGAGCGAGGCAGACACACAGGACCTTGGTGCGGTTGCCGGCATAGCCGATGCGATCTTTCGTCTGGACCGGCCCGAGCCGCCGAATTCCTGGCGGGCCAAACGACCAACACCCGCGACGGCTCCTGCAGAGGGCTCCCGATCGTGATCCGCCTCATCCGCGAGATGGCGTGGCTGGTCAGCCTCGCCGTCAAGGGACCGGGCGGCAAGGTTGGGCTTGCCGTCTTTGTCGGCGTGTTCCTGCTGAATATCGTCTCGATCCAGATCAACCTAAAGCTGATCGCCTGGAACGCATCCTTCTATGACGCGCTCCAGAAGCTCGATGCGGGCGCGGCCGTTCGCCAGGTGGGCGCCTTCTTCGTGATCATCGGCGCGAGCGCGAGCGTATTTCTCATCGCCAGCTATCTCCGCAAGATCGTTCAGATCCGGTGGCGGCGGGCTTTGACGTCGGCGTCGCTCGACCGGTGGCTGGCGCATAAGAACTACTGGCATCTTGCAAACGACGGAAAAATCGACAATCCCGACCAGCGTATCGCCGACGATTGCCGTATCTTCGTGGAGAAATTCACCCAGGAAGGTCTTGATGTCGCCGGCAACATCATTGCCCTCTTTTCCTATGTGACCTTGCTCTGGACGCTGAGCACCTTTCCGCTCGCCTTCACGATCGCCGGTACGTTCGTGGAAATTCCGCGCTATATGGTGTGGGCCGCGCCGATCTATGTCGCCATCGGCAGTCTGATGACCCATGTCCTGGGGCGTCCGCTCAAGCGGCTGAGTTTCGAGCAACAGAAGCGGGAGGCTGATTTTCGCTTCTCGCTTGTGCGCATGCGTGAAGCTTCTGACGAAGTGGCCCTGGCCGGCGGTGAGGCTGCGGAGAGGCGGCAGTTCGAGGGCCGTTTCGGCCGGATCATCGACAACTGGCGGCGCCTTATCGGGCGCGAGTTTGTCCTGGGCCTTTTCACGCGCCCCTATATGGCGACCGTGCTGCGCATTCCGCTTTTCCTCGCGCTGCCGGCCTTTCTGGCGGGGAAGCTGACGCTCGGCGGCCTGATGCAGATCGCCAATGCGTTCTCCAATGTGGTGACGACCCTGTCCTGGTTCATTTTTTCCTATAGGGATCTAGCGGAACTCGCCGCGACGACTTCGCGCCTCAGCCATTTCCTGCGAGCGGCGGACGCGCAGGGAGGCCACCGCTCAGCCTTCGAGCACGTGCGCACGGCGGGTGACAGCGTGACGCTGCGCGAGGTCATCGTGCGGGACCCGGAGGGGCGCGTGCTCGTCCACCTGCCGGATCTCCATATCACGCGCGGCGAATGCATCTGGCTCAGTGGTGTCTCGGGTGTGGGGAAGTCGACGCTTCTCAAGGCGATCGCTGGGCTCTGGCCGCATGGCGAGGGCCGCATCGCCACGCCGCTCGATGCGCCGTTCTTCCTGTCGCAGAGGCCGTATCTGCCGTTCGGGGACCTCGCGGCGGCCGCCGTCTATCCCAACGATCCGCGGGAGTTTCCGCCGGGATGGATCGAGAACGTGCTGGCCAAGGTCGGCTTCAAGGTCGGCCTGGCGCATCGGCTCGGCTCGCCACCCTTTGCCTCGGAGACCGAGCACAGGGACAAGCCGCTTGGCCTCTCAGGCGGGGAGATGCAGCGCCTGATGATCGCGCGCCTGCTTGCCATGCGCCCGAACTGGGCCTTTCTCGACGAACCAACGAGCGCCCTGGATGCGCAGGCCGAACGCGAGCTGTTTCTTCTTCTGCGCGAGATGTTGCCGCTGACGACTTTCGTCGTCGTGGCGCATCGCGAGCCGGCAGGGCTCGGCCCCCTCAGGCGCGTCGATCTCGCGTCTGATCGCCAGCCATCCGGCAGCCTTTCAACGGCGCGACCGCAGGAGCCAGCCGTCGGCCTGAAGACGGCCTGAACGCGGACTTAAAGCATATCCGGTGAATTCCGGTTCACCTGATATTCTTTAAGTCATTGTTTCTACGCATTGTCTTCACGCGAACCGGTGTCCACTTCGCTCGAAAATGCGCTATCCCGCCGTTTCCGTCTGCAGGGCGAGCGGCACGCTGGCGATCTCCTCCGAGCCGACGGCCACGTCCACGCGCGGCGCAAGCGGCACGGCGTGGTCGTCGAGCTGATCTGCGGTCAAGGCTGCGCTCTCGCGCAGCATCATGACGCAACCGGCGCTGATGATCGCAACGGCGACGACATAGCCTTGCACGGCTGTGATGCCACCGATGGCGTTAAGCTGGACGGCGACCATGGGAGCGATGCCGCCGCCGAGGATGGATCCAAGCTGCTGGCCGACGCCCGCGCCGGTGTAGCGGACGCGGGTATCGAACTGTTCCAGCATGAATGCGCCGAGCGGGCCATAGGCGGAGGTCATGAATGTACCAATCGCGATGGCGGTGATGAAGGCGGCGGGGGTGCCAAGGTCGATGAGCCAGAACATCGGCCAGATCCAGAGCATCCAGCCGAAATAGAACGGCAGGATCACGCGCTTGCGGCCGATGCTGTCGGAGAGCCATGAGAACACGACGACGCCGACGGCGAGGGTGAGCCCACCCACGATTTGCGCCACCAGAGCAATATGCGTTGTATTGCCGAGGGTGGACAGGCTCCTCGCATAGGCGATCGTATAGGTTGTTACGATAAAGAAGACAGTATTGTTCAGTATATAGGCGCCGGCCACCAGGAAAAGTGGCCGCTTATATCGACGGAAAACGACGGCTAGGGGCAGCTGCTCGACGCGTCCTTCCTTCTGCGCCTTCTCGAAAACAGGCGTTTCACGCAACGTCCGGCGGATGACGTATCCGACAATGATCAGCACCAGGCTCAGCAGGAAGGGAATGCGCCAACCCCAGTCGGCGAACTGTTCGGCGTCCATCATTCCGCGCACGCCGAGGAACACACCGTTCGCCAGAAGCAGGCCCGCCGGGCTGCCGAACTGGGTCCAGCTCACATAGAGACCGCGCCGCTTGGGCGGCGCATATTCGCCGGTCATCAGCGCGGCTCCGCCCCATTCGCCGCCAATTCCCAGTCCCTGAATGAAGCGTAGCAACACGAGTCCCACCGGTGCGGCGACACCTATACTCGCATAGTTGGGCAGGAGGCCGACTGCGAATGTGCCGGCGGCCATCAACATCAATGAAATGACCAGTGCCTTCTTTCGTCCCACCCGGTCACCATAATGTCCGAAGAGGGCTGCGCCGATCGGCCGTGCAATGAAGCCGACCCCGAAGGTCGCGAAGGCTGCAAGCATCGCCGATGTTTCAGACATGTCCGGGAAAAACTGGGGACCGAGAACAAGTGCTGCCGCTATTCCATAAATGTAGAAATCGTACCACTCGATGGCGGTCCCGATGAGACTGGCTAGAACCACATGGATTGGTCTGGATTGAGCAGCTTGGGTCATAGCCATCTGTCCCTCGTTTACATGTTCGAACGCATTTCCCGGTCGAAGCAAGGCGCCGGTACCCGCATTATGCTTCGGGGATCATATTGCGGGGCGCAGCTGCTGCAGGACCGTTGCCAGGCAAGATCGCGAAGTAACGGCACGGTCATTGTGCGCCGCGGCGCCCGTTGCCGCGATCCAGTACGTGTCATACGGGAGTGTCGCGTCGCATCCTGCGCTGCCTGCCGTGCAGTCATTGGCTTATGAACAGTTCTCGCAAGAAATGGATATGGAGGATGGCGGGCGTATATTGATCTTAAAAAGAGCTATTTTCGTCTTATTTTTGAAAATGGATATTGTTACGTGATATATTAATACCGCAGATCGCGCGTGAATACGCGCATGCGTCGGGGCGTCCGGCCGAACGCGCGAGCCTGGTCGGGGAGGGCTTCTTGTGTGACGACGGCTGCTGCGCCATGAGACGTCGCGCGTTGTATTGCGTGGGCGCAAGGTCTCTTAAGCATGGATGCAAGGTCCTGGAGCGTTTCAGGCCTTTACTTCAAGCCGATCGACATTACCTGCTTTGCTCAATGGACTGGGAAACCCGGGACTGGGAAACCCGGGACTCGGAAACGCGGGACTCGGAAACGCGGGACTCGGAAACACGCCTTGGCTTTGGCCGTCCGGAGCTGATGCGGCAAGCGGAACGATTGGCAGGGAACTATGGCAGCGCATCTGGAACTCGGACTTGATACCTTTGGCGACGTGACGCGCCGTGCGGATGGCTCGCTGCTGGCGCAGGCCGAGGTCATCCGCAATCTCGTCGACGAGGCGGTGCTTGCGGACCAGCTGGGCATCGACTTCATCGGCGTCGGCGAACATCATCGGGCCGATTTTGCGATATCGGCGCCGGAGGTGGTGCTCGCGGCCATCGCCGCCCGCACCAGCCATATCAGGCTCGGCTCCGCCGTCACGGTCCTGAGCTCGGACGATCCCGTCCGTGTGTTCCAGCGCTTCGCGACGGTCGACGCGCTGTCGAAGGGGCGGGCCGAGGTCATCCTCGGTCGTGGCTCGTTCACGGAATCCTTCCCGTTGTTCGGCTATGAACTGAAGGACTACGAGCGACTGTTCGAGGAGAAGCTCGATCTCTTCGTGGCGCTCCTGAAGCAGGACGCCGTGACCTGGCAGGGCACCACGCGTGCCCCGCTCACGAATCAGCGTGTCTACCCTGAGGTCGAGCAGGGGCCGCTCAAGACCTGGATCGGCGTCGGCGGCAGCCCCGAATCAGTGGTGCGCGCCGCGCGCTATGGCCTACCGCTGATGCTCGCCATCATCGGCGGGGATCCCAAGCGGTTCCGCCCCTATGTCGACCTTTACGGGCGGGCCTGCCAGCAGCTGCAACAGCCGCTGCCGCCCATCGGCGTGCATTCGCCCGGTTATGTGGCGGATACCGACAGCCAGGCGCAGGAGGAGCTGTTCCCCGACTACAAGCGGATGCGCGATCAGATCGGGGCGGAACGCGGATGGCCGCCCATGGGCGAGGATGAGTTCAGGCAGGAGGTGGAGCGTGGCTCGCTTTACGTGGGCTCCCCTGAGACGGTCGCGCGGAAGATCGCGGCAACCGCGAAGGCGCTCGACATCGCCCGTTTCGACATGAAGTACAGTGCGGGGCCCCTGCCGCATGACAAGCTCATGCGGAGCATCGAGCTCTACGGCAGCAAGGTTGTTCCCATGGTGCGCGACATGCTCGCGTGATGCGGGCAGGCTGCCTCTTGCGACCCCCGCCGCGCATCGTTAGATCTGGACATATCCGGTCATGCGGCCGGATTGGCTGGATCAGCGGCGGAGGCCGGCGCGATGCGTCGGAAGTCGTCTGGAGGATGATGTCTCGCGAATGCGTGCACTGCTGCGCTTCATCGGCTTTGTCATCTTGACCGGCGGCTTCGTCGCTTTCGTCATCGATGGCGCGCGGGGCATTGCCAACAGCGAGTTCGCCTCCACGCCCCTCGCCAACACGCTGCAGGCCGCTTTGCCATCCCTGTTTCCGCAATTCCTGCCGTGGATGGGCACGCATCTTCCTGAGGCGGTCCAGCGCGCTGTCGTCGACAACGTATTGACCTTGCCGACCTCAGCCGTTGGGGCCATCCTGGGTGTTCTGCTGTTGTGGCTCGGCCGGCGGCCAGCGGATCCGTTTCTGTTCAAACCCTTGCGATGAGGGCTCATGGGACCTCGCCCGGCATGGCGAGCATTCCCACATGTCGGGCATGAGGAGAAGCATCATGGGATTGTTTCGTCAATCATCGACCCTGCCCGGTGCCAATGAGGCGCTGCCGGGCCGGCCCGAGCCCATTGAGACGGCCCAGACGCATTTTGTGAACGGCCATTTCCTGGCGGGTCCCTATCCCGAGGGCAGCAAGCAGGTGCTGTTCGGGATGGGCTGTTTCTGGGGGGCCGAGCGAAAGTTCTGGAGCCTGCCCGGCGTCTATGTCACGGCCGTCGGCTACGCGGGTGGCGTCACGCCCAACCCGACCTACGAGGAGGTCTGCACAGGCTTGACCGGGCATACGGAAGTCGTCCAGGTCGTCTATGAGAAGGGCGTCGACCTCGCCAGCCTGCTGCGCGTGTTCTGGGAGAACCATGATCCAACCCAGGGCATGCGGCAGGGCAACGACATCGGCACCCAGTACCGTTCGGCGGTCTATGTGACCGGTGAGGCCGAGCTCGCGCTTGTCGAGGCGACACGGCGGACTTTTGGTGAGGCACTGCGGCTCGCCGGCTATCCGCCGATCACGACGGAGGTCGCCGAGCGCCCGCCGTTCTATTTCGCTGAAGCCTACCACCAGCAGTATCTGGCCAAGAACCCGGCCGGCTACTGCGGCCTTGGCGGGACGGGCGTCAGCTGCGCCATCGGAACCGGTGTCGCGGCCTAGGACACGTCAGGGCGTCGCGGATTTGCGCCGTTTCGCAGTCCGCGCGCAGATCTAATATCTTGTTCAATAACTTGGGTAGAATCGGCTGATTCAGCCCAAGACGGATTGGCTCCGGCGTCACGTGGATTACATAGTTCGGGCCGAAAGCAGGGTCCGGGTGGCTGGTTACGAAATTTCAGGGGGCGCCACTCCATGTGGCGGCCCCTTTTATGATGGAGACGTCATGATCGAGAGAGCGCTGGAGCGTTTTCTGTTTGCAAGCCGCTGGCTGCTTGCGCCCTTCTATGTCGCCCTTGTCCTGGGGCTCGTCGGCCTCCTGATCAAGACGATGCTGGAGCTCCTTCATTTCCTGCCCATGGTGTTCTCCAGCAAGGAATCCGACATCATTCTCGGCATCCTCAGTCTGGTGGACCTGACCTTCACCGGCTCGCTCGTCGTGATCGTGATCTTTTCCGGCTACGAGAATTTCGTGTCGAAGATCGATGCGAACGAGCATAAGGACTGGCCGGAATGGATGGGGAAGATCGACTTCTCCGGCCTGAAGCTCAAGCTGATGTCGTCGATCGTCGCCATCTCGGCCATCCAGCTCCTGAAGGCCTTCATGAATGTGGGCAATGTCAGCGACCGCGAGCTGATGTGGCTGGTCGGCATCCACGTCGTTTTCGTCGGCTCCGGCATCATTCTCGCGCTGACCGACCGGATCGCTGCCGAGAAGCACTGAGTGAACTCACATGTGCGCCGCCGATCCCTCCCCTGAGGGGAGGGATCAAGGCCGGCGTCCAAACGATCCAAGACAGCGGGAACCAGGACGCGGGGACGACACAGGCACAAGTGCGGACCTTCAGTTCTTCGCCGCCGCTGCCGCGCTGTCGATCACGGCGCGGCATTGCGCCGGCAGGTCGGCGACCATCAGGGGTGGTGCGGGCTTGTGGGGCTTCGGCCGGCGCGCTTCGGCGCTGAACCACCAGTCGAGCTCCGCCCCGCAGCCGTCGTTCGTCGGTGGCGGTGCCTGCCGGCGGCAGGCGGTCTCGCCCGCCGGGCAGGCGAGGCGGATGTGGAAATGATAGTTGTGACCGGGCGCAGGCCGGATCTTCGAAAGCCAGCGGCGGTCCGAACCTGCATCCCGGCAGAGCGCGCGCTTGATGGCGGGGTTGACGAGGACCCGTTCCACCTGCCGGAAGGAGGCGGCCGTCTTCAGGAGGGCCATGTGGCTCGCCGTCCAGCGCGACGGATCAATATCGTTCCAGTCGCTTCTCACCATATTGATGGCTGATACCTCTTCGCGATCGCTTGCGCTGAGACGTCCTGCCGGCATGGCGGTCAGCCAGATGTCCGCATCGAGGCCTATCTGGTGGGAGGCATGGCCTGTCAGCATCGGCCCGCCGCGTGGCTGGCCCATGTCGCCGACAAGGATGCCCGGCCAGCCGGTGGTCGATGGCACCTTGGCGGCGAAGTTCTGCAGAAACTCAACGAGAGCGGGGTGGCCCCAATTGCGATTACGCGACAGACGCATGACCTGCCAGGTCGACCCGTCGGGCGGCAGCATGACGCCGCCGGCGAGGCAGCCGAGAGAATAGAAGCCGAAGACGGCGGCCTGTCCGGCCGACGGCAGCGGAATGGTGCCGAAGCGCCGCTGGGCCGCATCTGCAGGAAGCTTGGCCAACGCAGCCTTCCGGCGGGCAGCCTCCTGGGCCGCATTCTCCTGCGCCCGAGCAGGATGGCCACCCATGAGCGAGGTCAGCACGATGAGAAGGCCGGCGAGCGCCAGCGGTTTGAACGCGCGACCTGCGCCTTGGCTCCCCTTTGGCTGAAACGGCGTCGTCGTCATTCGCAAGCACTCCTTCCGCAGCCGATTCCCAGGGCGAAACGACGGTGGCCGTACCGAATCATCCTCCTGCGCCGACCGCCGTCATCAGTGGTGGTCGCTCGGCAATTGACTGATAATTATGCCTTTTTTTCGATTGCAAGGCGTGGGCTTTTCTGCAGGCCGCCTGCATTCTATGACGATCAGCCACGATCCTTGCAATTCCTCCGGGCAACCTATGCGCTTTCCCGGCTTTCACCACAGTCATTGTCCATCCTGAGCCATTCGTGTGAGCACATTATGAGCTGGTCGCCCCAACAAGATGATGCCTTGAAGGAAGTCGCCGCATGGCTGAAGCGTCGCGATTCCCAGGTCTTCCGGCTGTTCGGCTATGCCGGCACGGGGAAGACGACGCTGGCGCGCCATATTGCGGAGGGCATCGACGGAGACGTCGCCTTCGGCGCCTTCACCGGCAAGGCCGCCTCGGTGCTGCGGTCCAAGGGCTGCGAGGGGGCGACCACCATCCACAGCCTGATCTACCGCTCGCGCGGCTCGAAGGAGGAGGGGCCGTCCTTCGTCATCAACCGGCAGAGCTCGGCCGCCGATGCCGCGCTCATCATCATCGACGAATGCTCCATGGTCGATGAGGAGCTGGGGCGCGATCTCCTCTCCTTCGGCGTTCCCGTGCTCGTCCTGGGCGATCCCGCGCAGCTGCCGCCAGTCAAGGGCGGTGGGTTCTTCACGGAGGCCGAGCCGGACATGATGCTGACCGAGGTGCACCGCCAAGCGCGCGACAATCCGATCATCCACATGTCGATGGTCGTGCGCGAAGGCGGCAGCTTGTCCCACGGCCAGTTCGGCGAGAGCCGGGTGATCTCCCGCCGCGACATCGATGCGCCGGCCGTGATGCGTGCCGATCAGGTGCTGCTCGGCATGAACAAGACGCGCCGGATGTATAACGCGCGCATGCGCTCGCTCCTCGGCTTCCGGGATGCGATGCCGGCCGCCGGCGAGAAGCTCGTCTGCCTCAAGAACAACAAGACCAAGGGGCTGTTCAACGGCGGCACCTGGCTCATCAAGCAGCTCAAGGGCGAGGCGAAGGGCCTCGTCAAGATGGACGTGACGCCGGACGACGAGACGGTGCGGCGCACCACCGAGGTCAGCGTGCCCCGTGCCTTCTTCGAGGGCGAGGAGGAGAGCGTGCCCTTCGCCATCCGCCGCAACGCCGACGAGTTCACCTATGGCTACGCGCTCACGGTGCACAAGGCGCAGGGCTCGCAGTGGGACGACGTGGTGCTTTTCGACGAGGCCTTCGCCTTCCGCGAGCACGCCAGCCGCTGGCTCTATACGGGCCTGACCCGGGCCGCCGAGCGCATTACGATCGTTTCCTAGACTTGTTCAATGTTGCGGCCGGCCATTGCGCAGCCGCTATGAGAGTAATCCGTATAGATCGCACCACGGATTGGTTTCATTTAAATCTATGCGCTGACCCCGCATGGTTTTCCCACATCTTCACGCTATGGTGATGCCATAGCGTCGGAGGTTCTATCATCTGATCTTGAAATTTCAGCGCCCCATCGCCGTTATGCTTGCCGTATCTCTTTCACGGACGAGCGCGCAAGGAGGCGCATTCATGGCGGTTGACCAGATTTCGCGAACGAATCCATCCCGGACGAGAGCCGGCGGGCTTGTCATGCCGGCCCTTGGGGGGCTGTGGGCCGCTCTGGCGGTTCCGGCGGATGTGATTTTGCGGATCGTCACGGGCATCGCGCTGGTGGCCCACGGCTGGGGCAAGGTTCTTGATCCTTTCGGGGCGGTGGCGATGGTCGAGCGCATCGGCTTCGTCCCGGGTGCCTTGTGGTCACCGCTGCTCTCGTTCAGCGAGTTCGGTACGGGCGTCCTGCTGATCCTTGGATTTCTCACGCGGCCGGCGGCGATCGTGGCCCTCATCATCCTCCTGGTGACGATCTACTTCCATTGGGTCGTCCTGGGGCAGGGCTATATGGGCTCGGAAAAATCGATCCTGTGGTCGGCGATGCTGCTCAGCATCATCGCGCGCGGCGGCGGCGCACTCTCAGTCGACCGTGCCATCGGACGCCAGCTCTGACCTCACGCGTATCGCGCGAAACGACGATGGCCGGGCAGTGCCCGGCCATTGTTTAGATGTCGGCATAATGTGGCGTTCAGCCGCCGATGTTGTAGGCCGCAAGCGCCGCCATATTGACGATGTCGCTGTCCTTGGCGCCCAGCGGCACGATCTGCACGGCCTTGTCGAGACCGACGATCAACGGGCCGAGCACGGTCGATCCGCCAAGCTCCTGCAGCATCTTGGTCGAGATCGATGCCGAGTGGAACGCCGGCATCACCAGCACATTGGCGGGGCCGGTGAGGCGGCAGAACGGGTAGACCGACATCAGGTCGCGGTTCAGCGCGACGTCCGCCGCCATTTCGCCGTCGTATTCGAAATCGACACGGCGTTTGTCGAGGAGACGCACGGCCTCCTGCACCCGCGCCGAGCGCTCGCCCTTGGGATGGCCGAAGGTGGAGAAGGCCAGCAGCGCGACGCGCGGGTCGTAGCCCAGGCGCCTTGCGACGCCGGCGGCCTCGACGGCGATATCGGCGAGTTCCTGCGCGTTCGGCATCTCGGTGATGGCGGTGTCGGCCACCAGGACGGTGCGGCCGCGCGCCAGCGCGATCGACACGCCGATGACGCGATGTCCCGGCTTCACGTCAACGACGCGGCGCACGTCCTCCAGGGCGATGGAGTAGTTGCGGGTGACGCCGGTCACCATGGCGTCGGCATCGCCCATGGCGACCATGGCCGCCCCGAAATGGTTGCGGTCCTGGTTCACCAGGCGCTGGCAATCGCGGAACAGGTAGCCCTCGCGCTGCAGCCGCTCGTAGAGGAACTGCGCGTAGACCGCGTTGCGATGGGAGAGCCGCGCGTTGTGGATCTCGATGCCGTTGCGGCCGCTGAGATCGATGCCGGCGAGCGAGGCGGTCTCCCGCACGCGGTCCTCGCGGCCGACCAGAATGGCGGTGCCGAGGCCCTGATTGACGAAAGAAGCGGCAGCGCGGATGACCTGCTCCTCCTCGCCCTCGGCGAAGACGACGCGTTTCGGCGAACGGCGCACCCGCTCGAACACGCGGTTGAGCGTCCCTGCCACGGGATCACGCCGTGCGGACAGCTGCGCCTTGTAGACGTGCATGTCGGTGATCGGCCGGCGGGCGACGCCGGTGTCCATCGCCGCCTGCGCGACGGCCGGCGGGATGACGTGGATGAGGCGCGGATCGAACGGCACGGGAATGATGTAGTCACGGCCGAAGCGCGGACGCGCGCCCTGATAGGCGGCTGCCACCTCGTCCGGCACGTCCTCGCGGGCCAGCGCCGCCAGCGCTTCGGCTGCGGCGATCTTCATCTCCATATTGATGGTGGTTGCGTGCACATCGAGCGCGCCCCGGAAGATATAGGGAAAACCGAGGACGTTGTTGACCTGGTTCACATAGTCCGAACGGCCGGTGGCCATGATGGCATCATCGCGGACCGACGAGACTTCTTCCGGCGTGATCTCCGGGTCGGGATTGGCCATTGCGAAGATGATCGGGTTCGGCGCCATGCTCGCGATCATGTCCATGGTCAGGGCGCCCTTGGCGGATAGCCCGAAGACCGCATCCGCCCCGCGCAGGGCGTCCGCCAGCGTGCGGTCAGAGGTTTCTGCCGCGTGGGCGGATTTCCACTGGTTCATCCCCTCGGTACGCCCGCGGTAGATGACGCCCTTGGTGTCGCAGAGAATGACGTTGTTGGGCGCAAAGCCCATGGCCTTCAGAAGCTCGATGCAGGCGATGCCGGCAGAGCCAGCGCCATTGACGACGAGCTTGGTGTTGCTGACGTCGCGATCGGTGAGGTGCAGCGCGTTCAGGAGACCGGCTGCGGCGATGATGGCGGTGCCGTGCTGATCATCGTGGAAGACCGGGATGTCCATCAGCTCGCGGAGTTTTTCCTCGATGATGAAACATTCCGGGGCCTTGATGTCTTCAAGATTGATGCCGCCGAAGGATGGCCCGAGATACCGCACGCAGTTGATGAAGGTCTCGGCGTCCTCCGTATCGACCTCGAGGTCGATGGAATCGACATCGGCGAACCGTTTGAACAGGACGGCCTTGCCTTCCATGACGGGCTTCGAGGCGAGCGCGCCGAGATTGCCGAGGCCGAGGATGGCGGTGCCGTTCGAGATGACGGCCACCAGGTTGCCGCGCGTCGTATAGTCAAAGGCAAGGCTCGGGTTCTCGGCGATGGCCCGCACGGGTACCGCGACGCCGGGCGAATAGGCGAGCGACAGATCGCGCTGGGTCGCCATGGGCTTCGTGGCGACGACTTCAAGCTTGCCGGGACGGCCTTGGGAGTGGAACTGCAGGGCTTCCTGATCGGTAAATGTCGGACGCGCCGTTCGCTTTTTGTCGTTCATGTGGATTGTTCAGACCTCCCGTTCGATGTTCTTCCCGGCTGGAGCGCGACCTTACGCAGGTGGCGTTGCGCGCTCAAGGCGCGTTCTCCACTGTTTCCTTCAAAAGTGTCATGCCAGGGCGATGAAAGCCGATCGCGGCTTTGCTACGGTCCGGCCATGAATGGGCCATTCGCATATCAAGCAAAGCCGGATGAAGCGAGCAAGCCGGTCGCCGCGGCGGCAGACGCGCGCGTGACACCGATGATGGCTCAATATACCGAGATCAAGCTCGCGCATCCCAATTGCCTCCTGTTCTACAGGATGGGCGATTTCTATGAGCTGTTCTTCGAGGATGCGGAAATCGCATCGCGGACGCTCGGCATCGTGCTGACCAAGCGCGGCAAGCACCTCGGCGAAGACATCCCGATGTGCGGTGTGCCGGTGGAGAAGGCGGAAGACTATCTCCAGCGCCTGATTGCCGCAGGCCACCGCGTGGCTGTCTGCGAGCAGACCGAGGATCCGGCGGAGGCCAAGAAGCGCGGGGCTAAGTCGGTGGTGGCGCGCGGCGTGGTGCGCCTGGTGACGCCGGGCACCATCACGGAGGAGAGCCTTCTCGATCCCGCGCGCGCCAATCTGCTCGTCGCCGTCGCCCGCCGCCGCGTCGGCGATCAGGCCTTCGTCTACGGGCTCGCCGCCATCGATATCTCGACCGGCCGCTTCACCGTGGCCGAAGTGGAGGCGGGGCAGCTTGCGGCCGAGCTTGCGCGCCTCGATCCGCGCGAGCTCCTGGTGCCGGACGCGCTCCTCGACGATCCCGAGCTCGCGTCATTGTGGCGCGAGATCCGCACATCCATCACGCCGATGGCCCGTGACGGGCTCGATGCGGCGTCCGCCGACCGCCGGCTGAAGGACTATTTCGGTGTCGCCAGCCTCGATGCCTTCGGGGCTTTTACGCGGACGGAGGTGGCAGCGGCCGCGCTCGTCCTCGGCTACGTCGACCGCACCCAGCTCGGCTCGCGCCCGCCGCTCTCGCCCCCCACGCGGGAGGCCGTGGGGGGCACGCTTCTCATCGATGCCGCGACGCGCGCCAATCTCGAACTCACACGCACCCTGTCCGGCGAGCGCGGCGGCAGCCTTCTGGCCGCCGTCGACCGCACGCTGACATCAGCCGGTGGACGGCTTCTCGCGGAGCGGCTGGCCGGGCCGTCGACGGATCTTGCCGTCATTCGCGCGCGTCACGACGCCGTGTCCTATCTCGTGACGCGCGCTTTCCTGCGCGAGGGGCTGCGCAGCCGGCTGCGCGCGGCGCCGGATATGGCGCGGGCGCTGTCGCGCCTCACGCTCGGTCGCGGCGGGCCGCGCGACCTCGCCGCGCTGCGCGACGGGCTCAGCGTGGCCGGCGTCATTGCCGAACTCCTGGCGGAAAAGGACGGCGAGGAAGGTGGCGGTCTGCCGGCTGCGGCCGACCGGCCTGAGGAACTTGCCCGTGCCGCCAAGGCCCTGGCCGGTCTCGCGCCCGAACTGGCCCATGATCTCCAGGGGGCGCTGGCCGACGATCTGCCGCTCCTGAAGCGGGACGGCGGCTTCGTGCGCGCCGGGCATCTGCCGGCCCTCGACGAGGCGCGGCTGTTGCAGGCCGATTCCCGCCGCTTCATCGCCGCGCTCCAGGCGCGGTATGTCGGCGAAACGGGCTGCCGGACGCTGAAGGTCAAGCACAACAACGTGCTCGGCTATTTCGTCGAGGTGCCGCAAGCGGCGGGTGAGGACTTTCTCAAGCCGCCCTTGAATGAACTCTTCGTGCACCGCCAGACCATGGCCGGCACCATGCGTTTCTCCACGGTGGAGCTTGGTGAGCTGGAGGCCAAGATCGCCTCGGCCTCCGACCGGGCGGTGCGCCTGGAACTGGCGGTTTTCGACGAATTGGTCGGGTCGGTGGTCGCGCATGCCGAGCCGATCAAACGCGCGGCGGATGCGCTCGGGCTGATCGACGTGACCGCCGGCCTCGCGGATCTTGCCGCCGATCTCGGCTGGTGCCGGCCGGAGGTCGACGACAGTCTCGCCTTCCGGATCGAGGGGGGCCGCCATCCCGTCGTCGAGGCGGCATTGAAGGCGAGCGGCGGCACGTTCGTCGCCAATGATTGCGACCTCTCCGCGCCGGGCGGCGGGGTCGGCGCGGTCACCCTGATCACCGGGCCCAACATGGCCGGTAAATCGACCTATCTGCGCCAGAACGCGCTGATCGTCGTGCTGGCGCAGATGGGCGCCTTCGTGCCTGCGCGGGCAGCGCGCATCGGCATCGTCGACCGCCTGTTCTCGCGCGTCGGTGCCGCCGATGACCTGGCGCGGGGCCGTTCGACCTTCATGGTGGAGATGATCGAGACGGCCGCCATCCTCAATCAGGCGGGGCCGCGCTCCCTGGTTATCCTCGATGAGATCGGCCGTGGCACGGCGACCTTCGACGGACTGTCGATCGCCTGGGCGGCCGTCGAACATCTGGAGGCGGTCAACCGCAGCCGCGCCCTCTTCGCGACCCACTATCACGAGTTGACCGCGCTCGCCGATCGCCTCGCCCATGTCAGCAACGCCACCATGCGTGTCACGGACTGGCATGGCGACGTCGTCTTCCTGCATGAGGTGGTGCCGGGGGCGGCCGATCGCAGCTACGGCATCCAGGTGGCGAAGCTCGCCGGCCTGCCTGCTCCGGTGATCGCAAGGGCGCGCGAGGTGCTCGACCAGCTTGAGAAGACCGAGCGGGAGACGCCCGTGGCGGCGCTCATCGACGACTTGCCGCTCTTCGCCGCCACGCTGAAGGAGGTGGCGCCCCCCAAAGCCTCCGCCGTGGCCGGTCCGGATCGACTGCGTGAGGCCCTTGCGGGGATCGAGCCGGATGAGATGACACCGCGTGAGGCTCTGGAGGCGCTCTATCGGCTGAAAAAGGCGGCCGCGGACGGAGCCTGATTGTGTGACATCCGCCCGTCACCATCCTTGATGCTGGCTTCACTCCTGCATAGGATCGGCTGAAGGACGTCGGGGGACGTCCGTGCTGCCACGGGGGAGCGTGGAATGGTGACGCGGGTCGCGACTGTCGCGCTCGAGGGGATTGATGCGCGCGCGGTCGATGTGCAGGTGCAGATCGCACCGGGGACCGTCGGCTTTACGATCGTCGGATTGCCGGACAAGGCGGTCGCGGAATCCCGCGAGCGCGTGCGCTCCGCCCTGATTGCGTCAGGGCTGGCCTTGCCCGCCAAGCGCATCACCGTCAATCTGGCTCCGGCCGATCTCCCCAAGGAAGGCTCGCACTACGATCTGCCCATCGCGCTCGGCATCATGGCCGCGATCGGTGCGATCCCGGATGATGCCCTGTCGAGTTTCACCGTCCTTGGGGAACTGGCGCTCGACGGCACGATCACGGCGGTATCCGGGGTCCTGCCGGCGGCCATTGGCGCCTACGGCCGTGGGCAAGGGTTGATCTGCCCGGCGGCCTGCGGTGCCGAAGCCGCCTGGGCGAGCCGCGATGGTGAGATCATCGCGCCGCTCTCGCTCATCCAGCTCGCCAATCATTTCAAGGGTACACAGGTTCTGTCGCGCCCGCAGCCGGCGGTGGCGCAGCCGTCGGGCCCTCTGCCGGACCTGCGCGAGATCAAGGGACAGGAGACGGCCAAGCGGGCGCTCGAAATCGCTGCGGCGGGCGGCCACAACATGTTGATGAGCGGCCCGCCGGGGGCCGGCAAGTCGATGCTGGCGCAGCGCCTGCCGTCGATCC
Source organism: Chelatococcus asaccharovorans (assembly GCF_003201475.1). GTDB lineage: Bacteria > Pseudomonadota > Alphaproteobacteria > Rhizobiales > Beijerinckiaceae > Chelatococcus > Chelatococcus asaccharovorans. The sequence goes on along the minus strand of NZ_QJJK01000020.1, from coordinate 37,641 downwards.
TGCCGCCGCTCGGTCCGCGCGAATTGCTCGACGTTTCCATGATCCATTCGGTCGCAGGTCTTCTGGCCGGGGGCACCTTGACCGATCGGCGCCCGTTCCGTGCCCCGCACCATTCGGCCTCCATGGCCGCACTCGTCGGTGGGGGGCTCCATGCGCGGCCTGGCGAGGTCTCGCTGGCGCATCAGGGCGTGCTTTTCCTGGATGAGCTGCCGGAATTCCAGCCACAGGTGCTCGACAGCCTGCGGCAGCCGCTGGAAGCCGGGGAAGTCCTGATTTCTCGGGCCAATCACCGCGTCGTCTATCCCGCCCGCTTCCAGCTCATCGCGGCCATGAATCCCTGCCGCTGCGGGCGTGCGACCGAGCCCGGCTATGCCTGCCGACGCCAGCCCAACGAGCGTTGCATGGCGCAGTACCAGGCACGGCTCTCCGGCCCATTCCTCGATCGCATCGATCTTGTCGTCGAAATGCCGGCGGTGACAGCGGCCGACCTGATCCGGCCGCCGGCCGCGGAAGGCTCCGCGGAGGTCGCGCGGCGTGTGGCCGCAGCCCGACGGCGTCAGGAGGAGCGCTACCGGGCCCTGGGGCTCGATGGAATCACGACGAATGCGGCCTGCCCGGCCGCCGTTCTCGACGACATCGCCCGGCCGGACAAGGCCGGACTCACGCTGCTGCGGCAGGCGGCCGATGCCATGAAACTGACCGCGCGTGGCTATCACCGCGTTTTGAAACTGGCGTTAACACTTGCTGATCTCGACGGCGTCTCTCATTTGAGGCATGTTCATCTCGCGGAGGCACTATCGTACCGCTCAGTCCTTGATCGCGTCCCGGCCGCTGCATGACACATTTGATTGATAAGCTTAATTGCGTGTTCAGCAATTACGACAATGCATTATCAATGTCCCGCGGCAATACTCTGCCGAATTCCCTTTGGAATACGGCAACGGCATGACGACTGACGCGTTCAACATGATCTGGCTCAGCCCGTGGCTCGGGGGAGCGATAGTTGTGGTAGCGGCCACGTTGATAGCGCTGGCTTATCATGCTCGCCGCGTTATGGCCCGCCGCCTGGCCGTTGCCGAAGCCGAGATCATCGCGCTCGTCGGCCGCAACCAGGCCCTTCTTGCGTCCGAGGCGCGCTATCGAAGCCTTGCCGAGGTGAGGAGCGAATTCATTCTCCGCTATGACGGCGATCGCCGGATCACATACGCCAATGAAGCCTTTGCGAAGCTCATGGGCTACGAGCGTGAGGACCTCAAGGGCGCGCCACTGAGCATGGTGATAAAGGAGATTGCGCCGTCCGGTCACGGCGCAGCGCGGAGCGAGCGAATCGAGGCGGAGCTCGAGACGGCGCAGGGCATGCGTTGGATTGCCTGGGATGAGACAGCCATAGAAACCTCGCGCGGCCCCGAATGGCAGTTGATCGGCCGGGACGAGACCGATCGCTTGATCTCCGAGCGGGCGCTTGAGGAGGGACGGCGCAAGGCCGAGGCTGCCAATGTCGCCAAATCCCGCTTCCTGGCCACTGTCAGCCATGAGGTGAGAACGCCGTTGAATGGCATCCTCGGCATGGCCGATCTCCTCGGCGAGACCCAACTCGATCCCGAACAGGCCACCTATGTCCGCGCCATCCGCACGTCCGGGGACGTGCTGCTGTCGCTCATCGACGAGATTCTCGATTTTTCCAAGATCGAGGCGGGGAAGATGGAGCTGACACGGGCGCCGTTCAACCTGCGTGCTCTCGTCGAGAGCGTGGTGGAGCTTCTGGCGCCGCGCGCCCAGGGCAAGGATGTCGAAATTGCCGCCTATATCGCGGAGGACGTTCCGGTCCGCATCATGGGGGATGCCGATCGCCTGCGGCAGGTTCTCATGAATCTCGCCGGCAATGCGGTGAAATTCACGGACAGGGGCGGCGTCGGTATCCGCGCCGAGCTCGCTGGGGAGGGGCGGCTTCGCATCAGCGTGCTCGATACGGGCACGGGCATTCCGGCGTCTCGGCTGCAGGACATTTTCGGCGAGTTCGAGCAGGTGGACGAGCCGTCAGGGCGGCGTCAGGGGGGCACGGGGCTTGGCCTTGCCATCAGCCGCCGCATCGCCGAGGGGATGAATGGCACCATTTCCGTCGAGAGCGTGCTCGGCAAGGGTTCGACCTTCTCGGTCGATCTTCCTCTCGAGGCTGCACCGGAGACCGACCCTGCTGATGCAATCGAGCGGCCTGACTTGGCGGGGCAGCGCATTCTGATTGCTGCGGACTCGCCTTTTGAGGCTCCGTTCCTGGCTGCGCAGCTCACGGCTGCGGGCGGGTCCCTGACGGTCCTTGGGGCTGAGGAGCAGGCGATATCCGCGATGGCGGAGGGGGTCGACATCGCGATCATCGACTATGCCCTTGGGGACGAGCGGGCGCGCCGGCTGGCCGCCGCCGCCCGGAAGGCAGGCGCATGGCGTACGATCATTCTGCTCTCGCCCTTCGAACGGCGGGATATCGGCCTGCCATCGGCGGCCGGCTTCGACGTCTTCCTGATCAAGCCCGTGCGTTCGCGTTCGCTCTTTCAGCAGATCGACGGATGGGTTTCCGGCGAACCCGTTCAGCATCAGAACGCCCTTGCGGCGGAGCGCATGGTGGCGGGCTTGCAGACAACAGGCCAGACCGCCCGTGTCCTCCTCGCCGAGGACAATGAGATCAACGCACTTCTTACCCTGAAGGCGCTTGAACATTTTGGCGCCAAGGTCGACTGGGCGCGTGACGGCCGCCGTGCCCTTGGATTTGCCAAGGGGATGCTGGCGGGCCGCATGCCGGCTTACGATCTCGCCCTGCTCGACGTGCGCATGCCGGAGATGGATGGGCTCGAGGTGGTCCGGCAGATCCGTGCTTTGGAGGTGGGGGGCGACAGCGAGAAGCGCCTTCCGATCGTGATGCTGACGGCCAATGCCTTCACGGAGGATCGGCAGGCGGCGCTCAGTGCCGGCGCGGATGGCTTTCTCGCCAAGCCGCTGGACCGCGCGAAGCTGAAGGCATGGTTGCCGGCGCGGCAGCAGCGTGAGGTCATGTGATCACGCGCGTTGGATGCGCATGGGCTGATGTGCGTTGACGCACAGCCTCGTGAGGAAAGCCCCCGCCTACCGCCCGCCGGCTTGGATCCGGCTTGAGCTGAAGGCTGCGAATCCTGGCGTCAATTCAACGAAAAAATCTCAAGGAATCTTTGCGCGGCCGGCAGCGGAACGCGCCTCTGCAAGGCTGTGGCCGGGACGGCGCCCACGGCCGACATGTCATTGTCACAACAGTGTAGAAAGCATAGCATGCGTCGGCTTGGTGGGACTTAGATCGCCCGCGAATCGCCGGCGATGTCGGATGAAACCGAGGTTAATCAGAATGGTCCAGGGTCCCCTTCAATCGAAGAAGGCATGGGCAGACAAAGTACCTGCGGGGGCTTTGGGCGCCATAGCCGGCAAATTCCTGCCGTCAACCTGGACACCGTCCAACTGGACGCCTGGCAACTGGAGTGTCGGGCGCCTGCCATCCGCGTCATTGTCCAATCATGGCGAGCCCGTTCTCGGTCGCATGGGCTCCCTCGAGGTGAGGCTGGCGACGACCAAGAAAGAACTGAAACAGGCGCAACGCCTGCGTTACCGCGTCTTCTATGACGAGATGTCGGCTGTTCCCAATGCCGCCTCGATGATCGCGCGGCGTGACGTGGACGACTATGATGCCATCTGCGACCATCTGCTCGTGCTGGACCACGATGCGCCGCGCCGTCCCTTCCGCACGGCCGCTCCGCAGGTTGTCGGAACCTATCGCCTCCTGCGCCAGGAGGTTGCGGATCGCCATTTCGGTTTCTACACGGCCGGTGAGTTCGAGATCACCAAGCTGACCGAGAGCAATCCGCATCTGCGCTTCCTTGAGCTTGGCCGTTCCTGTGTTCTGAAGCCTTATCGCAACAAGCGCACCGTGGAATTGCTGTGGTATGGCATCTGGACCTATGTCCGCAATCACCGCATCGACGTCATGTTCGGATGTGCGAGCCTTGAGGGCACGGACCCGAAACGTCTCGCGATGCCGTTGAGCTTCCTGCATCACCACGCGTTGTCGCCGGAGCCCTGGCGCGTGCGGGCCCTGTCGGAGCGCTTCGTGACGATGGACAGGATGCCGGCCGCGGGCCTGGATACCAAAGCCGCGCTCCACAGCCTGCCGCCGCTGGTGAAGGGCTACCTTCGGCTTGGCGCGACGTTCGGGGAGGGGGCTGTCATCGACCGGCAGTTCGGGACGACGGACGTCCTCGTCATGCTGCCGGTCCCGACCATCAACCCTCGCTATATCGAGCATTTCGGCGCGACGGCCAACCGGCAGTCGGCCTGAGGCGAGCGTCCGCCCCCTTGATCAAGCGGTCGGGCGGCCCTCGCCGGCGGCAAACAGGGCATCGAGCCCTATGCGGTAGTTGGGATAGGCGAGCTGGATGCCAAGTTCGGCTTTGAGCCTGGCGTTGGCAATGCGCTTGTTCTCTGTCCAGAAACTCAATCCCATGGGCGAAAGTCCGGCTTCCTCCAGCGTCGTTTCAGGCGGAGGCGCAATCCCCAGGAGACTTGCGGCGTAGGTGATGACATCGCCCTGCGGGGCAGGTTCGTCGTCGCTGACGTTGTAGATGCCGATCCTCGGCTCTGCCGGCCCTCCGGCTGCACGCGCGGTCAGGGTCGCAAGCGTTGCGGCGATATCATCCACATGGATACGGTTGAAGACCTGGCCTGGCCTTGCGATCCGGCGTGCGCGGCCTTCGGCGACGTCGACCAGCGCATTGCGTCCAGGCCCGTAGATGCCGGGCAGGCGGAGGATATCGAGCGCGTGGCCCGCGGTTGCGGCTTGGGTCGCCCAGGACCTCTCCGCTTCGATGCGCAGGAGCGAGCGGGTATTGTGGGTGAGGAGGGCGGAAGTCTCGTCCACCCAGGCACCGCCATGGTCGCCGTAGACGCCGACGGTCGAAAGGTAGCCGATCCATCGGATGGTGCGGGAGGTGGTGATCTCGGGCGCGAAGGCGCGTAGCGCAGGGCAACCGTCGGCGCCGGGCGGCACGCTGACGAGCACGCCATCGGCTTTGGCGAGCCAGGCGGAAATGGCCGGCTCAGCCGCTTCGGTGCCAGTGAAGCTCAGGGCCTCCACGCCGAGCGGCGTCAACGCTGTGGCTTTGCCGGCGCTGCGGACGGTGCCGGCGATTGCGGAAAACTGCGCACGGTGTTGCCTGATAAAGGCCTGCGCAGAAAAGCCGAGGCCAAATACGAAGAGTCTCATGGGCGTTTTCCGGCCTTTTCACTGGGTCTGGTGACGCATACCGCGCTTTGCCTGATCTCCCGAGGGGCAGGCACCTGGCGTTCCTGATCCAAACTCTCTGCCAAGTTCTCTGCCAAGCCCTCTTCCAAGCCGGCGTTCCATTCGGCCATGACGCTCTCGTCGGGCTCGCCCATCATATAGCGGGGCGCGAGAGCCGCGAAGGTGGCAGCCGGCAGGAGACGGGAAAGGGCCCAAACGGCAGCGCCGCGCACGAGCGGGTTGTCCTCCGTGAGCTTTTCGCCAGCGACGGGGACCATCGCGGGATCGCCGGAATTGCCGATCGCGATCAGCACATTGCGCATGAAGCGGTCGCGTCCGGTGCGCTTCACGGGCGAGCCGGCAAAGCGCAGCCGAAAGGCGGCATCGTCCAGTTGCGCGAGCTCCGTCAGGGCAGGGGCGCGATAGTCCGCGCCGGCGACGATCTTGGCCTCGCGGCCTGCCTCGGCGAATTTATTCCAGGGGCAGACAGCAAGGCAATCGTCGCAGCCGAAGACGCGGTTGCCCATCAGCGGACGCAGCGCCCGGTCGATCGGCCCCTTGTGCTCGATGGTGAGATAGGAAATGCAACGTCGCGCGTCGAGTTGATAAGGCGCCGGGAATGCCGCGGTCGGGCAGATGGTGAGGCAACGCCGGCAACTGCCACATAGCGGGGTGCCGGGCGCGTCGAAGGGCAGTTCGGCGGTGGTGAAGATCGCACCGAGGAAGAGCCAGCTGCCGAACTGGCGCGACACGAGCACGCTATGCTTGCCCTGCCAGCCGAGGCCGGCCGCTTCGGCGAGCGGCTTTTCCATGACAGGCGCGGTATCGACGAAGACCTTGACGTCCGCGCCGCCGGCCGACGCGAGAAAGCCCGCCACCTGCTTGAGCTTGCCCTTGATGACGTCGTGATAGTCACGATTGCGGGCATAGACCGAAATCGTCGCGCGGTCTCTCATAGCCAGTGAGGCGAGGGGATCGCTGGAGGGGGCGTAATTCATGCCGAGCATCACGACCGAACGCACCTCGGACCACAGCGCGCGCGGATCGGATCGACGCTCCGGCGTCTCGCCCATCCAGGTCATGCTCCCGGCATAGCCCGCCTCGAGCCAGGCCGCGAGGTGTTCAGGAGCGTGCGGGATGGCGTCGGGGCTGGTGATGCGGACGTCGTCGAAGCCCATCTGCCGGGCGCGATCGACCAAGGCATCTCTGAGGCTCATAGCCGGGCGTGCGGCAGAGCGCTCCCTCACGCCGGTGCCTGCCGGCGCCTCTAGAAGTCGAGATCCTCGTAGTGGGCCGCCGGCGCCATGCCCGGCACCCGGTCCGTCAGCAGGGCGCGAAAGGACGGCCTCGATTTGACGCGCGCGTACCATGCCTTGGCGGTCTCATCCTCTTCCCAGGGCACATCACCGAGATAGTCGACACAGGACAGATGGGCCGCCGCCGCCAAATCTGCATAAGTCAAATCCGGCCCGGCGAGCCAGTTCCTTTTGCCAATCAGGAAGCCAATATATTGCAGGTGATAGCGCACATTGCTACGGCCAGCGCGAATGGCGGCCATATCGGGGGGGCCACCGCCCAGTTCCGCCTTCATAAAGCGCTTGTAGATCTTCTCGGTGACGAGATAGGCCGAGACCTCCTCGAAGAATTTGACGAGGAACCACTCCATCAGGCGGCGAACCTCGACGCGATCAGCCGGATGGTCGGGCAGAAGGCGACGGCCGTCGAGACCCAGGCCACGCGTCTCGTCGAGATACTCGGCGATCACGGCCGCCCCGGGCACCGCGAGCCCCTGTTCCTCGACGAAGATGGGCAGGTGCCCCGCCGGATTGATCATCAGCAGGCTTTGGCTCCGCTCCCAGGGCTTCTCCTCGACGGTAGCAGGCGCAATGCCCATTTCGCCGAGGACGAGGCGAATGAAGCGCGACTGGGGACAGAAGGGATAATGATGGAAGGTCGCCATGGAGTTGGTCACGCGATCAGCAGGTTGGGCGGCAATGACGATCTGTGGATTCGACGGCCTGACAGCGCATGACGGAAACAGCCGTGGCGGCTCGGCATATTCTCGTGGAGGACATTCGCGATCAGCACGGGTCTCGTATAAAACTCCAAAAAATGGCGAACAACTCGTTTTGCCGGCTGTGCCGGCCTTTCCCGTGTTGTCATTAAGGCTTCGCTAACGACAGCAGGCTCACAACGCATCTCGAGCGTGGACCAAGGTCCTGTCGTGATCCCGAACCGCTTCGGTCAATCGTATGCCATGAAGCCGCCTCATGAAGCGAAATTATGGCATCGGTCCTAAGATGTTAGCCGCTGGGCTGCGGTGAAATGACGTCTTGCGGGAATCTGATCCAGCAGGTCCTTGCGACTTTGGTGCGCCCGGCGGGCTCGGCTCGGGGACGGTGCGCAGTCTCGGATCGTGGGATCAGCGATGAATACGTACGATGTCGTGTCGGCGGCTATCCTTGGCCTTGTCGAGGGCCTGACAGAGTTTCTGCCTGTGTCTTCGACCGGGCATCTCCTCCTTCTCGGTCATTTCCTCGGCTTCGAATCGAAGGGGCGAACCTTCGAGGTCCTGGTGCAACTCGGCGCTATTCTCGCCATCGTTTCCGTCTACTTCCACCGCCTGGTCACGATCGCGACCAAATTGCCGCATGATCCGGCGGTGCAGCGCTTCGTCCTCGGCGTGCTCGTCGCTTTCCTGCCGGCCATGGTGATTGGCGCCTTTGCCCATAGTTTCATCAAGGAGGTGCTGTTCAATCCGTGGATCGTGTGCGTCAGTCTCATCGTCGGCGGCTTCATCCTGATGGTGGTCGATCAACGGGGACTTGGCGGTCGCTATCGCGACATATCGGAATTTCCGCTCAGCATGACGTTGAAGATCGGTTTCTTCCAATGCCTTGCCATGATTCCGGGGGTTTCTCGCTCCGGCGCCACGATTGTCGGGGCCATGCTGCTCGGCTCGAACAAGCGTGCGGCGACGGAGTTCTCCTTCTTCCTGGCGATGCCGACCATGGCGGGCGCCTTCGCCTATGATCTCTACAAGAACTACCGCCTGCTCGATGCCCACGACATCGGGCTCGTCGCCATCGGCTTTGTCATGGCCTTTCTGTCGGGCCTGTTCGTGGTCCGGACCTTGCTTGACTATGTCAGCCGTCACGGTTTTGCATTGTTCGCGTGGTGGCGTATCGTGGTTGGCGCCGCGGGGCTCGCCGGGCTCATCGTCTTCGGTTAGAGCAATTCCAGCGGATGTGTGTTGCGGTTCCGCGTCCGGAATTGCGTGCTGGTTTTCGCCGGAAAGGCTCAAGGGAAGACGGGCTTAAATTCTAGAGCAACTCTGTCTGTTGCGGACTTGCTTCACTTAAGACGTGACGAGACAATTCATAGTCCCGGATGGCATCAGGCGATTCCATGCAGGTCGGATTTGTCGAGCAACCTCAGTGCGCTTGTGCGTGATCCGCGCCAAGGACGGCGCGGGATGAATGCCATCAATCGCGTTGTCGCCATATTGAGCGTGCATCACACCATTCGCTTCGCGGGAAGACGAGGGGGCGGGATGGACGAAAAGAGGGTACCCCGAATGATGCGACAATCGGTTGCCACTGTGCTTCTTGCTTTTGTTCTTGCGGCCTTCGCCTCGTCCGCGCGTGCGGCTGATCCTGTTTTTCCATCCGGATTGAACGTCGGCATCACGCCGCCCGGCGAGATGCGGGAGGCCAAGAACTTCCTCGGCTTCGAGGATGAGGCATCGGGCGCTGCCATCCTGATGACCGAACTGCCGACCGATGCTTATCCCCGCGTGGTCGAGGGGTTGAAGGTCGACCACATGGCAAAGCAGGGATTGACCGCGGTCAAACGCGAAGACTGGACCCTCGCGGGTGCCAAGGCGCTGTTTGTGAGCGCCCAGCAGCAGGCAGGCGCGCATCTCATCAAGAAATGGGTGCTGGTGGCCTCATCGCCGCTTGCCACTGCCGTTGTCACGGTCCAGGTTCCTGACGAGTCCTCCAGCACCTACAGCGACGAGACGGTTCGTACGGCGCTGAAAAGTCTCGTTTTCCGCAAGCCTCCGCCGATCGAAGAGCAGGTCGCGGCGCTTCCCTTCTCGCTCGGCAAACAGGCCGGCTTTCGCGTTTCGCGTGTCCTGGCCGGCACCGGCCTCCTGATGACGGACGGCCCGAAGGACAGCATCAAAGGTGCCGAGCAACCCATTGTCATCGTCGCCTCGGGCGATGGCGCCATCCCCGGCACGCTTGATCAGGATCGCTTCGCGCGTCAGGCTTTCAGTGGCCTGGCCAGTATCATCGCCCCGGAGATCAAGAGTGCGCGCAATCTGACGCTGCAGAATGTGCCGTGGCACGAGATCACCGCGACCGCCCAGGATTCGGAGACCAAGGACAAGGTCTTCGTCATGCAGGCCATCCGCTTCGATACGACGCGCTATATCCGCCTGATCGCCATGTCGCGCGAGCGGGACCAGAAGAAGATGCTCGCGCGTTTCGAGACGATCCGTGACGGCATCGCGCCGAAACCCGAGAAGACCAAGGATTGAACATCGACGGCCAGGATGGGCCGCGCCGGCAACCGCCGGATCAAAACGAAAGAAAAGGCCGTCGCGGGTTCATCGCAGACGGCCTTTTCCTTAATTGATGCAGTTGCAAGCCGCGTCGCCAGACGATCAAAGGGCTCTTGGCGAGGGCTCTTGGCGAGGGCCCGATTGGCGAGGGCCCGATTGGCGACGGTCCAAGGCCGTTCACTGGCCGGTTGTCGGATCCGTATCGGTGCCGTTGCCGGTCGGGACCTTGGGGCCGCCCTTCGATACACCCACAAGCGCCGGTCGCAGCACGCGATCGCTGATCACGAAGCCTGACTGGATCACCTGCACAACAGTGCCGTGGGGCTTGCTCAGGTCCTCGACCTCGAACATCGCCTGATGCAGGTTCGGATCGAATTTCTGATCGATCGGATCGATCTTGCGAACGCCATGACGCTCAAGGGTCTTGAGCACATCGCGCTCGGTCAGTTCGATGCCTTCGAGGAACGGCTTGACCGGGTTATCGGGCTGCGCGCGGACGTCCTCGGGAATGGTTTCGATGGCGCGGCGGATATTGTCCGCGGCCGTCAGCATGTCGCGCGCGAAGCTCGTGATGCCATAGGCCCGTGCATCGGCGATTTCCCGCTCGGTGCGCCGCCGCAGATTTTCCATCTCGGCCAGCGTTCGCAGGAGCTTGTCCTTCAGCTCGCGCTTCTCCGCCTCGAGCGCGGCGATGGCCGCCGCCTCGGCGGCAATCTCGTCTTGCACGTGGCCCGCAAGCGTTTCGTCTCTTTCCACGGCGTTGGCGTCTTTGTCGGCGTCAACCGGCTCGGGGCGGGGCGGCGTCTGGGTCATGGCTCTCGTAGCTGTTGAGTGTTTGTCACCGGTGATATCAGGTCAGACGGCCCAAAAATCAAGCATTTGTCTGGCATGCCTTGCCCCCTATCGACGTGGATATGCCGTTATCCGGTTTTGCTGATGGCATCGTCCCCGTCGTCATCCAGGAAGATGCGCTCGATCGCGCGCCGGATGGCAGCCTGACGGTTGGTGTTGTCGATCTTCGCGCCGGTGAGGTCTGTGACATAGAAGACGTCGACGACTTTCTCACCGTAGGTGGCGATATGGGCCGATGCAATATTCAGATTGAGCTGGCTGAGCACCGTCGTCAGGTCATAAAGAAGCCCCGGGCGGTCCAGCCCGGAGATTTCGAGCACGGTATGCCGGTCGGACAGGCTGTTATCGACGATAACCTCGGTCGGCACATGGAAGGTGCGGCTGCGATCCTTCTTCGGCCGGCGTGATGCGACCAGATCCGCGATCCGCACCTCCCCGGTCAGGGCGCGTTTGATGGCCTGCGCGATCCGCTCGCCGCGTCTGAGTTCGTCGTCGTCCCGGTCGAAGGCGCGTGAGATCACCAGGGTGTCGAGCGCCAGGCCATCGGTCGTCGTGAAGATCTGCGCGTCGACGATGTTGCCGCCGGCCGCCGCGCAGGCGCCGGTGAGGATGGCGAGGAGACGCGGATGGTCGGGGGCTGCGGCCACGAGCTCCGTGACGCCACGGAAGCCATCGGTTTCCACCGTGGTGACGGTGGTCTCGCCGGTCTCCTCCGCCCGGCGAATGAGCCTGGCATGCTGGATCTTGCGCGCGATATCGACCTTGAGCCAGTAGGGCGCGTAATGCCGCGCGGCATAGGCGGCGAATTCGGCGCCCGTCCAGTCCGGCAGGGCCTGGCGCAATTCCGCCTGGGCGGCGCTGACACGCTCGTTGCGGCTTGCCGAGACGTGACCCCCGGTCAACGCGATCTGCGTCTCGTAATAGAGGCTGCGCAGCAACTCGCCCTTCCAGCCGTTCCAGACGCCCGGGCCCACCGCCTTGATATCGCAGACCGTGAGGACGAGGAGCAGCTTGAGCCGCTCCATGGTCTGCACGGTGCCGGCGAAGCTGCGGATGGTCGAGGGATCGTTGATGTCCCGGCTCTGCGCGACCATGGACATGAGGAGATGATTGTCCACCAGCCAGGCCGCGGTTTCCGTCTCGGCCGGGGTCAGGCCGAAGCGCGGTCCGAGCTTGCGCGCGACGCGCGCACCCCCGGTGGAGTGATCGCTCTGGCGCCCCTTGGCGACATCGTGGAGAAAAACCGCGACATAGAGCGCCCGCCGGTTCTGAATGGTGCCGATGATCTCACCCGACAGCGGATGTTCGGCATCCGACCGGCCGGCATCGATATCCGCAAGCACGCCCACGGCACGCAGGAGATGCTCGTCCACCGTGTAGTGGTGATACATGTTGAACTGCATCAGCGCGACGATGCGGCCGAATTCCGGAATGAAGCGTCCGAGGACGCCGGACTCGTTCATGCGCCGCAGGACGACTTCAGGCGCGTTGTGGGATGTCAGGACATCAAGGAACAGCTGGTTGGCCTCGGTATCGTTGCGGACCGAGCGGTCGATCAGGGCCAGCGACCGCGTCGCGAGCCGGCTCGCATCGGGATGAATGGCATAGCTGTGGCGGTCGGCAAGCCAGTAGAGCCTGATGAGGTTGACGGGATCGCGCTTGAAGACCTCGTTGCTGGCGACCGTGATCCGGTTGTTGTCGAGGATGAAGTCGCGGGATTCCAGCGTCCGGTAGTTGCGGCGGCTGCGCAGGCGGCTGACGAAGCGGTCGAGCACCGGACGGGGCTTGGCATGGCGCGCCTCCAGCGCCGCGCAGACGATCGCCGTCAGGTCGCCGACGTCCTTTGCCGTGAGGAAATAGCGCTTCATGAAGCGCTCGACGGCCGAGAGCCCGCCATGGGCGATATAGCCGTTGCGCAGGGCGATCGGCGGTTGCAGGTCAAACGAGAGGCGCTCCTCCGCTCGCCCGGTCACAAAATGCATGTGACACCGCACGCGCCAGAGAAAGGATTCGCAGCGCTGGAACAGCGCAAATTCATCCTGGGTGAACAATCCCGCCGTGACGAGCTCCTTCGCGTCGCGTACGCGATAGGTGTATTTGGCGATCCAGAACAGGGTGTTGAGATCGCGAAGACCGCCCTTGCCGTCCTTGACGTTCGGTTCCACCACGTAACGGGATGTGCCGGCGCGATGCAGCCGGGCGTCGCGCTCGGCGAGCTTCGCCTCGACGAAAGCCGGCGCCGTGCCGCTGACGATGTCCTTGTCGAAGCGCGTGACCAGCTCATCGAACAGCCCCTTGTCGCCGACGAGATGGCGTGCCTCCAGGATCGCCGTGCGAATGGTGAGGTCGTTGGTGGCCTCGCGGATGGATTCGTCAACGGTTCGCGTGGCGTGGCCAACCTTCAGCTTCAGGTCCCAGAGCACGTAGAGCAGGGTCTCGACAACACGCTCGCTCCAGGCTGTCTGCGACACGGCGGGGCCTTGGCCGTTGCGGGAACGCAGTCCGCTTTTCGGCTTGCCGGGCGAGCCCATCATGAAGAGGATGTCGACATCCGAGCCGGGGGCCAGCGTCCCGCGGCCATAGCCCCCCACGGCGACGATCGCCAGCGTTGCGGTCCCGGTCGCCTCGGGTTGTGGATGCAGGAGCTGCGTGACCACCCCGAAGGCGATGCTGATGATCTTATCCATCGTTGCGGACAGGCGATGGGCGCAGGCCAGCCCGTCTCGCTCCGCCAGCAGGCGCTCTTCCGCATGGGCGAGGCCGCGTTCGTGGATGAGCTTGAGATAGGTGACCAGGCCGCTGCGCAGGGCATTCGCATCACTGCCACAATTGGCCTGGAGCGTGGTAATTGCAGCCTGGACGGAATCAGCCGGAGCGCGCGCCATGATCAGTGTTCCCGCGTCGCGGGACTGACACGCCGCAAGGTGAGGTTGATGCGGCCGCCGGCGAGCGGCGGTCCGCCGAGGAGGGTCGAGGATCCGGCGAGGATGCGGTCGATGCCGTGGAAGGCGAGCCGCGCCGGACCGCCGAAAGCGAGGGCATCGCCGGATGCGAGCTTCAGCGATGTGGTGGGATCGCGCCGGCTGGTGCCGCCGATGCGGAAGACGGCCGTATCCCCTAGGGACAGCGAGACAACCGGCGTCACGAGATCGTCCTCATCCCGGTCCTGGTGCAAGCCCATGCGCGCACCCGTATTGTAATAATTGATCAGGCAGGCCTCCGGCGGGGGCGCGCCGGGGGCAAGGTCCCGCCAGGCCCGCAACAGGCGCTCCGGCATGGCAGGCCAAGGCAGGCCGGTGTCGGGATGGGTCGGCTGGTAACGATAGCCGCGTTCGTCCGAAACCCAGCCGAGAGAGCCGCAGTTGCTCATGCGCACCGAGAAAGGCTTGCCTGTACGCGGCATGCGGGGGACAAAGAAGGGCGCCGCCTCAAGGATCGCGCGCAGCGCCGCGACGAGATCGCCCTGCTCCTGCGCGCCGAGATAGCCGGGATGATAGGTCACCCCGTCCCGGATGGCGAGCGCCCCTGTCCCCCTCTGACCCGTCACCCCTCCAGCACCTCTTTGCTCTCGACGGTCGAATCGGCCTTGAGGCGATAGACAAGCGGCACGCCGGTGGCGAGTTCCATGCTCGGAATGGTGGCGGGTGTCAGGCGATCGAGCACCATGACGAGGGCCCGGAGGCTGTTGCCGTGGGCCGCCACAAGCACACGCTCGCCGCGCAGCACGCGCGGCAGGATTTCCGTGATGTAATAGGGCAGCACACGGGCGGCGGTGTCCTTCAGGCTCTCGCCGCCGGGCGGCGCGATATCGTAGGACCGGCGCCAGATATGCACCTGTTCCTCGCCCCAGCGGGCGCGCGCATCATCCTTGTTGAGGCCGGAGAGGTCGCCGTAGTCGCGTTCGTTGAGCGCCTGGTCGCGAATCGTCGGAAGGTCCGGCTGTCCGATTTCGCCAAGGATCAGGCTGTTGGTGTGCTGCGCGCGCGTCAGGACCGAGGTGAAGGCGATATCGAACGTCAGGCCAAGCGCTTTCAGGCGCCGGCCGGCGCTTGTCGCCTCGCGCACACCCTGCTCGGTGAGATCGGGATCCTTCCAGCCGGTGAACAGGTTCTTGAGATTCCAGTCGCTCTGGCCATGCCGAACGAGGACGAGCAGCCGCTCCATGCGATGTCTCCTTCACTGATACGCTAAAGCAATTCCAGCGGAAATGTGCAGCGGTTCTGCGTCCGGAATTGTGTGAAAACAAGGAAGCCGAGCCTGTCCGGTCGATTTGATTGCGCCGGACCTGCCCTAGATTGCGGCGATGCCGAGAACGTCCGCCATGCCATAGAGGCCCGGCTTCTTGCCGTGGCCCCAGAGGGCGGCCCGCAGCGCGCCATGCGCGAAGAGGCTGCGATCCTCGGCCTTGTGGGAGAGCTCGATGCGTTCGCCGGCACCGGCAAAGATCACGCTGTGCTCGCCGATCACCGTGCCGCCGCGCAGGGCGGCGAAGCCGATGGCGCCCGCGTGCCTCGCGCCGGTTATGCCGTCGCGGCCCCGATCGGCGTGGTCCTTCAGCGTGATGCCGCGTCCCTTGGCGGCCGCCTCGCCGAGCATCAGCGCCGTGCCCGACGGCGCATCGACTTTCATGCGGTGATGCATTTCCACCACTTCGATATCGAACTCCGGGCCGAGTGTCCGCGCAACGCGCTCGACCAAAGCGGCCAAAAGGTTGACGCCAAGGCTCATGTTGCCGGAACGGATGATGACGGCATGGCGGGACGCGGCCTCGAGCTTGGCAAGGTCAGCCTCGTCGAGGCCCGTGGTGCCCACCACATGGACGATACGGGCCTGGGCTGCGAGACCGGCAAAGGCAATGGTTGCCGCAGGCGTCGTGAAGTCCAGCACGCCGTCCGCCGCGACGAAGGCCGCGAGCGGATCGTCGGTGACCGGGACGCCGAGGGTGCCCACACCGGCGAGAAGGCCCGCATCCTGGCCGAGCACCTCGCTGCCGCTTCGCTCGATGGCGCCCGAGAGGCGCACGCCGGCGGTCTCGCTGATGGTTTTGATCAGCATCCGTCCCATGCGGCCGGCTGCTCCAACGACGACGAGGCGCAATTCGCTCATCCCCGGTTCTCCTTGTTCTGAAACCCTGAGCCGGCCTGCTGAAGATCCCGCGCGGGCTTATACACCCTCGACCGCGATCATGTCGGCGACGCCGGCGTTCTCGCGGGCCTTCTTGGCCCGCTGATATTCGGGCGAATTGTAGTAGGCGATCGCCTTTTCGTAGGTCTCGAACTCGATCACCAC
Organism: Chelatococcus asaccharovorans; assembly: GCF_003201475.1. Lineage (GTDB taxonomy): Bacteria > Pseudomonadota > Alphaproteobacteria > Rhizobiales > Beijerinckiaceae > Chelatococcus > Chelatococcus asaccharovorans. The sequence continues at coordinate 21,637 of NZ_QJJK01000020.1, read as the reverse complement.
GTTGCGGGGCCTCATTTCGCCCTCCAGCAGCTCGGTCCGGCCGCCGCGCGTCAGAAGTTTGCCGCCGTAGGCCCTGATCACCTCGGAGGCGAGCGCCACGTATTCGGCATAAGCCTCGGGATTGGTGACGGTCACGCGCGCAATCATATAGCCCTTGGGCATCGTCCTGTCCTCAGCTGGCCGCTTGAATTTCGGCGATGATGGCCCGCGCCGCCGCTGCCGGGTCCGCCGCTGCCGTGACAGGCCGACCCACGACCAGATAGTCGGCCCCGGCGCGGATGGCATCCCCCGGCGTCATGACGCGCTTCTGGTCCTGGTTTGGGGTTCCCGCGGGGCGGATGCCGGGCGTGACGAGCTGCAGGCGCGGGCCGACGAGACCGCGGATGCGGGCTGCCTCCTCCGCGGAAATGATCAGGCCATCGGCGCCGGCCGCTTCGGCCTGGCGCGCCCGCCGCGCAACGGTCAAGCTGACGCCCTCGGCGTAGCCGGCCTCGCGAAGATCGGCATCGCTGTAGGACGTCATCACCGTCACGCCGAGGATCTGCAGGCCGCGCGGGACCGTGAGACCCGTTGCGCCTTCATGCCCGGTCCGGCCGCGCACGGCGGCGGCCAGCGTCTGGGGATAGGCATGGACGGTCAGGAAGGTGGCGCCGAGATCGGCGACCTGGCGTGTGGCGCGTTCGACAGTGGTCGGGATGTCGTGGAGCTTGAGGTCGAGGAACACCTGGCGGCCCGAGCGGGCGAGGGCTGCAGCAAATGGCAGGCCGCCGGCAAAGGCGAGCTCAAGCCCGACCTTGTAGAATGTGACGGTGTCGCCGAGCTGATCGACCATGCGCTCGGCATCGGCAACGCTTGGCAGATCAAGGGCGACGATGAGTCGGTCCCTCGGGGAGGGGGGTGACTGAGGCGCGATGGTCAAGGCTGGCGCTTCCCTGTTCGCGTGGATGCGCCAGCTGTTTACACGCCGGTCGTTCGTCTGTCGAAGTAAAATAAGATGGCCTGTCTATGGTATTACCCGCGGCCCAAGCAAATGGTGAGGCCGCAGGCGGCGCGAGCCGGCTGGTTGCCGCAAGCCGGCTGGTTGCAGCATTTCAGCGTGATGCCGTACCGGCGGATCCATGTGGATCGGCGGATGGGAAAGGCGGCCCGGATGGATCAGGGGCGGGCGCCGCGGCCCTTTGACATGCTACGCACCCGCGCCTTTGCAATATGGCGCGCGGCGCGCCTGCTATTTGAAGATGCCGGCGTTCTTCCATTCCTTGTCCACGCTTGTCACCCAGGATTTGAGATCGGCGAGACCCGCGGTCGCGCTCCAGATATCCGTGCCGAATGTTTCCGAGATTTCGCGATCCGACATCTCCAACGCCCGGTCGATCGGCGTGTTGGTTTGCTCCAACTGGGTCCAAAGCTCGGAGGTGCAGCGCGGCAGGGAGACGAAGCGAACGGAGGCGTCGGGCGCAGCCTCCTTTATGACGGATCTGACATCGATTCGCCCGAACGAACCGCCGACTTCGTTCAGCACGACGGTGACATGCTCGTAGGGGATGAATTTGTTGTCGGCTATGGTGCTGACCAGCTCCGCCACGTCTTCGATGGCGTGTTTTTCGGCCTTGCAGACGAGGAGGATTTCGCTGGGCGGAGCGTTCGACATCTGCAACACGCGGAAGGCGCTGCGGTGATGAGCCCATTGTTTCAGGAGTGAAACGACATTGGCGCCGACATCGATGACGGCGCTCCCACGCATGAGGATCGTGCCGAATTTGTCCCAGTAACGCAGCGCCGCGTTGGGGTCGTTCTCCAACTTTGCGGCGATCAGGCGCGCGCCTGTCCCCAACTCGTCGACCTGATCGGGATAGAACTTTCCGATCTTCGAGCGGCCGGTGTCATCGACGAAATCAGCCGAGACCAGGTTGTACTTCGAGTTCTTACGTAAAATGTTACGAAAAAGGAGTTGGGCAACAGTCGTCTTCCCCTGCCCACCCGCATGAGCTACACAAATATAAGTTTTCATATTATCGCTCGGCAATAAATTGGATGAAGCAATCGTTGGTTGTATGTTAACCTTTCCGCGCCTGCTGTCCAGCGCAAAATGATTCACAAATCGCGAAAGTTCCCAGCGTTTTGCAGTGAGCGAAGGCGGTTCAAGATCTAAAATGTTAGAGCATATCGTTTGCCTTCAAGCGAGCTTATGGTTTTGAAATAAGAAAATCTTAAAAAGTATACTTTGGAATAAGTTTGAGTTCCAGTCTGGTGATGGCGGGCGTTCGCCATGGCAGGGCCGTGTCGCCCGCAACGGGACGGATGGGGAAGGATTCGCTTCCCCACCTTGAATGACGATGCGGCTCGGATAGGATCGCCAGGCGCATCGGCCCGGAGCCGTGCTGCGAAAGGATTTCGCTGCCATCCAAGGCAGACTTGCCCTAGGCTCTTGTTTCGGCGTCGCGGCGATAGACCCACACGCGTGCGGGCGGCAGGTTCCACCAGATGCGTGCCGAGCCCTTGGCCGTGTAGCCGGCGCCTTTCTTGGGAATGGGGGGCACAGTCGCGTAGGTGAACTGGATGAAGGGCGCTCCGCGATGCATCAGCGCAAAGGTTTCGTCGAGTAGCGCGCGGCGCATAGGCAGGGGCTTGGTAAAGAGCGGGAGGCCGGAAACGACGGCCGCGGCCGGTTCGGTCACCACCGACTGCAGGGTGCGCCTGAGGCCATACGCATCGCCCTGTACGACGGTCGCTTTGGGAAAGCGCAGTCGCAGGAGCTTGCAGAAATCCGGGTTGAATTCGACCAGGATGAGCCGTTCCTCTGGAACGCCATGTTTCAGGATCGCTTCGGTCACCGGTCCGGTCCCCGGTCCGAGCTCGATGACGGGGCCTGCCATGTCACGATCGATGTAGGCGGCCATCGTGCGGGCGAGATGGCGGCCCGACGGGCTGACAGCGCCGGTACGCAACGGATTCTCGACCCAGGATTTCAGAAAGCGCGCTTCATCTTCGATGCGGGCAGGGCTGCTGGCGTTGCGGAGACTGTGTTGAAACACGGGGGTACCATCCTCGCTGGCTGCGCCAATGCTGACTAAGCACTCGGACATTCTAAGATAACCGGGATGACGGTCTACAGAATGCTACTGGGACTCTCACGCAGATCCGCTCAGCCCCTCGAAGAAGTCCTTCACGCGGGAGAAGAAACCCGCGCTTTCGGGATGGGTGTCGCGCGACGACTCCTGGTCAAACTCCGCGAGGAGTTCACGCTGACGTTTAGTGAGCTTCTGTGGCGTTTCAACGACGACCTGGATGTAAAGATCACCCGTGTCGCGCGAACGCAGGATGGGCATGCCCTTGCCTCTGAGGCGGAACTGCTTGCCCGTCTGGGTACCCTCGGGCACCTCCACCTTGTGCTGCTTGCCCTCTACGGTCGGCACCTCGAAGGCGCCGCCGAGCGCCGCCGTCACCATGGAGATCGGCACCCGGCAGAAGAGATCCGCGCCGTCGCGCTGGAACAGCGGGTGCGGCTTGATGGACAGAAAAATGTAGAGGTCGCCGGAGGGCCCGCCCCTCAGGCCGGCCTCGCCTTCGCCGGTCAGGCGGATGCGCGTGCCGTCCTCGACGCCGGCCGGAATGTTGACCGACAGGCTGCGTTCACGCGTGATGCGGCCGGCGCCGCTGCAATCCGGGCAGGGGTCGTCGATGACTTCGCCGCGTCCCTGGCAAGCCGGACAGGTGCGTTCTATGGAAAAGAAGCCTTGGGCGGCTCGGACGCGGCCGGCGCCGCCGCAGGTCGAGCATTGCCTTGGCTTGGAGCCCGGCTTTGCGCCGCTGCCGCTGCAGGTGGTGCAGGCTGTCGTCGTCGGGATGCGGATGGTTTCGGTCTTGCCGGTGAAGGCATCCTCGAGCGTGATCTCGAGGTTGTAGCGCAGGTCCGCGCCGCGCTCCCGCCCGCTGGCCGAGCGCGCCCCGCGGGCGCCACCGCGCGCATCTCCGAAAAAGGTATCGAAGATGTCGGTCATGAAATCGGAGAAGTCGTTACCGAAGCCTGGCCCTCCGCCGGCACCGGCCTGCTCGAAGGCGGCATGCCCGAAGCGGTCATAGGCCGCCCGCTTCTGCGGGTCCTTCAGAACGTCGTAGGCTTCGTTGATTTCCTTGAACTTGGACTCGGCCGTATGGTCGCCCGGGTTGCGGTCCGGATGGAACTGCATCGCGAGCTTGCGAAAAGCCGCCTTGATCTGCCCATCGGATGCGCTGCGCTCGACGGCGAGCACCTCGTAGTAGTCGAGCTTAGCCACGCCAGGCTCTCCTGCTCACGGCCAAACCTTTCTTGCGGCCTGCCCGATGCGGGTCGCTGACACGCGCAGGCATCACGGGCACGGTTGTCGTCATGTTGCATAATCCATCAGAGGCAATCACACGCCCCTTGTATCCGGCCCCTGGACGGGTGTTCACCACCATTCCAGTGCTTCTGGCGCTATTCGTGCGTTCCGGCAAGAGGCTTTTCAGAGGCTTTTCCAGCAAGAAGGTTTTCAGCAGGAGGCTTTCCAGCAGGAGATCGGCGGGCCGAGGCGCCGCCTGATGCGAAGCGCCGCGCCAACTGATATTGGCGGATGGGGAGGAACCCACCCGCCAAATGCTCAAGCTAGAGGCTTCTCCAGGGTGTCAGCACGCTGCATGCCTCGCATGGTCCGGAACTCAGGCGCGCTTCTTCTTGTCGTCGTCGACTTCCTGGAAGTCGGCGTCGATGACGTCGTCCTTCGCCTCGGCGCTGGCGGAGCCGTCCCCGCCGCCTTCCGCGTCACCGCCCTGGGATGCCTTGTAGACGGCTTCGCCGAGCTTCATCGAGGCCTGGATCAACTCGGCCGTCTTGGCCTTGATCGCTTCCAGATCATCACCGGCAATCGCCGTCTTCACCGCCTCGACAGCGCTGGTGATCGCGGTCTTCTCGCCTTCGCTGACTTTGTCGCCATGCTCCGCGAGAGACTTCTCGGTGGAGTGCACAAGGGCCTCGCCCTGGTTCCTGGCTTCCACCAGTTCCCGGCGCGCCTTGTCCTCGGCGGCATGCGCCTCGGCGTCCTTGACCATCTTCTCGATGTCGGCGTCGGACAGACCGCCGGAGGCCTGGATGCGGATCTGCTGCTCCTTGCCGGTCGCCTTGTCCTTGGCGGACACGTTGACAATGCCGTTGGCGTCGATGTCGAAGGTGACTTCGATCTGCGGCACGCCTCGCGGCGCCGGCGGCAGGCCGACGAGATCGAACTGACCGAGGACCTTGTTGTCCGCCGCCATCTCGCGCTCGCCCTGGAAGACCCGGATGGTCACGGCCGTCTGGTTGTCGTCGGCGGTGGAGAACACCTGGCTCTTCTTGGTCGGGATGGTCGTGTTGCGATCGATCAGGCGGGTGAACACACCACCCAGCGTCTCGATGCCGAGCGACAGCGGGGTCACGTCGAGCAGCAGCACGTCCTTGACGTCGCCCTGGAGGACGCCCGCCTGGATGGCGGCGCCGATGGCGACGACCTCATCCGGGTTGACGCCCTTGTGGGGCTCCTTGCCGAAGAACTGCTTCACGACTTCCTGCACCTTCGGCATGCGCGTCATGCCGCCGACGAGGACCACCTCATCGATCTGACCTGCGGAGAGGCCTGCATCCTTCAGGGCCTTCTTGCACGGCTCGACGGTGCGCTGGATCAGGTCGTCGACCAGCGCCTCGAACTTGGCGCGCGTCAGCTTCAGCGTCAGATGCTTCGGACCGGTTGCATCCGCCGTGATGTAGGGCAGGTTGATTTCGGTCTGGCTGGCGGAGGACAGCTCGATCTTGGCCTTCTCGGCGGATTCCTTGAGGCGCTGGAGAGCCAGCTTGTCCTTCTTCAGGTCGATGCCGTTCTCGCGCTTGAACTCGTCCGCGAGATACTCGACCAGGCGCATGTCGAAGTCTTCACCGCCAAGGAAGGTGTCGCCGTTGGTGGATTTCACTTCGAAGACGCCGTCGCCGATCTCGAGGATCGATACGTCGAACGTGCCGCCGCCGAGGTCGTAGACCGCGATGGTGCCGTTGCCCTTCTTCTCCAGGCCATAGGCGAGCGCCGCCGCCGTCGGCTCGTTGATGATGCGCAGCACCTCGAGGCCGGCGATCTTGCCGGCGTCCTTGGTGGCCTGGCGCTGGGCGTCGTTGAAATAGGCCGGGACGGTAATGACGGCCTGATCGACCTTCTGCCCGAGATAAGCTTCAGCCGTCTCCTTCATTTTCTGAAGGGTGAAGGCGGAGATCTGCGAGGGCGAATAGGTCTTGCCGTCGGCCTCGACCCAGGCGTCGCCGTTGCCGCCCTTGACGATCTTGTAGGGAACGAGCCCGATGTCCTTCTTGGTCATCGGATCGTCAAAGGTGCGCCCGATCAGGCGTTTGATGGCAAAAAAAGTACGTTCTGGATTGGTGACCGCCTGGCGCTTGGCCGGCTGGCCCACAAGCCGCTCGCCTTCATCGGTGAAGGCGACGATCGAAGGTGTCGTGCGTGCACCTTCGGCATTCTCGATGACCTTTGGCGTCGAGCCTTCCATGACCGCGACGCAGGAGTTGGTCGTACCAAGGTCGATACCAATGACTTTACCCATGGAGTGATCCCTCACTTTCAAGCAGACCGGCGCCAGATCCCGAAGCGACCTGGCCCATGGCTCAACACATCTCGGCTGACGACAGACAAGCGTCCTCAGCCTGGTTTCAGCTAATCGCACATCGGCCGCGTATATAAGGACCAGTTCCACAGCTCGCAAGCGGGCTGGAGAGGAGGCAGGCGCCCGATCTTTGAATTGATTGAAAAGTGGGCGCTCGTTGCCGTGTTCGCAAGGGCTGATTCGCGTGCTAGCCTAACAATCAGTGTGGGTTTGGGTGGTGGCATTGGGCAGCAAGTTTGCTGATGGACGGCTTTGGCGTCCGGGGGGAGCGGCGTGGCCGGCGCCGTATGCGGCACCGGGGTCGCATATCCCATTCTTCTTTCTCCAGGTGGTGTCCACAGTTTTTCTCGGCGGGACGGCCGCCTTGACGCCCCTCGAGGCGCGTGGCCAAGCGCTTGTCTTGCCCGGTGCCCAGCCGCCGACACCGGCCGGTGTCAAACAGGAAATCCTTCGCGAGGCCCGCCCGCCCGCCGCTGCCCGGCCGCAGGCTGCGCGCCCCGCGACGGCGCCAACCACGCGCGCGGCCGTGGCACACACGGTCATCGGCGCCCCCCTTTTTCAAGGCGGCAACAGCGGGCGTCTGGTCATTGAAAGGGTCGATGACACGAGCTTTGCGGCCCGCTTGCGGGTGGAGGGCACCCAGATTTCGGATCCAGGGCACGCCTGCGCCGTGGAGCTCGGCATGAGCGAGCCTGTGGCGCTCACCTATCTCGGCGCGCCGCTGGGCATGCCGCGTTACCAGCTCGCGGCTCCCATCTGTCCCGTGGCTTTCGACGTGCTCGAAGGGGCGGTGCTGGTCGCAAACCACGAAGCCAGCTGCACCTTCTCTGCTGCGGATTGCCAGGGCCGCATCGGCGGCCTGTGGGGGCCGCAGGCCCAAGCCCTCATCGCCCAGGCCAAGGACATCGAGCGCCGCCGCAGCCGGGAGGAACGCAATCTGCGCGACAAGTTCCGCAGCCTGCTCAAAAGGCTTTCCGGCAATGAACTGCGTGAGGCCGCGGCCGAACAGGCTGGCTTCTCATCCGAACGGGAGATGCTCTGCCGTGACTATGCGGGCGAGGTGAGCCACGGCTTCTGCGCGGAGCGGGTGACAGCCGCGCGGGTCGTTGCGGTCGATGCCCGGCTTGCCGTGACGCCCGAGAAGAAAAAGGCGGCGCGTCCGTGAGGGATCAATCAGCCGCGCTTGATATCCGCCAGGGCCCTGCCGAGCGCGTCGCCGAATTTCGCCCTTTCCTCGGGCGGCAATTCGTGTGCGACCGTCACCCTCTGCCCGCGTGACACCAGGGCGAGCTTCTGGACCCCGAATTCCGCATGGACATCGCGTTCCAGGCGGGTCCAGAGCGGGTTGAAACGCCACTCGTCATGGCGACCGCGGTGCGACACTTTACGCAGCAGAAGCTCGATCGGGCTGAGGATGATCTCCTCGAAAGCGGCCGCACGGGCGAAGCTCACACGAAAGGCGATGTAGAGGGCGATGAGATCGAGGCCGAAGAAGCCGGCGACCGGCCAGGCCCCCATGATGACGAAGGGCAGGCTCGAGACGATGCTCGCGGCGCACAGCAGCGCGATCAGAAGTCGGAAGCCGTTCGGGCCAAGCGAGCGATGGGGCGTGATGACCGCGGAAAAGACCGGCTTTTCGTAGTCGACGCCTGCGACCGGTGCTGGTTCCCGGTCCGTGGGAAAGGGCGGCTCCGCGATCATGGCAGGCTCCGCTGGCGTGGGGGGCTGATCATGGGCTGTCATCGAGAGGTGGACGGCCCGGCGGGAGCAACCGCCGAGCCTCTCCGTTGTCCTGGCCTTGTCCATTCAAACTGCCAGACAGTATAAGCGTCGGATGGCTGTGGGCGACAAACAAAAATCGGGGAGGGCGTCGCAGGACGACGTCGGAACCGTTGATGCGACGAGGCCTTCGGCCTGGTCTGGCGGCCGCCGGAGCAAGGCCAAGGCTGACGTCAAGGCCAAGCTTGAGGTCGAGGCCGGGGCCAAGGTGAAGGCCAGGGCTGGGCCCAAGGCCAAGGCGAAGTCAGCCGCGCGCGGTGGGCTGGCCGGGACGACACCCAAGGCGACGACACCCAAGGGTCCGACGCGAAAGGCGACGAAACCCAAGACGGTATCCAAGATGCCGGTATCCAAGGCGCCGGTGTCCAAGGCGCCGGCAGCCAAGGCGCCGGTGGTCGACCCCGCTGTCGTCGAGGAGATTTTCCACCGGTTTCATCGGGTCGATCCGGAGCCCAAGGGCGAGCTCGACTATGTCAACGCCTATACGCTCCTCGTGGCGGTGGTGCTTTCGGCGCAGGCGACCGATGTCGGCGTGAACAAGGCGACGCGCGCCTTGTTCGCCATCGCCGATACGCCGCAGAAGATGCTCGACCTCGGCGAAGACAAGGTGCGTGATCATATCAAGACGATCGGCCTGTTCCGCGCCAAGGCGAAGAACGTGATCGGCCTGTCGCGCGACCTCATCGCGACATTCGGCGGCGAGGTGCCGATGTCGCGGGCGGCGCTGGAGACGCTGCCCGGCGTCGGCCGCAAGAGCGCCAATGTGGTGATGAACATCGCCTTCGGCGAACCGACGATCGCCGTCGACACGCATCTGTTCCGGGTTGCCAACCGCATTCCGCTGGCACCCGGCAAGACCCCGCTCGAGGTGGAACTCGGGCTCGAGGCCATCATCCCCGAACGCTATCGGCGCCACGCCCATCACTGGCTCATTCTGCACGGGCGCTATGTCTGCAAGGCGCGCAAGCCGGAATGCTGGCGCTGCCTTATTCGCGATCTCTGCCGGTTCGAGCCGAAAACGCCTGCCGTCGCCTGACCGCGGGCATTCTCCGTCAGGCGCCTTGCCGGCCGAGGGCGCGCATGGTGTCCAGCCATCCGCGCCGGGTTGCGTCGCTTACTCCGGTGACCATCCCGAACAGGCTCTCGCGAACGGGGCCGATCCCGACGAAACGCAGGATATTGTGCTGCAAGGCCTTCAATCCGTGGCCGAAATACCACCAGCGATAGGCCATGACCGGCATCGACATGGTCACGACGAGGCGGGCAGAGCGGCCTGAAAGATTGGTCTTCGGCACGCCCTTGTCATAGCCGAAGGCAAAGCCCGGCCGCATCACCTGTTCCAGGAAGGCCTTGACGAGGGCCGGCATGGTGCCGAGCCAGAGCGGAAAGACGATCACGATATGTTCGGCGGCGAGAATGGCCTCCTGTGCCGGCTTGAGGCTCGGCGGCACAGGATCATTCTCGAAGGACGACTGGCTGCGCAGAAAGGGAATGTCGAGAGAGGCCAGGTCGACAAACGTGACCTCATGGCCCGCTTCGCGCGCGCCTTCGCCATAAGCATTCGCCAAGCCCCGGCACAGCCGCTGCTCATCCGGATCCGGATGGCCTTGAATGATGACAATACGCCGCGGCATCGCGCTTCCCTTTCCTCGCTGCTGCCCCCGCCGCAGAACGGGCAGGCGCAAGGCGAAGTCTAGGCTTGGCCAACATGCGCAACATTGATCGAGATCAGATCCCTCGTCAGCCGAGGCGGGTGGTGATGGCATCCCAGACGGAGACCGCGAGATCCGGCCCGCCGAGCCGTTTGATGGCGCGGATGCCGGTTGGCGAGGTCACGTTGATTTCCGTGAGGTAGCCATCGATGACGTCGATGCCGACGAGGACGAGGCCTTGGGCCTTGAGCGACGGGCCGATCGTCGTGCAGATCTCGCGCTCGCGCTCCGTCAGATCGGTCGCGGCCGCCGCGCCGCCCCGCACCATGTTGGAACGGATGTCGTTATCGGCGGGGACGCGGTTGACGGCGCCGAGCGCCTCGCCGTCGACGAGAATGATTCGCTTGTCGCCCCGCGAAACGGCCGGCAGGAAACGCTGGACCACCCACTGCTCGCGGAAGGTGGTGGAGAACAGATCGAACAGCGAGCCGAAATTGGCATCGGGCTGGGCGATGCGGAAGACGGCTGCGCCGCCATGGCCGTGCAGCGGTTTCATGACCACCTCGCCGTGCGCGGCGCGGAAGGCCTCGATCTCCGCCTTGTCGCGGGTGATCAGGGTCGGCGGCATCAACTGCGGGAATTCGGTGACGAAGAGCTTTTCCGGCGCGTTGCGCACGGAGGTCGGATCGTTCACCACCAGCGTCTTCGGATGCACGCGCTCCAGGAGGTGGGTGGAGGTGATATAGGCCATGTCGAAGGGCGGGTCCTGCCGCAGCAGGACGACGTCCACATCGGCGAGCGCCCGGCGTTCCAAGTCGCCCAGCGTGAAATGATCCCCCGCGACATCCCTGACATCGAGGCTCTGCATGGCGGCGGTGACGGTGCCGCCGGTCATCGAGAGCCGCTCGGGGGTGTAGTAGAAAAGCTGATGGCCGCGGGCCTTGGCTTCGAGCAGCAGCGCGAAGGTCGTATCGCCGGCGACGTTGATGCGCTCGATGGGGTCCATCTGCACGGCGACCCGCAATTGCGACGCCCGGCTCATGGCATTGCCCTCATGACATAGTCCCTCGCTGCAAGATCGATGCTGCGTGATCCATGCGCGCGCTCATCGCGCAAGGCAAGTGTGGAGAAGCACGCGCTTTTCAACCCTCAGTCGGTCGCCAGCGACGCGACGTTGGCGAGATGGCGCGGCAGGCGGCGCGGCGCCACGAAGACCGCATCGAAGCGCAGGGTCATGCCGACGGCCCAGGGATTGTGCGACAGCCAGTGGCGCGCGGCCCGCGCAAGGCGGCGCCGCTTGTCCGGGGTGATGGCGACGCGGGCGTCGTCCAGGTCGCGGCGGGCCTTCACCTCGACGAAGGCGATCGTACGGCCGCGCTTGGCGACGAGGTCGATCTCGCCGCCGAGTGCCGCGTAGCGGCGAGAGACGATCCGATAGCCCTTGACCATCAGGAGGAGCGCGGCCAGCCGTTCGCCGCCCAATCCGCGCCGGTGGGAGGTGAGGCGCTGTCGGGGCGCAGCCGCGGTCATGCGTCCTCGTCGGTCTCGGGGCCGGCCTTTTCGGGGCTCGCCTTGGCACCGGCCGCCAGCGTGAGCGCCCGCGCATAAACCTCGCGCCGGGGAAGGCCGGTATCGGCGGCGACAACGGTCGCGGCGTCCTTGAGGGAATGGATCTCGAGCGCCGCCGCGATCCGGGCGTCGAGGTCACCGGCGGCGCCCTTTTCGCCGCTGGCATCGGGCGGCCCGATGATGACGACGATCTCACCCTTCGGCGGGCCCTCCGCCTCGTACTCCTGCGCGAGGCTCGCCAATGTGCCGCGCCGCACGGTCTCGAACAGCTTGGTCAGTTCGCGCGCCACCGCCGCCGGCCGGTCGCCCAGCACATGGGCAGCGTCGGACAGCATGGCCGCCAAGCGGCGCGGCGATTCGAAGAACACGAGGCTTCCCGGCACCGCGGCCAGGGCCGCGAAGCGGCTGCGGCGGCCCGCGCTCTTCTGCGGCAGAAACCCCTCGAAGAAGAAGCGATCGCTCGGCAGGCCGGAGACGACGAGCGCGGTCAGCACGGCCGAGGCGCCGGGCACGCTCGTCACGGCGATGCCTTCCTCGAGAACCGATGCGACGAGCTTGTAGCCGGGATCGGAAACAAGCGGGGTGCCTGCGTCGGAGACGAGCGCCAGCGCTTCGCCCGCCCTCAGGCGCGCGAGAATCTGGGGGCGCATCTGCGCGGCATTATGCTCGTGATAGGCCATGAGCGGTGTAGAGATGCCGTAATGGGCTAGCAGCGTTTTGGTGACGCGGGTATCCTCGGCGAGAATCGCATTGGCCGCTGCGAGTGTCGCGAGGGCGCGGAAGGAAATATCCTTCAGGTTGCCGATCGGTGTCGCGACGAGATGCAGGCCCGGATTGAGCTTTTCCGCTTCGGCGGCGAGACCGAAGGCGGTGAAGCTGGGTGTGCGTTGGCGAGGGCCTTGTTGCTGGGGCGCGGGTCGCTCGCCGTTCATGCTCAGGTCTCCAAGTCTGAAAGCCCTGCATTGGTCTGCGCAGGGTATGGCCACGATAGTCGATATGCGGGGTATGGGAAGAAGCTGTTTACTATCACTCTCGAAGCTTGAGTGATTCGCTCGCGGTTGCTTTTATGGTTTATAGGCCCCGGAGGGTATCCGACCACGCTCTCAACGGGACAATGAAAGGGATATTCAAGGATTTGCCGGTGTTGCGCAGCCTGAAAGACACTTTCGCACCGCTTCTCACGCGGACTTCACCCGTGACCCGCAGATGGGTGCCGCGCCTCGGCGCCGTCGCCGTCTGCGCCATGCTCGGGGCCTGTTCAGGGGGATTGAACGGCCTTGTCGGCGGCGGTGAGGGGGGCCCGACACTCGGTTCGAGCAATGTGCCCGGCACGGTGATCGGTCAGGGGGCGGTCAAGGTGGCCCTGCTCTTGCCGCTGTCCGCCTCCGGCCAGGGCGGCCAGGCCGCCCAGTCGCTGCGCAATGCGGCCGAGCTCGCCTATTCCGAGTTCAACAATCCCGATTTGCAGATCCTGGTCAAGGACACCCGCGGCACGGCCGAAGGCGCGCGCGCCGCGGCGCAGGCCGTGGTCGCGGAAGGCGCCGAACTGATCATCGGCCCGCTTTTCGCGGCGGAAGTCCAGGCCGTCGCCCAGGTGGCAAAGCCGGCGGGCAAGCCGGTCATTGCCTTCTCCACGGACGCCAATGTCGCGTCGCGCGGCGTCTATCTCCTGTCTTTCATGCCGCAGACCGAAATCAGCCGCATCGTCGCCTTCGCGGCGCAGCAGCGGCGCCGGTCCTTCGCGGCCTTCGTGCCCGATACGGCCTATGGCACGGTCGCGGAAGCCGCCTTCCGGACGGCGGCCGCTTCGGCGCGCGTCCAGGTCGGTCTCGTCGAGCGGTTCCCGACCGACAACGCGCGCATGCGCGAGGCGGCCCAGAAGGTGGCTGCGATCGCATCGGGCGCCAATCCGCAGGTTGACACCATTTTCCTCCCCGACGGCGGGTCAAGCTTGGCATCAGCGGCGCAAGCACTGCAGACCGCCGGCGTCAACGGCAGCCGCGTCAAGCTCGTCGGCACGGGCATCTGGAATGACCCGCAGGTGCTGGCCTTGCCCACCATGCAGGGAGGCTGGTTCGCTGCGCCTGATTCAGCGGGATTCGCCGCTTTCGCGCGCCGCTATTCCGCGCGCTACAACGCGGAGCCGGTGCGGATCGCCAGCCTCAGTTACGATGCCGTTTCGCTGGCCGCCGCGCTGGTCCGCACCCAGGGGTCGCAGCGTTTCAGCGAGCAAGTCCTGACCAATCCGTCAGGCTTCGCCGGAGCTGACGGGGTGTTCCGGTTCCTGCCGGACGGCACAAACCAGCGTGCGCTGGCCGTGCTCGAGATCCGCAACGGCGCAGCGGTGACGGTGAGCCCGGCGCCACGCGAGCTGAAGCCGGATAGCTGATCAGGCCGCGATGTCGGCCACGACGGCGTTGAGCACGGGGAAACCGGCCGGACTGACGGAGATCCGTCCGTTCGCATGGCATTCGATCATGCCGTGTTCCACGAGGTCGGTGATGCGCTGCGGATCGAGCGTGCGGCCCGACAAGGCGCGATAGCGCATGGGATCGATCCCTTCCTTGAGCCTGAGGCCCATCAACAGATATTCGTCGCCCTGGGCCTCCTGGGACAGCACCTCGACGTCGACCAGGCCATGCCCGCGCTTCTCCACATGCGCGAGCCAGGTCTCGGGCACGAGCTCGGTTTCCATGGCGAGCCGGCCCTGGCCGGTGACGAGGCGGCCATGGGCGCCGGGGCCGATGCCGGCATATTCGCCATAGCGCCAGTAGACGAGGTTATGGCGGCACTGGGCCCCGGCGGCGGCATGGTTGGAGATCTCGTAGGCCGGCAGGCCGCGCGCGGCGCAGACGTCCTGCGTCACATCATAGAGCGCGCGTCCCACCTCATCGTCCGGCACCACGAGCTTGCCTGCCTGGTGCAGCTTATGGAACCACGTGCCGGGCTCGATGGTGAGCTGATAGAGCGATAAATGTTCCGCGGCGCGGGCGATCGCCTCCTTGAGCTCCGTTGCCCAGGCAGCCGGCGTCTGGTTCGGTCGCGCATAGATCAGATCGAAGGAAAAGCGGTCGAAGATAGAGGCGGCGATGCCGACCGCGCCCATGGCCTCCTCTGCCGTGTGCCGGCGGCCCAGCGCCTTGAGATCCGCGTCGTTCATGGCCTGCACGCCGAGCGACACCCGGTTGACACCGGCCGCCCGGTAGCCGCGGAAGCGTTCAGCCTCGACGCTGGTCGGATTGGCCTCCAGCGAGATCTCGACATGCGCGTCCACCGGCCAGTGCCGGCCGATGGCATCCAGGATGGCGCCGACGGTGGCGGGCTGCATGAGCGATGGCGTGCCGCCGCCGAAGAAGATGGAGGTGACCGTGCGCTTCGGCGCGAGTTCGGCACGGTGGGCGATTTCCGTGGCAAAGGCCGCGACGAAACGCGCCTCATCCACCGGCGCATGGCGGACATGGCTGTTGAAGTCGCAATAGGGGCATTTCGAGGCGCAGAACGGCCAGTGCACATAGACACCGAAGCCGGCGTCCGCTGTTGGATGCATCATGCCCCATGCTTTGCCGCGAAGCGTGCCGCAGCGCAAGGGCCAACGAGGCGGGGAGCGAACCTGTGATCACCGGCAGTGCTTGGCCTAGAGCAAATCCGGCTTAGATGGAATCGTCTGATACCATCCAAGCCGGTGAATATGCTCGTCGATTTTGGAGTGACGCCAAGTCCGCAACAGACGGACTTGCTCTAGCACCGCGCTGTCGCATGGCTCGAACGCAAGCGCCACCGCCGATCCCTCCCCTCAGGGGAGGGTGGCCTCGCGTCAGCGAGGTCGGGTGGGGTTCCCGTGCCCGCGCACCCAGAATTGTTTCATTCGCGAGAGATCGCGGCAAAAGCCGTATCGCCTTTCGGGAGGCGCCAAGGCGGACCCCACCCGGCGCCTGCGGCGCCACCCTCCCCTGAGGGGAGGGATCAAGGCCGCGTCGTCAGCCGCGCACCTCAGTCAGTCGATCGACGGCAGGCAGGCCTCAGCCAGCTTCGCGAAGGCGCGCGCGCGGTGGGACAGTGCGCCCGTCTTGCTCCAGCCGTGTTTGTCAGCGCTCGCCATTTCACCGAACGTTCGGTCATGGCCGTCCGGCAGGAATATCGGATCATAGCCGAAACCGAGCGTGCCGCGCGGCGGTACGAGCGTTCCGAACACCCGCCCCTCGAACAGATCCTCGTGGCCGTCCGGCCAGGCGATGACGAGTGCCGAGACGAAATGAGCCCTGCGGTCGGCAGGAGCGACGCCCCGGATGTCGAGCTCATGCGCGATGCGTGCCATGGCGGCGGCGAAATCCTTGTCCGGGCCGGCCCAGCGCGCGGAGAAGATGCCCGGTGCGCCGTCGAGGGCGGCGACGCATAGGCCGGAATCATCGGCGAAGGATGGCATGCCCGTCGCTTTCGCCGCCGCCCGTGCCTTGATCGCGGCATTTTCCGCGAAGGTCGTGCCGGTCTCGTCCGGCTCCGGCAGGTTGAGTTCCCCGGCCGAGCGCGCCTCGATGCCGAAGGGCGCCAGGAGCTCGCGCATTTCCCGAAGCTTGCCGGCATTATGCGTGGCGATCACGAGCGGCGAGGTGAGGGGACGCGCCGGAGAGAGACCCATGGACTACATCACCGCCATTTTCTGCAGGTCGACCAGCTTGGTGGTGCCGAGCTTGGCGAGTTTGAGCAGTTCGAGCAGCTCGTCCTCGGAGAAGGGCGTGCCCTCCGCGGTCCCCTGGATTTCGACGATGCCGCCGGCACCGGTGATGACGAAATTGGCGTCCGTCTCGGCGGCGGAATCCTCGGGGTAGTCGAGGTCGAGCACCGGCTGGCCCTTGTAGATGCCGCAGGATACGGCCGCAACGTGATCCTTCAGGGGATTGGTTGCGATGATCGAGCGGGCCCGCATCCAGGCGAGGCAATCATGCAGTGCGACCCAGGCGCCGGTGATGGATGCGGTGCGCGTGCCGCCGTCCGCCTGCAGGACGTCGCAATCGATGGTGATCTGGCGCTCGCCAAGGGCGCCGAGATCGACGATCGCCCGCAGGGAGCGGCCGATCAGGCGCTGGATTTCCTGGGTCCGGCCGGAAGGCTTGCCGGCGGTCACCTCACGGCGGGTGCGCTCCAGGGTCGCGCGCGGCAGCATCGCATATTCGGCGGTGACCCAGCCTTTGCCGGAGCCACGCACCCACATCGGGGGGCGCTCTTCGAGAGAAGCCGTGCACAGGACATGGGTGTCGCCGAATTTCACGAGGCATGAGCCCTCGGCGTAGCGTGCGACCGCCCGCTCCAGGGTGACTTTGCGCAATTCGTCCGGAGCGCGTTTGGAGGGCCGCATCCTACAATCTCCCATTGGGCAGCCAGAACGCTGCCGAAAGCAGCTTCTAGAAGCAGCGCTTGCGACACGCAAGCCGATGGCATGGCCGAGCTGATCGCAACCTGCCGCCGTGGTGGATGATCGGGCTGCCCGATCGGGCACCGCTTGTGTTTGCCCCCCATCCATCACCATAATCTAAAGACCGGGTTCGCGGCATACTGCGTCGCGACCGCATGGCAGGATGGAAGGTCGAGACAGCATATGGGTGCACCATTAAGCCCCCCTCTCTCCGAGGCTGAAGGCAAGGGCGTGCTCGTGGATATCAACGAACGCTCCCGTGAGATCTTCAAGCAGATCGTCGAGAGCTACCTCGCGACGGGCGAGCCGGTTGGGTCGCGCAACCTGTCGCGGATCATTCCGATGTCCCTGTCGCCGGCCTCCGTGCGCAACGTGATGGCCGACCTGGAACATGCGGGTTTGCTCTATTCCCCCCACACCAGCGCGGGCCGGCTGCCGACCGAGCGCGGGCTCCGCTTCTTCGTGGACGCGCTTCTGGAGATTGGCGATCTCGGCAAGGAGGATCGCGCCCGCATCGAGGCGGAGGTCAAGGCCCATGGCGCCGAATCGTCCCTGGATGCGGCGCTCGGCCAGACCATGTCGGCGCTGTCCGGCCTGTCGCGCGGCGCGGGCGTGGTCGTCACCACCAAGCAGGATGCACCGCTCAAGCACATTGAATTCGTTCGCCTCGACCCCGGCAAGGCGCTCGTCGTCATGGTGGCCGAAGATGGCAAGGTGGAAAATCGGGTGCTCGATCTGCCGCAGGGACTGCCGACCGCAGCCCTGATCGAGGCCGGCAATTTCCTCAATGCCCATATCCGCGGCCGGACGCTCGCCGATGCCAAGCGCGAGATCCAGCGCGCCCGCGAGGCGATGGAGCGCGAGCTTGACGCGATTACCGCCCGGCTTGTGGAGGCTGGCCTTGCCACCTCCGTCGGCCCGGCCGACAGCCGTCAGCTGATCGTACGCGGGCAGGCGAACCTCCTCGATGATCTGCGCGCCGCCGAGGATCTCGAGCGCATCCGCCTCCTGTTCGACGACCTCGAGACGCAGAAGGAGGTCATCGATCTGCTCGCGCGGGCCGAGCAGGGGGAAGGCGTGCGCATCTATATCGGTTCGGAGAACAAGCTGTTCTCGATGTCCGGTTCCTCGATGATCGCCGCGCCCTTCCGCGACGGCTCGCAGCACATCGTCGGCGTCGTGGGGGTCATCGGCCCGACCCGGCTCAACTATGCCCGCATCGTGCCCATGGTGGACTACACGGCGAAGCTCGTCTCGAGCCTGCTCGAGGCCCGGCGGACCTGAGCGTCAGCGCGCAGTGAGGTGCTTGAAGAAGAAGGTCGTCGGCGCGAGTACGCCGTCAGGAGTATGGGCGTGGTCGGGGACGACACCGTATTCCGTCCAGCCGCAGCGGCGGTAAAGCTGTTCCCCGGCGCTGCCGCTTGCCGTATCGAGCAGCAGCAGCGTGCGGCCGTTGGCGAGCGCCGCCTGTTCGGCGGCCGTGAGAAGGCGCGCACCGAGGCCCTGGCGCCGTGCATCCGAATGGACGAGCATTTTGCCGATCTCGGCGCGGTGCGGCGCATTGGGTTGCGGCGCAAAAGTCAGCACCACGGTTCCAAGAAGGCGCTGGCCATCGTCGGCCACGAACAGGCGCCGCGAGCCGTCCGCAAGGCCTGCGAACTGTCCCCGCCAGAAGGCCAGCGCGTCTTCATGGGTGAAGTCGGCCAGGAAATTGACGGATGCGCCACCCGCCACCGCATCGACCAGGAGATCGGCGAGTTCGCTTGCGCGTGCTTCAGCCTCCGCTGGCGCAACCGATCGCACAGCTACGCCTGATGTTTCACACGTCATCGTCACGTCATCCGGTTGTTCGCGCGTCCCGTCATAGCACGGCGGCGAGCTTGAGCGTAACTCGAACCAACGCGGCAAAGCGGCTCAACCCGTGATTTTACTTCGTTCTTTGCGGCGCTGCAGCGCCTTCCCTCTTGGCGCGGCCGAAGCGCACTGCTATGTGCCGAGCATGAGTGAGCAACCCATCGACACCATCCGCAATTTTTCCATCGTCGCGCATATCGACCATGGCAAGTCGACGCTGGCCGACCGTCTGATCCAGATGACGGGCGCCCTGACCGATCGCGAGATGTCGGAGCAGGTGCTCGACTCCATGGATATCGAGCGCGAACGCGGCATCACCATCAAGGCGCAGACCGTGCGGCTGGAATATCCGGCCAAGGACGGCAAGACCTACATCCTGAACCTGATGGACACGCCCGGCCACGTCGATTTCGCCTATGAGGTGTCGCGGTCGCTGGCGGCCTGCGAGGGCTCGCTCCTCGTCGTCGACGCCTCCCAGGGCGTGGAGGCGCAGACGCTCGCGAACGTCTATCAGGCGATCGACGCCGGCCATGAGATCGTGCCGGTCCTGAACAAGGTGGACCTGCCGGCAGCCGAGCCGGACCGCGTGAAGGAGCAGATCGAGGAGGTCATCGGGCTCGATGCCTCCAATGCCATCCCGATCTCGGCCAAGACGGGCCTCGGCATTCCCGATGTGCTCGAAGCCATCGTCACCCGCCTGCCGCCGCCGAGGGGCGACCGCGACGCGCCGTTGAAGGCGCTGCTGGTCGACAGCTGGTATGATGCCTATCTCGGCGTCGTCGTGCTCGTGCGCATCGTCGACGGCGTGCTCAAGAAGGGCATGACCATCAAGCTGATGGGCACCAATGCCATCCATGGCGTCGACAAGATCGGCGTGTTCCGGCCGAAGATGGTCGATGTCGCCGAGCTCGGGCCGGGCGAAGTCGGCTTCCTCACGGGATCGATCAAGGAAGTGGCGGATACGGCCGTCGGCGATACCATCAACGATGCCAAGCGCCCCTGCGCCGAGGCGCTGCCGGGCTTCAAGCCGGTGCAGCCGGTGGTGTTCTGCGGGCTCTTTCCCGTTGATGCCGCCGACTTCGAGAACCTGCGCGCCGCGATGGGGAAGCTGCGCCTCAATGACGCGAGCTTCAGTTACGAGATGGAGACCTCGGCCGCGCTCGGCTTCGGCTTCCGCTGCGGCTTCCTCGGGCTTCTCCATCTCGAGATCATCCAGGAACGCCTGGAGCGCGAGTTCAACCTCGACCTCATCTCCACCGCCCCGTCGGTCATCTATAAGCTGAGGATGCGGGACGGCACCGCGATCGAGCTGCACAACCCGGCCGACATGCCGGATGTGATGAAGATCGAGGAGATCGAGGAGCCGTGGATCCGCGCCACCATCCTGACCCCGGATGATTATCTCGGCTCGGTGCTCAAGCTCTGCCAGGACCGCCGCGGCGAGCAGGTGGACCTGAACTATGTCGGCAAGCGCGCCATGGTCACCTATGACCTGCCGCTCAACGAGGTGGTGTTCGATTTCTACGACCGCCTGAAGTCGATCTCGAAGGGCTACGCCTCGTTCGACTACCAGATCACCGAATATCGCCCCGGCGATCTCGTGAAGATGTCGATCCTCGTCAATGCCGAGCCGGTCGATGCGCTCTCCATGCTCGTGCACCGCGCCCGCGCCGAATCCCGCGGCCGCGCCATGTGCGAGAAGCTGAAGGAGCTCATCCCGCCGCATCTCTTCGTCATTCCGATCCAGGCGGCCATCGGCGGCAAGATCATCGCCCGCGAGACCGTGCGCGCATTGCGCAAGGACGTGACAGCCAAGTGCTACGGCGGCGACGCCACCCGCAAGCGCAAGCTCCTCGACAAGCAGAAAGAGGGCAAGAAGCGCATGCGGCAGTTCGGCAAGGTCGAAATCCCGCAGGAAGCCTTCATCGCCGCCCTGAAGATGGATAGCTGAGGGGGAACCTCTTCGCATTCCGAAAAGAATCGGACGTCATGGCCGGGCTTGTCCCGGCCATCCCGATCGGCAATGCTCTACGCGAGGTCATCGTAGAGGTCGCGCCATTCCGGATTCATGGAAGCGATCAGCCGCGTCTTCCAAACCCGTGGCCAGTGCTTCATGGTGCGTTCACGCTGGATCGCGTCCATCATTCGATCGTACTGCTCGTAGTAGATGAGCCGAGTGATGCCGTAACGCTTGGTGTGGCTGTCTGCGAGACCTTGTCTGTGTTCCCAAATGCGGCGAGCAAGATGGCTTGTGACGCCGACATAGATCGCTCCCCCTGGACGACTCGCGAGAATGTAGACGCAAGGCTGTTTCATTCGGCTCCCCCCGAAGCACGTCTCGTACAGCCTCACCGATCGGGATGGCCGGGACAAGCCCGGCCATGACGCTTAAAGCGAAGGCATGACCGCCCGTCCGATTGGATCAGAGATCAAGCGCGGCCGATGGCGGTGCAAGTGTGAGCGCCTCGCGTTCGCCCGAGCGGCCAATGGCCTTTCCAGCACAATCCCCGTCATGGCCGGGCTTGTCCCGGCCATCCCGATCGGTGAGGCGTTATAACTAGACGAGCAAATTCACCGGCTTGGATTGACTCAGCGGATTCAATCCACGCGGGATTTGCTCTAGGTGTCGAAGCTATGAAGGTTGTTCATCCGGGGCCGGGATGTGAGGCTGGGGTTGCGAAGCACCAACCCTAACCGGAGCACCCGGATGAACGTTCAT
>NZ_QJJK01000019.1 GCF_003201475.1 Chelatococcus asaccharovorans | reverse complement strand
CCGACCCATCCGGCCCGCCATGCCAGCCGGCGTCGTCTTTCACGAAACATCAGGAGATGACGATGTCGATCGATCAGCATATTGAAGAACTGCGTGCCGAGCTGCGGAACGCCGTCTATCGTAACGAACGCCGCTGGATCGAGAAGGAGCTGGCGAAGGCGCTGGCCGAGCGCGAGGCGATCTGGGCCGCGCACGAGAAGCTTGCCGATTGCGAGCCGCCCCAATAGGGCGGCCGCTGCCTTGGCGCGCTCGTGGCCTCAGCCGTTGAGCGCGTCCTTGACCGCCTTCGCCGGCGTGAAGGTCAGCTTCTTCGAAGCCGCGATCTTCATCGCAGCGCCGGTCGCAGGATTGCGGCCTTCGCGTTCCGGCGTCGCTTTCACCTTGAATTTGCCGAAGCCGGGCAGATTCGTTTCCGCACCGGCCTTCGCCGCGGAGATGATCTCCTTGAGCACGCTCTCGACGATCGTCTTGGCCTGCGCCTTGGTCAGGTTCTGCTCGGCTGCGATTTTGTCGGCGATCTCATTCGTTGTCGTCATATCCGATATCCTCGTTTGTCAAATACCGAGTCCCTATGGCAACGAATTGTTTCCGATGAAAGCGTCAGTGCGCTAATTCAGCGGGGATACGACATGGAAACGGTCTTTCGGCCTGATTTGCCTGTCTTTTGATGGCTGTTGCAGGCGTCAATCCCCGTAGCCGCGACGGCGCTTCGAACGTTCGAGCCTGGATTTTGCCGTCAGCGCTTCATCTTCCCCGTCGTAGGTTTCCATCATGGATTGACCGCTCGTGCCGATCCTTCCCCAGTTACGGATCACCGATGCTCCGCCGAACAAGGTCGGCTGGATCGCGAGCGTATAGAACCTCCGCATATTCTGCGTTGGATCTATGCGTCGCATATGGATTGGCGCTGTGTTCTCGTCTTCCATGACCGGAGTCTCGCTTCCTCTGGAAGCGGCGTCCAACGAGTTCTTTGAATCGATCAGACCGATCCGATTCATTGCTGTGATCTTTGCCGCGATGGTTTGGTTTTTCGAGCAGGTTGCGGATCACGATTTCCGTCCGAAAGAAGGGGCTGGGCGAGACCCCTTCGGGGTCGGCTCTGCTCGCTGCGCTCATCGAACCCGCTCTCGCGGTTTCGCCCCATGCGGGCGACGAACCTCTCGCGGCGCGCGATCGTCGGCGTGCAATCGCAACCGTTGTGGTGCGGGCAGGAGGCAGGGCCGGCTGGTCGCCGGATATGAGACGGGTCAGGCGAGACGTCTCTGACTACAATGCGAGGGCCAATGTGATCAGTTTGATTTCTTGCGGGAATGGCGGAGCAGGGCGAACCGATACACCACCTTGATGGCCTTGCCATAAAGTTACCAGACCGCTCAAGGCAGTGCCGGCATGTCACCGTCGGCGATACGCCATATCCACGTCCTCATTTCCGCGCGCGCGGCGATCATGTCCTGCAAGGATGCTTCGAAGTCCTCATCCGCTCCGGCCGGGACTATAAACAGCGCGAACGGTTCCCTCCTGCTTTGAAGGAGCGCGTTCGCGATCGGTTGATCCGGGGGCAGATTGTAGCGCAGGCCCTTGATGCTCTTTTCGCGGATCCGGGCGAGAGCGTCGACCAGCCGCTTCTCGTATGTCGTCTCGTAGGGAATCCAGTTTTCCGACACGATCATCAGAGCGATTTCCTCGACGATGGCCAGCCCCGCCGGATTCAGACCGAACGTCGCAACCGCGATCAAGTGCGACGAAGGGTCGGCGTCCCAAAGCGAAAACTCGCGCTCGAACCGTGCCAGCAGACGCCGATGCAGCGTATCGTCGATCAGCAGCGGAAAGCCCGGCAGATGCTTGATGACGACCTTCTGCCCCAATCTCGCTGGCGCCAGCTCCTTCACCTCGCCGACAAGCACCATCAACTTGCGAGGCCCGGTCTTCGGCGGCAGTGCCGCAGCGAGTGCAGTACTGCGTCGTTGCTCGATGGCCTCCTTGTTGTCCACGCGAAACGGCTCGGGCACGAACAGAATGTCCGAAAGCTGCCCGCCCTTGACAGTCATCTGCCTGGCGGCCTCGAGCAGATGCCAACGAACGTTCCACCAATGTCGTTTTCTGGCCCATCTCGACGTCCAGACGGTCAGCTCGGCCTCGTGCCACAGATAATGCAGCAGGCCAAGCAGCGACAGTTTCTTCTGGTCGGCAGTCACGCCGGCGGAGCCGACGTCTCCCGGCACCGGCGTTGCACGGCTGCCGGTCTTCGACAGGCTGAAGTCCAGCTTCAGCGCTGCCGTCCCGTTCTTGGCATCGAGCTGGATCGCGCTGCCCATGAGGGCTCCCAGACCCGACAGCGTATAGGGAGATTCGTAAGACTCACAGGTCGGGTCGTGCTCGCCGCCGCTGAGCGGCATGCGCTTGATCACATAGAGGCCGCCGATCTGCGCGACATACATCGCGCACCCCGGATCGCGGCACAGGCACAGCGGCCGCTCCTTGCGCAGGTAGGCCGCCGCAACCGCTTCCTGAAATTTGGGCCCTTCATCGGCGTAGACGTCACCGCCAATCCTGAATTGACGCATCCCCTCCATCGCTCCGGGTCGCCGCCGCATCCCCTGTGTTCATATTGAGTCACGGCTTCGGGCGGGATGCAACCCTCCGATTGATGCCCGCCGCTCTCGGAGAACCATGATGCTTCCCATTTCTCGACAGGAAGGCCAGATCGACCGGCCGCCGGCGCGACGGGGCTACGCCGCTTGTGCTTCCCGTGGGCTGGTCGCCGATGGATGTCTCTCGGCATCGCGTAGTCGTCGCCGCGGAAATCAAAGGGAGGCAGGGCAGCCTGCCTCTGTCCTTCGTTTCAGAGCTTCAGGGGTCTCGACCCTTCCTGGCTGGTTTTGCCGGCGCGTCAGTGGCATCGTCAGGCGACAATTCCTCGACGAGCATGAGCAGGTTCTGCGCGGTGGCGGTGGGCAAGTCGAGGATGCGATTCACGAGCTTGTTCTTCACCGCTGCCTCCTCCTGACTGTCGCCAAAAAACTGCGGAGCCGCCGCATAGATCGCCTCGATCGGGGAGAAGCCGAGCAGTTCGGCCAGATGCAGCAACCGCGTCACCCTGAGCTTGGCACCCGCCCTCTCATGCCGCGCATAAATCTCCTGATGGATACCGATCATCATGCCGACCTGCTCGCGATTCAGGTTCAGCGCATCACGTCGCTCACGCAGAAACCGGCTCAGCTCCTTCTCCATGTCAAGCAGGCTGCGAACGCCGTCGAAGCCGGGCTTGCGCCAGATCGGCTTGTCGACCTCGGAGTCGGTCGTTTCGACAAGCCCGTGCTTGTCGATGTAGGTGTGAACGTCTTTGATGGCCATCTGGCTGGCTCGACCCGAATTCAGTTGCTCCACCCGTCAAAAGAGACAGGAAATCCCCCTGATCTGGCTCAGACCGCCCGAAAACAGAGCCAAAACGATAGTGTTCCTAGCAGGGAATCGGACTCGATTTCAACTCGATCCTCGATCTGGCCGCGTTTCCTCTCATTCAGAAGCCGCTGGCGTCAAGATACTGCCGGATGGCCTTCTCCATGATCGCCTGCATCGAGGTGTCCAGATTGAAGGCGGCCAGCTTCAGCCGCCGTTTCGTCTCGCGGTCCAGATTGACGTTGACGAAATAGCTGGCTCCTTTCATGCGCGCCCGCTTCATCCGGCGCAGCGCCTTGCTTGCCTCGCTGGCGGTTTCCGATGTTCCCTGATCCTCAACCAGAACCGGCTGCGTCACGGTGTTCACGGCGGCTGGCTGTTCGCTCTCGACATCTGCCGGGTTCAGGCCGGCCGCCGGGCGCTGCCTGCGCGGCGCAGTCGCAAATTCGTCCAGCGACAGCTTCTCCTTGCCGCTCATGCCGCACGTCCCGCAGCAGTCATTCCGGCAAGCAATTCGTCGACCTCGTCGACCAGCGCCTGCGTCTCGCGACGCGCCTTGGCGATCGCCTCCGTCACCTCCTGCATCTGTAGGGTGCCGATCCCGTTGTGGATGTCCTTGTAGACGTTCCGCTCGAATACCTCGGTTCGGAACAGATAGGTGCCGACCTGGTCTTCGATGATCGGCCGGACCTTGCGATAGAGTTCCGTATGACGCACCGTTACCGTGATCCGGGTACGCAGCACGCCGTGCCTGCAGTTTCGGCCGCGCAACTCGTTTACACGTTGCACGCTCTCGAAGCTGTCGATAGCCCCGATCACCTCGCGCTTGGACGGCTGGATCGGCGATATCACCAGATCGGCCGCCGCGATCACAGGGTCGACGATCGATGTGTCTTCGCCGGGCGTATCGATCAGCACGTGATCGAAAGAGTCAGCGTTTTCCTCCATCCAGCGTTCAAGCCCGCGTGCCGTCTTGTGGCTGTAGACCTCGATGCCTTCAGGTTGGGCATCCTTCTCCTGACAATCGATCCACCACTTCATCAGATTGTTGCGCGCGTCCATATCGATCATGGCGACGCTTCCGCCGCGCAGGGCATATTCGCCGGCGATGTTCATCAGCGCGGTGGTCTTGCCCGCGCCTCCCTTGCCGTTGATGGCGGCGATCACGACGGTCATCGGCTGCACTCCCATGAAAGTGTGTTTCTACTGACACACGGATCCATGTCCATGTGGACGTGGGTTCACATCGATATAGAAGCACACGAATATGGAAAAACACAATCATATTAATATGGAAAATAGCATATATGGCGACATGAACGTCAAAATCACAGCAATTATTGTTGGCAGGATACGGAAAAATGTGATACATTTTTCCTGACGATCGAGGGACAGGCCCTCGATCCGCGGCCTGCGGCCGCAAACACCATGATCAAGGGTGTGCCGTCGATGGCTGGCAGCCATTCAGAAGCGTCGAAACGGAAGGACAGGGTGGCGCATATCCGCTTCTCGCCGACCGAGTTCGATGCCCTGGAGGCGGCCGCGCGCGCGGCCGGGATGACCGTCTCAGCCTTCGTGCGGTCGCTCTCCATGGAAGGCGCCGGGGTGCGGCCGTTCCTCGGGGAAGGGGATCGCGCCGTTCTCGGCCTGCTTGCCGATGGCATGCGAACGATCGGAGGAAACCTCAACCAGATCGCTCGGGCGATCAACACCGGCAGGGCGCCGCCCGCCATCGATGATATCGCCGGCAGCGTCAGGGATGCACACGGGGTAGCGACCGCGCTTGCTGCCGAACTCGCCGAAATGACGAAGCGGTCTGCTGCCGCCAGACGCGGGGAGGAAATCTGATGGAGTTCCTTCCCGGCGCCTTCGAGCAGGAATGGGAGCGTCGCCGCGCTGCGCTGCAACACGAGATGCAGATGGGCCGGCTCGACAAAGGAGAATGGGACGAGCCGCGAAGGGGCGGGGCGGCGCGGCTTGCGGATGAAGGGTTGCGCGGTCCTGGTCGTGTGCGGCTCCGGGGCGGTGGGAGCCGTGCACGGTCGTCGCGCGACGGAGCAGGCTTTGGCGGTCGCGCGATGCGGACGCGTTTCGCTGCGCTGGCGCGCGGAAGTCAGCCGGCCGTGGTCAAGCTCGCCTCTTACGGTGGCGGCGGGCGCGCGGGCGCGATGATAAGTTACACGTCGCGAGGAGGGGAACTTGCGGTCGAGAATGAGCGCGGCGAACGCGTGCTCGGCAAGGATGCTCTCGCTGAACAGCGGGCCGAGTGGGAGCACCTGTTCGACAATCGTGTTGCCAGCCGCGACCTCGGCGTCTTTCATGTTTCCATTGATGCCCCCTCGCTGGGCAGTGACGTCGATCAAGACGATCAGGTGCGCGAGATTCTGCGGTCCGCATTTAGCGACCGACGATTTGCCTATACCGCCCACGAGCGCTCGCCGGATGCGCTTCATGTGAGCGGCGTCGTTGTTCTTCGCGATGGACCGGGCGAGCGGCTGACCGGCGATCGGAAGGCCGCCGAGATCGTGCAGCAGCGCTATGGTGATTCCGATGCCGGCCGGGATGTCGAGGCGCGGTTTCGCTTTCATGGCTACGGCAATGGCGTGGATTGGGGGACCGCGCGTGTCAGGGAACTGGTGGCTGGAGCAGATGGCGAAGTTCGCGACGACACCGGCCGACTGATCGGCGATGCGACGCAGGCCGGCGATCTGGTCCAGAAGGAATGGCGCAAGGAGCTGCACAGCCGCAAGGGCAGGGACGTCATGCACCTGATCGTCTCGGCGCGCGCCGGGACGGATGCGGCGGCATTCGAAGGCGCAGTCCGCGAGTTCCTGGGTGAACAGTTCGCAGGGCACCGCTATGTCTTTGCCGTCCATGATCCGGCGTTTGACCCGAAGGAGATGGCGGAAGGCGGCAAGCGCCCACATGTCCATGCTCATGCGATCGTGACGATGCGCTCGGAGACGGGAGAGCGCATCGTCACCAGCCCACAGACATTCCGGGACTGGCGCGCCCTGATGGCCGAAAAAGCTCGCGAGCAGGGTATCGACATGGAACTCACCGATCGGCGCGAGTTCGCAAACGCGCCGGCCTACACGCGCAACCAGGTGCGCCCTGTCAGCTATCGCGGCCGTACCGAGCATCAGGGGACGAGCATTGCCGCGCATGCTCGTTATCAGGCGAAACGATCGGATGAGATCAACCTTGCGACCAGCGCACGCAGCATACACTACGCCGGTGCGGCGGCCGAGATCTGGAACGATCTCGCCATGGAGGCGCGCGGCACAAGCGAAGGGGCCTTTGCACAGCAGCAGAGAGATCGATTGGAAGGGTCGCAAAACTACAATCAAAAAGATATTGGTTTTATGGGAGAGAGCGCCTTTTCTGTCAAAAACATGTCGGATATGATAGCATCTATCCAGTTTGCGAATGGTGAGGATGGACAGATGCGGGAGATGACGCGTCCGGAATTCGAAGCCTATGAAAAGCGGGTCGAGGCCGTGCTCTCCAGTGTCGAGCGTTCGATCGATGAAGCTGACCGGGCAGGCTTTGAGGAGGTCGCTGCGGCCGCCCGCGAGGTCGTGGGCATCCGGCGTGAGTATCTGGAGCTGTCGGAACGGCAGGTCGATATTGGCGAAGTGCTGCACGATCGTCAGATTTTGCGCGATGGCGTTGCGCGCGGGGGGATCGAGCCGGCCGAAGTCGAGGTCGACGAGGCCCGGCAAGGCATCCGCGCGACCCATGAAGGTGAAAACCGCGTCGAATCCGTCAGGGAAATCACCCCGGAATTGGCGGCTCTGCACCAGCGCTATTTCAATGAGAATCTCGACAATGCCGCCCGCGACAGGGCCGGGGCCGAAACGCTCATGGACCATGTGATCGAGAGCTATCCAATAGATCAGCTTAGGGGCGAGACCCTGCTTGGAGAAGTCGCCGATCACTATGTTCGCGAGCACTTCCCCGACGACACCCCGGCGCGTCAGAATGAAATTGCCGCTCGCATCGAAGAAGCCAATGAAATTCGGCAAGGCTTTTACGCAACACGGCGCGAGTTGGAGGCTGAGACGGAGTTCGGCGATCCGGACGTCCTCGGCTGGCAGGCTGAAGCCGCTTTCGAGCGGCAGCAGCTCGAGGGGCACGACGCCGCATACGATGCCGCCTACAATGAGGGGTTTGAGGGAAGGCCCGTTCCGGACACCGCGAAACGCAATGCCGAGCTCCTCGCTAGCTACGAGAAGGGGCTGAAGGCGCTCGAAATGGAGATCGCCGTCACCGATGTGGAAAACGGGATCGGGTCCGTGGGCTGGGGCCGGATCGATGACTCCTGGACGAGACAGGATTCGGAAGCTGCATGGGAGAACTTCAACCGGCGCAGCAGCGAACTTCAGGCGTTTCGGGCCGAACAGGAGCAGGCGGTGCAGAGGAACGACGGTCCGGCGACCGCCACAGAGTCGGTCAGCAATGATCGAGCGCACGAGCGCGTCCGTGATGATGACCGTGCAGCGTCACCTGCACCTGAGGACGTCGCGCGCGACCGCGACGACAACCTCGCGGGTCCCGAGCGGACGGCGGATGCCGCTCGGTCCGATCCACCGCAGCAGCATGTTCCTCGCTTGCAGGAACTGGAGCGCGAGATCGAGGAGCGGCGCGAACGGGATCGCGACGACCGTGAACGCTAGGTGCAGCCGATGAAACGCGATTGGGACAGAAACCCGCTTCCCCCGCCGGATGGGTCGGACGACAAAGGCACCGATCCCATCTCGACGTTCCTGCTGCTGGCGTTCCTGACCGTGGCCCCGTTGATCTATTTCGGGTCGCAACTGCGCACGATCGAGGCCTGGCTCGTCACCGCCTATGGCGTCGTCGAAGCCTGGCTCAATCCGATCAGGGACTGGTTCCTCGGGCTGCTAGGGTAGTCCGATCGGGCCGAACAGGTCGCGAGGTCAAACGACGAGCCAGGACGGTCCTTCATAAACCCGCTCGATCCAAAGCGTGATTTTCGCAGACGTCGTGACCTGAAAATCAATCTTGTTGTGAGATGAGAACGAGGCGGTCCTCGACCGCATGGGCGTGCGCCTCGACGCCCGGCCCGACGTTCTCGATCGGCGGTGCGAGAGCGTCGAGCATTCCTTCGGAACCATCAAGCAATGGATGAACCAGGGTGCGTTCCTGATGCGAGGGCTGGACAATGTGCGCGGCGAGTTCAGCCTTGACCGTGCTCGCCTGCAGTATCAAAAGGGCC
This sequence comes from Chelatococcus asaccharovorans, assembly GCF_003201475.1. Lineage (GTDB taxonomy): Bacteria > Pseudomonadota > Alphaproteobacteria > Rhizobiales > Beijerinckiaceae > Chelatococcus > Chelatococcus asaccharovorans. The sequence goes on along the minus strand of NZ_QJJK01000019.1, from coordinate 87,252 downwards.
ATCACCCTTGTTGGCGTACAGGGCCGGATCGTCGTTGATCGAGTGGGCTGGCTTGGAAGCCAAGGGGTCTGGGCAGTATTTGCTTCCGGGTTCGTGAACCTGGTTCGCGTCTCTTGGAGCGAGTTTACGAATCCTTGCCCCGGTTCGCGAAATCTCGCGCCGACACCATCGCGCGCAAGCGGTGAAGATCCGACGGTCGGTTACTTTAAATCAGACGGCCCATGGATTAAAATTGAACGGGTGCTGGCTTTTGCCGCTGACGGGCGTGCTCCGCCGTTCGATCGGTCAAGGTTGCCGTGATCACTGCGATAAGGACCCAGAATTGGCAAGCCAGTTTTCAACCGCCAGGCCAGGGACACGTTCGAATTCCCGTTCATTGTCCGTGACAAGTGTGGCGTCGATTGCGAGCGCCTGGGCGGCAATCCAGGTGTCGTTGGCGCCGATCGGCGTTCCCTTAAGCTCGAGGCCGGCACGAACTCTTGCATAGTGGCGGGTCGTATCATGGTCGATGCCGATCAGCGCAAGGCGCTGCGTCAATGCGGCCAGACGGGCTCGGTTGCGCTCACCGTAGGCGCTTTTTTCCGCGCCGAACTCCAACTCACCGAGAACGATCGCAGAGAGTCGAAGGGCGTTCATCGGCTCGGCTTCCAATCGTCTACGCACCTCCGGACGGCCTTTCATGGCTGCAATGAGAATATTCGTGTCCAAGAGATAGAGCGCGGCCACGATCAGTCGTCCAACCCGGCCACGTCCTCGGCGGGCTTGTCTTCCGGCGCGATGAGGTCGATTTCATCGGCGTTCGTCCAGAACTCGCGAAAGGCGTCGGCGGCGACGCGGGGATGGTCGGGCACCAGGCGCGCAATTACCCTCCCATGCCGCGTGACGGCGATTTCCGCGCCGGCCTCAACCTCGGCCAGGAGCCCGGAGAAGTTCGCTTTCGCTTCAACAATGGAGATGCTTTTCATGGCCGCGGCCTCGAATTATGACCAGATGGCCAGAATATAGGAGGGGAGACCGCTTTCGTCAAACCCAGATTCTCCCTGAAAGCCATCGCGGCATTTTGGCTTCGCCAACGGCAGACACAGGTTTCTTTACCGGAGATGGTGCTTTGCAGCGTGCTGCAACTATAAGTCGCATAAGATAACTTATGGAACTAAGATATTGATGTTATTGAGTTATTCGATGCTTGGCAACGTGTAGCGGTTCAATACCGCGACGCCACCGTCCATCGTGATCTCAACGACCTCATTGAGCAACTCTTCGCCGGATTCCAGATCCTCCAGCACGGCTTCGAACAGCTCTCGCTGGAGCGCTGGCAGCACCTGCGGCACGATTATGATCAGCCCCGCATGCAATTCTTCCTTGGCGTAGAGCTTCCGAAAATCGCGAGCGTTGTTTGTGACGAATGTGAAATTCTCGTCGAGGATACGAGGCATCAGGCTCCAATCGGTCTCGCCGCTCAGCCCAAGCCAGTTTACATGCGAGCATTCGTGGCCGCGGTCTTGCGCCACGGCCACGAGTGTCGTGTGGAGGCACTCGTCGATGAGGAACTTCACGAAGTTCCGCCAGGCCGACCAGATGACGTGCCTTTGAGCGGAATCGTCTTTGTCGATTTCATTGGCAGGCCATGGTCCGCCAAGGTCTTTGGACGCCCTCGAGCGGGGTGTGCTGCGGTCCAGATCTCAGCGAGGTCAATCATGCGAGCGGTCAAAGACGGATAGCCTTCAAGAATTTCCTCGGCGCTTGCGCCCTGCGCACGCATGCCGGCAATCGCGCGAACCGGGATTCGCGTACCCCTGAACACCGGCTCTCCGCCGGAAACACCCTTGACGCTTCGGATCACGGCCTCTGCCTCCCGAAGCGCGTCCGCCCGGGCGGCGAGCTGCTCCCTTGCTCGCGCTACGTCCACGATCAGGTAATCGTCAGCGCGCACCGTCTCTGCCGCCGGATCGTCTGCGATGGCCTCGAAAAGCCGCTTCCGACGTTCGGCGGTGAGTATGGAGCCGACGCCGTACCAAAGCTTTAGGCGCAGGAGATCGTCGTCGGTAAGTGAACGCCCGCCCACGCGGGCGTCGCGCCTTGAGATAATCCGCTTGTCGATAGCGTTGTGAACCGACTTGACGGCTATCCCGCTCACCGCAGCCGCCTCCGCCGGGGTGTATTCCCGAAGCGCGTGCACCATAATCATTCTCCTTGTGGAGAATATATAAGTGGTATAGCGTACGGAGTAAAGGGGCTCCAGGCGCGTAGCGGAGACGTACGATGGCAAGGTGGCCGAAGGAGAAGCTGCTGAAGCACGGTCCCGAGCTTCCGATGGAAGAACGGTTTCGTCGCTACCAGCACAACATCAGGACGATCCGGGCGTCAGGCTGTGCGGTTCCGACGACAGCTCTGGTCGACAGCCTCGAACCGGCCGTGATCGAGTTGTGGTTCGCTGACAGCGCCTTCCGGATCGACAGGATCAACAGGGCGATCAGAGGGCTGGCGCAATTGCCCGACGACGATGCCGCCAAGGGTGAACCACGCTAGGAGCCTCGCCGACGTCGCGTCGAGCGGCAGCATCGCTTAGTCGATCCCCGCTTCCGCGATCTCCATCGCGTCGGGTACGGTTTCGTCAAACACCCGCGACCAATCGATATCCCCGGTGCCCGTACGAGATCGTTCAGACCGCGCCTGGACGAGTATCCGTAGCTTGCGCGCTGCCGGGATAAAGCGGGCCTCGATGGAGTTGGCAGATGTGCTCGCCGCCGGTGCCGGTGGCTTTGCCTTGCCACCGCTCGCCGGTTTTCGCTTCGCGGGCGCCTGTCGCGGTCTGGACTGCAAGTCACGAGTAGGAACTTTCTGTTGTTCTCCGCCGTCTGTAGCGTCTCCCTCTGGGCGATCTCCCTCAACCTCGCCTGCATATCGCAGGGTGGTTGCCGGCACTGGACGCTGCGGGAGGAATTCGGTGGACGGCACGTCAGGCAAATGGGCCTGCGAAAACCTTTCCATCTCCCTGAACGGCATTGTCCGGAAGAAGCGCAGCTTGTCGGCGAAGATCGGCCCCAGCCCCTCGGCCAGGATGATCATCTTGTCGCCCGGCATTTGCCGGACCTCCTGCGGCATCATCAGGTCGCGTTCACGAAGCTGCTCGACCTTGGTGCGCCGGTGCAGGCCCATCAGTTCGATCGTGCGGGATTCGGTCTTGTAGCGGACGGTGCGTTTGCCCAGACCCTTCGAAATGGCTTCCGCGGTCACCTGGTCATTGGCGCCCAGCACGAGCTGATAACCGCAATTGCCCATCAGTGAGTGGCGGGACGTTTCGCCGTAGATCTCGTCCAGGTTCTTCAGGTCCTGGATCACGAAGGCCATCTTCACATTGTAGCCGGCCACATAGGGCAGCTTGGTCGTGATCTCCGTCATCTTCTTTAACTGCCGGAACTCATCAAGCAGGAAATAGACCGGTGTCGAGCGATCCGTGTGCTCGAGCATGAGTGTGTCGAGCGTCTGTTGCACGAACAGCGCCAGCAAAGGCCGCAGCAGGGTGATGTCCGTCACGTTGGGCGCAAGGTAGATCGTGATCGGCCGGCGTTTCAGGGCGCGCAAATCCATATCGGTGACGGCTGTCGCCGCCACGACACGTTCGTTGCGGAATGGACGCAGCGCCTTCTGGATATCGAGCAGCGCGGATGCGGCGGCACGTTCGGACAAGGCGATATAGGCATTGAAGCTTTCGACCGTGAACCGGGACAGGTAGGGTTCACGCTCCTTGATGAGCTTCATCATTGCCTGGAGGTTTGCGCCGCTGTTGAAGAAGGAGGTAACCTCGCCGAGGTTGCGATGGCCTTCGTAGAAGACGCTTTCGTTGATATAGCTGATCGCGCCGGCGATGACCTGCTGGGCCGTGGCCTGCCAGATCGAGTTCTCGGATTCGGTCACTTCCGGAACGAGGATCGCGGCCATGTTCTGGATATCGGTGGTGCGGTCACCGCGATCCGCGCGAATGAAATCGAGCGGGTTGTAGCGATGCGACTTCTCCGATCCTGGCGCGAACAGGAAGACCTGGCTGCCCTTCGATTTCCGGTAGCCGGCGGTGCTGCGGAATATTTCTCCCTTGAGGTCGGTGACGATCATCGAACCTTCATGGGCAAGGGCATTCGGAACGACGTAACAGGCCCCCTTCCCCGAGCGTGTTGGGCCGATCACCAGATGATGGCGATCATCGTCGACGCGAAGAATCTGCCGTCCGAATCGGCCAAGGATTTTTCCTCTTTTCCTGAACCACCCGTCTCGCCGCAGCGACATCAGGGTCTGGAAGCGTGCGTCTCCGAGGGGGCTTGAACTCGCCCGAAGACCGGCATAGGCCACGATGCCGGCGATCAGGGCGGCAGGAAGCAGGGCTCCGAGCGCGACAGCACGCAAGACACCGCTGTCGTGATAGGCAGCGAGCTGCTGGAATGGGGCGAAAGGATTCGTGGTGATGGTCGCCTGTAGGATTCGGCCATCGCCATAGAGCAATTGCAATCCGATTCCATAGGCCAGCAACCAGATGGCGAAGGCGACAGTCAGGCAAAAGCCGATATAGAAGATGCGCAGCGAGCCTGTCATGATGCGCCCATTCGCTCCCGCGCGAAAAAGATCTCCGAAACACCGCGCCGCCCCCCTTCCCTGCGCAGTTGCACCACGATCGGGATGACGCTCTGGATGTAGGAGATGAGGTCGGCCTTGGGATATGCGGCCGACAAGCCGGACTGCATGACCATCATGGCAAGCTGCTCGTAGGCGCCGAGCGGCGTATCGGCATGGACGGTCGACATGGATCCCGGATGGCCGGTGTTGATCGCACGCAGGAAGGCAAAGGCTTCGGCGCCTCTGACCTCGCCGACAAACAGACGATCCGGCCGCATGCGTAGCGACGCTTCGAGCAAGGACTGGATGGTGACGTTTGCAGTGCCCTGATCGCCGCGCGACGCGAGCAGGTGTACCGCGTTCTTCTGCGGCGGAAACAGCTCGCGTGTATCTTCCAGCGTGATGATGCGCTCGTGCTCGTCGACGGTCTTCAGACAGGCGTTGAGAAAAGTCGTCTTCCCGCTGGAGGTGCCGCCACTGATCAGAATAGAGACCCGATTGATGATTGCCATGCGGATGAAGCCGTAAATGTCGTGGGCCGAGAGCTGATCGATCAGGGTTTGTTCGATCTCGCTGAGCCCGCCGACGGCAACCGTCACCTGGTCGAGCGCTCCCCGGTCGCGGTAATCTTCCAGGGTGAAGTTGCTGATGACCTGCTTGCGGATCGACAGCGTGCCACCATCCGGAGCGGCCGGTGGCAACACGACCTGAATACGCTCGCCGGTGGGAAGTGCCGCACTGAGGATCGGATTGGCCGGGCTGACGAACTGGTTCGTGCTGGCGGCGACGCGCTCGCCGATATTGACGATCTCGGCCGTGGTGAGTTCCGGAATATCGTGGAGTTCCATATGAGCGGAACCGAGCCGCTCGACATACACCTGGCCCGGCCGATTGACCGAGATCTCGACGACCTCGCGATCCTCGAGAAACGCCTTCAATGGCGAGAGCGCCCGATAGAGGAAGTAGTGACGATTGTCCGAGGGAAGCTCAGCGGAGGCCGCGTTCACGCCGGATCTCCCTCAGGGCTTCCATGACGGGATCCTCGTACATGGCGGAGAAGTCGAGATCCTGCCGAACGAAAACGAAGATTCGCTCGCCCTGGCTTACGCTGATCGTTGGTGGAATACGCAGGGAATCCCCCAATGCCTGATTGGCCATGTCGGAGAATGTCCGGGCAAGGGTTTCGCGGGCGAGTTCCTCAGCGCGCTGTGCATCGTCGCTATCACCGCTTGCGGTCTGGCTGCCATATCCAGTCAGATAGCTTGCGCCTGCCCCGGCGACCGAAAGGAGGACGGCCGCGCCAAAGCGCTCACGGAATTTCTTGTCGACACGCCCGGTCAGGCCGGCACGACCCAGACTGTCGGCGCCGATCGAGTTCAACCGGACCGATACGCCGTCATCGCGCAGCATGCGGGTCCAGACGACGAAGATGCGCGTCTGACCACGTGTGATCTCGGACTGGTATTCGCCGATGAGCCTTGTGCCTGTCGGGATCAGAATGCGTCGGCCGTCGAAGGAGAAAACATCCTGTGAGACGATCGCCCTCACCTGCCCCGGCAGGTCGCTGACGATCGCCGTCTCCAGGATACCGGGGATCAGCGTGCCCTCGGGAACGAGCGCGTCGATGCGCTCGATCTTCCTGGCCTTGGCGCTGCGGTCACCAATGCTGGAAGCGGCAGCCAGGAATTTGCTGCTGCGATCCTCACCGGCGACGGTAAGCCCCTCCCCTTCGCCACCGGTCAAGCTGCTAACCCCGCTGGAGCCGGGATTGTCGACCACGACCAGCCCGGAGCGAAAGCGCGCGGGGAACTCTTCAGCGGGTGCTTCGACAACTTCGGATGGCGGCGGGGTTGCGCCCGGAACGGGCGGCGGAGGAACCTCGAACTGAGTGGTATCGACCTCTTCTGTCGGAGATGGTGGCGGTGGGGGAGGTGGTATCTGCACGATTTCCGGTGCGGGCGACTCCGGTTCCGGCTCGCCGTCACGAACGAAAGATGGTGGACGAAAGGTCGTGGTGCTGAACTCCTCGTCGCCGTCTAGCATGTCGCGGACAGGCGGCTGCTGGCCGGCGAGAACCATGTAACCAGCGACGAGGCCGAGCAGGACGAGAACGGCGCCGCCGACGAGCTGTTTGCGACGAACGGCATTGTCGGCGATAATGGTGTCGTCAGCCTGACCAAGGGCTTCGAGTTCAGGCGCGCGCTTCATCAGTTTCCGCTCCGACGCCGGCGTTTTGCCTGGTCATCCTCGACCGGCACCAGAATCGCGGGGTCAGGGGCGGCGAAATCCGGCTTTCTCAGATTGAAGATGCAGATCCACTGGTCGCCGTCGCGCAGCGTGAATTGTGTCGCCGCCCCGTCGACGACGATGTACTCCCCTTCCCTGCGGAAATTCCGCAACGTCTCGGAGAAATCCGGGTTCACGGCGAAGATCGCGGGAACCCGGCGGTCAAATTTGAAGAAGGTCTTGTTGCCGTCGTCAAAGACCATCAGCGGCTTCAGCCGCGCGTCGCCCGAGAAGGAATAGTCGATGTTGACGTTGGCCTTGTCGATATTGGCGATGTTTGGCCAGGCGGCGCGCTGCTCCGCCTCCTGCCGCAGGGCGGCATTGAGGTTTTTCTCCGGATAGTGAAAGCGGATTCCGAAAACCTTGCGGCCGGCTTCCGGCGCAAAATCGTGCAGTTCAAGATAGTAGATGCGTTTGTCGGTGACGACGTTCATGTTCGTCGTCACGTCTTTGGCGATCGGTTTTATGAAGAGGATATTGCCCTTTTCGGCCGGAACGACCTGCCAGCTTTCGGTGTCGCCCAGCGAGATCGTCTCGAATTTTTCCTCCTCGTCGAAGATGATCATCGTCGAGATGCCATAGGTGGCGAAGACCTGAACGACATTGTTCTCCTGGTAGGTGATGCTGGTCACGCGCGCATCGAGAGACCCGCCTTTGGGCGTCTGTGCCGCATAAGCGTTCCCAAATGAGCCGACGAAGAGGACGGCAACTGCAATGGCGCGGCTCCTCATCGGTCGTCCCCCGGCGTCACGCTCTCCTGATCGCGACGGTAAGAATAGACCTGGAAGCCGAGCGGGTTCTCGAAGCGCCATTCGTTGCGGGTTGGCGTGTCCGTGTAGCGGAAACGCACGACGGAGATCCAATGGCGGACGATCGATTCCGTGTCGCTGCGTTCGTTGGTCGAAAAGCGGACGATGGCAGTGCTCACGTTCGGGAATGTAACCGACTTGACATCGACCAGGACCCGCTTCAGCCGTCCGTAGACGCGCGTCGGATTTTGGGCGTTCGCCGAGCTGAAGAGGGTTTGCAGTTCGCGGGCCGCTTCGTCCGCGGACAAGAGCGCTGCGATGCCGAAATTTTCGGTGATGGCATACGGGTCGTAGCCTTCGCGGGTGCGGATGTAGCGCACGACGTTGGCTTGGGTGATCGCTTGTTGCTCGGTGAGGTTGGCGGGCCGCGTCAGGCCCGATTTGACCTCGATGTAGCCGGTCGTCTGGTCGACGGTGACGACATAGGGCTCGAAGCTCTTCAGCGGCAGCATCAGCACCACGGCAAGCAGGCTGAGGAGCGCGATCCCGGCAAAGACGATCGAGAAGAACCACGCAACGCGCGCCGAACGCTTCGCCCGCTTGATGATCTCCTGCTCCCAGATATCGCCCTGCTGGAAATAGGACCGCAGCGCGGTTTCGGACTTGTCGGCCATTCTTGCCCTTCTCGTATCGTTTGAGATCCAACATCAACCTCCCGTCACGTCTGCCGTGGCGTGCCGTTGGACATGATTGCGCGCTGCATGGAAGCGCCGGCGCTGTCCTGACCTGGAGAATGAAGGGTTGCCTGAACCCGATGGACTGCATTCCGCATCTGGCGGGCGGATGCCCCGATGGTCGCCCGCCCCCAGAAAATGCCGCTGGCGGTCAATTGCCGGGAGCGTGAACCAACCGGTGTTGCAAGTCCTCCTGCGATGCCTTGCGCCAAAGACTGAACCTGGAGGAGGACAAAAGTGCCGGCCAGGCACAGCATGATGAAGGCTGCGAAATCGCTGAGCTTCAGCTCACGATTGCCGGAGATGCTGTCGATCGTCGTCAGTTCGGGTTCCATCGCGGCGATGAGGAACGCTGCGATCACATAAACGAACAATGGAATGATCGAGTAGAGCAGAGACTGATTGAGCCACCCCATTGCATAGCTGCGTGTTGCGCCGAAAAGGAAGCAGGCGATGAAGATCGGCGCAGTGCCGAGCAGAACCCACAACACGACCTTGGCCAGGACGAGAATCCCGAGGGCGACGGCGACGAACAACCCGGCAAAGACCATGATGATCATTCCGATCAGGGCGGGCAGAACGGATAGATAGCCGGCCTGTTCAGAGAAGGCGGCGGCGGCGACATTGGCCGTTTTCCAGATTTGTGACAGCCCATTGGTGGGCTCGGTGACTCCGGTGCCGGAGGCCGCAAGGATGGCGCGACCAGCCGCTTCCGGAACCGTGGTCAGCCATTCATAGACAAGATCGTTGAAATTCGACCAGGTTCCGACCAGGATCAGGATCACCAGCACGCGCACCAGCCGCCCGATGATCTCGGCGACGCTCAAGCGCGAAGTCCCGAGGAAAAGCTGCACGCCATAGAACAGGACTGCCAGGACGAATAGCAGGCGAAGGAGGGGTTCGATATCCCGGCTCAGAGCCTCATAGGCGCTTTGGGAAAAATTCTGCCCCGAAGCGTCTATTCGATCCAGCAATTCACCGATGAAGTCGTCCACCGCCCTGCCCTATTCCTCGTCGCCGATCGCGATCTCATGGATCGCTGCCAAAGCCGCTGCTCTGTCCGCGTTGATCGATTTCATCGGCCCGCAATCGTCTCCTGCGCCGGCATAGCTCATGAGATTGGCCGGCCGCTTGCACGGAGCGGTCTTCTCGCGGGGGGTGCCGCATCCGCTGGCGAGGACGGCCAGAACGAGCGTGATGGCGGTTGTGGTGCAACGGAGGCTTCTCATTCGTACCGCAATGCTTTTCTTGTGTTCGACATGTCGGTGAGCTTGCGCTGGTTTTCCGCATGCAGCGATTGCACGCCGCCGTTCAGCACGCCGATCATCTCGTTGAGTGTGAGACCCGTCTGAACCTGAAGCTGCGTATTCTGGTCGATCGAGCCCTTGATATCCTCGGCCTTGCCGATCTCGCTGCCTGCGCTTTCCAACGCAGAGCGGCGCGTCTCGACTGCCTGTTGCGAGCCGGTGATCAGCGACGAGACGCCCATGACCGTCTTCATGAGCTCCTCATAGGATTTGTCGCTGGCAAGCGAACTGTCGTCCTTGCCTGACAGCGAGCGTACGAGCTGAAGACCATTGATGAAGAGCGTGGCCGCTTCCACGATCCTGGGATCGAGCGACCCGAAGTCGGCAATCCCGCTCTTCAGGATGTTGTCGAAGGAGGGCATCGACGAGACGCTAAAACCGTTGCCGATCGCGATGTCCTTCAATGGCCCTGCGTCGCTGCCGCGGTCGCCGGTGACCGCCTTGAGGGTCTCTTCGACAGTGGTGAGGATTTCCTTGTTGGTGTCGAGGATCTTGCCGGTCTTTTCGGCCGTGTCGCGCGCGACAGCGTAATTGGTCTTGTCGATGACCGGGATGTCGGCCGCGGCAGGCGCGACACATGCGCCGATTGCGGCCAGCATCGTCAATGAACGTTGCATGTCGACCTCCATCATTGTGTCTCGAGGAGCAGTTCCGCCTGCGCGTCGATGCGCATGACGCAAGCCTTGGCGCCGGCATCCCAGAAAAGGCCTTCCCGCGCGTCGCAGAAGCCGGCAACCGGCCGATCGTCATCGTCATTTCCGTCGTAGCGGGTCGAGCGGCTCGACCCGGAAATCTCGCCAAGCGTGACGGCATTGCTGGAATTGGCGAGGTCGGCGAAGGCCGTGCCGAGCAGGATCAGCCGGTTCATCAGCTCGATGTTTGCGTTGCGCGCCCCGGAATTGTGGTCCCAACTATCCTGAATCGTGCCGGAGCCGAGGCGCCCGAACTGCATGAGCCAGGACATGACGTCGCCCGAGCCCTCACCCATGGCGGCGGTGAGGCCCATCGCGTTCATCGTGCTGGTTCGAGCGCCTTCGTAAGCGCCACCACCGCCATAGTTGAGGGGCATGCCGGACTTGTCGGAACCTCCGAAAGCAGGCAGCCATCTTTGGGTGATGTTGGCGACGTAGCCTTGCGTTTCCTTGAACGGCGGGATGCCGCCATATTTGTTCACGTTGCCGGCGCCGGCATTGTAGGCGGCGAGTGCCAGCGAGACATTGCCGTTGTATTTTCGGAGTTGCTGCTTGTAGTAGCGCGCGCCACCGCGCAGGTTCTGCTCGACATTGTAGGGATCGACACCGAGATCGCCGGCGGTCCCCGGCATCAGTTGCGCAAGCCCGATCGCGCCGGCCGGCGATTTGGCGCACGGATTGAAGCGACTTTCCTGATAGACAAGCGCCAGGAACTGGTTTTCGTCGATGCCTTCTTCCCGTGCTATCCGGCGAACGAGGCCGGCGATCGCGGGATTGGCGTTCGCCGCTGCGACCGGATCATCCTTTCGGCCTGGCCGGTATATCGAGCAGGTGACGCTCTGGTTGTTGACGTAGCGCTCCTCGTCGACCTTTTCGATCTCGTCAGTCTTCTGGTCACGTTCCTTGCGCTCGTCGAGCACCGTCCTGTCGATGGTCGGGATATCGGCGAGGGCCGGTGCTGCGGCGAAGGCTGGAAGCAGGGCCAGGGGAAGCAAGTTTCGCCGGATCATGCTGCATCCTCCCAGCCACAGAACGCTGGCAGCCATTTTGCCGGATCGTCGCCGAATTGCGCACGCAGCGCCGCACATTGCTCGACCGTCTCCTTGCGACCCGACATCACGCGCACGAGATCCGGCATGGACGAGAGGTCGAGCCTGGCGATGACGGAGTCGTTGCCGTGCTTGACGAGGAATGTGCGCCGTTCCGGGGGCGTGTTGCGGATGAAGGCGTATTCCTTGGCGGTGAGGCCGAAGCGCCGGATATAGCTTTCCTCGTCCGCACGCGGGTTCGGGAAATGCAGGTTGGTCGCGGACTGCTCGATCAGCGTGTGCGACTGGGGCGAGCGTGCAATGTCTGCCGCCGATTGCGTGCCGAACCCGACGATCCCGTTGAGCTTGCGGATCGTCTTCATCTTGTCGACGATGTAGTTGGAGAAAACCGGATCCTGCAGGAGCTTCCAGCCCTCATCCATGAAGATGAGCACCGGTTCTCCGGTGAGAAGCTCGTCCAGCCGGTGGTAGAGGTACATGAGCGCCGGGGTGCGTACATCCTGATTGTCGAGGATATGCGTCATGTCGAAACCGTAAATTCTCTGGTCGGAGAACGACAACACGTCCTGCGGAGCATTGAAGAGCCAAGCCTTTTCCCCCTCGTACCAGGGCCGCAAACGCGACTGCAGATCGTTGGCGTCGGAGCGCGCTCTGCCCATCAAAAGACCAGACAGATTGGCGAGCGTGCGCTGCTCGACCGGCTCCTGGCAGATACGGCCGATCGCGCGCTCCAGCGTGTCCTCTTCCTCCTGGCTGAAACCGCTGCCGTCCGCCGGATCGAGCATGGCTTTGAGGAGACGGTGCAGGAACTCGCGGTTGGTCGCGTTGTTTTCCAGTTGCAGCGGGTTGAACCCGGTAGCGCCTCCCGGCTGCAACACTTCATAGGCGCCGCCGACGGCCCGGATGAAAATTTCTGCGCCGCGGTCCTTGTCGAAGAATACCGCGCGCGGCTCCGGCGAGATCCGAAACGCCTGCGCGAGCAGGAAGGTCAGTGCCACCGTCTTTCCCGACCCTGTTGGTCCGGTCACAAGAAAATGGCCGATGTCGCGCTGGTGGAAATTGAACCAGTAGGGCGTCTGCGACGTGGTCTCCAGGATCGAGATCGGGAGCCCCCAGTGGACGTCGGATGCCTTTCCGGTCGCGAAATTGTGGAGTGACGAGAAGCCGGAAAAGTTCGCGCTGGACAGCATGCAGGAACGCGCGATGTAGGCATGGTTGCCCGGCAGTTGCGCCCAGAAGGAAGCCTCCATGTTGAGGTCTTCCCGCAGCCAGTTGATGTTCATGTCGGTGAGACAGGAACCAAGCTCGGCCACGGCCTTGTCGAGGCCGGTGAGATCACGCGACAGGCACAGCAGGCTGAAATGGTGATAGCCGAAGACGGCTTCCTGGTTGAGCAGGCTGTTCAGTGCGAAGTCGATGTCGGTCTCGACGGTGCTGCCCGATTCATCCGATGCGTGGATCTGCCGCTGCAGGCGGGATATGCGCTCCTGCGCGATCGGCTTGTCGGCGAGCGTGAACGACTGGGTGCAGATGAACTCGTGGTTCATCTGCAGGAGCCCGTCCAGCATCCCGGGCCCTGAGAAGGGCGGATATTCCTTGATCGACAACATGGCGCCGAAGCGGTTGTCCGCCTCGCTCGGACCCTGGGCCTGCAAGGTCCGCTTCGAGAAATGCAGGCGCGACGAGCCCACATAGCTGCGGATGCCCATACGCGGCAGCCGCATCTCGCGGGAAATGCCACAGGTCAGCAATGTGTTGAAGAAGGAGCAGGGTTCCGAATAGGGTTCGCCCTCGCGATAGACGATGCCGAGCGGCCGCGCGCCGTACTTCTGCAACTCGCGTGTGATGTTGCCGACGATCTCCTCGAGCTCGTTGACACGTTCGTGCAGGCGCTGCTCGATAACCTCTTTGCCGGAGGAACGGTCGAGCAGGCGCGAGAAACCCTCGGCGGCTCCGAGCGCTCCACGCATTCCGGAGCGGACAATGGTGAGATAGAGTTCGTTGGTGAACATGCGCTTTTCGCGCAGCGACGCCATGTAGCGCGTGTTCAGAAGGTCACAGAACGAATCCGAAAACGTTCCGCCGATCGAGGGCTTGATCTCCTTTCGGATCACTGTCGACCAGAGCGAATAGCGGCTCGAGCCGAGCGCGCGGATCATGGTGTTCTGCACCATGGCGCGCATGTTGAGCTCGGCCTGATCCTCGGTCTGGAAGAACAGGCCATCGAGCTTGATCACCGACAGGATGGCCCCGCTTTCGAGGCCAATGACCGTATCCGATACATGGCGCAGATAAGGAATATGGGTCGACATTGCCCGCTCGCGCCGGCGCTCACGCCCAAATCCCAGTTCTTCGGCGACGACATCCAGCATGGTCATGGCCCATAGGAATTGGTGCGCCAGAACAGCCGGTTTGGTGTCCGCGGCGTGCGGCGGCCGACGACCTGCGCAAGATCGAGAATCCGGATATCGCGACTGCAGAGTGCGAAGAGGGCAAGATAGATTAGCGGCGCGATCAGGGCCGACCAGAAACTGGTGCTGACGAGGAAGGCGATTAGCGTGATGCCGACGATGATGTAGAAGGCGTTGAGCGGAATGCCCCACATCATCGGTGGTCGGGTCAGGCCGATCACCAGCGGCGTCAACTGCGGCTTCTCATCGGTGAATTCGAGCATGGCTCAACTCCCCACGGCCGCGATCATCTGGTCGACGATGGCCGGTGCTCCGAAAACGAGGCCTATGCCTAGGACAACAGCGCCGGCGGTGAACCAGGAAAGACGTCCGGCGAAAGCCAGGAAGCCGAGCGCGATCACCGCGATAATCGCCAGCAGCCGGCCGAACGGGCCGGTAATGAAATCCACGATCATCTGGACCGCGGTTTCCAGCGGTGCGAAAGCGCCGCCCGACTGTGCGTAAGCCGGCTCCGCAAGCAAAAGACAAGAGAGCAACACCACGCCGAACGCGACAGTCTGGCTCAAGGGGTGCGCTGCGGGCGAATGAGAAATCTCGTTCATGGTGACCTCCGTCTAGAAATGCATGACGCCGCCGAGCCATTGGCGACGCTCGCGCGCCGTGATGACCCCGCTGATGTTGGAAGGACGTTCAGGAGCGCCAGTCGCAACACGCGGGTTGCGCAGGCTGCTCTCGTCGATGCCCATCTGGATGTTGAGAACCTCGGCGATGTAGCCGAGCGTTTCCCTGAACGGCGGGATGCCGCCGTGCTTGCGCACGCTTCCCTCACCGGCATTGTAGGCGGCCGCGACCAGTACGGGATTGCGGAACTCGTTAGTCAGTTCTCGCAGATAGCGAATTCCGCCATCGATGTTGCCTTCCGGATCGCAGATATCGCTGACGCCGAACCGTTCCGCCGTTTCCGGCATGAGCTGCATCGGACCACGAGCGCCCTTGGGGGAATTGCGCAGTCGATCGAGCCGGCTTTCGGCTGTCGCCACCGCGACAGCAAAACCGACATCGACCTTGTGCCGCTGCGCCGCCTCGATGACGAGGCGCGTGATTTCTTCTGGTGTCGCCGGTGATGGCCCGCATTCAGGAGCGTCTTTTAGGTTGCCACCATTAAAATGATTGTTATCTGTTTCCGGCCCAACCGTATTGCTTTCCAGCATTCCGGTGATCGGCAGCGTCCTGTCCTGGGGAACAATCTGGCCGCCCTCCCCCAGCACAAAGTCATCAGGATGCCGCGCCCAGCGTTCTTCGACCACTCTGTCTGCGGGTGACAGGACGCCATCCTGTGGCCGAGTTTGACCTGTTCGAACTGGCTGGGGCGCCGTGTAAGAGGACAGGTCGGATGCCCGTGCAGGGCCCGCCTGAATGATGCATATGCACGTGAGAATTGTCACTGCCAGAGGCGGGGTTGTCGTCAGTGTTTTAGCGTGCATCGCCATCGTTCCGCATCCAAAGCCTTGTAACGCTGGATATCGGAATGGTTAGGCGAGTCAAAAAACAATGTCAATTTGATTGTGATTTTTCTTGCAATGGAGAAGGAAGCGGGTCAATGTCGAGCAAGATGACAACCTGGAAGCTACAGCCGATGAGACGAGCAGCGGTTTGCCTGGTCGCGATAAGCGCGTCCCTGCCAGCCCATTCGGCCGGTCCAATCGACGAGGCGTATATCCGCTCGCTCGCCGCCCCCGGAAAGACGGTGCTGGTCATGGAGTATTATGACGGGGAGCAGAAAGTGACAGGACGGAAGGGCTTCGCTTCAGCATCAGGGTTCCGCGCGATTTCCGCGACTGAATTCCGCGTTGATGCGAATCTCACAGTCCATCTTTTCGGTATCGAGCCGTGCAAAAGCGACATGGTGAACCTCAAGGAGGATTTTGCCGGCTCCTGCGAGGACTACGCTCGCCAGGGTCTGGAGACGCTCCTGCAGTCTCCCCGGGTGATCTATTGCCGGGCCTTTGTCAGCGAGACCGGCGCGCAGGCGCAGGATGCGACCTGCTACGGCTACTACAACTATCCGGGCAGCCTCGACTCGATCGACATGCTCGAGGAGCAGCTGGTCTCCCTCGGCACTCACCGCATCGCTACAAGGCCGGACGGAACGCCGGCTCGTGCCGATCTGAACGAGGCCGAGGTCATTGGTCGCAAAGGCTACGGCATGTGGGCCGATCCAAGGGTGGCGGGGCAATGAAGTTCCCTGCCCTTCTCCTGGCGCTGATGTCTGCGTCAATGCCGGCGATGGCAGCGCCACCGGAGGGCTATTTCGAACTGAAACCGGGTGTGACTCTCGAAAGCGGTGACAGTTGGCGTTATGGCGAGCAGCGCTTCCGGCTCTTCGGCGTACAAGCGTGTCTGCGCGGGACGTTCTATACCGAAGGGACGGGTGCTCGCCGTGATTGTGGTGAGGCCTCTCTGGCTGTGCTTGCGGCCTACATCAAGGACAGGACGCCTTTGTGTGCTCAGGTCGCGCGATCGACGGAAACTGCTTTCGTGTCCTGCTACGCCATGATCGGCGCGGATCGGCTGGATCTGGCCAACCTGATGATTTCTGCGGGCTTTGCCTTCGCCTCCCTCGATGACCGCGGCCTGCCCCACCATGCACCCTATGCCGTGATGGAGCAGGCTGCCCGCGAAGAGAGGATCGGGCTCTGGCAATTCGACGATGTCGAGCATCCCGCCATTCTGCTGGGCCAGAGCGCGAACACTGGAAGGATGGCGCCATGAGGCCAATTACCGTCAGGTCGATCACGGTTGCATTGGCAATGATCGCCCTACCCTATCCGGTCAATGCAGCTGATGCCTTGCGCGACCAGCGAGGTTCGCCCGTCGAGTCAGAACCGGCCACATCCTCGAGCCCTCCAGTGAAAATCACCGGCCGCGCCGCCGTCATAGATGGCCGCACTCTCTGGTTCCCACGGGACGGACAAAAGATGCGGCTCGCCTCAATCGACGCTTGCGAGTTGCCGCAATGGTCCTACGATCCGCGTCGGCATGGCGAAAGCATGATCCCCAAGCCAGTACCGTGCGGTCCGCTTGCAAAGGCGTGGCTGAAGCGGACGGTCGGCAATGCACAGGTTACTTGCGTCGTTCAGGCCTACGACGCTGATGGCGCCCTCCTCAGCCGCTGCACCATACGCGGCCGCGATCTGGCGCTGGAGATGTTGAGGGTTGGCTGGGCCCGCGTGAACACACCGGCGCCGGCCGAGTATCTGACTTGGCAGAACTACGCTATGTCCGCCCGGCACGGCATGTGGGCGACCTACGTGCTCGATATGCCGGAATGGCGCGCCAAGGCTGTCGACCGGACGCTCTCACGCCGACCGATCGCGGATTTCAACCTGCTGGCCGAACGGGGTAGCGAGATATCGCCGCCGTTTAAGGACGCGCGTGAGCGCCCCATTCGAACGAATCGATAGGCTGATCGAAGGAGACGTCGCATGAACTCTGTTCGACTGACCTCCATGTCGGCGATCTTTTCCGCAGCGGCATGTTTCTGGTTGGCCGATCGTGCCGAAGCCAGCAAATGGGGATGCGAGGTGCTTCTGTGTGCATCGTCCTCGGATCCATCATGGCGTGGCGTGCCGGCATGTCACCCGCCGATGCATCGGCTGATCTCTGCGATGGGCAGATGGGGTTTTTCGTGGCCCACCTGCCCCGAAGCAGGAACTGATAGGCCTGGCTATGAAGCCTACGAGGATTGTCCTGCCGGATGGACCGTTGGGTCCAACAACCAGGATCATAGTGGCCGTCAGGGCGATATCTGTGTGCAGGTCCGCAATACTTGTCCGTCCGGATTTGCTGCCCGCGACGGCTGCGAGCAGATCGTTACGATGTCGAGGCCGCTCCGCGAAAATCCATACTACTTCGATATAAGGCACGACGACGGCAATTTCACACGACACTGGTTCAACTTGCGCAAATAGGCAGGTCACCTTGTTCATTGCTGCCATGTCCGTTGGTGGTAGCGCGGCAGCGCTCCCTCGTACTGATATTCATTGAAGCGGCGTATTGCGTTTTCCCAAGAACTGAGCCAGCGGTCCCTTAAATGGATCGAGGGTCCGCATCGCCTTCGAGATCTGCTTCGCGTCCGGTGCAACTGGCTCGGTCATGAGCGCTGCCATGAGATAGACGAGTTTCTGACGGGCCTCATCGGCGTTCGATGGTCTGAGCACGACCAGACAAGAATATGCGCGTCTCTCGCGCCAGCGCAGGAACTTTCGCGCCGCACAGTTCAACAGTTCCCATGCCGATCCAGATCGCTTTTCCGCTGCCACGCTCTCCCGACGCGCGCGTTTGTGACGCTCTATGGCAGAAGCCATTGTCCGGCGATCCGGAAAAAGACGAGCTATCATCTTCTGTTCCCACGGAGATACCTAAACCGCCTCCAGCCTCTAGAGACGTACAACTTAGAAATATCAGTCCATAAAATGTGATGATGGGAACGAGCGCACGAGAGGATACGAAGATCATCGAAATGGAACGAAATCCTACCCTCTAAGCGGATGTTTAAGAACGGAAAATTGTTTGTTCCTCCACCAAGGGACGGGAGCGATTTCAAAGAATTGTTCAAAACCTTGGCGGCGGCAGGTGCGGGTCGGTCATCTGATAATGACGGGTTTCCTGCAGGTCCATGGACGCCCGAACTCCTTGCTGAGGCGATCTCACAGATCGAAGCCAATTCCGTTGGGGTCGACCAGAGAACGGTGCAGCTTTGGTTTCAGGACAATGAGAAAGGAGTCAGCCCGGCCAATATTCGCTGGCTCGCGAGGATCTTTGGATGCGATGATCCGGTAGCAACCAGGGAATGGCAGATAGAACTCGGCGCGGCCCAATCGAGGTTGTCGGCAAAGAGGCGAGAATGGAAGAAAGACGCCAGTGGAACTGCGCAGCCGGTTCCGCATACGCCACGGACTATTCCGTTAGAGTACCCGGCAGAACCGGCGCACGACATCCCCAGTAGAGCGAGGCGGCATTCAAGCCTGGCGACGAGATCAGCGGCACTCTTTGCTGAAGGATCTCCCCTGAATTTGCCTGCATCGGTGTTTGCAGGGATCGCCGCTCTGGGATTTCTGGCGTATGTCTTGGGAATTCATAACGTCACCTATAGTCGGGCAGATGGCGTTACCAAGCAGGTTGGCTTCCTTTGGACGGCTAACTGGACATCCGTCTTCATGGTGCTTTTGCCACTGTTCTTCGCTATTGTAACAGCGGTCGTGACGTTTTGGAAAAATGAGGGCCGACCACAGCTTCCGGGACATAGAGACCGGATTGACAGCGACACAGCTTGGACACGCAACGTCGAAGCCACGTCGTACTCATATTGGGCCGTTCTCACGATTTGCGTGCTATTCGCCGGCCTTCTTCAATGGATAGGCGTGTCATTGATCCCGCTGATGGAAGGTGGTGGTGACTATGCGACAGACTGGGATTCGATTGCGATCGTACACCCAGAGATAATTTCGGTGCCAGAGGCTGCTGTTTTCACGGGAATCGCATACCTGTACATGAGCATATGTTTCTACATGTTTTTTGTGGGGTTAATTTTACTGTACACAGTGACGCATGACTTTTGGACAATCAGAAAGGCGGAAAGCGTACAGCCCGAAACAGAACATGAACGTCGTCTCAGCGAAGTTGGCCGAACAGTGATGCATGGGATTTTTCGGTGTAGCGTCTTGGGTATGTTGATCGCCATAGTCATGAAGGTTCAAAGCGCTTACCTGACATCCGCCGGAGAAAATGTCGTCGCCTGGTTGGTGGATGATATGACTTCAGCTCTTGCTGGACGCAATGACCTGTACGCCGGAACCGACTATCGGAGGCCGACGCACTACAGCAGCCTCCTCGTCGCTGTTTCGAGCTGTTTTGTATTTTTGTATGGAGCCATCCGGCTACGCACCAAACGCCGGTCCGATGTACCTTTCTGGAGGATGTCGGCCGCCGTAACATCACTTGTGGCGGGGTATTTGCTGATCGACGTTGTCACCGGGTTTTCAATCCTCCTCGCCATTGGTGTGCTGCTCGCGGTTTTTGGTCTTTTCAACCGTGATTTGCGCGATGCTCATCGTTCGGCCGGATGGGGATGAGGGTGTTTCATAGTTGGCTTGATGGTTGGGATGAGCGGCAGGCGCAACGCGGGGAAGAGCGAAAGCAGACCGCTGTCTTCGCCCTGGATGCGGATCGTGCCTTTCCAGGTCCGCGCGAGACTATTGGCATTGAGGAGTTTGGTGCTCTTGCAGGCAAAGCTCTTGCTGATCCAGCCTTCTTCGAGGCGGCAGCCGAGAGCTCTGAGGGCTTTAAGAGAATCGATGAATGGCTCAAATTTCCATCGGATATCTCAACCGATGTAGAGCAGAACAATGTCGTCTGGGCGAAGATCAAAGACAGCGGGAGGTTCGACCATGCGGTGGTGATTTTTCACCACTGGAACGCAAACACCTGGAATAGTCGTGTCGCCGACTATTTTTCTCGGCGTGGCATCACCGTAGTCGAGATCGCCCTACCCTATCACTTCCAGCGCAGCCGTCCCGGATCTCTGCATGCCGACTATATGCTTAGCGCCAATTTGGGGCGAACGATCCAATCCGTAAGGCAGGCAGTATTGGACGGGCGCAAGCTCATTCGTTGGTTAAAGCGTGAAGGCTACCGAGACATTTCGGTGCTCGGGATAAGCTTGGGTTCTTGGGTTGCGGCCATAGTTGCCGCACACGACTTGGCTGTGTCAAAAGCCTCGTTATTTCTGACCGCGGGCAGTCTGGCCGATATGGTTTGGACGGGTCGCGCGACACGCGCGATACGCGATAGCCTTGAACCTGAAGTTCATTTGGACGGTCTTCGGCGCGCTTGGGCACCGCTTAACTTGGAAAACTACTCACATCGTTTGGCCCGACCGGATCTCGCTCTACATGTCGTGTTGGCCAAGAGAGACAAGGTAGTTCTGCCGGAGTTGTCGGCGAACTTCATGCAGAAGCTGAAGGAAGCCGGAGCCAAGCCAGATATTTTGGAATTAAACTGTGGTCACTATTCACTCGCCCTGCCGCCTTACATTTTGCGGGCCGGTTTGAGCTTGAAACGAGGCCTCCTTGGATGAGGTCGAGTACGGCTCCCCGACATATAGCGCCACAGCCGTTGCTATTTCCGTCGCAAATTTGGAACGGAGACGGGGAGGAGCCTGGGCCTCTTATCAGACAGCCAGGAGTTCGAACTGCTCGACCAACGAGCGGCACGACAATCCCGCCATCGACAATCAGACTACAGGGTGTCGAGGATGCGTGTGATGGTATTGGGTAGGCTTTCAACTCGCTCCGTAATGCGATCAGCTGCGGAGCCCCCTAGACTTCGATCTCGTGGGTAAGCCGCGAGAGGATATGGCCACTGCAGGTCATTAGGCGACAGCTTCGTCCGAACGTCGTCAGCAGATCGTGCCGTATGTTCACACGACCCAATTGACCGGGGCTCCCGGCCTTCCAAGCCGCTGCTCAGCGCAGGCGCGGTGTATCCGGAATGTCTCGAAGGTTGGCCTACGCGAGATGACTGACCTCTGTGAAGGTTTCTGCGACGCATGGAAGCGTACCAGGCCGAGCGCTCAGGAGCGATACCCTCCACTTGATCTCCGGGCCGATCGCCTAGGTGGGGTTTGACCGACCTTTGTTTACTTGGACGTTTGTCGGGTTGCACGTGTACAACTCGCCTTTTCAGTGTGGATTTTGACGCCGGTATTCCACGTACGAACTTCTTTACGGGAATGCAGTCGGGGCGCGCGGAGGCCTGCGCCGGATCGGTCCCTCGAAGGAGTTGTACATGTGCAACTCGCGACATTTGAAGGGGCCCAATGGCGTTAACTTTCTGTTAGCCTTAAAAGATTTGCCACCGGGCGCCGAATCTGGCTTAATTGATCAGCGCATATTTGCAGATGATGCTGGGAAAAGCGCAGATTCCGGGGATAGGTTTCTTGGCCACCACTATCTTGTCAGAAGCGGACATCAACATTCCGACCTTGCGCAGTCAAATTATGGCTGACGCAAGTGAGTTGTCGCGTCAACTTCAGGCGCATCAGCTTCGCACTTTTCCGCCAACATCGCAAAAAAGTATTCGGCTGTTCACGCCAGCTGAAGCGGCTGACTTCATTGGGATACATGAGGGCTATCTGCGGCAGATTGTTGCCGAAGGTCACGGGCCAGCACCGTTGCCTAACGGTCGGCGACTGTATTCGGTAACGGACATCGAGGGGTTGCGGCGTGTTCTCGATGAGGGAGGGAAGGGCGCCCCGAAATATGTGAGGCACCGTCGCTCCGGCGAGAAGCTGCAGATCGTAAGCGTTATGAATTTCAAGGGCGGTTCGGGGAAAACAACGACATCTGCCCATCTTGCGCAGTATCTGGCATTGCGCGGATATCGTGTGCTGGCTATCGACCTCGATCCTCAGGCGTCGCTTTCGGCCCTCTTCGGCCATCAGCCCGAACTGGATGTAGGCGAGGGAGAAACCATTTACGGTGCCATTCGCTACGATGAAAACCGCCGTCATATCTCGGAAGTTGTCCGTGAGACGTATACGCCCGGCCTCCATTGCGTGCCGGGCAATCTGGAATTGATGGAATTCGAGCATACCACCCCGAAAGCGTTGTCCGAGCGGACACAGAACAGCTCGATGTTCTTCTCACGTATCGGCGAAAGTCTTGCGGAAATCGAAAGCGCGTACGATGTCGTAATCATCGATTGCCCGCCACAACTTGGGTTCCTGTCGCTATCAGCGCTATGCGCAGCTACTGCGGTTTTGATCACTGTTCATCCGCAGATGCTCGACGTCATGTCCATGAGTCAGTTCCTGACCATGACAGGCGACCTGCTGGCAGTCGTGGAGAACGCGGGAGGCAGCACCGAATACGATTGGTTGCGCTACCTCGTTACGCGTTACGAGCCGAATGATGGTCCACAAAGCCAGATGGCAGGCTTCATGCGTTCCATTTTTGGGCAACGGGTTCTGGAACACCCGATGCTCAAGTCTACCGCGGTATCCGATGCTGGATTGACAAAACAAACGCTCTACGAAGTCGAGAAATCATCGTTCACGCGCGGCACTTATGAACGCGCTCTGGAGTCCCTGACACTTGTAAACGGCGAAATAGAAGGCCTCGTCCGAGCCACGTGGGGGAGGAAGTAACCCATGGCTAGAAAAAACGTATTCGATCTGGCGCCGGAGCCTACTGAACTAACTCCAGCTTCTGCGCAGCCAAAGTTGGGGCGTCCATTGCTCGGCCTCGAGAGATCGATAAGGCCTGCAAGCCCGGTTGGTGCGATCTCCCAGTCTCTCGAAAGCATCAATTCTCGCGCCCAGCGAGCCGACGAGATCGAAAAGCAACTCGCTGCGGGCCGGGTAATCATCGAACTCGACCCCGCTCTTGTGGACGGCTCGTTCGTCGTCGATCGCCTAAGTGTTGAAGCCGAAGTGAATGCTTCTCTGGCCGCCCAGATCAGGGAACACGGCCAGCAGGTGCCGATCTTGGTGCGCCCGCATCCCGAGCGCGAAGGGCGATACCAGGTTGCTTACGGACATCGTCGACTGGCGGCCGCCAAGGAACTTGGTCGGCCGGTGAGGGCAGTTGTGCGCGATCTTACGGACGAACAACTCGTCGTCTCGCAAGGTCAGGAAAACAACTCTCGCACGGACCTATCGTTCATCGAGCGATCTTTTTTTGGGGCACGTCTCGAGGATCGTGGGTTTCCACGGGACATCATCATGGCTTCCCTCGGCGTCGATAAGGCTGCCCTATCTCGCATGATCGCTCTGACTAGGCGATTGCCGCCGGAACTGATTGAAGCCATCGGTTCCGCTCCATCATTCGGACGCCTGCGTTGGGCCGAACTAGCTGATTTGCTGGAAGATGAGGGGAAACGATCCAAAGCTCTGAAACTCATTCGCGAGCAGGATTTCCTCACTGAGAAAAGCGATGACCGGTTTCAGGCTGTCTACAACCAGCTGAAGCAGGCGGCGGCCAAAACGGAGCGAATGGCAGCAGCCGCGCAATCCTGGGTACCTAGTGACAAATCGGTTAGCGTCGTCGCTAGGTACCGGCCGAAAGGCATTTCGCTCGAGATCACCAAGACCGAGGCGAAGCCTTTCGCGGATTGGATAACTGGCAATCTGGACAGCCTCTATGAGGCTTACAGGCAGTCGAAACAGGAGAATTGAAACCGCAAAAGAAAAAGGCCCCCGACCGGCGAACCGTGGAAGCCTCTCTCAGAACTTAAGCACTCCGAGAATCGCATTTCCACGAATCAGTGTCAAGAGTCGTAACGTCCATTCGGGCGGCTAGAATTCTTTTGCCTAGCGATAGGTGAGGGACAATGCAGACGCATATCTCAACGACGCCCTTCGGGCGGCGGGCGATGACGCTTGGCCAGATTGCAAGCCAGGCAACCGCAAAGGCGATGCCGAAAGAGGTGACCGCCAACAAGTGGCGGGTGTTCGAAGACATCCGTAAAGCCCGCGAAATGCTCGGCGCGACGGATCGCTCGCTTGCGATCCTCAACGCCTTGCTGTCGTTTCACAGAGAGACGGAACTCTCGGCCGATGGCGAACTCATCGTCTGGCCATCGAACGAGCAGCTGATTGCCCGCGCGAACGGCATCTCGCCGGCGACGCTTCGGCGCCATCTTTTGGTTCTGGTCGAATGCGGATTGATCATCCGCAGGGATAGCCCGAACGGCAAGCGATTCGCGCGCCGGAGCAGGGCAGGGGAGATCGAGCAGGCCTATGGCTTCGATCTCTCGCCGATCGTCGCACGCGCGGTGGAATTCAGGGACATGGCGGAGGCGGTCCAGGCGGAGAAGAAGGCGTTTCGTGTCGCCAGGGAGCGCTTGACGCTGCTACGGCGCGATATCGTCAAGATGATCGACGCAGGGATCGAGGAAGGAGTCCCGGGGAACTGGGGCAGGGTGCTTCAGACATACCAGGCGGTCATCGGCAGGCTTCCCCGGACGGCCTCGCGGCAGCTCATCGAGGATATCTGCGCTGAGCTCTATGAACTGCACGCGGAGATCCGCGATGTATTGGAATCTTTCATAAAAACACAGAATCCGAACGCCAATGAGTCTCAATCTGATCGCCACATACAGAATTCAAATCCAGACTCCCCATCTGAATCTGAACACTGCTTTCGAGAAAAGAAAGAAGCGAGCGGCAGCGTTGCGGAAATCGACAACGTAAGGAGCTTGCCGAAGCGAGATCTGCCGTTGAGCATCGTGCTGGATGCGTGCCCGAATTTGCGCGAGGCAGCGCAATCGGGCGAAATCCGCCATTGGCGCGACTTTCTGGCGGCCGCAGAGCTGGTCCGGACGATGCTGGGGATCAGTCCCAGCGCCTGGCAGGAAGCCCGCAAGGTCATGGGCGAGGTTCAGGCCGCGATCACGCTTGCGGCAATCTACCAGCGATCCGACCAGATCAACAGCGCCGGGGGATATCTGCGCAGCCTGACCGACAAGGCGCGGGACGGAAAATTCTCGACCTGGCCGATGGTCATGGCGCTCCTGCGCGCCAAGCTGGATGAAGGGAAACACCGCCAAACCTCGGAGATTGTGACATCTGAATCCGGTTCGCGGCTTGAGGTCTCGGAGTCACTCCTGAAAAGCCTGCGAAGGCGGGACCGATGAACCTGTTAGCCGTTCAGACGGTGCTGTCGCCGACATGGGTTTCCGGCCCGTTTGAAGCGTTTCAGCGTTACCTGTCATCCGAACGGAGGATAGATGGCTGGATTTTCGTGTCGTGGAGAGAACGAGAACCTGATGCGCGGTAAGGATTGCAATTCTCTCACCAGCGCCATATGTTTTGCACAAGAAATATGTTTGTCTGTATGACAGGTGCAGCAGTGGCCGAAGCTCAGAAAGTTTTAGTACGAAACGAATCCCTCGTGCTGTCGTACATGGATCGAGCCGGGAGGATCGCGATCAACCAATTGGCGGATGGCTTTGGGATGTCCAAGACCCAGCTCGCCGAAACAGCGGGGCTTGCCAGGGAGACACTCTACCGTGCCGAACGCAGCCGAGCTCCAAAAGCACAGGGACGACTTCGTGAAATGCTAGAGATCATCAGCCGCGTGACGGAGTGGGCCGGCGGCAAGGAACAAGCCATGGCCTGGTATCGTGCCCAGCCCTTGCCCGCGTTTGGCGGGCGAACGGCGGAAGCCCTTGTCAAGGAAGGAAAGGCCGCGGCCGTTCGGGACTATCTCGACCACATGGCGCTTGGCGGATTTGCGTGAGGTTCGTGGGAACCTGCTATCGAGCGCATGATCCGCGATGGGCCTTCAAGCCGACATCCGGCGACGGCGCCGCGGTAAGGGGTGCGCGTTTCAACCCGAAGGGGGTGCCGGCGCTCTATCTCGGCTTGAGCATCATGACAGCCGTCAAGGAAGCCAATCAGGGCTTCGCGCATCGAATAGATCCATGTGTGCTTTGCTCGTATGAAATCGATTGCGAGGATATCGCCGACCTGACGACAGAGGAAGGGAGAGCCGAGCACCGGGTCGATCTTGATGATATGAGCTGTGCATGGGCGACAGCTCTTTCCAACGGTGATCGGCCCGCGTCATGGTCGATATATGACCGGCTTCATGGTCAAGGCGTTGCTGGCGTTCTCGTGCCGAGTTTTGCCCCAGGCGCTGAGGTGGATGATCTGAATCTGGTGCTTTGGAAATGGGGCCCCAACCTGCCGCATGAGGTGAGAGTCTTTGATCCGAGCGGCCGGCTACCGAAGGATCAGCTGTCCTGGCGCGAAGGTTCCTGACCGCTTCGCACCGGGAACACGCGGGGCAGGGGAGGGGGCTTTTTACAGCCCGCTCGCCTTGGTGAGATTGACCCGAAAGCGGTCGCGTCGCCGCTGATATTTTCGGGTCATCTCTGCGCTGGTGTGGCCGAGCTGCTTTTGCACGTAGCGTTCGTCGACCTCGGCTGACGAGGCGAGACCAGACCGTAGCGAATGGCCGGCAAACAGTTTTCCGCGTTGGCCTTCGGGCAGATCTCCACGCACGCCGGCCGCCAGCGCGGTCCGTTTGACCAGCCGGGCGACTTCCTGATCGTTGAGCCGGTTGGCACCGACCGCCTTGCCCCGGCCTGTGACGCGCCGGAACAGCGGTCCGTGTGCGATGCGCGCGAGCTTGAGCCAGGTCTCCAGCGCCACAACCGGGCAGGTCGCGTCGGACGAGCCACGGCCAACTTCGACCTCGCGCCATCCGGTCTTGCCGCGCAGTGTCACCAGCAGCCCCTTGTCGAGGATCTCAATCCAGCCACGACCGTCTTCCGTCTGGTCACGGCCGACATCGAGCCCGGTGATCTCCGAACGGCGCAGGCCGCCGGCAAAGCCGATGAGCAGCATGGCGCGATCGCGCAGGCCGCGCAGGGTGCCGCGGTCGAGCGTCTCCAGCATCGCGATCAAATCTTCCGGCAGCACCGCCTCCTTCTGCCGGGGTGGGGCGGCGTGTTTGTTTCGGATGCCGGCCATGACGGTTGCGATATGGCGGTCCTTCCTGTCGAGCGGCTGGCCGCGCTGCGCGTAGTTCCACGTCAGCGCCGAGAGCCGGCGTTCGATCGTCGACACCGAGTTGGGCTTCCTGTCGCGGGTCGCCTTTCCCGAAGCGCAGGCGGTGATGTAGAGGCCGACCACCTGGGGATCGGGTGGAAACATCTCGACGCCCTGCCGCCGGCACCAGCTCGCAAACTGCTTCCAGTCCGAAGCGTAGGCGCGGCGCGTGTTGGACGAGCTTGCCGCCTCGACATAATCGCGGGCCCTATCGGCCAGCGCGTCGAGATGCGTCGGCAGGCGCGGGGTCGAAACGGCCGGAAGGGGAGGGGAGGGCGCCTGGGTGTCCGCCGCCGGCTCTTCCGGCACGCGGCCCATCTCCATGACGAGGTCGACGATGTCGGGCAGATCTTCGGTTATCGCCCCATCGTGCTCGGGCGAGGCCGCCGGCGCGGTTTGGTCGACAGCCGGCGACGTTTCCTGTGGGCGCGCGGAGTGGTGCTGGCCTGACCCCATGAGGTGGTCCGGTTTCAGTCTTAATGCATGACCGGCTTTTCGGCCATCGCCTGTGCCGACGATGGAACCGATCCGGGTGGTTGTCCGGGCCAGATGATGGCCTCCGGCGCTGGCGGCTTGTAGCCGAGCGATGAGTGCGGCCGCTCGGTATTGTAGTAGCGTCGCCATGCCTCGATGATGACCTTTGCCTCGGCGAGGCTGTAGAAGATCTCCCCGTTGAGCAGTTCGTCGCGAAGCTTCGAGTTAAAGCTCTCGCAATAGCCGTTCTCCCAGGGACTGCCCGGCTCTATGAACGCGGTCTTTGCACCGACGGCTACGATCCACTCCCGCACGACCTTGGCTATGAACTCCGGGCCGTTGTCGGAACGAACATGGCCGGGCACACCGCGCAGGATGAACAGGTCCGAGAGCGTGTCGATGACGTCGGTCGAGTTAAGCTTGCGCCCGATGCGGATCGCCAGGCACTCCCGGGTGAACTCGTCGATGATGTTGAGCATGCGGAACTTCCTGCCATTATGGGTCCGGCCCTCGACGAAGTCGTAGGACCAGACATGGTTCGGGTGCTCGGGCCGAAGCCGGATGCACGATCCGTCATTCAGCCACAGACGCCCTCTCTTCGGTTGTTTCTGGGGAACCTTCAGCCCCTCCCGCCGCCAGATACGCTCGACGCGCTTGGCGTTCACCGTCCAGCCCTCGGTTCGCAGCATCGCCGTGATCCTACGGTAGCCATAGCGGCCATACCGGGAAGCCAGACGGATGATATCGGCGGTGAGCGCCTCTTCATCTGCTCGGCCGTGCGGCTTCTTGCGCTGGGTCGATCGGTGCTGGCCGAGAACCTTGCAGGCAAACCGCTCCGAGACGGAGAACTTCGCCACGACATGGTCGACGCAGCTACGGCGACGGGCGGGGCTCAATAGTTTCCCGAGGCAGCCTCTTTCAGGATCAGCTTCTCGAGCGTCAGGTCCGACACAGCCTTGCGCAGCCGGTCATTCTCTTTCTCGAGCTCTTTCAGGCGCTTCACCTGGTCACCCTTCAGGCCACCGAACTCCTTGCGCCAGCGGTAATAGGTGAACTGTGTCACGCCGATCGAACGAACCGCTTCGCCAACCGAACGACCTTGCGACAGCAGAACATCGACCTGACGCAGCTTCGCGACGATCTCTTCGGGCTTATGCTTCTTCTGGGGCATTCCAACGTCCTCTCCAACGGCTCAATAGCCTACTTCAGGGAGGACCACTTTTCAGGGGGCAGACCACGCAAGGCCAAGCTGGATGCTGCCATTGCCCAGGTGAAGGAAGCCGTCGCGGGCCTGAAGGCAGCGGGACTGGAGCCCGAGCTCGTTTCGGGTGGCGGAACCGGCTCCTATTACTTCGAAGCGGCGTCTGGAGTTTACAATGAACTGCAGTGCGGGTCCTACGCGTTCATGGACGCCGACTACGGGCGTATCCTCGACCGGGAAGGCAAGCGCATCGATCAAGGCGAATGGGAGAACGCGCTCTTCATCCTGACCTCGGTGATGAGCCATGCCAAGGCCGACAAGGCAATCTGCGATGCCGGCCTGAAGGCGCAGTCGGTCGATAGCGGGCTCCCCTTCGTTCACGGCCGCGACGATGTGAAATACATCAAATGCAGCGACGAGCACGGCGTCATCGAGGATCCGGCCGGTGTTCTCAAGATCAACGAAAAGCTTCGTCTCGTTCCGGGTCACTGCGATCCCACGTGCAACGTTCACGACTGGTACGTCGGAGTCCGCAACGGCAAGGTCGAGACCGTCTGGCCGATATCGGCCCGCGGCAAGGCATATTGAGGTTTGTCGTGACGCGGTTCCCGGCTTCTCCACGCGGCAGGGCATCATGATCGTCATTCCCGAACGCGATATTGTCCGCCTTGTGTCCGCGGCCGACTGTCTCATGGCCGTGGAGCGGGTGTTTGCTTCGTCTGCCCGCAAGATGGCCCGAAATTTTCCGGTGATACGGGAAGCTATCGGCCATGCCGATGCGCTGTATGGGTTCAAGTCGGGATTCGACCGCGAGAACCTTGCGCTGGGCCTGAAGTCGGGCGGGTATTGGCCGAACAACGCATCGAGGGGACTGACCAACCACCAGTCGATGATATTCCTCTTTGACGCGGACACCGGACGGTGCCGCGCCGTTGTCGGCGGCAACCTGCTGACGGCCTTGCGGACGGCCGCCGCTTCCGCAATTTCGATTAAGCACCTTGCCCGGATCGATTCCAGAGTGCTCGGCATTGTCGGCGCCGGTCACCAATCCACTTTCCAGCTGCAGGCAGCACTTGAGCAGCGGCAGTTCGAGAAGGTCCTCGGATGGAACAAGACGCCCGAAAAAATCGGGCGTCTGGCAAAGGTGGCGCAGGAGAGAGGCGTGCCGTTCCATGCGGCGGGCTTGGAGCAGTTGTGCGCAAGCGCCGATGTCATCATCACCATCACCTCGTCTTTCGCTCCCATCATCCCGGCAGGCCTGATACGACCCGGCACGCACCTAGCTTGTATGGGCACGGACACGAAGGGGAAGCAGGAGATCGCTCCGGAAATTGTCGGGGCAGCGACGGTCTTCACGGACGAGATCGAACAATCAATATCCATTGGCGAGGCCCAGCACGCGTTCACCCAGGGATTGCTCGACCCGGCGCAAATCGTCTCTATCGGCGATGTCATAAACGGCGACCATCCCGGACGCCGAAGCATGGAAGAAATCACGCTGTTTGACGGCACCGGCGTCGGGGTTCAGGATCTGGCCGTTGCGTCTGCCGCTGTCGATCTGGCGGTAGCCAGCGGCATGGCCATTGAGATCGATGCCTGACCTGATCGCCGTCTGGCTATCCGTTCGGGCTATCCTTCACCGAGAACCAGAGAAAAAGGGCCGCGTAGATCAATCGGATGAGGCCAGCTGCTACGAGGTGCCAGCCGACCGTCGAGGATGACAGCAAAAGCCAGCCCGACAGAAAGGGTGCCACCGCCGCAGCCAGGCTGAACGGCATTAGGGTGACGCTGATGGCGGCCGCTCGCTCCTGCGGCGCAACTTGGCTAAAGACGAAGGCTGCGCGTGTCGGTACGTCGAGCTGCGATAGGAAACCGCGCAGGACGAGGCAGGCCGCGGCGATGCCGAAGCTAGGCGCGAGCGCGGCGAGGATCAGCAGCAGGCTGGCGGGGACATGGCCGACCAGCATCGTGCCGCCGAGGCCGATCCGGCGACTGATCGGTGCTGCGAGAAGATGAGCCGCCGCGGCCATCACCCCAGCTGTGAAGAACAGCGCTCCGCTCTCCACCATCGAGGCGCCAAACCGGTTCGTGAGCCATAGGATGATCAGCGCATTGACGATGAAGCCGCCGCCGAATGCGTCGACGCAGAAGATCGCCGTCAGCTTCAGCACCTTGCCGCGCGAACCGGGAGCAAGAGCGCGCTGGCGCGGCGTTTCCGAGCTGTGCAGGTCGATCCGGGCATAGATCGCGCAGACAGCAATGCCCATGACGGCGTAGCCGATAAAGATCGCCGTCGAGGTCGTCCGTTCGCTAAGCGCGTCGAACAGCGTCGGCAGGGCGCCGATAGAGAGCGCTCCAAACGCACCCGCCAGGGCGCCCAGGAAGGAATAGTAGCCGAAGACCGTCGCTTGGGAAGTTGCAGGTACCAGATCGGCGAGCGCCGCATGCTCGATAGGGCGGAACAGGTTCGCCTCGCCGCCATGCGGGTTCAGCGAACCGAAAAAGGCGATCAGCATTAGCGAAGGCAGGGCGGGGTCCATCGACCAACCCACGCCCGAAACAACCATGCCGAGGCTGGCAACGCAGAGCAGTGCCCTCACGCCAAGGCGGTGCGCGAGCGCCCCAGCAGCGCCCAGCGTGAAGGCCGAACCAAGGAGCATGCAGGAGGCAATCGTGCCGACAGCTACGGCGTCAAAGCCGCGCGAAGTCAGGTAGAGCGGGATCAGCAATGCTACGAAGCTGTCGCAGAAAACCCGGACGGTGCGGATGCCCAGGATCGCTCTGGCCTGAAAGGCCATCGCTCCGAACGAACGCCCGATCGTCGTCACCGGCATCCCTCCGCTGACAGCGTGATGCGCCGTGGACGGTCATCGCACGTCTCGGCGGAGGCACGCTCGCCGGTGACACGCGCCGACCAGGAGATCATGTCCATACTTTCAGCTCGATTGAGAGGCGACCGCAGCTTCTTTGCCGGCCACCGCCTCGGCCGCTCAGACGGCGCAGACGAAAACCACTTCGATGAGTACCGACCGTCCCAGGTCGGCAACTCCGATTGTTGCTCGCGTTGGCAGCGTCTCGGCCGGGAAACAGGCTTTCCAGGCTTCGTTCATCTCGGCCTTCATCGACATATCGGTGATATAGACCGTCGATTGAAGTATGCGGCCCATGTCGGAACCGGCCTCGGCCAGGATTTCGGCGAGGCGTTCGGCGATGTCCCGGGTCTGGCCGCCAATTGTCTGGCTGAGATCGTTGGCGACAAGGCCGCTGACATAGAGCGTGTCGCCATGCCGCACGTAACGATGGAAGATCGGGGTCTGCTGGCCGCGCTGTATCATCTGGGTCCTTTCCTGTTAAAAACGTGTATGCCGGAACGGCGCGAGGTCTATCTTCGGGGGGCGGCCGAGGATCAAGTCAGCGACGAGATGACCGGTCATCGGCGCGCCGGTCATTCCGACATGGCCGTGTCCGAAGGCATAGACAATGTCCGGACACCGGCTCGCCCTGTCGATCACCGGCAGGGAATCGGGCAGGCTCGGGCGGTGACCCATCCAGAGCACGAGGCGCTCTTCCGCAATGCACGCCGGAAGCCCAGGCAGCATCTTCTGGCCCAGCTTGATCAGAGCGCGGGCCCGCTTCCAGTCCGGCGCCAGTTCAAGCCCCGCCAGCTCCACCGTCCCCGCCAGGCGCAGTCCATGCTTCATCGGTGTAGTGACGAACTTGCCGGATGCGTCGCAGGTCGGAACGCGCGGCTGCGACTCGGGATCATTTATCATCACGTGGTATCCACGCTCCGTCTCCAGGGGGACCCAGTCGCCGAGCATCTTCAGGAGCGCGTTGGAATGGGCTCCGGCGGCTATTACGGCAGAGTTGGCCGGCACGACCCCGTCCTCAGTCTCGACGGATTGCAGATGCCCTCCGTCAAGCCGAAAGCCGGTTGCCTTGGCACGGTGGATGGCGCCGCCCTGCCTGACGAAATGCTCCGCCAGACGCAGGACGAGGTCGCCCGGATCTGTCGTATGTCCATTTTCGCGGATCAGAACGCCGTGCGTGTAGGACGGCGATAGGGCGGGGTCGAAGTCTTGGAGCTGGCGTCGATCCAGCCAATCGAGTTGGACGCCGGCGTCCCCGCGAAGCTGCCAGCCGAAACGGTCGCCGGCCAGGGCTTTCTCTGAACGATAGACGTAGAGGTGACCCTGCTCGCGGATCAGGTCGTCGACATCCGCCCCGGCAGCGAGTTGCTTGAGGTAGGGAAGCGTGGGCCCGAGCAACGCGCGCAGCGCCGCCGCTTGTTTCTTCACCTCCTCCCGCCGGCCGGCTCGAAGGAAACGCCATAGCCAGGGAAAGAGGGTCGGCATGTAGGCCAGTCGGATCGACAATGGACCGAGCGGGTCGAGCATCCAGCGCGGTACGCTCGTCCAAATTCCCGGCATCGACATCGGCACCACCGACGACCCGTTAAAGCAGCCGGCGTTGCCGTGGCTGGCGCCGGTGCCCGGAGGATGGGAGTCGATCACGATGACTTTTCGGCCTGCTCGCTGAAGCCAGAGAGCCGAGGCGATGCCGACCATGCCGGCTCCAATCACAACGGTCATCTTGGTGCGCATAGGTCTCCACCACAGTTTCTCGAAACCTCTTATCCCCTCCATCGGTGTTGCGCAATATGGTGCACGTTAATGAATACATTTTTGTGCACGATATCCCAAACCGACGTTTTTTGGGGTTGCCAAGCACGAATGGGAGAATCATAGTGAGCGAAGTGCAGAATAAAATTCAAAAATGTATTCAGTCTGCGCTGCCAACCGCGGGGAGCTCGGTTCCCCCGCGCTCCGGGGAACAGAAGCGAGCATCATAATGGAGAGAAACATGCCGATCGGAACGTCGCGCCGCACTTTCTTGAAGGTCGGGGGCCTTGCCGCAGGTGCCCTGGCTGCTCCGACCTTCCTGCGCAAGGCCTGGGCGCAGCAACCCTTTACGGTCCGGGTGCCGGGCGGCTACGGCGACATATGGGAACTCGCGTTCTTCAAACCGTTCGAAGCCGCAACCGGGATCAAGGCGACCGGTGTCGTATCGAAGGACTTTCCCTTCAACGAGTTCAAGATCTCTGTCGAGACTGGCGCCTATCGCTGGAGCATGGCGGCGGGCGTGACCAAGGACCTATACTTCCGTCTCAGAGAAGCTGATCTGATGGATCCCATCGACGTTAATTCGCCGGATATAGCCGACCGACCGGCCGAGAACGTAATGCCCGACTGGCTGCCCTACGGCCTTTATTGCTTCACCATGGCCTATCGGGAGACGTCGTTCCCTCAGGGCCTGGAATCCTATCGCGACATGTGGAACGTCGCGCAGTTTCCGGGCCGCCGGTCGCTCCGTAAGCGCGCGGTCGACGCAATCGAAATGACGGCCCGCGGGATCGGCATTCCGGCTGAAGATATCTATCCGACTCTCAAGACGCCCGAAGGGTGGGACAAGGTTTTCGCCGGGCTTGACGAGATCCGGCCGCACATTGCTGTGTGGTGGGAATCCGATCCGCAGATGGACCAGCTTATCGGCAGCGGCGACCTCGACATTTTTCCCATCAGCAGCCATCGGGCGCAGAAGCTCAAGAACGACGGAGCTCCCGTTGGCATCAGCTACACGGACGGCTACTTCACCACGCAAGGCTGGGCCATTCCCAAAGGCAGCCCACAGGGTGACGTCGCTCGCGAGTTCATCAAGTTCGCGGCCCAGCCCGAGCTTGAGGCAGAGTTCATGAAGTCCACGCTGATGGGGCCGATGCACCCGAAGGCGTTCGACCATCTCGACGCCGACTTCGCCCGGACGCTCCCCACCTACCCGGAGAATCTGGCCAAGATGCGCGAGCAGAACGCACAGTTCTGGCTCGAGCATGGCGAAGCGGCCAACACCCGCTTCGAAGAATGGATCTTGCGCGGCTGAGGACCCGGGTCGTGGGCCGCCAGGACAAGATGAAACTCGGACTGTCTGTCCGGGGGATAGGCTACCATGTTGCGGCTTGGCGGCACCCCGATGTTGATCCGCGCAGCGAGATGGGCTTGCCGCACTATCTTGCGGCAGCCCGCACAGCCAAGCGGGGACTTTTCGATATGATCTTCTTCGCGGATGGCGTTGCAATCCGCGAGAATGCCGGGGAGGAGCAGGCGCTGTCAGGATTCAGCACCCTAGCGTGGTCCGATGCGGAGGCGCTCAATTTCAGTCTGAAGGAGCAGATCGACATCGACATTCGCTACGAGCACGCGACCGAGTTCATCGACGTTGTGCTTGGGTTGTGGGACAGCTGGGATGACGACGCCCTCCTGTTCGACAAGGTCGGCGATGTTTCGAATTACGACGTTGACGATCCCCTGCCTCAGGTGGAGAATCACAGGATTCAGAGCATCGGCAAGGCGATGCCGGAGCAGGCGCGCAACGAACACCTAACCATTCGCCAGCCTTACGAGAAGGTAGCGAACGGGCGCGGTCATCTCTCGCTCGTGGGAAGTGCAGAGCAGGTAGCGGACACTCTCGTCCACTGGTTTGAGCGAGGGGCCTGCGATGGGTTCAACGTCGCGGCTCCTTACCTGCCCGGCTCCCTGGACGACTTCGTAGATATCGTAGTGCCGATCCTCCAGGATCGGGGTGTATTCCGCGGCGAATACGAGGGTGTCACGCTACGTGAGAATCTTGGACTTAAGTACCCGCATAGCCGGTATGCACACTGAGGGAAACTTTGGAGCCAGCCGTGGCGCATGGCGCCGCACGGTCGAGCAGGATATGCAATGAAGACGAAACTACGACTAGACCAAGTTGCCAAGAGCTACGGATCCGTCCGGGCGCTGCGGCCAACCACCCTCGACGTACCAGAGGGAGAATTTCTGACGCTTCTTGGCCCCTCCGGTTCAGGGAAGTCCACGCTCCTGCAGATACTCGCCGGGCTCACGGCCTGCGACCACGGCGACGTCTGGATCGATGGCCGCCTGTCCACCGATACGCCGCCGCACGACCGTGGCATCGGCCTGATCTTCCAGAATTATGCGTTGTTCCCGCATCTCACGGTTGCGCAAAACATCGCCTTCCCGCTTGAGATGCGCCGCCTGCCGCGTGCCGAGATCGACCGGCGTGTCGCACGGATGCTTGAGGTGGTGCAACTGCCGCATGTCGGTGACCGACTTCCCCGTGAGCTTTCCGGCGGCCAGCAGCAGCGCGTGGCCTTTGCCAGATGCTCGGTATACGAGCCCTCGATCATCCTGATGGACGAGCCGCTTGGCGCACTCGATAAAAGGCTGCGTGACGACATGCAGACGGAGATCAGGCGCCTACACAAGGAATTAGGAGCGACCATCCTCTACGTAACGCACGATCAGGAGGAGGCGATGGCAATGTCCGACCGCATTTGCCTGATGAACGATGGCGGCATCGCGCAGTTGGGAACGCCGTCCGAGATCTACTTCCGCCCGCGCAGCGTCTTCGCCGCGGAGTTCGTCGGTCACGCCAACTTCATTGCTCCCACACCCGCCAGCGCGACCAGCAAATGTATGGTACGGCCTGAAAACATCCGCCTCCTGAGGGAGGGGGAAAAGGCTGACACGGTCGTCGACGCGATTCTGGAGGATACGATCATGCTCGGCGCGTTTAGCCGACACGTTGCAAGGCTCATTACCGGAGAGCGGTTGGTCGCCGTCAACTGGAGTGACGAAAAGGGCGCACCGCATCATCCGGGCGAGACCGTTCGCCTTGGTTGGGATGCGTGCAACACGGTCCACCTAGCTGCGGAAGTCGGGCGATGACGGTGATCGCAACCGAGTTGCCGGCGACCAGAGCCGACAGGCGCCTGCTCGCCCGCTATCTGCCGCTTGTTCCTGCGGTGGCCTTCCTGGCCATCGTCTTCGTGATTCCGGTCGCGCAGCTCCTCTTTCTCAGCTTTTTTGACAACAAGGGTGTACCGACCGTCGCGCATTATGAGCGCCTAGTCGCCAACACGACCTATTTCCAGGTTGTGCTGAATACGCTGAGCTATTCGGCCTGGACGACGCTGTTCTGCATCGTCGGCGGCTATCCCATAGCATACCTGATCGCGACCATCTCCGCGCGCCACCGCAATCCGCTGTTGATTTGGATCCTGGTGCCTCTTTGGACCAGCTTCCTGGTGCGTGTGCTCGCCTGGATGGTGATCCTCGGAGCTCAGGGCGTGATCAACCGGACATTGCTCTCGCTTGGGTTGATCGAGCGGCCTTTGGACCTGATCTACAATTTCTTCGGTGTCATGGTCGGCTCGGTCCACGCTCTGATGCCGATCGCCATCCTCATGATGCTGTCGGTGATGTTGAACATCGACCGCAGCCTGTCGAGCGCCGCAAGCACGCTCGGCGCGCGTAAGTCGATGGCCTTCTGGCGGGTCTATTTCCCGCTTTCTCTGCCGGGCGTCGCGGCCAGCGGTCTCATGGTCTTCGTCACGGCACTCGGCTTCTTCATCGCGCCGCAGCTCCTCGGCAGCCCATCCAATATAATGCTTGCGCAGCTCATCATCGTCCAGCTCGAGGAGGCGCTCAACTGGGAGTTCGCGGCGGCGCTGAGCGTCGTGCTCCTCGCGGCAACCATTCTGGTCGTTGTCGTCTTTGATCGTACGCTCGGCCTCTCCAGCCTGACAGGAGAAGTTCGTGCAGGCGCCAGCACCCGCAAGGGAGGGTTAGGCAGGCTGTCCGGCGACCTGGGCCGGCAGCTTGTCTCCGGCATCGGATGGGGATCTGTCTATGCCGGCATGTTACTCGGCAAAATCCTGCCTTACCGCCGCCGGCGTCTCGGGGAGGAACGCCGACCGTTCCTGTGGATCCTCGGCCTCATCGGCATAGCTTTTCTCGCGCTGCCTACCTTCTTCCTCATTCCCATCTCGGTCTCGGAAAACCGGTTCCTTGCTTGGCCGCCTGAAGGCTTCACGTGGCAGTGGTACCAGATCTATTTCTCGTCCGCGATCTGGGTTGATGCGACTTTTCGTTCGATCGGCGTCGGACTTGCAACGGCTGCGCTATCGATGGTCCTGGGCGTGCCGGCGGCCTTCGTGCTGGCCCGTCAACGGGTCATCGGGAAGAGCGTTATTATCAGCCTGATGCTTCTGCCCATGGTGCTTCCCCACATCATCGTCGCCGTGGGTCTTTTCTATCTATACGCCAAGGTTGGTCTCGTCGGCACGAACATCGGCCTCATCATAGGCAATACGATCTTCTCGCTGCCCTATGTGGTGATCACTGTTATGGCGGTGCTGCGAAACTACGACGAGCGGCTCGACCAAGCCGCCTGGACGCTGGGCGCGACCCGCGGCGTTGCCTTCCGGCGCATCACCCTGCCCCTTCTCAAGGCGGGGATGGTGACGGCGTTCCTTTTCGCATTCGTCAAGGCGATGGATGAGCTGGCGATTGCACTCTTCGTCGCCGATGCGGGAACGCCGCTACTGCCAAAGCAGCTCTGGCAGGAAATGAGCTACAAGATCGATCCATCGCTCGCCGCAGTCTCGACGCTCATCCTGGTGATCGTCGGGCTGTCCATCGCCATCGTCCAGATCCTGAACAGCTTTGGCGCCAAAAGGAGCTAAGGCGACCGATGACGAAGCCGAACCATGCAGCTAAGAGCGCGCAGATTGCGCCTTTCTGGGAAGTGTTGGGGGAAAGGCCGATCGGCTTTACGGTGCTGACCGCTGCGGGGGATGAGCCTGTCGGTTTCGTCGGCCTCTCCGTGGCGCATGTGAGTGCCGACCCGCCGCTTCTTTCGGCCGCACTCGGCCCGGGAAACAAGGCTTTTGGGCCGATCCGTCGATCCGGAGCGTTCGCCGTCAACTTCCTCTCGTCCCGAGACGACGCGATCGCCCGGACCTTCATGAAGAAGGGAGCATCGGCTGCGGAGCGCTTCCGGCCCGACGATTGGGAGACCCTGGCGACCGGTTCGCCAACATTGTCAACCGCGGCCGGCGTTTTCGATTGCGTGGTGGAACGCGTGGTCGAGCTCGATCATGCCAAGCTTCTGGTCGGCCGCGTCGTCGCATCGCGGACAGGCAAGGGGGGCGCGCCGCTGGTGTTCTTCCGCGGCGGATTAGGTGTTATGGCCATTCAGCGATCCAAAGATGCGTGATCGACCGAAAAGGCTGGAAAGACAGGTCCAGCGCGTTGAGCATCAGCGAGCCTTACGAGAGCTCTCGCTGTCGCGGGTGTAGATCTCCGTAACGGCGCCGCGATTGATCTCGCGAATCTGATCGAAATGCTTCTGGATATGAGCCAGCACGTAGGCGGCGCATTCCTCTTTCTTTCTCTCGGTGAGAAGCGTGGTCATATACAGATGCTGTCCGTGGCTCAGGCGGCGCGCTCACAAGTCGATCCCTCGTGCGAAGCGAATCCGTTCGGAGTTTGACCGCACCGTCTTCAGGAGTTCCTCATTCTGCGACAAGCCGACGAGGCGGAGGTGAAACTCCTCGTCCAATTTCAGCATCTCGCCAGCCGAGATTTCTTCGCTATCGTCCTGTTCCAGCAGAAAGTCACGCAGGGCGGCGATCTCTTCGTCGGAAGCACGCTGGCAGGCGAGGCGCGCGGCGGCCTGCTCCAGGAAGGCGCGCAGTTCGTAGAGGTCGAACAAAGTGTTCGCCTCCAGCACACGCGCGAAGAAGCCCTTGTTTGCCGTGGTGGTGAGAAATCCCTCGGTGGCGAGACGGTTCAAAGCCTCACTGAGCGGCGTGCGGCTCACTTTGAGCTGCGCCGCGAGTTCGACCTCGTTGATCCGTTCGCCCGCCTAAAATGATAGGAAACCGCCTTTTCCTTGAGCCGGTCTTAGAGTCTCGCGGCGCTGGTCACCACCGGCGTATGGAACGGCGGGGCCGCTTCTACAGTCGATCCTGTAGTTCGCGAATGATTGCTGTGGGCCACCGGGCGCCTTCGCCTCCCCTCGTCGCCGACACCATCCTATGCAGCGGCTTCTTGGGGATATACACCCCCAAGGGTGGTTCGCCTGTCTCGGCTGCTATCTCTGCTCAAGATGGTTTCGCCACAGAATTCTTCGGCCGCGCCAGGCCGAGACGGTCCCGCAGCGTAGAGCCCTCGTACTCGGTACGAAAAAGGCCGCGGCGCTGAAGTTCCGGCACCACGAAATTGACGAAGTCGGTCATGCTTTCGGGCAGGTAGGGAGGCAGGATGTTGAAGCCATCCGCAGCTCCCTCATATACCCACTGCTCGAACTGGTCGGCTATCTGCTTCGGCGTGCCCCAAAGGCTGCGGTGGCCGCTCGCGCCGGAAATGTGCTGGTACAGCTGACGGATCGTCAGGTTCTCCCGCCGCGCCAGGTTGATGATCACGTCGCGTCGGCTCTGTGATCCCTTCGCCTCGGGCAGGTCCTCGGGCAGCGGCCCATCTATGTCGAACTGTTTTAGGTCGATCTCGCCCAGAAGGTCCGACAACATGAACAGGCCGAAATCAGGCGGAACCAGATTGCTGACCGTCTCATACTTCGCCTTCGCTTCAGATTCCGTCTCTGCGACGTAGACCACCACGCCAGGCAGGATCTTCAAGCTATCGCTCGACCGGCCGTACTTGGCCATGCGCCCCTTAACGTCCGAATAGAAGGCCTTGCCGTCGGCAAGGGTCTGCTGCGCCGTGAAGACAACTTCCGCCGTGCGGGCGGCGAGCTCTTTGCCGGGTTGGGAGGAGCCTGCCTGCACGATGACAGGATGACCCTGCGGCGGGCGCGGTACGTTAAGCGGGCCGCGCACCTTGAAGTGCTCTCCTACGTGATTGATGAAATGGATCTTGTCGCTGAGCCCATATTGCCCCGCCAGCTTGTCGCGAATGTAGGCGCCATCCTCGATGCTGTCCCAAAGCTTGAAGACAACGTCGATGAATTCCTCCGCGCGGGCGTAGCGGTCTCCGTGTTCGACATGGCTGTCACG
This sequence comes from Chelatococcus asaccharovorans, assembly GCF_003201475.1. Taxonomy (GTDB): domain Bacteria; phylum Pseudomonadota; class Alphaproteobacteria; order Rhizobiales; family Beijerinckiaceae; genus Chelatococcus; species Chelatococcus asaccharovorans. The sequence goes on along the minus strand of NZ_QJJK01000019.1, from coordinate 46,206 downwards.
CCCGAAATTATGTGCCTCTGCGAGATTGGCCGATGTGACCACATTCCATCCCGCGCGGCCATTGCTGATGTGATCCAGCGAGGCAAACAGGCGCGCGATCGTATAAGGCTCATTGTAGGTCGTCGTCGCGGTGGTCACCAGACCGATGTGCTCGGTGACCATCGCGAGCGCTGCCAGGAGCGTGAAGGGCTCGAGAAGGCGCTTCGGCTCGGCCGCCATCAGCGCTTCTTTGGAGCGGTCCTGCTTTTCGGCACTGCCTTCGTAGGCGGCGATGCTGTCTGCCAGGAAGCAGAAGTCGAGCTTACCCCGCTCGGCCGTGCGCACAACCTCGGCGTAATAGCGGATGTCCGCCGCGCGCTTTGGTTGAGCGCTTGGGTAGCGCCAACCGCCATAATGGACCCCTGAGATCTGGAACAGGAATCCCAGATTCATCTGCTTGTCCGCACCCATCTTCGCGATCTCCTGTCCCTTTATGTCTGTCTGACACCAATTGCCATACAGCGGATCCGAACGATCTGCAACAAATGAATATTGATTGCAATTCAGAAGTGTAGACAGGTTGATCGGCGTGAGTGAGAGCGTGCCCGAGGCTATTCGTACAGCGAGCCGTCGAGGCAAGCGCACAGGATGTCGCGATCGTGTGGGGGCGGCACTGTAGGACTGGCGATAGCCTACGGCATCCTCAACCTCGGACTCTCGGTGGGTCCGCTTTGACGGATACGATTCCGCCTATCGTGCCTCACGCGGAAGTTTCGCCCTCGTGTGGGCCAGGCCAAAAGTGTTGGCGCACCCTCCTATGCTCGCTGGACTCAGGTGTCCATCGGCTTTTGGACGAGGTTTGCAAAGGAGCTTTCGGACGTCTGGGCTCGAACTTACTATCGGTACTTCGACGCGGGCGAGTTCGCGCGAAGGCTGGCCGTGCTGGAGCGGCATGCACTCGAACCCGGTGCCGATGGTGGCAGCGGACGAGTTGCGGAGGATTTTCCCTGCCCTCGGACCTTCGATGGCGGGGGCCAGCTTTTTGCCACGCGGCGGCAACGTAAACTCACTCCAGCCTTACCACGCCCTGATTGCCGCTTTCTGCAGGCTCGGCGGGAACTATCTCCCAGGTACGCCTGTCACGAAGATTGGCCGCGACGGCGCTGGCTTCGCGATCGTGGCGGATGACGAGTGAACGACCGCGCAGACGGTCGTCGTCGCCGCCGGCCTCGAGACCCGCCGGCTGGGCGCCCAGATCGACCTGGACATACCCGTCCGGCCGCAGACAGGCCAAGTCATCGTCACGGAAAAGGCTGTTCCGTTTCTGCCGCAGCCGATCTCGACCATCCGCCAGACGGATGAAGGCGGCGTGATGCTGGGCGATTCCGTCGAGGAAAAGGGTACCGACGACGCGACCATCCCGGGAGTCCTCAGCGTGACCGCGGCGTGACCGCGGCACGGGCGGTGGCGGCGTTCCCGGTGATCGCATGGCTCGCCGTGGTGCGCAGCTGGGCAGCTCTGCGGGTCATGTCGCCCGACGGGCTGCCGATATACCAGCAATCCTCCACCAATCCCAGGAACCTTCGCCTGCGCATGCCACAGCGGCGTCACGCTGGCGGCGGCTCATGTGCGCACCCTTGCGCGTCAGATCGTCGACGGCCGCCCTCTCAGGACTTGCCAGCTCCTTCGACACTGCGAGGTCCGATGTTCGAGCAGCTTGAGTGGAAGACGGCGGAGATAACCTTCACCTCCGAAGCCAGGCAGTGAGTCGGCAGGGAAGGCGACAGCGTTGCCGCCGCACTAATAGGCGGGCGTGCGGGTCTGGCGGACGACGCCCGTCAGCGGCGCAGAACGCTCCGCTTTCTGCATGATCCGGCGCCTGCTTCGACTGCCTCGTCGTGATCGACGGGACCGACAGCCGGCAGGCCTGCCCGACCCTCCTTCGCGAAGGCATGGCTGTGGAGCGGCAGTCCGGGCGGCGGGAACCTGTGCGATGACGGAGAACGGTGTTTTCGACGTCGTCGTCATCGGCGCCGGCCGGCTGATGCCGCCACGGCGCCTACCGCTGCACGATTTGGCGCAGCCATCTTGCTTCTCGACGAGGGCAGGGAGCCGGCTGGCAAATCTATCGCAATGTCGGAGGGAGTTCGACCCGATTGCGGCGGATCCTCGGCGGCGACTACACGAAAGGTCTGGAGATCGTCGCGACCGGCGCTCATGAGCGGCCCTTTCCGATCGAGGGCTGGGATCCGCCCTGCGTCATGGCGGCCGGCGCAGGCTGGTCAACCGTAGCCTCCAGGATCTGCCGGTCCAGGGCAAGCCGGTGACAGTGAAGCTCCTGCTGAGCCGCTGGCGATGCGCTAATCGGAAATGTGAGGCGATATCCAGGCTGATTGGGCTAACCCTTTCCATGGACGGTTCTCCCTCATGTGACTTTCGACAGCCACACTTTGGCACATTGCGATTCCGGGAGCGGAGGCCGTCCACCATATCAGGTCATTGCCAAAAGATTAATCTCCTCCATCTGTACACAAAGCGATCCACTGGATATCCTACAATTCCCTATGCCGTTCTGATTCCTAATTAGCAGGTTGCGAGGAACGCTTGAAAACTGAAGCTAAGCAACAACTGGTCCGATCCGCTAGCCGAGTTTATGATCGTGTCCAACAGATGGCGATCACTTATGCCTTGAAGCCAGGTGAACGAATCAATGAGGTAGAACTTGCGGCGAAACTGAACGTCAGCCGCACTCCGTTGAGGGAAGCCCTTAATCGGCTGGTGGCGGAGGGATTCCTTGTGGTGAAGCCCAACCTCGGTTTCTTCCGCCGGTCTCTGGACCCCGAGGAGGTATATCACCTCTACGATTTGCGCTGTTCACTAGAGATCCAATCCAGCAGACTGGCAGCAGAACGAGCAAGCGATGAGGCTCTGGAAGGCTTAATGCAAATGGTGTCTGCGGAGGAAGAGCTGGACAATGAACTTGAATTGCTCCGTCAAGATGAGACCTTCCACATTAAGATTGCGGAGTTGACCGGCAATCCGGAACTCGTCAACGTGTTGCGCGGCGTGAATAATCGGATTCATTTTGCGCGTTGGATCGATAGGCGTACGCGGCGCAATTCGCGCGAGGAACACATTGCAATTGCGCGCGCTATCGCTTCACGGGCCCCAGATGAGGCTGGCCGGTTGATGGAAAGTCATATACGCCGCCGCTATCAACAGATCGTTGAAATCATCAAAATCGGCTATGGCGAGATATTCGCAGGGGCGAACGAAATCAGTAGTATCGGTGAGGATGACCCTACGATTGCTGCAGAGTGATCGCAACGAAGCAGTTGGCTGCGCAGCGAGGCATCGCGTGCCCACTGTCAACAGCATTGAAACAGGGCTCTGACGCAATCTCGATGATCACCCATTCCGCCGATGGTAGTCTACCGTTTTGAGGAAAGTTGCGGCGGCGAATGCGTTCAATGGCATCTAGAGCAGGGTCGACTTCCTCGGGGGGGCATAGCCGGCTGCCTGAGTAACGTGCTCCCCGATTTGTCCTCGCCTATAGGTTACCCTGCCGGCGGATGGACCGCTCCCCAATGCGCTCTCGGCTGGCGCTAGAGTCCGGCCTTGATCAGCAACACGGGATGGCTGCGTGGGCCGATTTCATGAGCGCGGCCGGGACGTTGTTCCTGATCGCGCCGTGTGGTCGCTATCCCGCCTGCTGCGCAAGCACGGCAGTGTGCAACTGCTGATCCTCGACGATTGGGGCCTGGAGCCGCTCGACGACCAAGCCTGTCATGACCTCCTCGAATTCCTCAAGGATCGCTACGGGCGTCGTTCAACCATCATCACCAGCTAATTGCCCATGTCGGCATGGCACGGCGCAATCGGCAATCCTACCGGGCGAGATCCGTCTCGAAGGCCGCCCAGCTCGTGAAAGAATGCCCCGCAATCGCGTTCTTCTTCACGACGCCGCTCTCCGTCTTGCCCTTCGTGCGCGCCCGATACGGCGCGCATTCGCGCAGCATTCCTGAGGAGAAGGGAGAGGGAGGGCCGCACTTTCGATGTTCGGCGGCTCGTCGAACGTCTACCGCGATCCACCCAACATTTTCGCTCGCGTGCCAACCGCTCGTCGCCGGGCCCGGCGCTTGCGAAGCGTCCCTTCCTCTCGGAAGAGGTTGATCCCCGACGGGTAGCCCTCCCGCCGCAGCAGGACGAACTGCGTATTTTGCAAAAGCCGGACAGGGATTCCGCTAAGTCGCGGACAGTAGTTTCACTAAGTTGCGGACAGCTTGGCGGCGATGGTCCTCGTGTGCCTGATTGTCGTCATTGGTGATTGATTTCGCCGTTTTCGCTGCCGGTCAAGAGGGGCGCTGCTTTTTTCTTTCGCATGCTGTCGCCCTGAAGTGCGCTGCGGTGTGCATTGTGAACGACCCGGTCGAGAATGGCGTCGGCGACAGTGGGGTCTGCGATCAGGTCATGCCACTTGGCCACCGGGAATTGGGCAGTGATCAGGGTGGATTGCCCCGATAGCGGTTTCTCGACGATTTCGAACAGCTGGAAGCGCTGCTGGTCGGTGAGGCTGTGGGTTCCGAAGTCGTTGAGAATGAGCAGTTGCTCGCGGGTGAGCTTGTCGAAGAGGCGGGGAAAGCGGCCATCGAAACGGGCGAGCGACAGATCCTCGAACAGCCGTGGAACGCGCATAGAGCACAGAATGGTCGAGCCTAGCCGACAGCGCAGTTCGGTCTTCGCCGGACTGCCCGACTGGTAGCGGATCATCTTGCGATCGGCACCACGAAGGAACAGGCCCGACGGTCCGGCAGACGCGCCAGTCGTCACCCGAAAGCAGCCGCCAGCAAGCATTCTGGCGCGCAGCTGCGGAGAGATGGCTCTCCCCCGGAAGGTTGGCGCCCTTTTCGAGCCAGCCGTCGCCGTCGGTGATGGCCATGACCTGCGCCTTGGAGATCATCGCACGGCCTCGAACTCGAAGCTGTCGAGGGTCTGCCCCGGCAGCAGACGCTGGGAGACGCTCGATGCGGCGCCGATTGCCCGGCGATTGTTGCAGGAGGCGACGCGGCCACGCGGCAGCGACATAAAAGGCCTGCCGATTTGTTTGTGTGTCGTGCTGTCTACACTTTTGTATTGCGGTCGAGCGGCACTTCTGCCATTCTCCCGCCAGTGGCCGGTCGAAGGCGCGTACAAGGAGCTGTCGGTTGGGTAGATCACTTTCTTGCCAAGGGGTCGAGTCGATCATTCGGCTTGATCGCGGTGCTAAGGCCTATACAGGCTCTCGCGCGAGCACGCTTGCAGATGTCGATCTGTCAATTTTTTGCAGGGTGAATTCCTGACGCTGCTTGGGCGGGTGCGCGTCGGCATGTCCGCGTATGCAACTGTTCTTCTCGCCGCCGGCGAAGAGTCTTCAAAATGATTGGGAGTATCCAGATGAAGAGTCATGCCCGTGTCGTCGTGATCGGCGGAGGTGTCATCGGTTGTAGCATCCTCTACTACTTGGCCAAGAACGGTTGGACGGATGTGGTGCTGATCGAGCGCATGGACCTCACCGCGGGAACGACTTGGCACGCTGCTGGAAACGTCTCTCTTGCTGACGGTAATCGAGCCGTCAACCAGTTCAATGTGCTCGCTTATAAGCTCTATCGCGAAATGGAGAACGAGACGGGCGAGCATCTCGGTTGGACCCGCACGGGATCAATCCTGATCGCAAAAACAAATGATCTGCTTGAGCGATATGCGAGCCGCACGGAAAGCGCCCGAGCGGTCGGCATTGATTATCACATGATCGGGCCGGACGAGATTAAGAAGCTGCATCCCCTGATGGAACTCGACGGTATTCTTGGCGCAGCCTACGTACCTGACGAGGGGGTGCTTGATCCGAGCATGACGACCCACGCTTTCGCTCGCGCATCGCGCGCCAAGGGCGCGGAGATCTATCGTCATACCAAAGTTACTGGTCTTACCGAGCAGTTGAATGGGGAATGGAAGGTCGGCACTGACAAAGGCGATATCATCACCGAGTACGTGGTGATTGCCGCTGGCTTTTGGTCGCCGGTCGTTGCGCGCATGGCGGGTGCACACATTCCAATTGTGCCGACCGAACGTCAATACCTTGTCACCGATGAGGTGCCGGAGCTCAGGCAACTTGATCGCAAGGTGCCGATGCTGCGCGACTTCGCGGTCCCGTTCTATGTTCGCCAGGAGCGTAATGGTTTGCTCATTGGCGTGCACGAGCCGCATACACCGTACTGCTTCCTCGACGGAATTCCTGACGACTTTGGTCAAGAGCTTTTTCCGGTGGATCTCGAACGGGGCGCTCATAGTCTCGAATCCGCAATGGCGCGCGTTCCTGCGCTCGGCCGGGTTGGGATTAAGACCGAGATCTGTGGTCCAACGAGTCGAACCCCCGATTTGCAGGGCCTGATTGGTCCCATACCTGGACTGCGAAACGTTCACATATCGGCGGGATTCGCCAACGGCATTAGCCAGGCAGCCGCACTGGGGCATGTCGCCGCCGAATGGCTGATCGAAGGCAGTCCGAGCGTCGACGTCTCTATGCTGTATGCGAGTCGCTTCGGCTGCTACGCCAACAAGCGGTTTATTCGCGCCATGCTGAGCGAAGCGCATGTCTTCGGAACTGTTGATCTCTCAGGGGAACGGTTAGCGGGTCGGCCTGCGCGGGCTAGCGCGCTTTACGATCGCCTCAAGGCTAAAGGGGCGCATTTCTCAGCCCAGCTTGGGTGGGAAACGCCTATGTGGTTCTCGCGAGGCAATGCGCGTTCAAACGGCGTCGAGGAGGCGCGCGCCGAAGCACTAGATGTGCGCAAAAGCGTTGGCATTCTCGATCTCACGGCGCTTGCGAAGTATGAAGTATCTGGACCGGCCGCCAGTACCTTTCTTGATCGGCTCTGCGCCCGTCGTCTCCCCGCCGTCGGGAGTATTGTTTCCACACCCATGCTGAATGAGCGCGGTCAAGTGATGTGCTTCACGACAATCGCGCGCGTTGAGCCTAATCGCTTCTATTTGACTGCTGCTCCGCAAGCGGAGCTGCACCATTACTCTTGGATGAATGAACAATTACCGAGGGACGGAAGCGTACAGCTTGAGAATGTCACCGGTCGCTATGGAGCGCTGCTGTTGTCAGGGCCAAGAGCCCGCGAAGTGCTCGCCAAAGTGAGCGAAGCGAAATTGTCCAATGACGATTTCCCTTGGTTGACGGTTGCAGATATCGATATTGCGTTCGGTCGCGCGCGCGCATTGCGCTTCAATATGGTCGGCGAGCTTGGATGGGAGCTTCACCACCCTCTCGAATATCAGATAGGTATCTACGAAGCGCTTGCGGCCGCGGGCGAGGAATTCCAAATAGTTGATTTTGGATTTAAGGCGTACGACACCCTGCGGCTCGAGGCCGGGTGGCCAATCTGGGGCGCAGACTTCAACACAAGTCAGACAGCAACTTCAGCTGGCCTCAGCCGCTTCGTCGATCCGAGTAAGGAAGGCTTCATTGGTCGCCGCGCGATCCTTGATACGGCACGGCCCGTGCCCTATCGCCTCGTCCACATATCGTTCGATCTCGATGGATCTCCCCCCGAAATTGGCGATCTCTTGTTCGACGGCAATGACGTGGTTGGATTCGTCCATTCGTCGACCTATGGGCCGTCCGTAGGTTCGGGCATCGCGTTTGCATCCGTGAAGGATGATTTGGTGCGGGGTGGCAAGACGATCAACTGCTTGGTGCGAGGCAACAGACTACCCGTAAGTATTCTGGAGCGTACCCCGCATGATCCAGAGAGCCTGCGTGTCAGTAGCTGAAGAGGAGATCATGACAATGCTCCGTCCGGACATGTTCGTATTGTCGACGCGTGTCAACGTGGGGATCAATAGCCGGGGCTTCGTGGCGGGTGCCAGGCGGTTGTCAAAGCCTATTTGGAAGCCAAAGCTTTCATTTACGCCGCACCGTGACGCCGCTCACGCGGCGCTTAGCTCCTCCATCATGAGTTTCGACGCAGACTCTAAGGCATAACGGATGATTCCGAATTTTGACGCCACACAGCTGCCTTCGGCAACGTTGATTGGTGGCTAAAGATCTCGCCGCTAACGCTAGAACAACTGGTTGTAAGCGAGTTTTCGTATCGGAACGGGAGTTAGTATTTTGATGAAAGTGCTCGTGCCCGTGAAGCGGGTGGTGGATTCCAATGTGAAGGTCCGGGTGAAGTCGGACGGTTCGGGGGTTGAGCTTTCGAATGTGAAGATGTCGATGAACCCGTTTGACGAGATCGCGGTCGAGGAAGCTTTGCGCCTGAAGGAGGCCGGCAAGGCGAGCGACGTGGTGATCGTCTCGATCGGGCCGCAGCAGGCGCAGGAGACGATCCGCACCGCGCTCGCCATGGGCGCCGACCGCGGGATCCTGGTAAAGGTCGAGAGCGCGGTAGAACCGCTTGCAGTGGCGAAGATCCTTAAGGGTGTGGTCGAGGCGGTGCAACCGGGCCTTGTGATACTGGGCAAGCAGGCGATTGACGACGATTGCAACCAGACCGGACAGATGCTGGCGGCATTGCTCGGCTGGCCACAGGGCACCTTTGCCTCGAAGATCGCCGTCGAGGACAGTGCGTTCCTGGTCACCCGAGAGGTTGACGGGGGCTTACAGACGGTGAAGCTCAACAAGCCGGCGATCGTCACCACCGATCTGCGCCTCAACGAGCCGCGTTATGCGTCGCTGCCGAACATCATGAAGGCGAAGAAGAAGCCGGTCGACGAGAAGGTGCCGGGCGATTACGGCGTCGATGTCGCGCCGCGCCTTGAAGTGGTCAAGACCACGGAACCGCCGAAGCGGCAGGCGGGGGTAAAGGTTGCGTGCGTCGCCGATCTTGTCGGTAAACTCAAGAACGAAGCCGGAGTCTTCTGATGACCACGCTTTTGATTGCCGAGCACGACAACACGACGCTCAAGGACGCGACCAATAAGACGCTCACGGCCGCGAAGGCGATGGGCGGCAACGTGCATATCCTCGTTGCGGGCATGGACTGCCAGCCGGCGGCCGAAGCGGCCGCCAAGCTCGACGGCGTCGGCAAGGTCCTCGTTGTCGACGATGCCGCTTACGAGCATGCGCTCGCCGAGCCGCTTGCCGCGCTCATCTTGTCGCTCGCCGAACCGTATGACGCGATCATCGCGGCGGCGACCACCTCGGGCAAGAACTTCATGCCCCGCGTCGCCGCGCTCCTTGACGTTATGCAGATCTCCGACATCCTCAAGGTCGACGGGCCCGACACCTTTGAGCGGACAATCTATGCCGGTAACGCCATTCAGACGGTGAAGTCGAAGGATAAGAAGAAGGTGGTTACAGTGCGCACTGCCGCCTTCCCAGCGACAGGCGAGGGCGGCAATGCGCCAATCGAGGAGGCGAAGGTGGCGGAGGCGCCGGCTATCTCGAGCTTTGTCGGCGAGGAGCTCTCCAAGAGCGAGCGGCCTGAGCTCGCTTCGGCCAAGATCATCATCTCCGGCGGCCGCGCCATGCAGAGCCGCGAGAACTTCACCAAATATATCGAGCCGGTTGCGGACAAGCTGGGCGCGGCCATTGGCGCCTCGCGCGCGGCGGTCGATGCCGGCTACGCGCCGAACGACTGGCAGGTGGGGCAGACCGGCAAAGTGGTGGCGCCGCAGCTCTACATTGCAGTCGGCATCTCCGGCGCGATCCAGCATCTCGCCGGCATGAAGGACTCCAAGATCATCGTCGCCATCAACAAGGACGAGGAGGCCCCCATCTTCCAAGTCGCCGACTACGGCCTCGTCGCCGATCTCTACCAGGCCCTCCCTGAGTTGGAGAAGCAACTGACATTCCTGTCAAGCGACTCCGGGGATTGACCCCCTTTGGCGACATGAAGAACTAACCCCCTCAATGTTGGCGGTTTCACTTTGCCGTTCGTGCGTCATGCCGACCTTCTGCAGAAGGCCGGCACGACGCGTTTCGCGCAAGCGGCAATCTTGCCGCGGATGGTGATGAGTAAGGCTCCGGTGCGCAATGAAGGCGAATCTCATATCGCTTCCCTCGCGAAGAAGGCTGCGGCCTTCTTTAGGATGTCGCGCTCCGCCTTCAGCTTCGCGACTTCCTTGCGCAGCCGGTCAATCTCAAGCTGCTCCGGCTTCATCTGTCCGTAGGCCGGTAGAACGCACGCTGCGGATCGGCGCCGAGTTCCCGAATTTATTTGCGCAGCACGTTCTGGTGCAGATCCAGATCACGGGCTGCCTGCGCCACCGCAACGCCCTTCACCAGCCTCACCGCCTCAAGCTTGAGCTTGCGGCTGAACTTCCTTCTTCGTATTCCCACTCTCCAGTTCCGTCAAAACACCTTGTCTCGGTGTCCACGAAACCGGCAGCAGGCCAACCCCCCGCACTCAAGCTAGCGCTCATGGACAAGGGTTGACTGAGGAATCCGGTTTTGATTCAAGGCTTCCATTTGGAGGCAGCCTTGGGCGAACGGATTGGTTTGACGGACGAGGAATGGGCGCTGATCGGTCCGCTTCTTCCTGCTGAACGGGGGCGCGGATGCCGCCCTGCTCATGACAATCGACGTTATTTCGAGGGCATGATGTGGATGGCGCGCACGGGCGCGCAATGGCGACATCTGCCTGACGAATACGGCAAATGGAACAGCGACTTCCGCCGTTACCGACGATGGGTCGAGACCGGCGGGTTCGAGGCGATGCTCGAAACGCTGGCTGAACTGGTCGAGCGGGATCGAAGCGCCGACATGATCGATAGCACCGTTGTCCGGGCCCATCATTGTGCGGTCGGCATAAAAAGGGGACTCAGGAGGCCGAGGCGCTTGGCCGATCGCGCGGCGGCTTCACCTCCAAGCTCCATGCCGGCTGTGATGCGAAAAGGCCGCCCGCTCGGCTTCGTTCTGACACCCGGGCAAACGCACGACACCCAGGGCTTTGCGCCATTGTTCCGGATGGTCTCCGACCGGATCGAGGCATTCCTCGCCGACAAGGGCTATGACGCCGACGCCATTCGCGAAGAGATCGCCAGCGCCAACGTCGAGGCTGTCATCCCGTCAAAGAGCAACAGGCGCGATCCGATCCCACACGACAAAGCCAAATACAAATGGCGAAATCAGATCGAGCGCCTCTTCAACAAGCTCAAGAATTGTCGGCGCATCGCAACGCGCTACGACAAGACCAAGGAATCCTATCTCGGCTTCGTCGCCATCGCCGCAGTCAAACTATGGATACCCTTTGTCCACGAACGCTAGGAAATTAGCCGCCATTAATCTGCGAAGCACGCGAGACAGCGCCTGCCGACAAAGGCTTTGCACAGCAAAATAACGGTCATAGTGGGTGGTGGAGTGCCCCTCATTTCACCGGACACCCGCCCACTGGGTCTGGGCTCGGAGGAACTCACTCGGGGAGCGCGTTCTCCCCGGAGGCCGGATTTCGATCTTCCGCGGAGTTTGGCTGCGGAGGATCGTCATGAACACCAGAACCACTTACCCGATAACCGACTGCTATGTCGCTTTGGAACAAGAGGTGGACCCGATAGGGGCTGGGAGGCTTCTCAAAGAACGGTATTGTAGCTAGATGTGCAGGTCGGGCTTTCCCTGATGGGGGCCGGTGAGAAACGCTTTCAGCACGCGCGTGGCGACGATGAGATCGGCGGGGTTGATATCCGCCAGCTGTTCGTCCTGGTAGCGCGACAAGTATTCGATCATCTGACGGCGACGCTGTTTTCCGGATTCTGTCAGCGCGAAACGGTGACCATCAAAGATTGCAACGTGGCCGTCTGCCAGGAACTCGTTCAAGGAGTCGTCGACTTCGCGGCGGTCGAGATACATGCGCCTGGCGAGTTCGTCCGCCGTCAGAGGCGCCGACTGATAGAGGCCGGCGAGCACTTTGCTTCCGACCTGGGTGTAGCGCGCCGCCGACCGCCGCTCCTCCAAATCGGCGTCTTCCTTATAGTGGGCTTTTGCGATCAGGCTCAAGAACGGCAATTCGTCGAGGCCAGGTTCTTCAAACTTTCGGTCTCGCGCCTTCGCTGCCACTTCGGGGTGGTCTAAAGTAATCCCGTACCGCCCTTGCGAAAAAGCCAGCGGGCTTCCCTCGGAGCGCCCGAACTCGATGACGCGGCCTATCATGATGGTGTGGTCGCCGCCCTCGTGCCGAGCCTCGCAGACGCAATCGAAATAGGCCAGCGCATTGTCGATCAGCGGCGATCCCGTCCCGCCCCTGTGCCAGTCCACCAGGCTGAACTTGTCGTAGCTGGCGCTGGCGAAAGCCTGCGAGACGCCCACCTGATCGTCGGCGAGAATGTTTATTGCGAAATGCGCGCTCTGCCGGAACGCCGCATGGCTGCGCGAGGTGTGCGCGATCGACCAGAGTACCAGAGGCGGATCGAGGGATACCGAAGCGAAGGAATTCGCGGTGACCCCGGCTGGCGCGTCCAAGCCCGGCGTAGTAATGATGGAAACCCCGGTCGGAAAGCTACCAAGCGCACGCCGAAACGCCTTGGGATCGGCGGCGGGGTCTCCGCCCTCGACGATCAATCGTGTCTTGTCAGCCATCGCCTGAACACCTCGAATCTGAATTCATTGCTGAATACACTTTAATCCAGTCCCGCACAACCCCTTTCTTTCCGCCTCGGAGTACGGGCCCGAGGCCAGGCCGCCGTCCGTCAGCGGCTTGACCGGAAAGCGGTGCCGGTACGGAGAAATAGTCGACATCTCCTGGCTGTAACCTCGGCGACGGTCTGCCTCCAGAAGCGTCCTTGGCAGGGTCCCATCCCACAGCGCAGGAGTGCCTTCATCTTATTGAGCCCGACGGGCCTCAGAGCATCGGCAGCGGCGAGTACCTTATCTACGATTATGTTGTCGCTTGGCACTTAATTGAGTTCTTCCTCATATGTGGAACGGCCCTGTTGGCAAGGTATTCTTTGCGCAAAATCCGTCGGACGGTGCAGTCATATGTCCGGCCTCACATGATGATTCCTCCGTCAAGGACTTTTCTTCTGCAATTCGAGGTGGCGCTCTCGTTCCCGCAGATTTCCTGCGAACCTCACATCCGGCGGGAATATTTCCCGACCACTGTCCCTCATTCGGGACGGGAGAGCTCCAAGAGAACGGCACCACTCTGTGAAGACGGCGTCATAGCGCCACGCCGGACAACGGCGACGTTCCCTCGGATTGCAGGGTAGCGCCTGCTCGCAGCGGGCTACCGATCTGATGGCGCTAGGCAGCAGGCTTCATGACCGCGCCTTCGGGCACAACACCATCGCTGACGAACCGCCACAACGCGATCAGCAACTTCCGCGCAAGGGCCACCACCATCACCTTGCGGATACGTCGACCGGTCGCGCCGACGCGTTTGCGGAACCATGCCGCATGTGCGGTGCTCGGCTGGTAGCGTTGCCATAGCCAGGCCAGTTCGACCATCACTGTTCTGAGTCGTCGATTGCCGGCCTTGCCGATGCCTTGTTCGCGGTCGATTCCACCGCTGCTATATGGTGTCGACGCCAAGCCTGCGTAGGCACCCAGCGCTTTGCCGTTGGCGAAACCGCGCACGAAGGCCTCCCGCACCAGCACTGTTGCGCTCTGCACGCCGATGCCACGCAGGCTGGTAAGCTGCTGGATCATCCTGCCGGCCCGATCGGGAGCTTTGCTCTCCGCTACAGCATCGCGTTCCCGCTCGAGTTCTGCAATCTGGCTGAGCACCAATTCGAGCCTGGCAAGCAAGCGCTCAATTTTGCCATGGGCGTGTGGCGGAAGCGGTTCGCCGAGGCCGGTTCGCAGCTCAGCCAAGCGACGCCGTCGATTTTGCAGGAGTGGGTTATAGTCGCCCGCGCCGAGGGTGGCCAAAACAGCACCTGTCGCTTGGCAGCTAATCGTGAGAATGCGGTCGTTTCGATTAGGTTTGGCAGTTAATTGCGAGAATCGGGTAACGCAGATTCTCAATTTAACTGCAATCGAATCAGCGTGACGGCCATGAATCCTTTGAATTTCTTGCGCCGTTTCGGCAAATTCGATGCCGTTGCGTTGCTGATACTGCTTCTCAGATTAAATGCCAATGGCCCGGCTTGATTATCAAATTAAGTGCGCGTTCTCAAATTAAGTGCACAGCTAACCGACTGAAATCGTTGACAAGCGAATCTCATAATTAACTGCCAAGCGACAGCTCTCGAGCAGGGCCTTCTTTCCATCCTCGCGATAATACTTCACATCCAGGACAATGAAGATATCGACGTCAGCCTCTTTCAGTGGCCTGATCATGGTGCTGCGGCGGTATGATCCCGTGAGAAACGTGTCCTTGATGAGGAAATCGCGCTCCAGAACCTCGCGGATTGCTTGCTGGCGGCTCGCAACCGTCTGCTCCTGCAGGTCTGTGATTTCAAGCTTGCTGCGCAGGACACGAAACGCATCCGCAATTGTTCTTACCATGACTTGCAGTAGCCCACCGTTTCGATTGTTGCCATCAGCGTCCCCATCGATCTATCTGATCACCACGTAGAACGGTTCGCTGAAGCCAACCAGACGATCATCGCCTCTACGGATGATGAATGCCTCGGCCATGTGAACGCCGCGATATTCCAACTCTTCCCAGCGACGATTGCCTTCAGTGGGGCACTCGAAACCGCCCCGCCCTTTCTTGAGCGCCATGGCAACTGCGCCGGTATTGGTGATGCGCCATCGGACATAGCAATCATCTGGCACCATCTGGAACTTGTTGACCCTCACGTTGAACCACAAGCCTCCGCGCGGCGGCAGCGCCTCTCCAGAATTGATTGGGTGGGCTCTACCCGTCCTCTGACGAGCGTATTCGGCAGATACTTGGACGTTGCGGGAAACATGTTCCACAGGTTGCCAGCGTGGGGCTTGAAGAGCCGCTGCTACGCGTGGACCTTCTTGAAGTGGTTCGCGCTTTTTGTCGCGATCGCTTCGAGAAGGCTGAATTCGTCGTCTGCACAAACCTCCAGCACGTTTCGGACGAGGCATGGACCTTCCTGTCCGCGCCGGACACATTTATGAGCACGTCGCTTGATGGCGATCGAGCCACACATACGCGCCAGCGCACCTTTGATGCGGCACGAACCGACGCCTTTCTACACAACCTGGCGCGCGCCATCGAAGCCTTTGGGCCGGAAAAGGTTTCGGCACTGCCAACCATTGATCCAGGCAATGCGCCAGCGCCCGAAAAGATCATTCGCACATTTGCCGAGTTCGGCATTCGGTCGATCTATCTGAGGCCGGTGAACTATCAAGGTTTTGCCAGAAAACGCTACGGACACGGCGATGATGTCGCTTGGAACCTCTATTACGACAGGTTCATCGATGCGATGATTGCGTACAATCAAACGGCTCCCCAGCATGTTGAGGAATACTACTTCGTCCACTGTCTGAGGCGTGTCCTGCGACCGGGCCACCACGGCCATGTCGACCTGCGCAACCCGAATACTCTCGGCGCCGACTATCTGGTCGTCGATTTCGACGGCACCTTCTATCCCACCGACGAAGCGCGCATGGTGACCCGTGTTCGTCAGATCGACCTGTCAATCGGCAACGTCTTTGATGGGCTCGATCAATCGAAGTTGGCCATCCTGAATGAAAACGCCGCGAACAACTTTCACGAAGACTGCATGCACTGCCCTTACCAGGCCTATTGCGGCGTCGATGTCGTCGATGATTTGTCCCGATATGGTCGCATCGATCTGCCGAAACACGAGACGAGTTTCTGTCGCCGGCACACCTTTGTTTTCGGGAAAATATTTGAACTGCTCTATAGCGCCGATAGCGCCGTGAAAAAATCATTGGCGCTGTGGCTTGGCATCCCCGAATTCGATCCGGCGCTGGCGCCGGTGCATCGATGATACCGATGCGTCTCAAGGCAGAGATTCCGCCAATCGTCGAGCCGGCCGTGGTGCGTCTGCGCGACAGCGCCGCCCCGCCAAATGAATGGGCGGACAATCAAGCCTATCTCATCGGTCGCGAAGGCAGCCTTCGAGACTATGATTTCCAGGGATTTTCGTTGCGCATCGATGCTCCGGATAATGAGCGGCTCGATGGCGATGTCGTTCTCTTGTTGCCACAGCAAAACATTGCGCATCGGCTAATACGCGCGGGATCGAACCACAATACTTTTCTGGTCACGGAGCGCTGCGACCAGCTTTGCGCAATGTGTTCCCAGCCACCTAAACGACATCACGTCGACCTATTCCCGCTCTTCGAGCAAGCGGCCAAACTCGCTCCCCGTGGCGCAACTGTTGGCCTCTCCGGCGGCGAGCCAACGCTCTATAAGCAACAGTTGTTTCGCTTTCTCCGCGTCGTCCACGAGGAGCGGCCCGACCTTCGCTTTCATATTCTCAGCAACGGCCAGCATTTCAACAATGCCGATTTGGAAACCATGCGGTCATTGCCGCACGATCAGATCCTGTGGGGTATTCCGCTTTACGCGCCAGACGCCGTCGTTCACGACGAGATCGTTGGCAAAGCCGGCGCTTTCGACGCCCTGATGGCTGGTTTTACGCTGCTCCTGAAGGCGGGAGCCGCCATTGAGCTTCGCACAGTGGTCATGACAACAAATGCTCAAGATCTCCCCGAGCTCGCGCATTTCATCGCGACCAACCTTCCTTATTGCTCCACCTGGGCAATCATGCAGCTGGAGCCTATTGGCTACGGTCGAAAGAATTGGGATCGATTATTCTTCGACAGTAGCGTCTCCTTCACTCCGATCAGCCGGGCAATAAATATCGCGGCGGCGCGCGGCATCGATGCTTCTCTCTATAACTTCCCCCTTTGTACCGTTCCTTCCGCCTATCGATCCTTTGCACCGTCCACGATCTCGGACTGGAAACGGAAATACCTTTCGTTTTGCGATGAATGCTCACTCAGGAGGATTTGTGGCGGGTTCTTTGAATGGTATGATTCCAACAAGGGGTTCATGCGGGCGGGCGCCATATGAAGCGAGCACTATTCCTTATCCCATCGTTGATTACTGCAGGGTTCTTCCCCGCAAAGGCTGATGCACAACCTCCCGGGCCGGCCATCGAGCCGCTGAAGGACCGGTCGCCATCTCTGTTTCAAAGATTTCGGCTGGATCAT
This sequence comes from Chelatococcus asaccharovorans, assembly GCF_003201475.1. Taxonomy (GTDB): domain Bacteria; phylum Pseudomonadota; class Alphaproteobacteria; order Rhizobiales; family Beijerinckiaceae; genus Chelatococcus; species Chelatococcus asaccharovorans. The sequence continues at coordinate 29,141 of NZ_QJJK01000019.1, read as the reverse complement.
CTCTATACGCTTGCGGCGCATCGCTCGCATTCAAGCCATCGTTCCCACTCGAGCCACCGGTCCTCGTCGGGCGGCGGGTATTCCACCCGGCAATACAGACCGCCATCGCGGCTCTACACCCCACCGCCGGCCGCGCCTGCTCCGCGCGCTGTTCCCGACTCGCGAAATCGAAGCAGCACGCCCCCGTCGTCCATACTGCCCAGCCCACCGGCAGCTGCCCCGAAGACATTACCGGGTAACACCGAAAAGTTCCGCCGCATTGTTGAGGAGGTCCAACTCGCTCTGTTTGCCTACGGCTACTACACCGGGGAAATAGACGGCATCATAGGCCCGGAATCAAAGGCCGCGTTGTCGAAGATGCAGGCAGACTACGGGCTGAAGGTTACGGGAACCGTTACTCCGGAGGTTTTGGATGCGTTGGGCATCGTGGCGCGCTAACCTTCTCCCGGTAGCAACTTTCGCTTTGGGCATGCTGACGGCAATCGCGGCGGCTCCGGTCTGGAAGGCTGTCGTGATCCAGCTTGCGCAGCCGAAATTCTCGGAGCTGACCTACAAATGCGATCAGGCGATGCGCGATCACATGATCGCCAAGCAAACCGTTAGCCAAAGTCCCTCTGATGCCACCGTTCAAAATTTGAAGGCGGCGGAGATCGCCCTCTTGGACTGCCAGGACTACGATCTGATGCGCAAGCGGCTTATCCGCTGGGGGCTTTCAGACAATGAATTGAGCGAAATGGCGCTTGTCGCGATCGAAGAACGCGCCAGCACCCTCCAGGAAGTCGTGCGCATTCATGAAATACGCTACTAGCGCAATCCTCCTCACCGTTGGCCTTTTGTTGTCAGACGCGTCTCAGGCTGAGGGTTTGCGGGAGACAGTCCTCCGTAAGGCGGCAATCGACGCGGGTCTTATGCCCGCGGAAGAAACGCAGCGCGCGGTTGCGCCGGAAGTGGCTGCCGTCGGCAAGCTGATTTTTGAGACGAGAAAGCTGTCGCTGGAGCATGAGGTCGCCTGTGCTTCCTGTCACATTGACCGCTTTGGATCAGCAGATGGCTTGCCGAACGCGATCGGCACGGAGGGCCGCGGCCAAGGGATAGAACGCTTGCTCGGTGGCGGCGATATTATTCCTCGAAATGTCCTGCCGCTCTGGGGCCGGGGCGGCAAGGGTTTTGATGTCTTTTTCTGGGACGGTCGTGTGGAGGCGACCGCTGATGGCGTACACAGCCAGTTTGCGGGTGGAGAGCCTTCCGACGATCCGCTGACAGTTGCGGTTCACCTTCCGCCGGTCGAGATCGGCGAGATGGTTCTGAATAGCGCAGGCAATGAAAAGCTCCAGGGAGAGAGCGTCGAATCCGCCACCGAAGTATTCACACTCCTGGCAGAACGCCTGAGCAATGATGCCGATATCGGTCCAAAACTTTCCGGTGCAATGGGAGTTGAGAGAGAAAAAATCCGCTTCTTGCACGTGGCGCAAGCCCTGGCTGCGTTCATCCGCGACAACTTCAGGCTGAAGGCAACGCGTTTCCACCAGTTCGTGTTTTCGGGCGGGTCCCTTTCGAATGCCGAGATCGCCGGAGGGCTTTTGTTCTACGGCAAGGCGCGGTGCTCGACATGCCACAATGGCCCCTATTTTACGAATATGGAATTCCATGCGGTACCGTTCCCGCAGGTCGGATTTGGCAAGAACGGCTTCGGCACCGACTACGGGAGATACAATGTCACGCTCGACGTAGATGATCTTTACAAGTTCAGAACGCCGCCGCTCTACAACGTGACCAAAACCGCCCCCTATTCACACTCCGGGTCCGTTTTCACGCTTGAAGCTGCGATTCGAGCGCACACAGACCCCCTGTACGAATACGTAGGCTCGCTCGCGAACGATGCGCAGCGCGCCAATTTTTATGAGCAACTGCGGCGATGGGCGACGGAGCCGCTATTCGGGATTCACCTCAGTGACGAGGAGATCGCGAACCTTGTCGCATTTCTATCGACGCTAGAGTTCGCGAGCGATGCCGCAATAAAGGAAGGCGAGTAAAGAATGCAGGCAGCGCGGCATAGATTTCGATTTTCCGCTCCTTGTAGGGCTCCGTAGCGAGCGGAAGGGGAAGGCGGTGGTTCGTCTGTTTGTCGCAGTTACGGACAAGGCCTGGTTCGACATGCTTGGCGCGTCGCCGCCGCATGATGAGGTGAACTTCTGGCAACCTAGCGGAACAACGACGTTCAAAGCGCTGCAGCCCGGTGAGCTGTTCCTTTTCAAGCTCCATGCACCCAACAATTTCATCGTCGGCGGCGGCGTATTTAGCCATGCCTCCCTCGTGCCGCTTTCGCTGGCTTGGGATGCATTTGGACTGAAGAATGGCGTTGCAGATCGCGCCGAAATGCGGGCGCGCATTGCGCACTACCGCCGTGATCCCGCTATCTTGGATGAGCGGCAGGATCCAGTCATCGGGTGTCGAATTCTTACCCAGCCCTTCTTCTGGCCAAGAGACCTTTGGCTTCCGATTCCAGAGAGCTGGTCGCCCAACATCGTGACCGGCAAGGGCTTCGGTGTCGAGGAAAGAGACGGGCGCTATCTCTGGGATGCGGTGGCTGACAGGCTGTACGGTGACGCCAGCTCCGCTGCTTCGGATTCTGCCGAGCGATACGGGCGACCCACCCTTATCAAGCCACGGCTGGGGCAAGGCGCATTCCGCCTCAGCGTGACGGACAGCTATGAGCGACGCTGCGCAATTTCCGGCGAGAAAACGCTACCCATTCTCGATGCCGCGCATATTCGAGCCTACGATGCTGGCGGTGAACACACGCCGTCCAATGGCTTGCTCCTGAGAACGGACATCCACCGCCTATTCGACCTTGGCTATGTAACGATCGGCCCCGATAGGCGCTTTGAGGTCAGTCGCCGCCTCAAGGCAGACTTTGACAATGGCCGGCACTATTATGACCTGCATGGGACACCGATGCGGTTGCCGCGCCACCAGGAGGCCCTGCCATCCAACGAGGCTCTCGAATGGCACCGGCAGAACAGATATCTAGGATGAATCCGCCGCTGACACTTCCCTGGTTGGCACGGCTGAGGTGGCTGGTATGACCGAAAGTCCTGAGGACGCGCGCATTCGATTGGCCGCCGTGGCGCACATCAAACGCCTTGCGGCTGGCGGCGTGGTGACGTCGGAAGACTTGCGAGCGGGCTTCTTCAGTGACGGCGAACGGGTTCCTTTGATCAACCCGCAGCGCGGCATCTTCAAGCCCTCGCGCATGCAGCACCTCTTAAGCGTGCGAACCGTCTATCCACGGACCGGTGCGCGCGTCTGGTACGACGATCAGCGTGTCGTGCATGAGCAGATCGAGCAGGGCGAGGAACTCGTCGACTATGCCTTCATGGGCCAATGATCCAAGCGCCGCAGACAATCGGTGGCTCAAGGCGGCGCAAGACGCACAGGTTCCTGTTCTCTATTTCCTAGGGGTTGCGCCGCAGCGTTATACGCTGATCTGGCCAACCTACGTGGCCGACTGGTCAGCCGCCGACCTGAAGGTGCGTTTGGCCTTCGGATCTCCTGCGGCAGCCAACGAACATTGGGCACTGCCCGACGCGCCGGAGCGCCGTTATGGATTGCGCTTGGTGCGACAGCGTCTGCACCAGGCGCGATTCCGCGAGTCGATTCTGGCCGCCTATGGCAACCGTTGTGCCGTCACCGGCTTGCCCGAGCCGCGGTTATTGGACGCCGCGCACATCATCGCGGACAAGGACGAGGAATTCGGCCAGCCGGTCGTGCCCAACGGTCTGCCATTATCCAAAATCCACCATGCGGCATTCGATGCCAATCTCATCGGTATCGATTCTGACTACCGAATTCATGTCAGCGATGCACTGTTGTCTATGAATGACGGCCCAATGTTCGAGCACGGGCTGAAGGCTATGGCCGGCCAGATCATCAAGCTGCCGATCCGTTCCCAGGACTATCCGGACCGGGATCGACTTGCAGAACGCTTCTCACAGTTTCTTGATACCTGAAGCCCACGGTTCAACGGGTTGCTCACCCGCACCATGGCCTTGGAGTTGGCGGGCAGCTTGTCGCGCCGCACCGGAAAGGAACCGCAAGCCCTTCCGCAATGAGAATTGGGCCGACGTCGCGCCCGTCGACGCGAAGCGTGCCGCAGCTGCGGCCATAGTTGCAGGCCTCGGTCCCCTCGGTTCCGGGCCGACACGAACACGCCACGCGCTCGATCGTCACCTTGCCAGAGGTAACGAGCTCGCTCAGCCGCTCGGTGGCACGCCGGCCAAGCTCCCGTTCCTGCGCACAACGCGCATTCGTCGTCTCTGGTGTGTTGAACCCGACGAGTCGCATGCCTTTCGCCTCACCGGAGATGCGGATCGTGTCGCCGTCGACCACGGAAAATTGCGGCGTCTCCATTGGACCCAATGCATTTGAAGGAGCAAAGGAAAATGGAGACGAGAAGTCCAAGGATGGAAGTTTTTGAAACGCCACAAAGGCACTCGCTATCACCATAATGGCGGCCACCAGGGAGAGATCGCGGAGGAAGCGTCTGGTGAGCCAGCGCGCTTCCCGCGCCAGGACTCCACCAAGAAGATGCCGATGGCGACGGCGTGGTGGCCTGCTCAGATACCGAATATTTGTGCTCCCAGTCGGCAGCGCTCCCATGATTTCTTCGAGCTTACGAACCTGCTTTTCGCTGAGGCGTGTTTCAGGACCAAACTTGCGAAAGCGGGCTTGGATATTGGCGAGGAATTTTAGCTCCCACGCGCTCAGGTGGTGGCCAGTGCGCATCGCGGATTCGATCCGCGTCTCCAGTTCACTGAGCTCGGACGGTGAGTAGGCCACCGCTTGCTGCCGCCCCCATTTTGCTACCCAACAATGTACCTCGGCAAGATACCGCAAATGCGTCGCGACAGCGAGCGAGGTGGACCGCTCAGGCCGTGCTGTCGCCGCCAAGGAGGTCTAAGGCTTGGTTTCCGCATCTCGACCGCATCGACGTGGCGATTGCGGCGCTGCGGCATGAGACTCTACGCAGCTCCTACGCTTGAACACGCTGCCGAGATCAATGATGCGTCGACCGCGCGACACGTAGCAACACGGTCGATATTCTTATCAGCCCGCTGATTGAGAACACGACAACCTCCCGTTATGCTTGTGACGGCGCTTTGGGAGGGGGATAAATGCTCAGGTTTGTTGTGGCGGCTGCTTTCGCGATGGTGTTTTCATGGCCGATGCTGTCCTTTGCGGCCGATGCAACCCGGGAAAAATGCACCTGCGACCTCAAGGACCCAACTCTGAGCAACGGGGCATCTGTCCGCAACGCCACTGCCTGCTGGTCAACGGAAGATGTCGATCGCGAATGGTGTGATATTTCGGTGCAAGCGATCGAAGGCGATGACCGACACCAGAGCATCATTTCTCAACTCGTCAATTTGCAACGTGACCCGAGTGAGCTGACTGCCTACCTGCAGTCCCAGGCCCTGGCCACTCAGGAGATTGCGGAGCCCACCTTCGCAGAAGCACGCAAGCTGCTTCCTGACGTGATGTCCAAATTCAGCGATCTGACATCGAAGTGCATCGAAGGGTTCATTGCTCGAACGAAGGATGACGTCCCGTTTGAGGGCATCGAAGAAGGCGCTTTCAGATGCCGAATTGGCCAGACGACCGGATGGCTGAGGGTGTCGTTCCAAGTTGACGATGTCAGATTTGTCTTGATGGTCGCTCCCGATGTTTAGGAAAGCAGTGTGGTGGCTTGTTGGAGTGGCTGCAGCCGCGATCATCGGTCCCTATGTCTGGAATTGGTGGCAATCCATAGTGACCCCTCCGCCAAGGCCGATCACGGTCGACTTCAACGATGTCCAAGGCTGCAGTCAGGGTAAATTGTTCGACATCGCCAATCGCCAGATGGACGATGTCTCGCTCACGAACGGGGCTGACTCGCTCGTCATTTGCGACGACCAGAACCTGCAAGCGATCCGCTCGGAGCTACCAAGAGCACTCGCCAATCGTATCCCGGGCTGCCTCGTATGGCGCGGCAGGGATGGTGGCGGTCTTGTACTCGTGCGAAAAAGCGAAGCCGTTTGTGCCCTGCCTGGCGGCAAGAGCTTCATCTGCGATGGCCCGAATGCCCGACACGGGCTCGGCCACAACGCCATAGGAGACTCAATGGAGCCGGTTGCGCTCTGTCCGCCCGATCTGCTGCGTCGTTTCGGCTTCCCGTCCTGACCGGCATTGGGCGTCGGCAAGAAAGATCGGCAATCAACATCGGCAATATTGCTGACATTTGGTCCAAAGGACCTTATGTTATAGGCAATTGCGACGCTACAGAGATCGGCAGAGAATGCTTGAAACCCCTGCGCGAATTGAGCCGCTGTTCTTCGACGACGCAGTGCCAACCGTCCTGGCCGATCTCGCGATCGAGCTGCAGAAGGCTGCCGATGAACTCGGCCGCGGCCTGCATCCGGAATCGGCTGCCGAGCTGGCCGATCTCGTGCGGGTCATGAACAGCTACTATTCCAACCTGATCGAGGGGCACAACACCAGGCCAAAGGATATCGAAATGGCACTGGCGGGAGCCGAAATCGATCCGGAGCGCCGACCACTTGCCTTGGAGGCCAAGGCCCATGTGGAAGTCCAACGGATGATTGACGGCCGCGCTCTCCGCAATGAGCTGCCTAGTCCGACATCCATGGAATTCATCCGGTGGGTCCATCGCGCATTCTATGACGAGATGCCGGCAGAGTTCCGATATGTGGAGAAACCCGACGGTACGAAAGTGGATATCGTGCCCGGCGAGTTCCGGACGATATCCGACCACGACGTCGCGGTCGGCCGACACCAGCCACCTTCTTCGTCACGAGTAATTGCCTTCATGGAATGGTTCCAGAAGCGATTTGCGATGGCCGAGAAACAGGCCAGCCTGCGGATTATCGCCATTGCCTCGGCGCATCATCGGCTGAACTACATCCATCCTTTCCCCGACGGCAATGGCAGGGTCAGCCGTCTGATGTCTCACGCGATGGCGCTCAAAGCCGGGATCGGCGGCAATGGATTGTGGTCGATTTCACGTGGTCTTGCCCGTGGCCTGAAAGATCGCGGCGAGTACAAACGGATGATGGACCACGCTGACAGTCCTCGCCAGGGCGACCGTGACGGCCGCGGCAATCTGTCGGAGTCCGCGCTCAAAGATTTTGTCGAATGGTTCCTGACGGCCGCACTTGACCAGGTCAGGTTCTCGACCGCCATGTTCGACCTCACACGGCTGGAGGCGCGGTACCGTGCTCTCGTGAAAGATGTCGTTGACGACAAGCGGGCGCCTGATCTGGTGTCGGCCGTGTTGCGACATGGCAGCCTTCCCCGGGGTGAGGCGAACTTTGTTCTAAAGACGTCCGAGCGAACAGCACGGAATACGTTGTCGGATTTGGTCGACCGTGGCTTCCTGAAATCAGATACCCCAAAGGCGCCGGTCCGCATCGCCTTCCCTCTCGATTTCCGGGAGCGGCTGTTTCCGAACCTGTTCACGGATGCCGATGTTACTGTGCCTGAGCCGCCCTCACTTTCCTTCAGGTGAGGGGATTTGTCCCGTCCGAACCGGTCTGGACACGCGCGGCCAGGGACCGTGCGCCCGACCTGACGATCACGGAACGCTGGCGGGTCCGGCGCAAACTCTGGCCCGGCTCGGCGACATGGCGTTATCTCCACGACACGCGCCACATCCCTGAACGTGTCATCCGGAAGGCCATTGCCGCGAACCTCCTGCGCGAAGGCCCGAAGGGCAGTATGTGGGCCGGCCATACCGATTCCGCCGGCCAGGTGACCGGCTGGGAGGAGCGCGGTCCCGATTGGCGCGGCTTTGCGACCGGCGGCGCCAAGATGCTGTTCCGTCTCGGCCGGCCCGATGCGCCTCGACTCTGTGTCACCGAGGCGGCGATCGACGCCATGAGCCTGGCTGCGATCGAAGATGTTCGATCAGACACCCTCTATCTCAGCACCGGCGGCGGCTGGGCGCCGGCCACGGCCGAAGCTCTTAAAACATACGCCCACCGGCCGGGCGCCCATCTCGTGGCGGCCACCGACAACAACGCGCAGGGCGAGATCTATGCCTGTCGACTGAAGGCGCTTGCGGCCGAGGCAGGATGCGGGTTCGAGCGGATCTGTCCGCTGGAAGACGATTGGAACGCCGAACTGGGAAGGAGTGAGGTATCGAAAGGGAGGGAGAAGCCGAAGGAGGATGGCTGCCGCATGCCCGCCGGCCGCCTCAAGGGTGACGCTTCGCCCGGCTGACGCCGGCCCTTGACCCGGCCGGACGGAGAGGCGGCCGCTTGAGAGGGGTCCGGAAGGGCTGAAGACGATGGCGACGTCGAGAGGATGAGCCGCGCTCCAGCCCCGGAGGCCAAGGAGCCACCCATGACCCTCTCTCCCATCCGCAAGATCTATTTCGGCGTTGCCGATCGCCGGCAGATGTTCCGTCTGTTCGATCGCCACGCCCAGCGCCCGAACCGTTGGCAGAACGACGATGGTGCCCTGTTCGCGGGCGAATGGTTCGAGATCGCCCGGCCCGAACACGATTACATGCTCGATATCCTGCCGCCGCTCTGGATGCGCGGCGAGATGTTCGCCCTGGGCGAATTCCTGACCGGCAGCATCACCAGCGTGTTCTATGCGCTCTGCATCAACGGGGTTGACCGCTACTTCCATGCCTATTGCGATCTCGCCCGGCCGGGTTCGCCCGTCGAGATGCGCGACGCCATCGTCGAGCGGGAGCGTCGCCCGGTCAAGGCGATGACCCGCGAGGAGCGCATCGAGCACATCTGGAGCGCCACCGAGGACCGGTATCGCGGCTATGCCGGACCGAATTTCCGGCCCGAGCATCGCGGCAAGCGCACCGTCATCGTCTATGGCGGGCAGGCAAGCAGCTTCGCGTTGCTGGATCATCTGACCGACGCGCAGATCTCGGAAAAGCTTCCGGTTCATCTGCGCCACCTGCCGCTCGCCGAGGCCGCGTGAGGTCGCCATGTTCACCTTCCCGATCATGGCCGTGCGCAAGGTCATCGCGCGCGGGGAAGCCGACGCGGCCGCCAATGGCGGCTTCCGCGATCCCTACTACGGCTTGAAACCCGGCCAGGGCGAAAAGCCAGGCCTGTGGCTCGTTGGCGACGAGGGCGTCTATATCATCTCGAACGGCAAGCTCGCCGACGGACAAAAGCCGCTCGTCGTCTATTCCGCCGAATGCCATCCGAAGGGCAATCCGGACTGGTGGGACTACAAGTGCCGGCATTTCGGGGGCGATGACGGCATCGAGTTCATCGACGCCGACCTGCTGATCCCGAGCTTCAACCGGAATTTTGGCGCCACCCATCTGAGGGTCCAACTCACCGAGCGCGACATCACGTTCGCGCTGATCACCCGCTGATCCCATCCCGAATCTGTCGCGAGCGTCGCGTCACCGGTCATCCCGGCGGCGGGCGGCCGCGCACCCCAACACACGGAGAACCACCCATGCCCAATGACGACCCCTTCACGCTCGATCTTTTTGGCAACACCTCCCTTTCATCCGGCCTCGGTCTTGGCGTCACCGCGTTCGGCACGACGATCGAACCGCCGGAGGATCATGATAATACGCCGGAAGAGCCGGTGCCGGCGGCCTCACAACGCGCCGGCAACACCGCCGACAACGAACGCGGCGAGGACTTCCATCTCGCCGGCGATCGCGGTCTGGCCCGCGGCTGGAGACAACGCGCCAAGGACAACATCGCCGCCATCGCGCTCGCCCAGACAATCGAATCCGAAGCCCGCCCGGCGACGGCCAAGGAACAGGCGGCGCTCATCAAGTTCACCGGGTTCGGCGCCTCGGAACTGGCCAATGCGGTGTTCCGGCGTCCGGGCGAAGAGGCGTTTCGCAAGGGTTGGCAGGAGATCGGCGCCGATCTGCAGGATGTCACCTCGGAGCAGGAATACGCTTCGCTCGCCCGCTGCACCCAGTATGCGCATTTTACGCCAGAGTTCATCGTCCGGGCCATCTGGTCGGGCTTGCTGCGGCTCGGCTGGAGCGGCGGCCGGGTGCTTGAACCCGGCATCGGAACAGGGCTGTTTCCCGCTCTGATGCCCGAGGACCTACGCCCGGTCAGCCAAGTCACGGGGGTCGAGCTCGACCCGGTCACGGCGCGGATCTCCCGCCTGCTCCAGCCCCGCGCCCGCATCGTCAATGGCGATTTTGCCCGTACGGATCTGCCGGCGCATTTCGATCTGGCGATCGGCAATCCGCCCTTTTCCGATCGCACGGTGCGCTCGGACCGGGCCTATCGCGGCCTCGGTCTGCGGCTGCATGATTATTTCATCGTCAAGGCGATCGACCGGCTGAAGCCCGGCGGACTTGCGGCTTTCGTCACCTCCAGCGGCACCATGGACAAGGCCGATGCAGCCGCCCGGGAAACGATCGCCCGACAGGCCGATCTTGTCGCCGCCATCCGCCTGCCGGAGGGCAGTTTCCGGGCCGAGGCCGGCACGAACGTGGTGGTCGACATCCTCTTTTTCCGGAAGCGTAAACCTGACGACGCCGAGGGCGACATGTCCTGGCTGGAGACCGACCAGGTCCGGCCTGCAACCGAGGATGAAGGCCCCATCCGCGTCAATCGCTGGTTCGCGCAGCATCCGGATCACGTGTTGGGAATCCATGCCACGACGTCCGGACCATACGGCGAAACCTATACCTGCCTGCCGCAGCGAGGTGTCGATCTGGAGCAGACGATTGCCGCTGCCATCCGTCTTCTTCCGGAAGCGATCTATGACGGCGAGCCCGAAGCCGTCGATCCGGAAACCGATCCCGGCGATGCCCACGAATTCGATAAGCCCGAAGGGCAGGGCATCCGCGAGGGCAGCTTCTTTGTCGGGAAGAACCAGGCGCTGATGCAGATGCGCGACGGCGAACCCGTCACCATCACGGTGCGCAAGGGTCGCAGCGCTGAAGGCGTCTTCGATAAACAGGCCAGGATCATCCGCAAGCTGATCCCGATCCGCGATGCCGTGCGCGAGGTCCTCAAGGCTCAGGAGCGAGATCAGCCCTTCAAGCAATATCAGGTCAGGCTGCGCATTGCCTGGTCGAATTTCGTGCGCGCCTTCGGTCCGGTCAATTCCACCACCGTGTCGGTGAAGGAGGACCCCGAAACCGGCGAAGTCCGCGAAACGCACCGTCGTCCCAATCTCCAGCCCTTCCTCGACGATCCCGATTGCTGGCTCGTCGCCTCGATCGAGGATTACGACCTCGAGACGAACACGGCGCGCCCCGGCCCGATCTTCACCGAGCGCGTAATCGCCCTGCCCTCGGCGCCGCTCATCACCTGTGCCGCCGACGCCCTGGCCGTGGTGCTCAACGAGCGCGGTCATGTCGATGTCGATCACATTGCCGAACTCATGCATGCCGATGCGGACACCGTCATCGCTGAGCTGGGCGACGCCGTATTCCGCGATCCGGAGACCAGATCCTGGCAGACCGCCGATGCCTATCTCTCGGGCAAGGTGCGCGACAAGCTCAGGGCCGCGGACGCCGCTGCGGCTCTCGATCCGGTATTCGAACGCAATGTCCGGGCGCTGCGTGATGTCCAGCCGGCCGACCTGAACCCGTCCGATATTACGGCACGTCTGGGTGCCCCCTGGATTCCCGCCGCCGACATTGTCGATTTCGTCGGAGAGATGATGGGTGCCCAAATCAAGATCCGCCACATGCCTGAGCTTGCCTCCTGGACAGTCGAGGCGCGCCAGCTCGGGTATTCCGCCGCCGGGACCTCGGAATGGGGCACGGATCGGCGCCACGCCGGTGAGCTTCTCGCCGATGCGCTCAACAGCCGGGTGCCGCAGATTTTCGATACCGTGAGGGAGGGCGACAGCGAAAAGCGCGTCCTCAACGTGGTCGACACCGAGGCGGCCAAGGAGAAGCTCACAAAGATCAAGACGGCGTTCCAGGCATGGATCTGGTCCGATCCCGACCGGACCGACCGGCTTGCCCGGGACTACAACGACCGCTTCAACAACATCGCCCCGCGAAAATTCAACGGCGATCACCTTCAGCTTCCAGGCGCCTCGGGCGCCTTTTCTCTTTATGGGCACCAGAAACGCGGCATCTGGCGCATCATCTCGGCGGGCTCGACCTATCTCGCCCACGCCGTCGGCGCGGGCAAGACCATGACCATGGCCGCCGCAATCATGGAGCAGAAGCGGCTCGGGCTGATCGCCAAGGCGATGCTGGTCGTGCCCGGTCATTGTCTGGCGCAGGCGGCGCGCGAGTTCCTGGCGCTCTACCCGACCGCCCGCATCCTCGTTGCCGACGAGACCAACTTCACCAAGGACAAGCGGCATCGCTTCCTCGCCCGTGCCGCCACGGCCAATTGGGATGCGATCATCATCACCCAGTCGGCGTTCAGGTTCATCTCCATTCCGTCCGCCTTCGAGCAGCAGATGACCACCTATCTCGTCGCAGTACACATCCTCGTCGATACGCACGCCCCCAGTCCCCGTTCGGCTGTCGCGGCTGCTTTGGAGAACCAGTTCGACCGTTGTGCGGCGGCTGTTCCGGCAGCCGGCACGATAGTCGATTGGGCCGTCGCCGGCGAAGACCTCGCCGTATCGATGGCACCTGTCGTGATTCCGGCCGATTATACGCCGGGCGCAACACCGTTTCCCGAATGGAACACCGCGCGGGCGCCAAGCGCGGAACAACGACCCGGATCGACCCGTCAACGCGCCGATCCCGCATGCAAGGAGCCTGTCGGCTGATACCTGCAGATGTCAAAGGAACTGACGCGATCGATGCCTTGTCACGGGAGCTTGCTCTCCGGGCGTGTGCGACCGCCATCATCAGGAAGAATACCGAGCACAGCAGTGTTCGGCCGCAAGATGCCGGGGTGTCCAGCCACTCGGGATGACGGCCGTGCGGTCCCGGGTCATCGTCATTTCCTTCATGGCTCAGCTTCGGTGGAAGGCCACCCCTGCCGGCCCTCTCTTCGGTTTTGGCTTCGGTCCTAAACTGGCGGCCGGAGCCTTCAAGGCCGCTGGCGCGCCGCGGAGCGGCCATGCGCACCAGCCTCGACAAACCGGCCAAGCGGGACGGCGCGAGGGCAAAGGGCCCTGCTTGCCCGCAAGGCTGGTCCGCTCGGCTTTGGTCCGCACGGACCCTGAAGCCTCCTTCTTCCGCCGGTTTTTCTGGACCGCGCCCGAAGGGAGGGCCGGCAGGGGTCGGCTCGAGCCTTCGGCCAAACCGTGAAGGAAAGGAATCTCCCATGACCAGAACCGCTCGTTCAAGCCGTCAATCCAGCAAGGTCGTCCAGCTCCGCAAGGGCGCCTCCCTCGAAATGGTCCGCCTCGCCTGTCCCGACAGCGCCCAGGCATCGCTCATTTCCGAAAGCTTTGGCCTCCCCGTCATCGACAGCGACGGCATCCGCGATCTCCATCGCAAGATCATCATCGACACGGCCGACTCCTTGAACGAAGGCCTCGGCGAACGGGCCATGCAGATCCATCTCCAACGGATCGTCGGCTCCTATGTCGGTTCCGCCCACGGTGCCGGTCAGTTCTATTCCCGGTCAGTCTCGGAAGCCCGCGATGCCACGGCCAGAAACGCCAACGACGACCGCGATTCGGACCTCGACGGTTCAGTCGGTTTCGACAGCGCCGCCCAGCGCAAGCGCGAATTCGCCGCCGATATGGGCATTCAGGCCCACGCGCTCCGCTGCGCCGCCGAAGGCGTCGTGGCCGCCTACGAAGAGGTCGTCGGCGAAGCCTGGAAGCCCTTCGAACGCCACGTCGAAAATCCTGGACAAACCGTCGATCGCAAGGCGGCCGAAATCCAGATGGCCGCTCTTGGCTGAGCGGCTCGGGCGGACCTCCGGCTCCGCCCTTTGAATGAGCTGGTTTGCACGCTTGCTATCCGCTTTGCAGATAGATTCTCCAATTCCTAATAACGGGAGCGGCCTGTGCTCTGTGTCTGTCGTGAACAGCCATCGTTGGCGGGCATTGGAGGTTTGAAGCAGACCTCTGTCGATCAACGAAATGACACTGGCCGCTTTTGGCTTCTGTCAACCGTCAGCGAGAACACGTCAGGGCGGGAGTAGTGGCCGCTGGCGTCGAATTTCCGGCGCGAGGCCCGGGCGGTGGAGACGTCGATCTCGGCATACAGGATGCCTTTCTCCCGGTGCATCGGCCCGGCGGCGATCCCGCCGAATGGCTTGTAGACCACGGCATCGCCGGGGTTCACCCACTCGTCCTTGTTCGGGAACAGAGTGTCGTAGTGGGGGATATCCGCGCGAGACGCAGGAGATGGTGTTCGACGCCCATGACCGGGCGTTCGCCTTCTTCCGCGGGGCGTGCACGCGCGGTATCTACGACAACATGAAGACGGCGGTTGACGCGATCTTCATCGGCAGGGATCGCCGCTACAACCGCCGCTTCGCGCAGATGTGCGGTCATTACCTTGTCGAACCGGAGGCCTGTACGCCGGCGTCGGGTTGGGAGAAGGGCCAGGTCGAGAATCAGGTCGGGCTGGTACGAGAACGCTTCTTCACGCCGCGTCTGCGCTTCAAGACGCTGGAGGACCTGAACGGCTGGCTGGCCGACAAATGCGTCTCCTGGGCCAAGGCGCACCGGCATCCCGAACAGGACGGCCGCACGATCTGGGAGGTGTTCGAGGAGGAGCGCGGCAGCTTCATTCCATATGCCGGACGCTTCGACGGCTTCCACTGTGTCCCGGCCTCGGTGTCGAAGACCTGCACGGTGCGCTTCGACAACAACAAATACTCGGTGCTGTCGAGCGCCGTCGGCCGGCCGGTCGAGATCCATGCCTATGCCGATCGCATCGTCATCCGCCAGGACGGCGTGGTCGTCGGCGAACATGCCCGCTGCTTCGGCCGCAACGAGGTGATCTACGACCCTTGGCATTACGTCCCGGTATTGGCCCGCAAACCCGGCGGGTTGCGCAACGGCGCACCGTTCAAGAACTGGGTTCTGCCGTCGGCCATGGAGAAGGTGCGTCGCAAGCTCAAGACAGTGGATGACGGCGACCGGCAGATGGTGTCGATCCTCACCTGTGTGCTGAGCGACGGATTGAACGCGGTCGAGGCGGCCTGTCAGGAGGCGCTCGATCACGGCGTCTCGTCGGCAGCGGTGATCCTCAACATCCTGGCCCGCCGCCGCGACCCGGCGCCGGGCACGATCCTTTCCATTCCCCAGGCGCTGAAGCTGGCTCACGAGCCGATCGCCGACTGCGCCCGCTATGACAGTCTCAGGAGGACGAACAGCCATGGAACGCACCGAGGTTCTGGAACTGATGGGCATGCTGAAGCTCTACGGGATGCGATCAGCCTATGACGAGATCATGGGCGTCGCCATCAAGCGCCAGCACGAACCACCGAAGATCGTCGGCGATCTGCTGCAGGCCGAGATATCCGAGAAGCAGGCCCGCTCCATCAAATACCAGCTCACCGTCGCCAAGCTGCCATTGGCCAAGGACATCGATGACTTCGACTTCACCGGCACGCCCGTCAACGAGAGCCTGATCCGTGATCTTGCCGGCGGAGCCTTTGTCGCCGATCAGCGTAACGTCGTCCTGGTCGGCGGCACCGGCACGGGCAAATCCCATCTGGCCATCGCCATTGCCCGGGCGCTCATCCGCAACGGTGCGCGCGGCCGCTTCTTCAATGTCGTCGACCTGGTCAACAGACTGCAGACCGAGACCCGTGCCGGCCGCCAGGGGCGCATTGCCGATCACCTGACCCGGCTCGACTTCGTCGTGCTCGACGAACTCGGCTATCTGCCCTTCGCCCAGGCCGGCGGGCAGTTGCTCTTCCATCTCGTCTCGAAGCTCTACGAGCGGACCAGCGTCATCATCACCACCAACCTGGCGTTCGGCGAATGGCCCACCGTCTTCGGCGACGCCAAGATGACCACGGCGCTGCTCGATCGACTTACCCATCACTGCGAGATCGTCGAGACCGGAAACGAATCCTGGCGCTTCAAGAGCCGCTCTCAAAGCTAAAGCCGAAAGCAAACGAGCCGCGCCCGATCAGGCTGTGCAACCCCGACCAGCTTCGCCTGATCGGGCGCTCACCGTCGTGCCCTCCATCAACCCAAAACCGGGGTTCCTTTTGCGCGAAAATACGGGGTCCCGATTCCACGGTCATTGACACACGAAGGGCTACTTCGTCTCGGAATCCTCGGTCTATCGCCTGCTCAAGGCCCATGACCTGATCACCAGCCCGGCCTTCATCGTCATTAAGGCCGCCGACGAATTCCATGACAAGACGACAGCGCCGAACCAGCTCTGGCAGGGCGCTCATACCGTCGAGCTGCTGGACTGGGCAACCGGTGGGCCCAGGTCGCGCTCGCTGCATCAGGCGAAGGATCTTGTTGCCTCGGACGCATAGAAGGCAAATGGGCCGTGTCGTAGTCAGAACGGGCCGATGTCATCACAAACCAAGGCTGGCGGGGCTATCTGGCCCCAAGTCTTGCGGAAACCTCTGCGGCGGCCGCAGCCACCAGCCGTCCGATCTCGTGGAGTTTCTCGTCGGACATTCTGATCGTGGGTCCGGATATGGAGATACCAGCCACGGCCTCTCCATAGCTGTTGGCGATCGAGGCAGCCACGCACCGCATGCCCGTGGTCCTCTCCTCATCGTCGACGGAATAGCCACGTCGCCGCGTCAGCCTGATTGACTCGCGCAATTCTTCGGCATTGACCATCGTCTTGTCAGTGAAGCGGGTGAAGGTCGCGGTTTTCAGGAAAGCCTCGAGGCGGTCGTCGTCGAAGGCGCTGAGAAGGGCTTTTCCGATACCCGAAGCGTGCAGCGGCGAGCGCATGCCCGGCGGGAAGAAGGCGCGGATCGTCTCATGTGTTTCGACCTGGCTCACGAACAGGACATCGCCGTCACGCTCGATCCCGAGGTTCGAGGTCTCGCCCGTCCTGATCATCAGATCACGCATGACTGAACGGCTGCGCTCGACAAGGTTCGTCCGGCGCAGAAACGCCGAACCAAGCCGGAACGCTTCAGGTCCGACGTACCACTCCTGCCGCTCCGTGTTCGCCTCGACATAGCCACGTTGCTTGAGCGTCGCGAGCACCCGGTGCATCGTAGCCGGGGACTGGTCCAGATAATCAGCCAACCCCGTCAGCGTAACACCTTCATGCGAAGCCAGCGCTTCCAGCACATCGAGGCCGCGATCGAGGGCCTGGATGCCGATGGCCGGCTTCGCCGAGATCGACCCCTTGGGGCGCCCACGTTTCCGGATAGGTCGCTGCATCAGAATCCTGCCTTTTTGCTCACGCTACAATAGAAAAATTCCGTTCACGAAATCAACTTGCATCTGCTAGAAAAATCTAAGATGCTGACAATGTGCGTATAATTCACAATTATGATGATTATGAAAAACGATTTCAAAAAAATTTACTAATCCTGCCGCCCGTGATAGCTGTCTTCTCACCCAAGGAGGAGACGTCCCATGAGCACGCAGAATCCGATTTTCATACCCGGCCCGACGAACATCCCCGAGGTGCTGCGCAAGGCCGTCGACATGCCGACGATAGATCATCGCAGCCCGCTATTCGGCAAGATCCTCCATTCCGCACTTGAAGGGGTGAAGAAGGTTCTCAAGACCGCCGAGGGTGAGGTCTTCGTCTTTCCGTCCACCGGTACAGGCGGTTGGGAGACGGCGATCACCAATGTCCTGTCGGCAGGCGACAAGGTTCTGGCGACGCGCAACGGCATGTTCAGCCACCGCTGGATCGACATGTGCCAGCGCCATGGGCTGGACGTGCAGGTCGTCACGCAGGAATGGGGCGAGGGCGTTCCAGCTGACAGGTTCGAGGAGATCCTGACCGCCGACACCGCCTATGAGATCAAGGTCGTGCTTGCCACACACAATGAGACCGCGACCGGCGTTCGCTCCGACATCGCGGCCGTGCGCCGCGCGCTCGACAACGCGAGGCACCCGGCCCTGCTCTTCGTCGACGGCGTCAGCTCGATCGCCTGCTACGATTTCCGCATGGACGAATGGGGCGTCGACGTCGCCGTCACCGGTTCGCAGAAGGGCTTCATGCTGCCGCCCGGCCTCGCCATCGTCGGCTTTTCGCCGAAGGCGCTGGCGGCTGTCGAGTCCGCCACGCTGCCGCGTACCTTCTTCGACATCCGGGATATGGCGAAGGGGTATGCTGCCAACGGCTTCCCCTACACGCCCCCGGTCGGCCTGCTGAACGGCCTGAAAGTGGCGACCGATATGCTGCTGGAGGAAGGGCTGGAGAATGTCTTCGCCCGCCACCATCGCATTGCCGAGGGTGTCCGCCGCGCCGTTTCCGCCTGGAGCCTCAGGCTCTGCGCGGCACGCCCGGAACTCTACTCCGACAGCGTCAGCGCCATCCGCACGCCGGACGGTTTCGATGCAAACAAGATCGTCGCCCATGCGCTCACTGCCTATGGCGTCGCCTTCGGCACGGGCCTTGGCGATGTCGCGGGCAAGGTGTTCCGCATCGGCCATCTCGGCAGCCTGACGGACGTCATGGCCTTGTCGGGCATCGCCACGGCCGAAATGGTCATGGCGGATCTCGGATTGCCGATCGCTCTCGGCTCCGGCGTCGCGGCCGCTCAGGACTATTATCGCCACAGCGCGGGAAGCGCGCTGAAGAAGGCGGCGTGATGGAGGATAGGCAGATGGTTATCCCAAGCTACGAGGACATGCTCGCCGCCCATGAGCGGATCAGGCCGCATATCCGGCTGACCCCGATCCGCACGTCGGACTATCTCAACGAGCTGACCGGCGCGCAGTTGTTCTTCAAATGCGAGAACCTTCAGGAGCCGGGCGCCTTCAAGGTGCGCGGCGCCACCAACGCTGTGTTCGGCCTGGACGAAACGCAGGCAGCCAAGGGCGTGGCGACGCACTCTTCGGGTAATCATGCCTCATGCCTGTCCTACGCGGCCATGCTGCGTGGGATTCCGTGCAACGTGGTCATGCCCCGCACCGCGCCGCAGGCGAAGAAAGACACGGTGCGACGCTATGGCGGCAAGATCACCGAATGCGAGCCGTCGACCTCGTCGCGTGAGGAAACCTTTGCCAAGGTTCAGGCCGCGACCGGGGGCGATTTCGTCCACCCCTACAACGATCCGCGCGTGATCGCGGGACAGGGCACCTGCGCCAAGGAGTTCATGGAGCAGGCTGACGGCCTTGAGTTCGTGGTCGCTCCGATCGGCGGCGGTGGCATGATCTCGGGAACCTGCCTGACGCTTTCGACGCTGGCGCCGGAGACCAAGGTGATTGCGGCCGAGCCCGAGCAGGCCGACGACGCCTACCGCAGCTTCAAGGCGGGTTACATCATCGCTGATGACGCGCCGAAGACCATCGCCGACGGCCTTTTGGTTCCACTCAAGGAACTCACCTGGCATTTCGTGTCGAACCATGTGTCGGAGATCTACACCGCATCCGACCAGGAGATCGTCGATGCGATGAAGCTGGCCTGGAAGCACCTGCGCGTCGTGCTGGAACCCTCCAGCGCGGTGCCGCTCGCGACCATCCTGAAGAACCGCGACGTGTTCGCCGGCAAGCGCGTCGGCGTCATCATCACCGGTGGCAATGTCGATCTCGACAAGCTTCCCTGGAACTGAGGAGAGGAACCATGAACGCACATACAGATTTCGCTGGCCTCGAGGTCGGATACGATGTTCCCGCCCTGCCGGGCATGGACGAGAAGGACATCCAGACGCCTTGCCTGATCCTCGATCTCGATGCGCTGGAACGCAACATCAAGAAGATGGGCGACTACGCGAAGGCCCATGGCATGCGCCACCGCGCCCACGGCAAGATGCACAAGTCGGTCGACGTGCTGAAGCTTCAGGAAACGCTGGGCGGCGCCATCGGCGTCTGCTGCCAGAAAGTCTCGGAAGCCGAGGTGTTCGTGCGTGGCGGCATCAAGGACGTTCTGGTGTCCAACCAGGTCCGCGACCCGGCCAAGATCGACCGCCTTGCCCGTCTGCCGAAGCTTGGCAGCCGCATCATCGTATGCGTGGACGATGTGGCTAACGTCGCCGATCTCTCGGCCGCCGCGCAGAAGCACGGCACCACGCTCGAATGTTTCGTCGAGATCGATTGCGGCGCCGGCCGATGCGGCGTGAAGACGACGCCGGAAGTGGTCGAGATCGCCAAGGCGATCGACGCCGCGCCGGGCCTCAAGTTCACCGGCATCCAGGCCTATCAGGGCGCGATGCAGCACATAGACAAATATGAGGACCGCAAGGCCAAACTCGATGCTGCGATTGCGCAGGTAAAAGACGCCGTCGAGGGATTGGAAGCGGTGGGGCTCGTGCCGGAGCTTGTCTCGGGAGGCGGCACGGGCTCCTACTATTTCGAGTCGGGATCGGGCGTGTACAACGAGCTCCAGTGCGGCTCCTACGCCTTCATGGACGCGGATTACGGCCGCATCCACGACCAGGACGGCAAGCGGATCGATCAGGGCGAATGGGAGAATGCGCTGTTCATCCTCACCTCTGTCATGAGCCATGCCAAGCCGACCCTCGCCGTCGTCGACGCCGGCCTCAAGGCCCAGTCGGTCGATAGCGGTCTGCCCTTCGTCTATGGCCGCGACGACGTGAAATACATCAAGTGCTCGGACGAGCACGGCGTTGTCGAGGATCTCGGCGGCGTTCTGAAGATCAATGAGAAGCTGCGCCTCGTGCCCGGCCACTGCGACCCGACCTGCAACGTCCATGACTGGTATGTCGGCGTGCGCAACGGCAAGGTCGAGACGCTCTGGCCGATCTCGGCCCGCGGCAAGGCATACTGACGCAGCCGGCCGGCGCGACATCCCGGCCGGGGATTTTCCTCCCCGGCCGCTGCCACACTTTCGGGAGGAATTTTCATGCTCATAGTCCCCGAACGCGAAATCGCCGGGCTGATCTCGGCGTCGGATTGCTTCACGGCGGTCGAGCAGGTCTTCGCATCGATGGCGAAGAAGTCGGCTTACAATTTTCCGGTGATCCGCGAGGCGATCGGCCATGCCGACGCGCTCTACGGCTTCAAGTCGGGCTTCGATCGCGAGAGCCTGGCGCTTGGTCTCAAGTCCGGCGGCTTCTGGCCGAACAATATGGCCAAGGGACTGACGAACCATCAGTCGACCGTGTTCCTGTTCGACGCCGACACCGGCAAATGCCGCGCGGTCGTCGGCGGCAATCTTCTGACGGCGCTCCGCACCGCCGCCGCGTCTGCCGTCTCGATCAAATATCTCGCGCGGCCCGACGCGAGGGTACTTGGCATGGTCGGCGCGGGCCATCAGTCGACATTCCAGCTCCGCGCGGCCCTCGACCAGCGTCCGTTCGAGAAGGTGGTCGGATGGAACCTTCATCCGGACGCGCTTGACCGGCTTGCCAAGGTCGCCGCCGAACGCGACGCTCCCTTCGAGGCCGTCGATCTCGACACGCTTGGCGGGCAGGCGGACGTAGTCATCACCATCACCTCTTCCTTCGCGCCGATCCTGAAGGCGACACAGATCCGGCCGGGCACCCATCTGGCCTGCATGGGCACCGACACAAAGGGCAAGCAGGAGGTCGAGGCCGAGCTGTTCGCCGCAGTGACCGCGTTTACCGACGAGATCGCGCAATCCGTCACCATCGGGGAAGCGCAGCACGCCGTCGCAAAGGGCCTGATCTCCGCCGACGACATCGTCGAAATCGGCGCGGTCATCAACGGCGACCATCCGGGGCGGACGAGTGCCGAGGAAATCACCCTGTTCGATGGAACGGGCGTCGGTCTTCAGGATCTCGCGGTCGCGTCGGCCACGGTCGATCTCGCCGTCAGGAAGGGCGTCACCGTCGACGTGGATCTCTGAACCGGCGCCCGCGGTTGCCGGGATCGCTGCGGCTTGATGAGCGCGCACTCATTAACGACATCTCTCCTCTGGAGATTCACGCATGTCCGTCGTCAGGGTTTTTGGGACAACATGCGGTTTGAGCTAGCGGAGGCTCTGGCCCATCAGGGTTGTCATTTTATGCTGCCGCTTCTCGATGAAGCAAGCGGCGCTGTCTGATGGTTTCGCGTTTGATCCTTTCCCTTTCCAGCATGATGATGTCGCCACGTCCGAAGTAGACATCGGCGGGTGTGAGATTGCCGATGCTCTCGTGGTATCGACGGTGGTTGTAATAATCGACGAAGCCGGCAATCTGCCGCTCGAGATCGCCCGGCAGGAAGTAGTTTTCGAGCAGGATGCGGTTCTTCAACGTCTGGTGCCAGCGCTCGATCTTGCCCTGAGTCTGCGGGTGAAGTGGCGCTCCGCGGACATGGCTCATGCCGAGTGCGACGGTGCGTCGAGCTTTCCGGACATCCACGGCAAGAGGGTGGCGTAATGGTCGCCCTCGATCCCCGCACACGCCTCTTCCGCATGGAGGAGGCGCGCCGGCAGACGCAGCACCAGCTCGACATGATCGAGCGCCAGATCATGCGGCGGATGACGGCGCTGATCCCGCAATTGCAGCCGAAGCGCAAAGCCTTCCATCGCGGCAGGCCGCCCGATCCGGCAGCCTTCCTCGAACGCTATCGGTCCAATCTTGCCGCGATCACGGCTGAGCGCCAGCACGAAATCGACGCCCTGTCGCGCAAGCTGGCGCGGCAGGATGATGCCATTGCGGCGTTTCGCGAGCGCTATCGCATCGAACATACCCGCGCCGCCTGAGGCGGGGGCGGTCTGTCGTGGCGCAGTTCGGCTCGCCATGTTCGTGCTGACCTTTGCCTGTTCCCTATGGGCAATGGGACCTGCCCGTGCCAGCCCTCCCTTCGGTTCTGGCTGCGGTCTAAACCGGCGGCCGTGCGCTTCAAGGCCGCGTTCCGCGCCGCGTGGCGGCCGGAGCAACCGATCTCGGCAAATCAGGCCCGCGGTCCTCGCAGGGCGTTCCGCCCCGCTTGCCCGCAAGCCGGATTCGCTCGATCCGGCTGCCCCGGACCCTGAAGCGCCCGCCTGCGCGCCGGTTTTCCTGACCGCGCCCGAAGGGAGGGCTGGCAAGAGCCGGTCCGAGCCGGAGGGACAAGCAAAGGAAGGAAACTCCCATGGCCAGAACCGCTCCACGACAGAGCGCCCGCGTGGTCCCGCTGCGCAAGGGCACGTCCCTTGAGATGGTCCGTCTTGCCTGCCCCGATACAGCGCAGGCGATCCTGATCGCCGAAAGCTTCGGCTCGCCGGTTGTCGACAGCGACGGCATCCGCGAATTGCACGAGCGCATGATCAGGGAGACCGCCGAAGCGCTCGGCGAAGGCCTTGGCGAGCGCGCGATGCAGATTCACCTGCAACGCATCGTTGGAGCCTATGTCGGTTCCGCCCACGGCGCCGGCCAGTTCTACAGCCGGGCAGTGACCGAGGCGCGCGACGCAACCGCCAAGGCCGCCAACGACCTCCGCGACGAGGATATCGACGGTCCGGTCGGCTTCGACAGCGCCGCCCAGCGCAAGCGGGAGTTTGCCGCCGACATGGGCATTCAGGCCCATGCGCTGCGCATGGCCGCCGAAGGCGCGGTAGCCGCTTACGAGCACATTGTTGGCGAACGCTGGAAGCCCTACGAACGCCAGGTCGACAATCCCGGCCAGACGCTGGACCGCAAGGCCGCTGAACTCCAGATGGCGGCTCTGGGCTGATCGCCCATGGGCGGAGCTTCGGCTCCGCCTTTCTTTTCGTCAGGCCGGCGACTTGAGAATGTAGATACGATCATCTACATTGTGTCTTAGATTATCTACATGGAGGCAGCAATGCCCATCAACGTCAACAATCCGGAGGCCGATGCGCTGACCCGCAAGTTCGCCAGGCTTGCCGGCGTCAATATCACCGATGCGATCGTCATCGCCATGAAAGAAGCGATCGAACGTCGGCGCAACGCCGAAACGCCACTCCAGACCGCTGCAAAACTCCGCGAGAAACATGGCGTTGCACTCAGCGACGAGGCGAAGAAGCCTTTGCCGCGCGAGGCCTTCGACGAGATGTGGGACGAAGGCTGATGTTCGTCGACGCCTGCGCCATCATTGCGCTCCTGTCCGACGAACCAGAAGCGCAGCGCGTATCCGACGCACTCGCCGGCGCGAAGAAGCCGATCACCTCGCCGGTCGCCGTGCTGGAAGCAGCGCTCGGTCTCGCCCGACCCGACAAGTTCGGCATGTCGGTCGAGGCCGTCGAGCCGATTATTCTGGAATTCCTTGACGCGCGAGGCATCGAGATACGCGACCTGCCGCCTGCGAAGCGGGTCACTTCCCTTGCCCTGTCGGCGGCGCATCGTTTCCGCTCTGGTCGTCACGGTCTCAATCTCGGCGACTGCCTCCATTATGCCTGCGCCAGATATTATCGGGTGCCGATCCTCGCGACTGATGACGAGTTTCGGCAGACCGATCTCGAAACAGTTCCCTGACCTGCCTCACATCCACTTGTGATCGGCTGATCCTCGGCGATCCCGCTCTGGCGCACCGCACCTTTTCCTCCGTATGCAATGGCCGGTTCCACTGGAGCCGGCCTTTCTCCATGTCGCGTTTGCGTCTGGCAGTGGCGGGCTGACGCCCTGCGGCCCGTCCCGGCTGGTGGTCCTGCCGGGGTCGGCGGCCTGCGCAACGGCTTCGCCGTCCTCCACTTCGTTTCGGCCCCAAGGACCACCCCATTGCGCAAGCGCAACGGGGACCCCGGTGGGTGCGCAGATCCGCCTGAACACCCCGGCCACGGACCTCCGCGACGGGCCGCGATGGGCGTCGCTCAATCAGGAGGTTATGAAAATGACGAAAACCGATAAAGGCTCGCGCGCCGACATCTATACGAAGATCACCGAGCGCATCGTCGCCGATCTTGAAAAGGGCGTTCGCCCATGGGTTCAGCCATGGCGTGCCGGAAACGCCAGCGGTCGAGTGACGCGGCCCCTTCGCCATAATGGACAGTGCTACACCGGCCTGAACGTGCTGCTGCTATGGTCGGAGTCGATGGCGCGTGGCTTCACCTCGCCATACTGGATGACGCTCCGCCAGGCCAATGAGCTGGGTGCGAAGGTCCGTAAGGGCGAAACAGGCTCAACCGTCATCTATGCCAGCCGGTTCACCAAAACCGAGGTTGACGCGCGTGGCGGAGAGGTGGAACGCGATATCCCGTTCCTGAAGACCTACAGCGTGTTCAGCGCGGATCAGATTCTCGGCTTACCCGACCACTATTACCGGCAGGCGGAGCCTGTCGCCGATCCTGTCGAACGCATCGAGCATGCCGATCGCTTTTTCGACAATACCGGCGCCGTGATCCGCCATGGCGGGTCGAAGGCGTTCTATTCGCCCGCAAGCGACCACATCCAGATGCCACCCTTCGAGTCCTTCCAGGATGCGGCGTCCTACGTGGCCGTCCTCGGGCATGAGCATATCCATTGGACGGCGGATTCCCGACGTGTCGGACGCGATCTCAGCCGGTATGGCAAGGATCGCAGCGAGCGCGCCCGCGAGGAACTCGTGGCCGAGATCGGCGCGGCGCTGCTCTGTGCCGATCTCGGCGTCGTTCCGGAACTCGAGCCGCGTCCCGACCATGCCAGCTATGTCGAGTCATGGCTTCGTGTGCTCGAGGGTGACAGAAAGGCGATCTTCCAGGCCGCCGCGCATGCTCAGCGTGCTGTCGCCTACCTACACGACCTGCAGCCGCAGGCGAAAACCGAGCGGGAGGCGGCGTAATGTCCATCCCCCAATGCTCCCGCCTGCTCGGCGTCTATGCCGGACACCTGCATCGGCTGGTACGTCCGACGAAAGCGGAGATGGCCGGCCATGTTCCGGAGGCTTCGCCCGGCCGCGCGCCCACCCGATCACGGGAGGACGCGTGATGCTTCTCGCGAGCAATCCCCGGATCAGGGCGCTGATCGCGAACGGCACGCCCGTCGCGATTGGCGTCTCCGGCGGAAAGGACAGCCAGGCCGCCGCCCTTTCCGTGTTCGAGCATCTTGACCATGCCGGCCACATCGGGCCGCGCATCCTGGTCCATTCCGACCTCGGCTCGGTCGAATGGCAGGATTCGCTTCCGGTCTGCCGGCAGCTTGCGGAACACCTCGATGTCGAGCTGGTCGTGCTGCGGCGTGAGCGCGGCGACCTCATGGACAGGTGGGAAAGCCGCTGGCGATCCAGCGTGACCCGTTATCAGGACCTCAGCACGGTGACGCTGGTGCCTTGCTGGAGCACGCACTCGATGCGCTTCTGCACCTCCGAAATGAAGACGCATCCGATCGAGGCGATGCTGAAGCGCCGCTTTCCGGCCCGGCCCATCATCAACGTGACCGGCGTGCGGCGGGCCGAAAGCCGTCGTCGAGCGAGATTGGAGATCGCCGAGCAGGGCCGGGATGACCGTATATGGAACTGGCGGCCGATCCTGGAATGGAGTGAGGACGAGGTATTCGCGTGCATCGCGCGGCAGGGTCAGGAACCGCATCCCACCTATCGCGAGTTCGGCATGAGCCGCGTGTCCTGTCGCTTCTGCATCATGTCCAGTTTGCCGGACCTCATCGCCGCAACCAGGCAGGGGGAGGCGCAGGAGATCTATCGTCGGATGGTGTCGCTCGAGATCCGCAGCAGCTTCGCGTTCCAGGGCGCGAGATGGCTGGGCGATATCGCGCCCCAACTTCTCGTTCGAGAGGACCGCCGGCGATTGGCGGCAGCCAAGGCTCGCGCGGCCAGGCGGGTCGAGCTGGAAAGCCGGATCTCTCAGGCAATGCTCTACGTGCGGGGCTGGCCCACACGAATGCTCACCGACGGCGAAGCGGAGACCCTCGCGTCGGTCCGTCGCGGAGTGAGCGACCTGTTCGGCTTCCGCTCCCGCTGCCTCGACCGTGAGGCCATCCATGCACGCTACGCCGAACTCCTCGACGAAGGTGCGCGTCGAGGGGGTCGCACTCACGCTTGAAGCTGTGGGTTTCATGGTGCCCCCGGTCGCGCCGCCGGCGCGACAGCTGACACCTACGCTTTTGATCGAAGCCAGAAATGAGGAGATTATACAGATGAACCTCCACGAAGCTGCCGCGCTCGCCTAGCGCGAGGGTAGGCGAGAGGTGCGGTTCGCCACCATGCTCTACAGGAGCATGGGGTTCCGCATGACCCTCACGCGCATTCATCGAGCTGCCATGCGCATGGGATTCAACGACGGCGACATGCGCAGTCGGGCTGGCGTTCGTCATTCATATGCATTACATTGGCGCGAGAAGGAGACAATCATGCCTGCAAACGCATTGGTTCAGACGCGGATCGACGCCGATGTCCGCGATCGCGCATCGGCCGTCCTGGAAAGCATGGGCCTCACGGTCTCTGATGCGGTGCGCATCCTGCTTACCCGCACCGCCAACGAAGGCGCTCTTCCGCTCGAGCTGCTCTCGAACAGCGAGGCGCACGACGCCTGGTTCCGCGCCAAGGTGCGCGAGGCGCTGGAGGACAGCCGGCCCGACATTTCCGACGATGAGGTCGAGGCGCATTTCGCCGGCCGGCGCGCTGCCGCGCGCCGCAAGGTCGGCGACCGCGGATCGTGAGACTCACCTGGTCCGCCTTTTCGCTCTCCGATCGCGACGGCATCTTCACCTATATCGAAGCCCACAATCCCGCTGCGGCCATCGCCATCGACGAGCGGATCGTAGCGGCGGCACGGCGCCTTCGCGATTTCCCTGAAAGCGGGCGACCTGGCCGCGTCGCCGGCACGCGCGAGCTTGTCATCACCGGGTCACCCTACGTCGCGTCCTATCAGGTGACCGGCGAGGTGGTGCGTATCCTGCGCGTGCTGCACGGCGCCCAGCAATGGCCGGACGATCTGCCGGACGGCTGATACTGCCCGCCCTTTTCGCGCCCGGCATGGCGCGCGCAAAAACCTTGGCCGTGCGGGCGGCTCGTGTTCGAAGAGCAGACCTCGCGCTTCGGGCGGCTCCAGATAAGAACGTGGCGCTCTCCCCCTGTCTCGCAGCCAGAGCGCTCAAGAGGGTGAGCGGCGCCGTGAAGCCCGGATCGGATGCTTGAGCGGAGAAGCAGGACGGGCCATCGCCGGAGCGTGTTCACTGCACGGTGATCGCGATGCCGTCATGGGCCATGGATAAAGAAAGCGGGCGTCGGGGAGGGCGCATTCGACCGGGCTCTGGCGAATGTGGCGATGAGAAGCTGCCGTCGCGCGGGTGAGAACAGTACCCGCGACCATGTTGCCGCTGGCATTCTCCCGCATTCCACCGATGAGCGAGCAACCACGCCACGGCTCCGTTCCGGTTCTGGACATCGGCGCACCAACGCAGACCTCGATGGATTCGGTATGTCCGAAGGCCGACTGCGTCTCGATCGTCCTCCCGCAACGTCCGCAATCGACAATTTTCCGCCGGCGGTAAACCGCCTTTGCATCGCGACCCAAAATTGCCGCTTCCGGCCGCCCTCCACTGCGTTCCGGCCCGGTGGGTGCGGGCCGATCGCCTCCGGTCCATTTACCGCCATCGAGGCCACGATTGGCGCGGCCCGATTGAACCGGAAAGGAACCTACCATGGCTGTCATCGGCGAATTCAAGACCAGCGGCAACACGATCACCGGCAACGTCCGCACTCTCACCGTCGGCTTCAAGGCCCGCCTGAACCCGATCGACCGAGTCTCTCGCGACGCACCGGACTTCCGCATCATGGCCGGCAACGGCGTCGAGATCGGTGCGGGCTGGAACGCGGTCTCCAATGACGGCGAGCCCTACATCTCCGTCAAGCTGGACGATCCGAGCTTCACCGCCCCGATCACCGCAGCGCTCTGGCCGAGCGAGACGGAGGGAGACTACGCCCTCATCTGGAACCGCCCGAAGCGCGAGGCCTGATCCTCGCACACAGGAGCCCCGCCGCACCGGCGGGGTTTCCCGTGCACTGGATGAAGCCGCAACCGGGCATCGAGCCTGCTTGCGGCTTGCCGGGCGTCAGGCTGGATTGTGTCTGCTCAGACCGTCCAAGTCTGCCATGGCGGTCCGGACGCCTCAAGGACGAGCGGTTCCCCCAAAATGCCTACGCATTTCGGCTCCCCCACTCGCCGCCGTTGGCGGTCGCGTTCCGCGATCCCCGACCCATCCGGCCCGCCATGCCAGCCGGCGTCGTCTTTCACGAAACATCAGGAGATGACGATGTCGATCGATCAGCATATTGAAGAACTGCGT
>NZ_QJJK01000018.1 GCF_003201475.1 Chelatococcus asaccharovorans | reverse complement strand
ACGGCCTCGATCGTCGCGACCGGTGTCGCATGCGGCATCCGGCCGGGCGCCGAGCTCCTGTCGTGCAGCATCCGCTCGCCGCCCGCCCGGAACCGGGCCAGCCACTTGTAGGCCGTGCGCTCGGAAATCCCGGCCGCTCGCGCAGCATCCGCGACGCGCCAGCCCCCTGCCACGATCCGATTCACCAGAAGGACTCGACCGTGAACGGTCATCCGCGCATTCTCATGCATGTTCATCCGGGCGCTCCGGTCAGGGTTGGTTGGCTTCGCAACCCCAACCTCACATCCCGGCCCCGGATGAACAACCTTCATAGCTTCGACATCTAGGGGGGGGTGGCTCAGACGTTTGCAGCCGCCTGATACGAGCCGCGGAGCCACGAGCAGCGTGATGAACCGTCGGACGACAGGGGAGGAACCGATGGACAGTCTGAAATTCTATATCGACGGCAGGTGGGTCGATCCCGCGTCACCGCACGCGATCGCCGTGGTCAATCCGGCGACGGAAGAGCCGTTTGCGCAGATCAGCCTGGGGTCGGCGCAGGACGTGGACAAGGCCGCCCGCGCGGCGTGGCGGGCATTCGCCGGCTATGCGCAGACCAGTGTCGCGGCGCGTCTGTCCTGGCTGGAAAAGATCGTCGCGGGGTTTCGCGCCCGCTTGCCGGAACTGGCGCGCGCGATGACGCTCGAGATGGGGGCACCGATCACCTTCGCCACCGAACGGCAGGCGACGGTTGCGTTGTTCCACTTTGAGGAAGCGGCGCGCGTTCTCGCGGGCTTCGCCTTCGAGGAACGGATGGGCGCGGGCATCGTCCGCCACGAGCCGATCGGTGTTTGCGGCCTTATCACGCCCTGGAACTGGCCGCTCAATCAGGTGGCCTCCAAGGTCGCGCCGGCGCTTGCGACCGGATGCACCGTGGTCCTGAAGCCGAGCGAGATCGCGCCGCTCAGCGTGATGCTGCTCGCCGAGATCATCCACGAGGCCGGATTGCCTGCCGGCGTGTTCAACCTCGTCAACGGCGACGGCCCGACGGTCGGAGAGGCTATTGCAGCTCATCCCGAGATCGACATGGTGTCCTTCACCGGATCGACGGGCGCGGGGATCAGGGTCGCCCAATTGGCGGCGCAAACCGTCAAGCGCGTGGCCCAGGAACTGGGTGGAAAGTCCGCGAATATCATCCTCGACGATGCCGATCTCAGGACGGCGGTGATGACGGGCGTCCATGCCTGCAATACCAATGGGGGGCAGAACTGCCAGTCGCCGACCCGGATGCTCGTCCATCGCTCGCGGAAGGATGAAGCCTTCGATGCAGCCCGCGCCGCCATCGCCAGCATCCGTCTCGGCGACCCGCTCGATCCCGCAACGACGATGGGGCCGCTCGTCAATCAGCGTCAGTTCGACAGGGTGCAGAGCCTGATCCAGTCCGGCCTGGACGAAGGGGCGACCCTGGTCGCCGGCGGGCCCGGCAGGCCGGCGGACCTCAATCGCGGCTATTACGTGCGTCCGACCGTGTTCGGCGACGTGACCCCGGCGATGAGGATCGCGCGCGAGGAGATATTCGGTCCCGTCCTGTCCATCCTGTCCTATGACACCGAGGACGAGGCGATCGCGATCGCCAACGACACCCCGTTCGGGCTCGCAGGTTTCGTGCAATCCTCCGATGCCGCCCGCGCGCGCAAGGTCGCCAACCGGATCCGGGCGGGCCGCGTCTACCTCAACAATGCGGGATTCGACAGGAGCCTCCCCTTCGGAGGTTACAAACAGTCAGGAAACGGGCGCGAATTCGGCATCTTCGGGTTCAGGGAATATCTCGAAGTGAAGGCGCTCGTCGGCTACCTCAGCTAGCGACCGGTGCCCATCAGGCAAGCATCGGGTTGCCGCAACCCGCGTCGCCACCGCATCAGGCTAGTTGCGCAGATGCGCGGCTTTTCCGCATCGGCGTGACGGCTCATTCCGCGTGACGGAATGCTGCAAGCGGGCGGCTGCTTTTGCCGGGCACCGCGACCTAATCTCAGCGTCTCATGACGCGTTGGCCCCCGGGCGCTGCCCGGCCGATCAAAGCGCAGACCAAAAAGACGAGAACTGGGGGACCAAGTGAAGATAAGTCAGGATACCGCACTTGGAACCCTGTTTGTCGCCATCGGCGTCGCCGCTCTTCTGATGGCGCTGCAATATCCGATGGGAACCGCGAACAGGATGGGGCCGGGGTACTTCCCGCTCATCGTCTCGGCGCTGCTCAGCCTGATCGGCGCCGCTATCATTCTCCGCGGCCGCCTTGGCGACGCGAAGTTGATTGAGGCCATCCGCTGGAAGCCTCTAGCGATGGTATCGGCGGCGCTTGTGGCCTTCGGGCTCCTCATCGAGGGGCTGGGCCTGCCCTTGGCAGTCTTCGTCCTGATCCTGGGAGCCGCCCTGGCCAGCGACCGCTTCGGCTGGAGCGGTAAGGCGACGCTTGGGGCGGCCGTGTTCGCCGGCGTTTGCGGCCTGGTGTTCGTCCGGTTCCTTGGCTTGCCTATTCCGATGGCCGGAGCCTGGCTCAAGGCGCTCGGCGGCTTCTAACGGACAGGGAATGAGGTCGCGATGGGTACCTTCGACGGCATTCTGCTCGGCTTGTCGACCGCTACGACTTTCACCAACTTCGCCTATTGCTTCATCGGGGTATTCCTGGGAACGGCCGTGGGCGTGCTGCCGGGCTTGGGGCCGGTTGCCACCATCTCGATGCTGCTGCCGTTCACCTTCGGCCTGCCGGCCGATACGGCGCTGATCATGCTGGCGGGCATCTTCTACGGATCCCAGTACGGCGGATCGACGACGGCGATCCTGATGAACCTGCCGGGCGAGGCGTCGTCGGTCGTGACGACGCTCGACGGACATCAGATGGCCAGGCAGGGCAAGGCGGGGCGGGCGCTGGCGGCGGCTGCCATCGGCAGCTTCTTCGCCGGCACGGTGGGAACCCTGTTCATCGCAGTGTCCGCGCCTATCCTGGCGGGCCTTGCGCTCACCTTTGGCCCGGCAGAGTATTTCTCGCTCATCGTGCTCGGTCTCATCACGTCGATGGTGCTGACCAGCGGTTCGCTGTTGACCGCCTTCGGTATGGCACTGCTCGGCGTGGTGCTCGGCATGGTCGGAACCGACGTCAACTCGGGTGTCGCGCGCTATACGTTCGGCATGCCGCATCTGATGGATGGGCTCGATTTCGTGGTTATCGCCACGGGCATCTTCGGCCTCGGTGATGTTCTCGCCAACCTCGACAACGAGCGCGTGCGGGCCGCGAGCGTCGCGCCGGTCAGCACCCTGTTCCCGACGCGCGAGGACTGGAAGAGGATGATTGGTCCGATCGTCCGTGGCACGGGCGTCGGGGTGGTGCTGGGTGTCCTGCCCGGGGCCGGCGTTCTTCTGTCATCGTTCTCGGCATATGCGCTTGAAAAGAAGCTCTCGCGGCATCCCGAGGCCTTCGGCAAGGGCGCCATCGAAGGGGTGGCCGGTCCCGAGGCCGCGAACAATGCTGCCGCACAGACCTGCTTTATCCCGATGTTGACGCTCGGCCTGCCGGGAACCGCGACGATGGCGCTGATGATCGGCGGGCTGATCGTTCAGGGCGTTCAGCCGGGTCCGGAAATTCTCTCGCAGCAGCCGGCTTTGTTCTGGGGGCTGATCGTGTCGATGTGGATCGGAAACCTGCTGCTTCTGTTCCTTAACCTGCCGCTTGTCGGCTTATGGGCCAAACTGATCTCGGTGCCCTATCACTTTCTCTTCCCGCTGATCTGTGTTTTTACGGCGATCGGCGCCTATAGTATCAACAACAGTGTTTTCGACATCTTTTTGATGACGATGTTCGGCGTGCTTGGATATTTCTTCCGGAAGGTGGGGGCGGAACCCGCACCTCTTATCCTGGCACTGATCCTCGGCCCAATGGCCGAAGAATATTTGCGCCGCACCCTGCTCCTGTCCCATGGCGATGCGAGCGTCTTTCTCACGAGCCCGCTGAGCCTCGGGACGCTGGTGATCGCGGCACTGCTGGTCGTGTCGATCCTGTCGCCGCGCCTGCGCGCGGTGCGGGATGAGGGCTTGCAGGAAGCCGATTGAGGGGGGGCGCACGCGCGCCATCCAGGGCCCAGGGCGCGGAATGTCCCATGCCGGTTGCTGTCGATGCCGCGCGGCGAATGACAGGCGATAAGCCATCAGGAGGAAACGATGTCCCAGGATCAAGCCCAGCGCTTACAAAGCCTTATCGACCGGGAAGAGCTCTTCGATCTGGTGCGCCGCGAGCGCTTTGCGCGTGACCAGCGGCGCTTCGATGTGATGCGCGCATGCTTTCATCGGGATGCCTATATCCGGACGAGCTGGTACGACGGCCGCGGTGGTGACGCCTATGTCGAGGCGACACGCAAATGGATGGCGTCGGCGGGCAACAGCAAGCACTGGGTATTCCCGGCCTTCGCGCAGGTGAACGGCGACAGGGCCACAGTGGAAAGCCCGGCCACCATATTCAACCGTGCGATGCTCGACGGCGTCGAGATCGACTTCCATGTGTTCTGCAGGTTTCATTCGCGGGCCGGACGTGATGGCGGCCAATGGAAGCTTCTGACCTTCGAGGTCTTGTTCGAGCGGGACGAGATGCGGCCGGTCAACCCCTCGCAGACCCTTCCGGTCGACTGGGAGGTGCTCGCGACGATGCGGCCCTCCTACCGGTTCCTCGCCTATATCCAGCATTCGCGGGGCGTCAACGTCAATCCGGACTTGCTGGGCGACGACCGGCCCGAGGCGCTCGAGGCATTCCATCGGGGCGAAGACCGCTGGCTGGCCGGAGACGGCTGAGACCATCGTTCCGTCTGCCGGAATGGGCGCAGTCGCCGCTTCTTGGAGCGCGGCGCAGTGCGCTACTGCTGGGAAACAAGAGATCGGACACACCGCGTCATGATCCGGGGACCAACGGGAGGATTGCGACAATGAACAGACGTGAGCTCATCGCGCTCGGCGGATCGGCTGCCCTGATCACGGTGACAGGGGGGGCGTCGGCCGGCGATTGGCCGTCTAAACCGGTCACCGTCATCTCGGCTTATCCTCCGGGCGGCACCAGTGATATCATCACGCGGATCGTGGCCGATCTCCTGACCGCGCAATTCGGCCAGCAGTTCGTCGTCGAGAATGTCGCCGGCGCGGCCGGCGCGCTGGCTGGGGGCAAGCTCGCGCGCTCTGCGCCGGACGGATACACCATCCTTGTCAGCGGCAGCGCGCCGATCGCTGCAAACAAGGTGGTGCAGAAGAATCTCGCCTACGACCCGCAGACGGATTTCGCGCCGATTACAGTGGTCGCGGAGAGCACCGCGCTTCTCACGGCGAGCACCAAAGCCCCCGCGCAGACGTTTCCGGACTTGATTGCCTATGCCAAGGCCAATCCCGGCAAGGTGAACATCGGAAATCCCGGCGCGGGGACCAAGGGTCACATCTGTGCGGCCATGATCGGCCTGCAGACCGGGATCACGCTCAACCATATCCCTTACAAGGGTTCGCCACCGCTGATGTCC
This sequence comes from Chelatococcus asaccharovorans, assembly GCF_003201475.1. Classification (GTDB taxonomy): domain Bacteria; phylum Pseudomonadota; class Alphaproteobacteria; order Rhizobiales; family Beijerinckiaceae; genus Chelatococcus; species Chelatococcus asaccharovorans. The sequence continues at coordinate 97,268 of NZ_QJJK01000018.1, read as the reverse complement.
GACATTCTGGGCGGGCACATCGACTTTGCGCTCGACGCGCCGTCAAACTACCTTCCGCATCTGAAGGACGGCAAGATCAAGGCCCTGGCGGTGACGTCCGCAGCCCGGCAGCCGGAACTTCCGACCGTGCCGACGGTGGCCGAACAGGGGCTTCCCGGCTTCGAGGCCACGCTGTGGTTCGGGGCCGTCGGGCCGAAGGGCATGCCGGTGGAGATCGTCAACGCGATCCAGACGAGCATCAAGGCGTGGACCGAGACGCCGGAGGCCCAGAAGAAATTGGCATCGCTCGGGCTTGTACCCGTCGCCAATACGCCCGAGCAGATGCGCGGCTCGATCCAGCGCGAGATCGATTCGGTCAAGGCGCTGGTGGAGGCCGGCCTTGTGCAGCCGACCTGACAACCGCCTCGCCGCCGCGGTGCTGGGCGAGGCATTCGCCCGGCCGTGCGTGGCAGACGATGGCGTTTCCTCCCGCGCCGGGTCAGCCCGCCGCCTATCAATTATACGGGGACCAGCACATTTGCCTGGGTCCATAGTAGGGTTGATAGGTATTGTCATACGCTCGGTATGAGCGATGGTGGGCATAGCACCAACGGACATGGGCCGTGAGCGCGGCAGGAGGCGGCGGCACTGGACGGGCGATCGCGCCGCCGATGGCAGCTCCCGCAGCAAAGGCGGCCGCTGGGAACCAGTAGCCCCGGTAGTACCGGTAACCTGGGCGCGCGACGACGACACCCTGATAGCCGTTGTAGTAATAGACGCCACCGACGACATAAAAGCCGCGCCGATGCGCGATCGTTTCGATGAGGGCCGGATCCGTCGCGGATGCCGGCGCAGGCCTGATGGGCATGGCATCGGCCGACCCCATCATCGATTGAGCCGCGGGCATAAGGGCGCAGATCGCGGTCAGCACTATCCGTCTCATGCTGCAATCCTGTTCCTGTGAGTGTGGCCGTGCCAAGCGCCGGTCGGAGCATTGTCGCGCGGCGTGGACACCGGTTCGCGTGACGACAGCGCTTAGGAGCAACGGCCTGGGGCGTATCCGGTGAAGCGGCGACCACCTGATTTAGTCTAGCTCCCCCGGAGTGCCCTGAGCTCCCAGAGCGAGAGTGAGCGGTCGCCGTTCGTGTCGGCGCGCAGCAAGCGATCGGGGATGAAGCGGGCGAATTCGTCGCGCGAGATCCGGCCGTCACCGTTGCGATCCATGCGCGCTGCCTGCGCGCCGAGGCCTTCCGCGGAGGCAATCTCGACATTCCGCGCCTCGCCGAGACGCCGGGTGGCCTGCGCGATCTCCTTGGTATCGAGGATGCCGTTATGGTTCGCGTCCAGCCTGTCGAAGAGCCGTGCCCGGGCAGCCTGGATCTCCGCGAACTGCAACGAGCGGTCGCCGTTCTGATCCATCTGCCGGAACATCTGCCGGGCATTCTCAGCACCCGCGGCGGAGGCACTGCCCGCGCCGAGCAGCAATAAAGTCAAAGCGACGACGTTCCTCATCATGCGGGTCTCCCTTGATGGGACGCGCGTGCGTCCCGATGCCGTGTTCTACGGAAGGGGGCGCGTGCTCCTACGCGGCCCTGCGCATTTTTGTCCGGCGCGGAAGGCGGCATGCTTCACGGCGTGTTCGCGGCCGAGAATTTTCGCTGGTCGCGCGTAGGAGCCGATCCACGGCCCCGTATGGATCGAAGCAACGCGATCCCGTTGCGCCCCGCACGAAAGGAAGCTCGCCATGCAAGGTCGCTCGGCAGCGCTCGCACTCTTACTTCTCACGACGATATCCGTTTCGGCTGCGCAGGCTCAGTCCAAGCCGGCAGACACGCCGGTCCTGCGGCTCGATACAAACGGCGATGGCGCAGTCTCTCGCGATGAAATCGCGGCGGCGCGGGAGCGTCTCTTCGCCCGGCTCGACCGCGACAGTGACGGCGCGATCTCCGTCGAGGAAGTCGACGTGCTGCGTGACGCGATCATCGATCGCGCGGTCGCCGCGCAGGCGCGGCTGGGAACCGCGGCGCGGCGCATGGATACAAACGGCGACGGCAAGGTCTCGCTCGAGGAGTTCCGATCCCGGTCCATTCTCTTCGATCTCGCCGACCGTGACGGCGACGGCACGATATCCGCGGCGGAATTTGCCTTCATCCGCCGTCTGTTCCTCGGTCTCCGCGGTTGACCGCGGCGATCTTCCCAGACCTCATGGATCAAGGAGTTCAATCATGATTGCGTCAGTCAGGCTTTCATTCATGGCGATCGGGTTCCTCGCGCTTGCCGGGGCGACAGCGGGCCATGCGGCCGAAGGGACGCGCGGAACGGTTCGCGGCGGACAGCTCACGCGCAGCGTCTCCGGCGAGGGGCCGGTCTATTCCGGCCAGACCACGCGCGTCGGTCCGAACGGCGGCACCTATACCTCGAGTTCCAAATGTCTCGACGGTGTCGTCGATCGCTGCCGCCGGAGTTACGCGGCAACCGGACCGAACGGAAGGACCTACACGGGTGAGCGGGCAACGGCGCGGGGCCCCTACGGCGCTCGCTCGATCGGCGCCGTCTCGGGACCGAGAGGCAATGTCGCTATCGGGGCTCATCGCCGCTGGAGATGACGGGACGTGGAAGCAGCGCCGGCGTCCGGCCAAGACCGGGCGCGAGGAAGCGACGAGGACGATCGGCTGCTTGCCCGTATCGCTGCGGGCGAGCAGGCTGCGCTCGTTCGGTTCATGGAGCGGCATGGGCGAGGCCTTCGGCACTTTGCCGCGCGCTATCTCGACAGCCGGGAGGACGCGGAGGATGTGGCCCAGGACGTATTCGTCGCGGTCTGGAAGCACGCCGGGCGGTTCGATCCGAACCGGGCCCGCGCGACGACCTGGCTCTACCGGATTGCCGCGAACCGCTGCAAGGACCTGCGCCGGTGGCGGCGCCTGCGCGCCTTCATCGGGTTGGAGGACCTGCATGAACTCCTGCCAGCGGACGAGATTGATGCGGAGGCGGCCACCGGCGCGCGGCAGGAACTGGCGCGTGTCCGTGCCGGCCTTCGCCAACTCCCCGAACGCCAGCGCATGGCGCTTCTCCTGCGCGCGGTGGCCGATCTCGATGTGCCGACGATTGCCGAGGTCATGGGCGCGACGGTCGGCTCGGTCGAACAACTCCTTGTCCGCGCGAGGCGGGCGCTGAGAGATCGGGCCGCGGATGCTGACGACAATAAAAAAGCGATGGAAAGGACATCGTTATGAACAGGGATGCTTTCGAGAGATTACAACGCCGCTTTGGGAGTAACATCACGGCGTGGCCGGCGCCCTATCGGCAGGAGGCGAACGTCTTTCTGAAAGGAGAACGCGAGACCGGCGATGTGAACGACGACGAGGATCTCGACCGGATTGTCCGGGAAGCTGCAGCGACCCCAGGCGACGAGCGGGCCCTGACGCGCGAGGTTCTGAAGCGTATCAAGCCCAAGCGGAGCCCGATTTTCGCCGTGGGCGGGATCGCCGGCGCCTGGCGCGTGCCGGCGGTTGCTACAAGCTTCTCGGTCGTTCTCGTGGCGGCCGCGGTGCTTGGCTATATGCTGGCGGGTTCTGGAGCGGAGGCACTTGATGACGCGCTTCTGTCCTTTGCGGCAGGGGAGCCGATACCTCAATTTCTCGCGGATATATCCGGGAACATGCGCGGTGCCCTATGAAACAGCGTCCCTGGATGCGCCCGTTATTGGCGGGCGTGCTTCTGGTTTCACTTGTGATGAACTTTTTTCTTCTGGGCTTTGTCCTGAAGGACCGTTGGGGCGCGCGCGGCACGAATATCCTGGTCGAGGGCGTCGCCGCGTCCTATTCCGAGGACATCCGCCGGGAGTTTCGTCGTGTCCTGGGCGAGAACCGGCAGAGGACGGCCGCGGCAATCCAGGACTTGCGCACGGCGCGGCGCGAACTGGCCGCCACGGCCGGCAAATCCCCCTTCGACGAGGCCGAGGTGAAGCGTGCGATGGCGAAAGTCCGGACATCGACGGACGCCTTACAAGCGCTCCTGCAGGATTTTCTTCTGGAGGCGTTGAGGCGGGCCCGCCATTCGGCTTGACGGGCGGCTCGACGCCGCAGGTCGCAGCCGCTTCGGCGTCCTCCGGATGGGACCCATTGGGCCAGCAACTTAGGGTCAGGACCCATTCATATGATGGAAATGGCGCCTGGAACGGCAAGGAGATGCCGAAACGCGCTGAAATCAACGCGACGATCGCGCTCGATCTGGTTTCGCAGGGACTGGGTTTTACTGTCTATTCCTATTGCGGTCTTCACGACCACCTCGTGGCCGGAAAAATCTCCGCTGCGCCGATCACCGGCTTCGACATCGAATGGATGCTGGCATCGTCAAAAGACCGGCCTCTGACGCAGGCGATCAAGATCTTCGAGGGGATGTTGCGCGAACAGGCCGCGCACGCCATCGGCTCCGGCGACTGGCGAACCGCGGTGCTGGCCTGAACGGGCCGGCCAAAGGCTTTCAATCTGCCGCGGGAGGAGGATAGGTCAGCGTGTAGATCCACAACTTCGGCTTGAGTGTCAGAAGATCAGGATCGTCAGAGCTTATTTCGACTTCGCCGACAAAACGCTCGAGGTGTTCGGGCGGCAGTCCCTCTTCGATGTCGAAATGGGCGTTGAAGAAGCAGCCGCCCGGCAGCTTTTCAAGCTTCGTTTCCGAGAAGTGCCCCGCGCCCGCGACGTCAAAGCCGAAACCGTTGATCTTGAACGGCTTGCCCGCGCGTTGCTCGATCTCCTGGATCGTCATGCCGTTCTTGATACCGAGCGGGCCGATCCATTTGTTTGTCTCGCCAAAGACGGTCATCACGCTTGGAAAGCGGCGCTTCTTCTTGTCATACCATTCAATCTCAAGCCGCCGACTTGGGTCTTTCGCAAAAAGCACAGTGGCTTTGACGACCTCGCCTTCTGGGCGGTTCACGCCTTCGAAGGTGACGTTCTTCGCGCCGTAAAGCTTGACGAGACTCGCGTGGCTTGCAGACCGCGCGAACTGCGCTCCGCACGCGACCGCGTATTGCGGCTCCGGCGCACGCGTATCCTGCGCGAGCGCCGGGAAAGCGAGGAGCAGACAGGGAACGATGGCACGAAGGTTTAGCATAGCGGATTGATTCCCCCCTGGCATGACCGAACGGCGAGCGTTGAGCCACTGCGTCCCAAGGGACAGACAGCCCGGCGCGCGAGAAAAACTCGGGATCTCATCGACATCGGAATCCGCCTGTAGACGAAATCCTGACACGAACTTGGCAAAACCGGCTCCAAAGCCCCCTCATATACCAGCCGTCAGGATACCGCCGGAGTGGAATGAGCGAAGATAACCTGTTCTCAGGCCGAGGCGAAATCGCCGACCAGAGCAAAGGCACCCGCAACTTTCAGGGCCGTGCGCCCTCGCTCACATAGTCCGCATTCGTCTGCATGACGACCGCCAGTTGACGCTTGAGCAGCGCAATAAAATCGCGCTCAACCTCACTCAATGCCCGCTGTCCGGAAAAAATGACGTTGAGCGGCTGCCGCACCACGGGATCGACCAGCCTGGACACGGTCAGGTGTTCGCGGAGCGCGCTATCGCGCACGGCTTGCGGTGGAAGTACGGTGCACAGCTCATCCATTTGCACCATGGCGAGGCTTAGGGGAAATGATTCAACTTCTATTGAGGGCCGAAGCCTTATCCCAGCAGCCCTAGCCGCCTGGTCAAGCAGGGAGCGGATCCCGAAGGAAGCTCCTCCGAGCACCAATGGGAGATCCTTCAGGCGCGCGAAAGGAACAATGCCGCCGTCTTCGAGGCCAAGTGCCTTGTTGGCGACCAGCGCAAGAGGCTCATAAAGACCAAGCGATATACGCGTCGCCTGGGCATTTGCGGTCTCCACCACAGCGAATGCGACAGAACCGTTGCTGACGAGGTCATGAAGCGCCTTCGTCCGCGCTTCGACGATCCTGAATGTGTATCCGGGCCATGCGCGGCGCAACTTCATGATTGCCGATGCCATCGCCTGGGCAACCGCGCTGCCGCTGTCCGCGACCGGAATCATGCCGATGCGGACAAGCTGGCTATGACCGGCAACAGCGGCGTCGCGCCCGGTTGCAATCTTCTTCAGTCCAGCCTCGATGGCATTGACCACCGTCCGTAGCCTCTCGCCAGCGGCATTGATGGCCAGACTGCCACCCGCCATGCGATAGAGGGGGGTGTCGAGGGTCTGCTCCAGCTTGCGCAGTTGCGCGGTCACGGCGGGTTGCGTCACATTCGCGGCCCGCGCTGCGGCCGCGATGCCGCCACTGCGATGCAAAAGCTGGAAGTATCGCATCTGGCGAAGCGTCAACTTGGGTTGAAAAACGACGTTCTGCTCCCGACTCTGCAGAATATTTCTGAGCGCATCGACGAAGACGCGGGCGGTAGGATGATCAACGCGAATGCGCGCGCCAATCCATCGCGACGCACCCAGCCGCAGCGGCTCCACATGCACGTCGATGAGCCCCAATCGGTTCGACAGCATGCTGCGCGGCATCACGAAGGTGGACTGGGGCTGCTCGATCATGAGCCGCGGCAACTTGGTCGGATCCTCGTCCACAATCTGCACCCGATGGGCGAAACCGTTTGCCTCGACAGCTTGCATCAAGCTGTTCTGCAGGTCGCGCGACATCCTGAGCATGACAAGCGGTGCGGCCTCGTCCCGACTTACAGGTTTGGCAAGAGATACCGCGACCCAGGGGTCGTCGATCAGCGGGATCATATCGCTGCTCCCGGGATGATTGGGATCGATCATATCGATCTCGATCACCCCGCATGGATCGGCAGCGATCAGAGCTCCGACCCGGCCCGACTCCTCCGCCGAATCCTCAGAGCCAAACAGAAACCGGTAGTCGAAGAATATGTCCGGGTTCAGAGGATGGAGCAGCTCGACACAACGCCCGAGGGCTTTTGAAAGGCGCCCGATGGCGAAGCTGAGATTGAGGTCAATCGCAATACGGCGAATGCCGGTCTCGGCACCCGACTGGATATAGGCCCGCGCGAAGCTCTCCGCATGGAGAAGCTTGACGGCGTTCCGAAACAACCAGAGAGCAGCCGGCTGCGGATAAACCCGCTTGCCCGCGTGCTGAAACAAGGCGACACCGAACTGATCGCCCAACGCCTGCAAGCCAGCGCTCAAAGTCGATTGCGCAATGCCCAATTCCGCCGCAGCCGCCACCAGGTTGGGGTTTTGGCAGGCGACGGCAAAATAGCCGAGCTGTCTCAGCTCCATCCCTGCTGCGTTCATCGCGGCCCCTTCAGCCTGACGGTGTCTTTACCCTGCAGACCATCACAGACCGGCCCGTGATGGAAGCCACAAATCCGCGCATAGGCGTGCACATGATTGGGGCGGATAGAGCCAAGCTTGGGTCGTTCGATTTTCATGATCGTCAGCTTCGGCATTTCTCACGTCCAAAGTGAAGGCAACCTCCCCGACACTCCGTGGGAATTCTTGGTACGCTGAATGAGGGGAATTCCATGTCCATGGCCGGTCGCGCATTCATCCTGGCAGCTTCGCTGGTGGCCGGTATCGGCATGGCCGAAGCCGCGCCCGATTCCCTCACCAAGGCGGGCAAGATTGTCTTCTGCTCGGACCTCAACAGCCCACCCAACCAGTATATGGCCGAGGATGGCTCGACCCCGACCGGTGTCGCGATCGACATGCTGAAGGGCATCGGCGACGAGCTCAAGCTGCCGATCGAGATCATGAACGTGAAGTTCTCCGGCATCTTTCCCGCACTCGATACCGGCCAGTGCGACGCCATCATGGCCAGCACCTCCAAGAGCCCAGAGCGTCTTCAGAAATACAATTTCGTCGATTACTGGGCGGTGGCCTCGGGCCTGCTCGTCAAGAAGGGCAACCCCCAGAATCTGAAGACCTATCTCGACCTGTCCGGCAAGCGCGTCGCGGTGCTCCTTGGCAGCGCCAACCAGCGCCGCCTGGAGGCCGCGAACGAGGAATTGGCCAAGCTCGGCAAGCCGCCCATGGAGATCGCCGCTTTCCCCGGCAATACGATCGCGTTCCAGGAACTTGATCTGGGTCGCGTCGACGCCATGGTCGGCGATACCATGGTGCTGTCCTATTTCCAGACGCGATCGAACGGCAAGTTCGAAATCGGCGGCGCACCAGTGCCGCCGTCGACGCTCGGCATCATCGTGACGAAGCCGCGCGAGGATGTCGCCGCCGCATTCCGCAAGGCGCTCGACGACATGCAAACAAGTGGAAAGCTGCAGGCCATGGCCGACAAATGGGGGGTTGCTGCCGGCATGACCCTGTGCACCAGTGCCAAGCCTTGCCCGTGACGCTCACCATGACGCTCTCCATGACGTTCTCCATGACGCTGCTGGTGACCATTTGGAATAGCCAAGACCTTGAGCCAGGCTGCGTCGCACCATGTTGAATTCAATTCTGGCCTATTTCGATGGCGACGTGAGCTTTGTCTTCGACACGAGCTTTTTTCTTCGCTTCGTGTTCTCGCCAAGCCCTGCGCTGCTGAAAGGGTTAGGGTTGACGGTCGCGGCCGCGATCATTTCTCAGGTGCTCGGCGTCATTCTGGGTTGTCTCTTGGCGCTCGCCGGCCTCAGTCGGTTCGGGTTACTGCGCGGTTGCAATCAAAGTTACCTCTTCTTCTTTCGTGGCACGCCGGTGCTTGTGCAGCTCGTACTGATTTACTATGGCTTGCCCTATCTCCTGGGTGGCGCCGACCTGTTCCCGCCGCGCGTGTTCATCGGCCCGCTGTGGGTGCAGGGCGCGCTGGTCGCGGGCATCGTCACCTTCGGGCTGCATGAAGCAGCCTATATGAGCGAGATCATTCGCGCCGGCATCCAGTCGATCGATGAAGGCCAATCCGAGGCAGCGCAAGCTCTTGGCATGACGCCCGCGCTTGCCATGCGCCGGATCATCCTGCCGCAGGCCGCTCGCGTCATCGTGCCGCCGCTTGGCAACCAGTTCAACCAGATGCTGAAAACGACCTCCCTGCTCAGCGTGATCGCGGTGCCGGAGCTCTTCCGGGTCGCCGAGGAGGTGCAATCGGCGACCTACAAGTCCTTCGAGGTCTATCTCGGTGTCTCCGTCTACTATCTCGCGCTCACCGGTGCCTGGACGATCGTCCAGATGCTGATCGAGCGGAGCCTGTCGGGTTCGCGCCGCGCCGTCACGGCCAAAACGAGGGCAGCGTGATGAAATCGGCTGCGCGTCAACCGGCCTTTGTGGAATGCGACAGCGTGGAAGTGCACTTCGGTGCCCTGCCCGTCATCCAGGGGGTCTCCTTCTCCGTTTCCAGGGGCGAGGTCGTCGCCATCATCGGGCCCTCGGGATCGGGCAAGACCACACTGATCCGCTGCCTCAATCACCTGCTTGCGCCCTCGGCCGGCACAGTGCGCATCGCCGGCGAGACGCTCGGTGTGCGGGTAGGCGCGAACGGCAGGCTGATCAAGCTGCCGGCGCGCAAGGTCGCTGCCCAGCGCCGCTCCATCGGCTTCGTGTTTCAACGCTTCAACCTGTTTCCGCACCTCACCACCCTCCAGAATGTCATGGAGGCGCCGGTGCATGTGCTCGGCAGGCCGAAAACCGACGCGCGCGCCGTAGCCGAGAAACATCTCGCCCGTGTCGGGCTTGCCGACAAGGCCGACGCCTATCCACGCCAGCTCTCGGGAGGCCAGCAGCAGCGGGTGGCCATCGCGCGCGCGCTCGCGATGGATCCCGAGCTGATCCTGTTCGATGAACCGACCAGCGCCCTCGACCCTGAGATGGTGGGCGAAGTCCTCGCCGTCATGCGCGACCTCGCCGCGCAGGGCATGACGATGCTGATCGTCAGCCACGAGATGGGCTTCGTCCGCGAGGTCGCCGATAGGGTGATCATGCTCGATGCCGGGCGGATCGTCGAACAAGGCCCGCCGGCGGAGGTGTTCGACAGGCCGAAGAACCCGCGAACGCAAGCCTTTCTCTCGAAAATTCTCTGATCGCGCCCAGCCGTCCACGACGCGCAGGGTCTCTCGCCTCTGAAACCGGAAGCTGACGATGACCGATGTCAAGACAATCGCCGCCGCGCTGGACGCCGAGAGCGCCGCCATCACCAGTGTCGAGCCGGAGGAGTGGCGCCTTGTGCGAACCGGCCGCCATGGCGACAATGCCGGCTCGTATGGCCAATATTTCGGGACCTACGACATCGCGGCCGGGATGCTACGCGACTACACGGGCTATACGCTGTACCCGCTGGTACGCATGGCGCGGTCCGGCAAGTATACGGCGGCCGAGATGGCGCAGCTGTTCACCGAGTTCGACCCGGCCTATTCGCATTATCTCGGCTACAGCGGCCTCCGGAAGCTCGGCGACTTCGCGGAGCGCCTGCGCGAGGCCTTTCCCGTCGCCAGTATCGAGGACATCGCCACGGGCCTAGCGGCGCTCAACCGCTACGCCAACCGCCTCAACGCCTGGAACCATCATTACTTTCCCTGGGACCTCGGCGAGCAGTTCCGCTACGACAGCGTACCGCCGGAGGATCGCTCCTATTTCGATCTGTCACGCATCCCATCCGAAGCGATCGGCGATGCCTGGATCAGGATGTCCTGGGAACCGCTCGGCATTTCGGTGAAGGTACAGCTCGCGACCTTCCGCAATCCCGAACTTTGCCGCGATGTTCTGGAAGCGGCGCCATTCCGCGTTCCGCAGTCGCATGCCATGGTCACCGGCAAGTCGATCTATGCCTGGACGCCGATCCTCTCGACGGCGCCGGTCGCCTGGCGCGAGGTGATCCGCGAGGCGCCTTTCGGGCGCGTGCGTTTCTCACAGAACACCGGTCAGAAGATCATCGTCCAGTACGGCCCGACCACCGAGGATCTTCTTGCTCCTGTCCTCGGCCAGATCGCCGTGGAAGATCTCGGCCAGATCGAGCGCCTCGGCGCTGCCGTCTGGGAGAGCAACTACACCAGCAAAGACGTCATTTGGCTGACCGTCGAACGGCTGTGAATACTTTGCGGGCGGCCCGATGCGGTCGCCTCTCCTCCGGGCGGTATCATCCGCCTTTCACCTCACCGAGGCGGCGCCATGGCAGCCGCTTCGTCGAACAGGGGCCAGACCACCCCATCAGTTATGGGCTGGCCACGCGTGGCCCGGCACAGGAAGCGTTTATGTCGTCACTCCAATCGCTGCGCGCCTATCTGGCCGAACTCGATGCGAGCGGTGAACTCGCCCATGTTCCCCATGAGGTTTCGCCCCATTTCGAAGTGTCCGCCTGCCTGTCCGTCGCCGACGGCGGCAAGGCGTTGATTTTCGACAAGGTCGCGGGCAGCAGCTTTCGGGCCGTCGGTAATCTGTTGTCGAACCGCGACCGGATCGCCCGTGCGCTGAAGATCGACAGGGGTCAGATCCAACGCCGGCTTATCGAGGCGATCGATGGCGCGGTCCCGCCTGTCGAGATCACCGAGGCGCCGGTTCAGGAGGTCATCACCACCGCCGATCCCCTGGCCGGCCTGCCGGTGCCCACCTTCTTCGCCGCCGAGGCCGGCCCCTATATCACGGCGGGATTGATCGTCGCAAAGGACCCGCTAACCGGCCGCGGCAATGCCTCCTTTGCCCGCATTCTGGTGACGGGGCCTTCGACCGGCATGATCGGGATCGCGCCCAATCATCATCTCGCGCACCTCGCCCGGAAGGCCGCCGGCCTTGGCCAGAAGCTGGAGATTGCGGTCGTGCTCGGCGCGCATCCCGCGATCCAGCTCGCAGGGTGTCTCTATCTCGGGCTGGGCGAGGACGAGATGCATTGCGCCGGCAAGCTCCTCGGCGAAGCGGTGGAGGTCGTGCGCTGCCGGACTGTGGACCTGATGGTGCCGGCGCATGCGGAGATGGTGCTGGAGGGGACCATCGACGTCGGCACCCCCATCGAGGAAGGACTGATTTCCGAATACCATGGCATGTACGAAGACTACGGACCCGGCTTCTTGACGGAGTTCCGCTGCCGTACGCATCGCCGCGACGCCCTGTTCCAGGTCATCGAGCCCGGCTACCACGGCGAGCACATCTATCTGGGGGCGCTGCCGATCGCTGCATCCTTGCGCATTGCTCTGACGCGCGTCTTTCCGAATGTCGGCGAGGTCGCCGTCACGGCTTCGGGCGCCGGGCGCAACGACGCGGTGGTGCAGCTGATCAAGCCGAAACCCGGCCAGGGTAAACGGGCCATTTTCGCGTGCTGGGGCGCTGTCAATATCGTCAAGACGGTGACCGTGGTCGACGAGGATGTCGACCCGTGGGACCTCGCCGCCGTCGACCGCGCGCGCTGCGCGCGGATGAAGGGCGACCGCGATATCGTCATCGTGCCGGCCGTTTCCGCGGATCGATCCGAGCCACTGGAACGCGGTGGGTTGATCACCAAGATCGGCTATGACGCCACCGCCAAGGACGGTGATCGGCCGGAAGGGATCACGCAAGCCCTGCCTCCGGCCGAGTTTCTGGACGCGGCGCGCATGAAGCTCAGGGCCCTCGGCATTCTCTGAGGCGGCAACCCGATGAGATATGCCCCCGCCCGTTACCCCTGGCCCCGCGGGAAGAGGGGAAGGGGGTGGGGAAGCTGTCCACGCAACTCGGGCATCCAGACCCGCAAAAATCCTAGAGCATGCTGACTTTATACGGAACCGTGGTGTCATTCCGGGGCGGGCCGAAAGGCCCGAGCCCGGACCCCATGAACACCACGTTCTACCAGAGAGGCACAGTCCGATGCGTCTTTTCTCGGGCCGCGTGTTCATGGATCCCGGGCTCGTTGCTGCGCAACGCCCCGGGATGACCGTGGGATTCCATCCAAATACAGCATGCTCTAAAACAAAGCCCGCGTGAGTGACCTCACGCGGGCTTCGCCGCTTGGGACGAGCACTGAAGCGGGGGGAGGCGCTATCAGGCGCTCGTCTTGGCCGCGGCTGCGAATGCACTCAGATCCTCGACTGTGCGATGCGGGAACGCGACGCCGAGATTCCAAGGAAAGTGGAAGTGGATCCAGCGATGCAGGCGGATGACGTAAGTCATCATGGAGCCTGTCAACGCCACATAATCATCCTTTGTTTTCAAATCTTCGAGCGCGGCGAGATAATCATTGCCGAGCCGGTGCAGATCATGCAGCGCCATGTCGCCCATGAACTCGAAGACATTGAAGGGCTTGTGCAGAAACGCGCGTGTCATGACCCGGAGCTGATCAAGCGTCAGGTCATCCTGATCCTTGGCCAAGCGCACGAAGCGATAAAACACATTGGCGCCGAAGATCATCAGGAATGCTTCCAGATGAACCATGATCGAGAAAGACTGTCCGCCTGAGCCGGCGCCGGTGTCGATGACACCAAGGCGGATCTTCTGGATCTCAAGGGGCTCATCGAGCCAGATGCGGTCGATCTCTGCCTCGAGTTCGGCCTGCACGGCCTGCCAGGTTTTGGTCGCGGGGAGCGCGTTGCTCATTTGTTTCAGTCCTTCGCTTCACGCAGGATGCCGAGCACGCTACGGCGGACAGGATCGGTGACCGTGCGGCGCCAAACGGCATCGCCGACGCTTTTGAGCGCGGCGAGACTGTCGTCTTCCACATGGGCGAATTCGTTGACCACCGCCGTCTCGGTGATGGCGCCGTAGGTCATGCAGATCGATTGGCCGGGGGCGTTCAGATAGACCGAACCGATCGTGCGGGTCACCATCACGGGCTTGCCGAAGTAGACGAGCCGGCTCGGCAGCCAGATGCCGTCGCCGGAGATGACGACATGGCCGAACAGGCTCTTCAGGGGCAGCATCGCGCGGATGGCTGCGCAGAGTTCGGGATTGCCTTCGACATCGAGCTTCATCCCGATCGTCAGATCAAGATCGGGCACGTTGAGTTCGAGCCGCGGCTGCGGAGTGGGACTGGCTGATACGGCCATGCAGGCAACGTCCTTCTGTTGGGGGGATCAGCGGTTGCTGCCGAGACGTTCAAACCCGATCAACCTGTCGAGCACCAGCATCAGGGCCGTCGTGGCGACGATCATGAGCGTGGCGAAGACCGAGGCGACCGGATCGTAGGTCTCGGCGATGTAGGAAAAGAGCCGCATCGGGAAGGTCACCGTATTGGTGCCGCCGATGAAGGCGATGATCACCGCCTCGTCGAGCACGGCGACAAAGGAGAAGATGGCGCCCGCGAAGATGCCACGTGCCGCAAGCGGCAGAGTGACGGTGAGGAATGCCCGCAGCGGGGTCGCGCCGAAGACCCGGGCAGCTTCCTCCGTCGAACTGTTGAGGCTTTCGATCGTGCCGATCAGCGCGCGCACGATCATGGGAAAAACGATGATCACATAGGCGATCAGCACTGCCCAGATACTGCCGAGCAGCCCGATCGCCGCCATCACCGGCAACGCCGCGAAGCCGATCACCACATTCGGCACAAACAGCGGTGCCAGCGCCGCGACGCTGAGGGCGCCGCGCCCGCGATAGCGGCCGCGCACGATCGTCAGCGCGGTGATGAGCCCGAGGACGAGGCTGATGAATGTGACGACGACAGCGAGGACCAGCGTCAGCCACAACGACGACAGGAAGTCCTGGCGGCCGGCGGCAATGCCGTACCAGCGCGTGCTCCAGCCCTGGGGCGGGAAGCTCACGACGTCGCCGGCGGTGAACGACGATATGACCACGACAACGATCGGCAGAATGAGGAAGATCATGCCGACATAGAACGCACAGCGGGCCAGGATGCGCGCCGCGCGGGCCGCGGGAGAGCGACTGAGAACCATCATGCCGCCAGTCTCCATCGCCGCGACGAGAACACGCGCACCAGCCCCAGGCTGAACAGGGCGCTGATGACAAGCAGCACCACGGACAGCGCAGCCGCCAGCGGCCAGTTGCCGCCGGCCGTGCCCACGCCCACCGACACCCGCTGGATGAGCAGGCCAGCCATGGTGATCGTGCCACCGCCGAGCAATGCCGGCACGATGAAGGCGGCCACATTGAGTGCGAAGGTGAAAAGCGCGCCGGTGACGATACCCGGCATGGTCAGCGGCAGCGTCACGGTGCGGAAGACCGTCAGCGGCGGCGCGCCGGACACGGCGGCCGCATGTTCCACATCCCGTGGTACCTTCTCGACGGCCGTGATGAGCGAGAGAATCATATAGGGCAGGCTGGCATAGACCAGCCCGATGAGAATGCCCGTCTCGGTACCGATGAGACGCGTCGGGCCCTGGGTGAGACCAAGAAGCTGCAGCAGCCGGTCGACGAGGCCTGCGCGTTCGAGCAGGATCTGCCAGGCGTAGATCTTGATGACGAAGGTCACCAGGAACACCGATGCCACGATCGCGATATAGGCGCCTTTCAGGCGGCCGGCCCACCGGCAGATATGGTAGGCGATGGGATAGGCGATCAGCACGGTGAAGACGGTGGAGAGCGCGGACAGCCAGATGGAGCGCAGCAACGCCGTGTAATAAATCCGCGAGGTGAAAACCTTGATGTAGTTTTCCAGCGTGAAGTCAGCCGTGTAGACGGCGAACACCGACGGCTTGAACAGGCTGATGACCGCGAGCCAGCCGATGAAAACCGCGAAGAAAGCCAGCACCGGGAGGCTTGCGAGCGCAAAGGCCGGCGAGGCTGCGAAGGGCAGATCAGGCCGGCGGCTCCCACGGGCGGGGACGGCGCTCATGCGGCCGCTCCCGCGACCTGATGGACCTCGTTGGGATCGATGCGAAAGGCCACCGTCTCGCCCGGCCGGCCGCCGGCTTCGCCCAGGACCAGCGCCTGCACCGGCTGAGGGAAATCCTCGGCTTTGAGCACGATCTGGCTGGTCGCGCCGCGATAGACGCGGCTCTCGACCAGCGCACGAAAATGGTTGGAGGGCAGCGCCCCAGCTGGGTCAAGTCCCACGAAATCAATGGCCTCGGGGCGGATGGCCACGATGATCTCGCCGCTGGCCGCGACCGGGTTCGCCGCCATCGCCAACGCCTTGCCCGAAGGCAGGGTCACGCCGTCTCGGCCGGCCCGCAGGCGAACCAGATTGGTATCGCCGAGAAATGTGGCGGCCGTCAGCGAGCGTGGCCGACGATAGATCTCGGTCGGTGTGCCGATCTCGCGGATCTCGCCATCGCTCATGACGGCGATACGGTCCGAGATGGCGAGCGCCTCGGCCTGGTCGTGGGTCACGTAGAGCACCGTCATGGCCATCCGGCGTTGCAAGGCCGCAATCTCCAGGCACATCTGCTCGCGCAGCTTCGCGTCGAGGTTCGACAGGGGCTCGTCGAGCAACATCACGCGCGGCTTGACGGCGATGGCGCGTGCGAGCCCCACGCGCTGCTGCTGGCCGCCGGAGAGTTCGGTCGGATAACGCTTGTCCATGCCCGGCAAGCCTACGGTGGCGAGCGCTTCCTCGACGGCAGCGGCGATCTCGCGCCGCGGCCTGCCACGGATCTTCAGGCCATAGCCCACATTGTCGGCAACCGTCATATGAGGGAATAGCGCGTAGTTCTGGAAAACCACGCTGATATCGCGCTCGTGGGTCGGAACGGCCGTGATATCGCGCGTGCCGATCAGGATCCGCCCGGCAGTCGGCGACAGCAATCCGGCAACAAGCCTGAGGGTCGTGGTCTTGCCGCAACCGGAGGGTCCAAGCAGCGTGAAGAACTCGCCCGGCTCGATGGTGAAGGAGATGCCCTTCAGCGTGGGAGGCGCCGCCCCATAGGCATGGGCTAGCGACTCCGCAGTCAGGCTCGCGGCGGTCATCGTTTGTTCCAAACTCCTGGCATGGGGATGGCCGCATCATACCCAAATGGCGAATACACGGCTTGGGCTGCAAGACGGGTTGCGCCTCCCGGCTTTGAGGGGCCCGGCCGGGAGGCCTCGAGAGAGGCTTTGCCGCTCAGTTGACGGCTTCGTAAAAGGTTTCCGAGATCTGCTGGTTGATGGGGGTGATTTTGTCCCACGGCATCCGCAGCAGCGTATCGATCTTGGCTTGGCCATAGACCATCTTGGCCGCGACGTCATCGGGAACGACGACGGTCTTGTTCGACGGCGCGTAATAGCCGTTAAGGGCGAAGATCTTCTGCGCTTCCGGCCGGAGCATGTAGCCGATCAGCTTTTCCGCCCAGTATTTGTTCGGCGTGCGGGTCACCATCGCAGTGGTGGCAATCATGACGCCGCCTTCCTTCGGGATGACGAACTCAAGTGGCAGTTTGCTCTCGTTAGCGAAGGCCGCAACCTGGCTGTCTGTCCAAACTGCAAGCCCGGCGCCGGCATTGGTGAAGCCAGCGCGGGTGGTGGCGGTGTTGGTCGTGATGGCAGCGAGACGCGGCTTGAGATTCTTCGTCAGAAGTTCGCCAACCTTCTTGTAGTCTTCCGGCTTCTCCGGCCAGGTGCCATTCATCTCCTTGGCCATGATAGCCATCCAGGCGACGGTGTTCTGGGCGTCCGGCTGGCGCACCACGATCTTGCCCGGCGTCTTGTCCGAGGCGAGATCGAACCAGGAGGTCGGCGGGGTCGGCCACTGCCTCTTGTCATAGGCAAGGCCCAGAGCGGAGAAGTTGACCGCGACACCGTCCGGGGTCTTGGCGATGTCGTAGATGTCCTTGAGCTCCGGGATGTTGTCCGGATCGAGCTTGACGATCAGCCCCTGCTGGCCGGCGATCAAATTCTCAACGATGCCGGCGATGAGGATATCGAGTTCCGGCGAGGCGCCCTGCGCCTGCAGCTTCGCGAGCGGCGGAGCGCTCGGGACGAGTTCCACCTTGATGCCCGTATCGGCTTCGAATGGCGCGATGACCGCCTTGCGCATATTGGCTTCGAAAGGACCAGCGTAGACATTCATCGTCAATTTGGCGGGCTTCGGCGGCTCAGCCGCGCCGGCCGTCGCGGGCACGAGCGCTGCAGCCGCGATTGCGCCTGCGGCAGTCAGCTTCAAGAGGCTCCGACGATCCAACATATTGATGTACCCCTCATTTTTAGAAATTTTGCATTTGGCCGCCCCGACGGGTGAGTCGCCGAAACAGCAATTGTGCTTCCTGAAGGAAACCGGCCCGGATCGCGCTTGCCAATGATAGTGATGTCGAAACTGCCGATAAGTGCGGCCGAACCGTGCCGTCGTGGGTCACGACGCCGTGTCGGCCCCGACCTTATCGAGACGTCGGATAGCCTCATGGATCACGGCCGCGCCCTTGGCGATTGCGTCATTCTCTGTCCATTCCTCGGGCGTGTGGCTGCGGCCCTCCCGGCACGGTATGAACACCATCGCTGCCGGCGCGACGCGCGCGATCCAGGCCGCGTCATGCCCGGCGCCGGATGCGAGCTCCCGGCGCGGCAGGCCAAGCGCGTCGGCAGCCTTTGCCAATGTCTGCTGGAGCGCAATGTCACAGGTCACCGCGTCGTTATCCGAGATGACGCGGGGGCCGGTCACGACGACACCGTGCTGCTGCTTCAGGGTCGCTGCCTCCGCCGTCAGCGCCGCGATGAAGGCCTCCATCGCCGGGCGACATTCGGCGCGTGCGTCAATCAGCAGCTCCACCTTGGAGGGAACGACATTGGCGGCGTTCGGGAGGACGCGGAACTCGCCCACGGTCGCCGTGAAATGTCCCTCGCCTTCAGGGTGCGCCATGGCGAGTGCTCTGACGGCGCGCACGAGATCCGCCGCCGCGACCAATGCGTCGCGGCGGGCCGCCATGGGTGTAGTGCCGGCGTGATCAGGCCGCCCTTCGATGATGAACTCGATCCGTGTGATTCCGACGATGGCCGAGACGACGCCGATATCATCGCCGCTGTCTTCAAGGACCGGCCCCTGTTCGATGTGCAGTTCGATAAAGGCCTTGATGTCGCTGCGAGCCGCGTCCGCCAGACGGTCCGGATCCCCACCCACCTGCCGGATGCCCTCCGCCAACGTGAGATCGCCGCCGACACGCCCCAGCCATGCTGGATCAAGGCGGCCAGCCATGGCCCGGCTGCCGACGCAGGACACGCCGAATATGCTGACTTCCTCGGCGAGGAAATCGATCACCTCGAGGTCATGTTCAAGCACAATGCCCGCATCCGCCAGGGAACGAGCGACTTCGAGGGCCGAGACCACACCCGCCACCCCGTCGAAACGGCCCCCATCGGGCACGGTGTCGGAATGCGAGCCAATCAGGAGAGTGCCAGTGCCGGGCCTGCTGCCGGCGCGGCGGCCGATGAGGTTGCCGGCGGCATCGATCCGCGTTTCGAGGCCCGCAGCGCGCATCCGCGCTTCGATATAGGCCCGCCCCTCCAGGAAACGCGGCGTGAAGGCGCGCCGGGTCCAGGGCCGGTCGGGATCGGTGATCCGCGCCAGCGCCTCGACATCCTCGGCGATCCGGTCCGCCTTGACCGGCCAGTTCTGTCCGCTCATGCCGTGCTCGCGATCGCACGCGTGAGGGGCGGGCGAATGAACCGGCCGTTGCCAGGCTCGGCGAGCACAGCGCGGCCGTCATAAACCTGCTTGCCACGCAGATAGGTGGCGGCAACGCGCCAAGGCATCGTCATCCCGTCATAGGGGCTCCAATCCACCACATTGTGGCCACTGGCAGCCGCCTCATAGACATAAGGCTCAGGCGTCATGACGATGATGTCGGCGTCCAGCCCTGCGGCAAGATTGCCCTTGCGGTCATCGATGCGGAAATGCCGCGCCGGATTGGCGCTCATGAGCCGCGCCGCCGAGGTCAGCGGCACACCGCGCTCCAGCGCGCCCTTGACGAACAGCGGCACCATGGCCTCAAGCCCAGGCACGCCGGATGCGTTGGCCAGCATGTCCGGGTCGGTCTTGCGATCCGCGGTCCATGACACGTGATCCGTCGAGACGAGCCACACATTGCCGGCCGCCACCTGCCGCCACAGCCCTTCGACCTCGGCGCGCGGACGTACCGGCGGATTGATCTTGGCTTTGCCGCCGAGGCGGCGCACGTCGTGCTCCTCGTCGAGCACGAGGTAGTGGATGCAGCATTCCACTGTGGCGGTGAAACCCTGCGCGCGGTACGCGGCGGCGATGTCATAGCCGCGCGACAGCGAGCAGTGGACGACATGGGCGTCGCAGCCGGCCATCGCCCCGATCTCATAGATCTCGTGCATGGCAAGCAGCTCGGTGATCGGCGGTCGGGAAAGGCCATGGGCGCGCCAATCGGTGATGCCGGCGGCCTTGACCTTCGCCATGTAGGTCTCGACGGCCTCATGGTTCTCATTGTGGACACCGGCCGCCAGTCCCTCGCGGGCTATTGCCGTGAAACATTCAAGGAGGAGTTGGGGCGGGATGCGCGGGAAACGCACGGGATGAGTGCCGAAGGTGGAGAACTTGAAGGCGCAGGCCCCCGCCGCGACCATCTCGGGTATGCGCGCTGCGCCTTCCTCGGGATTGACCGTGCCATGCAGCGCGAAGTCCACCCGCGCCTGGGTGCCGGCGTGTGCGACCTTGCTCTGCAAAGCCTCGGCGGAGCAGATGAGATTGCCGTCGTCATAGGGCATGTCGACGATCGTGGTCACACCACCGGCCGCCGCCGAGCGCGTCGACCAGATGAAATCCTCCGCGCCCTTCTGCGAAAGCGAATGCACCTGTGCGTCGATCGCGCCGGGTAGTATCAGCGCCTGTCCGAGATCATGCCGCTCGCGCGCTGCCGGTGGCACGCCCTGGCCTACCATGGCGATGCGGCCGTCACGCACGGCGACGAAGCCACCGGGAACCAGACGATCGGGCAGGACAAGCGTTCCAGCCAACACGAGATCGAAATCGGACATCGTGATTTCCCCGAAGAGCGTTGTCGGTGGGCGGGCGCTGCGCAAGCGCGCCCGACGATCCGGCAAGCGCTTAGTTCAGCGCTCCGATCTTGGCCTCGACAACGTCGAGCAACTCGCCCGAGCGGGCCATCTGGATCGCCGGCACGGATTGGCGCTGCATATAGGCGTCCTCCTGCTGGAATGGCAGGCGGCTTTTGATGAGATCATAGAGTGCCTGGCTGCCCGCGCCGAGCTGGAAGCCGCCCAGCGCCTCCTGGGTGAGGAAGATGGCCTTGGCGGCGAGCATGGCCTCGATGCCGAGGATCTTCGGCACATTGTCCAGCACCTGACGCGTCTTGCGGCAGGCCCACGTGGCCATGGAGACGTGATCCTCCTGGCTGCTCTTGGTGGGAATGGTATCGGCCGTCGACGGGAAGGCGAGCGTCTTGTTCTCCGAAGCAACAGCCGCCGCCGCCGTGGAGATGATGCCGTAGCCGTAGTTGAGGCCGATCGGTTTACCGGCCAAGTTTGGCGGCAATCCATAGTTCAGGGTGGTGTCGCATAGGGCGAACAGCCGGCGCTCCGAGATATTGCCGATCTCGATCAAGGCGATCGCCAGGATGTCCATGGCGAAGCCGAGTGGCTCACAATGGAAATTGCCGCCCGAGAGGAACTCGAGCGCGCCGCGGTCATTCCAGAAAACCAGCGGATTGTCGGTGGCGGCGTTCAGCTCGCGTGTCACAATGGTCTTGCAGTGTTCGAGCTGGTCACGGCAGCTGCCGTGCACCTGCGGCAGACAACGGAAGGAATACTGGTCCTGCACGCGGGCGGAGTGCTTCGGGTGAAGGATATCGTCTTCGAGATGCACCGCGCGGCAGGCTTCGGTGGTGCGTCGGCTATCCGCGATGATGCGGCGAATGTTCTCGGCCGTGGCGATCTGGCCCGGCTGCTTGCGCACCGCATGGATGCGCGGATCGAAGGCCGCCTGCTCGCCGCGGATGGCCTCCAGGCTCAGGGCGCCGGTGGCGTCGGCGAGCTTCATGAGGCGCTCGGCATCATACAGGTTGAGCGAGGCCATGCCCGCGCACAGGCTGTTGCCATTGATGAGCGCGAGGCAATCCTTGGCGCGCAGGTCGAAGGTCACGGGCGTGATGCCGGCCTTCTCCAGCGCCTTAGGGGCTGTCATGCGTTCGCCCTCGAAGATCGCCTCGGCCTCTTCGTAGCCGATGAGCACGGACACCATATGCGCCAACGGCGCGAGGTCGCCGGACGCGCCGACCGAGCCCTGGATCGGCACGACAGGATGCACACCGCGGTTGAGCATCTCGACCAGCCGGTCGACAACCTCGATCCTGAGGCCCGAGGCACCGAGGCAGAACGCATTGATGCGCACCGCCATCATGGCGCGAACGATCTCCTCGGAGGCCGGCTCGCCGATGCCGGAGCAGTGGGAGAGGACGATATTGCGCTGGAACTTGTCGTTGTCAGTCTGGCTGATGGCATAGTCCTTGAGCTTGCCGACGCCCGTATTGAAACCATAGGTTGGCGGCGCATTCTCGGTTAGCCAGTTTTCTTCGATATAGGCACGCACGCGTATGATCTCGTCGCGCGCAGCGTCCGCGATAGCAACTTTGACCCCTTGGCGGGCGATACGGACGACATCTTCGATTGTCAGGCTGTTACCGTCTAGAATGATAGTGCTCAATGGACCGATCCTTGCCACTCTTCTCCGCCGCCAAGCGATTTCCAGGTTATGCGATATCCGGGCCAAGGCCGACGCATTCGCCGTGACATGTTCGATCAGGCTGATCGCCGGGCCACCCACGACATCCGTATCGGAGCTTCGGCCGGGCGCGTACATCGGAAATCCGAAAGCGGCCAATAGGAATTTTCGATTGTTCGCGATGCGCATCCGGTCAGTGCCTGCCGATCCGGAAAGCAGCCCCACAGGTCGCCTGATGGCCCGCTCTCAACACAGCGGCGCCCGCTCAGGCCGGGATCTTGGGAGAGACAGCGAAGCGGCTATCATAGGCACATATCACCTACCAAAGGCGCGTCGTGCAGATCAGGGCTAAAATTAATATCGTATTTTATGAATGTATCGATTCGATAAAAAGTATATTTTTCTTTCAGAAAAGAAAATATTTAATTCAGTATCTTCAAATGTACGTTATAGATAAATTCTATCCCGCTATGTGCGATTCTCTTCGGAGCGGGAGAAAATATGGCGTGATCTTCGGCTTCTTGTCGCTCGGACCGGCCGAGGTGGGGGCTGTGCGCGGCCTCAATTGGCTGGGGCCAGCGACTGGGCCACGTAAAGCCGAAGCCAGTCCTCGAAGCGCGTCGGCGCGAGCCTTGGATGGTCACCTGGAATGAGGGTGTCCTCGCGTAGCACCGCGCCGAAATAGAGCGCCTGGCTATCGGTAATGATTTGGCGCGGGTCCTCGTTCGCGGCCAGTATCTGCCGGGCGAGGTCGTCGAGACGGAAGCGATCCGGCCCCACGATCTCCAGCGCGCAGTTCTGCGCGCGCCCGAGAACGACATCTCGCAGCGCCAGCGCGACATCGTCACCTGCGATGGGCTGGATGAGGGCCGGCGAAATGCGAATCGCATCCCCTTGCGCCGCCGCCCCGACGATTCCGTTGATGTATTCAAAGAAGGGCGTCGACCTCACGATCGTGTAGGGCAGGTTTGCGCGTCTCACGATCGTCTCCTGCATCATCTTGGCTCGGAAATACCCGCTATCGGGTAGCCGATCGGTCCCGACGGCAGAGAGGACGACATGATGCTGGACGCCGGCGGCCTCCTCGGCAGCGAGCAGGTTCCTTCCGGAGGCCTCGAAGAAAGCGAGCGCGACGTCCTGATCGAAGGTTGAAGAGTTGGAAACGTCCACGACGACCTGCGCGCTGGACAGCGCCTCGGCCAGTCCTTCGCCGGTGACCGTATCGACGCCGCGCGATGGCGAGGCAATTTCGATCTCGAGACTACGGCCGGCCAGCGCATCGACGAGCTTGGACCCGATCATGCCGGTCCCGCCTACCACAACGATCTTCATCCGCCATCTCCTTGATATCCTCGCGCCCTGTCCGGATGCATGTCACTCGTCGAACGGCGCACGCTCGACAAAATCGACCGATGAAGGCGCGCGGTAGCCCGCGACGAGCCGCTCGCCGAAATCACGCACGAAATTGTCGTAGCTGGTTTCAGGGCGGGTTCTGGCGATGTGGCAGAAGCACTGCGTCATCAGCCGCTTCATTCCAAGCCGCGGATAGGCCAGGAGGATCTGCTGGACCTCGTCCGGCGGGAGCGCGTCGTATTGCAGCCCGACGACATCGAGGCAGATACCCGTCGTGCAGAGCGCAACCTCAGCTTCCTTGTAGAGGCCGATCGACGGCGTCGAGTTGAGCGCGACGCTGTCCCAGATCAACTGGGCGCGACGCTCGTCGAGACCACTCTGACGGGCGAAGCCCCGCGCGAGATCGGCGCCTTCGACTTCGAACCGGCGCGGCCCGTTGAAGCGCTCATTCAGCGTGACATCGTGCAGGAGCGTTCCCACCGCGACGACTTCCTCGTCGTGATGAATAGTCCGAAGCTGCCCCAGCCGCGCCGCGAAAAGCCAGGAACGGACAACGTGGTTGTACAGGTAGGGCTCGCAGGCCCGGCGGGCATAAGCGAGAGCGCTGGCCACAAGTTCGGTGTCCGGCACGGAAACGCCCGCCAGAATTTGACGGCCTTTTTCTATCTCTGACATGTCTTTCAAGGGCCTCAAGTGACAGTTTCCAGGCGTTGTCCGCGAATGGTCGGGTCGAAGGCCGGCGCTTCCCTATGCGACGACTGACCAACCGGCGTCTGAGCCGCCCAAGCTGATTGGTGGACTGCAAAGGTGACGAGGCGGCCTCATTCGCCGCCTCATCCGCGAGCGTCACCCTCGGACGAAGGCGAGGATGTCCCTGTTGATCGTATCCGCATGGGTGGTCGCCATGCCGTGCGGGAACTTGTTGTAGATCGTCAGGGTCGCCCTTTTCAGGAGCTTGGCCGAGAGCGGAGCGCTGTCGCCGATCGGGACGATCTGATCGTCATCGCCATGCATGACGAGGGCCGGAGCCTCGATGGCCTTGAGATCCCCGGTGAAATCGGTCTCGGAGAAAGCCTTGATGCCTTCGTAGTGAGCGTTGGCGGCTCCCATCATGCTCTGGCGCCACCAGTTCTGGACGATGCTGGCATCCGGCTCGACCCCGGCGCGATTGAACCCATAGAACGGCCCCGCGGCGAGATCGGTGTAGAACTTGCTGCGATTGGCAGCGAGACTCTTCCGAAGACCATCGAAGACTTCGATCGGCAGGCCGCCGGGGTTCCGCTCGGTCTTGACCATGATCGGCGGGACTGCGCTGATGAGAACGAGCTTCGCAGTACGGCTCCTGCCATGGCGCGCGACATAGCGCGTCGCCTCGCCGCCTCCGGTGGAGTGTCCGATATGCACGGCGTTGCGCAGGTCGAGATGTTCGACGACCGCCGCGGTGTCGGCCGCGTAATGGTCCATGTCATGCCCTTCGCTGACCTGGCTCGAACGGCCATGCCCACGCCGGTCGTGAGCGACGACCCGGAAGCCCTGCGCCAGAAAGAACAGCATCTGGGCGTCCCAGTCGTCCGAGCTGAGCGGCCAGCCATGGTGAAACACCAGCGGCTGGGCCGATTTCGGGCCCCAATCCTTGTAGAAAATCTCAACGCCATCCCGCGTCGTGACATAATTCATGCGTCGGCTCCTTTTGGTATTGCGAGGGGAAACGGTGGCGGGCTGCGCGGAGGACTGGAGCGAAAGCGTGCCAATCGCCGCCATGCCGGCGCCGCCGCAAAGGAGGTCCCGCCGACTGAAGTCGGTGGAACTGAATAGTGCTTTGTTAGGCATTGGCGCCTCCAGGCGCAGATACTGGTTGCGGATCGAAATGCTCGGGGCGTGCGCTTCCGCTTAAACCCCGATATTTCGACCTCGAATCTGCGACGATATCGCTATGGCCGTCAGATCTTCGAGGCGTATTGATTTTTCATCGTCCTGGAGCGACGATCAATACGCTCGAAGACAATTCATTCTATTCAAATGTATAGCTCATATCGACTTCGGAATATTTTGATTTCGATCAGGCGCGGCCCAATTGTGGATCATCAATGGAGATTCACATGGGAAAATTGTCGAACAAGGTCGCGGTGATCACCGGCGGCAACAGCGGGATCGGCTTCGCGACAGCGCGCCTGTTCATAGCCGCAGGTGCGAAAGTCCTGATCGTCGGTCGTCGAGAGGACGCCGTAACCGAAGCCGTCGCCGCCCTCGGGCCTCAGGCGGCCGGCCTCGCCGGTGATGTTGCCGACCTCGCCACGCATGACCGTGTCGCCGCGCTGGTCTCCGAGCGCTTCAACCAGGCCGACATCTATGTGGCCAATGCGGGCAGTATCCGCATCCAGCCGAGCGACGAGGTGACGGCCGCCGACTACGACACCCAGTTCCTCACCAATGCGCGCGGCGCGTTCTTCGGCGTGCAGAAGATCGCTCCGCTCTTGCGCGATGGCGGCGCGATCCTGCTGACGAGCTCGATCGCGAGCCGCAAGGTGCTGGATGGTCACGCGGTCTACGCTGGCAGCAAGGCGGCGATCGAAGCATTCGCGCGCAACTGGGCGCTGGAACTTAAGGACAGGCGCATCCGCGTGAACGTGCTCAGCCCCGGTCCGACCGCGACGCCGATCATTGGAAAGCTCGGCGTTGCTCCGGAAGCGCAGGCGCAGGTCGAAGAGCAGGCCGCGCGGGTGATCCCGTTCGGCCGGATGGGCACGGCGGACGAACTCGCGCAGGCGGCTCTCTTTCTCTGCTCCGCCGATGGAGAATTCATCACCGGCGTCAATCTGGCTGTCGATGGCGGCCTCACGCTGACCTGATCTCGAGGCCGACATCGAGCGGGTCCCGCATGTCAAATTCATTCCACTAGAGCAAGTCCGTCTTTTGCGGACTTGCTCCGCTCAAAAAATGACGAGCAAATTCACCGGCTTAGATGGCATCAAACGATTCCATCTAAGCCGGATTTGCTCTAGGCGGCGTCCGCCATACGCATGGCGACCGGTAGAGCCTCCCACGCCCTGATCAGTTCGCCGAGTGAGGCAACTTCCATCTTCCGCATCAAATTGCCCCGGTGCAGCTTGACCGTGACCTCGCTGATGCCGAGGTCGAAGGCGATCTGCTTGTTGAGGCGCCCTCGTGCGACCTCGGACATCACTTCACGCTCCCGCGGCGTGAGAGTTCGCAAGCGCTCGATACAGCCTTTGATCTTCGCGGCTTCCATTCTTCGCGCGGCATCCAGCCCGATTGCCGCATTGACGGCGTCCAGAAGCGTCTGGTCGCGAACTGGCTTCGTCAGGAAATCCACCGCGCCTGCTTTCATGGCCTGGACGGTCATGGGGATGTCGCCATGCGCGGTGAGGAAGATGATCGGCTTGGGATTTCCGTTCATCGTCAGATGACGCTGGAGGTCGAGCCCGCTGAAGCCGGGCATACGCACGTCGAGGATGAGACATCCCGGCTGGTCGAGCATGCTGGTCTCGAGCAGTGCCTGTGTCGAGGAGAAGGAAACCGCCGCGAAGCCGGCTGACTCCATCAGTTCGGACAGTGCGTCCCGGACCGAGGCGTCGTCATCGACGATGACGACGAGAGGCTGCTGATTTTCGGCTCTACCTCGCCTGGAGGAGAGCACCGAATTGCGCGAGAGTGAGCGGTCAATGATCATGTTCACCTTCCACGTCCCTGTTGAGTTAATGCCCTTGCGATCGCCGCGAGCAAGGCTTGGCCATCGAACGGCTTGCAGAAGAAGCTCTCCACGGCTCGCGCCCTGATCTGCTCGGCAATCTCATGGCGCCCGGTGATGAGAAAGACCGGCAGCTCCGGACGTTCCCTGTTGACGAGATCGCGCAGCGCGAAGCCGTCCAACCCCGGCATGCCGACATCGGTGATGAGAAGATCCAGTCCGGCAAGGCCCGCCCGGATAAGCGCTGCCGCGGACGAGAAGCTACGAACCGCATAACTCGCAGACTCGAGCAACTCTTCAAGCGATTCGAGCAACCTCGGATCGTCATCGACGACGGCAACGACATATTTATGCTGGGTCACACCTAGATTCCTCCCATCCGGCGCGAATGCTGGATTGGGATTTCCAACCGCTCCGCAATTCGCACCAGGTCGGCGAGCGATGACGCCGCCATTTTCTGCATCACGTTTCTTCTGTGAATTTGAAGGGTGACTTCGCTGATGCCGAGCTCGGCCGCAGCTTGCTTGTTGAGGAGCCCGCTCACGACCAGCGGAAGCACGTCGCGCTCGCGCGGAGAGAGCTCGTGATAGCGTTGCTTCAGCAGCGTGAGCTCGGCGCGCTTCGCCCTTGTTTCCCGATCCTGCGCAATTGCGGAGCGGATGGCCAGGAGCAGCGCCGTATCGCTGAACGGCTTGGTCAGGAAATCGACGGCGCCATGTTTGATGGCTCGCACCGATGACGGGATGTCGCCATGTCCCGTGATGAAGACGATCGGCGGATGGTCTCCCTGCATGATCTGGCGTTGCAGCTCCAGTCCGTTGATATCGGGAAGCTCGACATCGAGGATCAGGCAGGCCGGAAGATCGGGCTTGCTCGAGCCGATATAGTCGCCGGCGGAGCTGAACGGGACGGATCGGACACCGTTCGCCGCCAGCAACTCACCCAGGGCCTCCCGGAGCGCCTCGTCGTCGTCGACGATGAACACGATAGTGTCGTCACTGGTCATGATCGGCTTTCGCTTCGACAGGCAGGGTGAAGATGAACGCCGCCCCGCCGTCCTGATTGTTCTCGGCCCACAGGCGCCCGCCATGGGTCTCGATGATGGTCCGCGATATCGCCAACCCCATGCCCATCCCATTGGGTTTCGTCGAGAAGAAGGCTTCGAAGACCTTATCGGGCGCGCCAAGACCCATGCCGGTGTCCCGGACTTCGGTCCTGACGCAATCGCCGGCACGCAATGTTCGGGCGCGAAGAACCCCGCGCCGGGCAGGCTCCATCGCTTCAAGGCCGTTACGGATCAGGTTGACCAGGACCTGCTGGATCTGGATGTGATCCAGCTCCAGGGACGGAAGATCAGCCTCGACCTCGACCTCGATGCGCATGCGGCGCCGGGCCGCTTCTTCCATCATCAGATCCCGCGCCTCAAAAAGAATGGCGTCGATCCGATAGGGGATGCGCGCCTGGGCCGTCTGCCTGAACAAGGCACGGACACGGCCGACGACATCCGCGGCGGAATTGGCATCGCGGATGATGCGCTCGATGACTTTCTGCGCTCGCTCCAGATTGGGCGGATCCGAGACGAGCCAGCGCTGGCAGGCATGCGAGTTGGCGACCACGGCCGCGAGCGGTTGGTTGACCTCATGGGCGATTGAGGCGGAGAGCTCCGCCAGGCTCGCAGCCTGCGCCGCGCGTGCCAGTCGTTCCTGCGTCAATGTCAGCGCTTCCTGCGCGCGCACCTGATCTTCGATCTCGAAGCAGATGCCGTTCCATTGAACGATCTCCCCCTCGGCATTTCGCAGCGCCGCGGTTCGCGTCTCGACCCAGCGATATTCGCCATCCGCCCGCCGGAGGCGGTGCTTCATCGCATAAGGCGCGCCGGTTGCCAGGGAACGCCCATATTTCTCTTTGACGTCGGGAAGGTCGTCGGGATGGATGATCGCGTCGAGGGTTCCGGTCAGGCGTGTCTGGCCATCCTCGTCCTTGTCAGTGAGCCCGAAGCCAAGAAACTCCCGTAGCTTCTCGCTTCGATAGATGGGCTCCCCATTCGGCGTCGCGCAATAGATGAGAGCAGGCAGCGTTTCGACCAGTTGTCGCAGCGAACGCTCGCTCTCCCGCAGCGCCTCTTCCACGCGAAGCTGGTCGTCGATGTCGTGGGATAGGCCATACCACTGAATGATGCTGCCATCGTCACCCAGGAGCGGCTCGGCACGCCCGTCCATCCAGCGATACACACCATCGTGGCGTCGCAAGCGATAGCGCATCGCGTAGGGCCGACCGGTGCTGAGACAGTCTTTGATTTCGGCCCAGACGCGACTGGCGTCGTCCGGATGGATTGCGGCCTTCAGGGCGGCCGCGTATCGCTCTGTCTCGGATTGCTCATGGTCGCTTTCGTCGATGCCCAGGAAGTCGATGAATCGCCGGTTGAAGAAGTTTGGTGCGCCGGTCGGGGTCAATCGCCAGAGAAAGCTCGGAACCAGATCGATCAGCCGCGTCAATTCCTGCTTTCGGAGATTGAGTTCGGTCTGGGTGGTGATCAGATCGTGGATATCGACGGATACACCGTACCATCGGAGGATCTTGCCGGCTTCGTCGCGCAGGGGTTCAGCGCGCGTTTGCGTCCATCGATAGGTGCCGCCAGCCCGATGCTGGAGGTACTTGATGTTGTACGGCGCGCCCGTCATGACCGATTTCGTGAAGGTTTGCTCTGCCAGCTCCCAGAAATTCGGATGAATCATCTTCTTCAAAGAAAGAGCCCCATCCGGCGCCTTGACGGTATCGAGCGTGGCGCCGGTGACCTCCATGATCCGCCTGTTGAGATAGATGGGGCGCCCCTCCGATGACATGCTCCAGATCATGGCGGGCACCGTGTCGATGAGTTGTTCGAGATGCTTTTCTCGCTCTCGCAGCGCAGCCTCAGTTTTCTTGTAGACGTCAATATCGATCGAGGTGCCGAACCAGCCGGTGATGTGCCCTTCGCCATCCCGTGTCGGCCGCGCTGAAATGCGGTGCCAGACATAGTGGCCCGTCGCGCGCAGCATGCGATATTCGATGTTCCACGGCTCGCCCGTCTTCAGGCAATGGCGCAGGGTCGCGGCGGCGCCGTCGACATCGTCCGGATGAACACCGCGCATCCAGCCGACCTCACCGCCATCGATGAATTCCCGCTCGCCGAGACGGCAATTGAGATCCTCCAGAGCCATGTCGATGGCAATCTGGGCAGCAGGGGTCACATAGGTGAACTTCCCTGCCGCATCGAAAGCCCAGGCCTTGCCATGTAAGCTCTCGATCACCTTGGCGGCCTGCACCGCCTGCGCGGTCCGGCCAAGCGATTCCGCGACAGTCCAGTGATCATCCGGTCTCGAAACCATGGCGTCGACATCGACGCTGACGCCGTAGCCCGGCTCGGCACGGAGCTCGGTGCAGCGATAGCTGCCGTCCGGCTGGCGCAACCGATAGTGCGTCACCTGCGGCACGCCCGTCCAGAACGCATAGGCCGCTGCCTGTGCGATCGCAGCCCTGTCGTCCGGGTGGATCGCCCCCTCGGCCACGTCATCGGGAACGGCGCCGAGGCCGCCGGGATGCCCCGGCGCTTGTCGATGCGCGGCCGCGTCCCGGGCACCTCGTCTGGATGGGTCGCGCACGATGAGCGCACCGATGCACGCGGCCACCGCGATTGATGCGCCAAAGGAAAGCGCGGCTTCCCGTACAGCGTCAGGGTATAGAACGGCGGTGACCGCCGCACCGGCGAAGGCGACGAACAGCCCGGCCCAGAGCGACTGAAGCAGATATCCGCGCGCATAGAAAAAGAGCGCACCGAGCGGCGCCAGCATGCCTATGGTGGCCCCGGCCAGCCAATATGCCAGGAGGCCGACAGCCAGAGCGAGGGACACCAGGATCGGTGGCGTTCGATGCAGCGCTGCAATCATGGTCGGGTGCCCTTCCGGAGACGGATTACCTGAAAGCCGTCACAGCCTTATCTCGCACCAGTCTTCGAGCATCTGGCCGGCAAACGCGGTGGAAACTAGTGGAGCGAATTTGACATTTGAGCCCCGCCTGACATGAGGCTCCAGATCAAATGTCAAATTCAAAAGCTCCACTAAAACCATTAACTTGCTAGTGGTTCTCCTGACTCCGACATTTGCTCCCAGGCTCGTATCAGGCGGATGCAAATGTCGGAGCAGAACCACTAGCACCAGAGCGCCTCGACCGCACTTATGGAAATCCATGACTTGCAGGTGGCTTGCAGGGACATCCGTCGCTCGCCCGCTGCCTCAGACGCGGCTACCACTGTCCAATCTTCTTCCACGACACGCCGCACGAGAAGGACTCGACCATGCACCGTCAGGCGCGCATTCTTATGAACGTTCATCCGGGTGCTCCGGTTAGGGTTGGTGCTTCGCAACCCCAGCCTCACATCCCGGCCCCGGATGAACAACCTTCATAGCTTCGACATCTAGGCAGGCCCGGCCAGCGAAAGACCGCTTAAGCTGCATTGGTCATGGATCAGGTCGATGATCTCGTTCTTGGCGGATGTCCCCGCTGCGAGGCTCGCGACACGGAACTGCAACTCGACCTCGATGGCCGCCGCATCGATGGATTTCAGGGCAACGGCTGGCGCGGGATCCTTCACGATGCGGGTACTCGTTTCCAGCACGATCCGCATCGCGTCCTCTACGATGCGCGGTTTTTGCCCCGCGGCGAAGCGCACGCCTAATGTCATGAGGTGCGACTCGTCAGGGCGGCTCAAGCTGGTCAGGCTTTGCTTGGCCAGCATGCTGTTCGGCAGCACGACGATATTGTTCAGCCCGGTCAGGAGGTTGGTCGAACGCCAGTTCGTTTCCGTGACGCGGCCCGCCGTGCCGTCGCTCAACTGGACCCAGTCGCCGATCGCATAGGCCTTGCCGAGGGTGAGCGCGATGCCGGAAAAGACATCACCAAGCGTGTTCTGCAATGCGAGGCCCAGGATCAAGGCAACGACGCCCGAGGTCGTGACCAGGGTGGCGATCGGCAGGCCGAAGACGAAACCCATGACCGACAGCGCCACACCGAGATAGATGCCGGCGACGGCCATATCCAGGATCAGGTGTGCTTCCCGCGGCTTGCGATTGAGCCTGACATAGATGTGGATGAGGCCGATGATCGTCCAGGCGAGATGGGTCCACCACAGAATTCTGGCGGATTTGGAAAGAGCCCCGGTCAGCGTTTCCGCATCGACGTCGTCGGCCTGATGCGGCGCGATGCCTCCCATGTAGAGCACGAGGCTCATGCCGATGAAGAACAGGATCTGGACGATCAGCCGACCCGTCGGGCGGTCGCGGCCCTGAAGGTGCCAGACGACGATGCCGGTTATTCCCAGGAGGTTGATCAGAACAAGCGGGAGGGTATGGTCATCGCCGAATAGGGAGGGAGGCACCGATCACGATCCCCAGGCAGGAGGATGGATGTGCCGGGCCGAAGCCCGGCTTGATCATCTACTTCTTGAGCGGGAACGTCAGTTCCTGCTGCGCGGTATCGACGACGAACACGGCGAGCAGTTTTGCCGGGGAGGTCTTGCTCGCGTTTTCGCTGATACCGTGACGGTCGCCCGGGAATTCCGAGAAGCTCTCGCCGGCCTTGTAGACCGTGGCAGGGCCGTCATTGACCTGGCTGCGGATCGCCCCTTCGAGCACGGTCGCATAGATGAAGGCCGAGACGGGGTGCGTGTGGCCCTCCGAGAAGCCACCCGGAGCATATTCGACGAGAACGCCCCTCATGCTCTTGCCTGGCACGTTCGGCAGCTCATGGTCGTAGACCAGCGTAACCTTTGCACCTTCGCCACCTCCGGGCGTGTCATGGGCGAATGCCGAAATCGGCAGAAGAGCCGTCAGCGCAAAGGCGCATGCCAGTGACTTGGTCATGTCTATCGTCCTTTCACGATGGAGATGGATGAGCCGCTGCGAATTCTGCTCATCCACGAGCCATTATTTCCGGGGAGCCGTCGCGAACCAGTGATCGAAGTCGATCCGGCCGATGCGGGGATTGTTGTCGGAGACGAGCGAGCCGGCCTCCAGCTTGGTGCCGAAATACCGGGCATCCGGATCGGCGACGACGATGCGGGGATCGCCGATCGCCTTGAGGTAGCGGGCGACGAAATCGCAAAGGCGCGCGCGCTCCGGGCCCGAGATTTCGATGACGCCGTTGGCCGGGGCGGCCAGCGCCGCCTCAGCGACGAAATCGGCGACATCGTCGGAGGCGATCGGCTGAAGATTGCCTGTCGACAGGCGAGCGGTGTCGCCGGATGTGCCGGCCTGGGCAATGCCGCCGAGGAATTCCATGAACTGCGTGGACCGCACGACCGTATAGGGAATGCCGGATCTCCGGATGATCTCCTCCTGGGCGACCTTGGCGCGAAGATAGCCGCTGTCAGGCAAACGGTCCGTGCCGACGATCGAGAGCGCGACGTGATGCTTGACGCCGGCCACCTTCTCCGCCGCGGTCAGGTTCTTGCCGGACGTTTGGAAGAAATCGAGCACGGCCTTGTCCTCGAAGGAAGGCGAGTTCGCGAGGTCGATCACCACCGCGGCATTCTCGAGGACCGCGGCCAGGCCTTCGCCGGTGATCGTATTGACGCCGGTATTCGGGGCGGCGGCAATGACCTCATGCCCCTGCTTGCGCAGGCGCTCCGCGGTCTTCGACCCGATCAGTCCGGTGCCGCCGATAATGACGATTTTCATGAGATGTCTCCTGCGCAGCCGCCCATGCGGCGCGTCGTTCGATCGATGTGACGGGCGACCTCGTCGAGGTCAGGTTGTCGGCCGAACCGGCATGGCTTTGAAACCTGCGCAGCCAGGTTCGGCCGTGGGCCAGACGAGTCTTCAATAATCCCAGAAGGCGGGAACCCAGCGGAAGGCAGCGCCCTCGACCGCGACCCGACCGACCGACGGGAAGGGGAGGTGGGTGGCCACGAGCTGTTCGCCGGTCCCCGCCAGCTCCGTCAGAAGACGATGGCGAACGCGGGCCGCTTCCTCAGGGTCGTGCTCAAAGCCGTTATACCAGTCGGGGTGTTCGAACCCGACAGCGAATACGGCGTCGCCGGCGAATGTCAGGCGGTCGCCGCCGGAGGACAGACGGACCACGCTGTGTCCGGGCGTGTGGCCGCCCGTCCGGCGGACGATGACACCCGGCGCGACCTCGTGCTCCTCGTCGAACAGCCGCAGGTGACTGCGATACTCTTGCGCAAATCGTTTGGCGGCCGACCGAAGCGCATCCGGGAAGCCCGCCGGCATGTTGACGCGCGTGAAGTCGGGCGCCTCCCAAAACTTCACCTCGGCGGCCGCCACATGGATCCGCAGGTCCGGGCGCAATCGGTCCTTCACCCCCTCGACGAGGAGACCGCCGACATGGTCCATATGCATGTGGGTCAGCACCACGTCGGTGACGGAGCCGAGATCGATGCCGGCCGCCTCCAGGCGCTTGACCACTTGTCCGGCCCGCGGCAGGTTCAGTTCCGGATCAAGACCCAGCCCGGCGTCGATCAGGATCACCTGCTCGCCGCTGCGCACCAGGACGACGTTCAGCGCCCAGTCGAAAGCGTCGGACGGCAGGAACATCTCGTTCAGCCAACTGGCCCGCTCGGTCTCGGCGACGTTATGCCCCAGCATCTTGGTCGGGAGCGGCAGCACCCCGTCGCTGACCACCAGAACATCAATCTCGCCGACCCGTACCGCGTAGCGCGACGGGACCAGCTCTTCGGGCCCCGGTCGTCCGGAGCGTGAAGTAACGTCAAGGCTCATGGCACTTTCCTCATTGATACCGTTCAAATCACGGCTCGGAGGACGCTAGATTGAGAGCGGCTGGTGGCGACCGGATCAAAGTATAAATAAATCTATACTATATGACAGGTAAGATATTTTGCGCAAAAATATCGAGAATCCGTTATTTAACGGTACGAACTGAAGCAAATACCATGAAATCCGAACTGTCGGATATATGCGATCGCCGCGAGCGGTATTGCCCCGGAGGGTGGCGGAATGACAGGGCCGATACGGCCGTCAATCGCCGAACTCCTACACCAGATGTCTATTTGACGAGTCCTCCGATGAGCGACGGTCGCGGCGGCGGCGCGGTCTCGCGGCGGCATTGCCTCACCCGTCAAGAGCTTTCATCAATCACCTCTCGCCAAAAGGGGAGCTGACCACCATGCTTTCAGAAGGAGTTCGAAGCAGGCTGTCAGCGCGGAAAACGAGAAGAAGTATTCGATGTTAAGGGCGGGCCCACTACTAGCCAGATCGGCGCCTGCCCACAATAAAGGCTAGGATGACCTGTACCTTGGCATAGCCACGGCATCAAAAAAGGCGAACGCCGCGGCCGCCGCGGATTGCGAGGCGTTCTAGGACCAATCGACATTCAAGATTTGCTGTAAAAAACTCGCGGACAACCTCCGTGACAACGACATCTAGCAGGCTGTTGAAAAACTCAGCCTTTGCCTGAGCGATGTCATTTGGCGACGGTGTCATTCCCGGCCGAGGGTCGCAAGGCCCGAGGGGAAGGGAATCCAGGACAATGACGCCCTTGATGATTTTGGATCCCCTTCCCGCTATTGGCTTCGCCAATCGCGCCGGGGATGACACGTGAGCGGTTCGAGAAACAGTTTTTCAACAGCCTGCTAGTGGAGCGAATTTGACATTTGAGTCCCACCTGACATCAAGCTCCAGATCAAATGTCAAATTCAAAAGCTCCACTAGAACCAATAACTTGCTAGTGGTTTTCTTGACTCTGACATTTGCTCCGAGGGTGGTATCGCACGGATGCAAATGTCAGAGTCGAACCACTAGCTTGCTTTGGACCGCTTTTCGAAATTGGCAAGAACGGTTTCCGCCGTTTCACGAATATGGCGTTCCAGAAGCCGCGTCGCCTTGTCCGTATCGCGCGCGAGCGTCGCCTCCACAATGGCGCGATGTTCGATGGCCTTCCGACTGCCGTTCTTGTTTCGGCTCATCTTTGAGAGGAAACGATAGCGTTCTGACTGATAGTACATCAGGGAACGAAGTCGCAGCAGCCAGCGTGCTTCGCAGGCCGCGACCAGCGCCTCGTGAAATTCCCGATGCCGCTCCACCCACTCGCTGTGGCGCAGCATCCGCTCTTCCCAGGGAAGCTCGTGAATGATGTTGAGCCGGTGGTAGCTCGCAACGATTCCAGCTTCCCATTCATCATCGCCATGCCGGATGGCATCGGCCAGCGCGCGCTTTTCGAAATCGACGTAATGTTCGGTAATCTCGATAAGGTCGGCTTCAGATACCGGGGCGACGCGAAAACCGCGACCGCTATCCAATGTCACAAAACCTTCGGACACGAGATGCGAAAGCGCCTCGCGGAGCGTGCCGATTCCGAGCCCGTAACGCTTGGTCAGGTCCGCGAACTTAAGCTTCGCCTCCGGTGCGAACAGGTTGTTGACAATGTCAAGCCGCAATTGCGTAAGCAATTCCTGCCCAGCCGATGAGCCCGAACCTTCATCGGGCCGGGCAGAGACCCGCCGCTGTTTTCTCACTTCCAAGTTCAGAGTCATCTCCATAGCGACGAGCTAACTGGATCCGTGATTTGGAGTATAGGGCGGGCAGTCCGCTTCTTCAATAGTGCATGTTTTTTCGAAAGTCAGCGCCTGGAATGAGGTCGTGATTCTCGACCGGAGTCATGACCGCCCCGTCGGCCGATCGGTTCTAGCG
Source organism: Chelatococcus asaccharovorans (assembly GCF_003201475.1). GTDB lineage: Bacteria > Pseudomonadota > Alphaproteobacteria > Rhizobiales > Beijerinckiaceae > Chelatococcus > Chelatococcus asaccharovorans. The sequence goes on along the minus strand of NZ_QJJK01000018.1, from coordinate 60,102 downwards.
TCCGCTATGCAGAACGGGCAGCCTTCGCGGCGGGTCGAGCAGGCTTGATCATACAAGTTCGAAAACGAGGTTCCTCCGGAAGGCGCTCCGGAGGCTGCCTCTTCCTTGTCCGCAGGGGTCACTTGACAGCTATGCCCGCCTTTTTGGTGAGCTCGTCCATCACCTTGAGATCACGTTTCACCCGTTCACCGAGTGCGGCGCCGTCGCCGAGAGTGAGCGCTGCCGAATTGGTCTGCATGATCCGTGCGACTTCCGGTGACTGGATTGCTTTGACGAAGATGGTGTGAAGTTTAGCCACGACATCTTGCGGGGTCCCGGCTGGAGCAAAGACGGCGAACCAGAACTCCAGATCGACACCGGGATAGCCAAGCTCCTTGAGGGCGGGCACATCCGGCAGGAATTCGGCGCGCTTCGATCCGGAGCTGGCGAGGACGCGCAGCGTGCCTTGCTTGATGAAGGGCAGGGCGGGGGCGAGGCTGCTGAACATGAAATCGGTGCGCCCTGCCGATGTATCGAGCAAGGCCGGCGCGCCGCCCTGATAGGGGATGCTGGTCATTCGTTTGCCGGAGACAAGCCGTAATTGCTCGCCCAGCAACTGTCCGCCCGAGCCAAGCCCTTGGGTCGCGAAAGTCAGTCCGTTGGGCTTGCTGTCCGCCAGTTTTATCAATTCATCAACGCTGGTGACCCCGCTATTGCCCGACACGACGAGAACATGCGGAAAGGCCATGATCTCGCTGACCGGCACGAAGTCCTGCTCGGGATCATAGGCGATCTTCATGATGTACTTGTTGATGGCGTGCGTGCTGGAATTGCCAAACAGCAATGTATAGCCGTCGGGAGGCGCGTTTTTTACAGCCTTGGCGGCAATCGCGCCGCCAGCGCCACCGCGATTGTCGATGATGAAGGACTGCCCGGTCAGTTCGGAGGCCTTCTGTCCAATCGCACGCATGATCAGATCAGTGCCGCCACCGGGGGGAAATGGAATAACTATAGTTATCGCACGCGACGGAAAGTCCGTCGCATGGCCTGGGCCAATAGCGGCAAGGGCGAACGCCAAGGCCCCCCCGAGACAGCGGCTCAACCGCGCGAGTCCGTGCATGGTTTCCTCCTCTTTATTTCGGTGGGCCCTCGTTTGCTCGAAGGGCTCGTTGCGATCGATGGCAGCGCCATCGATCGCGTTCTACTGCAGAAGCGCCGCTGTCTCAGGCGCTTAGGCACATGGTCTTGGATGGCACGGCGCCTGGCTCGACCGCGGACGCGCGATGGCCACTGATCCGGTCGATCAACCCGTCCGCGTCGTCTGGTTCTGCGTCCCCGCGCCAGGCAACATGCCCATCGGGGCGCACGAGGGTCAGGCGGGCTTGGTAGAGCTCGGCAATCTCTGGATTGTCGATGTCCACGACCCGCAGAGGTACATTGCGCGCGCGTGCCGCAGCGCAGAGACCGCTGGCGTCCACGGGGGCGGTGCCCAGTCTCAGCAGGACGAAGCCGTTTCCGAAGAGATCCAATGTCGAAAGACCGCTTGGACCGCTACCGGCGAGCCAGGCGTGAGGGGCCCGGTGGCCGGGCCGGGCCGTGGGCCTATACCAGCGCCAGTGATCCTCCGGCGGCTCGCCAGCCTCAACTGCGACAATGGGAGAGTTCTCGTAGCGATAACCGAGATGAATGCCGAGCGTCTCCCATTCGGTCTCCGTTGCCGCGGTGATTTCGGCGCCAACCCGCGCGCGCACCGCCGCGCCCTCGGGCGTGTCGTCGAAAAGCCCTTCGCAATTCGTTACCGATTTCAACTGCATGTAATTGTGGGTCGAGGCCGACGAGTTGCGGTTTGCAACCGGGTGACGTTCCACTTCGTAGGATGCAAGAAGCGCGTTGCCGCCCCAGCCCGCAAGGACCGCCGCCAGTTTCCAGCCGAGATTGTTGACATCGCCCATGCCGGTGTTCATGCCAAGGCCACCGGTCGGCGACATGGTGTGGGCGGCGTCCCCGGCCAGAAAAACCCTGCCGTGGCCGAAGCTGTTGGCCGTGAGTTGGCTGCGCCGCCAAGGAAGCGCGGAAATGATCTCAAAGGGGATCTGGTCGGTGCCGAGCGCCTTGCGGACCCAGGTTTCGGCCTCGTCGCGCAGCTTTGCCCACGATGATCACGTCGGTATCGAAATCTGACGACACGCGCGTTTCCCCCCTGTGCAGAGATATTTTTGAGGCGTGCCGCGCTCGCCGCTGTCGGCGCCGCGCGACCCATTTTCTTCAATGTGAATCGCATCCTTGATCTTTTGTCAATATTTTCGAAAAAACAATCTAACTTGAAAATATGAGAAAGTTCGATATTCATGGTTGTGCGCGGGTCCCGCATGCGGGAGGCGCCGGTCCGTTGCGATGGCGCAGACCTGCCTGAATGAGATGCTGCGGATTGCGGAGCCAATGCGACGGAGCGCAGGTCTGGCGCCCCGTTTCAGGAAGCGTGGTAACTTAGACAATGAAATATGTAAGCTTCGAGCATGGTGGAGCGTCTTCGTGGGGTATGGCCACAGGGGCGGGAATCATTGATCCGGGGAGGCGCCTGAGGACGATCTTTCCGGATTTGCGCAGCTATATCGCAGCCGGCTTTCCCTGCGCGGATGAATATGCAGGCGCTTCGCCGGCCTTTGCCTGGGACGAAATAGTCCTTTCACCGGTGGTTCCCAATCCGGCCATGATCATCATGGCTGCCATCAACTACTTCGAGGGAGAAACAAAGCCGACAGGTGCACCGGAGTATCCGGTATTGTTTCTACGTCTGCCCGCCTCGCAGATCGGCCATGGGACCCCGCTGATCCGGCCGCGCGAATCGCGCAAACTCGATTTCGAGGGCGAGTTGGCCGTCATCGTGGGTAAGCCCGGGCGCCATATACCGCGTGCACAAGCGATGTCTCATGTTGCCGGCTATGCCTGTTACAACGATGGATCCGTCCGGGACTGGCAGAAGCATAGCCACCAGTTTACCCCCGGCAAGAACTTCGTGGGAACGGGCGCCTTTGGTCCATGGATGGTGACGGCGGATGAACTGCCCGATCCAAAGGGTCTGTCGCTGGTTACCCGGGTCAACGGCATCGAGATGCAGCGAACGGACACGTCGCGCATGATCTTCGATGTCAGCTATCTCATATCCTATATATCGACTTTCACACCGCTCCAGCCTGGCGATGTGATCGTGACTGGGACCTGTGGCGGCTTCGGCTCGACACGGAAGCCGCCACAGTTCCTGTCCGCTGGCGATGTGGTCGAGGTGGAGATCGAGGGCGTGGGGCTCTTGTCGAATCCTGTGATCGACGAAATCATCTAATTTCGAATTTTATATAAGTTTCGAAAATAATTGATGTGTGTTCGCTCTTCGGATAGGATCCTGCCAACGCGTCGTTAGCCGGCTGGGTCGACCGTCGGGCCGGGTACAAAGTCTGCAGGCGCAAATGGGAGGAGTGGAATGCCTTATCTCGTGAATACGATCGGCCATGTCCAGATAAACGTCACGGATATAGCGGCCGGCATTGAAGATGCGACGGACATCCTGGGATTGACGGTGACCCGGCGCGACGAACGGCAGGTCTGGCTGGCTTCAAATGGCCGCCAAGTCGAACTGGTCTTGCATCAAGCCGACGGCAATGCGACGCGTTCTGTCGGATTTGAGGCGGTATCGGCGGCGGCGGTGGAAGCGGCGGCCCGGCGCGTGCCGGAGGCCGGCTGCCGTATTCTGTCGGAAAGGCCAAGTCTCGACTGCTGCGCTGCCGGCGTCGTCTATGCCACGCCACAGGGGCATGTCTTCGAGATTCACACTCCCATTCCGGATGTGATCTACGGTCGCAGACACTTCACGTCCGGGATCGGCCCCAACCGCATGGACCATGCCAACATCACATCGCCGGAACCGGCCGAAACACAGCGTCAGTTTGAATTGATCATGGGGCTCAAGCTGTCAGAAAAGATGGTCGACGACAGTTTGATCTGGATGAGAGGCGCCAATCGGCAGCATCATATTCTTGGTATCGTGCGGGGGCCGACCGGTCTTCACCATTATTCGTTCGAATTCAACAGCTTTGGCGATTATTGCAAGTTAGGCGACTTGCTGGATCGCAGCGGGCGGGAGCTTGTCTGGGGACCCGGACGGCATCGGCCCGGTGATAATATCTATGCGTACTATCTCGATACCGCGGGCGCGATGGTTGAATGCTCTAGCGGCATGGCCTTGATTGCCGACGACGAGCGCTATGAGCCTAACGTCATCACAGCCTTGAAGCGTCCGGAGAATGTACGCGTGATGAATGTCTGGGGAACGCCGGCGCCTCTTCCGTGGCGTGAGCATTATTTCCCGTTTGCTCCGGTACCGGCCGCGTGATGCATTCGTCCATCTGATTTAATGTATCGTGATCCGTCCCAAGCAGGACAGATGGATCTGATCTGTTGCAGCCATTCCACTAAACTTGATATGCGCAGACTATCGACGCGTGTATCGGCAAAATTGGATCGCATGGACTGATCCAATTTGCGCCTGATCCGCGCTGGCGTGCTCCGGGTCTTGCAAAGAGAGGAATAGGGGTGACGAGAACAATAGCTATTCTCGAAGGTTCCCTGCGCAAAGCGTCTTTGTCGCGCGTCGTTGCACGAGCGGCGGCGGGGCTGTCACCCGCCGGGCTGGAATTCATCGTTCTGCCGAATCCCGGGACGCTGCCGCACTACGATCAGGACGTGATGGCCGCGGGTGTTCCCGCCGCGGTCGAGGCCATGGCCCGGCCCCTATCGCGCGCCGATGCGCTCCTCATCGTGACGCCCGAGTATAACTGGTCCATCCCCGGGGCGTTGAAGAATGCGATCGACTGGCTTTCGCGGCTATCCCCGAACCCGCTGGAGGGGAAACCAGCCGCAATCTGGAGTGTGTCGCCGGGCCTCCTGGGCGGCGCTCGTGCCCATGGGCCCATTCGCCATGTCCTGCACTCCCAGGATATGCGGGTGATGGCGAAGCCTGAGGTCCAGATCGGTGCGGCGCGGGAGAAGATTGACATCGTGTCCGGCACCATCTCTGACGAAACCAGCCGGAGCTTTCTGACGGCGCATCTGACGCGCTTTAGAGATTTTATCGCAGCCTCGGTTTGAGCGGCCGTGGGCGTTTCCCGCCGCGCGCCGGCTTGTCGCGCTGCATCACAACCCTATCTGCAGAAGGAGAGTCCAATGCAGCACAAACTCACCTTTGACTCCGACGGCTTGAAACTGTCAGGCGTCTTGCATGTGCCGGAAGGCCACACGCCGGGGGAAAAGCTTCCGACGTTTATTGTTTTGCACGGATTTGTCGGCACGAAAGACGAGTCTCATGCGGAAATACAGGCGCGTATGCTGGAAGACTTCGGCTATTGCGCCTTTCGTATCGATATGCGCGGATGTGGTGAAAGTGAGGGCGCGCGCGGCCAGGTCCGCTGTTTCGATCAGGTCGCTGACACAAAGAACGCCTTTACCTTCATCGCGCAGCGCGACGAAGTCGATCCCGAGCGTATCGGCGTCATCGGCCATAGTTTTGGTGCGGCGGTCGCCGTCTACACGGCGGGTGTGGATGAGCGCTTTGCCTGCGTCATTTCCTCCTGCGGTTGGGGCGACGGAGAGCGCAAGTTTCGCGGTCAGCATCCCACACCGGAGGCCTGGGCGAAGTTCACCGGGATTCTGGAAGCCGGGCGCAAGCACAAGGAAGAAACAGGCGAAAGCCTTTGGGTATCGCGCTTCGACGTTGTGCCGATTCCCGAGCCGTTGCGCAAGAATCTCTCTCCCAAGGCCTTGTTCGAGGTGCCAGTAGAGACCGCGATAAGCATGTATAATTTCCGGGCGGATGATGTCATTGCGAATATCGCGCCACGCCCTCTGTTGTTGTTCCACACGGCGAACGATTCGATCACGCCGACTGAACAATCCATCCGGATGTTCGAAAAGGCGGGCGCGCCGGCCGAGTTGATGTTGGTAAACGGCACCTCCCATTTCCCGTTGTCGGAGAAGGACGCGCCACGGACACGGGTCTTGATACGGTCCTGGCTTGATCAATTCTTTCCCACGCCGCTCAGGGGGCGATAATGACGCTGGCAGAGACCAGGTCGGCATGCATTGACCTCGAGACATTGAAGGCGTTTTCGGTGAGCCTTCTGGCTGAAGGAGGCTTCCCATCGCCGCGGGCCAAGGAGGTCGCGGATCTCCTGGTCTGGGCCAATGCGCGCGGGATGGATTCGCACGGCGTGTTGCGTATTCCGCGCTACATCGAAATGGTCGAGGAGGGTGTCATCGTACCGGACGCGCAGCCGGAGATCATCCACCGGGCTGGCGCCATCGCAATCCAGGAATCCGGGCGGGCACCGGGGGCGACCGCCATGTGCGCCGCGATGGACGAGGCGGTCGCGATCGCTGGAACGCATGGCATTGGCTGGTGTTCGGCGCGCAATATTACCCATGCCGGCGCGATCGGCTACTATGCAATGCGGGCGGCCCTGGCCGGGCATGTCGGCATCGTGATGACGGCCTCCGGACCTCTCATGGCCTACCACGGCGCGGCCGTTGCCAGCGTCTCCACAAATCCTTTGGCCATCGCGGCGCCGGTCGGGTTCGGCGATCCCATCATCCTCGACATGTCCACCTCAAACGTGGCGTTGGGAAAGATCATGGCGGCCCGTGACGCGGGGACACCTGTTCCGGAGGGCTGGGGCATCGATAAGGACGGGCAGGCGACAACCAATGCGGCCGCGGTGGCGACGCTGCTGCCCCTTGGCGGACCCAAAGGATCGGGTCTGTCGCTCATGATCGAGGTTCTCGCCAGCCTGCTCTGTGCCAATGCGATCATCGCGCCGGCGCTGCGCGGCGGGGAGGCCGGGCGCATGAATGGCATCGCGTTGGCCTTGAATATCGCGGCCTTCGGATCGCGCGCGGGCTTCGAAGAAGATTTGCGCCAATTGGCATCGACAATCCGTGCATTGCCGTCTGCGTCGGGCGTGGATGCAATCCTGATGCCCGGGGAGCGTGGATTTCGCACCGAGGCGGACCGCGCGCTGCGCGGAATTCCTCTGGCGCGGGGTACCTGCAAGCGCCTCGCCAGCCTGGCCGATCGTTTCGGCATTGCGCGGCCCGCTGCGCTTCGTGCCGATCTCTAGCTGTATCGGGGATGGATCAGGGTGGCGTCCAGTAGACGAGAGGAACGCGGGGGCAATCGGATAATCCCGCGTATCACCCCAGTATCCGGTCTGGCCTATCCCCGTACCCGCCGTCAATGCATTGCCAGATTATCGAAAGATTGACTATTTTCGAATAATGGTATTGCCTTGGCAGAATGATAACAGCAGGCCGGCACTGAGGCGACAGACCCTCGGGAATGCCGAAAGGCCTGTCAACTCAATCGCTGAGCGGCCGCGACGAGCCGGACAAAGGGAGGGTGAAGCGATGAAGCGCGCGCGCGTATTCGGAGCTGTTGTGGCCGTGGGACTATGGGCCGCCGGTGCGATTGCGGCGGAGTATCCGACGCGTCCGATCACTTTGCTGCATGGTTACGCGCCGGGCGGAAGCGCCGACACCATAGCACGACTGGTGGCCAAGCCTCTTTCCGAGAGATTGGGCCAGCCGGTTGTCGTCGATCCGAAACCCGGTGCCGGCGGCAATCTCGCCGCAGCGGCAATCGCGCGGGCCGAGCCCGATGGCTATACGATCGGCCTGGTGACAGGGGGACATGCGGTGGCCAAGGGGCTCTACAAGTCATTGGCCTTCGACCCTGTCGACAGTTTCGAGATGGTGTCGAACATCGTCGAATACAACTTTGTTCTCGCGGTGCGCACGGATCATCCTGCCAAGACACTGCAAGAGCTTCTCACTATCGCGAAGCAGGCGCCCGGCTCGGTCAAATACGGATCGGCTGGGATCGGGACGACGCACCACCTGACAGGCGAGCTGCTGAACAAGGTCGCCAGTGTCCAGATGGCGCATATTCCGTACAAGGGCGAGGCCGCTGCGATCACAAGCGTACTCAACGGCGAAATCCCGCTCATCATTGCGAGCCCGGTCACCATCGCGCCGCAGATCAGGGCCGGGAAATTGCGAGCTCTGGCCGTTACGTCCGATCGCCGCTGGGATGGCCTGCCGGATGTGCCGACCGTGGCCGAGGCGGGCCTGAAGGATTTCAATGTCAGCACGTGGGCGGGCATCGTCGCCCCGAAGGGCACGCCGCCTGCGATCATTGCCCGCCTCAATTCCGAAATCGCAAAACTCGTTGCCGACCCCGAAGTGAAAGCGCGCATAGAAGGGGCTGTCGGCGGGGAAATTCACACCAGCACGCCTGCGGAAATGCGCGCCCGGGTCGCGGCGGAAACCACACGTTGGGTGGGGGTGATCAAGGAAGCCGGCATCGCGCAGCAGTGAGCCTACCAGCTCATCGGGTCGAGATTATATGTATCCGGCAAATCAAATCCCTTCGGATACAGGGATGTCGCCCAATCCTCAGCTGCGATCTACCGGCCGCAGTCGCCCCGAAATCACAACGGCCCGCCGATCGTGGCGTATAGGTATGTGTGGATTTGACATGAAAAAGCTTGTCAGCAACCCCAAGGACGTCCTCAGTGGTTTAATCATGGTCATCACCGGGATAGCCTTTTTGGTTGTTGGCCGGGGCTATGAATTCGGCCAGGCGAGTCGCATAGGCCCAGGATTTTTCCCGGCCCTGCTTGCGTCCTTGCTGGTCCTGGTCGGGCTGGCCGTCGGGGTGAAGGGGCTGCGATCGGAGGGCGAGAGCATCCGGGCGTTCGCGACCAAACCAACGCTCCTGATCGTTGCCGCCACGTTGGCATTCGGATTTCTCGTCCGCACCGCCGGGCTTGCCGTCGCATCCGCGGCGGTCGTCCTCATCGCGGCGCTGGCGAGCCCCTCATTCCGCTGGACGCAGGGCATTCTGCTGGCCATCGGCCTGGCCGCGTTGTGCTCAATCGTCTTCGTATTCGCGCTCGGGTTGCCAATACCGGTGGTCGGCCCACTGCTGGGCCGCTAGGGGAGTATTCGGTGTGGATATACTTGCCAATCTCGCTCTAGGCTTTGACGCCGCCTCTACTCCTCTCAATTTGGCATACTGCTTTCTCGGCGTCCTCCTGGGCACGCTGATCGGTGTGCTGCCGGGGTTGGGCCCGGTTGCGACGATCGCCATGCTGCTTCCGATCACCTTCGGCCTGCCGCCCATGGCGGCGCTCATCATGCTGGCCGGAATCTACTACGGTGCACAATACGGCGGATCAACGACGGCGATCCTGATCAACCTGCCTGGCGAATCCTCATCGATGGTCACCGCGCTGGACGGGTATCAGATGGCGCGTCAGGGACGCGCCGGCACGGCGCTGGCGACCGCCGCGCTCGGCTCGTTCTTTGCGGGTACAGTCGCCACGCTTGTGCTGGCGCTGTTCTCCCCGCCGCTGGCCACCCTCGCCCTCAGCTTTGGCGCGACCGAGTATTTCTCGTTGATGGTGCTTGGCCTCGTCGCGTCGATCGTGCTCGCCCATGGATCGCTGCTCAAGGCAATCGGCATGATCCTGATCGGGCTGCTGCTCGGATTGGTCGGAACCGATGTCAATTCAGGTGTGCAGCGGTTCACCTTCGATATCGACAATCTCGCTGACGGGATAAACTTCGTGATCGTGGCGATGGGCGTATTCGCCCTCGGTGAGATCATTCGCAACCTGGAGCACGGTGAAGCGAGCCAGACTGTGGTGAACAAGGTCTCGAGCCTGCTGCTGACCCGTGAGGAATTGAAGCGTATCATCGCCCCGGTGCTCCGCGGGACGGCACTCGGTTCGGTTCTCGGCATCCTGCCGGGCGGTGGCGCGATGCTGGCTTCCTTCGCCGCCTATACGATCGAGAAAAGGATCTCCTCGACGCCAGAGCGCTTCGGCAAGGGGGCGATCGAGGGGGTCGCATCGCCGGAAGCGGCGAACAATGCCGGCGCCCAGACGTCGTTTATTCCCATGCTTACCCTTGGGATACCATCGAATCCCGTCATGGCCCTGATGATTGGTGCGCTCATCATTCAGGGCATCCAGCCCGGGCCGGCGGTCGTGACGGAACAGCCGGAACTGTTCTGGGGCATCATCGCGTCGATGTGGATCGGCAACCTGTTCCTCGTCATCCTGAACCTGCCCCTGGTCGGCCTGTGGGTGCGACTGTTGTCCGTGCCGTATCATCTCCTTTATCCGGCCATTCTGCTTTTCAGTGTTATCGGCGTGCTGAGCATCAGCAACAGCACCTTTGATGTCACGATGCTCGCCATATTCGGCGTTATAGGTTATGTGCTGTGCAAGCTCGATTGCGAGCCGGCGCCGCTGCTTCTCGGATTCATCCTCGGGCCGATGATCGAAGAATATATGAGCCGCGCCCTGCAGCTTTCGAACGGCAATTTCCTGGTCTTTGTCGAACATCCGATCAGCGCTGCCTTGCTGGCGCTGGCGGCATTCGCTCTGGCGATGGTGTTGTGGCCAAGCTTTCGCAAGACGCGGGAGGTTGCGTTCCAGGAGGATGCTTGATGCGCTCCGGGCTCATCCGGAACACGCCCGGTCGAGCCTGGAGGATATCCGGTGAACTGCGGTTCACCGGATATGCAGCCCCATGTCAGGCGGGGCTCACATGCCAAATTCGCTCTACTAGTGGTTCGGCTTCGACATTTGCATCCGCCTGATACGAGCCTCGGAGCAAATGTCGGAGCCACGAGAACCACTAGCAAGTTATTGGTTCTAGTGGAGCTTTTGAATTTGACATTTGATCTGGAGCCTCATGTCAGGCGGGACTCAAATGTCAAATTCGCTCCACTAGTTCAGTCCAAGCTTCCCCCGCAGGGTGGCCAGATCCTCCGCGAGCGTATTCACCGCGCTTGCCAGAACCTTGCGATCGTCGTCGGTCAGCTTGTCATAGGATTGATAGCCATCACCACTCTTGTATTTGGCAAGAGTTGTGCCGACAGTGTTGAAATTATCCGCAACCTTCTTGACGAAAGCGGGATCGTTTTTCTCAATGAGAGGGCGGACAAGGATAAAGATCTTCTCCGATCCGTCAAAATTGCCCTTGAAATCCCAAAGATCGGTGTGGCTGTAGCGATCTTCCTCGCCGGAGATCTTGGTGGCCGCGACCTCTTCCATGAGGGCGGCCGCGCCGCCGACCACCTTTTCCGGCGGGAGCGCCATGTCGGTGATCCGCTGATGCAGCAGGGTCACATCAGCCAGGAGCTTGTCGGCGATCGGCGCCAGGCCGTCCGTGGAGTTCTTCTCCCATAGTCCGTATTCAAGACGATGAAAGCCCGGGAATTCGGGGTTCTTCTCGCCGTTCTCATAGTCATCTGCACGCGAGTCGATAGCGGCGTCGAGATCGCTGAACAGTTCGGCGATCGGCTCGATCGCTTCATAGCTCATGCGGGTCGGCGCAAAGAGGCTCTTGGCCTTGTCGACATTGCCCGCCTTGATCGCATCGGTGAAGGCTTTTGTATCCGTGACAAGCTGTTGCAGTTTCTCGGATACGTAGATCTTATATTCGGCGATCGGTTCGACCAGGTCGAGCGTCGTATTCTGCTGGGCATAGGCTGTTCCGCCGAGGGTGGACATGAGTGCCGTAACGGCGAGGAGATACTTCAATCTCATCGAATGGATCCTTGTGCTATGTCGGTGATGCGTTGCCTGCACGTACAGCTTCGACAAGAGTTCGGCCGAGGTAATCGCCGGGCTCGCGCGCGCCTGGCAGCACGAAGAAGTAGCCGCCGCCGATGGGCTTGAGATATTCCTCGAGCGGCTCGCCATCGAGGCGACGCTGAACCGTAATAAACCCCGCCTCGAGATCGGCCTGGTAACAGATGAACAGAAGACCCTGTTCCAGTTGGCCGGATTTCGTCACACCATTGGAGTAGTTGAAAGGCCGTCGCAGGATCAGGTTCTTCTCCGATCCTGTGGTGCGGGGATTGGCGAGCCGGATATGCGCGTCGAGAGCCGTTACGGTCCCGTGCGGGTCGCCGGCATAATGCGGTGCGTCGAACTCGGTCGTCCCGGTGAAAGGCGCCCCGCTCGACTTGCGGCGCCCCATGATGCGTTCCTGCTCCCCCAGCGGCGTGCGATCCCACCGTTCGACAAAGTTGCGGATGATGCGGATGGCCTGATAGGTGCCGCGCTCGGCCCAGGCCGGTTCGCCCCGCGCCCCGTCGATCCAGAGGATGCGCTGCATCAGCGCCCGGTCACCGGCGTCGGGATTGGCCGAGCCGTCACGAAATCCGAGGAAATTGCGCGCGCTCTCGACACGCCCGTCCGGTCTTGGCGGAATGACGGGGACGCTGCCTTCCTGCTTCCAGCGCAAGACGAGCTTGTCCGGCATCATCTTCATCACGTCGCGCAGCGCGTGGATGTTCGTATCGGGCCGGTTGGCGCAGAACTGCACGGCGATGTCGCCGTGGCAGATGCCGGCGTCGAGCGCGTCGTTTCGAAATCGTGTCATCCGCTGCAGATGCCGCGGCTTCAGCGGCTTGAGCCAGTCGCGGCTGTCAAAAAGCGAAGCACCGACGGAGACCGTGGCGGTCAGGTTGTCCGGGGCGACGACCGGCCCGAGGATTCCCGAATCCGCCGGTGGAAGCTTCGGGTCGAGGTCCGGCGGCCGGCCGCCCTGTGTCAGGAAGGCGAGGCGCTCGGTGAGCATCCGGAAGAGCCCCTCCAGGTCCTTCGGCGTCTTCGCGATGACGTCGAAGGCGGCGATCATGCCGGCCGCGGGCCGCGGCGTGATGATGCCCTGCTGGAAGTCCCCATAGAAGGGCCAGCGGCCCTCGGTTGACGCATCGCCCGTCGGCGCATCGGTGACATGATGTTGCGTTCCGGCATTTCCGGCCCTGTCCTGGGTCTGGGCGTTCGCTTGGGTTGCGGCAAGCGCTGCGGGTGCAGCCAGCGCACCGCCGGCCGCAGCCCCCATACCCAGCAGGAAATGCCGGCGCTCACGGCTCCGAGGCGGCAGGCGGTCATCCGATCCGTTCATGGCTCATCCCAGTGACAGGCGGTTGGAAACCTTGTCGAGCGTGTCGGCAAGTGCCCGGAAGGTCTCAGCGATCGTCCTGCGGCCGGCCACATCCACCTTGTCGTAAGCGACATAGCCGTCGCCGGATTTCAGCGCATCGAGGCTGAGACGGGCGGCCTTCAGCCGCGCGTCGAGTTCCTGGGCGAGATCGCCGGAGCCATCGGGAATGAGGGGGCGTACGAGCCCCGCCATCTTGGCTATGCCGGTCAGGCTCGCGTTCAGATCGGCGAGATCGCTGTGGGCGTAGGCGTTTTCACCGCTCTCGATCTTGCCGTCGGCCAGACGCCTGGCAAGCCGTGCCGCGCCGCCCGACAGGTCGTCGGGCGCCAGTTTCATGGAGCGCATGCGCGCCTTCAGCTCGTTCGCGTCGGCCACCAGCTTGTCAGCGACGGACACGAGCGACGCCGTTTCATTCGCGGCGAATAATCCGTATTCGAGGCGATGGTAGCCGGTGAAATGATCGTCCTTCTCGCGGCGCTCCAGATAGTCGGCGACGGGATCAATCGCGGTCTGGAGATCAGCCCAGCGCATGGCGACGGCTTCGACCCGCCGGTAGGGCAACCGAGAGGGCTCGTAGAGGGCGCGCGCGCCTTCCAGGTCCCCGGACTTGACGGCTTCGGCAAGCTTCTCGGTGGCCGCGACAAGGCTCGCTCCCTGCATCGCCAGAAACACCTTGTACTCCGACAAGGGGCCGATGAAGGCCTTGAGATCGGGCCCTGTGGCGGCCGCGGCATCGGATGCGGCGTTGGCGGTGACGGTCAGGCTGCCGCGGGGGTTGGAAAGCAGCCCGCAGGTGATCTGATATTGTCCGGGCTTCAGGTTCGCAGCCAGTGTCTGCCGCAAGCCCGGAACAATGTTTTCCCGCTCCTCCAGCACCATGATGCCGTCGAGAATCTCCCATTCGACGGGCCGATCAGACGTGTTGTGGATTTCGAACACATGCCGGCCCGCCGGAAGCGTCAGTGCGTTCGGCGTGCACGCCTTGGCTCCTACCTCCACCTTGATGACGGCGGCCGCGTTGCCGCTCTGCCGGCTCACGGTGGCGTAGTAGAAGAGCCCGCCGCTCGCCACCGCAAGGCATGCGGCGCCGACAACGGCAAGGCGCATGAGGCGCGAGGGCACGGGACCGGCTCCGCGTTCGTCGCTCATGGCCGAGGCTCGCTGGCCGATTGCGGAAGCGGGCGCGCCGGGGACGACGCGTCGCCGCGCAGGAAGAGAGCCAGGCTGACGGCGAGGAACGCCAGATACACGACGACTTCGCCCGTCGCGGGCGCTTCCTGGTAGCTGAACAGGCCTGACAGGACTGTCCCCAAGGGGCTGGACGCCGGCAGGATGTCGCTGAGATCGTAGGCGCGGCCCTGCCAGAGATTCCACAGGCCCGCCTCATGGAGATTGCGCAGGGCGCTCGAGAGGATGCCGGCCGCGACAAGGAGGATGAAAGCGCCTGTCCAGTTGAAAAAACGGCGCATGTTGATCCTGATGCCGCCGATATAGACGAGATAGCCGACAGCGACAGCGCAGAGGAGGCCGGCGAGAGCGCCCAAGGGCGCTAGCGGGCTCGGGCTTTGCTGGAAGATCGCGAGAAGGAAGAAGACCGATTCCAGACCTTCGCGCATCACCGCAAAAAACACCATTGCGACGAGAGCCCATCCGCCGGCCGATCCTGGCTGGAAGGCGTCATCGATCGCGTGGTGGAGTTGCAATTTCATGGAGCGCGCCGCCTTGCGCATCCAGAAGACCATCGACACGAGAACGCCCACCGCGACCAGCCCCACAAGCGCCTCAAAAAGCTCCTGGGCTTTCTGCGGAAATTCAGCGCTGACCAGTTGCAGTCCGGCACCGACGAGGAGCGAAGCAGCCACCGCCAGGAAAATCCCGACCCAGACCACTGGCATCCACGCGGAGCGGCCGGTTTGCCGGAGGTAACTCGCGATGATGCCCGTAATCAGGGCCGCTTCGATGCCTTCGCGCAGCATGACGAGAAACGGAGCAAGCGTCTTGGGACCCCCTTGCTCGGATATCGAGCTGAGACCTAGAGCATTTTCGAGCGAAGTGGAAACCGGTTCGCGTGAAGAAAATGCGTGAAAACAAAGACCTGGGGCATGTTCGGTGAACTGGAGTTCACAGGACATGCTCCAGGCGGATGGCCTATGTATAGCGCCGCGGCCGGCGAAATCAACAGCACATGAAAGAATCTTGTTTTGAATTAATCTAATAAAAATCAGGGGATTGCGGATAACGCGAGAGCCCGTCGGTGCGGACTCGGTTGCGGTCCTGGCTTTGATTACTTTGTAATTCTTCCAACGTATAGATTTAACTTGCTTCGCAGCCGAATGGCGGCGAGACATAGGGCCCCGCCCGCCTCGCGTTCGGCTCATCTTCTCGGGCTTGCCGGTCCGGTCGGGCCCGCGTGATGTCGACCTGAGGCCTGCGCCCTTCGCGGTATCGCGCCGATGTTCTAGTGGTTCTGCTCCGATATTTGCATCTGCCTGATACGGGCCTTGGAGCCAATGTCGGAGTCAAGAGAACCACTAGCAAGTTATTGGTTCTAGTAGAGCTTTTGAATTTGACATTTGATCGGGAGCTTCATGTCAGGCGGGACTCACATGTCAAATTCGCTCCACCAGCCAAGTGCGGGAGCCTGATGGAAGGACGGTTCTTCATGGTACAGCACCGCAGCAATGTGACGGTCGCCCGTTCCATCGATCCCGACGCCTGTTTGCCCGGACGACCAGACGCTGAGCGCGCGGCGCCGCCCTCGCTGCAACAAGGACTTCACCCACGATGAGCGATACAATCACTGTTCACGAGAACGGCCAGCCGATCACCTTCACGTTCGCGGAGATACTCAAATACCACGGCTTCGGCTTTCCCGGCGGTGTGGCCCATGCCTTCAAGGTGATGCAGCGGGCGTTCCCCCTGCTCGACGGTGGCAATCCCCCGGAACGGCGCGAACTGTCGATGGACACGGCCTTTCCGGGCCCCGGCGGGCGTGATGCCTTTGAGATGGTGACGCGCATGGTGACGGCGGGGCGTTACAACGTCGATCTCGCGCTGGCCGGTGACGACGTGCTTTCAAGCCCGAAGGGGCGTTATCTCTTCCGCTTCCACTATCGCGGCAAGACGATCGACCTTACCCTGCGTCCTGGCCTTGTTCGTGATGAATTCATCGCTCTTGCGGCGAAGGAAAACCGCACCGCTGCGGAAGAGGAGCGCCTTGTCTGGTTGAAGAACGACATGGCGCAGCGGCTTCTGAGCAAATCGGCCAGCGAGGTTTACGACGCCAAGATCCTCTAATACTCATGACCCTAGCGGCCTCGGCCGGCGGCGGGCTTTCCCGTTCTCGATGGGCGGCCTCGCAAGGGCCGGCCACGACCCACGTGCTCGCCTTGAACCAAGTGCTATTCGAGCGCGGCTTCGGCGAAGCCCGTTCCACATGGTGATCGACCGCAACGGGAGAAACAAATAGCAATAGCGGAAGCATAGTCACGTCCAAGCTCAATAGCCTCCAATAAGATTTACACAGAAAACCACTCTTGCTACGAAAAAGTGGGCTGTGGCGATTCGCGCAGATTTTGCGCTGAGCTGTGCTGTTTGGGGGGGTGAATGAACACGACCATTCAGGTCTGCGGTGTAATCGAACGCGCGCGCCAAACCGTTGAGCATTGTGCTCAGCCGCGCGGCGGTTTCCGCCTTCAACTCCTTGCGGGTATCAGTGCTTCTGCGGTTGTGCTCGCGGCCGGATCCGCACGGTCGGAAGCGGTCCTCATCAATAACCCGCCCCTGCTCATCAAGCGCGTGGAGACGGGTGCCAAGGGCAGCGATGCCTACTCCACGGGAATGTGGTGGTGGTATAAGGCGTATGAGGCAATGGCCGGGAGTGGCGGGCCCCTCCTCGACTACCGGAACAATACCGTCATCAACACTGGCATCGCACAGCGCGCCATCGAGTTCGGCTCCATCGGAGGGCAGGGCGGCACCGGGCTGAAGTCCGATATGGGCGGTGCCACAGGCGGCGCGGGCGGTACCGTGACCTTTGTCCAGGCCGCATCGGCCGTCCAGACCGGAGATCCGACGTCCGGCACGGCACCGGCTTCGCTATCGTCTCTTCTTGGCGTGTACTCGATCGGTGGCCGTGGCGGCGCCGGTAATCTCGCCGTCATGGACGATCACCTGGAACTTTACGCCTCCGCCGGGGCTGGTGGTGCCGGTGGAGACGTGACAGTCACCCATCAATCCAGTCTGGAGACCTTTGCCCGCTATCTCGGTGGCATTGTCGTGTCCTCGAAGGGCGGCGCCGGGGGCGCGGAGGGCATTCTTTCGGGAGGGTCGGCTGCAGCCGGTGCCGGCATGGGCGGAGCAAGCGGCCTTGCCAAGCTTACGATCGACAAGGGCGCATCGGTGACGACGCATGGCACGGGCGCCGCGGCCGTCGTCATTGAATCCATCGGCGGCGACGGTTCCCGCGCCCACGGCCAGGATTCCGCGGGCGGACATGCCGGCAGCGCCGCGCGATCCGACAACCGGCCGTCCATCTCCTTGTCGAGCGCCGGATCCATCAAGACGACGGGAGATTACGCGCCGGCATTCGTGTTGCAAAGCGTGGGCGGCAAAGGGGGCAAGGGCGGCACCGCTGCTGGCGGTGGCCGTGGCAGCGATGGCGGCGCCGGTGGTGCAGGCGGTCATATCGAGGCGACCCTATCGGGCTCCATCGAGACCTCCGGCAATTTCGCCTATGGCCTCGTCGCGCAATCCGTCGGTGGAACGGGCGGGTTTGGCGGAGACGGTTTCGTTTACGGCGGCGGCGGCGGCGCTGCGGGTAACGCCGGCCGGGTCACGCTCTCCAATGCGGGCACCATCACGACGAAGGGTGAGGGCAGCTCCGCCATGGTGGCGCAGAGTGTCGGCGGGGGCAACGCGGTACTCGCCTTCCAGTCCAACCTCGTCAATCCCCCGGCGGGCGGCGGTGGCGCCGGCGGCGATGCGTCGTTCGTGTTTTTCGCCTCGGGCGGGCCGGGGGGCACCGGCGGCAACGGCGACACGGTGACCGTCACCAATGCCAACCGCATCGATACCGAGGGCAAGAACGCGTTCGGCATGCTCGCGCAGAGCGTCGGCGGCGGTGGCGGGGGTGGTGGTGACGCCTCCGCTTATGGTCTGATCTATACCAAGGCGTTGGGAGGCTCTGCCGGCGGTGGCGGTGACGGCCGCGCTGTCACGGTCAATAATATCGCGAGCGCCGGCGGGGCGGGCTCCGCGGATGGACGCGGCATTGCCACGAAGGGCGAAGGCGCCTCCGGTATCGTCGCCCAGTCGATCGGCGGCGGCGGTGGTGTCGGCGGTTCGGCCGAGGCGCGGACCTTCGGCGTCCAGGCCGCGGTCGCTATCGCGCTCGGCGCGAATGGCGGTCCTGGCGGATCGGGTGATACGGTCCAGATATCCAATGCGACCTCCATCACGACCAGCGGCGTGCGGGCGAACGGCATCGAGGCCATGAGCATCGGCGGCGGCGGCGGCATTGCAGGAGCCTCGCTTGCCCAGGCGGCATCGTTCGGCGCCATCAAGCAGCTGCCGAATATCGCCGTTGCCGTGGCTCTGGGCGCGACTGGCGGCAAGGGCGGCAGCGCCAAGGATGTCACGGTCAACAATACCGGACAGATCACAACGAACGGAAGCGATGCGCTCGGTATCGTCGGCTTGAGTATCGGCGGTGGCGGCGGACGCGGCGGCTTTGCGGACGCTACGGCATCGACCGTGGGCGGCAACAGCATCGTGAATGTCGGCGTCTCGGTCGGGATCGGCGGCAGTGGCGGCGCCGGCGGATCAGGTGGGACGGTCCGCATCACCAACAACAAGGCGGTGAAGACGACCGGCGACCAGGCGACCGCAATGATGGCGGGGAGCATCGGCGGTGGCGGCGGGGCCGGCGGTGGCGCCGACGTGGCGGGCTATTCGCTCGGCCTCAGCAAGGCTGCCTCGATCAATGTCAGCCTCGGCGGGGACGGTGGCTCCGGAAACGCCGGCGGCACCGTCAATCTCAGCAACAGCGGCAGCATCGATACCGCGGGCTTTGCCGCCATGGGCATGCATGCGCTGAGCGTGGGCGGCGGCGGCGGCGTCGGCGGGGTGGGCATTTCGAAATCATCCACGCGTCTTCCCGGCAGTGCGGGCAGCGTTCCCGCATCGGCCGTGACGAGCGTCGCCGCGACGGTCGCCGTGGGCGGCAAGGGCGGCAGTGGCGGCGTCGGTGGCGCGGTGGATCTGTCGAATACGGGCTCGATCCTGACCACGGGTGCCGACGCCCGGGGGATTCTGGCGCAGTCGATCGGCGGCGGCGGTGGCTTGGCGGCTTCGGGCCATGCGAGCACCGACAACAAGGTCCAGGGGTCTTTCGTCATCGGCGGCGACGGCGGCAGCGGCAACAACGGCGGCCTGGTCACGGTCGCGAACAAATCCGGCGCCACCATCGAGACGCATGGCGAGGGCGCCTTCGGCATTCAGGCGCAGTCGATCGGCGGCGGTGGCGGCAGCGGCGGCAGTGGGTCGGCCGGTCCGGTGGATGATCTGACCGCGACCCTCATCAGGGAAGCGAAGTCCTTCGGCATGAAGAGCGCCGTGCTCAAATATCTGCCGAAACTCGCCGCGCGGAGGAAATGGTCGCACAGCGCCCCGGTTACGGTGTCCTATGGCCAGAGCATTGGCGGCAAGGGTGGCGCCGGCGGTTTTGGCGGCACCGTCACGCTGAGTAACGCGGGCACGATTTCGACCTTCGGCACCGGCGCTGCCGGCATCTTCGCGCAGTCGATCGGCGGCGGCGGCGGCAATGGTGGCGCCTCCACGACACCCGGCGCCAAGCTCGTGAATGTGAAGGTCAGCCTTGGCGGGGCCGGCGGCGCGGGCGGAGACGGGGGATCCGTCACAGTCACCAATACGGGTAAGATCCTGACCGAAGGCGTTTCGGGCTTCGGCATTCTCGGGCAGTCGATCGGCGGCGGCGGTGGTCTCGGCAGCACCGGTATCGACGAAGGCGGCTCGCCGTTCGATCCCGTCACGTTGACGGCTGGCGGCGCCGGTGGCGCCTACGGTTCCGGCCAAAGGGTGATCATCGACAACATCGGGTCGATCAGCACGACCGGCGCGGAAGCCCATGGCGTGGTCGCCCAATCCATCGGCGGCGGCGGCGGGTTGATCCTCCTCAATCGTCGCGACGTCAACGCCGCGGCCGACCTCAAGGGCGTGCTCAACAGCGCCGAGAAGGACTTCCTGAAGCGCTACGATATCAACGTGGATGCCGCCATCGCGGAAGCCGAGGCGGCGCGGCGTGCGAACCCGTCTCAGAAGCAGGCCTACAAGCTGGAGCTCGGCGGCAGCGGCGTGCAGGGTAATGGCGGCGCCGTGACGGTGAAGTCGTCTGATGCGATCGCCACCTCCGGCCGGAATGCCTTTGGCATCCTGGCGCAGTCCATCGGCGGCGGCGGTGGCCTTGTCAGCGGAGGCGAAGCCAGCGGTGCGACGACGGTCGCCACGACAGGCCGGCTCGGCGGCGTTGCCGGGGCCCGCGGCTCGGCCGACCAGGTGACCGTGGAAATGAGCGCCGGCAGCACGACGAAGACCACGGGGGCGGGCGCGACGGCGATCCTCGCGCAATCGATCGGCGGTGGGGGCGGCTATAGCGGTGCCTTGTCGACCGGCACGGTCGGCTATGCGAGCTTTCTCGACAGCGTGAATCGCGCCTCAGGGCGTGGCGGCACGGTCCGCATCGAAATGTCCGGCAGCAAGGGCCAAACCGAGATCAGCACGACGGGAGACAACGCCCACGGCATCGTGGCCCAGAGCCTCGGCGGTGGCGGCGGCATTCTGGCCGATGCAAAGGGCATCGTGCTCCCGCAGCTGACGCCGACGGCCGGTATCCGTTCGGGTGCTGAGCAGTCGGGCGGCTCTATCACCGTTGATCTGCGCGGCAAGATCGATACCGCCGGCGCAGGCTCGGTTGGCATCTTCGCCCAGAGCGGCATGCAGTCGTCGTCGGGTGCGGTTCTCGAGGGCAGTTCGCTCGGGCAGATCGCCATCACCTTCGACGGGACCGTGAACGGCGGTTCGGGGGAAGGCGCGGCAATCAGGCTGGATGGCGGACAGGCGAACAAGCTGACCTTCACCAAAGGGTCGGTCATCAAGGCACGCTCGGACCGGGCCATTCTCGCCTCCCATGGCGAGGAGACCATCCACAACAGCGGCACGGTCATCGGTGATCTCGTGCTCGCGCAGGGAACCCGCGAGGTCAATATCTTCAACAACTATGAGGATGGGACCTATCGCACGGGCGGGCGCGGCATTGCCGATCTCGGCCCATCCGGCCGCTTCAACAACGACGGCATCTTCGATGTCGGCGGGCGCGGCAGCATCGCCACGGCGGCCCTCAAGGGGCACTTCTCGCAAAGCGACAGCGGCCGGCTGCAGGTCGACGTGAGCAGCACGCAGCTCGCGGGCCAACCGCGCAGCGATCTGCTGCGCGTCGACGGATCTATGGATCTCGGCGGCACCATCGAGCCCTATGCCGTTGGCGGCCTGCGGCCGGAAACCTTCCGCGTCGCGACATCGACGGGCACGCTGACGGTGTTGCCGGACCTCAAGGCTGAAGCGAACTCGGCCAGTCCTATCCGCTGGACAGCCAAGGCCGGTGGCAACGCGGTCGACATCACGCCGACGGCCGCTTTCAACGCGCCCGCTGGCGTTGAACTCACGCCGACCGAAACGGCCGCCTTGGGGCATCTGCAGCAGATCTGGGACAGCGGCGCGATTTCGGCCGGGAACGCCAAGACGTTCGGTGATCTCGCCAATGTCACCTCCGTGTCGGACTATCGCGAGGCAATCGACAGCATGTCCCCGGACGAGTCGGTCAGCGTTGCGGCGTCGCAGACGCTCGGCGCCGGCGTATCGATGGGCATGGCGATGAGCTGCCCTGCCTTTGCCGGAACCGGCACGCTGCTCCAGGAAACAAGCTGCGCCTGGGCGCGGGTGACGGGAAGCTGGACCCGGCAATCCTCGTCCCATGACGTGACGGGATACAGCCAGCGTGCCGCGACTTACCGCCTCGGCGCGCAGCATGAGTTCGCGAAGGACTGGTTCCTGGGCGGCACCATCGGTTACACCCACTCGAACCTCTCCGACAGCCACGGCTTCTCGAAGACGTCGGGTGACGCTCTTGATGTGTCTCTCGCGCTCAAGCATCAGATCGGGCCTTGGCTCCTTGCAGCCTCGGGGCATATCGGCTGGGGGCGCTACGACACGGACCGTGTGCTGAACATCGGGCCTTCGCTTGCGGCATCCGGTGGGACGTCGACCGTGTGGACCGCCGCCGGGCGGTTGCGGGCGAGCTATGAGGTCGTGCGGGACAACTGGTACCTCAAGCCCTATGCAGATCTCGACCTCATGTACACCTCCATGCCCGGTTACAACGAGACCGGCAGTGGCCTGACGCACCTGCGTTTCGCGTCCGCGCAGCAATGGAACGTCGCCTTCACGCCGGCGGTCGAGATCGGCGGGCGTATCGATATCAACCCGGATATGTGGCTGCGGCCCTATGCATCGGTTGGTATCACCTTCCTCGCGAAGGACAGCATGCGCATCGGCGTCGGCTTCACGGATTCGCTCGCGCCGGTTCAGGACTTCATGGCGGAGGCCGCGATGCCGGGCCGCCTCGTCAATCTGACAGCCGGTGCCCAGCTCTACAGCAATGACAGTTATGATCTGCGCGCCGAATACAAGGCGGGCATCGGTGACAAATATCTGTCGCAAGAGGTCAGCGCGCGCCTGTCGATACCGTTCTGATCGGGCTACCGTCCGTCCTTCACATATGCCTCACGGGCCGGCCGTGGTCCGCTGATCGCGGATCGCCGCCGCCGCGGCGGCAACCTTCGCGATCGTCGCGTCTCAGAATGTCCTTGAAAAGGCTGGCATTGGGTTTATCCCGAGCGGATAAGGCCAAGCACAAGTTTGAGAAAGGACGATTCATGAGCGACGATCCAGTCCGTGACAGCAACGGCACCCTGCTCAACGACGGCGATTCCGTGACCGTGATCAAGGATTTGAAGGTCAAGGGGACCTCCGAAACCATCAAGCGCGGTACGCTGGTGAAGGGCATTCGCCTGACGGGGAAGCCCGGTGAGGTCGAATGCAATACCAAGCAGGTCAAGGGACTTGTGCTGAAGACCGAGTTTCTCAAGAAGGCCTGAGGACCGCTGAAAAGGCCGCCGTCGAGACGATGCCAGGTCCGCTTCACGGCAAGGCAGAGACCATGCGCGCCATGTGCGTGAGCGCGCTTTCCTCGCGATGGAGAACCGGCTAGTGGAATGAATTCACCAGCCAAAGCCAGCTCTTCTGGAGGCCATTCATGGCGCATGCTCTGCAATTCTATATCGACGGCGAATGGGTCGCGCCCAGCGGTCAGGCCACGCTCGATGTGATCGACCCCTCGACCGAGGAACCCTTCGCGACGATCGCGCTCGGCACGGAAGCGGACGTCGACAGGGCGGCCGCCGCCGCCCGCGCGGCCTTTCCCGCCTTCTCTCAGACCTCGCGCGAGGAGCGGCTTGCCCTGATGCGGCGCCTGCTCGAGGCCTACAAGGCGCGCTACGACGACGTGGCGAAAGTGCTGTCGCAGGAGATGGGCGCCCCGCTCGCCTTCGCCCACCGCTCGCAGGCGGCGATGGGAACCGCCCATCTCGCGAAGACGATCGAGGCGCTGGAGAACTTCGCCTTCGAGGAATTGCGCGGCACGACCCTGATCTCGCGCGAGCCCATCGGCGTCGTCGGCATGATCACGCCGTGGAACTGGCCGATCAACCAGATCATGTGCAAGGTGGCTCCGGCTTTGGCCGCGGGCTGCACCATGGTCCTGAAGCCGAGCGAGATCGCGCCGCTGAATGCCATCATCTTTGCCGAGGCGATGCACGACGCCGGCGTGCCGAAGGGCGTCTTCAACCTGGTGAATGGCGACGGGCCGACGGTGGGCGAGGCGATCGCGCGTCACCCGCAGGTCGATATGGTCTCCTTCACGGGCTCGACCCGCGCCGGCATCCTGGTTGCCAAGGCTGCGGCGGACACCGTGAAGCGCGTTCATCAGGAGCTCGGCGGCAAATCAGCCAATATCGTTCTGGACGATGCCGATCTCGATCGCGCCGTGAAGCTCGGCGTCGAGGATTGCATGAGCAATTCCGGCCAGTCCTGCAATGCGCCGACACGCCTCTTCGTGCCGGCCGCCATGCATGACCGGGCCGTGGCGGTGGCCAAGGCGACCGTCGAGCCGCTGAAAGTGGGGCCCGCCTCGGCGGAAGGCACGCGCCTCGGGCCGGTGGTCAGCGAGGTGCAGTACACCAAGATCCAGCGGCTCATCGAAACCGGGATCAAGGAAGGGGCCGATCTCGTCGCCGGCGGGCTCGGCCGGCCTGAAGGCTTGAATCGCGGCTACTACGTCAAGCCGACGGTCTTTGCCAATGTGACTGACGATATGACCATCGCGCGCGAGGAAATCTTCGGGCCGGTGATCGCGATCCTGCCCTATCAGACCGATGAGGAGGCCGTTGCACGCGCCAACGACACGCCCTATGGGCTTGCCGCCTATGTGCAGTCGGGCTCACTGGAGCGGGCACGCAAGATTGCCGCGCAGATGCGTGCGGGCAATGTCTATATCAACTATCCCGCCTGGGATGCAGGTGCGCCGTTTGGCGGCTACAAGCAGTCGGGTAACGGGCGTGAATATGCCGATTTCGGCATCCATGAGTTCCTGGAAATCAAGGGCACCGTCGGCTACGGCGCCGCCTGATACCGGTGATGCCGGTTGATCTCATGATCGAGGCCGGGCTTTTGCCCGGCCTTTTTCTTTGGGAGACATCCGGGCGGGGCAATCCGCTTTGAACTGAAGCGGGCGATACGGGGTGGGCCCGCGAACGGACCTGCGCATTGCCCGTCCGATACATCGAATCGCCCTACGGCGCGGCCCCTTCGCGCAGGATGGCCGAGACGGCAATCCGGGTGCGGTCGAGATGCGCCGCCAGGAAGTCGAGGCTGGCCGGGTCGCGCGCCAGAACCATCTCCATCAGGCTGCGATGTTCCGCCACGAGATCATGGCCGAGCTTCGCGCGGTCCATGCCCGACAGGCGCAGCGCCCGGTAACGCTCGGTCTGGTCGACCATCTGGTCGATGAGCCGCAACAGGCGCGGGGAGGGGGCGGCCTTGATAAGGCTGAAGTGAAAGGCACGGTGGCGTGCCTCCCATTCCATCACGGCGCTCGGTTGATCCGCGACATGGTAAGGTAGCGGCGCCTTTTCCATGCGATGGCAGGTGGCGATGATGTCCGCCTCCCAGTCGTCATCGCCGCATTGTAGGGCAAGCCCCAGCGCCTCCCGCTCCAGCGCGATGCGGATGCGATACACATCCTCCACGTCGCTGATGGATGGGCGCGGGACACGGACGCCCCGGTGGCTCGCCGCCTCCAGGAACTGTTCGCCGACCAGCCGCGCCAGCGCCTCGCGCAGCGGGCTGATGCCGCAGTCGTAACGGGCCAGCAGATCGCGCGTCAGCAAGGCCGATCCCGGCGGAAGCGCTCCGGACAGGAGGTCCGACTTGATGGATCGGTAGACGTTTTCGGCGACCGTTTGCGCCGAGGGCTGGGCAGAGAGTGTTTCACTCATAGCTTCTTCTACCAGAATCGGAATCGCCGCGCCAGATTCCATCATCAAAATAATTTTCCAAACTATTGACGATTGTGGAAATAATGTCATGATCGCTTCAATCCGATGCAGGGAGATCTCCGATGTGGGCATTGACGACGGCCGAGTTAGCGACAGGGCCTACGGCCTGTCTGGTGGTGGACGGCGCCCTCCATCCTCTCGTCGAACTTGCCGCTGCTCATGGCGTCGCGCTTCCGGACACGGTCGCGGCCGTCTTCGCCGATTGGGCGCGATGCGAGCCTGTTCTGGCAAAGCTCGCCGCCGATGTGGCCGATGGACGCCCGGCTTCCGAGGCCACCCTGCTTGCGCCGCTCCGCTATCCCGGGAAAATTCTCTGCGCCGGCGCGAACTACTATGACCATATGGCCGAGATGGGCTTTCCCGGTATCACCAAGGAAAGCCAGCGCCTGTTCTTCTTCATGAAGCCGCCGCGCAACGCCATCGTCGGGCCGGGCGCCACCGTCCTGATGCCGCGGGGAACGCAAGCCTTCGACTGGGAGGTCGAACTCGCGGCGGTCATCGGCCGGACGGCACGGCATGTGTCGGTCGATGAGGCGCTGTCGCATATCGCCGGCTATACGGTCGCGATCGATTTCTCGGCACGCGATTTCAACAAGGCCCCGGAGCAGTTCTACAAGCTCGACTGGGTGGCGGGGAAAGCCAACGACACCTGCTGCCCCATCGGCCCCTGGATCGTTCCGGCCGCCCATTTTCCGCATCCGCAGTCGGCAAGGCTGCGCCTTTCCGTCAACGGCGAACTCAAGCAGGACGGCAGTGCCGACCAGATGATCTTCTCGATTGCCGAGCAGGTGGCGCGCGCGTCCGAGATCATGACGCTCGATCCCGGCGATCTCTTGCTCACGGGCACGCCCGCTGGCGTCGGGGTTCCGAAACAGACTTTCCTCAAAGTCGGGGACCGGGTCGATGCCGAGATCGAGGGCATCGGCAAGCTCTCGGTCACGATCGCCGGGGAGGCTTGAGGTGGAGGCGCGGCCGGTCGCTTTCGTCACTGGCGGTGCGTCGGGTATAGGCCGGGCGACCGTATTGCGCCTTGTCGATGACGGGTTTCACGTGGCTGCGGCCGATCGCGACAGCGAGCGGCTGGACGATCTGGCTGCGAGCCGCGACCACATCACCGTCCATACGGTCGATGTGCGGGACCAGGCGTCGATCGCCCGGGCGATGGCGGACTATCCTGAGATCAGAGCACTCGTCTGCGTTGCCGGGATATACCAGCCGCGGGCGTTTGAAGACATCACCATGGACGACTTCCGCCTCATGCTGGATGTCAATCTGCTCGGCGTCTTCGCGGCGGCGCAGACGGTGCTGCGTCGCATGCCCGGAGGCGGTCGTATCGTCACGGTGTCTTCGCGCGCGGCCATCGGCGGCACGAACTTCGCTCATTATGTCGCGTCGAAGGCCGGTGTGATCGGCCTGACACGCGCAATGGCGATGGAACTGCGACCGCGCCGGATCGCGGTGAATTCGGTGGCGCCAGGCTTCACCGATACGCCGATGACACGCAGCATGCCGCCGGAGCAGTATACGCAGGCGCAGGCATTGGAGCCGAGCGGGATGGCGGCGGATCCGGACGACATCGCCGGAGCGATTGCCTTCCTCGCCAATCCCGCCACGCGTTTCATCACAGGGCAGACGTTGTTTGTCGATGGCGGGAAGTCACTGGGTGGTCTTGGTCCATAGGGTTACGTCGAGCAATCGGTATCTTCGCGGATCGTCGTCCGCGTCACGATAAGAATGAGGGGATACTCCATGTTCAAATTTCCGAAAGCTTTCGCTGTTGCTTGCGCGATCATGGCTGCAGGCACCGCTGGTGTGGCGCAGGCGGCCACGCAATTGCGCATGTCGACGGCTGCGCCCGATAATTCGCCGCTGACCGATGCCTTCCGCCAGATCAAGCAGAAGCTGGATGCGGCCTTTCCCGGCGCACTCGACATATCGGTGCATCCGGCGTCGAGCCTGTTCCGGCAAGGCACAGAATTGCCGGCGATGCAGCGCGGCAATCTGGAGATGGCGTCGCCCGTCACCTTCGAGATCGAGGCGCAGCTGCCGGAATACGGCGTGTTCAGCTCCGGTTATGTGTTCCGCGATCCCGAACATATGCTGAAGGTCTTCAACGGGCCGATCGGCGAAGAGTTCTACGCCAAGGTCGCCGACAAGATGGGGCTCGTCATTCTCGACACGGCCTATCTCGGCACCCGCCAGGTCGGCCTGCGGGATGTGAAAAACATCAAGACACCGAAAGACTTCGCCGGTGTGAAGCTGCGCATGCCGCCAGGCGCGGCCTTCCAGACCCTGGCGCGCGCCATGGGCGTGACGCCGCTCGCCATGCCGATCACGGAAGTCTATCTCGCGTTGCAGACCGGCTCCATCGATGGGCAGGACAATCCGGCCAATATGACGCGTGACTGGAAATTCAATGAAGTCACGAAAGAGATCGTTCTGACCCAGCATATCGTGCAGCCTGTCTTCATCGCCATCTCCAAGAGTGCCTATGACAAGCTGACGCCCGACCAGCAGAAGGCCTTGCGCGCCGCGGCGAAGGAAGCCACCGCGATCGAGGTGAAGAAGACGGTCGACGACGAGAAGGCCGCGATCGAAGGCTTCAAGAAGGCCGGCATCGTCGTGTCCGAGCCTGATCTCGCGCTGTTCCGGGCCAATGCCGCCAGGCTTTACAAGGAAGAAGGCTACGAAGCCAAGTGGCAGCCGGGCCTGAAGGACAAGATCGAAGCGATCAAGTGACATCGGTTTGACGTGTCGAGCATTGCATCATCAAGTAAAGCAGCAGGAGCGCGCGATGAAAGGGCGTATACTACGCGCTACGGAAAAGGTCCGCCGCGTCGCCGAGATCATCTCCGGACTGATGTTTGCGGGGATATTCGCGGTCTTCATCCTGGGGATCGCAATGCGCTATCTCTTTCATCGGCCATTGATGTGGACCGATGAGGTCACGATCCTGCTGTTGCTGTGGTGCACGTTTCTCACGGATGCCTTCGTCGTCCGGGCCAGCGACCATGTCGCCTTCGACGTCCTCTGGGACATGGTCTCTCCCCGGACGCGCCGGATCATCGGGATCATCGGACGGCTTGTCTTTGCCCTCATATTTGCAGCGGCCTTTCCGACGATCGTCGATTACGTGTTCTTTCTTTGGCGTGAGCGCACGGATGTGCTCGAAATACGGCTCGATATCGTTTTCTCATGCTTCATTATCTACATCGTCATGGTCGTGGTGCGTCTCATTGCGCAACTGGTCGAATTCTGCGGCCCCAACTGGCGCGAGCATGTCGGCGCGTCAGACCTCGCGGCCACCTCGAACGTGATCGGTTGAGACGATGAGCACCAGCCTGATCGTTTTATGCGTGGCCTTCGTGGCGGGCGCGCTCCTGCGCCTTCCCGTCGTCCTCACCATGTTCGGAAGCGGCATCGTCTATCTCTGGACGAGCCACCAGGACGTGGGGCTGCTGGTCGACCAGACCTTGAACAACATGATGGGCATGAACGCGATGCTCGCGGTGCCGATGTTCATCCTGGCGGCCAATGTGATGAATGCCGCGACCATTTCGGAGCGTCTGTGGTCGGCGGCCAATCTCGTGGTCGGGCGGCTGCGCGGTGGCCATGGACATGTCACCGTGCTGATGAATGTGGCGATGTCGTCGATGACCGGCAGCGCGGTGTCGGAAGCGTCCGGGCCGGGCATGGTGGCGATCAGCATGATGCGCCGCCAGGGCCACTACCCCGGCGGCCTTGCGGTGGCGGTGGCGTCGGGTGCCTCTCTGCTCGGCCCGATCATGCCGCCGTCCATCCCGCTCGTGCTCTATGCGGTCATTTCCGGCGCGTCCGTGGGGGCGCTGTTTCTCGCCGGCATCGTGCCGGCCTTCCTGATGGCACTGTCGCTCAGCATCCTGATCTCGATCATCGCGCATCGGCGGAACCTGCCACGCGCGGGGGAGGTGGCGCGCGGCGACCGGCTCAGGGTGATTGCCGGCGCCCTGGTGCCGCTGACGCTCCCCGTCGTGCTGCTCGGTGGCATCTGGAGCGGCATCTTCACGCCAACGGAGGCCGCCTCGGTCGCCGCCCTGTGGGCGATGCTGCTTGGAATCGTGGTCTACCGCAACTTGAACCCACGGTCGCTTCTTGCGGTTTTCCTTGAATCATCGCGGCAATCGGCCGTGGTGATGATGTTGATCATCAGTTCCTTCATTATCAACTACGCCATTACGAACGAAGGACTGGCCAGCAACATGGCGGCGTGGATCACCGCGATGGAACTGACGCCGCTGCAGTTCATGCTGCTGGTGAACGTGCTGTTCCTTATCCTCGGCACGGTGCTCGACGGTGCCGTGATGCTGATGGTGTTCGTGCCCGTTCTCTTGCCGTCCGTCCATGCGCTCGGCATCGATCCCGTGCATTTCGGCGTCGTTGCGATCATCAACTTCATGATTGCAGTCATTACGCCGCCGTACGGCTTGATCCTCTTCGTATTGTCGACGCTGACCAAAGTGCCGATGCGGGAGATCAACCGCGAGATCTGGATGTTCTGCGTGCCGCTGACGGTCGTCATGTTCATCCTCGTTCTTTTCCCACAGATTGTCCTTTTCCTCCCGCATCTATTCGGCTTTCAATAGAGATCCGTCTGGCAAGCGGACTGCCTCGCCAGAGCTTGCCTACTGCCGCCATCGATCGGAGCCATTCCATGATTGTACGATCTGCCGTGCTCGAGGGGCATGTCGCCCCGGAGCATCAAGACGCTTTCGACCGCGCCATGGGCGAGCAGGTGCTGGCGGCCATCCGCACCTATCCCGGACTGCGTGACGTCAAGCTGAGAAAAATCGCGGTGCCCGAGGCCGGTGCGCCGGATGTCTATATGATCTTCGATCTCTATTTCGATAGTCTTGCCGAGATGGACGCCGCGCTCGCCAGCGAGACGCGCCAGATCGTTCGCAAGACGATTGCTGAAAACATGTCTCTGTTTCAGGGGCGCGTCTATCATCTTGTCTTTGACGAGCGCACATAACAACGAGATCTGTCATGGCCGTTCTCATCACAGGAGGTGGTGTCGTCGGTCTCAGGACGGCCGCCCTCCTGGCTGCCCGCGGGGACCGGGTCATCGTGGCCGATGTCCGCGCTGTCGATCCGGGGGATCTTTCCCGGGATGACCTTGCGATCGTGACCTGCGACATCCTCGATCGCGACGCGCTCGAACGCCTTGTGCGGTCGCAGGGGATCACGGCGATCGTTCACACCGCAGCTCTGCTCTCCACGGCCATCCGCCGCGATCCCGTGCGTGGCGTGATGGTCAATACGGTGGGAACGACCAATGTCCTGGAGGTCGCGCGTGCCTGTGCGGTCAGACGCGTTGTCATCGCGAGTTCAACGACGGTCGGATACACGTGCTTCGGGACTCATGGGCCCGATCCCATCGAGGAAGACTTGGCGCTCCGCGTCGTTAGTCAAAGGCCGGCGAGTCTCTATGCAGCAACGAAGCTGGCTGCGGAGCATATCGCGCTTCTCTATGGTGATCTCTACGGCGTCGATGTGGCGATCCTGCGCTATGGTGCCGTCCTGAGCGCCAATGCGGATGTGGCGACCAGTGTGCCGGATCGATTGCTGTCGGTGCTGCTGTCGGCAGGCCGCGCCGGAAGCACCGCGCGCATCGAGGACCCGCTGCTTGTGTGGGCCGGCCGGGAAGAGTTCGTCGACGCCCGGGATTGCGCGCGTGCGAATGTGGCGGCGCTCGATGCCTCGCATTTGCATAGCCTAGTCTACAACATAGCAAACGGATTGTGGTATAGCTTCGACGATGTCTGCGATGTGGTGCGAAAAATCTATCCCGCGCTTTCTGTCGACTTGCGGGTCAACGTCACGTCCGGTTTCGCCGGCTTTCCGCATCAGCGGCCAGCCCCGTCTTCGATAACTGCGGCGCAGGCGGAGCTTGGCTTTGCCGCGGCCTATAGCCTGCAGGACTCGGTCGCCTATCTCGCGTCGCGCCCCTGAGGTCGATCCTTCAGGGGGCTATTGCGATCACACATCCTCGGATGTGATGAATCGGATGCGCGTGCCGTTGTCGCGAACAGGTGTCCGGGACGCCTGCGACGGCGCGGCGTGGGACACCGCATGGGATGTGGCATGGGACGTCGGCGGGCGCGGGGCAGGGGCCGCCGGGACAGCCGGCGCCCGGCTCACGACGTCTATTCTGGCCGCTCCGGTTTGGGGCCGGTCGGTGGTGCGCTCGGCACGATACGCCGCCACCATCTGCTCGGAACTGCGCATAGGGCGTGGGCTGTGGCCCGGTGCTGACGGTTCGGGCGCTTCCCGCACCACGCGCCGGGTCGCGGCCGCTGGCGGCTTGACGGGGTCGCTCGATACCGTCGGCAAGGGAGGGCTGGCCGGCAGCCGATCCGCCTCGGGATAAGAGACCGGTGCGGAGGAACGAAGCGCGGGCTGGACCGGCGTGCCGCCGGGCAATTGCGGGACCGCGCTGCGGGGCAGCTGGGCCAAAGCCTCGAGCTGAAGGGCCGGCGCTGCCCGTGTTGCCTGCTCGATGCGTGCCTCTTCCAGCGCGTTGCGCAAGGTCCGCTCGCGCTCTTCGCTCTTGTCGCGCTTCTTGCGCTCGTCCTTGAGAAGGCTCAAGGCATCGCGCAGCGACGCGACGACCTCCGCGGACGGCTCCGCGGTTGGATTGATCTTGAGGGAGGCGAGCGTCTTGTGCAACCGCTTCGCCTCGGCTTCGGCAGCCTTGGCGCGGGTTTCCGCAAGTTTCACCCGCTCGGCAAGTCCGCCGTGGAGCGCGGCCTGTTCGGTGAGCGCGCCGATCAGGCTGTCGACTTTCTGGCGAAGATAGACCTTTTCTTCGTCGGGGCCCTGCGAAAGAGGGTGATGGGTCTGCAGTTCGTCCCTGGAACGGTCGCCTGTCCTGGCGGGAAGGGCACGCGCGAGCGTCTGGAGAAGCGGCTGTTCCTCGCCCTGCTGACCCTTCTGCACGATGGCGTCGATGAGCGCGTCGAGCGTCTTGGCACCTTGCCACATCAGACGGGCCACGTCCGGGCGCTCGGCGGAGAGCGCCTCGGCGCGATCCCGCAGCAATTCGGCGATGTCCTGCAGGCCCGGCGGTGCTTTTGTCTGGTCGCTTGCCCCATGGCGCACAGGCGATACCGGCACCAGGCCCGGGCGAATGGCGGCTCGCATGAGGAGTGATGGCAACCACTGGCGGGCGAACAGGCAAAACTCCGTCGCCTCGTCGACAGAGGGAGGCGTATCGGCCGTCAGGCGCTTGCACCAGCGCTCCCAACCGTTGAAGCTTTCTGACATCATCTCGCTGTCTATGGACATGGTGCCGGTGTAGCGTGGTCGGTGCCAGACATCCAGCAGATATGCGAATCGTATGGAACACGAGCATAGCGTATCAATCGATGGGCAATGAACATAGACGTAAACCGTCTCTCAGAGTTGGTGGATGAATTGGGCAAGCTTCTGGCTAGCCTCGGCCCGGTCTAGCCCACGCTTCCTTATGAGGTCCCGGGCGGCCAGTCCCAAATATTCACGCTGCTCTCGATCCTGCAAAAGATCCACAGTTGCCCGCGCTAAGGCTTCGCTGTCAAAGAAGTTTACGAGCCGGGCGGTTTCTCCGTGGGTCATGAATTCGCTCACGGGTGGAGTGTCGGACGCGACGATGGCCTGCCCCTTGGCCATCGCTTCGAGAGCCGACCAGGAGAGCACGAAGGGATAGGTCAGATAAACATGGACCTGTGCCATTTGTGCGACAGCGACATAGTCGCGGAACGGGAGGTTGCCCAGGAAATGGAGCCGTGTGTGGTCTATTTCCCAGCCATTTTGCTGTAAAAGGACCTCTTTCCAGGTCTGGCCGTTCGCCGGGGCGGGGCCGTAGCCACCTTTCTCCGCGCCGATGACGAGAATATGGGCATCGGGAACAAGCGACTGTAGAATGGGCACTGCGCGCATGAGGATGTGAAAGCCGCGATGCGGCTCCAGATAGCGCGCGACGTAGGTGATGATCGGCGCCTGGCGTCGGATGCCCAGTTTCAGGCGCCACTGGGCCACGCTGGCCTCGTCGGCGACGAGGCCCGACACGTCGATCCCCTCATGCAGGACCGCGATCTTCGAATGCAGTTCGACCGGATAGGTGGATCGCTGCCAGAGGGTCGGCGAAATGCAGGCCACCGCATCGTCGACCGAGGCGAGCTCGAAGGCGTTGCGGACACGCAGTCGATGCAGGATATCGAGGGATTCGATCGGAAATTCCGGATCAAAGCCGATATCGGTGCCCGAGCGGTGATAGAAGAATTCGCAATAGCAGACGAGTTTGGCGCGCGGAAAGATATCCCTGAGGTAAAGGGCTTCGCCCCAGCCGCTATGGACGATCATCACGTCGGGCTCAAAGCCCGCGCGCTGCAAAAGCCGCGCCTGGGCTGCCACCGCGGACGCGCGGCGCAGCCGTCCGCTGGCGTCATCGATCGAGAGATCGTTGGATTGATGCACCATTGGCGCGCCGTAGCGCTGGTAGCGAATGCCGCTGCGGTGGAATTCCCGCGCGCCGATGCCCGCCACATCGGCGCCGTCCATGAGAAGCCGGTCGACGAGCCCGCCGAACTGGCCTGGGAAGTTCTGATGGACGAACAAAATCTTCAAGAGAGCGAACCCTTTTGGCCTTCGGTTCCGGCTGCCTTTGCGGCAGGGGCGGCTGGCGCCGCCGCCTTGTCTGCAGGGTCCTCGAAAACATGGTCGAGATAGGACGGAGCGTCCTTTTGCATGGCGATCGCCCAGAGGTCGAAACTGTTGCCATGTGCAACCACGACGCGCGGAAAGCCCGCATCGACCAGCAGATGGCCGAGACGATCCCGGCTGAAAGCCGTCTTGTGCGACATGAAATGATTGCCGGCGGCGACCGAGCGGCGGTGGCCGAACATCATGTCGAGTGCGGTGATCGGGCCGGCCGGGGATTGGTAGGCCACCGCGTCGAGCTTGCCCTCCACGACGAGCTGGGCGATCGCCTCGATATCGGGCATCGTCAGCAGTGCAAATCCGGTGGGACTGAGGACGCGCTTGAACTCCCGCAGCGCCACGGGCACGTCGTGATCGTAGAGATGCTCGAGGTTGTGGGAACTCCAGACCGCATCGGCGCTGCCGTCGGCGAAGGCCGAGAGATCACAGATGTCGGCCTCGACGTCCGGCTCCACGTTGGGGTCGATATCGACACGGATTTCCCGCCAGCCGGGGCGGCGGAAATGGGAATGCAGCTTGCGTGGATTGGGCATGCCGCACCCCACGTGCAGCACGGTTTTCATGCGGGGTGCCGCCGTATCCTCCAGGAGCATGACCTTATCGTCACTCATGGATGCCCCCACTGCTTGTGGGCCGGGCCTGCATGGTTAGCTGAGCCATTTGAACATCGCGTTGGGTTGTGGTGGCAGGTTCCGGCGCAGCGCCCGTTCCCGCGGCGGCCAGGCGATCCCCGTGTAGGGATAGGCATCCCGGTTGAGGCACGGAGAGTAGAGCGGATCGGCAACCAGTGTTTCTCCCCATTTCAGACGCAGCGCATTCAACTCACGCCGGGTCCGGGATTGACGCTCCGCATTGGCATCCTGCCCGCGGCTTGCGGATTCCTTGTGGCGGAGGGCGGCGTGCGGGGTCCAGATATTGCGCCGGCCGATCGCCCGCAATTTGAGGCAAAGGTCCACGTCGTTGAAATTGACAGGAAACAGCCGCTCGTCGAGCCCGCCGACTGCAAAATAGTCCTTTCGCTTGACGAGGAGGCAGGCGGCCGTGACGGCGCTTGTCTCTCGTGTCACCTGCAGAAGCTCGTCGTAACCCGGCTCGTCGCCCTGGCGTTCATTGAAGGCGTGCGCGGCGCCGAAATGCGAGCCAAGGACCACGCCGCCGTGCTGGACAAGCCCGCTTGGCCACAGGAGCTTGGCGCCGACCGCGCCGACATCGGCGGCGCTTCCCGGCTCGAGCAGTGCCGTGAGCCAATCGCGATCCTCAACCTCCGTGTCATTGTTGAGCAGGAGGAGATAGCGGCCGTTCGCCGCGCGGGCCGCAGCGTTGTTGATCCGGGCATAGTTGAACGGTCCGGGCGCCGGCAGGACGCGGACGCCGCGATAGGCGAGCTCGCGAAAATAGGCCAGCGTGTCCTCATCCCGTGAATCATTGTCTGCGATCAGAATCTCGAAAGCGGGATGGGCGGTCTTCGCGAAGAGGCTTTCCACGCAAGGCCGCAGCAGGTCAAGGCGATCACGCGTCGGGATGAGGATGCTGACGAGCGCGTCGGGGTCGACCGCCGGCCGCACGCGGATCGCGGGGAACAGCAGACCCTCGCGCACCATGACATGGGTCTCGCGCTCGGGGTCGAGGAGCGGCGGCAGGGCCGCCACAAGGGCGTCGGCGTCAGCCTCCGTAGACCCTGCCGGCACTGTGGCGAGCACCTCCGGCAGATGGCCGATCGGTCGTTCGGCGGCGAGTGCGCCGGCGAGGACCTGCGCCACAACGCCGTAGTCGCTCACGCTTTCGTCGTGGTCGAGCTCAGGCAGCAGCGCCGCATCGAAGGCAACGAGATCGCAGAGATAGCCTTGGGCGAGGAACCGTTCCTTGTCGAAGGCCGGCTTGAAGCGTGGCAGCAGCGTGCCGTCCGCCAGGGCGATCTCGCTGTCGCTATAGACAAGGGCGGGCTTGTCCGGCCCAACCATCGCGGCGGCGAGCGCGGCGAGAGCCGCCGGATGAACGCGGCTGCCGGCCTTCAGCACGACAATGATCTCGCTGCCCTCTTCAACGAGATGGGCACGCGCCTCGCGCCACGCCTCTACCCCGCCCACCGTGAGGCTTTCCAGCGCCACGGCGGTCCACAGCGGCGCCGAGGCCGTATCGAGGCTCTGCAGCGTTTCGTCGGCTTGCTCCGGAGGGCCGAACACCACGGCGGCGATGCGGGGCGTCTCGGCGAGTTCCGGAGCCTTTGGCGCGTAGGCGCGACGCCAGTCAGGGTAGCTCGTGAGCGGCAGCGAACTGGGCATCAGCCGTTCGAGATAGGCGAGGCGTTCCACCGCGTCCTTGGACGAAGTCTCGCTATCGGCGAGGCCGAATTGCTCGATCCCGCTGCCGAGCGTCAGCAGCGCAATCGGGCTGCCCGCGAGTTCCGTGCCACGTTCGGTCAGAACACGGATCTCGTGCAAGCGCCCATCGGCAAGTTCCAGGGGCAGGGTCACATCGAAGCCGTGACGGCCTGGCGCGAGCGGCTCGTCGGGCCCCGGCTCGTACCACATGTCGGCGGGCACTTCCGCCAGCAGGCGCGAGCCCTCGAACAGCGAGACGGTGAGGGTCCGCTCGATATGCACGCGATCACGCGCCCAGCCGACGACACGGATCCCGCCGACCCAGCGGACGGAACCCGCGATATCCTCCGGCTTCACCGGCCGGGAGGAGCCCGTACTGTGCAGATGCACGGTGCCGAGGTGATGATCCGTGTTGGCCACATAGGCCGAAACCTGCCGGGTATGGGCGAGCGAGGAGAGTTTCAGGCTCGTCGCGAAACCATGGCAGCCGTCGGTTCCTTCCGCCTCGCGCAGTTCCGGTACGAACAGATCGGCCCGGACAAGCGACGTCACCGTTCCATCGAGCCACAATTCGACGGCGAGTTTGCGCTCCGGATGGCGCGGATCGAAGGCCCATCCCCCGAACAGTCCGTCGCCGAGCTGCCAGAAGTCGCCCTGGAACGCCGGGGCTTCAAGCACGTGGGCGATCCCTGGCGCTGGCGCCTCCCGCATCGCGGCCGGTTCATGGGTGATCCGCTGCACCCGGCGCACGATCCGCGCGCTGGCAGCATCCTGCTCACTCACCGAGTCCGGTGCCTCGTCGCGGTTGGGTTGTTCCATGCGCTGCTACATATACCTTTTTCGATGCTGGCGTCTGCCGAAGCTATAGTGACGATGATTACGGATAGCTTCCAGCGGAATGCCAAGCCATTGCGGCGTATTGAAGAAACCGGCATCATAAATGCGCCAGCCAGGTGCCGATCGCGGCCGCCGCCGCTTCGTCTCCGGCATCGGGGGGCAGGGCAAGGTCGTACGGGCCGGTGGCCAGTTCGGCGAACAGGCCCTGGGAGAATGCCGCGATTGGCGCGGGGAGCCCCGCCAGAATGGAAATCCGCGAATCCGCCAACAAAAGCCGCCGCGACGGCACGACAACGCCGGCTGACCGGTAGGTGGCGACGATCGCGCTCCATTCCTGCGGGTCGACCTTGCCGAGGACAAACACATTGCCAAGACGCATCAACGCTGCGTCGTCCAGGGTCTCGCCGACGACGAGCAGCGGTGTGTCGCGGCCGGCCTGGTTGAGCTTCAGCGCCAAGGCGCGCACGAGCGCAAAGGCGGCCGGGCCGTCGTCCAGCGGTACGATCGCCAAAGGATCGTCGGGCCGGCCGGCCGCAGGTCTCGACGCGGGGGGCGCGCGTTCCAGGGTCATCAGGGGCGCATGGACGGGCTCCCTGCCATGGGCCGCGAGTGCGTCCCTCAAGGCCGCGCAGCCCGGCACGATAGGCCCGGCACGCGCCAGAAGGTCGGACCATGCCGTGAGAGCGGTGTCCAGGTCGCCCGCCGTCTGCGGCGCTTCGACGAGAACCGCATCCACCTCCGCTTTCAGCCGTTCGGCGATCGCGAGCACGTCCGGCGATGGCGCCTCGCCCGCCAGGACGATGATGCGCTTGACGCCGGCTGTACGCAACAAGGCCTCGAGGCGTCCGCTTTCGCTGGCCGGAAGCGGCAGCGCGATGGGGAGACGGCCGACCATCCCCATCACCTTCACGGCCAGCGTCGTGACCGCACCGTGCTCTTCCGGTGCGATGTGAATCCAAGCCTCCTCCAGCGGCTCCTCAAGCCCCTGCAACTCTTGCAAGTTGCGAAGCAGTTCCTCGCCCGCGGCCGTATCGACACATGTCGAGACAACGGCGGTATGGGCGCGGACGACGTCCGGCCACAGCCCCTCGGTAATGCGATGGCGGGCTGTCGCCAGCGGATCCGTCTCCATGAACCAGGTGGTATGGCGCCTGAGGTCCGGGAAGCGCCGCAGCGTCTCTGCCTGATTGCGCAGAACAAGGCCACGCTTGGCATCCAGATAGGAGGCCGAGCCAAGGTGCCCGACCACGACGTCAGTGGCGCAGACATTGCGGAAGCCCTTTTCCTCCGCACGCAGGCAGAAATCCACGTCCTCAAAATAACCGTGCGTGAGGAAGTCACTGCCGAAGAAGCCAAGGGCGCGGAGGCATGTTCGCCTGATGTAGAAGCAGAAGCCGATACCGCTCGGCAGGTCGACGATCCCACCGGCGTTCACACGCGCCGCCGTGGCGTCGATCAGCGCGAGATAGTCCGGCTCCGGCATCGGTGCCTCGCCGAAGGGGACGGGATAGCTTGTGAGATCACCGTTGTTGGACAAGGGCGTGACCGTGCCGATGTTGTCGGCGGCATAGGCGGCTGCGCGGAGCCGCTTCAGCCATCCTGTCGGCACGACGGTATCCGCGTTGAGGAGAATGACGTCGCTCGTCGTGGTCTCGGCAAGGCCCGTTTCGACGGCGCCGATGAACCCCATGTTGCGCGCATGCGCCAGGAGCCTGATCTTGCCGGCCGCTGAAAGATCCCGCAGATAGGCTGAAAGTTCTGGTTCGGGGCTTGCATCGTCGACGACGATCACATCGTAGCGCTTGCCGTGCCCGGGCTCGCGCAGCACGGCCTCGATGCAATCCCGCGTGGCGGGCAAATTGCGATAGGCCGGGATTAACACGGTGACAGGCGCTTCACGCTTGGCCCGGCGGGGGGGACGGGGCGTCGCCTCAGCTGCTATTGCGGCTGTCGTTTCCCTCGCGTCTCCGCGCTTGCCTTCGACAACTGGCCGCAGGATCGGCGGCGCCACGGCTTCGCCGGATGGCCAGAAGAACGCGCAGCGGTCTGCACCGTCGGGCCAAGGCAGGCTGGTTCGCATGCTGTAGTCGAAGGCCCCCTTATAGTTCTCCGCGGCTTGACCGGAAACGTCGATGAGATGCTCCTGGTTGTCCGCGCGGCTGTCCTTCCGGCCGTCGCCATAGCGAAGCGTGAGGGCGATCGTCTTCTCCCCCCGCCACAGGCAATGAAGAACAATCGTCTCGCCATCAAGCCAATGGCGCCCTGTGTGAGGCGTTTCGCCGGCAGCGAAGGCGCGCGCGACCACAGCCGCATGGATGTCCGCGCGGTCATCCCGGAAGATGCCCGCCGCAAGCGCTGCGAAATCCCGCTCGCTCTCCTTGTCGATCAGCACCCGCAGCCAATGGGCGCGAAGCGCGAGATCATCGGGCGTCAGCTTGAGGGCACTGGCCAGATCCCGCTCGGCGGCATCAACGGCGCCGAGCGCTTCGTTGATGGCGGCGCGCAGCCGGTAGTGTTCGGCGTCTGGCACGAAGGCGCGGCAGCATCGGTCGATCAGGGCGAGCGCCCGAATATGGTCGCCGCGCTGATAGGCGTCGAGCGCGTGGAGCGCGAAATCGCTGCGGCTGCTCGAACCCAGAAGCAGAGAATGACGCGATGACAGCAGAGGGGATCGCACGTGCACGGACACTCAGTGGGCGGCGGCCCGGGGAAGAATGGCGCGTCGGCATCGCCCCTCGATCCGGGAAGATTGTGCCGGGCAATTCCAAGCTCGCAGAAGTGCCTGGCTCGCAGAAGTGCCTGGCGCGCAGGTTCACCTGCGAAAGGCCGGGCGGCCAGAATGTCTGGCGCGAGAACCTCAGCCGTATGGCGAAAAGGGTCAAATGATGACCGGGTATCAAAGGGTGTGGGCCGTCGGAGACGGCCCACACTTATTCGCTGTAGAGGTTACTGGCGTTAGGCCAGATTGTCGTCCTCATCGATCACATGGATGGTGCGCTCGGTGGACTGCTCGCCTTCAGCTGACTGGGCGAAGGCGACGACAATGTCGGCGCGATCGGCAGCGCCGTCGTCAAGCAGGTTGGTCCAGTAAGCGGCACCGGCAGCGTCGGGCTCACGACCGAAGAGCTGCTCGTAGAGGTTGTCCACGAATTCCGCGTTCGTTTCGGAACCGTGGCTGCTGGTGAACTCCTCGCTGTTGAGGAACTCCTGAGCGATGTCGTGAAGAGAAGCGTCGCCCGACTCGTAAATGTCGAACCAGAACTTGACGCCTTCGAAGTCGCCATAGCGGTCAAGCAACGTCTCATACATACGGGCAACGACGCCGAGATCCGCCGTTTCCGCGGCAATGATCGCGCCATCGTCGAACTGCACGTACTCGACATCCGAGATAACCGAGGTCTCGCCGGCGAGGTTCGTGATCGAGAGCTGGTTGCCCTCCCACGAAATGCCGGCGGTGTCGAACGAGGTTTGGATGACGCCGAGATCGAAGCCCGCGCCGCCATCGACCGTGTCCGAACCATCGCCGAAGTAGATGGTGTCGTCGCCGGCTGCAGAAACGATGGAATCGTCGCCGGCGCCGCCGTGGACCGTGTGGTCGTTTTGCGATGACGGATCGACGATCAGCGTGTCGTCGCCCGCGCCAAGCTGGACGACCGTCGGAACGGTGCCTTCCAGCGTGACCTGGGTATTCTGATCGGTTTCGAAGATGACGATCGGGACGCCATCGGGAATAGCGACCTGCGTCGCGTCGCCCTTGACGAACAACACGTCAACACCATCAGGGATGTTATCGCCAGGTTGCCAGAAGTCGACGATGCTTACGTCTTCACCAGGTGGAATTTCACTTAATACGTTAAGGATTGCATCCTTTACGCCCTGCGGCAGATCTGAGCCGCCAATGGCGGCTTCAGCGTCGCTTACGGACGTATCATACGGGGTTGCCATCTAGACCTCCAGTCCCAGATTCATTCAGCTGCGTGTCGATTGGCGAAACTGCGAGCTCCGCGAAAAACGCGGACCCTTTCAGAGCGCAGTCCCATTCCATTCCTCGCCCCAGCATCCTTCATCTCGGGCACCGAATCGGCCAACTGATGATCGACACTTCCCCCAACGGACGTCTCACTTAACTGAGTTGCAGAAGCCTTAACGCTCTCGATCTCCGCCTATTGGACGTGAACCGTAAGGCCGACAAGCGAAGCGCCCGGATCCCTAGGAGCGGCAACGAGCTCCGAGGCTGAGGACCGAACAGCGGTCCCGTCCGAAAAAATGGCCTCTGCCTGCAGCTTGTAGGAAGCTGCATTCTCTCCGATCAAACGAAGAGATACTCCATCAATCGACAGCGCGCGGGCGCGCGTGCCGATAAAACCACCGGTCAATGCCTCGGGCATACGACCCTGCCCTGACACCGAACAGTCATACTCGATATCGACGCCCATCGGCCGGCGCGGCCAATGAACGGCAAACCCCTCGATGTGCTGCCGAGACGAACGACCCCCAAGCCATTCGCCGGCCGGCAACGAAACATCCCCGCGACGCTGGATATGTCCCGAGAGATAGATTGGCATCTCCTCGCTGCTATCCTGAGACTTCTTCTTGTGTCCGGAGGACGCGCGAACAAGCTCGCCGTCACGGCCGGAAACCTTGTCAAGCTGGTCGATCTTCAGCTTCACGCCGTCGGAGAGCGCGAACTCGCCGACGAAAATTGTCACCACAATCATCGCATCGCCGGACGACGATACGACGACAGCATCGCCCGGTCGGCGCATAATACCATCTTCGGCCCCCGGCGCGAACAGCAGGTGAACATCGCCGGCAACGTCCGGTCCGACATGCACACTGACGCGAGGCGGATTTCGCTCGTCGTCGGCGCCGAGATAACGAAGCGCGAACAACCCCCGAGGGATGGGCATGGCACGAGCGAAGACCCTGTTCAGATCCTCGTTGCCCTTCACCCCAACCATATAGCCCTCAGGCACCATCAAACCGCTCCAACGCAAAGCACAAATATATAACGTTGATTTTCATATTTTCATATTCCCGTGGTATGCATAAGTCAATAGAACCTTTGCGAGGAATGCTATCTTAAGCGCGTCTATCGCCACAAATTGGCAGGGGTCCGCATGTATAAAAATTTAGCGCCGTTTTCTTATGAGCGAAAGCGCTTGGAGTTATTTAATATTTTTCAGTATAAACATCTTAACAAAACTATCACATTTCCAGTTTCACTTGTTGAGGTAAATAATGTAGCGCATTCTTATCCTGTCCTGTGGCAGCGAAATAAGGACGGCGTCGAGCTTGTCGCGCTTGTGGGATTGGAGGCGGATCATAATTACGCATTATCTAGGCATCCTAACTTTGTGCAGTGCAACCTGCTTATTTTAGAGGCATATCCCTTCGCGCTGGCAAAGACGGATAAGGACAACCACTGGCGGATCCTTGTCGACGAGGTCATGGGGCAGGGGGAGGACGATCCTGCGCCCCTGAGGACTGCGG
This sequence comes from Chelatococcus asaccharovorans, assembly GCF_003201475.1. Taxonomy (GTDB): domain Bacteria; phylum Pseudomonadota; class Alphaproteobacteria; order Rhizobiales; family Beijerinckiaceae; genus Chelatococcus; species Chelatococcus asaccharovorans. The sequence goes on along the minus strand of NZ_QJJK01000018.1, from coordinate 16,913 downwards.
CAGGGGAACTAAGCCCCGAGGCAGACCACCGGCTTTCCGCGTTGCGCATCTTTGCCGAGAGCTACGGGCGCACGCAGGCGCTGTCACAGCTGTTGGACCGTGTGGGGCTGCTCAAGCCCTGGGATGTCTCCCTCAAGATCGGCGAGCGCTTCGTTGGGCTCCAGGGGCTCGAAGTTCTCGACAGAGATGTGGATATAAGGCGCCTTAAACTCGCCGGAGTGATCGAGCAAGTGGGATGGGATGCAATCCATCTCGCAACGATGCACGAGCTGTCTTTGTTCCGTATGCAGAATCTCCTCGAAGCGCGGACTGCGCCGCGGGCTGCTTGAGGTGGCTGATATGTGCGACATTTCAGACACATGGTGTGCGTTTTCGCTGAGTGGAGCCTGATGCAGTTTCTGTTTGAGCCTCTCAATATTGCCAGGCATCGGAATCAGCGGTGGTCGCGGCCGGTTCATTTCGGATTCGCGAGCGACATCAAGCTCGTGCCGCTCACCTTCCGGGAGGTGCACCGGGCAGCTCACCATTTCCCGCTCTGTGTGTGCCGGACGTCCGCCGGCGTCAGCCTCGTGGCGGTTCTTGCCGGCGAGGACGGCCGCAACCAGCATGTCGACGACGAGGGTCGCTGGACAGCGCCCTATATTCCCTTTGCGTTCCGCACCCACCCTTTCCGCCTGATCGCCTCAGGGACAGGCACTTCGCTCGTTCTGGCCGTGGCTAGAGATGGCGCCACCGTGCATGCCGATGGCGAGTTCGCATTTTTTGAGCGCGACAAATCCATTTCGGAAGCGACCCGCGCCGTCCACAAGGCCTTGTCCGAGGCGGAGGCCGGCAACCGGGAGCTTGCTGCCGCGCTTCTGCAACTCGAAGCGCTCGACGTGCTTGCGGAGGTGCCGGCGGAGAAGATGGGGCCGTGGCTAAGGCGGCAGCGCTGTTTTGGCGTTCAGGCCGTAAAGCTCAGAGCTTTGCAGGCGGCGCCGCCGGAATCGCTCGCCGGGCTCTTCGCGGCATCGCCGATGGCCATGGAGCTTGCCGAGATTATTGTATTCTCCCACCGCACCGTCATGAAGATGCGCCGTGCGCAGCCGGACAGGACCGCGGAGGTGGCACCTGGGTCGCTTGCGGAGAAGGATGAGGCCGCCCAAGCTTGGTCATTCCGTCGTAAAGAAGTTGACTTTCTCGACTATGGAGACAACCTCACCTTTGATATAGAATAGCAATCAGGCACTTAGATATCGAAGACTACGACACGGCGTTTCCGTGAAGTATCGGAAAACGTTTCATTTTCCGCGGCCCGAGAGAGATTCGCGCATTGCTTCTTTCGTCCTGGTTACCGCATCACCTGTTGGGCACCACGGCCTCCAAGCCCACGCCGCTGGAACAAGCGATCCGCAAGGCGCGCCCGGCGATAGGTTATGTCGCGTTGTTCACCAGCGTCACGAGTGTCCTTGGCTTCGTCACGCCCATCTACATGATGAACGTGTACGACCGCGTATTATCGAGCCGTAGCGTTGATACACTTCTCGCACTCAGTCTCATCGCCGCGTTTCTTCTCCTGATCGCTGCGGTGATTCGATTCATCAGAACGGCGATGCTGAAGAGGCTTGGCGCGTGGTGTGATGAGGAAGTGGCGCCGCAACTGTTCTCGGCGATCCAGACCGCGGCTCTCACCTCTCCCAACCGCGGCGAGGTGCAGGCCTTGCGCGACCTGGACACGTTTCGCGAGTTCTGGGTCAACCATGGCCTCGTGACAGTCTTTTCGGCGATGTACACGCCGATCTTCCTCGTCGCCCTGTTCGTTCTCAGCCCTTACCTCGGCATCCTCGCGCTCGTTGCGGTCGCGATCATCGCTGTTCTGGCCGTGCTGATCGAGAAAGCAATGTGGCCCGGGCTCAAGAAGGCGTCCGAGGCCAATATCCGCGCCTCCACACATGCGCGGATGGCCATGAGGAACGTCGAATCCGTTCATGCCATGGGCATGCGCAACGCGATGGCGGACGCCTGGCATGAGGAACACCGGGCCGCGCTGGCGTGGAATGCCTATGCCGCCGAACGTGCGGCGCCCTATACGACCGCGTCCACTTTCATCAGCGCTGGCATGATGATCGCCGTTCTCGGCGCGGCCGCTTTTCTCGCGCTCGAGGGGCAGATTTCTCCCGGCGCCATCTTTGCGGCGAACCTCATTTTCCGGCAGGCGACGGGTCCCCTGCGCTCGCTCATCCAGCAATGGAAGGGGTTTCTCGGCTCGCGCCTGGCCTATGGCCGTCTGCAGACGTTGTTTCGCGAGGCGGGCATGCAGGCGGAGCGGGTCGTCCTGCCGCGACCGGAGGGCGCGTTGTCGGTCGAGAATGCGACGCTCTCGATCTACGACAGCAAGCAGATCGTTCTACGGAATGTCGATTTTGCGATCGAACCGGGCGATGTCCTGGGGATCATCGGGCCCAGCGGCGCCGGCAAATCCACGCTATCACGCGCGCTCGTCGGGCTCATCCGGCCGACGCTCGGTACCATTCGCATCGACGGCGCGGATCTCGAACACTGGGCGCCAGACGAACTCGGCCGGTATGTGGGCTACCTTCCGCAGAATGTCGAACTGCTCGCGGGGACGGTCGCCGAGAATGTCAGGCGCTTTCGACCACGCGATGATGCCGGCGTGATCGAGGCTGCGAAGCTCGTCGGGGTCCACGATCTCATTCAGTCACTTCCTGCGGGCTACAACACCAGGCTTGGCGAAGACGGCATCGGCCTGTCCGGCGGTCAGCGACAGCGCATTGCGCTCGCCCGCGCCGCTTATGGCCGCCCGTCCTATGTCGTGCTCGACGAGCCCAATTCCAATCTCGATGCGGCCGGTGAGGCGGCGCTCACCCGCGCGATCCTGACCTTGAAGGAAGCAGGGACAACCGTCGTCCTGGTGACGCACAAGGCCCAGATCCTCAGTTGCGTCGACAAGATCGCGGTGCTCGGTAACGGGACCTTGATGCATTTCGGCCTGCGCGATGATGTATTGAAACGGCTGTCCACGCCGAAGATCGTGCCCATCAAGGGACAACAGCCGGAGCTCCTGGCGAGGCGCTAGGGTCCCTTATCCGAACTTCGTATCATGTCCGGGAGGCGTCGTTCGAATTTCGGATAGGTCGGGACACTGGCAAGCTGATAAGTCTCGTGTGGTTTTCGGATTTGAAATTCGTTCATCATTCTCGACCCACTCTGTGACGAATCTCAAATCCACCAGATTGGCCGTAACCAGCAGATCGCCCTCCAAGGGCCCCGGATCTTCGCTCGGAACGGTGCGGCCGGTGGTGAGTTGCAGTCCGACCTTTGCGCGCTCATCATGCCCGTGACGGGGCGCGGCCGGATCGATGAAAGGCTACGTATGTCCGACGACGACATGGATCAAAGCTTCGATACCACGGTGCTGGACCGGCCGAACCGGGCTCTGCCGCAGGACGACCGTGGCCTGCCGCCGCTCAACATGGACTGGCGCCGCTCGGCGCGTCTCGGGCTTGCCGTCATCGCCATTGGCTTCGGCGGAAGCGCTGCCTGGGGGTTCGTCGCAGGGCTCGACAGCGCCGCCATTGCCGACGGCGTCGTGAGCGCGGAATCGAACAGGAAGACCGTGCAGCACTACGAGGGTGGCATTATTCGCGACATCCTGGTGCGTGACGGCGACCAGGTCGTGGAAGGGCAGACCCTTTTCATTCTTGACGACACGCAGGCGCGCGCCAATCTCGACGCCGCCCGCAACCAGCGGGCAGCCGCGCTTGCCGAGGAGGCACGTCTTATCGCCGAGCGCGATGGCAAGGACGTCATCACCTTCCCCAAGGAAGCGCTCGACCGGCAGAACGAGCAGGCCGTTCGCCGAACAATCGAGGACCAGCAGCGCGCGTTCAAGGACAGGCGCGCCTTTCTCAAGAACCAGGTCGATTCCCTTCAGGCGAAGGTGGGGCAGGCGGAGGAGAAGCTTGCCGGCTCCGAGGAGGCCCATAAATCGGCCATCAAGCAGCTCGAGTGGATCGACAAGGAGCTTCCCGCCCTTCGCACCCTCTACGACAAGGGCCTCGTGCAGTGGCCGCGCATTACGGCCCTGGAGCGCCAGCGGGCGCAGATGGAAGGCTCGATCGGCCAGGCCGCGGCTGCCATGGCGGAAAGCCGGCAGGCGATCGACCAGGCCAAATTTGACATGGCCCAGGTCGGGAAAGGCATGCAGCAGGAGGTTGCCCAGCGGATCATCGATGTCCGCAAGCAACTCGCCGATCTCGCGGAAAAGCTCAAGGTCGCCGAGGATGTGCTCAACCGGTTGACCGTGCTTGCGCCCCAGACCGGCGTGGTGCAGGGGCTCAAGTTCTTCACCCGCGGGGCGGTGATCCGTCCGGGGGACGCGCTGCTCGACATCGCACCGCTCAACGAGTCACTTGTCATCCAGGCCCAGATCCAGCCGACGGACATGGACGTGGTGCAGACCGGTCTTGAGGCGGAGGTCCGTTTTCCGTCCTTCCACCTCGGGCAGGTGCCCTTCATCATCGGCAAGGTGCGAAGCCTCTCCTACGATCGGCTGATCGACCAGAAGAACCAGAACTCCTATTTCGCTGCCGAAATTGTCGTGGATCCCAAATCCATACCCGACGAAATCAAGGACAAGTTGCGGCCGGGCATGCCGGCGCAGGTGATGATCGCGACGGGCGAGCGCACGCCGTTCGAATATCTCACGGCGCCTCTGTTCAATCGCCTCCGGAAGACCATGGTCGACGGCCACTGATGCGCTGCCGTTCCGGATTTGACGGTCGGCCGCTCCGTGCGGCCGATGCGTTCCCTGTTGGAACCTGTTACGAAGACTGCGTGTATCGCTGATCGCAACGAGGCATCTGTGGCAGGTATCGAGGGTGGCGCAATCCGCAGTCACGGCAATGTCGAAGCGCTGCCGCTCGCGCTGGAGGGTGTGTTCCTCATCAAGACGCGGCGCTTCGGCGACGCGCGGGGGTTCTTCACGGAGACGTATAGCCGCCGCGATTTCGTCGCTGTCGGCATCGAGAGCGTCTTCGTGCAGGACAACCAGTCGTTCTCGGCGCCGCGCGGGACCATCCGCGGCCTCCACTTTCAGACGCCGCCCCATGCCCAGGCCAAGCTTGTCCGCGTGCTGCGTGGTGCCATCCTCGATGTGGTCGTGGATATCCGGCGGCATTCACCCACTTTCGGGCGGCATCTTGCTGTCGAGCTCGACCACGCAGAAGGCCTGCAACTCTTTGTTCCGGAAGGATTTGCGCATGGCTTCTGCACCCTGACGCCCGATGTGGAGGTCTTCTACAAGGTGACCGACGTCTACGCGCCCGCATGCGACCGCGGTATTGCTTGGAACGATCCGGCGCTCGGCATCGATTGGCCCGTTGCGGCAGCCGAGGCGAGCCTCTCGGACAAGGACCGGCATCAGCCGCTCCTGTCCGAGACCGAGCCCGTCTTCTGAGGGGGGCGTATGCGAATTCTCGTCACCGGCGGGGCCGGCTTCATCGGATCGGCTTTGGTGCGCTATCTGGTCCTGGAGCGCGGCGCGCACGTCCTCGTCGTCGACAAGCTGACCTATGCCGGCAACCGTGCGTCGTTGCATTTATGCGAGGGCAAGCCGGGCTTTGCCTTTCTGCAAGCGGACATCGCCGACGGCGCGCGTATGGAGGCGGCGTTCAAGGCGTTTGGGCCGGACGCGGTCATGCATCTGGCGGCCGAGAGCCATGTCGATCGCTCCATCCTCGGCGCGGCGCCGTTCATCGAGACCAATATCGTCGGCACCTTCACCTTGCTCGAGGCCGCGCGGGCCTATCACGACGGCCTCGCCGGCGCGGCGAAGGAAGCCTTCCGCTTCCTGCATGTTTCAACCGACGAAGTCTTTGGTTCGCTGGGCGATACAGGCGCCTTTTCCGAGGTGACGCCCTATGATCCGCGTTCACCCTATTCGGCGAGCAAGGCGGCGTCGGACCACCTCGTGCGGGCCTGGCATGCGACTTACGGCTTGCCGGCGATCGTCACGAATTGCTCCAACAACTACGGGCCCTATCATTTTCCCGAAAAACTCATTCCACTGATCATCCTGAACGCCCTCGAAAGCAAAGCCCTTCCGGTCTATGGCGATGGCAGGCACATCCGTGACTGGCTCTTCGTGGAGGACCATGTGCGGGCACTCGTTGCCGTGCTGGAGCGCGGGCGGGTGGGCGAGACCTATGCAGTCGGCGGCCGGAGCGAACGGCGCAACCTCGCGGTCGTGGAGACCGTCTGTGATATTCTCGATGAACTGGTCCCGGATGCGTCGGGTGCACGTCGCCGGTTGATCACCTTCGTGGCCGATCGGCCGGGCCATGACCGACGCTATGCCATCGATGCCGCGAAGATCGAGCGGGAACTCGGCTGGCGTCCCCGGGAGAGCTTCGAGAGCGGCATCGCGCAGACGGTTAAATGGTACCTCGACAACGAGTGGTGGTGGCGGCCGCTGCGTCAGGGGGTCTATGGCGGGGAGAGGCTCGGCCTCTTTCCTGACGCGTCCTCGTCACAGGCCCCGGAAAGGGCGGGGTGATGCGCGTCCTCGTCACCGGGGCCGGGGGGCAGCTCGGCAGCGCGCTCGTCGCGGGGTTCCGCGCAGCCGGGGCCGAGGTCGTCGCCACGACGCGCGCCGAGCTCGATCTGGCGTCACCCGCGACCTGGGGCGATCGCATCCAGGCCGCGCGGCCGGACCTCATCGTCAATGCGGCCGCCTATACGGCCGTCGATCGGGCCGAGGATGACAGGGAGGCTGCCTGGGCGGTCAATGCCGAAGGCGCAGCTGCGCTGGCGCGCGCGGCTGCCGCCTGCGACGCCGCGCTCCTCCATGTCTCGACCGACTATGTTTTCGACGGCCGCAAGGGCGCTCCCTATACCGAAGAGGACACCCCCAGCCCCATCGGCGTCTATGGAGCCTCCAAGCTTGCCGGCGAGCGCGCGGTCCTCGCCTGCCACGCGCGTGCCCTCGTCCTGCGCACGGCCTGGGTCGTGTCGGCGAGCGGAACCAATTTCCTCAAGACCATGCTGCGGCTCGGCGAGGAACGCGACGCCGTCGGCGTTGTCGACGATCAATACGGAGCGCCGACATTCGTGGATGATCTCGCCGATGCCATCATTCGCATGGCCCCGCGTCTCGTATCGGCCAAGGCGGGCGATCCGGCCTTCGGCATTGTCCATCTCACGGGCGCGCCGCATACCACCTGGTACGGCTTCGCCGCGGCCATTTTTGCGGAGACGGCGAAGCGCGGGCGGAGGACACCGCTGCTCAGGCCGATTGCGACCGCCGATTATCCCACGCGCGCAGCCCGGCCACAGGATTCGCGACTTGATTGCGCGCGGATCTCGGCCATTCATGGCATCGCGGCGGCGGACTGGCTGATGTCACTCCGGCGCTGCCTCGACCAATTGCTGGTGCCAGGAGACGATGGCCGATGAAAGGAATAGTTCTTGCAGGGGGAAGCGGCACGCGGCTCTACCCGGCGACGCTCGCCGTCTCGAAGCAGCTCATGCCCGTCTACGACAAACCGATGGTGTATTATCCCCTGTCGGTCCTCATGCTCGCCGGCATCCGCGATATCCTCCTGATCTCGACCCCTCAGGATCTGCCGCTGTTCCGCCGCCTCCTCGGCGACGGTTCGCAATGGGGCGTCTCGCTGACCTTTCTCGAGCAGGATGAACCCCGCGGCATCGCGCATGCCTTGATCCTGGCCGAGGCCTTCGTTGACGCCGGGCCCGTGGCGCTGATCCTCGGCGACAACATCTTCTTTGGCCATGATCTGCCGCAGCAGATGGCCCAGGCGCGCCGGCAGGCGCGTGGTGCCGCCGTCTTCGCCTATCATGTCGCCGATCCCGAGCGTTACGGTGTCGTGGAGTTCAGCCCGGACGGGCGGGCCCTGTCGATCGAGGAAAAGCCGGTCTCGCCGAAGTCGGGGTGGGCGGTGACGGGCTTGTATTTCTATGACGGCCGGGCGCCGTCCATTGCACGCGGATTGAAGCCGTCTGCGCGTGGCGAACTGGAGATTACCGACCTCAACCAGTTCTACCTGCGCGAGGGGTTGCTCCACGTGCAGCGTCTCGGCCGCGGCTATGCCTGGCTCGATACCGGCACCCACGACAGCATGCTGGAGGCCGGCGAGTTCGTGCGGGCGATCGAAAAACGCACCGGCCAGAAGATCGCCGCGCCGGAAGAGATCGCCTATGCGCAGGGCTTCATCAATGCCACGCAGCTCCGCGCGCTTGCCGGCCCCTTGCGCAAAAGCGGCTATGGCGCCTATCTCGACGGCCTCACAGGCGACGCGCCATAAAAAATCGGGCCCAGCCTGGCTGCGCCCGATATTGTCAAACTCAAGCTGGATGACTGTCGGAGTCGGCCTCTCAGGCCGCTTCTTCCTCGTCATCGTCTCCCCACGCGCTCCACGCAGCGCTGGGAACGCCAAGGACGGTAATGCCCTTCTTCGGGAACACGCCGGAGAACGCGAACTGGCAGCGGACGTCGAGCATTAGCAGCTGCTCCGAGCGGATGCTGTAGCTGACGGCACCTGTCACGTCGTCGGGTTGGCCCGGTTCGGTCGGCACTGCGCCAATGTGCGAGCCTTCAACGACGAGGACGTTGGCCTTCTGCTCGGTCCACAGCCCGACCATGGCACTTTTGGTGCCCTGCGCGCGATGCGCCCGGAGCAGCCGCTCAAAAGCTTGCGCACTTTTGACGTGCTGCCTCTCCATGCCTGTGTCGTTGAAATGCCAGACGGACAACAAGTCGGCCGCGACCGTGGCGGGATCTTCCTTCGCAATCCCTTCGCTATTGCGAACGGCGAGCGTGCGCTCGTAGACGCCGAACTGCAGCGTGGCCTTGAGGAAATCATATTCCGCCTGCGTCAACCAGCCGCGCGTCAGCATCCATTTGAGCGACGACAGCCGGAGGGCTATATCCTCGGGTTCAATCGTCGGCTTCTGATCAACCGCCTGGATCCGGGATTTGGCCTGGATCAGCGACGCGTCGCTGCCTTCCAGGCGTACAACCACGCCCGCAAGCCTCTCGGGGTCATCGACGGTGATGGAGAAGTGAAAGCCGAGGTGGCCGTCGCCGAGGCCCGCATCAGCGAGATCCTGACGGAAGATGTCCACCTTGCCGGCGCCAATGCAGCGATCATCAAGGAAGGCCAAAACGGTGCGATCCCTGGCGCTAAGGGGTTCCGTGTAAAGCCATCCGCCTACCTTATCCACAGTAACAAACTCGATCGATCCGCGGATCATAAACGCAGTCCTTAGCTTGAGTTAATTTCCTTCGATCCCCCGTTTACCTTTTGGCCCCCCAGCCAGGTAAAGCATATTTCATGCCGTCATGACGCTGCGATGGCAGCGAGTGCCGGAGCACTTTTCATCGGCGCCTCGCGGAACACGCGCAAGTATTGTTCAGCCATCTGTCGCGCGTCCGATGGATCGGGCACGGATACCTGCAGCCGTTCCGCAACCCGCGGGTCGCAAGCGGTTTCGATGGCCTCGGCGAGGCTCGCCGCATTGCCGACCTGGAAATGCAGGCCGGAAATGCCGGGCTTCACCTTCTCCGCCATGCCACCGATATTGCAGGCGATCACCGGCCTTCCGGCGGCGTAGGCTTCCTGAATGACGACGGGCGAGTTTTCCCACCACCGGCTCGCCATGACGACGTAATCGCAGGCACGCATCAATGTGGTGACCTGCGTATTGTCGTAAGCGCCCGCGTATTCCAGCGCGATATTGCGCTTCACGTCAGCCTCGAATTTGTCGATGAATTCCTGCGCCTGGCCGATGATATTGCCATGGATGCGGATGATGACGCGGCGCGCAAGCTGCGGCTTGGCGCGGATGAACTCTGCCGCGTCCAAAATGACATCGACGCCCTTGAACGGATTGATCTGCCCGAAATAACCGAAAACCCACGGTTCGGATGGATCCTTCGGCCGGTTCGGGATGCGCTGCGGCTTCTCCGCCAGTCCGTTCTCGATGACGCGAATGCGCTCGGCAGGCAGCCCCCAGTCCACGAAGCGGTCGGCGAGAAAGTTGCTTGGCGAGATGAAGCTCGCCACACGCGAAAAGGCCTTCATGAAGAAGTCCTGCCGATACTGGAACTGCCCGCGCTCGTGTTCCGGAAAGCAGCGGACGCATTTGGACGCGTTCGCACTATCGCAGAGGCGGCGATGCGGGCGGGTGACCATCTGCCCGTGATGGTGGCAGATCGCCAGGAACTCGTGGAGCGTCACCACGGTACGGGGGACCCGTCTCGACGCCATGCGGACGCCATTCACGCCGAAATTCATGAAGTGATGGAAATTGGCGATGCCGACGCCGAGTTCGTCCAAGGTGAAGGCGAGCTCATCGGCAACCTGCTTCGGCGCGATATGGTAGAAGTGGTCGTAATAGGCGGGATCATAGAAGATGACCCGTTCCGTGGACGACTTGAACTCGAGCCGCGATTTCTCATCCCGCGGGCATGCCGCGATGAAATACGGATCGAGACCGAGCTTCTGTAGCCCCAGGAACAAGGTGTAGGCGCTGATCTCCGCGCCGCCCTTGCTGATGGAGGGATGGGTATGGGAGATGATCGCTATGCGCGTCTTTTGGGGGATCATCGCCGCCTCATGCGTATCTTGGCCGGCTGACGACATAGCGGCGCCGCACGGCTTCGTTGAATGTCTCGATGACCATGGACGAGGGCTGGCTTCTCAGGCGCCGCACAGCTCCCTTGTGCAGCACGTGATCCTCCAGTTCGGCGAGGCCGTTATCCTCATAGGTCCCATTGAGGAAGGCCGGCGCGCCGAGCATCCACTCGCGGAAGGCTTGCGCTGACCAGGCGAAGCAATCGACGCTTGCGCCCTCGAGAGGGTGCCCCTCGAGCGCATCCTCGCTCGCGAAGAACTGCAGCGTCCTGTCCTCCTCGGCATGGGCGGACTCAATGCAGCTCCAGCCCCAGGACGTCGGCAACATGTCCGGGCCAATATAAGTGAACCAGTCGCATTCAAGCTGCTGCAGAATGGCGGTGAGCGAATAGAGCGCAAAACTGGTATTGGCGACCCGGAAGAGGGACACCGGCCTGCGGAGCCGGAACCGCAGGTCGTTGGCGAGCCCCAGAACCCGCGGTCTGTCATGGGAAGGGCCGGCGATCAAGGCGACGCCAACATCGCTCGCCAAACTGCCCATTTCGTCGGCAAGCTCCTCGAGCACCAGCAGAACGTCGCTGGGCTCCTGCGGCAGGGCCACGGCGACGAGACGGCGGGCCTTCTGGACGATCAGGGGATCGGCCCGGCGGGACAGGGTCAGCACCTGGCGCCGGAAGGCCGCGACGAACTGGTCGAAGAACGATTCAACCGGAAGGCTCGGGTAGAGCATCGCCACCTGTGCCAGAGGCCGGCTGTCGAGGCACGAACGAAAGATGCTCGCGTCAAGCACCTGCACCACGGAACTTCCGTCGGCGAAAACGATCTTCAACATGGGATTGAAGAGGTCGCCGTCGCTGACCTGACCTCGGAAAATGCCAACGAAGCCAGCCTGGTCGAAAAGATCGTCCATCCGCGGGAACGCGGCCTGCAGATCTGGCCGGGGCTTGCTGTAGCGCGAGGCGCCATCGAGATGCAGGAGGTTGTCCCCCAGCTTCATGATGACATCCTCAATGCGCTTGTAGGGGCTCAGCAGCCAGCCTTCGACAAAGACACCGAAGTCCTCCAGGACGATGGCGCGATCGATGGACAGGGCGACGCCGCCCTGGGCGATGGATTTGCCGGATGGGACCCAGTTGCCGGAAAGCTCGATGAGCCGCTCGATCTGCCTGAGGCGGCGATCATCGGATTGCGCCCTGAGCTCATTGAGCCGCGCCAGGGCATCCTGCTCGGAGAGCGCGTGCAGGGGCTTCACGCTGCGAAGGAAAACAGGGGTCTCGAAGCCGCGGTAGAGGAAGAAATCCGCCGCCGGCCCGCTTGGACGCCAGCGCGTGGACGCAACGCCAAAGAAGGCAAGCGCGCCTTCCGGCAGATCATCGCGCGGATAGGTCGCGACGAATATACCGGCTGGGTATTTCTGGCCGTCCACGATCACACCGCAGAAATTGAGCGGCTCGCCCTCCATCACCCAGCCGCTGATGATGACGAGATCATCGGACAGGGGGCAAATCGCCTCGATGAAGCCGCGCTCTGCGCCGGGTAGCGGGCGGAAGGGGATACGGCAGAGCGGTTCGGCCTCACTGCGCAAGCGCATGAGATCCGATGCGAGATCGGAGAACTGACCAGTCCGGGTGGCTGCCTCTGCGCGCCGCGCGACGTCTTCGGCGAGCTCCAAGGCCTCGGTTACGGTCGGCATTGCGGTGCCGCCCAGGCCAAAGGCCGTGCCCGTTACCCGGATCATGAGCCGCTGTCCGCGCTGGTCCGGGGGCACGCGGAAGCAGTTGTAGAAGGTCTCAGGGCCAAAACGGAAGCCCGGCATGAACTCCGGATCGAGCGTGTTGCCAAGGTCGGAGCGGAACTGGTTGACCTCCGTTTCAGCGAGAACGGTGTTACCGGCGATCAGCTGCACCTTCAGGCGTAACGCTGGCTCATCAAGGTTGAAAACCCAACCGACGATACCCTGGTCAGCGCTGACGAGATCGATGCGGCCGCGAATGGAAGACTGGGGCGCGCGCTGCACGCCCTCCGCGAGGGGAGAGGTCACCCGGTTTGCGCCCGATCCGCGAGCGGATGGCGAGGGCTGTCCATTCAGGGGCTGGGCCTCCGGCTGTCCCGCAGGGGACGGGTCAGATGCCATCGCAGGTTCCACGGCGGCGGCCGGATCTTCGGCCTCCACGACCGCCGCTTCCACGTCCGGTGAAGCCTCGGGGCTCGCCGGTCCCTGCTCCGTGTCTGCCGGTGCGGGAGGTCTGTCCGCCGGTGCAGGAGATTTATCTGCGAGCACCTCGCCCTGTGGCGCCAATTCCGGCGGCCCCGATGTCTTGCGCCTGGAGGAGCGGTTCGACGGTGCACGCCGTCCCTTCGGCGCCATGGAGGCACTTATCGGTGGAACAGCAGCCGTCGTCGCGTCGTCTCCGTTATCGGGAAGCGATCGCTCGGACAGCTTCTCATCGGTTGTGGCGCGCGTCATGAGGCTTGCTCACTCTTCCAAACTTGGTATTCCCGCTATCCGAACCTCGATGAAGGCCCGATCGCCGGAACAGAATTCGGACCCTTCAAGTCATCCGCGAACTCGAAAGTATCCATTCACTGAAAAGGGCGTGCGTCAACTCAGCAAACGCGCTGCCAATTGATCGCGATGCGCGGCGACGCGGAAGGAGGCGGGTCCGTTGCGCTGTCGCGCGGCGCTTGCCGGTCCGTCTCCCCCATCCAGCATCCCCAGGGGGTCAGAGGCGGTGTGGCACGCTGTTGCGGTTGAGGAACTCACGCATTGTTCGATATCTCTGAGGGAACGCCTTCTGAAATTTGTCGAACAGTTCGGGCTTGTAGATGTCGCGCCAGGACAACTTCGCGACATCGTCCTCCGAAATGAGTGGAATGCAATGCGTTTCCGCAAGTTCCTTGCTGCGCTCGTCGTAGTCGACCAGCACGCCGGGCACGCCGCTGGCCATCGCGGGAAGGATGCCGTGCACGCGATAGCCGATCGCCAGGTCCATCGTGCGGATGAACTCGTCATACTGCTCGACCGAACGGTTGAAGAACAACTGGTTCTCATAGATCTTGAGGATCTGGGCTTCGTTCTGGCTGGTCAGCCATCCGTTGCCGCGCAGGGTGTTGACCGCCGCCTCGATACGCTCGGGGTGACGGAAGAAGAAGGCCTTTTCCTCCCGCTCGCCGTGCAGCGTGACGGTTAAATTGCTCTCCTTGTCGAGCCGCAGCATGAAGTCACGCTGGATCCTGAGATAGTCCTCGATATTGCGCGCGTAGCCCTTGCCGGTCTCGCGCCGCAGGCTGAAGGCGATCTTGCGGATGTCGTAGGCATCCTTGACGTTGAGCTTCAGCTTTTCATTGCGGGCGCGGAACATCGACGGGCAGCCCACCACCTCGACGTTCTTGATGCCGTTTTCAGCGAGTACCTGCGCCGAGAACGCGCCGCGGACGCCGATCTGCGCGCAGTGGTCGGCGATCCCGGACCAAACGCGCAGCGCTTCCGGCGGCAGGTCGATGCGGCGGTTGCTCTCCGCCTGGGCGCCCACGCCGATCGCGTAGACGGGAATTTTGAGGCGCGCAATCAATTCACCAGCGCGTTCCCATTGCATGAACTCGTGGATGAAGTTCGAGCCGCGCAGGAAGACGAAGTCGAACTCGGCGTTGTAGCGGTCGACGTCCTTATCGGTGAAGTCGATGATATTGGCGACTTCCACATCCTCGAAGGAGAGCAGCTTCAGGGTCGAATCATAGACCATCAAGTCGCCGATATTCGAGTAGGTATCGATGACCCTTTCAACCGGCCAGCGATGCAGCTTGATCTTGTCATGCTCGTAGCGCGCTCCGGCCGGGATCATGACGAGGGCCTTGGCCGGCCGGCGTAGCGGCAGCGGATGGCGCGAGCTGTTCGGAAGGGCCTGGCCATTCGCGGCAAAGGCGACGTCGATCAGGCGACGGGGCGCGGTGTCCGGCACGCGGGGCAACCGCAGTTCGAAGATCATCTTGTCGGCATAGCGGGCCGCCCCCGGCACGGCCTTCAGTCCCTGCGGGGCAATATTGGCGAAGGGGGTCCCGTCAATCGAAACGCGCAGCCCACCTTCAAGCAGATCTGCTGCGTCCTTGTGCACCCAGCCGCGTAAACGTTCATCGGTTACGCTTTCGACATGAGCAAGGTCGGCGAGTGATGGGCCTTGATTGGAGGAAACAGTGTCCGAACGGTTCGGTGATGTTGCCGCACCGGCCGCTTCAGCGGAGGATGCGACGTGAGATTGACCTTCCATCAAACTGTTCATTCGGATTCCTTCGTCGCCAAACGCCACTGTACGGCCCTGATATCCGTCGCGGAACCTTGACCAGTCCTCACCACGGCCGCACGACACATTTCGGAAGCAGATACAGCCGCGGCGGTGCACCCGCCGAGCCTCGCCAACATAAGTCCCGCCCCTCTCCGCACAAAAACCGTGCCAACAGAAACAAAAGCCAAGCTTCGCTCCAGTCCCGCGTCTTGCGATCAGCAATCATAGACTGCCCATTGGGGCCTAAAGATGAAACATGCGTATGACAGGGCTGAAACTTCGTTGACCATATTCGTTAATCCCTGCGGGCACACAGGCAATACGGACCGATCATCAGATTCGTTCGATTATTATCCAAATTTCGCGCGAACGGGAAGCCGAACCCGTTGATTATGTGGAAGAATATATTGCGCGAACGGTAGCATAATACCGTACCGCGGGCTCGCGGCGGCATTATGTTGCGCTGCGGCAACAGGCTTGTCCTGCCAGGGGCGCCCGACGCGTGGTCAGGCGGCTTGGTGGTTCGCCAGTCTCTTTTCCCAGGCCAACGCCTGTGAAACGATCATGTCGAGGTTCTGGAACTGCGGGTTCCAATCGAGCGTCGCCTTGATCCGCGCGACCTCCGCCACGATCGCGGCCGGGTCACCGGGGCGCCTTGGGCTCAGCACAACGGGGATGTCGATACCGCTGACCCGCTTGACCGCCTCGACCACCTCGAGCACGGAATATCCGCGCCCGTATCCACAGTTCAATGTGAGATTGTCACCGCCGGCGCGCAGATGGGCAAGCGCGGCCACATGGGCCTGCGCCAGGTCGCTCACCTGGATATAGTCGCGCAGGCAGGATCCGTCCGGGGTGTCATAATCCGTGCCGAAGACCTCGAGCTGGGGACGAAGCCCCAGCGCGGCCTGGCAGGCGACCTTGATCAGGTGGGTTGCCGCCGGTGTCGATTGGCCGGTCCGGCCGCCGGGATCGGCGCCCGCCACATTGAAATAGCGCAGAACGACATATTTGAGCCCATGGGCGAAGGCGGTGTCCTGCAACATCCACTCGCTCATGAGCTTGGAGCGGCCGTAAGGAGAGACGGGTTGAAGCGGCACGTCCTCCGGGACCGGCATGACGGGCGGATTGCCGTAGACGGCGGCGGTGGAGGAAAAAATGAAATTCTCAACGCCATTGCGGACGGCCGAAGCGAGGAGGCTGCGGGTCCTGACCGTGTTGCCGAGATAGTAGCCCAGGGGGTCGGCGACCGATTCGGGGACAACGATCTTGGCCGCAAAATGGGCGATTGACTTAACGCCGTGGTCCTTGATGGTTTTGTCGACGAGGGCGTCATCCGCGAGATCGCCGGTGACGAGCGGTACATCCGCGGGAAGCGCCCAGCGGAAGCCGGTCGAGAGGTTGTCCAGGACAACCACCTCTTCGCCCTGCTCACGAAGCGCCAGAACCATGTGGCTGCCGATGTAGCCTGCTCCGCCGGTGACGAGAACGCTCATGCCGATGTTCCTCTTGAACAGCCCGAACGCCGTTCTCTAGCAATAAATGGTCCGGGAGAGAAAGGCAGAATGGCCACCCCGCTTTCCACGTTGCGCATTATAGCTAACACGGCTGTCATGCTCTTGTGCAATTGCGAAATATATTTTTGTATATCAATCGTTCGATCGTTTCACGAGGGCATATCGCCCGCTCGGGTCGCCATTCGATTCGAGGGCCGTTAAGTTCTGGTGAGCTCAGATTGAGATCAGAATGGCGTGGCAGGGCGCGGAAGATTGCGTCATGTGGGGGGCGCGCTGTGATTCCCGTGTCAATCAGTCGTCCCGTATGGAGTTAAACGAAGCGCCTATGACCGAAAAACCTGTAATTACAGAACGTTCAACGGCCGTTGCGCCCCGCCGGATCCGCAAGGCGGTGTTTCCTGTGGCAGGCCTTGGCACGCGGTTTCTGCCGGCGACGAAGGCGATGCCGAAGGAGATGCTGA
>NZ_QJJK01000017.1 GCF_003201475.1 Chelatococcus asaccharovorans | reverse complement strand
ACGGCCTCGATCGTCGCGACCGGTGTCGCATGCGGCATCCGGCCGGGCGCCGAGCTCCTGTCGTGCAGCATCCGCTCGCCGCCCGCCCGGAACCGGGCCAGCCACTTGTAGGCCGTGCGCTCGGAAATCCCGGCCGCTCGCGCAGCATCCGCGACGCGCCAGCCCCCTGCCACGATCCGATTCACCAGAAGGACTCGACCGTGAACGGTCATCCGCGCATTCTCATGCATGTTCATCCGGGCGCTCCGGTCAGGGTTGGTTGGCTTCGCAACCCCAGCCTCACATCCCGGCCCCGGATGAACAACCTTCATAGCTTCGACAGCTAGGCCGTCCAGTCGCGGAAGGCTGTCGATCGCATCTTTGAGAAGATCGACGAGTTGTTGAGGCGGTCTCGCCCGTCTCTCCAGGGACGGCGGCCTTACGATTGCCGCAGGGCCGGCACTGAAGAAAACGAACCTGTTGATGAACCCATCAGTTATCGAGGCTTCAGAAAGGCCCTCATACAGAGTCCCCGGCGTAGTCATGCCCAGGACGGTCAAGGCTGGTCCCTCGAGCGGCGAGTCGTCGCCTTTCGTCTCGGCCGATGCATATGCACGACCGTCAAACCGACTGTTCGCCTGGTCGTAAATCGCCAGCAAAAACTTCCGGATCGATGCGGCCGGCGCCGAACGATGCCGCGCATTGATGTCCTGAAGCACGAGCCCGAACTCGTCCAGAACGATGACTGTCGACGGCCTGCGGCGCAGGATCCGTTCAAGCGCGGCGTATGACGTGGGGTCGCCATTCGACACAGCGCCGAGCTTGCCGGTGGCGTCGCCGAGCTCACGAGCTGCGCGAGGAGGATGTCCCTTGCCGCCGGCTGTGGCCAGGAGGGTGGTCATGAACACGTTCACGCCGGCCTCGGTCGGGGCGAGCACCCTGTCGCCACACAGACCCGCGAGCAGGGCCAGCGCGGCGGCCAAGGATAGCTCTGGCACCGGGATGATAGCGGTTGATGTTACCCACGTTGCGACTTCTCCGAGAAGCCCACCGGCGGCCTCCGGTGTCCATGGCGCCGGGTGCATTCGCGGTAGCACAGGCAGGTCGCGAGGCGCGTGGGGGTCGTTGTCGTTCTCGGCGACGGGCAGTCCCAAGGCGATGAGGG
Organism: Chelatococcus asaccharovorans; assembly: GCF_003201475.1. Taxonomy (GTDB): domain Bacteria; phylum Pseudomonadota; class Alphaproteobacteria; order Rhizobiales; family Beijerinckiaceae; genus Chelatococcus; species Chelatococcus asaccharovorans. The sequence continues at coordinate 138,604 of NZ_QJJK01000017.1, read as the reverse complement.
TTGCCGTGCGGAGATCGCCTGAATGGTACCGGGCAGCACCTTCCGCGTAGACATTAAGATGACCTTGCGGCGACCAGCGGACGTTGACTCCCTGTCCCAGCACCTGGGCGCCGATGATAAATGATCCATGAACCTGGCCACCGATTCGGCCGGCGATTTCGTCGAGAGAGAGCGGAGGTGCGGATTCACTCACGCGGCCAGCCTCCGCAGGTCCGCCAGATGACCTGCGATCGCGTCCAGCACTTGGTAACGGGCTTCCTGTGTGAGGGTGATCAGCGGATGCTCGGTTCTCCGCGATTTCGGCGACCAGAGGGTCCGCGTTCCGCTTGGCAGCTCCGCATACATAAAGTCGCGTACCAGCATCTCGCCAGTGCGGAGGGAGAAGGTTGCGAGGACTCGGGCGCCGGAACGCGTCGGCTGCGGATTGGGATTCAAGGAAAGGTCTTCGACCTTCATGGCGTGTGTCCATGTTGCGAGGGCATTGCCCTGCGGAATCGGTTCGGTTCCCATGATGGGAATCCAATTGATCGGTGGGACAGATCGATCAAAAAGCGTAATGTTAAGATGAGCCAAAACGCTGTCCCACTGCGCGGTAAGTATTTGTCGCTATCATCTTCGGGCAACCCGCCCCCGGGCACCATTTCCCTTTCCATAAACGTGCACCAACATCCAAAAACGGTCAGAAATCAAGGGCTTCAGGCCTTTGATATGGTTCCCGACGTCCATTAGCGTCTGTTGGCAGCCGGGCGATTTGTTGGCACACTCCATGGCACCGGCGAATGCCAACAAATCCGGATGCCAACAGATGGCGCTTACAGACGACGCAATCAGATCAGCAAAGCCCGGCTCTAAGCCCGTCAAACTCTCAGATAGAGGCGGGCTTCACCTTCTCGTCACTCCGGCAGGAGGGCGGCTTTGGCGCCTCGCCTATCGTTACGAGGGCAAGCAAAAGCAACTCGCTTTCGGTGCTTACCCCATCGTGACGCTTGCGGATGCGCGCAAGGCCAGAGATGAAGCGAAGAGGTTGTTGGTAGCGGGCACTGACCCGGGCGACCAGGCGAAGCTCGAAAGAATCACCAAGGCGTCTCAGTCAGCGAGCACCTTCGGCGTGCTCGCTGACGAGTACCTTGCCAAGCTCGCCCGTGAGGGTAAGGCGGAAGCAACCATCACAAAGGTGACATGGCTACTGGATTTTGCCCGCCCCGCCCTCGGCACCCGTCCGATCAAGGAGATCTCAGCGGCTGAATTGTTGGCCGCATTGCGCAAGGTGGAAGCGCGAGGCCGACACGAGACCGCCCGGCGCCTCCGCTCCACCATCGGGAGCGTGTTTCGTTATGCGATCGCGACCGCGCGTGCGGATAATGATCCCACCTTCGCCCTACAGGGTGCCCTCACCACGCCCAAGGTTAAGCCGAGAGCAGCAATCCCGAGGAAAACGCCCTTGGAGCCCTATTGAGGGCCATCGACGGCTTTGAGGGCCAACCGGCCACACACGCAGCTCTCAAGTTGATGGCAGTGCTGTTTCCGCGGCCAGGCGAACTTCGCATGGCCGAATGGTCTGAGTTCGATCTCGCAAAGGCAATCTGGACCGTGCCGGAAAAGCGCATGAAGATGCGCCGGCCTCATCGCGTTCCGTTGCCGACGCAAGCCGTGACAACGCTGACAGAACTGCAAAAGGCTACAGGCAACGGCAAGCTCGTCTTTCCGTCCGTCAGAACGGTCCGCCGCCCGATCTCCGAGAACACGCTCAATGCCGCCCTTCGGCGGCTTGGCTAGGCCCACAGATCGAGGTCGCGGCTGATAAACTCGCTGTCATTGTCGACCCGGATCGTCTGCGGATAGCCGAGCTGACGACACACCCGTTCCGGCGTCTGCACGACGTCCTCCCCGCGGTAGGCAAACCGCGGATCAGCCGTCGGGCAGTAGCGCGAATGTGTGTCGACGATCGTCAGAATCCGCAGCTTCCGGCCCAGGGCAAGCTGGTCATGGACGAAATCCATCGCCCAGACCTCGTTCGGCCCGGCCGCCTCCTGGCGATCCTCACGGAGCTTCGCCTTCACCCGGCGCTTCGGATGCTTGTTCCTCAGCTGCAAGCCCAACTCATTGTAAATCCTGCGGGTCTTCTTGATGTTCACTTGCCAGCCCTCCCGGCGCAGCAATACGTGCACGCGCCGGTAGCCGTAGCGAACTCGCGTCTCGCATATCTCCTTGATCCTTCGTTCGAGACCGGCCTGTCCGGTGCGGCGGGACTTGTAGTGGTAGCTCGAGGTGTCGAACCGAAGAGCCTGGCAGGCCCGGCGGATCGATACGCCCCAATCGACCAGCATCCCGTCGACAAGCTTGCGCTTCCGGGCAGGCCTCAGAGCTTTCGCCGGATGACGTCCTGCAGCATCTCGCGGTCCAGCGTCAGGTCCGCCACGATCTTCTTCAGCCGCGCATTCTCGTCTTCCAGGGACTTCAACCGCCGCATCTCGTCAGGCAGCAGGCTGCCATACCGCTTCTTCCAGTTGAAATAGGTCGCCTGGCTGATTCCCGCCTTGCGGCAGATCTCCGCAACCGGCGTACCTCCCTCGCCCTGCTTCAGGATGAACGCCTTCTGCGCCTCGGTGAACTTCGATGCCTTCATGCTGCTCCGCTCCTCTCCCTGCCGGGAAAATCCAGCGGAAAACTCCAGCTTCAAACGATCCACTTCTCAGGGGGCAGAGCAAGAGGTCGGCGACTTCCATTCCTGTCTTGATCTCGGCGACGTCATCTCCCCGCATCGTCGCCGGCCATCCCCAAAGCCAGATCGGCGACTTCCTGCCCTTTGCCTACGCTCCCCAGCCGCTCAAGGCCGCTCTCAGGCATCCCAACATCGATTTTTTATGCGACCTGCCGTATGCTCGGATGGGTCGGCTGGCGATGGAGCGTTCTATGCCAAATGCAGCCAATGAGAGCCGGGTGTCGATTTTGACGCCGTTGAGTTCGACAAGTGATCTTCCCGCCGCGAGTGCGCGGCGGCTGCCAGCGCTGGCTCAATATGGCGTCGCGCTGTTGCTGGTAGCGGTCGCGACCTTTTTTGCATTCATCGCCGATCGTGTGGTCACCGCCCCCACGCTCACGCTTATCTTCGTCATTCCGGTCGTTGTGGCGGCGACCAGCTTGGGCTGGGGACCGTCGGTGGTCACCGTCGTGGCGAGCGTTCTGGCATTCGATTTCTTCTTCACGCAGCCCTACTTCACCCTTCAGATGACCGAGCCGTCCGAGATAGGCGCGGCCCTGCTTCTGTTGGCGACCTCCGCCATCGTGAGCACCGTGGCGGCGGAGTCCCGGCGGCGCGCGCTCGACGCGCGTCGCGCGGCAGACCAGGCCCAGGCGCTCCAGGCCCTGGCCCATACAATCATTGAGGATCGGCCGCAGAAGGAGGTGGTCGAGGCGGCAGCGACTGCGCTGAGCCGTATCTTTGCAGCGCCTGCGGTGATCTTCTCGGAGACGGACGGACGGCTCCGCCAGGAAGCCACCACCGGCGGTGCTGTGGTCTCCGAGGTTGAGGCCAAGGCGGCGGAGAACGCCTTGAATGCCCATATGCATTTGCGGGGAGAGACCTACCCCAACGACGACTCGACGTTCGACTTCTGGCCCGTCGCCAACGGGGCCGGTCGTCGATATGTGTTGGGCGTGGACTTCGAGAGCTCACCCTTCGAGCGGCCTCCCGATCCAGAACGGTTCATCGAAATTGTGGGCGCCTACCTCGCGTCTCCGAACCAATGACGGCCCAATGCCTACGCCGGCCCGGGTCGGCGGTTGCAGCGCCGCGGTCGTTTCCACTACGACGTTCTTATGCCGGCAAGCAGCATCCCCAATAGATAACCTATGGGCGCAGTCCCAAATTCTCTCGTGCAGCCGGTCATACCGACCAGGGTGCATCAGAGTGAACACCATGTTGAGGATTTTTGCTGTCATCTTGTGCTGGGCGAAGCGGCTCGATGCCCGCCTCACCAGCGGCGTGGAGGCGCATGGTCGCTGCCTCTGCGGGCTCAACGCTCCCGGCTTGCGCGACGCGCCGCAGAGCGCCTCCCGTAAATTCACCAAAGACATGCTCCGGCCCGTTTCTCGGGCCTGATCAATCCCGTGCGGCGCAGGTCGAGCCGCATAAGCGGCGTCGGTCGTTGACCAATCGACCTGTTTTGTCTGCCGTATCCGTCGTGAAACGGTCGGATTTTTCAGAGTCGCCAATTTGGCAACTCTTCTCCCTGCCGTTGCCAAGGGCCCCGTGCTTTTTGCCAGTTGGGACGATTGGCTTTCTCAACCGTGCGCTCTGCCGATGTTTTCATTCAGTTCACGGCGTGATTCCCCGCACAGATCGTGGGTGGTCCGCATGCTCATTGCGGATCACTGACTATACTTCATCTGCGGCGGCCATGACTTCGGAGACGATCTCGTCCACATCCTCCGGTCTTGTCCGGTGATTGACGAAACAGGCGCGCAGGGCAAAATCGCCCTTGATCGTGGCATTCGACAGGTAGACGCGGCCCCGTGCGACTACACGCTGGAGAATAGCCTCGTTGTTCCCTGTGCGATGACGAAAGCAGACAGCACTGAGCGGCACGGGAGCGAGCAATTCCAGATCCGGCAGCGCCTGTATCGCATCCGCGAGCCTCTGTGCATGCTGGAGATCACGGGAGATCGCCTCGCGATACGCGTTTCGTCCATGGTATTGGAGTGACATCCAGAGCTTGAGTGCGCGAAAACGGCGGGTCAGCTCGATCGACTCCTCGAAGAAAGCGAATGTTTCGCTGGGGTCCTCGTTGAAAATCCTGACGTAATCGCCGCTATGGGAGAAGGTCTTTCGTGCCGCATCACGATCGCGATAAAGCAGACAGCTGCAGTCGATGGGCTGGTAAAGCCATTTGTGCGCATCGAGGGAAATCGAGTTCGCCCGGTTCAGTCCCGCGAACTTCTCCGGCACCGCCATCGCGGCCGGAACACCAAACGCGCCGTCGACGTGGAGCCAAAGACCTTCGGCCGCGGCGATGTCCGCAAGTTCACGCAAGGGATCGACGGCGCCGGTGGCCACCGTTCCGCCGTTGGCCACGATCGCCAGGGGCATCTTCCCCAACCGCCGATCGCTGTCGATGGCCGCCTCGAGTGCATCGATGCGCAAGCGAAAATCCGCATCCGCGGGAACAAGGCGAAGATTGCTGCGGCCAAGCCCCAAGAGCGCAACCGCCTTGGGAACCGACATATGCACATGTTCGGACGCGTAGACGACCCCCGGTCGCGCGCCGTCCTCGTTGGCCGGCGAGAGGGTCTCGCGGGCGATCGCCAAGGCCATGAGGTTGGCCATCGAACCGCCCCCGCAGAGCTGTCCCGCAAAGCCGTCGCATCCGATTGCATCGGCGAGCCAGCCGACGACCGCACGCTCGATGGTGACCGCGGCGGGTGCCGAACGCCAGGATGTGCTGTTCTGGTTGAGAACCGACGCCAGAAAGTCGCCGACAGCGCCGACCGGCTCGCCAGAGCCCGCGACGTAACCGAAAAAACGACCCGTGCAGGGACGAACGTGCTCGGCCATCGCCCTGAAGTCGTTCAGAACGTCCCCGCCCCGGCCTTCGTCCATCCAGGGACGATCGAACAGGCGCGCCGTCTCCGCCCCGCTGGTCGACGGATAGGATGGCCGTTCGTCCAGTGACGTCCAGTACGCTCCGGCGAGCCTCATTGCCTCCGTCATGAGGGCAACCAATTCGCGATCGGATGTCTCCAGCGCGCGCATGCCGTGATCCCCTCCAAAGCGCATGAACCCAGGCAATTATGCCGGGGGTACAAAAGCTCATCCGCTTGCCTTTGATCCTACCACCGACCGTGCGCGTCTAAAATCGGCTTCGCCATCGGGACGGCGGCTTGCCGCGATCCAGTTTGCAGCCCGGCCGATAAAGCGCGACCAAAGGGCCTGTCCGTCTTTTGCGGACTTGGCGGCGCCCAAAAATTAACGAGCAAATTCATCGGCTTAGATGGAAACAGACGATTCCATCTCAATCGGATTTGCTCTAAGTGCTCTGCGGGTTGACACGCGCGACGATGAGGGGATCGGCCACGATATGCGGAAAGGCCGGCAATTGATCCTGGGGGATGCCGAGCGCTGCGGCCATTACGCCCGGCGCGAATGCGGCCGGGACCGTGCGGATCCCGATATCTCCGGGCATCGGCTGGTCGAAGAAGATGAGGAAATGCATCTCGTCCGCGCCGAGCACCTCGATGTGATGCGGATAGGCGCGCGGGATGAAATAGACGTCGCCCGGCGCGAGATCCCAGCTGTCTGTCGAGGCGTCGGGATTGAGGATGGTCATGCGCGCATGGCCGGTATGGACATAGCCCATCTCCGCCGTTTCGGGATGCCAGTGCGGCTCACGCATGCCGTCCCGTGTCACGTGGAGCGAATACATGGCGATATCGGTCAAGGCAGGCCAGAACTGCGCGCGCCCCAGCCGCGCGGCGCCGTAGCTCGGGTGCAGCATCGCCGGCTGAGCCTCGATATCGAACTTATGGGCGGCCTCGCGCCCGGCGTCGGCGGGTATGGCCGGCGCCCCCTGTCGCTTGACCAGATAGGCGCCTTCGGTGGTTCGCTCCATCGGCGCGAAAGCCGAGGCTGGCAAGTCGTAGGCGTTGCCGAGGGTCGCGTCGCTCATGGCACCGAAGGTTCCTTGCAGCGAAAAGTCTTCCGGCCGCTCATGGCGGAAGGCGATGATGAATTCCGCCTGCGCAGCGCCGATGTTCTCGATGCAATGCAAGGCGCCGGAGGGAATATGGAACATCTGGCCCGCGGTGATCGTGAAAACGGAGTAGAAATCCCGCGTGCCCAGCACCGTCACCAGCGCCTCGCCTGTGAGGCAATAGCCGAGTTCCACACAATTGGCGTGCCAGTGCGGCGCGCGGATAGCGCCCGGCGCCAAGGTCAGCTTCTTGATCGAAAGGCCCTTCATGATCCGCAAGTCATCGGCGTTCACCTGGGTGACGCGACCAAGATCGGAGGCGTGAACGACACGGCCGTTCGAAAGGGATGTCTTATGCGTCGATGCGTGCATATCAGGTTCCCTCGTCCGGATGGGCCTTGAGGATAGATCGGTCAGGAGGCAACAGGGATCGAAATACATCTCCTGCGTGCCGCGATGAACACCTATGAAGACTCAGAATCACTCTCAGCGGAATAGTCCTTACGTATATCCGTCCGGTGCGGTGGTCCGGGGCCTGGCTTTCAAGCCGCCGCGGAGACCACATCCCGCAACCCCGCCCGAGGCAGCTCATGCGCCACCCCGGCGAGCGCGGCGGAGACCTGCGTTCGTGACGGGATGGGACGCGGATCAAATGTCCGTCATGGCTCAAGGGCGTACATTCATGCGGCGCATCGTAATCTGGTCAGGGACTATTTACGCCGAATAGCTTAGGAGGGGGGTAGCCAGTATTGGAGGCCTGAATGGTCTTGTTGATCCGCGCCCTCGCGTTTCTCGCAGTATCGCTTGCCTTTGTTCCGACGCCGGGGAGCGCCCAAGGCGGACCGGTCAGCGTATCATCCGGCGTAACCTATGAGTTCTTGGCGCGTTGGGACGCCGACAAGCTCAACACGATCCTGACGGACGACATGCCCGCCTTCGCGGGCATTCCGGTGAGCTACACCCCGGCGCGCAACGCCGTGAAACTCTACCGCGTGACCTACCCGTCCGTGGTTCCGGAGCGTGGCAACAAGCCGATCATCGCCACGGGCCTGCTCGCGGTGCCCGACACGACGGATACCGCCTTTCCGATGGTCTCCTACCAGCACGGCACCGTCTACGGGAAACAACAGGTGCCATCGTATCCGGATCAGTCGCAGGAAACCCAGCTCATGCTCGCCCAGTTCGCCGGGCAGGGCTATCTGGTCATCGGCGCGGACTATTTCGGCATGGGCGCCTCCTCCGAACCGGAGGGTTATGGCGTGAAGGCCAGCCATCAGCAGGCGACTTCCGACATGCTGGTCGCGAGCCGTGCCGTCATTGCCGCCATGAAGCTCTCCGCGACGAAACTCTTCCTGAGCGGCTGGTCGCAAGGCGGCTTCGTGACCTTCGCCATGCTTGAGCGGCTTGAGGCTATCGGCGTCCCCGTCCAGGCCGTGGGGACGGCAAGTGCACCGGTCGACATCCTGCCATTCCTCACCGGCTTCCTGCAGTTTCCGCGCACGATCGATGCCGACTGGGCCTCGATCCTTTACATCCTGACGCCATTCTCATTCGAGAATTACTACGGCGTCCCAGGGCTTGCGCGGTCGGTGATCGCGGATGCCTATTACGACGTCGCGCGCAAGATCTATGAACGGAAGCCTTTTGAGATCTCCGACGTGCCGACGGATCTGCACAAATTGGTTCGTCCCGAATACTTTGATGCGCAATTCTTCCTCAATTCGGCCTTTGGGCGCCTCGTCGCGCAGACGCATGCCTACCGCTGGGTGATCCGGACACCGGTCCGCGCCTATTACGGAGACGCCGACGAGATTGTCCGAACCGACCTCGGCCGGCTGCCGATGACATACCAGAAGACGTTCGGAAACGACGGCGTGGAGGCGATCTCGACTGGCGCGACGACGCATCGCGGCACGTTCGCCAAGGCCGTGTCGCAGTGGAAGGTCTGGTTCGACGGCCACTGAAGGCGCCCGGCAGGCAGAGCGGCAGGCGCCGAATTGGTCGATGACAGAAGGCTGAACCCTGCTAAAGTCCGCGGGCTGGCCCCAGAAGAGCCCAGAACCATCGACCGGGAGGATGTCGTGCGGAGAACTCTGTCTCGCCGTGCCTTGATCGCTGCCGCCGCAGGAACGGGCCTGGCCGGCCTCGGCGGGAGGGCCGCCAGGGCCGAGGCGCCCGCCCTCAATATCCTGTCACACCGCGTCCACCAGCAGGTCGCGACGAGCGCCGACCGGCCGGGCGGCGACGTCACCGCCGACTGGGTGAAGCGCAACGGCCGTCCCTTGTCGTGGATCACGCTGGACAACGCCCCGCTGCATGACAGGCTTCAGCGGGAACTCGTTCTGGGCGAGACGTCGATCGACGCCGCCTATGTGCTCAACACGGCGATTTCGCCGCGATTGCTCAACCTGCTCGAGCCTCTGGACCCGCATATGACGGCGGCGCCCGTGGAGGACTTCTCCGATGTCGCCGCAGGCATGGTCAAGGCCGTGACCATCGACGGCAGCCTGCGCGCCATCCCCATCCGCCACGCCACCGTCGGGTTGTTCTACAACGAGGCGTTGTTCGCCGAGCAGGGCATCGCCGGGCCGCCGACCTCCATGGAGGAACTCATCGATTTCGCCGGCCGGCTCACCTATCGCCGGCCGGATGGCACGGCGGTCAATGGTTTCGCCTTCCAGGGCAATTCGCATTTCAACTTCCTGACGATGGCCTTCGCCTATGACGCGCCGCTGATTGCACCGGACCTGACACTTCTGCCGAACGAGGCGGGCATGGTGGCCATGTTCCAGACGCTGCATACGATGTTCGAGAAGAAGATCCTGCCGCGCACCATGTCGGCCATGTCCCAGGACGACGTCTTCACCATGATCCAGAACGGCCGCGTCGCCATGGCGCTTGCCATCATGGGGCGCTACGCGGATTTCAACGACCCGAAGAAGTCGCAGTTTCCCGGCAAGATCAAGCTCGTGCCGATGGTCGCCTCGGCCGCCGTCAAGGAGAAGGTGCCGCTGGTCGCCACTTCGGATTTCTGGTCGGTGGCCATTCCGAAGAACGCGCAGAACAAGGACCTCACCTGGTCGCTGATCCGCGCGCTCACCGGCCGCGACGGCACCCTGCGCCAGGCCCTCAACGGCAACGGCCCCGTACGCAGCTCCGTCTATGCCGATCCGCGCCTGGTGGCCGCCGTGCCGCAAGCGCGCATCGAGGCGGCGGTGCTGCCCCATGCCCGCCCGCCCCTGCCGATCTTCGCGGAGGCGCAGCGCGCCGCCGACGTGATGATGCAGACCAGCCAGGGCGTTCTCGTGGGCGTCATGACGCCGGCCGACGCCGTCAAGGAACTGAGATCCAAGATCACCCCACTCCTGAAGGCTTGAGCATGCTGTCCATCGATCTCACCGGCCAGGTGGCCTTCGTCACCGCATCGTCACGCGGCATCGGTCGCGGCATCGCCCTGATGCTGGCCGAGGCCGGCGCCCAGGTCGCCGTCACCTGGGCGGCGGCGCGTGAGGAGGCCGAGGCGGTGGCAGCCGAGGCACGGGCGCGTGGAGCGGATGCCTTCGCGGTGCGCTGCGACGTCACCGACTCGGCCTGCGTCGACGAGGCGGTTGCGGCTTCCATCGCCCGCTGGGGCAAGGTCGATATTCTTGTCAGCAATGCAGGGGTGGGCACGGCCAAGCCGATGACCGAAACCACCGACGCCGAATATGCGCGGGTGTTCGATCTCAACGTGCGCGGCTTCGTCGCCACCGCGCGCGCCGTGCTGCCGGGCATGAAGGAGCGCCGCACCGGGCGCGTCATCGCCATCAGCTCCGTCACCGGCCGCAGCGGCAAGGCCTTCCGCTCGCCATCACCGACCTATGCGGGCGCCAAGGCGGCCCTGATCGGCTACAGCAAGGGTCTGGCGCGGGAATGCGCGCCCTATGGCATCACCGTGAACTGCGTCTGCCCGGGCTGGATCGACTGGGGCGAGAAACACGCCGGGGCCCCGGCCGAAGTGCGCGCCCAGGCGCTGAAAGAGATCGCGCTCGGACGCACCGGCACGCCCGAGGACGTGGCCGGCGCCACGGTCTTCCTGGCCTCCGGCCTCGCCAGCTACATCACCGGCGCCACCCTGGACGTCAACGGCGGCCTCTATATGGCGTGATCGGCACGGCCGCTTCAGGGCCATTGCCGCTCCGGGGGCCGCGCAAGGCGCGGGGCCCAAGACACGGCCTCCAAGACACGGGCCCCAAGACGCGGAGCCCAAGACACGCCACCCTAGACAAGGACGGGTGGCGGATCGGTCGGCCATCAGGCCTGACGTTGGATCGGTTAGCGCGCCCGGCCCGGCGAAGGCACGTCACAGCCGGTGCAGATCCCACCCACGGCCGCTTTGGCCTTGCGGTCCCAGGCTGCGTCACGCTTCGATTGTTCGGCGCGTGCGCTGGCGCCGCGCGCTTCCCCTTCATCGCGGAACTTTTGCTCCTCGACGCTGTACGAGGGAGCGCGCCCCGTCTGGGCGAAACACACACTCGGGACAATTGGAAGGAGCATGGCCCCCAGAATGAGAATCCGCATGGCCATTCCTCTCCTTCGCCCGCCTGTGCGAGCGGCTATCCGCACATCGTGCCCATGCAGCACTTATTCAAGACCCGATACGCAAAGGCTCGCGAATTCAGCACGACCAAAATGATAAATCGGTCGTTCATCGCGGCCAGCGTCCTTTCCGAGGCCATGCGGGCAGCTTGATCTCCGGCAGCGCCGAATGCGTCAGAAGCTGACCGCAGAATTCGCGGCGGGAAACAATTGCACTGTTGCCGGCCGATACGTGCTAGCTTCACGAACGAGGAGATTTCTCTTCGGTTCCAAAGGATACCGATATGCAAGTCCCAACCCAAACAAAGCCCGCAATCATCGGGGCTTTGGTTGGCGCCGTTATCCTCGCCGTCGTCGGTTTCGGTTGGGGCGGCTGGAAAACACAATCCGCCGCCAATCAGATGACCAACCAACGTATCATAGCGGTTCTGACGCCCGTCTGTGTGAACAACTTCACGCAGCAAGCCAATGCAACCGAGAAGCTGGCTGAGTTTATGAAGATCAGCAGTTGGCAACGGGACGATTTCATCAGCAAGGGGGGCTGGGCCACCGTTCCCGGCCAGGACGCTCCGCGTTCAGGCGTCGCAAAAGCATGCGCTGACGCCCTGTCGGCGGCAAAAACCTCATGATATCCGCTCCCCCGCCAGCGCGGGGGAGCGTGACGCCCGGATAGGCCAGGCGCCATCTCATCTGCCCGCCTCTCACTTTGGGCAGGCTTGGACCCTGGTGTTTTCCGCGCAGGGCCGCCAACAGGCCGGTTCACTGCGGCCCGGGCTGCACGTTGCGCAGCGGCTTGCCATCAAGCGCCTCGGCTTCTGCCTTCTCGAACGTCTTGATGTCCTGCGGCGACAGCTGCGGACGATCGATCGCAATGGTGAGCTTGTTGAGTTTCGCGGTCAGCGCGAACGGCGGTTGATAGTCGTCGTCATTCACGCCGGTGAGCGTATCGGAGCCGATGTCGAAGCTCTCATCCCATTGCAGGATCATGGGCAGCGTTCGCTCCATCTTGATGGTCTGGACCGCCTTGCCGTCCACCTTGAGCGTACCGGTGCCCGACCGGCCAAGTCCGCTGAGATTGTTGAAGGCCAGCGTACCCACGCCGAGGCCATCGTAGGTGAAGTCGAACTCCAGCGTATGGCTACCGGCTGTCAGGGCGTCAGCGCCTTCCCATTTGACACGCTTGAGGTCAACCAGGTTCCACAGGAAGACAGGCTTGCCTTTGAGCAGGTAAAAGCCGTACCCGCCGAAGCGCCCACCCGAGGTCAAGATCATCCCCTCGGCGCCCGCTTCCGGCACATCGATATCGGCGGTAATGGTGTACGACGTATTCAACAGGGATGGCGAGTCGCCCTGGGGTAAACCGACCATCGGCCGGGTATAGACAAAGTTGGTGCGGCCAGCCGTAACGCTCGGGCGTGGTGTGACGAGACGCGCCGCGACTGAAGCGTCCAGCGGGAACACGTTGTACTTCCTGGCTTCCGCTACGAACTTCTTGCGCATCTCCGCAACCTTTGTCGGGTATTGCGCGGCGATGTCGTCAGCCTGGGTGAAGTCCTTCCGCAGATCGTAGAGCTGGAATATCTGATTGTTCAGCGGGTCCGGGTTCGCCACCCCGAAGGCCTGCCACGGCGCACGGTTCACCTTGGTGCTGAGCAGCCAGCCGTCGTCATAGAGCGCCCACTGGCCCATCATCTCGAAATACTGGGTCTTGTGGCGCGACGCGACCTTCGCGTTCTGCGCATCGAATGTATAGAGAAAGCTTGTGCCCTCGATCGGCGCCTGCTTGATACCGTCGACGATCTCGGGGGCACGAATGCTGCTCGCCTCAAGGATGGTGGGCACGACATCGATGACATGTATGAACTGCTCGCGCAGGGCACCCTTGTCCGTGATGCGCGCAGGCCAGGACACGACCATGTTCTGGTTGACGCCGCCGAGCCTGGACGCGTTCTGCTTGAACCAGTCGAAAGGCGTATCGAAAGCCCATGACCAGCCGGCGGACATGTGGTTATAGGTCTGCTCGGTGCCCCAGACGTCGTAGAACTTCATCTGCTCCGCGACAGGCAGCTCGCTCAGGCCGTTGAAGAACGCTACCTCATTGGGCGTGCCGAGCGGCCCGCCCTCGGCGCTCGTGCCGTTGTCGCCGTTGATGTAGATGATCAGCGTGTTGTCGAGCTTGCCGAGATCCTTGAACTGCTGGATCACGCGCCCGATTTCATGATCATTATAGGCCGCATAGGCAGCGAAGACTTCAACCTGTCGAATAAAAAGCTTCTTTTCTTCCGCGCCGAGCTCATCCCAGGGCTTCAGCATGTCCTTCGGCCAGGGCGTCAGCTTCGAATCCTTAGGGATAACCCCGAGCCGCTTCTGGTTGTCGAAGATGCGCTCACGCAATTTCTCATAACCGTCGTCGAACAGATGCATCGCGCTGATCTTGTCCACCCAGTCCTTTGTTGGATGGTGCGGCGCGTGGGTGGCCCCGGGCGCATATTTGATGAAGATGGGCTTCGACGGATCCGTCTGATGAATGCGCGTCATGTAGTCGATGGCATCGTCAGCCATCGCCGTGACGAGGTTCCAGGTCCCAGGCGGCTTGTCGAGAAACGGGTAGATCTGCGTCGTGTTGCGGAACAGGTTTGGCTGCCATTGGTTGCTGTCGCCGCCGACGAAACCGTAGAAATACTCGAAGCCCATGCCGGTCGGCCACTGGTCGAAGGGGCCGGCCTGGCTCGCCGCGAAGGCTGGCGTGTTGTGATCCTTGCCGAACCATGACGTCGCATAGCCGTTATCCAGCAAGATGCGCCCGATGGTGACTTTGTCCTTGCCGATCACGCTGTTGTAGCCAGGAAAACCCGTCGACTGCTCCGAAACCACGCCGAAACCGGCCGAATGATGGTTGCGCCCGGTGATGAGCGCCGCCCGCGTCGGCGAACACAGCGCGGTCGAGAAGACCCTGTTGTAACGCAAGCCCTCCTTCGCGACGCTGTCCATCGTCGGTGTCGGAATAACACCGCCGAAGGTGCTCGGGACCCCGAATCCGGCATCGTCGGTGACGATCAGCAGAACGTTCGGAGCGGTCTTGGGAGGAACGATCCGCGGTGCCCACCAGGGCCTGGATTGCAGGGCATCCTCCTTGATGACCCCGCCGAACCTTGGATCAGGTGCCGGTAGCTGTCTCCCGTCAATCGTCGTCGTCGCGCTCGGTGAGCCCGGTGTCCCGGTGATCTGCTGGGCAAGCGCCGAAGCCGACACGAGCAACGAGGCGGTGATGGCCGTCATAACGGTCCGATGCAATCTCATCGCAAAGCTCTCCCGGATCCAATATTGCCAACGGACACCGCCACACTGGACGTGCTATTTATTCCCGGGTGCCACGTATAGGGGATAACAAAGGTAGCGATGGACTGCGTCCCCACATTGACTCACATCAAAAGGGCGTTCTCGCAACGGCGGAACTGCCGCCACGCAAGCTCACAATGAGGTTTCATTGCATCGCGGGAGGTGATTACACGATCGGGTCGATCGGAACTCTGCCGGTGCCGCGCTCGTCAGGGGATAAACCGGAGAGGACGGGCAGAGGACAACACTCGCGAAACATCCCCGCCGAACCGCGGGGCTCGCGAGCGCGCGCGTGGCGCGCGCTGCTCCTAAAAGGTCTGCGCGAGCAAATCCGACCTGCATGGAATCGCCTTATACCATCCAAGTCGGTAAATTTTCACGTCTATCGTTGAGCGAAGAAAGTCCGCATCAGACCGACTTGCGCTAGGCCGGCCTTGCGAGGCGGCGGGCATCCATCGGCTTTTTCTTGGGCGGCGGGAGGAGGCCTTCGCGCTGCGCCTTTTTGCGGGCGACCTTGCGCGAGCGCCGGATGGCCTCGGCCTTCTCTCTGGTACGCTTCTCGGAGGGTTTTTCGTAGGCTCGCCGGGCCTTCATCTCTCGGAAGAGGCCCTCGCGCTGCATCTTCTTTTTGAGCACACGAAGGGCCTGATCAATGTTGTTGTCGCGGACGAGAACTTGCAATGCGTCTCCTAACATGTGCCGGCAGCGGACCTGCGCCGGCTATGCGGCCAGACAGGATGTCTGGCGCGTGAGAGCCGCAGCATAGCGATATCCCCGACGAATGCACCCGCGATCTCGAAGGACGGAGGCCTCAGCGCGCCGACGGTCGCCTGGCGCCTTCCGCAAAGGCACCCGTTCCGCGCAACGTCGTCCCGTTCCTTGGCGTCAGCGCCGTCCTGTTCCCGCGTCATGCTGCCGGGCTGCGCCGGAGGACGCCGTCGTCTCGGGGATCAGCCGATATGCTGCTGAACCGCTTTCCCGAATGTGCGCTCTGACAAGGTCAGCTCCGGCGGAACCGCCGCGCGACGGGCTTCGGAGTGCTCACCCACGTCAAAGAGCCTTCCAAGCCGTCGCGCCTCCTGGGTCAATTGCGTCAGGACATCGGAGAAGGGCCCACCGCCTGGATTGAAATTCAGCAAGCGCCAGTTCGGGCCAATGTCGCTCCGGCAGCGTTCAATACTGACAGCCTGAAGCTCTCCGCAACGCGGACGGCTGCGAACACTCTGGACCAACATCATTTCAATCTGGCGTATAGTACGCATCTCTCTTGTCATCACAATACTCACTTTTCAATGAATCAGAATTAATTAGGGAAAAACATGAAGCTCGCGTCAGGATCCATCAATATGATGGAATTGGCGCCAAAATCGGCAAAGCGATACCGGGAGTGACGCGAAGGTCGGTGGCCTTCCATCGGCCGAGCGGCTCCATTTCGACCCGATGAAGGGACCTGAGCCTAGAGCAAGCCCGTCTGTCGCGGACTTGGCAACGCTCGAAAACTGACGAGCAAATTCAACATCTTAGATGGCATCAGACGCTTCCATCCAAGACGGATTTGCTCTAGCCGTTATCGACGAGAACGCCCGCGCTGCGTGCCGCACGCTCGAATTTTTCGCGCGCATATTCAATGTCCCTGCGCGATCCACTGATCGAAGCGATTGCACAGGCATGGCGCGCCCGCTTGAGAGGCTCTGGCTCCATGCCCCGCGTGTCGAGAATATGAATTAATGGCCAGTTTGCGTTCAGCAATATGTTAGCTTGCTTCGCGTTCAATACAGGGTCAGCCGACATATTGACATAGACCGGAGTCGCGAAATCGAGATCGTCTTTCATGTTCTTCATTTATTCATTATAGGCCCATACGATCCACAACACAAGGTTTGCGTTAGGCGTCCATGCAACCTTTGCGTTTGCATGGCTCCTCACCTGGGCCATAGGGGCGAAAGAACGGCTCCTCGGCGCATCAATCGGCGGCAGGCGGGCGGCAGGCTTCACAGGGGCCGAGGCCCATGAACCTTGCAAACTGATGGATAGCACGGCGGTGACGGCAGACCGGATCTTGAACAGCATCCGGCGAACAGGCTGTCCCGACGGGCACATCCTTGCTCTTCCGGCCGGCGCCGGCGTGGAATGCGATGACTTTGGCGTAAGTTGACCGGCGGTGGACGCCGTGGCATGCGCAGCAGGTAATTTCCTTGGGGGTGGGGATTGATGGCGGAGGACAGGTTTGACGAGGCCGTAGCCAAGCGACCGAAGGCGGCGGGTGAGCGCCATCATTCCCCGCGCCCGGAGGGGACGCTCACCTCTCCGAGCCTGAATGCCGACCGTATCGGCGACGATACACGCGCGCTTCTGGCAGCCAAGCTGCAACTCACGTCCCTTGCCCTGAACTGCACGACACATAAGGAGATCTGCGCGCGGTTTTCCTCTGTGAACGCCCTGACGGCGTTCACCCCGCAAAATGCCTATAAATGGCTCAAGGGGAAGGCCACACCGCGACTGTCGAGTGTCTATTCGGACTGGGCCGCGGTTCTTGGCGGGCATCTCACGCCGACCTTCATCGCTACATCCTCCATCGTGGAGTTTTCGGAGGCCCTACGCATCTCATACGCCCTGTCCGAGACCGCCATCAGCCGCGTGCTACAGGTTGCCCAGCCAGCCGCCGCCGCTGACGCAGCCTTGGAGACGATAGCAGTATCAGGCGATCCCGCTTCGCAATGGCTGGCGGAACATGTCCTGCCGGGACGCTACCTGGCTATCTCTCCCGCGTGGTCTCCCCTGGAGGCGGGCCAGTTGGTGGTGGGGCATGTCGACATCACCCTGCTCGATGGTCATCGCTCGATGATCACCTACCGAGAAAACCTGTTTGATCGCTCACTTGTTCTTTCAGGCGAAATGGTCACCGACGACAGATATGCGCAAGCTATCCTGTATGCGGATTTCGCGCGACGGAAGTGGATGCTCAATTTGCACATGCCGCCGTTCCCAGCCAGCCTTCTCGCCGGCTTGCTCAGCGGATCGGCGGTCATCGATTTTGACGGAAGGTTGATGACAAGCCGTTTCCTGCTCATCCGCGACTACAACAATGGGACGATCGGCAGCCTTTCCGGCTATGCCGCGCCTGAACCCCATGTCGTCGATGAATGGCTGGCGTTGCTCGGCTACCAGGGGGGTGACGAGCGGCTCACTTTCGCCGAGCGCACAATCGCATTCGTGCTGGGCAACCGCGACGGCTCCTTGATCGATGTCCCACCCGAGGACCAGCGTGCCTTGGGACTGGCGCTGGACAAGCTGGCGCCCTTGGAGGGACGCCGGCCCGCCGCGCGCGACCTCTATTCGTCGACCGCGAAGATAAAATCCCTGCTGCCATAGGCGCGGGCGGGAAGGCCAATCACGAGCACCTGATTGCCATCGCCGAAATCTATGCGGATGTTCTCCCCGTGGGAGCCATAGGGCTGGATCTTTCCGATGAGTTCGGAAAGGCTATGGATTCCATAGGCACTGACGTCGATCCTGTCCTGGCGCGACTGGAAATCATGGATGATATCCTTGCCGCTGCCTGGTCCGAACACAAAGATGTCGTGTCCGGTGATCGCGCCCGTCTCGACCTCGGCGGCATCGCCCCATATCTCGTCATTGCCGGACCCGCTGATCAGGACATCGTCGCCCGCGCGAGCCCCCGCCGCCAGGGTCTTGGCATCGCCATACAGATAGTTGGTGACACCGCTGTCCGCCCCGACGTTGCCCGCACTGATCCTGTCATTGCCACCGGTAGAACCCGCCCCCAGGTCGATCGCGTCACCATACAGGATATTCTGGGCCGACGGCGACGACACCCCGATCAGTTCATCGTTCCCTCCACGGCCAGCTCCGCCGATGAACAAGGCATCGGCGATGAGGGTGAAGGTCCCGGCGAAGCCGTTGTCATTCACAAGTAGCGTGTCATTGCCGCCGAAGGCGTTGTCGAGGATATCGAGAGCGTCTCCGATCAGCCAGTTCTGTCCACCTGGGGCGGTGATGCCGCCCACGATGGTGTCGTGGCCACCGTGCACCTCGTCGAGCAGCCGCCCCGTGGCATCGCCGAAGACGACGAGCTTGTCACCCGCCTGCGTGAGCGTATGGTTCGAGAGCGCGGCCGTGCCGGTGACATCGCCGTCGGTCTCGCCGAACACCACGGTCGCGTCGTCTGGCCAAGGCGTCGAAGCGGCCCAGGCTGATTGCGGAAACACCGTATCCGCCGTATCCGCGAATTCCGCGCTGCGTATGAAGGCTTCCGCCACCGTGGCGAACGAGGCGCCGTCGGTGATCACGCCAGCCCAATAGGAGGCCCCCGCAGGATCGGGCTCTCGGCCTAGGATATCGGCGTAAAGCCGGCTCACCGCGACCTCAGCACTCGGCTGCTCGAACTCGGCCGCATCAACGAAGGCATGCGCGATATCGCTCAGACTCATGCCTTTTGCGCTTTGCTCGCTCCAGAACGCCAAGCCGGCATCGTCCGCATCGCGTCCGAGAATGACTTTGTAGAGAGCGGCGATTTCGGCCTGATCAGCTGCAAACAAGTCAATGACCGTATCGTCGAACTGGATTTTCTGGATATTGGCGAGCTTGTCGACATTCCCAGTAACGTTGTCAGTCAGATAGGCGATGCCGCCGACAAATGTGACATCGAACTGACTGCGGATGCCATCGACAACGAATGTATCAACCCCCAGGAGGCCGTTTATCACGTCGCTCTCTGCGGATCCGATGATGTGATCATCACCGCTGGTCAATTCTGTCTCATTCAGAGCTTCAAAAGCATTCATTTTATCACCAATCGACGATTAGACCGTCGGACATTGTTGGGCGTGGTATCCCGCAACGTAGCGAACGCACGGCCGCGATGCCTTGGAAATGAATGGCTTTTTTTGGAAGATTGTCGAAATCGCCTAGAGCATTTTCGAGCGAAGTGGACACCGGTTCGCGTGAAGACAATGCGTAGAAACAAAGACTTAGAGTATGTCCGGTGAACCGGAGTTCACCGGAAATGCTTGCCTTGACCCAGGACGGCCTCAATCGTTACGGGCTGCCCGGCCGCGATCGCCGACACCGTGCTGCCCGCACCAGCAGCCCGTCGGAACCCGGCCTGTTGCGGGGATTTTCCCGCAGCGCGGAGAGGAAAGAACGGCGAAGATCGCCAGCCGAGCCGGCGGCCCATCGATCCCGGCCAGCCAGCAGCGACCGCGCGGACAATCGCGTTTCGAATGGGAAGCCTTGCGGCCTATTCCCCCGGATCGCCTCAGACAGCCTTCCCGATCAGGGCACCAATACCTGCTGTAACAGCCATCGCCAACGCGCCCCATAGGGCCACCCTGAGGGTCGGTTTCAGCAAGCTTGCTCCCCCGGCTCGGGCGCCGAGTGCACCCAAGAGGGCAAGAAGCGCAACCGATACGGCGAAGACGACGGGTACGACCATGGAAGCCGGTGAGGCGATCGCCGCCAGGATGGGCACGATAGCCCCGGTGGTAAAGGTCGTAGCCGAGGCGAGAGCCGCCTGAACAGGTCTCGCCGTCGCGGTCGCGGTTATCCCGAGCTCGTCACGCGCATGCGCTTCAAGAGCATCATGCGCCATGAGCTGGACCGCGACCTCGCGCGCAAGGGCCGGCGCAAGCCCACGCCCGACATAGATCTGGGCAAGCTCCTCCTCCTCGCCCCGGGGATCGGCGGCCAATTCCCGGCGCTCACGTGCCAGGTCCGCCCGCTCCGTATCGGCCTGCGAGCTGACCGAGACATATTCCCCCGCAGCCATCGACATGGCACCCGCTATCATGCCTGCGATCCCGGCCACGATGATCTCGCTGGGCGCGGTCGCCGCCGCCGCCACGCCGACAACCAGGCTCGCCGTCGAGATAATCCCGTCATTGGCTCCGAGCACCGCCGCCCGCAGCCAGCCGATCCGTTCAACGAGATGGTTTTCCCTATGGGGATGAAACACGCCGTTACCCCTTCGTCAGCCCTGCCGCTTTCGAAGACCGTCGCCATCCCGGCAGCATGCGTTGGAGCACGTCATCCCGGAGGGCATAATGGTGGAACAGCGCGACAGCGGCGTGCAGGGCAACGAGTACAAGCAGTAAATTTGCCGCCAACTCATGCGCGCCTGTCACCGGACGCCGCAGTGCCGGATCGCCAACATGCGGCAGACTAACAATTCCGAACAGATTATAGCCGCGAATAAACGCATTCGCGACCCCGAGCGCGATCGCCAGAATCAGCAAGCCTTGCAGCACGTAATGCGCCCCTTTTGTCATGACATAGAGGGCGCCGTAACCGCTTCGATCGAGCCTTGTGCCGCCGGTATGACGCCAGAACACGCGAAATACAACGAGAGGCACGAGCACGAAGCCCATAACGACGTGGATTGACCAAAGACCACTATTGATGGGCCCATGGGGAAACAAATCCGAGATCTGACCGAGGATCCAAAGCAGCAAAACAATGAACGCCGTCAACCAATGCAGCCTGATCGTGGTGGCATCGTAACGGGCAGGAGACTCGTCAACCATCGTGGTCTTTCCGTAGCAGGAGAAGTGCCCTAGTGGAGCGAATTTGACATTTGAGTCCCGCCAGACATGAGGCTCCAGATCAAATGTCAAATTCAAAAGCTCCACTAAAACCATTAACTTGCTAGTGGTTCTCTTGACTCCGACATTGGCTCCGAGGGTGGTATCAGGCGGATGCAAATGTCGGAGTCGAACCACTAGCACAGCACTCTTTAGATTCATTCTAATTTAGGCTTTGTTGTGACACAACCTCCCCGATCGCGCAGCGTGAGAACCGACAACGGCTGCACTCGCGGCTGAATCGTATCATTCAATAATAATTGCAAACAATTTTCGTCCGTTGACATGGCATATTCACTACATTTATAAATTGTTATATAGTATATGTTGTTATACTAACTTTAGTATATGTCGAATTTCGATAAATTATCTTTTATATTTTCTGTGACGCTCACAAGAATTCCGCAAGACGCAATTCCCATGGCCATTGCGGCAGGCGTAACTAGCTGCCCCTCGGCATTGACGGTGTTGGCACGAAGCGGACCCCGCCAAGGATCATCCGATTTTCGCACGATCGGGTCGCCACTATTCAGGCGGTATTCAGCAAGCCATGCTAGGTTCAACGCGCCCTCCCCCCGAGGGTAGGCTCCAGCTACACGATCCCCTCCCCCCAGGACCGATCCATGTGGCTGGGGCCGCTTCTCTTGCGTGAACGCGTTCACAGCGCATGCCGTCCGATGCGCATACCGTTCACTTCCAGCATCGCCAGCCCATCATGGCGCGGCGATCGCACAGGGAGTGTGACAGTGAGCATTGAGAACAATACCACGCAATCAGGTGCGGCATCATTCGACAACGCTCGTTCGGAAGCCTTTGCCGAACGCATGATGAACAGCATCAATGAGGCGGCCGTGACCCTGATGACCTCGGTCGGGCATCGGACAGGTCTCTTCGATGTCATGGGGCCGATGAAGGCGGCAACCTCCGGCGCGATAGCCGAGGCCGCCAGCCTCGACGAGCGCTATGTCCGGGAATGGCTCGGCGCAATGGTGACGGCCGGGATCGTCAGCTACAATCCCTTCAAGAAGCTCTACCATCTGCCCGCCGAACATGCGGCATGGCTGACGCGGGCGGCGAGCCCGAACAATCTGGCGGTGTCGGCACAGTGGGTGCCGATGCTTTCGCGCTCGGAAGATGCCATCATTGAGCGTTTTCGCCGCGGCGGCGGCACGCGCTACTGTGAATACGCGGGTTTTCATGGCCTGATGGCGGAGGAAAGCGCCCAGACCGTCGTGGCTCCCCTCTTTGAGCACATCCTGCCGCTGGCATCGGAACTTCCGGAGCGGCTCGAGACCGGCATCGACGTGCTCGATGCGGGCTGCGGCTCGGGCCGCGCGCTCGTGGCCATGGCGCAGCGTTTCCCCCGCTCGCGTTTCGTCGGTTATGATCTCAACGACGACGCGCTGGCGGTGGGGCGCGCAGCGGCTGCTGCGGCAGGGCTGAGCAACCTGCGGTTCGATGTCCGGGATATGACAGCCTATGACGAAATTCAGCGCTT
The DNA here is from genome assembly GCF_003201475.1 of Chelatococcus asaccharovorans. Classification (GTDB taxonomy): domain Bacteria; phylum Pseudomonadota; class Alphaproteobacteria; order Rhizobiales; family Beijerinckiaceae; genus Chelatococcus; species Chelatococcus asaccharovorans. The sequence goes on along the minus strand of NZ_QJJK01000017.1, from coordinate 115,901 downwards.
CGATCTCATAACGACGTTCGATGCGGTCCACGACCAGAAGGATCCGGCCGGTATGCTGGCGGGCTTTGCGCGGGCGCTGAAGCCGGAGGGCGTCTACCTGATGCAGGACATCGATGGCTCCAGCCATCTTGAACGGAACGGCGAACGGCCCCTCGGATCCTTCCTCTATACGGTTTCGTGCATGCACTGCATGGCGGTTTCGCTTGGCCAGGGCGGGGCGGGGCTCGGTGCCATGTGGGGCGTGGAGCTCGCCGAACAGATGTTGCGCGAGGCCGGCTTCACCGACATCGTTGTCCATCGCCTGCCGCATGACCCGATGAATGCCTATTTCATCGCACGGGTATCCTGAGACTGTCGGGACCTTGCGACGGAAATCGCAGGATCCCGATAGTCTGCCGAGCTTCCGTCGCTCAGTTCTCTCGCGGGCGGATCAGAACAATGGCGCCCGGCGTCAGTTCAATGACACCGTCGCGCGCGAGGGCACGGAACTGCTTGTTCACAGCCTCACGTGTGACGCCGAGCATCTGGGCGATGTCGGTCTGCGTAAAACGCGTCGGCACGGTCGCGCGCTCCGCCTCGATCTGGCCGTGGGCGACGGCGAGGTCGCGCAGCACCTTCAGCAATCTGTGGCGCAGATCGAGAAATGCGTTTGCGGTGAGTTGCTCGGTATTCTGCCGCAGGCGGTCGCACAGCACCAGGATCACATGGACAGCGAGCTGGGGTATCTCCGCCAACAACCGAACAAAGGCCTTGCGTCCGACAAACACGGTGCGTGTCGGCGCCAGGGCGGTGGCCGTTGCGGTTCGTGGTAGCCCGTCGAGCAGCGCGATCTCGCCGATCACATCGCCGGGGTCGAGCAAGGCCAATGTCAGCTCGCGTCCATCGCGGTGGCCGATGTGGATGCGAACCAGGCCCGCCGACAGGATATACAGGCCATCGGCTTCATCGTCCTGCCGGAACAGACAGGCCCCGGCAGGGAAGGTCACAGCCTGCGCCTCGCGCGCGATCCGTGCGAGGCAAGCCTCATCGAGCCCGCCGAAGATGGCGGACGAGGCAAGCCAGCGATGATGTTCGTTCTTCTGCATCGACGACACTCCATCGGCAGAACGATCAGGATTGTATAGCCATTGCCGGATATGGGTGAAAGACCGGAACTTTCGTGAGACAATCGCGAGGCTCGCGCAACGCGTCTCCCACCGCGAGCTCGGATTGCGCAGAACATTCACAACCGGCCGTCAGCATGTGGATCAATCCCCGCGCAGGCAAAGCGGCCAATGGAGTGGCATTGATGATTACCCTTCGCGACAGCCTTCCCTGGCAGGCAGCGCGCCTCACGCGAGTCGTCGGCCTTGTTGCCACATCGCTTGTCGCCGGCATCGGCCTCATGCAGTCAGGGACCGCTCAGGCGCAGACGGCCGGCTGTGCGACAAGCGCGGGCTCGGCCGGTCAAACCGTCCTGCGCTGCCGCAGCGTGACGATCGAGGTGGCGCAGGGCGCGAGCGCCGGGCTCGTCGACGACAACGGCGACGGAGAGCCGGATGCCGTGGAGGTGAGCGTGGGCGCGGTCTTCGTCGCCTATCAACGGTCCGGCAGCCGGGGACGTTTCCAGGTGCAGACCCCGCACGCGGTGGCATCAGTCCGCGGCACCACCTGGGCTGTGGATGTCAAACCCGGCCAGAGCGACGTCTTCGTCCGCGATGGCCGCGTCGGCGTCACACGCACTGAGGGCGGTCGTGGCGTCGTCCTGTCAGCGGGCGAAGGCGTGGATGTCGTCCCGGGCAGCGCCCCGCTGGTTGTCACCCGTTGGGGGGCGCCGCGGGTGGCAGCGCTGCTTACCCGCTTCGGGCGCTGATCCCATGCGCCGCCGCCAGGCCGAACTCCTCTCCTTGGCTCTTGCGATCACGCTGGCGCTCGGATGGACGGCCTATGTCATCCACTGGCATGTCGCCGGGCGCGCCAGCGTGTTCGACCGTATTGAGGCGGTGACGCTCGATCTGCGCGCGTTGATGGCGCCGGGCAAGACGCCTCCGCCGGAGGTCATCATCGTCGCCATCGACGATGAGACCGTTCGGCAGATGGGCGCCTTTCCCCTGCCCCGCGACAAGCTGGCGACACTGATCGATGCGATCGCCCGTCGCCAACCGAAGGCGCTCGCCATCGACCTCCTCTTTGTCGATCGCAGCACCCCCGTGCAAGATCAGGCGCTCGCCAAGGCCCTGAGCCAACTGCCGGCGGTGATCGCCGCTGCCGGTCTGTTCGACGGGAGCGAACCGCAAAGGCCGACAACCGGCGAGATCATCGGCCTGGTGCCACGTCCGCGCAGTATGATGTGGCCTGTGGCGCCGCTCGCGTCAGCGGCGGAGGTCGGGCTCGTCAATATCGTCACCGATGTCGGCGGGATGCCCCGGCACGTGCCGATGATCTACCGTGGGCCGGACGGCGTGGTTCCCTCCTTCGTCCTGCTCGCTGCCGCGCTGGCGACCGGCGTGGCGCCGCGTCTCGACGGCGAGAGCCTCGCGCTCGGCGACCGGAGCATCCCGCTCGACCTCGGCCAGAACCTGGCTCTTCGCTTCTATGGACCGCAGGGCACGATACCGACGATCAGCGCCACGAAATTCATCGGGCCTTCGCCACCCGACGTCTCCGGCCGCACCGTCATCATCGGCACCACGGCAACCGGGAGTGGCGACACCTTTCCCACCCCCTTCTCACCTGTCGTGCCGGGCGCGGAGGTGCTGGCGACGGCGATCGGCAATCTTCTCGCCGGCGACGCCCTCCTACGCAATCGCGAGACGCGCTGGCTGGACGCAGCCGTGGCGGCGATCCTCGCAGTGACCGCCGTCGTCCTCATCGCCATGCGCCGGCCCGTGGCGGGGCTCGGGCTCTGCGTGCTGCTGGCGATCGCCTGGGTCTTGGCCTCCCTGGCGGCCTATGCCCACGGCTACTGGCTCAGCACGACGCTGCCCCTCGTCGCGATGTTGCCCGTTGCGGCGGCTTATGGCGCAGTGCGCCTGTGGCAGGAGCGCAGGACCGTCCACTATCTTGCCGGGGTGGAAAAGCGCCTGATGCCGTTTCAGCCGCGCCCCATCGCTGCGCGGCTGACAACAGACCCCGCCTTCCTGGTCGAGCCGATCGCGCAGGATGCTGCCGTGCTGTTCGTCGATCTCGCCGGCTACACAGGCTTGTCCGAAGCCTGGGGGCCGGCCCGCACGCGCGAGCTTTTGAAGAGCTTCCATGGGCTGGTCGACGAGGTGGTCGATTCCCATGACGGCTTCGTGGTCACCTTCATGGGGGACGGCGCAATGATCCTCTTCGGCTTCCCCGAGCATCACGACGATGACGCCGCCCGCGCCCTGCGCGCGCTCGAAGATCTCCGCCACAAACTGGAAGCCTGGGCTGCACCGACGGCAACGGACGACCGCGAAAGGCCGCATGCCCGCATTACCGCGCATTTCGGCCCGGTGATCATCTCGCGGCTGGGGGGGCAGAGCCACCAGCAGGTCACCGCGACCGGCGACACGGTGAATGTGGCAAGCCGCCTGCAGGAAATCGCTAAGAGTCTGAAGGTGAGCACAGTCGTCACGGACGACATCGTACGGGCGGCAGGCAGCCTCGACCTGCTCGATCGCTTTCCCCCCGCCATCGAAGTGCCAATCCGCGGCCGCAACCAGCCGATCGCCATTCGGCCCGGCGTCCCGGCAGCCGCACCGTCACATCCCTGAACGGGCCATTCCTTGTCCGGCCGCGCTCAGCTGAAGGCCCATTCTCCGCCGCCGGCATCGACGATACCGGCGAGATAGGCGCTTTGCACCATGTTCTCGGCGCTGTCGGCGAAGGCCATCAGCACACCTTCACGCGAGAGGGCACCCGTATTCAACAACTCCGTCCAATAGAAGGCACCGGCCGCGTCGCTCTTTCGGCCCAATACATTGAGATAGAGAACATTGATGTAGTCTTCCGCCGATTGCGTATAGGCGTTTCCAAAATTCTGCTGGAATTCGGCGCTATCGATGATCGCCCGCGCGAGCGTTATCTTGTCGCGCCCCCATCCCATATAGGCGTCGTACCAGAAGTTGAGCCCGGCAATGTCAGCCATGCGATTGAGACCGGCCTCATAGACACGGCCGACGCCCTGGGCTTCGGCCTGTAGCGTGGCCGCGAGGTCATGGCTGCCGATGAGGCCCAACATCGCCTCGAATTTGGCCTTGTCGGCGACGGCGGCAAACTTTCCGCCATAGGCCGTCGCCAGATCGGCAAATTTGAGATCAGGAAGAATGGTGGGATCTTGCTCGAAGACCTGAATGAGTTGATCAATATAGGATACTTGCCCGACTATATGAAATTCATCGACTTTATAGTTGGCATCGCGCCAATTGGCGACAATAACAGCAGCCTTCGTTGTCTCGTTGACAAACATAAGATGCCGTCCGCCGTCGATCGTTCTACTCGTCATAGCATCACTAAGGCTATAAAATTCACTCAAGTCGAGAACATCATAACCACCGCCGTGGTCGGCGACTATCATGAGACCGCCAACGGGCACGTAGAGATCGTCCCCCCAACCTCCCGCGGCGGCGACAAAGACCGCATCCGTATTGGCCCGGAACCTGTCGTTGCCACCCAGTCCGTATGTAATGGAGCCCGGCACCGCGATATCGACCAGATCATGGGCAGACGTTTTGAAATATTCGGTGAGAGTGAGTTCGGCCACGTTCCCCTCCATCCCCAATGGTAATAAAAAATACTACCAAATGGACGAGGGGCCGCCTACCCCGGGGGCGACGTTTTCGCGCGTCCACGCAGACCCTTAAAAAAAAGCGCCTCTGATCCTACCTCCCAAACAAAAGGCCGGCCCGCGCCTTGTCGCGCGAACCGGCCCCGATGGGTTTGGGAAGGGGATGGGGCGTGACTACTGGCCCCGTGCCGCCTTCACGGCAACATCCGGGAAGTCGCTGAAGACACCATCGACGCCGAGATCGATATAGGCGCGCATCTCCGCGACCGGATCGCCCTTGAAGTTCGAGGCGAGATTGCGCGGCTCGGCGCGGAACGTCCAGGTGTAGACCTTGAGGCCCGCGGCATGGGCGTTCTTCACCAGGTCGGTCGGCGGCAGGAGCGTGCGGTCGGCCCAATCGAGCTTGCCGTCGCCGTTGAGGTCGTCCGGCTTGCCGTCGCCGTTGGCATCCGTGTATTTCGCCGACAGAATGTAAGGCTTCCACGGCGCGACGATATCGGCATAGGTAGCGATCTCCTTCAGACCCGCCGGCGTCACCAGGTCCTTGAAGCTGCGCGTGTCACCGGCGACCACGAGATCGTAGGGCTGTGCCAGCGGAACGGCGAGCACGATCTCGCCGTCCGGCCCGATATCATCGGCATCGATGAGCTGGGCGAGCCGAACATCCGTCTTGCCGTTGAGATATTTCAGGTTGCCGACTTCGAAACTCTGGATCACGACCGGCGCGTCCTTCGCCGTCCAGCCTGCAGCCGCGAGCATGGCGACGAGCTTGTCCTCGAGCGCGAGGCCGGCTTGCTGATGGAAAGTCGGATGCTTGGTCTCCGGCGCGATCCCGATCGGCCGTCCGAGCCGGGCGCTCTCCGACTTCGCGAGATCGATGACCTCCTGCAAGGTGGGAATGCGAAATTTGCCGTCGAAGCTCGTGTCGCGACCCGCTATGGGCTGCTTGGCGAAAAGGGTCTTGATCTCGGCAAGGGTGAAATCGCCGGCGAACCAGTCCGTGACATCCACACCGTCAAGCTTCTTCGTAGTCTTGCGGTTGGCGAATTCCGGACGCTGGGCGACATCGGTGGTGCCGGAGAGCATCGGCTCATGGCGTACGATGAGCACCCCATCCTTGGTCGCGACGACGTCGGGCTCGATGAAGTCTGCGCCCAGCTCGATGGCGAGCTTATAGCCCTCGATGGTGTGATCCGGCCGATAGCCGCTTGCACCCCGATGCGCGATCACGGTCGCGGTGGAAGCCGGATTTGGGGCCGCGCTTTGGGCGAAGGATGGTGCGGATATCGCGAAGGCGACGATAGTGGCAGTGGTAGCAAGCAGCGACGAGCGAAGCATGGTCAGGACCCTCCGGGTAGTGCATCGCACCCTAAATGGAGGATATGACGGCTCAATAACGTCCTTTCCGGCTTGCGCGCCTGCTTTCCGCCGCAACTTTTGCTATGGTGACGCAAGAGGTGCTGCCATGCGTTCCGAGCTGTCCGTCCTGTCTGCCGCCCTTTGCCTCGCCCTGATAGGCGTTCCCGCCGCCTGGGCGCAGGATCAGACCTTGCGCACGATCCAGGTACCGGCGGGCAAGGTCAGCCAGCTGTCTGTCCATTCAGGCGCCAATGCGGATTGCACCCCGAAGCCGCTCGTCAAGATCGAGGTATCGAAGGTCCCCACTGCCGGCACCCTGGCGGTCAGGGACGCCAAGGTACGGGTCCGCAACGGGAACTGCGCGGGCAGGGAATATCCGGCCCGCATCGTTCTTTATCAGGCCCCGGCGCGGGTCGGCGCCACAGACAGCGCGACCTATACGGTGACCTCGGGAGACCGTGTCAATCTCTTCGGCGTGGCGATCAACGTGGTTGCGCCGAAGCCCTGAACAGGTGATCGGTCCATAGCCGTTCCGGACAATCGCTGAGCGGCCTTCCCAGCCGGCATGGCGTGGAAGCGTTAGCAAGGAACGCTTTGACCGCTTTGCGGACGGGCGAAGACGCAGAACGCCCTACAAAAGGGCGCTCGCATATTCGTCAGGCTTGAACCCGACGAGAAGTGCCCCACCGATCTCGAGGACCGGGCGCTTGATCATCGACGGCTGCGCGAGCATCAGGGCCACGGCCTTATCTTCCGTCAGCCCTTCACGCTCTGCCTCGGGCAGCTTGCGAAACGTCGTACCCGCCCGGTTCAGGAGCTTGTCCCAGCCGACCAGCTTGATCCACCCCTTGAGATGGGCGGCGTCAATGCCGACCGCCTTGTAGTCGTGGAAGGAGTAGGCAATGCCCCGGTCGTCCAGCCAGGCACGTGCCTTCTTCATCGTGTCGCAATTCTTGATGCCGTAGATCGTGAGGGGCTTGGCCATGGCGTCCCGTTCTGAAAGTCATTTCACCCTGAAGGTGTTCGCTCTATAGCAGCCTGCCCTGGTCGCGCCTATGGACGGCATCCACTCTTTCGCGGATCGCACGAAACGCATGGGTCAGGGAGCATCACGCCGCTCCTGAAGCATTGTCCGGAGATCAACGCCCGATCGTTGGCCCCTCGTCCCCCTCATCCTCGCGGGGATCGTCGTCCCGGGCCGGAATGACATAGGCACCTGACAACCAGCGGTTGAGGTCAACGTCCGCGCAGCGCTTGGAGCAGAACGGCCGCCACCGCGCGATCGAGGGTTTTCCACAGACGGGGCACGGCTTGCCATCGCCGCCTCCCCCGCCGGCCGGATGGTCCGCGCCGCTCGCATTGTCGTTGTCTGCAGTCGGTACCATCGCTATGCCGCATTCAGCCATGAAAGCCGGACGGGATATCCCTCGCCGACCAGCAGGTTGACAGTCTCGTAAAGCGGCAAACCGACCACCGCAGTATAGGAGCCGACCAGCTTGACGGCGAAGGCGCCTGCGAGCCCCTGGATGGCGTAGCCGCCCGCCTTCCCCCGCCACTCCCCAGAGGCGAGATAGCTTTCGATCTCGTCCTGCGACAGGTTCTTGAAGCGCACGCGCGTCTCGACGATCCGCTGGCGATGCTTGCCCTGCGGCGTGATGAGATGCACCGCAGAATAGACGCGATGCCCCCGCCCCGACACGAGCCGCAGGCACTGGGCGGCCTCCTCGACGGTCTCGGCCTTGGGCAGTACGCGCCGGCCCACGGCAACAACCGTATCGGCCGCGAGGATAAAGGCGCTCGTCAACTCGTCCTGACGCTCAGCCATGCGGCGGGTCGCCTCGGCCTTGTCGCGCGCCAACCGGCGGGCGACGTCGCGCGGCTTCTCGCCGCGCAGCGGCGTCTCGTCGACGTCGGCAGGCATCAACGCATCCGGCTCCACGCCGACCTGCTGCAAAAGAGCGAGCCTCCGCGGTGAAGCCGAGGCCAGTACGAGCTTAGGACGCCAACTCGCCGACATGGATGCGTCGAGGGTGGAAACCAAGGCGTAGCTCTCCCGGGACGAATGCGCTGAAGTCAGGCAAATGGATTATTTGAAACGATAGGTGATCCGGCCTTTGGTCAGATCATAGGGTGTCATTTCGACGAGAACGCGGTCGCCGGTCAGCACGCGGATGCGGTTCTTGCGCATCTTGCCGGCGGTATGCGCCACGATCTCATGGTCGTTCTCGAGCTTGACGCGAAACATCGCATTCGGGAGCAGTTCCGTCACGACTCCCGGGAACTCGAGGAGCTCTTCTTTCGACATTCGATTCCTTGCGGTCACTTTTGGTCACAATGGGACGGCGCGGACCCTACTCGATACGCGACATATTGTGAACATGGGATGCTGAGCGCAGAGGTATAGCCGATTTCGACGCGAATCGACATATTTGTCAGCTCAACATTCTCTTTCAGTGGACCGACCCTGCGGCGAATGCAACAGCCGCCGCAACCGGGACGCTCATATTCCACGCAATGGGGAGAGCTGATCACACGGCGGGCGGCGAACCATCAGCCGCCGGCGGCGCCTTCGGGCTATTGGCGCGAACCGCTGATTTCTCGAGCCTGTCCGCTTTCTCCAGGGCTTTGTAACGCATGAAGCCGAAAGGCAAGGCGCCGAGATAGAGAAGCGTCGAGACCGCCAGCACTTCAAAAGTGAAGCTGACGAAGAGGGCCGCGAACATGACCACCAGCACGAAGAGCGGCAACACCAGCTCGCGCGGGACGCGGCTGCCGAAGGTCTTGCCCGAGAACGTCGGGATGCGGCTGACCATCAGAAAGGCGATGAAGACCACGTAGACGCCGACGACGGGGGCCGGCAGCCCGCCGCCGGGAATACCCACGAAATTGAGATAGAGCGGCAGCATCACCGTGACGGCGCCCGCCGGCGCGGCCATGCCGACGAAGAACTGCTTCTGCCATTCGGGCCGGTTCGGATCGTCGAGCATGACATTGAATCGCGCCAGGCGCAGCGCGGCCGCGATGGCGAAGACGAGCGCTGCGATCCAGCCGAGCGACCGCATGTCGTGCAGGATGAAGACATAGAGCAGCATCGGCGGGGCCACGCCGAAATTGACGAAGTCCGACAGGGAATCGAGCTCTGCGCCGAAGCGCGACGTCCCCTTGAGCAGGCGTGCGACGCGCCCGTCCAGCCCGTCGAGCACCGCCGCCACCGCGATCGCGAAGATGGCCAGTTCGAGGCGCTCCTCGATCGCCAGGCGGATCGCCGTCAGCCCCAGGCACAAGGCGAGGAGCGTGATCAGGTTCGGTACGAGCAGGCGCAGCGGGATTGGCTTGAACAGCCGGCGCTTCGGCTCGTCCGGATCCGGCGCAAAGGGCGGAAACAGATCACTCATCGGCTTCGCAGAATCTCCAGGCACGCGCTGACAAAAAGGGCGGACATTCAGCTCTGGCGATAGTGGCGCGGCTCACCGCTGGTCCGCAGGTCGGCGATGACCGTTTCGCCGGCAACCGACCGCTGGCCGACGCCGACGAGCGGGGCGACCGTCTGCGGCAGATAGACGTCGACGCGCGAGCCGAAGCGGATGAGACCGAAGCGTTCCCCCGCGGCCAGCGTGTCGCCCTCGCGCACGAAGGAGACGATGCGCCGCGCGACGAGGCCGGCGATCTGCACCACGCCGATGCGCAGGTCGCCGTGGGAAATGACGAGACCGTTGCGCTCGTTGTCCTCGCTCGCCTTGTCGAGATCGGCATTGATGAAGATGCCCGGCGTATAGACGATGCGCTCGATGCGCCCGTCCAGGGGGCTGCGGTTCACATGGCAATCGAACACGTTCATGAAGATCGAGACACGCGTCATCGGCACTTCGGACAGGCCGAGTTCAGCGGGCGGCAGCACGGTGGCGATGGCGCTGACACGCCCGTCCGCCGGCGCGATGACGAGCCCTTCCATGACCGGCGTGACCCGCTCAGGATCCCGGAAGAAGTAGCAGATCCAGAGCGTGATCAGTGCCCCTATCCAGCCGAAGGGCGTCCACAGATGCCCGAGCACGAGTGAGGCGACCGCCGCGATGGCGATGAAGGGATACCCTTCCTTGTGGATGGGCGCGAGCCCGCTGCGGATCGAATCGTAGACGGACAAGGGCAATTCTCCAGTTCGCGCGCTTTATCACACTGGCCGGGCGAAACCGCAATTCGCGGCCGCTTGCCCCCGAGGAGCAAGCATCAGATGACCAGGCGATGCGCTCACATTAGTCCATCCGGCAGCGCGGGGGGAACCGGCATCGCGCGGCAATCCAAAGGATCAGCCCCACAGCGTCACACCTGCGACACGGACAGGCCCTCGGCGACCTCCCTCGCCTCGGCATCCGACACGCGTTTCAACCGTTCGCGCGCCTCATCCGCCTCGCGCTGCTGGTTCCACAGCGCGGCATAGAGGCCATCCCTGGCGAGCAGGTCGAGATGACAGCCACGCTCGACGATGCGGCCCTGGTCAAGCACCAGGATCTCGTCGGCGGCGACGATCGTCGAGAGGCGATGGGCAATGACCAGCGTCGCACGCCCCCGGCTCACCCGCTCCAGCGCTGACTGGATGTCGCGCTCGGTGAAGCTGTCCAAAGCGGATGTCGCCTCATCCAGCACAAGAATAGGCGGTGCCTTGAGAATCGTGCGGGCGATGGCCACGCGCTGCTTCTCGCCGCCGGACAGCTTCAGCCCGCGTTCGCCGACCGACGTGTCGTAGCCTTCCGGCAGACTGCGGATGAAGCCATCGATCCGTGCGTCGCGCGCGGCGGCGATGACCTCCTCCTCCGTCGCGTCCCAGCGACCGTAGCGGATGTTGTAGCCGATGGTGTCGTTGAACAGCACCGTATCCTGCGGAACCATGCCGATCGCCGCACGCAGCGACGTCTGCTGGATCGCGGCGATGTCCTGGCCATCGATGAGGATGCGGCCCTTGGAAGGCGCATAGAAGCGGAACAGAAGACGCGACAGCGTAGACTTGCCGGCGCCGGACGAGCCGACGATCGCCACGGTGTGCCCGGCCGGGATGCTGAACGACACGCCCTGCAGGATCGGCCGTTCGGGATGATAAGCGAAATGCACGTCCTCGAAAGTGACCTCGCCCTTGCTGACGACGAGGGGCGGCGCGCCCGGAACGTCCTGGATCTCGGGGCTGCGGGACAGGATCTCGAAGATTTCTCCGATGTCGATCAGCGCCTGTTTGATCTCGCGGTACAGCATGCCCATGAAATTGAGTGGCATATAGAGCTGGATCAGCATGGCGTTGACCATCACGAAATCGCCGATGGTTGCCTGGCCCTGCTTCACGTCGATCGCAGCCAGAACCATCACGATCGTCAGGCCGATGGTGAAGATCGTCGCCTGCCCCGCATTGAGCACGGCGAGCGACGTGTAGGTCTGCGTGCTGGCGCGCTCGTAGCGCTCCATGGAGACGTCGTAGCGCGCGGTCTCACGTTTTTCGGCGCCGAAATATTTGACCGTCTCGTAGTTGAGGAGCGAGTCGATCGCCTTCGTATTGGCGTCGGAATCGGAGTCGTTCATGCGGCGGCGGATGTTGATGCGCCACTGCGTCGCCTTATAGGTGTAGAAGAGGTAGCAGGCGATCATCACCACGACGACGGCGGCAAACCGCCAGTCGAACTGCCACCAGAGAATGCCGACGACCAGCACGAATTCGAGGATCGTCGGCAGGAGTTGCAGGACTGTCAGCCGGACGAGTTCCTCGATACCATTGCGGCCGCGTTCGAGCACACGCGTCAGGCCGCCCGTCTTGCGCTCGAGATGGAAGCGCAGCGACAGCCGGTGCATATGCTCGAAGGTCTGCAACGCGAGGCGCCGGACCGCATTCATGGCGACCGAGGCGAACAGCCCGTCGCGTGCCTGGGTCAGCACCGCCATGGCGATGCGCAGGATGCCGTAGAGCGCCGTTAAAGCGATCGCGCTGCCCCACAGCGACGTCGCTTCACCCGCCTCGGCAGCCTTGGAATCGAGCGTCAACGCATCGATCGCCCATTTGAAGCTGTAGGGCATCAGGATGGTGACAAGTTTGGCCACGACAAGCAGGCCGACTGCCAGATAGATGCGGACGCGCAGGTCCGCGCGATCACGCGGCCAGAGATAGGGCCAGAGGTGCTGCGCCGTGGCCGCAAAGGCGGAAGAAGCACGTTTGCCCGACTGGGGCCGTTGATCGGCCTCGCCGGCAGTAGGCGCTAACATGATTGACAATCCAAAAGATTAAGCCCGGCCCCTATATAGGGACAAAGGCCGGCGCATGCAGCCCCGAAAGACGCATGCCATCGACGCGCCGTTGGGCGGCCGTCCGACCCGCGCCGATCCTTCAGCCCCGCGGCAGCACGAAGACCTGGCCGGGATAGATCAGGTGGTGATTGCGGATCTGGTTCTGGTTGGCGTCGTAGATCACGGTGTAGCGCGCCCCGCGCCCATAGACACGCCGGCTGATCCGCCACAGATTGTCGCCGCGCACGACGGTCGTCGTATTGACCTGCGGAATGACGACGGCCGACGACGAGGCGTTTTCCGGAGGCGCGTCCGCGGCCGCGATGCGGCCTGATGCCGGCTGCGCCGCAGGCGTATTGCTGCCCGGTGGCGCCGACACTCCCCGCCCGGCGGGTGCCGGCACCGCACCGACGACGGCGGGAGCCGGCATCGTAAAGGCCACCTCGGCGCGCGATTTGACGGCCCCGTTCGACGGTTCGACATCATCCAGGCGAATGCGATATTCGCCGGGCGCCAGACCGCGTTCGATGGTGAAGGAGAGCCTGCCGTCAGGACCTGTGACGGCCGAGGCCACATAGCTGTCGTTGAGATAGAGGCGTACCGTCGCAGCCGGTGCCGCGCGGCCGGACACGAACATGCGCCCCTCCTCGGCTTCGACCGCATCCACGACGACGGCGCTTCGCGCAGCGGCCGGCCCTGGCGCGGCAGGGGCTCCGGCCGTCGGCTGCGGGGCTGACGCCGACGGACTTGCGGAGGGCGGACTTGCGGAGGGCGGACTTGCCGCGGGCGGAATGGCGGCGCCGCCGGTCTGCGCGGCGGCCGCGGTTGCGACCTGGGCCTGCTCACCCGGCCGCGACAGGATCTGGGCCGGCCTGTTCGGCGATAGCAGGGCGACCAACGGCGCGGTCTTGCGATCATTCGCCACCACGACCGATACGACATCTCCGGATTGCAGTTCCTTGCCGTCGACCAAGCAGCGGAGCGAAAGCTCGTGGGTGCCCGGCTCCAGCGCAGGCGGCACCATCGCGAAGGCGCCGGTTGCGTCGGCGATCGCCTCGCTGAGCGGCTGGCCATTGCGCAGGAGCTCGACCTTGGAGCCCGGAGGCGCACGCCCGGCCACCACCGAGGAGCCATCCGGCTCGACGCGGACGACATCGAAGGACAAGGTGGTGGCTGCCGGACGCGGCGACGGCGCGGTCGCCGGTTGTGGCGCACTGGCGGCGCCAGACTGAGGCGTGCCGACCTGTCCTGTCGGGGCCGGGCTCCCCGCCGCCGGAGCGGGCGCTGCGGCCGGGGGCGGCGCGGCAGGAGCCGAAGCCACCGGCGCAGGCGTGGTCGGTTCAACCGCTTGGCGCGGCACGCCCCAGACATAGATGAGCACCGCCAGGACCGCCGCGGCGGCGATGGCGACTGCAACCTGTATCCCGCGAGAGCGCACCATGCTGTTCCTGAACCCCCGACCCTTTGTATGACCCTCTATAACGACGCTATCCATTTACATAGGCGGCTTCCAGAGCGCGGCCCCATGCATAATGACTTTCTTGTGGCGGCAGACCGATTATTCCATTCACGTGGCGAAAAAAACACCTTAATCGCCATTCGCGGCGGTTCCATGGGCGCTCTCGGGGCGATCTGGCCTTGATGGGCTTGACGACTGTCGCGGCGGCGGCCACATCCGTTGATATGACGACTATTCGCTCAATCTGTGTTTACTGCGGCTCAGCCTCCGGAAATGATCCCACCTTCACTGCCGAAGCCACCGCGCTCGGGCAGGCAATGGCGGCGGCGGGCATCCGGCTGATCTATGGGGGCGGCAATATCGGCCTCATGGGCACTGTCGCGCGCGCTGTGCTCGAAGCCGGCGGCGAAGTGACGGGTGTCATCCCGACGTTCCTCAAGGATCGCGAGATCCTGCTGGAGGAGGCCCAGGAGACGATCGTGGTGCCGGACATGCATTCGCGCAAGCAGATCATGTACGAGCGCGCGGACGCCTTCATCGCCTTGCCCGGCGGCATCGGCACGCTTGAAGAACTCGTCGAGCAGTTGACGTGGTCACAGCTTGGCCGCCATTCCAAGCCGATCCTGCTCCTGAACACGCAGAACTTCTGGCAGCCCCTGCTCGACTTGTTCGCGCATATGAGCCAGTTGGGCTTCATCCGGCCAGGCCTCGAGGTGGGCTATCTCGTTGCCGACCACGCGCACGAGGCCATCGCGCAGATCGAGGCGGCCGTATCGGCCAAGCCGCCGCGGGCGGACGCCACAATCGTCACGCAGTTCTGAGCGATGGCCGGCATTTTCAGTACAAGCGAGGCAAGCTGTTGGACGCCTCGCGGATCCCTCCCCTCTGGGGAGGGTGGCGCCAAAGGCGCCGGGTGGGGTGCGCCCCGATGCAGCCCCGCAGGGTGTCAGTCAACATCTGCATAGAGCAAGTCCGTCTGTTCCGGACCTGCTCCGCTCGAGAATGGACGAGCAAGTTCATCAACTGAGATGGCGGTCCCGGGCCTCGTAACCCCACCCGTCCTCGCTGGCGCGAGGCCACCCTCCCCAAAGAGGGAGGGATCAGCGGCGGCGCTTTCCGCGTCATATCCGGCGGCGGAGCGGGGGTAAGCAGGCCCCTTACGCCCCGCTCGTCACCAGCTTGTAGATGATGGAGTCGTTGAGCGCCTGGAATGAGGCATCGATGATATTGGGCGAGACGCCCACCGTGCACCAGCGCGCGCCGGTTTCATCGGCGAATTCCACGAGCACGCGGGTGACGGCATCCGTGCCGCCCTGGAAGACGCGCACCTTGAAGTCGGTGAGATGGATACCCTCGATGAACCTCTGATACTTGCCGAGATCCTTGCGCAAGGCGACATCGAGCGCGTTCACCGGACCGTTGCCTTCGGCCGCGGAGATCATCACCTCCCCGTCGACCTCGACCTTGACGATGGCCTCGGCGACGGTGGTGAGTTCGCCCACCGCATTGTAGCGCCGCTCCACATTGACGCTGAAGCGATCGACATTGAAGAAGGTCGGCACGCCGCCGAGCACGCCCTTCGCCAACAGGAAGAACGAGGCGTCCGCCGCCTCATAGGCATAGCCCTGCGCCTCCTTTTCCTTCACCACCGCAAGGAGCCGCGTCAGCCGGCGATCGTCCTTGTCGACGGCTATTCCGACACGCGCGAGGCCGGCGATGAGATTGGAGCGCCCGGCCTGGTCCGAGACGAGGAGTTGCCGCTGGTTGCCCACCGTCTCGGGCTCCACATGCTCGTAGCTGTGCGGGTCCTTCAGCAGCGCAGAGGCATGGATACCGGCCTTGGTCGCGAAGGCGCTGGCGCCGACATAGGGGGCGTGGCGGTTCGGCGCCCGGTTCAGGATCTCGTCGAGCGCCCGCGACAGCGGCGTCAGGCCGCGCAGGCCCTCCGCGTCAACGCCGATCGCGAACATGTCCGCATAGGGCGATTTCAGGGCGAGCGTCGGGATGAGGCTGACGAGATTGGCGTTGCCGCAGCGCTCGCCGAGCCCGTTGAGCGTGCCCTGGATCTGGCGGGCGCCGGCGCGCACCGCGGCGAGCGAATTGGCCACCGCACAGCCGGTATCGTCATGGGCGTGGATGCCGAGATGGTCCCCGGGAACATCCCGCGCGACCTCGCGGACGATGGCCTCGACCTCGTCCGGCAGCGTGCCGCCGTTGGTGTCGCAGAGCACGATCCAGCGGGCGCCGGCCTCATAGGCCGCTTTGACGCAGGCGAGCGCATAGGCGGGATTGGCCTTGTAGCCATCGAAGAAATGCTCGCAGTCGAGCATGGCCTCCCGGCCGCTGTCGCGGGCCGCCAGCAGGCTCTCGCGGATGCCGGCGAGGTTGTCGTCCAGGCTGATTTCGAGCGCGACCTTCACCTGCTCGTCCCAGGACTTGGCGACGAAGCAGATCACGTCCGCCGCCGAGCCCAGCAGTCCGGCGACGCCGGGATCATTCGCAGCCGAGCGGCCGGCGCGCTTGGTCATGCCGAAGGCGGCAAAATGCGCCTTCCTGGTGGCCTTCTCGGCAAAGAACTCCGTATCGAGCGGATTGGCGCCGGGATAGCCGCCCTCGACATAGTCGATCCCGAGTTCGTCAAGCATGCGGGCGATCAGCTGCTTGTCGGCCAGCGAGAAATTGACCTCGGTGGTCTGCGCACCATCGCGCAGTGTGGTGTCGTAGAGATAGAGGCGCTCGCGGCCATCACTGGGGCTCGTCATGCGCGCGATCCATCAGACGCGGCGAAGGTCTTCTTCATGGTGGTATTGCCGAGCCATTCCTCGCCCACGGACACCGTATTACGGCTCTCGCCCTGATACCCCCTGCCGTCGAAGAAGGGCCGGGCGGTGTCGCTCGCGTCGACCGTAAGCGCCGTGGCGCCGCGCCCGACGGCGAGCTTCTCGACGGCGTCACAGAGCAAGGTGGCGACACCCTGCCGGGCAAAGCCGGGGTGCACATAGAGCATGTCGATATGCGTGTTGTCCTTGAGCGAGGCGAAGCCGACGACGGAGCCATCAATGGTCGCCACCAGCGTGAGGGCCGCGGTGAGGCGCGCCGCGAATTCCTGCCCGTCGGCCCTCTCGGCCCAGGCGGCGCGTTGCGCCTCGCTATAGTCGTCCTCGGTCAGTTCCTCGATGCTGTCCTGGAAGATCGCCGCGACAACGGCGAGATCGGACGGCAGGAACGGCCGCAATGCGGGAGCAGGTATGGTCTTGCCCATCAGTGTTTTGCCTCCAGCGTATAGGTGCCGTCCTTGTTGTCCTTGACGACCACGCCCTTGGCCGCGAGCGCGTCGCGGATGCGGTCGGATTCGGCCCAGTTCTTGGCAGAGCGCGCGGCGGAGCGTTCCGCAAGAAGCTCTTGCACCTCGGGGTCGTTGTGGATCGCCGCGGTCGCCTCGCCACGGATGGCGATCATCGCCTCGATGATGCGCTCGAAGCCGAGGAAACGCAGCGCCGCCTTCATGTCCTCAAACTGCCCGGCGCGCTTCATCCGATGCAGGCTCGCGACGACCTCGGCCATGTTGAGGTCGTCGTTCAGCGCGGCGACCACCTCTTCGGGCACACGATCCGCCGGCCGGTTTCCCCGGCTCGCCTGCCACCATTCGGTGAGCACGGCCTCGCTTTCCTCGAGCGCCTTGACCGTCCAGTCGATCGGTTGGCGATAATGGGTCTTGAGCATCGCGAAACGCAGCACGGCGCCGGGCCACGGCCGGCCGCCGAAGCTCTCCGTCTCCAGGAGCTGGTTGATGGTGATGAAGTTGCCGAGCGACTTCGACATCTTCTCGCCCTCGACCATCAGGAAGCCGTTGTGCATCCAGACATTGGCCATGCGGCCGCTGTCGAAGGCGCAGCAGGACTGGGCGATCTCGTTCTCATGGTGAGGGAAGACGAGATCGATGCCGCCGCCGTGGATGTCGAAGGTGTTCTTGGCCGGATCGTCGCAGGTGAGACCGCCGCCAAAGGGGGTGAGCAGCCTCGCCATCGACATGGCCGAGCATTCGATATGCCAGCCCGGGCGCCCCGGGACGGTAATGCCGCCGGGGCTGTCCCAGCCGGGCTCGCCGGGTTTCGACGGCTTCCACAGCACGAAATCCATCGGGTCGCGCTTGTAGGGCGCCACATCGACGCGGGCACCCGCCAGCATCTCGTCGAGCGAGCGCCGGGCGAGCGCGCCGTAGCGCGGGGCTTTCGGCCGCCGCTCCATCGCCGAGACGGCAAAGAGCACGTGGTCCTCGGCGACATAGGCGACCTCGCGCGCGATCAACCGCTCGATGAGGGCGCGCATCTCCGGGATATAGGCCGTGGCGCGCGGCTCCTCGGTGGGAGGCAGCACGCCGAGGGCTGCGATATCGCGATGAAACTGATCCTCGGTCAGCGCCGTGACCCTGGCGATGGCCGCGTTCAGCGGCAGGTCAGGGTAGTCGCGGGCGGCGCGCGCATTAATCTTGTCGTCCACATCCGTGATGTTGCGGACATAGGTGACACGATCGGCGCCGTAGTGATGGCGCAGGAGGCGGAACAGGAGATCGAAAACGATGACGGGGCGGGCATTGCCGATATGGGCGTAATCATAGACCGTCGGGCCGCAGACATAGAGCCGCACGTTGGTCGGGTCGATGGGGGCGAACGCCTCCTTCGCCCGCGTCAACGTGTTGTAGAGCGTCAAACCCGTATCGAGGGCTTCCACGCTGCCCAAGGCCGCCACCATGTCAGTTCCCTCTCCTGGCCGATCGGTAGAGCGCTTTCCGGGCGAGACACCGTCTGCGCTTACGTCATCCACAACGAAAATACAGGCTCGCAAGCCGTCCGGCGACATGCCCGGCATCAGCTCAAGCCAGTGCGAACATAGTTCTCAGACGACAAACGCCTGATGCCGCCGGTTGCCCTGGCCATCGGCGCGCTCTGATCGATCTCAAGGGAAAGACAAAGACGGCAACAGCCAGCGGTTACGCTAGCTGCAAATCATCGAAATCCGGGTCGTGCGGACGGTCGCCATCATGGCGCGGATCATTGCCTTCTTCCCGCGAATCCGTCAAGAGCGTGCGCGCTCTGCCAGACAATGTGCAGGCCCACGAAGGAACCTCCGGTTTCGGAATTTATTTACGCAAATGACCGAGATTGCTCTGCCGATCTCCTTAACTCCTCAGAATGTTGCAGGCCATGCGTCGCGTCCTTCTTCTCGCCGGATCAGCCGCTGCTCTCGTCGCGGCTGTATCGTTCTTGCCTGCGCCCGAGTCCGCCACGGCGGCGACAGCGGCGGCAACTTTCATCATCCCAGCCAATGACGGTTATGGCGTCGCGGATTGTCTCGCCACAGGGGGCGACTGCGCGAGCGGCGTGGCCAACGCCTGGTGCCTTGCCCAGGGCTACCGCGCAGCAAGCGCCTTCGGACCGGCGAGCGATATTACGAGCTCGACCGGCACCTCCCGCCCCGGCCCGGCAGCGATGGCCATCACCTGCGACAATTAACACGGCGGATACGCCGGACTACCGGGCCGGCGGCGCTGCGGCTGGCTCGCGGAATGCGCACGCATGCGGTCCGATCCGTGGGCCGGTGTGGCCAATCGCCTCACGGTTTCGGGCGACGTCCCGGGCCAAGGCTCCACATGCGCTCAGCGGTATCCACAAGCTTCGCAAACAGAGTCCGGATCGCGCTTCAACGCGCTGATAATCCTCATTAAAAAGCCACGGACAGCGGCGTTTGCCGATTGGCTACTTCTTCAACCATTCGGCGCAGTTCTGCACATTGGTATTGACCCCCCAGGGCATGATCGGGACGCTGGAGGTCGAGTTCTTTGGCGAGCCCTCTATCAGTTTGTCGGAATAGACGAGATAGACGAGAACGTTACGCTTGACGTCGCAGCCGCGCACGATCTGCACGCGCTTGAACACGAGCGAACGCCTCTCGCTGAAGACGACCTCCCCCTGCTCGAACTTCTGCTTGATCGTGATAGGGCCGATCTGCCGGCAGGACAGCGAGACGTCGGAGACCTCCTCGGCCACGCCGAACATGCCCTTGATGCCACCGCGCTCCGGCAGCGTGTAGTGGCAGGCCACCCCCTCGACGACAGGATCGTCGATGCCGTAGACCGCCAGGGTGTCGTCGGGTGTCAGCATTTTCCAGACGGTCGATTTGCGGAAAATGAGGTCCGGGCCATTCTGCGCCATGGCGCCCGTCGCGGCCGGCATGGCAAGCCCGAATGCCGCAAGGCCAAGCGCCGCCAGCCAGCCCCCAATACCGGATCCGGCACTCCTCGTTCCGACGAGCCTGCGACGATTCATCACGCTACTCCCTCATGACCCCAAGCCGACCGGCGCCGCGCAAGCATAGACCAAGGACGATCCGCGCTGGCCGCGCCTGCCGCATGCCCATCCCGCATGTCTGTCTTTGCACATGGATTTGCAAGTCACCGTGTTTGCAAGCTATCCGGCGCAGCATGCAGCGCGGCGCGCGCACGGTGCTCTATCCTGTACAGACGTGTCCACTCTTGATTGAGAATATATATAAACTATTGCTTTCATTGACTTTTATCCGTCTGCCGGTAGAGTCGCGAGCCGTGTCCCAATCATCGTTCCGCGGGAGCACGCGCATGGCATCATGCGATAACTCCCGTGGGGTTTCAGTGTTCCGGGCAGGCCCTCCCACGGCCGGCGCTGGAATTCAGGCGAGAGCACTATGCGCATCATTGCTTTAGGCCACGCGATCAGACAGGTGGCGCCGATGGAATTGGCGCTGTGCCTGACGGTGAGCCTGATCGCCATACTCAGCGTCGCTCAGGCTGTCGGCCCTTCCCATGCCCTGCGCGCCCGCTTCATCTCGCTCGCCATGGCCTGGCCGAATGAGGATCCCGCCTCGCCGGCGGCTCGCGCCACCGACCAAGCCCTCCCGAGCCAATCCGGCTTGGATTGAAAGCGATCGACGCCATTCAAGTCGGTGAGATTGCTCGTCTATTGGGGAGCGGAGCCAATCCGCGCCAGACGGACATCCTCTACGAACAACCGCCCTGTTTCACCGCGATTCGTGTGTGTCAGCGCACAACACTTCGCCGCCGCGCGCACAGATTTCAGGCGAGCCCGCTGGACCTCGACAACCCCTGCTGTGCTAGAAGTTGTCAACTGGTCCTCCATCCTCGCATGTTAGGGGCCAAGCGACATTCAGGTTTGGAGCGCGGTATGGAGCATAATCGTCCATTCCCCGGAGGAGACCTCAGGGGGAGCGGAACCGGCAGCGAGGCCGATCTCCGGAAGGTTTCGCACCGCTCACAGACCCTGGCTGGCACTTGGCCCTTGAATTAAGGGTTATCTCTTCCGACCCCGACGGTGATCGCGCTCCATGTCCTCCCCCACATCCCGTGGCCCCCTATCGTCCGCTGATGCCCCGTCCGCCAAGGTTGCTTCCGCCGTGAGCCCCCATGACGAAACCGAGCCTCTGACGCTGACGCTCAGCCGGTTCATTCCCTATCGCCTCAATGTCTTGGCGCAGGTCGTCGCGGAGGGGCTCGGCCGCATCTACGAAAAGCGATTCGGCTTCGGATTGCCGGAATGGCGGACCATCGCCCTGCTCGGGGAACTGGGCGAAATGACCGCGCGCGACATCGGCGCGCATACCCGCATGCACAAGACGAAGGTTTCGCGCGCCACGGCAGCGCTCGAGGATCGCGGGCTGGTCGAACGCCGGGCCAACGAGCGTGACCGCCGCGAGGCGTTTCTCTCCCTCACCCCCGAGGGGCGCGCGCTCTATACGGAGATCATCCCGCTCGCAATAAGCTATGCGGAACAATTGATTAAGGACATTCCCGCAGAAGAGCTCGCCGCCTTCGACCGGGTCATCGAGCTCTTGATGCAACGCTCGGGTATCCCGGTGGACGCGCCGCCCGAAATGGACATGTAAGGCCGGCGGTCCATGTTACGACGGCTATCGCCAAGGCCGCGGCGGAGTTCAGCCCGCTCCGCCTTCAATCCCTTGTGTTCCTGAAATGGCCGCATCCCCCTTCCCCATCGCCGCGACACACTTTAGTCAATCTCGACGCCGATACATCCTCATGCCGCTACCGCTGAGGACAATGACAGGACCCATCATGATCAGCCGCCGCGCGGCATATGCCATTGCAGCCTCATTTGTCTGCACCCTGCTGACGGGTGGTGCTTATGCTCAGGAGGTGGTGTCGCCTGCCGCGTGCCAGCGCTATCGCGCTGAGCTCGCCTCCCTCCCGCGCGGCGGAGGGCAGGCCCAGCAATATGCGGCGGCGGCGCAGCGCCAACGCGCGGAACTCGATCGAACGCGAGGCTATTATCAGCAGCTCGGCTGCGACCGGGGCGGCGGGCTCTTCGGCGGCCAGCGCCCGGCGGATTGCGGCAGCCTGCAGACTCGCATCTCGCAGATGCAGGCGAACTATGACCTGCTCCGTTCCCGCGCCAGCGGCGGCGACGCGCAGACCGAGGCGCGCCGACGCGAGTTGTCAGCCGCGGCCGCACAGGCCTGTGCCCCGCGTACGGCGGCCGCACCGCGGCAGCGCGGCTTCTTCGAAATGCTGTTCGGCGGCGGCCAAGCCGAGCCGGAGGGCGCTCCCCAGGCGGATCTCGACGGTCAGGCTCCCCCCTCCCCGGGCGAGGGTGGCGGCGAAAAGCGCCTTGGCGGCTCGCGCGCCGTCTGCGTGCGCCTCGCCGATGGCTATTTCTTCCCGCTCGGCGGCCCGGCATCAGGCCGCAGCGGCGCGCAGGAACTATGCCAGGCGCAATGCCCGGCCTCGCCGACGGAGCTGTTCTTCATGGCCCAGGGCGGGAACGTCGCCCAGGCGATCAGCGCGACGGGCCGTCCTTATTCCGACCTTCCCAGTGCCCTGCAATACGAGCGTACATTCAATCCCGCCATATCCTGCCGACAATTCGGGGAGAGTTGGGCGCAAGCTCTGCAACCCGCCGAATTTCTGCTGGAACGGCGGAAAAGCGATATCATCGTGACCGCCGAGAAAGCCGAAGAGCTGTCCCGGCCGAAGACGACGGCCACGTCCCAGCGGACCAGCGAACGCCAGGCCGCTGCCGCGAAAGCCGCCGCAGCGGCGAAGGTGGAGGACGACGAGGACGCCGCCGACAATGCGGCCGCCAACGATCCGTCGGTGGTCCCGACGGCGAGTGCCGCATCATCCGGCATTGGTCCGCAATCGATCGAGGAAGTGACCACCGTCGATCAGGGCGACGGCGCGCTGCGCGAGGAGGTTGGCCCCGACGGGCAGCGGCGCAAGGTGCGCATCGTTGCGCCCTATCTTGTGGCCAGCCCGCAGAACTCGGTGCTGATCAACCCGCATTAGAGCTTTATTCGATCGCATCAAAGCGCTGCGACTTCACTGCCATGGCCGGGCAGGTTTCGACAGAGACCGACATGGGTCGGTCATCCGTCATGGCCGGGCTTGTCCCGGCCATCCCGTTCAGTGAGGTTGCAATGCCTTTCCAAGGGTCATCACCGGATGAAGCCCGGTGATGACGACAGTTCCCTTAAGAAAATCCTTGAAGCTCGGTCGACGTCAGGCGCGCTCGCCGCGCAGCCGCGCAGCCGCCTTCACGCCGCCGATCAGAGGCAGCAGCGCGGCCAGCTCCGGTCCGTGGTCATGGGCCGTCAGCGCCAGCCTGAGCGGCATGAACAGCGCCCGACCGCCGACGCCCGTCGCGGCCTTCAAGGCCTCCGTCCAGGACTTCCAGGTCGTCGCGTTCCAAGGCTCCGGTGGCAGCAGATCCGCCGCACGCGCGGTGAAGGCATGGTCCTCGATGATGGGATCGATCGGTCCCTCCACCACCTGCCACCACTCCCGGGCATCGGCCAGCCGCTCCAGGTTGCCGCGCACGGCAAGCCAGAAGGTCTCGCCGCCCTCGACCCCGAGCAGCCGCAAGCGCTTCTGGACAGCGCCATAGGAGAAGCCATGGAGAAGCTTGGCATTCAGCCCGGCAAGCTCGGCCTCGTCAAATTTGGCGGGCGCGTGGGAGAGGCGCGCGAGATCGACCAGCTTCGCCAGTTCCTCGAGAGAGGCGACCGGCCGCACGGCCTCGGCCGAGCCGACGAGCACCGCGAGAGACGCGACGGCCATGGCCTCGATGCCCTGTTCGCGCAGCCCCCGCAGCGACAGATGCCCCAGACGCTTCGAAAGCCCCTCGCCGCTCGCCGTGGTCAGGAGATTGGTATGGGCAAAGGCCGGGACGACGCCGTCGAGCGCATCGATCAGCGAGATCTGTACGGCCGTGTTGGTAATATGATCCTCGCCTCGGATCACATGGGTGATGCCAAGGTCCAGATCATCGACCACCGACGTGAAGGTGTAGAGATAGGTGCCGTCGCCCCGCACCAGAACGGGATCCGACAAGGTCGCGGTGTCGACCTCGATCAGCCCGCGCGACAGGTCGGTCCAGCCGACCGTCCGGTGCGTGAGCAGGAATCGCCAGTGGGGTTTGCGCCCCTCGGCTTCGAAAGCGGCGCGCTGCTCCGCCGTCAGGCTGAGCGCGGCACGATCGTAGATCGGCGGCTTCCCGCGCGCGAGCTGGCGCTTGCGGCGGCGGTCGAGCTCGTCGGGCGTCTCGTAGCAGGGATAAAGCAGTCCCTTCGCCCGCAAGACTTCGGCGGCGTCATCGTAAAGCGCCAGCCGATCGGATTGCCGGACGAAGACGTCCGGTTCGATCCCGAGCCAGGCGAGATCTTCAGACACCGCGTCGGCATATTCCTGCGTGGAGCGCACCCGGTCCGTGTCGTCGAGCCGCAGCACGAAGCGCCCGCCGTGGTTGAGCGCATAGAGAAAGTTGAGCAGCGCCGGACGGGCGTTGCCGATATGGAGATAACCCGTGGGTGACGGGGCGAAGCGGACGACGGGGGAAGAATGCGCAGTCATGGATCTGCCGTTCGGGCTGTCGGTGTCTGTCAGGCAGCGCTGGCCCGCCCCGTCGCCGATCCGGAGGATCCCGCGAAAGAACAGGTCGCGCGTGAAGGCGCGGCGTTCAGATGTCGGCCTGACTGGCCGACGTCGCCACCATGACTCGGCTTCGTCGTTGCGGACCGATTGTCCCCGTGTCACGAAAGCGATTGGTAATGGGATAGCGGCGGTCGCGCCCGAAGTTCTTGGCCGTGACCTTGACGCCGGGGGGAGCCTGGCGGCGCTTGTATTCGGCGAGATAGAGCAGCCGCTCGACCTTGTTCACCGTCGCGCGGTCATGTCCCCGGGCGACGATCTCGGCCACGCGCAGTTCCTCCTCCACCAGCCCGACGAGGATGTCGTCCAGCACGTCATAAGGCGGCAACGAATCCTGATCGGTCTGGTTCTCGCGGAGTTCCGCGGTCGGGGCCTTGGTGATGATGTTCTCCGGGATCACCGCGCCGTCCGGGCCGAGCGCGCCTGCCGGCTTCCAGCGGTTGCGCAAGGCGGACAGCCGGTAGACCTGGGTCTTGTAGAGATCCTTGATCGGGTTGAAGCCGCCGTTCATGTCACCATAGAGCGTGGCATAGCCCACCGACATCTCGGACTTGTTGCCGGTGGTGACGACCATCGCCCCGAATTTGTTCGAGATCGACATGAGCAGCGTGCCGCGCGCACGGCTCTGCAGGTTCTCCTCGGTGATATCGGCGCTGAGGCCGGCGAACAGCGGCCGAAGCACATCTGTCAGCCCCGCGACGGCGTCGGCGATCGGCAGGATATCGTAGCGAATGCCGAGCGCCTTCGCGCAGGACGACGCGTCGGCCAGGCTCTCCCCGGATGTAAATCGATAGGGCAGCATCACGCAATGCACGCGTTCGGCGCCGAGAGCATCGACCGCCATCGCCGCGCAGAGCGCCGAATCGATGCCGCCGGACAATCCGAGTACCACGCCGGGAAAACCGTTCTTGCGGACATAGTCGCGCAGGCCGAACACGCAGGCCGCGTAGTCGGCCTGGTCACCTTCATCCAGAACCGCCTTCTCGCCGGGGCTGCAGCGCCAGCCCAGATCGGTGCGCTCGAAGGTGGCGAGAGAAATAACCTCCTGGAACGCCGGCATCTGAAGGGCGAGCGCCCCGTCGCCATTGAGCACGAAGGACGCACCGTCGAAGGTGAGTTCATCCTGCCCGCAGACCTGGTTGAGATAGACCAAGGGCAGCCCGCTCTCGGCGACACGCGCGGCGGCTATGTTGAAGCGTACGTCCAACTTGTCGCGGGCGTACGGCGACCCGTTGGGAACGAGCAGGATCTCGCCGCCGGTATCGGCAATGCACTCCACCACATCCTCACCCCAGATATCCTCGCAGATCGGCAGGCCGACGCGCACGCCGCGCAAGGTGGCCGGCCCCGGCAGAGGTCCTGCCGCGAACACACGCTTCTCGTCGAAGACGCCGTAATTCGGCAGATCCACCTTGAAGCGGACGGCGCTCACCGTGCCGTTGTCGAGAATGGCGTAAGCGTTATAGACCGTGTCGTTCTCGGCCCATGGCAGGCCGATGAGCACGGCAGGGCCGCCATCCGCCGTCTCGACCGCAAGGGCCTCGCAGGCGTCCCGGCAGGCGTCCTGGAAGGCCGGCTTGAGAACGAGGTCTTCCGGCGGGTAGCCGGCAAGGAAAAGCTCGGGAAACATCACCGCATCGGCGCCGAGACGCGCGGCCTCCGCGCGCGCCGCACGGGCCTTGACGAGATTGCCGCCGACGTCGCCCACTGTCGGATTGAGTTGCGCGAGGGCGATGCGAAGAAGATCAGACGATGCGCTCATGATCACGGTCTAGACCATGATTTTGAAAAGGGAAAGGCGATGTTGGCCGCAGCCGTTCGACGAGGCGAGCCCGGACGGAAAAAGGCCCGTGACGCGCACGGGCCTTTGATGATTGACGGCCGACCTCAAGGCCGGCAAACGCGATCCCCCAACCTTACTCCGCGGCGTCGACCTGACGTTCGCGCAGCTTGGGGGACCGCTCCTGCTTCAGGAGCTCAGCCACCATGAAGGACAGTTCAATAGCCTGCTCCGCATTGAGGCGGGGGTCGCAGTGGGTGTGGTAACGGTCATGCAGGTCCGCATCGGTGATGGCGCGCGCGCCGCCCGTGCATTCGGTGACGTTCTTGCCCGTCATTTCGAGATGCACGCCACCCGCATAGGTCCCCTCGGACTTGTGAATGCCGAAGAACTGCTTGACCTCAGACAGAATCAGATCCACCGGCCTCGTCTTGTAGCCGGAGCCTGCCTTGACCGTATTGCCGTGCATCGGATCGCAAGACCAGACCACCGTCTGCCCCTCCGCCTTGATCGCCTGGATGAGGCCCGGCAGATGGTCGGCCACCTTGTCGGCGCCGAAGCGGCAGATGAGCGTCAGGCGACCCGCCTCGTTGTCCGGATTGAGCGCGGCGACGAGCTTCACCAGCTCCTCCGGCTTCAGCGAGGGGCCACATTTCAGGCCGATCGGGTTCTTGATGCCACGGAAATACTCGACATGGGCATGGTCGAGCTGGCGCGTGCGATCGCCGATCCAGATCATATGGCCAGAGGTCGCGTACCAATCGCCCGAGGTGGAATCGACACGCGTCATGGCCTGCTCGTAGCCGAGCAGGAGCGCTTCATGGCTCGTGTAGAAATCCGTGGTACGCATTTCCGGATGGGACTCCGGATCGATGCCGCAAGCGCGCATGAAGTCGAGCGCCTCGGTGATGCGGTCCGCGAGTTCCTGGTAGCGTCCCGACTGCGGGCTGTCCTTGACGAAGCCGAGCATCCAGCGATGGGCGTTGTCCAGATTGGCATAGCCACCCGACGCGAAGGCGCGCAGCAGGTTGAGCGTCGCGGCCGACTGGCGGTAGGCCATGAGCTGGCGGCGCGGATCCGGCTCGCGGCTTTCCGGGGTGAAATCGATACCGTTGATGATGTCACCGCGATAGCTCGGCAGTTCGACGCCATCGACCGTCTCGTTCGGGGCCGAACGGGGCTTCGCGAACTGGCCGGCAACACGGCCGACCTTCACAACCGGCGATGAACCGGCAAAGGTCAGCACCACCGCCATCTGGAGGAACAGGCGGAAAAAATCGCGAATGTTGTCGGCGGAATGCTCCGCGAAGCTTTCGGCACAATCGCCGCCCTGCAAGAGGAACGCCTCGCCGACGGCAACCTTGCCCAACGCCCGTTTGAGCTTGCGCGCCTCGCCCGCAAAAACGAGGGGGGGAAAGCTGGCGAGCTGATCTTCGACGCTGGCAAGGGCCGCAGCATCCGTAAAGAGCGGCACCTGCTGGATCGGTTTTGATCTCCAGCTCGACGGTGTCCAACGCTCGCTCATCTCTCCAAACTCCCGACGCCCAATCCTGGGACCGTTGTTGCAAAAAGCCCCCCCGCCATTTCAGGGGGGAAGCGGCTTATATACGCACACCGCGCGGAAAAGCGAGCATCAAGACGTCCCGGTCCGTCCGAGACGCCTCTGCCGCTCCGTCGCGGATGCGCTTCGCCTATCGGCGGCAGGCTCGGGCCCTCCCTGACGCCGCCGCAACAATCGCTCAAACGTCATGGCGCGGGCGATACCCGCCGAAGGGCAGAGGCGGCGGGTCGAAGGAGCCGGAAAAGGCGGCAAAATCGGCCGGCCATGAGCTCCCAACAGGCAACACCCGCGCACCTGCGCCTGAAGCATGGCTCGTATGCCAATCTGTTAGGCAATTCCATGCGAATGAAGACCCTGCTCGTCGTTGCAGCCGTAACTTCGCCGTGATCGGATGTGATGTGAGCATTCCCGCATGTCTACGGCGTTCGATCCCGTGCCAGCCTCCCTCGCCTCTGTTGCACCCGTTCTCGTCGCCGTCTTCATCCTCGTCGTCGGCAACGGCCTCGCCACGACTCTCGTGCCCCTGCGCGGC
This sequence comes from Chelatococcus asaccharovorans, assembly GCF_003201475.1. GTDB lineage: Bacteria > Pseudomonadota > Alphaproteobacteria > Rhizobiales > Beijerinckiaceae > Chelatococcus > Chelatococcus asaccharovorans. Next base: position 87,224 of record NZ_QJJK01000017.1, on the reverse strand, counting down.
GTCATGGAGAATTTCTCGCCGGCTGAAATCGGCGCGATCGGCTCCGCCTATTTCGTCGGCATGCTGGGCGGCACCTGGCTTGCCCCGGGCATCGTCAGGCGCGCCGGGCATATTCGTGCCTTCGCCGCGCTCGCGGCCATCGCCGCAAGCGCCGTGCTGGGCTTTGCCATCATTGTCGAGCCCGCCATGTGGATGGCCCTTCGCTGCATCATCGGCTTCTGCTTCGGGGGCCTTTACGCGATCGTCGAGGGCTGGGTGAACGCCAAGGCCACGGACAGGAACCGCGGCAGCATGCTCGGCCTCTACAACGTCATGAATTTTGGCGGCTCGGCGACCGGGCAGCAGTTCCTGAATATCGCGCCGGCGCAGTCCTTCACCCTTTTTTCCGTATCGGCGATGTCGATCGTGCTGGCGCTGGTGCCGATGGCGCTTACCCGCGCGGAGCCGCCGCCCCTGCCGGTGAAGGCAAGGCTCGACATCCTCGGCCTGGCGCGACGCAGCCCGATCGCCGTCATGGGCGTGATCTGTGTGGGGCTCGCCAACGGCAGCCTGTGGAGCCTGGTGCCGGCCGTCATCGAGCGGACCGGTCTCGGGACGACCGTGCTCGCAACCTTCATGACGATCCTGATCCTCGGGTCGGCGGCCAGTCCCGTCCCGCTCGGGCGCCTCTCCGATCGCATGGACCGCCGCTGGATGATCGCGGTGATCTGCGCCTGTGCCGTCGCGGTCGAGATCGCGCTGGTCTTCGTCTCCCTCAACCCTTCGGTCTGGATGCTCTACGGGCTCGCGCTCGGCATGGGCTTCTTCGTGCCGGTGATCTATCCCCTCATCGCGGCCCATGCCAATGACCGCAATATCGAGGGCGGCGCGATGCATATGTCGAGCACGCTCCTCTTCCTCTATTGTCTCGGCGCGATCGTCGGGCCGACGCTCGCCTCCTTCCTCATGGCGCGTTTCGGCGATGGCGCGCTCTTCATGCACAACGCCGTCGTGCATTTCGTGCTTGGGCTCTATGTGCTCTGGCGCATCTCGCGCAAGGCGCCGCCGCGCCTCGATGCGGAGGTGCAGCCGCTCGGCCAACCCCTCGGAGAGGTCGAGCCCCAGACCACCGCCTTGGCGTCATCCTGACGGGAGCGGGCGGGAGCGGCCCTGACATCAGGACGGGCGGCGGCCCGCGCGGTCATATCGCATCGCCGGCAAACAGCGAGGCAAGCGGCGCCGAGGCATTGACCTCCCCCCGGGATAGCGCTTAACTGTTTGAATAAGCTGATCGAATCCGCTGAAGAGGCAGATTGGCAGGTCAGCCCGTCGTATTGCGCATAGAGATTTTCTTACGGGAATTGGGGGCGATCGAACCGCGGATGTGCTGCGGCAGATGGCGCTCGCGTCCGCCTTACGGCCAGAGCCCGTTCCCGGCGCGTGACCGATCGGCAACCCATCGGTCATCATTGGAGTGTGACGCCATTTGTGAGGATCATCGCCATTACCTGTCACGCCGCCGCCTGTTGGCGGACGGCGCGGCCGCGACTTTCATGGGCGGACTGGCGCTCCCTGCCGCTGCACAGCAGAAGCAGCCGGCCGCCGCGCCGAACGCCATCAGCCCGGACGACGCGCTGAAGCGCATCATGGACGGCAACCGGCGCTACGTGGCGAATGCCACGCGGAGCAAGGATTTTTCCGCCGGCCGGGCAGCCCGCGCGGCGGCACAATATCCCATCGCCGCGGTTCTGAGCTGTGCGGATTCGCGCGTCGTGCCCGAACTCATTTTCGATCAGGGGCCCGGCGATCTCTTCATCATTCGCGGGGCCGGCAATTTCGTCGACAACGACGGCCTCGCGAGCCTCGAATACGGGGTCAAGTTCCTCGGCACGCCTTTGATCATGGTACTCGGCCATTCCGGCTGCGGCGCCGTCACGGAGGCGGTCAAGGTCGTCGAGGAGAAGCTCGCGCTGCCGGGGCATCTCGCGGGCCTGGTGGACGCGATCAAGCCGGCCGTACTGATGGCCAAGAAGGCCAAGGCGAAGAACCTCATCGATGAGGCCATCGCCGATAACGTGCGCTACAACGTGCGCAAGCTGCAGAAGGCGAAACCGATCATCAACGGTTTCGTGAGGAGCGGCAAAGTCAAGGTCATCGGCGGCGTCTATGACATCGCGACCGACAAGGTCACCTTGCTCTGAGCAAGCCATCGCCTAAGCCGTCACTGTTTTTGTGCCATCAGCGCGTCCGCCGCACCAGGATCGCCAGATGAATTAGGCTCCGCCCATGGCCGCGGAGGGCGCGGGTGCGACCGCCAGGCTGTCGAAATGCACCATCTGCCACGCGGCCCATTGCTCGAATTCCGCGAGCAGTTCGTCACAGAGCATGGTGAGGCGGCGGCCCTCGCCAATCACGAACCAGCCTCGCTGCTCTGCCTCACCGAGCAGGTTGCCGACATGGGCGGGAGACACCTGCAGCCGCCGTGCCAAGGCCTTGTAACTGAGCAGCGCGGCAGGCGGGGCATCGGGCAGCGTCCGCGCATAATGCGCGCCCATGATGGCTGCCAGGAGGGGATAGCCACAGTCCCGACCGGCGAAGTGGACAATGCGCTGAAACGGATGGATGAGCGTGCCATTGGCGCGCACGAATTGAGCGGAGCGGTACAGCAGCAGCCCAAGCCGCTCCGGATCGGCAAGCCCCGCGGCGCGCCCGGGGTGCCGTCCCTCGATCTCGTCCACGGCCGCAACGAAGAGCCGCACGGAGCGCCCGATCGCGATGATCATGGAGGGCGCCGGCTTGAGAAACTTCAGACGCCGATCATCCGGATCCGGTTCGGCCATAACGAAATGCCCGGCCTTCAGAGCCGCGACGAAGCCGGCCGTGTGCCGGGCGCTCGCACCGGCCCCTATCGCCTTCTGCAGGGCGGACAAGGTCGGCGGCGCGGCGCCCGCATACTTCCAGGCGAAGTAGTTGTGGATCAGCATATAGGCGACCAGATACCGTCCGAGTTGATCGAACATCTTATAGAGCGGCCAGATCGTCGGTGCCGCTGTTGCCACGTCCTGGCAATAGCGGGCAAGCGCGGGCCTAAAGCGGGAATAGGCGGCCAGCCGCGCGGCCGCATCGGTGAAACCGGGCGGCAGGGAGGGCAGCGCCCCCGCCGTGATCAGCGTATTGTCCGTAAGGTTCAGCAGTCTACGCACAGCTAATCGAATACCTGCAAAGTTTGGACTCAAGCTCCACCCCCGGAGCATTGCACATATATCCTCTTCGGGATGGGTGGCGTTATCAAGCTGCGGGGTTGCATCGACAAGACGTGCCTTGTGCCGGCTTCACCGCCGGAGCCCGTTCTCGACGTGTGGGTGATCGGCGCAACGTCGGTCATGGCTGGAGGACGACGCCATGTGTGAAGACCATAAACACTATCTGTCACGCCGCCACCTTATCGCGTCCGGTGCCGCAGCCGCTTTCCTCGGCGGGCTGGCACTGCCTGCCACCGCGCAGGAGAAGCCGCCGGCTGCCGCGCCGAATGCGATCAGCCCCGATGTCGCATTGAAACGCATCATGGATGGCAACCAGCGCTATGCCGCGAACACCTCGCGCAACAAGGATTATTCCGTCGGCCGGGCAGCCCGGGCCGCGGCCCAATATCCGATCGCCGCGCTGCTCAGCTGCGCCGATGCCCGGGTCGCCCCGGAACTCGTGTTCGATCAGGGACCAGGCGAACTCTTCATCGTTCGCGGCGCCGGCAATTTCGTCAATGACGACGGTCTCGCAAGCCTCGAATATGGCGTGAAGTTCCTGGGAACGCCGCTCATCATGGTGCTCGGCCACTCCGGATGCGGGGCGGTTGCAGCGACCATAAAGGTTGTCGAGGAGAATGTGACGCTGCCGGGGCACCTTCCTGGTCTGGTCGAGGCGATCAAGCCGGCCGTGATGATCGCCGCGAAGGCCAAGGCGAAGAACCCGCTCGATGAGGCCATCGCCGAAAACGTCCGCTACAACGTCCGCAAGCTGCAGGAGGCGACGCCGATCATCGACGCATTCGTCAAGAGCGGCAAGGTCAAGGTGGTCGGCGGCGTCTACAACATCGCGACCGGCAAAGTCAGCCTGCTCTGAGCGTGACGAGCGCCCGGGCCGTCACGACGGCTCGGGCGGCGCACGACGGTGCCTGCCTTACGCAACAGGCGTGCGCAGGGTGACCAGCTCCTCGGCGGCCGTCGGATGGACGGCGATGGTGCGGTCGAAATCGGCCTTGGTCGCGCCCATGGTCACGGCGATGCCGACGAGCTGAATCATCTCGCCGGCGGCCTCCCCCATGATGTGCACGCCAACGACCTTGTCGGTCGCGCCATCGACGAGGATCTTCATCATCACCGGCTCGTCGCGGCCCGACAGCGTCGCCTTCATGCCGCGGAAACGCGTGCGATAGACGACGAGCGCGGGATAGAGCGCCCGCGCGGCCTCCTCGCTCGGCCCGATGGTGCCGAGTTCCGGCGTCGAGAATACGGCCGTCGGAATGAGGGAATGGTCCACACGCGTCGGTCTGTTGCCGAAGACCGTCTCGGCGAAGGCCTGGCCTTCGCGGATGGCGATCGGCGTGAGATGGGCGTGGTCGGTGACATCGCCGACGGCGTAAATCGACGGCACGTTCGTGCGGCCCTCGGCATCGACGATGACTGCGCCTTTCTCGTTTGTCGCGACACCTGCGCTTTCAAGCCCCAGGCCCGCAGTGTTAGGCCGGCGGCCGGTCGCCACCAGCACCTGGTCGAAGCGGCGCGTCGTGCCGTCGGACAGGGTCGCGGCGATATCGGACCCGGCGCGCTCGAGCCGCGCGACGCGCGTTTCCAGAAGGAGCTCGATGCCCCGCGCCCGATAGGCGGCGGCAAGACCCTCCGCGAGATCGTGGTCGAAACCGCGCAACAGCCGCGGCCCGCGGTGCAGCAGCGTCGTCTCGACGCCAAGACCGGCGAAGATGCCGGCGAACTCCACCGCGATATAGCCGCCGCCAATGACGAGCAGCCGCCGCGGCAGTTCAGGCACGTCGAAGATCTGATCGGAAACAAGGCCAAGTTCACCACCCGGAATGACGGGTTCCAGCGACGGACGCGCGCCGGTGGCGATCAGGATGACCTTGGCCGTTATGCGCTCGCCGGTCGCCAGGAGACGCACCGCATGGGCCCCTTCGATCACGGCGCGGCTGTCGACGATCTCGACGCCGGCATTGACGAGATTGCGGCGGTAGATGCCTTCGAGCCGCGTGATCTCGGTTTCCTTGTTGGCGACGAGGGTCGGCCAGTGGAAGCTGGCCTGAGGCACGTTCCAGCCGAAGCCCGCGGCATCGGCGAATGCATCCTGGAAGCGGCTGGCATAGACATAGAGCTTCTTCGGGACGCAACCGCGAATGACGCAGGTGCCTCCGACCCGTGATTCCTCGGCGATCATCACCCGCGCGCCATAGCCGGCCGCGATGCGTCCCGCCCGGACGCCACCCGAGCCAGCGCCGATGATGAAAAGATCGACATCGAAATCACCGTTCGCCATCGCACCCTCCAAGTCCGCGGATCCTTGTGACCGACGCGGCGCCCCAGCGCAACTGTCGTGCAGGGCTACCCATCGAAAGGCCAAAACGTGGCGCCTGCCATGCGCGAGCGCACGCGGCGCTACGCGGCCTATCCATAAGGCTGATAAAACCGCATCTTGCTCGCTGGAGATGCCGGCCTTACCGTCATTGTCACGGGCACGCAGAAGGTGCCATCACGGAATGGGAGGATGTCATGGTCGGAACAGGCGGTGCGGCGCGCACGCGCATCAAACGGCGTTCGCTTGTCGTTCTGGCAGCGGCTGCCAGCATGGCCTTTGCGGGCAGCCTCGGGCTTGCCGGCTCGGCTTCGGCTCAGATTGCCGAATTGAAGATCATGGCCCCCGCAGCACCGGGCGGAGGCTGGGACCAAACCGCCCGCGCGATCCAGTCGGCACTGACGACCTCAGGCATCGTCAAAGGCGCGCAGGTGACCAACGTTCCCGGCGCCGGCGGCATTGTCGGCCTCGCGCAATTCGTCAATAGCGGCAAGGGCGACGGCTCCCTGATCATGGTGAACGGCCTCGTGATGGTCGGTGCGATCCTCACCAACAAGTCACCGGTCACACTGGAACAAGTCACGCCGATTGCACGCCTGACGGCCGAGAATCAGGCCATCGTGGTGCCTGCGAATTCGCCGATCAAGAACGCGCAGGATCTCGTTGCGGCCCTGAAAGCCGATCCCGCCAAGGTCACCTGGGCCGGCGGCTCGGCCGGCGGCACCGACCACATCCTGGTTGGCCTGTTGGCGAAGGCCGTCGGCGTCGATCCCACCAAGATCAACTACATCCCGTTCTCCGGTGGCGGCGAGGCACTGGCCGCCATCCTCGGGTCCAAGGTCACGGCCGGCGTATCCGGCTACGGCGAGTTCGAGGGCCAGATCAAGGCCGGGAAGCTCAGGTTGATCGGCATCGCCGCCCCTGCGCGCGTCGCCTATATCGATGGACCGACGCTCAAGGAGCAGGGCGTCGATCTCGAGCTCATCAACTGGCGCTCGGTCGTGGCGCCTCCCGGCTTGACCAAGGAGCAGACGGCCAACCTCGTCTCCATCATCGACAAGATGGCAAAATCGCCGGCCTGGCAGGAGACGCTGAAGGCCAAGGGCTGGGACGACGCCTATCTGTCCGGTGACGCTTTCGGTAGCTTCCTCAAGAACGAGCAGGTGCGTATCGCCGACGTCCTGAAGTCGATCGGGCTCACGCAGTAACACCATCGTTCGCCGCGCCATATTTCGCCGGCGCGGCGTGCTCTCGACCATCGACGTTGGCGGGATCTCCCGCCAGCGGGCTTTCCCGGGAGGAAGCGGTGGTTCCGTCAGCCGGCGAAGCTGCCGGCAGATCGCCACCGCCCGCCCGCGCCCTGCCTCCTCATCCCGCCAAGGACCCACCGGCATGAACGACAAGCGGAGGCGCCGCCTCGACGTCAGTGGCCTCATCATCGCGCTCGGCCTGCTCGTCATCGCCATTCTTCTGCGCCGGGATGCCGGCCATATGCCGCCGCCGCCGGCCTATGCACGCATCGGCCCGGAAGCGGCGACCAATGTGGTCGCGCTGGGTCTCGTCGTGCTCGGGCTCGCAACCGCCTACACCGCCTGGCGTGGCGCCGGGGTGGAACCGGAGCGCGCGGACTGGGGGCCCGTCGCCCTGATCACGCTCGCCTTCGTCGCCGTCATCGCCATCATCGGGCTCGGCGGCGGCTTCATCCTGGCCAGCGCCGTCCTGTTCGCCCTGACCTCGCGCGCCTTCAACCGACGGGCTCTCCTCGTCGATTTCGGCGTCGGCCTCGCGCTCGGCCTCGGCGCCTATCTCGTCTTTGCTAAGCTGCTCACGCTGACCCTGCCGAGCGGGCCGCTCGAACATCTTTTCTGAGAGCGGACCGATGGAAGCCTTTCCCTCCCTCCTCCATGGGCTGAGCGTCGCCATCCAGCCGATGAACCTTGTGTTCGCGATCATCGGCGTCTTTCTCGGCACGGCCGTCGGCGTGCTGCCGGGCATCGGCCCTGCGCTGACGGTCGCGCTGCTGCTGCCTGTCACCTACAAGCTCGATCCGGGCGGCTCCCTGATCATGTTCGCCGGCATCTATTATGGCGGCATGTATGGCGGCTCGACCACCGCCATTCTGATCAACACGCCCGGCGAGAGTGCCTCGCTTGCCACCGCCATCGAGGGCAACAAGATGGCGAAGGCCGGCCGCGGCGGCCCGGCGCTGGCGACCTCCGCCATTGGCTCCTTCGTGGCCGGCACCATCGCGACATTGGGCATCGCCTTCCTGGCGCCGTGGCTGGTGGAGGTCGCCATCAATTTCGGCCCGGCGGATTATTTCGCCCTGATGGTGCTGGCCTTCGTCACGGTGTCGGCCACCTTCGGCGCCTCGCCGCTGCGCGGCCTCACCAGCCTGTTCATCGGCCTGGCGCTCGGTCTCGTCGGTATCGACGAATTGTCCGGCCAGGCGCGCCTGCATTACGGGGTGCCCGACCTTCTCGACGGCATCGAGGTGACGACGCTGGCGGTTGGCCTGTTTGCCGTCGGCGAGGCACTCTATGTCGCCTCGCGCCACAAGGGCGCGCCGGAGAAACTCGAACCCGTGCGCGGATCGCTCTGGATGACCCGGGAGGACTGGAAGCGCTCGTGGAAGCCATGGCTGCGCGGCACCGCCTACGGCTTCCCGATCGGCGCGCTGCCCGCAGGCGGCGCGGAAATCCCGACCTTCCTGTCCTATGCCACGGAAAAGCGCCTCGCCAAGCATCCAGAGGAGTTCGGCCATGGCGCGATCGAGGGTGTCGCCGGCCCGGAAGCCGCCAACAACGCATCGGCAGCCGGCACGCTTGTGCCGCTGCTGACGCTCGGCCTGCCGACCTCGGCCACCGCGGCGATGATGCTCGCCGGCTTCCAGCAGTACAATCTCAACCCCGGCCCGCTGCTCTTCGCCGAGCGGCCTGAACTGGTCTGGGGACTGATTGCCAGCCTGTTCATCGCGAATACGATGCTGCTGGTGTTGAACCTGCCGCTGGTCGGGCTGTGGGTGAAGCTGCTCGCCATTCCCCAGCACTGGCTCTATGCCGGCATCCTGGTGTTCGCAACCATGGGCACCATTGCCGCCAAGCCATCGGTCGTCGAATTGTCGATGCTGCTCGTCTTCGGGCTGATGGGTTTTCTCATGCGCCGCTACGACTATCCGGTCGCGCCGGTGGTCATCGGCCTGATCCTCGGGCCGATGGCGGAGCAGCAGTTGCGACGCGCGCTGGCTATCAGCCTTGGCGATCCCATCGCACTGGTCGAGAGCCCGCTTGCCGCGGGGCTGCTCGGCCTCTCCTTCCTGGCCCTGATCGCGCCCTTCGTGCTGAAGGGCCTCGACCGCTTCAAGGCTGACGAGGACTAGAGCGCGTTTCGATCTGATTGTATCAGATCGGCGCTCTAACCTCTTTTATTTCAAGCATAATCTTATCGATCCTCGTTTCATTCCGGTCGGATTATGCTTTGGCGAGACGCTGCGCGCAGTCGATCGGCGCCCGGCGCCGATCGATCGGTGTCATTCAAGACCGCAGTTGCTCCAGGCACTGGCCGGCCGCTTCCGCCGCGGGGCGGGCATCACCGCGCGAAATCTGGCCGGACATCACGAGCCCGCGCGTCTGGTCGGTGACCAGGCCACGCAGGTCGCCGCCCCCGGAGACTTGCGGCGCGACCGCATTGTAGATGATCTGGGCCGACTTGCCGAGCTTGGCCGCGCAGGCGGCAGCCCCCGCCGGGCTCGCCATGGCGAGCGTGATCATGGCGGGCGTGATCGCGGCGGACGCGGACACGGCGAGGACAGCGGCCCGCGCAAGGATGATGTAACGACGAGACATGATAGACCTCCAGAGAACGCGTAGAATTCAGCGCACGCCGCGCCGATTGACGGGACCACCCAGATTGACTGCGCCGCGTGGACGCACCCCCGGGGCTCCGACGCCGACGCCGGGACGTACGCCAACGCCAACCGCCCCAACGCCCACGCCAGGCCTCACCCCGACGCCGGGCGCGCCGACACCCACAGGACGCGCAACACAGCCCTTGGGGACCCCCACCGTCTTGCAGTAGACAACAGCCTGGCTCGCGCTCGGCAGGCCAGCGGCGACCGCTAAAGTCAGCAGACCGATGCCTGTGAGAATCCATGTTTTCATCTGTTTCTCCCTGCCGGATGAGACGCTGCAACTGCCGGCTCCCGGCGATTGCCTCGGCAGCAGCCCCCATACAATGGCAAAAATTGATCGGATCCGATGAATAAGCGTGGGCACGAGCGACGCTGCACAGGTGGTGCAACCGAAGAACGCATTGCCGCGCTGAAAAACGATCCGCGCTTTACGGAAGCCCTGCGAGGGTTCGCGGAGACCATCGCGTCGCAATACCGCAACCGTTGGCTCCTCAACCGCCTTCTCAACGATCGCGGACGCTTCCTGCTGGTCCTTCTGGCACTTGACCTGCACTATTATGGTGAAGAAGGCCAGGACTTACCAGGACTGACAGCAGGACGGCTCAAGACGGCTTGCGTCTCGCACGGGGTCTGCAGTGCGGGACGGGCCACGGCGATGCTCGCGACCATGCGGCTTTTCGGCCTTCTCTCGGAAGGGCCCGGCCGCGACCGGCGCGAGCGGCGGCTCATACCGACCGAGCAGCTCCTCGCCATCCATCGCGAACGCTTGGTGCAAGTTTTCACAGTCATCGCCGGCATCATGCCGGAAGGCGCCATGGGCACACAGAATCTGGGCCGGGAAGACTTTCTCGCCGCCTTCGTCCATGCGCTCATGGATTGTTTTCGGAGCGGGCTGCGACCGCTCGACTGGGCGCCGGAGCTCACTGTCTTCGCCGATCGCGACGGTGGCATGCCGGTCGCCCTGGCGCTGCTCGCCAACCATCTGGCGCAAGGCGCGAAGACCAACGGCCCGTCGGGGGACGGCCTGACGATCGCAGGTATCGCGGCGCGCTATTCCGTGTCGCGCGCCCACGTGTTGAGCATCCTGCGCCAGGCGGAGGCGGCCGGTCTGATCCTGCGAACGCCGGACAATCGCATCACCGTGACACCGCAGATGGTCGATCGTTTCAAGGATTTCTTCGCCGGCGTCGTGCTGCTGCAATGCGACGCGATCACGAAGGCTTTGGCCTCTTCACCGCCGCCGCGATCCCGACGCGCGTGACGCAATGGGCAGAACGCCAGAAAGGCGGGATGCCGTGCGCATCCCGCCCCGGTCGCATAGGCGTGAAGAAGAAATGCCGGCTCCAAGCCAGTAGGCTGTTGGAAAATTCAGGCTTTGCTCTCCGGAGCGGTGTCATTCCCGGCCGAGGGCCGCAAGGCCCGCGGGGAAGGGAATCCAGGGCAATACGTTAAGCTCTTCATAGTTCTGGATCCCCTTCCCTCGATTGGCTTCGCCAATCTCGCCGGGGAAGACACGTGAGCGGCTCAAAAAGCCATTCTTCAACATCCTGCTAAAGCGTGTGGCCCTTCTTCTTCATTTCCTCGCGGACGCGATTGAGGACGAAGTCGGCCGTGGAATTGGCCCATTCGCGCATCGCGTCGAAGATGTCGTCAAGCACCAGCGGCTGTGTCTCGACATATTTCTTGCCGGCTGACGAAGCGAAGAAGGTGTTGATCTGCTGCAGGTCGGCCTCGCTGAGATGCGTCGCCATCAAACGCGCGGCGTTCGAAATCAACTCCTCCTTGCGCTTCTCGATCTCCGGGCGGATCTGCTCAAGCGTGGCATCGATATCCTTCGTCAATTCCGGCCGGGTCACGAACAGCTGCTTGATCTGTTCGCCAAAGGTCGGCACGAGCGCTTCGAACGAGCGCCCCATGCCCGAGCCGATGATGACCTCGCGCGCGACGGCGATCTGGCTTGGCGTCGGCTGAGGCGCGGTCTGGGCAGGTGGCTGCGGCGCCGGCTGCTGCGCGACGGCCGCCGTGGCGGTTGTCAGCGCCAAGGCCAGCGCGGCGAACGTAATGCGGCTGAAAGCGCGTGTCATGACTATCTAACTCCTTGGCACCATGCGCGTTTTTGTGAGATCTCCGTAAGTGGAGATGCCGTGCGGCGAGGCCACGATCGCAGCCGTCGCCAGGCCGATGAACAGCCCGTGATCCACCACGCCGGGGACAGCGAGCAGTGCCCGGCTGAGGTCCTCGGGGTCGGGAATGGCGCCGAAGGCAGCGTCGACGATATAGTGGCCGCCGTCAGTCACGAAGAGAGAGCTGTCCGCTTGCCGGCGCAGCCTGAGATCGCCACGGCAGCCCGCGCCAGCGGCTGCGTCACGGACGGCGAGCTTCGTGGCGCCAAGTCCGAAGGGTACAACCTCGATCGGTAGGGGAAACCGCCCGAGCACCGCGACCCGCTTGCTGTCATCGGCAATGACGATCATACGCGCGCTGGCGGCGGCCACGATCTTCTCGCGCAGGAGGGCGCCCCCACCCCCCTTGATGAGGCGCAAGTCCTCGTCGATCTCATCAGCCCCGTCGACCGTCAGGTCGAGCTGCGGCGTCGCATCGAGATCGGAGAGAGGAATGCCCTCGGCCTCGGCCTGGGCGCGGGTGCGCTCCGAGGTCGGCACGCCGATGACACTCAGGCCACCACGCACACGTTCACCCAGAAGGGCAACGAAGTGCTTCGCCGTCGAGCCCGTGCCGAGCCCGAGCCGCATGCCATCCTCCACAAGAGCAACGGCCCGCGCCGCCGCCTCGCGCTTGGCGTCCTCGACGCTCACTTGTCGAGCCCCGCGAGCAGCATGTATTTCAGCTCGGTGTATTCCTCGATACCGTGCCGCGAGCCCTCGCGGCCGATGCCGGATTCCTTGACGCCGCCGAAGGGCGCCACTTCGGTCGAGATGAGGCCCGAGTTCACACCGACGATGCCGTATTCCAGCGCTTCGGCCACCCGGAAGATGCGGCCGATGTCGCGCGAGAAGAAATAGGCGGCGAGGCCGAACTCGGTATCGTTGGACTGGGCGATCACGTCCGCTTCGGTCTCGAAGCGGAACACCGGCGCAAGCGGCCCGAAGGTCTCCTCGCGCGCGATCATCATGTCCTTCTTCACATGGGTGAGGACGGTCGGCTCGAAGAAGGTGTGCCCCAGCGGGTGACGCTTGCCGCCGACAAGAACCTCGGCGCCCTTGGACAGGGCATCGGCGATATGCTCCTCGACCTTGGCGACGGCCGCGTCGGTGATCAGCGGCCCCTGTTCGATGCCGGCCTCGGTGCCGTCGCCGACCTTCAGCGCCTTGACCCGCGCCGCGAGCTTCTCGACGAAGGCATCGTGGATCCCGGCCTGCACATAGAGCCGGTTGGCGCAGACGCAGGTCTGGCCCATGTTGCGGAACTTCGAGGCCATCGCGCCCTCGACGGCCGCATCGACATCGGCGTCGTCGAAGACGATGAAAGGCGCATTGCCGCCGAGTTCAAGCCCGACCTTCTTCACGGTGGAAGCGGCCTGGCGCATCAGGAGCTTGCCCACCTCGGTCGAGCCCGTGAAGCTGATGAGCTTGACGAGCGGATGCTCGGTCATGACGCGGCCGATATCCTTGGCCGAACCCGTGACGATATTCAGGACACCCGCCGGCAACCCCGCGCGCTCGGCGAGGAGGCCGAGCGCCAGCGCCGTCAGCGGCGTCTCGCCTGCCGGCTTGACCACAGCGGCGCAACCTGCAGCAAGCGCCGGCCCGACCTTGCGGGTGATCATGGCCGCGGGGAAATTCCACGGCGTGATCGCCGCGACGACGCCTACAGGCTGGCGGATGACGACCATGCGCGCATTCGGCCAGGGCGAGGGAATGGTCTCGCCGTAAAGACGCTTGGCCTCCTCGGCATAGAATTCGATGAAGGCCGCGGCATAGTCGATCTCGCCGCGCGCCTCGGCCAGCGGCTTGCCCTGCTCGGAGGTCATGATCAAGGCCAGATCATCGCGATTGGCGATGATGAGGTCGAACCAACGGCGCAGGATACCCGCGCGCTCCTTGGCGGTACGCTTGGCCCAACCGGCCTGTGCGCGGCCGGCCGCCTCGACGGCGCGCGTGGTTTCCTCGGCGCCGAAATGCGGCACTTTCGCGATCACCGCCCCGTTGACCGGGTTGGTGACAGGCGTTGCCCCCTCGCCCACCCAGGCTCCGTCAATGAAGCAGGCTTCGACAAGAAGCGATGAATCTTTGAGCTGCATGGCGACGCCTCACTGATCTCCCACAAAGGAGCCCGTCTCTACCATGCGCCGTCCGGCACGCAAAGCGCCGCCATCGCCGCTCTCGTGTGAAGGCCGACAAATGGCAGAGCGTGCGAACGGCATTCGCGATGCGTGGAGTTTTCGGGAACCAAGGCGGGCCTCACAGGGTTACCGTGGCGACAATCTCATATGACCTGCACAACGGGATCTGGACGATGAGCGGCTTTGCCCTGACTTCGAATTATGCCTGCGAAACCTGCGATTGTTCAGCGATCATGCTTCCCGAAGCCCTTAACGATCACAGCCCCGTCCGATGCTCAGGCTGCGGCGCGGAACTCGGCGAATGGGGCGCGTTCAAGGCCATGACGCGCCGCATCATTATGGACGAGGTCGAACGCGGCACCTGCGACCCGCGGTCGGCGGGCGTCGACTTGGCGATGAAGATCTAGACCCTGGCCATCAAGATCACGACAGGAGCGATCGAACCGCGGCCTTCCACCTTGGAGAGCGGCAGCGGCGCCGCCCCCCTTTTAAAAAGTCAGCGCGGGCTTTGCCCCTCCGACTGGGACGAAGGCGGCACTGTCGCCGGACCACTCGCCGTCGTGGCTTGCGGCGTGCAGACGACCTGTTCGTTGAACACGTAGCAGACGCTCATTTCGCCGGTCCGGAAATTCACGCGGAACACACCACCCTCCCGCTCGTGGCGGGACGCGACGAGGCCGTATTCACCCGGCACCTGCTTGCCGGCGCCTTCACCGGGGGCATAACAGAACGTCACACCGATGGTGCCTTCCTTCAGGCCGTATTGGCAGGCTCCCACCTCGCCGGTCACGCGATCGATGCGATAGACGCGGTTGAGATCGGTCTGCGGTGCCGGCACGAATTCGAAGGGCGCCGCGCCCGCCAGGGCAACGACGGCGAAAAGGCCGACACCGATGCGCTTGGCAAGCAAGGACGGTGGTGTGATCATGGGGTTTCCTGACGCGCGCAGTCAATTTCAATCGACGAGACAAAGAAGGCTCGGCGCCTGATCTGGGGCCGAATCACTTAACGTCAGTTTACCATTCCTCGCGTTGCCATTCCGCGTCGTCACCTTCCATCGCGGCGGGGCGCGCCCTTTCGCGTCCGCGATCGGTACCGATCCCCTGATCCGCCCCAGCCGTCGCGGCCCCTCGTCCGGCGCTCCGGCATGCATCCCGCGCGCGGTCTTGCGTGAGGGGAGCATTTCCGGCTAGCTGCACCCATGCACAAGCTCTCGCCCCGTGTTCTCGTCTTCGACCTCGACGGCACTCTGGCCGATACCGCGCCCGACCTCATCGGGACGCTCAATGTCATCCTCACCCGTGAGGATCTGCCGCCTCTGCCCCTGGAGCAGGCGCGCGATCTCATCGGAGCCGGCGCGCGAGCGCTCCTTGAGCGTGGCCTCGCCGCCAGTGGCCGCACCGCCGACGCCGAAGAGCTCGAGCGGCTCTTCTCGGATTTCATCGCGCATTACAGCGACCATATCGCCGACATGAGCGAGCTGTTCGAAGGCGTCGAGGCATCCCTCCAACGCTTCAGCGAGGCAGGCTGGGCGCTCGCGGTCTGCACGAACAAGTTCGAATCGCAATCCGTCAAGCTTCTGGAACTGCTCGGTGTCGCCGATCGCTTCGCCGCGATCTGCGGGCGCGATACGTTCGATGTCTTCAAGCCCAACCCGCGTCATCTCACCGAGACCATCGCACGCGCCGGAGGCGATCCCGCCACCGCCGTCATGGTGGGCGATTCCCTGACCGATATAAAGACCGCCCAGGCGGCCGGTATCCCGGTCATCGCCGTGCCTTTCGGCTACACGGAAGTGCCCATCGATCAGCTTGGGCCCGATCGCATCATCGACCATTTCGACGAACTCTGGGATGCGGTCGCGAGCCTGCCCGCGCGGGTGCCCCTACCCTCCAGCGCCTGACGCCGCAACAGCGCGGGAGATTGGCGCGGCAAGCCTGCAACCGTCACGGCAAGGTCCTCATTTGCCAGTCGCGGCGCGCGCCTCCGGAGGCGCGGCTTCAAACCGGACGTTGCGCAAGAACATCCCGAGTTCGCGGGGATCCGAGGTCCTGCGGTCAAAGACCATCGGGATGCGTGGATTGGCGATGGTCACGCGGACGATGACAATGCCATCCGGTCGCAAAAGGCGGGCCGGTACGGTCACGGAAAACCACCGCGGATCACCACGATCGATCGCCCAGCGCGTCAGCTTTTCACCATTGACCGCGACGGCCACGGATGTGGGCGGCTGCCCTTCAGGCACGAAGGCGTTGCTTTCCATCTCGATCTTGAGGCCCTGTCCCTTCGGCACATCCACGTTGAAGACCAGAGATGCCTGTTTGCCGTTCGTCCAGCGTCCGGCCAATTCGGGCTCATCCCAGGCCTCGAACGTTTGGACGCTCGCTTTGGGCTCGCCGACAGATAAGGTCTCGCCGATGCGTGTTATCTCGGGCGCGAGGGGCAAGGTGACCGTGCAAGCGCGGGACCATCGGCCGAACCAGCACGGCAATCCAAAACTCAGGCGTTGGCGAACTTTGACAACGGGCCGATCGAGCAGGGTTACATTCTCCCCAAAATGCAGGGAGGCCGGTTCGGACGGCGATCGACGCAGCGGGAGGATCAGAAAGCCACCCGGATAGGGCAAGGCCTTATAGTCGCCGGACGACCAACGGCGATCACCCTGATGGATGCTGTGAGGTCCAATGTAGAAGCTATACCATGAGCCGATAGCCGAAACCGCTAGTCCCTCATCAACATCGACCAGACCGTTGGGAAAGTCGATCAATCGCGGGTCGCGGAACGTGGTCTCGAAAGGTCCGACGATCTTGATGGAGGCGCGCCAGCCAAAGAGAACGACCACCGCAATCACGGCGATCGCCGCGACCGCCAAACCCTGCCGCAATGATTGCGCGAAGAGCTCGTGCACCAACAAGACACTGTATAAAGCGAATATAAGAAGCGTCCATTTGAAATAGTGATAGTTTCCATAGTACCACATCCCGCCAGGATGTAGGTCCCGGTATGTCAAATAAAGCATAAAGTATGCGACTGTCGTTCCAACGACAATGAGATGGCGGAACCGTGCGGCCGCGCCAGTCGCAACGATGATGCACGCAACCATGCCGGCGAAACCTGAGATGATCCAGGGGAAACGCTCGGCCAATCCCTTTCCGGCACCATCCGGAAAGAGCGGAAAGGGGCTGATGACCAAAGTTATCCAGCGCATCGGCAAGAGGCGCCATTCAAAGCCGATGCTGTCGCTCATCTTGATGTAGTCGCTGAGCTTAAATCCATAGATCATGAGATAGGGGATCGCGAGGAGCACAACGGCAAGAACGCTGCCGAGAATGCCGCCAAGGATAAATGCGGCCACCGAACGCAAAGATGTGCGCTGCCATAGGAGACTCACGCAGGCCGTCGCGCCGGCTACGCCCAGCACCACCAGTGCGTCGACGGGACGCGCGGCGGCAATCAGTGAGCCCGACGCTCCCGCGACGCCACCGAGGATGAAGGGGTGCCCACCGCTCGTGACCCTCACGAGGGCCCATAGGCATAGCAGGACCATCGGCGCCACGAGCGACGTCGTCCATGGGATCACCCAGGCCGTGAGGCTTAGGGGATAGGCGACGTTCGTTGCAAAAAACGTCAGCCACCCGGCGATACGCGCCCAGCGCCAGTTCGGCACCAGTTCGGCAAGCAAGACCCCTGACAGCCAAAGCGCGGCGAGCAAACAGAGCAGATTGGGGATCAGAAAGGGATTCGCGGGCGTCAGATGGACGAACGGCGCGCCCGCAAGGGAATAGCCAGGCAAATACCAATGATTTCCGGCGTCCAGATTGCCTTGCGAGAAGGCGAGCGTAGACTGCAGATACTTCCACTGATCGAACCAGGCCCACCAGCCGCTCCCCTGCTGGGGGAAGCGCGGTTTTATCGGGCTATCCTTGTGAGCTTCAAGATAAATCAAAAGTGTTGCCGCCGCCGACAGGGCGAAAACGGCAAGGTCCATCCGCCTGGCGTCTCGAAAAACCGCCTCGCCGAAACGAGCCATTTTTCGAACGGTCCCCTTATATTCCACGATGCATCCTCAGACTATGATGGGCACCGTCTCGGCCGCCCCGTATGAACGCCGTGTCTCAATGCTTCAAACATCGATCGGCTGGCAAGTGGATAACGACATTCCGCGCAGACTGCGCCGCCCGTCGCGCAGTTCGCCATGCCAGTCCCCTCATCGCTTTATCACAGCTCTCCGATGCGTAAGTGTCCCCCAATCTTTTTGGCGAGGCGTACGCCATGGGGCTTGCCTTCGGCCGGTGTCTATGCTTTTGGTGTCGCCTATCGATGGGTGCGTAGCTCAGCGGGAGAGCACTGCCTTCACACGGCAGGGGTCACAGGTTCAATCCCTGTCGCACCCACCATCGTTTTCAAGAACTTAGCTGACATCAAGACAGGTCGTTCTGGGGCAACTGCCCCTCAGGGGACATTGCATCGGCGGCGTTCATTGTCATGCACCTGCCGACCGCCTGTCCGATCGGCCCCGATGGCGTGCCGCCGCGGGCTGTCTGCCCGCAATAGCCGCGACGGCATCGACATCACAGCGGCCCGACCCGTCATCCTCAAGGCCGCCGATCGGCTCGGTTGCCGCGCGGAAATTGAAGCCCTGCTTGCATAAGCGCGCGATATCCGCGAAGAGACGCCGTATAAGCGACGTTTTTTTGCCGCGAATTTCCTTCACAATTCTGTGGTGGAAGCTGGCCCTCTTCGCCGGGCAAATCCGACCTGGATGGAATCGTCTGATACCATCGAAGCCGACGAATTTGTTCGTCAGTTATTCAGCAGAGCCAATCCGCACAAGGCGGACGTGCTCTACGGGAGATGAGATATGAACCTGGCTCGCGGAGCGCTGACCGGAATTGTCCTGTTGGCCAGCGCGCTCGGCTTGACGGGCTGCGTCTCCGGCGGCAGCGCCGGGCCGGTCTACTATTCCGGCGGGGCCGGCTATTATAGCGGCTCCTGGGTGAACTACGGCTATCCGCCACCTCCCGCACCGGTGGTCTACGGTGCAGGCTATTACCCACGCTACCGCTACTACCCCCGTTACGGCTACGGACCGCCGCGGGTCTATCCCGGCCGGCCGGCCTATGGGCCGCCTGTGGGCTATCGCGGACCGCGTTATATCGGCCCCGGGCCGGGACGGCCCCCCGGGTTCCGCGGACCGGGCTATCGCCCGCCTGGTGCTTACGGTCGCCCGGGAATAGGCCCGCGTCCCGCCGCAATGGGGCCGCGCGGCCCCATCGGCGCGCGGCCGCCTATGGCCGGCCGGCCGCCACGGCCCGGGGCGCCGCCCTGGCAGTGATGATGCCATTGCCGATGGCGTGACCCGCGCCCGGCACACCATCCCGATACCGGCTGTTGATGAAGGCCTGCCAACCTCGCCGTGGCATGCAGACTGGCGTGCGCACGCACCCGAGGCATGCGGCGTCATCCGAAGCTCAGGACGCATGCGGGACTGTTGCCGGCCTGACACGCTCGCGATGATCACGCTGCTGTGAGAGAAATATCGCGCTTATCGCTGTTGCAGCTTACGCATTCTTTAGACAAGTTGCCGCCTGATAATCACCTAAATTAGGACAGGCGGTCGCGGGATTCAGACCCTGCGACGTCGAACTTCGAGGCCAACATGAGTGCGAAGCTTGCTGCTTTCGCGGGCGTTTTTTGTGCCGCCATTCTCGCCACCCCCGCGAGCGCTTACCAGATCGACCCGCTGACGCGGCAGCCCCTCGCCACACAGCCGGAGAGCTTCCGGCCGCAGGCGTCGGCTATTCCGCGTGAAGTCGTGACCTATAACGGCCCGCACGGACCGGGCACGATCATCGTTTCCACCACGGAGCGGCGCCTCTATCTGGTGCAGCCCGGCGGAACGGCGATCCGCTACGGCGTCGGTGTCGGACGTCCCGGGTTCACCTGGGGCGGAACCAAGACCGTCACGCAGAAGCGCGAATGGCCGGGCTGGACGCCTCCGCCGCAGATGCTCAAGCGTCGTCCCGACCTGCCGCGGCACATGGCCGGCGGTCCCGACAACCCGCTCGGGGCGCGCGCGCTCTACCTCGGCTCGACCCTCTACCGCATCCATGGCTCCAACGAGCCCGACAGCATCGGCCAAGCCGTCTCTTCGGGCTGTTTCCGCATGATGAACGAGGACGTCATCGACCTCTACTCCCGCGTGCGCGTCGGTACCCGCGTCGTCGTCCAGCGTTGATACAAAAAGGGGCAGGCCTCCGCCCGCCCTCTTTTCACTGCGGCAAGCCGACCGGCCATCGCGTGCTCCCAAGGAAGCATCTGTGGCGGTCGGCTTTCTTCACGGTGCGTTGACCGTTCGACCGCTCCCGCGGTCACATGGAGCGCTAGCCGCGAACCGGCGGTTCGCGTCGCAGGCCCTTGCTGTTGAGCTCGTCGAGGTAGGACGCCCAGATTTCGGTCTGTTTTGCGCCGAGCTCGTGGAGATATCCCCACGTGTAGATCCCTGTGTCATGCATGTCGTCGAAGACGAGGCGTACGGCATAGTGCCCCATGCGCTCGATCGACAGAATGGCGACGTCGATCTTGCCACCCACGGTCTTGCGCTCACTCGGCGAATGGCCGCGCACTTCGGCCGATGGGCTCTTGACCCTCAGATACTCAGCGCTCAACGCGAATGTCCGGCCGTCGTCAAAGGCAACCGTCAGCGTGCGCTTGTCAGGCGACAGACGCAATTCCGTCGGCCAAGGGGCCTGATCCTGCGCAGTGTCCATGGGCACCTCCTGCTCGCTCGGCTGCCCGATAGCCTCTAGAGCAAATCCGATTGGAATGGAATCGCCCGGGACCATGCGGGTCGGTGAATTGGGCAGGTGGGTGAATTGGCTCGTCTATTGTGTTGCGTGGTCAGTCCGCGGCCGACCGATGCGCAAGGACACCTCCAAATGATTGGCATTCTCGCCGCGGAGAGGCCATGTTAGAGGCTATGTATCGCAACCGACTAACGTTCGTACCATGTTGATGCCGCAGGACAGTCTCGGAATGGCCATGCCGTTCATCGACCCTTTCGGGCGGGCGATCACCTATCTCCGGGTGTCGGTGACCGATCGCTGTGACCTGCGCTGTGTCTATTGCATGGCGGAAGACATGCATTTCCTGCCGAAGCGCGATCTGCTTTCGCTTGAGGAGCTCGACCGGCTGTGCAGTGCCTTCGTGCGACGCGGCGTGCGCAAGCTGCGCATCACAGGCGGCGAACCGCTCGTCCGGCGCGATATCCTCAGCCTGTTCAAGTCACTCTCGCGGCATCTCGACGCCGGGCATCTCGATGAACTGACGCTGACCACCAATGGCACGCAGCTCGCCCGGCATGCCGAGGCGCTCGCCGCCTGCGGCGTGCGGCGGATCAACGTGTCCCTCGACACGCTCGACCCCGCGAAGTTCCGCACCATCACCCGCTGGGGGGATCTCGACCGCGTTCTCGACGGGCTCGCCGCGGCGCGCGCCGCGGGTTTGGCGATCAAGATCAACACCGTCGCGCTCAAGGGCGTGAACGATCAGGAGATTCCGGATCTCATTGCGTGGGCCCATGGCCTGGGCATGGAGCTCACGCTGATCGAGGTCATGCCGCTCGGCGAGATCGAGCCCGGCCGGATCGACCAGTTCCTGCCGCTGTCGCTCGTCCGCTCGCAGCTCAAGCAACGCTACACGCTGGAAGACCTGGATGATCGCACGGGCGGGCCGGCGCGTTACGTCAGGCTGCGCGAGACAGGCGGACGGCTCGGCTTCATCACCCCGATGACCCATAATTTCTGCGAGAGCTGCAATCGCGTACGCGTCACCTGTACGGGTACGCTCTATATGTGCCTCGGCCAGGATGATGCCGCCGACCTGCGCGGGCCGCTGCGCGCCAGCGAATGCGACGCTCTGCTTGAGCAGGCGATTGCCGAGGCGATCACGCGTAAACCGAAGGGCCACGATTTCGTCATTGACCGGCGACAAGCCCGGCCGGCCGTCGGTCGCCATATGAGTGTGACCGGCGGATAGGCACAAGTCTCCCTTTACGACCAAAGTCTAGCGAGTCCATAGGCTTCGGATGCGCTATTCGCCTTAACTGAGGCTGCCCCGCGGCTTGTCTGCAGGCCGGCAAAAGACTACGCACGAACTCTGGTCACCGGATTGCACCTGTATGGCATTGGAATTTCGTATCATTCTCAATCGACGCAGGATCAGTTGCGCTTCCTGCAACGCGTCTCGCATGCCCGGATGAGCGCCGTCACAGGCGAGACTGTCGCGCGGAGCCATTGCAGCGACAGCGCTCGCCATGCCAGCATCACTTTAAGAGTTATCGCGGTCCAAGAATAAACTCTTTCGAGGGGAGGTGGACGTGTCCTTACTTCTGGCCATCAGCCGGATCATTGACGCCATCAACACGCGCATCGGCAAGTGGTGCGCCTGGCTCATCCTGGCGGCAATCGTCGTATCCGCCCTCAACGCCATCGTGCGCAAGGTCTTCGATACCTCATCGAATGCGTGGCTTGAGCTGCAGTGGGTTCTCTTCGGCGTCGTGTTTCTCATGTGCGCGCCTTGGACACTGATCGCCAACGAGCATATCCGGATCGACATCGTGAACAGCCAGCTGTCGAAACGGGTCCGTGACTGGATCGACATCATCGGCCATGTCTTCTTTCTCCTGCCCTTCACGATCGTCATGATCGTGACGAGCGCCCCCTTCGCCGAGCGCTCCTGGCTGATCAACGAGCAATCGTCGAGTGCCGGCGGGCTGCCCCAGTGGCCGGCCAAGTTCCTGATCCTGATCGGCTTCATCCTCCTGTTCTTCCAGGCGATTTCGGAACTGATCAAGCGCATCGCCATCATGCGCGGCGACATTGACGATCCTCACGCCGGCGGTGCCGGTCAGGCGGAAGCCGAGGTCGAACGCCTTCTCGAGACCATCGACCCGAATGTATCGCGCCCCTGATCGACGCCCTCGCGCTGCGGAGACCGCCTGATGACCGCCTTCATCATCCACAATATGGCGCCGATCATGTTCGCGGCGCTGGTTGTCCTTCTGCTGCTCGGCTATCCCGCGGCCTTCGCGCTGGCCGCTAACGGCCTGATCTTCGGTTTCGTCGGCATCGAGCTTGGGCTGTTCAACCCCAACTTCCTGCAGGCGCTGCCGGAGCGCATCTACGGCACCATGAACAACGAGGTGCTGCTGGCGATTCCCTTCTTCACCTTCATGGGGCTTGTGCTCGAACGATCGGGCATGGCCGAGGATCTGCTCGACACGATCGGCCAGTTGTTCGGTCCCGTGCGTGGCGGCCTGGCCTACGCCGTCGTGTTCGTCGGAGCCCTCCTTGCTGCAACGACAGGCGTGGTCGCGGCCTCGGTGATTTCGATGGGCCTGATCTCGCTGCCCATCATGTTGCGCTACGGCTACGACAGGCGGCTCGCCAGTGGCGTCATTGCCGCATCAGGCACGCTCGCCCAGATCATCCCGCCGTCTTTGGTGCTGATCGTCATGGCCGATCAGCTCGGCCGTTCCGTCGGCGATATGTATGAAGGCGCCTTCCTGCCCGGCCTGATCCTGTCCCTTCTCTATGCGGGATATATCTGGCTCATGTCCATGATTTATCCGAACAGCGCACCCGGCTTGCCCGCGGATGCGATCGGGCATCGGGAGGAAGGAGGCGACCGCGGGGTCTGGCAGGTCGGCGCGCTGGTGGCCTTCTCGGGGCTCGCCGCCTATTACGTCATGCGTCAGACCGAGGTACGCGCCGGTGCCGACTTCGTCGTCCTGACCATGTCGATCGCGGTGATCGTGGCCTTTCTCTCGGCGCTCTTCAACAGGCTGCTCGGCAGCCAGCGCATCGTCCTGACGCTCCTCATCACAGCGGCCCTCGTCGGCCTCTATATCGTGCTTAAGAGTACCGAGCACGCCTACTGGGCCCTCCTGACGGAAGCCTTCATCGCCGGCACGGTCTATGCGCTCATCGCGGCGACCATCGAGCGCTCCACCGGCAAGCGCCTGATCTCGCGCCTCGCCGAGCAGGTCACCTTTGTGATGGTGCCGCCGCTCGGCCTCATCTTCCTCGTCCTCGGGACGATCTTCATCGGCGTCGCGACACCGACGGAGGGCGGCGCCATGGGCGCGGCGGGCGCGGTGATACTCGCCTTCGCGCGCAAGCGCCTCAATTTCGGACTTCTCAAGCAGGCGACGGAGTCGACTGCGAAACTGTCCGCTTTCGTCATCTTCATTCTCATTGGCGCCCGCGTCTTCTCGCTCACCTTCTATGGTGTCGACGGGCACAAGTGGGTGGAAGAACTGCTGCTTGCACTACCCGGCGGCGAAGTCGGCTTCCTCGTCTTCGTCAACATTCTGATCTTCATCCTCGCCTTCTTCCTCGATTACTTCGAGCTCGCCTTCATCATCATTCCACTGCTTGCGCCGGTGGCCGACCATCTCGGCATCGACCTGATCTGGTTCGGCGTGATGCTGGCGGTCAACATGCAGACAAGCTTCATGCATCCGCCGTTCGGCTTCGCGCTGTTCTTCCTGCGCTCGGTGGCGCCGAAAGAGGCCTATATCGACCGAGTCACAAAGAAACGGACGGCGCCGATCACGACCGGACAGATCTACTGGGGCGCGGTTCCCTTCGTCTTTATCCAGTTGATCATGGTGGCGCTGATCATCTTCTTCCCGCAGATGGTGATGCACTACAAACATGGGGCGGTGCAGGTCGATCCGCAGCGGGTCGAAGATCAACTGAAAGGCCTCGCCCCGCCGCCGGGCCTGGGCAACGACCTGCCGCCGCCGGCGCTCAACTTCAAATAGCGGCTCACGAACAACAAAAGGCCCCGGAGAGCGATCTCCGGGGCCTTGTTCTTGATCGGGCCCTCCGCCAAGGCGCCGCCGGTCTGCCGTGTGGCAGCGCCACGGGGCATTGGAAGGGGTCCTTGGATCGGGGGCTTGGATCGGGGCCTTGGACGCGAAAAGGGCGGCCACCCCTTCGGATGACCGCCCCCTTAACCCCTGCGAGACAAAGCTTATCCGCGGGCGCGGGCGCGGATCATGAAGTTGTCATAGGTGTATTCCGCCACCTGCCACCAGAGGTATTCCTCATTGCGATAGGCGATCATCGCATCGATGACCTTTTTGAAATCCGGATTCTTGGCACTGATCTCCGCATAGAGCTCATTGGTCGCCTTGAGTGCGGCTTCCATGACGTCCTGCGGATAGGGCTTGAGCTGCGTGCCGGCGCCGACGAGACGCTTGATGGCGGGCGGATTGAGCTTGTCATAGCGCGCCAGCATGATGGTGTTGGCGTAGGCGGCCGCATTGATCAGCGCCGCCTGGTACGGCTTCGGCAGCTCATTCCACTTGTCGAGATTGACCATGGCGTGGATGGTCGGGCCACCTTCCCACCAGCCCGGGTAATAGTAGTACGGCGCGACCTTGTTGAAGCCGAGCTTCTCGTCGTCATAGGGGCCGACCCATTCGGCGGCGTCGATCGTGCCCTTCTCGAGGGCCGGATAGATATCGCCGCCGGCTATCTGCTGCGGCACGACGCCGAGTTTCTGCAGGACCTGCCCGGCAAGGCCGGCGATACGCATCTTGAGGCCGGAGAGATCGGCGACCGTCTTGACCTCCTTGCGGAACCAGCCGCCCATCTGTGTGCCGGTATTGCCCGCGGGCATGCCGAACACGTTGTATTTCTTGTAGAACTCATTGAGCAGCTCGTTGCCGCCGCCCTCGAACAGCCAGGAGTTCTGCATGCGCGCATTGAGGCCGAAGGGCACGGCCGTGCCGATCGCGAAGGTCGGATCCTTGCCCACATAGTAGTAGGAACAGGTGTGGCACATCTCCACGGTGCCGTTCTGCGTGGCGTCGAGCGCCTGCAGGCCGGGCACGATCTCTCCGGCCGCGAAAACCTGGATCTGGAACTTGTTATCCGTCAGCTCGGCGACTTGCTTGGCGAGCACTTCAGCGCCCGCGTAGATCGTATCAAGTGACTTCGGAAAGCTCGATGCCAGACGCCATTTGATCTCTGGCGCGGACTGCGCGATGGCCGGCGCCGCAAGGGCCGCACCACCTGCGACGGCGAGACCCGAGCTCGCTAGAAACTGACGACGCTTCATTCTCTTCATCCTCCCGCTTAAACGGACGCCAATACCTGCTTGAAAAGGTGGCGCTTGTATGGAGCAACAGAGCCATATTCCGCTGGAGACCGCAACAGTCTCAAGCGCCCGGAAGCTTGTCCATTCGTCGAACGTGGCGCAAAAAAGCACCACATCCGCGGCGGTCGAAAGCCGGCGTCGCCGACCCGGTTATTCGATCACGATCCGCGGCGCGGGGCGCAGGCGCGGGGTACCCCCGAGAACACCGGCAAGTTGCGCGGCCATATCCATGAAAACACTCGCCTCGGGGCCATGGGGGTCGCGGACCACGATGGGCTCGCCCTGGTCGGAGGCCTCACGCAGCGCCATCGTCAGCGGCACCTCGCCCAGGAAGGGCACGTCCATGGCGCGCGCCTCATCGCGCGCGCCGCCGTGGCCGAAGATGTCGGAGCGGCCGCCGCAATGCGGGCAGATGAAGCTCGACATGTTCTCGACGACGCCGAGGATGGGCACCTCGACCCGGCGGAACATGGCGACCCCGCGCCGCGCATCGATCAAGGCCAGGTCCTGGGGCGTCGAGACGATCACGGCGCCGGCCAGCGCCGCGTTCTGCGCCATCGTCAATTGCGCGTCACCCGTGCCGGGCGGCATGTCGACGATCAAGATGTCGAGTTCGCCCCACTCCACTTCCCGCAGCATCTGCTGGATGGCGGACATCACCATGGGCCCACGCCAGATCATCGCGGCCTGCTCGTCGACGAGAAACCCGATCGACATCACCTTGAGCCCATGCGCAACGAGAGGCCGCAAGATACGCCGGCCGGGGATGACCTCGGGCTTGCCCGAGAGAGCGAGCAGCTTCGGCATCGACGGGCCGTAGATATCGGCGTCGAGCAGCCCGACGCGAAGCCCCTGCTTCGCCAGCGCGAGGGCGAGGTTGCAGGCAACCGTGGATTTGCCGACGCCGCCCTTGCCGCTGGCCACTGCCACGATATGCGTAACGCCGGGGACACCCGCCTTCGTCTGCGACGCGGCTTTCGGCCCGAGCGGGCGCTCCCCGGCGGGGGCAGCCGGGCGCGCGGAAGCGCGTGCGGCTCCCGAGGACGCGGGAGCCGCCTCCGCCGTCAAGGTCACGATGACGCTGTCGACGCCCGGCATCTCGCGCACGAGCCCCTCGGCGCGGTTGCGCAGCGGCTCCAGCTCCTGGGAGCGCGCAGGATCGATGGCGATGGAGAAATAGACCTTGGCGCCGGCGATCACCACTTCGGACAAGGCGGGGGAACGACCGAGCGGCGTGGCGCCATCGGGCCCGGCAATGGTGTTGAGGCGCGCAATGACTGCATCTCTCGTGATCATTCTACCCTCGCTCCAAGGCCCAGCGCCGCGGGCATCCGATGTGGGAGCCCCTCTCGCCGGCTATGGCCTTGCACCCTATCCGACATGTCAACGGATCGGGATATGAGCCGCGATGGGGGCAAGGTCAACCGTGCGCCCGGACCAATGACCGGGACGCCAAAAAAGAAACGCGGCTCCTGGGGTCAGGAACCGCGCTGGAAGTCCAGGGTCTCGGAAGTCGTCTATATAGGTAGAGTAGATTAACAACCCGCTCTTGACTGTGTGAAAAAACACATAGCTGCGCTGACCTCAACGCGGATGCGCGCGTCGCCACTCCGCCGGGCGCTCGAAGCGCCCCGACCAGACACCGCGCCGGCCGGCGCGCGCCTGACGCTCCTCCGCGTCGAACCGGCCATAAGCAACGGCCTGCCCCGCGCGGACGAGGGCGGCATTGAGGTCGATGTCACCCTGCCGGCAAAGCGCCAAGTCCCGACCATAGCGGTCCTTTTCCCGCATGGTGCAGGTCACCGGCGCGCGCGCCAATATGCTGTCGAGATAGCCGCGGGCCTCGCGGCCGCAGGGATAGATGCCGTCGTCATGCTGGCAGGTCTGGTGGAGCTCCGGGGCATCGATGCCGGCGAGCCTCAGCTCGCGCTGGCCGAGGCGCAGCGAATCACCATCGATTGCGCGGGCCATGCCTGTGACCGTTTCACCGCTCTGCTGCCAGTAGCCCACGGCGACTAGGCCGAGCAAAGCGGCCAGGGAAACAAGCCGCCAGTGGCCAGGCGCTCTCCGGCTGCCGCCGCCAACGGCGTGAGGCAGGCGGCGGGACCGCGCGATCAGGACGCGTCCGGCCGCTGCGAGACGGCCGCCTGGGCAAAGGTCGCCATGCCGTTGTGGGTCGCGACGGCCGCCTTGACGATCCCCGCCGCGAGCGCCGCACCTGTGCCCTCGCCGAGCCGCATCCCGAGATCGAGCACCGGCTCGAGGCCGAGACGCTCGAGCACCTCGCCGTGCGCCCCTTCCGCCGAGCGGTGGCCGGCGAGGCAATGGTCGAGCGCGCCCGGATCCAGGGCTTTCAGCACCGCCGCAGCGGCACAGACGACATAGCCGTCGAGGATCACCGGGATTCGCTGCAGCCGCGCCGCCAGAATGGCGCCGGCGATCGCCGCCACCTCGCGCCCGCCGAGCCGGCGCAACACCTCCAGCGGATCGTCGAGATGCCCGGCATGGGTGGCCAGCGCCTGTTCCACGACGGCGCGCTTGCGGGCGAGGCCGGCATCGTCGATCCCCGTGCCGCGGCCGACCCATTTGCCGACGGGGCCCCCATAGAGCGCCGCAAAAATGGCTGCCGCGCTCGTCGTATTGCCGATGCCCATCTCGCCGAGGCAGAGGAGATCGGCGCCGCCGGCGATCGCCTCCATGCCGAAGGCCATCGTCGCCACGCAGGACTTCTCGTCGAGCGCCGCCTCCTCGGTGAAATCGCCGGTCGGCAGGTCGAGCGCCAGATCGAACACCTTGAAGCCAAGGTCATAGGCCGCACAGATCTGGTTGATGGCCGCGCCGCCGGCCGCGAAGTTCTCCAGCATCTGGCGCGTCACGCTCTGCGGATAGGGCGATACGCCGTGTTTGACGACCCCGTGATTGCCGGCGAAGACGCAGACGACGGGCCGGCGGATGTCCGGCTGGCCCTTGCCCTGCCAGGCCGCGACCCACTCGACGATGTCTTCCAGACGGCCCAGCGAGCCGGCCGGCTTGGTCAGGTCCTGATCGCGCGCCTTGACGATCGCCACCGCTTCCTCGTCAGGCCCCGGCATCATGGGAATGAGACGCCGCACATCGTCGAAAGGCAGGCCCGAAGCCGACATATCCATGACACCCATGCTCCTCGGCCCGGCGGTACGAAGCATGCCTTCCATCGCGCGAGCCAGGCTCGCCTGAGGGCGCGGAACATGCTCTAAGGCCTCTTCCGGAGAGCTATACCGGTCGCAGAGCCGCGAGTGAAGCCGATGACAGGGTCCAATGACGATCGAGGCGCGCGCCGCATCGCCGCGCCAGGGGGGTGGCGCGGTCTCGCCGCCGACGCGGCGGCCTGCCTCGCCTTCTACTCCCGCCTGCCGGTGCCGCAAGGCTGGCTCCCCGACGGCGGCAAGGCCCCGCCGGATTTCGGCGTCATGATCCGGGCCCTGCCCCTCGCCGGTGCCGTCCTCGGCCTCTGCGGTGGGCTCGTTATGGCAGCAGGGCTTTCCCTCGGCATCGGGGCCCTGCCCTCCGCCGTGCTCGCGGTGGCTGCCCTGACGGCGATCACGGGTGCGCTGCACGAGGATGGCTGGAGCGATACCGCGGACGGTCTGTTCGGCGGCCGGACGCGCGAACGCCGGCTGGAGATCATGCGCGACAGCCGCATCGGTGCCTTCGGCGCGGCCGCGCTGTGCCTCGGCCTCCTGCTCCGCGTCGCGCTGCTCGCCGAGTTTGCGAGCCGCATGCCACCCCTCGCCGTTGTGGCAGCCATCGTCGTGGCCGCAGCAGTCTCGCGTACGGCGGGGCTGCTGCCGCTCGCCGTCCTGCCGCCCGCGCGTCCCGCGGGCGCCGGCGCCCGCGCCGGCCGACCCGACGCGACGGCGCTCAGCGTCGCCGCGCTGCTGTGCCTCGCCCTGATCATCGTCGCACGGCTCGTCGCCGGTCTCGCCATCGGCCCCGCGGCGGTCGGCGCGCTCGCCGCCATCGCCGCGGCCTGGGGCATAACCCGCCTGGCCCGGACGAAGCTCGGCGGACACACCGGCGACATCGCAGGCGCCGCCCAGCAGGCCGCCGAGATGGCCTTTTTTTTTGGTATCCTGGCGATGTCTCCCTAGATCTTGGCCTATATGGAGGTAACCACCCCTGATGATCCGGCCGGCCCTATGCGATTGATCGTTCCCCTTGCCATCATCGGCGTGGCACTCGTCCTCCTCCTGCTGTTCAGCGGCGAGGAGACCATCGCCGGCATGGCGCCCGATCAGCTCGCGCGTTTCGCGAGCCTGTCGGCTTTCGGCATTGTGATCTTCGGATCGATGGTCGCCCTATTTCGGGGACGCTGGTCCCAGGCAGTCCAGGCTCTGGCCTTCTGGATGATCGCACTCGTCGGCCTGGTCGGCCTCTACAGCTATCGCGACGATATCACCGTGTTCGGCCATCGCATCCTCGGCGAACTCACCCCGGGACGCGTTGTCCCTGGGCCCGCCGGCGAAATCTCGGTGGTGCGATCGGGCAGCGGCAGTTTCGACGTCGAGGCCGAGGTCAACGGCCGCACGGCCCGCTTCATCCTCGATACCGGCGCCAGTGTCGTGGTGCTGACGACAGAAACCGCGAAGCGCATCGGCATCAATGTCGATCAACTGGCCTTCAACCGTCCCGTGCGCACGGCCAATGGATCGACCATGGCGGCCGCTATCACCATCGATACGCTCGCGGTCGGCTCGATCGTCGAGCGACGGGTGCCGGCGCTCGTTGCACGCCAGGGCAGCCTGTTCCAGAACCTCCTGGGAATGACCTTCCTGGAGCGCCTTGGCTCCTACGAGGTCCGCGGCGACCGGCTGATCATGCGGCCGCAGACGTAAGCGCAATCGGTATTCTGAAGCACGCGTCCGTTCTCTGCTCCGTGTCATCCCCGGCGGGCTGCGCCGCAGCCCGGGAAGGGGATCCAGAACTATGTATCGAGGATCAATGGGTCCCCTTCCCGTCGCTGCGCGACGCCGGGGAAGACACTCATTTCGCTCACGCCATTTTTGAATGTCGGTCAGTCGCAGCAATCAGGCGGCGCTTTCGAGCGCGTCGCGCTCGGCTTGGCGCGCTGAGGCTTCTGTCACTTGAGCAACGGCCGCGCGCAGAACGTCAACGCCAGCGCCCGGCTTGACCGCTTCCGTCGCCAGGTGCCGGCGGTAGAGCCTGGCACCCGGGCGCCCCGGAAACAGGCCGAGCAGATGTCGCGTCATCTGGTTAAGGCGATAGCCCTCCGCGAGGCGCGCTTCCACATACGGAATATAGGCGTTGATCGCCTCCTCCGCGGTGGCAACCGGTGCGGGCTCGCCATAGAGCAAGGGGTCGACAGCCATCAGAATTTCCGGGTTCTGATAGGCCGCGCGGCCGAGCATCATGCCATCGAGCGTGACCCCCTCCCCGTTCATGGCGGCAAGGCCGGCCGCCACATCGGCGAGGCCGCCGTTGAGGACGATCGGCAGATCGGGCCAGGCCCGCTTGAGCCGATGGACGCGCCCGTAGTCGAGAGGCGGCACCTCCCGGTTCTCCTTGGGCGACAATCCCTGCAACCACGCCTTGCGCGCGTGCACGACGAGCCCGTCGACGCCGGCCGCCACGAGGCCGCGGGTCAGGGTGTCGAGCGCCTCCTCCGGGTCCTGATCATCGACGCCGATGCGGCATTTGACGGTCACGGGGATCGCGACGGCCGCCTTCATTGCAGCCACGCAATCCGCCACGAGGGCGGGCTCGCGCATGAGGCAGGCGCCGAAGCGGCCGTTCTGCACCCGGTCCGAGGGGCAGCCGACATTCAGATTGATCTCGTCATAGCCGAAGTCCGCGCCGATGCGCGCCGCCTCGGCCAGGTCCGCCGGATCGCTGCCGCCGAGCTGCAGGGCAGCCGGATGCTCCTCCCGGCTGAAGCCGAGTAGCCGTTGGCGATCGCCATGGATGACGGCGCCGGTGGTGACCATCTCCGTATAGAGGAGCGCGCGGCGCGTCAGGATGCGATGGAAGAACCGGCAGTGCCGGTCCGTCCAGTCCATCAGGGGGGCAACGGCGAAAGGGGCAGCGCGATAAGGCTTCATTATCTCAAAACGGTGTTCGGATGGGCGCCTTATAGCAAAGGATCGTGGTGATCGCCATGCGGGCCGCCGCCTTCGCATTTGGCGGGCGACCTTGCAGCCGAAATGGCCACTTCCCCTGAAAACCGGTATCCATCGCGCATCGTGATGCTCTAAATAGCACCCGGAACATGCAGCATAGACCCCGGCAGCGTTGAGCCGGCAGACAAGGAGTGAGTTGGTATGGCGTTCGATCTCACCGGCAAGACCGCGCTGATCACGGCGGCAGGTCAGGGCATCGGCTTTGCTTCGGCAGTGGCATTGGCCGAAGCAGGTGCCAAAGTCTTCGCCACCGACATCAACGAATCGACCTTCGCCGCGCTCAAGGAGGCCCACGCGGGCATCGAGCCTTTCCGGCTCAACGTTCTTGACGATGCCGACGTACAGCGCGCGACCGAACGCACGGGGCCGATCGACATTCTCTTCAACTGCGCCGGCGTCGTGCACAACGGCACGATCCTGGAATGCCCGCCCGAGGACCTCGCCTTCGCCCTCCAGCTCAACGTGACGGCCGCCTATCGCACCATCCGCGCCTATCTGCCGGCCATGCTGGAGAAGGGCGGCGGCTCCATCATCAACATGTCGTCGGTTGCCTCCAGCGTGAAGGGCGTGCCCAACCGCTTCGCCTACAGCGCCTCCAAGGCCGGCACCATCGGGCTCACGAAATCCGTTGCGGCGGACTACGTTTCGCGCGGCATCCGCTGCAACGCGATCTGCCCCGGCACGGTGCAGTCTCCGTCCCTCGACGACCGCCTGCGCGCCCAGGGCGACTACGAGGCCGCGCGCAAGGCCTTCATCGCCCGCCAGCCGATCGGACGCATCGGCAAGCCGGAGGAAATCGCCGCGCTGGTGCTTTATCTCGCGAGCGACGAGGCGGCCTATACGACCGGACAGATCCACGTGATCGACGGCGGCTGGACGGCCTGACGGTCCGCGCGTGAGCCACCTCACCAGCACGGAAGGGGGCGACATCTTCGCCCCTTTCTCGCAAAGTGGACTTCGACCGCAGGCGTCGGCCGAACTTGCACGCCTGAGCTGATGCAGCGGCGGACGACTCACGCCAGCTCGCGCGCGATCTCCGCCAGCATCTCGTAGGACTTCAGCCGCGCGCCGTGATCGTAGATCATGCCGGAGACCATGACCTCATCGGCGCGGGTCTTCTCGATGAATTCGCCCAGCGCCCGGCGCACCGTTTCCCGCGAGCCGACGAAGGAACAGGCGAGCATGCGCGAGGCCTGAACCTTCTCGCTCGGGCTCCAATAGGCCTCGATGTCGTCGATCGGCGGCGGCAACAGGCCACGCGTGCCACGGAAGATATCCGCGAAACGCTGCTGGGCCGAGGTGAACAGCCTGCGCGCCTCCGCGTCGGTCTCCGCGGCGAAGACATTGGCCCCGACCATCGCATAGGGCTTCGGGTTGCGCGCCGAGGGCTCATAGCGCTCGCGGTAGACGGCGAGCGCATCCATCAAGGCATCCGGGGCGAAATGCGAGGCAAAGCCATAGGGCAGCCCGA
Organism: Chelatococcus asaccharovorans; assembly: GCF_003201475.1. Lineage (GTDB taxonomy): Bacteria > Pseudomonadota > Alphaproteobacteria > Rhizobiales > Beijerinckiaceae > Chelatococcus > Chelatococcus asaccharovorans. Next base: position 53,634 of record NZ_QJJK01000017.1, on the reverse strand, counting down.
GCATGGCCGCGAGCTGTGCACCGAACAGGCTGGATCCGAGGATCCACAGGGGCACGTTCAGCCCCGTGCCGGGGACCGCCTGCACGACCTGCCCCGGCTGCAGCGGGCCGAGAAGGGCCTGCAGCTCCAGCACGTCCTGCGGGAAGTTCTCGGCGGAGGAATAATCGCGGCGCAGGGCGCGCAGCGTGCGCTGGTCCGTGCCGGGCGCGCGGCCGAGGCCGAGGTCGATGCGGCCGGGATAGAGCGTCTCGAGGGTACCGAACTGCTCGGCGATCACCAGAGGCGAATGGTTCGGCAGCATGATGCCGCCGGCGCCGACACGGATGCTCTTCGTTCCACCCGCGATATAGCCGATGACGACCGACGTCGCGGCGCTGGCGATACCGGTCATGTTGTGATGCTCGGCGAGCCAGAAGCGCTTGTAACCCCAACGCTCCGCATGCTGCGCCAGATCGAGAGAATGATGCAGCGCTTCGGCGGGAGACGAGCCCTCCGTCACAGGCGCGAGATCAAGGACAGAGAATACCGGCATGGCCCAACTCCCAGCATGAACCGTCATGCGTCAGATGGGGATGAGGTGGTACGCTCAGGCGCCATGCGCAAGCGCAGAGATGCCCGGCGCAAGCGCAGAGCTCGCGCTCGATCCATGCCGTGGATGCAACGCCCGGCCGCGACGCCCGACCAGGTGCGCCTGGCCGGGCCCCCTATGGGCCGCTGTGGGGCGACGGTTTTTGCCGGGGGTGGATAGGTTCAGCGGGCAACGACCGCGCCAGTCCGGGCGCCTTGCTGATGCGTGGCTCCCGGAATGACGGCGCGCGGCGGTCAGTGGCCGCTGCTGTCGCCCGACCGGCTCGCCTCGAAGAGGAACCACACGCGCTTCTCGGTCGCGTCGATGATGTTTTCGAGCAGGCTCGCGGTCGCCACATCCTTGTATTCGTCGGCGACGTCATGGGCCTTGCGCAGCGTCTTGACCATCGCCTTGTTGTCGGCCACGAGCTCGCGCAGCATGTCGGCGGCCGAGACGAAAGGCGCGTCGTTATCGGCGATGCTCTGCAGCTTCGCGATATGGCCGATGGACCGCAGTGTTGTGCCACCGATCTTGCGTACGCGTTCGGCGACGTCGTCGGTCACGCCGATGATGTCCGCACCCTGATCATCGAACAGAAGATGATAGTCGCGGAAATGCGGACCGCTGACATGCCAATGGAAATTCTTGGTCTTCAAGTAAAGCGCAAAGGCATCCGCGAGAACAGCATTGAGCACGTCTGAAATGGCCGCAACGGCACCCTGCGTCAGGTCTGTCGGCGTATGCAGCCCAGGGGCCTCGGCAGTGTTATCGCTCCGCGCGGCCGCCTGTTTGCTCTTCGGCTTGGCGGATGTCTTTTCTGATGCTCTCGTGGAGGTTTTCGCAGTTGCTCGGGCCATTGGACGGCTCCTTCTCGGTATCGCATCGCGACCCATCGACATAGATCTGCCCCGCAGGCACATGGGCGCCTGCAGCATAGGGACAGCCAAAGCATCAAGATCCGCCAGGACGGGCGATAGGTCAGGACACGCGATTTCAGGTCAGCGAGGTAGAACGGCGACAGATCTTGCTTCGACCGGTGCTGTTCTACCACAGACGAAGCTGCCGGTCAGCGCAATCGGCAGCGAAGTCCGAAAATGCTTAATGTCGTCAGAGCTGTGCCTGATGTCAGCCAATAGCGAGAACGCGCTTTCAACCTTGGCGCGCGGCGGTGACGACATCCAAGCCCAGCCGCAGCAACTCGGACCACGCCCCTTCCGCCGTTTCCGCGAAACCGAACAATTCACAATCCGCCGCGCTGATGGTGCCCTCGTCCACCATCGTCTGGAAGTTGATGACGGATTTCCAATAGTGCGGATCGTAGAGCACGATAGGCACGGGAGGCGCCTTGTGCGTCTGGCGCAACGTCAGGATCTCGAAGAGTTCGTCAAGTGTGCCGAAGCCGCCGGGAAACACGACGAGCCCGTTCGCGCGCATCGCCAGATGCATCTTGCGCATCGCGAAATAGTGGAAACGGAAGGTGAGATCGGGCGTCGAATAGGCGTTGGGCTCCTGCTCGCGCGGCAATGTGATGTTGAAGCCGATCGAGGGCGCACCGGCGTCAAGCGCGCCGCGATTGGCGGCCTCCATGATACCGGGGCCGCCGCCTGTCGCGATGACATTGTCCCGCTCGTTGCCATTCGGGCAGAGCGCGCCACCGCGCAGGGATGCGATCCGGCCGAATTCACGCGCCGCGGCATACCAGTTGGGATGGCGCCCGCCGCCGTTCTCGTCCACGCGCGCGCTGCCGAACACGACGATCGTCGAGCGGACGCCCCAGGCACGCAGCGCTTCCTCGGCCTTGGCATATTCCAGCAGGAAGCGCACCCCGCGCATGGAATCACCGAGCAGGAAGTCCTGATCGAGTGCCGGCAGGCGATAGGACGGTGAGGCCGCCTGGGCGGCATTGGGGGCCGCGGGCGTGGGCTCGGCGGGAGTGGGCGTGGCGGGAGTGGGCGTGGACGGGGGAATGGCCATGATATCCAAAGGTCAGCGGTGAATCGTCTGGGGCAAGGTCGTCTGGCCTTCGCCAAGCGCACGCTGCATGAGTACGGTATCGACCCAGCCGCCGAATTTGAAACCGACGGCGGGCAATGTCCCGATGAACGAAAATCCAAGACTGCGGTGCAACCCGACGGAGCCTGCATTGCGGGAATCACCGATCACCGCCAGCATCTGCCGCCAGGGACCAGCCTCGCAGCGCGTGATCAGTTCGCGCAGAAGCGCACGGCCGATACCCCTGCCGGCGAGCCCGTCGCGGACATAGATCGAATCCTCGACCGTGAAACGATAGGCGGCACGCGGACGATAGGTCGTCGCATAGCTGTAGCCCACCACCTCCCCGCCCAGTTCGGCGACGAGATAGGGCAAACCGACCTTCAGGACCTCCTGCCGCCGCCGGGCCATTTCCGCGACATCGGGTGGGACCTCCTCGAACGTCGCGAGCCCGTGGAGCACATGATGCTCATAAATGGCCTGCACGACGGCCATGTCGGCGTCCTCAGCGTCCCGGACGCTCAGTGCCTCTGCCTTACCTTCACGCGTCACGCCTCGACTTTCCATCCGCATAGGCTCCTATCTCGACGCCATCGAAAAACGCCCTTTTTGCCCTCACGGCAAGCGGCGGTTTCGCCGCAGGCGCGTCATCCTATGGTGTGAAAGCATACCAACCCGAGGCGCGCCAGACGCAACCTCCAGCGTCGACAGCTCTGATAGCAGTTTAAAATTGTTCTATTTAATAAAACATCATGTAAACTGTAATATTAGCTGGCCGACGGGGTCGACTTCTAGGAATTCTACATCAGTGCACTCGACCTGCGCCGGCAATCGGTATATCCCTGCGCTTATGATACCTTATCAAGCATCCCACATCCTTGTCGGATTGCTCGTGTTCGGCCTTTCGGCTGTGACCGGCACCGGCGTCCGGGCACAGCAATCACAGCCCGGGGCGGTGGCTGCATCGGCGGCGGTCGCGCCTGTCATACCGCCGCGTCCCAATCCCAGCGACGTGATGAAGAACTGGCCGGTCTATCCGGAGGCTTTGCGTCGCACCGGCGAGCAAGGCATGGTTCTGCTGCAGATCAGGGTGGATGCCGGCGGCGTTCCGCGACAGATCGGCATTGCGCGCAGCAGCAACGTCGCCCTGCTCGACGAGGCGGCGGTGCGCGCGGTCAGCCGCTGGCGCTTTTCGCCGGCAACCCGGGGCGGCCAACCCGTTGGGGCGACCGTGAGCCTGCCCATCGATTTCCGGCTGAAGGACCCCGAGCCCGCTTCCGCGCCCGGAAAACCGGCCGCGAAGGCGCCGGCGCAGGCCAAGCCGCGGGCTCCCCGCTCCCAGCAGACTGAACGTGCTGCCCCGCGCCGCACGGCGACGGAAAGTCCCGCACCACAGCAGCGGCAACCGTCCGATCGGCAGGGATTGCAGGCTCCGCCCTCGCTGACCCTGCCGCCGCCCCGGTAGGCAGGTCCCTCCGGTGCCTATCGACGACAAAGCCCGGGAGCCGATGGCCACCCGGGCTTCGTGATCACCGATGCAGCGTCGGCAAGCCTCTCAGCCGATCGTCATGAGGCTCGCATTGCCACCGGCGGCTGCCGTGTTGGTGCTGATGGACACCTCCTCCAACAGCCAGTCCAGGCAGTAGTCCTCGGCGCCCGAAGCGAGCCCGGCAGCGGAAGCGCCCTGCAGGCCGACGATCGCGCCGGGGCGCACAGCGAGCTTGCGATTGACGTCCTGCAGGGCATCGCTGTCGCCCTCGAACAGCATGGCCGAGATATCGTCCGCCAAGAGGTCATCGACCAGGGTGACGCGGCGCTTGAGCGCTTCCGGCAAAGCGGCGCAGCGCACGGCTCCCGCGCCGGAAGCGGGGACCACCGCCCTGTTGCCCGTGGCCAGGATGGCTCCCACCTGAAGGAGAAAGCCGCTTTCGGTCTGCGCGAGCGCCGCGATGCGCCCGCGTGGCTTGAGCGTATACATGTTGCGCTCGCCCACCGGACCGCGCAGCTCGACGGATCCGCCGACCTGGGACCGCTGGATATAGGCGGTGACGCGCGCGGCTTCCGCGTTCAAGCCCTGGCTGGCCAGCCAATCACGATAGCTGATGGCCCCGGCGTCGGGCGCGGGCGCGCGCACGGCCGGCTGCGGCTCCGCCGGCCGCACCGCCAGCAGACGGCTGAGATAGAGTGGCCCGCCCGCCTTCGGCCCGGTGCCGGACAGGCCATGGCCGCCAAAGGGCTGCACGCCGACCACCGCCCCGATGATGTTGCGGTTGATATAGAGGTTGCCGGCCTCGATGCGGCTCGTCACGCGGGCGATCGTTTCGTCGATGCGGGTATGCAGGCCGAAGGTCAAGCCATAGCCGGTCGCGTTGATGTCCGCGATCAGGCGATCCAGATCGTCACGCTTGTAGCGCAGTACGTGGAGCACCGGGCCGAACACCTCGCGCTCGCAATCGGCGATGCTGTCTATCTCGATGAGGGTCGGCGCCACGAAGGTGCCGTGCTTCGTCTCATCCGTCAGCGGGCTTTCCTCGACGCGCCGGCCGCGCTGGCGCATGGTTTCCACATGGGTGTGGATATTGTCGCGCGCCTCCGCCGTGATCACCGGCCCGACATCCGTGGACAGGTTGTCGGGGTTGCCGATGGCGAGTTCCTTCAGCGCGCCCTTCAGCATGGTCAGGGTGCGATCGGCCCCGTCCTCCTGCAGGCACAGGATGCGCAGTGCCGAGCAACGCTGGCCGGCGCTGTCGAAGGCGGACTGGATCACGTCCATCACCACCTGCTCGGCGAGTGCGGACGAATCGACGATCAGCGCATTCTGGCCGCCGGTCTCGGCGATCAGCGGCACCGGCCGGCCATCGGGCAAGAGGCGTTCGGCCAGTTGCCCCTGGATCAGGCGGGCCACCTCGGTCGAGCCGGTGAACAGGACGCCCCGCACATGCGCGTCCGCGACCAGCGCCGCGCCGACCTTGCCATCGCCGGGCAGGAGCTGCAGCGCCGCATCGGGAATGCCCGCCGCGCGCAGGATGCGCACGGCTTCGGCGGCAATGAGCGGTGTCTCCTCGGCAGGCTTGGCGAGCACCGGATTGCCCGCGGCGAGCGCCGCCGCCACCTGGCCCGTGAAAATAGCCAGTGGGAAGTTCCAGGGGCTGATGCAGACGACGGGGCCGAGGGGGCGATACGCGTCGCCGTTGAGCCGGCTGCGCGCCTCGGCCGCGTAGTAGCGCAGGAAATCGACCGCCTCGCGCACCTCGGCAATGGAATTGGCAAAGGACTTGCCGGCCTCGCGCACAATGAGGCCGATCAGCGTCGGCATGCGGCTTTCCATGATGTCGGCCGCCCGCTCCAGGCAGGCCGCGCGCTCATCGGTCTGCGTCGATTCCCAGATTGGCGCCACCGCCGCCGCCAGCGCCGTGGCGCGGGCGACAGTGGCCATGTCAGCCTCGATCACCGTGCCGACCTGATCGCGCCGGTCGGCGGGATTGAGGACCGGCTGCGCCGCCCCCTCCCCCTGTCCGTCGCCGAGCATCGGCCGGGCCGCCCAGGCAACCTCGACACTGGAGAGAAGCGCTGCCGACAGGGAGGCGAGACGCTGTTCGTTGGAGAGGTCGAGCCCGGCCGAATTGGGCCGTTCGCGGCCGAAAAGTTCGCGGGGGGCGGAAATCCTGGCATGAGGCGCGCCGACCGGCTCGATGGCACGCGCCTCCTCGACCGGATCGACGATGAGTTCCTCGACCGGGACCGCCTTGTCGGCGATGCGGTGCACGAAGGAGGTATTGGCGCCATTCTCCAGGAGACGGCGCACGAGATAGGCGAGCAGGGTCTCGTGGGTCCCGACCGGCGCATAGATGCGGCAGGGTCGGTTGAGCTTCGTCGGGCCGACCACCTCGTCATAGAGCGGCTCGCCCATGCCGTGCAGGCACTGGAACTCGTATTGACCCGCATAGTAGTTCTCGCCGGCCATCGCCATGATGGTCGCGAGCGTGCGGGCGTTATGCGTCGCGAACTGCGGGAAGACCGCATCCGGCGCCGCCAGGAGCTTCTTGGCGCAGGCGACATAGGACACGTCGGTGTGCACCTTGCGCGTGAAGACGGGGAAGCCCTCGAGGCCGTTGACCTGGGCGGCCTTGATCTCGCTGTCCCAATAGGCGCCCTTCACCAGGCGCACCATGATGCGGTGGCGGCTGCGGCGCGCGAGATCGATGAGATAGTCGATCACGAAGGGGCAGCGCTTCTGATAGGCCTGCACCACGAAGCCGATACCGTTCCAGCCGGCGAGATCGGGATCGAAGCAGAGCGATTCCAGGAGGTCGAGCGACAGCTCCAGCCGGTCCGCCTCCTCGGCGTCGATATTGAGGCCGATGTCATAGCCACGCGCCAGCACCGCCAGCGCCTTCACGCGCGGCAGGAGCTCGGTCATCACGCGGTCGGCCTGGGCGCGGCTGTAGCGCGGATGCAGGGCGGACAGCTTGATGGAAATGCCCGGCCCCTCGTAGATGCCGCGGCGGTTGGAGGCCTTGCCGATGGCATGGATGGCCTGCTCGTAGTCGGCGAAGTAGCGAGCAGCATCCTCGGCGGTGGTCGCCGCCTCGCCCAGCATGTCATAGGAATAGCGGAAGCCGCGCGCCTCGAGCGCGCGGCTGTTGGCCAGCGCCTCGCCGATGGTCTGGCCCGTGACGAACTGCTCGCCCATCAGGCGCATGGCCATATCCACGCCCTTGCGGATCACCGGCTCGCCACCGCGCCCGATGAGGCGGGTGAGCGCGGCGGACAACCCTCCCTCGCTGGTCGTGGCCGTGAGCTTGCCGGTGACGACGAGGCCCCAGGTCGCGGCGTTGACGAAGAGCGACGGGCTCTGGCCAACGTGGGTCTGCCAGTCGCCGGAGGCGATCTTGTCGCGGATCAGTGCGTCGCGCGTCGGCTTATCGGGAATGCGCAGCAGCGCCTCGGCGAGGCACATGAGGGCGACGCCCTCCTGACTCGACAGCGAATACTCGTTGATGAGCCCCTTGACGCCGCCGCCGTCATTCTTGACGCGCAGAGCCAATACCAGATCGCGCGCACGGCCACGGGCAAGCTCGGCCGCCTGCGGCGGCAAGGTGGCCCCGGCGATCAGCGCCGGCAGACACTCCGGCTCAGGCCGGCGATAGGCCGACGTGATGGCGGCCCGCAGCACACTCTGCGGCTGGATGGACTGCGCGAAAGCGATGAAGGGGCGCGGCCCCTGCTCCGGCTCGTCCGGCGTGTCGAGAACATCCAGGGCGAGCGGCGCCTCGGCGCCAAAATCGCGGATCTCCCCACGCTCGATGCGCTCGATGGTGGCGACCAGGGATTGCTTGATCAACCAGTGCGGGGAGCGCCCGACCGCCTCGGCCGCCGCCTTGAGCCGCGCCTTCAGCTCGTCGCTCACCTTCACGCCGATGGTGGTGTTCTGCATGCTGCCCCTCCCGTGGGGGTAAAACCCGACATTCGCCGCGGGTTATACCTCCATCGCGGGAATGGTGCAACCCTGTCGCAACCATTGGCTCGGAGGGCGTTTCGCGCCTCCGCCCGGCCAGCGACGCTAATTATTTTGAGCTTGAACTATTTCCGCGCCAGACTACACTTCCCGCCATTCAGCCGACAAAAAGTGGATCAATGATGGTAGGGCGGCGCGCGCTGGTGACGGGGGGAAGTCGGGGGATCGGGCGCGCCATTGCGACCGCGATGACGGCCGCGGGCCATGACGTCACGATCCTCGGACGCAACCGCGCCTCGCTCGACGAAGCCTTGGCGCAGGGCGTCGCGGCGCGCGGCGAGGTCGTCGACGTGACCGACGTCGATCGTCTCGCCGCCATCGCCGGCGCGGGCTACGACATCCTCGTCAACAATGCCGGCGGCGCCGGCACCGCGCCGTTCCTGAAGAGCGATCGCGCGCTTTTCAGCCGCATGATGGCGCTGAATGTGGAGAGCGCCGCCGAGGCCATGCGCGCGGCGCTTCCCGGCATGATCGAGCGCGGTTTCGGCCGCGTGATCAATGTCGCCTCCACCGCGGGGGTCAAGGGCTATGCCTATGTGTCCGCCTATGTGGCGGCCAAGCACGCCGTCGTCGGGCTGACGCGTGCGGTTGCGCTGGAGATGGCCAAGACCGGCGTGACCATCAATGCCGTCTGCCCGGGTTACACGGATACGGATCTCGTCGCGGACAGCGTCAAGAGCATTGTCGCCAAGACACAGCGGTCCGCCGAGGAGGCCAAAGCCCATTTCACCGCATCCAATCCCCTTGGGCGGCTTATCAAGCCTGAAGAAGTGGCGAGTGCCGCCGTCTGGCTTGCGAGCGACGGCGCAGCCGCTATGACTGGACAATGTATCGTCATTGCCGGAGGTGAGGTGTGAGCACGACCGACGTCGACCCCTGGATCGATGCCGAGACCAAAGTGGCGGAAGCCCCCGCCGACCACCGCGCGGAACTGCGCCTGTGGCTGCGCCTCCTCACCTGTTCGACGCTGATCGAAAACGAGATCCGCCGCCAGCTTCGCGACGAATTCGACTTCACCCTGCCGCGTTTCGACCTGCTCGCGCAGTTGGAGAAAGCCGAAGACGGGCTCGTCCTCGGCGAAGTCTCCAAGCGTCTGATGGTCTCGGCGGGCAATGTCACGGCCATCGTCGAGCGCCTGCTCGCCAGCGGCCATGTCACGCGCACGGCGTTGCCGCAGGACAGGCGCACACAGATCGTGCGGATGACGGAGGAAGGGCGCAAGGCCTTCAAGGCCATGGCCGACGAACACGGCGAATGGATCGGCCGGATGTTCGATGGGCTCGAGCCCGCCGATATCGATCATCTGATGAACCTGCTCGGCAAGCTGAAAACGTCAGTCCGGGCGGGCATAAAGCGTGGAGAGGAAACATGACGGCGAGTGGTGTAGTTCTTGGAGGCGCGGTCGTCGCCGGCCCCCTCTCCGCCTATCAGGCCCGGCATGTGATGCTGAACGTGTCCGGTGGGATCGCATGGGTCACCCTCAACCGGCCCGAGCGCAAGAACCCGCTGACCTTCGAATCCTACGGCGAATTGACGGCGATCTTTCGCGCCGCGCGCACGGATGGCGAGGTCAAAGCCTTCATCTTGAGTGGCGAAGGCGGCAATTTCTCCTCCGGCGGCGACGTCCACGACATCATCGGGCCGCTCGTCGCCATGAAGACGACCGATCTCCTGCGCTTCACCGAGATGACCGGGGATCTCGTCAAGGCCATGCGCGCCTGCCCGCAGCCGATCATCGCCGCGGTCGATGGCATCTGCGTCGGCGCCGGCGCCATCATGGCGATGGCGTCGGATATGCGCCTGGCGGCGCCCGAGGCCAAGGTCGCCTTCCTGTTCAACCGGGTGGGCCTCGCCGGCTGCGACATGGGCGCCTGCGCCATCCTGCCGCGCATCATCGGCCAGGGCCGGGCCAGCGAACTCCTGTTCACCGGCCGCGCCATGGGCGCCGACGAGGGCGAGCGCTGGGGCTTCTTCAGCCGCATCGTCCCGGCCGAGGAACTGGCCGACGCCGCGACCCTGCTCGCGCAGCGCATCGTCGACGGCCCGACCTTCGCCAATGGCGTCACCAAACGCATGCTGCACATGGAATGGGCCATGAGCGTCGACGACGCCATCGAGTCGGAGGCCATCGCCCAGGCGCTGTGCATGACGACGGAGGACTTCGCCCGCGCCTACCATGCCTTCGTCGCGAAGGAAAAGCCGGTTTTCAAGGGCGATTGAGATGGTCGATACACGCTTTCTCGACTGGCCGTTCTTTGAGGCGGCCCACCGCGCGCTTCGGGATGAGATCGCGGCCTTCGCCAAGGAGACCGTGCCCAGCCTCGTCGATCACCACGACGTGGATGGCTCCTGCCGCCGGCTGGTGGATGCCCTCGGCCGCGCCGGCATCCTGCGCCATGCGGTCGTCGCCCCCCATGGCGGCAAGGCCGACAAGCTCGCCGTGCGTTCGCTCTGCCTTATCCGCGAGACGCTGGGCTACGCCGACGGACTGGCGGACTTCGCCTTCGCGATGCAGGGGCTCGGCTCAGGCCCCATCTGCCTGTTCGGCACGGAGGAGCAGAAGGCGCGCTATCTGCCGCGCGTCGCCGCCGGCGAGGCGATCGCCGCCTTCGCGCTGACCGAACCGGTCGCCGGCTCCGATGTCGCAGCACTGGCCACGACCGCCGAGCCGGACGGGCCCGACCATGTGCGGATCACCGGCGAGAAGACCTGGATTTCCAACGGCGGCATCGCCGATCAGTATGTCGTCTTCTGCCGCACCGGCGAGGGCCCCGGCACGAAAGGCATGTCGGCCTTCGTCGTGGAGGCCGGCGCGCCCGGCTTCACCATCGCCGAGCGGCTCGACACCATCGCGCCGCATCCGCTCGCCCGCCTTTCCTTCGACGCCTGCCGCGTGCCCGTCGCCAACCGCATCGGCAAGCCGGGCGAGGGCTTCAAGATCGCCATGGCGACGCTCGACGTCTTCCGTTCGACGGTGGGGGCGGCAGCGCTCGGCTTCGCACGCCGGGCGCTCGACGAGGCGCTGCAGCGCGTGACGACACGCCAGCTCTTCGGCGGCCCGCTCGCCGATCTGCAGATGGTTCAGGGGCAGATCGCGGACATGGTGACGGACGTGGAAGCGGCCGCCTTGATGGTCTATCGCGCCGCCTGGACCAAGGACAATGGTGCGGCGCGCATTACCCGCGAGGCTTCGCTCGCCAAGCTCGTCGCCACCGAGAACGCCCAGCGCGTCATTGACACCGCCGTGCAGCTCCACGGCGGCGACGGCGTGCGCACCGGCTCGAAGGTCGAGGAACTCTACCGCGATATCCGCGCGTTGCGCATCTATGAAGGCGCGAGCGAGGTGCAGAAGGTCATCATCGCCCGCCAGACGCTCGCAGATTTCGCGGCGGGGTGACGCTTCCGGACTACTCGCGCGGTCATCCCGGAAGCCGCTGAGCGGCTGTCCGGGATCCATGCGCACCGCGCGTCTTCATGGATCATCGACAGTGGTCATGGGTCCCGGGCTCAAGCCTCACGGCTTGCCCCGGGATGACCGGCGCCTAGAGCATTTCCGGTGAACTCCGGTTCACCGGAAGTGCTCCGGGTCTTTGATTCTACGCATTTTCTTCACGCGAACCGGTGTCCACTTCGCTCGAAAATGCTCTAGAAATGCACCCGCGTAGCCTTACTCCGCCGCGAGCGGCCGCTCCTCGACCTGCGGCCGGGCGTGGCGGGCCGGCCGCGCCTTGACCTGCAGGGCGATCTGCTTCTCGCGGGTCTTCTCCATCTCGCGATGCGCCTGGTTCCGGCCTGCGAGGTAAGGCTTCGGCCAGAACTGGTTGCGCGCGCCATACCAGGCCTCGGCCTGATGCGCAAAATAGGGGTTCCACAGATGCGGGCGCGCCAGCGCCACAAGATCGGCGCGCCGCGTGTGCAGGATGGTGTTGATCTGGCCGGGCTCGGTGATGGCACCGACCGCCATGGTCGCCATCTGCGGCACGTTGCGGATCGCCTCCGCGAACTGCACCTGGAACATGCGGCCGTAGACAGGCTCCTGGTCCGGCACCGTCTGGCCGGCGGACACGTCGATCAGGTCGCAGCCGGCCTCATGGAAGGCCTTGGCGATCGCGAAGGTCTCCGCCTCCGAGATGCCGCCTTCCTTCCAGTCCGACGCCGAGATCCTGACCGACATCGGCCGATCCTCGGGCCACACGGCCCGCATGGCGGCGAAGACCTCCAGCGGATAACGCAGACGGTTCTCGATCGAGCCACCGTAGTCGTCGGTGCGTTGGTTCGTCAGCGGCGACAGGAAGGACGCGAAGAGATAGCCGTGGGCGCAGTGCAGCTCCAGCATGTCGAAGCCCGCGCGTGCCGCACGCTCCGCGCCTTGCACGAAATCCGCCTTGATGCGGTCCATGGTGGCGCGGTCCAGCGCCTCCGGCTGCTGGCTGATGCCATCGAACCACGGAATTGGCGAGGCTGAATACAGCGGCCAGTTGCCCTCGGCCAGCGGATAATCGGGCTTTTCCCAGCCGAGCTGGGTCGAGCCCTTGCGGCCAGCATGGCCGAGCTGCATCACGATCTTGGCCGCGGAATGGGTGTGGACGAAATCGGCGATGCGCTTCCACTGGGCCTCATGGTCATCGGTCCACAGGCCGGGGCAGCCGGGCGTGATGCGCGCATCCGGCGAGGGGCAGGTCATCTCCGCGAAGATCAACCCCATGCCACCAAGCGCATGCGAGGTGTAATGCACGAAATGCCAGTCGGTGAGATTGCCTTGCACATCGGCTGAATATTGCGCCATCGGCGCCATCACCACGCGGTTGGGCAGTTCCATGCTGCGCAGGCGGAACTTGGTGAACATCGGCGTCGGCCGGCTTTTGCGATAGTCGTCGCCGGTCTCGCGGTAGAGCCGCTCGTAGAATTCCGTATCGGCCTTCTCCACGAAGGTCGGGTCGCGCACGATGAGATTGTCGTAGGTGATGGACTTCGCCCGGCACATCACCACCATGGCGAACTGCATCGGCTCCATGTCGAAGGCGCGGTTCATATGCTCGAACCAGGCCAGTGACACGTCGGCGTTGTGCTGCACGATCTGGCATGGCGTACGCCGCGTCTCGTCATAGGCTTTGAAGGCCTTCTCCACGCTCTCCTCGGCATGGGCGAGAATGGCGTCCGACAGGCCGATGGCGCATTCCATGGCGAGCTTGGTGCCGGAGCCGATGGAGAAATGGGCCGAGGCCTTGGCGTCGCCCAGGATGACGATGTTGTCGTGCCACCAGTTCTCGCAGAAGATGCGCGGAAAGCGCCGCCAGTTCGAGCGGTTGAGCAGAAGCGGATGGCCCTGGAGTTCCTCGGCGTAGATGGCCTCGAGCTTGGCCTTCGAGCCTTCCTCGTCGAACTCCTCGAAGCCGTGCCCCTGCCAGCAGGCCTCGTCCATCTCGAACACCCAGGTCGAGCGGCCCGCCTCATATTGGTAGGTGTGGGCGCAGATGACGCCGTGCTCGGTCTCCCGGAAGAAATAGTTGAACTCGTCCATGGGACGCGTCGAGCCCATCCAGCAGAAGCGGTTGGACTTCAGGGTCATGCTGGGCTGGAAGGCGTCGCGGAAATGCTCGCGGATCGGCGAATTGATGCCGTCGGCCGCGATGATGATGTCGGATGAGGCGAAACGCGTCTTGAGATCGGCGGGATCGATCCGCTCGGAGAAGGTGAGCGCGATGCCCTCCTCGCGGCAGCGCTGCTGCAGAAGGGTGAGCAGTTCCTGCCGCGAAATGCCGCAGAAGCCGTTGCCGGCGCAGCGGATTTCGTTGCCCTTGTAATGGATGGCGACGTCGTCCCAGTAGGCGAAATGGTCGCGGATGCGCTCGTAGGACTGGGGATCGCGCGAGAGAAACTCCTCCAGCGTGTCGTCCGAGAAGACCACCCCGAAACCGAAGGTGTCGTCCGCGCGGTTCTGCTCGAAGACCTCGATGGTCCAGTCCGGCCGTGCCTTCTTGGTCAGAAGCGCGCTGTACAGGCCGCCCGGCCCGCCCCCCACTACCGTGATCTTCATGGCTGATGCCCCGCTTTCAAGCTGTGACGGAAATTATTTTATACTTAAAATATCTCCCTGGCAACGGTCCCGAACGCGGCGCCAAGGTCCGAAATGTCGCGGCCTCGGACGGTGCGGGCGATCGGCCCGTTAGTCGTACCGACCTCCGCCGCACCGCCCCTCCGAATGCGCCGGCCGTCCGCCCGCACCGACGTTAAGATATTGATTCAACTGGGGCGAATCACGGAATTGTCGCAAGCCCCTGGGGCGAGATCCTCACACATCGATTCAAGCTGCGCGGATGCCGGCGACGCGCCGATCCTGCGCTTTTCCCGGCACGCGGTGATCCCGCGCCGCTTGACCGGCGTAGACAGGCCATGTGCTCGTTGATCCCGTGTCCTCGTTGCTTCCAAGTCCTCGTTGTTCCCAAGTCCTCGTTGCTTCCCTATCCAGGTTCGCCAGACCTATGAACACGCCCGCCGATCGCTCCTCAGGCCACGCCCCTGCCCTGCTGTGGTTCCGCGACGATCTCAGGCTCGCGGACAATCCGGCCCTGCGCAAAGCGCTTGATACGGGCGCGCCGCTCATCGCGCTCTATATTCTGGAAGAAGGAAAGGACGCGCCACGGCTGCCGGGCGGCGCGGCGCGCTGGTGGCTGCACCACAGCCTCGCGGCCCTCGCTTCGGCGATCGCCGACAAAGGGGGCCGTCTCATCCTGCGGCGTGGACGGGCACTCGATATCCTGCCGCGCCTCTGTGCCGAGGCCGGAGTCAGCGCGGTGTTCTGGAACCGGCGCTACGAGCCGGCCGCAGTGGCCGTCGACACCGCCGTCAAGGCCGCGCTGACGGCGGCCGGCATCGAGGTCCACAGCCTGCAGGCCAATCTTCTGGCCGAGCCCTTCGCCCTCAAGAACAAGGCCGGCACGCCTTTCAAGGTCTATACGCCCTTCGCCAGGGCCTTGCGCGCCCTGGGCGCACCGCGAGCCCCCCTGCCGGCTCCAAGCGCCCTGCCGGATGGGCCCCGCGATATCGCCTCCGACCGGCTGGAGGACTGGGGCCTTCTTCCCGGTCAGAAGCCCAATCCGAAACCAGACTGGGCGGCAGGGCTGCGCGCCGCGTGGCAGCCCGGCGAGGCGGGTGCCGCCGCCCGGCTGAAGGATTTTCTCGACAATGGCCTCAAGGGCTATGCAGAGGGGCGGGATTGTCCGGCCAAGCGCCATGTCTCCGGGTTGTCCCCGCATCTCAGGTCCGGCGAGATCAGCCCGTTCCAGGTCTGGCATGCCGCGGCTCATGCGCGGGAGGCGGGCGCGGCCCCGGAGCGCGACATCGAGAAATTCCTGTCCGAGCTCATCTGGCGTGAATTCTGCGCCAGCCTCGCCTTCCACCAGCCGGACATCGCGACAGAACCGCTCGATTCCGCCTTCCGGGCTATGCCCTGGCGCGACGATACCGCCGGCGAGGCCGCCTGGCGGCGCGGGCAGACCGGCTATCCCCTCGTCGATGCCGGCATGCGCCAGCTCTGGCATGAGGGGACCGTCCACAACCGCGTGCGAATGGTCGTCGCGTCTTTCCTCATCAAGCACCTTGGTATCGACTGGCGGCGTGGCGAAGAATGGCTGTGGGATACCCTCGTGGATGCGGATGCCGCCTCCAACCCCGCCAACTGGCAATGGGTCGCCGGTTGCGGCGCCGATGCCGCGCCCTATGTGCGCGTGTTCAACCCCATCCTCCAGGGCGAGCGCTTCGACGCGGCCGGCGCCTATGTCCGCCGCTGGGTGCCGGAACTCGCCGGCCTCCCCGACAAATGGCTACACAAGCCCTGGGCGGCGCCCGCCGACGTGCTGGAGAAGGCGGGCGTCACGCTCGGCGAGAGCTATCCGAAGCCCATCGTCGACCACGACGCCGCCCGCCGGCGCGCGCGCGATGCCTATGAGCATGTGCGCGGGGCACGGACGGCGGACTAGGCCTGATCAGGCAAACAGCCGTCGGTTCGCCTTGACCTCGGCCGCAATGAAGTCCGCCACGGCGGTGACGCGCCGCAGCTTCTGGCCCTCGGCATGCATCACGAGCCAGTAGCTGCGCGAGAAGCTGATATCCGGCAGGATGCGCACCAGCTCGAGATAGCGGCGGGCGGCATAATCATGAAGCACGCCGATGCCGACGCCCGCGCGGACAGCTTCCATCTGGCCGGTGACGCTGGCGCATTCGAAGCGCCGCGAGGTCGCGGCCGCAAGATCGGCGGAATAATCCAGCGCCCGGCTGAACATGAGGTCGTCGACATAGGTGATCAGCGTATGGGCGGCGAGATCGTCGCGCGTCGCAAGCGGAGGAGCTTTGTCGAGATAGCTGCGCGCGGCATAGACACCGAGGCCGTAGTCGGTGAGGCTGCGCGAGACGAGGCGCCCCTTCTCCGGGCGCTCCAAAGTGACGGCGATATCCGCCTCGCGCTTCGACAGGGAGAAGGTGCGCGGCAGCGGCACGAGCTGGATGACAAGGTCCGGGTGGCGCGCGATGAAGGGGCCGAAACGCTCGGCCAGGAAATAGGTGCCGAAGCCATCGGGTGCGCCGACGCGCACGGCCCCCGCCAGTGCGAGATCCGCATTGGCGAGCGCGGCCTGCACCTCCGCCATCTCATGCTCGACCCGCTCGGCAACGCTTAGAAAATGCTCGCCGGCCGGGGTCAGGACACAGCCAAGCGTGCTGCGCTCCACCAGCTTCGTCTTCAGCGATGCCTCAAGCGCCGCGAGCCGCCGGCTGACCGTCGCGTGGTCGAGCCCCAGGCGGCGGGCGGCGCCGAGCATCTGGCCGGAACGCGCGACGGCGAGAAATACGCGGGCATGGTCCCAGTCCAATCACGTTCCTCCTGATGGTGTCACACCTGTCCCCCTCACCCGGCGCATGGCAACACGGCTGTTGCCGTGTTGCCGATCGAGATAGCGCCAAGTCGGCAACACCCGACTTGGCGAGCCGACCTCTCCCCACCGGGGAGAGGTGACGCGCGGCCTTCACGGACGAAGCCCGGGAAGGGAATCCATGACCACGACGGCGCCACATAAGGAACTGACGGTGTTCATGGATTCCGGGCCCGCCGCTACGCGGCGCCCCGGAATGACAGGCGTGAGGCCAAGACGCCACGCCGGTGGACAAGGCGAGGACGACGTCACCTTACGCCAAATTCTGCAATTTGAATGCGAAATATTCGCCATTGCTGTGCATGACTTGAGCGAGCACGCTCCTACCCAGGATTGATGGCAGTCTGGCGCGGGCTATCGCCATTCTGCGGGACACATCCGAACCAGTGATCGGGAGGAGAAACCCATGAACACCATCGGACATTTCATCGGCGGCAAGACGGTCGCCGGCACGTCGGGGCGCTTCTCGGACGTCTATGAGCCCATGACAGGCGAAGTGCAGGCCAAAGTGACGCTCGCCTCGAAGGCGGAACTGCGCGCGGCCGTCGAGAATGCCAAGGCCGCCCAGCCGGCCTGGGGCGCCACCAATCCGCAGCGCCGCGCCCGCGTGATGATGAAGTTCCTCGACCTCTTGAACAAGGAATACGACAGCCTGGCCGAACTCCTGGCGCGCGAGCATGGCAAGACCATTCCCGACGCCAAGGGCGACATCCAGCGTGGTCTCGAGGTGGTGGAATTCGCCTGCGGCATCCCGCATCTCATGAAGGGCGAATATACCGAGGGCGCCGGCCCGTCGATCGACGTCTATTCCATGCGCCAGCCGCTCGGGGTGGTCGCCGGCATCACGCCGTTCAACTTCCCGGCGATGATCCCCTTGTGGAAATGCGCCCCGGCGATCGCCTGCGGCAATGCCTTCATCCTGAAGCCGTCCGAGCGCGATCCCTCTGTGCCGATGCGCATCGCCGAGCTTTTCCTGGAGGCGGGACTGCCGGCCGGGATCCTCAATGTCGTCAACGGCGACAAGGAGGCGGTCGACGCGATCCTCGATGATCCCGACATCAAGGCCGTCGGCTTCGTCGGTTCCTCGCCCATCGCCGAATATATCTACGGCCGCGCCGCCTCCACCGGCAAGCGCGTGCAGTGCTTCGGCGGCGCCAAGAACCACATGATCATCATGCCCGACGCCGACATGGACCAGGCCGTCGATGCGCTCATCGGCGCGGGCTACGGCTCGGCGGGTGAGCGCTGCATGGCCGTCTCGGTCGCCGTGCCCGTCGGCAAGGCGACCGCCGACCGGCTGATGGACAAGCTCATTCCGCGCGTCGAAGGCCTCAAGATCGGCCCGTCCACGGACCTCACCGCCGACTACGGGCCGCTCGTCAGCAAGGCGCATCTCGAGAAGGTGAAGGACTACATCGACCTCGGCGTGAGGGAAGGCGCCAAGCTCGCCGTCGACGGGCGCGGCTTCACCATGCAAGGCTACGAGAACGGCTTCTATCTCGGCGGCTGCCTGTTCGACGACGTGACGCCCGACATGCGGATCTACAAGGAAGAGATCTTCGGGCCGGTGCTCTCGGTGGTGCGGGCCAAGGACTATGCCGAGGCGCTGCGGCTGCCCACCGAGCATGAATACGGCAACGGTGTCGCCATCTTCACCCGCGACGGCGACGCCGCACGCGACTTTGCCGCCAGGGTCGAAGTCGGCATGGTCGGCATCAACGTGCCGATCCCCGTGCCGATCGCCTATTACACCTTCGGTGGCTGGAAGCGCTCTGGCTTCGGCGATCTCAACCAGCACGGCCCGGATTCGATCCGCTTCTACACGAAGACGAAAACCGTCACCTCGCGCTGGCCTTCCGGCGTCAAGGAAGGTGCGGAGTTCTCCATCCCGACGATGGGGTGAAGGCATCCCAACCTCGCTGCGGGGTGAAATGCAGTTTCTGGATCCCCTTCCCGACCGGCTTCGCCGGTCGCCGGGGATGACACGCCGGCAGGTCGTGGCTGGGTGTCATTCCCGGCGGCGCGTAGCGCCGGGAAGGGAATCCACAACCACCGCTCACTTTTCGATGACCGACGATATTCATGGCTTCCGGGTCCGCGCTTGTCGCGCGTCCCGGAATGGCCAATCGCGCCCCTACTCCGCCGCCTGCAGGTAGTCCTCAATAGGCGGGCAGGAGCAGACGAGGTTGCGGTCGCCATAGGCGTTGTCGACGCGGTTGACCGGCGACCAATACTTGTCCTGGCGCTGCGCGCCTTGCGGGAAAGCGCCTTCGGCCCGGCTGTAGGGACGGTTCCAGTTGTCGTCGGCGAGGTCATGCACCGTATGCGGCGCATGGCGCAGCGGGCTCTCCGCGACCGGCCAGCGCCCCTCCTCCACCGCGCGGATCTCGCCGCGGATGGCGATCATCGCCTCGATGAAGCGGTCGAGCTCGTGCTTTGATTCCGATTCCGTCGGCTCGATCATCAGCGTGCCCGGCACGGGGAAGCTCATGGTCGGCGCGTGGAAGCCGAAGTCGATCAGGCGCTTGGCGACATCGTCGACGGTAACGCCCGATGTCTCCTTGAGCGGGCGCAGATCCAGGATGCACTCATGCGCGACGCGTCCATTGGTGCCGGAATAGAGCACGGGATAGTGCTCATTAAGGCGCGCGGCGATGTAATTGGCGTTGAGGATCGCGACCGAGGTCGCGAGTTCGAGCCCCTCGCCGCCCATCATCAGCATATAGGCCCAGGAGATCGGCAGGATCGACGCCGAGCCGAAGGGCGCGGCCGAGACCGGGCCGACGACCCCGCCGAGGTCGGGGCGCTCGGGGTGTCCCGGCAGGAACGGGGCGAGATGCGCCTTCACGCCGATGGGACCGACGCCCGGACCGCCACCGCCATGCGGGATGCAGAAGGTCTTGTGCAGGTTGAGGTGGCTGACGTCGGCGCCGTATTTGCCGGGCTGCGAGAGGCCGACCTGCGCGTTGAGATTGGCGCCGTCGAGATAGACCTGGCCGCCGTTGGCATGGACCACGTCGCAGATGTCGCGGATATGCTCCTCGAACACGCCGTGGGTCGAGGGATAGGTGATCATGATCGCCGCGAGGTCGTCGCGATGCGCCTCGGCCTTGGCGGTGAGATCGCCGAGATCGACGTTGCCGGCGGCATCACAGGCGACAACCACCACCTCCATGCCGACCATCTGCGCGGAGGCCGGATTGGTGCCATGCGCCGACGACGGAATAAGGCAGACCCGACGATGACCCTCGCCGCGGCTGAGGTGATAGGCGCGGATGGCGAGGAGGCCGGCATATTCGCCCTGGGCGCCGGAATTCGGCTGCAGGGACACCGCGTCATAGCCCGTCACCTCGACGAGCTTGGCCTCGAGGTCGGCGATCATCGCGGCATAGCCCTTCGCCTGCTCGGCCGGCACGAAGGGATGGAGCGAGGAAAAGGCCGGCCAGGTGATCGGGATCATCTCGGCCGTGGCGTTCAGCTTCATGGTGCAGGAGCCGAGCGGGATCATGGCGCGGTCGAGCGCGAGGTCCCTGTCGGAGAGCTTGCGCATATAGCGCAGAAGCTCCGTCTCGGAACGATAGCGGTGGAAGACCGGATGCGTCAGATAGGGCGACTGGCGCAAGAGCGCCCGCGGCAGCTTGGCCTCGGCGAGCACGCTGCCGTAGCGCATGGAGCCGCCGAAGGCCGCCCATACGGCCTCGACGGTCGCCTCGGTCGAGGTCTCATCAAGGCTGATGCCGATCAACCCGGCATCACCGGGGTAGACACGCAGATTGATTCGGGCGTCGCGGGCGCGGGCGATGATCTCGTCGCGGCGGCTGCCCGCCCTGACGGTGACCGTGTCAAAGAAAGCCCCTTGCTCGACCGCATGGCCGATCTGCGAAAGACCCGCCGCCAGCCGTGCCGTCTTGGCATGCACGCTTTCGGCGATCGCCTTCAGCCCCTCCGGGCCATGATAGACCGCGTACATCGAGGCGATGACGGCGAGCAGCACCTGGGCCGTGCAGATGTTGGACGTCGCCTTCTCGCGGCGGATGTGCTGCTCGCGGGTCTGCAGCGCGAGGCGATAGGCGGGTGCGCCACGCGCGTCCACGGACACCCCGACGAGGCGGCCGGGAAGCGAGCGCTTGTAGGCGTCGCGGGTGGCCATATAGGCCGCATGCGGGCCACCGAAGCCCATCGGCACGCCGAAGCGCTGGCTCGTGCCGACGGCGAGGTCAGCGCCGAGGTCGCCCGGAGACGCAAGAACGGTCAAGGCGAGCAGATCGGCCGCGACGACGGCCAGCCCGCCCGCGCCCTTCACCGCCGCGATCGACGCCCTGAAATCGCGCACGTGACCATCGGTGCCGGGGTACTGGAAAATGGCGCCGAAGACGGCGGCCGGATGGAGATCCTTCTCGGGATCGCCGACGATGACCTCGAAGCCGAGCGGCGCGGCGCGGGTGCGGATGACCGCGATGGTCTGCGGATGGCAGCCGGCATCGACGAAGAAGGCATTGGCCTTCGATTTCGCGACGCGCTTGGCCATGGTCATGGCTTCGGCGGCAGCCGTCGCCTCGTCGAGCAGCGAGGCATTGGCCACGTCGAGGCCCGTGAGGTCGGCGATCATGGTCTGGAAATTGACCAGCGCCTCGAGCCGCCCCTGGCTGATTTCCGGCTGGTAGGGCGTGTAGGCCGTGTACCAGGCGGGATTTTCGAGGATGTTGCGCTGGATGACGGCCGGCAGCACCGTGTCGTAGTAGCCCTGTCCGATCAGCGAGGTGAAGACCTCGTTCTGGGCGGCCACACGACCGAGTTCGGCCAGAGCCTCGCGCTCCGTCAGTCCGCGCCCGAAATCGAGCGGCTTGTCCTGGCGGATGGAGCGCGGCACGGTCTCGCCGATCAGGCCGTCAAGGCTGCCGCCGCCGACGGTCTGCAACATCGAGGCGATATCCGCCGCGGACGGGCCGATATGGCGGCGGGCAAAGCCGGACTCCGTCCGGCTGAGGAGAATTTCGGGATCGGTCATCAATGACACCTCGGGCGCAGGTCGGGCGGCTCAAAATGGGTGAACCCCGGACAGCCTTCGCTCCTCAGGAAGCACCATGAGCCGACAGCGAAGAAAGCCGTCGGGAATCATGGCTGACCTCCTTCGGCCTCGCGGCCTCCGTGGCGCCCCATCTGTTTCTTTGCCTGAGAGCGTTATCCCGTCGGCGGACGCGCAAGCCCCACAAGGCCCTGCGTCTCTTTCCAGATGTCGTCAAGCGGCAGCGGTCCTTTTGCCTGAGAGATTCCGGGGCGGTTGCTCCTTCGGCGCTCGACCGTGAAGTCGAGTCTCTCCCGCTGCTGCTGGCTGCAAGCTACTCAAAACAGCCAGGAAGTCAAAAGCCGGGTTGGGGGCCGGCCGTCAAGTCCCCATCAATCTCGCTGTCGGTCCCTGAACCGCGGCGGGACGATGAGCGGCGCGGCCGCACAAATCCATGCCGGCTGAGCCGCGCCAGCCCGACCACCGGCAAGAAGCCGACCAGCACAATGAGCAGGGCAGCGACCGCCCCGTCCTCATAGGTGCCGCGTGAAGCCTCCGCATAGAGCTGGGTGGCGAGCGTCTCGAAGTCAAGCGGCCGCAACAACAGGGTGGCCGGCAGTTCCTTCATGCAATCGACGAAGATCAGGATGGCCGCAGAGGCCATCGCCGGCCATAGCAGCGGCAGATGGATGCGCCTGATGAGGCCACCGGAATAGGCACCGAGCGTGCGGGCCGCATCGTCAAGGGTCAGCGGCATCTTGGCGAGCCCTGCCTCCATCCCGCCGATGGCGAGCGCCAGAAAGCGCATGGCATAGGCATAAATGAGCGCGAAGACCGTCCCGGAGAAGATCAGCCCCGTCGACAGGCCGAGGCTGGCGCGCAAGGCAGCGTCGATCGCATTGTCGATGGTGGCGAGCGGCACCATGAGGCCAATGGCGAGCACGGTGCCGGGCACCGCATAGCCGAGGCTCGCGAGACGCGCCAGCATTCCCACCCGGCGCACCTCCCGCGGGCCGCGCTGGGCCGCCAGCCGGAGCGCCACGATGATCGCGGTGGCGAGCACGAGCGTCACCACGGTGGCGACGACGGCAAGCGACGCGGTGTTGCGGATGGCATCGACCAGATTGTGCGAGAAACCGGCGAAACGAAGCCGCCTGTAGGCCTCGTTGCAGAGGTGCAGCACCGGAATGAGGAAGCCGACGAGGACCGGGAGCGCCGCCATCGCCGTCGCGGTCACCGCCGCCCAGCCTTGAAGCCGCTTCGGCTTCAGGCGCCCGGGCTCGGCATCTGCATAATCCGCATGGCGACGGGCGATCCGCTCGACGACGACGAGGGTCATGACGACGGCGAGCATGAAGAGGGCGATCTGTGCCGCGCCGGCCAGGCTCCCGCGGTTAATCCAGGTGGTATAGATCGACACCGTCAAGGTCCTGACGCCGAGGAATTCCGACGCGCCGATGTCGTTAAGCGTCTCGAGCAGGGCAAGCGTCGTCCCAGCCACGATCGCCGGACGGGCGAGCGGGACGGCAATCGACAGGAAGGTCCGGAAACGTCCCGCGCCCAGCGAGTGGGAGGCCTCGACCACGCCCCCGGCCTGGACGAGGAAGGTCGCCCGCACTGAGGCATAGACATAAGGATAGAGGACGAAGCTCAGCAGAAGAATGCAGCCGCCCATCGAGCGGACGTCGGGAAAGCCGAGATCGCGCGGGCTGGTGATGCCGAGCGCGGCGCGCAGCAGGCTCTGCACGGGGCCGACGGGATGCAGGATGTCGAGATAGGCATAGGCAACGATATAGGTCGGCATCGCCAGCGGCAGCAGCAACGCCCATTCCAGCAGACGGCGGCCGGGAAAGTCATAGGCGACGACGAGCCACGCGAGGCCCGTCCCCATCGTCACGACGAGTATGCCGACGCCCGCGACCAGGATGGCCGTCTGGCGGATCGCCTCAGGCAGCACATAGGCGACGAGATGCGGCCAGACGCCCTCCGCCGCACCGCTCGCCACCGCGACGATCGCAAGGATCGGCGCGAGCACGATGAGGGCCACAGCCATCCCGGCCAAGCGCCAGCCACGCTCCGGCGCGCCGCGCGGCATCTGCCGCGGGGGGGGTCGGCTGGACATGGCGCCAGACCTATCGGTGGGCGTGGACGACCCGATGGACATTCAGGTGGCTCTGAAAGGCTCGAAGCCGCAGCCCTCCGTAGGGCCGCGGCTCGGATAGGGCACGGTGTCCCTCCCTGTCGCAGGAGGATGACCTGTCGCCACTAGTTGTCGAAGCCGACCTTGTCGGCGAGTTCGCTCGCCGCCTTGCGGTTCTTGCCGATGGCGGTGAGTTCGGCCGGATCGATCTTGAGCTCGCCGAAGCTGGCAATGATGGGATCAGCCTTCACGCCGGCCTTCACCGGATATTCGAAATTCGCCTTGGCATAGAGCTCCTGGGCCTCATCCGACACGAGGAACTCGAGCAGCTTCACGGCATTGGCGGCATGGGGGGCGTTCTTGGCGACGGCCGCGCCGGAAACATTCACATGCGTCCCGCCCTTCTCGAAGGTCGGCAGGATGACGTTGATGGCTTCGCCCCACTTGACCTGGTCAGGACCACCGGCGCCCGAACGCATCAGGCCGACATAGTAGGAATTGGCGAGGCCGACATCACAGATGCCGCCGAGGATGTCGCGGGCGACATCGCGGTCGCCGCCGCCGGCCTTGCGGGCGAGGTTCGCCTTCACGCCTTTCAGCCATTCTTCCGTCTTCGCCGCGCCGTCCTTGGCGATCATGTTGGCGATCAGGGCCGTGTTGTAGGGATGCTGGCCGGCGCGGATACAGACCTTGCCCTTCCATTTAGGATCGGCCAGATCCTCATAGGTGAAGGACTTGAGATCGGTGCGATCCTTGGAGGCGTAGAGCACGCGCGCGCGGGTGGACAGCGCGAACCAGCGGCCGTCGGCATCGCGCAGGTTGGCGGGGATGGCCGCATTCAGCGCGTCCGACTTCACCGGCTGCACGACGCCCTTGTCGACCAGATCGATGAGATTGCCGAAATCCACCGTCATCAGGACATCCGCGGGTGAATTCGCGCCCTCGGTCGCCACGCGCTCGGCCAAGCCGTCCTTGACGAACAGCGTCTTCACCTGGACGCCGCTCTTCTCGGTGAAGGCATCCAGCAACGGCTTGATGAGGCCCGGCTCACGGGTCGTATAGAGGGTCACTTCCTCGGCGGCCAGCGCGGCAGGCGAAACCCCTGCCGAAAAGCCTGCGATGCCTGCAAGGCAAGCAATCCGTACGATCCGATTGATGGACATGAATCCCTCCTGACCCGTTCCAATTCGCCGTTGAACCAAGACGCCGTCCCCAAACCGGGCGAAGACGGCGGGTTGCTTCTGCTTTGACGCCAACCAGCCGCGACGGCTCGCGATAAAGCCACCACGCCCGCAACGTGCCCGCATACAGACCCGGAAATGGTCACATTTCAGGCGCGAAAGCAACGCGCCATTCGCAATAATAGCCAATACAATGCACTTTAGATTTATTCTAAATCTACTCTAGGGAACTGGAAACATCAATCGCCGGCGCAATATACAGAGTTATTCGACGAATACATATTCTAAAACTTATAAATACATAATCAACCCGGCACTCCACCTTGCGAGGCTGGACATCCAACACGTCGGCTGCAAGCTCCCCCCTCTTCACAAACCGGTGTGGACACCGCCGCATTCTGCGCAAAACCCGCCGAAGCATGAGGCAACGCTCCTGCTGATCCTCAATTTACGCCTACTCCGCATCCAGGATGCATGATTTTCGGGCAATTCTCCCCACTTAAGCGAACGCTGCCTACGAATTAATCATATCAAATCACCGATCTATTCCGGGGTTTCCGCGCACCATGGCGGCGGACAGCACTTTCTCGGTGGAAACAGCCGCTGCTGCCCGATGGGAGCGCCCTCTCGAACCGCTGGCATAAGCCTTGCGAGTTTTCTCCCGCCAAACAATCCCGAGGTGGGAGACGTCAAACATGAAGAATGGCTTGAGACGTGCATGCGCCGCCCTTGCTCTTGCAGCAGGCCTGGCGATTTCGGGGGGAGCTCCTCACGCCGCCGACGACACCATCAAGGTCGGTGTCCTTCACTCCCTGTCCGGCACGATGGCGATCAGCGAAACAACGTTGAAAGACGTCATGCTGATGCTCATCGAAGAACAGAACAAGAAGGGCGGCGTTCTCGGCAAGAAACTGGAAGCGGTTGTCGTCGACCCCGCGTCCAACTGGCCGCTGTTTGCGGAGAAGGCCCGCGAACTTCTCACAAAGGACAAGGTCGCAGCCGTCTTCGGCGCCTGGACGTCCGTGTCGCGCAAATCGGTTCTGCCGGTCTTCGAGGAGTTGAACGGTATTCTCTTCTATCCCGTGCAATATGAAGGCGAGGAATCCTCGCGCAACATCTTCTATACCGGCGCTGCGCCGAACCAGCAGGCCATCCCCGCCGTCGACTATCTGATGGAGAACGAAGGCGTACAACGGTGGGTGCTGGCCGGCACCGACTATGTCTATCCGCGCACGACCAACAAGATCCTCGAGGCTTACCTTCAGCAGAAGGGCGTCAAGGCCGAGGACATCATGATCAACTACACGCCGTTCGGACATTCCGACTGGCAGACGATCGTGGCCGACATCAAGAAATTCGGCTCGGCGGGCAAGAAGACCGCCGTGGTCTCGACCATCAACGGTGATGCCAACGTGCCGTTCTACAAGGAACTCGCCAACCAGGGCATCAAGGCGACCGATATTCCGGTCGTTGCCTTCTCCGTCGGCGAGGAAGAACTGGCCGGCATCGACACCAAGCCGCTGGTCGGCCATCTCGCCGCCTGGAACTACTTCCAGTCCGTCGACGTGCCGGAGAACGCCGCGTTCATCAAGGCCTGGAAGGCCTTCACCAAGAACGACAAACGCGTTTCCAACGATCCGATGGAAGCGCACTATATCGGCTTCAACATGTGGGTTAAGGCCGTCGAGAAGGCGGGAACCACGGATCCGGACAAGGTGATCGATGCGCTCATCGGCGTCTCGGTGCCGAACCTGTCCGGCGGCTCTTCGGCGATGATGCCGAACCACCACATCACCAAGCCCGTCCTGATCGGCGAGATCCAGGATAACGGCCAGTTCAACATCGTCTCGCAGACGCCCGGCCTCGTCGTCGGCGACGAGTGGTCCGACTACCTGGAAGGCTCGAAGGACCTGATCTCCGACTGGAGAGCCCCCCTGTCCTGCGGCAATTTCAACGTCAAGACCGGCAAATGCGGCGGCCAGGGCGCGCAAGCGGCGGCGAAGTAACCGAAACGCGCTCCCCCGACATGCGGGGGAGCGCCCACAGTGAAACCGCTCACCTCTCGCCGACGAAAAGGCGCGTCGTGAAGCGCCGGTGAGGGGGAAATCTCCCTTCACCAGAGACTATTGTTCCTCATCACGCTGCCACTCTCCCGCGTGGAGAGGGACCCAAGTTCCCGATGGGATGGCTCCGCCATCCGGGAAAGGCCAAGCGGGCGGGCTCCCCATGTCTTCAATGATCAGGCTTCTATCGCTTCTTGGCATCCTCGTTGCCGCCGTCGTCCAGCCGGCACTGGCGCAGGACGCGAAGGCGACCTTCGCCACACTCGCCACGGACAACTACGCAGATATCGAGAAAGGCATCGGGGCCATTGCGGAAAGCGGCGCGCCGACCGCGGAAGCCGTGCTCAACGCGCTCGGTGACAACCGCCTGCTCTACCGCCCCTCCGACAAGGCTCTGTTCTACAAGGACGCGAGCGGGGCCTTTCACGACGCCGCCACCGGCGCGGTCGTCACACCAGCACCAACCGGCCTCAAGCCGGTGCGCCTCAACAACCGGGTGCGCCGCGCCGTGGAAGCGGCCGTCGGCACGCTGACCCTCATGTCGCCGGAAGCCGCCAAGCGGCGCCAGGCGGCCGAGGCCGTCTTCCGCTCACGCGATGCGGCGACGTTACCGGCACTCGCCAAGGCGATCGCGGCCGAGCGCGACGACGGCGTGAAACAGGCGCTGCGCCAGGCCCAGGCGGCCATTTTCCTCACCGCCGACGGCATCGCGGATTCCGACCGGATCGCGGCCGTCGATATCGTGGCGGCCCGCGGCGACCAGGATGCCCGCTCCATGCTCATCCAGGTCGCGGGGCGCGGTTCGCCGGTGCTCAAACTCGCGGCCGAAACCGCCATCGAGGCGATCGATCGCCGGCTTGCCATCGCCGCGACCGTCCAGAATATCTGGTATGGCCTGTCGCTGGGCTCCGTGCTGCTGCTGGCCGCCATCGGCCTTGCCATCACCTTCGGCGTGATGGGCATCATCAACATGGCGCATGGCGAGATGGTGATGATCGGCGCCTACACCACCTTCGTGGTGCAGGAGATCTGCCGCACCCGTTTCCCCGGTCTGTTCGACTGGTCGCTGCCCGTCGCCCTGCCGCTCGCCTTCCTCGTCGCGGGCGGCGTCGGCGCGCTCATCGAGCGCCTGGTGATCCGCCATCTCTACGGCCGGCCGCTGGAAACGCTGCTCGCGACCTGGGGCATCAGCCTTATCCTGCAGCAGGCGGTGCGTTCGATCTTCGGACCGACGAACCGTGAAGTGGGCGCGCCATCCTATATGTCGGGCGCCTTCGACGTCATGGGCGTGACGATCACCTACGGCCGGCTGTGGATCGTTATCTTCAGCCTCTTTGTCTTCCTCGGCCTCATCGCCGTGCTGAAGCTCACGCCCTTCGGCCTCAGGATGCGCGCCGTCACCCAGAACCGGCGCATGGCCTCCGCGATGGGCATTCGCACGCCGCGAGTCGACATGCTGGCCTTCGCGCTCGGTTCCGGCATCGCCGGCATCGCCGGGGTGGCGCTGTCGCAGATCGACAATGTCTCGCCCAATCTCGGCCAGAGCTACATCATCGATTCCTTCATGGTCGTGGTCTTCGGCGGCGTCGGCAATCTCTGGGGAACCTTCGTCTCGGCGCTCACGCTCGGGGTCGCCAACAAGTTCCTCGAGCCCTACGCGGGTGCCGTGCTCGGCAAGATCCTGCTTCTCGTCTTCCTGATCCTGTTCATCCAGAAACGGCCGCGCGGGCTCTTCGCCCTCAAGGGCCGGTCGGTGGAAGCCTGATGATGACCCGCCAGCCTTTCATACTCACGCTGATCGACGGCAAAGGGCGGATTTTCCTCGGCATTCTCGTGGCCGTGACCGTCCTCGTGGCGGCCTCGAACCTCATGCTGCCGCCGACATCCGCCCTGCATGTGCCAACCTATGCCGTGTCGCTGATGGGCAAATATCTCTGCTATGCCCTGCTCGCCGTCGCCCTCGATCTCGTCTGGGGCTACTGCGGCATCCTCTCGCTCGGGCACGGCGCTTTCTTCGCGCTGGGTGGCTATGCCATGGGCATGTATCTCATGCGGCAGATCGGCACCCGCGGCGTCTACGGCAACCCGGTGCTGCCGGATTTCATGGTGTTCCTGAACTGGCAGGAGCTGCCGTGGTACTGGTACGGCTTCTCCTCCTTCCCCTTCGCGATGCTGATGGTGGTGCTGGTTCCGGGGCTTCTCGCCTTCGTCTTCGGCTGGCTCGCCTTCCGCTCGCGGGTCACGGGCGTCTACCTGTCGATCATCACCCAGGCGATGACCTTTGCCCTGCTGCTCGCCTTCTTCCGCAACGACATGGGATTCGGCGGCAACAACGGCCTCACCGATTTCAAGGACCTGCTCGGCTTCAACATCCAGGCGCAGGGCATGCGCGTCACGCTCTTTTCCGTCAGCGCGCTGGCGCTGGCGCTCGGCTATCTCGTCGCGCGCGTCATGGTGACCTCCACCTATGGCAAGGTGCTGATCGCCATCCGCGATGCGGAATCGCGGGCGCGCTTCCTCGGCTATCGTGTCGAGCACTACAAGCTCCTCGCCTTCACCGTCTCGGCGATGATGGCCGGCATTGCAGGCGCGCTCTATGTGCCGCAGGTCGGCATCATCAACCCGCAGGAATTCGCGCCGGCCAATTCGATCGAGGCGGTCATCTGGGTCGCCGTCGGTGGTCGGGGCACGCTCGTCGGGGCGGCGCTCGGCGCGGTGGTCGTGAATTTCGCCAAGACATGGCTCACCGGCGCCCTGCCGGAGATCTGGCTCTTCGCGCTCGGCGCCCTGTTCGTGGTGGTGACCCTCTATATGCCCAAAGGCATTCTGGGCCTCTTCCAGACATTCACCCGCCGCCGCCGCGCCGATGATGGCGTGGCCGGCACGCCCGTGCCCCAGCCGGCAGCGGAGTAAGCACGATGCTCAACACCACGCTGACCAGCGCGCTGCTCTATCTCGACGGCGTCAATGTCACTTTCGACGGGTTCCGGGCCTTGAACAACCTGTCGCTTGCGCTCGCCCCCAACGAGATGCGCGCCATCATCGGGCCGAACGGCGCCGGAAAAACCACGATGATGGACGTGATCACCGGCAAGACACGGCCCGACGAGGGGGACGTCATGTTCGGCGGCACCGTCGATCTCACCAAGCTCGACGAGGCGGCGATCGCCGAACTCGGCATCGGCCGGAAATTCCAGAAGCCGACCGTCTTCGAGAGCCACACCGTTGCCGACAATATACGGCTCGCCCTGAAGGGCGAGCGCGGCCCCTGGTCCGCCTTGTTCGGCGCCCGCAACCACATCGCGGATGAGAACATCGACAAGGTCCTGGAAAAAGTCCGGCTGATCGAGCATCGCGAACGACCGGCCGCCGACCTCAGCCACGGCCAGAAGCAATGGCTCGAGATCGCCATGCTGCTCGCCCAGGACCCGAAGCTCCTCCTCGTCGACGAGCCGGTGGCCGGCATGACGGATGCCGAAACGGAGGAGACTGCGCGTTTGCTGCGTGAGATCGCGCAGGATCATACGGTCATCGTCGTGGAGCACGACATGGCCTTCGTCCGCGACCTCGACTGCAAGGTCACGGTGCTGCACGAGGGCTCGGTGCTGGCGGAGGGCTCCATCGACACGGTTTCCGCCAACGAGCGCGTCATCGAAGTCTATCTGGGGCGGTGAGATGGCATTGAGCATTGATGGGGAGCGCTACGGCCTTGCCCCTCCCCCTTGCGGGGAGGGGTCGGGGGTGGGAGCCGTTGGGCAACGGTCGGATAAAGATAAACCTCCCCTCGTTCGTCGCCGAGTCCGTCCATCGTCTCCCTTCGTTCACCCCCACCCCTTACCCCTCCCCGCAAGGGGGAGGGGCGAAAGCCCTGGCCATGCTCACCGTTGACGCCATCGACCTCCACTACGGTGCGGCGCAGGCGCTGCGCGGCGTGTCGCTCGCCGCCGAGACCGGCAAGGTCACCTGCGTGCTCGGGCGCAACGGCGTCGGCAAGACCTCGCTGCTGCGGGCCATCGTCGGCCAGCAGCCGATTTCCCACGGCGCGATCAGCCTCGACGGGCAGGATCTCAAGCGCCTCCCGCCCTATGAACGCGCGCGCCGCGGCATTGCCTTCGTTCCGCAGGGGCGGGAAATCTTCCCGCTCCTCAGCGTCAGGGAAAACCTCGAAACCGGTTTCGCGCCGCTGAAGCGACGCGACCAGTCGATCCCGGAGGACATCTTCAACCTGTTTCCCGTGCTCAAGGACATGCTGCACCGGCGTGGCGGCGACCTCTCGGGCGGGCAGCAGCAGCAGCTCGCCATCGGGCGTGCCCTTGTGACGCGCCCGCGTCTTCTCGTTCTCGACGAGCCGACCGAAGGCATCCAGCCTTCCGTCATCAAGGATATCGGCCGCGCCATCGATTATCTGCGCAACAAGGGCGACATGGCGATTCTGCTCGTCGAGCAGTATTTCGAATTCGCGCGCGATCTCTGCGACAGCTTCGCGGTGATGGAACGCGGACAGGTGGTGCTGGCGGGCACACGCGCCGAGATGGTCGACGCCGAAGTGCGCCGGAAGCTGTCCGTCTAGACCGCTTCGTGCTAGTCATGCCGCCTGCCGCACGGCGATGCGGCCCACGAGCGAGTGACCGATGAGCGAAACGCAACACTTCGAGGGGCGCTGTCACTGCGGCGCCGTGCAATTCTCGGCGAATGCCGACCTGGCCAACGTCATCAGCTGCAATTGCTCGATCTGCTCCAAGCACGGCCTCATACTGACATTCGTGCCGGCGGATCGGTTCACGCTCGCGGCCGGCGAGGACACGCTGAAGGACTATCAGTTCAACACCATGCGCATCCGCCATCGGTTCTGCGGAAACTGCGGCGTCGAACCCTTCGCCGAGGGCGCGATGCCGGACGGGACACCGATGCGTGCCATCAATGTACGTTGCCTCGACGGCGTCGACATCGCGGCCTTGAGCCCCACGCCCGTCGACGGCCGCAGCCGCTGATACATGATTTCAAAGAGGTACAGGCATGACCAAGGCCACGGGCATCGTTCGCAAAGCGGCCGTCAAGGCCGACCGTATCGTCGATACGGTCACACTCGACCATATCGCTCGAGACAACCCGCCGGCTGACCTCACGGCGGAGGCCGGTCTCAATGTCCATCTGCACCTGCCGGAGGGATCGCAGCTCAATGACGGCGACGCCTTCAAGCTCGAAGACGGCAAGCTCGTGGCGGTGAAGGCCGCGGACGAAAAGCTCATCGAGGTGAAGGCCGAGAACCCGCTGCGCCTCATGCGCGTGCTCTGGCATCTCGGCCAGAACCACACGGCCGTAGAGGTGACGAACGACGCGATCTACGTCGCGCAGGACGATGCGGTGGCGGAACTGATCCGCGGGCAGGGCTGCAGCCTGGTATCGGTCGAGCGGCCCTTCCGCCCCGAACGGGCGATCGCAGGCCACGATTGCGGCCATGACCACCATGGTCATCATCATGGGCACGCGCATCATGATCATCATGGTCATGAGCATCATGGTCATGCGCATCATGAACACGCGCATCACGACCACGGCGCCTGCGGCTGTGGCCATGACCATCATGATCACGCCGGTGATCATCACGAGCATGATGATCACGGCAAGGGTCATCAAAGTTCGGGCCAACACGGCCATGACCATCATCACGAGGATGACGCTGCGCACGGGCACCGCCATCATAGCCACGCCCATCACGGGCATGACCACGGCAAGGACGGGCATTAGCCCGGACCGGGCAGCGCTCCGCCAGCCGCGCGAGCCGCGGGCGGAGGCGCGAAGCCTCAGGGCATGAGCTGGCCGCCGTTGACCTCGATGATCTGGCCGGTGATATAGCCGCTCGCCGCGGGCGACGCGAGGAAGAGATAAGCGCCCACGCATTCCTGCGGCTGGCCGAGCCGCCCCATGGGAATGGTGAGGCGCATCGTTTCCAGCTGTTCCGCTGTCGAGAACCTCTCGTGGAAGGGCGTGAGAATGACGCCCGGCGCCACCGCATTGGCGCGGATGTTATCGGGTGCGAATTCCTTGGCCATGTTTCGGGTCACGTTGGACACGAAGGCCTTGGCGCTTGCGTAGAGGGCTGCACCCGGCCCGCCCCCGTTCCGCGCTGCGATCGACGCCGTATTGATGATCGCGCCGCCGCCGGCGGCCTTGAGATGCGGAATGGCCGCCTGCGTCGCCGCGATGACCGAGCGGACATTGAGATCCATGACGGTATCGTAGAGCGCATCGTCGATATCGGCGAGCCGCGCCCGCTTCACGAGCGCACCGGCGTTGTTGATCAGCACGTCAAGCCCGCCGAGGACCGCCGCGGCCTCCTCGACCACCTTATGCGCACTGACGGTGCGGCTGACATCGCCCAGCACGAGATGCGCTTCCCCGCCCTCCCCGCGGATGCCGTCGACGACGGCCTTCGCCTCGGCCTTGCTTGAGTTCCCATGCACAACCACCCGCGCGCCAGCCTCAGCAAAACCACGGGCGGCCGCCGCACCGATGCCAGTGCTCGAGCCGGTTATCAACACCCGCTTGCCGGCCAGATCCTTGAACATGTCGCCTCCATCCGCGCTCGTCGATCAGTTTCGTTCCGTGAGGTCCGAGCGCTGTCCAGCAGTCTATGGCGCGCGATCGCCTGCGGGAAGCCGCATCGATGGCATGGCTCCTGCTGATCCGCTGTACAGGTCGATGGCGCCGTGCCATTTCGTTACATGACGCTGCGTGCTGAAAGCCACGCCTCGCCACCAGAAGAACCGGGACCATGCGATGACAGCCGCCCTTGACCAGCCCG
Organism: Chelatococcus asaccharovorans; assembly: GCF_003201475.1. Classification (GTDB taxonomy): domain Bacteria; phylum Pseudomonadota; class Alphaproteobacteria; order Rhizobiales; family Beijerinckiaceae; genus Chelatococcus; species Chelatococcus asaccharovorans. Next base: position 19,435 of record NZ_QJJK01000017.1, on the reverse strand, counting down.
CCAAGCCTGGCCTCGCGCTCGACAGATGGACGCTTTTGACGGTCGCGGCGCTCGCCATGGCCGCGCTGTTCATCACCGGCCTTCTCATGCGCCTTCTGCAGGAGAGCGGCGGGACCAACAGCTATGCCCTGCTCGCCGAGGCCTTCCTCAACGGCCGTTTCGATGTCGAACGCTGCTTCGATGGCGACTGCGCCATGGTCGCGGGGCGCGGCTATGTCATTTTCCCGCCCGTGCCGGCCCTTGTCGCCATGCCCTTCGTCGCCCTGTTCGGCCCGAACTTCGCCGGCTTCATGGTGATCGGGCTCGCCTTCTTCGCGGCGACCCTGGCGCTGTGGTGGCGTCTCTTCGCGGCGATGGGCGCCCGTGGCGATACCCGCCTGTGGCTGATGCTGGCGCTCGGCTTCGGCTCGCCGGTCTATTTCATCACGCTCAGGGCCGACGGCATCTGGTTCTTCGCCCAGGTGGTCGGGCTTTTCCTGCTGACGCTGTCCCTGCACGAGACACTGCACAAGCGGCTCGTCACGGCGGGCATCGCCATCGGCCTTGCCTTCCTCTGCCGGCAGATGGCGATCCTCGTCGTGCCCTTCCTCTTCGTGCTGGCCCTCGACAAGGATGAAGGCCTGTTCAGCCTCAATCGTGCGAGCTGGTGGCGGAAGCTCATCCAGTTCGCCGTGCCCGTCGCCATCGCGCTCATCACCTATTTCATCTACAACGGCCTGCGCTTCGGCAATCCGCTCGAGACCGGCTACAGCTACATCGTACCGGACGGGCACAGCTATCTCGGCCAGCGCATCGCCGAGGCCCTGTTCTCGCCGCGCTACGTGCTGTTCAACCTGTTCTATCTCTTCGTGCAGGGGTTCCACGCGGAGTTCACCGGCCCGCTGATGACGCGGCTCGCCGGTCTCGATTCCAACGGCACCTCGCTATTGGCGGCGAGCCCCTTCGTGCTCTTCGCCTTCTTCCTGCCGTGGCGGCGGGACGTGATCATCGCCGCCCTGACGGCCCTCGTCATTGGTGGGGTGACGCTGTTCTACCATTCCAACGGCTACTCCCAGTACAATGTACAGCGCTACACGCTGGACTGGCTGCCGCTCCTCTTCCTGTTTCTGCCGCTCACCCTGACAAGCGAGCGCCTGCCGGTCTTCCGCCTGCTCGTGACCTATGCACTCGTCCTCAATGTGGCGACGATGGGCGTACTCGCCGTGACGAGCGGCGGTGCCTGAATTCAGCCTTCACTGCCGAAGCACCAAACTTGACGGGCGCGCGAGCGCCCGTTTCCTTGTGGGCAGGCGGGACAGGGCTCGGCAGGCCATGCGGTTGCGCGCAACGGGCTCTCCCCATTACGCCGCCTGCCGCGCGTGGAGGAGCGGATGGGGCGCGGATGATATCCGCGGTCACCCCTGCCGGAATGTCAGATATTTGTGGCCGACATAGCTCGTCATGGCACCGACGCCGATCGAGACGCCGTGGGCGATGGCTTCATGCTGCCAGCCAAGGCCAAGCCACGGCAAGAGGGCCGCAAGCCCCATCGTCATCAGCCAAACCTGTATCCCACTGACACAATTGACACCGATGAAACGCATGACCTGACGGCTAAGCGGCAGGTCGGAGGCGGGGAAGACATAGGCGCGGTAGAGGGTGAAGCCCGCCGTCATGCCGATGATCTGGGCAACCGCCACGGCGGCACCGAACGGCATGAACCACGACAAGGGAAAGCGCACGAGCCAGTTGACGGCGGCAGCGGCCAGGCCAAGGGCCAGGAAGCGCAGGAGCCTTCGTAGTTCTTCTCCGCGCGCGGCATCGACCTGGTCCGCAGTGATCTGGACAGCGACCTGACTTGCGCCCGCCGCGATGGCGGGCCCTGCATCGAGGGCGGGCATCGGTCAGAACTGCCCGATATGGGAGGCGAGAAAGGCGGCCGCCATCACGCCGCCCAACGCGATGCTGGTGCGGTCCTTCAGCGCGAAAGCCACGGGGTCGTCCTTCAGTTCGCCGCGCTGGCACAACAGCCAGACACGCCCGACCCACAGGAAGAGGACGGCAGGAAACGCCCAGAGGAAGGCTGGCTTGGTATAGTAGCCTGCTGGGAACGCCTCCTGGATGAGGTACAGCACCATGACGAGCACGGAGCCCACACCTGCCGACGCGCCGACAGCTAGGAGAAGCGGTCCGTCGCCCGCCCGGTAACCGCGGCCTGCGGTCTTCTTGATCCCGTGCTGGACCATGCGCTCCACCTCCGTGTGCCTTTTCGCGAAGGACAGCGACAGGAACAGGAACATGGAGAAGGTGAGGAGCCACGGCGAGGTCACCACCTGCGCCAGCACGATGCCGAAGCCGAGCCGCAGGGTGAACAGGCAGGCGAGCACGAAGCCGTCGACGATCGGCTCGCGCTTCAGGCGCAGCGAATAGGCCAAGGTCAGTGCGAGATAAAGGCCGAGCATGACGAGGGCGGGCGGCCCGAGCGCTGCGCCGATGCCGAAGCTCACGGCAAGCCCGAGGGGCGCCAGGATGAGCGCCGTCCGGATGGGGAGACTGCCCTTGGCGAGCGGCCGCTCGCGCTTCGACCAATGCCGCCGGTCATCCGGCAGATCTGTCAAATCGTTGAGCAGATAGGTGGCGGAGGCCAGGAGGCCAAGCGCGAGGAAGCCTGCGGTCGTCGCCCCCCAGGCCGCGGGATCAAGCGTTTTTCCACCCAGGATAAGCGGCACGAAGATGAGAAGATTCTTCGCCCACTGATGGAGGCGAAGGGCTTTGGCATAGACCTTGAGCCCCGACGGCGGTCGCGGGAAGACGGCTACCGGCTCGCCGATCGCCCGCGCCGCTTTTTCCACCGCGGGCGACGCGCCGACCAGGACGATTTCGCGGCTCGTGCGCCAGACCGCGAGATCGGCGCGACAGTCGCCGGCATAGGAAAAGCCATCGGGGAACTGGGCCGCGAGCGCTTCGGCCTTGTGCCCGCCCTTCAGATTGGTGACCCCATCGCTGGCGATGACGCCTGTCAGGAAAGGAAAGCGGGCAGCAATGCGACGAGCCAGATCGCCATCGGCCGCCGTGGCGAGATAGACCTCGCGTCCGGACGCGCGCGCCTCCACGGCATAGGCTGCGACATCCTCGTTGACCGGGAGGCTGTCGAGATCGAGCGGCGCGGCCGCGGCCAGCTCGCGCTTCACATGAGCCTTGCCCTTGAGGACCCAACCGAACACCCGCCAGAAACCGAGCGGATTGTGCCTGAGATAGGCGACGAAGGACTCGTAGAGCAGATCCGTGCGCAGCAATGTCCCATCGAGATCGAGCACCAGCGGCGCCTGATCCCCTTGCCTCTCCGCCGGAGCAATGGTGGCTGCAACGGTAGCGTCGGCGCGATCGGCGGCGCGATGGAAGACTTGCTGCGAGACCGACATGGCATCTCCTTCTCCCGCTGGATCGGCGTGCCAGAACGGGACGAATGGTTTAGTCGGAGATACCCGTAGCAAACATGATGCCGCACAATCCGCCGCTTGACCAGCGCGCGACGACCTTGGCGGCAGGCCTTCACATATGACCCGATAAAGGCTTATTTTTTCCTCGCTCTAACCTCTTTTATTTCAAGCTTAATCTTATCGATCCTCGTTTCACTCCGGTCGGATTATGCTCGAAGGAAGGCCTCGACATCGGCGCGACGGGGAAGTGGCGCGACGGCGCCCTTGCCGCGCGTCGACAGGGCGGCTGCGGCATTCGCGAATTCCGCCGCGGCGAAAGGATTGCGAGACCGCAGCCATTCCGCGAGAAAGGCGCCGCCGAAGGCGTCGCCTGCACCGCTCGCATCGACCGCGTCGACCTTCTTCGAGGGGATGACCTGACGCTCGCCGGGAATGGCGACCATGGCGCCCTCCTTGCCGAGCGTCAGCGCGACAATCCGACAACCCAGACCGAGGTAGAAGTCACAGATGTCCTCGGCGCGATCGAGGCCCGTCAGCTGCTGCGCATCGTCGAGTCCGGGACGGGCGATATCGGACAGCGCCACTGCGCCATGAATGACGGCGCGGGCCCGATCCAGCGGCCATAGGCTCAGACGCAGGTTGGTGTCGTAGCTCACCGTCGCACCGGCGGCCTTCGCATGGCGGATCGCCGCGAAGCAGGCGTCGGCGGCCGTCGTCGAAATAGCCTGGCTGATGCCCGACACGTGGAGGATCTTGGCGGAGGCGATGACATCGAGCGGCAGATCCGCGGGTGTCACGAGGCTTGCCGCCGACCCCGCGCGGTAATAGCTGAACTGATGCCCTTGCGGCCCATAGCTGATGACATAGACGCCCGTGCGGGCACCGGGCATCACCTTGACGCTGGAGCGATCGACGTTCTCGCGGTCCCACAGGTCGAGAAACCCCTGGCCGAAAGCATCGCTGCCGACAGCCGTGAAATAGCCCACGCGCGCACCCATGCGCGCCGCCGCAATCGCCGCGTTGGACGTGTCACCGCCGAAGCCCGGCAGGTAGAGGGCCTCGCCCTGCCGCTCGGTTTCGGCGAATTCCATCAAAGGCTCGCCAAAAGCGAGAATATCCAGTGCTTCGCCTTGCAACGACGCCATCGCGGTCCTCCACGCTTACCCCTCGCCTCCTCAGGCGGCCGGGGTCAGCGCCTCTAATAGGCGATGCGATCGGCTTTCGCCAGCCAGGCCGCAAGGGTGTCCGACGCGGTCGCGTTCGGCCGGTGCTCCATCGCGAGGCTCCGCTTCTCCCGTGGCTTGGGGATCTCGTCATAGATGAAGGCGTCGTCGAAGCCCGCCGCGGCCGCCTCTGCCCGCGTCGCCGCGAAAACGATGCGGGAGACCCGCGCCCAATAGGATGCGGCGAGGCACATCGGGCAGGGTTCGCAGCTTGCGTAGATCGTCGCTCCGGCGAGCGAGAAGCTGCCCTCCGCGGCGCAGGCCGCGCGTATGGCGACGATTTCCGCGTGGGCCGTCGGGTCGTTCACGGCCGTGACCGCATTGGCCCCTTCGCCGATGATGCGCCCGTCCCGAACCACGACGGCGCCGAAAGGACCGCCATAGGTCTCGCTCAGCTGCCGCCGGGACAATTCGGCGGCATATTGCAGAAAGCGCTCATCGTCGATCGTCGACATGGCTCCGGCGGTTCCCCCTCGCAGATCAGCCCGACTGGAAACGGTATTCGCTGATCTGACGATAGACGTCGTCGGGGTGCAAGATCACGGAGGGGAAATGGGGGCGATTGGGGCTGTCGGGGAAATGCTGGGGCTCCAGGCACAAGCCCGCGCTCGCTTTGTAGACGACGCCATCGAGACCGGCGACCGGCATGTCCAGTTTGCGGCCGTCATAAACCTGCACGCCCGGCTCGGTCGTCCAGACGTCGAGGGCGAGCTTGGTCTGGGGTGAAGAGAACTTGGCGGCATGCGCAAGCCAGAGGCCAAGCCAGCCTGCGGGCTCGATGCGGTCCCGCCGCAGCACGAAATTCACGTCGTAGGCATAGGGCGCGCCCGTCGCGGCATCGGGGAATCGGACGGAGCGATTGGATCGAAAGTCGTAGGGCGTGCCGCCGACCGAACGCACCTCGCCGGTGGGGATGAGCTCGGCATCCGTCGGCGTATAGAAATCCGCGGACACCATGAGACGATGGTCGAGAACCGAGGTGGCCCCGTCGAGATTGAAATAGGAATGATGGGCGAGATTGACAGGCGTGGGGGCGTCGGTCGTCGCGGTCAGTTCCACCCGGAGGGTGGCGGGTTCCACCAGACGGTAGGTGCAGGTGGTCGTCACCGTGCCGGGAAAGCCGCTTTCGCCGTTAGGGGAGACATGGGTCAGGGTCACGCTCGAGCGATCGCGGTGCGCCAGTTGCCATAGCGACTTGCCGATACTCCGGCCGCTGTGGAGCGTATGCTTGTCGCGGAAATTGCGTTCAAGCTCGTATTTCGTGCCACCGATCTTGAACTCGCCGTTGCTGATGCGGTTGGCACATCGACCGGCAATTGCACCCATATGGGGCGAATGCGCGAGGTAGTCATCGATCGTATTCAGACCGAGAACGACGCGTTGCCTGGTCCCGGTATGCAACGGCACCGTCATGTCGCGAACCACAGCCCCCCAGCTGAGGATTTTCGCTTCCGCACCGGCGGCAGAGCGAATCGTGACCTCCCACACCGGCGTACCTTCAATCTCACCAAATTGCCTGACGGACATCCGTCCCCACCCCTTTCATGAATGGCTCCCCGCAATCAAACCGTCGAATCCGGCGTCCCCCCGCCGGTCGCCCTGTCGCACTGCCGTCTGCACGTCCTGGCGGTGCCACACTCAATGTCCCGGATATACGCCGGGGCGCGTAGGGAGCAGGCCCGCGTTGCCTCCTGCGGACCCTATCCCCAACGCCTGCCCCGGCCAATCCTCACCACTGACCGGTATTCGGCATCGACACCCAAGGCTCCTGCGGCGGCAGGGCCTGGCCTTCCTGCAGGATTTCGATCGAGATGCCCTCGGGCGACCGCACGAAGGCCATGTTGCCATCACGCGGCGGGCGGTTGATGGTCACGCCCGCTTTCATGAGTTTGTCGCAGAACGCATAGATATCGTCGACACGATAGGCGAGATGGCCGAAATTGCGCCCGCCGGTATAGACTTCCGGGTCCCAGTTGTACGTAAGTTCGAGTTCCGGCGCGCGATTTTTCTCGACGGCCGCCTGGTCACCCGGTGCGGCCAGGAAAACCAGTGTGTAGCGCCCCTTCTCGTTCTCGGTGCGGCGTGTCTCCACCAGGCCAAATTTCTTGCAGTAGAAGTCGAGCGCGTCATCCAGGTTCGCAACGCGGACCATTGTGTGCACATAGCGCATCTGGCATCCCTCCATAGAATCTGCACACAGGACAGCGTCGATAGCCTTCTGTCAAACTCCTCTCGGGTATAGGTGCCATGAATAGGGCGACTGGAACTCCCCCCTCGGTCGACACCACGGCCCGGATCAGCATCACCGAGCGGCGCAAGGAACGTGTCGCCCTCGTCTCCATTTTCGTGTCGGCGCTGCTCACCATCGCCAAGGGGTTCGCCGGCTTCACAACGGGGTCGCTGGCGCTGATTTCAGATGCCGCCAACAGCCTTCTCGATATCGCCGCGACGACCATGACGTGGCTCGCGATCCGCGCGGCGCACAAGCCGGCCGATGACGAGCACCACTATGGGCATGGCAAGTTCGAGTCCCTGTCGGCCCTGATTGAAACGGCCTTTCTCTTCCTGCTCTCCGGCGCCGTTGCCTATGAGGGTATCCGCCGGCTTGCCAGCGGCCAGACCGCGTTTCTGTTTTCGTGGGTCGCCGTGGCCGTGCTGGTCGGCTCGATCCTTGTGGATGGCTGGCGCTGGTGGACGCTGCGGAAGGTTGCTGCGGAGACCAACAGCGAGGCGCTGGCCGCGGACGCGCTGCACTTCTCCTCGGACCTCATCAATTCGATCTTCGTGCTGATCGCCATCGGCGCAGCCCAGCTCGGTTTCCCGCAGGCTGACCCAATCATCGCCATCGGCGTGTCGGTCTTCATCGCAATCGCCGCCTTTCGACTGGCCCGGCGCACCATCAACACCCTGCTCGACACAGCACCGAAAGGGCTTGGGGATAGCATCACTCTCGAGGTCGAGGCGCTGCCTGGCGTCGTCGGCGTGGACCATGTCCGCGTTCGCCCCGCCGGCGGCCATGTCATCGGCGAGGTGGGCGTCCGCGTGTCGCGCACCCTGCCGCTGGAGGGTGTGCAGATGCTGAAGGATCGCGTGCGGGAGGCGCTCATGCAGGAGCATCCCGGCTCGTTCTTCACCGTGACCACCAACCCGGTGCAGCTCGACGACGAGACGGTGATGGAGCGTGTCATGCTCATTGCGGCGCGCCTGCGCGTGCCTTTGCATCACGTGACCGTGCAGCGCCTCGCCCGCCGCCTGTCGGTGAGCTTCGACCTGGAGGTTGATCAACGCCTGACGCTGGGGGAGGCTCACAAGATTGCCAGCCGCGTCGAACTCGCCATTCGCGACGAGCTCGGCCCGGATGTCGAGGTGGAAAGCCACATCGAGCCGCTCGTGCCGCAACTCGACGGGCGGGAGGCGGATGCGGCGACGGTCGCGCGCGTCGCTCTGGCTCTGGCCGAACAGGCGACAGCCTCGGCGGTGATCAGCGAAGTGCACAGCGTGCGTGTGCGTGAAACGCCGGCCGGCCTGGTGGTGAACTATCATTGCCGTGCCAACGGCGAACTGAACGTCGCCGAGGTGCACGAGCAGGTGGACCTGCTCGAGCGGCTGGTGCGCGCCGGCCACCCCGAGATCTGCCGTGTGGTCGGTCATGCGGAACCGCTGGCGGCAGAACCATTGCGTCTGACGTCGGCGCACCCGAACTAAAGAGAAAAGTGCCGGCCGTCCGCCTCACCGACCCATCCGAGACATCAAATGCGCACAGATACCGCCCCGGTCGTCCGCCTCGAGGACTATCGCCCGACCGATTTTCTCATCGATACGGTCGTGCTCGACATCGCTCTCGATGCGACGGCAACCCGCGTTCACGCGGATTTTTCAGTGCGCCGCAACCCGGCCGGCCGTGCAGATGCACCGCTTGTCTTGCAGGGCGATGAACTGGTGCTCCTGTCCGTTACCCGCGATGGGGTGCGACTGACGGCCGATCAGTATCAAGCCGATCCCCAGGGACTGATCCTGCCCGGCCCCCTGCCCGAAAGCTTCAGCCTCACCATCGAGACGATGGTGAACCCATCCGCCAACACCAAGCTCATGGGTCTTTATCGTTCGGGCGGCAACTACTGCACGCAATGCGAAGCCGAGGGCTTCCGCCGGATCACCTATTTCCTCGACCGCCCCGATGTGCTGTCCGTCTATACGACGCGCCTCGAAGCCGCGCGCGCCGACGCACCTCTCCTGCTTGCCAACGGCAATCTCGTAGAACGCGGCGACATCCCCGGGACCGGCCGGCACTACGCCGTCTGGCATGATCCCCACCCGAAACCGGCCTATCTCTTCGCGCTGGTCGGCGGCACGCTCGATACCCTTGCGGAGGAGTTCGTGACGGCCAGCGGCCGCAAGGTCGAGATCGCCGTCCATGTCGAGGCGGGCAAGCGCGAACGCGCGGCCTATGCGCTCGATGCCCTGAGACGCTCCATGCGCTGGGATGAGACCACCTTCGGCCGTGAGTACGATCTCGACGTGTTCAATGTCGTCGCCGTGTCTGATTTCAACATGGGCGCCATGGAGAACAAGGGGCTCAATATCTTCAACGACAAATACGTGCTGGCGAGCAGCGATACGGCGACCGACGCCGACTACGCCGGCATCGAGACGGTCATCGCCCACGAATATTTCCACAACTGGACCGGCAACCGCATCACCTGCCGGGACTGGTTCCAGCTCTGCCTGAAGGAAGGACTGACCGTCTTCCGCGACCAGGAGTTTTCCGCGGACGAGCGCTCCCGCCCCGTCAAGCGTATCGCCGATGTCCGCACCCTGCGCACCCAGCAGTTCGCGGAGGACTCAGGGCCGCTGAGCCATCCCGTTCGTCCAAGAACCTATCGTGAAATCAATAACTTCTATACCGCGACGGTCTATGAGAAAGGCGCGGAAATCGTGCGCATGCTGCGCAGCCTGATCGGCCCCGCCGCATTCCGTCGCGGGATGGACCTCTATTTCGCGCGCTGCGACGGTACGGCCGCGACGATCGAGGACTTCCTCGGGTGTTTCGCGGAGGCCAGCGGTCGCGATCTCGGGCATTTCGCGCAATGGTACGAGCAGGCGGGCACGCCAGTGGTCACGGCTTCCGGACAGTATGATGCCGCGGCCGGCACCTATCGCCTCACCTTGAGCCAGGCCACGCCGCCGACCCCTGGCCAGCCGACGAAGGCCCCGATGGTCATTCCGATCGTGTTGGGGCTTGTTGGTGCGTCGGGCGACGCCTTGCCGATCGCGACCACAAATGAAGCCACCGTCGACGCCGACGGACTTTTCGTGCTCGACAGTGCAAATGCGACCATCACGTTCACCGGGCTCACCGAGCGGCCCGTGCCGTCGCTGCTGCGCGGCTTCTCGGCGCCCGTCCGGCTCGAATCGGAGCTCGATGACGACGACCTCGTCGTCCTCTTCCGCCACGACAGCGATCCATTCAACCAGTGGCAGGCGGGCCAGACGCTGGCGACGCGCCTTATCCTCGCGGCCATGCGCGGCGAGACCGTCAATACACGCTTTGGCGAAGCGCTCGGCCATTTCCTTGACAGCGACGCCAGGAATGACCCCGCCTTTGCGGCGCAGGTTCTCGCACTGCCGAGCGAGGCGGACATTGCCCGTGATATCGGCCGCGATATCAATCCGACCGCGATCCATAACGCGAGGCTCGCTGTGAAGCGGGCGCTCGGCGCGGAGCTTGCCCCACACCTCAACGCGCTGCACGGCGCGCTGCAATCCAGCGAGGCCTATCGTCCCGACGCCGCGAACACGGGGCGACGTGCCCTGCGCAATGCAGCCCTCGATCTGCTCGCCGCCGGCGATGCGACCGAGGGGGCGGCACGCGCTACGGCGCAGTTCGATGAAGCCGACAACATGACCGAACGGCTCGGCGCGCTCGCCGTCCTGGTGCTTATTCCAGGAGCGGCGCGGGACCATGCGCTCGCGACATTCGCCGCCCGCTACGGGGACAATCCGCTCGTCCTCGACAAATGGTTTGCGCTGCAAGCCGGGATTCCCGAGGAGGGCACCCTCGATCGCATCACAGAACTCGCGCGCCACCCGGCCTTTTCGATGGGCAATCCCAATCGTATCCGGGCCCTCTTCGGCAGCTTCGCGATGACGAATGCCACGCAATTCAACCGGGAAGACGGACGTGGCTACGATCTGATCGCCGACACGGTCCTGGCGCTCGACGCGCGCAACCCACAGGTCGCGGCACGCCTCCTGACCGCCTTCCGGACCTGGCGGGTTCTCGAGCCCATCCGGCGCGGCAAGGCAGAAGCGGCGCTGCGCCGGGTGGCCGCGACGCAAGGGTTATCACCGGATGTCTCCGACATTGCCGGGCGCTCGCTCGAATAACGCCGAAACGACGAGCGCACCTGCCGGAACCGGTTTAGCCCGAAGCCTGCCTGCGAGCCATTTATTTAATTCCGTCAACGCTTCATCAACCTCTGGACAAAATGCTCAGAGAGGATTCTGATGGTCATGATTCGGAGAGATGCGGCACGTCGACCCGAAGCGATGATTGGATTCCGAAAGGGTGAGGCATGGCGCGTATCGACGCGACGTGCGTGCCTGCACGCGCGGGCACGGTACTAGGGATAGCACGTTCTATAGCGAATCCCGCCTACCGGCGCCTCGCCAGGATGGAGCCTTGGCTGCGCCTGGCGGTGCCTGCCCTCCTTGGCGTTTTCCTGACCTCTCTCATTGTCGGAGCGGTGATCCAGGCGCTGGATGCGCGACGTGACGCCGTTCAGGAGGCGACGCAGAGCATCGAACTCATCGCGACGCTGACGGAAAGCTATCTTGCGCAGCGCACCCCCGACGTCGCTCGTCTTGGAGAAACGGCGGCCGGTGTACTCGCCCAGGCCCTGCCCGACGCCGCGACCGACAATCAGCGCACCATTCTCGTGGCGAATAAGGACGGTCGCGTCGTCGCCGCGTCCCATGTCGATTTGGGGCCGCATGCATCGCTGATCGACATCATCGGCCCCGGCCAGCCGCTCACCACCTTTACCGACCGTGCCGGCGTGATGCAGATCACGCTGCCCAACGGTCAGGACGCTCTCGCCACCGCTCGCAGCCTGCCGGCGCTGGGGCAGATCGTCGTCGTGCAACCCATGAGCGGGGTGCTGGCTGGGTGGAAAGCGCGCCTTTACGGCCAGGCGACGCTGCTGGCAGCCGCCGCCTTCGTGCTTATCTCCATCGCGCTCGCCTATTTCATGCAGGCGGAGCGGGCACGCGCCGCCGATGATGTCTGCGACCGCGTGAAGGATCGCGTCGATGCCGCGCTCAACCGGGGGCGTTGCGGTCTGTGGGACTGGGATATCGCGCGCGGCCGGCTCTACTGGTCGGATTCGATGTACGCGATGCTCGGCTATGAGCGCCGCAGCGAATTCCTCTCCTTCGGCGAGGTCAACCGTCTGGTCCATCCTGACGATACCGACCTCTACGGCATGGCGGACCTGCTCGCCTCCTCGCAGGCCAGCGCGATCGATCACGACTTCCGCATCTGCAACGCGGCCGGTGACTGGGTCTGGATCAAGGCCCGTGCCGAGATCGTCGAGGGCGAGGAAGGCGAAGGCCCGCATCTCGTCGGCATCGCCATGGACATCACCGAGCAAAGGCGTCTCGCCGAGCGCACGGCGACCGCCGATATGCGGCTGAGGGATGCGATCGAAACGATCTCCGAGGCCTTCGTCCTGTGGGACGCCGACAACAGGCTCGTGATGTGCAATTCCAAATTCCAGAAATTGCGCGACCTGCCGCCGGATGCGGTCATCACCGGCATGGCCTATGAGGACCTGATGGCGGCAAGCGATGCGCCGCTCATCGCCACGCATCCCGTCGCCCACGACGGCCCCAAGATCGGCGCCCGCTCGTTCGAGGCGGAGCTTGGCGACGGGCGATGGCTCAGGATCAACGAGCGTCGCACGAAGGACGGCGGCTATGTGTCCGTCGGCACCGACATCACTGACCTCAAGCGCCACGAAGAGCAGCTGATCGATTCCGAGCGCCGCCTGCTCCTGACTGTCTCCGACCTCCGCCGTTCGCGCCACAAGCTTGAGGCCCAGGCCACCCAGCTCGCCGATCTCGCGGAGCGCTACCTCGAGCAGAAGGCGGCCGCCGAAGGCGCGAACCGCGCCAAATCGGAATTCCTGGCCAACATGAGCCATGAGCTGCGCACGCCGCTCAATGCGATCATCGGCTTCTCGGAAGTCATGGAGAGCGGCATCTTCGGCGCCCTGGGCAATGAGAAATATAACGAATACTGCCGCGACATCCGCCACAGCGGCCAGTATCTCCTGAGCGTGATCACCGATATCCTCGACATGTCACGCATCGAGGCTGGACGTGTGCGGCTGGAGAAAGAGGCGCTCACCGTCGACGAAATCATCGGCGATGCGGCCCAGGCCGTGGCGAAAGACGCCGACGCCAAGGATATCACGCTGGAGGTCGACCCCCTGCCAGGGGTGGGCCTGCTGGCCGACCGGCGCGCCATGCAGCAGATGCTGGTCAATATCCTGCGCAATGCCGTGAAATTCACGCCGGACGGCGGCCGGGTCTCGGTCCGCGCACGCCCCGCGGCCGACGCCGTGAATATCTATATCGAGGACAACGGCATCGGCATTCCAGGCGAGGCCGTCAAGAAGCTCGGTCGTCCCTTCGAGCAGGTCGAGACAGAGATGTCGAAGACCTACAAGGGCTCGGGCCTCGGGCTCGCCATCGCCCGGTCCCTGGCTGAACTGCACGGTGGTTCGCTGCGGATCCGCTCGAATGTCGGTGCGGGGACCATCGTACTGGTCCATCTCCCGCTGGAACAGATGCGGCGCCGCGCGGCCTGAGATCCGGCTGCCCTCGTCTACTTCTTGCGCGCGCTCTTCCCGACCGCCCCGATGATGTGCTCGAAATGGGCGCGAACGCGACCACGGGTCTCCTTGAGGTCGCTCGTCAGCACCTTGACATCCGGCATGCCGATGGCCGCCGCGATCCGCCTGAGGACGGCCGGCGCCACAACCTTCGCGTCAAAGGGGCCATCGACTGTCAGCCGCTGCCATTGGAAGACATCTGACAGGAGCGTATAGGCGACCCGGAGCTCCTCGCCCTGCTCCGGTCCGAGCAAGCCGTTGCGCGTCGCGAAGGCCAAGACCTCGCCAGTGCCGACAACGCCACTGATGGCGGGATGCGCATGTGCCTGGGCGAGAACAAGATACTGGGCCATGAACTCGAGATCGACGAGCCCACCTGGCGCCATCTTGAGGTCCCATGGCCCTGCATCGCCTTTCTCCGCGGCGATGAGCTGGCGCATCGACGCGACATCGCGCGCGACCTCGGATGCGGCACGCGGATTGCGCAGGATCGACTGGATCGCTGCTGTCGCCTCATCCCCGAGGCTCACATCGCCGGCGACGGCGCGTGCCCGTGTCAGCGCCATCCGCTCCCATGTCTCCGCCTCGCCGTCGTCGTGGTAGGCGAGAAAGCTGCGGAATTGCGTCGCCACCGGACCCTTGTTGCCCGAAGGCCGCAGCCGCATGTCGACCTCGTAGAGCCGTCCGCGCCGCGTCGGCACGGTCAGCGCGCTGACGAGACGCTGGGTCAGGCGCGTGTAATAGACCAGCGCCTCAAGCGGCCGCTCACCATCACTGCGGCTGTTGTCCGCATCGAAATCGTAGAGCATGACGAGATCAAGATCGGAGGTCGCCGTCATCTCGCGCGATCCCAGGCGACCGAAGCCGAACACCGCGGCCCGGCCGCCGGGCACGCGGCCGTGCTGGGCCGCAAATTCCCTCTCGACCGCGGCGAAGCAGAGGCGGACGACCGTCTGTGCCACGGCCGAATAAGCCTCGCCGACCGCCTTGGGCGAGAGGATGCCGGTCAGGAATTGGGCGCCGACGAGGAAATTCTCCTGGCGTGCGGCGCCGCGTATCCGATCGAGGAAATCCTCGAAGGACGAGGCTTCGCCAACGAGGCCCGCGAGGCGCGCTTCCGTGGTGGCGTCGCTCCGCGTGGGATCGAGAAAGGCCGGGTCGATCACCGCATCGAGCACATGCGGGCTCGATGCGACCACATCGGCAAGCCGGGGCGCGCTGCCGAGAAGATCGGCGAACAAAGTGAGAAGCCGCTCGCTGGACCGCAGCATGGATAAGAGTTCCACGGCCGCGAGCATATGACCGAAGGCCTCGTCCAGGGCGGCAAGTGCCGCATCCGGATCGGCGCTGCGGCCGAGCGCGGTGAGGAGCGCCGGCGTCAGTTCCGTGAGCACTTCGCGCGCGCGCGCAGACCGCACGGCGGGACGCCTGCCGAAATGCCAGCCACGGATCGTTTCCGCGACGCGCGCGGGATCCTGGAAGCCCAGCGCCTGCAGGGTCTCCAAGGTTTCCGGGTCGTCACTCGTGCCGGTGAAGACGAGGCTGCCGACATCGCTTGCCAGTTCCGGCGCCTCCTCGAAGAGCAGCGCATAGTGCTTCTGAACCGCCTGCGCCTCGTGCGTCAGCGCATCGGCGAAGGCGGCCTGGTCCTCAAATCCACAGAAGCGCGAGAAATCCGCGAGTTCACCGGCGTCGCGCGGCAGGCGCTGGGTCTGCTCGTCGGCGACCATCTGCAGGCGATGTTCGACGGTCCGCAGGAAGCGGTAGGCCGCGCTGAGATCGTCGCGTGCCTGCGCCGTGATCCAACCCTCTGTCACAAGTGCGTCGAGCATGTCGAGCGTGCGCCGGCCGCGCAGGGCTGGCCGCCGGCCGCCGAACACGAGCTGCTGGGTCTGGACGAAAAATTCGATCTCGCGGATGCCGCCGCGCCCCAGCTTGATATCGTGGCCAGCGACAGCGATGGCTTCATGCCCGCGCGCGGCGTGGATCTGGCGCTTCATGGCATGAATGTCGGCGATCGCGGCAAAGTCGAAATACTTCCGCCAGATGAACGGCGTGAGATCCGCCAGGAAGCGTTCCCCCAAGGCGATGTCGCCCGCGACGGCGCGTGCCTTGATGAAGGCCGCCCGCTCCCAGTTTTGCCCGACAGTCTCATAATAGGTGAAGGCCGACGGCAGGGAGACGGCCACCGCGGTGGATCCCGGATCGGGTCTCAGCCGCAGGTCGACGCGGAAGACATAGCCGTCGCCGGTGCGCTCCTGCAGGAGCTTCACCAGTCCCTGGGCAAGCTTGATGGAGAAAGACGGCGGTTCCGCCCGGCCAGCGACAGGGACCCCGTCCGGCTCATAGAAGACGACGAGGTCGATATCGCTGGAATAATTGAGCTCACCGGCGCCGTGCTTGCCGAGCGCCAGAATGACGATGCCGCAGCCAACCTCCGGATTTTCGGAATCGACAGGCGTGAAGCGGCCGGCCTCGCGGGCCTCGTTGAGGATAAAGCGTACGGACGCGCCGACGGCCGCATCCGCGAAGTCGGTAAGGGCCGCGGTCGTTGCCTCCAGCGGCCAGAGGCCGCCACAGTCGGCGAGCGCAACGAGCAAGGCATGCTCGCCACGGAGTTGGCGCAGACGCCTCATGATTGCCGGCTGATCGGCGGCATCGCGCCAGCATGCGCGTGTCTCCGCGAGAATATGCAGCCGGCGTGTCTCCGGATCATCAGTCAGCAGACTGAGGAGGCGCGCCGGATCGGCAGCCGCCAGCGACCACAGGAAGGGGGAGTGATCGGCGAGCGCCGACACAACATCGCGGGCGCCCCGCCACTGCGACAGGCGTTCGGCGAGTTGGGCGGATGCGGCGTGTCGTGCCGCGTCCGCGAGCAGGTCGTCAAGGCGGCGCTCCGCGGACTTCCGATCAAAGGGGATAAGGCCGGGCGCAATCCTGGCACCTGCCCCCAATCCCGTCTCCTCGCCCCGCCCACGCTTGGCCATATTCACGATCCCCGGCAATGCGTCCCGATCCCTGCCCCTGTTCAGGCAGGTTTGGCTGGCAGAGCTAGCACGGCTTTTAAGCCGGGAGAATTGTCCTCAAGCCGCAATTCGCCACCATGCAGACGTGCGACAGCCGCAACGAGGCTGAGACCAAGACCGAATCCCGGCCGCGACCGGGCCGCTTCCAACCGGGCGAAGCGTTCGAGCACATGGCCGCGTGCACTTTCGGGAATGCCAGGACCGCGATCGGCAACCGATATCTCGACATGCTCGCCAACGCGTTTGGCAGCAATGGTGATGGAAGGCGGACAAGCGGGCTCGCCTTCCGTCGCGACACCATATTTGAGGGCGTTGTCGAGGAGATTAGCGAGCGCCTGGCCGACCAGTTCGCGGTTGCCATGGAGAGACAGGTCCGGCTCGATCTCAACCGCGAGCGGAACGGATGCCTCGTCCGCAACCGCGTCGTAAAGTTCGGCCACGCTCCGGGCGACTTCGCTCAGGTCGAAATCGGCCATCGTCGTGGCGGCATTGCCGGCCTCGAGACGGGCGATCATCAGGAGCGCGTTGAAGACACGAATCAGATTGTCGGATTCGTCGATCGTGCCCTCAAGGGCGCGGGCGTAGTCCTCGGGCGCCTTGGCCGTGCGCAAGGCCTCCTCGGCGCGGTTGCGGAGCCGCGTCAAAGGCGTCTTGAGGTCGTGGGCAATGTTGTCCGAGACTTCCTTCATCCCCGACATCAATTCGCCGATGCGGTCGAGCATGGCATTGAGATTGGTTGCCAGCCGGTCCAGTTCATCGCCGTTGCCGCTGACAGCCAGACGCCCGTCGAGATCGCCCGCCATGATGGTGCGCGTCGTTTCCGTCATGGCATCGACCCGCTTCAGCACGCGTCTGGTTACGAACCAGCCGCCAAGGCAGGCGAGTATGGTGACGAGGCCGAGCGACAGGCCGAGCGCCTGACGAATAACGGCGCCGAGCCGCTCGCGTTCCTCGACATCCCGGCCGACGAGCAGCCGGAAACCGCCCGGCAAGATGAAGACCCGCACCAGGGCCCGGCGGATATGAGCGTCCGGTTCGTCGCTCTGGCGATAGTCGGTTTCGCGGACGCCTGGGTCGTCCAGCACGCCCGCGGGCAGGCTGCCCACGTTGCCGGCCAGGCGTTCGCCGGCATTGGTCGTGACAAGATAGAGGGAGGCGCTCGGCTCGCGGGTACGGCGGTCGATGACGCCGACGAGGCGGCGGATGCCACCGAGGCGATATTGCTCGGCGAGGCCTGTGATCTCAGCCTCGATGGTCCCCTGGATCTGATCGTCGAGGACCTGGCGCGCGTTCCACGCCACATATCCCAGGATGAAGCCCGCGAAGAGCGCAAAGACGAGGAGATAAGCAACCGAGAGGCGGAAGGCCGTCGTCTTGAAGAGTTTAGTGAGCGCTGTCACGGACCATGTATCCCGCGCCCCGGATGGTCTGGATCAGCGGGCGCTCATGCCCCTTGTCGATCTTTGAGCGCAGCCGCGACACATGCACATCGATGACATTCGTCTGCGGGTCGAAATGGTAGTCCCAGACATTTTCGAGCAGCATGGTGCGCGTGACGACCTGGCCCGCATGGCGCATCAAGTATTCGAGCAGGCGAAACTCACGCGGCTGGAGGATGATCTCCTGGCCGGATCGCGTAACACGATGCGACAAGCGGTCGAGTTCGAGATCGCCCACGCGGTAGGTGGTCGCCTCGCCCGTTGGCGCAGCACGCCGGCGCGACAGCACCTCAATACGGGCCAAAAGCTCCGAGAAGGAATAGGGCTTGGGCAGATAGTCGTCACCGCCCGCTCTCAGGCCCTTGACGCGATCATCAACCTGTCCCAACGCGGAGAGAATGAGGACCGGCGTATCGACATGCTGTTCACGCAATGATCTGATCACCGAGAGGCCATCGAGCTTCGGCAGCATGCGATCGACGATGAGCACGTCGTAAGCGCCCTCACGGGCAAGGGCGTAGCCCTCCAGCCCGTCCGGCGCGTGATCCGCGACATGGCCAGCTTCCCTAAGGGCTTTCGTCAGGTAGGCGGCCGCTTCCTGATCATCTTCGATAACGAGAATCCGCATGGCATCGAGTGTAGGCGAAGAATCGTCGTGAGGGAGCGGAAATATCTGCATTTTCGCCTCTTCGCCATCAGCATTCACAAGAAGAGCGGCAGGCTGGATGATGGTGTCCGGCCTGCCGCGCTTTGGAGAGCCGATACGCAGTGACAATCCCCGGCAGGGGTCCGGCTCTCCAGGGGGATGTCCGACAGGCGTCGCGCGCCTTGCGGCTGGCGGGCGGGGCCGACGCGCCACTTGGGCGGCGCGCCGTCCTTCCCGCCGGCTGTCTTACGCCACCGGCAGGGCGACGAAGCGCGAGCCGTCTTCGGTCTTGAGGCGGAAGAGGACGGCCTTTCTGCCTTCCTTCTTGACCTCGGCGATGACCTTGGTGATGTCGGCGGGACGTTCGACCTTGCGGCCGGAGGCCTCGACGATGACGTCACCGGTCTTCAGGCCCCGCTCCTCGGCGGGCGAGCCGGGCTGGACGCCCATCACCACCACGCCGTCCTTGCCGGCACCGCCGACGCTCGCCGCCGGCGCGAGCTGCAGCCCAAGCTTGCCCTGACCGCCGGCCGCGTCCGTATCGAGCGCCGCCGTCTTCTCGCCCGGCATCGTCGCCAGCGTCAGCGCGACCTTCTCGGTCTTGCCGTCACGCCACACCGAGAGGTTGAGCTTGGAGCCCGGCGCATGGCCGGCGATCTCGCGCGATAGGGCGCGCGCATCGCTGACCGGCTTGCCGTCGATCGCCACGATCGCATCGCCCGCCTTCAGGCCGGCCTTGGCCGCCGGACCCGTGTCCTCGACGCGCGCCACGATCGCCCCTTCCG
>NZ_QJJK01000016.1:109753-141811 GCF_003201475.1 Chelatococcus asaccharovorans | reverse complement strand
AACAAGGACGAGGAAGCGCCCATCTTCCAGGTGGCGGACTACGGCCTCGTCGGCGATCTCTTCACTATCGTGCCAGAACTCACCGAAGAGCTTGGAGAAGCAGGTAAGTAGAAGATATCACCAGCGGCGTCAGCAATGACGATCATGAGGCCGTTCTACCAGGATCTGGCAAACGGGTTGATGTCGAACTCAAAAAAAGGGCCGGAGCTGCGCGCAGGCGCTTAGGCGCGGCTCGGGAGACGATCTCTCCCGCAGTCCATAACGCGTTGCCCACTCGATGATGTCGGCCGTCAGCGCCGCATCGTCGGCGCGGCCTATCTTTTGGTAGTTCATCGCCACACGCCCAATGTGACATTGCGGCGATGCGATATGCGGACGGCTGCCCGTTGGCGCGGGGCCGGTGCCATCCTCGTGCCTATCGCGATCGAAAGGCCGCCAGCGGATATCCGGGAGGGACACAATGACCGAAACACCTGCGACCTACACGCCTGCGGCACCGCCCAAGGATGCAGTGCGCGATGATGAGAAGACGGCCTACCAGAAGGTCATCGACAGGCAGCGGGCCTATAACTACCCGGAGTTCGTGAAGAAGTTTCCGCATCGGAGCGTGCGTCAGGGCATGCCCGGCGATACGCTTCAGCCCTATTTCGCCGCCCTTCTCAACAGCCCGCTGGTCGCCGCCGGCATGAGCGACCTCGGCGTCGTCTACCGCACGCGCGGTGAATTCGCCGGCGGTATGGCGCATGCCGATCGCGAATGGTGCGACATGGTGGTCTGCCAGGACCTCGGAATGAACTGGGTTCTCTATGTGCATGCGCTCGATGCCGCAGCGGTCGGGGTCAGGCCGGCGGCCATCCTGGCGCTGGTGCAGGGCGACGAAGCCCAATTGACGGCCGACGAGAAACTGCGGGCCGATTTCATCCGCGCGGTCATCCGCGGCACGATGACCCGCGAACTTTACACGGCGCTGGAATCTCGCACAAGCCAGCGTGCCGCCGTCGAAATCGCCGCCTTCAGCGGGCATCTCCTAAAGACCATCCGCCTGCAGCAGGCCTTCGGCATCCCCGACATTCCCCGGGCGGATCTCGTCGAGTTCCTGGAGGCCATCGCCGCCGGCACGATCACCCCGCCGGATCCGAAGGAGCGGGTGCCGGTCGCCGCGCCGCACGGATAGCGCGCAGGGGCGTTGCCCAACCCTAGCGCGGAACGTATTCGCTGCGGTAGAGGCACGTGCCGTCATGCAGGAAATGGCCGATGTCCTGGACGATCTCCTGGCGCCCGGCCTTGGAGCAGAATCAGGGCTCGTGCATGGCCTCGCGTGTCGGGAAATGCAGTTCGCCGACCCCATCCACCCGTGGCGCGGCGGATGTCCGGTTGCCGGGCGAGGAGGGACGGTACGGCCTCCTCCAGCGCCCAGAGGCGGAGCGCAGCCCGGTCGCCGTCGGAGGGCGCTGCCACGAGGGTGCCGACCGGCATCGGCGTCGCTCCTTCTTCTGGCAAGCCGCCTCACTGCCCGTGAGGAACGGGCATGGGCAGGGTCGAATAATCGGCCGGCCGGGAGCTCTCGATGAGGTCGTAGTCGGCGGAAAACTTCGACACGTTGTGGCGCATGAAAGCGGCGAAGGCCCCGGTGAAGGCATAAGCGAGCTGAGGATTCGCTAGGGACCGGGATACCGGATCTATTTCCAGAAGCGCGGCAACCTCCTGATTGTGTTGCTGACCGGCGGGGACAAAAGATCTCAAGCCCGTGATATCGCCACTGCCAAAACGCTCGCCAAGACGTGGAGCCCGCAAGATGACTGAAAAACTGACGACTTACGATCCGGCCGCTGCACTCGTGGACGACGAGGAAATTGCCGCGTTTATGGCGGATGCTTTGGAAACTGGCGATGCGACCTATATCGCCAAGGCGCTTGGTGTTGTTGCCCGCGCCAAGGGGATGTCCGAAATAGCGCGGAAGACGGGCCTGTCACGTGAGCAGCTCTACCGCTCATTCAGCGAGCGCGGAAACCCCACACTCAAAACGACACTCGCAGTGATGCGTGCGCTTGGCTTCGACATGACCGCCAAGGCTCACGCAGCACGGTAGGTTAGCTGGGCTTTCAAGACGGAAAGTGCCATTGGCAGTTCGTCGCGGGCGCTAACATTTGACTACCCTTATCCAAGCGTGGTCACTCGAAGGCAAAGAAGGATGGCAGAGCGAATGGAGATATCTCAGTCAGCCTGATGGAGCTTCGCGGGGTGTTTTCTTCACTGCGCGCTCCGCGCCGATCACTTATCCAGCTGTTCAGGGTAGACGATAGCCACTTTCTAGTCCTCAGGGCAGAACCAATGCTGCTGGCTCGTTTATGTTCAAGCATAGTATGTGGGAGTTGCCCGAAGAATACGGCTTTCGGGTCGCGCCCCCTCCCCTAACGCAAAATCCCCGGCAAACATCTCCTTTGCGCTGCCGCTGGAGGCATTGGCTTCGGCAATCAGCGCTTCAATATTCATCGGCTAGTCGCGTGCTCCGATGAAACCACCCTACCCATCGCATGCTTTAGCGATCGTGGTCGAACACACCGCCGGTGGTGCCTCGTTCGCGACATCACTCGGCCGATGTCTGTCCTGCAACTGCGGCGAGCCAGATGGCGACGGCCTCGGCGCCTGGATCGACATGGCCGAGGACTCTTGCGCCCAGATAGCTGGAGCGGCCGCGGCGAGGCGCCATATGGGCCGTGGCGGCTGCCCCACGACGTGCTGCAACGGCTGCGGCCAACAGCCCCGCAGGGGCGGAGCTTGCGGCGCGAATGGCGCGGACGGCAGGAACAAGCGCGTCGACCATCGTCCTATCCCCTTCCTGGGCGCCTCCCAGAGCTGACACGGATCTGACCCCATTCTCGAACGCCGCCGAAAGTTGCTCCGAAGCGCAGAAATCGTCTGTCAGCGCGTTGGCCGCGCCAAGCGCAAAGGCTGCATAGAGAGGGCCGGACGTGCCACCCACGGACCGCCTTACAATCTCCGAAATCGCCATCAGGACAGCCTTGGGAGATCGCTTTGCGAAACCCTCCATCGATTTCAGGATCTGTTCCGCACCTTGCGCCAGAGACCGGCCGATATCGCCGTCACCAACCTTCTGGTCCATCGCCGTCAGCGCGTCCTCGGCAGCGATCAACGCCTCGCAAGCGGCCCGGATCGCATCCAGGAATGCCGGCGGGGCCGACCCCGTTCCGTCCTCCTCAGCCGTCTTTGTGGATGTTGGCGGGATGGCGATCCGCGCCGCAGACCTCGCCGGCGGCGCTATGGTGCTTCCATTCGCGAGCCAACCCGGAGCCACCGTCCCCGCATCCAGGGCAGCGAGCGTCGCGGCGTCGGACTTCAGGACACTGAGCGAGATTCCAGCCATCTCGATGGCCGTCAGGAAGGTGCCGCAATAGGCACGATCGATCGCGATGCCGCGATCCGCCAGGCTCTCCAGCGTATCGCGAGCGACGATATTGAGCTCCATCGTCGGGGTGCTGCCGAGATTGTTGACAAGCAGAACGACACGGTCGCCGCTGACGAGGCCCTTGTCCGCGACGATCTTCTCGATCAGAGATCCCACAATCACCCGTGATGACGCAATCACTTGTCGCGACACGCCTGCCTCGCCGTGAATTCCGAGGCCGAATTCGATCTCGTCCGGACCGATCTCGAAATTGGCCGATCCCGCTGCCGGCACGACGCAAGGCGTCAGCGCCACACCCATGCTCGACAGCCGGGAGACCGCCTGACGCGCCTTCTCGGCGACCTCGGGCAGAGGCATCCCCGCTTCTGCCGCAGCGCCCGCGATCTTGTGAACGAGCACGGTGCCGGCGATGCCACGTCGCCCCGCCGTCATCTCGGCGCTCCCGAGCGCGGCGTCGTCATCGACCACGACGGTCTCGACCGGAATTCCTTCGGCCCGGGCCATCTCGGCAGCCAGCCCGAAATTGATCCTGTCCCCGGTATAGTTCTTGACGATCATCAACACGCCGGCCGGCGTGCCGACGGCTTTCAGCGCGGCATGAACGGCATCCGTGCTGGGCGATGCGAAGACATCGCCGGAGACGGCGGCGGTCAGCATTCCCTGCCCGACGTAGCCGGCATGAGCCGGCTCGTGGCCGGCGCCGCCGCCGCTGAGTATCGCGACCTTGCCGCTTGCCCGGAATGCCGCGACGTCGGCTCGCACGACGGTGGTGTGGCCGTCGAGGATCGCCAGCGTGGGGTGAAGCCGCGCAAAGCCTTCCAGGGATTCGGGAACGACGTTCAGAACATCGTTGACGAGTTTCTTCACGGGTCTTCCCTCTCGATCAGCCGCGGCCATAGAGCGGCATCGTCGTCGCCATGACGGTCATGAATGGAATGTTAGCTCCGAGCGGCATGCTCGCCATGTGGAGGATGGCGCGCACGGCCTCGCTCGCATCCATCACGGGCTCGGCACGCACGCCTCCATCCGCCTGCAGCATTCCGGCAGCGACCCCCGCCGTCATGTCCGTGGCGGCGTTGCCGATGTCGATCTGCCCGCAAGCGATGTTGAAGGGACGACCTTCAAGCGCGATCGCCTTGGTAAGACCGGTGATGGCGTGCTTCGAGGCGGTATAGGCCGCAGCGCGCGGGCGCGGCACATGCGCCGAGACGGAGCCGTTGTTGATGATGCGGCCGCCAGAGGGCGCTTGCCGCTTCATCAGGTGGAACGCGCTCCGGGCGCAGAGAAAGGCGCCCGTAAGGTTGACGTCGATCATCCGTCGCCATTCGCTGGCGTCCGTCTGCTCGAAGGGCACGGAGCCGGAAAATATGCCGGCATTGTTGAAGAGCAGGTCGAGCCGGCCATGCGCCTCGAACACCTGCTCGAACAGCGTATCGACAGTAGCCTCGTCCGTGATGTCGGCAGCGCAGATCGAGCCTGCGCTTTCCTTGCTCAAGGACAATGACTCCTCGAGCGCGGACCGCCGCCTGCCGACCAGCGTGACGGCCCAACCGGCATCGAGCAGGGCCAGGGCGCTCAAGCGCCCGATTCCCGAGCCAGCACCTGTCACGACGGCGATTTTTGCTTGGGACGGCGTCTGTGCGGTCATTGCGGTTCTCCGGGCGACGCGTAGAGCGGGGACCAGGTCTGAGCCGACTGGCCGCCATCGACCGCGAGTGCATGGCCGTTGACGTAGCGCGCGTCGTCGGAAGCGAGATAGACCGCTGCGGCCGCGACATCCCATGCCGTCCCCATGAAGCCCATGGGAGCCTGGTTGTTGCGGACCTGCCGCAGGCGCTCCAGGCTGTTCTCGCCGTAGAGATTCTTGAGCGGCTCGACGACGTGCGGAGTGTCCATCAGCCCCGGCAGGATACAATTGCAACGGATGCCGGCGCGCGCATATTGCAGGGCGATCGAACGGGTCAACGCCTCGACGCCCGCCTTCGAGACAGCGTAGGCCAACATCGGAACGCCCGTCCAGCGACGCCCTGCAATGGCGCCGACATTCACGATCGCGCAGGGGGAGCCGCCCGTCTCGATCTGACGCTCCATGTGAGGCACGACCGCGCGGCAAGAGAGAAACATCCCCGTGATATTGACCTTCAGGATGCGGTCCCAGTCGGCAGGGTCCGTATCGGTGACGCCGCCGACCTGCGCGAGCCCGACATTGTTGTGCAGGATGTCGATGCTGCCGAAGGCCTCGACGCAAGCGGCCGCCATTGCGGCCATCGACCCGGCATCGGTGACATCCGCTTCGACGGCTTCGCACAGGCCGCCCTCGCCCCGGATGATGTCGCGCGTCTCTATCGCGGCCGACAGGTTGCGATCGGCGGCGAGCACGCGCGCGCCTTCGCGTGCGAACGCAACCGCCGTGGCCTTGCCGTTGCCCCATCCGGGCCCCACCGAGCCCGCCCCCACCACGAGCGCCACCCGGCCGGCGAGACGGCCCTTTTCCGCAGTATCTCTCATCATGCGGCCTCCGCGGACCATCCGGCGCTGGCAGTCAGCCCGCCATCCACGGCGACCAGTTGCCCCGTGACGTAGCTCGCCAACTCGTCGTCGAGCAGAAAGGCGATGACCGAGGCGAGCTCGCCCGGCCGGCCATACCGGTGCTGCGGCACGGCCTGCGTCAGCGCCCGCCGTGTCTCGGGCGTATGGACCCGCGTCACCAACGGCGTTTCGACAGGGCCGGGAGCGACCGCGTTCACGCGGATTCCCCGTGCGGCGAGCTCGACGGCTAGGGCTTTCGTCATGGCCACGACGCCGCCCTTGGACGCCGCATAGGCGGCCCGGCCCGAACTGCCGCGCACGCCTGAGACGGAGGAGACGTTCACGATCGCCCCCCGCTTCATGTGGCGGACCGCCTCCCGCGAGACCAGGAAGCTCCCGGTCAGATTGACGTCAAGCGTCGTGCGGAAGAGCTCCAGGCTGGTATCGAGGAGCTTCAGATTGTGGCCGATTCCAGCGGAATTCACCAAGCCGGTCAGCGGCGCCGAATTGCGGGCGACGTCCGCCACCGCTGCAGCGACAGCGGCCTCGTCGACGACGTCCACAGCATGAAACTCCGTCGGGCCGAACGCGTCCAGCCACGCCCTGGCCTCCGCGAACTCACCCGTATCGCGACCGAAAACGGCGACGCGCCATCCCTGCCGCAACAGCTCCGCCGCGGTGGCGAGGCCGATGCCGGATGCTCCCCCCGTGACGATCGCCGTTCTTCCCGACATACCGGTCATGCGCCGCTCCTCGATGGCCCGCTGACATATCGGATGGGGTCGCGGCCATCCCAGTTGCGCGACGCTTCCGCGATCTCGCGGAAGAACACCCCCTTGGCGCCCGATATCTCCGAGAGTTCGATCATCGTTCCGGGATGGCTTTGCGCGGAGAAATAGACGAGCCGCTCATTGGCGGCGCCATGCTGGCCGGACTGGCCATATTGCTCGATCTGCAGGCCGCGGCTTTCGCAAAGTGCCAGATCCTCGTCGAACTTCGTGGTCCAGTAGGCGAGATGCTGCGCGCCCTCATGGCCATCGTCCAGGAACGTCCGGAAGGCGGATTTCGCATCGTTGTTCTGCTGGATCAGCTCGATCTGAAGATCGCCGTTCATGCACAGCGCGATGCTGAGCTCGGGGTCGCTCGGCTCGCCACGATAGTGAAAATTGCGGATGAACATGGAGCGGATGTGGAAAATCGGCCCGCAGCCCATGACGTTCAGCCAGTAGTCGATCGCCTTGTCGATGTCCTTGACGACGTAGCCGATCTGCCGTGTCGGCCCCAGAAAGTGACTCATGCCCGCTGTTCCTCCCGAACAAGACTATCAAAGTCTACTGTTTACTAAACTTTCTGCGCGCGGATTGGCCCCGCAGCTGGCGGCGCCTGCCTATCGCGCTGTGGCCTTCTTCAGGTCCAGCGCGACATCGACAATCATGTCTTCCTGTCCGCCAACCATCCCGCGACGGCCGAGCTCCACGAGGAGGCTGCGCGTATCGATGTCGTAGGCCCGGCTTGCCGTCTCTGCATGGCGGAGGAAGCTCGAATAGACGCCGGCATAGCCGAGGGACAGCGTTTCGCGATCGACGCGCACGGGCCGATCCTGCATGGGGCGCACGATATCCTCGGCAGCGTCCATGAGGGCGTAGAGATCGCAGCCATGCGGAAGTCCCAGCCGCGCGGCCACCGCGATGAAGACTTCGAGCGGCGCGTTGCCTGCCCCTGCCCCCATGCCGGCCAGCGAGCCGTCGACACGATGGGCGCCCTCCTCGACCGCGACGATGGAGTTGGCGACGCCGAGCGAGAGGTTGTGATGAGCGTGGATGCCGACCTGGGTTTCCGGCTGCAGCGCCTGCCGCAGCGCCCGCACCCGCTCACGGGTACCATCCATCGTCAGAGCGCCGCCCGAATCGGTGACATAGACGCAATGGGCGCCGTAGGCTTCCATCAGCCTGGCCTGCCCGGCCAGCACCGCGGCAGGCTGCGAATGGGCCATCATCAGAAAACCGGAGACGTCGAGCCCCATGGTCCGGGCCGCCTCGATATGCTGGCGGCTGACATCCGCTTCGGTGCAATGGGTCGCGATGCGAACGGATCGGACGCCGCTGCGGGCCGCCTCCTTCAGGTCGTGCAGCGTGCCTATGCCCGGAACCAGCAGGGTCGTCAGCTTTGCGTGGGAAAGCGCCGATGCGACGGCCTCGATCCATTCGATATCGGATTGCCGGCCGAAGCCGTAATTGAAGCTCGAGCCCGCCAGCCCGTCGCCATGGGCAATTTCGATCGCGTCGACCTTCGCCGCATCGAGCGCGCTGGCGATGGTCACAACCTGGTCGAGATCATATTGGTGACGGATGGCATGCATGCCGTCGCGCAACGTGACGTCCTGGATATAAAGCGGTGTCATCGTCAGGCTCCCTGGCCGCGAAGCTCGACAAGCCGTTCCGCGGCCCTCATGGCCGCAGCCGTCATGATGTCCAGATTGCCCGCATAGGCAGGCAGGTAATGGGCCGCGCCCTCTACCTCGAGGAAGACGGTTACCTTGGTGCCGCTCTTGAGCTCCGTGGTCCCCGGCACGCGGATCGGGTTATTATGCGGGATGTCCTCGAACTGGATCTCCTGCTTCAGCCGGTAGCCGGGTACATATTCCTGCACCCGTCGGACCATCTCGAGGATCGACCGCCGGATCGCCTCGCGATCGTCCGTCTCCGCCAGGCAATAGACGGTATCGCGCATGATGATCGGCGGGTCGGCGGGGTTGAGGACGATGATCGCCTTGCCCCGGGCCGCTCCGCCCACTGTCCGGATCGCCTCGGAAGTCGTCTCGGTGAACTCGTCGATATTGGCGCGGGTGCCGGGCCCGGCGGATTTGGATGAGACCGAAGCCACGATCTCCGCGTAGGGAACGGGCGCGACGCTGCTCACGGCCGCGACGATAGGGATGGTGGCTTGCCCGCCGCAGGTCACCATGTTGATGTTCCCGCTGCCGAGATGCTCATCGAGATTAACCGGCGGAACGACATGCGGGCCGACCGCTGCCGGCGTAAGGTCGATCGCCTGCTTGCCGTCCCTGGCGAGGATTTCCGCATGGCGCTGGTGGGCACTGGCGGAGGTCGCGTCGAAGACGATCTCGATCGCCCCGTAATCCGGCAGCCGGCGCAATCCCTCGATTCCTTCGGCGCTGGTGGCGACGCCGAGCCGCCTTGCGCGAGCAAGTCCGTCCGAGGCCGGATCGACGCCGATCAGTGCCCCCATTTCCAGGACCTTGCTGTGTCGCATGACCTTGATCATCAGGTCGGTGCCGATATTGCCCGAGCCGATGATGGCGACCTTTGTTCTACTCATGGACGATCCCTCTAATGTGCGTTGTCTGCGACGGCGGGGCCGCGCCGCCCGACCAGGAAGTCGAAGTCCGCGCCCGTGTCCGGCTGCATGATGTGCTGGAGATAAAGCCGCTCGTAGCCCGTCGCGGGTGCAGCGGATGGAGCATCACGCCGCTGCCGGCGTGCGGCGAGCGTCGCATCCGACACGTCGAGATGAAGGCGGCCGTTCGGCACGTCGATCGCGATCATGTCTCCCGTTTCCACGAGCGCCAGCGGTCCGCCCGCCGCCGCCTCGGGAGCGACATGCAGGATCACGGTGCCATAGGCGGTACCGCTCATGCGTGCGTCCGACAGGCGCACCATGTCCCTGACGCCGCGCTCGAGGAGTTTGCGCGGCAACGGCATATTGCCGACCTCCGGCATGCCGGGATGCCCCTTTAGGCCGACGCCGCGCATCACGAGCACAGAGCTCTCATCGACATCGAGCGCAGGATCGTCGATCCTCGCCCTGAAGTCCGATAGTCCTTCGAACACGATCGCGCGTCCCCGATGCACAAGCAGCGCGGGGCTTGCAGCCGACGGCTTGATGATCGCGCCGTTCGGAGCGAGATTGCCGCGGAGCACGGCGATACCGGCCTTCTCGCGGACCGGCCGTTCGAGTGGCCGGATCACCTCGTCGTTCCAGCACGGCGCTTCCGCGAAGGTTTCGGCGAGCGCCTTGCCACTGACGGTCCGCGCATCACCGTGCAGCAGGCCGCCGAGCCTGCGCAGCACGACCGGCAGGCCTCCGGCATAGTAGAAGTCCTCCATCAGGAAACGCCCGGACGGCATCAGATCGACCAGAAGCGGAACCTCGCGCCCGATCCTGTCGAAGTCGTCCAGCGTCAGCGCGATCTCGCACCGGCCCGCCATGGCCAGCAGATGGATCACCGCATTCGTCGAGCCACCGATCGCCGCGTTGACGCGGATGGCGTTTTCGAACGAGCGGCGATCGAGGATCTTCGACAGGCGCAGATCCTCGCGGACCATTTCGACGATGCGCCGGCCGGAATCCTGCGCGAGCACGAGCCGCCGCGAATCGACCGCCGGTATCGCGGCGTTCTGGGGCAGCGTCAGGCCCAGCGCTTCCACCATGCTGGCCATGGTCGACGCCGTGCCCATCGTCATGCAATGGCCGGGCGAGCGCGACATGCAGGATTCCGCCTCCATGAATTCGCGCCGCGTCATCCGCCCCGCGCGCGCATCTTCGCTCATCGAGAACAGATTCGTTCCCGAGCCGATATCGGACCCGCGATACTTCCCGTTGAGCATCGGCCCGCCGGAGACGACGATGGTCGGCAGGTCGCAGCTCGCCGCGCCCATGACCAGCGCGGGCGTTGTCTTGTCGCAGCCGCAGAGCAGCACCACGCCGTCGATCGGATTGGCGCGGATCGTTTCCTCGACCTCCATGCTGGCGAGGTTGCGGAAGAGCATGGCGGTCGGCCGCAGCAGTGTCTCGCCCAGCGACATCACCGGAAACTCGACCGGAAAGCCCCCCGCCTCGAGCACGCCCCGCTTCACATGTTCGGCGATGTGGCGGAAATGGCCGTTGCACGGCGTCAGCTCCGACCAGGTATTGCAGATCCCGATGACCGGTCTGCCATCGAACATGTGGTCCGGCGTTCCCTGGTTCTTCATCCACGACCGATGCATGAAGCCGTTGCGGTCGTCAGGGCCGAACCAGGCGGCGGAACGAAAGCCCCCAGGGCGATGATCGTCTTGTTCGCTCATGGCCCCGTCCGTCAGCAAGAGGCCGCGTGGCGCACGCCGCCGCGGCCGGGCGCGAGCCCGAGCATCTCCCGGGCCTCGGCCGTGGTTGCGGGCTCGAGCCCGAGCTCACGAACGATGCGCACGGCGCGCTCGACGAACTGGACATTGGTGCCGGGAACGCCGGGCGAGAGGTAGGGGTTGTCCTCGATCCCGACCCTGATGTGGCCGCCCAGGATCAGCGCGTGCGCCATGGCATGCAACTGGTCCGGCCCGATGGTGCTGACGTTGAAGAGCGCCCCCGCCGGCAGGAGCTCGATCATCATCTGCAAAAGCTTGGGTGTGTAAGGCAGGGCGCCTTGAAAGGCCGTATCAAGGCCGAAAACGAGGTTGAAGAAATAGGGCGCGGAATCGTAGCCGGCGGCGATCAGCCTCGCAGCGTCCTGCAGGATATGCGTCGGGCTGAAGGCTTCCCATTCCGGCTTGATGCCCTTCCGGCGCATCAGTTCGGCGAGTGCGGTCGCGCGCGAGGGTGGCGTCTTCATCACCACCTCGCGGCCGTCCGGCGCGGTGGCGATGAAAGTCATCGCGTCCATCGTGCACATGTCGGCGCCGCCATCGAGGCCCTTGAGCCGTTCAGACCAAATCACGTCGGTGATCCGGTCGCTCCCGGACACCATGTCGCCGTTGACGCCGCCTCCGGTCGAATTGTTGATGATGACGTCGCATCGCGCGCGGACGAGCTCGTTGATGCGGCGGTAGATCGCACCGTCGCAGGTCGCCTCGTCGTCCGGGCGGCGGGCATGCAGAGCGGCGACGCTGGCGCCAGCCTCGACGCAGCGCCGGACGTCTTCGGCAATCTCCTCAGGCTGTGTCGGGACGTAGGGCGTGTGCGCCTTGGTCGCGAAGCCGCCGGTCGGCGCGATGGTGATGATGACTTTGCGGGTGGACATTGTTCTTCTCCGTGGCGGTCAATGGGCCAGCGCACGCGGCAGCCAGAGAACGAGTTCAGGAAAGACGATGATCAGGACGAGGGTCGCGAGCATGGAGAGCAGCATCCACGAGACCCATTTCGTCGTCGCTTCGACGGTTGTATTGGCGATCTTGGCCGCCACCATGAGGTTGACCGAGAGCGGCGGCGTGAACATCCCGATAATGATCATGAAGGTCATGATCACGCCGAACCACACCATGTCCCACTGATAGGCCTGGCCGATCGGAACCAGCAGCGGCAGGAAGATGATGAAGATCGGGAAGCCGTCGAGGAAGATGCCGGCGACAATGAGCAGCAGGATGATCATGGTCAGCACGCCGTATTCGCCGATCGGCAGGCTGGTGACATAGGCGACGACGGGTCCGATGAATCCGATGGTGCTCAGTGCCCAGCTGAAGATGCCGGCGAAGCTGACGATGATCATGATGATCGCGGTCAGTTCGGCAGCCTCGACCAGAAGCTCGTAGACCTGCCGCATGGGGATCGCCCGGTAAATGACGATGCCGACAAAGAAGGAGTAGAGCGCAGCGATCACCCCCGCCTCGGTGGGGGTGAAGAGGCCGACGCGCAGCCCGCCGAGAATGACGACCTTCGCCATCAGGCCCCAGAGGGCATCCTTCAGACTGGCCCAGAAGGGCGGGCGTGGGTCGTCCGAGCGGCCGCCGAAGCCATAAACCCGCGACAGCACGTAGACGGGAACAATGAGCGCCAGCCCGGCCAGCGTACCGGGAATGATACCGGCCGCGAACATGTCGGGCACCGAAACACCGGGCACCATCAGCGAATAGACGATAAGCGTCACCGATGGCGGCACGAGGATGTCGGTGGAGGCCGCGGACCCGACCACGGCCGCGATGAATGGCCGGGGATAGCCGGCGCGGATCATGGACGAGGTCATGACGCCGCCGATCGTCGCGGCGATGGCCGCGGCCGAGCCGGAGATCCCGCCCATCAGGATCGCCATGACGACCGCCGTGACGGCCAGTGAGCCCGGCCCGGTTCCGACGATCGCCTGGGCAAGTCGCAACAACCGCTGGGCGACGCCCGAGCGTTCGAGCACCGCGCCGGTCAGCACGAACATCGGGACCGACAGGAGGTTGTATTTCATCAGCGCCGTCTGGACGGCGATCGGCACGGCGTCCATGCTGAAGCCGGCGACAAGGATGACCATCATGCCCGCCAGGCCGAGCGCCGCAAAGATTGGCATGCCTATGGCGAGAAGGATGAAGAAGCTGGAAAACAGCAGCGTCGACGTCACGGGGCATTCTCCGAGCGACTGGTGACGAGCCGGATGACGGCACCGAGGGCCCGCAGGCAGGCGAGCGCGGACAGAAGCGGAAGCGTCGCATAATAGATCCATTGCGGATTGCCGAGGCCCGGCGACGTCTCTTCGAGTTCGTAGGAATCGATCGCAACGCCGGCGCCATAGATGACCAGCACCACGAAGCAGGCGATCATCGCGAGCAATCCGATAAACTCGGCCATCTTACGGCCCTTCTCGGGCAGCATATCCGTGAAGAAGGTTACACTGATGTGGCTTTTCTTCACGATACCAGACGAAACGCCAACAAAAACCAGAATAAAAAGCAGGACAACCGAATATTCCTCGGTGAATGCGAAGGAGATATTGGTGAGATAGCGAGTCACAACGTTAAGCAGCGTGATCACTGCGAGGATCGCCATCAGGGCCGCAGCCGTTGCCTCCTCGACAGAGACGGGCAACCAGAGGCGTCGCGGGGCGTCCTGATGCTGGACAGCGTCGGAACTTCCGAGATCAAGCGGCTGGCCCGCCGCGATCTCTTGCGCGAATGCACTTGGCGCATCCGGCTGCGCGGCTGCATCGGCAGCGCTTTTGCCGTCTGTCATGATCCTCTCCCATTGCCGATCGCTTCTTTTGCAGCTTCCTCGACGAAGCGCCGTCGCGCAGGAATCCAAGAGCGATTTCTATACTAAACTAAACTTGTTGATCGGTCGGCGTGAAGAGCGCCTTCACCCAGGCTGGGCGGGCGGGCTCTCGGCCGTAGCGACGGCCCAGCTCCGCGACGTGGCGCACCAGATCGGCGTTCGTCGGCAGGCCAAGTTCTTCATAGGGATGGTCGCCCAGGCCGATCGCGACATGGCCGCCCTGCGCGATGGCATATTCCGCCATCGCCAGGACGCTTGCGCCATGGCAGCAGACGAGCCATTCGACCCCGGGAAGCGCACCGAGGAACGTCAGATGCGCTTGCAGCCCTTCAATCGACCCCGGATGCGCGGCCAGGAAGCCAGGCCCCCCCGTGACGAACAGCAACGGGAAGGGTGGCTGGATGATGCCGGCGTCGATAAGGGCGTGCAGGGCCCGGGTCCAGCTGACGTTAAACGACGTGACATACGGCATGAGACGCGCCGAACGCGCCGTATCTGCCATGAACGTCACGGTTTCGGTCGTGTTGAGAAAGAGCCTGTCGGTCGACCGGAAGGCATGGCTCTCCCAATCATACAGGTCCATGCAGACGGAGCCCGGCTCGATCGCCAGGAAATCCGCGCTGCCGAAGCCAGGGGCGAGATTGGCGATGCGCTGCTGTGCCGAAGCTCCCGGCGTATTGGCCAGCGACGGCGCCAGCAAAATATCGCATCGGCTGCGGACCTCTCTCGCAATCGCGGCGTAGGTCTCCGGATCATGGGCGGGCGCGCCGTCAATGGTCCTTCCGTGATAGTGCGTGATCGAGGCGCCCGCCTCGCAACAGGCCGCAATATCGGCAGCCAGCTCGTCAGGCGTCCAGGGAACATTGCGATTGGGGTCGCGCCCGGCATTCTCGTTTGCACGCAACTCGATGATCAGCGGCTTTGTCACTGAATCTCCCAGAAGTTTAGTTTTTTGTTGAACGCAACATAATAGTAAACTAAACCGTGTCAATCGAATTTCACAATGTCAGGGAGGGGCAATTGGAAAAGCAGGGCAATGCGCTCTTGGAAATGGCCCAGCGCATTCAGGTCTATGCAGCGCATGGGAGGTCCATCTCGATTATGGATTCCGTGTCGTTCGCGGATGCGCGGGACGCCGGCCAGATAATCGTCACGGGATCCCATGGCGGGCGTAGCGCCGGCGAATACGCCGCGCGCATCATGCCGCTCGTGTCTGTCTGCAGCGATGCCGGGATCGGCAAGAACGGCGCCGGCGTCGCGGGCCTCAAGGAGCTCGACGCATTTGGCGTGATCGGTCTGGGCGTAAGCCACCTTTCCGCCCGCATCGGCGACGGCATGGATATCTGGGAGAACGGCGTCGTCAGTTATGTGAATGATTGCGGCAAGCTGGCGGGTATGTCGCCGGGCGCCAGGCTGGGGGAGGTCCTCAGGACTTTCCTCGACGGTAATCCCGCCGGGCTGGCCAGGCCAGTCGGCGCTTCGAGACAGAAATCTTCGCCGATGGAACGCCGAATCCTTGCGGAGAATATGGGACGCCGGCTCGTCGCTATGGACAGCATCTCGATCATCCATGATGAAGACCGAGACCAGATCGTGATAGCCGGCTCGAATGGCGGGCTGGCCTCCGGCGAGTTGACCTTGCGCGTTAGGCCTGCCTTGGTCGCGTTGAATGACGCCGGAATCGGGAAAGACAGAGCGGGAATCGCCGGGTTAATCCAGATCGACCAGGCAGCAATCCCGGGCGTCGGGATCAGCCATGATACCGCCGAGATCAGCAGCGGCGCAGATATGTGGATCAACGGAATCGTCAGCTTCGTCAATGAAAGCGCACGCCGCCTCGGCGTCGAGGCAGGCATGACCCTGCCGGCGGTGATCATGGGAAGGCTGACGAGTTAACTGGCGGGCACTTTACTAGACCACTAAACTAAACTAGCGTTTCACAGTTGCCGCATGATGCGCGTCGACAACGCCATACACAATAAATGCAGTGGGAGGATGACATGCTGAAGAAGATAGCGGCCGCTCTGGTCGCAAGTCTGGCCCTCGCCGGCGGCGCGAAGGGCGCCGACTACAAGCCGGAATACAAGCTCTCCATCGTCACGCCGATGGATTCCGTTTTCGGTGTGGCGGCCAACGGCTGGGCGGACACCGTACGCGAGAAGACCAACGGACGCATAAACATCAAAATCTACCCGAGCGCGATGCTGCTCGGCGGCGAACAGACCCGCGAATTTGCAGCGCTTCGCGAAGGTGTCATCGATATGGGCATCGGCGCCGGCATCAGCTGGTCGCCGCAGGTCAAGGAATTCAATGTCTTCTCCCTGCCCTTCCTGATCCCCGACGACGCCACCGCCGATGCGGTCGTCGCCGGCCCGGGCGGCACCATGATCTTCGATCGGCTTCGCAGCCTCGGCATCGAACCTCTGGCCTGGGGTGATTCCGCGTTCCGTATCGTCGCCAATGCAAAGCTCCCCATCCGCAAACCGGAGGATTTCAAGGGGCTGAAGCTGAGGGCCATCGGCTCGCCGCTCTTCACCGATTTCTACACATCGCTCGGCGCCAATCCAACGCAGATGAGCGCGATAGACATGCAGGCCGCCCTGGCCACAGGCGCGATCGATGGCGCCGACCAGTCTGTTGAAGGCTTTCGCATCTTCAAGCTCGTTGCGTTGAAGCAGAAATATCTGACCTTGCTCAACCACTGCTGGGAGCCTCTGGTCTTTTCGGTCAACAAGAAGGTCTGGGAACAGTGGTCGCCGGAAGACCAGAAGATCGTCAAGGACGCGGCGATTGAGCAGGGCCTGAAGACGCGGCAGCTAAAGCGCGACGGGCTCACGGCGACGGACGATCACGTGCTGAAGGAAATCGAAGCCTCGGGCGCGCAAGTGATCCAGCTCACGCCGGAGGAGCGGGCCGCTTTTCGCGAGGCGACGAAGGCCGTCTATCAGAAGTGGGCGGCACAGCTGAACCCGGCGCTCGTCGCGGCGGTCGAGAAGTCAGCGGCCGAGGCTCAGAAGAAGTAGCGGAGATAGCGAGCGGGATGCAGCAGGCGGCCGGTGTCAACGCTGTGTCCCGGGAGATATGCGATCCGCGCGGAAACTCCCAGGATCAGCAGCCCCAGCGCAAAGCGGACGTATGCACTGGGGCATCCCATAGCGCCTCGATCTCAGCATCAAGGAGCGTAATTGTCACCGAGCAGCCGGCCATGTCCAGCGCCGTGACATAGTTGCCGACCAGATAGCGCACCGGCCGAAGGCCTGCATGGCGTACCGCCTGATCGACGGAGCGCGCCATGAGGTTGAGTTCGATCAGCGGCGTCGCTCCGAAACCGTTGATGAGAATAAGGGCATCGCCGGATTCGGAGACCGGAAGGCATTGCAGCACCTTCGAGACCAAGTGCCGGGCGATCGCGTCGGCGTTATCCAGCTTCACGCGCGTCTGTCCTCTTTCGCCATGTATGCCGACGCCGAGTTCCATTTCATCGTCGTTCAGCTCGAAAGTCGGCGTCCGGTTGGCAGGGACCGTGCAGGAGGTGAGCGCCACTCCCATCGACTTGGTCTGGGCCACCAAGCGCTCGCCAAGTATCATGAGGCGATCCAGCGGCCAGCCCATTTCTGCCGCTGCGCCGAGGATCTTCTCGACGATGAGCGTACCGGCAACGCCGCGCGCCCCTGTCGAGCGCCCGTCGATCGGGATCGACACATCATCGGTGACGAGAATGCTGCGCAGGGCATGGTCGCACATCTCGGCGGCCATATCGAAATTCATTACGTCGCCATCATAATTCTTGACGACGAGAAGCGTGCCTGCCCCCGTCTCGACCGCATTTATGGCCGCGACGATCTGGTCCGGCGTCGGCGAAGTAAAGATCTCGCCCATGCAGGCCGCGTCCAGCATACCTTTGCCAACAAAGCCTGCATGCAGAGGGTCGTGCCCCGAACCTCCACCGGACACAAGCGCGACCTTGCCCCGGCCGAGCGTACGGCGGCGCACGAACCTGGCGCCGGGTTGCACCACCAGGATGTCGGAATGGGAGATCGCCAGCCCTTCGAGACTCTCCGCGACGATGTCTTCGGGCCTATTGATGAGCTTCTTCATGGTGCGACTCGCGAGGCTGTCGTCAATGCCAGTCTCAGGATCGGCTGTCCGTCGGGTGAGCCTGCGGTGGAACTTGAGTCTGCCGGCTTGCGGCGACAGATCGGATAACCGCGCGAACGGCGGCCACGGCGTCGACAGGGACCGAAAAACTCTGCAAGCCGGTGGCGATAAGGGCCGGAAGAACCGCCGGATCGGCGCCCGCATCGCCGCAAAGAGAGACCGGGCGCCCCGACTGACGCCCGAACTCAACGACGGAGCTTATAATTTGCAGCACGGCTTCGTTAAGTGGGTCATAGACGTCGCCGACAGCGCCATTATCGCGCGCGGCGGCCGTTACATACTGTACGAGATCGTTGGACCCGATCGAGTAAAAATCCGCATTGAACCGCTTGATCGTGAGCGCTGCCGCGGGAACCTCCACCATCATGCCGAGCGAAACCGGCGCGCAAGCGACGCCCTCGCTGCTCAGCGCAGCGTATTCCTGCTGGAGAAGCTCTCGCACAGCCTCGAGCTCGGAGGGCATGGTCACCATCGGGATCATGACCCGCAGGGGGCCGACGGCAGCCGCCCGCAGCAACGCACGAAGCTGAACGCGAAAAACATCTCTGTTGGCCAGCGCCAATCGGACACCCCGCAGGCCGAGAAAGGGATTGCTTTCTCCGCCAAGGGAGAGGCCCGCGACGGGCTTGTCGCCGCCTGCGTCCAGCGTCCGGATCGTGACCGGCAGCCCCCTCGCCCAACGCAGGATCAGGGAATATGCGTTGAGCTGCTCCTCTTCCGAAGGCAGGGCCGTGCCCATGAACATGAACTCGGTGCGGACGAGACCTATCCCGTCGCAGATCACGGGGTCGATCCCGGAAAGTTCGTCCGCACCGGAGACATTGATGAGCAACCTGAACTCATCCTGCCCACCGGTGCTATTCTCCCACACCGTCGGACGAGCGGGCATGCGGCCTGCGCCAGCCGTTGCTTTTGCCTGGGCAGGCAGTGCGTGGTTTCTCTCCGGATTGATGACGACGATTCCGTTATTTCCATCAACCAGTGCTGTTTCGCCCGGCCTATCCGGCAGCCCCGCCGCCTGCACGATCATCGGCACGCCGCGAGAGCGGGCCAGAAGCGCGACATGGCTGCGCGGACTGCCGCGCCGGGTAACCAGGGCACCCCCCTGTCGCCAATCGACGGAGAGAAACTGTGATGGCAGCACCTCGTCAGCAAAGACGATGCTTCCAGGGGGCACAGGGTCAGGTGACATCGTCCCGTTCAACAAGGCCGTCACGCGAATGCTCAGATCCCTCAGATCGGCAGCTCTGGCAAAAAAATCCTCATCGTCCGACTGCTCATAGCCATCGAT
Organism: Chelatococcus asaccharovorans; assembly: GCF_003201475.1. Lineage (GTDB taxonomy): Bacteria > Pseudomonadota > Alphaproteobacteria > Rhizobiales > Beijerinckiaceae > Chelatococcus > Chelatococcus asaccharovorans. The sequence continues at coordinate 122,444 of NZ_QJJK01000016.1, read as the reverse complement.
CTCGGCCTGTACCACCTCGGTCCAGGCGTCCGCTGCATCCTTTCCGGCGGCGATGGAGGCCGCAGCACCTCCCATGAGCGTCTCGTCACGCAGGAACTCGCGTTGGAAGCTCAGGATCTGAAGCCCATCGTCATGCGACCGGGCCATGAGCTCGGTCAATTGCGCCGTTGCCGACTCGATCGCCGTCCGAAGGACCTGCAGGCCATCTCCATTGCGTGCTCGGCTCGACGACTGCGCGGAGCGCAATACATGGACCGGGCCATGCGCGCGCCCGGGCGAGGCGGACTTGCCGATGATTATCAACTCGCCCGCCGCCGGCTCGGCTGGCTGTCCGTCGAAGCCGCCTGCAGCGAATGAATGGACCAACGCCAGCGCGCGCGCAGCATCCGGCCCGGCCGTTCGGATGTGAAGCGTGGTGCCGCGCCGAGCCCTCACCCGCATCAGCTTGACGATGCTGCGAGCATCGATCCACGGCCCCTTCGGGTCCGTCGCGATCTCGATATCGGCGTCGAACTGCCGCGCCATCTGCACGAGGCGAACGCTCGGACGCGCATGCAGCCCGATTGCGTTCGTCAGGAGAACCGACCCTCGCCGATAACATGTCATGACAGCGCTCAGCGTCCCACGGCCTCGGCCGTCGCACGGACCACGGCCAGAGATGAACCGCCCGATGCCTCGGTCGCTGCCACCACGGCCCCCTCTACGATCGGGGCATCGCAGATCACGACCTTGGAGCGCCGCCTCGGCTCAAGGGCTTCGATCGCCATCTCGGAGTTCATTTCCGCTCCCCCCAGATCGACGAGGATCGCCACGCCGGCATCGCTCCAGACCTCCTCGATGCCTCCCCGGATGCGCTTAGGATCGGTTCCCAGATCGCCGACCAGATTGCCTCCCACTGCCGCAACCTGCACATTGTCGCCGACCATCTGATGTATCATTTCGCGAATTCCTTCAGCCAGCTTGGCTGAGTGGGACACCAGCACGATGCTTACATTCGTCATTTGCATTCCTTTGCAAGGACCGAGCAGACCGCCTTTATCATCAGTTCGGCTGAGCGTGCGCCGGGATCCAGATGGCCAATGGAGCGTGCTCCGAGAAAGGACGCCCGCCCCCTTTGCGCCTGCAGTGGGATCGTCGCCTCGGCCGCGGCCGATGCGGCCTCGGAAAAGGCGGCGAGGCTGAGCGGCTTACCCGAGAGCAGCAAGCCGCTCAGCGGAGCCAGTACGTCGATGACCGTCTTCTGGCCCGGGCGGGATTTTCCGCGAGCGCAAACGCTCTCGACGCCTGCCTCGAATATCTGCGCGAGCGACGCTTGGTCCCGCGCTGTTCTGAAGTCCTTGGCGAGCGTCATGAAGAACGTGCCGAAAATCGGCCCGGCTGCGCCGCCGATATTCATGACCAGGATCATTCCGACACGCTGCAATATTCTCGGCGTTTCAAGCTGAACAAGCTGCTCCGTTTCCGCGGAGATCGCGCGGACGCCACGAGACATGTTGATCCCGTGGTCTCCGTCGCCGACGGCCTTGTCGAGGCGCGTCAGCTCCTCGGCATGCTCTTCGATCGTTTCGCAAACGTGCTCGATCAGCCGCCTTTTGATCGCCGCCGAAAGATCCGGGAAGGAAGCGTCAGAGTGCTGCGACACGGGCTTGTACGGGGTTGAAAGTGTAGGAGTTCCTGTGCCGCGCGATGCGGCCTACCCCCGGATAGGCAAAGTGAAACGCGAGGAAGACCATATTGTCGGTCGCCGCCATGTCAAACAATCGGGCTCGCGTTCGGGCGGCGAGCACGCCATCCGCATCGCCATGGAACTCCCATTGCGGGTTCGCGACCTGCATCGGGTGATGCACGGCATCACCGGAGATCAGCGCGACCTGATCGTCGTCATGAATGGCGATCGCGCAGTGATGCGTGGTGTGGCCGGGCGCGCTCACCGCGGTAAAGCCAGGCACGAGCTCTTCGCCTGGCTGGTAGAATACGATCCGTTCTCGCAACGGCAGCAGCGCATCGCCGACGCCGCGGATAATCGGCGCAAGGAAGGAGCCCGAGGGGGCCGAAGAGATATCGGTCCAGAAGTCAAAATCGGCCGCATTCACATAGATAGGCGCCTTCGGAAAAGCCGGGTGGCCCTCCGCGATGGCGACCCCGCCTGCATGGTCGAGATGGGGATGCGTCAGTATGACATCGGTAATCTTTGCCCGGTCTATTCCGGCCGCCGCGAGATTGGCCAGGAGCTTTCCCGTCGTCGGGCCGAACAGTGGATTGGGACCCACGCCCGTATCGATCAGGACCAGGCGCTCACCCCGGGAAACGACGAGGCAGTTCTGCGCGATGACGAACTGCCCATCCGTGCATCCGCCCATCCCGACGCTCTCGAGGACATCCTCGTCCGGCGCGTTCAGATACTGGCCCACGGCAGGGCCGAGATGCATGTCTCCGTCCGACACCACATGGATTTGAGCTCCGCCGAGATCGAGCTTCAACAGCGCCTCTCCCTTATGGCCATCGCCATTACAGTTTGCCAAGTGACTGAATAGCCAAGTGATTGAATTGCCAAGCGCTCGAAAAGCGGCTGATGAAGCATCCGCCCCGCCGGCTTTCCCCGTCCGGCTGCCACGCAGCTTCCTCCACTCAGCGGCGGCCCGGCACCGCAGCATCAATTGCCGAAACCGAGGTCGTGCAGCACCTCAATATTCTAAACTGAGTTTAGTTCCCGAAGCAAACTTTCACAAGGAAAAATCGTCCGCAGAGCCGATCTGCGCAGCTAATCCTGAAGGCGGGCTCACGACTCTCGACGCCTCGGCCAGGCTACCGCTCTCGTCGACGCCAGCGCGGACCGGACGCATGACTGTGCCCGCTTGATCTCGAGCGGCCTCCTTATGCGTGCACCTTGAAGGCAGGCAGGTAGTTCTCAACATCGTTCCTCCTCCCGTTTGCAGGCGTTGCGTGGTCCGTGCCCATCGCCCACAGCATTGTCGGATACGGACACGGCCCTGACTGGCAAGATGCTCCCTCTCGGTTGAAGAACGAGGCTACAAGGTTTAGTAAGAAAGAGGCCCCAATGGCTCGCTAAACCAGAGACGATTCCATGGCACCCGAGCCGCTCTCGCGCGACGATTATGTCGCCTCCTACAAGACGCTGTTGCGAAATATTATTGATCGCAACCCCTCAGGCCTTCGCCTGCGGCTCGCGAAGGAACTCAGCACACACAAGAGCTTCATCTCGCAGATCACCAACCCGGCGGACGCGACCCCCATCCCGGTCAAGCATTTGGCGTCTCTTTTCCGGCTGTGCCACTTCACAGCGGATGAGGAGCATCTTTTCATGACTTTCTATCAGGGAGCGCATCCGAATCGGGCGCCGAAGCTGGTCAGCCAGGACGAGGAAGAGGTTCGATTCAAGACGATCAAGGTCGAGGTGCCGATACTGGCAGACAAGAGCAAGCAACAGGCTCTGGAGCGCTATGTCGCGAACTTCGCCCGCAGTTTGCGGCATTTCGTTTGAGATAATGAATTCGCGAGGCCAAGGGCGCCAGTGTTACGCCAGATGGAATCCACAGGTGCACAGATGTGAACGAGCCATTTCAAAACATTCTTCGACTCGTTCTGCCTCGCTGCGCACTGGTTTGTCTCGCTTTGAATCGGTCCGGGACGGGTGGCGATGGCTAACGCCGAATTGCACCGATGGCAGCGCGCCCGTGGACTGCGTGATCAAGAACGTCCGCCCATCCCCAGCCCGCCGCACCCAGGGAAGACCATTCGTCGTAGTCGGCGGGCGTGCCCCGATTAGCCATCTGGCCGTTGATGCTCGAGCCGCCTCCCATGATCCGCGCCTGGATATAGCTCTTCGGCTTGACGGCGCCGGGATTGTTGTGCGGGACGGGAGCGAAAGTCGCTTTCAGGTCCTCCCAGGCATTCTTCCTGTTGAACGCCGCAGCATAGGGATAAAGATCGTTTATCTCGGACGGCTCCTGGCCGGGCGGCAGATCTCGCCCTGCCTCCAGAAGCAGAACCTTGACATTCGAGTCCGCCGACAACCGGTTTGCAAGAACGCAACCGGCTGTCCCGCCACCAACGACGATGTAATCCCAGATCATGCTGCACCCGAATAGACTGTGCGAACGTCCCGACCACTTACTGTGCTCGGTTCCGACCTTCCTCGACGACTTCGGCTAAGGCGGCGGCTGCGGTTGCGTCTCCCCTTACCACCTTCTGAACCGCCAGGTTCAGATCCCCATAGAAGGCACCGACATTGCACTGCGGCGGCAGGAAGGTGGCGTTCGTTCCCCAACCCTCGGCGACAGCCTTCATCCATGCCAGTTCGGGACTAGCGAGTGCGGGCAACTTCAAAACGGACTTTCTAAAGGGAACCTGTCCCCCCTCAACGGTCCATTTTGCAGAGGCTTCGGCGCCGACCATATAGGATACGAAGTCGGCCGCTTGCGCGACATTGGGCGATCCCTTCCAGACCACGGCCGTCCAGCCATCAAGGATATATGGGCCCGTCTTGCCCTGCGTCCAGCTTGGCCAGGGAAGGACGCCCACCTGCGATTTGTCGAATACAGCCTTCTGCTGGATGCTAGCGACCCGCGATGTTCCGGCTACCGTGATGGCTTGGCGACCGCCGATGAACAACTCCTGGCTGTCATCACTGGTTTGCACAAGCGACTCTTTTGAAACAGCGCCCTCTTTCACGAGGTTGGCCGCCATGCTCAAAGCTTTTATGCCAGCTTCTGTCGAGACGTCGGGGACACATTTAGCGTCGAACAGCTTGGGCTGCAGTTCCGCCATCGCCACTGCCAGGAGTGGCTGGGACGCGCCATCCCTGGACAGCGGAATCCCGAGACCCCAAGTCGTGTTGCCCCCCGTCGACTTGGTCATCTTCTTGGCGCTAGCCAAAAGTCCGTCCCAGGTGCCGACATCGGTGGGCGTCACGCCCGAAGCCTCGAACAGGTCTTTGCGATAAATGAGCGTGTTCGACAGGAGCATGATCGGCGCCGCAAGGATCTTGCCGTCCTGCGTGACAGCGTCAAATGGGGCCGTCGTTACGTAGTCGTCCCATTCCTTCTGATCCCATTTGCCGAAGGCCGTCGCCTTCAGGTCGGCCGCGATGCCGGCCGAGAGCGGGAGCACCAGGCTTGGATAGTTGACCCAGGCGATGTCCGGCGCCCTGCCACTGCTTGCTGCGATCGTGAACTTGTTCGCAATCTGGCTCCAGACTTGCGGCTCGACTCGAATTTTCACGCCGGGATGTTTTTTTTCATACTCTTCGATGAGACCGCGCAGCACACGCTCACGCGGCGTGTCCTTCGCAGGATCCAGGAAGCTCCACATGGTGAGGGTCGTCTGGGCAGAAGCCGTCGAAGCCGTCACCAACCAGCTTGCCAGTAACAGGCCAGAGAGTGACCGTTCGATCCATTGTGCATTCATTTCAGTACCTCCCTTTTTTGTTCACGTTGCACAACGAGCGACAAAATCCTCATCCAGGACGAGTCCCAGACCGGGTCCGTCGGATATGGACATGATGCCGTTCGAAAATTCGAAGCCCCCGCGACCCAATTGCTCCAGCATGGGATTGGATGCGGCCGAAACCTCGAAGATCGTGGTCTGGGGACAGGCCAGCGCGAAATGCGCGCTGGCCGCTGCCATGACGGTTCCAGACCAGACATGCGGGGATATTTCTATCTGGAAGGCGCTTGCCAGCCCCGCAATGCGCATCGCTTCGGTAATTCCGCCGCAGACACCGAGGTCCGGCTGGAAGACATCGAGTGACATCGCATCGACATAGGGGAGGAAATCGAACCGTGTGAAATCATTCTCACCGGCCGCGATGGCACAGAAACTCGCGGCTCTCACGTCCGGCAATGCCCCCTTATTGTCGCCGGATAACGGTTCCTCGAACCAGCGAAGCCGCGCCTCTCGCGCTTCTCTCCCAAACCGCTTTGCCTCTGCCGCGCTATAGGTGCCGTGAGCATCGACCATGAGGTCGATATCGCGGCCCACGATTCGACGCGCTTCGTTCACGCGCTCAATTGAGGTATCGACGGTTCCATCCCTTGCGCCGACCCGGATCTTCACGGCGCGCGCTCCCGTGCTCCGCAGATATGAGGTCACCTCCCGCTCCAACCCAGCGGCATCCGACCATCCGCCAGACGCATAGATCGGCAGCGTATCCTTCGCCTTGCCGCCAAGGAGACGCCACACGGGTTGGCCGCAGACCTTGCCGAGAATGTCCCACAGCGCGATATCGATCGCGCTCATCGCGCAGACGCTCAATCCGCGCCGTGCAATCGATGGAAATGCCCTGCCGGCCTTCGCCGCCATATCGGCACGTTGGCCATTATAAAGGCTCTCCCAGATCGCCGTTATGTCCAACGGATCGCGGCCGATAAGGCGTAGGCCGAGCTCCTCGTTGATGATCGCAGCGATGCTTTTGTCGGCTGCCGGCAACCCGCCTGCCCGTGTCTCGCCGACACCAGTGACGCCCTTGTCCGTCTCCACGGTGACGAGCACGGTTGTGAAGCGCTCCATGGCACCAAAATCACTGACGTTGCGATCGGCGACGGCAATGGGACAGCTCAGGTATCGGGCGGTTACCGAGGTGATCTTCATGGTCGTCATTTCGTGCTTCCGGCGAGCGAAGCCGTTGTCTGCGGGTCGAAGAAATGGAAATGCGCTGGATCAAAAGTCAGGTGAACCCGATCGCCGGAGCGCAATTCGGAGCTCAGCTCGGCACGGCATGACAGCTGCGATTCACCGATCTTGACGTAGGCGACGAGTTCCGGACCCACCAGTTCCACCTGCTCGACGAGTCCTACTGTTTCGGAACCGGCCGTCGGTCGGGCAAAAATCGCCTCAGTGCGGATGCCCAACACCGCATCCCGCGGTTCAAGGGAACACCACCTTTCTTCGGCGTTGACGGGCAGCGACAGCCCAGGAGCGATGAAAGTCGGGATTCCCTCCACTGCTTGTAACTGACCCGCGATGAAGTTGATTTCCCGCTCGCCGACGAAATTCGCCACGAACATGTTTAAGGGGCGATGATAGATCTCGTTCGGCGAACCGTACTGTTGCAGTTCTCCCTGGTCGAAGACTGCGATCTTTGTCGACATCGTCAGCGCCTCGGCCTGGTCATGCGTCACGTAGACGATCGTCGACCGGATACGGTCGTGAAGGGCTTTGATGTCGCGTCGCATCCTGATGCGAAGCCGGGCATCGAGGTTCGACAGCGGTTCGTCGAGGAGAAAGACGCCGGGCTCGCGCACCATGGCCCGTCCGAGAGCGATACGCTGCTGCTGGCCTCCGGAGAGTTCCTTCGGGTACCGCGCCAGCAGCGAGGCGACGCCAAGGCTCTCCGCAACACCCTTGACCTTTTTCTGGATCTCGGCTTCGGCGAAACCACGGCCCCTTGCACGGAGTGGGAAAGCGATGTTCTCGAAGACTGTCATATGCGGATAGAGCGCGTAGTTCTGGAAAACCATTGCGATGTTGCGCCTGTCCGGAGACAGGTCATTGACTCGCTTGTCGCCGATGAGGATGTCGCCGGAATCCGCCGCATGCAGGCCCGCCAGCAGGTTCAATGTCGTCGTCTTTCCTGAGCCGGATGGGCCAAGAAGCGACACGAAGTCACCAGATTTTATGTCCAGATCCAGACCTGCGAGGGCAATGACGGAACCGAATGACTTGCGAACGTGTGAGAACCGAACCTCGGTCATAAGCTACCTCAACCCTTGACGCTGCCGCCGGTCACACCGGAGACAAAGTATTTCTGGAACAGGATGAAGATCAGGATGATCGGCGCCATCGACACCATCGAGGCCGCGAGCAGCGGACCCCATTCACGCCCGAAGAAACCCAGATAGAAGTAGACGGCCACCGGCAGCGTGCGGACGGCCTGGCCCGAGGTCATGACGACGGCTACGACGAAATCGTTCCAGGCCGACGTGAGGACGAACAGACCCGATGCTATCATGGCGGGGCCGGTCAGCGGCAGGATGACGCGGCGCAAAGTCTCGAACCGCGAATAACCGTCGATCATCGCTGCATGCTCGAGTTGGCGCGGGATCGTGTTGAAGTACCCGAGCATGATCCAGATCACGATCGGCAGCTCATAGGCCGTGTACAGCAGGACGAGCCCGGTCCGCGTATCAAGTAATCCGATGTTGGCAATCAATGTGTAGGTAGGAACGAGTAGCGCGGCGATCGGGATCGACATCACCGTCACCACGACGACCATCACGAAATTGCGGCCGCGAAACGCAAATCGGGATAGCGCATATCCAGCGAACGTACCGATGCCAAGGCACAGCAACACCGTCGCGGCCGACACGATCGCGCTGTTGCCCATATAGCGGAACACATCGTTTTCGATCAGTGTCCTGTAGTGAGCAAACGTCACCTCGGACGGAATGATCTCCGGCGGCACCTTCAAGATCTGGTCTGTCGGCTTGATCGAAGAGCTGAACCCCCAAAGAAGCGGGGCCAGCGCGAAGAACACAATCACGCAGTTCAGCACGAACGTGCCGAGTCCGCGGGCGAGGATGGCTCGTTTGTAGCTCATCTCAGCTTCTCCCCCGGCTTGAAGAGGTGAATGAGGACGGAGATCAGGATCACGTTGAAAATGAACATGACGAACGACAGCGCGTTGGCGCGGCCGAGGGCATAGTCCTCGAATCCAAGCCGGAACGTTCGAAGCGCTATCGTCTCCGTCGTGTTGGCCGGTCCGCCCCCGGTCAGGATCAACTGAAAGGTGAGTGAGTTGATGAAATGCATCAGAAGACGCACGATCGTGATCAGGATCGGCGTCTTCAACAGCGGCAGCGTCAGCCGACGAAACCGATACCAGGCGCTGGCGCCATCGACGCGGGCGGCTGCGTAGAGCTCAAGGGGAATGCTCTTCAGGCCTGCAAGCAACAGGATCATCGCGAAAGCAGCATCCCGCCACATGGCGTTGTACGTCAACGCGCCCATCGCCGACGTCGAATTCGCGAAGATACTGAACCCGGACGAGCCGAATGGTCCAAGAACGGCCTGTGGCACCCCGGAATCCTGGGACAGGACCCACCGCAGGAGCAGGGAACCGACCAGCATCGAGATGATGTAGGGCACGAGCACGACGGCCCGCATGAAGACTTGCATCCGCCCATCCCGCTCCAGGTGAAGAGCGAGCGCCAACCCAACCGTGAATGTCAGGATCAACGACCCAAGCGCGAAGATCGCTGTGACCACGAAACTGTTCCGTACGGCCGGTGAGGTCAGCACGCCGACGTAATTGTCGAGGCCGATGAACGCGCCGACCTGGAAGTAGCGAACCGTATGGACACTGTAATAGACGCCCAGGGTCAGCGGGAGAAACACGAACAGGAACTCGATCAGCAGAGCGGGCGCGACAAGCCTCATAGCGAAGGCTTCACCGCCGTCGTCCGCCCCCTTCCCTCGAAGGCTGGGGAAAATCCTCACAAACTGCCTCCCCGATTGGTCTCAATAAATGAGATGCTTGTTTTCTTTATTGAGATGAAATATCCCTGTCGGAATGTCAAGTTTTTTTGTATGGACGCCCGATTGGGAGAGGCCGGGTTCAGAAATGGAAAAGTCATCGAAGGCGGGCAACGTCTATGCGGGCACGGCCCTGAAGGCGCTTGCGGTGTTTGACGTCATCGCCGACGCGGATCGCCCCCTCGGATTCAAGGATTTGATGAGTTTGTGCGGCCTGCCGAAGGCGACACTGCATCGCATGCTGAGCGCGCTCACCGAATCGGGCCTCGTCCAGTACGATCCCTCGGCAAGGACCTATTGGCTCGGCATGCGCCTGGTCGATCTTGCCGGCAGGATATGGGAGCGCATCGACTTTTCCGGCGCCTTCACGCGCGAACTGGAGAACCTGCGCAAGCTGACAGGTGTCAACGCTTACATTGTTGCGCTCGAGGGTTTCCAGGTCGCATACATCGATGAGCGTGGTTCGCTGCAGGAAGTGCGCCTCTACTACATGAGGGGCAGACGCCAACCCGCCTACTGCACGGCCGGCGGCAAAGCCATCCTGGCCTGCCTCGACCCCTCCGAGCTGCGGCGCCTGGTCGGTGTGCATGCGATGACGGCATATACACCTCGGACGATCACTGACCTGCCTGCGCTCCAGCATGAGCTGGGGCTGGTTCGCGAACGGCAATACGCGGTCGAGGATCAGGAACTGGAGGCCGGTCAGAACGCTGCTGCTGCTGCGATACTCGATCATCGCAACCAGCCGATTGCGGCCATCGGGATAGCTGGGGCTGCCGACCGTCTTTCCGTTGCCCGTTGCCATGAATTGGGGCCTGAACTGATCGCGGCGGCCAATCGCATAACGACGGCGCTACGACACCTGGGCGGGCACCCCGAAGCCGAACCCGTCAGGATGAACAGGACACACGACAATCAGATGTCCTGCGTCTTCCCCAGCACTTCGTTCATCGGCGACAGCCCGCTCTGGTGCGACCGCACGAACCGCCTCTATTGGGTCGATATTCTCGGGCCAGCGATCCATATAGGGAATCCGCAAACCGGAACCGTAACCACGATGCCGCTTCCGGGCCTAGTCGGGTCGATCGCATTGCGGAAAGATGGCGGCATACTCGCCGCTCTGCAGATAGGGCTTGCCTTCATATCCGACCGCGGAGAGATCACGCCGATCGCAAATCCCGAGGCCGCCAAACCACAGAACCGCTTCAACGACGGCAAATGCGATGCCTCCGGACGCTTCTGGGTAAGCACGATGAGCATGCAGCGCGAGCCCGGCCAGGGCGCTCTGTATAGACTCGACCCCGACCTTTCACTCAAGACCATGGAAACCGGGGTTTCGGTCTGCAACGGCCCGGAGTGGAACGTCGCGGGCGATAGAATGTATCTGGTTGACAACTTTCGTTCGCGGATTCTGTCGTACCGATATGACGTTGCAAGCGGCGACATCTCCGATCCTTCCGTCCTCGTTCAGTTCCCGGACAATGGCGCGGTGCCGGGCGGAATAGCCGTCGACAAGGATGATCATCTCTGGATTCCTATGTGGGACGGGAAAGAGGTCCTGCGGATCACGCCACAAGGCGAAATCAACGCCCGCTTTTCGATCCCGGTGCTCAGGCCCACCAGCCTGGCGTTTGGCGGAAGCGACCTCAAAACGCTGTTTGTCACCTCATCGCGCATCAGGATGTCGGCAACCGAGCTCGACATCTGGCCGCTCAGCGGCAGCGTGTTCAAGCTCGATGTGGCCGTCGAAGGCCGCCCCCAGGCGAAGTTCGCCGGCTAGCCAAGAGCAATTAAGGGAGACTGCCATGCCGCTGACCTTCAGAGTCGCCGTCGGGCAATTCAAGGAACTCATACCGGACGACCTGGCCTTCTGCAGCCAACTCGGCGTCTCCGGCATCACCGTCAACCGTCCGGATTTCTCCACTCCCTCATGGCGAAATTTCCTGGGAAAACACTATCCCTACGGCCCCGCCGATTTTACCAAATCGTCGAAATGGGACTTCATGGATCTCGTCAATCTGCGTCGGCGCGTTGAGGATTTCGGATTGCGGCTCGAGTCGATCGAGAACGTTCCCTACCACTTCTACGACAAGGTTCTGACGGGTGCGCCAGGTCGCGACGAACAGATCGACAACTATTGCGAGACTCTGCTCAATCTCGGGCGTGCAGGCATCAGGATCCTTGGATATCATTTTGCACCGAACCTGGTCTGGCGCACCTCGACCGCCAGGCCGGCGAGAGGTCGCGCAGGCGTCACCGCGTTCGACATGGATGAGGCTCACCTCGCCCCAAACACGCATGGCCGCGTCTTCGAAGAAGCCGAGATGTGGGAGAATTATGAATACTTCATCACGCGCGTCCTTCCCGCAGCCCAAGAAGCTGGGGTCAGTCTAGCCCTGCACCCGGATGATCCGCCGGTCTCTGCCCTTGGCGGCGTGGCGCGCATCATGAATAGTCTGGACGGCTTCCGTAAGGCCCTACGCATCGGGTCCAGTCCAAATCACGGGCTCACATTCTGCGTCGGAACCTGGGGGCAGATGGGGGGAAGCGTCGTTTACGACGCGCTTGAGGAATTCGTCGGTCAGGATCGGGTCAAGTACCTTCATGTCCGCAACATCAAGGGCTCAGTTCCCAGTTTTGCGGAGTGCTTTGTCGATGAGGGCGACATCGATATCGTTCGCATCCTGAAAATACTCCAGCGCAACAGCTTCGGAGGCTTCGTGATCGACGATCATGTCCCTCAGATGACGCATGACACGCCATGGGGGCATCGTGGCCGGGCTTTTTCTACCGGCTATCTACGAGGACTGTGCAGGGCGCTGGATTCGCACGAGACCTAAGCGACAAAGCCGGGGGTTACAGCTGCCTAGACATCGCCATGCCCTGGCAACCCTAGGATCAATATCGTACCGATAGGTCGCAATGCCTCGATATCTCACACCTCCCAAGTAACGGCTTTCTTTCTCAGTGCATTTTACGTGAAATGCACTGAAGCGGATATCTTCGCCCATTGTACAGACCGTATTCCTGACGGCCGGGTGTCATGCAAGGGTCTTTGAAGCCGTTCTGCCAAGCTGGTGTCAGCGTTTTGTCTTCGCGGGCGGGTTCCGCTCGTTAATGAGCTCCCAAATCTCTTCCGCGCGCCAGGCCGTTGTTCCTCCCAGACGCACCGGCTGGGGAAACTCGCCCGTCTTCACTT
>NZ_QJJK01000016.1:0-109656 GCF_003201475.1 Chelatococcus asaccharovorans | reverse complement strand
CGGGTTCCGCTCGTTAATGAGCTCCCAAATCTCTTCCGCGCGCCAGGCCGTTGTTCCTCCCAGACGCACCGGCTGGGGAAACTCGCCCGTCTTCACTTTCGCCCAGAAGGTGGACTTGCTCAGGGGCAATGGGCCACCTGGCGCCAGGATCTGCTTCAACCTGACCAAGCCAGTCCGTGGCATCTCCGTCTGCGTTATTGTTTGTCGGTTCGTACTCTCGGCCGTCGGTTGCTCATCCGGGGCAACTTGAGTTGGTGCAGGCGATATAAATGCGGTCGGCCTTCTTCCCTTCTCAGGGCGTGGTGCCTCCTGCCCCCCAGTTTTACGGTCCTGCGGGCGTGATTGCCCCTTCAAAGCCTCCCATAACGCGGCATCCCCCAGCCAATCGGCCAGCTTCTCCGGAACGACCATGTCGTCATGACCAACGAGACCGATCGCCACTGCCCGGCGGATTCGCTCGTGCTGCTCCTTGAAGCGCTTGATTGTTGGCGGCGCCTCATCGGCCGTCAGCGATCCCTCGTCAAGCAAATGCGGAGCTTTGCCGAGGGACAAGGCTGCGGCCTCGGCCACCGTCCAGAACGGCATTTCCCGCCATCTGGCCGTATCGAGCGATGCGCCTAGTCGATTACAGGGCAATAGTCGATCGCGAAGCTCTGACATGGAGAGCGGCTGCAACGTGGTTTCGGGCTTGGAGAGCCATATCGGAGTGAGGACTTTTAGGACTCGCCGCTGCCAATCTGGTCGACCCGATGAGAGCCGAGGCGCGCAAGGAGAAGCGCATGCCGCACGCCGTTGGCGACGGCACTTTCATCGTGGACGGCCGCAAGTTCGATCGCAGGGAGATGATGCGCTCCAAACTGCCTCCGGGGGTCTGAGTTGGCTGTGCAGACCGATCTTCTTGCGCCTCCTTCTTCCGGCGTCACGATCGCCGCCAGTCATCACGCTATGATCTGATGGCGGAGGTGCCGGAATAGCCACGCTGATTCCGTCGCGCTTCAGGCCGCCGTTTCTCCGCCTAGGTTCGCACCACGCTTTGGGCTAGTCCTCACCGGACCTGGCAGATCACCAAGATCGTGTCAGTCTTGGACTGCAGCAGGCCGCGGGTCGACGGATCAAGGGCAAAGCTGCACCCCGCCTCTAGCCGATGTTCTTCGGCGAGGCAGCTGCCAGACAGAACGGTTCCCAGTCCGATTGCGCCTGGCTCTTGTACAAAACTCGAGCCTGCCGGGAGCCGAAGGCAGGTGACTGTCAGTCGCCTGTCGTGGCTTCGGAACAATTCTTCCTCGCCGCCGGTTCGCTCGGACAGTTCTGCGCGCCGTATGAGAGTAAAGTCCTGCATCGGCTCAACCGGGGATTCCGGCCGATAGCTGAGCGCGAATTTGAGCGTCGACTCGGTCTGCGCCCAACGATAGGAAAAAGTTGGCGGTAGCACAAAAAGATCGCCTGCATGGACCCTGACTTTTCCTGTCATTGGGTTCGACAGATCGAACTGGCCTTCCAGGAGGATCGAGAATTCGTAATCGGGCCGCGTCTTGGGATGGATCGCATAGGGCGTAGCGCCCCAGGCGACTATCGAAACGCCAAGCGGTGGCGCGGTGAGATATGTCTGGCCCCGGATCTCGGGACCCGGCCCATCGAGGATGGCCGCGTCTAGCGGCGGGCGTGGCCCAAGTCCATCAAGGCCGAGAGGTATCAGTGCCATCGCATGTGTTCCATTACATCCGCGCCGCATCCACCGCGGTACGGATCCGCGCCGTCGAGATCGTTGTCGGCAGAGTGCAGTCTGCACCGAGAATCAACCTCTGTCGGCCGAAACGCTCTATGATGTCGCGCACCGCGATTTGGATCTGTTCCTCCGTACCGTCGACAAGAACGCCGCTCCGGTCATCGAGGCCACCGAGGACGGTTTTTCCGAACAGCTTCGCTCCCGCGTCTAGCGGCACTTCGCTTTCGTGTACTGCCCAGTTGACCGCGGCAGCGCGGTAGTTCGCATATGGGCCAAGGCGCGGCTGCGGTTTGCAGACATGTAGCACCACCTCGTCGGTATGGCGCGAGATCTCATCCAGGATCTCGGTCTCGAACGGCTTGAGATAGCGAGTGAAGGTCTCTTCGTCGAAACGATCGGACTCCCCGCCGATCGAGCTATAGTAAATACCCGAAGCGCCGGCTTCCAGGCAGGACAACGACAATTCGATCAACGCATCGGTGACGGCGCGGAAGGCCGGCATCACCGCTTCCGGACATTCTTTCAGATGCCGGGTGAGAAGATGCGGCATATCGAAGGTGGCCTCGGGACGGCGACCACCGTGGAAAGCACAGATGTAGACGCCGTGGATTGTCGCGAGGATTGGCACCTCTCCTCCCAACTTGTCCGCCAATGCCTTGATGATGTCGAGCTGCCCCTGATAGTAACCGCCTTTCGTCTTTAGCGGCCTCCATGTCGCCCAGTCCTCCGGCCGGGAAATCGGCGTGTCCATCTGGTAACGATATTCATTCATTACCTTCAGGACGTCGGGATCGACCTCGCGATAGAAGTCTAGATGCGCGCGGACCGCCGCATCACCGAACCAGTCATCCTCATGGAAATGCAGCCAGAACCCTGACGGCACATAGTCCACCGGGCCACCCGCGAGAGCAGCCTTGAACGTTTTGACCTTGTTCATCTGTTCTTCCGACTCCTCGTCAACCGCGGAAAGGCAATCCTTTCCACGCGGCCGCCCGTTACATCAGGGTGGATATTTAGGTTCTGCCGGCCGACAACCGCATCAGGCGTGATCCGCCTAGGTGTTTCTTGATAACACGCTGCGCTTCATCGGAATCACGGCGCTCGATGGCATCACAAATGGCGCAATGTTCGTCCTGAACCTCGCCTTTGTAGAGGGCCAGCCGCTCCGTATCGTCCAGATCATCACGCATGAGAGCCCTAGCGATCGTGGCAGTGCGCACGGTAGCCAGCACACGTGAACAATATTCATTCTGCGCTGCTGAAGCGATGGCGAGATGCAGGGCGATGTCGGCCTCGATGCATTCATCCAAGTCACACGCACGATTGCCCCGCTCGAGGCAGTTCATAAGCTCTTTGATATCTGCGTCGGTCCGCCTCTCTGCCGCAAGCGAGACTGTTTCGGTCTCAATCAGGGTGCGGAACTCGTAAAGCTGCCGAAGGCTTTTCATCGACTCGAGATCTGCCACGGTGATGCGAAATGCAGGCGACGGCGAATTGGCGATCACCACGGAGCCGCGTCCGCGCTGGGTCGAGATCAGGCCGGCCTCGCGCAGGCTCGAGACGGCTTCGCGCACGACCGTGCGACTCACTCCGAAGGCGGTGGCAATCTCGGCGTCGCTAGGGAAATGCTCACCAACCTTGATGCGACGACTCTCGATTTCCTCGCGCAACTTGCGAGTCAGCATCGTCGCAAGGCTAGGCGCCGCCTCTAGGGTTTCGGATTCTAATAGAAACGCCACAACTCCTCCCTCTTGTATGCCTGCAAAGTATCGACACCGCTGCCGGCGCCAGCGCGCTGACGGAGACGCCCCCCTGTTTCGCGGCCCATAGAAGCACGTTCCGCACTGGATCGCCAGATAAATAATATATCATCTTGTAATATATGCTGATGACACACTGGATCGGTTCTGCTTAGAATGTGTCGTGAGAGGTGGTTTCACACCCGTCTGTTGCCCGCCGGCCCGGATTGTTGCTTAGGGGGACGCGTTGAAAATTCTTATTGAGGAAAGTCTGCGAGCAGAGGCCAAAGAGCTGCTTGTGGGACATGAGGTCGTTTCATTCGCCACGGGCGAAGATGGTCGCGATGTGCTCACCAGCAAGGCACGGGGCGTCGAGGCGCTTGTCCTGCGTTGGCCGCTGAAGTTTCCGGTCGACGCGGAATTTCTTGCCGCCTGCCCGGACCTCAAGCATGTCCACAAGTCCGGTTCTGGACTTGAGCACGCCAATGTTCTCCATATTGAGGCCTGCACCGAAGCCGGCGTCATATTCTCGAACAACGCCGGATTGAACGCGGATGTGGTCGCCGAACACGCGATCCTGCTGACGCTGATGGCCCTGCGGCCTGACACGCTGACGCAGATCAACCGCATGCGCGAGGGTAGCTGGGATCCCTCTCCGGCGGATGGCGTTCAGCGGCCGCGTACCCTCATCGGCAAGACGGTCGGCATCATCGGGCTCGGGCAAATCGGTACCTGTATCGCGGCCCGCATGCAGGCCATGCGCGTCGGGCGCATGCTGGGATATCAGCGCACCCGCCGTTTCGAGCAGACCTATTTCGCCGGGATCGAATGGGTGGAGCTGCGCGAGCTTCTGGAAAGCTCGGACATAATTGTTCTGTGCCTGCCGCTGACCCCATCGACGACTGGGCTGATTGACCGTGAGCTGGTGGGGGCGATCCGCCCCGGCGCGGTTCTGGTCAATGTCGGCCGCGGCGGGGTTGTCGACGAAGTCGCTCTATTCGATGCCGTGCGCGATGGTAGGCTTGCCGCCGTCGGGCTGGACGTGCTTGAGACCGAGCCTTCCGACAGCCCGTTGATGCGGCTTCCCAACGCCTTTGTCACTCCGCACACAGCTGGAACCGCTGTCGAGATGCAGCGGATTCAGCGCCAGGCCGCGATAGAGGCGGCCGCCGAATTTGCGCGAAGGCGGCGACCGCCACGCCTGGTCAATCCAGAGGTGCTGAAATCTCCAGCATTGCGCGCCACGTGGCTTCGCACCGCCTGACACTCCAGAGCTAACCTACAAGGATAAATTCCGTAATGATGCCGATCCAGCCTCCCGATGCCGTATTTGACCCCTATGAGCGGCTTGCTGCGCTTAATCTCAAGCTCGAGACCCGGAAGACCCGGGGCGACTGGTTCAGTTTCACGCGGCGTTCAGGCGATCTTCTCTACACCTCTGGCCAGATCGCCAACACCGCCGAGGGACCACTGTATCGTGGCCATCTGGGGCGCGAGGTTTCGACCCAGCAAGGCAATGAATGCGCCCGTCTGACGATGCTGAACGTGCTGTCGCTGGTTCATCAGAGCACCGGTGACCTGCGGCTATGGCGGGCATTCAAGATCTCCGTACAAGTCTCATGTACCCCGGATTTCGCCGACGTCGGCGAGGTGGTGAACGGTGCGTCCCAATTGCTGTTGGACGTATTCGGTCCTCATTTCGGCGCTCATGCCCGCATCGGCATGAGCAACGTGGCTCTGGCCGGCGGCTCGCCCGTCGAGATGGAGGCGATTTTCCAGCTTCGCAGCGCCTGATTTCTGTCTGCATGAGAAAGGTCCGGAGCTGTTGCGGCTACGGGCCGGCCAGAAGGGGTTCCAGTCCCGCTAAACAGGGTAAAAAGGATATAGAAATGCCGACCCTCGCAATCAGCCGCCGCGGTTTGCTCCTCGGCTCGCTTCTCGCCTCTACTGGCCTGGCAACGATTGGCACCGCCATGGCCCAGAAGGCTACGCCAACCCCCATGCACGGCGGCATTCTGACCTTTGTGCTGATGGCGGAGCCCACAGTGGGGCTGATCAATATCGTCAGCGCCGGTGCAACGCGCACCACTGCCAAGACAAACGAAGGCCTGCTGACCTACGATTTCGACCTGACGCCGCGCCCTCAGCTTGCGACCGAATGGGATATTGCAGAAGACGGCATGACCTATACGTTCAAGCTGCGGCCTAACGTAAAATGGCATGACGGGAAGCCCTTCACGTCGGAAGATGTGAAGGTCTCCTATACGTTGCTGCGCAAGGGACATCCACGTTCGCAGGCGGTTGTTCTCAATATCGCTGAGATCGAGACGCCGGATCCCTTGACCGTCATCTTCCGGATGTCAGCGCCGGCGCCATACCTGATCTACGGCCTCGCGGCGGCCGAGATGCCCATAGTTCCGGCACATATCTTCAAGATCGGCGAGGACGCCTCCCAGAATCCTGCGATTCGCAAACCGATCGGCACCGGTCCCTTCAAGTTCAAGGAATGGGTGCGCGGCAGCCATATCATCTATGAGCGCAACCCTGACTACTGGGATGCACCCAAACCTTATGTTGACGGGATCGTCTTCCGGGTGATGACCGATCAGGCCGCCCGCTCGGCCGCCTTTGAGACCGGCGAAATCCTGATCGGCGATGAAACCCCTGTCTCTTACGCCGATATCAAACGGCTGACCCAGACGCCGGCTCTGGATGTCACTGCCGACGGCTATACCTCGCGCAACACAGTCGCGCGGCTCGTGTTCAATCTCGACCATCCGATCTTCTCCAACCTCAAGGTTCGGCAGGCGATTGAACTCGCGATTGACAAACAGCGTCTCGTTGACTCGGCCTGGTTCGGATACGGCAAGGTTGGCACCTCGGCCATCCCCTCGGGCATCGCCCGCTTCCACGTGCCGGTCGAGACCAAGGCCGTCGATCTCATCAAGGCCAACGCGCTGATGGATGAGGCCGGCTATCCAAAGGGGGCAGACGGCAGCCGTTTCAAAGTTAACATCGACTATTATCCAGGCTTCTCACCGATGAAGAGTCAAGCCGAGTTCATCAAGAGCGAGCTGGCCAAGATCGGAATCATCGTCAACGTCCGAAATGCAGACTACGCGACATATGTGAAGCGAATCTACACTGACCGTGATTTCGAGTTTTATACCACAACCAATTCGGCAACTTTTGATCCAACCATCGGCGTACAGCGTAACTATCTTTCTACAGCTTTCACGCGCGGCGTGCCGTTCTCGAACGGCTCGCACTATGTCAGCAAGATCGCCGACGATGCGCTCAATGCTGCCGCGCGCGAGCCGGACGAGAAGAAGCGATACGAGTATTTCGACGTATTCCAGCGTCAGGTGGCCCAGGATCTGCCGGCTATCGCTCTGATCGAGATCCAGCAGCTGACTGTTTTCAACAAGCGCGTGCATAACCATACGCTGGCGGCAGAAGGGCTGTGGAGCAACATGGCGGACCTGTTCCTCACTAAGACATGACGTCGCCCGCACGGCGAGCCATGCGCTTCGGACCGGGCCCTTTCATGCATGGCCCGGCTTCCGCCGATCCCTGAGCCCACGTGGAGGCAATCCCTTGTCCGGCCTCAGCCGTATCCTGCGCACCCTACGACGCAGTACCCTCCAGGCGATCCCCACTGCCATCTGCATTATCGTCCTGAATTTCATCCTATTGCAGATGGCGCCCGGTGATGCGGTTGACGTATTGGCCGCAGAATCCGGCGCGGCGACGCTGGAAGGTATGGCCGCGATGCGCGAGCGTTTTGGCCTGAACGCGCCGGTGATCGAGCAGCTCTCGGCGTATCTCAATCGCCTCCTGCATCTTGACCTCGGTACCTCAGCTCGTTTTGGCGTGCCAATCGCGGAGCTTATCGCGCAGAGGCTGCCGCGAACGCTCCTTCTCATGGCGCTGGCGCTTGGTATGGCGGCGATCATTGGGGTCGCGTTAGGCGCGGTGATGTCCAGTTTCGCCGGCCGGCTGTCCGATCGGGTACTGTCGATCCTGTCGCTGCTGTTCTATTCGATCCCTAACTTCTGGATCGGCCTCATGTTGATCGTCCTGTTTTCGGTCAAGTTAGGTTGGCTCCCCAGCGGCGGCTCGGGCTCCATCGGGATGGGGCTTACGGGATGGGCGGCGCTCGTGGACCAGGCGCGATATCTTGTCCTGCCGGCAGCCTCGCTGGCGCTATACTATGTTGCCATTTACGCGCGCCTCACCCGCGCCGCCATGCTTGAGGTCCGAGCGCAGGACTACGTTCGCACTGCCCAGGCCAAAGGCCTGCCGCCTCTGGTCGTTAATGTCCACCACATTCTCCGCAATGCATTGATACCCATCACCACTATGGCCGGTATGCATGTCGGCGCCATGTTGGGCGGCGCCGTCGTGGTGGAGACTGTATTCAGCCTACCGGGGCTCGGTCGGCTGGCCTTCGAGGCGGTGCTGGGCCGCGATATCCAGGTGCTGCTGGGCATCCTCCTGCTGTCGTCCTTCTTTGTCATCGTGATGAATGCGTTGGTGGACCTCCTGCATACCTTCCTTGATCCGAAGATAGGGGTCCACTGATGCGATTGCCGTTCTTCAGGAATGAGCCCCCCACTCCTTACGACATGGCCGCCGCCAACCTGTCGAACCGAGAACTGAGACTGTTCCTCACCAACCCGAACGCGGTCGTTGGCCTGGGCATCCTCGCCTCGGTGGCGTTGCTCGCGCTATTGGCGCCAGCGCTTTATCCCGGCGATCCGTTGAGCGTGGTCGCGGAGCCTTTCCTATGGCCGGGCCAAGATTGGGCCTACCCGCTGGGGACGGATGCGCTGGGTCGCGACGTAATGGCCGGAGCCCTGCATGGGGCCCGGATCTCGCTCTATGTTGGTTTGGCGGCGACGATCGTCGGCTTTGGCATTGGCCTGCTTGTTGGAGCGAGCGCCGGCTACTTCGGCGGCCGGACGGATGCTGCGCTAGTGAAGCTGATCGAGGTGTTCCAGACCCTCCCCAATTTCGTGCTGGTCGTGGTGATCGTTGCAGTCCTGGAGCCGACGCCCACCGTTGTCGCCGTTGCGATCGCGATCGTAAGCTGGCCGACAATCGCCCGGCTGGCCCGCGCGGAGTTCCGTTCAATCCGTGAGCGCGACTATGTCACCGCGGCGCACAGCTTGGGCTGCGGCAGCATCCACATTATGGGGCGGGAGATCCTGCCCAACGCCCTGCCGCCGCTGATCGTGACCTCGTCAATCATGGTCGCGAGCGCAATTCTGATGGAATCGGGGCTGTCCTTCATGGGCCTCTCGGATTCGAACATCATCTCCTGGGGCTCCATGATCGGCGCTGGGCGCGAATTCATTCGTACCGCGTGGTACCTGACCGCCCTGCCAGGAATTGCCATTGTCCTGACTGTGCTGGCGCTGAATATGATCGGCGACGGCTTGAACGATGCGCTGAATCCCCGGACCCAGAACGACTGACGCCGCGCCGATTACGACGATCGAACGGAGAGTGACGATGGACGTCAACCCCACCGCCATCCTGGACGTGCGCAACCTCACGGTCAGCTTCAAGGTCCAAGGCGGCCATGCCACTGCCGTTAACCGGCTAAGTTTCAGCATTCCCGCTGGTCGCACGATGGCGCTGGTCGGAGAATCCGGCTGTGGCAAGTCGACCACGGCGCTCTCGGTGCTTCGTCTCCTGCCGCGCAATGCCAATCTCAAGGGGCAGATTCTCTTCGGCGGGCAGAACCTTGCCACGCTGCCCCTTAACGCCTTGCGCAAAGTCCGCGGCCACGAGATCGGTATGATCTTCCAGGAGCCGATGACCTCCCTCAATCCGGTTCACCGCATCGGGCGGCAAATCGCCGAGGCGATCCTCTATCATGAAAAAACCACAGCGGAGGCCGCCCGCGCCCGCGCTTTGGAGCTGTTGCGGCTTGTGCACCTGCCGGATCCCGAAAGGCGACTGGATGTCTATCCGCACCAGCTCTCAGGGGGACAGCGCCAGCGTGTCATGATTGCCATGGCCATTGCCGGAAATCCTAAGCTTCTGATCGCTGACGAGCCAACGACTGCGCTGGATGCTACCGTCCAGGCGCAAATTCTGGAACTCATAGACGAGCTACGCCGCAAGTTGGGAATGGCGATACTGATGATTACGCATGACTTAGGTGTGGTCTCACGCTGGGCGGACGAGGTCGTCGTCATGCATCACGGTGAGAATTTGGAACATCTGAAGGCCGCTGACCTTTTTACCGAGGGCCGCCATCCCTATACGCGCGGACTCATCGGGGCTTCGATTCGCGTAAGCCAGGACATCCACTACCGGACCCGGCCTTTGTCCGAGATACGCGTGAGCCGCGATGCCGAAGGTAACTATGAGTATGCGCTGGAACTTCCAACGCGTCCGAAGCTGCCACCGATCGATTCCCTGGCGCCCCCTGTGCTGGAGGTTCGGAATCTCGTCACCAGCTATGATCTCGCCGGCACCGAGTTGCGGGCAGTCGATGATGTCAGCCTTATTATTCGGCAAGGCGAGACGCTTGGTCTCGTTGGCGAATCCGGTTGCGGCAAGTCTACGCTGTCGAAGACCATCATGCGTCTTGTGCCGGCTACCTCGGGGCAGCTCTTGTTTATGGGACGAGACATAACTCGCCTTGAGGGCCGGGGCCTGCAATCGCTCCGGGCAAACATGCAGATGATCTTCCAGGATCCGTTCGGATCACTTAATCCGCGGCACACTGTGGGCGGTATCCTCGATATCCCGTTGCGCCTGCACGGCATAGCCGACAAGGCTGAAAGGCGTAACCGCATAGCTGAGGTGATTGAGAAGGTCGGTCTGCCTGCGCATAGCGTATTGCGCTACCCGCATGAATTCTCGGGCGGACAGAGGCAGCGGATCGGCATCGCGCGCGCACTGATCCTGCGTCCCTCGCTGGTCATCTGTGACGAGCCTGTCTCGGCGCTGGATGTCTCTGTGCAGTCACAGATCCTCAATCTGTTGGCGCAACTGAAAGAACAGTTCCAGCTTAGCTACTTGTTCATTTCGCATGACCTGGCAGTGGTGCAATATATCTCGGACCGGGTCATGGTGATGCAGTCGGGCAGGTTTGTCGAAGAAGGTAGCTACCGTGACATTCTGCGCAACCCCCGCCATTCCTACACCCGCACGCTGATCGCTGCTGCCGAGGGCGGCCGCGTGGCCGAAGCAGCCGCTTGAGCGGGCGCCAACAAGTTGGATGGAAAATGCGAACGGCAATCGTTATCGCTCCCGGATATGCCGACCACCGGGCCGAGGCGGCTTTGCTGGCGCCATTAGGCGTCAACGTGAAGGTGCTTGACTGGGCCGGCGAACGGCGTCGATTGATCGAGGGCGTTGCGGACGCGGCAATCCTGTTTGTCCGCGACACTGCACTGGATTCTGAGGTGATCAATGCATGCCGGAACGCCCACGGGATTATCCGATACGGCGTCGGTGTGGATCGGATCGATCTGGACCAGGCCCGTGCCCGGGACATCAAGGTGGTCAATATTCCCGACTATGGCGCAGAGATAGAGGTGGCAGACCACACCCTGGCATTGTACCTCGCCGTGCAGCGGCGGATCGTCAGCCATGACCAAGCAATTCGGGCCGGTGCCTGGGGTTTTGGCCAACAAGCGCCCATCGAGCGGATAGCCGGACAGATTCTGGGGCTGATTGGATTCGGGCGGATCGGGCGGGCGGTGCGCGACCGTTTCGCCGCCTTTGGCATCACCGAGGTGCTGGTCCACGACCCCTGGCTTGACCCCGCGGCTGCCGTAGCGGCTGGCGTTGCACCGGTCAGTCTCACCGAGCTGGCCACGCGGTCTCGGATCATCTCGATTCACGCCCCCGTTTCGGACCCGGAAAGGCCGATGATCGACAAAAATCTCTTGGCCGTGATGCGGCGAGACGCTGTGTTGATCAATACCGCCCGGGGAGCCCATGTCGATGAGAATGCGTTGACAGAAGCACTGCGCGAAGGACGCCTCTATGGAGCGGGGTTGGATGTTTTTCAGACCGAACCTCCGGCTCCGAGCAATCCGCTGCTTTCCTTGCCAAACGTCGTGATATCCGATCACGCCGGCTGGTACTCGGAAGCAACGGTCGCCACGCTGCAGCGCAAAGCGGGTGAGGCCGCCGTGGCGATCCTGACCGGCCGGATTCCCGCAAACTGGGTGAATGCATGAAGACCGTTAGTTTTGACCTAACCGGGCGCACGGCCCTCGTGACCGGGGGTGGCGGGGGCCTTGGGTTGGCGATGGCGCGAGGCCTTGCCGAACATGGCGCGAGGGCTCTTCTGGTTGGACGCGACCATGCAAAGCTGGATGCGGCCGTGGCCGTGCTGGAGGCTGACGGGCTGCTCGCCGAAGCGTTGCCATGCGATCTCCTGGATCGCAGCGCCAGTGACGCGATGGTCGTAGAAGTAGAGAGTCGGTATGGCATAGACATTCTGGTGAATAATGCTGGCGTACAGCATCGCCAGCCGGTACTCGACGTTGCCGATGACGACTGGGAACGAGTTATCGACACCAATCTCAATGCGCCGTTCCGGCTGGCGCGGGCTGTCGGCCGTGGAATGATTGCGCGCGGACGTGGCAAGATCATCAACACGCTGTCAGTTCTGTCCACGCTGGGCCGGGCCACGGCGGTACCCTATGCATCCGCAAAGGGCGGCCTGTTGATGCTGACCCGAGGTCTTGCGGTCGAGTTGGCCCCTTCGGGCATCCAAGTGAACGGCATCGCCCCGGGATACATCTTGACCGAGATGAACACGGCCCTTTCCCAGAATGCGCAGTTCAGCGACTGGCTGACGTCCCGAACTCCGGCCCGCCGCTGGGGCCGCCCCGAGGAACTTGCCGGCGCCGCAGTGTTCCTGGCCGCGCCGGCTTCCGATTTCGTCACCGGGCACGTGCTGGCCGTCGATGGCGGCATCACCGCTGCAGTCTGACCGCCCTCATCAGATTTCCAGGAGAAGCGACATGAGCCTGATTATCCGCAACAACGACAATGCCAACCGGCCGATTGTCGACGCGGCAAGTCCCCATCTTCCCGATGTGTATTTCAACCGTATCCGTCTGTCCGCCGGAGAGAGCCTGACGCTTGAAGTTCCCGGCTTCGAATGTGTGGTCGTGGTGCAGACAGGACGCTGCAAGATATTGGTGGGTGACACCGAGTTCCACGGCATTGGCGGACGCGCCGATATTTGGTCAGGCAAGGCCGACAGTGTCTATACCGGTACCCGCCAACCCTTTACGGTCATCGCCACTGCGGATCTGGAAGCGGTGGTCGCGGGCGGGGCCTGCACCGAAGCCCATGCGCCCTTCCGAGTCACGTCTGACGAAGTGGAAAGCGTCGTTGTTGGTTCGTCTGACACCAAGTCGCGGCGGGAGATCTTCCACATACTTGGTCAGAACGCCAATGGCCGCGCGGGCAATCTTCTCGTGAGCGAACTCTATGCGGAAGACGGCTGTTGGGCGGGCTATCCGCCGCACAAGCACGACACAGATCGCGGAGGTGAGACCAACCACGCCGAACTCTATCACTACCGTTTCAACCCGCCTTCTGGCTTCGGCGGCCAGTTTCACTATCACGCGGATGGAACTCCCGAAGCGGTGATGACGCTAGACGGCGACACCTATCTGCTCCCATCGGGCTACCACCCGACGGTGACCTCGCCCGGCCACCGTGCCTATGTATTCACTATTCTGGTCGGCCGGGATCAGCGGGGCCTCGTTCAGTATTTCGACCCTGTACACGAGCACCTGACAGATTACATCCCTGGCCTTGGTGCCATGCGCGACAAATTCAAGTAGGATAGACTTATTGCTCAATGGGGGGCGCCGGCGATGTTCCTGGCCTGTCACTGACTTGTGGATATGCTTGCGGGATCTCGCCTTGGCGAGCAAATCGCGGTCGATATCGAAGGTCAAAGACCACCAGAACGCGAGGACATCGGCGTCATTCATCCCCCCGGGATGTAATCACGTCGATCCGTCGCGCTGGCAAGGCTGACGATGTCGTGGCTGTCCAGCCGCGCCCTGGCCTCGGGGCGTAAGTCTCTTCCCATACGATACGCATCGCGCTGCCTATTGGCTATTCGGCAGCCCCATGGCCGTGCAGCGGTGGTTGTGGACAGATTTGGGGGGCCGCCTCAGATCGTGGGGTAATCGACACCGAGTTGCTTGAGGTAGGTCTCGAATCTCGCCGGGTCGTAATAGGTTTTCTCAAGGTCAGGCCGGTATTTCGCCTGTGCTGGGCCGTTGAGGTGTATAGCGGGGATTGCGTCGGCGCTCTGAATCGGCGCGTATTTGATGTCTCTGGTCTGCACATTGACGAAGTAGTCGCGAATGCTGTCCAGAAGATCAGGCTTGAGGAGCAGGTCGATAATAGTCATACCCGCCACCTTGGCTGCCGCCGAGACGCCCTTGTGGGCGATCGGTGTCGCCATCGACACCGCTGAACTCCAGTGATGCCCGATCGCGCCAGGAATGTTGGAGGGATACCGTAGGCGGATCGTCGGAACCTTCCAGGTCACATCGCCGATGTCGTCCGAGCCGCCGGCGGTCGGCCCCATGAGTGGCGGGGTAAGCGGCGGAAGAACCGTGCGAAGCCCGATCTGCTCGACCTGCATATGGCTTTGCAGAGCTTTCGCCAGGGCAAGATCCTCCTCGCTCCAATCGGGCATGCCGACCGTCTCCATATTGCGATGGACAGCCTGTGCAAGCGGAAGGTTGTAGTGATGCGGCCAAGCGACACCGAGCAGTTCGGACGTGAAGCGGGTGCCGGTCATCAGGGCTGCGCCCGCTGCGATGTCCTGCGCCACATCCATCATAGCGCGCACGTTTCCTGCATCGGAATCGCGGAAATAGTACCAGACTGATGCACGATCCGGCACGACATTGGGTTGCCCGCCGCCATTGGTGATGACGTAGTGCGAGCGCTGACGGGGATGCAGATGTTCGCGTTTGAAGTTCCAGCCGACATTCATCAACTCGACGGCGTCGAGCGCGCTTCGGCCAAGCCACGGAACACCCGCCGCATGGGCGCTCTTGCCGTGGAATGTGAACTCGACGGAGGCGGCGCCCAGGGATTCTCCTTCGCCGCCCTGCACGGTGAAGTCGTTTGAGACATGCATGCTCAAAACCACATCCACGTCGTCAAGCACGTCGGAATTTGCGACATATGATTTGCTGGCAATCTGTTCTTCGGCGATACCCGGCCAGAGGTGAAGTGTTCCTGGCAGACCTTCTCGTTCCATGATGTCCTTGGCCGCCAGGGCCGCGACGATGGCGACAGCCATGCCTGAGTTGTGGCCTTCGCCGTGGCCTGGTGCGCCTTCGACGAGCGGTTCGGGGCGAGGAACCCCTGGCTTTTGGGAGAGGCCCGAAAGCGCGTCGATATCGGAGTTCAGCGATATGACAGGACCGCCATTCCCCCAGCGCGCAGCCCATTGCGTCGGGATGCCCGCCGCCTGCCTTCTGATGCTGAACCCCGCATCTTCGAGGATGCGGGTCATATAGCGTTCGGATTCGCTTTCCTGAAAGCCGAGTTCCGCGAAGCTGAACAGGCTATCGACGATCTCCTGCACCAGCTTGGCGCGTCTTTCCACACCAAGGACGATTGCCTGCTTGAGACTATCGACGCTTGCCGATTTTGAGCCGTTGTGGGTGTCCATCTGAAACGTCGTCCCTGCGAGGCGAATGAAATCACGTCCCGGTCGAGCGCTGGTTCTCGCTGATGTGGTTGGGTGCGGCGGCGATAAGTCTGCGCGTGTATTCGTGTTGTGGATTTTGGAGGACGGCTTCCGTCGAGCCGGCCTCGACGACATCGCCGCGATACATAACGATCATCCGGTCGCAGATGTAGCGGATCACACCGAGGTCGTGCGAGATGATGATGTATGACATGCCACGTTCTCGCCGAAGGCGGTTCAGCAGATTGAGAATGGTCGCCTGTACGGAGACATCGAGCGCCGAAACCGGTTCGTCGGCGATCATAAGCTTCGGATTGCGTGCGAGCGCCCGGGCGATACCAACCCTCTGCCTCTGGCCGCCGGAGAGCTGATTGGGCTTCCGGCTTGCCATAGCCTCGGTCAGCCCCACTTCGGCCAGAAGCTTTCTAATGCGTTCCTGCCTTGCCTGCGCGTCCGGCTCAAGGGCGAGAAGCGATTCCTCAATACTGCGGGCGATGGTGAAGCGTGGATTAAGGGAGGAGGAGCTGTCCTGGAAGACGAATTGCACCTCGCGTCGCCACTGGCCTATCTCCGCCGGCTCCAGCGCGGATAGCGGTTTGTCACCGAACAGGATCTCGCCTTCGGTTGGCATTTCCAGGCCGACCATCATCCGTGCAACCGTTGTCTTGCCCGATCCCGACTCCCCGACGATCCCGAGCGTTTCTCCCGGCGCAATCGAAAGCGACACGTCTTTCACCGCAGGAGGCCTTGGGCCTCGCCAGAAGTTCAGCAGCCTTTGCTGGCCAAACACCTTGGTGATGGATCGGACCTGCATGATAGCCGCCGCGTCAAGTTCAGGAGCGACGGTTTCCATGGTGGTATCCGCAATGACAGGAGGCAGCACCACGCGTCCGTGGTGGTGGTTGTGACAGGCTGCCCAATGTCCGGTGCGTTCCACGAACGCTAGTGGCGGGTCGATCTGCTCGCATATCCCGGTGGCGAGGGCGCAACGGGGCCGCAATGCGCAACCGCCCGGCAGATTGATCAACGGAGGAGGGAGCCCCTCGAGCCCCTGCAGGGGCTTGTCGCGCCCGCGGTCGATGCTCGGCATGGCCGCGACGAGCGCGGCCGTATAGGGATGGCTTGAGCGCGAAATGACGTCGTCCGTAGCGCCATGTTCAATGATGCGGCCGGCATACATGACAGCGACGCGATCGACGCGCTCCTGTACGACGCCGAGATCATGAGTGACCATCAGCACAGCGAGCTTCAGCTCTTTGCGGAGATTGTCGATAAGGTCGAGGATCTGCTTCTGCACGCTGGCATCGAGGGCGGTGGTAGGCTCATCGGCAATCAAGAGTTTCGGGTTGCGGGCCAAGGCCATCGCAATCACGATCCTCTGGGCAAGACCACCCGATAGTTCGTGCGGATACTGGCTCAGCCGCGCTTTGGGCTGCGTCACGCCTACGCTATCCAGCAGTTCCATGCTCTTCATATGGCTGGCGCGTAGCGAGCCGCGGTCCTTGGGTGCCATCGCCTCCGCAAGCTGGGTTCCGACGAGCATTCGCGGGTTGAGCGCCTTCATCGGATTCTGGAAGATGACGCCAACGCTATCGCGGCGGATGTTCCTCCAGGCACGCTCGCTTGCATTGCTCATGTCCACTCCGCCGACAACGAAGCGTTTGGCGGTGAGCGTCGCGGAAGGCGTGAGCAATCCCGCGATCGCCATCGACGTAATCGTCTTGCCGCAGCCGGATTCCCCGACCAGACCTAGCGCTTCGCCAGGCTCGATCTGCAGCGAGACGCCGCGGACGGGATGGACAATGCCGGCGCGCGACAGGATCTGGATCTTCAGCTCGGAGATATCCAGAAAGCTCATTGCAATCCGTCCCCTCGGACCGAATAGACATCCGCAAGCCAGTCACCAATGACCTGCGCGCTCCACATCACGAGGACGAGCGCCATGCCGGGGAACATCGCGATCCACCAGCCGCCGGCGAGCTGTGACTGCCCCTCGGAAACCATCGTTCCCCAATCCGGCGTTGGCGGTTGTACGCCGATGCCGAGGAAGCTGAGAGCGGCCTCCATGAGCAGAGCCTGTGAAAAATTGGCGGTTCCCGTCACTGCCAGGAGCGGTATGGTGCTCGGCAGGATATGCCGCAATACGATCCAAACCTCGCCGATGCTGGCAAGCCTTGCAGCCTCCACGAACGAAAGATTGCGTACTGCCATGACCTGGCTGCGCACCACGCGGTAATGCATGGTCCAGGATTCAAGCGCGATCACGATGATGAGGTTCGTGATGCTCGCCCCGAACAGGACAAGGATGAGCAAGGCCAGAACGAGACCGGGAATGGACATCTGGATATCGGCCAGCCGGCTGAGGAAGCCATCGACGATGCCCTGCCGGTAACCGGCAAGGAGACCAAAGCCGAGCCCGAGCAGGACGGCAATGGCGGTTGCCGTGAAACCCACGAAGAGCGGGGGGATTCCGCCCCAGATAACCCGGGCCGCGATATCCCGGCCGAGCAGGTCGGTCCCGAATGGATGCTCGAAAGAGGGCGGCAGCAGTATGGCCATCAGGTCCTGCTTGTAGGGATCCACGCCAAGGAAAGGCGCGGAAACCGTCATCAGCAGTACGCATCCCAGGGTGGCGAAGGCGAACATTACGCCGACCGGAGGCATCCCGCGGCGCACCGCCTTAGTGGTCTGTGTCGTTATCGCGCTCATCTCTTCTGCGCTCGCGGATCTATGATGACGACGAGCACGTCAACGAGAAGGCTTGCGATATTGTAGCCGAGGCAGACGAGGATGACGGCGGCGAGCGCAACAGGATAGTCACGAGAGACGACCGCTTGCACCAGCAATTGCCCCACACCGGGATAGGCGAACAGGGTTTCCACCACGACGGCTCCGGCCAGAACGCCACCGAGCTGCAGGCCGATCAGGGTGGTGACGGGCCCGAGCGCGTTGATCGCATTGTGGCGTATTCTCACCGCGCGCTCTGAGATGCCCTTCGCCCGGGCGGTCTGGATATGCTCCTCGAAGCGGATCTCGT
This sequence comes from Chelatococcus asaccharovorans, assembly GCF_003201475.1. Taxonomy (GTDB): domain Bacteria; phylum Pseudomonadota; class Alphaproteobacteria; order Rhizobiales; family Beijerinckiaceae; genus Chelatococcus; species Chelatococcus asaccharovorans. The sequence continues at coordinate 91,438 of NZ_QJJK01000016.1, read as the reverse complement.
TCATCGTCGAGCGGAACAGTCTTGCGACATTCGGCGCGACGTAACAGGCGAGTGTGGTGATCGGGAGAATAAGGTTCCGCCAGCTCGAAAAGCCGCTCGTCGGTAGCCAGCGCAACGTCAGGCTGAAGAAATAGATCAATAGCAGGCCCATGAAGAAATTTGGCACGGACTGGAGGATCATCAGAAGCCGGATCGGCACGACGCGCATGATCCTGCTCCGGCCAGACGAAGACACGTATCCGACGACAAGTCCGAGGAGAGCACCGAGTACGACCGCCGTCAGTCCGAGGAGCAGGGTATTCGGCACCCGGTAGAGCACCTCCTGGAAGGCTGGACGGCCGGTATAGAGCGAGTTCGGGAAGTTCCCCTGCATGATATTCACAAGGAAGTTGCGATATTGCAGGTAAATGGGCTGGTCGAAACCATACTGTCGCGCCAGTTCCGCCACCTGTTCGGCCGTGGCCGTTTCGGGAGCCAGCACTTCAGCCGGATTTCCGGTTGCGTAGAGCATCAGGAAAACGATCGTGACCGCTCCCCACAGCGAAAAAAGTCCGCCGATTGCCCTGCGTAGAAGAAATCTTACCTCTATGGGAGAGCGCAGGCGCGCCTGCAACGCCTTGAAATGGGAGATCGTCGCCAAATTACCGTCCTTGGTGTATCTGAGATACGGACAGGCAGGGGCCGCGCGTGCGCCAGCCCCTGCTTCGATCGTCGTTACTTGGCGGGGCGCATGTCGGAGGCCCGCGGCCGGTCATCTGCCCGTGGCGTCCACTCGACGCTCTTGCTGACGGCGTAGGTGAACGGCTGCGGCCACAGGTAGACGAGCTGGGCATCGTCCGCGAGGATACGGTTGGCCTTACGGATGAGTTCCGCCTGGCTTTCCAGAGACGTCGCCGTCTTCACTTTCTCCACCGCGGCATCGTAGTCGGGATTGGACGGTCCCCATGTATAGCGGCCTTTGCCGGTGAACTGGTTCATCAGCTCGGTTGAAGTTCCGGTTGTCGATGAGAAGCCGAGATAGAGGAGATCGGTCCCCTTCTGGGCATCGGTGATGAATGAAGTCCAGATCGCGGTCGGTACGATCTGCAGCTTGATCGTCACGCCGACCTCCGCGAGCTGTGCGGCGATGGCCTGCGCGGCCTGCGGCGCCTGAAGATATTCGTCGCTGACGCCAAGCGAGAGAGTGAGGCCCTTGGCGTAGCCGGCCTCCGCAAGAAGCTGCCGTGCCTTCGCTGGATCATAGGGCCAGGCCTTCATCGTTTCGTCGAAGCCAACCTGACCAGGAATGAGGACCTGGGTCGTCGCAGCCTTCGTCTGGCCGCGATAGATCGATGCGGTAATCAGGTCCTTGTTGATGGCGTAGTTGAGCGCCTGGCGAACGCGAACGTCCTTCACCGAGTCGCGTAGCATGTTGAAACGCAGCACGTGGACGCGACGCCCAGGGATTGCCCCGACGTTCAGGTCTTGCAGGCTGGAAAGCTGTTGCACATCCAGCGGAGAAATGTTGTTGGCGAAGTTGAGTTCGCCGCTGCGCAGCGACGTGACCCGCGTCTGGCTGTTGCCGATCACGCGGTAGGTCGCGTTTTCGAAGGCAGCCTTCTCACCGAAGAAGTTTTCATTCCGCTTCAGGGTCACATGGGATGCAAAGTCATAATTGACGACGACGTACGGACCTGAAGGATTAACCTCCACCTTGGGGTTATGGGTTTTCGACCATTCAGGCGCGAGGAATGAGATCGCGCTAAGCCGGCGCGGCAATTCGAGCCACGGCGTTGATGTCTTGATGACGACGGTTGTCGGATCCGGTGCCTCGACGCTGCTGATCATGTTGAAGTCGGCGATGACTGTCGATTGCGTTGCCGGATCCAGGAGCCGCTTGAAGTTCCACACGACCGCATTTGCGTCGAGCGGCTCTCCGTTAGCGAACTTTGCGCCCGGTACCAGCTTGAACGTGAACTCCTTCCCGTCGACATCTGTCCATTCGCGCGCCAGGTTTGGGACAAGAGAGCCATCCACGAAGGAGGCGGTTGTCAGGGACGAATAGACCTGGCTCATGATCGAGAGATCCTGCACCGTGCGGGCGAATGCGGGATCGAATGTCAGCAGCGGCAGCGAGGCGACCGTGACGCCGCTATCCGCAGCAGATGCCGGTCTGCTGCCTGACGCTGCGCCAAAGATCATAAAGCCCGCCAGTGATGCTGCTATTAGGCTGTTTCGCATCATGTTCCCCATTTGAGTTTTGTTGAGCGAAATGAGTTCCTGCAGTTCAGCCGCGACCGATCTCTTCGGGATAAGGGAGTCCAAGATTGTCGCGAAGCGTTCCGGGTTCATATTCCGTGCGGAAGCAGCCCCGCGCCTGAAGCGCCGGTACCAGTAAGTTGGTGATCCGTGTCACGCCACCCGGTTGGTAAAGCGCCGACATGTTGAAACCGTCCGCTCCGGCGTTGTTGAACCGATGGTGCATTTCCTCGGCAATCTTTTCGGCTGAGCCTACTGGCGACCAATGTCCACCTGCCGTGCAGTTGTGCTCGACCATCTGGCGAACGGTGAAACGTCGCTCTACGCTCATGTAGCGATAGAGTTCGTATCGCGACTGCATGACCTGGACGGTGGTCGTTTCGGGAAAGGCCTCGGCGGGCACAGCTTCGTCAAGATCATAGGCGGCAAGATTGACGCCGGGCAGGAGGTCCTGAAGCTGGGCCACGCCGACTTCGAAATTGATCAGATCGTTGAGCTGCCGATGCATCGACAACGCTTCCGCCTCGGATTCGCCGATGACCGGAGAACAGCCGGGCAGCACCTTGATGTGATCCGGGTTGCGCCCTGCCTTTGCGGTGCGCGCCTTGAGGTCAGCATAATAGTCCTGCGCCTCCTCCAAGGTAGGCGAAAGGGCGTAGACCATATCCGCATAGGCAGCGGCCAGGCTCTTGCCGCTCTCTGAAGTGCCGGCCTGCGCGTATACCGGGCGTCCCTGCGGACCGCGAGGCATGTTGACCGGGCCGCTGATACGGAAGACTTCGCCTTCGTATTTCTCGATATGGACATGCGACGGATCGCCGAAAATGCCGCGTTCGCGATCCATGACCAACGCGGCCTTATCCACGCTGTTAAAGAGCCTGCTGATAACTTCTACATACTCGGAGGCGCGCTTGTGACGGGCGCTGTGATCCAGCATGGGCTGGTCGGAATAGTGATGCGCGCCATCGTAGGACGTAACGATGTTCCAGCCCACGCGGCCGTTGGAGATGTGGTCAAGAGATGTAAGCTGCCGCGCGATATTGTATGGTTCGGTGAACGTCGTCGAAAGTGTGCATACGATGCCGATGTTGTCCGATATTGCTGCAAGAGCGGATCCGAGCGTGACGGATTCCAGAAAGCGTAGCGGACGAACGGGAAAAAGCTTCTGACTGTGCAACGGGCTGTCGGCCAGAAATATCAGGTGGATCTTCGCCGCTTCCGCGGCGCGCACCGCATCCCTGTAGAGGCTCAGGGAATAGGCTTCCTCCACGCGGCTGTCTGACTTCCGCCACGAGGCTTGATGCATGCCGACCCCGTTCAGCATCAGTCCCAAAATCATCTGGCGCTTGCGCTCTGTCATCTCGACCGACCCTTTTTGATCCCCACGCAATGTTGTATGATAACTAGACATACGATATAGAGCTATGTCAATCGTATTCGACCGTGATCGGCCCCCGGCTGTCGGATCGCGGAGCCAAAGATAAGTGGAGGCGGCGTGAAGCAATCCTTTGTTGCCGAGGCGATAGAGATGCAGCCGAGTCTGGTATCCATCGTTGCCAAGCGGCTTAGAGATGAAATCGAACAACGCAGGTTTCCGCTTGGGACGGCATTCCCGACCGATGCGGAGCTTGCCAAGGGTTTCGGCGTCAGCCGAACGGTCGTGCGCGAAGCTGTCTCCTCGTTGCGGGAAGCGGGACTGATCTCAACCCAGCGCGGCCGAGGCTCTATCGTCATTGCTTATACGGCGTCTCCCGGTTTCAGAATCTCGGCCGAAGAGCTGGAGTCCGGCAAGCGCCTTCTTCATCTTTATGAATTCCGTTCGTTGATCGAGACCGAGGCCGCAGGGCTTGCGGCGCAACGGCGGACTGAGGCCGATGTCCAGCGCATCTATGACGCTCTGCAGGACGGACGCTCGATTGGCTCCTTCGACAAGGCGATCGCTGCAGATATCGATTTCCACGTTGCGATAGCCGAGGCGGCCCGTAACGAGTATTTCCAGCGCATCATGGCGACTATCCGCACCGCAACGACTGCGCGGGCTCTCATGCGTTTCGAAACGGACCGGGAATCCTATGTCGAGCTCTACCGGACGGTACTTCAGAAGGAGCATCTCGATATCGCCGACGCCATTCGTGACGGCCACCCCTCCAAAGCACGTCAGCTCCTCAAAAAGCACCTTGGTGGGCGCCGCTACAAGGCGCTGCTGAAGTCCGCCCTCGAGCAGATGGACGAATGATCTACTCTGGCCTGCATTTTCAAGGGAAGGACATGCCGTGACGGAAACGACTGCAATCCAGATCGATGCCGGAATCTTCTGGGAGGCGCTGGGCGCACGCGCGGCAGGCGCCGCTGTGGTGACGGCCCGCGACCACGCCGGGCCTGCCGGCTTTCTGGCGCTTTCCGCAACGCATCTCAGCGCGTCACCGCCGATGATGATGGTATCGATCGGTCTTAAGACCTCGGCGCTCTCGACTATTCTCTCAAGCGGACATTTTGCCATCAACTATCTGGCTGATACCCAGGCCGACCTGGCGGCCAGCTTCGGCGGCAAGGGGCCGCTCAAGGGCGCGGACCGGTTCGAGCAGGACAGGTGGGGAACGCTTTCCACCGGGGCCCCCGTGCTCAAGGATGCCGTTGGGGTGCTCGATTGTATTCTCGAGGAAACAATCGAACGTCACGGCGCGGTGATCGCGCTCGGACGCCTCTCCGCCTATTCCCTGGAGGGCATCGGATCCCGCCCCCTAATCAGTTTCGCAGGCCGGATGGGACTCTAAGCAGGATCAAAAAGAAGGGTCCATCATGAACACGCCAGTCGCCGTACAGACAGGCGATCCGGCCACGGATTCCCGCGGATTTCGGCAGTGTCCCGGTCAGTTCAGCCCGGGGACACAATCATCGCGGCCGGAAAGCATGGAAAACGTGCCGATGTGACGGCAAATTCGTTCTCTTCGCCCTCTCTCGATCCCCCGTCGATCCTTGGAGACGGGAGCCGCCAGCATCGATTACAGTGCGATCGATCGAACCAGAACTGCGGTCGAGGCTGCTCATCAATTCCAGTCAGGTTAACGGAGAGATCGATGAGCAAGCCGAGGATCGCCCTCGTTGTCACTGGTGGAACGATCGACACGCTGGGCGAAGGACGACTCGATCTCTTCGAATATGCCCGCCACCAGAGGTGGCTTACCCCGCTGGAACTACTCGCCTCCGTTCCTGAACTCCAGGAACTGGCGGATATCATGCTTGTCGAGATGCCACGTTTCGGCGTCTCGACTTTTTCGATATCCGACTGGGTGGCGCTGCATGCGGCGATCTCGTCGGCAGTGGACGCTGGCGCGGAAGGGGTGGTTGTCACCCAAGGGTCCAACTATGTCGAAGAGAATGCCTATTTCCTGTCGCTGACGCTGAAGACCGCCAGCCCGGTGGTGTTGACGGCGGCGATGCGCCCCGCGTCGGGAATGGGCAGCGACGGCGCCATGAATCTCGTCGACGCGGTGCGAGTGGCGCTCGATCCCGCCAGTCACGCGCATGGCGTCACCGTCGTGATGAATGGCCAGATTCATGCCGCGCGTGACGTAACCAAGGGCCACACGCAGGCACTGGAAGCATTTCATTCACCGCAATCCGGTCCCTTGGGTGAACTTCTCCCCAATGGTTCCGTTGTGTATTTCCGGCGCGGGCTCAAGCTGCATACGTTGGATACACCCTTCCATATTACCTCCTTCTCCGTGGCCGATTGGCCGCGCGTCGAAATTCTTGCGGCCTGTTACGGCGGCGATGGAGCGCTTGCCGAAGCCGCGCTTCAACTTGGCGCCCACGGCCTCGTATGTGTGGGTTTCGGGGCTGGACGGCCGGGGCCCGGTCTGCATGGTGTGCTTTGTAAAGCTGCAGCCAATGGTATACCTGTTGTTTTGTCGGCGCGTGCAAACGGCAAAGTCACGGCATATCGTGCTCTAAGCAAACAAGGGTTCATTGCGGCTAACGACCTAACGCCTTGGAAGGCGCGTATCCTGCTGCAACTCGCGTTGGTCCACGCAAACGACGTCCGCAGCTTTCAGGACATATTCGACGAATTCTGATGATTTATCGTGCAACTACCAACAGAAATACCAACTAAGGTGTTAGATTTGGTGAGAGTATCAGCTGCGCGGCATGTTAGTAGGGAAGAGCGAAACGCGGCGCCGCCCTATGACAAAGTACCAGCGTTCATCCACGCCATGTACGCCACCGATAGCAGCCTGTCGGCCAGGCTCGCGTTCGAGCTTTTGATCCTGACAGCCACTCGGACCAGTGAGGTCTTGGATGCCGATGGGATGAGATCGATGCCGATCAGGCGGTGTGGGTCGTTCCGAAGGCACGCATGAAGGCCGGCCGCGAGCATCGCGTCCCCCTCCCCGATCGGTGTGTGGACATTCTCCAAACCGCGAGGTGTTCAGTCCCGGCATTTGATGGATTGGATTGAGCGTGAATCGCTCTGACTCTGAAGTCCAGCGTTTGCAGATGAACTCGCAGGGGGGTGAGGCTCTTCAGGCGTCGGCCAAAATTGTAGGCTGAGACGAACTCCTGAAGGTGGCGTTCGAGCTGGTCGTGGCTGTCGTAGTGATAGCGCTTGACGGTGGCCTCCTTGATGGTTCGGTTCACTCGCTCGACCTGCCCGTTGGTCCACGGATGATTGATTTTGGCGAAGCGATGCTCGATCCCGTTCTCCCGGCAGCGCATGGCAAACATATGCGTGGTGTAGCGGGCTGTAGGGCCGTTGGCGTAGCGCGGCGGAAAGCGGAACTGGATGCCGTTATCGGTCAGGATCGTGTGGATCTTGTAGGTAACGGCAGCGATCAGAGCGACGAGAAAGCTCGAGGCCGTCACCCTGCTGCCGCTGTCGACCAGTTGCACAAGGCAAATTTGCTGGTCCGGTCGATGGCGACGAACAGATGGAGCTTGCCCTCGGCGGCTTGAACCTCGGCAATGTCGATGTGGAAGAAGCCGATGGGGTAGCTCTTGAACTTCTTCTTCGCCGGCTTGTCACCCTCGACATCCGGCAGGCGAGCGATGCCATGACGCTGCAGGCAGCGATGCAGGGATGAGCGCATCACGGTTGGGATCGTGGCCTGAAGCGCATAGAGGCAGTCATCCAGCGGCAGCAAGGCGTGCCGCCGGAAGGCGACGATGATAGCTTCCTGTTCAGCCGACAGAACCGACGACTTCGGCTCCTTGGGCCCGGTCGGAAGATCGGAAACCGAACTCCGCTTCTTCCACTTCGCGACCGCGTTCGGGTTGATCCCATAGTGCTTGGCGAGGTGCCTCAGGCTCTCTTGATGGCGTGGACGACACCCGCGCGGCTCGTCCCGGAAGGATGGTGTGTCAGAATATCGTCGTGCACTTGAGCGAGGGAGCATCATTCATGGGCAACGGTACGGTTGATATGTCCGCCGTCGCGGCTGTCGGTCTCGATCTGGCCAAGCACGTCTTTCAGGTTCACGCGGTCGATGCCGCAGGCCGCGTCCTTGCGAGCAAGTCCGTTAGACGGAAGGACCTGCTGGCGTTCTTCGAGAAGCTGCCCGGTTGCCTTGTCGGGCTGGAGGCCTGTGGCTCGGCCCATCATTGGGCGCGCGAGCTGATCAGGCTTGGGCATGATGTGCGACTGATGCCGCCAGCCTACGTGAAGCCTTACGTCCGACGCCAGAAGAACGATGCCGCCGACGCGGCTGCCATCTGTGAGGCAGTGACACGTCCCTCGATGCGCTTCGTGCCCGTTCGCTCGGTCGAGAACCAGGCGGTGCTCATGCATCACAAAGTGCGTGAACTTCTGGTGGCGCAGCGCACGCAATTGCTCAATGCCCTTCGCGGCCATCTTACCGAGATCGGGATCATCACCGCGCAAGGGCCAAACAACGCCCGTAGCTTGGCTGCTCATGTCATGGACAGCCACGACATGATCCCGGCCGGCGTGCGAACGGCGCTCATGCCACTGGTGCGTCAATTGCACCTTCTCGACGAGGAGATCGCCGAGAGCGACAGGACCATCCAGGCGATTGCGAAGACCGACGCGACCGCCCGTCGCCTGATGAGTATCCCCGGTATCGGCCCTGTCACCGCTTCTGCGATTGCGGCGAGCGTGCAGGATATCTCCGTCTTCTCCGGTCCGCGTGAGTTTGCAGCCTTCCTCGGCCTGACGCCACGGCAGAACTCATCGGGCGGCCGGGAACGGTTGGGCCGGGTATCCAAGATGGGCAACCGATACCTTCGCAAGCTACTCGTGGTCGGGGCTCACGCGGTGCTTTACCATCGCAAGGTGCACAAGGATGCGTTGCGAACATGGGCGAGCCATCTGATGGAGACGAAGCCCTTCAAGCTTGTCGCCGTGGCGATCGCCAACAAGCTGGCACGCATCGTCTTCGCCATCTTACGCGGCGGGACGCGTTATGCCGGCGTGAACGCGTAGGACACGGCAGTATCGTCCCGCGCTGAACCCGCGCACCATCATCGAGGGTGACCACGACGTGATGTGAGTGAACGAGGACCGATCCGATAGCCTGAAGCATAGTCAGAGCCTCTGAGCTCGCTCTCTTGATCAGGACAAGGATCAGCGGACACCATCAGGGCCAGCGGAGACCTCCGCGTCAACAGGCCGAAGACATGACCGCACCCACGAGAAGCACATCACCGAGAAGAAATCCTTGATCAGCGGGTGTCGTCCAGACATGGCTATGCTGAATCGCTCGGCGGATCGCCTCTGTCGTCGTGGCGCTGCCATGGTGAACCTGGCCCATAGTGCATCCTTCCAGCCCTGCGAATAGCTTTCACCATCAAAACCCGGGATTTAAACACCTAGAGGAGATGCTGGCTGGGCGAGCCGTTATATTTGATCGCGCGACGATTAACGTCATGAATGTGCGCCTAAGACGTTTGATAAGATGTGACGACAAATGACACATTACAGATGGACGAATCGTTGAAATGACTTCGCAGCGCATTTCCAATCAATAACCTCTGCCCCACGCAATAGTGCTTTTTACGTGAAATACACTGAAGCGGGATCTCTTCGCCCATTGCGCAGCCCTATTCTTGGCGGCACAGTACCATGCATGGGGCTTTGAAGCCGGTTTTGCCAAGCGGGTGTCAGCGTTTTGTCTTCGTGGGCGGATTCCGCTTGTTGATGAGTTCCCAGATCTCTTCCGCGCGCCAGGCCGTTGTTCCTCCCAGACGCACCGGCTGGGGAAACTCACCCGTCTTCACTTTCGCCCAGAAGGTGGACTTGCTCAGGGGCAATGGGCCACCTGGCGCCAGAATCTGCTTCAACCTGACCAAGCCACTCCGTGGCATCTCCGCCTGCTTTGTTTGTTGATTCGCATTCTCTGCCGTCGGTTTCTCATCCGGGGCAACTTGAGTTGGTGCGGGTGATGCAACTGCGGTGGGCTTTTTCCCTTTCTCAGGGCGCGGTACCCTCTGTTCCTCACGTTTCCGGTCTTGCGGGCTAGGTGGCTCCGTTAAAGCCTCCCGGAGTGCGGCATCTCCCAGCCAATCGGCCAATTTCTGCGGGATGACCATGCCGTCATGGCCAACGAGGCCTATAGCCACAGCCCGTCGGATCCGCTCGTGCTGCTCCCTGAAGCTCCTTATTGTTGGCAGCGCCTCATCGGCCACCGGCGACCCCTCGTCAAGTAAATGTGGATTTTTGCCAAGCGATAAGGCCGCAGCCTCCGCCACTGTCCAGAACGGCATTTCCCGCCATGCGGCCATATCGAGCGATGCGCCTAGTCGATTGCAGGGCAACAATCGATCACGAAGCTCAGACATGGAGAGTGGCTGTAACGTGGTATAGAGCGCAGCGGCGGCGATGACCGCGCCCTCCACCTCCGCCCTCTCGTCGTCGGTCAAGTCACCGCAGTGAGGCTGGTGCTCCGTTAGGGATTTAGCGGGATCGGCGGCCTGTTGCCGAGGAACTTCGTTCGGCTGATCCTAGAGCGTTCTGGGAGTAGGCTGCCTCGAGTGAGGTTCCTTTTGGCATTGGAGATGTGCTTCCTGATCCAAGCCCGGGCATATCGCGCTCGTCTTCAATCTCGCAAGCCGGCTCGACACGACCGACCGTCGTACTGGCCACTATGACGATATCGAGGGCGAGGGTGTTTCCGAGGTTGTGGCGTCAGCACCAGCGGAGCCCGGGTCGAGTCTGAGCGCACAGCCTTCTTGGGAGCGCCGCGCGCGCGAGGACGATGGCGATATACGCTGATGGAGGCAGAAGCTGGCGTCGATGCGAAATCTGGAGATCGATGAGGCTATTGCATGACCAACAACTCGAGGGACGGTCTCAACCGCGAGTTCTCATCTCCCTCGATCGCGCAGATACCTCGTGGGATGTTGCAGATTGCCTTAACCTATTACCGGCGCACCATCGAGCACGTCCGCGTCGCGCCCGATTGGGCGGCAGGCGCGCGAGCGTGCTGAGACGATCCTAGCTGTTGATAACGCATAGCGGCGCTGGTCTTGCTCCAACCAAGCCGGCATACGCGCGGGGCGCTGTGTCACGAGGCCTGCCTTCCATTGAAGAATGCCTTGACCCATCGAACAATGGTGACCTTATCGAAGAGGCCAGCTTGCGAAAAGGGATCTCCGTCCGCAAACGCTTGCGCGTCAGCGAGAGTTTCGGCGTCGAGGATGATTGCGCCGCCGACGTACTGGCCGTTCTCGTCCTGAAGGCCGCCTGACGCGATGAGCCGCCCTTGGTTCGCCTGCAGATAGGCGTAATGCGCGGCCCGATGAGCGTCCCGGATGGGTTTTCCGTCAGCGCGATCCTGCGTGACGATCAAATAGGGCATGATCACTCCTTGGGGGTTTCGCGAGAACGCGTCTGGAGGCCGAGCGAGCGCCCGACGATGTAGCCAAATGTCAGGGCAGGACCGAGCGTAATGCCTGCGCCCGGGTAAGTCCCGGCCATGGGAGAGTTCATCTCATTGCCGCAGGCATAGAGGCCGCGGATCGGTCGGCGTTCCCTGTCGAGCACCCTTCCCTGGTCGTCCGTGATCAGGCCGCGCGTAGAGCCGATGTCACCGGGATACACCGCGACCGCGTAGAAGGGTGCGCGGTTGATCGGCCCGAGGCAGGGATTGGGCGAATGCCGCGGATCTCCCTGGTGCAGGTCGTAGGCGTTGCCACCCTTGCCATGATCCGGATCGTGCCCCGCGGCAGCAAAGCGATTGTGCCTGGAAATCTCTTCGGTGAGCGCCTCTTCCGGTACACCTATCGAGCGGGCAAGTTCTGCAATTGTGGCGCCTTTGCGCAAGTAGCCCGCTGCCAGGTAGCGCTTTCGCGACCCTATGCCCGGGCGAACCAGCCCCATGCCGTATTGTCTGAGGAATGCGGCGTCGCATACGAGCCAAGCGGGCACCGCCGCGCCGTCGGGCTGGGCGATCATGGCCCGGACGAAGTTGTGGTAAGATGTCGCCTCATCGACAAACCGTCGCCCCCGTGCGTTGACGGCGATGAGGCCAGGCTTCGCGCGGTCAAGGAACAGATGGGGAAAGCGGATTTCGCGGGATCCTTCGCGAAAGACTGAAACCGGTGCGTAATTGACAGGGTCCACGACAGCATCATCGATCGACGCGCCGAGTGCCACGGCGAGCTTCTGCAACTCTCCGGTGTTAGTCTGCGGCGCCATCGAGAAGTGATGATCGGGCCAAGACAGATGCGCGCGCATGCCAGCCGCATCTGCAGCCGCGCCCCCACCGGCGAGAACAATCCCGCTGCGTGCTCGAACACTCTGTGCCTGTCCTTGCCTGTTCAGTGTCACGCGGCCAGCTCGGCCTTCGACCAGCTCGATTTGGTCGATGCGGCAGTCGGACCAAAGTTCCACTCCGGCATCGATTGCGGATTTCAGCAGCTGTGCTGCCAGCGAGTTTCCCTGAAGGAGGCGCGCGCCTCGCCCATAGGATACACGCTCACGTGCGTAGAGAGCCAACAGTCTTGCCGTTGCCAAAAAGTTCTTCGGCGAATCGAATGTTCCGAGAAGTTGGTCGATCTCTTTCCGGCCTACCATCATGCCGCCGAAGACCATGAATTGCGGAATTGGTCTCTTCAGCTTCGCGAACCATTTTCCGAGCTTTCGCCCGTCGTAGATTTGAGGGTCAAGCGACCGGCCGCCTGTCGAGGCGCCCTCAATATCGGGGTAGTAGTCGGGCGCATGCTCGCGCGGAATGAGGCGAAGTTCGGTGTGAGCGTGCATAAAATCGACCATATCGGGCCCGTTATCGAGGAACGCGTCAACAAGATCCCAGCGAATCTTGTTGCCGAGGACCTTCCCGAGATAGGCCCTGGCTTGCTCTTTGCTGTCGGATATCCCCACCCCAGACATCAGCGCATTGCACGGTATCCAAACCACGCCACCTGAAATTGCCGTACTGCCGCCGAAGACGTCGGCTTTTTCCAGAAGCAGAACTTTCGCGCCCGATTTTGCCGCCACGACGGCCGCCGCAAGTCCTGCGGCACCCGAGCCGAGTACGACGACATCAACCTCAGTTTCCAACGCAGACCCCCGGTTTCCACCATCGACGCCCATCTTTGAGCGCCACGGTGTCGGCCTCATGCTGATGCACCTGACCCTGCAGTCAGATGCGGTTTGGTTCGGACGCCAGCGACTGCGGACAAGCTCGGCTGGTGTTGGTGCACAGGACAATCATTGGCTCAGGCAGCATCCGGTCGGGGAATTCCATTCAGTTTTGTGAGCGTCCAAGGACGCGATCCAGAATCGCACCGGCGAAGCGGCTATCCGACACGCCGTTGCCCCGCCATGCGACATGCTGGTCGGGCCGAACAAGGATGAGATTGGCCTCATAGATCGCGTTGAGGTCTGAAGCGTTTATTGTCAGAATCGTCAGCTCTAATTGCCGATCCCGTGCTGCTTCAATGAAATAGTCAACGTCGGATGACGACCCGAAGTTGAGCAAGGTGAACCAGTTGCCCAAGCGGTCGAACAACGCAGACCCGTCAGGCAGGAACGTGCTCGGCAACCGGGCGCCTGGAAGCGTCGTCGGCTCGTACACCGCCGGATCGAGAGTGAATCGCGCTCCGGATTCCGCCATCACCACGGGGGATTCCGCATAGACGAATCCGTGCTCGATTCCCCAGGCCTCGTTCTCGAGGTTGCCAAGCCTTGCGATCTCGGCGGCCGCCTGCCCCCGTGCGCTGTCGCCTTCCACGCCGTCGGCATACAGCTGACCCGTGTACAGCGCGCCGATGGTCCTGCGGATCTCATTGTTGTCGCTCGCAGCCTTGCAGTTGCGGATTCCGATAGGCCGACGCTCGGCTTCGTAGCTGTCCAGCAGGGCAGAGCCGGCAAAGCCCTTTATGACCGCCGCCAGTTTCCAGCCGAGATTCGTGGCGTCCCCAATTCCTGTATTCATGCCGTATCCGCCAGTCGGAATATACTGGTGGGCGGCGTCGCCTGCGAGGAAGACGCGTCCTTGTCCGTAGTGTCTTGCGACAAGGAGATGGGGCGTCCATCTGTTGGCGACGATTACATCCGCAGCGATATCCCGCCCTATAAATCGACGGAGCAGAATTTTTGGATCTATTTCGCTGGAATCGCCATGGGGAAAGCGAGAGTGGAGCGTCCAAATGTCTTCATCATTCTGCGCGATGAGTGTGCCGAAGGCGGACTGGTAGTGCCAAGCGATGCCCCAGCGTTGCAAGAGAGCTTTCTCGGGAGACCGAAAATGCGTCATGAAGCGGTCCATGACGCGCGCCTGCCCCTCTAATTCGATATCGAGGATTTGCCTGACCTGGCTTCCTCCGCCATCGCAGCCAACGAGATACTGGCAGGTTACGGCTTCCCTCGCGCCGGATTTGAGGTCGTCGAGATAGACCGTCACCTCCTCTTCGCCGGCCTCGAAACCATGAAAACTTGTCGAAAAACTCAGGTCCACGAGAGGTTCACGCTCCAGGGCGGCTCGCAGCGCCGGCTCGATGACCACCTGCGAAACCCGCATCGGAGGTTCGAGCGGCTGTGTACCGTCGTTCGTGTCGCGGATGCGGCATCGGATCTCGTCCACTGAGGGATAGCGGAACCGGTGCAACTCGACGCCGGTGAAATCAGTAATCCACGACACGTCGAAAGGATGCGAAGGGGGAACGGCGACGGCTCGCAGTTCCTCGGCGACCCCGAGCGCCCGAAACAGTTCCATGCTCCGAGAGTTGGTGATGTCCATTTTCGGATGTTGCGTCGTCGTCGCGTTCCGCTCGACGATCAGCGTGCGCACGCCGCGCCCCGCGAGGTCCAGGGCGAGCGTCATGCCAACCGGCCCGGCACCCGCTATCACTACCGGAACATTGATCATTGTCTCAGCCTCAGTTTCTAAAATTCTAAAATATATGCAGGGCCGCGGACTTCATCACACGTCCCCCCACGGGTCGCTGAGCGACAGATGTCTAGCTCAACGCCCGCGGATGCGCAGGTCGATGCCTAGGATATGCTGCTTCATGATCTCGCGCGCGCTGCCAGGATCACGCCGGCGAACGGCTGCGATGATCGCTTCATGTTCGTCGTGAGCCGTCTGCAGGCGATCCGCGAAGAGCGGCTTGCGCGATGCTGCGATAAAGAAGTCGCTCCGATCCCCCAACGTTTCGACAACCTCCGTAACGGAAGGGGATCTGGCTGCACGACGCATCTCGAAGTGCAACCTTCGGTTCAGGTGACGGTATTTCCGACTGATTTCATCGGGGCCGTCCATGCTCGTGCGCAGAACGCCGATCTGCGCCGAGATCACTTCAAGATTGGCAATGTCTTCGACGTTAGCCCGTTCGACGAGAAGCTCGGCGACAAGCGCTTCCCCTTCGGCGAACAGCCGGAAAAAGTCCCCAACCTCGTCGGTTTCGTACTGGCGAACACAGCACCCGATCTGCGGGAAGATGACGAGAAACCCCTCCAGCGACAAACGCTTCAACGCATCTGTCACAGGTTGGCGGCTCACGGAAAGCTGCCCCGCTAACTGATCGACGGGTATGGTCTGTCCGGGAACAAAATGGCCATCGAGGATCAGATCCTTGATGTGGCCATAGACATACTCCGCCAAGCCGGCACGACGTGGCACCTGCCTGATCGAGCTTCTCTCGGGGAGCGAAGCGGTAGCGCGGGCGATCAGCCGCTTCGGTTTACGGGATTTTCCTGCCGTCGTCATCAACCTGCTCTTAATCGTCTGCGACGGTATTGGCCAGTGTCCCGATCTGCGAAATCTCGACTTCCACGGTATCCCCGGCTTTCATGAAAACGGGTGGATCACGGAAAAGGCCGACACCTCCTGTGGTTCCGGTAACGATCACATCACCGGGGACGAGCGGAGTGAAGATCGAACAATAGGAGATCAGCTGAGCTACCCCGAAGACCAGATCGGAGATCGGCGCCTGCTGCATAACGGTCCCGTTCAATCGCGTCGTCAACGTCAGCGCCGCAGGGTCCTCGATCTCGTCCGCCGTTACAAGCCAAGGCCCAAATCCTCCTGTCTGGAAGAAGTTCTTCCCGGGGGCGAACTGCGAGGAGTGACGCTGCCAATCCCGAACCGACCCATCATTATAGCACGAATACCCCGCTACCGCGTCCAATGCATGCTCGACGGCGACGCGGCGGACCGGCTTGCCGATAACGACCGCGAGTTCGCCCTCGAAATCCAACTGGACGGATTCGGAGGGGCGCAGGATGGGCTGGCCATGCCCCACCTGAGACGCCGGAACGCGCATGAAAATAACGGGGTGAGTCGGCGTCGGACGGTTGGTCTCGGCGATATGAGAGGCGTAGTTGATACCGACGCAGAAGATCTTGTCCGGGTTGGGAATCACCGGCGCGAAGGTGATCTCTGACAGCGGAATGCGGGGAGCGGAACTCGGCAAGGCTTTCGGGAGCCCGTCAGCGATCGCGCCGCGCAGATCTTGCGAGGAAGCGGCGGACACGGCGCCGAGATCGACGACGACGTCATCCTGCACCGCTCCCCAACTGTCTCGACCGTCATATGTGAAGCTAATCAGTTTCATCAGATCATCCTTTATAATTCTCGACGGAGCGATGGCCCCGTGCTGAATGTCAGAGGCCGTAGGGCCCGCCCAAGGAGCGTCCCCCATCGACCAGGAGCATTTGACCGGTTATGAATGCGGCCTGAGGGGAAGCGAGGAAGGCTATCGCGGCGGCGATATCTTCAGGCTGTCCAATCCGGCCGAGCGGTTGATGGCGGAGGAAGGCGCTCTCGTCGGTGTCGGTGCGTAACGCCAGCATCGGTGTCTTGATCGCTCCGGGTGCCACCGCATTCACTCGAATGCCCCGACCTGCGAACTCGAGGGCCATCGCCCTGTTTAACCCGGCCACTGCCGACTTCGCCGCAATGTAATGCGCGTAGTTGACGGCGCCGAAGATCGCTCTCGACGACAGGTTTACGATTGCGCCCCCGCGAGGCATTCTCTCGACGATCCGACGGGAAACTTCCGCAACTGCGATGACATTGACGTCGAACATTCGACGATAGTCGTCAGGGCGGAGGTCGCCGAATGCCTTCACGCTCAAGATGCCGGCGTTGTTGACGAGCACGTCGACCCGCTTCAGCCGGGACGCCATCGCGTCCAAAGCGTTGGCATCAGTGACATCGATCGCTATAGCTTCGGCACTCCCCCCTGTGGCCTGGATCAAGTTCGCCACGCGCTCGGCGCTCTCGGAGTCCCGTTCCGCGATGATCAGGTGGTCACCATCGGCAGCGAGACGAATAGCCGTCGCTCTGCCGATCCCCGATCCCGCTCCTGTCACGATCGCAATGCGCTGCTCTGCCATTACTCAGACTCCGCTCTTGTCCAGCGCTCGCCACAGCCACGGGCAATCCACGAGAGGGGGGGCCTGCACGCCCCTCCGCGCCGCCTCAAGCCGCATCTCGCGGAGCCGCGCGCGAGGTTCCGGCTCCATATAGAGGCGTTCATGCCCCCAAAAGCTCGGCCCATCGAAAGTCTCATGCGGCTCCCAGGTCGCCGGGTCGATCTCGCGTCCGCCCCAACCGTTCTCGACGAAGAAGCCCGACGGCGTGTGCGCGTAGAACGAGGTCATATAGTCGTTCGTATGCCGCCCGAGCGTGTAGGCGATGCGATCCGGCTCCAGACCTGCGAGATCGTAGCCTTGGCCGACATCGTCAAGCGATCCGAATTCAACCATGAAGTGATGAAATCCGGTTCGTCCGGTGCCCACCATTGCAAAACTATGGTGACGCGAATTGAGGTGAAAGAAATACAGCGGATACGGTGTAAATCCGTAGTCAGATACGCCGAATCCAAGCACATCGCGGTAAAACGGCAACAGCAAATCCACCGACGGAACTTGCAGGACGGCATGACCCATGCCGAGCGCGCCCGTCTTGAAACCGGAGATCTGCCGGCCTGGTACGAACGGCGTATCCGCGACATGCGCACCGTGAAACAACTCGACACGATTCCCTGCCGGGTCGTGAACGACGATGAGGTCGTTGACGAAACGTCTGTCTGCGAGACTCCGACTGCCTCGGTTGACGACAAACGCCGCAGCCTCGAGCCTAGCGGCAAGGGCGTCGAGGTCGGCTGGCGTGGATACCTCGAAGCCGAGAAACGCGAGCGTCTCACCAGGCTCGTCTGAGACGACGAGCCGCTGCTTGCGGTCGTCCATCCTGAACGAGCATTGCTTGCCCCCCTGGTCAGCGATCTGCATGCCGAGCAGCCTGGAAGCAAAGCCGCTCCAGTCTTCGAGTCTGTCCGAGCGGACGCCGAGATAGCCAAGAGCGACCACGGGCATAGGCTATCCTCCGAAACGCCAGTTCACATCCACAGGTCTAAGCAGAAATCGATTGGCATGACCGAGAACGTAGCGCTCCCCTGTCCCGCATTCCGATTGGGCCTCCGCGAGGGGTCCGAGATCAATTCCGGTCTGGGCGCGCTGCCAGGTCTCTGTGTCGGGCCAACTCAATAGGCTGAGGACGCTCGGCAGTCGCGGACCGGTGATCGCTTCGAAAGCAGCGACGGTGCTGACGCCCGCCCGCGTGCGCCGCGGTATCTCCTGTTCGAGCAGCGCCTCGCGCATCTGAGCGGCTCGGCCGTTGGCTGCCGCGTAGAGGGTGAGCTCGAACACACCCTCTTTTTGAAGTGCCATGGGTTCGTCGATACCGGAACTGTCGAGTGCGCGAAGAAACTGTATATCGTAGTGCTCGACCAACTCGGATGCGCCGTTCGTCCTCGCGCGCGTCTCGTGCCAGTCCGGATCCGCGACGAAGCTGGCGAAGGCGGCGTTTCGCTCGGCCAGATCCGACCAGCGCATCAGATAGACGAACGTCGGCATCCTCGGAGCCGCGAGTGCCCCCCAGCACCCGATGACACGAATGCCGTGGCGTGGAAACAACTTACAGATGTCGTTTCGGAACCGCGCCTCCATATCGGCCAACCTTCCGGGGGCGATTGCGTAGATGCGCAGTTCGTAGAGATCCGCGTCAGATTCGGCCATGTTCCGTCTCCACAGTCGCGGTGCACCCGACCGCAGAAAGCAGCCGCGGTGCGCCACTTAGTTAGGCATTCAGTTGGCGAGAACCCATTTGCCCTTCTGAACCTTCACCAGAAAGGTCGCGTCGTCACCGACGCCCCAGGGCCACGTGGGGTCGTTGTAGGTGTAGATGCTGTGCGTTCCCGGAATGCGCTGCAGCTTGCGGATTTCGGCAGCAATCGCCGCCCGGAATTCGGGAGTGCCGGGCTTGGCGGACGCAAGCGCCTTTTCGATCGCCGCGGAGGCGAGCAGGCCGGCATCGTACCCGAAGCCGGAGATGGCGTCCGCCTTCCCTTTGCCGTACTTCTCGTCGAACTTCCGGAGGAAATCGACCACCACCGCCTTGCGCGGCTCGCTGTCGGAAAGGCTGTCGGGGATCGCGATCGCTCCGATCGTCCCATAGATGCCCTCCAGGGATTTTCCGCCCAATGTCAGAAAGTCGCCATTGAAAACGCCGTTACTGTTGTAGATCGGGCCGGTATAGCCGCGTTCGACGATAGCAACGTTGCCCAGAACACCAGCCGTTCCCGAGACACCGAGGAAAATTGCATCCGGTTTAGCGGCGAGCAACTTAAGGACCTGACCGGTTACTGATGTGTCCGCTCGCGCATAGCGTTCTTCCGCGACAATTTTCAATCCCAGCTTTTCAGCTTGCTCCTTGAGGGCGGCAAGGCAGATATCGCCCCAGGCATCGGAGAACCCGAGAAAGCCGACTGTTTTGATGCCGCGCCGCTTCATGTCGGCGGCGACAGGAACAATCCACTTCGAAGGCGGCGGCGGTACGTTAAAGAGCCAGGTGTCGCGCGCGTCGCGCAAGCTGACTGGCGCGCCGGGCATGATTGGCACCTCCGCGGCTGCGGCAATCTGCGCCATGGCGATTGCGCTGGGAGTCGCCGTCGGTCCGAGGATGATGTCGACCTTTTCTTCCTCGATCAGCTTCTTCGCGTTGCGCGCGGCCACCGACGGGTCCGTGGCATCGTCCAGTGCCACGATCCGGACCTTCTCTCCGCCAATTTCGGCGGGAATGGCCATCTCGATCGCCTGCTTCTGCGGGATTCCCTGGGAAGCTGCAGGTCCGGACAGAGAATGCGCGATGCCGATCTTGATTTCAGAATGCGCCTGATTGGCCGACATAACCAGCGCCATCGCCAGCGTCGCCGAAACAAGGACAGAGTGTCTTCTGTTCATTTCCATTCCTCCCGTGAAGTGTTGTTTTCCAAGAACGTATCAGTGTTTGAATCGTCATCATCTCAACTATTCTGCCGATCCACCCAAGTAAGTTTTCAATATCCTGCTATCAGATTGGAGGTCGGATGCTTCGCCGGATAGAGTTATGTCGCCTGTCTCAAGCACATAACCGTAGTCGGCGATACGAAGCGCCGCACGTGCATTCTGCTCCACGAGAAGAATGCTGACGTTCATATCTCTCAAATTCGCGAGCACTCGAAAAATCTCGCGCACCACGATCGGGGCGAGTCCAAGGCTTGGCTCGTCGAGCATGAGAAGCTTGGGGCGAGCCATGAGGGCCCGCCCGAGTGCGAGCATTTGACGTTCTCCGCCTGACAGCGTGCCCGCAGCCTGGAGCCGGCGTTCCGCAAGCCGAGGAAAGAGATCGGTAACCATGGCGAGATCGGCCCGCAAGGCCTTCGCGCTGGCGCCCTTGCGGCTGAACGCACCGAGGCGGAGGTTGTCCCAGACAGACATCTGTCCGAAGAGCTCACGGGTCTCCGGAACGAGCGCCATTCCACTACGGACCCTGTCCTGAACGCTCTGGCGCTCCAGCGGACGATCGAGGAAATCCGCGCTGCCGCGGTAGGGGAGCAATCCCATCAGAGCTTTGAGGAATGTGCTCTTTCCTGCTCCGTTTGGCCCGATGATGGTGACAATGCGACCTGGCTTCATGTCGATCGTCAGATTCCTGACGGCAGAGATCTTGCCATAGTTGACGCTGATTCCAGCCGTTCGTAGCAGGCTCATCACTCGGCCCCTCCGAGGTAGGCTTCCTGGACGCGTGGATTGTTGCGGATTTCGGCGGGCTTCCCCAGTGCGAGGCGGCGACCGAAGTCGAGCACGACGATGTCGTCGGCAAGTCCCATGACGAACTCCATGTCGTGCTCCACCATCAGGATGGACAGACCTTCCGATCGGAGATGTCGAAGGAGTTTCGCGAGCGCCTGCTTTTCCTGGGAGCGCAAGCCGGCCGCCGGCTCATCAAGGATAATGAGGACAGGATCCGATGCGAGCGCTCTTGCAATCTCCAGCAATCGCTGCGGACCCAGCGGGAGGTTGCCGGCCAAGGCCAACGGGTCCTCGTCCATCCCGATTTCCTTCAGCGCCAGCATCGCCACGCGTCGAAACTCACGCTCCTCGCGACGGTCCAGGCGGAGCAACCCGGCGAAGAGTCCCGCCTTCATGCGCCAATGCGCACCCATCATGACGTTTTCGAGCAGGGTAACCTTTGGGCGAAGTTTCACATGCTGGAACGTGCGCGAGAGACCGCTGCCGATCATTGTGTGCGCTGGCTTGCCGCGTGTAGGCTCGCCGAGGAACAGGACGGTGCCGGAACTCGGGATCTTGAGGCCGCTGATGAGGTCGAATGTTGTGCTCTTGCCGGCGCCGTTGGGTCCGATCAGCGCCGTGATGGATCGTGCGCGCATCTCGAAGCTCAGATCGTCGACTGCCGCCAATCCGCCGAAGCGCTTGCCCAGGCCGCGCACCGCCAGCACCGGAGCGTCCCGGTCGGTTGTGCGGGAGAATGCGAGTCTCTCGTCCTGGCCGATCGTCGGCAGCGTCTCGCCGGACCGCGTGGGGAGCAGCGCTTCGATGAGCGGCGAAAGCCCCCTTGGGGAGTAATGCAAAAGCAAAATAAAGACGATGCCGAAGACGATGATCTCAAGTGTTCCAGCATTCAGGCCAAGGCCTGGCAATAGATCCTGAATGGCATTGCGGCCCAGTGTAACAGCAGCGCTCCCGATCACGGCGCCGAGGACGTTGCCTATTCCGCCCAAGACGGACATCAGGAGGATCTGGAGCCCGACGTTAAGATCGAACGACGACGGTGAGATGAAGCGCTGCGTGTGAGCGAAGAGCCAACCCGCGATTGCAGCCAGTTCAGCCGCGAGCACGAAAAGCAGGAGGCGAACGCGGAAGGGATTGACACCGAGGCTCTGCGCGAGAACGGCACCACCTCTCAGGGCGCTGATCGCTCGTCCCTGCCGAGACGACAACAGATTGGACGCGCCGATCAAGGCCAGAACGAGTACGGCCCAAACAAGATAGAAGGCGCGATCCGGCCGATCGAGGGGTAGGCCGAAGAGGGAGATCGGCGCGATGTCCCCGATGCCGCTATGCGCGCCAAGATCAGTTAGGTTGCCAAACACCATATAGACGGCGACGGCCCACGCCAGGGTCGTGATCGGAAGGTAATGTCCGCCGAGATGGAGCGTCACCGCGCCCATGAGTGCAGCGCAAGCACCGACGACGAGAAGCGCGGCACCTAGCCCGATCCAAGCGCCCAACCCAAGCCGCAGTGTCATATAGGCCGAAGCGTAGGCGCCGATCCCCATGAATGCTGCCTGAGCGAAGGAGGTCACTCCGCCCGACCCCGTAATGAGGGTCAGCCCGAGCGCTGCCAGCGCGTAAATGCCTACCAGATTGAGCAGAGAAATGCTGAATGATGAAATCGCGAAGGGCATCGCCAGCAGCGTTGCGGTGCCGGCCAGAATGAGAGTGGTACGCATAAGGTGTGCATGCGAGAGCGTTATGGGAGCGGTAGAAAACATCGTCATCAGGCGGGCTCCTCTTCTTCCTCAACGTGGTGTTGAGTGCCCATCCAGCGCAGGAGCACGATCGGAATTATACTCAGAAATACGATTATTTATTTAAATAAACTTGCGAAGAACGAGGCGTAGGCTTCGACAAGACCGACAATGACGGAGCCCAGCGCCGCAAGCGGATAGCTTACAAAGCCGCCGAGGACGGCTCCCACGAAGCCTTTGAGCCCGATCATGAGGCCGGAGTCGTAATAGATGGTGATGGTCGGGCCGATCAGAATTCCAACAATCGCCGCGATCACCCCGGCAAGCAGGAAAGCGAACACTGCGGACCCTCTCGTCGAGATGCCGACCAGGCTTGCACCCGCGCTGTTGTAAGCCGTGGCGCGTAGGGCCTTGCCAGCCATCGTAAACCTGAAGAACAGTGCAAGACCGGTCGAAAAGAGTGCTGCGACAGAAACGAACGCTACGACCTGCAGACCAACGGATACGCCAAGAAGTTCTACCGAACCGCTGACAGCTCCTGCCGTCCTCACGCCCTCTGCGCCGAAGGTCAGCAGGGCAAAGCCGGCGATGACGTAATGGAGGACGAGCGCCACTATCAGCAGGGTCAGTGTCGAAGCGCGCTCAATCGGCTGAAAGACAAGCCTGTACAGAAGGGGCGCGATCGGCATAACCAGCGCAACGGTCAAGGCGATCTGCGCGGCATGGGAGAGGTGGTCTTGCAGGAGCAGGCATCCGGCCACCGGAAGAACCGGAATGATCAGCCAAATCAGGATCGCTCTCGGCACCCTGCGTAACTTGCCGGCGCGCATCAGAGACCAGCACTCGACCGTCGTGGCGAATACTGCGAGGATGGCTACGAGGGAAACGGTTCCAGGAAGCCGGCCGTTTTGAAGGGCGTGAAGGGTCAGCGCCGAAAGGGCGATCAAGTCGCCATAGGAAGCGAAGATGATCCGCGTCGTCGTAAAAACAAGCACGAAACCCAAGGCGAGCATCGTGTAGATCGCGCCGTTCGCCATCCCATCCTGAAGTAAGATAGCAGCAATCTGCAAATCCATCCAAAACTCCCTCTTGGCGCGCGTCTGGTTCTGACACCGAGACGCTCCTCCCCCTTGTTATGAGTGCAATGCCACGCAAGGCGGCAAGACCCGTTTTTCATTCTCAGCGGTATTAGTACTCTAGAATGACAATGGATTGCCGGCAGATCGGCGTGAAGCTTTCGATCGCCGGAAACACGGTTAGTGATAGGTCCTGCCACCGTCCACCGCGAGCGTCGTGCCGGTGACGAACGACGACTCGGAACTTGTCAGGAACAGGACGGCTGCCGCGATCTCATCCGGTGTCGCCGCGCGGCGAAGTGCGTAGTTGTTCGTGACCGTCGGCTTGGTGTTGCCCTCATGATCGCGTAAAACCGTCGTCGTCATCGGCGTATCGACCATACCGGGACACACGCAGTTCACGCGAACGGCAGGCGCCACCTCCGCAGCCAGGGCGCGCGTTAACGCGACCACACCGCCCTTCGCGGCCGCATAGGCGGCCGATCCCGGGCCCGTCGGCATCAGTCCGGTGGCCGAACCGAGCGTTACGATCGTTCCGCCGGTTTCGCGCCGAAGCGCAGGCAAGACATGCCGGCAGAGCAGGTAGGTCCCTGTCAGATTGACGGCTATCATCCGGGACCACAAATCGAGATCTGTATCTGCGAGCGTTGCGGGGTCGAATACACCCGCGGTGTTGACGAGACCGTCTATACCCCCAAGGATTTCTTCAGCTGTCGCGATCGCGGCAACCAAGGCCTTCTCGTCC
Source organism: Chelatococcus asaccharovorans (assembly GCF_003201475.1). Lineage (GTDB taxonomy): Bacteria > Pseudomonadota > Alphaproteobacteria > Rhizobiales > Beijerinckiaceae > Chelatococcus > Chelatococcus asaccharovorans. Next base: position 67,105 of record NZ_QJJK01000016.1, on the reverse strand, counting down.
GCAATGTCGACGGCAACGCCGGCGCCCCCGCACGCAGCTGCCGCGGCGCGCGCCGCCGCTAAGTCCCGATCGAAGATCATCACGGACGCATCTTCCCGCGCGAACAAGCGCGCGGTGGCCAGACCGATCCCCGAGCCCCCTCCTGCGATCACCACGCGGCGTCCGACAAGTCTGCCCGCTTTTTGGGTCTGGTCTGTCATGGCGCGCCGCTCGCGTCCCGACGGCCGTTGGCGACCAGCCAGCCGCCGTCTACGACAAGTGTATGCCCGGAGATGAAGCCGGCATCCTCCGAAGCGAGAAAGCAGACTGCCGCGGCGATATCCTGAGGGGTTCCGATGCGCGGAAATGGCGTTGTATCGACCATCTGGCGCCGAAAGGCTGCGTCGTTGTCAATCCTGTCTGCAGTCAAAGGGGTCCGGATGAGCCCGGGCGCCACTGCATTGACGCGAATGCCGGCGGGCCCGTGGTCTGCTGCCAACTGTCGCGTCAGGCCGATCATCGCCGCTTTCGATACCGCGTATACGCCGGCGCCGGCACTACCGCGAAACCCGAAGATGGACGCAATGTTGACGATCGCCGCTCCGGACGTCATCGCCGCAAGCGCTGCGCGGCAGAACCTGATCTGCGCTCGCACGTTGATGTCGAGGAAACGGTCGATGTCACTATCGTCAGATTCATGAATTGGACGAGGTTCACCGACGCCCGCATTGTTGACGAGTACGTCAAGGCGCCCGAATGTCTTGAGCGCTAGATCGACAGCGGCGTCAGGGGCCGGGTCCGCCTTGATGTCTTGCGCCAGAGTGGCGACGCGGTCGGGCGCAACGGACTTCAGTTCCTCCAGCAATTTTGCAGACATATCGGTCGCAACCAAGGCATGGCCTGAAGCGAGAAAGCGCTCGGCAGTGGCGCGTCCGATTCCTTGGGCCGCCCCGGTAATAAGTACAGTTTTCATCGCTGCCCCTCGCTGACGAGGCGATTAATATGCTAGAATTTTAGCGGTGTAAATAGCCTGTCTCGCCGGAGGAGAAACGTCGTCTGTCCCGTTGAGATAGCGCGCCGTGCACTCGACCTTGAGATGCCCGGGAGCCGTCGCCAGCCGCGCGGTCGCAGCCGATGCATAATGAATTCATAACAACGCCGCGGCCATCTCAACGCTTCAATTTCTATTTCTGCAAGTTAACGATAATGAGCAATACCGGTAAAAGCTATTCGTCATTCTGGCATGAATTAATACTTATAATAATCGTCTTATGACATTCGATTTGTTATGTAATTTTCAACGAAACTTGCTTTCTTCGGTGGTCTTTTTGTCGTGAAATACACTGAAGCGGGATATCCTCGCCCACTGCACAGGCCGTATTCCTGGTGGATCATGCATGGGCTTTGAAGCCGGTTTTGCCAAGCTGGTGTCAGCGTTTTGTCTTCGCGGGTGGGTTCCGCTCGTTAATGAGCTCCCAAATCTCTTCCGCGCGCCAGGCCGTTGTTCCTCCCAGACGCACCGGCTGGGGAAACTCGCCCGTCTTCACTTTCGCCCAGAAGGTGGACTTGCTCAGGGGCAATGGGCCAGTTGGCGCCAGGATCTGCTTTAATCTGACTAAGCCAGTCCGTGGCATCTCCGTCTGCGTTGTTTGTTGGTTGGCGTTCTCGGCCGTCGGTTTCTCATCCGGGGCAACCTGAGTTGGTGCAGGCGATGCAACTGCAGTCGGCTTTTTCCCTTTCTCAGCTCGTGGTGCCTTCTGGTCGCCTCTTTTCAGGTCTTGGGGGCGAGGTGACTCCGTCAAAGCCTGCCAGAGTACTACATCCCCCAGCCAGTCGGCCAGCTTCTCCGGAACGACCATGTCGTCATGACCAACGAGGCCTATCGCCACAGCCCGTCGGATTCGCTCGTGCTGCTCCCTGAAGCTCCGTATTGTTGGCAGCGCCTCATCGGCCACCGGCGACCCCTCGTCGAGCAACTGCGGAGCTTTGCCAAGAGAAAGGGCCGCGGCCTCCGCCACTGTCCAGAACGGCATTTCCCGCCATGCGGCCATATCGAACGATGCGCCTAGTCGATTGCAGGGCAACAGTCGATCGCGAAGCTCAGGCATGGAGAGCGGTTGCAACGTGGCATACAGCGCGGCGACGGCGATGACCGCGCCCTCCACCTCGGCCCTATCGTCGTCACTCCACTCTTGCGGGTCTGAGAATGCCGCTGAGCCTGCCAGCGTACGTTCATTGCATCATCAGGCAGCACGCCTTCAGACAGCGCACGCACGAGATCTCTCAGTTCGTCGGTAATCCGCGGAAAACTGAGCTCCAAGATCGCCTGTATATGGCCTTCGCGATCAGTCGCGTCAGGCTGATGCCGAAGCAGCTTCCGCAACACCCGTGCCACGTGATCCCCCTATTCCCCGCCCAGTGGCACCTTAGCAGGCAGGCGAGACCTTGCCATCCTTTCACGCCACATTCCCAACGCGGGAGAGCATACATCCCTTCTGAGAATGGTGACCTATTGCAGCTTGATCCTATAGACCGCTATGCGCCCCCATCCCGGTCACTCGACCGCCTCGTTAAGGACACCAATAGCTGCCCGTCGTTCATGTATCCATTGCTTCAATCTTCAGTTCCGCGCATGTTTCCCATGGATTGGGGGCGAGAACACTGGATGGGGTCGCTAGGGGCTGATCTTGTTGGCACTCCGAGACGGGAGCGTGCCGGAGAGCGGGTGCAGGAGCGCTTCGACTTCCAGGCCCTCTGGGGGATGGCGCTTCTTCTGAGAAGGCATGACGCGGAAGGTGATTACGCGGTCATCTTCGAATTTCACGACGACCTCGCGCTCATCGACGATCCCGTGGACCCCGGCGAAGTCCGCTTCTTCCAGGTCAAGACGAAGGAGAAGGGCTCCTGGAATCTGACGGATCTCAGGAAGCGGAAGCCCCTGCGTCCGCGTAGGAACACCGGCGATCTGCTGGCGCAGCTGGCGGCCAACGACGGCGTCGACGAAACGAGCGTGAAGGACGCGCCCAAGCAGCTCGGTCCTTCGATCCTCGGCAAGATGTTCCACAATGTGAGGCAGTTCGGCGATCGGGTCGCCTCGGTCACCTTCGTATCGAACGCTCCCTGCGAACTGCATTCGGAGCGAGCCTTCGAGTTCAGTAAATGCGTGCCCACCACCTTCGCGAAGCTGATTGAGGCCGTGCAGGGGGAATATGACGACGCGACCGAGGCGGAGGTCGCTCTTCTTGGATTCGAGCGATCGGATCTCAGCCTGCAGGACAGCTCGGCCCACATGAAGGGCAAGCTGCATGACTTCGTCACTAAGCACGTCGGTCCGGACGACTTTCCGCTCGATTCCATGTTTCGTCTCGTCGCGGACGAATGCCGCAAGCGCTCGAAGTTCACCGGCGACGCGCCCACGCTCGGCGATGTTGTCCGCCTGAAGGGCATCACGCGGGCCGACGTCCAGGGATGGCTGGACACGGTGAAGGCCGCGGTCCGGCTTCCATCATGGGAGGAGCTCGATCCGCAGCTGACCTACGGAATCTCAGAGAAACTCCTGTTGAGGCGCGAATGGAGCGTTTACCGTGCGGAAGCGCTGAACCAGGCGGACGAGGCCCTGCGCAGCATCCGACGTGCGATCCGCGAACGGGTCGCGACCGGCTTCGGTGATGCAGACACGCTGGTACAGGTCATCGACGCCACGTTCATCGCCGTCGAGAGCGTCGGCAGAACCTATCTCGCGCCATTCCAACCAGCACGACTGAGGGCAATGATCATCTATGAGCTATATACGCAGGACCCAGCTTGAGAACTACAAGAGACTTGTGCGAAGCCTAAGAAAGAAGACGCATGAAAAGCTTAAAACTACGAAGGCTATCGCTTCTTTCAAAGAAGGAAAGGAAGGGAAGGATCGAGAAGTTCGATGACGGATCAAACGTCGTCATCGGCGAAAACGACACGGGCAAGTCGTGCCTGATCAAATCTATCTACGGCGCGCTCGCGGCGCCGGCCACCAAGATAAATCCGCGTTGGAATTCCATCGACCCGATCGCGCGCCTCGACTTTTCCGTCGACGCCGATGACTACACTATCGTCCAGCACGGAAAGTTCATTGCGCTCTTTGACGCCGATGCGAGGATGCTCTGGTGTCACACCGCCGTGACCGCGCAGATCGGCCCGAAGATCGCCGAACTGCTGGATTTCGGTATCCGCCTAGCAACGAAGCAGCAGACGGTGGTCGTGCCACCGCCAGCATTTAGCTTCATGCCATTCTATGTCGATCAGGACACTGGCTGGCAGTCGAGCTGGATCTCATTCGCCGGTGTGCAGATGATCCCCAACTACAAGAGGGACATTGTCGAGTTCCACACGGGCATCCGGCCGAAGGAGTTCTATGCGGCCAAGATTGTTCGTGACGAGGCGCTTCGGAAACAGGCCGACCTGGTCGCCGAGCAGCGTGCCCTTGCTAGAGCGGCCCGGAGGCTTCAGGATCGGCGCCGGCCCGTTGGCTTGGATTTCCGCCCAGAGGTCTTCGAGGATCACATCACCGAGCTAACGGAAGAGGTCACGCATCTGGAAGAGGGCCACTCCCAGATCCGCCGCGAGCTTTCGGCTCTCCAGTCCCGCAAGGCGGTTCTCGTCGAGGAAGTTTCAGTCGCGCGGTCGGCGCTGTCCGATCTTGAGGCGGACTACCGCTACGCGACCAAGTTGGAAGGTGAGGTCATCTGCCCGACCTGCGGGACGGAGCACGAAAACGACTTCGCTGCGAAGTTCGGGCTGCTGGCCGATGCGGAGATGTGCCGGACCATCATCACAGACTCATCGGCCGAGCTCGAGCGGATATCGGTCCATACGAAGGATACCGTGGCGCGGCTCGGCGAATTCCAGATGCAAATCGGCCGGATCAACGGCCTGCTGGAAGAGACGCGCGGGGACATCAAGCTCAGGGACATGCTTGAGGACGAGAGCGAGCGAATCCTCGACGTGACCATCAAGGACGAGGACCGCGCGCTGATTGAGGCCATCGGGCAGGCGGCGCATGAGATCGACGAGGCGAATGAAAGGATGGGTTCGTTCGAGCGGCACGGTCGACGAGCGCAGATCGAGGAATTTTTCGGCGAGCGTCTCCGCGAGTTTGCGGAGGAGCTGAAGGTGAGTAACGCCGTCTCCGGGATTACGCCCCGGGTGGACATGACCATCCGTGATACTGGCAGCGACCTGCCGAGGGCGCAACTCGCATACTACTATGCGATCCTTCACACCGTGGCGAAGTACTCCACGGCGTGCATGTGCCCGATCATCCTCGATACGCCGCTGCAGCAGGATCAGGACGATGAGAACGCGCGACGGATGATCCGCTTCGCCATCGAGAGACGTCCAAAGGACACGCAGCTCGTGCTCGGCACTGTGAAGCTTCACGGCGTCGTGTACGATGGTCACAGGATCGTGACTGTGGACAAGGATTCTCTCCTCCAGGCGTCTAGCTACGACGAGGCTCGGGCCGAGATAGATCCGCTCGTCGATCAGATGTTCGGGCAGGGAAGTTTGGGTTTCTGATCGAGATTGGCTTAAGCCGAATTACGACGAGTGATTGACAGCTAATGCCGTCAATCTGCCCGTAACCGGTCGGTCGGCAAGCGGCCCCAAGTCTACCATTTGGAAACGGTTTCCAAAGTCGCGTTCAGCGGCACCTGGATCAGGGCACGATCACTTCAGGTTACCCTCGCGGAGCTCATCCACACGGTCGGCCCACCAGGCCATCATCCTCACCCGCTCGTCCCAATGCTCACCGCGAGCATAGGCGCGCCGCACACTGTTTTCCTCCACATGGCCGGCTGCCGTTCGATGGCAACGGGATGCCAGAATCTGCTCTCGTTGAGCATGGAGCTGGCAAGCGCGCGGAACCCGTGCGAGGTCATCTCGTCCTTGGTGAAGCCCAAACGGCGTAGCGCCGCATTGAATGTGTTTTCCGACATGGGACAGAGAACCGAGCGGATCGAGGGAAAGACAAGGGTGCCATGGCCGGTGAGCTGCTGCACGTCTTTGAGAATGGCAACCGCTTGCTTGGGTAAAGGCACCCGATGGGGACGGCGCATCTTCATCCGCGCTTCCGGAACGATCCATACCTCCTCGTCCAGATTGAACGCGGACCAATGGGCCGCTCGCAACTCACCGGGCCGAGGAAAGAGCAGCGCCAAGAGCTTCAGCGCGGCTGTCGTCGTGGCCTGCCCCTCGAAGCCATCGATCGCCCGCAAGAGCGCCGCGCAAGGCTTTTGGCTCGGTCAAGGCGGCCCAGGATTTCCTCTGCGGTGCAGTCAGAGCGCCACGCGAGGCGAAGGTTGGGTCAATATCGGCCCGCGCCGTGGCAACAGACGATGCTGGATGAAAGGGTGGTGCCGCTTGCGTGACTCGAACACGCGACCCCATCATTACGAATGATGTGCTCTACCAACTGAGCTAAAGCGGCCTAACCCTCATGCAGGCCCTATCGCGGCCTGCCGACGCAAACCGACCTCAACCGAATAACCCGCCAGCGCCTCCCATTCGCCAGCGGACCCACCCGCAAGGAATGCAATGCGCCTTCGGCCGAGCGGCTGAGGCTCACTCTGCGTTGGCGCTCTCATATCCGCATTGGGGTGGATTTGGCAAGGACCTCTTTGCCGATCTCAGCACATCTCCGCGCATTTATCCCACCGGGCGCGCCCAGACCAGCCGATCCAGGCCGCCGGCAAAGCGCGGCCCCTTCTGCCGCGCCAGGCCCGCTCCCTGAACACCCTTCCGTCTAAAGACGCGTCATGAAGGGATGGCGGTCACCGGCCCGCGGGTCATCGGGAGAAAACTCGTCCGTGCCGGGATCGTCGGGAGGCCGCGCAACGGGAAAGACCACAGGCCCAGCAGCACGTTTCGTGGATGCCTCCGGCTTTGCTGCGGACGTCCCGACGCCAGCCGGTTTGGCATCGGCAATCTTGAGATCAGTCCCCTTGGCTTCCGATGCCCTGGCTTCCAATTCTTTGGCTTCCGATTCCATGGCTTGGGGCGTCACGCCGCGAGGAGCCTCACTGTCGCGCTCCCCGAACGATGGCTCCGGCGATACAGACGGACTGCCCTGTTCGGCCGGCTTCGCCATGGGCTCCGACGACGGGACGCCGGCCTTGGCCACCGGAGCCGACGCGCTCGGGGCGGACGGAGCAGGAGTCAGGGGGGCGGGAGCGAGAGGCGTAGGCGCTGCCGGGGGAACAGGAGAGGACACATCGGATGCGGGCGCTGGCGACGCGTCCCCACTTTCCTGCCCCTGATCCAACGCGGCCGGCAGCAGCACGGTCGGCTCGTCGCCATCGGCAAGCACGGCATCGGCGTCTCTGTGCACGCGGCCGTTGGCGATCTGCTCGGCCGGCGCGACCCACTGGAAGGCGTCAAGGCGCCCCGATATGGGTGAGACTGGCTCCCACCGGTCCGAGGTGACACCATCGGCCATCCACACCGCATCGCGGGGGGCCCGCGCCGCCTTGCCCAGCCACTGCCGGAGCGCCGGGGATGCGCCATGCTCGGCCTCCTCGATATCCGCCATGAGGAGACAGGCGCGCACGGTCGGCCGCTCGGCCAGGAGGGGCGCCAGGACCTGCTTGGCCTTGGCATATTCATGAGCCGCGATCGCCGCCTCGGCCACGGCAAGCGTCGCCTCCGGATGGCGGGGCTTGAGCCTGGCAAGCGTTTCGGCGCGCGCAAGGCGGTCATGGGTCGAATCGCCGTGGCGCAAATCGAGATAGGCGGCCGCGATGTCCGGATGCGGCTCGATCTTCCAGTTGGCCTCCAGCACCTTTGCGGCCTTGCGCAGCTTGCCGTTTGCGGCGAGCAGCCGGCCGGCGAGCGCGGCGGCGGGCACGAGGTCCGGCGCAAGCTTGACGGCTGCCAGCGCCGCCGCGAGTGCCGTTTCAGGCTCCTTGTCCGCGCGATCCAGCGCATCCGCCGTCAGCAGCACGGCGCGCTGGCGCTTTGCGGTCGCCTTGTCGATGGAACGGTGCGCGACCCGTTGCTCGAGCTTGGCAAGGGCGCCGCGCCAATCCCGCTCTGCAGACTGAAACTCCAGCATCGCCTCGCTGGCCCAGGCGACGCCGGGCGCGAGTTCCACGGCCTTGTTCACATAGGCGCGGGCCGCAACGGCATCACCCTTGCGCCGCGCCTCGACGAAGAGCCCGCGCAGTCCCAGAACCCGGGTCTCGGCATCGTCCAGCATCTCCGTGAACGTGGCCTCCGCGCCGGCGCGATCTCCCGAAATCTGTGCGGCCTGCGCCTTCAGGAGCAACGTCAGTGGCTCGCGTCCCAGCCAACGCTCGGCATCACTGGCATGGCGCCGCGCGGCGAGCGGATCGCCAGCGCCCACAGCCACCATGCCGCGCGAAACTGCGACATAGCCGCGGTTGCGCCGCCGCGCCCGTGAGGCAAAGCTCATGACGCTCGGCAGCCGCAGGATGAGACGCAAAAGCGACCAAAGGCACACGAGCAGAAACGCCACGGCCAGCATCGCCGCCATCAGCACCGCGACAGATGTCTCGATGCGGTAACCCTGCCAGATCACCGCCACCTCGCCGGGACGATCGGCAAGCCAGGAGGCGCCGAGCGCGACCAGGGCGAGGACTGCGAGGAAAACGAGAACCCGGATCATGGCCGCGCCCCCGTCGGGGTGTTGGCGGCCTCGCCGGCCAAAGCCGTGACGATCTCACCGGAGAGCGTCTGGGCAGCGGTCTCCACCGCGACCAGACGTTCGAGTTCGGCGCCCCAGGCGGCAGAGGCCTTGCGGGCATTGTCCGGCAGCGCCTGCCAGGCCGTGAGCGCCGCCGCACCATCGCCGCGGGCAAGAGCCGCGTCGACCGCGGCAACTTGTTCCGTCACCGCATTGGCGCCCACCGCGCGAATACGAACGAGACGGTTGATGCTGGCGAGCGCGCGGCTCGTGAAATCCTCCGGCGGCGCCTGTTCGGGCGGCTCTGCCAACCGGTCGGCGAGGCCGGCGAAGCCCGTGCGCAGGGCCGAGAGGCTCGGCAAGCCTGCAGCCGCCCCTTGGCGCAGGGCCGCCAGCTTCTGATTGGGGACACCGAGCTCGACCAGGCGGTCGATCGACCGGGAGAAAGGTTCGCCGCGCCGGATCCGGCCAATGAGATCCTCGGCGACGAGGGCCTGGGCCGCAAGCGTCGCCACACGGCCGGCACGGGTCGAGGCATCGGCTGAAGCCGCCGCGAGGCGCGTGGGATCGAGCCGCCCGAGCGTAGCTTCAAGCGCATTGAGCCGCTGCTCCTGGGCCGCGAGGGCCTCGGGGCGCACGGCCGGCTGAGCGCTCGCGGGGGGCGCATTTTCGAGGGCTGCAGCCCGGCTCGCCGCTGCATCGGCCTTGCCGCTCGCCGCGGCAACCTCACGCCCGAGGCCTGCCACCTGTTCCGCCAGGCCATTGAGGCGTCCTGCAAGTGCGCTGACTTCACCCTGCGGTACTGGAGCAGGCAGCGCGGCGACGCGTCGCTCCAGGGCAACAAGACGTGTGGCGGTTTCGTCGATCGGTGTGGAGGTCGGCATCAGCAGGAAGCTGACGAGCCCGCCCGCGATGGCGCCAGAGACCGCTGCAAGTGCCAGGGCCGGCACGGACACCGCTGCGGAGGTCGTAGCCCGTGGTGGTGCGGATGGCGAAGATGGCCCGGCTTCAGCCGGAGCGGGGGCCGCGCCCGATGGCGGAAGGTCCGGGGTGACCGCCCGCGAACGATCGGCGCTATCATCCTTCGCATCGTCCATATGGCTTCGCCCCTTGGCTCTATCCTCGTCCGGCCGTCCCGTGAAACCGTCCGACCCTTGGCCGAGATCGGCCGGGCGGGCAGGTTCAGGCGTGACAGCTTCAGCCGTGACAGGCGGCCGCGCGTCGGTCGCGGCGGAAACGTCGGGCAGCGACGATGGCCGCTCGTCACCGTCCGGCGCATCGCTCACACGGTCGTCTCGCCCCGGCACGGGATCCGTGTCGGGCCTCGGTGCAGGCGCGGCCGTCAAATCGAGCGTGGCGGGATTACGCCGCAGCTTGCCCCGACCCGGCTTGGGCGGAGGGGTCATGGCCGGATCATCGGTCATTTCAGCTGCTCCCGGTGAATCAATGCGCCTCGCTGTCGGTTCATCCCTGCGTCATACCACCTGTGCGACGCCGGTGGCGAGCCTCAAGCCTCATTCAATGCTGCAAGCAACGCGTCTTCCCGCGGTGCATCGGCAACCCGGATGCGGCGCCCGCCCGCCCTGAGCAACGGCTCGGCCACATCCGGCGACAGGCACAGCTGCGAGGCTGCGAAAAAAGGTCGCCTCAGATTCGCGCGCTCCACGAGCGTGAGCGCGACCTCCGCACTCCTGCGCGAATAATGAAGGACGGCATCGATCTGTTCCATGCGAAGGGCGTCTGCGGCCTCGCTGGTCAAGGCTTCGACGGCCTCGGCCGCATAAACGATCCAGCTCACGGGCGTCAGCCCGGCGTCAGCCAGCAGAGCCGTGGTATCGGCCTTGTGATCGCGCCCCTGGAGCACGAGGGCGCGGCCGCCGCCCGGGAAACGCCGGCGGGCGAGCGCCGCCATGGCGATTCGGTCGCCGTCGGCGCTCTCCACATCGGTGAAGCCACGCGCCCGCGCCACCTCGGCCGTGCGCTCACCCACCGCGATGACAGGCACGGCGCGGATCGTGTCATCCGCCGCGATCACGAAGCTGTTCGCGCTGCCCACGACGATGGCCACGAACGGGCCCTCAGGCCGTGGCGTATCGAGGGGGACGATGCGGGTTGCCGGTGCCAACACCGCCTCGTGCCCCAGCACGGCAAGGCGCGCCGCCGTGCGTCTGGCTGCAGCCTCTGGCCGAAAGACAAGCACACGCATGGAAACCTCTCGTCATCCGCGCAGAAGATCGAGCCCAGCCTCGGCGATGACCGCGCGGCCCGCATCCTCGCCAAGAGCCTCGGCATCCCCGAGCCCGCCCTCACGCGCGACGGCGACGGAGCGGCTGCCGTCCGGCGACAGGACGAGGCCGCAAAAGCGCAGGCTCTCGCCGTGCACGGTCGCATGCCCGGCGATCGGCGTGCGGCAGGACCCGTCGAGCGCCCTGAGGAACGCCCGCTCGGCGGCAAGCGCGATGCCCGTGTCACGACAGGCAATCGCCGCCGCCGCCGCGAGGACGGCTGAATCGCCCGCCCGCGCGACGAGCGCGATGGCGCCCTGCCCGACGGCGGGCAGAAAGTCGTCCGTCTCGAGAATGGCGGTCGCAACGTCGGCCTTGCCAAGCCGTTTCAGCCCGGCGAGGGCAAGAAGCGTCGCGTCGACGCGTCCTTCGTCGAGACGCGCAAGCCTTGTCGCGACATTGCCGCGCAGCAGCGCGACCTTGAGATCCGGCCGGGCGCGCAGGATCTGCGCCTGCCGCCTAAGCGAGGCGCTACCGACGACGGCGCCTGCCGGCAGGCTCATCAGACTATCGGCACGACGGCTGATGAAGACGTCGCGCACGTCCTCACGCGGCAGATAGCCCGCGACGAGGAGCCCTTCCGGCAGTTCTGTCGGCAGGTCCTTGGCGGAATGCACGGTCAGATCGGCTGATCCGGCCATGAGCGCCGCATCGAGCTCCTTGGTGAAGAGGCCTTTGCCACCGGCCTCCGACAAGGCGCGATCCTGGATCTTGTCCCCCGTGGTGGTCAGCGGCAGCAGCGGCAGGGCATCCGGCGACAGGCCGGTCGCTGCGACGAGCCGCGCCCGCGTCTCCTCGGCCTGGGCGAGGGCGAGGGGACTGGCGCGCGTTCCGATGACCATGCGCTCGGGAAAAATGATCGACACTGCAATGCACTCCGTGGACACCGACCCTTCGACGGCCAGCCAGACTTTAGATGGCGAAGGATCGCCGGTCGGACTATAGGTTGTTCCAGAACAATTCCGAAACAACGATGCGGGATACGCGACCCGCTTTGGTGACCATGCGTATACTCGGTTTGGAGACGACTTGCGACGAGACGGCGGCCGCCGTCGTCTCATGCGATGGCGAAGGGCGCGGCCATATCCTGGCCAATGAAGTCCTCAGCCAGATCGCTGAACATGCCGCCTATGGCGGCGTGGTGCCGGAAATCGCCGCACGCGCCCATGTGGAATCGCTTGACCTGCTGGTCGCGCGGGCGCTCGCGCGGGCCGGCCTCGATCTCTCCGATATGGACGGCATCGCAGCCGCCGCCGGTCCAGGGCTTATTGGCGGCGTCATCGTGGGGCTGACGGCCGCCAAGGCGCTCGCGCTTGTCGCGGGCAAGCCGTTCATCGCCGTCAACCATCTGGAAGGCCACGCCCTCACCGCCCGTCTGACCGATTCGGTTGCCTTTCCCTATCTCCTGCTCCTCGCCTCGGGCGGTCACACCCAACTCGTCTGCGTCCGCGGCGTTGGTGACTACATCCGGCTTGGCACAACGATCGACGATGCCATCGGCGAGGCCTTCGACAAGACGGCGAAGATGCTCGGCCTGCCCTATCCCGGCGGCCCCGAGGTCGAAAAAGAAGCCCTGCGCGGCGACCCCGAGCGCTTCAATCTGCCGCGGCCGATGCTGCGGCGGGACGTGCCGGATTTTTCGCTCTCCGGCCTGAAGACGGCGGTGCGCCTGGAAGCTGAGCGCATCGCGCCGCTCAGCGCGACCGACGTCGCCGATCTCTGTGCCTCGTTTCAGGCTGCGGTGGTCGATGTGATCGTCGACCGCAGCCGCGTGGCGTTGCGCGCCTTCCACGCGGCGGCCGGAAACCCGACAGCGCTCGTCGTCGCGGGCGGCGTTGCCGCCAACCAGATGATTAGAGCCGCGCTGCAACGCTTCGCGGCGGAGGCGGGCCTGCGCCTCGTCACACCGCCACCGGCGCTGTGCACGGACAACGCGGCGATGATCGCCTGGGCGGGCCTCGAACGGCTCAGGCTCGACCTCACCGATGATCTCACCGCACCGGCGCGCGCCCGCTGGCCCCTCGATTCCATGCGCGCGTAGGTCTCTGGATGGCGGCGTCGGCTCCAGTGGTCCCCTGCCCGTCTCTCCTGCAATCAAGGACGCGATCCATGGTCGAAACCTCGCCCGCAAACCGTTACGTCGTCACGCCGCCGGCCATTCCGACGCTGCCTGTGAAGGGCACCGAAGCGCGCTTCCCCGTCCGCCGGATCTATTGCATCGGCCGCAACTTTGCCGCCCACGCCATCGAGATGGGCCACGACCCGAACAAGGAGCCGCCGTTCTTCTTCCAGAAGAATCCGGATAACGTGCTGTTGCCCGACGCGGGCTTTCCCTATCCGTCCCAGTCGGAGGACGTCCATTTCGAGATCGAGATGGTCGTCGCGCTCGGCCAGGGCGGGCACGATATTCCGGTCGAGCGGGCGCTCGACCATGTCTTCGGCTATGCCGTCGGCCTCGACATGACCCGGCGTGACCTGCAGGGCAAAGCCAAGGATCTCGGCCGGCCGTGGGAGGTCGGGAAGGCTTTCGAGCATTCCGCCCCCTGCAGCACGATCGTCCCCGCTTCGCTGATCGGCCATCCCGCCGCCGGCGCCATCTGGCTCGACGTCAACGGTGAGCGCCGCCAGACCGGCGACCTCAACCAGATGATCTGGAAGGTCCCCGAGGCGATCGCCTATCTCTCCGGCCTGTTCACGCTGGCTCCCGGCGATCTCATCTTCTCCGGCACGCCGGCCGGGGTCGGCGCGGTGGCCAGGGGCGACGTGATGACAGGGCATGTCGACGGCGTCGGCGATATCACGGTCAAGGTCGTCTGAGCGGCTTCCGCGCCCCTACGAGGCGGCCGGCGTGCGGCATCAAGCCTTGGCCTGCGAACGGAGATCGACCACCGTATTCTCCTGGGGCCGGACGCAGTTTCGCCCGCTCCGCTTGGCCACATAGAGCATCTTGTCGGCACGGCGCGTGAGGTCGTGCAAATGTTCCTGCCCATTCCGGGTGGCGATTCCGAAGCTCGCCGTGACCCCTTGATGCTCCTGCAGGCCCTCGAAGCGGCTGCGCTCCAGATTGCGGCGCACCCGCTCGGAGAAGGCTCTTGCCCCGTCGATATCGGCGTCGGGCAACAGGATGGCGAATTCCTCGCCTCCGATGCGGCCGGCGATATCATCCGCACGCATCTCGGCCGCAAGCAGCACGGCGAATTCCTTGATCACCCCGTCCCCGGCCGCATGGCCATGGGCATCATTGATCGCCTTGAAGTGATCGATATCACAATAGACCATGCTGATCGGCCCCGTGCCTGCACCGGCCAGCATGAGGCCCGCCCGTTCCTCGAACCCGCGGCGGTTGAGCAAACCCGTCATAAGGTCGGTGCTGCCGTCCTTCTTCAGGTCGTCGATGATGTCCAGAACCACCGCCGTCAAGACCGCGAGCGCGAGGCCGATGATGACGATGACCAGGGAGAAATTGAGCCACAGCCAGAAGATCGAATGGCCGAATTCGCGCGGAAGAAGCCCGCGATCGAACACTTCGAGCGCAAGAACAGTCCGGGGGAAGAACTGGATGCCAGACGCGAGAATGACCCAGAACAGGATGCGGTCACCCACCCCGGCCGCGCCTGCACGCCAGAGGCGATAGGCCGCGATCAGAAACAGGGTCCCGAATCCGAAATTCAGGACATAGACTCGCATATATAGATTATTCACTACAAAATAGAAATATATAATCGCGCCAATTATGGAAACAATAATAGCAGCTAGTAGTAAATACCCATCCGTAATATTCTTTCTTTTGAAAATTCCTGCAAACAGCAAATAAATGCTTGCTGAATAAAGAGTGGCAGACACCGCTGCATTATAGCCAACGTCAGCTGGAAATTTTGAAAGCTGGACGGTACATCCGGCGACATAGAGCAAGGCGGCAGCAACGATACCAAGGATATAGCGCCGCGCGCGTTGATGAAACCATAGCGCCAGAAAAACGAAGGCGAATACCGAGGCTATGATCGGATTCAACAGGCTAAGGAACCACACCCCGCTCATAACGCAACCTGCCACCCCCGCTCCATTGTCTGTTCTATGCGAATCAGCGGCGCGTGGCCAGACCCCAGGCCATTGAACGGCCGGACGCCCGCCGCGATCCGATCTGGCATGACCGGCAATTGCTTGTATGATGTCCGGCGATTGCAGGCGAACCCGTGGGAGCGGCATAGGACGTGGACAGGGCGAGACACATATCATGCCGAGAATAGAATTTCGCCGGGGAAGCCTGTCGGAGCAGATCGTCACGATCATGCGCCAACGTATCCAGGCCGGCGACTATCCGCGGGGCGAAAAACTCCCCACCGAGCAGGACCTGATCGAGGAGTTCGGCGTCAGCCGCACGGTGGTGCGCGAAGCCATCGCCAATCTGAAAGCCGGCGGACTTGTCTCGACCCGCCAGGGCGTCGGCGTCTTCGTGCAGCGCCAGGTGCCGCTGCGCTCCTTCGTCATCGACGATCCCGACCTGAAACTGGTCAATGAGGCCATCGCTGTTCTCGAACTGCGGGTCGCGCTCGAGGTGGAGGCGGCCGGGCTTGCAGCCGGCCGGCGCGACGAGAAACATCTCCGGCAGATGCGCAAGGCCATGACGGCGATGGTCGAGGCCACGGAAGCCGGGGAGGATGCCATCCAGGCGGATCTCGCCTTCCACCGCAGCATCGCGGAGGCCTCCGGAAATGTTCATTTCCTGCAGCTTTTCAACTACCTCGGCGAGTTGCTCATCCCGCGCACCAAATTCGAGACCTTCAAGATCACCGGCGCCAACCGGGAGGACTATCTCAAGCACCTCAACCAGGAACACGCGGCCATCCTCGCCGCCATCGAGGGCAAGGCTCCCGAAGATGCGCGTACCGCCATGCGGGTGCATCTCATCGGCAGCAAGGACCGGTTGACCGCGGGCGCGGCCATTGCTGCCAAGGTCCAGCTCGTGGAATGAATTTGACATTCGGTGCCCGCGCGATGTCGGCCCCGGGCCCGACATAATTTGGATGCAGATGCTCGACACGAACCACTAGCTCGATCGGCGCTCTGCAACGGGCTTCCCGGCGGGAGCGTGATCTGGATCGGCGGGCTGGGGCGACGCGGGCGTAGCTGCCGCCGCGGCTTTTGTGGCGGTATCGACTGAAACGACGACCGACATGCCCGGCGCCAGCCGTTTGGTCAGCGGCTGGCCGGGATCGATTGCGATGCGCACGGGCAGCCGCTGCGTCACCTTGGTGAAATTGCCGGTGGCATTGTCAGCCTTGAGCACAGCGAATTCGGAACCCGCCGCAGGGGAGAACTGCTCGATGTGACCCGTCAGCGTCTCGCCCTGCAGGGCATCCACCGTGAAGGTGACGGGCTGGCCGATCTTCATGCCAGACAGCTGTGTTTCCTTGAAGTTTGCAACAACCCAGACCTGCTCGGGAACCAGCGCCGCGAGCTGCGTGCCCACCGAAACATATTGTCCCAGGCGGGCACCGACCTCGCCGAGCTGTCCGTCGGCCGGAGCGACGATATGCGTGTTGGCCAGATCGATCTTGGCGAGTTCGACCGCCGCCACGGCATTGTCGATCTCCGCCTTCAGCGAATCCCGGTTGACAATGATCGACTGCAGATCCTGACGGGCCACGTCCACCGCGGATTCCGCCTGATGCAGCGTTGCCTGCGCCTGGGCGAGCGTGCCATGCGCCTGGTCCGCGGCGCTCTGGGTCGTCGCGCCGCGCGGCAGAAGGGCCTCGACGCGCTCTGCATTCGATCGTGCGACGTCGAGGGCCGCGTTGGCGCTTGTCACCTGCGCCTCGCTTGAACGGATACGCGCCTCGGCGGCGCGCTGGCTCTGCTCGGAATTCTGCAGCGCCGCCCGTTTCATCGCGAGCGTCGCCTCCGCCTGCTTCAATTTCTGTCGATAGATGCGGTCATCGATCTGGACGATGACGTCACCGGCATGGACATTCTGATAGTCCCGCGCATTGACGGCAACCACATAGCCCGTGACCTGCGGGCTCAGCGTCGTGACCTTGCCGCGCACATAGGCGTTCTCCGTGGTCTCGACCGAACCGTGAAACGGTGGCAGCTGCCAGGATTGAAGGATCAGCAAGGCACCAACGATGCCAATAGTGATGGCGGCACTGGCCCGAATGACGTGTGACGTGGACATGATCTTCTAAATTTCTCGATCCGTAGTGTCAGGCTTGAGCGGCGCGGCGAGTCGTAAGCCAGCCGCGGACAGAGGAGAGCCCCATCTGGACGACGACCACCATGAAGGCGATCGCGGCGAGGGCTGAGATGAGGAGAAAGGCGTCGTTATAAGCCAGCACGGTCGCCTGGAGCGTGACCTGCTGGGACAATGTCGCCAATCCCTCCGCATTGAGGAGCTGGCCGTCCGTGAGGACTTTGCCGAAAGCGCCGGCGAGCTGGCGCACGCGCTCGGTCACCTGCGGGTCCGTCATCACGATGCGCTCGACAAGATGCGCCGAGTGAAACTTCTCGCGGATGATGATGAACGATCCGAACGCAGCCGAGCCGATCAGCCCGCCAAGGCTCTGGGTGAACAGAAACACGACAAGGAAGCTGGTGATGAACGTCGGCCCCTGCTTCATGGTCTTCATCAGGCCGGCGAGCAAAGCCGGCGGCAAGAACAATGCACCTCCGAACGCGATCAGCGCCTGACTGACATACATGTTTCCAGGTCGCGTCAGGCTCGTCGCGTGGCCGTCCATATAAGCGCCGACCGCGATGCAGGAGAGCGCGACCGCATGCAGGAGGTGCACGCGCTCGATCTTGAGCGTTGCGCCGCAAACCAGCCCCCCCGTGACGGATGCCGCGAGAACGACGAGATACAGATGCCGGCTCTGCTCATTGAAGAGGCCCAGCCCCTGGAACAGCGCCAGCGCGCCTGATGTCTGCTCGGTGAGGACCATTCGGAAGACGAGCAATGTCAGCGTGAGATGGAGGATCTCGGGACTCGTCAGCCAACGGATATTGATGAGCGGCGTATCGCGATTGATCTCGATGGCCGCGGCGCAAGCGATCGCCATCACGGCCACCGCAAGCGCGACACCGATCCACGGCGCCTCGAACCACCAATAGTAGCGGCCGACAGTCAGCACGACCGCGAGCAGCCCGAAGCCCAGGGCAATCAGCGGATAGGTGATGAAATCCTTCCAGTGCAAGACCTTGGCGTGCGGAATCGGGGTCAGTGGCAACAGATAGACGATCGGCAATGCGATGAGCGCGAGGCCGATCTCCATCAGATAGAGATGCCGCCATTGGCCTAAATCCAGCAGATAGGGCGAGATGAGCCGCGCGATCGTCGGCGTCGCGCTCGAGAGCATCAACGCCAGGCTCAAGCCCCAGCTCATCTTCTTCGCGGGCGGGAAGGCCTCCAGCATATAGAGGAAGCCAAGGGTCGATATGGGGGCCGCGGCCGCGCCTGCCAGGAAACGCACCGGCAAGGCCGACCACAGATCGTAGATGAAGAGATGCAGCAGCGACGTCAGCACGAACATGACGATGCTGATCTCGGTGAAACGGCGCAGACCAAACTGCGTCCTGATCTTCGTCAACAGGAGGGTAAGGCTGACATTCGGCGCCATATAGGCAGCGATCAGCCAGTTTGTTTCCGTCAGTGTGGCACCGAGAGATCCCTGAATCTGTGGCGTGTTGGCTGCCACCAGGTTCATGCCGAGCCCCTGCGTCAGCCACAGCAGCGTCGAGGCGGCCATGAAGACGGCCGCGCGGCCGGCGACGGTCAGCGGGTGCGGCGTCGCGACCTGCTCAGCCGTGACCGACATTGGCTTCCTCCTCCCGCCGCATGGCGGCAGCCTGCTCGGCGTTGGCCACGACCCGTTGCAGCGTACTGAGGGCCACCGCCAGCGAGGCGGCATCGATCCCCTGCAGCAAAGTGGTGCGCAGCCGCTCGGTCAGTTCCTCGAGGTCGCGAACCTGGGCCTGCGCGGCGATGGTCAGTTCGATCTGCTTGGCACGGCGATCCCCGGCCACGGCGGATCGGGTGATCAACCCCTGACGTTCAAGGCCGTCGAGCAGCCTGACCACCGAGGGATGCTCGATTTCGAGGGCATCCGCGAGTTCCGTTTGGTTCCAGGAGCGCTCCTGAGCCAGCAACAACAGGGCGCGCGCGCGGGGCAAGGTCAGTCCGCGCTCACGCACATAGCGGTCGAAGAGCTTGCGCATCTTGCGACCGGCTGTCGCGAGCTCGAACGTGAAGGCGGCGCCGAGTTCAGATTTCATAGCCTGGGAAACCAATCTATAGATAGCTATTATATGCATAGCTATATAAAAGATCGCACGTGCGCCGACAAGAGACAAGACGCCGCGCGCTCATGGTGCAGAGGCGGTCACGCCCCAGCTGCGAACGCCGCGTGATAGTCGACCGACCCTTCCGGCATTGGCGTCGTGAAGGGCAGCGCCTGGAAATAGGCGGCCGGAACACCGGCCAGGGTCAACTCCGCCCTCGCTCGAAAGCCGAAGCGACCGTAATAGAGCGGGTCTCCCAGCACGACGCAGCCCTGGCCGCCAACGGTTCGCAGGCGCGCCAGGCCCTCCAGGACGAGTTGCGAGCCCATGCCTTGGCGCTGGCGGCGCGGATGCACGGCGAGAGGACCAAGCCCGTGCCAGCCGACCGCCGCACCATCGACCGTCACCGGCGAAAAGGCGACGTGACCGCATACCGCCCCGTCTTCCACGGCGACGAGCGAAACGGTCAGCGCGTCGGCGGCACGCAAGGCATCGACGATATGAGCCTCGGTCCCGCTGCTGTGTGGCGCGCTGCGGAAGGCCTGCTCGACAACCGCATGAATGGCCGGCTCGTCCCCCGGCGCTTCGTCTCTGATGTGCATGATCGCTCCCGTGTGGCGTACCGCCGCTTCAGAACCGCTCCATCAATCGCAGATATCGTCAACCTTGAGGGCGACGGTTGCCGCTGGATGCAACCAACTGAGCCGCTTACTGTTCACGTATATTGAGAGACTCATCAGCAGTGTTTGCAATACTCACCACCAGAGTCAAATAGGCTGGAAGAGCGTTGTAAATACACCAGCCGCCCGACGAAACAGCGAGCGACGCTATCTTTGCGCTTGAAGTGAGCCGTGTCTTGTGTCACCAAACGGCCATTATGGAAAACGCAGCTCACATCATTAGCTCGGCACCAATGCCACGTTGACCGACGGCCCTGTCGGGCGTCGTCATCGTGCCTCTTCTTGCCGAAGACCTGATCCGGCAGCACCCCCTGGTGCAACACTGCCGCCTGCTATCTTGTGAGATCCTGCAATGTCGACCGTTCAAGAGGCTGCGCGCGCTCTGCGCCGCGCCCGGCGCTGTCTCCGGCGCAAACCCATAGATCTTCGCGCCGACACTGTCATATCGGTGTTTCGCTTCACGGGCGCCCATTGGGCGGCCCAGCGGGGGCGCGTCAGCGCGATCATCCTATTCGGCATCCTGGCGACCGCAGCAGAAGTGCTCACGCCCTATTTCGCGGGCAGGCTCGTCGATGCCATCGCGCGGGGCTCCTTCGACAGCCAGACGACCATCAATGCCGCATGGACGGACTTCAGCACCCTGCTGGCGCTCAGCCTCGGCGCGGTCATCCTGCGTCAGTTCGTGATGATGAACATCGTCAAGCTCACCCTGCGCATCATGGGCGACATGGCGACCGAGACCTTCGCACGCGTGCAGCGGCTGTCGACCGACTGGTACGCCAACAGCTTCGCCGGCTCCACCGTGCGCAAGATCAGCCGTGGTATGGGCGCGCTCGATCTCCTGAGCGACACGGTCCTCATCGCCTTGTTGTCCTCCGCGGTCACCCTGGTCGGCGCGACGCTGCTGCTCGGCTCCATCTGGCCGGTGATGGGCCTTGTTATCGGATTTGGCTCGCTCGTCTTCATCGTCGTGACCTGCGCCACGGCGGTGGGCTATGTCTTCCCGGCCGCAGCGCTGTCGAATGCCTGGGACACCAAGCTCGGCGGCGCCCTGGCCGATGCGGTGACCTGCAACGCAGTGGTCAAGGCCTTCGGCGCGGAACGGCGCGAAGAGACAAAGCTCGCGCGCGTCATCTCCAAATGGCGCGACCGCACCGCGCGCACGTGGAACCGCTCCGTGACGAACTTGTGGCTGCAAGGCCTGATGATGGTCAGCATGCAGGCCGCCATGCTGGCCTCGGCGCTTGTTCTGTGGCAGCGCGGTGCGGCAAGCCCCGGCGACATCACCTTCGTGCTCACGCTGTTCTTCATCGTGCAGGGCCATCTGCGCGATGTCGGCATGCATATCCACCATCTCCAACGTTCGGTGAACGAGATGGAGGAGATGGTGAAACTGCACGAGGTACCGATCGGCGTGGCGGACCGACCCGGCGCTCGCCCGGCTGACATCACGCGCGGCGAGATCGTCTTCGACCATGTGACCTTCCGCTATGGCACCCATCCGACCCCGCTCTACCGGGATTTCTCGATCCGCGTGAAGGCGGGCGAGAAGGTCGGCCTCGTCGGCCATTCCGGCTCCGGCAAGACCACCTTCGCCAGGCTGGTGCAGCGCCTTTACGACGTGACGGGTGGCGCCGTGCTGATCGACGGGCAGAACATCGCCGACCTGCAGCAGGCCAGCCTGCGCCGTCGCATTGCCATCGTGCAACAGGAGCCGATCCTGTTTCACCGGTCGCTCGCGGAGAACATCGCCTATGCGCGCCCGGACGCAACGCGCGAAGAGATCATCGCCGCAGCCAAACAGGCGAGCGCCCATGGCTTCATCACGAAGCTGCCGAAAGGCTATGAAACGCAGGTGGGCGAGCGCGGCGTCAAGCTGTCGGGCGGCGAGCGCCAGCGCGTGGCGCTCGCCCGGGCCTTCCTCGCCGACGCGCCAATCCTGATCCTCGACGAAGCCACCTCGAGCCTCGATTCGGAAAGCGAGGCGCTGATCCAGCAGGCGATGGAAAAGCTGATGGTCGGACGCACCACGATCGTCATCGCGCATCGTCTCTCGACGGTGCAGTCGCTGGACCGGCTTCTCGTCTTCGATGTCGGCCGGGTCGTCGAGGAAGGCAGCCACGCCGCCCTCATCCGCCGGCCGGACGGTCTCTACCGCCGCCTCTTCGAAAGACAGGCGCTGGAACTGACGAAAAGCTTTGAAAGCGTGTGAGCGATGCCCGATGCGGATTCATGTCCACATCGGGCGTTTCGTAGTCGGAAGCGGATCGGGCAGCACGTTACACCACGGCACGCGCCGCAAGGGACGGCTGGGACATGAGCCCCGCCAGCAGCGTCAGCGCGTCTTCAAGCGCGTCGCGATCGGGGGCGACCCCGAGCGAGATCCGGACGGCCTCGCGCGGATGGGCGACAACGGCGAAGGCCGCGCTCGGCACGATCGAGACCCCGGCACGGTCAGCATGGTCCGCAAAGTCGGCGGCGCGCCAATGATCCGGCAGCCGCAGCCACAGGTGGTGCCCATGCGGATCCGCGGCGAAGTTCCCATCGCCCAGGATGGTCGCCGCCAGCTTCTGCCGTTCCATATTCTCGGCGCGGATCGCCCCCGTGATCCGGTCGAGCGTGCCCTCCACGATCCAGCGGGTCGCCAGCGCCGACATCAGGGGCGGGGCCATAAGAAGGGTCGCGCGCAGCACACCGGCGAGCCGCAGGGCTTGAGACGCGGTTGGCGCCACGACATAGGCCACGCGCAAGGCGGGCGTCGCGCATTTCGAAAGCGTGGCGATATGCCAGGTGATGTCGCTCGCCAATTCTGCGAGCGCGACACGCCGCTCCGGCCTGAGCGGCGCATAGGGATCATCCTCGATGATCGTCACACCATGCTGTCGCGCCACGGCCACGAGGGCGCGGCGACGGGCTTCGGGCAAGGTCGCTGTCGTCGGATTGTCGATGGACGGGATCAGATAGAGCGCCTTCGGCGCCTTCTCGCGGCAGACCTGCGCGAAGGCGTCCGGAATGATGCCCTCGCCGTCCATGGCCAGAGGCTCCAGGATGAGACCCTTCTGTGCCGCGACCGCCTTCAGGCCGGGATAGGTCATCGCGCCGGCGGCAACGACATCGCCCCGATCGAGCAGGATTTCGCAGATGGCAAACAGCGCGCTTTGCGCGCCACCCGTCACCACGACGCGATCGCGCGTGACCCCATCGAGCCGTCGCGCCAGCCAGTTCGCGGCAGCCCGGCGATCCGGCTCCGCGCCGGTGCTTGCCTGATAGTGCAGGCTCAGCATGCCACGCGCGCTGCCGAGGATGGTCGCGATGCCCTGGGGAAAGGCCCGCCGGAAATCCGCCTCGGCCGGTTGAGGCGGGATATTCATGCTGAGATCGATCAATGGATGGGCGTGCTCAGCGGCGCCGGGTCCGTCGCTCCCCTCGCTGATGAACGTGCCGCGCCCGGCCTGCGCCTCGACGAGGCCACGGCGGCGCGCTTCGTTGAACGCGCGCGTCACCGTGGTGAGATCCACTTTAAGCGCTTCCGCGATGGCGCGTTGCGGCGGAAGCCTTTCGCCGCGCGCGACCCTGCCGGATTGAATATCGGCCTCAAGGGCCTCGACAATCCCGAGATACTTCAGGCGGGCATCTTCGATCAATCGCGGCCGCCACATACTTGCCCCTCAATCCGAACAGACAATATCCATACATCTACCTATCATGTATGCCTTGCCTTGGGAGCAGAGAGATTGCCGCCCGCAGCACATTTATCGCATCTCGAAAAGTTCTTGATGGAAGCGCGCGTTGAGCGGGAACCCGAGCGCGGCAAAGTCACGCCTGAGGGCGTGGCCGAAACCCGTCGGGCCGCAGAACCAGATGCTCGCATCACGCCATTCAGGTACGACCTCGCGGATCCGCTCGCCGGTCAGGCGTCCGTGGCGGCTGTCGATGACGATATGCAGCCGCACATTGGCCGCTTTTGCGTCTGAAGCGAGCTTTTCCAGGGCCTTCTCGTCCACGTCGATCGTGCAGTGGAAGAGATGGATAGTCTGATCAGCCGGCCGATCCGGCTCGCCGTTCCGCGCTGCCAGATGCTTCATGCGCGCAATGAAGGGCGTAATCCCTATGCCGCCACCGACCCAGATTTGATGGGGACAGTCGTCGTCGAAGGTAAAGCAACCGTAAGGTCCTTCGACTCTCACCTCCTGGCCGAGCTTGAGTTTCTCGCGTAGTCGGCCGGTGTGGTCACCAAGCTCCCGCGTGATAAAACTGATACGGGGGTTTTCGCGGTGCCAGCTGGAGGCAATCGTATACGGATGCGCGCCCTCGGCCGCGTCGGACATCGCAAAGGCGAACTGGCCGGGCTTGTGACCAGGCCAGGTCCGCGGCACCGCAATCTCGGTCTCCAGCGACTTCACGCCGGGGTAGTGTTGGAAGGAGACGATCGTGCCCTCGACCTGGCGATCCGCTCCAACCCGCCGCAGGAGAACGATGCCGGCGGCCCAGACGCCTGCGGCGAGCAACACTGCAGTCGCCCAGCCGAGCGGCGCTAACCAGTAACGGAAGTCCAGCAGCACGACCGCGTGAAAGGCGAGCACACCGTAACTGACAGCGAGGAGACGGTGTGTCTTGTAGAACAGCCGGTAGGGAAAGTAGCGAAGCAGCGCCAGGACGATCAGTACCACGGCGGCGTAGAACGCCCATTCGCCGACACCTTCCGCGATGCCACGCAGACTGAGGAAAAAGGCCTCGACCGGGTTCTCGACGATTCGCCTCGCCCCTCGTACGGGGCGCTCAAGCCACCCCCATCCCACGGCCCATTTGGGTCCTTGCGCCCAGAGCCAGTGGACGACCGCCGCGACGAGCGCGGCGATGCCGAACCACTTGTGCAGGCGATACATCTTGTCGAGGCCGCCGAGCCATCGTTCGGGTGAACGCGGCCGAAGCGCCAGAACCATCGCCACGCTCATGGAGCCGATCGCGAGGACACCCGTCACTTGCATCATCGCCGCGCGAAGGCCGAAAAACGTCGCGGACTGGAATACGGTGGGCTCCGCGAGCAGCCATAGGAGCGTGAGGCCTACGAGCGTAGCCCAGAACGCCCTCTTGATATTGCGCATGCCCGTCCTCTCACGACATGTCAGACCCGGCTGCATGCTGAGAATGGCAGCCATCGCCAGCTTAGATTCGTTCTATTTTTTGTCGTTGATCGGGGTCAATTGCGCGCATTTTGGATTTTGAGCCAGCGCTCCGTGGATGAAGGCCTTGACGAAACGACATAGACAATCATCGCAATGCAATAACGCCGCATTCACAATATGAATACGTTCATTCTTCAAAGCATTATCCAATATTGCAGTTTATATCATATTATTAGCGATACTCCATGCATTGCCAGTTGTTCTCTTACTATGCATTCAATCCATACGGTCGCGCGCAGCATTCGTCACATCGGAAGCGGCGAGACGCGAAACGACGTCTCAAGGCTGGCGCGCCCGGCGCCCGCCGGTGAGCGCGCGGAGCGCATTCAGGATGACGGCGACGTCGATCACCTCCTGCGTCAGTGCGCCCGCGAGCGGCGGCAGATAGCCGAGGGCCGCGATGCCCATGGCGAGGACCGAGAGACCCAGCCCGACGACAACGCTCTGCAGAGCGATCCTGTAAGCCCGCCGCGCTGCCTCGATGGCCTCGGCCAGCTTGCCGAGCTCATCCACCAGCAGCACCACGTCCGCCGCCTCGGAGGACGCCGCCGCACCCCGCGCGCCGAGCGCGACGCCGACACTCGCGGCCGCCAGTGCCGGCGCGTCGTTGACACCGTCGCCGACCATCATGACCGGGCCGTGGCTCCGTTCCGCGATGACGGCAGCCACTTTGGCGTCGGGCGTGAGTTCACCGAGGATCCGATCCACGCCGAGCTTGGCGCCGACAGCTGTTGCGACATCGAGGCGGTCGCCGGACGCGAGCACGATGCGCCGGATGCCGGCTTCGCGCAGGCGGCGCAGGACACCGGGCGCGTCCGCGCGGATCTCATCGGCCAAGACGAGGATGCCGGCCACCGCCCCATCGACGGCGACGGCCACCACGACGGCCCCTTCCGGTGAACCCGAGCGCCAGGCACGCGGGTCACCCTGCAGGCTGCGCTCGCCCACGAACGAGCTGCCGCCCACGACCACAGCCCGGCCGTCAACCTCGCCCTCGAGGCCGAAGCCCGCGGTCTCGCGCACGCTTGCCGGCGGCGAGAGGACGAGCCCCCGGGATCGGGCCGCATCGACCAGAGCCGCGGCCACCACATGGCCCGATGCCTGTTCCAGGGAGGCGGCGAGCCGCAGCAGCTCGTCGGCAGAAAAGCCAGGCGCCGCCTTCACCGTGAGGAGTGTTGCACGCCCATGGGTCAGCGTGCCGGTCTTGTCGATGACCGCGACGGCGACCCGCGCGAGCGCCTCCAGCGCACCGCCGGTCTTGATGAGGACACCGAGACGCGCAATCCGCGACATGCCGGAGATGACAGCGACCGGCACGGCGAGGATGAGCGGACAAGGCGTCGCCACCACCAGCACCGCGAGCGCCCTGAGGCGATCGCCCGTGAGAAACCACGCGCCGCCAGCGACAACCACCGTAAAGACGAGGAAGACGATGGCGTAGCGATCGGCGAGGCGCGCCATCGGGGCCTTGCTGTGCTGCGCCGCTTCGACCAGCCGCACAATCCGCGCATAGGTACTGTCGGCAGCCGGCCGGACGACGTCGAGATCGAAGGCTGGTCCCGCCGAGGTCGCGCCGCTCAGCACCTCCGCGCCTTGGCCCCGCTCGACGGGGATCGCTTCACCCGTCAGCGCGGACAGGTCGAGAACGGCAGCCCCCTCCGCCACCGTTCCGTCAACCGGCACGACTTCGCCCTGGCGGATGAGCAGCCTGTCGCCCGGCTCGATCGCATCGATCGCCACCTCTTCCAGTCGGCCGTCGTCATAACGCATCGTCGTTCGTGCCACCCGGCCGAGCAAGGCCGTCATGTCGCGGCGGGCGCGGCCTTCAGCGAAATGCTCGAGCGCCTGCCCGCCCGCATACATCAGCGCGACGACATTGCCCGCCAACGGCTCGCCGAACAGGAGCGCGGTCGACATGGAGAGGCCGGCGATCAGGTCGAGGCCGACTTCCCCGCGGCCGAGCGACACGACGATCTCGACCAGAAGAGCGGCCAGCACGGGAAGCGTGGCGAGCGTGAAGACCCAGAACGCGAGGTCCGGTTCCCCGCGAAAGATCAGCACGGCGCCGGCACCAAGGCCGATGAGCGCGATCGGTGCCAGGGCCGCGCGCAGCCGAGCGGGAGATGCAATCCATGCCCGGGCCGGTCGTTCCGCGGCTGGCACCACGGTCATGCCGGCCAGCTCCTCCGGCGACCCTGTCGATGGGGCGCGGCCCGCATGGCCAAAGGCTTCAGCATTTCCGCCGCTGCGAGATAGAGGAGGCTGACGCAGGCGATCGCAACCAGGATGGCCGGGGGTAGAGCAACGAAGCCCACAATGGCGCCGAGCGGCGTCAGTGCCAGCAGGAGCGCAGCGGCCAACGCTGTCAGCGAACTGGCGACGAGAACGGGGTGCGGCCGGCTCTTCCAGGCCGGCTGGGTCGTGCGGATGACAAAGATGACGAGAATTTGTGTCACGATCGATTCGACGAACCACGCTGTCTGGAAGGCGGCGACCTCGGCGCCGAAGCCGAGACGGAGCAGGGCAAAGGTCGCGAGATCGAAGAGGGAGGACAGGGGACCCATCACAAGCGTGAAGCGCAGCACGGCCCCCATATCCCAACTCCGCGGCTTTGCGAGTTCTTGAGCATCGGCCGAATCGAAGGGAATGCCTATCTCGGAGAGGTCGTAGAGCAGGTTGTTGAGGAGGACCTGGAGCGGGGCGAGCGGCAGGAACGGCAGGACCAGCGAGGCAAGGGCCATCGACAGCATGTTGCCGAAATTCGAGCTCGTCCCCATCCGCACATATTTCATGATGTTCGCGTAGGTGCGCCGTCCTTCCGCAACACCATCGGCCAGCACGCCGAGGTCAGGCGCGAGGAGGATGATGTCGGCCGCTTCGCGGGCCACATCCGTCCCGCCGTCGACCGACAGGCCAACGTCGGCCACGTGGATCGCGGGCGCGTCGTTGATGCCGTCACCGATGAAGCCAACGGTGTGCCCACGACGGCGCAGGGCCCGCACAATCCTGCTCTTCTGGTCCGGGGATACACGCACGAAAAGATCCGTATCGACGGCGCGTGCGGCGAGCGTCGCATCGCTCAAGTTGGCGATATCGGCACCGGTCATGAGGCGGCGTGCCGGCAGGGCAAGCGTCTCGACAAGGTGACGCACGACCGGTTCGGCGTCGCCGGAGATGATTTTCACGCGAACGCCGGCTTTGTGCAGGCGTGCGACCGCCTCCGTCGCCGAAGCCTTGGGGGGATCGAGAAAAGCCGCACAGCCGGCGAAGACGAGATCGGCCTCGTCATCGATCGCAATGGTGCCGCGCTCCGCCGGTATCCTGCGCCAGGCGACCCCCAGGAGACGCATGCCCTCGCGGCCCCGTGCATCGATGAGCGCGACGATCGCAGCGCGGCGGGCGGCATCGAGCGGCGCCGTCGTGCCGTCACTTGCCTCGACCTGCGTGCACAGGGCGAGCACCCCCTCGGGCGCCCCCTTGGTGACCATCAGGCGTTCGCCGGATCGCGCGACGAGGACCGAGGAGCGCCGACGCTCGAAATCGAACGGCAGATCATCGACATGCACCCACCCGTCAGCTGCAGCGGGCGCAGCCGCCAGAATAGCATCGTCGAGTGTGCTGCGGAGCCCGCTTGCAAAGCGGCTGTTGAGGCGCACCAGCTCCGCGACGTGCGACGCCGGGGCCCCGGCGCTATCGAAGCTGCCGACATGGACGATCTTCGCCTCGGTCAGCGTGCCTGTCTTGTCCGTGCACAGGATATCCATGGCGCCGAGATCGTGGATGGCGGAAAGCCGCTTCACCACCACTTTGCGCGCGGCCATGCGCACGGCACCGCGCGACAGCGTCACGGTCGTGATCATCGGCAGGAGCTCGGGTGTCAGCCCCACCGCGAGCGCAACCGCGAACAGAAAACTCTCAAGCGTGAGCCCGTGCCGGACAAGCTGCGTGAGCAGCACGAACAGCACGAGAAAGCCGGTGAGCCGCATGATCAGCGCGCCGAGCGCGTGGAGGCCGCGTTCAAAGGCGGTGGGTGCGACCCGGCTTTGCAAGGAGGCGGCGATGCCGCCGAACCGCGTTCCGCCGCCGGTCGCGACGACCATCATGGTGGCCTCGCCGCCTACAAGGCTCGTGCCGGCGAAGACGGCGCTGAAGGCGTCCGTCGGTTCGTTCGCCGTGCAGGGACCCGGCCGCTTCTCGACGGGATACGGCTCGCCGGTGAGGAGCGACTCGTCGCAGAGCGCGCCATGACTTATCAGCACGATACCATCGGCGGGAACAAGGTCGCCCCCGCGAAGCGCCACCACGTCGCCTGGCACGATATCGTGAACCGGCAGATCGACGAGGCTGCCGTCGCGCCGGACAGACGCCATGACGGCGACGGAATGCTTCAGGGCCTCCACTGCCGCCTCCGCCTTCCGTTCCTGAAGGAGGTCGAGGACAATGGAGGCGAGCACGATGATCGTGATGATGGCGAAGCTCTGCCAGTCCCCCGTCGCGCCAGAGACACCGGCGGCGATCAAGAGGATCGCGATGAGCGGCTCTGCAAGCCGTTTCCCAAGCTTGGCCAGAAGACTGCGTTGCAAGCTCACCGCAGTCGCATTCGCACCGTAGCGGACGAGCCGCTCTCTTGCTTCGCCGCTTGTGAGGCCGTTGGGGGCGCTGCCGAGGGCGGCGAAGAGGTCCTCCTCGCGCTCTGTCCAGAAGGGGGCACCGGCGTCACGCATCCTATCGTCGCGAGGTGCATCATGCGCGAGCGGACGGACGTCAGCTTTCACCAGAGCGGACCCAAGCGACGACATTGTCAGAGTTGCGGCAGTCTAACTTCGACCGGGCCGCGGCGATGGCCGGATACACTGGAATAGGCGGTGACGGCCGCCGGGACTTCCCCGGAACGGGCAATAGCCCAGAAAGTCGCCAGCACGAGCAAACCGGGGATGAGCAGCACTGCCGTGATGATCGCAATCGCCATGGTCGTCCTCCCAGAAGACGGAACATGCAGAGGGCCTCAACCGTTTCCGCAGGACTTGACAATACGGGATCAACGCCAGGTCGCCTTGCGGCAGATCAACCTGGGCCTACAAGGGCGCGATGCCCATGCGCGGCGATTGCGCTCGATCAATGTCGGCGGCCTCGGTTCGACTAGTCTGATCGTCGAGCTCCCGATTTGACTTGGAGGGCATCGGATGAAACTGCGTATTCCCCATGACGCCTGGGTTGTTGTCTGTGACGGACGCAAGGCTTTGTTCCTGCGTAACGAGGGCAACGAGGCCGTTCCCAACCTGAAGGTCGAACGGACGAGCGAAGCGCCGGAAAATCCAACAGCCGCGCAACAGGGCACTGACAAGCCCGGCCGCAGCCAGAACGTCGTCGGGCCGACGAGCGCCGTCGACCAGACGGATTGGCACGCGCGCGCCGAGGCCGAATTCGCGGCGATAACGGCGCGGGCCATCGAGACGCTGGACCGTTCGGAAAACGGTGGCCTTGTGCTGGTGGCTCCACCGCGCACGCTGGCGGTGCTCAGGGAGCACATCGCCCGCACATTTCGTGCCTCGATCATCGCCGAAGTCGACAAGGACCTGACGAAGCATCCCGTCCATGAGATCACGCGGCTGCTGACCGCAGCGTGACGGACAGCGTTCCGCGACGGTGCGAAGCCTTCCGGGGAAGGCTTTGTCACGCTGCCGCCATGCGGATGCGACGGGTGTCGAGGCGCTCTATTCCATAGCGCGCCCGGCATGACGCGACAGAACGCAAGCGAGCAGGACTGCTTTGTCTCCTCCCCTCCGGACCAGCAAAACCTGGCGCCCATGCGCTGGAAGCTCAGCCTTTGCTTAGCGCCGGGGATCAGCGTGCCGGCAAACGGGATGGCCCGCGATCGTCTGTCGCGCCGGCAAATGATATGACCTGGAACACGGCCTGACGATTCATCGCTGGCGGACCTGGGACCGTCCCGATCCGGCCGCCGCAACCCGAAGCAGAACGAGGTCGCGCCGTGCAGGTCATCTTTCCATCCCGTTTCCGGCCTGCAGTGTCGGCCCGGCATGACGCGTCGCGCGAAGAACAATCCACTGTAATCCCGTCGGCCCTCCTCCCCTTCATTTGGCGGGTGAGCGCGTTCCACCAGCTCTGGCTGGCGCTCCTCTCCACCGCAGTGTTCGCAGCCGGCATCGTACCTCTCGAACTGCAGCGGCGCATCGTCAACGACGCGTTCGCCGGCGGCACGATCGGTCAGATCATCGGCCTCGCGGTCGCCTATGTCGGGGTTGCCCTTGGTTCGGGTCTCCTGAAACTCGGCATGAACGTCTATCGCGGCTACGTCAGCGAAAGCGTCGTGCTCTGGCTTCGCGTCGCGCTCCTGAACCGCTTCTGCAGCATACCGCCCGAATGTCGCGTCCCGGAGACCGAGGGGGTCGAGATCTCGCTGATCCTCGACGAGGCCGAGCCAATCGGCAGCTTCGTCGGTGTGAGCGTCTCGGAGCCGCTGCTCGGAGGCGGGATCCTGGTCAGCGTCTTCGCCTATATGGCCTATCTGCAACCCTGGATGGCTCTCGTGGCCTTCGCCGTTTTCTCGCCGCAGTTCGTCTTCGTGCCCATCATGCAGGGGGCGATCAACCGGCGCGTGGGGCAGCGGATCGTCATCTTGCGGCGCGTCAGCATTGGCATCATAGCCGAGCCCGACGGCGGAGCCGCTGAAGGAAGCATCCAAGGCGAACGCCTCGTGGATGCATTTTCCCTTAATATGGGGATCTTCACCCTGAAGTTCTCGATGAATTTCCTCATGAACTTTATGCATCATCTCGGTATCGCCGCAACGCTGGGGCTCGGCGGCTACTATGTGCTCAAGGGCGAGACCGAATTCGGAACGATCGTTGCCTTCATTTCCGGGCTCGCCCAGATCAACGATCCCTGGGGCGATCTCGTCAGCTGGTTTCGCGACCTCAGGGTGACCGCGACAAAATACGACCTTATCGTGAAGGCAACAGAGGCGTTGAACAGCACAGCGCCGCAATAGCGAGCTTCGCCCCTGTGACGGAGCCGCTGCGCCCGAACACGGATTGGCGCGGATTTGCTCTAGACGTCTTCGTCCTGCGCCGCGAGGCGACGATCGACTGCCTCCGTGAGGGCAAGAAGCCTTGGCGCGATGGCGACGGGACAGGGCGAAGGCTCTTCGAGCCGGCGCGCTCCGTCCGGCAACTGATCGAGTCCGTGTGATACGCGCGCGCGCATCGCGGCAAGGGGCGGTTGCTGGAGGCGCCGGCCGTTGCGCATCACGGGTTCGAGCAGCCGCTCGCCCGGCCAGTCGTCGTCTTCCGTGGAGAGCATATCGCCGGTGATGCGTCCATCGCGCCCGAGGCTGCGCCAGACCTGCTTGCGCCCGGGCCAGGTGGCCTTGCCGACAGAGCGTTTGCGGCGGGGCACCCCGGCATATTCCTGGAGCTTATAGACGCAGTCGAGCGCCGGCACATCGGAGGATGTCGTCAGGCTCGTGCCGACGCCGAAGCCGTCGATCGGCGCGTCCGCCGACCTGAAACGGGCCAGCTGGTCTTCATCGAGACCACCGCTCACGAAGATCACGACGTCGGCAAGCCCGCCCGCGTCGAGGATCCCCCGCACGGACTTCGACAGGGCCATGATGTCGCCACTGTCGAGCCGCACGCCGCGCACCGCGATCCCGTCCGCCTTGAGGCGCGGTGCGAGCTCAACCACCTTCCGCGCGGCCGCTTCCGTATCGTAGGTGTCGAGGAGGAGCACGAGATCATCGGGCCGCGAGCGGGCGAAGGCCTCGAACGCCGCCGCCTCATCGTCATGGGCCTGAATGAAGGAATGGGCCATTGTCCCGAAGACCGGAATGCCGAACGCCCGGTTTGCGAGCAGCGTCGCCGTCCCTGCGAAACCGGCGATATAGCTCGCACGGGCCGCGAAGAGGCCGGCCTCGGCGCTATGCGCGCGGCGTAGGCCGAAATCCACGAGTTGCTTGCCTGGCGCGGCGAGCACCATGCGCGCCGCCTTGGACGCTATGAGCGACTGGAAATGGAGGATATTGACGAGGCGCGTCTCGACGAACTGAGCCTCGGGCAAAGGGGCTACGACCCGCAGGATCGGCTCGTTGCCAAAGAAGATGCTGCCCTCGGGCATGGCATCCACATCGCCGGTGAACCTGAACCGGGCGAGCTGGTCGAGAAAGGCCGCGGAGAAGCGGCCGCTGTCACGCAGCCAGGCGATATGATCATCGGAGAACTGCAGCGTCTCCAGATAGTCGAGCGCCTGTTCGAGGCCGGCGGCAACCAGAAATCCGCGGCGGGCCGGCAGCCTGCGCACGAAGAATTCAAAAACCGCCGTGTCGATCTTCCCGCCGTCCAGATAGGCCTGGAGCATGTTGAACTGATAAAGATCGGTCAATAGAGGATCATTCGGCGTCATACGGGCTGCTCCGATACTGGGCGAGGTCAAACCATGCCCGCCTGGCCGCCGCCTGCCGCGCCGCCATGCGTCAAAGGTCTTTGAAATTCAATCGCCGGCCTTGATCCCGCTCAAACATCCTGGCCGGAAAATGGTTGATTTTGGGATCAAGGCTGTTCGCTCGCAAGCGGGGAGTTTCGCGCCATGCCCTATGCCGTCAATGCCGATCTTCCCGATCCCGTGCGGGCGCATCTGCCCACCCACGCCCAGGATATCTATCGCAGCGCCTTCAACCACGCCTATGAGGACCATGCCGATGATCCGCGGCGGGAGGAGGTCGCCCACCGCATCGCCTGGGCCGCGGTGAAGCGTTCCTATGTGAAGAGCGGCGATCACTGGGTTCCGCTCCGCGACTGAGGCCCGGCCGTTACGGGCCTGTTCACCGGTCACGCGATCCATGCTCGACATGTCAACCGGCAATTCCCCCGCATCCCCCATCTCGGGCGCGCCGACACTTGCGGACAAGGTCCGCTTTCTCGGCCGGGCGGACAGCTACGCGCCAGGGGTAGAGACCGTTCTGGCGCGCGAGACCCATATGTCATGGGTCTTCAAGGCCGGTGAGCGTGTCTACAAGCTCAAGAAGCCGGTCCGCTTTCCCTTCCTCGACTTCTCCACCTTGCCGCGTCGCGAGACGGCCTGCCGTGCGGAATTCTCGCTCAATCGCCGTCTTGCCCCTGATGTCTATCTCGCCGTGGTACCGCTCACGATGGCGCGCGGCGCGCTCGCCATCGGTGGCGACGGCACGGTCGTCGATTGGCTCGTGGTGATGCGCCGGCTCGACGAAGCCAAGACGCTGGAAACGGCGATGATCGGGCATGGCCTGACGCCGCTTTGGGCTGACCGCATCGCCGCACGGCTCGGCCGGTTCTATCGGCACACGCGAACCGTACCCATCCGTCCGGAAGCCCTGCTTCGGAACTGGCGGCAGGCGCTTGCCTACAACAGGCGCGTTCTCATCGATCCCCGCCTCGGCCTGCCGCGCGGAGGCGCGGAGCACACCGCCCATGTGCTGAGCCAGTTCCTCGCCGCGCGCTCCTCGCTCCTCGCAGGTCGCGCGAGGGACCGGCTCATTATCGACGCCCATGGCGATCTGCGCCCGGAGCACATCTTCCTCGACGACGGCGTGACCATCATCGACTGTCTCGAGTTCGACGCCCGGCTCAGGGCGCTCGATCCACTCGATGAGATCGCCTTCCTCGCTATGGAATGCGAACGGCTCGGTGCCGCCTGGGCCGGCGCGCGCATCCGCCGGCGGCTCGCGCAGCTCCTGCGCGAAGACACTGATGAGGCCTTGTTTTTATTCTACCACGGCTACCGTGCGATGCTGAGGGCGCGGCTTTCCATCACCCACCTTCTCGACCCGGTGCCGCGCACCCCGGAGAAATGGCCACGGCTTGCCCGCGCCTATCTCGATATTGCCGCCAGGGATGCCCGGCGGCTGGAGCGTCTCCTCAGAAGACGAGAAGGTCGGTGAGTGGCGCGTTTGTATGGAGCCTGCGGATCGCCTCAGCGATGAGGGGGGCAGCCGGGACGACGTCGAGCTTGTCCTTCACCGCATGGTCCTGCAGCCGGAACGGGGGCACGGTGTCGGTTGCAATGATGCGCTCGATGGCGGGATCGGCGAGCGTCGCCTCGGCGCCCGGCATGAAGAGGCCATGGGTGATGCAGGCAAAGACACGCCTCGCACCGCCGGCGCGCGCGGCGCGCGCGGCACGCACGAGCGTCCCGCCGGTGCTGACGAGATCGTCGACGACGATCGCCGTCGTGCCGGCGACCTCGCCGACGAAGAGGTCGCCCGAGACGACGCCGGCGCTGCGGTGCTTTTCAGCGAAGGCCTTGCCGACCGGCCGCCCGACCGCGTGCTCCAACGCCTCCCTGAGCATATCCGCCCGTTTGCCGCCGCCGAGATCCGGCGAGACGACGCAAAGGGGCTCGTCGCCGACCATCGCTTTGATCCGTTCGAGAAGAAGGGGGGCTGCGCTCAGGGCGATCGCCCGGCAGCGGAAGGCATTCTCGTAGGCCGCCTCATTGTGCACCTCCAGGGTGACGATGGCGTCGGTGCCGATGGCCTCGAACAGGGCGGCGACATAGCGGGTCGTGACCGGATCATTCGGCTTTGTCCGCCGATCCTTCCGCGCGTAGCAGAGATAGGGCGTCACCGCCGTCACCCGCGCCGCGCCGGCGTCCCTGCAGGCACCCATGAAGAAAAGAAGCCGGCACAATTTGTCGTTGGCGCTCTGCGTCGGGCCGCCGTGCAGGCTGTGGACCACATACACATCGGCACCGGCAACCGCGTCGAGCGGCCGCGCCTTGTGTTCACCGTCCTCGAAGTCGCGCTCCTCGTGCCGCGCGAGTGGCTGGCCCAGATGATCGGCAATGGACCGGCCAAGGGCGTCGGTGCCGGCGAGCGCGAACAGGCGCATCCGTTCGAAACTGGCGGGCGGCCCAGCGGGCGCGCGAATGGACGGCTGTGCCATCGATATCAGGTCCTTCAGTACGCGGCGAGAGCGCAGGCCCCGGCCCCGCCCTCTGCGCGAGGACGACTACCGATAGACGAGCACCGGGATCTTGGAATGCGTCAGCACCTTCAAGGTCTGGCTGCCGAGCACCACCGCGGTCACGCCCCTGCGACCGTGCGAGGCCATCGCGATCAGATCGCATCCCTTGGCCGTCGCCGTATCGATGATGGCCTGATAGGGGTCCTCGCTCTCGCGGCGCACGGCTTCGCAGGGCACGCCAAGCGCCCTCGCCTTCAATTCGGCCTTGCTCAGATAGGCCGCCGCCCTCTCGTTGGCCTGACGCTCATAGTCCTGGCGCGTGCCGGCGATCTGGTCGGGATCCGCCGAGAAGATGTGGAAAGGT
Source organism: Chelatococcus asaccharovorans (assembly GCF_003201475.1). Lineage (GTDB taxonomy): Bacteria > Pseudomonadota > Alphaproteobacteria > Rhizobiales > Beijerinckiaceae > Chelatococcus > Chelatococcus asaccharovorans. The sequence continues at coordinate 30,699 of NZ_QJJK01000016.1, read as the reverse complement.
TCGACAACGGTCAATAGCGTAACCTTGGCGCCGGCATCCCTGGCAAAAGCGAGGCCTTCGTCGACAGCGATAAGTGACAGCGGCGAGCCATCTGTCGGAATGAGGATGTGATTGAACATGATTGTTCTCCACCAAACCCTTACAGCATAGAGCGTGCTTCCCGCCGAACCTTGATCGAAATCAAGCTGCGGCCTCCGGAGAACGCCTATCCGTTACGCGCGCAAGGAGTGGCGCCATGCCTTCGTCATTCGTGATCTGCGACAGTGATGTTCTTCTCGTCGTCGACATTCAGAACGACTTCTGTCCGGGAGGCAGGCTGCCGGTTCCCCGCGGCGACGAAGTCGTCCCCGTGGTCAATGCAGTGGCGCGGCAGTTCCGCCATGTCGTGCTGACGCAGGACTGGCATCCGCCGGGGCACCAGTCCTTCGCCTCCGTCCATCCGGGCAAGCGCCCTTTCGAGGTTGTCTCGTTGCCTGACGGCCCGCAGGTGCTGTGGCCGGACCACTGCGTGCAGGGCACGCCCGGCGCCGAATTCCGGCACGACCTCGACGTCCCCCACGCCGAGCTCGTGCTGCGCAAGGGGTATGATCCGTCGATCGATTCCTATTCAGCCTTCTTCGAAAACGACCGGCTGACGCCGACCGGGCTCGCGGGCTATCTGCGCGAGCGCGGATTCAGGCGCGTTTTCATCGCAGGCCTGGCGTTCGATTTCTGCGTCCGTTATTCCGCGGAGGATGCGCGCCGCGCCGGCTTCGCGGTGGCCGTCGTCGAGGACGCCTGCCGTGCGATCGACGTCAACGGCTCCGCGGACGAAGCACGCCGCCTGCTCGATGCGCTCGCGGTCAACCGTGTAGCCGCCGAATCCCTGCGGACGGCCGTCTCGCGGTAGCCGTCCGCGGCAGTGCGGCATGGACTTGCATCATGGGCGCTCGTCATGCGCTCACATCCACGCGAGGGACACGGGCACCGTCTGGATGTTGTTGGTGACCGACTTCACCCCGGGCGCGTTTTCAGCTGCAACGCGTACCGCATCGCGAAGACGGTCGTCTCTTACGAAGCCATCGAGCTCGACATTCCCGTCGCGGACGGTGACATTGATGGTGTCGCCGGGCAGCCAGCCCTGCCGCGCGATCTCGTCGAGGATATTCTGCCTCACCTTGAGATCGTCCTGAGGCGCCTGTGGCAGGTCTTCCAGCTGACGCGCCAGTACGCGCAGGATATTGGCGCGGCTGACGATGCCGGCGACCTTGCCGTCGCGCAGGACGGGGATCCGCTTGATCTTGTGCTGCTCCATCAACCCGACGACGTCGGCGAGCGGCATGTCGCCGGTCGCGCTGACGGGATTGCGCGTCATCACCTCGTCGACCTTGCGCCCGTGGGAGTGGACATATTCCTCGGCGAGCGTGCCGGCATCGACGAAGAAGGTGAGCCAGCGGGAACGCCGGCGTTCCGTGTCGGTTTCCCACCGCCTCATGAGATCGCCCTCGGTGACCATACCGACGAGCCGTCCGTCGCTATCGACCACCGGCAACCCGCTGATGTTGAATTTCAACATGGTCTGGGCCGCTTCCAACACGGGCGCATCGGGCCGGACGGTCGCCGCACCCAAGCTCATTACGTCTGCGACTTTCATGCGTGTATCTCCTTCTCATCCTGCGCCCGCTCTGCGGCCGCAACGGCCCTCTTCACGGCGATGAAGCTGTCGGGGCTCACCGAAATCGAATGAATGCCCGCCTTCACCAGGAAGGCCGCGAAATCCGGATTGTCGCTCGGCGCCTGGCCGCAGAGGCCGATCTTCGCCCCCGCCTTGCGCGCCTCGGCGATGACCCGCGCGATCATCCATTTGACCGCCGCGTCCTCCTCGTCGAAGAGCTCCGCGAGATCGGCGGAATCACGGTCGACGCCGAGCGTGAGCTGGGTCAGGTCGTTCGAGCCGATCGAGAAGCCGTCGAAGCGGCTGGCGAAGTCCGCAGCGAGAATGACATTCGATGGGATCTCGCACATCACGAAGACCTTGAGCCCGTCCTCGCCGCGCTTGAGCCCGTTCTCGGCCATCACGGCGAGGACCTTGTCGGCCTCCTCAACGGACCGGCAGAAGGGGATCATGACGATCACGTTCTTGAAGCCCATCTCCGCGCGCAGCCTCCGGATGGCGCGGCATTCGAGGGCGAAGCCTTCGCGGTAGCGCGGCGAGTAGTAGCGGCTCGCGCCGCGGAACCCGAGCATCGGGTTCTCCTCGGCCGGCTCGAATTCCGCGCCGCCGAGGAGGCCCGCATATTCGTTGGTCTTGAAGTCGCTCATGCGGATGATGACCGGCTTCGGATGGAGCGCCGCAGCGAGCCGCGCGAGGCCGAGAGCAAGCTTGTCGACGAAATAGTCGGTCTTGTCGGCATGGCCGGCCGTCAGTGCGGCGATGTCTCGCTTGGCGGCCTCGTCCTTCAGCGCATCGTAGCGCACGAGCGCCATGGGATGGACACGGACCGCGTTGCTGATGACGAATTCCATGCGGGCGAGACCGACGCCGTCGGCCGGCAGCCGCCACCAGCGGAAGGCGGCTGCGGGATTGGCGAGGTTGAGCATCACGTCGGTGCGCGTGGCGGGAAGCCCGGCGACGTCGAGCGCCTCCTCTTCGATAGTGGCCTGGCCCTCGTAGACGAAGCCCTGGTCGCCTTCGGCACAGGAGACCGTCACCTCCTGCTCGAAGTGCAGGAGTTCGGTGGCATACCCGGTGCCGACGATCGCCGGCAGGCCCAGCTCGCGGCTGACGATCGCCGCATGCGAAGTGCGCCCGCCGTGATCTGTGATGATGGCCGCGGCGCGCTTCATGATCGGCACCCAGTCCGGATCCGTCGTCGCGGTCACGAGCACCGCGCCGTCGATGAAGCGGCCGATGTCATCGGCGCTTTCGATCAGGCAGACGCGGCCCGTTACGGCGGCATCGCCAATGGCGAGCCCGCTGACGAGCCTCCGGCCCTTCTGGGTAATGCGATAGGATTTGAACACGCCCGCCGCGCGCCGGGCCTGGACGGTCTCGGGCCGCGCCTGGACGATGAAGATCTCGTCCGTCTCGCCGTCCTTGGCCCATTCGATATCCATCGGGCAGCCGTAATGGGCTTCGATCGCGACGGCCCAGCGGGCGAGCGTCAGGATCTCGGCGTCGTTCAGCACGAAAGCGGCGCGCTCGGCCTTCGCCGTCGGCACGAGGCGGGTCGGCTGTTCGCCTGTGGCATAGATCAGCTTCTGCGCCTTCTGCCCGCGCTTCTTCTCGATGATCGGGACAAGGGAGCGATCGTCGAGGAGAGGCTTGAACACCTGATACTCGTCGGGCTCCACCGTGCCCTGGACGACCGTCTCGCCGAGCCCCCAGGCGGCATCGATCAGCACGACCTTGTCGAAGCCCGTCTCCGTATCGATGGAGAACATGACGCCGGCACCGGCGAGATCGGAGCGCACCATGCGTTGCACGCCGATCGACAGCGCCACCTTCATGTGCTCGAAACCCTTGACCTGGCGATAGCTGATGGCACGGTCGGTGAAGAGCGAGGCATAGCAGCGGCGGCAGGCGTCGAGGAGCGCCGCCTCGCCGGTGATGTTGAGGAAGCTTTCCTGCTGGCCGGCAAAGCTCGCATCTGGCAGGTCCTCGGCGGTGGCACTCGAGCGCACGGCCACCGCCACGTCGGCATGGCCGGCCCGCTCGGCCAGCGCCGCGTAGGCCTCCCCGACCGCGGCGGCCAGATCCGCCGGCCAATCGCCATGCAGGATGAGGCTGCGGATGGCCTCACCCGTGTCGGCAAGCGTCGCCTTGCCGGCGGCGAGATCCGCGAGCCGCGCCGTGATCGGCTCGCGCAGACGGTTGGCGTCGATGAACTGCCAATAGGCGTCTGCCGTCGTGGCAAAGCCATCCGGCACGCGAATGCCCTTGGCGGCGAGATTTTGCACCATCTCGCCGAGCGAGGCGTTCTTGCCCCCGACGCGGGCGACGTCGCCACGCGCGAGCCTTTCGAACCAGATCACTGGCGGGGATTGCTTCGACATGCCGCACCATCCATTCCGGCCACAGTTTCAGTCTCGAGCGCGCGCCGGTCGCGTTCTTGATCACAATCGATCGCCCGCGACCTGGCCGCATGCTTCCGCGTAGAGACGCAGGACATCCTCGCGCCGGCAGAGCTCGGTTCCCGGCGTGAGCACGGCGGCGGCACCGGCCGCAAGGCCGAAGCGAAGCGCGTCTTCCGGCCTTCTGCCCTCGCTCAAAGCGAAGGTCATCGCGGCGAGAAAGCTGTCGCCGGCGCCCACAGCCGAGCGAACGGGCACGTGGAGAGCCGGCACGCGGATGAGCTGTTCGGCGCTGGCGAGGAGCGCGCCCTCGGCACCCATCGTCACCGCCACGAAGGTGGCCTTGCCGCGACGCACGAGATCGGCCGCGGCCTCGCGAATGCCCTGCTCGTCGAGCTCATGGCCGACGAGATATTCCAGCTCGCCCCGGCTTGGCTTCACCAGGAACACGCGCGACCGGTCGAGCGTGACGCGCAGACCGTCGCCCGAACTGTCGAGCACGAAACGCGCCCCGCGCGCGGCGGCGATATCGGCCATCTCGGCGAGACTATCCCCAGGCACGCCCCGCGGCAGGCTGCCGCTCGCCACCACATAGGGGCTGCGGTCGGCACGCAGGAATTCCAGACATCCCTTGAGTTCCTGCGGCTCGATCATCGGCCCGGAGGGGACGAAGCGATATTCCTGGCTGGTTTCGCGTTCGTAGACGGCGAAGCTGATGCGGGTTGACGCGTTGATCGGAAATTTTCGCCGGCGGATGCGGTCGCGAGCCAGGAGATCGTCGAGCAACGCACCTGTCACGCCCCCCGCGAGGAAGAGAGCCTCGGCCTCGCCGCCAAGGGTTGTGACGACCCGCGCCACGTTGATGCCGCCGCCGCCCGCGTCATAGCGCTCGTTGAATGTCCGGATCTTGTGGGTCGGGCGCACCAGGTCGGCTTCGCTCGACATGTCGACCGTCGGATTGAGCGTTACCGTGAGAATCGCGGCCATATCCAAGCTCCTGCACGCCTCTCTCCCGGAGGAGGTGCTTCCCCCTTTCACGATCCTCAGCGGCTATCGGGCCCCGAGGAGCCGACGAGACGCAGGTGATCCTTGACGCCGACCACCCCGGTGACGGTCTCGGCCGCGACGCGCGCGGCATCGCGGTCGCCCTGCGACGTCACCGTTCCCCACAAATGGACGATGCCTTTCGTCACGGTCACCACGGGACAGGGTCCGGTGAGCCCGCAGTCCTCGCGCAGGCGTGTCGCGACGGCCAGGCGAATCGCCCGATCTCCGGTGGAGATCGGCGCAGGGGCGGCTTCGGCGATGGCCCAGAGCAGATCAGCCCGGCTGACGACGCCGACCACACGGTCCCCATGGAGGATAGGCACCCGCTTGATGCCATGCTGGGTCAGGAGTGCTGCGAGCGTTGGGAGCGAGTCGGTCTCCGCCGCCGTGATCACGGGCGCGGTCATCACGTCACCGACCCTCCAGCTATGGCCTTTGACATAGCCCTCCGGGCCGTCCGGCGCAGCGTTTCCCGCCGGAAGGAACGTGGAGTACAATTCCGAGCGCCGCATGAGATCGCCTTCGGTGATGATCCCCGCAAGCTTCCCTTCGTCGTCGAGGACGGGAAGGCCGCTGAGGCGCCGGTCCCGCATGATCTTGGCGACGTGCTTCACGCTGGTATCGGGACGGACGCTCACGACGTCCGTCGTCATGATGTCCTTGGCTTCCAATTCTATTCTCCCTGCGACGACGGGTTACATCCAAGCCCGGCCGCAAAGGATCTGCATTGACATGGCTCAACCAGAATCTGGCTCAACCCGCTGTCGATGGATCGTCCGCCGCGGGACGCGCGATCGCAGCGCGGGCGCGCGGACCCTGGAAATAGGCACGCAGCCATGGATCCTCGGTGGTGAGCATGGCCGCGATCGTCCCGGCGGCGATCACCTTGCCCCTTGCCAGCGCCGCGACCCGGTCGCAGACCGCATGCAGGCTGTCGAGATCGTGGGTGATCATGAAGACGGTGAGCTTGAGCGTGTCCTGCAAGGTCTTGATGAGTTCGTCGAACTCTCCCGCGCCAATCGGGTCGAGGCCCGATGTCGGTTCGTCGAGGAAGAGCACGTCGGGATCGAGCGCCAGGGCGCGGGCGAGCGCGGCGCGCTTGGTCATGCCGCCGGACAGCTCGGACGGATATTTGTCCGCCGCATCTGCCGGAAGCCCGGCCATCGCGATCTTGAGCGAGGCGAGCTCTTCCAGGAGCTCGTCCGAAAGATCGAGATATTCGCGCATCGGCACCTGCACGTTCTGCTTGACGGTCAAGGACGAGAACAGCGCGCCGTGCTGGAACATGATGCCCCAGCGCCGCTCCATGGCCCTGCGCGCTTCCACCGAGAGCGTGTCGACATTCTCGCCGAAGATCTCGATGGTGCCCTGTCGCTTGGGAATGAGACCGATGATGGCGCGCGTGAGCACCGACTTCCCGGAACCGGACGCGCCGATGACGCCGAGAACTTCGCCGCGATAGACGTCGAGGTCGAGATGGTCGAGGACGGTCTTGTCGCCGAAGCCGACGACGAGGTCACGGACCCGGATGACGATATCCTGCTCGGCTTGAGGATCTTGCCTGGCATCGGGCGCTTCACCCGGCTGGATCTCCGAGGGACGTGCCGCAGCCGGTTCGCCCATGAGCGACGATTGATGCGCGGCATCGGTCCGCGGCGCGGATGACAGGCGGGTCGACATCTGATCGTTCAATTACACCATCCCGGCATGCGTGACGCCTCAGCGACCCATACATCCGCCACTGCCATACGCCATTGCGTTTGATCAAGAGGCCGTGCAGATCGGCCGCACGGGCACTTGCCCTTCGCCATCGGCGGGGCACGCGCAGCACGGGCTCAGCACTCTCAGAGACGTCCCATCTCGAATTCCTCGCAGGAATAGCCCAGCATCGAGAGGCCCTCTTCGAGATAGTCGCCGAGCATCGGTATGCCGAGGAGATAGGCGGCCGTGCGCCTGTTGTGCGCCTCCGCCGCCTGTTCGCGCACAGAGGCCCAGTCGTCCGCCGTGTAATCCTCCCGGCCGAGCCAGGCGAGTGCGACGAGATCGATCTGTTCGTCCTCCGTCAGCGCTCCGATGAAGCCGACGAGCTCCTGCCTGACGGGATCGTCGGCATGGTCCTCGAGCACCGCGATTTCCCGGTCGTCGGACGGATTGGAATCCGGATCCGGTTCCGTCACCTCGTCCTTCGCGTCGAATTCGCGCGCCTTGATGATGATGAAACAGACCTTCTCAGGCGAGATCGTCAGAGTCCCATCCGGCTCGTCGTCCGGCGTGGAACGCATTCCGTCGTCGCGTTCATCTGCCATGTGTCGTCTCCTGCCATGCGTCGTCTCCTGTCATGTGTCGTCTCCTTCATCCGGTGGTTCTCGCGATCCCGGCCCATCAAGGCGCCCGGCGCGGCGCACCGGTTGGCCTGGCGGCAGCGAAGTTCACCGGTGCATCACCCAAGGTCAGTTTTGTCCTTGCACGCGCGTGTTGAAGCGCCTCGAGGTTCTTTTGTTCCGCCGCGAGCAGCGCCTCGATCTGCATACGTTGGCTTTCGCTCAATTCCGATTGAAGAAGCCTGAGGTAATTCTCGATGTTCTTCTGGCAGATGAACATTCGCATCGCGAGCTCCCTCGGAAACGCCAGGGGCTACTACACCACAATCGCCATTTCACATTCGCGTCTACGAGCAATGCTCGCAACCCCAACGCTCCGTGCGGGGACGCTGTCCCGACGGACGACGGTGCAATCCTGTTCCTTCCCGACAGCAATGTCGAGTGTAAACTCCTGCTGTAAACTCCTGCTGTAAACTCCTGCGCATGTCCTCGCGGCCCAGCGCGAAGGCGGCCCGCGCGTTTCGGCACGGCCGCGTTACATCGGCCGGGTGCCGAGGCCAGCCGCGCGGTCCCGCACGAAGCTTTTGAATCCTTTCGGCTTGACCTCGCTCAATTCAATCTTGCCCTGACAGTGTCAGTCTCGCCGCGGCCCTCGGCGGCCCGTCTTCATCGAGGCTGCGAGATGCTCGACTATCCCGTTTTGATCAGCGACATCGGCGGAACCAATGCCCGATTTGCCATTCTGCCTGCAGCCGGGGCACCGGCGCGCTTCCTTGCAAAGCGGCCGACGGCGGATCACGCCGACCCCAGCGGCGCCATCACCGCTGCTCTGCAGCCTTATACGGGCGAGAGGCCCCGCACGGCGCTGCTGGCTGTGGCAACGCGGGTCGCGGCCCCGATCGTCCATCTGACGAACGCCGCATGGACGATCGATGCCGAACGCATCGGCCGCGACTTTGGCATGGACCGGGTCGTGATCATGAACGACTATGTCCCCGTGGCGGTGGCGCTTGCTGATCCGCCGCCGGGCTTCGCGCAGCCGCTCGGCCCCGCGCTTCCGGGCAATGGTGGCCTGCGCCTCGTCCTCGGGCCGGGCACCGGGCTCGGTGCCGCCGCGCTGGTGCCGATCGGCGAGCGGTTTGCCGTTCTGCCGACGGAAGCGGGGCATGTCGAGTTCGGCGCCTGCGACGCCGACGAATTCGCGTTCTTTCCTCTCCTCGAACGCGTGCACGACCGGCTGACGAGCGAGGGCGTCCTCTCCGGCCCCGGCATGCTGCGCCTCTATCGGGCGCTGGCACAACAGCGGGGCACGCAGCCGGTCTACGCCACCTCGGCCGCGATCATCGCCCACGCCACCGTCGCGAGCGACGATCTCGCCACCGATACGCTCAGGCTCTTCGCCCGCCTGCTCGGCCGCTTCGCGGGCGATCTCGCCCTCATCTTGTCGGCCACTGGTGGGGTCTTCATCGGCGGGGGGATCGCGCCGCGCATGATCCCCGCCCTCCGCCACGGCGAATTTCGCGCCGCCTTCGATCGCAAGGCGCCGTTCGCGGATGTCGTGCGCGGGATACCGACGTCCGTCATCGTCGATCCCGAGCCGGGGCTCACGGGTCTTGCCGCCTATGCCGCCGCACCCGGGCGCTTCATCACCAATCTGCAGGAATGGAAACGGTAAATCGCGCCGTATTCACGGATCAATCAGGCGGATTGTCGTGCGCCGCAAATGCGCGCGATCGGCGCTCACGCCGACGAAGAGCACGATGTCGCCCGCTTCGAACGCGGGCGCGAGATCGAGACCCGGGAATGTCAGCGCCTCGCCCGTGAGTGCGAGCCGCACCGTTCCGGATGCGCCCGGCAGCAGGCTGATCTTGGCGACATCCTTCAGTTCGAGCACAGGCCGGGCGATGCTGGCCACCACGTCGTGAATGAAGAGAAACAGCGTTTCCTCTCCCGCGACCTGTCCCTCATTCGTGACCTCGACTTCGACGAAGATCTGGTCACCGCGCCTCATGACGGGGGACGTCGGCCGCGGCTCTCCCAGCGTGAAACGCGTGTAGGACAAGCCGTGACCGAAAGGAAACTGCGGCGTCGTCGGCACGTCGAGATATTTGCTCGTGTAGCGATTGGCAGCGTCGACCGGCCGCCCGGTCGGGCGCTCGGCGTAGAAGATCGGGATCTGGCCGACATCGTAGGGCCAGGAGAGCGGCAGCCGGCCTACCGGGTTGAAGGCGCCCGTCAGAACATCGGCGACCGCATGGCCCGCTTCATGGCCGGGGAACCAGGCGGCGACGACGGCCGCGGCACGCGCGACGAGCCAGGGCAGGATGAGGGGGCGCCCCGAGAAAAGGACAGCGACCACCGGCTTGCCCAAGGCGAGCACGGCCTCGGCGAGCTCACGCTGGCAACCCGGCAGATCGACGCGCGCGCGGCTCGCCGCTTCACCGCTCATGTCAGCCGCCTCACCGAGGCAGAGCAGCACGACATCGGCCGATCGCGCCGTCTCGACGGCCTTGGCGATGCCCGCCCCATCAGGGCCGTCGATGCTGACGCCGGCGACGACGGAGATTGCAGCCTCCGGAAGTGCGGCGCTGAGGCCGTCGGCGATGGTGATGCTCTCGGCCGCATGGCCGGCGCCCGTCCACGGGCCGAGCATCTCGCTCGCGGCCGCGGCGAAGGGTCCGATGAGCGCGATGCGTCCGGCCTCCCGCGCCAGAGGCAGAACGCCATCATTGGCGAGAAGCACGATCGCGCGGCGCGCCGCCTCGCGGGCCAGATCCCGATCGAGCGGGGGCTCGACAGGGGCGACGGTTCCGGCGCCGTCCGCCAGTCCGCGATAGGGATCCTCGAAGAGACCGAGGCGTTCCTTGAAGCGAAGCACGCGCGAGACCGCCGCGTCGATCTCGCCCATCGATACGAGGCCGCGCGCGAGCGCCACGGGCAATCCCAGGGGGTAGGCCTTGCTCGTCATGTCGATGTCGACGCCGGCCTTCAGCGCAAGGGCGGCGGCCTCGGCGATATCGGCGGCAACGCCATGGGCGACGAGTTCCGCGACCGCCCCATAGTCGCTCACGACGATCCCGTCGAAACCCCATTCCCCGCGCAGGATGTCACGCAGCAGCCGCGCATTGCCGGTGGCGGGCACGCCAGCGATGTCCGGAAAGGCCGCCATGACCGCTGCCACGCCGGCATCCACCGCGGCCTTGAAGGCCGGCAGGTGAAGTTCGCGCAAGGATCGTTCCGAAATGTCGATCGAAGCATAGTCCCGGCCGGCCGTTACCGCCCCATAGGCGCCGATGTGCTTGGCGGTCGCGGCGACGCCGCCGGCGGTCGCGAGATCGTCGCCCTGGAAGCCGCGCACCTTCGCCTCCGCAAAGCGGCTCCCGACCCACGGATCTTCGCCGGGTCCTTCCGCCATGCGCCCCCATCGTGGATCGCGGGCGAGATCGAGCATCGGCGCATAGGTGAGACTGATCCCGTCGCGCGCCGCCTCGCGTGCCGCCGCACGGGCCGTGCGTTCCCACAGGTCCGGGCTGAAGGCGGCCGCTTCGCCAAGCGGAATGGGGAAGACCGTCCTGTGACCGTGCAGAACATCGAACGAAAAGAAGAGGGGAATCTTGAGGCGCGAGCGCTCGAGCGCGAGACGCTGCACCTCGCGGACGGACAGCGGACCCCACAGATTGAGAAGGCTGCCGACGTGCCCAGCCGCGATGGCCTCCGCCACCGAGGGCGTAACCCCAAGCCGCCCGCCCACCGTTTCGCCCGAGGCCATGGTGAGCTGCCCGATCTTCTCTTCGAGGGTCATGGCGGCCAGGAGCGTTTTGACGCGAGGCGTTTCGACATGGAGCGTTTCGACCGAGCCAGGCATGTTTCCTCCACCCGCGTAGAGACGGTTTGTCTCGAAATTGGCGCGAGAATGCGGGCAATGACATGACCTGCATCAAAGAGCTGTGCGGGGCTCGCTGTCACAATCATCCGCAAATCGTCGAGACGGGGGTGATCATGCCGGACGGCTCCCGGCCGATTCCGCTGCCAGGATGGCGCGAGGCGGTCCTCAGGGCGTGCAAGCTCGTGTGGTCCTTGCCCAGTGGCTCGAACGCGGCCGTCCTGGGCGGTCTGGCGCTCGGCCTCGTGGTCGTCATCGTGGCGACAACCATCGGGCAGATCGGCCTGAACGCGTGGAATCAGCCCTTCTACGATGCGCTCGCCAAGAAGGACCTTGCAGCCTTCGGGCATCAGATCCTCGTCTTCCTCGGCATCGCCGGCTCGCTTCTCGTTTTGAACGTCGCGCAGATCTGGTTGCAGGAGACGGTGAAGGTCCGCCTCAGGGAACGGCTGACCCGTGGTCTTGTCAGCGAATGGCTCGAGCCCCGGCGGGCGGTTCACCTCGCGCTTGCCGGCGAGATCGGCGTCAATCCCGACCAGCGGATCCACGAGGATGCACGCCACCTCAGCGAACTGTCGGCCGATCTCGCCATCGGCCTGTTCCAGTCGGCGCTGCTGCTTGCGAGCTTTGTCGGCGTGCTCTGGATCCTGTCCCAGGACGTCGTCTTCTCGTTCGACGCGCGGGAGTTCTCCATTCCCGGCTACATGGTCTGGTGCGCCCTCCTCTACGCGGCAACAGCATCCTGGCTGAGCTGGAGGATCGGGCGGCCGCTCATCGCGCTCAACGCGCAGCGCTACGCGCGCGAGGCGGATCTGCGTTTCACGCTGGTACGGGCCGCCGAACATGTCGATGCGATCGCGCTGCACGGCGGGGAGGCGGAAGAGCGCCGGCGCATCGACCTTGAGCTCGACGACGTCATCGGCGTCATGCTGCGTCTTGTCCGCTCGACCGTCAACCTGACATGGGTGACGGCGGGATCCGGCTGGCTCGCCATCATCGCTCCCCTGCTCGTGGCCGCACCCGGCTATTTCGGCGGGGGCCTGACCTTCGGGAAGCTCATGATGGCGGTCGGCGCGTTCCAGCAGGTGCAGCAGGCCTTGCGCTGGTTCGTCGAAAATTTCGGCCGCCTCGCCGATTGGCGCGCCACCTTCGGGCGTGTGACATCCTTCAGGACAGCGCTCCTTGCCCTTGACGACGTGGGCGAGGGGATCGATCGCCTCGAGGCCGAGGAGCACCCCTCCGGCGGCTTCACCTTCGATCACCTTGAGGTTATGTCCGCAGCGGGCTGCAGTGCCTTCAACGAGACGGACATCGAGATCGCGCCGGGCAGCCGGGTTCTGATCGTCGGCGACAGGGGATCGGGGAAAAGCACGCTCTTCCGCGCCATCGCGGGGCTGTGGCCCTGGGGCAAAGGCCGCATGCGTCTCCCGCCGCGGCAGAGCATGATGTTCCTGCCGCAGCGCCCCTATATCCCGCTCGGCTCGTTACGCGAGGCGCTCATCTACCCGGCCGGCTCGGTTCCGCCGCCCGGCGACGCGGCGCTCGCGGCCGCCCTGGAGCGCGTGCGTCTCTCGCATCTTGTGCCGTCACTGGACGTGGTCCAGCGGTGGGACCGCGAGCTGACCTTGGATGAGCAGCAGAGATTGGCCTTTGCCCGCCTGCTGCTCAACCGGCCGGCCTGGGTGATCATGGACGAGGCGATCGACACGATCGAGGAAGACAACCGCCGCATCGTTCTCTCGCTCTTCGAGACGGAACTGACGGGCACCGGTGTGCTGAGCATCGGGCGCCGGGCGTCCCTGAACGGCTTCTACAGCCGCGTCCTGCACCTGACCCTGCATCGGACGCCGTGTCCCTGGCCGATCCGGCAGGTCCCCGCCACCGACCGCGCGCCGAAGACTGCGGCCGCCTCCCTCAATCAAAGGCCATCGGACATCCACCATGCGCTCTGAGCCCCTCCGCCACCTCGCGTCGACGCCGGCCTCCGTCGTTGCCGACCGTGACCTGTCCGATGAGGCCTTGCTGGATATCGTCCAACGGCAGACTTTCCGGTTCTTCTGGGATTTCGCCCATCCCACCTGCGGTCTTGCGCGGGATCGCGTCAGCATGACCGGCGAGGGCAATGATCTCGTCGCGATCGGCGGATCAGGCTTCGGCATCATGGCCGTCATCGTTGCCGCAGAGCGCGGCTGGATCACGCGGGACGACGCGCTCGGACATCTCACCACAGTCGTGCGCTATCTCGGCGACGTTCCGCGCTATCACGGCGTCTTTCCCCATTTCATCGACGGCCGCACAGGAGCCACTGTGCCCTTCGGCGCCAAAGACGACGGCGGCGACATCGTCGAAACATCCTTCCTCATCCAGGGCCTCCTGTGCGCCCGGCAGTATTTTTCGGGCCGGTCTGCCGCGGAGAGCGATCTGCGCCGCGCCATCAATCGCCTGTGGCAAGAGGTGGAATGGAACTGGCACACAAGGGGCGGGCGCCCGGTCCTGTTCTGGCACTGGAGCCCGAAACACGGCTGGGCCATGAATCATGAAATTCACGGCTGGAACGAGTGCCTCGTCACCTATGTGCTCGCCGCGGCTTCGCCACACCATGCCATCGATGCCGAAGCCTATCACCGCGGCTTTGCATCCGGGCCGGATTTCAAGAACGGGCACAGCTACTTCGGCATCAAGCTGCCGCTCGGGCCACCCCTCGGCGGCCCCCTCTTCTTCGCGCATTATTCGTTCCTTGGCCTCGCGCCCAAGCTGCTGAGCGATCGCTACGCCGACTACTGGGAACAAAATCGTCGGCACGTGCTCATCAATTACCAGCATTGTGTGCATAATCCGCGCGGTTACCGCGGCTACGGCCCCGATTGCTGGGGCCTCACCGCGAGCGACGATCCTGGCGGCTACGAAGCGCATGCGCCTGACAAGGACCTCGGCGTGATCGCTCCGACGGCGGCCCTGTCGAGCCTACCCTACGCGCCGGCCGAGTGCATGCGGGCGCTGCGCCATTTCGCGCATGATCTCGGAGACAAGCTCTGGGGCGAATGCGGCTTCTCTGCAGGTTTCGCCCTAGACAAGGACTGGTATGCGACGAGCTCCGTCGCCATCGACCAGGGCCCGATCGTCGTGATGATCGAGAACCATCGCTCGGGCCTTCTGTGGACATTGTTCATGAGCTGTCCGGAAGTCCAGCATGGACTGACGAAGCTCGATTTCAGGATTGCTTCCCATGATGTCTGATGCGCAACGGCCGGCTGGCGCAGGCCACAGCCCGCCCCAACTCTCGCTCGATGCCTGGATCGCGCAGGAATATCGCTTCGCTGCAGCAATGCTGCCGCGCGTCGTCTCGGCGGACGATCGCGTGTGGGAGCGCCGCGCGTTCGGCCAGCGCATCACACCCGCCAAGGGCTCGGTGATCGCGGCGCTGACGTTCGGTTCCTATGACCCCGACCCCGACTATACGTTCCATTGGCTGAGGGATTCGGCGCTCGTCATGGACGCCGTGCGGATCCTCGCCGAGGATCGCCTGCTGGGCGGGGGCGGCGAAGCCATGTTCGCCGATTTCGTCACATTCAGCCTCGGCTTGAACGCGCTCAGCGGCCCGCGCTTCCTCGCGACGGCCGGGGACTTCCGGCGCAAGATCGATCCCGCGTTCCTGCACTATGTGCGCTCGGATGCCGAACTCACGGCGCTCGTGGGGGATCGTGTGCTGGGCGACGTGCGTTTCAATCCCGACGGCACGCTCGACATCATCCGATGGGGACGTCCGCAGAACGACGGGCCGGCGCTGCGCGCGCTCACCGTGTTGCGGTGGTTGCGGATGGCCGGCGAGCACCATCGGGGGGAAGCGGCGCAGGCGCTGCTGGCGGCGGACCTCGACTATGTCGCAAAGTCCTGCACCACGCCGTGCTTCGACCTTTGGGAGGAGAAATTCGGCCTCCACTATTATACAGAGCTCGTGCAGTGCTCCGCGCTGGAGCATGGGGCGACCTGGGCCGCGGACCACGGCGACACGGAGCGTGCGGCACGCTACCATTCAGCTGCCATCACGCTCTTGGCGGCGCTCGACACACACTGGTCCGATGCTTTGGGCTTTTATGCAAGCCGCCAGGAGGTGGATCAGGACGCCCCCGAAAAGGCGCTCGATATCGCGACGATCCTCGCAGTGCTGCACGCCGATCGGCCAGCCGGAGCGCACAGCGTGCTCGATCCGCATGTGCAAGCGACGCTCTTCAAGGTCGAGGCGCTTTTTGCAGCGGAACTTGCGATCAATGCCGACGGTCCGGGCCGGACGGCACCGGCGATAGGCCGCTACAAGGGCGACATCTATTACGGCGGCGGCGCCTTCTACCTGGCGACGCTTGGTGTCGCCGAATTCTATTTCCGCCTGGCTGCGGCCGTGCGAACCGGAAGTTCCTTTGCAATCGACCGATACAACGAGCCGTTCATGACCCGCATCGTCGGCCATGGGCTCCTGGGGCAGGCGCGCTGGCCGGCGAACGAACCGGAAAGGGAGAGGGGCGCAGCTGCGATCGCCGCCAGAGGCGATGCCTTCATGGCCACGGTCCGGCATTTCACGCCGCCGTCCGGCGAACTGTCCGAGCAATTCGACCGCGCGACGGGCGCCCAGACATCGGCCAAGGATCTCGGCTGGAGCTATGCCGCCTTCCTCACGGCCATTGCGGCGCGCAAGAAGGCTGCCCAATCGCTCGACCGCGGCGCTGCGGACGGCTGAACCGCCCGGCCGCCCATGGCACGCCTCAATAAGACGTGAGACGTCTCAATACGACTGGTCGCTGAAGGGCGACGCCGTTGGCGTCTGGATCCGGATGAACCCCACGCCGCCGGCGGCATGGCAGCTGTTGCAGGCCGTGGTGAGCTCGCCATAGCCGCGGTTGAACCTGGCGTGGTCCCGCGCCGCGGCGGCCTCGCGCATGTCCGAGATCGTCTTCGTCGCCGCCACGACATAGTCCACGGGAATATTGACGTAGTGAACCGCCGCTCTGTTGAGACTGGAGGCGATCCCTTGCAGCTCGTAGTTGACCAGATCCCAGTTGTCCGATTTGGCCGCATACCAGAGCTTGATATGGCGCCATTGCTTTAAAATCATGACATCGGAGAGGCCGACGACGGGATCGGGCTGTATCTGTCCGGCCGTCCGCGGAGGCTCGACGCCGAACCGCGTGTTCTGGCCGATGGCCGGGAGGGTGGCACATAAAGCCGCCAGACCGCTCAAAATGATGACAGCGCGTCTCATAGCACCCTTCCTCTCCAAAGACCGCAACGGCAAGTATTCAGTTACCTCAACTATTCTACCGACTAAACCGGCCTCCCGAAAGATGCATTGATCGACATCAAGCAACCGGCGCCAACCCATCTTCGCGCTTTAAGGGTTTATCCTTGATCGGGGTCAATGTGGCGTCGCCGTGCATGGAGAACGATGTGCGGCCAGAAGGGCTTGTGTGGACGGACCGATCGACGCAAATCCCTGGAGAGCGGAGGATGGAATGGTTGGCATCACATTGAGCCCGGAACAGATCCGCAGCGCACCGCCGGAGGTACGCCATTGGCTCGAGCAGGAAATCGCAACCTCACTCGGGTTTCGGCCTGACGATGACGTGGCGCGCCTCGGCTCCGAGCACCTTGTCGACTTGACCCCGCAAGAAGCCATGGCCGTCTATGATTCAGTCCGGGGCATGTTCTCCGTGGCGAATGCGTTCTTCGAACTCGGACAGCCTGCGATGGTTCTTGGCCAGGGGCACATCTGCGCGCATCCACTCCTGCAGATGCTGCGCCATACCCGCCTGCAGAGCCTGGATCAGCTCATCGCCTGCCTCCAGGCGATCGACGATGTCGTGCGGCGACTTCGCGCAGACCCGCATGCGACCGTCTACGTCCTCGACAAGCGGGGCTATTGCCTCACGACCGATCTGACACGGACGAGCATAGGGCAGGTGTGGAGTGAATTGATCGGTGGCAGGGGCAGCCGAGAACGTTCGGGCCCCACGCGCGAAGAGCCTGTCATGCCGCCGTCGAGCGATTTCTCGCTATCGCAGACCCTTCCTGCGAACGCCCTGCATTTCGGCGAAGACATTGCCCCACACGATCCGAAAACCGCAACGCCGCCGCCGGCCGATCCGTCGGATGCGGCGCTGAGGCAACCGTGACGCGCGGAGCGCTACACCGGCGCGCGTGACGCCCTCACCGGATTTGCATTGGGACGGAATGTCTCCCGCAGGCGCCCTGCACTGCTGGCGATCGGCCGTCTCTGGTCCCTTTACCGCGCCGGTCGATATCATCAATTTAGCGGCAATAATTACCATTCGAAGTCTGCTAAAAGCTGACTTTTCCAGTGTTGACGAAGATCAAAGCTATTCCCCTTTCCTTCTGCAATTGTATCGCAATGCGCGGAACCCGCGTCGAACCTCTCGTGGAGGAGGACGTCATCATGAGTGAACGTGACCTCGGACTTCGTCAGGACGTACTCGACGAGCTCGAATTCGAACCGAGCATCGATGCGGCCGATATCGGCGTGACGGTGAAAGACGGTGTCGTGACCTTGATCGGCCACGTGAGAAGCTACGCTGAGAAGATTGCTGCAGAGCGCGCCGTGCAGCGCGTGAAAGGCGTGCGGGCGATTGCTCAGGAGCTCGAAGTTCGTTATCCGGAAAGAAAGAAGACCGCTGACGATGAGATCGCCAAACGCGCGCTTGCCATCATCAGCTGGGATACGACGATCCCCGACGACGTGATCCAGGTCAAAGTGCAGGCCGGATGGATCACCCTCTCGGGTGAGGTGGACTGGCATTTTCAGAAAAGGGCCGTGGAAGATGCGGTCCGCAAGCTGACGGGCGTGGTCGGCGTGACCAATCTTCTGCTCGTGCGGCCTCGCATTCAGGCCGACGACGTCAAACACCGGATCGAGGAAGCGTTGAAGCGCAACGCAGCCATCGAAGCGGGCACGATCCGCGTCGGCGTCTCGGGTGGCAAGGTCACACTCGCCGGTCAGGTGCATGCCTGGTATGAGCGCGGTGTTGCCGAGCGGGCGGCCTGGGCGGTGCCCGGCGTCACTGCCGTCGAGGACCACCTCGTCATTCGCTGATCTTGCGTTGCCCACGGGACGATCGGTCCGGTTCATGGCGCAAGCAATAGACATGGCGCAGGCAACAGACATGGCGCCCGCGCGTCAACGATCCGCGAGCGCCAAGCGGCAGCAGATACTCCGCAGACACTCCCAGGAGACGTCCCATGAAGGATATTCTCGTGCATCTCGATGGCACGGCGGCGGATGATACACGGATCGCCCATGCCGGATTCGTCGTCGGCTTATTCGAGGCGCATCTGACCGGCCTTTTGACGAATATCATGCAGGCGCCGGTGATGCCGGTGGCTGACGGCATGGCCTACGCGGTCTACCTGGAGAGTATTCAGGAAAAGACCAAAGAGAGGGGCGATCGCGACGCGGAACGGCTGGCGCACAGGTTGGACGCCGTCACCGCGTCCAGCGAGCTTCGTCGTCTCGACATCTTCAGCGAAGCGGTCTGGCAGGTCGTCGCCATGCAGGCGCGCGCTTCGGATCTTCTGATCGCGCTTCGCCCCTATGGCTCAGAGCGCGACGAGGGGCAGGCGGATGTCGTCGAGGCGGGCCTCTTTGAATCAGGGCGGGCGGTCTACGTCGCACCGGAGGGCGCAGCGCCTCCGGCGGCGCTCCAGTCGGTCCTGATCGGCTGGAACGACACGCCCGCGGCCGCGCATGCGATCGCAGAGGCCATGCCTTTCCTTCGGAAGGCCGGGCAGGTCGTGGTTGTGACGGTCGACGAGCGCGAGGCAGCCGAGCAAGCCGGCGAGGAGCCCGGCGCCGATATCGCCCGCCACCTGGACCGTCATGGGATCAACGTCGAACTGCGCCATGTCGCCGGATGGAGCAATACGTCCGATGCCCTCCTCAACGAGGTGGAGCGCACCGGGGCGGATCTCGCCGTACTGGGCGCCTATGGTCATTCGCGTCTGCGGGAATGGGTCTTGGGCGGCACAACACGCGATTGTCTGACGCGCTGCCCGGTCCCTATTATCATGGCGCACTAACTATACAGTCAAAATGGGATTTTGAGCCTCTTTTGACCTTCAGAACTAAAAATTATCTGGAACAATATTCCATGATAAACTTCACAACTGACGCGTTATCAGATCGAAACTCATACACCGATCTCCGGTCTCTTCGCTATCGCTTCTTATAGAACGACGTATTGACGTATAACATTGTTCACTCCATCGCACTCAAGGTGTCGATGGAACCGAATTCCTGGAGATCGGGTGGTTTTTTCGTTCGCCAATCACAGGAGATCATTATGGCTGATGCAACGAAACTTGCCGTCAAGTCTGAGCCCAAGGCAACTACCCCCGCGCCATCGACCGTGCGGCCTACGCCGTTTGAAAGTCTCCGGAACGAAGTCGATCGTGTCTTCGATGCATTCAACTTGGGAGCATGGCGCCTGCCTTTCAGCCGCCATGGCCTTGAACTTGAGATGCCGTGGAGCCGGTCGGGATCGTGGGATCTGACCCCGGCCGTCGATGTGGCGGAGAAGCCGACGAATTACGAAATCACCGCCGAGCTTCCGGGAATGGACGAGAAAGACATCGAGGTGAAGCTCTCCAACGGAACCCTCACGATCAAGGGCGAGAAGAAGGAGGAGACCGAGCAGCGCCATAAGGATTACTATGTGTCCGAGCGGCGCTACGGTTCGTTTCAGCGCTCCTTCCCGGTGCCGGAGGGTGTTGATGCCGCCCATATCGAGGCGAGCTTCGCCAAGGGCGTATTGAAGGTGACGCTGCCGAAGACGGCCGACGCGCAGCGGAACGACAAGAAGATCGCCATCAAGGCAGCGTGATCTCGATTTCGGAGGAAAGAGCCGGGCCGATAAGTCCGGCTGTTTCCGCAGTATCGCGAACAATACCCGCTTGGATCGATGCATGTGACGCGATCCACGCGGGTATTTTTCTCCCTATTCTGGATAGGAGCACGTCCGCATCAGGGACCCGCTCCAACGCGCCATGATGGGATATGGTAGGTGTCAACGCTCGCGCCCCTATCCAGATTCGCCAATGGCCCGCATCTCCTCCGGCATCCTGCTGTACCGACGCGACGAGCCCGATGTTGTCGTTCTCCTCGTTCATCCCGGCGGGCCATTCTGGCGCAAGCGCGACCTTGGGGCCTGGTCCATACCCAAGGGTGAGGTGGAACCGGGTGAACAGGCTGAAATTGCGGCCCGGCGCGAATTTGTCGAGGAGCTCGGATGCGAACCGCCTGAGGTGGTGCGTCCCCTCGGGCGGATCGTGCAGGGGGGAGGCAAGACGGTCGAGGCTTTTGCCGGCGAGGGCCAGTTCGACCTGAACCGCTTCCGCTGCGCGAGCACCGTCACGATCGCGTGGCCCCCGCATACCGGGCGCTTCCAGACCTTCCCCGAAATCGACGCCGCCGCGTGGTTCACTGTGTCAGAGGCGCGCGACAAGATCCTGGCGGGCCAGCGGCCGCTGCTCGATCGCCTGGAGGGCCTCCTGGCGGCGCCCGGCCTCATGGGCAAATCCGGCCCGGATTGAAGCAGTCGTCTCCACCCGGGGCGATGAACGTCCGCCGCTTTTTGCGTGGGCAAGTCTGCAGCAGACGGACTTGCTCTGGCCGATATAGCCCTTGGCTTTCACGGAGTACGCTCTATCCTCTTTGCGAGATGCTTCTGGCGAGATGCTTCTGACGAGTTCCTTCTGGCGTGATCCTTCCGGCGAGAGCGTCACGACGTGCTGCCCCCGCCCGTCGTGATCTGCGTCAAAGCATTGCCACGGGCCCGGGCATAACAAGGACCGTCCTCGGCTTTTGCGCCCGCGCGGGGCGCCCCTTCAAGCTTGGCGGAGCAGGATTTGCGCGTTCGTCTTCCATTGCTGCTAGCTATCCCCTGCCTGGCCTTGGCGATTGGCATCGCGGCCTCCCCCGCCGCGGCGGAAGGCGGCGGTCTCGGTGACCGCCTGCAAGGCCTCTGGGACAAGCTGAGCGGCAAGCGCCTGCCGGCCGATATCGTCATGACCAACGGGCGCCTGGAGGCCGAACAGGTGCTGGTGGCCGCCAAATTCGCCGGCCGCGTCGTCGAGGTGCTCGTCGAAGAGGGGCAGGTGGTCGACAAGGGGGCTGTTGTCGCGCGGATGGACACCGCCGAGCTCGATGCACAGCTCGCCGGCGTCGAGGCGCAGGTGCGGCGGGCCGAGAAGAGCGCCGCCGAGGCGGAGGCCGCCATCGCCCAGCGTGAGAGCGAACTCGTTCTCGCCCGCCAGGAATATGAGCGCGCCTTGACCCTCAGCCAGCGCGGTTACGGCACCGTGCAGCAGGTGGATCAGCGACGAAGCCAGATGAATGCCATGGACGCTGCCCGCCGCGCCGCCGTGGCGTCGCTCGACCAGGCCGAGGCGGCGGCCGACGCCGCCCGCGCCGACGTCGCCCGGATACGCTCCCTGCTCGACGACGCCGTCCTCACGGCTCCGCGCCGCGGCCGGGTCGAATACAAGCTGGTGCAGTCCGGCGAAGTGGTCGCGGCCGGCGCTCCCATCGCCACCCTGCTCGATCTTTCGGATGTCTATATGACGGTCTTCCTGCCGGCACGGGCGGCAGGCCGGCTCGCCCTCGGCGACGAGGCGCGGATCGTGCTCGATCCCGCACCGGACTATGTCATACCGGCCACCGTCAATTTCGTCGCTTCGGAGGCGCAGTTCACGCCGAAGACGGTCGAGACGGCGGACGAGCGCGAGAAGCTGATGTTCCGCGTCAAACTCCGCATCGGGCCGAGCCTGCTGAAGCAGTATGAGAGCCGCGTGAAGACCGGCGTACGCGGCGTCGCCTATGTGCGCCTGAGCCCCACAGCGACCTGGCCCGCGGACCTCGCCGTGAAGCTGCCGCAATGAGCGCGGTCGTCCATTTCGCGAGCGTGTCCCATCGCTATGGTCGAACGGTGGCGCTTGACGGCGTCGACCTTGCCGTGCCGGCGGGCGTTTTGGCTGGCTTGATCGGTCCGGATGGGGTGGGGAAGTCGACGCTCCTTGGCCTTGCCGCCGGCGTGACACGGATCCAGCAGGGCGCGGTTCATGTACTCGATCGCGACATGGCGAGGGCGACGGAGCGCCGTTCTGCAGCGAGCCGCATCGCCTATATGCCGCAGGGGCTCGGCCGCAATCTCTATCCGACGCTCAGCGTCGCGGAAAATCTCGATTTCTTCGGCAGGCTCTTCGGCGAGCCCAGGGCCGAGCGCGCCGCGCGGATCGATGAACTCCTCCTCGCAACGGGGCTCGCCCCCTTCCGCGATCGCCCGGCCGGCAAGCTCTCCGGCGGGATGAAGCAGAAACTCGGAATCTGCGCCGCACTCATCCACGACCCCGATTTCCTCATCCTGGACGAGCCGACGACCGGCATCGACCCACTCTCGCGCCGACAGTTCTGGGAGCTGATCGCAGATCTGCGCGCCCGCCGCGCCGGCATGAGCGTCCTCGTCGCCACCGCCTATATGGAGGAGGCTGAACGCTTCGACTGGCTCGCCGCGCTGCATGGCGGGCAGGTCGTCGCGACCGGCACCCCGGCCGCCCTCGAGGCGCGCACGGGAGAAGAAAGCCTCGAGCGCGCCTTCGTCGCTCTCCTGCCGCAGGACGCGCGCGGCACAGGCGCCCCGCTGGTCACCCCCGCGCGGGTCGTGCATGACGGCCCGCCGGCCATCGAGGCCGATGGGCTGACGCGACGCTTCGGCGCCTTCACGGCGGTCGATCACGTGAGCTTCCGCATCGAGAAGGGCGAGATCTTCGGGTTTCTGGGCTCGAACGGCAGCGGCAAATCGACAACCATGAAGATGCTCACCGGCCTCCTGCCGGCGAGCGAGGGCACCGCGCGGCTGTTCGACAAGCCGCTCGACGCCCGCGACATGGAGACCCGCCGCCGGGTCGGCTATATGTCACAGGCCTTTTCGCTCTACAGCGAGCTCACGGTTCGCCAGAATCTCGTGCTGCATGCCGAGCTCTTCGGGCTGAAGCGGGCGGAAGTCACGCCGCGTGTCGGCGAGATGCTCACGCGCTTCGACCTCGCCGCGGTCGCCGACAGCCGGCCCGAAAGCCTGCCGCTCGGCATGCGTCAGCGGCTGCAGCTCGCCGCCGCCGTCATCCACCACCCGGAGATGCTCATCCTCGACGAGCCGACATCCGGCGTCGACCCGGTCGCTCGCGACGATTTCTGGCGCTTCCTCATCGCCTTATCGCGCGAGGACGGGGTCACCATCTTTCTCTCGACCCATTTCATGAACGAGGCCGAACGCTGCGACCGCATCTCGCTCATGCACGAGGGAAAGGTGCTGGCGGTCGGCACGCCTGCCGCACTCAAGGCGGCCCACGGCGGCGAGAGCCTGGAAGAGGTCTTCATCACCGTGCTGGAGGCAGCGGGGGCACGGGGCGAGAGCGATGCCTCCGCTTTCGCAGCGGCGCGCCCCGTGGCGCGCCACACGCGGCGCTTCGATCCGCGCCGTCTCCTGGCCTATGCCTGGCGTGAGCGGCTCGAGATCCTGCGCGATCCGGCGCGGCTCGCCTTCGCGCTGCTCGGCCCGGCCCTCCTCCTCATCACCTTCGGCTATGGCATTTCCTTCGATGTGGAGCAGTTGCCCTTCGCCGTCCTCGATCAGGACCGATCGGCCGAAAGCCGCCAGCTCGTCGAGAGCTTCCAGGGCTCGCGCTATTTCGAGGAGCACCCGGCGATCACGTCGGCCTCCGAGCTCGAGGCGCGGCTCAAAAGCGGGGAATTGAAGCTCGCCATCGAGGTGCCGCCCGATTTCGGCAAGGATCTGATGCGCGGCCTCAAGCCCCAGGTCGGCGTTTTCCTCGACGGCGCCATGCCATTCCGGGCAGAGACGACGCGCGGCTACGTCCTGGGGCTTGCTCAAAGCTATCTCGCTGACGAGGAGATGCGCCGCAGCGGCAAGGCTTCACCGCTTTACCCGATCAGCATCGCGCCACGCTTCCGGTACAATCAGGCCTTCAAGAGCGCGAACGCCATCGTGCCGAGCGTGATCGTGCTGATGCTCGTGCTCATTCCCGCGATCATGACCGCGCTCGGCATCGTCAAGGAGAAGGAGACGGGCTCGATCGTCAATTTTCGCGCGACACCGGTGACGAAGGTCGAGTTTCTTCTCGGCAAGCAATTGCCCTATGTGGCGATAGCCTTCGTGAGCTTCATCACCCTTGTCCTGATCGCCTCCTTTCTCTTCTGGGTGCCGCTCAAGGGCTCGCTGCCGGCGCTCGCCGTGGGTTCCCTCGTCTATGTCCTCGCCACCACCGGCTTCGGCCTCTTCGTGTCGAGCTTCGTGCAGAGCCAGGTCGCCGCCATCTTCGCGACCGCCATCATCGCCATCATCCCGGCGGTCAACTTCTCCGGCCTCCTCGTGCCGGTCTCCTCGCTCTCGGGCGGCGCGCGCCTCATGGGGCTCGCGTTTCCCGCGGCCTGGTACCAGCCGATCAGCGTCGGGGTCTTCGCCAAGGGGCTGGGCTTCGCCGATCTGTGGCCCAACATGGTCGTGCTTGGCCTGTTCGCCCTCGGCTTCATCGCGGCGGCCGTCGTTGCCCTGCGCAAGCGAGGAGCGTGACATGGCCCTCCGCATGGCCCCCCGGCTGGCCCTCCATCTGGCCGCCCGCATGGCGAGGATCTTCCGCCTCGGCGTCAAGGAGCTGCGCAGCCTCAAGGCCGATCCGGTCCTCGTCGCGCTCATCGTCTACACCTTCACCGTCGCCGTCTATACGGTGGCAAACGGGGCGAAGTTCGAGGTCGAGAATGCCGCGGTCGCCGTGGTCGACGAAGACCGCTCGATGCTCTCGGCGCGGCTCCGCGACGCGCTCCTGAAACCTTTCTTCAAGGAGCCGGTACTGATCGATGCCGACGCGATCGACCCGGCCATGGATCGGGGACGGGTCGTCTTCGTGGTCGAGATACCGCCGAAATTCGAGCACGATGTCCTCGCGGGCCGACACCCGACGATCGGCCTCGACATCGACGCGACCGCCATGTCCCAGGCGGGCAATGGCGCCTCCTATATCCAGAGCATCATCCTCGCGGAGGTTTCTGCCGCCCTCCCGGGCGCGACGCAGTCCTCCCCGATCGATGTGACCGTGCGCGTGAACTTCAATCCCAACCTGAAGTCCGACTGGTTCACGGCCGTCATGCAGGTGATCAACAATATCACCATGCTCGCCGTCATCCTCGCGGGCGCCGCCCTCATCCGCGAGCGCGAGCACGGCACCATCGAGCATCTCCTCGTGATGCCGGTCACGCCGATCGAGATCATGCTCGCCAAGGTCTGGGCGAACGGCCTCGTCATCGTGGTTGCCTCAACCTTCTCGCTTCTCGTGGTGGTCGAGTGGCTTCTCGGCGTGCCCATCGCCGGCTCCGTCCCGCTGTTCGTCGGGGCGACCGTGCTCTATCTCTTCTCCGTGACGGCGCTCGGCATCCTGATCGCCACCGTGTCGACCTCCATGGGCCAGTTCGGCCTGATCGTCATGCCGTCGCTGATCATCATGAATCTTCTGTCCGGCTCGACGACCCCGATGGAGAGCATGCCCGTCTGGCTGCAGAACGTGATGCAGCTCTCCCCGTCCACCCATTTCGTGGCGCTCTCACAGGCGATCCTCTACCGCGGGGCCGGCGCCGGGCTGATCTGGCCGCAGATGCTGGCGCTCGTCGCCATCGGCGGTGTCTTCTTCGCGGCGGCCGCACTGCGCTTTCGCAAGGCGCTCCTGAGCGCCTCCTGATATCAGCCGCAGGCGGACGGCTCGCCTGCGACCGAGGGCTCGCGCCCGGGATCGCACTGCCGCATCGGCACTTGATTTGCATCAGAGAACCGGGGCACTGGCCAGCGCATGATGCTCGCCACCCTTCAACTGAGATCACGGCCGTGAAGTCGCCCATTCTAATCGTCGAAGATGATACGGCCGTCCGGGACTCCCTGCGCATGGTACTGGAGATCTATGGCTATGCGGTCGAGGTTTTCGCCAGTGGCGAGGCCCTTCTGACGTATAAGAATCTCGGCGGCAGCCGCTGCGTGATCCTCGACGTCAACCTGCCGGGCGCAAGCGGCCTCGAAACGCTGGCGCGCATGCATGCCGAGAAGATCGCCATTCCGGCGATCGTCGTCTCCGGCCGCGCGAATCGCGATGCCCGTGCTCAAGCCGAGAAACTCAAGGCGCTCGCCTTCTTCGACAAGCCGATCGATATCGACGCCTTGCTCACCACGCTCCATGCGCTGGGCACGTGAGCCGCGGCGACGGTCAGTCCCCGTCGCCGTCCTTCTGGACGATGAAAGCCATGCGCACGACGTCCGACAGGCTCGCGGCGTTGAGCTTGACCATCACATTCGCCCGATAGATCTCCACCGTCCGCGGGCTGATGCCGAGATCATAGGCAATCGTCTTGTTGGGATGGCCGGCAACCAGCCCCTCGAAGACGTCTCTCTCGCGTTGCGTCAGGCTTTCCACGCGGGCCAGGATACCAGCCCGGTCGCTATCCTGGCGCTTCGCCCGGGTTCGATACTCGAGCGCCGAACGCACGACGGCAATCATCTGGTCGTCCGAAAACGGCTTCTCGATGAAGTCGAAAGCCCCGGTCTTGAGCGCTTCGACCGCCATCGGAATGTCGCCATGCCCCGTCATCACGATCACCGGCAGATGTTTGTCCGCCCTCTGCAGCCGCTGCAGGAGATCGATGCCGCTCATGCCGGGCATGCGCACGTCCGTGACGATGCAGCCGAGTGCAAGTTCCGGAAGAACCTCGAGGAACGCTTCGGCGGTTGAATGCGCAACGGCATCGATCGATGCCGAGGCCAGAAGAAACACGAGTGAATCGCGTACGGCGTCGTCGTCGTCGATGATGTGAACCTGGCCTATGTCACTCAACGCGAGCCTCCCCATCGACACGCGGCAAGGTAAACGCGAATATCGTACCATCACCGCTATTCGGCTCAACCCAGATGCGGCCACCGTGAGCTTCCACGATGGTGCGACAAATGGATAATCCAACGCCCATACCATGGGGCTTCGATGTTACAAAGGGCTGGAACAAGCGCTGCGCGATTTCATCGTCCAGGCCAGTGCCCGTGTCCGCAACACGTATTTCGACGAATTCGTCCTGACGTGCCACAGATGAGACCGTGAGCTCGCGCCGCGCACAGCCCTCCATTGCTTCGAGCGCATTACGCATCAGATTGATGAGAACCTGCTGCACCTGGATCTTGTCGGCGAGCACAAGGTCTGCCCGGGGGTCGAAGCGAAATTGGGTCTTGACGGCCCGTTCCTTCGCGCCGACGAGCGCCAGTGCGCCTGCTTCTTCCACAGTCTTCGAAATACTTTCGATCGATTGATCGCTTTCGCCACGGGCGACGAATTCCCTGAGGCGATGAATGATCTGGCCCGCTCTCAGCGCCTGTTCCGCCGCCCTCCCGAGCGCATCGGAAAAGGTCGCCTTCGGCGGCGGGCTGTCGCTCTCCAGGAGCCGTCGACAGCCCTTGAGGTAATTGGCGATCGCCGTGAGCGGCTGATTGAGCTCGTGGGCCAGGCTCGAGGCCATCTCGCCGAGCGCCATCAGGCGCGCGACATGCACGAGTTCGGCCTGCAATTCCTGGAGCCGCGCCTCGGTCTGCTGGCGCTCCGTCAGATCGCGGATGAAGCCGGTGAAGAACCGTTGATCGCCGCTCCGCATCTCGCCGACGTTGAGCTCCATCGGAAAGGTGGAGCCGTCCTTGCGCTCGCCGACAACGACGCGGCCGATGCCGATGATGCGTTTCTCGCCCGTATCGCGATAGCGTGCGAGATAGCCGTCGTGGCTCTCCCGGTAAGGCGTCGGCATCAGCATCGCGATGTTCCTGCCGATCGTCTCTTCCTTGCTGTAGCCGAAGAGCCGCTCCGCCGCCGAGGCGAAGGACTGTATGACGCCGCGCTCGTCGATGACGATCATCGCATCGGGCACCGTCTCCAGGATCGACCGCAAATGCGCCTCCCTCGCGGCGAGGTCCTGCGTCGTTGCCTCGGCGCTGGCCTGGGTGCGGTAGAGACGCTCGCCAAACCAGACCAGAAGGAGCGAGATGGCCGTGTATGCGAGCCCGGAGGCAAACCATTGCGTACGGTCGATAAAGACGAAACCCGCGAGGAGCCCGAGAATAGCGGCAACAAGGCCGGGGCCGAAGCCAGCCAGCCCCGCCGCGATGACGACGGGCGGCACGAAGAACAGGAAATTCGGCGGTTGGGTGACAAGGGACTGCAACAGCAGGCGCAAAAGGAATGCGGCCACGACCAGCGCCACCGCGAGCAGGTATCGCGCCATAGGCCGCCGAAGATGGATATGCCGCGGCAGATCCGTAATATCCCTTAAGGGCGAGCCCATAACGTATATTCCCCTAAGGACCAAACCGAATGTCGCAGTCTGGCCAATACCGATAGCAATAACCCTACACCATGCGACAGCGACGAGGATCCCGCAGATGTTGGCTCAAGCGACTATTTCCCCGACCGCCCCAACGCCCCTGAGCTACCATTCCGGTCAGCCGGTGACCGAGCCTTCCGATCTTTGGTCGACTGCAACACGCCAGACCTGTGCCCGCAACCGATCGATCTATTCCGAAGGCGATCCCGCTGATCGCGTTTTCAAGGTCGTTTCAGGCGCGGTCCGCACCTTCCAGTTGCTCGAGGATGGACGCCGTCAGGTCAACGCCTTCTATCTCGCCGGCGAAATCTTCGGACTGGAGGCGACCGGCGACTATCGCTTTTCCGCCGAGGCGATCGTGACAAGCCAGATCCTCGTCCTGCGCCGGGATCGTCTCACGCTCCGCCTGACGAACGAGCCCGCGCTCATGGGCGATCTCTGGCGGATAACCGCCTGTGAGCTCGAACGCGCGCAGGCCCATTTCGCGCTGCTCGGCCGCAAGAGTGCCATCGAGCGGGTAGCGTCCTTCCTCGTCTCGATGGGCGAGCGGTCCGTCACCAACGGGGCCATCGAACTTCCCATGTCGCGCCAGGATATTGCCGATTTTCTCGGGCTCACGATCGAGACCGTCTCGCGCACGATGACGCTCCTTGAAGAGCAGAGGCTGATCGCCATGCCGAGCGCCCGCCGCATCGTCATCCGCGACCGCCGGCCGCTCATGGCGCTCGATAGCTGACGTTGAGAGCAAGCCCGTCTTCTGCGGATGGGCCAGATCTAAAATAGACGAGCCAGTTCAAGGGCTTGAGCGGAATCGGCTGATTCAATCGAAGCCGGGGCGCTTTATCGGGCATTTTCGAACGAAGTGGACACCGGCTCGTGTGAAGACAATGCGTAGAAACAAAGACCTGGAGCATTTCCAGTGAACCGGAGTTCACCGGAAATGTTCTAGTGGAGCGAATTTGACATTTGAATCCCGCCTCACATGAGGCTCCAGATCAAATGTCAAATTCAAAAACTCCACTAAAACCATTAACTTGCTAGTGGTTCTCTTGACTCCGACATTTGCTCCAAGGCCCGTATCAGGCGGATCCAAATGTCGGAGCAGAACCACTAGGAGCGCGGGGCAGATAGGATTACAATTATATCGAAGTTTCACGACACTACCGACATCTACCGCTGCCTCAGCGCCGGCCGCCTCGAAGGCGAGCCGTCCTGAAGCCCTAACCAGGCGGGACCAGCCGATGCCGACCGACCCTGCAAAATCCCCTGTCTCCCTGCCGACGGGACATGCCGTTGCTGATCGCGGGATCGAGCTGCAGCTCGACACTAGAGCAAGGCATGTGCTCCTGTCGCTCGGACAGCTCGAGCGATCGCGGGTTCAACTGGTCAACCTGCTCAACTACGAGGCCCGTGCCTTCGAGGACCTCGGCCTCTCGGACAATGCGCGGATCGTACGCCGAGCCCTGCACCAAGTCGCGGGATGAGACCATGACCGCCTCGGGGCTCCGTCGCGAGCTGGCCGCCGCAATGGGCAGCGACAAGAGTAAATCCGTCTTTTTCAGACTTCCGCCGCTCGAGAATAGACGCGCAAATTGGCTGCTAGATGTCGAAGCTATGAAGGTTGTTCATCCGGGGCCGGGATGTGAGGTTGGGGTTGCGAAGCCAACCAACCCTGACCGGAGCGCCCGGATGAACATGCATGAGAATGCGCGGATGACCGTTCACGGTCGAGTCCTTCTGGTGAATCGGATCGTGGCAGGGGGCTGGCGCGTCGCGGATGCTGCGCGAGCGGCCGGGATTTCCGAGCGCACGGCCTACAAGTGGCTGGCCCGGTTCCGGGCGGGCGGCGAGCGGATGCTGCACGACAGGAGCTCGGCGCCCGGCCGGATGCCGCATGCGACACCGGTCGCGACGATCGAGGCCGT
>NZ_QJJK01000015.1 GCF_003201475.1 Chelatococcus asaccharovorans | reverse complement strand
TCGCGACCGGTGTCGCATGCGGCATCCGGCCGGGCGCCGAGCTCCTGTCGTGCAGCATCCGCTCGCCGCCCGCCCGGAACCGCGCAAGCCACTTGTAGGCCGTGCGCTCGGAAATCCCGGCCGCTCGCGCAGCATCCGCGACGCGCCAGCCCCCTGCCACGATCCGATTCACCAGAAGGACTCGACCGTGAACGGTCATCCGCGCATTCTCATGCATGTTCATCCGGGCGCTCCGGTCAGGGTTGGTTGGCTTCGCAACCCCAACCTCACATCCCGGCCCCGGATGAACAACCTTCATAGCTTCGACAGCTAGAGCAAGTGCGTCTTTTGCGGATTGGCTCCGCGCCACAATAAACGAGCAAATTCCTGGGATGGATCGACATTCAGCGCTTTCAGCTGTCATGGCCGGGCTTGTCCCGGCCATCCCTGTGCATCGAAGCGCCTTTCCGATCGGGATCACCGGGACAAGCCCGGTGATGACGATGATATCGGTTGGGCAATTCTCGAATGTCGTTTCTCGCTAGCCTGTCGCCCCATTCACGAGCGGCCACACCTCGACCGCACCGCGATAGATCATCTCGAGCGCCACATAGAGAATGACGGCGAGACCGACATAGGCGATCCAGCGGAAGCGCTGCAGGAGATTGGCGATGAAGCTGGCGGCGATCCCCATGAGGGCGATCGACAGCGCCAGGCCGAAGACGAGAACGCCCGGATGCTCGCGCGCGGCGCCGGCCACCGCGAGCACGTTGTCGAGCGACATGGAGACGTCGGCGATGACGATCTGCCAGGCAGCCTGGGCAAAGGTCTTGCGCGGCGCGCCCCCGGCAATCGTGCCGTCGGCGTTGAGATCGGCATCCGCAAGCGCCTCCACAGCCGCTTCCTCTTCCGCGTGCGGGGTACGCAGCTCACGCCACATCTTCCAGCAGACCCAGAGCAGCAGGATGCCGCCCGCCAGCAAGAGGCCCACGATCTGCAGGAGCTGGGTTGTCAGGCCCGCGAAGATGATACGCAGCACGGTCGCGGCGATGATGCCGATCAGGATGGCCTTCGCGCGCTGATCCTTGGGGAGGCCGGCAGCCGCCAGGCCGATCACGATGGCATTGTCACCAGCCAGCACCAGGTCGATCATGATGACCTGAAGCAGGGCGGTGAGAGCTTCGCCCGAAAAGAACTCACTCATCAATGGTTGTCCTCTTTCGCCTCATGGGAAAGAGTGGCCGATCAACCGATGACACCTGCTCGCAGCCGGCGAAGCGCGAAGCGGGGCGGGAGGGAAATCGCAGCGCCCCGCTGCTGATGCATCGCTTGAGCTGATCACAAATGTCTCAGGCCACTCCGTTCGATGTCCAGTCCGACATCGCAGTTCGTTGAGAACTGCCAGAGGGGCCCGGCCTGGTGGCGAAGCATTACAGCACGATGGGCAAAGTCTCAAGGCCCGGCCACGATCCCGGCGAGCGCCGGGTCACGCCGCCAAGCCGACCTAACGGTTGTTGCGCAGGGCTTCATCCGGCGTCTTGGTGAGAAGCTCGCCGGTCGACGTCGTCGTATCCGCTATGCTGTTGCCGAGCGTTTGCATGTGGTTGCCGTAGTTGTCGCGGGTATTGGGATCAAGAACCGCGGCAGGCGCAGAAATGACGAGACCTGCCGCCGTCCCGACCGTCGCCGCGGCGCCGGCCGTCACGCTGATGATGCGGTCGCCGAGACCCACGTGGGAATCCGTAATCGTCTGGCCGGACGCGAGGCGTTGCCCGATGAGCTGCACCACCTCCGGGCTCTCGGCGAATTTCCCGTGGTTGAGACTGTCGCCGCCGCGCAGCTTCGTGAGATCGAGCACCGTGAACTTGTAATCGATGAATTCCTGCTTGTAGGGGTCAACTTCGGGGTTGACCGCGCCCAGGCGACCGACATTCCCCCAGACGCGCCGCGAGACGGCCAGCGCCCGGTCGTCCTGCGACACGAACAGCGTGAAATTCGGGCGATCCTTGCCCATATCCGCCATCTGGGTGCGGAACACGTCCACATCGACATCCGGCGCCGCCAGCATGACGTTGCGGATCTTCGGCGAAACGCGTCCATTGCGGATGGCCATTTGCCGCAACGCTTCCAAAGTCACCCAGTTGCCCATGGAATGGGCGAGGATGGAGATCTCGCCAACGGATGGGTCGCGCGACATCCACTGCAGCAGGTTCTCGAGCGCGTTGCGCGAATAGTTGCTGCTCTCGCGATCATAACCGTAGGCGAGAACGCTACCGCGCGACGGCCAGGTGAACAGCACCGGCGTCACATCCATGTTGGAATCATGAATGATCTGCGCGAAGCGATAGACCGCATCCTCGAAGCGATTGTTGAAACCGTGGATGAAAACAAGAACGCGCCGCTTAGGCGTCCTCTTCACCGAACGGTTGAACCACGCAATCGCTTGCGCCCGATCCAGAGAATCCGTGCTGAGCGTGACGAAATCAGTCGCGGGGTTGCCCGGAAGCCGGCGGGGCCACTGCACCTCACCGACCTTGCGCGCGCTCTCCGGCGGGATCGACACCGTGATTGCGGCAAAGGAGGGGGTCATGCCACGTTCACCGGTGAACATCGTGCCGGGGTCTTTCGCAACCTGACGCGTCGTGGCGACGATCATCGACACCTTCGAGGCACCCGGCGCCGTTTCCGCCACCGGCGCGAGCACGCCGCGCGGGGTCCCGCAGCCCGTCACCGCAACGGCAAGGCCGGCCGCCACGCATAGTCCTCGCAGCGCGGTGACCGGGCGCGACCGAAGGGGCGTCCTCATCGCGGCCCGGCCCACCATGGCCGGGACGGCACCCACGCGGCGGGATGTTGACATGATGCTGGCAAGCCACATGGAAGGATCGCACTCCACTCGTCCCGAACAACTTGCAGGTTGGGCAGCCGAGATCAAGCCGCAAAGCAGTGTGGCGTGCATATCCCGGTGGCTGTAGCATTCCGGCTGCAGAGGACGGTGCGCCGCGTTTGACCGTGCGCGCCGTCACGTTTCCCGCTGCACAAGGAGATGGCCTCATGATTTTTCAGCCCCGCGCCGATGACACGCCCATGCCTGTCGTCGATCTTGCCATCGTGGAGGCCAATCTGAAACGCATGCAGGCCTATTGCGACAGCCACGGGCTGAAGCTTCGGCCGCACATCAAAACCCACAAGATGCCGGGGCTCGCCAAATGGCAGTTGGATCTCGGCGCGGTCGGCATCACCTGCCAGAAGCTCGGTGAAGCCGAGATCATGATCGACGCCGGCATCACCGATATCCTGATCTCCTATCCGTTGATCGGCCCGGTCAAGGCCGCGCGGCTCGCGGGGCTCGCCCGCAGGGCAACGCTCGCGGTCGTTGCCGACAGCCCGCTCGCCGTCGACACCGCCGCCGAGGCCGCACGGGCCGCGGGCGCCACCATCCGGGTCCTCGTCGAATTCGAGAGCGGGGGGCGGCGCGCCGGGGTGGCATCACCCGCCGATGCGCTCGCCCTGGCACACCGCATGGGCGCGGCGTCCGGCCTCACCTTCGGCGGGCTCATGACCTATCCGCTCGGCCCGGAGGCCGCGGCCTTCATAGCCGAGGCCAAGGCGCTGTTCGCGGCTGAAGGCATCGCCATGCCTGAAATCTCGGCGGGCGGCACGCCGCGTGCCTTCCACGCCCATGAAGTGCCCGGCGTGACGGAACTCAGGGTCGGCACCTACATCTACAACGACCGCAACACCGTGGACCAGGGGGCGGCCAGCCTCGATGACTGCGCGCTGCACATCGAGGCGACCGTGGTCAGCCGGCCGACGGCGGACCGGGCCATCATCGATGCCGGTTCCAAATCCCTGTCGAGCGACCTGACGCCAGGCGGGCCGGCACGGGGCTATGGCCTCATGCCGGACTATCCGGAGGCGGTCATCGTGAAGCTCAACGAGGAGCACGGCATCGTCGACCTCTCCGCCTGCGCGCGGCGCCCGGAGATCGGCGAGACGGTCCGCATCATCCCGAACCACGTCTGTGTGGTCGTAAACCTCCACGACGAGATCCTGATGACGCGGCCGGGCGCGCCGGACGTCACGATGCCGGTCGATGCGCGGGGGCGGTCGCGCTGATCGCCTGCATTCGCCCCGCCGTCGGGTCGCGGGCATTCCAAAGCGATCCGAAAGTGCGGGTTCGGAAGCCAAGACCGCCGACGGCCCTCACCCTGCCCCTCTCCCGAACGGGAGAGGGAACGCTACCGATTCACCGCGCGTTCGGGCAAACGGGCCTGAGACGACAGGCCGAAAACCAGATGTCATCCTCGGCGGCGCGCAGCGCCGGGAAGAGGATCCATGCACACCGTCGATCTGCGATCTTGCAATGCCGGTGGTCGTGGGTCCCCTTCCCGGGCCGCTTCGCAGCCCGCCGGGGACGACACGGAGACTGCGAGGTCGTTGCCGCGCGTACCTTGTCCCCGCTTCTCACTCGGCCTTCTTCAGGCGGGTGATGAGGCTCGAGGTATCCCAGCGCCGGCCGCCGTTCTTCTGCACCTCGCCGTAGAACTGGTCGACGAGCGCGGTGACGGGCAGCGTCGCACCGTTGCGCCGCGCTTCGGACAGGCAGATGGAGAGGTCCTTGCGCATCCAGTCGACGGCGAAGCCGAAGTCGAACTTCCCCTGGTTCATGGTCTTGCCGCGGTTTTCCATCTGCCACGAGCCGGCGGCACCCTTGGAGATGACATCCAGCACCGCCTCGACGTCGAGGCCGGCGCTCTGGGCGAAATGAACGCCCTCGGACAGGGCCTGGACGAGCCCGGCGATGCAGATCTGGTTGACCATCTTCGTCAATTGCCCCGACCCCGCCGGGCCCATCAGGCGCGACGCGCGGGCAAAACAAAGGATCGCCGGTTCGGCCCGCGCGTAAGTCTCGGCATCGCCGCCGCACATGACGGTGAGCACGCCGTTCTCGGCACCGGCCTGTCCGCCGGAGACCGGCGCATCGATGAAGCCGATTCCTTTTTCCCCAGCCTTGGCCGCAATCTCGCGCGCCACGTCGGCGGAGGCGGTGGTGTGATCGACGAGGATCGCGCCCGCCTTCATGGCCGTGAAGGCCCCCTCCGCGCCGAGAATGATGGCGCGCAGGTCATCATCGTTACCCACGCAGCTCATGACGATGTCCTGGCCGGCGGCAGCTTCCGCCGGTGTCCTGCCGAATCGGCCGCCGTTGGCGGCCACCCAGGCCTCGGCCTTCGCCGCGGTGCGGTTGTAGACGGTGACCTCGTGACCTTTCGCCGCCAGATGGCGCGCCATGGGCGAACCCATCACGCCGAGCCCCAAGAACGCGATCTTCATGCTGCACTCCCTTGCTGAGGTGACCGGCGGCATGAGGATGCTCACGGCCATCGTTGTCCCATCACTCGACCATGGACGTGCCTCAGGTCAAGCCGTGGTTCCAACGAAGAGGCTCATGCGACGTCGGCCTGCCCCCAGAACGGAAAGGGATCGCGCAGTGTCCGGAAGGCAGCAGGATCGAAGCGAATGGGGTTGGCAGGCCCCACGAGGCAGTCGTCGAGGGCGGCGCGAATGGCGGCCTCGTCCATGCCGGTGCCGATGAAAACGAGCTCCTGACGGCGATCACCCCAGACGGGGCTCCAGTGCCGCGCGAGCAGCTTCTGCCAATCCGGGTGATCCGGCCAGTGCGCCTTCGGGATCGCGGCCCACCAGTGGCCCATTCCGGTGACCCGGGCGATCGCCCCCGCCAGGGAGAAATCGCCGACCCATTGCGGTCGCGTCGCAAGCCAGAAATGGCCCTTGGCGCGGATCAGGCCCGGCCAGGTGCGATTGATGAAGGCGTTGAACTTCGCCGGGTCGAACGGCCGGCGGGCGCGATAGGCAAAACTCTGGATGCCATATTCCTCCGTTTCCGGAACATGATCTGCGAAGCCGTACAATTCCTTGTACCACAAGGGATGTTGCTGCGCCTTCTCCTCATCGAACAGCCCCGTGTTCAAAACCGCCTCCAGCGGCACCCGGCCGAAATCGCTCTCGATGATCCGCGCGTCGGCATTCAGCGCCGCGACGACCTTGCGCACCAGAGCCAACTGGTCACGCGACACCTCGGACTTCTTGTTGATCACGACGACATCGGCGAATTCGATCTGCTCGACGAGGAGGTCGACCAGGGTCCGATCGTCCCCTTCGCCGGCCGTCTCGCCCCGATCACGCAGAAAGGCATTGGAGCCGTAGTCCTTCAGGAGATGGGCGGCGTCCACCACGGTGACCATCGTATCGAGCCGCGCCACGTCCGACAGGCTCTGCCCGTCTTCATCCCGGAACGAGAAGGTGCTTGCCACCGGCAGGGGTTCCGCAATCCCGGTGCCCTCGATGAGGAGGTAGTCGAAACGGCCCGTCTCGCTCAGACGCCGCACCTCCGCGAGAAGATCGTCGCGCAGCGTGCAGCAGATGCAGCCGTTGGTCATCTCCACCAGCTTCTCGTCGGTGCGGGACAGACCGGAGCCGCCGTCGCGGACGAGATCGGCGTCGATATTCACCTCCGACATGTCATTGACGATGACCGCGACTTTCCGCCCCTCGCGGTTGTTGAGGACGTGGTTGAGAAGGGTGGTCTTGCCCGCGCCGAGGAAGCCGGACAACACGGTGACGGGCAGGCGCTGATCGTTCTGGGCAGGAGCTGTCATGGCGGGATCTTTTGGCTTGGATATTTTGGCTTGGATATTTTGGGTTTGAACGGATCTTAAATGAATGAAATGTTATATCATTACATTTCATAGCGGGGCGCTTTCCGTGGGTCAACACCGGCAGCGGATTCCCGGCTGAGTGCCCCTTCAGGTCCGCCCATCGCAATGGCGACCCGAGGACATCGGACATTGACAGGTATGTTATATCGTTACAATTGATGCGCGCAATCGAGATATTCCGTTTCAGGAGACAATCGTGATCCGACATGATCTTTCCGCCCTTCTGGCGTCCACCGCACTTGCCGTTGCCGTCACTTGCGCGGTGCCCGGGGTGACCCTGGCGCATGACCATGCCGTCAAACGGGGACGGCTGGTCTTCGCCGACCACGAGAAGCCTGTTGTCCGCGTGCTCGATCTCGACAGCGGCGAGATCACCCACAGTTTCGAAATGCCGAAGGCCAATCCTGTCTTCGCCACCGCCGAAGACAGGCGCCATGTGGTCATCAAGACCGGTGACGACGCGGGCACGGTCCGCATCCTCGACAACGGCCTCACCTTCGAATCGCACGGCGACCACGAAGATGTGGACAAGGGTGAAGTCAAGCTGCTCGATCTGACATTCAAGGGTGATCGCCCCGCCCATGTGGTCTCCGAAAACGGCTGGCTCGCCATATTCTATGATGGCCTCCGTCCGTGGGAGGCCAAGAGCAATGCCAAGGCCTATGTGATGCCGCTCGAAGGCCTCGGCGCGGCCAAGCCCGAGGTCACGGAATGGAAGGGTCCGGCGCCCCAGCATGGCATCGCGATCCCGCTCGGCCAGGAGCAATGGATCATCTCGGTGACGAAACCGGCCTATGCCAAGGGCGACAACCAGAAGGTCTCCTCACGCCCGGACGGCTACGAAATCCTCGACCGCTCGAAGAACTGGGCGCGTATCGCCTCCTTCAACGACACGAGCGACCCGACGAAGTCCTGCAAGGAGTTCCATGGGCACGCCTCGCTCGCCAACACCCATGTCTTCGGATGCAACCAGACGATCGCCGGAGACGAGCGCGGCGACGGCGGGCTCCTCGTGATCGCCAAGGCGGCGGACGGCACCTGGGGCTCGCGCAAGATCGCCTATCCCGACGGGCGCCGCTCCAGCACGATCAAGGCGGTGGCCGACGGGCAATATATGGTGGCCAACTACGGCCTGAAATCGCCCTATGACGCTTTCCTGCGCATCGACCCAAAGGCAACGGCCCTCTCCGAAGCTGACGTCTTCGCCGTCCCCGGCGGGCAGGCGACGTGCCAATATGAGGTCAGCCCCGACGCGAAGCGGGTCATCAACCTGACCCCGGATGGAGTGCTCAGAGTCTATGACATTGCACCCGCGTGGAAGGAAGTCGCCACTTTCAACGCCGTCGGCAATTTCGATTGCGCCTACGGCGCGACGACCCCCGTGCCGAGCCTGGCGATCGTCGGGGACAGCGCCTTCGTCAGCGATCCCGAGAACGGCCGCATCCGCGAGTTTCATCTCAACACGCTGAAACAGGGCCTCGACATCCCCGTCGATGGCAAGCCCGCCAATCTCGCGGGCGGCGGCAACGCCGGCTGACGCCCGCCCGGCCACGCGCGAGCGAACGCGTCCAGACGGTCAGGAACCGCCCTGCCCGTTCGCTCGTCGCACCACAGGTTGCGTGTCTTCAGTTGATCGTCGGATAGGGGATGAAGGTGGTCTGGCCGGCTTCATTGTCATAGGCCGCGCCATAGAGCCGCCCGCCGATCTGGCGCAACGCGAGTTTTCCCGGGGTCGCCTTTGCAGCAGCGAGCAACGCGTCGATCGAGGGCGCGATCTTGTGGGGATCCAGCGTCGGCTCCAGCGTCGCGACGATCGTATACAGATAGGGCGCGACCTTCGCGGTCTCGCTCATGCAGGAATCCGGCACGGTCACCGAGAAGGTCAGCAGCAGGCCACGGCGCGTGGTGTGACCCTGCCCCTTCACGCAGTCGCCGCCCGCGAAAAAGACGAGCGACGAGCCGTCGGGCGCCGCCATGGTCTTGTCCACGGCGAAGGAGAGCTTCGCTCCGGCCATGGCCGGCTGGGCATTCAACATCTTGAGGAACGCTTCGGCATTCAGGTTGAAGCCGTCATCGGCCTTGGCGCCGGACGCCAGCAGGACGGCCACGGCAAGGCTCGCTCCGAAGCTTGCCGCGCGGCTGAAGCCAGTCCATCTGCCAAGCCCAGTCCATCTGCCAAGCCTAAAAAAACTGCCCAGCCTAAAAAACCTGCCAAGCCCAAGAATAGACGACACCATCTCGCAACCTCTGGACCGAACGGGGTGAGCCGCGCCGGTTCATGCATGAGCCGGCGCGAGCACAATACAGATTTAGCGATCCTTGAAAACCGCCGCCCGCTTCTCCACGAAGGCGGCGCAGCCCTCCGCGGCATCATCGGTCGACGCCACAAGCCCGAACAATTCGGCTTCGATGCGCAGGCCCTCGTCGAGCGCGACGGAGGCGCCCCGCTCCACGGCCGCCCGGGCGAGGCTCTGCGAGGACAGGCTGAAACCGGTGAATTCGCCGGCAAAGGCGACCGCCGCAGCAACGACGTCATCGCTGACGACCCGGTTGATGAGGCCGAACTTGTCCGCCTCCGCGGCATCGATGAAACGCCCGCTCATGATGAGCTCGAGCGCGCGGGCTTCGCCGATCAGGCGTGGCAGGCGCTGCGTGCCGCCAAAGCCGGGCAGGAGCCCAAGCTTGACCTCCGGCAGGCCCATCTTTGCCGTGGCGAGCGCCACGCGGAAGGTGCAGGCCAGCGCGAGCTCGAAACCGCCGCCGAAGGCAAAGCCGTTCATCGCCGCGATGGACGGAATGCGCAGGCGCCCGAGCTTCGCGAAGGTCGACTGGCCGAGCTCCGAGCGCTCCTTCATCGCGATAGGCGACTGGGCGAGAAATTCCTTGATGTCGGCGCCCGCGCAGAAGGCCTTGGGGCCTGCGCCGGTGACGATGAGGGCGCGGACCGCCTCGTCCTTCGCCACAGCATCGAGGGCCTCGCCCAATGCGTGAAGGACTTCGGCATTCAAGGCGTTGAGAACCTCAGGCCTGTTCAGCCGCAGGATCGCGCAGGATCCCTGATTGTCGCGTTCAACTACTGCCACACCGGCCTCCATACTGTCTTGCATTTGGTGCGAACGTCCTATCACGCGCGGCAGGCAACGTCTCGATCTGGCGCGACGGCTGCCGTGCCGCGTGATGCCGCAAGACCTCCGCTATCGGCAGCATAGGCATAGGCCATGAAGAAATCATCGCATCGGCCGCAATTCACGGCGCTGCTGATCGATGGCAAAGCAGCGAAACAGACTTAGGCGGTCGCCATTGCTTCCTGTTATGATCGCGTTCAAGCACACGGGTCTGTTGACGCCTCGGCAGGGATCGCGCATCCACAGTCTGTTAACTATTGCGGAGCCATGACCCATGACGGACGTGCCAACGCGTTTTGCCCTTTCGGGCGCTGACGTTTTCGACGGCCGAACCCGCCATCGCAAGCACGCGCTTGTTGTCGACGAAGGCCGCATTCGCGCGATCGTGCCGGCACGGGAGCTGCCTGCCAATATCGAGGTCGTCCGTATCGATGACGGTCTCATCTCCGCCGGCTTCATCGATCTGCAAGTGAACGGCGGCGGCGGCGTCCTATTCAACAGCCAGCCGACCGTCGAGGGCATTCGCGACATCGTGGCGGCCCACGCCCGCATGGGAACGACCGCCCTGCTGCCGACTGTCATCACCGACCATCCCGAGGTCACCTATGGCGCCATCACGGCCGCGCGGCAAGCCATCGCGCAGGGCATCGAGGGGTGCCTCGGCATCCATATCGAAGGGCCGTTCATCGCGCCCGCGAAGAAAGGCGCCCATGACCCGGCGCTGATCCGCGATCTGAACGATGGCGAATTGCTGCGCCTGACCCATACCGGGCTGCGCAACGTTATGATGACACTCGCCCCCGAAGCCGTGACCAACCAGCAGATCGAGGCCCTCATCAAGGCCGGCGTGACGGTCTCGATCGGTCACAGCAACGCCACCTATGAGGAGGCGATGGGCGCATTCCAGGCGGGCGCGCGCTGCGTCACCCACCTCTTCAACGCCATGAGCCAGTTTGGCAGCCGCGATCCCGGCATCGTCGGCGCCGCCCTTGCGAGCGAACAGGTGTGGTGCGGGCTCATCGCCGATGGACACCATGTCCATCCCGCCACCATGAGCACGGCCATGCAGGCCAAGCGCGGCCTGCCCTTCTTTCTCGTCAGCGACGCCATGCCCACGGCAGGGTCCATCCAGAACAGCTTCCTTCTCAACGGCCGAGAGGTCACACGCGTCGGCGATCGCCTGACGCTGGAAGACGGCACGCTCGCCGGATCCGATATCGTGCTCATCGACGCCGTGCGCTTCATGGCTGATACCGTCGGCGTTGCCCTGGAGGAAGCACTCCGCATGGCCTCGCTCTATCCGGCGATGGCGCTCGGCGTAACGGCGGACTATGGCCGGCTCGTGCCGGGGCGGCGCGCCGATATCGTGCATCTCACGGAAGACCTCAGCGTCGAGGGCGTGTGGGTCGGCGGAAAGCCGCTAGACATCAAGGCCAAGAGCCGTCAGCGCATGCCAGCGTAAGCTCGGCGCATGCGATTAGGGATATAGTTGTATTTCTGTTTATCGCAGGGCTGGTTTGTGTAACGTGCCATCATCTCCAGACGATGGACCCAGCCATGCAGACAACAATCACAGGCACCACGCTTCCCGTTCTGCAAGTCAATCTCGAGCCCGGCGAGACAATTATCGCCGGCCCCGACCAACTGTCCTGGCTCGCGGGCCCGGTCAAGCTCACGACGACCACAGCAACGGCCGGCTCCAGCGGCTTCTGGGGGTCCATGGGGCGAGCTTTGACGGGTGGCGGCCTGTTCATGACAGAGTTCACGGCGGAGGGAGGATCAGGCCTTGTCGCCTTCACCGCGCAGATCCCCGGCAGCCTCCACGAGGTACAGGTGGGCGGTGGCCGCTCCTATTTCATCCACCACCACGGCTTCCTTTGCGCGACAGCCGGCGTCGAACTCGGCATCGGCTTCCAGCAGTCGCTCGGAGCGGGAATCTTCGGAGGCGACGGCTTCACCTTGCAGAAGCTCTCCGGCACCTGCACGGCCTGGGTGGAGCTGGGCGGCGAGACGGTCATCTACGACCTGAAGGCGGGCGAAGGTCTGCAGGTTCATCCCGGCCATGTCGGCATGTTCGAGGATACCGTCAATTTCCAGCTCACGACCATCCGTGGCGTCAAGAACGTCCTGTTCGGCGGCGACGGCCTGTTTCTCGCCCAGCTCACCGGGCCGGGCAAGGTCTGGCTGCAAACCCTGACCGCGCCGAAACTGGCGCATGCGCTGGCCCACTACCTGCCCAAGGCCGAACGCTGATGCGCCTGGCACGAATGGGTCTTGGCGCGATGATCGGCGCCCTTGCGCTGGGGACGACGGCGCTGGCGACGACGGCGATGGCCGAGCCGCGCTACACCGATGAG
The DNA here is from genome assembly GCF_003201475.1 of Chelatococcus asaccharovorans. GTDB lineage: Bacteria > Pseudomonadota > Alphaproteobacteria > Rhizobiales > Beijerinckiaceae > Chelatococcus > Chelatococcus asaccharovorans. Next base: position 137,762 of record NZ_QJJK01000015.1, on the reverse strand, counting down.
GGCCGCGCACCGTTCCTGCGGTTTCTCGATGCGCCGGGGGCGGACGAGCCCATGCGCCGCCCGCCGACGCTGCATCTGTCCTTCGGCGGGCAGGACTATCGCGCCGTGATGGATACGGGGTCGACGGGCGTCGTCGTTTCAGCGAGCCTCATTCCCAATGTGGACCGCCTGCCCGTCGTCGCGCCCGGACAGCTGACCTATACGAGTTCAGGCCGCATCATGCGCGGGGACTGGGTCGTGACGCCGTTGACGATCAGCGGTGCTGGCGGCACGTCCATTACAACCCGGCCCATGCCAGTGCTTGCCGTGCGCCAGATCGACTGCTTTGAAAACGCCCGCGATTGCCAGGCCACCGATGATCCCCGCCACGTCGTCATGCTCGGAATCGGCTTTGCGCGGGAAGGCGACCGGCAGAGCCAGAGCACGCCGGACAAGAACCCTTTCCTCAGCCTGCCCGACATGGGCGAGATGAATAAGCCCGGCCGTCTCAGGCGCGGTTATGTGGTGACGCGCGAGGGTGTCCATGTGGGCCTCACGCGCGCCAATACAGGCGGCGAGTTCCGCTTCGTGAAGCTCGCCAGGGCGGATGACGGCAGCGACTGGGCGGCCATACCCGGGTGCATGTCCGTGGGTGGCGGCGAGCCTGCCTGCGGCACGGCCCTGATCGACACCGGCGTTTCCGATATGTACCTGACGGTGCCACCGGACCGGGAAGCCGGCTTCGTGACCCAAGGCGACCATGGCCGCACGCTCGTGCCCGGCACGAAGGTTTCGGTGACATTCAGCGCGCGGCCTTCCAACGATGCGCCGGGCTATCTGTTCACGGCCGGGATGGGGAGCGACCCGCTTGCGCCGTCACGCATCATTCTGGTCGGCAGGAAGGATCGCCCGCCTTTCGTCAACACCAGCGTCCACATCCTCAATGGTTTCGACTATCTCTATGATGCCGATGAAGGCTATGCGGGCTTCCGCCGGCTGGGGCGCTAAGCCCGATCGACATTCAAGCATAGCCCAAGAGATACCGTCGTCATCACCAGGCTTGTCCTCGACATCGGTTTTCCCGATCTCGGCTCTTGATAGGGAACTCGGCAACAGCCGAGTTCCCTATTTGATAAGCTGAAGTCTGGCTTGCCCGACTTCAGTGACAAGCCCGGTCGTGACCGCTGAGAATGCTGACTGCGATAGCGTCCTCATCGACGCGCTATCCCTGCCATTCGCCGCCCCTCTCCAAAGATTGCGCCTGCTCCGAACCTGCCGACGACCGGTCGTGCGAGGCGATTCGATGGCAGCAGCGCGACAGGCGCGGCTCCCGCGACATTCGCCAAAGGTCGAAGTGCATAATGTGCAAATCTGTATAGATAGGGATAGGTACATAAGGTTTTGTGATCTTGATCGTTATGGTTGAACCCGTCCGGCAATAGGCCGATAATACATAAGAAACGACCGCGTGCCTGAAACGCGGCAGGAAAACAACCTGACCCAGGGGGGAGAATGGCTCAGCAGGAGGAGCGTTCCGCAGCGACGACAGTGCGTCACCATATCCGTGGTCCTCAAAACTTCGCAGCCGGCTTGAGCCTTATCGGCGTCTCAATCCTTGCATTCTGGGCGTCCAGCGACCTTACGCAAGGATCGCTCCGGGCCATGGGTCCCGGCATGCTGCCGCGTACCATCGCGACCCTGCTGGCGCTATGCGGCTTCATCCTCATCGCCATTTCCTTCGTGAAGGACGGGGCCCCCCTCGAGCGCTGGCACATGCGCGGGCCATTCTTCGTCTGCCTCGGCCTCATCGCCTTTGCCGCAACCGTCAGGACGGTCGGCCTGGCGGTTGCCGGTCCCCTGCTTGCCATCATCTCCGGCTTTGCCTCGCCCGAGACGCGCATCAAGGAACTGATCATCTTCGCGATCGCGATGACGGCTTTTTCGGTCGGCTTGTTCAAATACGGGCTCAACCTGCCGATCCCCGTCTTCATCATTCCCGGCGTCGTTTATTACTGAGGCGCCGACCATGGACATCATCAGCCATCTCGCGCTCGGTTTCTCCACTGCGCTCACCCTGCAGAACATCGGGCTGTGCCTCATCGGCTGCCTCATCGGCACGCTGGTCGGCGTGCTGCCGGGTGTCGGTCCCATCGCGACCATCACGATGCTTTTGCCGATCACCTTCGGCATCGATCCCGTCGGCGCCCTGATCATGCTGGCGGGCATCTACTACGGCGCGCAATACGGCGGCTCGACGACCGCCATTCTCGTCAATATCCCGGGCGAGGCGACCGCCGTCGTCACCACGCTCGACGGCCATGAAATGGCGAAGCAGGGCCGGGCCGGTACGGCGCTCGGCATCGCCGCCATCGGTTCCTTTTTCGCGGGCACGGTGGCGACGCTGGTCATCGCGGCCGTCGCCCTGCCGCTGACGAAGCTCGCGCTTCTGTTCGGCCCGGCGGAATATTTCTCGCTCATGGTCATGGGCCTCGTCTTCGCGGTGGTGCTGGCGCGCGGATCGGTGCTCAAGGCCATCGCCATGATTCTCGCCGGCCTGCTGCTCTCCACCGTCGGCACGGATCTCGAAACCGGCGAGGAGCGCATGACCTTCGGCTACGCGCCGCTCGCGGACGGCATCGACTTTGCCATCCTCGCCATGGGTATCTTCGGCTTCGCGGAGGTCCTGCGTAATCTGGAGGTAACCGAGCACCGGGACGTCGTCCGCAAGGCGATCGGCCGGCTCCTGCCATCCCTGGCAGAGCTCAGACAATCGAGCCCCTCCATTCTGCGTGGCACCTTCATCGGCGGCGTCCTCGGGATTCTCCCCGGCAACGGCGCCGTGCTCGGGCCATTCGCCTCCTACTCGCTCGAAAAGAAGATCGCCAAAGACCCGCGCCGCTTCGGCCATGGGGCGATCGAAGGCGTGGCAGGACCTGAATCGGCGAACAATGCCGGCGCGCAGACATCCTTCATCCCGCTGCTGACCCTCGGCATTCCCCCGAATGCGGTGATGGCGCTGATGGTCGGCGCCATGACCATTCACGGCATCGTGCCGGGCCCGCAGGTGATGACGCGCAACCCCAACATGTTCTGGGGCATGATCGCCTCGATGTGGATGGGCAACCTGATGCTGCTCATCATCAACCTGCCCCTGATCGGCCTGTGGGTGAAGCTGCTCAAGGTGCCCTACCGGCTGATGTTCCCGGCCATTCTGATTTTCTCGAGCATCGGCGTCTATTCCATCAACAATTCGCCGGCCGACGTGGTGTTCACCGCCGTCTTCGCGATCATCGGCTATGGCATTATCAAGCTCGGCTTCGAACCCGCACCGCTTCTGCTTGGTTATGTCCTCGGCAAGCTGATGGAGGAAAACCTGCGGCGCGCGCTCATCATTTCCCGCGGCGACCTCATGACGTTCATTGAGCGGCCGGTGAGCGCAGGCCTTCTCTTGATTGCCGCGACACTGCTCATCGTCGCCGTGCTGCCGTCGATCCGCAGAAGCCGCGACGAGGTCTTCGTGGAATAGTTCGCGGATATCCAGTTTTTCAAATGAATTGCATGACCTAGGGAGGTTCAATCGATGCACAAGACCCTTTCAAGACGCCTCATGGCAGGCCTTGCCGCTGCCATGGCTGTTGGCGCAGGCCTCGGCTTGTCGCTGGGTGGCGCCGCGGCCGCCTATCCGGAGCGGCCGATCACCATGATCGTCCCCTTCGCGGCCGGCGGACCGACGGACGTGATCGCGCGGATTGTCGCCGAGAACATGTCGAAGACGCTCGGCCAGCAGATCATCGTGGAGAACGTGGCCGGCGCCGGCGGTACGACCGGCAGCACCCGCGCTGCCCAGGCCGCTCCCGACGGCTATACCCTGGTAATGGGCCATATGGGCACCCACGGCGCGGCACCCGCCCTCTATCCCAACCTGAAATACGATCCGGCGAAGGATTTCGCGCCCGTCGGTCTCGCGGCCGGAACGCCGATCCTCATCGTCGCGAAGAAGGATTTTCCGGCCAAGGATCTCAAGGAATTCGTGGCCTACGTGAAAGCCAATGCCGACAAGGTCAACCAGGCCCATGCGGGCGTGGGCTCGGTGTCGCACAGCACCTGCACCCTGCTCGACGCGCAGCTCGGCATCAAGCCGACGCTGGTGCCCTATGGTGGCACGGGCCCGGCCCTGAACGATCTCGTCTCCGGCCAGGTCGATTTCATGTGCGACCAGATCGTCAATCTGGTGCCGCAGATCCAGGCCGGCACGATCAAGGCCTATGCGGTGGCCACCCCTGAGCGCTCGCCCTCGCTGCCCAACGTCCCGACCACGAAGGAAGCCGGCCTGCCAGACTATCAGGTCAGCGCCTGGAACGCGATCTTCGCACCGAAGGGGACGCCCCAGGACATCATCGCGAAGCTGAACAATGCGCTCGTCGTGGCGCTCGACGACGAAAGCACGCGCAAGCGCCTGCTCGACCTTGGCGGCGTGATTGCCGACAAGCCCGGCCGGTCGCCGCAGGCGCTCAACGATCTCGTGGTGAGCGAGGTGGCGCGGTGGACGCCGGTGCTGAAGGGCGCCAACAGCAAGTAAGACGACTGATAGAGACCAGGGGTGGCGGGACCGCATCTCGCCACCCCTGATATATGCCAGCCATTCAGACAAAATGGCCTTTCTTTTAAAGACATACCTTACCAGCTAATGCTTTCTCGCATTCATCCATGCAAATTCGATGTAAAAATTGGAGAGACAACGCTCGAAGTTTAAAAATATTGAGCAGCTGAGCCACGCAAGACCATTCTCGCCCGTGCGCAGGATGCTCCGGCACCGTTCGCCATACGATCTACATAAGCGACACCCCCGTTTACCTGTCGGCCCCAAGCGGTTTCACCTATCGAGAGATCTCGCGCCCTATCCTTTGCGGGAGACGATCGATGCGCGCAGCGCAGAACGGCGAGCCGGCCTATACACGTGGCCTCAAGCCGCGGCATATCAAACTGATCTCCCTCGGCGGGGTGATCGGAGTGGGTCTTTTTCTCGGCTCCGGGCGCGCCATCGCCAAGAACGGCCCTGGCCTCCTCGCCGCCTATGCCCTCGCGGGTTGCGCCATCTATTTCATCATGCGTGCGCTCGGCGAACTCATCATGCACCGGCCCGTCTCCGGCGCCTTCGCAAGCCACGCCAACGAATTCGTTGGTCGCTGGGCCGGCTATGTCACGGGCTGGTCCTATTGCTTCGTGTGGGTGACGATGGGTATGGCAGAGATCACCGCCATCGCGCTGTTCGTGCGTTACTGGTATCCGGACGTGCCACAATGGCTTCCCGCGCTCATCACGCTGGGCCTTCTCTATGCTGCCAACCGTCTCACCGTTCGGATATTCGGAGAGTTCGAATTCTGGTTTGCGATCATCAAGATCGTGACCATCCTGGCGTTGATCGCCATCGGGATCGCGGCCCTGGTTTTTGGCTTCGGGCCGCTGAAGCAACAGGCTCAGCTTGCCAATCTCTGGAGCGATGGAGGCTTTTTCCCGCAGGGCGTGTTGGGATTTGCGATCACGCTGCAACTGGTTATGTTCGCGTTTCAAGGCATAGAAATCATCGGTGTCACCTCGGGCGAAGCGGCGGATCCCCGGCGCACGCTACCCCGCGCGGTCAATAGCGTCATATGGCGGATCCTGTTCTTCTACATCGGCTCGCTGGCCGTCATCATGACCCTGATCCCCTGGACAGAATTCGCTCCGGATCAAAGCCCCTTCGTCGAAGTCTTCGCGAGAAGCGGCATTCCGTCGGCCACCACGATCGTCTACCTCGTCGTCATCAGCTCGGCCGCCTCGTCCTGCAACAGCGGCCTGTTTTCCACGGGTCGCATGCTGCACGCACTCGCCCAGAACGGCCAGGCGCCGGCGGCATTCGGGCGGTTGAGCGCCAAGCATGTACCGGCAACAGCCATCACGTTCTCCGCATCGATCATGCTGATCGGCGTCTTGCTCAATTATCTCGTGCCGGGCCGCGTGTTCATTTGGATCACCAGCATCAGCACCATCGGCGGCATCTGGACCTGGGGCATGATCATGTGGACGCACCTGCGGTGGCGCCAGGCGGTCGCGGATGGCCATGTTCAGGCTGTCGCCTTCCGCATGCCCGGCGCTCCCTATATGAACTGGGCCGTGCTCGCCTTTCTGGGCCTCGTGTCGCTATTCCTCGCCCTCGACGAGGATACGCGCGTGGCCCTGTACGTCCTGCCGTTCTGGGCCTTGGCCTTGTGGCTCGGCTATAACGCAACAAGGGCCGTCCCGCCGATGTCCGACCCCATTGCCCCGGCGAACAGCCCGTCGTGAGGCGCTTTCCGATCAATCTGACGTCGGCTCAGTGCGTCTCCGAGCCGCGCGCCTTCTGCAGAAGCAACTGCCCGGCCACCGTGCCAAGATAGTCCTCAAGCCGCGCATCCTCCTGCTTCAGGAAGCCGCGTGCCGGCAGCCGGCCAGTCAGGAACAGCTCGATCATGGCGACGCAACCGGCGGCAGTGGTGAGCTGGATCGCGCCGAGCTCGGCCGTGCTCTCATAGCGCAGGATGATGCTGTCCTCTTCCATCCGGCCCCGGCGTTCGCCGATACCGGTCACGAAGATGACCACCACGTCATTGGGCGTGAACGGGGCGGCGCGTTCGAGAATACGGCGCAGCGTCGGCCGGTCCTCGGCCAGCGCCAGCCCCTGCAACAGAAGCTTCATGATCTCGGCATGACCGGGATAGCGCAGCGTCTTGTAGGACATGTCGTCGACCTGGCCCGCCAGCGTCTCGGTCAGCGTGCCGAGCCCGCCGGAGGTGTTGAAGGCCTCGTAGGCGACGCCGTCGATCAATACCTGCTCTAGTCCTTCGAGCGCCGGCACGCGCGTGACCTGCCCGGCGTGAATGATCTCGCAGGGGTTGCAATATTCGTTGATGAGACCGTCGATCGACCAGGTCACGTTGTAGCGCAGGGCGTTGGTCGGATAGCGGGGCAAGGCGCCGACGCGCATGCGCAAGCTGTGCAGATGCTCGAAGCGCTGGGCCATCTCCGCACCAAGCACGCAGATGAAGCCGGGCGCCAGACCGCATTGCGGCATCATGGCGACGGGCGAATCCACGGCGAGCGCGCGGATGAAGGCCGTGGTCGCCACATCCTCCGTGAGGTCGAAATAATGCGTGCCCGTCTCCACGGCCGCCTGGGCAATGCCCCTGTTGAGGCTGTAGGGCAAGGCGCTGACGACAATGTCCTGATTGTTCAGATGGCGCAGCAGGGCGCTCCTGTCGGCGGCGTCGAGGCGCGTGCGCCTGAGGCTTTTGCCATGCACCAGCGCCAGCTGCGCCCCGCTGGCGTCGGCAAGCGTCACCGCATGGCCGGCGCCTGCGAGCATCGTCGCAATGGTTGTCCCGATATGGCCGGCGCCCAATACGGTGATGCGCCGCGACGGCGTGACCGCGACCTCGGCTGGCATCGAACGCACGAGTGATTGGACCGGCAGTTGGATGGTCATCTCTGGCCTCCCCCGTTCAGGAGGAAGCACAGGAGGCCCCTGATCTGAACGCCAGCAGGCCCTTGGTCCGCGATCATTCGCTTACTCACCGTACGCATCCTCCTTACACACGGGGGGTGAAAGAAGTTGCCTCGTGACCGGCCTGCGGTATGGAACGCGCCAAACAGCCGCCAGCCGGCACGAAGCTTGAACCGCGATCATGCCGCCAGGCGAGACCCTTGGGAGCATGCGCGACAAGCACAAGGAATAAGGGAGGACCGTAAAGGAACTCTGTCGGGAGAGGCAGACAATCCGCCGGTCTGGCCAATGACGCGCCATCACCGCCTGCGGCGTTTATTTTATCCAGCGCGTCCGGTCGATGAGGCGGGCATGGCGGCCTACTTCTGGGCGAAGGCCTTCTCGATCACATACTGCCCGGGCTCGCCGTGATTGCCCTCGATAAAGCCGCGGCCGTCGAGAAACCGCTTCAAATCCGCCAGCATCTCCGGGCTGCCGCAGATCATGACGCGGTCATGCTGCGGGTCGAGCGGCGCCAAGCCGAGGTCTGCCTCAAGCTTGCCCGCTTCGAGCAGCGCCGTGATGCGCCCCTGGTTGCGGAAGGGCTCGCGGGTCACCGTCGGATAGTAGAGCAGTTTCGCCGTCACGTCCTCGCCGAGGAATTCATCGCCCGGCAGTTCATTCAGGATGCGATCCTGGAACGCGAGCTCCGCCACATAGCGGCAACCGTGCACCAGCACCACGCGCTCGAAGCGTTGATAGCTTTCCGGATCCTTGATCACGCTGAGGAAAGGCGCGAGACCCGTTCCGGTGGCGAGGAGGTAGAGATTGCGACCGGGCAAGAGATTGTCCTGCACCAGCGTGCCCGTCGGCTTGCGGCCGACGATGATGCGATCGCCCGGCTTCAGATGCTGGAGGCGCGAGGTGAGCGGGCCCTCCGGCACCTTGATGGAGTAGAATTCCAGGCTCTCCTCATAATTGGCGCTGGCGATGGAATAGGCGCGCAACAGCGGCTTGCCATTCACCGGCAGCCCGATCATCACGAACTGGCCATTGAGGAACCGGAAACCGGAGTCCCGCGTCGTGGTGAAGCTGAACAGCGTCGGTGTCCAATGCTGAACCGAAAGAACCTCTTCCTCAAAGAAATTGCTCATCGTCTCCGTCGCATCCCGTCATGCTGCACTGCGTGAGATAGGCATTCCATCGCCCGTTCTCAATCCGTCCTTCACCCGATCCCGAAGGCCCCGAACGGGCCGTTCACAGACCGAACACCGTAAGCCGCCGCGCACCCGGTCCGGTCCGCGATGCGCCGCTCCTCAAGCCTCTCGCAACGGACCGAAGGCGCCGACGGACATCCGTCACATCCCTCTCCCCGCCACCGCGAAAACCCTCTCGTCCCTGATGGGGAGAAGGCCTCGGTAATTTACATAAACTAGAACATAAAAATAAAAAATCACATAATTTGTATGTGTTAATGACATATCCGGCGCGCAGGTTGCCCGGCGCGACGCCAGCTTGGTCACAAAAGACGAAAAGCGTCTTGCGGGATATGCGCGTTTGCACAGGGCGACGTCAATAATCCAGATAGACGCGGGGGGAAAGTGGAAACGCTCCCGATCGCATCATGAGAGCGCGGAATTGTATTCGCAGGGCTGATCCGCGGCCCGATCGGGCGCAATGCAAGAGCGAAAGAGCCGCCTAAAATCAATCGTCCCAATATTCAATATCGAATTGTTAAAATAACAATGTAATCCAAGGTGGCAGCGGCTTGCCGACCACCTCGGAGACACGAATCAATATCTTCTGGACGCTTGCGGTTCTTGCGATCGATGACGGCTGTCGTCACGCGAACATGCCATCCCGTCACACCATTTGGGCGAAACCACCCGGCAGGGCGGCCCCTCCGCGCCGGATCCATTCGGCGGCACGCAGGCCGCCGGTCTGCAGCCGCACGATGGGCTCCGGTCCCAATGCGCTGAGAAGAATGCCCATGTGCCCGGGACGGGGGGCCTGAAGCGGCCAGACTGTACCCCCGGCCTCGGCGAAGGCGGCGCGATCGATATCGCCCCACACCTGCGCAATACAGGCTTCCGGCGCCATGGCTGCGATGCGGCGCGCCTCATGCGCGTCGATCCGCATCGACGAGGACGGTTGCAGCGCGACGACGACCGCATCCCAATCGGCGGCGAACATGGCGCTTGTGTCCGGGAAGAGCCAAGCGAAGCTATCGGCGTCGGCCAGTCCCTGCAGGATATAAAGGCCGAATGGATTATCGCAGATCACGGCAACCCGGCTCCCTGCCAGCGCCACGCCCGACTCGCGCAGCAGCGCAGCCGCGAGTGGCCCCAGGAAGGAGAAGACGTCGATAGACGGATGCCGCTCGTTGACACCGACCACCGGGATGCCGCGGGATCGGCAAGCCGCGAGCGCGATATCCTCCGGCCGGAACTCCCAGGCCTCGAACATCAGCGCGACCACCGCCTCCGGCGGCAGCCGCTTGATGAGGCGCGCGCCAAGCGGCCGCAGATGCCCGCTGTTGGTGACGATATCGATCGCGCCGAGCCGATCCTCCGGCACATGCGCGAGCAGCGAGATCCGCCCCGCAACGCCGGCAGCCTGGGCGAGCGCCTCGACGCTCGCATGGGCGACGCCGACAGAGCCATGGCGGCTCGGGCGCGCGACCGCATAGACTTCCTCGGCCCCGGCCATGGCCGCGATGACGGGCGTGACCGCGTAGGCGCCTGTCGCCGCCTCCGTCAAAACCGTGAGGCCCGTGAGATCGAGCCCTGTCGCCGCAATCGCCTGCTGCATGAGCGCGACGAGCCGCGCCGGGAGGAACTCGGAGCCGGGCTTGCCCGCGAAGGTCGTCGCGGATCGGATCGGAGGCGTGGCGTGGCGCGGAGCCAGCACCGTGTCCGCCAGCCTCGCGGCGTTGATTGCAGGGGCAGATTGCGGCGGATGAAAGCCGTTCATAACAACACCTCCCGCAGCGAGGTCACCACCTCCGCCTGCATCTCCGCGGTCATCTGCGGGAACAGGGGCAGAAGCAGGCTTTGATCGCGCGCCTGTTCGGAGGCCGGCAGCGGCGCGCGCTGCGGCAGGTCCGCATAGGCGGGTTCCATATGGATGCACATGATGCCGCGGCGTGTGGCGATCTGGCGGTCGAGCATCGCCTGCATGACCGCGCGCTGATCGCTGCCGCGCGGCAGACGGACGCAGTAGCTCTGCCAGTTGGATCGCGCCCAGGGGGGCTCCTCGGGCGGTCGCACGCCGGGGATGCCGGCGAGAAGCGCGCGATAGTTGTCTGCGAGGTCCCGCCGCCGCTCGATGATCCAGGGCAGGCGCTTCAATTGCTGGCGGCCGATCGCCGCCTGGACATCGGTCAGGCGGTAGTTGAAGCCGGTCGTTGGATAATCCTCCACGACCACCCGCGTGCTCTGATGGCGCGCGGCATCGGGCACGCTCATGCCGTGCTGGCGCCACAGCCGGAACAGCCGGTCCCATTCGAGATTGCGCGTCGTGATGACGCCGCCGTCGCCCACCGTCAGGACCTTGCGCGGGTGAAGCGAGAAGCAGGCAATGTCGCCGTGGGGCGCACCGATGCGCTGCCAGCGGCCGTCAAGATGGATCTCCGAGCCGATGGCGCAGGCCGCGTCCTCGATCAGCGGCAGGCCGTGGGCCCGGGCAATCGGCAGGAGCGCGGCGAGATCACAGGGCATGCCCATCTGGTGCACGCACAGAATGGCCCGCGTGCGCGGCGTGATGGCCGCGGCCACGGCGCCGGGATCCATCGTGAAAGTCCCGGGGAGGATGTCCACGAAGACCGGCGTCGCCCCGCATTGCCGGATCGCGTTGGCGGACGCGATGAAGGTGTGGCTGACCGTGACGACTTCGTCCCCCTGCCCCACGCCCAGCGCCAGCAGCGCGAGATGCAGCGCCACCGTGCAGTTGGACACGGCGCAGGCATGGGGAGCCCCGACGAGGGCCGCGAATTCGGCCTCGAAGGCCGCGACTTCGGGTCCCTGCGTGAGCCACCCCGACAGCACGACACCGGCCGCGGCCTCCGCCTCCGCAGCCCCCACCATGGGGACGGCGAGCGGGATCATGTCACGATCTCCGCCCGCCACGCCGGCATGGCGGACATGGCCATATGGGCGCGCGCGGCAGCCAGAGATGCGCATTCCGGCTGCTCCTGCCACCAGTTCACCAGTTCCCGCATGCCTTGCGCCAGTGGCACATGGGCCGAGAAGCCGATCGCCTGACGGGCCGCGGTGGTATCGGCGAGGCGCCGCGGAACGGGATTGACCGCGCGCTCCGCCTCGTGGACCGCCGTGAGATCCGACTGCCGCATCACAGCCGCCAGAACCGCGGCGAGTTCGAGCAGGGATGTTTCCCGGCCCGTCCCGACATTCAGGGCGATGTCCGTTGCATCCGAGGCTGCAGCCAGGAGATTGGCGCGGGCGACGTCGCGGACATGCACCATGTCCATCGACTGCAGGCCGGAGCCGAAGATGACCGGTGGCTCTCCCGCCGCGAGCCGCTCCATCCAGCGGATCAGCACCTCGGTGTAGCGGCCGTGGATATCCATGCGCGGTCCATAGACGTTGAAATAGCGCAAGGCGACATAATCGAGCCCGTACATGTCGTGGAAGGACCGCAGCATTCCTTCACCGAAGGCCTTGGCCGCGCCATAGAGCGTGCGGTTGCCATAGGGATGCTGCCGCTCGGTTGTCGGGAAAGTCTCCGCCATCCCATACACAGAGGCAGATGATGCCATGACGATCTTGCGGATGCCCATCTGCCGGCAACGCTCGATAAGATCGAAGGTCGCATCGACCATCACTTCCATGGCGAGCCGCGGCTCCGCCGCGCAATGGGTGATGCGCAGGGCCGCCTGGTGAAAGACCGTGTCGATACCGGACAAGAGGCTCGCCATCAGGGCGCGATCGCGGATATCCCCCTCGATCAGCCGCACGCGGCCGGATGCGAGCGCCGCGGCCAGATTCTCCGGGCGCCCGCGGATCATGTTGTCGATGACGACGACCTCGCTGCAACCGACCTTCAGGAGCGCGTCGACGATGTGCGAGCCGACGAAGCCGGCGCCACCTGTGACGAGCATGCGGTGACCGGCCAGGACCTTGCAGGCCTCGGACAGGCATTGGGTCACGCCGTTGGGCGTGTCATTGGGCGTATCATGCGGAACGTCGTGCATCGCAAACCTCATCGATGATCGGAGCGCCATCCGGAATGTGAGGGGAACGAAAAGCCAGGGAATCGGCAGGGCCGGCATCCTCGCGCCATTGGCTGCTGCGGCTGCGGTCGGCGCGCGCGGGCGACCTGGACGCCGCGCAGGCGCGACGGACTGCGGCAATGACATGGTCGACCTGATCGGGCGTGAGCTCGGGATAGATCGGCAGCGAAAGCGTCTCCCGCGCGGCCGCCTCGGCGACGGGGAAGTCCCCTTCGCGATAGCCGAGATCGGCATAGGCCGGCTGCAGATGCACGGGACGGGGATAGTGGATACCCGTCGCCACACCGTCTGGCCGCAGAGCCGCCGCCAATGCGTCGCGCGCCGGCGCGCGGATCGCGAAGACATGGTGGACATGGTCGCGGCCGGCCTGAGCGGGGAGCCCAACGTCCGAGGAGGCTAGCCCGCGATGATAGGCGTCCGCGATACGGCGGCGTTCCTCGGTCCAATGCGAGAGATGGCGGAGCTTCACGTCGAGCAGCGCGGCCTGGATCGCGTCGAGCCGAAAATTGTAGCCCTTGCGGATATGATTGTATTTGCCCGCCTGCCCCCAGTCGCGCAGGCAACGCACGGCCTCCGCGAGATCGGCACGCTTGGTGACGATGGCGCCACCTTCGCCGCAGGCGCCGAGATTCTTGCCGGGATAGAAGCTGAAGCAGCCAATATCCCCGAACGCCCCGGCGCGGCGACCATCCCTCTCCGCGCCATGGGCCTGCGCTGCATCCTCGATGACGAGCAAACCATGCCGCCGGGCAATGGCGCCGATGGCCTCCATGTCAGCGAGCCGCCCATGCAGATGAATGGGCATGATGGCGCGCGTGCGGGGTGTGATCGCCGCCTCGATCCGCGCCGGATCGAGGGTCAGGCTCTCCGCGTCAACGTCGACGAGCACGGGCCGCGCGCCGCAATATGCGATGGCGGCGACCGTCGCGACAAAGGTGAGAGGCGTCGTGATCACTTCATGACCGGCACCGACGCCTGCCGCTTCGAGCGCGAGATGGAGCGCTGCGGTGCCGCTGCTGACGCCGACCGCTTCCGCGACGCCGCAATAGGCGGCAAAGTTGCGCTCGAAGTCTGCGACAGGGGAGCCGAGCACATAGCCGCCGCTGCGCAGCACGGCCAAGGCGGCATTTTCGAGCTCGGCGGCAATCGTCGCGTATTGCGCCTTGAGGTCGAGGAGCGGGATCATGACACCCTCCTCAGCGGCGCGAGTTCGACGGGATGTCCCCGCTGATTGAGGGATTGCGTCGCATATTCGAGATAGGAGACGATATTGAGCCCGACCGCGCCGCTCGTCAGCGGGACGCGATTGTTGGCGACGCAGTCGACGAAATGCTCGATCTCGGTGACGAGCGCCTCCTTCACCGAGGTCTGCGGAGCCCACATGTCGCCGATCCGGTACGACACGCGCGCTTCGTGGATCCGCTCCTGTGCGAGCCTGATGTCCACGCCGCGATCGTAGACCTTGACCTTCTCGCTCGGCTCCAGATCGTCATAGACGATCATGCGCTGGCTGCCGCCGATCAGCGTGCGCCGCACCTTGACCGGGGCAAGCCAATTGACATTGAGATGGGCGATCGTGCCGCTCGAAAAATAGAGCACGATATGCGCCATGTTCTCGCGGTTGCCATGCAGATGGTCGGCGCCGCAGGCCGAGATGGCCACGGGCACATCATCAAGCAAGAAATCGATGATCGAGAGGTCATGGACTGCAAGATCCCAGATGACATTGACGTCGCTCTGGAAGAGCCCAAGATTGATGCGGGTTGAATCGTAGTAATAGACCTCACCGACGATCCCCTGCACGACAAGATCCCGGATTTTCTGCACGGCGCCCGTATAGACGAAGGTGTGATCGACCATCAGAATGAGATTGCGACGGTCGGCCTCCTCGATGAGCGCCGCACCCTGCGCCGAGGTCTCGGTCATCGGCTTTTCGACCAGCACATGTTTGCCGGCCCGCAGGGCAGCAAGCGCCATCTCATAATGCTGACGGACGGGCGTTACCACCGCGACCGCGTCGACAGAAGGGTCGGCGATGACGTCCCGCCAGTTCTTCCAGAGATGTGCACCCGGATACATGCGGCCGGCGCGGGCAAGGGCATCGTCGGAGGCATCGCCGATCGCAGCAACATGGCACCCTTCGGTGGTCGCGATACTGCGCGCGATATTCGGCCCCCAGTAGCCGTAGCCGATGACACCGACGCCAAGACAGGCACGGGATGGCGCCTTCGGTTCACGCTGCTGCCGATTGGTCATGCGAGCCTCCCCGACGAGCGGGCCGCGCGGGCTCCTCTGCGCCAATCACGGGGGGCGGTGCGCTCCCGCCTGCGCACATCACCGATGACGCGGGCGGGAACGCCGACGACGATGGCGTGGTCCGGCACGTCGCGCGTCACCACCGCGCCGGCCCCGACGAGAGCGCCCTCGCCGATCGTGATGCCACAGACGATCGTGGCGTTCGAACCGATGGAGGCACGCCGGCGCACCAGCGTTCTGACGAGGTCCCAGTCGTCCTCGGTCTGCAAGACGCCTGCGTCGGTGGTCGCCCGGGGATAGAGACCATTGGTGAACATCACACCGTGGGCAATCATGACCTCGTCCTCGATGGTCACGCCTTCGCATATGAAGGAATGGGAGGAGATCTTGCAGCGGGCGCCGATGATCGCGCCTTTCTGGATTTCCACGAAGGGGCCGATCCGCGTCCCGGCTCCGATATGGCAGCCGTAGAGATTGACGAGATCCGGCTGGAATATCCTCACTCCGTCTCCCAGTTCGACATTGGCGATCGCCATCGGCTCGTCTCCCCGTCTGCGCGCCGACCCTGCCGCGGCACCCAACGGCACAAGCTAGGCTGAACGGGACCGCGAGGGAGCCTCCGAATGCGACGGATCAGGCCCCGGGAAAAGCGTTATGGGCCGCAGTGACTATGAGGCTGTATCGTTACCCGTGAGGCGTAGACGGCTGTGGTAGCGCGATGCGGCCGTACCTCTTTTGCACGCCTTGTCGGGGCCCCTCGCGGGCGAGGACAATCAGCGGTACCCGAAAGCGCGTTCATCCCGCGCTCCGCCGACAAAGCGCCCGGGAGCGCGGAGGCATCGCCCATGCAGATCATCCTGGCCAACCGCTATTTCTTCCCCGACGAGTCGGCAACGAGCCGCATCGCGACCAGCCTCGCACAGGGGATCGCACAGGGCCCCGCCGGACGTCCCGCAGCGGCGGCCATTGACGGTGTCCATATCCTGGCAAGCCGGGGGGTCCACAACGACGCAAGCCATACGCTGCCGCCGGACGGCGAGATCGGCGCAGTGCGCATCCACCGCCTCCCCACCACGCGTTTTGGCCGCGACCGGTTGATCGGCCGCATGCTCGACTACGCCACCTTCCACATGAGCGTCTTCACCGCCCTCCTCAAACATGTCCGGCGCGGCGATGTCGCCATCATCTGCACGGATCCGCCCATGCTGTCCGTCACCGCGATGGCGGCGGTGCGCCTGAAGGGCGGCATCATGGTCAACTGGATTCTCGATCTCTTCCCCGAAATCGCCATGGACCTCGGCGTGCTCGGCCGCGAAGGGCTCACGACCCGGGCCGCCCTCTGGCTGCGGGATCTTTCGCTCAAGGCGGCCCATCGCAATGTCGTCCCCATCGCGCGGATGGCGATGCATCTCGCCGATCGCGGCATACCCGTCTCGAGCCTCGCCATCATCCACCATTGGTCCGACGGCGAGGCCATCCGGCCGATCGCGCCTGGAGAGGGCGCGCTCAGGCAGGAATGGGGCCTCACCGGCAAATGCGTCGTCGGCTATTCCGGCAATCTCGGCCGCGCGCATGAGTTCGACACGGTGCTGGCCACGGCGGAGCGGCTGAAAACGCGTGACGACATCGTGTTCCTGTTTGTCGGTGGCGGCTATCGGCGTGCCGCCGTCGAGGCGGAGGCGGCCCGGCGCGGCCTTGCCAACGTGATGTTCAAGCCGCTGCAGCCGCGGGAGCGGCTTGCGGAATGCCTCGGCCTTCCCGACGTCCATCTCGTCAGCCTGCTGCCGCCCATGGAGCCTTATATCGTGCCGAGCAAGTTCTACGGCATCGCGGCGGCCGGCCGGCCCACGCTGTTCGTCGGCGACACCGATGGGGAGATTGCTCGCGCCCTCGCACGCGCACAATGTGGCGCATCGGTCGCCATCGGGGATGTCGACGGGCTCGCGCGCGCCGTGCTCGACCTCGCGCAATCGCCCGAGCGCAGGCGCGAATGGGGCGCCAACGCACGCCAAGTCTACGATGAACACTTCAGCGAGACGCGCGGCATCGCCGAATGGCGACAGCTGATCGACACGCTGGCGCCGGCGCGCACGGATGTGGGTGCGCCGACATTGTCGCGCGGTATGCCGACATGAGCGCGCCCCCGCTGCAGGCCGCGCCTGCGCGCGGCGAAACGCAGGGAAAAGGCGAAGGGCTGCCGATGCGTCGCCCCGCAGAGAGCCTTCACGGCACAAGGCAAGGCAGCACGCGCGACCGGATCGGACCCGTCGCCGTCGTCCAGCTCGGCGCACGGATGCATTATGCCGTGCCACGCATGCTGGCCGCGCAGGGCGAGCTGGCGCGGCTCTATACGGATATCACGGGCGTCCAGGGCTGGCCGCGCCTCCTGGGGCATCTGCCGCATCGCCTGTTGCCCGGCGCAGTTCGGCGCCTGGGCGGCCGTGTGCCGGGCGATATCGATCCGCGCCTCCTGACGAGCTTTCCGGGATTTGGCCTCGCCCTCGCGCTCCGCCGCCTTGCGGCGCGAACGCCCGAACGCGAGACGGCAGCCGCCCTGTGGGGCGGGCGCATGCTGGCGCGCCGCGTCACGGCCCAAGGTTTCGGCGATGCAGCCGGGCTTTATGCCTTCTCGGGCGAAAGCCTCGATGTCCTCAAGGCCGCCCGCGCGGCGGGCCTCTGGACCGTCGTGGAACAGATCATTGCGCCGCGTGGCATCGTCGAACGGCTGATCGCGGAGGAAGAGGCGCGCTTTCCCGACTGGCAGGCGCCAGCCGCCGCGAACCGCCTCGCCGCGCAATTCGCCGCGCAGGAGATTGCGGAATGGGGAGCGGCAGACCTCGTGATCTGCGGCTCGGCCTTTGTGCGCGATGCCGTGATCGCCACCGGGGGCGATGCCGCGCGGACCATCGTCGTGCCCTATGGCGTCGATCAGCGCTACGCCCTGCCGCCGCGCCCGCCGCACGGCGGCCCCCTGCGCGTGCTGACGGTCGGCGGGATCGGCCTGCGCAAGGGGTCGCCCTATGTGCGCGAGGCGGCGCGGCAGCTTAAGGGGCGCATGACCTTCCGCATGGTCGGCCCCTGCCCTCTGACGCCTGCCGCCAGACAGGCCCTGGCGCGAGATGTCGAGCTGGTGGGGGCGGTTCCGCGCAGCGAGATCCAGCGCCACTACGCCTGGGCTGACGTGTTCCTGCTGCCCTCGATCTGCGAGGGCTCCGCGACAGCCACCTACGAGGCGCTCGCGGCGGGTCTGCCCGTCGTGACCACACCGAATGCCGGCAGCGTCGTGCGCGACGGTCGCGACGGCTCGATCGTGCCGATCCGCGATGTCGATGCGATCGTTGCCGCGCTGCTGAACCTCGCCGGTAATCCCCGGCTGCGCCATGAAATGGCCCGCGAGGCCGGCATGCGGGCTGCCGAGCATGACCTCGCCCAATACGGCGAGCGCCTCCGATCGGCGCTCGTCCAGGCCCGCGCGCTCCACGCGGGGCGGCCCGCATCCAGGGAGCCACCATGAGCGCCTCATCGATCGACATCGGCAGCATGGTCTCCCCGGCCCCCGCCGCGCCACTGCCCGCGCCAGCCGCGCTGAAGGTGGGCATGCTGCTCGGTTCCATTGCGCCAACGGCCGGGGGGGTCGCCGCTTGCGTCCAGGCGCTCGGCCTGGCTTTGCACGCGCGACCCATGTCCCACCGCGTCGAAGTCTTCTCCCTTGCCGGTGGCGACGGGAGCCGCAGGCTCGGCGGCTGGGGCGCGCTGCCGGTCACGCTGTCCCAAACCAGGGGGCCGCGCAGTTTTGGCTATGCGCCCGGCCTGTCCGCCGCGATGGCCACTGCCGATCTCGATGTGCTCCACGTCCACGGCCTCTGGATGTACCCCTCGGTGGCGGCCAGGCGATGGGGGGCCGCGCGGCATGCGCCCTACATCGTGAGCCCGCATGGCATGCTCGACCCCTGGGCGCTCGCCAACAGCGGCTGGAAGAAGGAGATCGCCGCGCGGCTCTATGAGCGCGCGCATCTCACCGACGCCGCCTGCATCCACGCGCTTTGCGACGCGGAACTGGAAGCGATCCGCGCTTTCGGCCTGCGCAACCCCGTCTGCGTGATCCGCAACGGCGTCACCGCCCCGACGCACGGCGCGGCAGATCGTCCGCTCTGGCGCAAGGCTCTGCCTGCCGATGCGCGCGTGCTTCTCTTTCTCGGGCGGCTGACGCCGAAGAAGGGGCTGACGAACCTGATCCGCGCCTGGAGCGCCTTCAAGCAGCGCGCCGGGACGCGGGCCTCGGCCTGGCATCTCGTGATCGCCGGCTGGGGCGCCGACGGCTATGTCGCCGGCCTGCGGTCGCTCACGGCCGATCTTGGTCTCGGCTCCAGCGTGCATTTCATCGGCCCGCAGCACGACACGGCGAAGGACGCGACCTTCGCCGCCTCGGATGCCTTCATCCTGCCCTCGGTGAGCGAGGGCTTGCCGATGGCCATCCTGGAAGCCTGGCAGCACGGCCTGCCGGTATTGATGACGCCGCAATGCAACCTGCCGGAGGGCATCGCTCATGGCGCCGGCATCGCGGTGATGCCCGACATCGACAGCCTGACCGCAGGCCTTGCCGATCTCGCCTCCTGGCCGCCGTCACGGCTCGCGGCCATGGGCCATGCCGGCCGCGCGCTGGTCACGGCGCATTTCAGCTGGCCAGCCGTGGCAGAGGACTTTTCGGCCGTCTATGAGTGGATCTGCAGGGGCGGCGTGAGACCCGGCTGCGTTGATATCTGGTAATCCTTCGGCGCCACAGCCGACATTCGATCCCGCGAGACGTCATCGCGCCGCTGGCGTGCATAGAGCAAGGCCGGCAGGAGGAAGATCGCGAGTTGCACCCAGGCGGATACGATCCACTGGGTGAAATGGGACAGCGTGTGCATCGCCGGCACCACCGACAGGAGATAGACGATTTCCGCGCCCGTGCTGCCGGCCACGGCGGCGCGGTAGATCGCGCGCATGGCAAAGGCGACCAGGAAGAACTTCAAGGCGCCGAAATACCAGAAGGATGAAAAGGCATCGGCCATGCCCGTCTCGGTACTTCCGAGCAGCGGATCATATTCCCGATCGTAACGCTGGTCCATTTCGATCATCAGCGCACTCTTCAAAACGGGACCGACAACCTGCGCGGGGACAAAGGTATAGACCAGCATATTCCAGTGAAATACGCCGTAGTCAAAGTCCCGGCTGCGGTCAGTCGCCGCGATGCGCAGGACCGCATTGTGCATCTCAGGCCCACCTCTTTCCAGAATCTCTTCGAAATTCTCGACGATATCAATCTGGGATAGCGACAAAACGTCAGGTATACCTTCACTCCGCGTCAATTCGCGATAGTCATGGGTCGAGCCCAGCAGCAAGGTCCCCGCGACAAGCCCCGTCAGCATGAGGAAGCGGGGCGCCGCCCAACCCCGGTGAAACCACAGGGCCAATGCGACGAGCATCAGGAACTCCATGGCCTCGCCGCGCTTGCCGGTGATGATGATGCGATCGAGATAAAGGAGGCTTCCACCCAGCACGATGGCCCAGGCCCATGTCGACGGACGCCGCGCGAGGCAGATGAGACCCAGCGCCAGGCCATAGGTCAGCATCCGCGAGAAGAACAGGTACACCACGGGCAACCCGCTGATCGTCGTGCCCACCGTCACGTCGCGCGGCAACCGGCTGAGCTGGATGTAGAAGGACGCGCCGACCAGCGACAACACGCCTGCCGCAATCAGCAGACGACGCTCGTCAAAAGTCCAGTCGCCAAGACGCATGGGCCTGCGGCAGGCCCACCAACCCATCTGACACATGGCAAGACAGAGGCCGGTGAAGGCGATCGCCTTGGCATAGCCGCCAGCCGGCAGAAAGCGGTCCGTCGCAAGGCCGGGCAGTTGCGGGAGGATGAAGGCGAAGGTTATCGCGGCCGCCAGGAACGGAAATTCATAGATCTTGCCGGGACGAGTCATCGCGGACAGCAACATGGCGACCGTGATAACCGCGAGAATAGCGGTCCAGATCCAATTATCCCATTGCCACCCGGCTTGGTTGTAGGCGCTCATGGCCTCGCCCTTTGCGTATGTTCGCTCCCGAACTCCGTGATGTCGATGCCGTAGCGCAGGATATACCAGGCGACCTTCATATATTCGAGGAGGATGCGACCGCTGTCCGGATCCTCCATCAGGCGCCAGGACGACCATTCCGGCTCGACCGGCGCCGATGCAAAGGCGACCCACGGCGCCACGGCCCGAAAACAGGCGAGAGCGCGCCGGCTGTGGAACCAGCTCGTGACGATGACGGCACGGCGCACCTTCGCCTCAATCAGCATGGGCAAGGAAAAGCGGGCGTTCTCCCACGTATTGCGCGACTGACATTCCATCCGGATCACCCCGGAGGGAACACCGCTCTCGATCATCATCTGTCGAATGAAGGTGCAGTCCCCATCGCCGGCGATGATGACATTTGGCGCAACGCCGGCGCGATAGAGCGATGCGGCTCGATAGGCGCGTCGCGGGCCGTCCCCGCCCAGCACGACGATGGCATCGACACGGCCCAGGTCGGAACGCACCGTCAGCAATCGCTCAGCCGCCAGCAGCCCGAAAGCCGGGGCCATGATCATCGTCGTCACGGCAAGCGCGGCCAGGACAAGGAAGCCCGCGCCCCGCGAAGAACCTGCACCGCGGGACAATCTCGCCTGGTCGGCAATCGCGACAGACCATCGCTCTCTTTCTGCAATCATGGGCCGATCGGCCTTGATGGAGGGACAGAACAGGCCCTGCTGCATGGCAACGTCCCCCAAGCCCTATCTTCAGACCAGCAATCCCTCACACCGGCAGCCCGCGACGACGGCGACGGATCTCCGCAATCTTGATCACGATCATGTATTCATAGGCGACGAGCAGACGGCAGTAGACATAACCCGCCCAGCCATCCATAAACCCACGTCGGACAAAGTACATGTAAAGAAACCGCAGCGTTGGCCGACATGGCAGGCGGAAGGACAATTCCTTCATTGCGCGGCGGCGGCGCGGCGCCTCCCGGCTGAAGAGATCGCTCATCCGGAAGCTGCCCCGCTCAAGGCTCATCAGGGACTCGCGCGCTTCATGCCATGAGTAGCGATTGTGCTTCTCGTACCAGGCATTGAGCCCCTTGTTGAAGCTGTAATGGGTGAAATGCGCCTGAAGCCGCCCCACCGGCCCATCGACGACGCAGACCGAGTTGATCTCACGCTCGAAATGCGCCTTTTCCGGCCTGACGAGGCGCATGACCCACGTGGGATAAAGGCTGCTATGCTTGAGCCACTGGCCCATGAAGATGACCTTGAAGCGCACACGGAACCCCGCTTCCGGGCAGTCGGGATCGGCGACGGCCGCCAGCATCTCGTCGCGCAGGTCGGGCGGCGTTATTTCATCCGCGTCAGGAATGTATACCCAGGGGTATTTGAAGGGAATTTCCTTCAATCCGTAAGTATGCTGCGTGTGTTCATTGTCGTAAGTCCGTTGATAGACGCGGGCGCCTGCCGCTTTCGCGATCTCGACGGTGCGATCCGTACTGAAGGAATCGAGCACAACGACATCGTCGCTCCACGCGACCGAGGCCAGACACGCCGGCAGAATGTTCTCCTCGTTCAGGGTCAGGATGAGAACGGAAATGCTCATGTCGCTCGCCTCCTGTCCTCGACATGCCACGTCGCCCCAGCGGCGGCCACGGCCGGCCGGCGCATGCGGATGGCCCGCGCCGGGTTTCCGGCCACCACGGTCCACGGCGGCACGGTGCGGAACACGCTGGCGCGTGCGCCGACCACCGCCCCCTCGCCGATCGTCACGCCCGGCCCGACAAAGGCATCGGCCGCAACCCACGCATGGGCGCCGATGACGATGGGCGCCGTCACGAGCGGCATGTCGGGCGCGTCGATGTCATGGCTCGCCGCGCACAGGAAGCTGTACTGGCTCACCGTCGCATAGTCGCCGATGGCAATGAGATCGACCGCGTAGCAGTCGACACGATGGCTGAGGCTGGCGCAGGTGCCCATCGTCAGATTCCAGGGCGCCCATATGCGGGCGGACGCGTGAATGACCGCGCCGGGGCCGATCTCGGCGCCGAACAGCCTGAGCAGCATCCGCCGCCAGGCGTGGAACGGCTTGGGGCTCGGCCGGAACAACAGGAGCCACACGCTCCCCCAGGCGAGCCTGGCGATCTTGTTGGCGCGACTATGCGGGCTCGGCCGGTAGGCGCCATCCGCCCCGAGGGGCCGGGAGCCTTCGCCCTGACGCGCCGGCGGGGCGCCGATCATGACACGGCCCGCTCGCGCAGGACGCGCAGAACATTCTTGATCGGCAACGGCAGATAGCTGCGCAGGCCGGGCCTCAGCCCCCGGGCCATGCGCCAGTGATCGAACGCCAGCGGCTTCGCGATGGGAGGGCGATCGTGGACCAGCCGGCGGATCAGCGCGTGATAGCGGGACGCCATCAGATCGGCCCGAAACCGCTCATGCGCCGTCCAGCACCCTGCCGCAGCAAGCCGGTGCAGAAGCGGGCGATCGTCGTTGAGGCACATGACGGCCGCGGCCGCGGCGCGCCAGTCGCCCACCGGGAATAGCAGGCCGTCGGCCCCATCGGTCACGATGGCGTCGGTGACCCCGTGGATCCGCGCGACGACGGGCACGCAGCCACGCGCCATGGCCTCCACCGCGGTGATCATGAAGCCCTCGAAACGCGATGGCCCGAGAAGAATGTCATGGGTCTTCATCAAGTCATCGACCTCATCGGGCCCGACCTCGCCCGTGAAATGCACGCGCCCGCCCAACGGCCCGCAGAGCGCGCGCAGGCGTTCGGCATCGGGGCCCGTGCCGGCGATCGTCAAGGTGATCTCAGGTGGAAGCATTTCGAGAATCTGCGGCAGCCAGAACACGCCCTTGGCGACGTCCTCGATCCGCCCCAGCGAGAGCAACCGCAACGGCGCGTGCGCGGCGAAGGGGCGCGCCGCAGGCAGATGCTCTGCGAGATCGGTGCCGTTGGGAATGGCCAGGGTATGCTTGTCATCGAAGCCATAGGATCTGACGAGATCATCACGAATACGCGGCGATACACCGACCGTTGCATGCACATGATCACGGATGGCGCGCGCGGCGGCATAGGTTGCAGGGGTTATATTATGAACGATCATGATGCGCAGGATGGGCTTCGCGAGATAGCGCACCGCATTGGTCTGCGCCCTGTCGGCCAGCACGCTGACGATCACGCCGTCGAAGCCGCCAGCTTCCAGGGCGTTGACGAGCGCGCGCGCCTTGGCCTCCTCGCCGTCGCCGGGCGTGCCGGTGACGAAGCCATGCGCATGCTCAGCCGCAAAATCGGGATCGCGCCATGCCTTGTGCGCCGCCTCCCCGGCCCCGATCCACACAAGTTCCGTGCCGAGTGGCGCGAGCCCTTCGCGCAGAAGCCGATAGACCGTGAAAGTGCCACCGCGATGCGGAAAGCCGAAATAGGCGAGCTTCATGACAGGCGCTTTCGCACGGGCGGCGGTGATATCACGGGATCCGCGGCCGGGGTGACCGCGCCGGAGCTGCGCCGCGCTGCCCGGTGCTCCTGATGACCGACGAAAACCCCATGCAGGCCCGCCACCAGCACGAGGCCGAGAACCATCACATGGGTGGGAACGCCGAGCCAGGCGCCGAGAACCCCGATGCCACCGAGCAGGAACGAAACCATGAGGATGGCGGTCGTTGCCGCGCGTACCGACAGTCCGGCCTCCAGCAGAAGATGGTGGAGATGGCGGCGGTCACTCGCCATCGGGCTCTGGCCGATCATGAGGCGTCGAACGATCAAGCTCAGCGTATCAATAGCCGGCAAAGCACAGAGCCAGAGCCACGCCGGCAGCGGCACCAGACGGGCCGGGCCCGTGGCAGCGTCGATCGTCAGAAAGGCAATGCTCGCGCCGAGCATCGTCGAGCCGGCATCGCCCATGAAGACCCGCGCCCGCGCCTGCCAGGGATGGCGCATGTTGAACATGAGGAACCCGGCCGTCACGCATAGCAGCAGGAGCGGCAGGGCGATGCTTCCGCTATTGGAGAGATATCCAGCGACCGCGAGCCAGAAGAAGGCCGACGCCGCGACACCGCCAGCCAGGCCGTCGAGCCCGTCGATCATGTTAAGGGCATTGATCAGGCCGACGATGAAAATAAGGGTGAAGGGCATGGCGAAAATGCCGAGTTCCAGCGTGCTTGCCCCCCCTTGACCGGCGACTGCGCCAGAGCCGATGACATCGCCCAAATCGGTGATGAGATGATTGCCGGGCGCCACGATGACGATGGCGGCGGCGATCTGCACCGCAAGCCGCAATGGTGCACGCAGGTTGTAGCGATCATCGATGACGCCGAGGCCGACGAGGATCGCAAGCCCGGTCAGAAGCGGCCAGTACGTTTCGAGGAGGCCGTCCACCAGGCAGGCGGTGAGCAGGAATGCCAGGAACATGGCGATGCCGCCGATGACGGGTACGATACCGTCATGCCGCTTGCGGCTGTCCGGCCTGTCGATCAATCCGAGCGGCGCTGAGACTTGCTTGAGCAGCAGGATCAGGACGATCGCCAGGAGGAAGGCGTTCATCAGATGGGTGGCGTGCAGCGGCATATCGAACTCCGCAGCCCGATTGCTCCAGGCCTATCCGGGGGCAACATGGATCGCACCGTTTTGGCGCTCATCCAGTGTTACCCATCGCCTCCTCGGCGGCGATTCAGGATTTCAGGTGACGGGGCGGGCAGGCACGGCGGTCGTCGGAGGTAAAGGCTCGCCAAAGGGCATCGTCCACCCTCACACCCGCCATCATCCATCCCCCCTTTTTCGTAGCCTGGCCTCCACCTTCGGATGAGGGCAGTGCGCCTTGGACTTGGCGTAGGCTCCAAGACCACGTCTTGTCCTGAGGTGGTCGATGATAGGGCTGCGCCGCTCCTTCGCCTTCTCGTTCGTCGAACGCTATGCCGGCAGCCTCATCAACCTGGCGGTGACGGCGGCGCTCGCCCGGCTTGTGAGCCCCGACGAGATCGGTGTCTTTGTGATCGGCGGCACCGTCATCCTGCTCGGCGAGATCCTGCGCGATTTCGGCGCGAGCTCCTATCTGATCCAGGCGCATTCGATCACGGCGGACGGGGTGAGGACCACATTCACCGTCACCTTTGCGTTCTCCGCATTCATTATCGGCCTCGTCCTTTCGACGGCGGATCCCATCGCCGCCTTCTACGGCGACGCACGGCTGGCTGTCGTCCTGCGGATCGCGACAGCGGGCTTCATGCTGGGCGCCTTCATCAACCCTATCCTGTCGCTTCTGCGCCGCGAGATGGCCTTCGACAGGATCGCGCTCGTCAACACGGTCGGGGGATGCGTGAACGGCGCGGCGGCGGTCAGCCTCGCCATCGCCGGCCTGGGCTATCGCAGCCTTCCCCTGGCCTATGTCGCAGGGGCCGCCGCCACGCTGGCGGCAGCGCTGGCTTGCCGGCCTGCGATGACGACGTTCCGGCCGGGCCTCGCGGATTGGCGGCACGTCTTTGCCTTCGGGGGCTATGCCAGTGCGACGGCACTCCTCAACAATCTGTATCTGGCCTGGCCGCAGCTCGTACTGGCGCGCATCCTCGGCTTTGATGCCGTCGGCCTCTTCAGCCGCGCCGCGATGCTGGTGCAGATGCCGGAACGCTCCCTCCTCTCGGCGCTTCAACCCGTGCTGTTACCGGCCTTTGCGCGGGAAGTGCGCGCCGGAGGGGAGCTCGGCACCGCCTATCTCCATGGCATAGCGCTGGCCACGGCCGTGCAATGGCCGTTCCTCTTGGGGCTCGCCATCCTGGCTGAACCCGTCGTCGCGATCGTGCTCGGGCCGGCGTGGATGGGCGCCGCTCCAGTCGTCCGGCTGCTGGCGCTCGGTTCGCTCTCGCTGTTCGCGGCCTTCCTCACCTATCCCGTCCTGGTCGCCCTCGGCCGCGTCAAGGACACCTTGACGACGAGCCTCATCGTCTTGCCGCCGTCGGCGCTCATCGTCACTGTGGCGGCGTTCCACAGCCTCGAGGCGGTCGCGGCGAGCCTCTTCGTCACCGGGCCGCTGCAGATGGCCGTCAGCTTCATCGTGATCCGCCGGCATATGCCCTTTTCCTGGCGGGGGCTCGTCGCGCGGCTTGGTTGCAGCGCCATCGTGACGGCTGGCGCCGGTGCGGCCCCCCTCGCCCTCGCGCTTGCCAATGGCTTCACACCATACCCCGGCGCCCTCGCTCTGGCCTGCGCCATCGTCGGCAGCGGTCTCGGATGGCTGGCCGCGTTGGCGGCCACACGGCACCCGCTGCTCGACCTGTTGCCAGCTCCGCGCAGCGTGATCGGCACCCTGCGCACACGCCTGGCGCTTCGCTTCCGTGGAGGTGTCGTGTGACAGCCCTCGTCGAACCCTTCCCGACGATCACCATCGATCGGACACGCCAGCTCGCGCATTTTCCGGAAGGGCGCCCCCTGGTGGAAAGCGTGGGCGACTATCTCCGCAAGACCGAGACGGCGGTGGCGGGCCGGCCGGTCGCCGGCGCGATCACGGCCATCGTGCCCGTGTATAATACCGACCCGTCCATGCTGCATGTCGCGCTGGACTCACTCCTCGCGCAGATCTGGCGGCCAGCCTACATCCTCGTCATCGACGACGGCAGCGACCGCCCGGACACACAAGCCTATCTCGCCGCGATCGCCGACAGTCCGCTCATCCATGTGCTGCGCAATCCACGCAACCTTTCACTCGGGCCAACAATGAACCGTGCGCTCGACGCCTGTCCCACGCCCTTCGCGCTCAAGCTCGATTCCGATGACGTGGCTCATCCCGGCCTCGTAGCGGCCTATTGTGATCACCTTGACGCGCGACCCACGCCCGATGTGCTCGGCTGTCAGTTCACGGCTTTCGGCGAGAGTCACTTCACCACCCGTCACCCGAGCAGGGTCACCCGGAACCACGTCGTGCGGTCGCCGGGCTACTGGTTCATGAATCACACCGGTGTGCTGCTGAACCGCGACAGCCTCCAGGCCGTCGGCGGATATCGCGCGATGCGCGGCCTGCCGGAGGACTATGATCTCTGGATCCGGATGATGCGTGCCGGGTACTATCGCTTCGTCAATCTGGACCAAAGCCTCGTCGCCTACCGCGACAGCCCCGCGGCACTGCATCGCAACTTCCGGCGTGGCATCGGCCGCCTGCGGCTCATGGCGGCGAAGGCGAGCGCCCGGCTTTTGCCGCCGTTCTGAACGGCAGCGCCCGCGCCCATCCTGTATCGCCGAGAAGAGCCGCCAGCCGCCGGCCAGCTCGCGGCGCGTGCAGGAAATGCCCGACGGGTGGCGCCACCAGCAGCGAGGGCCGGAGCCGGCAGGCAAAGCGCACGAGGTCACGGCCACTTGCCGGATTCCCGCGCCAGCGCTGCGCCTGGCCCGTCCAGAACGCCTGCTCCGCGAGCCTGCGCAAGGCCAATGCCCGCAGACGCGAAGCATCCGGAAGGGCCGCTCCCGGTCCGGAGAAGAAGGTCTCGAAGGCCAGTTCACGCTGTTGGCAATCGCGCAAAAGGATATCGTCGGCATGCAACGACATGTTCGCGCCATGGACGCCGCGAATGCCCTGAATGGCGTGGGTTTCCGCCACATCTCCGAGCATCGCCAGGCGCAGCCACATTTCCATGTCGCCGGCATGCGTCAGCGCGTCCCGATAGGGCCCTGCCGCCTTCTGCGCCGCGCTGCGTACGATAGCGGTTGCCGTTACGATCGGATTGATGGCTGTGGAGCAGGTTCTCCGGATGAAACGCGCGCCGGGCTCCACGCGCCAGCCCGGCACCCTGTGAAGCATTTGCGCCTCGAGCGCCGACCACAGCGGGCGGTGGTCGACACCCGTGTCGAGTTCGGCCCAGCCGCCAAAGGTCAGGACCACGGCGGGCGATGCCTCCATCACGGCAATCGCGCGTTTCAGCGCGCCGGGGGCCACAAGATCATCAGCGCTGACGAGCAGCATATAGGGCGCCTCGACCCAATCGATGCCCTCGTTATAGGTGGCGATATGGCCCTGGTTGACCGAATGGACGATGACGGAAACGCGCCGGTCGCGCCGGGCGATCGCCGCCGCCGCGGCTGCGCTGTCGTCCGGGGAGGCGTCGTCAATGATGAGGATGCGAATATCGTCCAGTCCCTGATCAAGAATGCTCGCGACACAGCGCTCCAGAAAGCGGC
The DNA here is from genome assembly GCF_003201475.1 of Chelatococcus asaccharovorans. Lineage (GTDB taxonomy): Bacteria > Pseudomonadota > Alphaproteobacteria > Rhizobiales > Beijerinckiaceae > Chelatococcus > Chelatococcus asaccharovorans. Next base: position 108,553 of record NZ_QJJK01000015.1, on the reverse strand, counting down.
CGTAGCGGTAGCAGGGCACGATGACATCGACGATCGACATGGCCGGTTTCTCCTCACGCCTCGTTGAACAGTCCGCACCTGTGGCGCCGCGACGCCCGCATCATCATCGGCCGGCCGGCGATTTCGTCCGAGTTGGTCTTTCGGAGAGCCGGCGTCTCACGCGGATACCGCCTTTCGGCGCTACGGGAAGCCCGCGTCCTGCGAAAGCCTGCCCCTGCGCCCTTCCCTTGGCGGAAGGAATGGCAATTGGCCGGAAGGCTGTTTCCACCTTCGGGCAAGGTGAAGCGCCGCGCGCCGCGCCGTAGACTGTGCAGGACGATTGCCGGCAATCATTGGTAGCCACGCACCGCTTGGAGCAAGTCCGTCTTTTGCGGAGAGGCTCCCACTCCCACAATAAACGAGCAAATTCACCGGCTTGGATAGCATCGGCTGACTCAATCCAAGCCGGATTTGGGATTTGCTCTTGAGCTTTGATGCCGTGCCCAGGGAGGCAACGCGCGATGACCGCAGCAGCAGCAGACGGCTTTCCGACACGCGAGACGCAGGGCGATCTCGGAAACCCCAAGAGCGATCTCGCAAACCCCAAGGGCGATCTCCGCGCCTTGGCGGGGCGGCGCATCTTCGTCGCGGGCCATCGCGGCATGGTCGGCTCCGCCCTGATGCGACGGCTCGCGCGCGAGGACTGCACAATCCTGACCGCCGACCGCACCGAGCTCGACCTCACGCGGCAGGCCGATGTGGAGACCTGGATGCTGGGCGCGCGGCCCGACATCGTCCTTGTGGCAGCGGCGCGTGTCGGCGGCATCGTGGCGAATGCGACGTTTCCCGCCGAGTTTCTCTACGATAACCTCATGATCGGCGCGAATATCATATCGGCCGCCCGCCGTGCCGGCGTCGCCAAACTGCTTTATCTCGGGTCGAGCTGCATCTATCCGAAGCTGGCCGCCCAACCGATCGACGAAAGCGCGCTGCTCACCGGAGCGCTCGAACCCACGAACGAAGCCTATGCCATTGCCAAGATCGCCGGGCTGAAGCTCGCCGAGGCCTACGCCCGCGAACATGGCTGCCGCTTCATCACCGCCATGCCGACCAATCTCTACGGGCCGAACGACAACTTTGACCTGACGCGCTCGCATGTCATTCCGGCCCTGATGCGCAAGATCCATGAGGCTGAAGAAGCGGGACGAAGCGTCGTCGAGATCTGGGGCTCGGGTGCGCCGCGACGGGAGTTTCTGCATGTCGACGATCTCGCCGATGCATGCATCTTCCTGCTGAAAGCTTACGAAGCGCCGGAACCCATCAACGTCGGCTCCGGCGTGGAAGTGACCATTCGGCAACTTGCGGAGACCATTGCCGAGGTCATCGGCTATGAGGGCTCCTTCGCCTTCGATGCATCAAAGCCGGATGGTGCCCCGCGCAAGCTGCTCGATACCACGCGCCTCAGGCGTCTCGGCTGGACGCCACGCATCGGCCTGCGCGCCGGGCTCGCCGATGCCTACAGCCATTGGCGTGCCGGCGCCGACAGCCTCGCCTTCAGCCTGCCGTCGCAGTCCGCAGGACGGGAGCACGCCACCCTGCGGTGAGCGACCCAAGAGCAGCCTGCCACATGATCCTGCAACATGGACCTGCGAGATGGACCTGCGAGATGGGCCCGACCGTTGCTACGGCCGAGCCCATCCCTGTCGGGGAGCTGGCTTGCCGCCGCCCCCTTCCCCTCAGCTTGAGGCCTGACCATCGAGGCCCGGCACCGGCGCGGCCTCATCGCGCCGCGACATCCCGCGCCGGAGACACGCCCGCCCCTCCACTGGCGCGGGCCGGACCGGCGGCGTCGATGCGCAGGATATCGCGCGGCGCGATGGCATCGAGTTCGCCGACAGGCCGCGTGACATAGCGCCCCTCTTCCTGGCGTGTGACAGTATAGTCTGTCGTTCGCCTTTCCTCCGCCCGCATGCTGCTCGCCCGTCCGCGCAATTCGCCGAGGGTCGCCACGAGCGCGCCGATCCTTTCGTCACGTCGCGCGGTGCTGATGTCGAGCTCCGCGAGCGTCGTCGCATTGTCGCGCACCCATTGATCGCGCAATTCGCCGATCTTCTGATCCACCTCGAGCTGACGCTGGTGCGCCCTTGCCAGATAGGAACGCAACTCCAGCGCGTTGCGGCGCGTGGCGGACAGCTCGCGTTTCACGGCGAGAAGCCGCGGCTGAACGGCAAGCCCTTTGTCGTACAGGCTTTGCTGCGTCCTGACCTCTTCCTCCAGGAGGCGCAATTCCTCGTCGTGCAGCTTGATGCCCTCTTCGAGCGACGTGATCTCCTGGTCATAGCTCGCGCGCTGCGCCGCGAGCGCCTTGTTCTGCTCGGCAAGAATCGTGCGCCGCACGCGGAACAGCGACACCTCGTTGTCGATCGCTGCCTGCCTTATGCTTGCGGCAACGAGGTCCCCGCCTGCAATCGCTTCCCGGCCATCGAAGTCCCGGCCTGCGATCTCCGCGCGGACGCGCGCCTTGCGGATCATCTCCGACCAACGGGCGATCCTGAGATCGACGAGTTCCTGCTCGGCCGAGATGATCTGCAGCATCACCGTCTCGCTGTTGGCGGCGCGCTTCTCGCCACCGCCAAGCGCTACGAGCTCCAGCACCGTCATGCCCGGCCGGTATTGATAGGGTCCGGGCTTGTCGACATTGCCGAGCACGAAGACAGGTGCGTATTCGACGATTTCCACGCTTGGCAGCCCGCTCGACGGAATGCGCTCGGCAAGCGCCGCGGCAATAGTCCGGCCGATCTGCAGCGTCGACAGATCGGCAACGGCGATCTCGCCCAGCAGGGGATAGCTGATCGTGCCTGCCGGACTGACCCGAAAGCGCCCGGAGAGCTTGTCCTCTCCATAGACAACCACGTTGAGCGTGTCCCCCACGCCCGCCCGATACGCGCCATCACCGGCAGCACGGGCCGGGACGGCAGCGTGCAGGCAGACGCTCGTGATGCCCACGGCCGTGAGCCAGGCGAACCGCTTCATCATGACCTTTCGCTCCCCAAAGACCTTTCACTCCCCACCTGGACCATGGCCTGCGCGACGGCGGCGCTGCGGGCTGCTGCCGCGGGAGGCCGCGCGGTCGATCCGGAACGCAGGCGGCTATCATGGCGCGTCCCCAGGCCCACCACGCCACCGCCATCCTCAGTGGCTCCCTCGCTCCCGTACTGGGGCAGCAGACGCGGATCAACGCCGTTGAGCACGAGATTGACGCGATCGAGGCCGCACAGGCTCAGCTCGCGCAAGCCTGCAACCACATCGCGCGTTGACGTCGCCCCCCACCGGACGACGAACAGCGTGGCATCCGCAAAGCGGCTGAGGAGGGCCGTCTCCGCCGAGCTCAGAACCGGGGGCGTATCGATGAGCACGATGTCGTAGCGCTGCCTTAACTGGGCGATTGCGGCGCCAACCGCCTCGGAGCCCAGGACCGAATGAGGCAGGCCCTCGGTCAAGCCAGGGGCTATGAAATGGACGCCGGACTGGCGATCGACCTGCAAGCTTTCTGCGAGAGTTGCGCTGCCCCGCACCACATCCGCCAGACCGGGCGCCAGGCCACCTCGCAGCAGGGCAGCGACCGCCGGGCGATGCCAATCCGCGTCGAGCACGACGACCTTCTCGCCGCCGCGGGCCATCGACCGGGCAAGCGACACGCAGGTGGTGGTCTTGCCATCGCCCGCCGCGGCCGATGTTGCCATGATGACCTTTGCGCTTCCGGTTTGCGGAGCCAGCCCCAGGGTCGCCTGCAACTTGGAAAAAGCCCTGCTATAGGCCGATCCGGGCCGCATAACGGGGGACACCGCCGCGCCAGCCCGAAGCATCGCCGGCACAAGAGGAATCTGGCCGAGTATCTTGGCCCCCGTTCCGTCCTCAAGCCGAGCCGCGTCCCGCACGCGATCGTCGAGATGCTCCATCATCATCGCCAGCGCCAGACCGACGCCGAACCCGCCGACCAGGCCGAACACCAGCATCGGCAGCCGCGCGGTCGAGGGCCGGCGCGGCGGCTCGGCCCGTGAGACGAGGCGCGCCTCCGGCGTCGCCAGTCCCTCTTGCTCCAAAGTCTGTTTGTAGCGGTTGAGGAAGCTCTCGTAGACGGCGCGGTTGGCCTCTGCCTCCCGTTCCAGCTGCTTCACATGGATCAGCGCATCGCTCGACGCGGCATTGCTGGCCTGCAAGGCGCCGAATTCCGACGCCAGGGCCTCCTCCTTGCGGCGCGCGACATCCACCTCATTGGCGAGGCTGAGCAGGACCCGTTCGGTTTCGGTCGCAATCTGCCGCTGCAGGGCCTCCAGCTGCGACTTGAGCGCCGGTATCTGAGCGCTCTTCGAAGCGCCGGCACTCTCGAGGCTCATGAGCTCGCGGCTGAACTGCGCCTGATCCTTGCGCAGCAGCTGGATCACCGGCGAATTCAACACCTCGGGAAAGGTCGCGGCGCCGGTGCCGGTATCGTCCTGCGCCAACTGGCGGGCGGTCGCCAGCCGCGCTTCGGCGCCCGCGCGGCTGGCGCGAGCGATCACCAGTTCGCGGTTGAGCGCGTCGAGGCGCTGGACCTGCAGCGGCGTGCCATTGGATTCCACCAGACCGGACTTGCTGCGCAAATCTTCAACGGCCATTTCGGAACTCTGCAATGTGGACCGCAAGTCATCGAGCTTCTTGCCGAGCCACGCGCTGGCCTGGCGCGTGGCGCCCGCTTGCAGGCCCGTCTGCTGGTCGAGATAGGAATCAGCGAAGGCATTTGCCACTTGGGCGGCATAAACCGGATCTCTGTCGGTATAGGCAATGAAGATCGTGTAAGAGCGGCCATCGTTGCTGACGCGCAAACCGTTCAAAAGCCTGTCGACTTCCGATCGAACACTGCTCTCCGCGAGAGTCTCGGGTGCGTGCGCTCGCGACCATGGCCAATATTGCGACAGACTTGACAAAGCCAGAGGCGGCGCCGCCGCTGCCGGAGAGGCATCTTCACCGGACTTCGCTCCCCCAAGTTTCTCCAGGGCTTTTTCGGCGAGCGAGCGTGAACTGATGACGTCGAGTTCCGTGCGCAGCACCGGGCTGTCCTGCGGCAGGCGTGAAACGACGGCATCCTGCAGGATGACCTGGACCTTGCGGGCCTCAAGGACAAGACTGGCCTCCGCCGTATATCGCGCCGGTGTCAGGTTCAGGATCAGGATGGCCAGCGCCAGTCCCAGGGCCAGGGCGGAGATGACGATGAGCCAACGTCGCTGGAGAAGGCCGCGCCAGTCATGCAAGTGATTGCTGGGCTGGCGGAACGATGCAGGACCCACAATCATCGCTCATATCCCCCAAGTTGCCTGTGAAATAAGCAGTCCGCGCCTGTCAGCTATCCCCTCTCTTGAGAAACAGTTCGTGGGTCAATACGGCGACTTCAGTTCTGTTCTTGGCTTTCAACTTACGCATGATATTGCGGACATGCACCTTGACTGTACTTTCCTGCATGTTGAGCTCGTAAGCGATGCGCTTGTTCGCCTTGCCTTGCCGCAGGGCGCCGACGACCGCCGCCTGCCGCACGGTGAACAGGCTGTTGCCGTTGTTCTTTGTCGTCTGGGCGTGTTCCTCGATGGAGCGACGCGAGGAGATGAGGCTGCTGGCCGGCACGAAGATCCCGCCTGCCTGGACGAGATGCAGAGCCTCGACCGCAACGTCGAGCGACATACTTGTGGGAATATAGCCCCGCGCACCCTGATCCAGCGCATCAAGTATCTGCTCCGCTTCTTCGATATCGGAGAGCAGAACAACTGGCATATGCTTGCAATCCTCAGGGAATACGCCTCCCTTTCCGTCTATGTCCTTGGCCTTCCGGCCGGCCGGGCAGAGCAGAATGATTGTATTTGGAGCGGGATGAGGATCGGCTACCCGCCAATCCTCGACGGTCGCAAAAGCGAGGACCGTATCGCCATTGGTAAGGGCCTTGAGGCTCTGGAGGAGACAATCGCGGATCAGCGTCCGCGGCTCGATGATGATGATCGTCGTCGTTGACGGTCGCATCGACAGCGACGCGGGGAGTATAGCATCCATCGTGTTCACTTTATCCAGCCCGGTCGGCGAGAAGCCCCCTGCCAGAGGACCGGCCCCATGGACTACCGGCGATAAGATTTCAGATGTCATGATGACGTTCCCCTCTTCACTCTAGAAATTATCGGGCGAAATCCTCGCACCAATCATTTCTCACCTCGCTTCTCCGCCTCCTCAGATTAGAATATGCGTTTATAGAATTTACATATACGTCATATTTATTATGTATATTTGCTTCCCCTGGCGAACCCCTGCCGTCAACTGCGTGCACCGAAGCGTTTTCGCTTTCTCCAACAAGCGAAAACCCTGCAGATCAATCCTCTTGCGCAATTCCGAAGGAATACCGTCGGGTGTCATTCCAGGCCTGTCGCGATCGGCAGTGGGGCCCGACGCCCAAGAAGCGCCGTGCCAGACCGACAGCCTTCCCGGCTCCCCAATAGAGGCCGCCGTTCCATCACCTTATCGAAGCATGGGGCCTATCCGAAAGCCAAGCCAGGCCTTTCGTCCCGATGCCGCATCGGCATCGCGGTAGATTGCATATCGCCCCGGAAACGCCAGCCAGCCCCACGCGCTGGCGTACCGACTATAGATGCACCGCGGCCCCGGCGGGCTCCGGCGTCACAGCGGGAGCCGATGGCAAATCGGCCAACCCATCACGTGCCTGGACGCGCCGCTCTCTCGCAAGGTCGCGCCAGGCGCGGCCCACCATCGCTGGCGAAAGGCCCGTTTCCTTCGCGACAGCCCGAACGCTCCACGCGAGCCGGCCCGGACACTTCTTCGACAAGGTCTCGTTAATCAATGCGATCAGCTCGTCACGGGCGAAACGCCTCGGCTTTCCTGAACGCGGGCGATCATAGAGCCCATTGATACCCTCCACCTCATAACGCCGCTGCCATTTCGCGATCGTCTGGGTCGAGACGGCCAGCTCACGCGCAACGTCGCGGCGAGACTTCCCTTCACTGCCGAGCATGATCTGGGCTCGCAGAACAATCGTCGCAGAGGGATCGCCCTGCTCGACGATTTCACGCAGATGCCGCCTGTCTTCGTCCTTCAAAATCAGTCCCATTTGCCGCATGCGTGCCTCCGGCAAATACTCACAATGCAGAACAAGCTTGCGCGAATACGAAATTTCGAGACACCCTTTCCCCTCATTCCCGCCACCTTGAAACATTCCGTCACATTACCACAATAAACCATCCAGTAAACTGTATATTAGAACGAATGAGAACGCTTGACTTCACATTCAGACGAGAAAGCGAATACCAGTATTTATTGCTGAAAACAGCGTCATCAGACACTGAAAACGCGCAACCTGAGGAAATCAGAGGCAATTCCCCCAAACCCTGCAAGCATCAAAATATGGTTAACGAGAATTATCCGATTGTTTTCCGATCGTTATCGAAGGACGGACCTTTCTTTTACGGCTATCTCGCCGCCGTCACTGCCTTGCTCTATTTCGTCCTGGTGCACATGGCGTTCATGTTCACGGTGATGGATAGAAAATACAGGGCAGTGGAAATTCACGCGCAGTCCACCCAAATTGATCCCTATGGCACCAGCAAAACAGGTTGCGGCAGAAGCGGTAAACGGTAGAGCCGGCCACTCGATCGCATAAATCTGGATGGGTACTATCATACGCACCTGACGCTGGGATTTCGGGAGTAGTTTTATCTGGCAATACCGGGATCGTCTGCCTCGTGGCGCTGTACAACTTTAGTAAGCGCCCCGCGACCAATGAGGGTCACCCGAAAGGTTTCCACCTCGGCTTTCCCCTCGCCCTTTAGGATACGTGTAACCAGTCCCTTGCGTGCCAACCTGCGCAGCGCCGTCGTTACCCAGTTGCCACGCGGCCAGGAGACCCCAATGCGATGTCCCAGCGCTTCCGCGGTATCATCGTCATGCAGATGGATCAGAACAGTTATCTCGGCCTGTGTCAGGTCGCGCATGCTCGCCCCCCGTCGCAATGCACAAGCAATGGCGAGGCCGGTCGCACCACATGCGGCGGCCGTCCAGACCGCCAGGATGCATCGAACGGCGGATCGATTTTGACCTGCCGCCGCCGATGGCGTTCACCCGACTCGAGCTACATCCCCGCGTGTCCAAACACGCCCCGTTGCGGGCGACGGAACTGCGGGCCTTCCGCCTTGTCGCCCCCCCGCCATGAGACAAACCTGCGAAGTCCGTGCCAATAAAGATGTGCCTATCCATGCAACAATAAGCAGATGTCCGCAGGGCCTGTCCCTCGACTTGCGTGGCTCGATTTGCACGGCATCGAAAGCCGATCTATCGACCACAGGAGAAACAACTTAAGCTCGGCATTACATTGCCACAATATCATCCCTAAATACCTGTAAAATCAATCCAAAAATTCGTATGACGGGATCAAGATGCCAACGGAGGTTTTGCCCACCGGGCCTGTAATGGCATTGATATACCGCTAGCGACCGACACGGACCATCCTCGGTCGGGCCGATTGATCGTGGAGAATCCGTGCCACGCATTCCGGATCCAGCTCGCGTCTTGAGACGTCCCGCGCAGCAGACCATCGCCCGAAGCGCGCGGCCATAAGTTTCATTCTGAGACATGCGCCAAAATGGAGCATTCATTTTGGCACAATTGCCGGGTTCGGAGTAGCAGCGGGCCGGACCTTGATGCGGAAAAATCGGCTCTCACCTGCGATTGCGCGGTCGCTCTGTCGCTTGCCAGTTGCATTATGCAATAACCGTGATCAGGCTCCCGGGGATTTTTTGCAAAAGAGGGATGCAGCTGTGGTGAGGACGACGTGATGCGACGGATCGGCTTGATCGATGGCAATGATGTACCCGTCCTCGGACAGGGCACGTGGATGATGGGCGAGCGCCGCGGCGAGCGCCAGGCCGAGACCAACGCGCTGATCGCCGGCATCGATCTCGGCCTGACGCTGATCGACACCGCGGAAATGTATGGCGACGGCGCGGCCGAGGAACTCGTCGGGGAGGCCATCAAGGGCCGGCGCCAGGAGGTGTTCCTCGTCAGCAAGGTCCTGCCCAACCACGCCTCGCGCACCGGCACGCCGGCCGCCTGCGAGGCCAGCCTCAGGCGGCTCGGCACCGATGTCATCGATCTCTACCTGTTGCATTGGCGCGGGAGCATTCCGCTGGCTGAGACGGTGGCGGCCTTCGAGGCGCTGAAAGAGGCCGGCAAGATCCGCCACTGGGGCGTATCGAATTTCGATGTGGCCGACATGGAGGAATTGCTGGAGATCGCGCCTTCCGGCGCCTGCACCGTCAACCAGGTGCTCTACAACCCGGACTATCGCGGCATCGAATTCGACCTTCTGCCCTGGCAGGCCGCGCAGGGCATCGCCGTCATGGCCTATTCGCCTCTCGGCCAGGGCGGCGAGCTTCTGCAAGCAAAGCCCCTGATCGCGATCGCCGCCCGCCACGACGCCACCCCGGCGCAGGTGGTGCTCGCCTGGGCGCTGCGCCATCCCGCCTTGATCGCGATCCCCAAGGCGAGCCGCAAGGCGCATGTGGAAGCCAACGCCCGCGCCGCAGCGCTCCAGCTCACGCCGGAGGACCTGGCTGCGATCGATGCCGCCTTTCCGCCGCCGCGCCGCAAGCGGCCCCTGGCGATGATCTGACGCGCCCCGCCGCTGAAGTCTCAGCGGAGCGGCAAGGCCTCCGACCGCTTGACCTGGCCAAGTGCGAAGCTCGTCTCGATGGAGGCCACCCCGTCGAGCCGGGTGAGCTTGTCCTTCAGGAATTGCTCATAGGCTTTCAGGTCCTTGACGACGATGCGCAGGAGATAGTCGCGCTGGCCGGTCATGAGGTAGCAGTCGGCCACCTCCGGCCACAGCGCCACCGCCTTGGCGAAACGGTCCAGGTCCTCCTCGCGCTGGCGCTCCAGCTTGATCGAGGCGAAGGCACTCACCGGCAGCCCAACCTTGGTCTGGTCGATGATGGCCGTGTAGCCCTTGATGACGCCCGCGTCCTCGAGCAGGCGCAGCCGCCTGGCGCAGGGGGACGGTGACAGGCCCACCCGCTCGGCGAGCTCGTGGGTCGTCATGCGGCCGTCGCTCTGCACGGCGGCAATGATCTTCCTGTCGATATCGTCCAATGCGCGCATTTGGCAGATTTCCACCTATTCTCAAATCATATTGGCTGATATCGCCAGAATCGCTGCGCATGACAAGCAAGATTGGCTACTTTTGATAATCCTGGCGAGCTATCATGATCGGAGTTCCTACAGGGTGACTTTCATGACCGATGCCCGCCTGCCCGTCCTCGCCGAGCTCGAACGCAAGATCCTGTGGCTTGCCACATGGACGATCCACAATGCCAACCACCTGCGGCCGAACACGGACGGCCTGAAAGTGGGCGGCCATCAGGCATCGTCCGCATCGCTGGCCACGATCATGACGGCGCTCTATGGCGCCGTGCTGCAGCCCGAGGACCGGGTCGCGGTCAAGCCGCATGCGAGCCCCATTTTCCACGCCATCCAGTATCTCCTCGGCAACCAGACCCGGGAGAAGCTCGAGAATTTCCGCGGCTACAAGGGCGTGCAGTCCTACCCCTCGCGCACCAAGGACGCGGACGACGTGGATTTCTCGACCGGCTCGGTCGGCCTCGGTGTGGCGCAGACGCTGTTTTCCTCGCTGGTGCAGGACTATGTCCGCGCCAAGGGCTGGGGCACGGCAGTGCCCGAGGGCCGCATGGTCGCGCTCGTCGGCGACGCCGAAATGGACGAAGGCAATATCTTCGAGGCCCTCCTGGAGGGCTGGAAGCACGGCCTGCGCAATACCTGGTGGATTGTCGACTATAACCGGCAGAGCCTCGATGCCGTGGTGCGTGAGGGGCTGTGGTCGCGTTTCGAGGCGATCTTCCGCAATTTCGGCTGGGACGTCGTCATCCTGAAATACGGCACGCTGCAACAGGAAGCCTTCGCCGAACCGGGCGGCGAGGCCCTGCGCCGCTGGATCGACGACTGCCCCAACCAGCTCTATTCCGCCCTCACCTTCCAGGGCGGCGCGGCCTGGCGCAAGCGCCTGACGGACGACCTCGGCGACCAGGGCGAGGTCTCGCGGCTGATCGATCGCCGCAGCGATGCGGAGCTGGCGGCTCTCATGGCCAATCTCGGCGGGCATGATCTGCCCTCGCTGCTCGCCGCCTTCGAGGACGCGCGCCGCCATGACCGGCCGGTGTGCTTCATCGCCTATACCATCAAGGGCTTCGGCTTGCCGCTCGCCGGCCACAAGGACAACCACGCCGGCCTCATGACACCGACGCAGGTGGAGACGCTGCGGCAGGCGATGAACGTCCGGGAGGGCCATGAATGGGAGCCCTTCGAGGGCCTCAGCCTGCCGGCAAAGACCTTGAAGAGCTACCTTGCCGCGGTCCCCTTCGCCGCCAAGGGCCGCCGCCGCTACCAGGCCCCCGAGGTGGATGTGCCGGCGGCGCTCACCGTCCCGGCCCAGCCAGCCATGTCGACCCAGCAGGGCTTCGGCCTGATCCTGCACGAGATCGCCAAGGGCGACACAGAGCTTGCCCGCCGCATCGTCACGACGTCCCCGGATGTCACCGTGTCGACCAATCTCGGCGCCTGGGTGAACCGGCGCGGGCTCTTTGCGCGCGAAGAGATGGCGGACACCTTCAAGGCCGAGCGTATTCCCTCGACCTTCAACTGGAATTTCTCGCCGAGCGGCCAGCATATGGAGCTCGGCATCGCCGAGATGAACCTGTTCATCATGCTCTCGGCGCTCGGCCTGTCCCATTCCATCTTCGGGGAGAGGCTGCTGCCGATCGGCACGCTCTATGATCCCTTCATCGAGCGCGGGCTCGATGCCCTCAACTATGCCTGCTACCAGGATGCGCGCTTCATCGTGGCGGCAACCCCGTCCGGCGTGACGCTCGCGCCCGAAGGTGGCGCGCATCAGTCGATCGCGACGCCGCTCATCGGCATGGCGCAGGACGGGCTCGCCAGTTTCGAGCCGGCCTTCGTGGACGAACTCGCGACCATCCTCAACTGGTCCTTCGCCTATCTGCAGCGCTCCGGCGAGGCGGAGCCGGATGAGACCACATGGCTGCGCGACGCGGTCGGTGGCTCGGTCTATCTGCGCCTCTCCACCCGCAGCATCGAGCAGCCGCAACGCCCGATGACACCGGCCCTGGCCGAGGACATCATCAACGGCGCCTATTGGCTGCGCAGGCCCGGCCCGAACGCCCAGGTGGTCGTCGCCTATACCGGCGCCGTCGCCCCGGAGGCGATCGCCGCCGTCGGACTGATGGGCGAAGACCGGCGCGACATCGGGCTGCTCGCCATCACATCGTCAGACCGCCTCAACGCGGGCTGGACGGCCGCGAGCCGCGCCCGCGAGCGTGGCCTCGTCCATGCCCGCAGCCATGTGGAGCGCCTCCTCGCCGAAGTGCCGTCCCACTGCGGACTGGTGACGGTGCTCGACGGCCATCCCGCGACGCTCGCCTGGCTCGGCTCCGTCCATGGCCACCGCACGCGCGCGCTGGGCGTCGAGCATTTCGGGCAGACCGGCACCGTCGCCGATCTCTACCGGCACCACGGGATCGACACCGACGCCATCGTCCAGGCAGCGGCGGCGCTCGTTCCCGGCCGCCCGATCCGCCATTTGCGCTCTGCCTGACAGCGCAGCTCCTGCGCAGGGCCTTCCCGCCGGTGCGAGCGTGCCTGCGCAGGAATAGACCAGCCAATTCACCGGCTTGCAGCGAAGCGGATAATTCCCTTCAAGCCGGACTTCATCTATGGAGGAATGCCCTTCGCGGGCGTTATCCCTCCAGCCCTGCCGTCCCGATGTCCGAATTAACCTCCGCTGACCTCACCGCGCGTGCCGCGCAGACGCGCGTCATCTGCCTCGGCCATTGTGCGCTCGACCAGACCTGGCAGGTCGACAGCCTCCTCACGCGCGGCAACCAGAAAATCCCGGCGCGTGGCTATCACGTCGTCGGTGGCGGCATGGCGGCGACGGCAGCCGTCGCCGTCGCGCGTCTCGGCGGGCAGGCGGCCTTCTGGGGACGTGCCGGCCGGGATCTCGCCGGCGAGGCGATGAAGCGCGAGCTCGTCGCGGAAGGGGTCGATGCAAGCGGCCTCGCCCTCATCGACGGCGCGCAGTCGTCGCTGTCCGCCATCATCATCGACGGGCAAGGCGAGCGGCAGCTCGTCAATTTCCGCGGCGATCTGCCGGACGAGGCCGACTGGCTCCCGCTCAATCAGGTATCCGAGGCCTCCGCCGTCCTCGTCGACCCGCGCTGGCCGACCGGCGCGCTCGCGCTGTTCCGGGCCGCGCGCGCGGCGGGCGTGCCGACCGTGCTCGACGGCGACGTCACCGAGACCGATGCCTTCCAGCATCTCCTGCCGCTGACCAACCATGCGATCTTCTCCGAGAACGGGCTGGCGCAATTCAACGGGCTCGGCATCGAAGACGGGCTCGCCCACGCCGCTGCCTTCGGTTGCCGGATCGTCGCGGTGACGCGCGGCGAAGAGGGGGTGACATGGCTGGAGGACGGGCGCCTCTACCATCAGCCGGCCTTCCCCGTCGTCGCCGTCAATACCAACGGCGCGGGAGACACCTTCCATGGCGCCTATGCGCTGGCCATCGGCGCCGGGCTTGGGCCCCGCGCGGCCTTCGCCTTCGCCGCCGCAGCGGCGGCCCTGAAATGCACGCGGCCGGGCACCCGCGCCGGTATTCCAAGCCTCAGCGAATGCCTGGCTTTCGAGGCCGCGCAGTCAGGCTAGAGCATTTTCGCGTTTCTCCGAATCGCGAAAATGCTCCATGTCTTTGTTTTAGCGCATTTTCTTCACGCGAACCGGTGTCCACTTCGCTCGAAAATGCTCTAGCCGTTGCTACGCGACGCCGGGGATGGCGCGGTGGGGAACCGCCGACGCTGATCCCTCCCCTTCAGGGGAGGGTGGCCTCGCGCCAGCGAGGTCGGGTGGGGCACAGAGGCGCGAGCGATGCGCGCTGGCATGCAGCTGTTACTATCCGTCTTCCGGCTCAGCTCAGGTCATCCCGGCCCCCACCCGGCGCCTGCGGCGCCACCCTCCCCTGAAGGGGAGGGATCAGCGCGGCGGTTCAGAATAACGGAACATGGCGCACCGCGACTGATTTTATGACAGATGAGGCGCGCCGCGCCCTCATCTCAAATATATCCGCTCAACTCAACCGCGCCGCCCTCGCGGATACTCTGCTCGATCGCCAGACACAGCCCAACGGCTGCGCGCGCATCGTGGGCGGGCATCACGAGGTCGCCGGTGTGAAATCCGCGCAGGGCCCGGCGCATGTTCTCCTCCAGCTCGAAGATCTCGCCGGATTGCGGAATGGCGATCGTCTCGACCTCGCTTGCGCCGCGCCGCTGCACATCGAGGGCGAAGCTCGGATGGGCCGTACGATCATAGGCGCCGGCCCACCAGGTGCGGAGGGCGCCGGCCGTCCCTGCGATCTCAAGCAGCGTGTGGTGCTGAAAACCCGCCAGACATTGCGTCACGAGCGCCGTCGAGCCGTCGGCCCATGTCATCAGGACGGACACGGTATCCGACAGGCCGGATGGCGACGTGGACTGGGCGAGAAGGCGGACAGGCGGCCCGTTCTCCCGCGCGTACCACAGCACGAGATCGACGAAATGGACGAGCTCCTCGAGGATCCAGGAGCCGACGCGGGCGGGATCGCGCCGCCAGCCACCGGATCCCGGCCGAAAGGCATGGCGAAACAGCGAAAAATGCTGGTGCGTCACCTGGCCGATATCGCCCGCCGCAATGGTCTCGCGCACCTCGCCCCACTGGTGGGAGACGCGCAGTTCGTGGTTGACGGCGACCATCCTGCCCGCAGCGTGTGCCGCGGCGAGTACCGCGTCGCATTCATCAAGCGACAGGCCGAGGGGCTTTTCCAGAAAGACATGATGCCCCGCCTTCAGCGCGGCCATGGCAAAGGCCGCATGCCGATCGTTCGGAACCGCGATGTTGACGACATCCAATGCGTCCAAGGCGAGAACGTCATCGTAGCGGCGAAAGACGGGAACGCCCGGCGCGAGCGCGGCCGCGGCGGCGGCCGAGGTGTCGCCATGACAATAGATCGCCACGAGTTCGGCCTCCGGGATGGCCGCCAGTGCCCGCGCGTGCATCTGCCCCCAGGCGCCGAAGCCGGCGAGCGCCACACGGCTGCGCGATCCGCTCATCGCTTGCGGACTTGATACCGCGTCAGGCATGGACCACTCCCCTGGCGGCTCCACCGGCCAGCCCCTTGTCGGCGCGGGTGTGCGGAGCCCCTATGGCGCGCCCCGTGTCCGCGTCGAAGAGATGCATGCGGCTGAGATTGCAGCGAAGCTTGACCGTCTCGCCGGGCGCCGGGCGCACCTCCGGCCGCACGCGCGAGGCGACCGCATGAGTTCCAAGACTGGTAAAGACCAGCGTATCGGCGCCGAGCGGCTCCACCACCTCGACGACAGCGGCGAGATCGACAAAGCCGGGCGGCGGCGTCCCCTCCTCCACCACCTCGACATCCTCCGGGCGCAGGCCGAACACCACGCGCGCGCCTTCATCGAGATCCGCATTCAAGGGAACGGCGGCCTCGGTGCCATCCAACTTCAAGCCACCGGCCTCAACCCGCGCGGGAATGAGATTCATGGTCGGCGCGCCGATGAAGCCGGCCACGAACAGGCTGGCGGGGGCGTGGTAGACCTCATCGGGCGTGCCGATCTGCTCGATATGGCCGCCGTTCATCACGACGACCCGATCCGCGAGCGTCATCGCCTCCACCTGGTCATGCGTGACATAGACGGTCGTCACGCCGAGGCGCTGGTGCAGCTTCTTCATCTCGATGCGCATGGAGCCGCGCAGCTTCGCGTCGAGATTCGACAAGGGCTCGTCGAACAGGAAGACCTGCGGCTTGCGCACGATGGCCCGCCCCATCGCCACGCGCTGGCGCTGCCCGCCTGAGAGCTGCTTCGGCCGGCGGTTGAGATAGGGATCGAGCCCCAGCACCGACGCGGCCTCCCGCACCCGCTTGTCGATCTCGCGCTTCGGCACTTTTCGATATTGCAGCGAGAAGGCCATGTTCTCGTAGACGCTCATATGCGGGTAGAGCGCGTAGTCCTGGAACACCATGGCGATGTCGCGATCGCGCGGCTCAACCTCGTTGACGACCCGGCCGTCGATGCGGATTTCTCCCGCCGAGATATCCTCGAGGCCGGCCAGCATCCTCAGCGAGGTCGACTTGCCACAGCCGGACGGGCCGACAAGCACGATGAATTCGCCGTCATTGATCGCGAGATCGATGGCGTGGACGACCTCGATGGCACCGTATCGCTTGACGAGCTTGACAAACTCGACAGTTGCCATCGCTCAGCCCCTCCCGTTCGCTCCGGCAACGATCTCGCGGAAATGTGCCGCAGCTTGATCGGCCCGTTGCACGAGCATACCCAAATCATTCGCGACCGAGACGAAATCAAACCCGGAACGGATATGCCGCTCGGCGATCGCGTCGTTCGGCGCGAGTACGCCTACGGCCTTGCCCGACGGACGACATCGCCTCAGGCCCTCCTCGATGGCGGCTGTGACATCGGGATGCGAGGCCTGGCCGGTCAGGCCCATGCTCGCCGCGAGATCGCCCGGCCCGAAGAACACGGCATCGACGCCGTCCACGGCCGCGATCGCCTCGCAATTGTCCAGCGCCTCTTTCGTCTCGATCTGGACGATGAGGAACAGCGTCTCGTCGGCGCGTTTCGCATAGTCCTTGATGCGCGAATAGCGGCTGCCGCGGTGCATGGCGGCGATGCCGCGCGCGCCGCGCGGCGGGTAGCGCATGGCCTTGACGGCCTGGCGCGCCTCGTCGGCGCTCTGCACATAGGGCAGCATGATCGTACCGATGCCGGCGTCGAGATGGCTCTTGAGCAGGAGCGGATCGTTCCACAGGAGCCGGACGATCGGGATCGTCGGCGTGCCGGCCACCGTCCGGCAATGGGTCATCGCGTCGTGGAGCGACACCGGTGCATGCTCGCCGTCGATGAGGATCCAGTCATAGCCCGCCCAGCAGAGCGCCTCCGTCGCATCGACGGAATTCAGCATGGACCATACGCCGATCAGCGGGCCGCCACGCGAGAGCGCGTTGCGGAAGGGATTGGCGGGAAACGCATCAGACTCCAGCGCACCGGCAACCGACATCAGCCTATTCTCCCTGCAATCATTCCCATGGCGCACCATGACGCGCTCGCGTCAGACGATACGATCCCCCTTCCGATTTGCAACTAAAATTCCACCAGTAGGCACAGAGTGCCAACTGATGAAACTTTTACTTAACGACCGTTCACGTCCCATCCGGCTCGAAGGGCCGCGCCGCAACCGCTTCCGGCTTGCCCGCCACATAGAGGGCGTGAGGCTTCAGCAGTCGCATGCCCTCACGCCGATGGCCGATGACATCGACGAAGGGCACGGCGACCTCCACGAGATCCAGCACGCTGATGTCGGCGGCGGCGCCCACGCCGAGATGGCCGATGTGCTCACGGTTCGTGGCTTTGGCCGGCGCATCGGTCACCATGGCAATGGCATCGGTGACGCCGACCCCACAGCACATCAATTTGCTCATGGTGTGCAGAAGATCATAAGCCGGTCCTTTGATGGACATGACGTGGACATCGCTGGAAATCATGTCGGGCGGGAAGCCGTCGGCAAGCGCCGCCTCGGCGCTGTCGAAGCCGAAAGCGCCCATCCCATGGCCGATGTCGAACAGCACACCGCGTTCGCGCGCCTCACGCAGTGCGGGGAGCACGAGCCTCTCCCCATCCACCGGCGCGTTAGGCGCAGGGCGGAAGCAATGGGTGAGGATGTCCCCCGGCCGCATGCGCGCGAGGACGTCCTCGTAGGATGGCGGTGGCCCGCCGATATGCGTCATCACCGGCAGCCCCGTGCGCTCGGCGGCGGCGATCGCCCGGTCGAGCGCCTCAAGGCCGACATCGCCCGACGTCTTGTCGCCGATGCGCACCTTGATGCCGACGACGAAATCCCGATGGGCCTCCACGGCTTCCACGCAGCGCTCGACATTGAGGAGGTCGCGCACCGTGGCCTCGCCAACCGAGAAGGCCTTGTCGAAGGCGAAGATGCCGGGGAAGGAAATATTGACATAGGCGAGCAGGTTGAAGGCCGAGCGCGCGGCGACGAAATCCTTGAGACCGTCGAGGTTGCCCGCGCCCGCGCTGCCGGCGTCGACCAGTGTTGTCACCGCAGAGCGCCGCGCCACCGGGTCAGGATCCACGCTCAGCGACGTCGCCTTGTGGTAGACATGCGTGTGGATATCGATCAGCCCCGGCGCCACGATATGGCCCGCCATATCGTCGACCGGGGCAGAGCCGGCCTCAAGCCCCGCCGCAACCGCGGCGATCCGGCCGTCCCGGATACCGATGTCCATGACGGCATCGATGCCGTTGCGCGGATCGATGACGCGCCCGCCCTTGAGGACACGGTCGAACCGCCCCTCTCCCTCGGCTTGACGCGGCATACCTGCGCTGGAAGTCTCGACCACACCATCTCTCCCGATCATTTGCCGGAGCAAAGCGTCCCATGCCCGCTGCGGCGGAGGCTATCGCGCGCAGTCCAAGCGCACGGCGGGCGCTCAGCCTTCGCAAAGCTTATCATCACCGCGGCGTCTGGCTATGCCATCCCAGCAATTCACCGATGCGCGCCGCCGTATCCCGCGCGACGGCGATCAATTCGGGAAAGCGCGGGGCACTTGCCGTTTGCCCGAGACTGGAAATGCTGAGCGCGGCGACCACTGTGCCCTCGCCATTGCGGATCGGCGCCGCCACACAGGACACGAGATCGTTGTATTCGCGATCGTCCACCGCAAAGCCGTCGGCGCGGACCTTGGCGAGGGCCTGATGCAAGGCCTCGGCGCTGGTGAGCGTCCGGGCGGTGAAGGCCGGCATGCCCGCCTCCTTGAGAATGGCGTCCACTTCGGCCGGATCGCGATAAGCCGCGATTGCCTTGCCAAGGGCCGTGCAATGGATCGGCCTACGCGCGCCGATCTGCGTGTTGATCCTGAGCGGTGGATCGAGTGGCTCGACCTTCGCGAGATAGACGATGCTCGTGTCGGGAAGAATGGCGAGCTGGATGGTCTCGCCGGTCTGGCTGCATGCCTCTTCCATCAACGGGCGCGCCAGCCCCGCCAGATCATGCCTGGCTATGCTGCGCGACCGGATGTCCAGGAAGACGGGACCCGGCCGCCAGCCCTTGCCGTTCTGGCCGCTGGCGACGAAGCCACCCTTCTCCAACGTCTTGAGAAAACGCAACACCGTCGACTTGTGAAGATCGACCCGCTGGCTGAGTTCCGTCAAGGTCATTGAATCCGCGCTATCGGCGAGCACCCGTAAGATACTCATGGTCCGGTCGATCACGCGCACGGAGGAGGGAGCCCCTGCCGCATCCGGCCCTGCGCTGTCGGCCGAGCCCATGCGCTCCAATGCATCGCTTTCAGGAATGAGGTTGGTCAAGACCACTGGCTCCGAGGGCCACATTTGTTTTATATTGCCATATTCTGAAACAGAATTTCATCTATCGCAACACCTCCATGAATCAACAGCTCGCAATTGGACGAAGGGCTACAGGGTGAGTGTGGATATCGTCGCCATCACGGAGATCAAGGCCATCGCCCTGCGGGCGCCGATCGAGACGCCGGTGCGCACCTCCTTCGGCATCATGACCGACCGGCCGGCCGTATTTATCGAGGTCCGCGATCGCGAGGGCCATCGCGGCCTTGGCGAGGTCTGGTGCAACTTTCCGTCCGTTGGCGCCGAGCACCGCGCGCGGCTGGCCTTGGCAACGGTGGGGCCGCTGCTCCAGCGGCTGTCTCCCCTTCCGGTCAGCACGATATTCGCGCGGCTGATGCAGGCCCTGCACATCCTGGCGCTCCAATCCGGCGAGTGGGGACCGCTGCGCCAGGTTGCAGCGGGCTTCGACATGGCCTGCCATGATCTTGGCGCCCGCCGGGCAGGCTTGCCGCTGCACGCCTTTCTCCGGGAGGCCTACGGGCTCGAGGGCCCTTGCGCACGGCAGGTACGCGCCTATGCCAGCGGCATCGGTCCCGAACAGCCTGCGGCGATTGCAGCGGCCGAGCAGGCGCGGGGCCATCGCGCCTTCAAGCTCAAGGTCGGTTTCGGCGAGGCGGTCGATCGCCGCGCGCTCGACGCGATCCGCATGGCGATCGGCGACGGGGCGACATTGATGATCGACGCCAACCAGGGCTGGGCGTGCGCGGAGGCGATCCGGCTCGGCCGGGCCTTCGCGGCCTATGACCTGGCCTGGCTGGAAGAACCGCTTGCCGCCGACAGGCCGGAGGCGGAATGGCAGGCGGTGGCCGAGGCCACCCCCATTCCCCTCGCGGCCGGCGAGAACATGAACGCGACAGCCGAATTCGCAGCCGCGATCGACAGCCGCGCCCTGCGTTTCATTCAACCCGACGCGGCAAAATGGGGCGGGCTCTCCGGCTGCCTCGATGTGGCCCGCAGGGCGCGCGCGGCCGGCCTCACCTATTGTCCGCATTATCTCGGCGGCGGCGTCGGGCTTCTGGCATCGGCGCATCTTCTCGCCGCGGCCGGGGGGGACGGGCTCCTCGAAATCGACACCAATCCGAACCCCTGGCGCGACAGGCTCATCGCAGGGCTGATGCCGCTTGCCGATGGGTGCGTTCTACTGGGCGATGCCCCGGGTCTTGGCCTCCGTCCAGATGTGGAGGCGCTGGCGCAACTCAACGAAGGCTAACTTCGCTCCCCGGTAAGCGAGGCGAAGGCGCGTCAGGTCGAGCCACGCGCGACGAGCTCGAAACCGAGATCGAAGATGGTCTGCCCCGCGGGTTTTCCCCCCAGGCGGGACAGCAGAACCTCAGCGACTTTCGTGCCGATCGCGCCGCGCGGCGGGCGCACCGTGGTGAGCGCGGGCTCGCTTGCCGCGGCAAATTCGAGATCGCCGAAGCCGCAGATCCGCAGGCGGCCAGGCACGGACCAACCCTGGCGCTGCGCCTCGAACAATCCCCCCAACGCGAGAATGTCGTTGGTGCAGAACACCGCGTCCACATCCGGGTGCTGCGCCATCAGGGCCCTGAGCGCCTCGCTGCCGCCGATCGCACTTGCCCTTTTCTCGAAGCGATATTCGACCGGCGGCGCAAAGCCCGCCTCGGCAGCGGCCTCGACAAAGCCCGCATAGCGATCCACGGCACGATAGTCGCGATCGAGCATCGCACCGATGAAGCCGAGCTTGCGTGCGCCGCGCTCGGCGAAATGGCGCACCACGATCCTGCCCGCGGCGCGCTGCGAAAAGCCGACGATGGTGTCGATGGGGTGATCGGAGAGTTCCCACATCTCGACGATCGGAATATCGGCGTCGAGCGCCATCCTGATGGTCTCGCGGCTGTGGCGGCGGCCTGTGAGCACGATCGCGGCGGGAGACCACGCCATCACGGAGGCAACGAGCCGTTCTTCGATCTCCATGGAATGGCGACTGTTGCCGATCAGCAGTTGATAGCCGCTCCCCTCCAACCCCTCTTCCATGGCCTCGACGGTGGCCGAGAAGAACGAGTTGATCATCGAGGGGATGATGACGCCGATGGTCATGCTGCGGGCGCTTGCCAGGGCACCGGCCATGAGATTGCGCCGATACGACAGGCGCTCGACGGCCTCGTCCACCCGCGCCCGGACGGCAGGCGAAACCCTGTCGGGCTGGCGCAGCGCACGCGAGACCGTCGCGGTCGAGACGCCCGCGAGCCGCGCGACATCCTCCATGCGGGAACGCGTCGTGCCGAGCCGCTCGCGGGGCGCGGAACGAAGGACAGTCTGCAGCAGATCGTCCGGCGGGACCTTGGCCATGCTCTCCCACTTCTTCGGATCCGGACATTCGGATCCAGATTTGCCACGCGACCTACCGGGCACCGACACGCCTTCGCAGCGAATCGCGCCGGGATCAGAAAATCTCCGGCTCAGGTATAGCCGCCCCGGCCTCGAGAAAATCGAAATCGCAGCCCTTGTCGGCCTGCGTGATGTGCCTTTCCACAATCACCCCATAACCGCGGCTGAACCGTTGTGGCGGTGGCTGCCAGCCGGCCCGCCGCCGGGCAAGCTCCTCGTCGCTGACGAGCAACTCGAGCCGGCGGTTGGGCACGTCGAGCAGGATCTCGTCACCCGTCTGCACCAGGGCGAGCGGCCCGCCCACGTGGGACTCCGGCGCGACATGGAGCACGCAGGTGCCATAATGCGTCCCGCTCATGCGCGCGTCGGAAATGCGCACCAGGTCGCGGATGCCGCGGTCGAGCAGGCGCTTCGGCAAGGGCAGCGCTCCCCATTCCGGCATGCCCGGCGCGCCGACCGGGCCCGCCCCGCGCAGGACGAGCACGCTGGTCTCGTCGATGGCAAGATCCGGATCGTCGATGCGGGCATTGAGTTCAGCGTGGCTGTCGAAGACCACCGCGCGGCCGCGATGGGTGAGCAGATGGTCGCTCGCCGCCGACGGTTTGATGACCGCGCCGTCCGGCGCGAGATTGCCGCGCAGCACGGCGATCGCAGGCCGATCCACGACCGGCCTGTCGAGCGGACGAATGACGGTGTCGTCATCCACCCGCGCCTTCGCCAGAACCTCGCGCCAGGAAAGGCCGGCAACCGTCATGGCGTCGAGATCGAGCCGGTCCGCGATCCGCGACATCAGGCCTGTGAGCCCGCCGGCGAAGAAGAAGTCCTCCATCAGGGCATCGCCCGCCGGGAAGATATTGGCCAGAACCGGCGTCTGGCGGGCTGCCTCATCGAAATCCTCGAGCGAGATGGCAAGCCCCGCGCGCCGGGCGATCGCGACGAGATGCACGGCCGCGTTCGTCGAGCCGCCCAGCGCCGCATCGACGTGCAGCGCGTTGCGCACCGACCCCGCCGTGAGAATATCGAGCGGTTTCACGTCGCTCCACACCATCTCGACGATACGTTCGCCGCAGGCCGACGCCATGCGCGGATGCGCGGCATCCATCGCCGGAATGCTCGATGCACCCGGCAGCATCAAGCCGAGGGCGTCGGCGATCGAGGTCATGGTGGATGCCGTGCCCATCGTATTGCAGGTGCCGGGCGAGCGCGTCGAAATGCCTTCGATCTCGACCATCTCAGCCTCGCTGAGGTGGCCGGCGCGATAGTCGTCCCAATACTTGCGGGTGTGCGTGCCCGCGCCGACCTTGGTGCCGCGCCAGCGCCCGTTCAGCATCGGCCCCGCCGGGCAGTAGATCGCCGGGATATTCATGCTGATGGCGCCCATGACGAGGCCGGGGGTGGTCTTGTCGCACCCGCCGAGCAGCACCGCCCCGTCGATGGGGTGCTGGCGCAGGAGCTCCTCCACCTCCATCGCCAGAAAATTGCGATAGAGCATGGTCGTCGGCTTCACCATCACCTCGCCGAGCGACATGGCCGGCAGTTCGACCGGAAAGCCGCCAGCCCGCAGGATGCCCCGCTTCACGGCTTCGGCGCGCTCACGCAGATGCGCGTGGCAGGGACTGAGGTCGCTCCAGGTATTGACGATGGCGATGACGGGACGCCCCATGAACTCATCGCGCCGGAAGCCCATCTGCTGCATGCGCTGGCGATGGGCGAAGGCGCGCATGCCGCCCGCGGAATACCAGCGGGCGCTGCGCAACTCACCGGGTTCGCGCCGCGGCGGACGCTCATTTTCGCTCATCTGTTCACTCCGCACATCAGCGCCTGCCCCCGCCGCAATCCGGCCGGGAGTTGCACCAGATGAAATCGCTTGCAAGACGCCCGCCAGAGGCGCGCGCCTTCGTCCTCAATATCATCTAACTTTCTGAGAATAATAATTTTCCTGCATCTCCTCGGCGCGTGCCAGCTGACCGCTTGACCGCATCTCTGCAAGCGCTATCATCATCTCAAGAATGGGCGTTGGCAATCCATAACAATGAGCCGCGCACTCTTGCGAGGGGATGGAAGGAAGTTCCGGCATATGCCGTGGAATGCATGAATCGTCTGCATCGCGCCGGGAGGCCAGACGGCATCGCGCGCTGTGAAGGTGCATGACGCCGGCGCGGGTGGCGGACAGCGAAGAAGCACGAGGGAGGATGGAATGGACCGCAGGACAGTGATCAAGGGCGGACTGGCGATGGCGGGCGTACTCGCCGCTCCCGCCTATCTCAGAGCCCAGTCCAACAAGAAAATCAGTATGCTGACCTGGAATATCGCGGACCAGGAAGCCTACTTCAAAGAACTGTTCGCCGATTTCACCAAGGATAATCCGGGCGTCGAGATCGAATGGCTGGACAAGAAGGGGCCGGAATTACCGGCGTTCTACCAGACGCAGCTGGTCGCGGGAACCGCGCCCGATATCATCGACCTGCAGGGCATGATCTGGGTGGAATGGGCGGCCAACGGCGCGCTGCTCGATATGTCGCCCATGCTCGAGAAGGAGCCCGCCGTCGCGAAGCTCTACAACCCCGATTATCTCTCGGGGTTCGTCTATGATAAAAAGCAGTTCGCCATTCCGTTCTATGTCGCCAAGACGCTGCTCTATTACAACAAGACAATGTTCAAGGAAGCGGGTTTGTCCGGACCGCCCAAATCCTTCGATGAGATCATCAATTTCTCGCAGGCCATGGCGAAGGGCGAGAAGACCGGCTTCCTGACCCTCAATTTCGACTGGCTCTACTGGCCGCTGATGCGGATGAACGGCGTGGAGCTCCTGAAGCCGGACATGCGCACACCCGCCTTCAATACGCCCGAAACCGCCGCGGTGCTCGACAAGCTCGCCAAGGCGACCGCCTCGGGCGGCATTAACAAGATCGCCTGGACAGGGCGCTGGGTGGAACCGAACGGCGCCTTTGCCTCGGGCAATGTCGGCATGCTCCAGGCGCATTCGGCCTCGTATTTCTTTGTCAAGGGCCAGGGCCCCTGGGTCAACCCGGACACGCTCGGTGCAACGCAGGCGCCGGGCAACTGGTCCACCCCGACCAACCACGCTTTCGTCATCTCGAAGTCCTCGAAGAACCCGGAAGTCGCCTGGGCCCTCATCAAGCATATGACGGGCAACAAATGGGCGACGAAATTCGCCCTGAGCCGGCGCATTCTCACCGGCAACGTCGAGGCGGACAATACGGTCCTCGCCAAGATGAAGACCGAGGACCCGCTGGCCCACGCCGTCCTGCAGACGCAGATCGAGCATACGGACAAGATGACCGGCAACTGGCCTCTGCCCAATGATGCGCAGGTCAAGGATGCGTTCTGGCCGGAAATCCAGAATGCGGTGCTCGGCCGCAAGGATTCGAAGACGGCCCTGGCCGATGCCGAGCGCGCCGTCACGCGCGTCATGCGGCGCTCTTGAAAGGTGGCGCGCCCCACGGCGCGGCTCCCTTGCCGGCCTGGGGGAGCCACACGCTGAGGCGTTCTGCCGGAGTAACCGAGAGCATGTCCCCGTGAACTCCGGTTCACCGGACATGCTTCAGGTCATTGTTTTCGCGCATTTTCTGCACGCGAACCGGTTTTCCCTTCGCTCGAAAATGCGCCGATGCGCGGAAGGATATAATGGTTACGGCGACTGTCGAAGCGGGACGACGTCACCGCTCTTCCTTCATAGCCCGAAAGACGACGCGGCAGGCGGTGCTGATCTGGTGCTTTCTCGCCCCGTCGTTATTGATTTTTCTGCTTTATCGCATTCTCCCGCTCGCCTGGAACGTCATTCTGTCCTTTCAGGCCTGGTCGCCCTTGCGCCCGGCCGTCTGGATCGGCTTCGACAATTACGACGAGATGCTGACGGACGAGGTGTTCTGGCAATCGCTCTGGAACACGCTCTACATCATCGGGTCGGCGCCTATCGGGATCGCGATCGCCCTGGCGCTGGCGCTTCTCGTCAATGCCGACATCCGCGGCCGGGACGTCTATAGAACCGCGATCTTCCTCTCCTATCCGCTGATGACGGTCGCCGTTGCGATCATCTGGCGATGGATGTTCGACGAACGCGTCGGGCTGATCAACTATGTCGCGCGCTCCCTTCATCTCGTCGATTCGCCGATCCAGTTTCTCAATTCCTTCACCTGGGCGCTGCCTTCGGTCATCGCAGCCAATATCTGGCAGATGCTGGGGTTCTACATGATCATTCTGCTGACGGGACTTCAGAATATCCCGGGCAATCTCTACGAGGCGGCGGAGATCGACGGCGCCAATGCCTTTCGCCGTTTCCTGCGCATCACCCTGCCGCTGCTGAAACCCTCGATCTTCCTGTGCTTCGTCATCGGTATGCTCAATTCCGTCACGAGCTTCGATCTGGTCTATGTGATGACCGGCGGCGGGCCGGGCCGCGCGACGGAAATTCTCGTGACCTATATCTACAAGCTCGGCTTCGTGCAGACGCGCTTCGACTATGCCGCGGCCGTCACCGTGGTGTTCTTCATCATGTTGATCACAATAGCCTGGGCGGCCAACCGTTTCTCGGGCGGCAACGCCGGCGCCGTGGAGAGGGACTGATGCGTCACTACCCGCGCTGGCCGATCCATCTCATCCTGCTCGTCGCGAGCTTCATCATGCTCGTGCCGTTCTACTGGGTGCTCAAGACATCCGTGTCGGGCGAGAACATCTTCACCTACCCGCCGAACATCATCCCGCGCAATCCGCATCTCTTCTATTATGTGGATGTCTGGTATGCGATTCCCTTCGCGCGTTATTTCCTCAACAGCGTCATCGTCTCCGTCCTGACGATCGCCGCCAATGTCATCTTCAATGCGATGGCCGGCTATGCGCTGACGCGTGGCTTCCGCGGCAAGAACCTCGTGCTGATGCTGTTTCTGTCCTGCATGATGGTGCCGTTCCAGGCCACCATCATTCCGGCCTATCTCATCACCGGCAAGCTCGGCCTGCTCGATTCCTATCTCGGCCTCGCCTTGCCGCAGTTCTCGACGATCATCTGCATTTTCGTTTTCAAGGCGAGTTTCGATGCAGTGCCGAAGTCCTTGATCGATGCGGCAAAGATCGACGGCCTGTCCGAGTGGCGGATCATCTGGAAAGTGATGATGCCGCTTGCCAAATCCGCCATGGCGACCAATATCATTCTGTCGTTCATCTGGTCATGGAACAACTTCCTCTGGCCGTTGATCATGACGCGATCGGCCGACATGCAGACCCTGCCGCTTGGGCTCTCGCGCTTCCTGTCCTACCAGGAGGACACCACCGGCGCGCTTTACGCGTTCTGCGTCATGGTTCTCGCACCCGGCATCCTGCTTTTCCTCCTGGCGCAGAAGGAGTTCATCCAGGGGCTCACATCTGGCGCCACCAAAGGATGAGGCCGCATCGTGGACGATGAAGATTATCAAAGCCCCCCCTGGCGCAAATGGCTCGTCAACCGCTTCGTGATGACGCCGCTCATCATCCTGCTCATCGCCGGTGCGTGGGACCTCTACGCGAACACACATAACAGCGGTCTGGTGGAAGGCACCGTCGTGGATGCCGCCGGCAATCCCGTCGCTGGCGCCGACGTGACGCTGTGGACCTTCAATTTCACGACCTTCAGCGAAAAGGGCCGCACGACAAGCGGCCCGGACGGTCGCTTCACCTTTACCGACAATCCTTCGCACCATATCCAGGTCAGCGCGACGAAGCCGGGCGTGGGCTCATCCCAGCGCCGGCCGATCCGGCTGTTCTTCCAATCCCAGGACACGCGCATTCAAGAGCCGTTCGTGCTGTCCGGCGGCGCTTGAAATCAACCGGCGAATTTCGGCTCGGGGAGGCCGCGAACACCGAGGCCGTGCAGCGCAAAGACCGCGCCGGCATGGTCGACGCTCGCGCGTTCGGCTTCGGGAACCATCGATGCCGCGCTCGTCACGTAGAGAATATCAAGCGCAGGTCCGCCAAACGTGCACATGGTCGGATGCTTCACGGGGACATCGATAAGGCGGTCGAAGCGGCCCTTCGGATCCACCCGCGCAATCTGCCCGCCATGGACGAGCGCGCACCAGTAGAAACCTTCGCTGTCGACCGTTGCGCCGTCACAGCGGCCGGGGATGTCGCGGGTCGAGAAAAACAGGCGGCGATTGGAAATCGCGCCGGCATCAAGGTCGAAATCATAGGCAAAGACAGACTCAGCACGGCTGTCCGCAAAGTATAGGGTGCGATCGTCCGGCGAAAAGGCGATGCCATTGGAGACGATGAAGCCGCGATCCATCAAGGTGACATGCGCGCTGTCATCCAGGCGATAGAGCGAGCCGGTGGGATGGGCGAGATCAGCATCGCGCGAGCCGCACCAGAAGCGCCCGCGCCTGTCGCATTTGCCGTCATTGAGGATGTTCAGGGGGCGCTCCGGCTCGGGATCCATAAGGCGCTTCACGAAGCTCGTGCCGCGGTCGTCCACGAGCTCGACCAGCGCGAAGCCGGTCTGCAGAGCCGCGACAATGCCGCCCTTGTCGCGGAAGCCGAAGGAGCCGATCACCGCCGGCATCTGCCAGGAGGCGATCTCGCCATCCGCACCCATCCTGTGCAAGGCCGGACGCAAGGCATCCACCCAATAGAGCGCCTGCTCCTCCGGATGCCAACACGGACATTCGCCAAGCTGGTTGCGGTTATCGACGACGACTTCGATATCGGGTGTGCAATTCATAATTTTACCACGGCAGCGGCTGGTCGTGATAGGTCTGGAAGATCCCCGTGTGGTGCCGGCCGGCGCGATGCAACACGCCACGCATGCCCGCTACGCTCTCGGCGACGGGGACGCGCCCGCCGGGTTCGGTCGCAGCCCAGCCCGGATGCAGCGCGATCACGCTGACATGGCGCGGCGCGAGGTCTACCGCAAGTGACTTGACCACCATGTTGAGCCCGGCTTTGCTTGACCGATAGGCATAGGAGCCTCCGGAGTTGTTGAGCGCAATCGATCCCATGCGGCTCGATACGAAGGCCATGGTCTTGAGTTCGCTGGCTGCCACATTTTCGACGAGGCATTCCGCCAGTTTCATGGGACCGATCAGGTTCGTCTCGAGGATCCGCCGCCAGTTCGCATAGTCCGTCTGTCCGAATGGCGGATGCGGCCGGCCAATGCCCGCATTGTTCAAAAGGATGTCGACGGGAGCGCCGGCGAGCCCTTCTGCGAAGGCTTCGATTGCCGCGTGATCGGTGACGTCGAGCTTCGATACCGTGATGTCACCGGGGATCGCCCGCGCCTCGTCCGCATTGCGCAGATCAAGACAGGTGGCATGGACACGATGTCCGTCCGCCGCATATTGCCTTGCGAATTCGAGGCCTAGGCCGGTGTCGCAGCCTGTGATGACGATCATTGCCATAGGAAGACCCAGAAGCTGTGAGAACGTGTTGCACCTGGCCCGTTGGTGCCGCCTGTTTCAGTTGCGTGGCCAGCTCAGATGGAGGTGAGACCAGAACTCTGCCAGGAAAAGAAAGTGCCCGTATGGGGCCTATAAGAAAATTCGAAAATCGCAGCATCGCGACGCAAATAGCGTGACGGGTGCTGGATGCCGAATCGATGATAGCGTTTACAGTATGAAACGCAACGTGCAGTCTGCCACGGACAACTGTAGATCTTGCGAGGAAACAGCCCCATGACACCGACAGCAACGACACCCGCTGCACATGAACTATCCCTGACGCGGACGATCGCGGCCCCCCGCCACGCTGTGTTTCGTGCCTGGACCGATCCCGCGCTTCTGAAGCAGTGGTTCGCGCCTCGCCCGTGGAGCGTCAGCGAAGCCGAACTCGACGTCCGTCCCGGCGGATCGAATTTCATCGTCATGCGCAGCCCGGACGGCGAAGATTATCCCAATCGCGGCATCTATCTTGAAGTCGTCGAGAACGAACGGCTCGTCCTGACGGATGCTTACAGCGAAGCTTGGGTTCCTTCCGAGAAGCCCTTCATCACGATCATCCTGACCTTCGAGGACGAGGCGAACGATCCGGGCAAGACGCGCTATACAGCGCGTGTCCGCCACTGGACGGCCGAAGATCGCGAAACCCATGAAGGCATGGGTTTCCACGAAGGCTGGGGCCGCTGCACGGACCAGCTGGAAGAGGTTGCCGCGCGGCTATGAGGCGGGCCTGCCGCATTCGCCTGCCGGGCCTATGAATTCTGCCCTATTCTCGAAGGGGCCATCGAGATCGCCGAAGACGGCAAGGAGCCCCTCGCCTCTCGTGCCGGCGACAGCTTCGTGATGAAGCCGGGCTTCGCCGGCACGTGGAGGACGGTGAAGACCGTCCGTAAGATCGACGTGATCGTCGGCTGACCGGCCCCGTCTCGTCCGCGTGGTCCATGGCGCATGGTGAACGCATGGCCGTGGATGTCGGTGCCAATCGGCCTTGCATTCCCCGCCGCATCGTCGGCAATGGGGCCGTCGTCCGGGCTCAGCCCAGCCGCTTTTCGAGATAGCTCTTCAAGGCGACCGCATTGTTGTAAGTTGTCTCCCGCGCGGCATAGAGCAGCGTGACAGGCCCTTTCGCAATGAGGTCCTCCAAGGGTTTCAAAGCCTCGGGATGCGCATCGAGTTCCTGAGCATAGCGCTCGCAGAACGCGTCCCAGAGTTCTGGCTTGTGATGGAATACCGCGCGCAGCGCGTTGCTTGGCGCGATATCACGAAACCATCCGGTCAGATCAGCCGCATCGCGGCGGACACCGCGTGGCCATAAGCGATCCACGAGCACCCGCGCGCCGTCGGAGGCGGCCGGCGCATCATAAATTCTCTTGGTCATGATAGCGGTCATTGCACCCCCCTGATACTTTGGTCCTTTGGCATTTCGGCGCGGTCGCTTCCATCTAAGCCTGCGGTGGCTTCTACCCCAAGCATAACGGACAACAGCGGCATGTCTCCAGCACGGTTGCTCGCGCCATCCTGCGGCGCAAAACTGCCGGACGAGAATCACCTTCGAGGATTACGCCGCCACGCGGCGCTTGTCCTCTCATTTGGCACCGAGGAACCGCTTCATGCCCGACCTGTCGACGTTCCCCATCACCGCGCGCTGGCCTGCGCAGCATCCCGATCGCATCCAGCTCTATTCCCTGCCGACGCCCAATGGCGTCAAGGTCTCGATCATGCTGGAGGAAACGGGACTGCCCTATGAGCCGCATACCATCAATATCGGCCAGAACGAGACATGGACGCCCGAATTCCTGTCGCTCAATCCGAACGGCAAGATCCCGGCGATCATCGATCCCGACGGGCCGGGCGGCAAGCCGCTCGGATTGTTCGAATCCGGCGCTATTCTTCTCTATCTCGCGGAAAAGACCGGCCGCTTTCTGCCGGCGGAAGCGGCCGCACGCTACGAAACCATCCAGTGGGTTTTCTTCCAGATGGCCGCGGTCGGGCCGATGTTCGGCCAGCTCGGCTATTTCCACAAATTTGCCGGCCGCGAAATCGAGGATAAGCGTCCGCTCGAGCGCTATCGCGCGGAATCGAAGCGCTTGCTCGGCGTCCTGGAGACCCGTCTCGCCGGCCGTGAGTGGATCATGGGAAGCGACTACACCATTGCCGATATCTCGCTTCTCGGCTGGGTGCGCAATCTCATCGGCTTCTACGGCGCAGGCGAGCTCGTCGATTACGCGAGCCTCAAGAACGTCCCGCAATGGCTTGAGCGTGGCCTGGCCCGGCCGGCGGTCCAGCGCGGTCTGGAGATTCCGCCGCGTCCTTGAGATCGCAGGTGCGAAAGGCTCACGTGCCGCGCTGGCATAACGGCCGGAATCCCGGATGTCGCCATCCGGGATTCTCGCTTTTGAATGATCCCGGGAGGGCTCACAGCTTCTTGTAGCGCCCGTAGACCTCCTCGGCATCATTCGCCGGATCGGCGAAGTCGGCGCGGGCACGGGTCTCCGTCGCGGCATGCTCCTCCGCGAGCCGCAGCACATCGACGGTCCGCTCCTTGGGAACAACGAGCACTCCGTCGATATCGCCGAACATGAAGTCACCCGGGTTGACGGTGACGGTCGCGCTCAGATTGCCGCGCAGCGTGATCGGCTGCTGCCACCGATAGTAGCTCCAGCGGGCGACCGCCTCGACCGGCGAGTGGTAGCGGCGAAAACAGGGGAAATCCATCTTGAGGATCAGCCCGCTGTCGCGAATGCCGCCGTCGATGACGGCCCCGACCACGCCCTTCGCGCGACCGAGCACCGCATTCATCTCCCCATAATGCGCGACCCTGGCATCGAAGCCGCAATCGCGGACATCGATGCAGGGATGGCGCATATCACCGAACATCTTGATGCGACGTTCGCGAAGCCCGGGATCACCGGTCGGGTCGGAAATACCCTGCACGGTGAACGCCGGTCCGGCGATGACCATGTCATCCCGGAGCGGCCTGATATCCGTGGCAAGCGACTGATTGGGCAGGCCCATCTCATCCATGATGTCATAGACGAGCCCTGTATAAAGTCGCTTGTAGCGCTCGATGATATCGAGCATATCCGGCGCACCGGGCAACACATTAAACGTCATCGATATCACTCGTCTCTGACCGTTGAACTGCTCGACGTCATCTTCGATATATTGGGATCAACTTTTGGTGATCCAATCAGCCCTTGGCAATCCACGCTTCGGCCAGTTGCCAGGCCCCGCCGGAGTCCAGGACAATATTCTGAAGTTGCTTGCGTGCAACATGGCGCGCTTCCCGGAAAAACAGCCAGGAATAGTAATTGTTGGCGTTCAGGACCGTCTGCAACTCCTTGTAGATGGCTTTGCGCTTGGCCTGATCGGTCTCCTCGCGCCCCTGGTCGACCAGCCTGAAGACGTCCTCGTCATTGATGCCGGACCAGTTCTGGGCCGCCGCGCGGCCGAAGAACGGCCCGAAGACCTGGTCGGGATCGGCACGCGGCACATTCACGCGGCCGATGGCGATCTCGTGCTGGTGATCCAGCACCTTCGGCACCCACGCCTGGCGCTCAAGGATCTCGATCTCGAGGTTGATCTTGAACGGCTTGAGCTGTGCCTGGACGATCTGCGCCACCTGGGTATCGGGATCACGCTGAATGATCGACAGCTTGGCGTTGAAGCCGTTCGGCTGCCCGCCCTCCTTGAGAAGCTCCTGGACCTTGGCGGGGTTGAGGGTCGGGGCGGGAACGCTCGCGTCGAAAGCCCAGTCCGTCGGCGGCACCCAGGTCGGGGTCACGGCGCCGAAGCCACGGGTGATTCCCTTCATCAAGACATTGCGGTCGACGCCATGGTTGACGGCGGCCCGCAGCGCCGGATTTGTAAATATTCCCTTGGTGACGTTGAAGGTCATCCACTGGGCTATTCCAGGCGGCACCGCAACAAGCTTTAGCTCCGGATTGGCCTGCACTTCCTCGAAATCACGCGGTGTGACGCCATCGACGAGTTGTACGCCGCCCGACTTGACCTCGACCATCTTGACGGCCGTCGTCGGTATGATGCGCAGCACCACTGCATCGGAATAGGGAAGCTTCTTTCCGTCGGCGCCGTCCCGCCAGTAGCGTTCGTTGCGCACGAAGCGCATATGGCTGCCGCCGACCCATTCCGCAAATTTGTAGGGTCCGGTGCCGACCGGTTGGCGGCCGAAGTCCTGTCCGAGCCTCTTCAAGGCTGCAGGCGAGCACATCATGCCCGCTTCAACAGCCAGAGATGCAAGGGCTGCACCGGAAGCCTTCTTGAGATTGACGCGAACCGTCGTGGGATCGATCGCCTCGGCCCCCGCGATATCGGCAAAATCGGGTGTGCGTGGTGCGGTCGAGCCTGGCGCTATGACGCGGGAAATATTCGCGACGACGGCATCTGCATTGAAAGGCTCTCCGTCGTGAAAAACGACATCGGGGCGTAGCTTGAATACGATCGACTTCTTGTCGCCCGACCACTCCCAACTCGTGGCCAGCGACGGCTGCAGGTTACCCCGTTCGTCGAATTTGAGCAGACCCTCAAAGAGCTGGATCAATGCATAACGATCCGAGGTCGGCGCGTCCCCCATGATGGGGTCGAGGCTCTTGGGCTGGAGGTCCATGGAAGCCGTGATGGTGCCTCCGCGAACAGGAGCGCCCTGCGCAAAGGCCGGAAAGCCGGATAAGCCCGCAACCAGTCCCGCGCCCGAGGCGCCGATCAGCAATCCGCGACGAGAAATGATGGACATGAAAGGTCTCCTCCAACGGGCGCGCGCGGCATCCGCGACGCCTCATTGGGACCTACATATCAGATATGTTTTCCACCGCGCAATAGGCTTCTGGCACCACTTTCTGCCCGACATCATTCGTCTCGGACAGGGCGAGAAAGCCCCGGATCTGTCATTTTATATTATTAAACAATAACTTGAAAAGCCCGACAGGAGCCGCGACATCGCGGCAGGATTTTCGACCTATCAGATAGGTCCGCGATTGACCACGTCTCACTAATAAGATATCTGTTAGGCATGTTGGAAACGCCCACGACAACAAGCGACAAGCAGCGCCTGACCGAAACGGTCACCCAGTTCGTCATCGACCGGGTGAGCCAGAAAGTGTTTCGCCCAGGCGACTCCCTGCCCTCCGAGGCCGATCTTGCGCGCCAGCTCAATGTCTCGAAGCCCGTCGTGCGGGAGGCATTGGGACGGCTCGCCGCGCTCGGCATCGTCCAGATCCAGCAAGGCAAGCCGACGACCATCCAGGGGCTGACCGTTGCGCCGCTGGACCAGTTCCTGCGGCTGGCCGTGCGCACTATCGACAATGGACTGCGCGAGGCGATCGAGCTTCGGCGTGCCGTCGAAACGGAAATCGCGGCGCTCGCGGCAGAGCGGGCAACGCCGTTCCAGATCGAGCAGGTCGAAATCGCACTCGACAAGATGAAGCGCAATATAAACGGGAGCCTCGAGCAATGGCTTCAGGCTGATTTTGCTTTTCACGTCGCTCTGGCCCGGTGTTCCGACAACACGCTGTTTGAGCATTTCATGGAAGCGCTCGGCGACACGATCCGCTTCACGCAGCGGGCGCTCGGCCTGCAGCGCGACCTGCGCGACCCGGAAGCGACCTATGCCCGTCACAAGGTTATCGTCGACGCCCTGAAAGCGAAGGATCCTGCGGCGGCCCGCGCCGCCATGATCACGCATTTCGCCTTCACCGACGCCGTGGTCGCCGAGATCGCGCGCGATCACCGCCGTCTTGACCGGTTCTGAGCCATGGTCAGCTATTTCTCACGCAAGCTGGTACAGATGTTGCCGGTGGCCTTTTTCGTCACGGTGATCGTCTTCGCATTGACGAACCTCCTGCCCGGCGACCCGACCGTGACCATTCTCGGCGAGCAGGCAACGGCGGACCAGCGCGCCGCGGTGCGCGTGGAATATGGGCTCGATCAGCCCGCCCCCGTGCGCTACGCAACATGGCTCGGCCGCGTCGTCCAGGGCGACTTCGGCCGCTCGTTGCGCACCCGTGAGGATGTGGGTGCGATGCTCAGCGCGCGTATACCCGTGACGCTCGAACTGGCTTTCCTGTCCATCCTCATCGCTGTCGCCATCGGCGTGCCAGCCGGGATCGTCGCCGCGCGCTTTCGCGGCACCGTCATCGACGTCATGACGAGTTTCCTGGCCATGTCATCTGTGGCTATTCCCTATTTCTGGATGGGGATACTTCTGATCATGCTGTTCTCCCTCAAGCTCGGCTGGTTACCGGCCTCCGGCTATGCCCGGTTCACCGAAGATCCAGCCCAGAATCTGAGGCTCATGATCCTGCCGGCCCTGACCATCGGCACGGCGTTTGCGGCGCTCGTCATGCGGCAAACACGCGCCTCGATGCTGCAGATCCTCTCACTCGACTATATCCGCACGGCGCGCGCCAAAGGCCTCAGCGAACTCATCGTGGTCCTCAGGCACGGCCTGCGCAACGCGCTGATCCCGGTCATCACGGTCATCGGCCTGCAGATCGGTGCCCTGCTTGGCGGCGCGGTGGTGACAGAGACCGTCTTCGCGCTGCCGGGTCTCGGCCGCATGCTGGTCGATGGCATCTTCCAGCGGGACTTTCCTGTCATACAGGGTGCCATCCTGTTCATCGTCGTCGCGGTTTTCGCCGTCAATCTCTTCACTGACTTCATCTATCGCATCCTAGACCCCAGAGTTCAGGTATAGAGCCTTCACGTCACGGCCAGACATTGTGCCGGAGCGCGATTTTCGAGGCGCGGTCGCCTCAGGAACGCTCCCGGCCTTCCGCCGGCCCTCGTGGACTATCAGGAACCGCGCGCAGCGGTTCGCCTGGAACGGCTCGCTACCCGGCGGATCTTGCGTTTCCGCGATGCCGGAGGAAGCGGACATGCTTCGGGCATCCGCGAAGATGCAGCAAACAGAGGTGCCAACGTGACCCATGTGAGCGCCATGGCCGATATCCCCTCCGCGCAGCGCGCGCGCCCATCGCGGTCGCCCAGCGCGATCTTTCTCAGGCGCGTCCTCACATCGTGGCAGGGGGCGTTTGGCGTCACTGTACTGGTCGTCATCGCAACCCTCGGGCTATTGGCGCCGTGGATCTCGCCTTATTCGCCCCTCGACATCAATCCGGATGCGTTCATGGAGCCGCCCAGCGCGGCCCATTGGTTCGGTACTGACGAGATCGGCCGCGACGTGCTCTCGCGCGTCCTCTATGGCGCGTCCGTATCGCTCGAGGTCGTCGTGCTGGCTGTCGGCATCGCGCTGGCCGCCGGCTCTCTGCTCGGCCTCATTTCCGGCTGGCTCGGCGGTGCCTGGGACGCGCTCATCATGCGTATCATGGATGCCTTCCTCGCCTTTCCGCTGCTCGTCCTGGCCCTTGCGATCGTCGCCGTGCTCGGCCCCGATCTCATGAACGCCATGCTGGCGATCGCCATCACCAAGACCCCCGGCTTTGCGCGGCTGGTGCGCAGCGAAGTCCTCGCCATGCGCGAGATCGACTATATCAAGGCCGCTGAATCCGTCGGTGTCAGCAACCTGCGCATCCTCCTGCGCCATGTCTGGCCGAACGTGTCGGGCAACGTCATTGTCTACGGCTCGCTCTCCGCCTCGCAGGCGCTGATCACGGAAAGCGCGCTCTCCTTCCTCGGCCTCGGCGTGCAGCCGCCGACCCCCAGCTGGGGCTACATGGTCGCAACGGGCATCCAGTTCTACCAGTCCTGGTGGATGAGTTTCTTTCCCGGCCTCGCCATCTTCATCACCGTACTTGCGTTCAACTTTCTCGGCGACGCCGTCCGCGACGCACTCGACGCCCGGCTCGGCGGGCGCCGCGAATAGGCGGGCCAGCCAGCGGGCTCAGCGGCCGCCGCGCGGCTGGTGTCGGACGGCGGCCCAATTCTTGAGGTTTCCAATTCCATGAAGATCATCGACATGAAGGTGCGCTGCGTGGCGATCCCGCTCAACGCGCAACTGCGCCATAACACGGGTGTTCATCCCGGCTATCTCATGCGCACGGTGCTGGAGCTCATCACCGATGAGGGGATCGTCGGCCTCGGGGAAGTCGGCGGCGGTGACCAGCGTGGCGCCCTGATGAAGCTGAAGCCGCGCATCATCGGCATGGATCCGTTCCATCTCGAAGTGATCAAGCTGAAGACGCTGCGGGCGATCTACTATCTCTCCAACGCGCGGCTCTACGCCGCGATCGAGATGGCCTGCCTCGACATCCAGGGCAAGGCGCTGGGACGGCCGCTCTGCGACCTCTTGGGCGGGCCGGTGCGCGATCGCATCGCCATGATCGCCTATCTCTTCTGGCGCTACGATCGCCCCGGCGGCGGCCATGACGAGCACCCGGAAGACATGGCGGATCTCTGCCAGGAGCTCCACGAGACGCTCGGCGTCACCGCCATGAAGCTCAAGGCGGGTGTCCTGGCGCCGGAGGTCGAGGCGCGCGCCGTCGAACTCTGCCGCGAGCGCATGGGCCCGGACTTCGGCCTGCGCATCGATCCCAACGGCGTCTGGTCCGTGCCGACCGCCATCCGCATCGGCCAGCGGCTGGAGGCCGTCGGGCTGGAATATCTGGAGGACCCGTCATGGGGGCTTGAAGGCAACGCGGCGGTGCGCAAGGCGGTGCGCATTCCCATCGCCACGAACATGTATCCGGCCAAGTTCGATGATCTCGGCCCGGCCATTCGCCTGGGCGCCGTCGATATCGTCCTGACGGATATTCACTATTGGGAGGGGCCGCGCGGCGTGAAAGATCTCGCCGCGGTCTGCCGCACGTTTGGTCTCGGTGTCGCCATGCATTCCGGGGCCGAATTCGGCATTGAACTGGCCGCCATGCTGCATACCGCCGCGACGATCCCGGAAATGAGCTTCGCAGGCGATGCCCATTATCACTATCTCACCGACGATATCATCGAAGGTGGGTTGATGCGTTACGAAGGCGGCGCGATCCGCGTGCCCACGGGGCCGGGCCTCGGCGTGACGCTCGATGAAGACAAGATGCGCCACTACGCCGCTTTCTACGAAGAGAAGGGCGATTACTACGCCCGCTTCCATCAGGACCCTTACCGGCCGGATTGGTACCCGGTTGTCGGCGGCCTGTAAGACATTCCACAAGGAGAGACCCACAATGTCGACCTCAGCGGTCAAAGCCGATACCGGTGCCCTCCAGCGCGAGGCCGCCATGATGAACCTGGAGCGCCTGATCCACGAGCGTGAAGTCGTCGACATCCCGCCGCTCTCGATCCCTGACGACGAGCTGCTGGCGCGCTATGAGCAGCTCTATACGGGCGCGATCAGCGACGTCTTGCGCGAGCATTGCCTGATGGACCAGGCGCTGCCGGGCGCGCTGGTGCCCCTGCGGCCGGAGAAGACCGTGGCCGGCTTTGCCTTCACCGTCAAAAGCGCGCCGAGCACCAGGGTTTCCGGCGAATTGACCTTCCGCACCGGCATGCTGGATGCGATGGCCGCCGGCAGCTTCGTGGTCTGGGATACATCCGGCGATCTCGAGGCGACCGCCTGGGGCGGCGTGATGACGGCGACCGCCATCGGCAAGGGCATCCGGGCGGCGGTCATAGACGGCGGCATTCGCGACACCCACCAGATCCTCGAGAAGGATTTTCCGATTTACTATCGCTATCGCAGCCCGAATGGCTCCCTTGGCCGCTGCCTGATCTCCCATTACCAGATCCCCATCCGGATCGGCACGGCCTGGATCAGGCCTGGCGATATCGTTGTCGGCGACATCGACGGCGTCATCGTCGTGCCGCGCAAACTCGCGGTCGCCATTCTGCTGCGCGCCGAGGAAGTCCTGACCAATGAGAAGAAGATCTTCGGCTGGGTCGCCGACGGCGAGAGCATCCAGTCGATCACCGACAAGGGCGGCTATTTCTGATCGTCTGGTTGCTGTGACGATATCTCCGACGCGGGCTTGCGCCTGCGCCGGGGAGGCCTCAAGGCTTGTCGGCAGTGAGAACGTCGGCCAGCCGGGACGCCTCCTTTTTCTCGCGGGCGAGATCCAGCCCCGAGAGCAGATCGACGATGTGGCTCTTCATGAGGGCCGCCGCGTCGCTCTCCGCGCCCTTGGCGAGGGCATCGCACAAAGCTTGATGCGCATGGCGCTCGCAGGTCGTATCCCGGCGACGCCAGTAGAGCGCGATAATGAGGGACGACCGCGACACGAGATCCCGCACGAAGCCGGTCAGGATCGAATGATCGGCGATTTCCGCGATATCGACATGGAAACGCGCAGACAGGGCGATGGCATCCGCGTCCCGTCCGGCATGCAGCGCCTCATGCTCCAGCTCGAGATGGTGGCGCAGGCGCACGATATCGGCGGGCTTGGCGGCCGCGGCGGCCAGGCCCGCGACCTTCGGCTCGATCAGCGCGCGCGCCTCGAAGACCTCGCGCGCCTCCTTCTTGGAAGGCTCGGCGATGAAGGCCCCGCGGTTGGGCTTCAACTGCACCAGACGATCATGCGCCAGGGCCTGAAGGGCCGCCCGCACGATCGTGCGGCTGACCGAATAGATCGACGCAAGCTCATCCTCCGGCAGCTTTGTACCGGGCGACAGACGGTGGCTGATAATCGCCTCGCGCAGGCTATCGTAGATGGGATGCCAGCCGGCGGTGCGCTCGCTGTCTTGTTTCAACGACGTCTCACGCGTGTGATCCATGGACCAAGTTCCGGAAACCCGCCGTTCGGTTGCACACACATACACAACCTTCCGGTGCCTCCCCGGATCGGACGTTCAACGCGCGCGTATCTCTCCCCATCCTCGCATGCGTTCACGATACTGGTCCGGGCAAGCCACATATTCCGATAGGAATAGCGCTTTCCACAAGCTGCACCCATTGCCACAGCCGCCTGTGCGGCGTCAATTCTCAGTACGGTCGCGGATTTGATCGCCTGTCACGCTGACAGGCCGTCTCGCCTCGCCTCCTCGATACCGAAGCTCACGGAGATGCCGGCGCGAACAGGCCCGCGAAGGATTTGCTGCGCGGTGACGCATACCCCCCCAGCTTGGAGGTCCTGGCCCCCAGGCTGACGAGCCCCTCCGTAAGTTTCACCGCGCAGGCCACGCCGTCGAGCACCGGCAAGCCGTGCTCAGACGACAGGCGATCAGCGAGATCCGTCATGCCGGCGCATCCCAATACGATAGCCTCCGCATGATCGTCGGCAATGGCACGCGCAATTTCCGCGGAGATCGCGTGATAGGCTTGCGACCCCGGGCGTTCGAGCTCCAGCACAGGGACCTCAGAGGCGCGCACGCGGGCGCAGCGTGTCGCCAATCCGTATTTGCCAAGATTATGCTCGATCGCCGGCACGGAGCGCGCGAGCGTCGTGACGACGCCAAAGCGCCCTGCGACGAGACTCGCCATATGAAAGGCGGCCTCGCCGATCCCGATAACGGGCGCATCGGTGATGCAGCGTGCGGCATCGAGACCCGTGTCGTCGAAACAGGCTATGACATAGGCATCCATGTCAGGCGCCTTGCGCATCTCCGCGATCAACCCTGGAACGGCAAAGACCTCATCGAAATAGCCCTCGATGCTCGGCGGCCCATCGAGAGGATTGACCGCGACGATCTCCGTACCCGGAGCGGCGACACGCATGCATGCGGCCGCGATCTTGTCTGTCATGGAAGCCGTTGTATTGGGATTGACCACCAGAATACGCACTTAAACTTCTCCACCGAGATACAAATCCTTCACCCGGCTGTCCTCGAGGAGTTCAGCCGAGTTCCCGCTCAGCGCCACCTTGCCGGTCGCGATGGCATAGGCCCGCTGCGAGATGCGGAGCGCCATGCGTGAGTTCTGC
The DNA here is from genome assembly GCF_003201475.1 of Chelatococcus asaccharovorans. Taxonomy (GTDB): domain Bacteria; phylum Pseudomonadota; class Alphaproteobacteria; order Rhizobiales; family Beijerinckiaceae; genus Chelatococcus; species Chelatococcus asaccharovorans. The sequence continues at coordinate 67,366 of NZ_QJJK01000015.1, read as the reverse complement.
TCCACCAGGAGTACGCTGACCTTGTCCTCCCGATTGATCGCCACGATCGAGCGGGCGATGTCCTGCACGAGCTTCGGCGCGATGCCGAGCGAGGGCTCATCCAGCAGCAGCAAGCGCGGACGGGCCATCAGCGCGCGGCCGATGACCAGCATCTGCTGCTCGCCACCGCTCATGGTTCCGGCCGCCTGGGTATAGCGTTCCTTGAGCCGCGGAAAACGGGCGAGCACCATCTCCAGCGATTGCCGGATCTCGGCCTTGTCGGTTCGCGTGAAGGCACCCATCAGGAGGTTGTCGCGCACGCTCATCAGCGGGAACACGCGCCGCCCTTCAGGCACCATCGAGATCCCCATCCGCACGATCACATCCGGCCCGGCCTTGTCGATGCTCTGGCCGTCGTAGCGGATGGAGCCGGACCGGATTCCCTTCAAACCGGTGATCGCGCGCAGGATGGACGACTTGCCGGCACCATTCGCGCCGATCAACGCGACCGTCTCGCCCTCGTTGACGTCGATCGACACGCCTTTCAAGGCATAGACGTGGTCGTAATAGAGCTGCACGTCCTTGAGGCTCAGAAGATTACCCATCGGTCAAAGTCCAATCGATTCATCTTCGACACCGAGATAGGCTTCGATGACCGCGGGATTGTCCTTGATCTCCTGCGGCGTCCCCTCGGCGATCTTCTGGCCGAAATTGAGAACCACGATCCGATCCGATATCGTCATGACGGCCGGCATGTCGTGTTCGACGAGGAGCACGGTGACGCCGCGCTCGCGCACCCCGCGAACGATTTCGACGGCGCGCTGCGTCTCTTCATGGTTCATGCCCGCGAACGGCTCGTCGAGCAGGATGACAGCCGGATTGGTCGCAAGGCCGATCGCGATGCCGAGCGCCCGCAGATGCCCATGGGGCAGGTTGCTGGCGATCTCGCTGCGCATGGCCGACAACCCGAGAAAGGTCAGGATTTCGTCCGCCGAGCGACCGAACTCCTCCTCGTCCTGTCGGGCCAGGCGCGTGCCGAAGAAGAAGCCGGCAAGGCTCGCCCGCGAACGCAGGTGATGGGCGGCGATGACATTGTCCCGCACCGTCATCGCTTTGAAGATCGTCGTTTCCTGGAAGGTGCGCACCACGCCCTTGCGCGCCGCCTGATGTGGCGCGAGGCCCGAGATGCGCTCTCCCCGGAAGCGCACCTCGCCGGAGGTCGGCGTGACGAAGGACGAAATGAGCTTGAACAGCGTCGACTTGCCGGCCCCGTTGGGGCCGATGACCGACAGGATCTCCTTCTCCCGCACGGAGAAGGACACGTCCTTGACCGCCACAAGCCCACCATAGCGCTTGGTGAGGGACGATACCGCAAGGATATCGCTCATTGCGTCACCTCCCCGCGGCTGCGCGAGAGGCGCAGGCTGAAGAGGCCATTCGGCAGGACGAGCATCAAGGCGATCAGGATGATCGAGAAGATCAACAGCTGGAAATCGCCGAAGCTGTAGAGAATATCCCAGCCGAAATAGAGCACGAAGGTTCCGAGTATGGGACCAAAGACGTAGCTGAGACCGCCGAGGAAACAATTCAGCATGAAGTTGACCGAATCCGCGACCGTGAAGCTGGAGGGATAGATGGATTGGGTAATCGATGCGAAGATCGCCCCGCCGAACCCACCGAGGAAGGAGGATATCGCGTAGGCGATGACCCTAAGCCGCGCGATATCGACACCGATCGACGACGCCAGCTCCTCGTTCTGCTGCAGCGACTGGCAGAGATGGCCGATGCGCGAATTGACGAGCCGGTACATCCCCACGAAGCACAGCACCATGGCGATAACCGCCATGATATAGAAGGCGAGCCTGGGGTTCTCCAGCGTCGCGAAATCCGGGATCAGCGTCAGCCCGAAGATGCGCACGGCACCGGGCAGCGGGATGCTGACAATGCCCTTGGCGCCGTTGGTGATGGGCAAGGCGAGCGCCAAGAGCCGGGCGACTTCCGTGAGGACGAGCGTCACCATGGCGAAATAGACGCCGCGGAGCCGCAAGATCGGCAAGCCGATCAAGACGCTTGCAGCGGCGCAGAAGAGCCCCGCCAGCGGCAGCGTCAACCAGAAGGAAAAGCCGTAGCGCGTCACCAGCACGGCCGACACATAGCCCCCCATGAGCGCGTAGGCGCCCTGGCCGATATTGATGCGGCCGATATAGAAGGTGAGCCAGACACCGGCGCTGATGATGCTGAGCAAGGCGACCGATGTCAGCGTATAATAAAGATCCGCCCGTCCTGACGCCTGGATCCCGAACGGGATAGCCACCAGAAGTAAAACAAGCGAAGCGGCAAGGGCGATGGCATTCCGTGCTTTCATCATGTCATCAACCCCACGGCTTGCCCATGAGCCCGTTCGGGCGAATACTGAGAAATACCATCAGACATACGAAGATGACGAGATAGGTGATATCGCCGAACTCACGCAGCACCGTCAGGCCCACGGATTCCATCATGCCGAGGATGAAACCGCCGGCGATGGCGCCGCCGACAACGCCGGCCCCGCCGATCATCACCATCATGAAGGCCTTGATGGAGATCGGTCCGCCGATGCCCGAACTGATGCCCGTGATCGTCACGAGCAAGCCGCCGACGACCCCCGCGAGCATGGCGCCCAGCGCGAAGCCGATCATCGAGTAGCGCTCGACGTTCACGCCCATCAGCTGCGCCGCCACGCGGTCCTGCGCGAGCGCGCGCATGGCCCTGCCCGTCTTGCTGTATTGCATGTAGAGCACGAAGGTCGCGATCATCACGATGGCAACGACGCCCACGACGATACGGTCATAGGGCATGACGATCGTATCCGACAGGAAGACACCGTTGATGATCTTGGGCACACCGCGCTGTTTCTCGCCGAAGAGAAGAAGAATCACCGCATCGAGCAGAAAGGCGATGGCCGCCGCGAGCAACATGGTGCTCTCGTCGCGTTTGCTGCGGCGGATCACGGGGCGGAACAGGAATTTCTCGCAGAAGGCGCCGACGACGGCCAATGTCAGCCCGGAACAGACCAAGGCGAGCACAAACGGCAGCTTCATCTGCCCGTAGATCGTATAGGTGACGAACCCGCCGAGCACATACATCTGCCCATGGGCGAAGTTCAAAACATTCATCAATGCGAAGATAAGGGTCAGACCCAGCGCAATCAGCGCGTATTGGGCACCGAGATAGAGCCCGTTGACGACAACCTGTTCCATACGGCGTATCCCCGAGGCGCGCAGGACCTGAGGATATCCCCCAGGTCCCGCAGATACAGTGACGGCGCCGCGCTAGTGGTTCTGCTCCGACATTTGCATCCGCCTGATACCGGCCTCGGAGCAAATGTCGGAGTCAAGAGAACCACTAACAAGCGATTGGTTCTAGTGGAGCTTTTGAATTTGACATTTGATCTGGAGCTTGATGTCAGGCGGGACTCAAATGTCAAATTCGCTCCACTAGTCGACCGAGCCGACGAACAGGGTCTCGAATTTCCCGTCCTTGAATTCCGTGACCACCATCGGCACGGAGACCTGACGTTTCTGGCCGAAGGACGTCGTACCGACATATTTCAGGGGATGGCCTTCCTTCACATAGGGGTTGGGCGCAGTGAAGGTATCCATCGTCTTCTTGTATTCCTCGACATTGTCGATGGCCGCCGGATTGGCCTTCAGTGTCTCGATGATGTAATCGAGTGCATAGACCTTGGTGTTGGATTCGTCGTTGTATTCGCCGAATTTCTTCGTGTAGCGCTGGATGAATTCATCCATGGTCTTGGAGCGGATTTCCGGCGTCGAGGCACCGCCGACCGAGATGAAGCCGTTGGCGAGCGCCCCGGCCCCCTCCTGCAGCACGGTGGCGTCCTGTGCCGTTTCCGCGGAGATCAATCCCTGGTAGCCGAGCTCACGGGCCGCGCGGATCAGGAGCGGCGCGTTCCCCGGCGCGACACCCGACAGGACGAGAAGGTCGGGCTTCAGGCGGACGATCGGCGTCAGCACGGGCGTGAAATCGCGCGTATCGTTCTGATAGGTGTCGTTGGCCGCCACGACTTCGAGACCAAGCGCCTTGGCCGCCGCGACGCCGCCGTCACGCTGGCTCAGCGGGTCGGACTCGTTGGCCGCGACGAAGGCGATCTTCTTCACGCCCTTCTTTTCCTTCAGAAACTTGTAGATCTCCGGCGCGGACTGGTAGTTCGCCACCATGCCGAGCACGGCATTGGACGCCGGCTTCTCATACAAGGATTTCGGGAAGGCATAGGGGAAATAAATAATACCCTTCGATTCAGCGACAGGGCGTACCGCAGCCGCGCCGTCATCGACATTCGGGCCGACGACATAGCGAATACCTTCCTGCGCCATCTTTTCCATGCCGGCGATGGCACGCCGCGGATCCTTCTGATCGTCGAAGGTCACGACCGTGATCTTATAGGTGTCATTGCCGATCTTGACGCCACCCTGCTCGTTCAGCCAGTCCGCGCGCGTCTGCATGGAGCGTACGTTGGACGTTCCCCAGGCCGCCGCCGGGCCACTCGTCACCCCGACAAAGCCGATCTTGAGCTCCTTGGTCTGCGCAAAGGCGGGCGCCAGCCCGCCCATCGCCAATGCAGCGGCAGAGACGGCTCCAAGAGCCACGATCTTCAATGATGTGCGCTTCGTGATCATCGTTCGGTTCTCCCCTCTGTCGCTCCGCTTTCGTCCGGGGCGCTGATGTGTCACGCCCCCCGCGGATGCCGCCAGTCTGCTACTATGAAAGCGGATGATTGTTCACATTGCAAGGGGAACTCGTATACAATAGCCTTTACTATTGGATGTAAATTGACAGCGACTGATGCCGCTGGAGGCAGTCTGAGGGATCGATGACGAAAATCAAAATTACTGCAGGACCTTACGCGTTCGAGGCGGTGCTCGAAGAACAGGCAGCCCCCAAAACTTGTGAGATCTTTCGCAACCTCCTGCCGTATAAGGAGAGGATCATTCATGTCCGCTGGAGCGGCGAAGGCTGCTGGATCCCCCTCGGCGAGCAGGATTTTGGGCTGACCTTCGAGAATGCCACAAGTTATCCCGCGCCTGGCCAGTTCATTTTCTATCCCGGCGGCTATAGCGAGACGGAAATGCTGCTCGCCTATGGCGGCGTGCGCTTCGCGAGCAAGATGGGGCAACTCGCCGGCAACCATTTCATGACGATTACCAAGGGGCAGGAGAACCTCGTGGCGCTTGGCAAGCGCACCTTGTGGGAAGGCGCCCAGGATATCCTCTTCGAGCGTCTGTGACCGATCATGCCCGATGCCTCAACAGCCAATCTCGCGATCAATGCCGAGCGGCTCTGGTCGAATATCATGACGACAGCGGCGTTCGGTGGCACCCTCAAGGGTGGTGTGCGCCGCCTGACCCTGTCGGAGGAGGACAGGCGTGTCCGCGACTGGCTGGTCGCGCGGGCGCAGGCCTCCGGCTATGAGGTCGGCATCGACCGGATCGGCAACATCTATATCCAGCGGCCGGGCCGCGATCCTGGCCGCGCGGCAGTCGCCATGGGATCGCATCTCGATACCCAGCCGACAGGCGGCAAGTTCGACGGCATCCTCGGAGTGCTGGCGGGTCTGGAGGTTCTGGAGACCCTGGACGAGGCCGGCATCGCGACGGAGGCGCCGCTCTGCCTCGTCAACTGGACCAATGAGGAAGGTGCGCGCTTCGCGCCCGGGGAACTCGGCTCTGAAGTCTATGTCGGCCATGTCGCGCTGGAGGCCGCACTCGCCTGCCGCGATGCGGAAGGTGTCACCGTCGGCGAGGCCCTGTCCGCCATCGGCTATGCCGGCACGGAAGTGCCCGGCGCCCGGCGTTTTGCGGCCATGGTGGAACTGCATATCGAGCAGGGTCCGCTTCTCGAGGCGGAGAACCTGACCATCGGGGTGGTCACGGCCGCCAAGGGCCAGCAATGGTACAACGGCATGGTGAGCGGCCGCGAAAGCCACGCCGGCACCACGCCGATGACCCTGCGCCGCGATGCGCTGATGGCCTTCGCGGAGCTCGCGCTCGCGGCCGAGCGCATCGCCCGCGCCCATGCCCCGGACGGGGTCGGCACCATCGGCATGGCTGAGGTCAGCCCCGGGTCCCGCAATACCGTACCCGGCGAGGTTCGCTTCAGCCTGGAGTTCCGCCATCCGGACCCGGATCACTTCGGCCGCATGCGCGCCGAGATGCGCGCGGAGGCCGAGCGCATCGCCGCGGCGCGCGACGTCACCGTCACGCTCGATCCGATCTGGAGCATGGAGCCTTTGTCCTTCTCGCCGGACGTCGCAGCCACGATCGCCCAGGCGGCAGCCGCACGCGGGTTGCCCTATCGGGAGATGACGTCGGGCGCCGGCCATGATGCCTGCGCCGTCGCGTCAGCCGTGCCCACCGCCATGATCTTCGTGCCGTGCAAGGACGGCATCAGCCACAACGAAGCAGAGAGTGCTACACTCAAAGACTGCGCTGCCGGCGCGAATGTCCTCTTGCACAGCGTCCTCGCCCTTGCCGGAGTTTCCCACCATGACTGACGTTCCCTATCCCCGCGATCTCGTCGGCTATGGCCGCACGCCTCCGGCCGTCCGATGGCCGGGGGAGGCGCGCGTCGCCGTCCAGTTCGTCGTGAACTATGAGGAGGGCGGCGAGAACTCCATCCTGCACGGTGATCCGGCATCGGAGGCCTTCCTGACGGACGTGCTCGGCGCCCAGCCCTGGCCGGGACAGCGCCACATGAACGTGGAGAGCATGTTCGAATATGGCGCGCGTGCCGGCTTCTGGCGCCTGCGCCGGCTCTTCGACGAACGCGGGCTGACGGCGACCGTCTTCGGCGTGGCGACGGCGCTGATGCGCAGCCCCGAGCAGGTCGCGGCCATGAAGGAATCCGGCTGGGAGATCGCCAGCCACGCGCTGAAGTGGATCGAATATCGGAACATGTCCGAGGCAGAGGAGCGCGCGCAGTTGCATGAGGCCATCCGCATCCATACGGAGGCGACCGGCGAGCGCCCGCTCGGCTGGTACACCGGGCGCACCTCGGTCAACAGCCTGAAGCTGGTGATGGAGGAAGGCGGCTTCGCCTATTCCTCCGATTCCTACGCGGATGACTTGCCCTACTGGCAATCCGGGCCCCAGGGCGCGCATCTCATCATTCCCTATACCCTCGATGCCAACGACATGCGCTTCATCAACGCGCAGGGCTTTCCCGAGGGCGAGGCGTTCTTCCGCTATCTCAAGGACAGCTTCGACGTCCTCTATGCGGAAGGAGAGACCCACCCGAAGATGATGTCGGTCGGCCTGCATTGTCGCGTCGCCGGGCGTCCCGGCCGTGCTGCCGGCCTCGCCCGCTTCCTGGATTACATCCAGGGCCACGAGCGTGTGTGGGTGGCACGCCGGCTCGACATCGCCCGGCACTGGGCCGCCCATCGCCCGCCGGGCGCATAGAGCAATCCGTCGCGGGGAGCGAGGTCCGATCCCGGCGCCACTGTGCGCGGCCCCACGATTGGACCTTGCGCCCGGCGCTCCGTGCTGCCACTTCCTCTACGAGCCGAACGGAGGGAGAAGGCAGCGATGTTCGAGACGCGCGTGGTGGACAGCACTGACAAGGCTGCGTTCTATCGTGAGCTCGGTGCGCAGCTGCAGGCGCTCCTCGCCGGCGAAACGGATGCCATCGCCAATGCCGCCAACACATCGGCGCTTCTCTTCCAGATGATGCCGGGCCTCAACTGGGCGGGGTTCTACCTGCTGAAGGGCGGCGAACTCGTGCTCGGTCCCTTCCAGGGCAAGCCGGCCTGCGTGCGCATTCCCGTCGGTCGCGGCGTCTGCGGCAGCGCCGTGGCGCGCCGTCAGTCCATCGTCGTTGACGACGTCCACGCCTTCCCCGGGCATATTGCCTGCGACGCGGCCTCGCGCTCCGAACTCGTCGTCCCGTTGATCAAGAACGGCACGGTCATCGGGGTCATCGATCTCGACAGTCCCGTCCCGGGCCGTTTCGATGATGCCGACCGAACGGGCATCGAGGCGCTCGCCGCCATTTATCTCACGGCCAGCGACACGGACAGGCTGTAGGAGACGATCCGCTATTTCGGCCGGATCAACGCGTTGAGCGACGCCGATACGTTCAGGATATGCGCCTTCAGGAGCTTCGCCGCGGCGGCGAACTCCCCTTCTTCACAGAGCCGCAGGATTTCGCGATGCTCCTCCTCCGCGCGGGCCCGGGCGCCTGTCAGGGCGAGTTGCACCCGCGTATGGCGATCGCATTCCTGCAGCAGGTTGAAGGCAAGGGTCATCGACCGGGGCCTGTCGGCGTGCTGATAGAGCAGGCGATGGAAGTTCGCGTTGAGCTCGCCCCAGCGCCGCACATTGGCGTCTTCCAGCTCCCGGTCGTATTCGTCGAGCAAAGCCCGCATGCGGGCAAAGTCCTCCGGGGTGAGCTTCGGCGCCGATCGCTTCAGCAGCATCGGCTCGATCGCCGCGCGCAGGTCGAACAACTCGTCGATCTCATCGCTCGTCAGTTCGCTCACGACCGCGCCCTTGTGGGCATTGATCCGGACGAGACCTTCCGCCTCGAGCTGGACCAGCGCTTCCCGCAAGGGAATGCGGCTGATACCGAGCTCCTCCGCCAGCGCCGCCTGGCGCAATGGCTCGCCGGCGCGCAATTCGCCGTCGAGGATGCGGCGGCGCAATTCATCGGTCGCACCCTGCGCCATCGTGCGATGGTGCAAGGCCTTGCCCGGGCGGGGGGAGCCGGTCGTCATACGCGAATTACCTGGATTGAAGCCATGGGCGCTTCTGTCTCACGCGATGGTCCATGCCGCCGCCCAGCGCATTTCTGACTTTCAGATGACCTGAAAGCCATGGGCATAGGGGTCCCGATCGTCGATGAAGATGGTGTTGTAGCCGGTCGTGCGTGCCCATCCGGCGATGGAGGGAATGATCGCCGGCTTGCCGCCGACCGTCGTCGTGCGTTCCACGCGACCATGGAAGAGCGAGCCGATGATGCTCTCATGGACAAACGCCTCCCCCTCCCGCAGCCGTCCCGTCGCCGCCCAATGCGCCATGCGCGCGGAGGTGCCCGTGCCGCAGGGCGAACGGTCGATCGCCTTGTCGCCGTAGAACACGGCATTGCGCGCGGTCGCCTCAGGATGGGTCGGCGCGCCCGTCCACAGGATGTGGCTGAGGCCGCCGATTTCCGGCTTCTCGGGATGGGTGAAGCTGTAGCGCTCATTGAGCGAGCGGCGCAGCCCGCCGCTCATCTGGACGAGCTCCAAGGCCGTGAAATCCGCCATGTCGCGATAGCGCGCCTGCGGCTCGACGATCGCGTAGAAATTGCCGCCATACGCCACATCGACGGTGATTTCGCCGAGAACGGGGCAATCCGCCGTGAGCCCCTGGGAATGCAGGAAGGCCGGCACATTGGTGAGCCGCACCTCCTCGACATGCGCGCCCTCCTGCCGATACTCCGCCACGACCAGCCCGGCCGGCGTATCGAGCCGCAGCACGCCGGGTTCTCGCGGCGTGACGAGCCCGTGCTCGATCGCCATGGTGACCGTGCCGATCGTGCCATGCCCGCACATCGGCAGGCATCCCGACGTCTCGATGAAGAGGATCGCGACGTCGCAGTCCTCGCGCGTCGGGGGGTAGAGGATGGAGCCGGACATCATGTCGTGCCCACGCGGCTCGAACATGAGGCCGGTGCGTATCCAGTCGTACTCGCGCAGGAAATGGGCGCGCTTCTCGATCATCGTCGCGCCCTTGAGGTTCGGCCCGCCGCCCGACACGAGCCGCACGGGATTGCCGCAGGTATGACCGTCGATGCAGAAGAAGCTGTGGCGCGCCATGAAGGCCTCCGGTTTAGTTCTAATATGCCCTTAGAAGACTAGGATTAGCCTTGGAGGGTGTCATTCCCGGCCGAGGGCAGCAAGGCCCGCGGGGAAGGGAATCCACGGTACCCACGCCAGCCTTCGATAGTTCTGGATCCCCTTCCCTCGATCGGCTTCGCCAATCTCGCCGGGGATGACAACTGAGCGGCTCACACGACCATCTTTCATCAGCTTGCTGGTCAAAATCGTTGCGGTGAGAAGGGTGAGATATCAAGCGCCGGCGCGCGACCGGCGAGGAGATCCGCCACCAGCCGTCCGGTTGCCGCCGATTGGGTCAGGCCAAGATGGCCGTGGCCGAAGGCGTAAACGATGTCGGCGCTGGCGCGGGATGCGCCGATGACCGGCAGACTGTCCGGCAGCGACGGACGGAAGCCCATCCATTGCCGGCCGCCATCGGTCTTCAGTCCCGGCAGGAAATCCGCGGCCTTGCGCAGCATCGCCTCGGAGCGGGCAAAATTGGGCGCGCGTGTGAGCCCGCCGAGCTCGACGGCGCCGCCCACGCGGATGCCGGACGACAGCGGCGTGATGACAAAGCCATGGCCGCCGAAGATGAGTTGCCGCCGGATGTCGAAGGCGCCGGGCGGCAGGGTGGTGTTGTAGCCACGCTCCGTCTCGAGCGGCACGTCGTCTCCCAGGGCGCGTGCCAGGGGCCTCGACCAGGCGCCGCAGGCGATGACCGCCTGCCGCGCCGTGATGGTGCGGCCATCCCGGCAATCGAGAGCGACACCGCCCGCGACGGGGCGGATGGCGGCGACCTCATGGCGCGCGATGCGCCCGCCCCGCCGCACCACACGCGCGGCGAGTGCGCTGGCGAAGTCGTAAGGGTCCGACACTGTCTTCCAGCCGGGGACGAACGTGCCCGCCACGAAGCGCGGGGATAGCCCGGGCTGGAGATCCGCCATCGCGGCGCCGCGGACATGCTGGAAGGCAATGCCCTCCTGCGCGCGGGCGTCCCAGCCGGGCATGGCGGCCGTCAGCTCGGCTTCGTGCTCATAGAGTTCAAGCGATCCATCGGACCGCACCATGCCGTCGAGACCGGCTGCCGCGACGAGCGCGGCCATCTCCCGCGAGGCCAAGCGCATCAGCGCCGCCTGCGCCACCATTGCGCCGCGCACGCGATCCGGCCAGCTCGCCCGCCAGAAGCGGATGAGCCAGGGCAGGATCTCAGGCAGATAGGCCGGCGGGATGGAGAGCGGCCCCAGCGGATCGATGAGCCAGCGTGGCGCCTTGCGCATGATGCGCGGGGACGCCAGCGGCAGGATGTCCGAGAAGGCGAAGGCGCCCGCATTGCCGAAGCTCGCACCCTGCGCCGGCTCGCCCCTGTCGATTAGGAGGACGTCGCGCCCCTCGTCCTGCAGGAAGGACGCCGCCGCGATGCCGATGATGCCGGCACCGACGATCGCGACGTCAATGTCGACATGGCTTGGTGAATCGCCTGCGGCCTCGGCCACGCCCGCCCCCTCTGCTCAGCCGAAGGCCGGCAGCGCAGGGCGAACCTCCATCGCCGCCCTGATGATCGATTCCACCCGCTTGCGCGTTTCGCCGGACAGCGGCTGGCGCGGCGCGCGCACGCGCTCGTTCGAGCCGATGGCCAGCGCCTCCGCCAGCTTGATGTTCTGGACGAGATAGGTGCTCACATCAAGGTCAAGCAGCGAACGGAACCAGCGGTAGAGCGCCAGCGCCTCGGCGTTCCGCCCCTCTTTCATCAAGCGATAGATCGCCACCGTTTCCTTGGGAAAGGCGCAGACGAGGCCGGCGACCCAGCCGACCGCACCGACCGCAAGCGCCTCATAGGCGAGATTGTCGACGCCCGTCAGCACCGCGTAGCGATCGCCCAGACGATTGAAGATCTCGGTCGTGCGGCGAATGTCGTCGGAGGATTCCTTGATGGCGACGAAGCGCTTGTCCGAGGCGAGTTCCTCCATCAGGGCCGGCGTGACGTCGACGCGATAGGCGATCTTGTTGGAATAGATCATGATCGGCAGATCGCCCGCCTCCGCCACGGCGCGGAGCGTGGCGACCGTCTCGGCGTCGTTAGTCTGATAGACGAGGCTCGGCACCACCATCAGCCCGTCGGCGCCGGCCGTGGCGGCGCGCTGTGCAATCTCGCAGCTCTCGCGGGTGGAGGCCGCGGCAACCGTCATCAGCACGGGCTTACCGCCGCTGACAGCCTTGGCCGTGCGCATCACCGCGATGCGTTCGTCCAGCGTCATCATCGGGCCTTCGCCCAGCGAACCACAGACGATCAGGCCATCGCAGCCGGCATCCATCTGTAGGCCGAAGCAGCGGGTCATCTCGTCATGATCGAGAGAGCCGTCTTCCTTGAACTTCGATGTCACTGCGGGAAGAACACCTGACCACATGCCTATTCCCTCCGAAAGCAATGGAATGCGTGTCCGCGTGGCAAGGCGCGCACTGTCCGCAACACCTCGGCCAACAGCGGGAACGAGGCCGTCCGGGCCCGACACGATCCTTCAATGAATAAAATATACAATATGCAGAGCGTCGCGGCAAGCCGGCTGCTGGCGGCGGCGCCGGATTTGAAGATCAAGGCGCGCCGCACTTGGGCGGTGCGTAGGACTTGGGCGGTGCGTCGGACTTGGGCGGCGCGTCGGACTTGGGCTTGGAATCCGACTTGCGGAGGAGATAGGTGTCCATGATCCAGCCGTTCGCCGCGCGGGCCTCGCGGCGCCGGCGATCGATCTCCTCGGCGACCTCGTCGAGTGGACCGGAGATGAGAATCTCCTCCGGCGTGCCGAGATAGGCTCCCCAGTAGATCTCAAGACCTTGCCCGATGAGGCGCTTGAAGGCCTGCTCGCCGTCGAGCATCACCACCGTGTCGGCGCCTTCCGGCAAGGCCTCGCCCAGCTTTCGGCCGGTCGTCACATGCACCGGCTCGCCGATGCGGTTGAGCGCGATGCGGTGCTGGGCGGCCAGCGCCTGCACGCTCGTGATGCCGGGGATGACGGTATAGGCGAAGGGGAACGGGGCCTTCGCATCGATCGCCTGGATGATGCGCAGCGTGCTGTCATAGAGGGCGGGATCCCCCCACACCAGGAAGGCACCGGTCTCCCCTTCGGCCAGCTCGCTCTGGAGCAAGGCCGTATAACGCGCCTCGATCGCCGCATGCCAGTCGGCGACATCGGCCTTGTAATCGTCGCTCTTGGCACGCACCGGCACCGCGATCGGCACGAAGCGGTAGCCGGGCTGACGGATGAAGCGCGCGCAGATCTCCTCCCGCAGCGAGCGCAGAGCGGCCTTGTCGCTTCCTTTGTCGGGAATGAAGAAGACATCGGCCTCGTTCAGGGCCTCGATGGCCTGGACGGTGAGATAATCCGGATTGCCGGCGCCAATGCCGATAATGAGAACCTTGCGCATCCGAACCTCGCTGACCCAAGCCGCCCATGGGACGACATACAGCATCACCGGCCGTCATGTCCCGACGCCGATGGACACGGGCGGGGGGACGTCGCAGCAAAGGGTGCTATCCTCCGGCCTGCCGCGCCCGAAGCCACAGGGAATTCTTGATGCGTATCGTCGATGTCCGCGAAATGACGGCCTCGATCGCCTCGCCGATCGCCAATGCCTATATCGATTTCTCGAAGATGACCTGTTCGGTGGTGGCTGTTATCACGGACGTGCTGCGCAACGGCAAGCCGGTCATCGGCTATGGCTTCAACTCCAACGGCCGCTACGGCGCCGGCGGCCTCCTGCGCGAACGCTTCCTGCCACGCATCCAGGAGGCCGCGCCCGAGACCCTCGTCACCGACGCCGGTGACAATCTCGATCCCTTCAAGATCTGGTCGACCTTGATGACCAACGAGAAGCCGGGCGGCCATGGCGAGCGCTCGGTCGCCGTCGGAACCATCGACATGGCCGTCTGGGATGCGGTGGCCAAGATCGAGGACCGCCCGCTCTACCGCGTGCTGGCCGACCGCTATCGGGGCGGCGTCGCCGATGACAAGGTCTGGGTCTATGCGGCCGGCGGCTACTACTATCCCGGCAAGGACCTCGGCGCCCTGCAGGACGAGATGAAGAGCTATGTCGATCGCGGCTATCACGTCGTCAAGATGAAGATCGGCGCGGCCCCGCTCGACGAAGATCTCCGCCGCATCGATGCCGTGCTGGAGGTCGTCGGTGAGGGCGCCCGGCTCTGCGTCGATGCCAACGGGCGCTTCGATGCCGCGACCGCCCTCGCCTATGGCAAGGCGCTGAAACCCTATGGCCTGTTCTGGTATGAGGAGGCCGGCGATCCGCTCGACTATGCCATCCAGGCCGAGCTCGCTGAGCATTATGACGGGTCGCTCGCCACCGGCGAGAACCTGTTCTCGCACCAGGATGCGCAGAACCTCATCCGCTATGGCGGCATGCGGCCGGACCGTGACTTCCTGCAGTTCGACTGCGCCTTGAGCTACGGGCTCGTCGAATATCTCAGGACCCTCGAGGTGCTGGCCGAGCACGGCTGGTCGAGCCGGCGGGTGGTGCCGCATGGCGGCCACCAGATGTCGCTCAATATCGCGGCCGGGCTTCATCTCGGCGGCAATGAGTCCTATCCGGACGTGTTCCGGCCGTTCTGCGGCTTTGCCGACGGCATCCGCGTCGAGAACGGCTATGTCGGTCTCCCCGACGCCCCCGGCATCGGCTTCGAGACCAAGGCGGAACTCTTCGCCGTCATGCGGCAGCTCGCCGATTGATGAGACGTCCGGGCGTCCAGCCGCCGCCCGCACGTCTCACGCTAACAGCGAGCTACAGCTCGATGACGGCGGCGGCCGGACCGAGCGCGCGGGACGCTGCAGCGACGACATGCGCGTGATGGGTAAAGACGATGACCTGCGTGGTCTTCCCCAGTTCCCCGAGCAGCCGGAAGCCCGCCTCCGTGCGCCCCTCATCGAAGGTCACGAAGAGATCATCGGCGAGGAAGGGCAGCGGCGTCGCCCGCCCGGCATGGTCGATGATCGCGGCGATCCGCAGGGCGAGAAAAAGCTGGTCCGCGGTTCCTTCCGACAGGGCATCGACACCGAGCAGCCGCCCGTCCCGCAGCGCGCCAAGGCGCGGCGGGTCCTCGTCATAGTCCACCGCGATCCCGCTCCAGCGGCCGCCGGTCAGCGTCGCGAAGGCCTGTGACGCCCGCTCGACGATCGGGCTCTGGTGCTGCTGGCGGTAGCGCTCGATAGCCGCGGTCAACAGCCGCGCCGCCACATGATCGTGGGTGAAGCGCTCGATGGCCTCGGCGATTTCCGCGACGGCGTCCTGCTCCTCCTGGGCCATGCCGGCCGCGCCCGCACGCCGTTCCAGCATCTCCACGGCGGTCCGCGCCTGCGTGTCGCGCTCAATGGCGAGATCGCGCGCGTGACGCGCCTCCTGATGCGCCGCAGACGCCTCCGCGATCCCCCGTGCGAGGCTGTCGTCATCCTGGTCGGCGATCGCGACGCGCATCTCCTCCTCGCTGCCGGTGCCGCGAATATCCGCGAGGCGCGCGCGCGCCTCTCCGAGGCGCAGCGTGGAGGCCTCGGCCGCCTCGAGCCCTTCGATCACGCCGGCCAGCATCGCGGGATCCGCCAGATCGGCGAGCGCCACCTGTTCGTCCAGGGCCTGCCGCGCACGCTCCAGGGCGATATCGGCGGTTGCGGCCGTCCGCCGCCGCGCCTCCAGCGCCTCACGCGCAGCGTCGGCTTTCGTGCGCGCCTGCCGCGCCACATCGAGCCGGGCACGCAGGGATCTGGCAACGGAGAAGGCATCGTCTTCTACCGCCGCTGCCCCGGCCTGCGCGGCAAGGGCCATGGCATGATCGACGAAGGCATCGCGATCACGCTCGATGCCGGCAACGCGGTGCTCGGCCGTGCCCAGCGTTTCGGCAATGGTCAAGGCCTGCCGCCACAGGTCAAGCGCGGCGCGCGCTTCTTCCGCGGAGGCCTCGCTCCGGATGGCGAGCGACGGGAAGATCGCCGCGGCTTCCCTTGCCAGGGCCTCCTTCTCGCGCGCCAGATCCTCGCTCCGCCGGGTGATGTCGACGCCATTCTCGCCGAGGCGCTGCAGGTCGCGCTCGTAGTCGCGCGCGCCGAGAAAGCGCTGCTCGAGCTCGGCGACCGCGTGGCGCACCTCGGCCATACCGCGCGAGGCCGCCCCGGGATACGCATCGTCGATCGGCGGCAGCCCGAGATCCCGACGCAAGGCCCCGATCTCGGCACGGTCGGCACGCGCCTGCTCGCGCAGGATTTCGCTGTCCGCCGCATCCCGGCGCAGCGCCGCATGGGCCTGCCGGATCGCCGCGACCTCGCGCAGGAGCGCTGGCGCGCGATCGTCCGCGGCAGGCGCCAGCGCAACGGGCGCCCAGAGCGCAGCCCATTCGCCAAGGCGCAACCCTTCCTCACGGATCGCATCCTGAAGGCGGCCGTCGGCCGCATCGCGGCCGGCCCGGAGCTCCGCGATATCGAGCTCCGCACGCGCGAGATCGGCCAACCGTTTGGCCTCCGTCAGCCGATCGTCGGCCAGTTGATCCGCAGCCACGACGGCCCGCTCGAAAGCCAGCGCGGTCTCGGCATCGGCGGCCCCGGCACCGCGCTCGCCGGAGGCCAGCGGCCGCAGGTGGCCCCACAGATCGTCGCGCGCCTGCCGCGCCGCGGCGATGGCGGCCTCGGTGGGCGCCGGGCGCCCCGCCAGCAACAGGGCCAGGCGCGCCTCCGCCCTGGCGAGCTGCTCGCGAAGATCGGCCGCCGCCTGGCGATGCCGCGCGACATGCTCGGCCGCGTGGCCGGTGCCGCGCAGGCAGGCTTCGGCCGCCGCCAGATCGGGGAACGGCGCACCCGCCAAGGCCTCGAGATCGGGGACGCCGATGCCGAGGCGGGAGAGGCGATCGCGAAGCTCCGCCTGCCCGACCTTCAGCCGGTGATCGAGGGATTGCACCGCCCGCTCGCGTTCCTCCGCACCGTCCAGGGCTGCGAGGCGGCGCCTGACCGGCGCAGGATCGGCCACATGGCCGAGCTGAGAGCGCGCAGCTTCGACCTTGCGGCTGAGATCGGCCAGTTTCGCCTTGTCTCGTCCAAGGGCCCCAGCCAGCGCGCTCCAGGCGCGCAGCCCATCGACCAGCTTGTCCGCCCGCGCCAGGAGAGGCGGCGCCGGCTTCAGCGCCAGCAGCGCCGCGTCGTCGGTGAGGCCGAGACCAAGGGCCAGCGCCTTCAGCGCCGCCCGGGCTTCAAGGACTTCCGCGCTCCGCTTCGGCAGACTCGCAAGCTCGCGCGCGACGGCGGCACGCTCCTCGTCACAGGCCGTGACCGCCTCGCTCAGCCCCAGGAAGGCATCATCGAGCGCAACGGCGTCCAGCGCCGCCTGGGCCGCGCGCTGTTCACCGGCCGCCCGCTCGGCCGCCGCGCGGGCTTCCTCGAAATTGGCCAGGAGGCTCTTCACCCGCCGGACGAACCCCGGGGGAACGATGGGAAGATCACCCATCCCCGCTCGCGCGGCGAGCTCCGCATCGATGATCCGCAGTTCCCTTGCGCCGCGCGCCAGGGCCTCCGCACGCTGGAGGGCCAGCGCGGCCTCGATTTCCGCCGCCACGGCCTGTTTGCGCAGGCCGGCGCAATGCTCCGCCTCCTCGCGCACCTTCTTGACCTCATCGACGCGCACTTCCTCCTCCCGCACGCGCCGTTGGGCCTGGGCGCGCCGATCCAGCGCACGGTAGAGCCCCTGCGAGGCGCTGCGGCGATCCGGATTGAAGATCTGCACCGCACTGTCCCTGAGGCGATCCCGCAAGGTCGTGACCTGACTGAGGCCGGGGGCTGCGGCGAGCAAGGTCTCGGCCAGATCGCCCCCGCCGGCGAGCAGCTTGCGCCCGCCCTCGCGCAGTCTTGCCTGATCGAGGCCAAAGATCTCGAGGAAGGCGCGGCGATCATAGGCGCCGAGAAACGGCGCGAGACAATCGCCGGCCAGCACGGCGTCTGTT
This sequence comes from Chelatococcus asaccharovorans, assembly GCF_003201475.1. GTDB lineage: Bacteria > Pseudomonadota > Alphaproteobacteria > Rhizobiales > Beijerinckiaceae > Chelatococcus > Chelatococcus asaccharovorans. The sequence goes on along the minus strand of NZ_QJJK01000015.1, from coordinate 49,550 downwards.
TCAGGATCGACCAGGGTCTTGTCGCGGCGCTTCAGGCGGGCGAAGGACAAGCGCCGGCCATCGGCCCCCTCGACCGTCGCCGACAGCCGCATAGCCTTGTATTCGTGGAGGAAGTTGAAACGGGAGCGCTCCTCGATGCCGAACAGGGCATCCGTGACGGCCGCAAGGGCGGTCGTCTTGCCCGCCTCGTTGGCGCCCTGCACGACGACGACCTGTGCCGCAGGATCGAACTCCAGCCGGCGATCCGTGAAGCGGCCATACCGTTCCAGCCCGAGCGACAGCAACTTCATGGCCGCTCTCCCCCGCCGAGGGAGGCATCGGCAAGCCTTGCAAGGATAACCTCCTCCGCCGCGGCGATGGCGCTGGCGGCGATGGCGTCAACGTCAGCCTCCGTCCAGCCGACGAGGGCGGCTGCATCGGCGGGCGCCTTCATCCGCAGGTCGCCCAAGGTTTTCGCGATCTCGGCCCGGAAGGCCGGGTCGGCGGCGGCAGCGGCCAGCACCGCGGCGAAGTCACCGAGCGCGGCGTGATCGGCGGGAGGTCCCGCAGGCCTTGACGTTTCGATGCGGACTTTCTCGATCAGGATGTCGGGCCCGACCTCCCAGGCCAGCGCCTGCATGTCCTCATTCACCTGATCGGCCTGGGCGCAAAGCTCGGCATGAAGCAGCGTCGCCCCGGAGAGGCTGAGCCTGAGCGCGAGAGGGCGCCCGCCGGCGCGATGATGGGCCTGGCCGATCGCCTCGCGCGCCGTTGCCATGAGCGCGGCCTTCTCGGCGAGGCCACCAAGATCGATACGCGCGTGATCAAAGCGGGCGGCATCGAGCGTGAGCGCCTCGACCGCGGTGACGCGGCCCTCCTTGACGGTGACGAGGGTCGCCCCCTTCTCCCCTATCTCGCGCGCATGCCTGCCTTGCAAATTCCCCGGAAAGACAACGAAGGGATGCTCGGATACGATCTCGCGCTTATGGACATGCCCAAGCGCCCAATAGTCATAGCCGGCCCGCTGAAGGTCCTCGATAGAACAGGGGGCGTAAACGTCGTGACCGTCGCGGCCCGTTAGCGATGTATGCAGTACACCGATATTGAAATACCCAGGTTGAGCCGGAGGATACGAGAGAGCCACATTGTCCGGCACGTGGCGGTTGGCGAAACCGCGGCCGTGCAGCGCCACACGCAGCGGCTCGATCGTGGTTGTCGCCACGGACCGGACCGAGAAACTGTAGACGTTCGTCGGAAGCGGCAGATTCCGGGTGATGACCGAATCAGCATCGTGATTGCCGCGAATCAGAAACACGGGAATATCGGCCTGCGCAAGGCGCCCCATCTGTCTGACGAAGAATTGACCCGTGGCATAATCCCGCCAGTCGCCATCATAGATGTCGCCGGCAATAATGAGGAAGGCTACCCGCTCGGATATCGCGGTCGTGACCAGATTGTCGAGCGCCTGGCGTGACGCTTCAATGAAGGCGCCAGCTAATTCCCCGCGCCGTGCAAGTCCACGCAGAGGGCTGTCGAGGTGCAGATCGGCGGCATGGAGAAATTGAAAGGACGGCACTGACATGTCGTGATGAATAGGATTGTTTTGCATCGCTTTGCAATCTGCTGTCGCGTATCGTCGCAGGCGCCTTCATTCTTATAGGGCGTGACCCAATGTGATTGCGATCCCTGAATTTTGGCATCAGGGGAAGAAAAAAAGCATTGCCGGGCAATCTAATGTTTGAAATTTTCGCAAAATCAGCGAAATAGTCCCTATGTCCATCCGCACCAACCACCCCTTAAATATCGAAGAGGATAGAACTTTGACCACGCCTACGGAACAGACGGACACGAGCGATCTGGTAACGCTCTCCGCCGATGTCGTTTCGGCCTATGTTTCGAACAATCTCGTCCCGGCTGATGAGCTGCCGAAGTTGATCGGCGAGATTTACTCTGCGCTGATCGCCCTGAATGCACCATCCGTCGCTGCGAGCGAGCCGAAGCCCGAGCCCGCCGTGCCGGTGCGCAAGTCGATCACGCCGGACTTCATCATCTGCCTCGAAGATGGCAAGAAGTTCAAGTCGCTGAAGCGCCATCTACAGGCCCACTATGGCCTCACCCCGGCTGAATACCGCCAGAAATGGGGCCTGCCGGCTGACTATCCGATGGTCGCGCCGAACTATGCCGCGACCCGCTCGGCGCTGGCACGGGCCTCCGGCCTTGGCCAGATCCGCGGCGCCCGCGGCAACGAGCCAGCTCCTGCCGTCGAGGCGGCCGCGCCTGCCCCGGAGGCCTCGCCCAAGCGTGCTTCGCGAAAGAGCAAGGCCGAGCCAGCAGCGGCGCCGGCTCCCACCAAGCGTTCGCGGAAGACCAAGTCCGCTTCGTGATGGCCGGCGGCCCAGCCAGGATCAAGACCGGCTGCGCAATTGCCGGGGCGGGTCCGGCAGGTCTCATGCTGGGGTTTCTCCTGGCCAGAGCCGGGATCGACGTTGTCGTCGCGGAAAGACACGGGGACTTTCTGCGTGATTTCCGCGGCGACACCGTTCATCCTTCCACATTGGAAGTGATGCACGAGCTCGGACTGCTCGACGGCCTGCTCGCCCTGCCCCATACGGAGGCGCCGACGCTTCACGCAACGATGGGCGGCGCCAACGTCACCATAGCCGATTTCTCCCGCCTGCCGACGCGATGCCGCTTCATCGCGTTCATGCCGCAGTGGGAGTTTCTCAACTATATCGCCGCGCAAGCCGCAGCCTTTCCCAATTTCCGCCTCCTGATGAACACCGAGGTGGAAGCACTGTGCGAGGCCGGCGGCACAGTCACAGGGGTCTGCGCCAGAACAAGCGAAGGTACTGTCGAAATCTCGGCGCCGCTTGTCATCGGAGCCGACGGGCGCAATTCCCGCATACGGGAGCGCGCCGGCCTTGAGGTCGAGAGCTTCGGCAGCCCGAGCGACGTCCTGTGGATCAGACTGTCGCGCCAACCCGGCGACCCGGTGGAGACCATGGGCCACGCCGGCCCTCGCCAGGGCTTCGTCATGATCGACCGGGGCGACTATTGGCAATGTGGCTATGTCGTCCGCAAGGGCAGTTTCGCTGATGTTCGCGCCCGTGGACTGGATGCCTTCCGCCAGGAGGTCGCATCGGTGTCGCCGCTTCCTGCCGATCGGCTGGACGAGATCACGTCCTGGGATGATGTGCACCTTCTCAGCGTCCGCATCGACCGGCTGAAGCGCTGGTGGCGTCCCGGCCTCATCTGCATCGGCGATGCGGCCCATGCGATGTCGCCGATCGGCGGCGTAGGCGTCAATCTCGCCATCCAGGATGCTGTCGCCGCGGCCAATATCCTCACCCGGCCGCTGCGCGAGGCGACCTTGACCAATGATGATCTCGCCGCGGTCGAGGCGCGCCGTCGCTTCCCCACCCGCGCGACTCAGACGCTGCAGTTGATGATGCGGCGCGACAAGCGCCGTCGCGAAGGCGATGACAGCCGGCGCTCGCGGCCTCCGGCCTTCATGCGCGGCATCGCCCGATGGCCGGTGCTCGCCCATCTCGCGGGCCGGCTGATCGGGCTGGGCTTCCGGCCTGAACACGTCAGAGCATCGCGTTACACAGCATAGTGGTTCGACTCCGACATTTGCATCCGCCCGATACCACCCTCGGAGCAAATGTTGGAGTCAAGAAAACCACTAGCAAGTTATTGGTTCTAGTGGAGCTTTTGAATTTGACATTTGATCTGGAGCTTGATGTCAGGCGGGACTCAAATGTCAAATTCGCTCCACTAGCCGGGGACCGCAAGGGCAAGCTTTGCTTTTGTCATCGCGGCGCGTTTGCGCTAAAGCGATCGCAGTGCCCCAATTCACCGGTTGAATCGCTATACGGAATACAATGAAGTTCGGGACGGATATCGCCACGCTATGCCGGGAAAACGGGCTGCGGCTGACGCGCCCCCGCCGGATCATCATGAAGGTGCTGTCGGAGACGACGGGCCACCCGGACGTTGTCGAGCTCCACCGTCAAGTCAACGCAATCGACCCGGGCATTTCGATAGCCACTGTTTACCGCACCGTCAGCCTCCTGCAGGACAAGGGCCTCCTGGAGCGCCATACCTTCAACGACGGGCGCGCCCGCTATGAGGCGGCGGATCATGGCCATCACGACCATCTCATCAACGTCGAGACGGGCGACGTCATCGAGTTCCATTCGGACGAGATCGAGCGACTTCAGGAAGAAATCGCACGCAAGCACGGCTACAGCATTGTCAGCCATCGGCTCGAAATCTATGTGAAGCCGCTCCCGCGCAAGAGATCCGGCCGAACAGGGCAGACTTGAGGCGCTCGACCGTCGGCGAGATCAGGTCCTACACGTTCACGTCTCCGGTCTCCATGCGCGCGGCCCTGCGGGTCGCAACGATGAAAGCGACGATGAACATCAGGGTCATGAGGAGCACGATGGTCGGCGCCGGCGCGCTGTCGATGAAGAACGACAGATAAACGCCGCCGAAGGAAGCCAGAACGGCGAGCGCGATGGCGAGCAGCAGCATGTGGCTGAACCGGCGGGTCAGGAGGAAGGCGATCGCACCGGGGGCGATCAGCATGGCGATGGCGAGGATAATGCCAACCGCCTTGAGCGCGCCGACGATCGTCAAGGAGATGAGGCACAGCAGCCCATAGTGCAGCAGCCGCACGGGCAAGCCGACAGCGCGCGCCTGGGCTGGGTCGAAGGCGTGCAGAAGAAAATCCCGCCACTTCAGCCCGAGGATACCCGCCGTCACAGCCGCGATCCCAGCCGTTTCCGCGATATCACGCCATCCGACCCCGAGCATGTCGCCGAAGAGGATGTGGTCGAGATGGACGTCGGACTGGATCTTGACATACATGACCAACCCCAGGCCGAACATGCCCGAGAACACCACACCCATCACCGTATCCTGTTTGACCCGGCTGTTGTCCTTCAGGAAGCCGGTTGCGACGGCGCACAGCATGCCGGCGGCAAAGGCCCCGATCGCATAGGGAAAGCCGACGATATAGGCGATCACCACGCCGGGAAAAATAGCGTGCGAGATCGCATCGCCCATCAGGGACCAGCCCTTGAGCACGAGGAAGCAGGAGAGCATGGCAGCCGGCACCGCCACCAGCGTGGCGATGACGAGCGCATTGACCATGAACGCGAACTGGAACGGCTCGGCCAGAATGGTGACAATGTTCATGAGCCCGCCTCCACCGCCTGCGCGGCACGCCGACGTGCCGCGAGCATGCCGTGCTTGGGCGCGAAGACGAAGGCCATCAGGAAAATCAGGGTCTGCAGTACAACGATAATTCCGCCGGTCGCCCCGTCCATGAAATAGCTTGCATAAGCCCCGACAAAGCTCGTCAGCACGCCGATGACGACAGCGATGAGGAGGAGCCGCGGAAACCGATCCGTGAGCAGGAAAGCCGTGGCGCCGGGTGTCACGACCATGCAGATCACCAGAAACGCCCCCACGGTCTGCAAGGCGGCCACCGTGGATGCTGCCAGGAGGGTGAAGAACATCACCTTGAGCGCCGTCGTCTTGATGCCGATGGAACGCGCATGGCTTTCATCGAAGAAGACGACCATCAGATCCTTCCATTTCATGAGCAGCACGGCGAGCGAGACAAAGCCGATGATGGCGAGCTGCAGCGTGTCTTCGGGTGTAATCGCCAGAATATTGCCGAGCACGATCGTCTGGATATTTACGGCAGTCGGCGACAACGACACCATGAAAAGGCCAAGCCCGAAGAAGGACGAGAAGATCAGACCGATGATGGCATCCTCCTTGAGCTTGGTCCGCTGGTTGAGGAACAGCATCACCGCCGCCGCCAGGCTTCCGGAGAAGAATGCGCCGATTGAGAAGGGCAAGCCGAGCATGTAGGCCCCCGCCACGCCGGGCACGATCGCATGCGACAGCGCGTCGCCGATGAGCGACCACCCCTTCAGCATGAGATAGCAGGACAGGAAGGCGCAGACCCCTCCAACGAGCGCCGAAACCCACATGGCATTGACCATGTAGTGATAGGAAAAGGGCTCCAGCATGAGGTCCATCAGCCCTGGCCCCCGTTGCGTTCGGTCCGCGTGCGGGGGACGAGCTGGCCATCGCGCAGCACCAGGGGCCGCTCGTCGTCGGTCAGCACGCCGACCGGCTTCTGCCTGCCATCGGCGCCGTCATGCAGCACGAAATGGCGCAACACGCCACCGAAGGTCTCTTCCAGATTGGCCTGGGTAAAGGTTTCCGCTGTCGGACCATAAGCCAGGACCGTGCGGTTGAGCAGCACCGTACGGTCACAGAATTCCGGTACGCTGCCGAGATTATGGGTCGATACCAACATCACTCGCCCCTCCTCCCGCAGCGAGCGCAGAAGGCCGACGATGGCATCCTCGGTCTTCACGTCCACCCCGGTGAAGGGCTCGTCGAGCAGGATGACCCGCCCGTCCTGGGCGAGCGCGCGCGCCAGGAAGACGCGCTTCTTCTGGCCGCCTGAGAGTTCGCCGATCTGGCGCTTGCGAAATTCACTCATGTTGACACGCGCCAAGGCGGCCGAGACCGCCTCGCGATCGGCCGCCTTGGGAATACGCAAGAACCCCATATGCCCGTAGCGGCCCATCATGACGACATCTTCCACCAGAACGGGGAAGTTCCAGTCCACTTCCTCGCTCTGCGGCACATAGGCCACGAGGTTCTTCTTGAGCGCGGCATCGACGGACTGGCCGAGAATGGAAATTTGGCCCTTCGCCAGGCGGACGAAGCCCATGATAGCCTTGAACAGCGTGGACTTGCCCGAACCGTTCACGCCGACGAGGGCGGTGATCGTGCCGGTCGGGATTGTGAATGTCGCATCGCGCAATGCGGTATGGCCGTTGCGATAGGTGACCGTCGCGCCCGTCACGGACAATCCCTCGCCAGCGACGGGGCCCGTGCGGGCTAAGGCGGCTTGGGCTAAGGCGGCTTGGGCGTGTTGGGCGGCGACAGCTTGGGGCATTGCATTCACTGGGCAAGTCCCCTGGCGACCGTATCGGAGGTGACACGCAGAAGATCAATATAGGTCGGCACAGGACCATCCGCCTCGGTCAGCGAATCGACGTAAAGCACACCACCGTACTTGGCCCCCGTCTCACGCGCCACTTGTCTTGCTGGCTTGTCGGAGATGGTGCTCTCGGAGAAGACGACCCTGATCCCGTTCTTCCTGACGGCATCGATAACCTTGCGAACCTGCTGGGGCGTGCCCTGCTGGTCGGCGTTGATCGGCCAGAGATAGATCTCCTTCAGGCCGAAATCGCGGGCGAGATAGGAAAAGGCACCCTCACTCGACACCAGCCAGCGCTTGTTCTCCGGAACGGCCGCGAGCTCGGCCTTGATCGGATCGATCGCCGCAGTGATCCTGGCCTTGTAGGCTTCGGCATTGGCCCGATAGGTCTCTGCGTTCTTAGGATCGTATTTGACGAAGGCATCGCGGATATTGTCGACATAGATCAGCGCGGCGGTCGGTGACATCCAGGCATGGGGATTGGGTTTGCCGGTATAAGGCCCTTCGCTGATGCTCATCGGTTCCACACCCTGTGACACCACGACGCCAGGCACATCCTTGAGGTTCTGGAAGAACCTCGCGAACCAGAGTTCGAGATTGAGCCCATTCCACAGGATGAGCTGCGCGCCCTGGGCCTTCTGGATATCGCCGGGCGTCGGCTGGTAGTTGTGAATTTCCGCACCGGGCTTGGTGATGGATTCGACCACGGCCGCATCGCCCGCCACGTTTTTGGCGATATCGGCGATGACGGTAAAGGTTGTTACAGCCTTGAATTTGTCCTCGGCTGTCGCCGGTGAGGCGGTGAGAAGCGATGCCGCGGCGAGACCCAACGCCCCCGCCAGCACTGACCGCCTTGCCCAACCCATCATCGATTTCTCCTTATTGCGATTAAGTCGCATTACAAAAATGCCCATCCCGGAGCTTTTTTGCAAGTGCGATCCATTCGCATTTGTAAGAAAGTTTTTCTTAAATCAAAGTGATCAAGGAAGCGCGGTGTCGGAAGCCGGCCCCTGACGCTCACCTCAGTCGACCCAGCGGAGAGGAAGACCCCCTGAATCGAAAGCGCCTCCGGATGGCTCCGGAGGCGCTCCATTTGTGCAGATGTGTCGCGCGATCAGCGCGCCTTCAGGAAATCCGCGACGTCCAGCAGCACGAACTCGTTGTCATCCTGGATGTTGGGTTCGCGGCTCGAAGAGAATGGCAGGTTGTTGTCGTTGCCGACGATGATGTGACGGTCGTCGATCAGATCAACGTCCTCGATGGTGAAGAAGGGGAAGGTCAGCACATCACCGTTCAGCGGTTTGCGTGCCTTCTTGTTCGGATCGGCGATCTTCATCAGATCGATGTAAGCGACTTTGCGTGCCAAGCCGTTGGCGTTGGCATCGTTGAGCTCCACCTTGTAGATGCGCTTGAACTTGGCGATATCGGCAAAGCAATCCGGACGCTTCTGGCCTTCGGGGCAAGCCTTGTCGGCCGTGCCTTCACCGTTATCGCGCTCGATGATCAGGCCCATGGCCGGGTCGATCATGTTGAAATCGCCGATGGCGTTGCCGTTTTGCTCGAGAACATATTTCCAGTGACGGCCGGTCCACGCCCCGGCGGCAACATCGAACTCCAGGATACGCAGATATTCCTTGCCATCAGCCGTCTTTTCCCAGTCCTTCTTCTCGGCGTCCCACAGGGGACCTTCGAGCAATGGATAGAGGAAGCGGCCGTCCGTCGACGCCGCCATGCCCTCGTAGCCCTTCGAGCGGCGCACGTTGAAAGCGACCGGCTGATTGGGCGCAGCCGGCGTCGTGACGGCATAGTGATCGGGCGAGCGGGCCGGCTTGCCGTCCACCATCGTCTCGATGACCGCCTCGACCTTGCCGGTCATGTCCGCACGGATGAGATAAGGGCCGAACTCCTCGCCGATCCAGATCCTGTCGCCGATGATCTGGAAGCTTTCGGGATCGAAATCCGAACCCGTGAGGTAGCGCCTGTCGGTTCCCTCGTTGGCAATGCGGAACGGCACCTTCTTGTCGGGATCGCTCAGGAAGACGGTTCCCAGGCGCTCGACAACGCCCTTGTCCCAGTCGATGCGGTAGTGGTTCAGATAAAGCATCGAATCCGGGGAATTGGCCTTGGCGCCCATGCCGTTGTCGGTCAATACCCAGAACGTGCCGTCGGCCATCTTCTTGATGCCGGAATGGCCCTGCAGCGGTTGGCCGGTGAACGGCAACTTCAGGCCGGTGGGACGTCCGTTGGACAATCCCTCGACCGTATCGACCGCGTCGACGCGCTTGCCGGTCGTGAACTTGCCCGATGTCCTGAGATCGGCAGGAGCATCCGCGGGCGCCGCGACAAAGCTCTTCGCGGGCAGGATGGCATGACCCGCAAGCGTTGCAGGAAGGGGCTGTTGGGCAGGAGCAGGCTGTTGGGCAAGAGCGGGCTGAGCAAGAACGGTGGTCGCGAGCACGGCGGTCAGCGGCATCGCGCGTAGGAGACGGACCATCATCGAGTGAGTCTTTCTTCGGGTCGGGAGTGAGCCGACAGGTTGGGGCTGACGCATGTCGCCCCGTTGACAGCAGAATGACTCCTCGATGACGATCCCCTATAGCGGCGATGGTCGGAAGGCGCGCGGCCCGGCAGATCAGCGCCAGACCCCCGCAATCTGAAAGAATGATAGTGATGAGGCGATACGACGGTTCTCCGAGGACGCGATGCTGACGCTCCGGCAAATCGAGATCATTCGCGCAATCATGGTCACCGGCAGCATCGCCGGTGCAGCGAAGCTGCTGAACGTCTCGGCGCCGGGCCTCAGCCGGCTGATGAAATATACCGAAGCTTCGCTCGGCGTGCGCCTCTTCGACCGACGCGCCGGGCGCTTCGTTCCGACGACAGAGGCCCGCCACATCTTCAATCTGCTCGATTCGGTGCACGGCAAGATTGCCGATCTGCAGGCGGCCATTGCCGATCTCGGCCGCGGGACAAGCCAGGAGCTGCGCATCGCATCGGTGCCGAGCATCGCCAATGTCATGCTGCCGCGCGCTGTCGCGCAATTGCGCCTGCGCTATCCCGATCTCGGCCTCGACATCAATATCCTCAAGATCGAGGAGGCGATCGACTATCTGCTCTTGGGGCGTGGCGAGCTCGTCGCGATTTCTTCGCGCTTCGATCACCCGCTGATCGAATTCGCCCTGCTGGCACGCGGCAGGCTGCTCTGCATCGTCCCGCAGGACAGCCCGCTCGCGGCACGAGACCGCATAACTCCGGCCGAGATGGCCGAGCATCCGTTGATCGGCATCGATCCCCGTGATCCCTATGGATCGATCATGGCGGCGATGTTCACCGAGGCGGGCATAGACTATCGCATGAACATCAAGGCCCGCTTCGGCACGACCGTGTGCAGCCTCGTCGCCGCCGGGCTTGGTATCGCGATCATCGACGAATTCACGGTCGCGCACAACGCGGTCCGGGGGCTGAAGAGCCTTGAGATCGACGCCGAGAACGCCTTTTACACCTACGCGGCCTATCGCAATGACCTGCCCCTCTCCGCCTATGCAGAGCAGTTCCTCACCCTCCTACGCGCAGACATGACGGCATGGTCACAGCGCTCGCGGCCCATGATCAGGAGCGCCGCCGAACGCCGACCTTAACATCATGTTATGCTTCCCCAAGGATTTGGTACGCGATATCAGCGTTCAATTCGGCTAGCATCGCCTCAACCAAGAATGCGTGCAGAGGGACATGCAAGGGCCATGAGGAAGGGCGCCAGGGAATTGCGGAACAGTGCTGCGCGGACATCTTCGTCCTGCCGGTGCGACGGCTTTTGCACTGTACGGTGGCTTGTCTCGCGCGGAACCGGCCGATGAACGGTTTCCTGCCCTCGGGCTCCACACGTCTTTTTCCCGTCGTCGGAGACCCCATCGCCCAGGTGCGCTCGCCAGGCGCGATCACGCGCATTCTGGAAAGGCGCGGCATCGATGCCGCCGTGGTGCCCATGCATGTCGCGCAGGCCGACCTGCCCAGGCTCTTCGACACGCTTCTGGCCGTACGCAACCTCGACGGCCTGCTCGTCACGATTCCGCATAAACATGCCGCTGTGTTCGCCTGCGCAACGCTGACCGAAGGGGCCGCCTTCGTCGGAGCCGTCAATGTCGTGCGGCGCGCACCGTCGGGCTGGCATGGCGACAACACGGACGGCCGCGGCTATGTCGACGGCCTCGCCCAAAATGGCTTCGCAGTCATCGGCAAGCGTGTCCTCCTCGTCGGTGCCGGCGGTGCAGGATCCGCGATCGCGCTGGAGATGCTTGAGCGCGGCGCGGCCCAAGTCCTCATCCATGACCGCGATGAGACGCGGCGCGATGCGCTGATTGCGAAGCTCGCGGAGCGTTTCCCTGGCGGGGTGACGCGCGGCAGCGCCGATCCGTCCGGCTTCGACCTCGTCGCCAATGCCACCCCGATGGGTATGCAGCCGTCGGATCCGCTGCCGGTCGATGTGTCGCGATTGCAGTCGTCACAGTTCGTGGCCTGCGCGGTTACGAAGCCTGAGGTCCCGCCACTCATCACAGAAGCCCGCCGGCGCGGCTGCCGGACCATGACCGGCGCCGGAATGTTCGACGCGCAGGCCGAGATCCTGACGGATTTCCTGCTGGAAGAGGACATGAAGACGGCTTATCGGGGAACTTGCTAACGTTCTGTCTCCTGAACGAAAAAGTCGAACGGGTGGCGCTTGGGGGAGACGGTGCCTAAAAGACCCCTCGTCAATAGCTGGGAGGATATTCATGACACGATCGCACAGATACCGCAGCCTGCTGCTCGCCGTTTCCATCGCCGTGCCCGCCGCTCTCGGTACGGCGCAGGCGGCCGATACGGTCAAGCTCGGCCTTGTCGCCGAGTTGTCGGGAGCGGGTGCCCCGGCGGGCACCAATTGGCGTGACGGCGCCAAGCTCGCCGTCGCCGAGGTCAATGCGGCCGGCGGCATCCTCGGCAAGAAGGTCGAGATGCCCGAATACGACACGCAGACCGATCCGCAAGTGTCCCGTGCGCTTGTCCAGAAGGCGATCGATGAGGGCGTGATCGCCATCATCGGCACGGTCTATTCCGGATCGACCATGGTCAACATGCTCGTCGCGAAGCAGAACAGCATCCCGCAATTCGTCGGCTCGGAAGCTCCGGCCATCGTGGAGAAAGGCAATCCCTTCGTCTATCGCACCTCCTCCGGTGCGCAGAAGGGCGTTCCCGCTCTGACCCCCTATTTCAAGGATACGCTGAAGGCCAAGAAGGTCGGTGTTGCCTGGGTCAACAACGAATTCGGCAAGGGCGGGCGCAACGTGTTCATCGCCGAGATGAAAAAGGCCGGGATCGACGTGGTCGTCGATGCCGCCTCGGAACAGGCGCAGACGGATTACGCCGCCGACGTCGCGAAGATCAAGAGTGCCAACCCGGACGCCGTCTTCGTCTATATGAACCAGGAAGAATCCGCGCGCTTCCTGATCGAAGCGAAGAAGCAGGCGCTGCCGATGCCTTTGGTCGGCGAGGTCACCCTGACGGAGGCCAAGGTCATCGAACTCGCCGGCAACGCAGCCGATGGCGCGATCGCCCATGTCGGCGTCACGGCGACGGCGACGGAAGTTCCCGGTATCGCGGCCTTCGCCAAATCCTTCGAGGACACGTTCAAGCGCAAGCCGACCCATGATGCGATCAAGGGTTATGTCGGCGTCTGGGCGACAAAATACGTCACCGACAAGGTCGGCAAGGTGGACGGCGAGGCCTTCGCCAAGACCATGCACGGGCTCTGCCTGAAGGCGGCGGACCACCCCAAGATCCTGCTCGACACCTGCTGGGACGATCGCGGTGAGATGTCCAGGCCGAGCTTCATGGTGCAGGTCAAGGGCGGCTCACCCGTCGTGATCGGCACCGTTCCCGCCAACTGACGGCTTTCCTCGTGGCCGCGGCGGCGTGCCGCCGCGGCGATCCAGCGAAAAGACGCGCGATGTCCCAATTCCTGCAGGTTTTTCTCTCCGGCCTGGCGACCGGCGCCGTCTACGCGCTCGTCGCCATCGGCTTCACCCTCGTCTGGCAGGCCGCCCAGACCGTGAACTTTGCCCAGGGCGAGTTCGTCATGGTGCCGGCTTTCTTCGTGCTGATCGGCATGCACTGGCTGGGCCTCTCCTTCTGGGTGGCGCTGCTCTTCGGTTTCGCCGTCTCGATCGTCGTGCTCGGCCTCCTGTTCAAGAAGCTGATCGTGGAGCCGATCCTGCCGCATGGCGGCATCACCCTGATCATCGCGACGATGGCGCTCGGTATCCTGCTCAAGGAAAGCGCAAAGGAGTTCTACGGCGCCGAGGCACAGCCCTTCCCGGCCATGTTCCCCGGCGATCAGATCGATGTCTTCGGCGCGGCGGTGTCCTTGCGCGATCTGCTCAACCTCGTCATCTCGCTGGGTATCGTCATTCTATTGACGCTCTTCCTCAACCGCACCCGCACCGGCCGCTGCATGCAGGCGACGGCGCAGAATCCGGGCGTCGCGGAGATCCTCGGCGTCGACGTCAAGCGGATGGTGCTCTACACCTTTCTGATCAACGCGGCGCTGGCGGCCCTCGCCTCCTTCCTCATCACCCCGGTCTATCTGGCGAAGTTCTCCAACGGCGAGACCCTCGGCCTGATCGCCTTCATCGCGGCAATCGTCGGCGGCTTCAACCAGATCCGCGGCGCGCTCGTCGGCGGCCTCCTGATCGGCGTGCTCGACAATCTGACCGCGACCTATGTCACGGCGCAGTACCGTGCCGCGCTGCCGCTGGTGCTGCTCATCGTGATCATTCTTGTGCGGCCGCAGGGCATCATGGGAACCTCCGAAGGGAGGGCTGTCTGATGCGCGGCTTGTCTGTGAGGGACGTCTGGCGGTCTGTCGCGATCGCCCTTCTGCTGGTGGCCGCGATCCTGCTGCCGATCGGCCAGAAGAACTATATCATCTATGTGCTGACTTCCTGGCTGATCTTCACCATCGCGGCCATGGGGCTCAACCTCACCCTGGGCTATGCCGGCCAGATCTCGCTGGCCCAGGCCTCCTTCATGGCGATCGGTGCCTATGTCACGGCGCTTTTGACGCTGGCCGGCTGGCACTGGCTCGCCGCCCTGCCCCCCGCGCTGATCATCTCTTTCGTCGTCGGTCTCATCCTCGGCTATCCCGCCCTGCGCGTGAAAGGGCATTTCCTGGCCTTCGTCACACTCGCCTTCAACACGCTGGTCTTTCTCGTCCTGCGCAACGAGGACTGGCTGACCGGCGGCACCTATGGGCTGTCAGGCATGCCGCGGCCGGATTTCGGGCTGTTCTCCACCGACAAGCATCTGCCGTTCTACTATTTCACGCTGGGCATCACGGTCATCGCCGCGCTCGCGCTGTGGGGCATCGTGCGCTCGCCCTGGGGTCGCGCCTTCAAGGCGCTGCGCGAGAACCCGGTCCGTGCCGAGAGCCTCGGCGTCGACACGCGCAGGGTGACGCTGCTCGCCTTCGCGATCGGCTCGGTCTATGGCGGGCTGGCCGGCGCGCTCATCACCCCCCTCGTGCAATTCATCGAACCGGGCTCGTTCGGGCTCGCGCATTCGCTGCGCATCCTCCTGATGGTGGTGGTCGGCGGCGCCGGCTATTTCTTCGGGCCCTTCATCGGCGCGGCGGTCGTCATCCTGCTGCCGGAGGTGCTGCGCTTCACCGAGGGCTATTACCTCATCATCTATTCGGCGCTCGTCATCGTGATGCTGGTCTTCGTGCCGTCGGGGCTGATCGGCGTCTGGGGACGGCTCAAGGCGAAGGTCTGGCCGAAGCAACAGGTGCGAACGGATATGGCGGAGGGGGCAGGTCTCCAATGAGCGATCCCGTACTGTCCATCCGCAACATCGAGAAGAGCTTCGGCGGCATCCGCGCCGTGCGCGGCGTCTCCTTCGACGTTCACAAGGGCGAGGTTCTGGGGCTGATCGGCCCCAACGGCTCCGGCAAATCGACGCTGTTCAATTGCATCCTGGGCCAGCTTGCGCCGGATGCCGGCGAGGTCTCGGTCAACGGCCGCAGCGTCGCGGGCATGCGCGCGTCCCAGATGAACAGGCTCGGCGTCGGCCGCACCTTCCAGCAGCTCTCGGTCTTCCCGAAGATGTCCGTGCTCGACAACATCATCCTCGCCGGCCAGGAGCATCACGGCACGATGCTCTCGCGCCTCTTCGGCGCGCCGGATGCGGGCCTGACCGGCGAGGCCGAGCGGATGATCGCGTTCTTCCGCCTGACACATCTGCGCGACGAACTCGCCGGCTCGCTCTCCTACGGCCAGCAGAAGCTCGTCGATGCCGCCATGGCCTTCATGGCGGGGCCCAGCCTGGTGCTTCTCGATGAACCCGCCGGCGGCGTGAACCTGACGATGCTGTCGCATTTCAAGGAACGCCTGTCCGCCTACAACGCCGAACACGGCACGACCTTCGTCGTGATCGAGCACAATATGGAATTCGTGATGAGCCTGTGCACGCGTATCATCGTGCTCGCCGAGGGTGCCGTCATCGCCGAGGGGAGCCCCGACGAGATCCGCGCGAACCAGACCGTCATCGACGCCTATCTCGGAGGGTGATGATGCTCGAACTGCGCAACATACATGGCGGCTACGGCAAGATCACGATCCTGAACGGCGTGTCCTTCGCCATCCCGAAGCCCTCCATCACCACGGTGATCGGACCGAACGGTGCCGGCAAGTCGACGGTGTTCAAGGCAATCTTCGGCCTGCTCAACATCCAGTCCGGCCAGGTCCTGCTCGAAGGGCAGGATGTCACGCGGCAGTCGCCGCGCCAGATGATCGGCCATGGGGTGACCTACGTTCCGCAGGGACGCAATGTCGTGCCGCAACTGTCGGTCTATCACAACCTCGAGCTGGGCGGCATCACGGCCCAGGACCAGGTCAAGCTGCGCAAACGCATCGATGCGGTGATGGACCAGTTTCCCATGCTGCGGGAGTTTCGCGACCGCAAGGCGATCGAGCTCTCCGGCGGCCAGCAGAAGCAACTCGAGGTCGCCCGTGCCCTGCTGCTCGATCCGAAGCTGATCCTGATCGACGAGCCCTCCATCGGCCTCTCGCCGAACCTCGTCCAGGAGGTGTTCCGCACGCTCCTTCGCCTGCGCGACCAGGGTGTTTCGGTGCTGATGGTCGAGCAGAACGCCAAAGCCGCGCTGGCGATGTCGGACTATGGCCTCGTGCTCGAACTTGGCCAGACCCGCATGCATGAGCGGGCAGACAGGCTCCTGGCTGATCCGCGTGTGGGCCAGCTCTTCCTCGGCGGACATGTCGCGCCGAGCGCACAAGGAGCAACGTCGCCCCATGCTGGTTGACCTCCTGCCCGCGGCGCCCAACAGGTTGGGCGAACGCCCGCTCCGGTGCGGGGCAACGCGAAGCGGCGGCTGGTCACGTTCTGGTCCTTGAAACAGGGTGCATCGGGAGGCCTGAACTCGCCGCCAGCCTTTAGAGCATTTTCGCGTTTCTCCGAATCGCGAAAATGCTCAATGTCTTTGTTTTAGCGCATTTTCTTCACGCGAACCGGTGTCCACTTCGCTCGAAAATGCTCTAGAGCAAGTCTGTCTTCCGCGGACTTACTCCGCGCGACAATCGCCGAGCAAATTCACCAACCTGGATGGTATCCGACAATACCCTTCAAGGCGAATTTGCTCGAGAAGCAATGGAGCCAAGCCATGATTCCGTCCATCGCCACGGTCTGTGTTTCGGGGACCTTGCAGGAAAAGCTGGAGGCGATCGCCGCCGCCGGGTTCACGGCGGTCGAGATCTTCGAGATTGACCTCATTGCCTTTCCCGGTTCCCCGGCCGAAGTCAAACGCATCTGCGGCGATCTCGGGCTTGCCATTGTGACCTGCCAGCCCTTCCGCGATTTTGAAGGCATGCCGGACGGTCGCCGCCAGCGCGTCTTCGACCGGGCCGAACGCAAGTTCGATCTCCTCCAGGAACTCGGCAGCGACCTGCTCTTCGTCTGTTCCAACACCTCCCCCGAAGCGCTTTCCGGCATCGGGCGGCTCGCTGCCGATTTCACGGAACTCGGTGAGCGCGCCGGCCGGCGCGGCCTCAAGGTCGGCTATGAGGCCCTGGCCTGGGGCCGCCACGTCTTCGACTACCGCGACGCCTGGGAGATCGTGCGCCGCGCCAATCGGCCGGAGGTGGGAATCGTGCTCGATTCCTTCCACGTTCTCTCGCGCCGGCTCGACCTGTCCACCATCGGCACGATCCCGCGCGAGAAGATCGCCATGGTGCAGATGGCCGACGCGCCCCTGCTGCAGATGGACTATCTGTCGTGGAGCCGGCACTGGCGCTGCCTGCCGGGCCAGGGCGAACTCGACCTCAGCGGCTTCATGCGCGCGCTGGTCGCCACCGGCTATGACGGCGTGTTGTCCCTCGAGATCTTCAATGACCGCTTCCGCGCAGGTTCAGCGCGCTCGGTCGCGCTCGACGGCCATCGCTCGTTAATCTGGTTGCTCGACGAGACCGCGCGCACGATCGGCCAGCCGATCCCGGGCGCCGTGCCGATGCCCGCACCCGGCCCGGTCGAAGCCGTCGAGTTCATCGAGTTCGCTGTCTCGGAGGTCGAGCGGCCCGGCTTTGAGCGGCTGCTGCGCACGCTCGGCTTCGCCCGCACGGGAAGGCATCGCTCCAAGGATGTCGACCTCTGGCAGCAGCACGACATCCGTATCGTCCTCAACAGCGAGGATGACGGCTTTGCCCACAGCTACCAGATTACGCACGGCACCTCGGTCTGCGCCCTGGCGCTGCGGGTGCCTGATGCGCAGGCCGCGACAGCGCGCGCCGAAGCGCTGCTCGATGTTCCCCATGCAGGCGCGGTCGGCCCCGGGGAACTCGACATCCCCGCCGTACGCGGGCTGGGCGGCAGCCTGATCTATTTCATCGACCGGGCATCGGCGCTCGGGCGCTGGTCCGAGGTCGATTTCGAGGCGACGGGCGAGAGCGCGGCCGGGGTCGGTCTCACCGGCGTCGATCACGTTTCGCAGAGCATGCAATACGAGGAGATGCTGACGTGGCTGCTCTTCTATTCATCGCTCTTCGACACGCGAAAGGCGCCGAGCCAGGCGGTCCTCGATCCGGGCGGGGTCGTCCAGAGCCAGGTGATCGAGAGCGGCCTCGACGGTCAGACCGGCCATGGACTGCGGCTGATCCTCAATGGCTCGCAGAGCCACCGCACGCTGTCGGCCCGCTTCGTCACCGATTTCTTCGGTTCGGGCGTGCAGCATATCGCCTTCGCCACGAATGACATCGTCGATACCGTGCAGAAACTCGTCGCCAATGGCCTTGCGATGCTGCCGATCCCTGAGAACTACTATGACGACCTCGAGGCCCGGAGCGAACTCGCGCCTGCGGATATTGCCGTGATGAAAGCGCTGAACATTCTCTACGACGCCGACGCCGGCGGAAGCTTCCGCCAGGCCTACACACAGACGCTGGACGGAGGGCTCTTCCTGGAGATCGTCCAGCGCGATGGCTATGCCGGCTACGGCGCTCCCAATGCCGGTATCCGGCTGGCAGCGCAAGCGAGGCTCGCAAGGCCGATGACCGTGCCGGCGCCGAACCGGGGATGACCGGTGTCATTGCCACAGCTTCATCTTCTCGGCCGCCGATGCCGCGGGGGCCCGATCCCCTGCCCCTGTAAAGGGGGAGGATCTCGGCAGTATTTTTGGCAGCCGCCGTCCGCACTGGAACAAGTCCGTCTTTTGCGGACTTGCTCCACTCCACAATAAACGAGAAAATTCACCGCAGCTTGAGATGCGGCTTCAAAATCTGGATGCGGGGATCTCGTTCGGACGCAAGACCTGCGTAACGTAGTGCTCAACCTGCGGCTCGTACAGGTTCCATAGCTCCCTCAGCTTCTTTTCAGGCTCGTCCTCGTAGTCGACCCGCAAATCGACCAGTGGCCATTCATGTTCATGCGCGACGAGAAGGGCTGCGGCCTTCACCGGGCCATACTCGCCGCCGGCGGCGATGCCGGCATCGATCGCGCCAAGCAGCCGCGCGATGAAAGGAACATCGCTGGCGGCCTCGAAATACGCGACCATCTTGCGCGGCACTTCGGTGTTATCCAGACCATTGCCGGTCGAGACGCAGTTCTTGCCGGCAAAACCTGAATTCAACGTCGTAATATTGGGGCCGCAATAATAGGCGACATTTCCGTTACGATCGATGGCGGCAAGCTGGCGTCGCTCCGGAAACTCACTCTCGACGACAAGCTGATCGACGGTCTGCTGGGCTGAAAGCCCGGATTCGAGAAGATCGAGGCCGCGCGATCCCAGGCGGATGTCAGTCCGGCTCTGGGTAGTCACGGCGCCCACGCCGGCTCGCACCCAAGGACAACGATTGCCGACGGCGATGCTGGACGTTGTGATGCCGATGCCGAACATGCCGGTTCCCGGATCGCGTGCGATGAGCGAGAATGTCATTGTCGTTTCTTTCGGATGATAAGGGCCGCCTTGTCACGCTCAGACAAGGCGCGTCGCGTTTTGCCGGACGCTCCGAGACAGGCTATCCGCCTCGGAGCGTGATTGCTCAGGCGCCGATCTGGGACACGAACTTCGTGTTCAGGAACGGCTCGAGCGCCTCCGAGCCACCTTCGGAGCCGTATCCCGAATCCTTGACGCCTCCAAACGGCGTTTCGGGGAGGGCCAGCCCCTGCTGGTTCACAGATACCATGCCGGACTCGAACGCCTCGGAAAGAATATCAATCGACTTCGCCGAGCGGGTGTAGGCATAGGCCGCCAGTCCATAAGGAAGCCGGTTCGCCTCGGCGATGGCGTCCTCGATGTGGCCAAAACGATTGGCGATGATCACCGGGCCGAACGGCTCCTCATTCATGATGCGGGCGTCGGTCGGAACGTCCGTCAGCACAGTCGGCTCGAAAAAAAAGCCGGAATTGCCGATGCGCCGCCCCCCCGTCGCGACCTTGCCGCCACGCGCGGTCGCATCTGCAATCAGGACTTCCATCGCAGAGAGCCGGCGGTCATTGGCGAGTGCGCCCACATCTATGTCCTCTTCCAGACCGTTGCCGACCTTGATCTGCTTCGTCTGCTCAACGAAGGTCGCGACGAACCGGTCGTAGACCCCATCCTGGATCAGGAAGCGCGTCGGAGACACACACACCTGGCCGTTGTTGCGATACTTGGAGGTTCGCAGCGCGGTCACCGCGTTCGGGACATCCGCGTCGTCCATGACGACCACCGGTGCGTGTCCACCGAGTTCCATCGTGATGCGTTTCATATGGGCGCCCGCCAGCGAGGCGAGCTGCTTACCCACTGCCGTTGAGCCGGTGAAGGTGATCTTACGGATGAGCGGGTGCGGAATGAGGTGGCTGGAGATTTCAGCCGGCACGCCATAGACGAGGTTGACCGCATCGCCCGGCACGCCGGCGTCGACGAATGCACGAACGAGTTCGGCGCAGGAGCGCGGTGTTTCCTCCGGCCCCTTGAGCACGATCGAGCATCCGGCGGCAAGCGCGCCGGCGATCTTGCGAACGGCCTGGTTGATCGGGAAATTCCAGGGCGTGAAGGCGGCAACGGGTCCAACCGGCTGCTTGATCACCATTTGCCTCACGCCAGTGAGGCGAGCGGGAATGATCCTGCCGTATGCACGTTTGCCTTCCTCGGCATACCAGTCGATAATATCGGCACCGAGCACGGTTTCAAAACGCGACTCGAACAGAGTCTTGCCGTGCTCAAGCGTCATCAGCCGGCCGATCTCATCGGCGCGCTCGCGCAGGAGGTCGGCAGCCTTGCGCAGTATCTTGCTGCGTTCGAATGCAGACACCTTGCTCCAGGCCTTGAACCCGCGCCATGATGCTTCGGCCGCCTCGTCGAGATCTGCAATCGTTGCGACGGATACTTGGCCGATCACCCGTTCATCGGCGGGGTTTACGACCGGAAGTGAAGCACCATCCGACCCCTCCCTCCATCGGCCTGCGATGAAGAGTTGCACATTTTCATACATGTCTGCCTCGTAGCGTTTTGAAGAGAGAAGGAGCCTCCGCCGTCAGCTTTGCAGGATCTGTCCCGCGCCGGATGGCCATGAGAGATGGACCGTATCGCCCAGTCCAAAGAGGGGCTTGCCGCTCGCGGCAACGACCAGCGTCAGCCCGTTGTTGATCGCGACGTGGAAAATGCTCACCGAGCCGCCATACGCGATATTGGTGACGGTGCCTAAAACCGACGCGTCGCCTGGAGATGGCGAAGGGGAAGACGCAATGCGTATCGCCTCGTAGCGCAACGACAACGTGACCG
The DNA here is from genome assembly GCF_003201475.1 of Chelatococcus asaccharovorans. Classification (GTDB taxonomy): domain Bacteria; phylum Pseudomonadota; class Alphaproteobacteria; order Rhizobiales; family Beijerinckiaceae; genus Chelatococcus; species Chelatococcus asaccharovorans. The sequence goes on along the minus strand of NZ_QJJK01000015.1, from coordinate 28,236 downwards.
CGCGACCGACGGTCGCGTCACCGCTGTTCACGCGCACAAGCGTTCTATCCGCATCGGGGAGAATAAGCTCGGTCGAAACAGCGTCGCTCCTGTGCACGACCACTTCGATAAGGTTGGTGCCGCCGACGAAGCTTGCGACGAAGCGGCTGGCCGGCCGTTCATAGATTTCGATCGGCGTTCCGATCTGCTCGACGCCACCCTTGTTGAGAATGGCGATACGGTCGGAGAGCGACAGAGCCTCTTCCTGATCATGCGTCACGCAGACAGTCGTTATGGCCAGTTCGCGCTGCAGCGACTTGAGCTCCGCCTGCATCGCGATACGCAGATTCCGATCCAGCGCGCCGAGCGGCTCGTCCAGCAGGATCACACGCGGATTGACGATGATGGCCCGCGCGAGCGCAACGCGCTGCTGCTGTCCGCCCGACAGCTGGGAGGGCATCCGGCCCCCGAGGCCGTCGAGATGCACCCGCGCCATCGCCTCCGTCACGCGGGCATGGACCTCCGGCTTGCCCACCTTGCGCATCCGCAGGCCGAAGGCAATGTTGTCGAACACGTTCATGTGGGGGAACAGGGCATAGTTCTGGAAAACGATGCCCATGCCGCGCCTGTAGACCGGCACGCCATTGACGGGGGCTCCGGCGATCAGAAGATCGCCGGAGGTGAGGTCGATGAGGCCGGCAATGGCGCGCAGCACCGTGGTCTTGCCGCCCCCGCTGGGCCCGAGGATGGAGAAGAATTCCCCCTTGGCGACGCCGAAACTGATGTCGCGGATCGCGGCGAAATCGCCGTAGAGCTTCGTGGCGTTGCGAAGCTCGACCTGAAAACGGGCTGTCCCCGTATCCTCGGACATTGTCATCGATCAGCCGCCAACTTCCTTGTTCCAGCGTTCGATGAGCGCCGGTGTGTTCTTGGCGATCTCCGCGAAAGGCGGGTAGAGGATATCCTTGGGGTTCGTCACGCGGTTTTTCATCGATTCCGGATAGACCACTTTGGTGTTGGTGACGGGATACTTGATCATGGCCACGAAACCTTTCGCCGCGTCGGCGTTGATGAAGGCATTCATCAGCTTCCATGCATCGGCAGGAGAGTTCTTCACCTTCATGATCTGCGACGACTGGAAGGTGCCGCCCTTCTCCGGCACGATGAAGTTCGCCCACGGGTTCTGGTCAACGAACGCCCAGGAGCGGCCGTCCACATAGATCGCAATGGCGATCTCGCCCGTGGCCATCAGTTGCACGACTTCCGACATGTCGCTGTAGAACTTGGCGACATAGGGCGTCATCGCCGCGAGCTTCTTGAAACCGATATCGGGATTGGCCATCGTGCCGCCGAAGGCATGGACGATCGGGAACACGCACGCCTCCAGAACGCCGGCCTGGTTGGCCGAAGGAATTGCGACAGCACGGCCGAATTCGCCCTTGGCGGTTCGCTCGGCAAACTCCACCCAGGTCCTGGGCGGATTGGGGATCTTGCGCGTGTCATAGAGGAAGCCGCCCGTTCCGTAGGAAAAGCTTACGGCCTTGTTGCCCCACTGGGCGTAGGAGGGTTCCGGCAGGTTGACCAGGTCAGGAAGGTCGGCGGGCGCGATCTCTTCGACGAGACCGAGTTCGATGGCGCGCAGCGTGTCATTCGCGGTGGCGATGTAAAGGTCGTAGTCCGGCTTTGGCATCGTTGCACGGATCTTCGACAGCGCAGCCGACGGAATGTCGACGACAGCGACCGCTTCGCCGCCGGTCTGCTTGATATAATGCGCCACGAAATTCTCGTTCACCGCCTTGGCATAGAGACCGCCGTAGGTGTTGACGGTGAGCTTCGGCGCGGCGGCAAGGGCACGGCCGGCTCCCGTGAGCATAAGCGCACCCAGCGCGCCGCCAGCCTTGAGAAGATTGCGTCTGTTCATCTGCATGATCTGACCCTCTGGTATTGGTGCAGTTGGTTTTTGTCGGTCTGTCGGGTGCGAGGAGCTCATTCTTCTCCGACAGCGGGTCGCCGGCTGCTGGAGCCGCCGTTCAGTAGAGTTCAGGCCTTCGATCCCTCAGCAGGGGCCAGCGCGAGCGCTCGCGCCGCACTGCGTCGAGATCGCATTCCGCGATGACCACGCCTTCGAAAACTTCGTCCGCTTCCTTCAGGACCTCGCCGCCGGGGCTGACGATCAGACTGTGGCCGATGTAGTCGTAGTCGCCTTCGCGGCCGGTCTTGTTCGATGCGGCAACGTAGAGAAGGTTCTCCCGCGCCCTGATCCGATGCAGGGCGTCCCAGAAGGGCGCTTCGGACTGGCCCTCGAAGCGCCAGCTCGCGATGGGCACGCAGACGATCTCCGCACCGGCCTCGCGGACACGTGACCAGCCTTCCGGAAACCAGCGGTCGTAACAGATCAGGATCGCGATGCGGCCGAGTGACGTCTCGAACACCGGAAACGCGCTGCCCGGCTGGAAGTAGAACTTCTCGAAGCTCTTCGTGAACGGGATATGCGTCTTCCGGTAGACGCCGAGGACGCTGCCGTCGCGGTCGATCATGGCAGCCGCGTTGTGAAAGGCGCCGTTCGGCGCATATTCGAAGAAGGGCGCCACGATCGCGGTGCCGGTTTCCCGTGCCACCTTCGCCATGGTCGAAACGGTGATGCCGTCAACCGGTTCGGCGTAGTCGAAGAAACCCGTGTCCTTCTCCGAGGCGAAAAACTCGGTCGAGAACAGTTCCGGCAGCACCGCGAGATCCGCCCTCGCCTCGCGGATGAAGGCAGAGGCCTTCTCGAGATTGGCCGCCTTATCGCCGGCCTTCGACGCCATCTGGATGGACGCCACCCTGATCGACCGCTTTGGTGTGAGCTCGTTCATGTGGGGTTCCTGCGGGGTGCCTCAGATCGTTTCGGTGAGGCGGCGGATGCCGTAGAATTTTTCGATGACGATGATGGCGGCCGTCGTGAAGAGGACCTGTACGGAGGAGACCGCGGCGATCGTCGGGTCGAAATTGTGAACGAGGTAGCTCATCACATAGACGGGTAGCGTCAGCGTCTCGCGTCGGGTGAGGAAGATCGACACGGGCACGTTGTCGAACGACATGATGAATGAGAACAGCCCGCCTGCGACCACGCCCGGCATGATGAGCGGCAGCGTCACCTTGGTGAAGAGTTGCCACGGATCGGCCCCCAACACCTTGGCGGCTTCCTCGATCGAAACAGCCACGCCGAGATAGACGCCGGCGACCGAGCGGATGACATAGGGCACGGTGATGATGACATGCGCGATCAGCAGCGTGGTGAAGGACAGCCCCATGCCCGTCCAGCCGAAGAAGACGAGGAAGGCGATGCCGAGCACGATCGCGGGCACCGTCATCGGCGACAGAAGAAACGCCTGCAGGGCCTCCCTGTGCCTGTGGACATGACGCACCAGCGCCAGTGCCGCCGGCACGCCGATAATAAAGGAGATGAGGGTCGCGCAGACTGCGAGCAGCAGGCTGTTGGTGGCGCTGCGCACCATGTCGGCGTTGCGCCATACCTCTGCGTACCAGTGCAACGTCATCCCTTCGGGAGGAAACCTGATCGCGGCCCCGCGGTTGAAGGATGCGCCGATGACGACGACGAGTGGCAGGGCCATGAATACCATCATCACCCAGACATAGCCGCGCAGCAGGGGATGAGCCGGTTTGCGCATCAGACGCTCCTCTTCCTGAGAAGGCGAAACTGCCCGAAGAGCATCCCCAGCGTCACCACCATCAGAACCGCCGCCATCGCGGACGCGAAGGGCTGGTCATAGGTGATCGTCACCTGCTGGTAGATCAGAAGCGGCACGACCATGGTTCCGCGCCCGCCGAGCATCATGATGGTGACGAAGCTGCCCATGGCGAGCAGGAAGACGAATGTCGCAGCGGTTACGAGGCCGTTGAGAGCCATGGGCAATGTGACGAGGAAGAACACCTTGACGGGCGATGCCCCGAGCACGGCGGCGGATTCCTCGATCGACCTGTCAAGGCTCGACAGCACGCCTGCGATGGAGATGACGGCGAAGGGCAGCAGCACATGCACGGAGGCGATCGTGACAGCCGTCCAGCCCGCCATGAAGTGCACCGGAACGAGGCCGGCCGCCGCGAGGACAGTATTGACGAGCCCGCTATTGCCGAGGATGAGCTGCCATCCGTAGGAACGCACCACCATGCTGATCAGCAGCGGCGCGATGACCAGAAAGATGACGATCCCGCGCTCGACCGCTGATGTGCGTGCTATGAAGGAGGCGATTGGATAGCCGAACAGCAGCGTGAGCACCGTCAGCGCGATCGCGAACACGAATGTCTGAATGAAGACACGCACGTAATACGTGTCCGAAGCCAGCTTCCAGTAGGCCGCCCAGCCGGCGACCCGTTGCGGATCGCTGGTGTCGAAGCTCGCGGCGAGAACCGTGATGATCGGCACCACGAAGAACACTGCGAGCAGCAGCAGCACGGGCAGAAGCAGGGCCAGGACAACTCGCATGCGCATGACTTAACGCTCACAGGGCGGCACAGCTAACCCCTCGCATGGCGGGGGATGTCGCCATGCGTCGGCAATTTCGGATCCCGAGTGCTTGCCTATTCTTCCGGCTCGTAGCGCTTGATCTCGACGTGTTCGCGACCGTCGTGATGAATCCGGATGCCGATTTCACGCAGCAGGTCGAGATCGCCAACGATGTTGGCCACGAGGTTGCAGGGCGCGTAGCCGAACGAGTCACGCATGGCCGCCACACCGTAAACAATCGAGATCTCACGTTTGTGCCAGGTCGAATTGTTCAGATGGGGGTTGAACAGAATCTGGCCGGGCAGAACGCCGATCGCGCGCGAGTTTTCCGCCTTGTCGACGTCGAGGTCAGGCAGGATGGACAGCACGAAGCCGGAAAACTTGGCATGCTCGCACATCTCGCGCATCGGCAGCTTCTTCCAGAAGGCCTCTGCGGTCTGCGGCGCATCGTTGTCCAACAGATCCGCGACCAGTTGTCCGCCGCGCTCGAATTCCAGCACGATCTTGCGCTTGTTGTCCCTGGAAGAAACGGGTGGGGCAGTCATGTGGTTCTCCTGAAAACGCGGACGATGCGCATCCGCGACATGCATGTCCGACGCTGCCGTCGCATGCGTGAACGGTAGTCCAATCCTTGGCCGACGCAATGGCGCGACGTTCACTAAGCAGATTTGCCGTGGAGCTTCATCGGAAAATCCGAGGAAGTTGCCCGGCTGTTCGATCCCGGATTTCGATATGGAGGGTTGCACGCTAGGCTGGAGCAAATCCGCCTTGAATGGAATCATCTGACACCATCCAAGCCTTTGAATTTGCCATTTATTTTTTTGAATGGCCAAGGCATGCCAAAAAGGACACCGGGTGCGCATAGCCATCGAGACACTCGGCACCAGAGGCGACGTCCAGCCCTATATCGCGCTTGCATTGGGGTTGGTCGGGCGCGGTCACGGCGTGCAAATCGCGGCACCCACCCAGTTCGACGTCATGGTCCGGGAGCATGGCCTCGCCTTTGCGGCGCTTCCGGGTGAGTTCCTGGCGCTGATGGACACGCCGGAGGGGAAGGCTGCGATCGCCGGCGGTCGAGGCTTCAGCGCCGGATTCAAACTCTTGAAGCATGTGCGCCCGTTGATGCGACGCCTGCTGGATGACGAGTGGGCGGCCGTCAGAGCCTTCCATCCGGATGTGATCGTCCACCATCCCAAATCGATTGCGGCGCCACATATGGCCGAATCGCTTGGATGTCCGCACATACTTGCATCGCCGCTGCCAGGCTTCACGCCGACCTCGGCCTTTCCCAGCCCAATGCTCCCGTTTGCTTCGCTCGGTCCGCTGAACCGCGCCAGTCATGCCCTGGCGATCAAGGGGGCGGATTTCCTATTCGGCAAGGAGATTCGCGACTGGCGAACGACATCGCTGGGACTTACGGGCCGCCGCTCCGGCGCCGGCCAATTCCTCGGCACGCTCTATGCCTATAGCCCGCATGTCGTTCCGGTGCCGCCCGATTGGGGCCCAGATGTGCTGGTCAGCGGCTATTGGTTCCTCGACAGTGCGACATGGCGACCGCCCGACGCGTTGACGGCGTTCCTTGATGCCGGCGAGCCACCGATCTATGTCGGCTTCGGCAGCATGCCCGGGCTCGATCCTCAGCGAATGGCCGCGATCGTCATCGAGGCTCTCGCCAAAACCGGCAAGCGCGGTCTGCTGGCGATCGGGGGCGGGGCGCTGGAGGCGCGGCGTGTACCTCGCAACGTCCACGTCATCGCCGGGGCGCCCCACGACAGATTGTTTCCACGGGTCGCCGCCACCGTGCATCACGGCGGCGCCGGAACCACGGCTGCGTCTCTCCGTGCAGGCAAGCCCACGGCCATCTGTCCATTCTTCGGCGATCAGCCGTTCTGGGGAAGACGGGTCGCGGCGCTGGGTGTAGGCCCGGCTGCTCTCAACCGAAAAGCTCTCTCGGCCGAAAGCCTGGCGGCGGCGATCCTGGCGATGGACGACCCGCGCATGCGCAAGCGGGCATCCAATCTTGGCATCGCGATCCGGCAGGACGATGGTGTTACCGCCGCGGCGGAATTCATCGAGAGCAGAGTAACCGGGCAAGCCGTCCCGTGAGGCGGCGGAGGGTGGACCGCGCGGGAACCAGATAAGGACGTCATCTGCGCGCTACGTAACCGGATCGACAACTGCTTAACGCGCTGAAAAAACTGGCGGCGTTGCACCCGCTATGTCACGAAGGCAGACAGCGGCCGCGGTTTCATTTCTATAGCCGCCGTCCGCCTGTGGACACGCCTATTCGTCAACAGGACATAAATCGCGCATCGCGTCAGGTATCAGTTTATTCGCTTCGAAAACCGAGCCCGGGACGGTGAAGCGTGCAGACATATCGAAAGGCAAACTGTTGTTACAGCGACTGTTAACAACCATGATGACTCTATCGTGGCTGGCGATTCGCGCATTATACCCCTCCTTTTTATTTTATATATTTCCTAGACACAGGATTGATGCCACGCGGGATATCCAAAGACCAATACATTGGCGATATCGGCTCGATATGCAGAGAACGGACTCTGTGTCCAGCCCGCGCGGGAGCACTAAGGAGACATGCTGGCCGCAATCCGCACGGTGACAGAAGCCGCCGTATGGCGTCTCTCATGCGGCGCCGGGCTTGTGGGCCGGCGTGGGCTCCAGAAGGCCCAGTCGCGGTGAGCAGTCTCTCATGATTCCCGTTCGGGAAAGCTACGGTCTCCGATGGTGCTCGGATGAGCTATGGCGAGAACGCATGGCGTCGGCCGGGGAACCTCTTCGGTATAACCATAGCGAATAGGGCGCCTAAAATAGCGACTTTGACACTTATGACGTTTACCAAATAATTCGTCAGAAAAGAAAATTACGGAGCGGAACATGTCAAAAAAGTTCGGGAAGAGCATTATCGCTGCTATTGCGGCTTCGGCGTTGACCGGCTGGATCGCGCCCGGGGTCGCCTATGCCGCGACTCTCAGGGTCGCGGTGGGCGCCGCCGATATTTCCACGCTCGATCCCGCCAGGGCAAGCAACACGCAGGACGTGGCAATTGTCTCGTGGATTTTCAACGGTCTCGTCCGCTTTGCCCCGGGAAGCGCTGATCCGAAAAGGATTGAACCGGATCTTGCAGAGAGTTGGACAAGCTCTCCTGACGGTCTGGTCTGGACATTCAAGCTGCGCAAGGACGTGAAGTTTCACGGGGATTATGGGACTGTTTCCGCCGACGATGTGGTGTTTTCCCTGCAGCGCGCCAAAAGCCCCGACACCTCTTCCTTTTCAAGCGACTACGCCGCCTTCACATCGATCGAAGCCGTCGATCCTTTGACCGTTCGCATCACGCTCAGCGAGCCCGTCCCCGGCTTCCTTGGTCTCCTTGCCAACTATCATGGCGGCAATATCGTCAGCAAGAAAGCGGCAGAGGCTCTCGGGGCGAAGTTCAAGGCGGCGCCGGTCGGTACGGGCCCGTTTCAGTTCGACAAGGCGGTGACGCAACAGTCGGTCTATCTGAAGGCTTTTCCAGACTACTTCCGCGGCGCACCGAAGATTGACGACATCCGCGTCGATCTCATTCCCTCAGACTCAAGCCGCGAACTGGCGTTCCGCTCCGGTGAACTCGATCTGATCTACGGAAAGCGTGAGCAACGCTGGGTCGATCAGGCCAAATCCTGGGGCAATGCCGTCGTCGACATCTTCGCGCCGGGTGAATATCGCACCGTGTTCATCAACATGGCACGCAAGCCGCTCGACAATGTGAAGGTGCGCGAGGCGATCGCTCACGCGATCAATGTCGACCAGATCGTCCAGTTCGTCGGCGCCGGCGTTGCGCTCAAGGGCTGCTCTTCGGTACCGAACGATTATCTCGGCGAGGATTGCACCTGGACTTACAAATATGACCCGGAAACGTCGAAACAGCTCCTGGCGGAGGCCGGCCTCAAAAGCGGGCTGACCCTGTCGGCCGTGGTGTCCTCGAGTTCAGCCCAGCAGCCGATCATGGAGGTCATCCAGGCGCAGTTGGCGGACGTCGGGATCAATATGCAGATGAAAGTCGTCGACCATCCCACCTATCACGAGCAAATCCGCAAGGATCTCAGCGATCTGGTCTTTTATGGGGCGGCACGCTATCCGGTCGCAGACAGCTACCTCAGCCAGTTTTACCATTCCGATGCATCGATCGGAAAGCCGACCGCCGTGACGAATTTTGCGCATTGCGACGCCGCCGACGCGGATATCAACGCCGCGCGGAAAGCCGCGACGGACGAAGAGCGGATCAAGCTTTGGTCGGAAGCCCAGAAGAAGATCTTCGATCAGGTCTGCGGCGTTCCCCTCTTCAGCCTGATGCAGGTCTGGGTGCATAACAAGGCGCTCAACTACGGCTACGTGCTCAAAGGTTCACTGAATCTTGCGCCGCCGATCACGGAACAGGCGACCTTGAATCGCTGACCGCCGTTGTCCTGCCTGGACCCGGTCGAGCGTGTGCGCGTGGAGCCGGGCCTTTTATACTCTCAGCATTGGCGAAAGAGCGGCCGCGTGCACGTCCTCGACGAAGTCCTCGACCAGCTTGCTGTTTCGGGCGCGGACCGGGCGAATGATCCCGTAGTTGAAATCGATGACCGGACGAAAAGGCCTTACGGTGATTTGATCGCCCGCAGATTCCAGCGCGATGGGATCCGCAACGGTCACGCCGAGCCCCGCGGCCACCAGCGCGGCGACGTTCGGCGCGGTCGTAGCCTCGATGACGATTTTCGGCCTTTGCCCGAACCGCTCAAACACGGCATCGACCTTGCTGCGCATCGTGCCTGTCGGCGCAAAGGCCACGAAGGGCTCGTCCTTCAAGTCATCGGGGGTCAGTTCCCGCCTTTTGGAGAGCCTGTGGCCAGGCGGCAGAGCCACGATCGCAGGCGGACACCGCAACGGTTCGACATGTGCCGACGGATGCTCGTGGGCACTGATCACAAGCGCCAGGTCGAGGCGGCGGAGCAGGACCGCCTCCGTCAGGAACTGGGAACTGCGGGCCTCGATGGAGACAAACACGTCCGGATGACGTTTTCTGAAGTTGGCGATCACCCGGGCAATAAAGGGCCCAGACAGGGCCGGCATCGCGCCGATCAGCAGATGTCCGTGTTCTTCGCGGCGGATAGCATCAACGGCCCGGGCGAGCTGATGAACGCCCCCGAACACGCGCTCGACTTCTTCGTAGAGACGCATCCCTCGACCGGTCGGAACCAGTCGCCCACTTTCGCGCTCGAACAGTTGCAAGCCGGTATCGGCTTCCAGGTCCTGGATCAGTTTACTTGCGGCGGGCTGTGAGATGCGAAGCACCTCGGCGGCTCGGCTGACCGTCCCGGCTTCCACGACAGCCATCAGTGCCTCCAGCTGACGCAAGCTAGGCTCCCGCATCTATAACCTCCAAGAATACATCATCCAAATAAACGACTTTGACTTTCTACCCTCGATTTCTAAGCTCGGCAACAATCAAGGAGAATGAGGGTGAACGCGGATATTATCGTTGTCGGCGGCGGTGTCGTGGGAACGGCGCTGGCCTATGGCTTTGCAAGGCAGGGGCTGAGTGTGCTCGTCCTTGACGGCGAAGATGGCGACATGCGTGCCGCTCGCGCCAATTTCGGGCTTGTCTGGGTCCAGGGAAAAGGCGCCAAGGCGCCCGCTTACCATGATCTGACCCGCCAAAGCGCGAACTTATGGCCAACCTTTCTGCAGGAACTGGAAGGTTGCGTTGAGACACGTATCGATTACGCGCGACCAGGCGGCCTGTTTTACTGCCTCAGTGATCATGAATACGAAGCGCGCGATGCCTTGAACAAGCGTATGCACAATCAGGCTGAGTATGCGGATACCAGAATGGTCGACCGCCGCGAGCTGGAGAGGATGATGCCCGCCGTGACCTTCGGCTCTGAAGTGGTCGGTGCGAGCTATTGTCTGGCGGATGGCCACGCAAATCCGCTGCAGCTCCTTGCGGCGTTGCAACAGGCGATCACCGCGCTGGGAAGCAAGCTTCTTTTTCGCAGCACGGTTGGCTCGATCCGACCCGAGAAGACCGGGTTCACCGTGCACGCGACCTCCGGCTCTTTCAGAGCGCCAAAGGTCGTCGTTGCGGCAGGGCTTGCTACTCCGCTTCTCACGGAACCGCTCGGTTTCACAATTCCGCTGAGATCGGAACGCGGCCAGTTGCTGGTGACGGAACGATTGGCGCCGATCCTTCCCTACCCCGCGAGCGGGTTGCGGCAGACGGCCGATGGCACGGTGATGATTGGCGCAACGAAGGAAGAAGCCACGGACCGGGGCGTGACAGTCGCATCGGCCACAAAGCTCGCGCTTCGCGCGACGCGGATCATCCCAGCTCTCAGCGCGGCGCGGCTCGTGCGTCAATGGAGCGGCTTCCGGGTCATGCCCCCGGACGGCTCGCCGATCTATGCGCAATCGGAGCGCTATCCCGGTCTCTTCGCGGCGGCCTGTCATTCGGGGGTGACGCTCGCCGCCGCCCATGCCGCGATCGTGGCACCCGCGATGATTGCGGGACGGTTGTCGCGTGACCTGGCCGCTTTTTCAAATGGAAGATTCGATGTTCAAAAGTGTGCTTGAGCGGCCGGGCGTGCCGCCCGACATGATGGTGCTCGTGAATGGGGTCGAAACCCCGGCCTGGGACGGCGAAACGGTGGCCAGCGTGCTTCTGCGGGTACCCGATGCCGGGCGACGCTCGCCTATCAGCGGGACGCTGCGGCTTCCCTATTGCCAGATGGGCGTCTGTTTCGAGTGTCTGGCAATCGTGGACGGGATCGCGTCCACGCAAGGCTGCCTGGTCCCGGTCCAGCCCGGCATGCGCATCGAAAGCCAGCGCGGACCGCGGGAGATATCCCGATGAGCTATGATGTCGCGATTATCGGCGCAGGTCCGGCCGGCATGTCCGCTGCGGTGCGCCTGCGCGCGCTCGGCGCTGCCGTCATCGTCATCGATGAGCAGCCAGCGCCAGGCGGCCAGATATTCCGAGGTATCGAACGGAATGCCGCAAGTCCGGTTTTCCCGGCGCTTGGCGAAGACTACGCGAAAGGGTGCGCCCTTGTCGCCGCCTTTCGGGCGTCAGGCGCTGAATATCTGCCGTCGACACAGGTCTGGCAGATCGAGGACGGATGGAACCTGTTTTTGACGACGGAACGCAAGGCGCGGCACATCACCGCCCGCGCGGTGTTGCTCGCCAATGGCGCGCAGGAACGGCCGGTTCCCTTCCCGGGCTGGACATTGCCAAACGTCATGACGGTCGGCGCAGCGCAGATCCTGCTGAAGTCAGGCGGCATGTTGCCGGAGGGGCGGATATGGATCGCCGGTGCAGGCCCCCTGCCGCTTCTCTACGCGACACAACTGCTCAACCTTGGCGGTCGCATTGCCGGATATCTCGATACCGCAACGACACCGAAACTCTCGGCCCTCGCCCGACTGCCCGGCGCATGGCGTGAGTTCGGCAATCTCGCCAAGGGATTGCGGTGGCTTCGCGACGTCAGACGCAGCGGGATGATGATCAAGGGGTTTTCAGATCTGCGGGCGGAAGGCGAGGAGCGCCTTGAACATCTCACCTGGGAGGCGGCGGGCAAGCGCCATCGGGTAGAGGCCGACGTGCTGCTGGTTCACGAGGGGGTCGTCCCCCGCATTCACGAAACGCTTGCACTTCGATGCGAGCATATCTGGAACGAGGAACAGGGGTATCTGGCGCCCAAGCTGGACCGCTGGGGACAAACCAGTCGAAAAGATCTGTTCGTCGCCGGCGATGCCGGCGGCATCGGCGGGTGGATGGCCGCGACCGTCTCTGGTGAGATAGCAGCCCTCGGCATTGCCGGACAGCTCGGGATTGCGGCCAATCCTGACGATCTGCGCCAAGCCGCGCATCTTGACCAGCGCCGCGCGCGTGCGCTTGCGTTGAGACCATTCCTCGACGCGCTTTATCCCCCGCCCCGCACTCGTCTTGCAGACGACGTCATCGCATGTCGCTGCGAGGAGGTGACCGCCGGCGCGATCCGGTCCGCCGCCCGAAACAGCCCCGCCGATCCGAGCGCGGTCAAGGCCGCGACCCGCTGCGGGATGGGTCCGTGCCAGGGACGTCAATGCGGCTACACGGTTCAGGCGCTCCTGGCGGAGGTGCACGGTCTGCCGATCGGAGATGTCAGTTTCTTCCACATACGCCCGCCGCTCAAACCGATCACGCTCGGCGAAATCGCATCCCTGGAACATGCGGAGGGCGCCGCATGAGCACCGACGTCCTGATAATCGGCGGCGGTTTGCATGGGCTTTCCGCCGCCCTCCAGGCGGCCCGGCGCGGCGTCTCCGTCCAGCTCGTCGAGCGCCACTTCGTGGGCCGGCACGCATCGGGGGCGACTGCGGCAGGTGTGCGAACCCTCGGACGCAATGTGGCGGAATTGCCGCTCAGCCTGGAGGCTGCGGAAAGCTGGCATCACATGAAGGCGCTCGTCGACGACGACTGCGGTTTCGTCGCCTGCGGGCAATTACAGCTTGCCGAGGACGGCGAGGCGCTCGCGAAGATCGCCAAACGGATCGCCCGTCTCGAGGCGATGGGGCTCCACCATGAGCGCCTTGTCGATGCTGACGACGTGCAGAGCGTCCTGCCGGGCGTATCGCCGCATTGCGTGGGTGGGGCGTTTGTGTCCGGGGACGGCTCGGCCGACCCGCATCGCGCCATTCGCGCGTTTCGCGACGCCGCGAAAAAGGCAGGGGTGACGATCGTCGAAGAATGCCTCGTGACCAGCCTGACACGATCAGCCGGCCACTGGCGAGCCGAGACGATACGCGGCATCTTTGAAGCGCGCCTGATCGTCAACGCGGCAGGAGCATGGGCCGACCATATCTCGGTCCTTGCCGGCGACCCGTTGCGGCACGCGATCCGAACGTCGATGATGGTGGTGACCGAACGCGTCGCGCCCAGGATCAAGCCGGTCGTCAGTTCCTTCGGGCGCAGGCTGTCCCTCAAGCAGACATCGCAAGGAACCCTTCTCATCGGCGGCGGCTCGCAAGGCAAGCTTGCAGCCGACCGGCAGTCGGCCGCCGTCGATATCACCGCGCTCGCCTCCTCGGTACAGGCGGCGATCCGGGTTTTCCCGGAGCTCCGGGGCGTGCGCATGGTCAGGACATGGGCCGGCATGGAGGCCATGACGCCTGACCACATCCCCGTGATCGGTTTCTCGCAGAAGGTCGAGGGACTGATCCATGTCTTCGGCTTTTCCGGACACGGGTTCCAGCTCGTCCCCTCGGTCGGACGGGTGGTCGCCGATCTGATCTGTGAGGGTCATACAAACCACAATCTCGACGCCTTCCGTGCGAGCCGTATCGCTATCGAAAGGGTTGCCGCATGACCGGTTATGTGATCCGAAGACTTCTCCTCGCGATCCCGACATTGATCGCGATGCTCACCATGGTCTTTGTTCTCGTCCGCCTGGTGCCCGGTGATGCCGCCGTTGCGATGCTTGGCGACCGCGCCAGTGATGCGACGCTTCAGGCGCTGCGGGCGGAACTTGGTCTCGACCAGCCAATCGGCGTCCAATATCTGAAGTTCATCAAAGATATGCTTACAGGCGACTTGGGCCGCTCCATGGTCAGCGGCCGCACCGTACTGGACGAGGTGGCGACCGTTCTTCCCTATACGCTGGAGCTCGCCGCCGCGGCAATGTTGATCGGGACGTTGCTCGGGGTTCTGCTCGGCATTATTGCCGCAATCCGCCGCGACCAGTGGCCGGATTACCTCAGCCGCATTCTCTCGCTCGTCGGCCTATCCTTCCCCGGCTTCGTCTCGGCGATCCTGATGCTTCTGGCTTTCGCGGTCTGGCTGCAATGGCTGCCCGTGATGAGCCGGGCCACGAGCGATCCGATCGATCATCTTCGTAATCTTCTGCTGCCGGCGCTGAATCTCGGCCTGATCATGACGGCTTACATCGCGCGCGTCACCCGCTCGTCCATGCTCGACGTGATGGGAGAGGATTATATCCGGACCGCGCGCGCAAAGGGCGTCCGCCCGCGAGGCCTCATCATCCGGCATGCCTTGGGCAATGCGCTAATCCCCATCGTGACGGTCGTCGGTCTCTATTTTGGGACCCTCATCGGGAATTCCGTTCTCACCGAGATCGTTTTCACGCGGCCTGGACTTGGCAAGCTCATTCTCGGCGCCCTGCAGTCCCGTGATTACACCATGCTCCAGGGACTGATGGTCGTCTTCGCCACCTTCGTCATCGTCGTGAATACGGTCACGGATCTCATCTACGCCCTCGTCGATCCCAGAGTGAGTCTTGCCCGATGACCGACGCAGCAGTTTCTCAAGTCGCCCCCCGGCGACAGCCAAGCCCGGTCTTCACGGCATTTCGTCGCAACCGCTTTTCGTGGATCGGCATCGGCCTTTTGGCGGTGATCATTCTGCTCGCCGTCTTCGCACCGCTCGTCGCACCTTACGATCCTTTGAAGCAGAACATCCTCCATCGCCTAAGCCCACCGTCCGCCCAGTACTGGCTTGGAACCGACAGCTACGGCCGCGATGTCCTCTCACGCCTTCTCTATGGAGCCCGCATATCGCTATCGATCGGATTCCTGTCCGTCTTGATCGCCATGCTGGTCGGCTCGGCACTCGGGATCCTGGCAGGCTATATCGGCGGCGTGTTCGATCAGATCGTGATGGGCATCGTCGACGTGATGCTGTCGTTTCCGACGCTGCTGTTGGGCCTGATGGTCGCGGCCATGCTCGGTGCCAGCTTCGAGAACCTGATCATCGCGATAGCTATTACCGAGACGGCCCCCTTTGCCCGCGTGGCCAGGGCCCCGACGATCGCCATGAAGCGCCGTGACTTCGTCGAGGCAGGCCGGTCGCTGGGCTTCTCCCCGTTTCGGATCATGGGCGTTCATATCCTCCCGAACATCCTGTCCGACATTGTCGTCGTCGCCTCATTGTGGATGGCGTCGGCCATTCGCACGGAAGCGTCCTTGGCCTTCATCGGCCTCGGCGTTCTGCCGCCCACCGCGACGTGGGGTGGCATGATCCGCGAGGGCTTCGAGAACATTCTCAATGCCTGGTGGCTGGTTGTCTTCCCCTCGCTGGCGATCCTCCTGACCGTACTCGCCCTGAACATACTGGGTGACGCGCTGCGCGACGCTATCGATCCAAAGGCAAGGAGCGCGCAATGACGTCACCAATTCAAGAGATTGTCGCCGGTGAAGCTCCCGTGTCCACGGCTCCCGACTTCTGCAATCGCGACCTCATTCAAGGTCGGCGCCAGGCGGAAGATCGTCATCCGTGACATTTCTTTCGACATCGCGCCAGGAGAGACGGTAGCGATCCAAGGCTGGGGAGCAGAGCATTACGGAGGTTAAAGTCCGAGTATGCGATGTGTCATTTGGGGCTCATGATGCCATACCGACTATAACATACGTGTTACTGACACTTTGTTCTTGGCCCCAAGTCAGCAGCAATACGATGGTTTGCGGTCCAGGCTGGAGCGGCCGTGGAACTGCCGCCCGCAATCCGCCTGAAGCTGGAACATCCGGTAGAGTTATCGCGCCAGGAGACTGCAATCCCTCAACGACAACCTCCAGCCTGGCATTTGAAAGAACAACTGGCGTATCGTTGATGATAGTGACTGCAGTCGGCAGTTCATCAGCTTCATTGATATCCCAATAGTTGTCGAGAAAGACCTGCACAGGCTCCATCGCTTGCCGGACCGCCGCATAAGCTGCTTTTGGGGTACGGTCGTATTCGAGGATCGACCAACTGACCGCTGGCCAGCAATCGTTGAAGGCGAAGACATGCAGCCCATTGCCTCCGCTCAACTTGCGTCGGCGGATGAACTCGGCGTGGTGGCGAAGCACCTCCGCCTGATGGCGCTGGCTGCCGTCCACGAGTTGGGAAAGGCTCCTAGCGTCCGGATGATGTTTTTGCAGAAGCGCCGGTTGCGCACCTTTTGCTGCAAGGACGTGCCAGGGGATCGGATCGGTGTCCTCGCCGCCGTCCAGGGCAGGCGTTGCTGACCGCGGAAGTGACTGCGCGCCAAACTCTGTGACCAGTCCGAAATGGCTGTCCGGCAGTCTAGCGATGTCCACTGTGCGGCCGAAATACCAGCCGGGATACATGTGACAATCGCGCCGCCATCCATAGCGGGCCTCGAAGTTACGCGCCCGCTCTTCCTTCCAGAAGAACGATCGCAAGGGATGCAAGTCATCACAAGCGCTATAGGAAATGGCGCTGTTGGCGTGATGGGCGATTCGGGCGGAATCGCGCTGCCGGGCGTGGCGAACCAGCGCAACACAGAGCTTCTCGAAATTAGCCACACTGGGCTGACTGCCGAAATTCCAGATCGCTAGCGAGGGATGATTGCGCAAGCGATCCAGCATAGCGTCGAACTGGCGGATCGCTCCACGCACGACCTCCGACCCCGGGTCTGACATCATCCAGATGGGGAAGTCCTGGTAGACGATGATGCCAGCCGCGTCGCACGCCGCGTAGAATTCGTCCCTCTCGACCACGGCAAAAGGGTGGGCGGTGTTGAGATTGGCTCCCCGCATCAATGCCAGATCGGCCTTATACCTCTCTGCCGTCATGCTGGAGAGATCGAGATCGGAAAGATAGTTGGCGCCGCGCTGGTAGAGCGGAACCCCATTGAGGCGCAGGTCCCAGCCATTTTCGAGGTGGACGCGGCGGAATCCGGTCGTAAGGGAAAGTCGGTCGTGAACCTCGTCGTCAACCCAAATCTCGACGTTGACCTCATAAAGGCGCGGATTGCCAAGATCCCACGTCCACCAGAGTTGTGCCTGGTCGAGCACGAATTCGAGGGACAGGCTTCGCGTGCCCGGCGCGCAACGAAAGGAGACTTGGCCTTCCGTTGCCGCGGCTGCAAAGCCAATCGGTTCGATCCGATAGCGGATAACAGCATCGACCGCCGCGGCAATCCGCAATTGGGCGGTAAGATGGCCCTCGACGGAGACCGGCATATCCGTCGCCGCGGCGGGTGGCAGAGTGACCGGATTGGCTTCGACCGAAACGCCTTGCACCCGCACCTGCCCTGATCGTTCGAGCCGAACCGAACCAAAGATGCCCGCGGGCTTGCTCTCGGGATCGTTCATGTCCCAGCGTTCGAGCGCCCCGCGGAACATGCGCTTCATCTGGCCGATTTCATGACGCACTCCCGATACGTCCGGCGGAGAATCGACGCGGACGACCAGGGTGTTCCTGTCCACGAGCAGGTCCCCGATCTCGAAGTCAAAGTGACCGAAGCATCCTTCGTGGCTGCCCAGATAATGACCGTTCAGCCAGACGTCGGCATAATAATCCACCCCCTCGAAAATGAGCGCGGCGATCCCGTCACAAGGTTCGCTCGCGAAGTCGAGCCGATACCAGCCGCATTCGAGGTCGGGATGCCCCTGCCGGGTCCACAGGCCCGGAACCGTGATGGAAACCCATGACGATACGCCGTGATCCGGTTCGCACCACCGGGCCTGATAAGCATGGGTATAATGGAGTTCTTCGGGGTAGAGCTCGCCGATGCGTCGTGGATCGGGTCGAAACAGCCATGTGCCATCCAGCTCGGTGACCGTCCTCACCATGGCATCTCTGTCCTGAGCTCTTCGGCCAGCGCCACCAGGAAACCCCGCAGCACCTCTGCGCGCCGGGCGGCCAGCGTTCTGCCCGCATGCGTCTGCATGCTCGACGGCAGCCGCAGGAGCTTGACTGCGAAATGGTCGACGGCAAAGCGCCGGTCATCCAGTTGCCGCCGCTGCGCAAACGGATCGTCGCCGTCAAAGAGCGCCGTTCCGAGTTGGCCGGCGATGACGAAGACGCGGGCAAGGCCTATGGCGCCCAGCGCCTCCAGACGGTCGGCGTCCTGCAAGGCCTTGGCTTCGAGAGACACCGGGACGATCCCTGCGGAAAAGCTGTGCGCGACAATGGCATGCGCGGTCGCCTCGATCTCGGCGGCGTCGAAGCCGAGATCGAGGAGGATCGGGCGGGCGCCTTCCGCCGACAAGGCAGACGCACGCGTCCGGTCGGGATGATTCTTGGGCAGGTTCACCCAGTCATGGAGATAGGCCGCGGCGATCAGGACGCGTTCGTTCCCTCCGCCTTCGGCATGAGCGATGTCGAGAGCGGACCGCATGACGCGGCGGGCGTGATTGATGTCGTGGCTGGCGTCGGCGTGACCTTCCCTTGCGAAAAAGGCGGCCTCCAGTTCGGAGATGAGTTGACCGTGGGGCATTTGACCTAAGGTTTTGAATGAGTTTTGTCCAGGATGAACTCGGCAGCTTGCGAGAGGCTGTCGACCACCGGCGCCCCGGTGGCACGTAATTCCTCCCGGGCCTGCATGCCTGTGGTGACCAGCACGCTCCGGATGCCGAGCGCGGCGGCTGACAGGAAATCGTCGACCGTATCGCCGATCAGCCAGCTTTGCTCGAAGGCCACGCCAAGATCGCGACCATGGTTCCGGAGGCTGTCGCGCTTGGTCGGATGCCCAACCCCTGTGAACCCTTGTATGCGAACGAAGTGGCCGGCCAAGCCGTGATGGTCGATAAGCAGCGTGATCTGCTCATGCGGCGCCATCGAGAGCAGCGACTGATCCGCATAGGACCTGAGCTGGGTGAGCGCCTGTCGGGCATCGGCAGCCAGAGGCAACTCGTGCATCTTCTTGTCATAATGCTCGGCATAAGCGGCACTGAGATGCTCGATATCCTCGGCCGTGGCGGGCCGGTCCAGGAGCGCGGTGAAATAGTCGGCCAGAGGCCGCCGATAGTGACGCCGCACCATTTGAGGCGTGATACCGGGGTGGCCGAGTTCGGCCATTGCGTCAATGGTGATCTGCGCGGTTATGGCGAAATCGTCGAGAAGCGTGCCGTTCCAGTCCCAGATGATGTGGATGTCCTTCATGCAACCGCGCCCGCCCGTTGGCCATCATCGGAGAAGTAGTGCAACGCCGAGGCGTGTACGTGAAGATCGATATGTTCCCCGGGCGCGACGGCCTGCTTGAGACGGGCGCGCAAGGCCACGCCGCCGCAATGGAGATGAACCAGGCGTTCCGAGCCCATCAATTCTGAGCGCCTGACCATCGCCGGGAGCGTCGCACGGTCGCCGGCCAAGCCACCGATATGCGCATCCTCAGCCCGGAAGCCGAGTTGGAAGGACCCAGATGACGGTGCTCCCGGCAGGCTGGAAACCCGCGTCCCGTCCGCCAGAACCATGCCCTCACCTTCCCGGCGGACGGCCAACAAGTTCATCGACCCGAGAAAATCGGCGACGAAGACATCGGCCGGATGCCGGAAAATCTCCTCCGGCGCCCCCTGCTGCTCGATCTTGCCGTCGCGCATGACAATCAGATGGTCGGCCAGCGCCAGGGCCTCGGTCTGGTCGTGGGTGACATAGACCGTGGTTGCCCCCAGTTCCCGCTGCAGAGCGCTGAGCTCGGCGCGCATCTCGACCCGGAGTTTGGTGTCCAGGTTCGACAGCGGCTCGTCCATCAGAAGAACCGACGGTCCGCGCACGATCGCCCGGGCGATGCCGACCCTTTGGCGCTGGCCGCCGGAAAGCTGGGAAGGCAACCTTTCGAGGAGACCTTCGATGCGCGTCAGTGCCGCCGCCGCCCGAACCCGATCGGCGGTCTCGGCCGCGCCGACACGTGCCATGCGCAGCGGGAAGGCGATATTGTCGAACGCCGTCTTGGTCGGATAGAGCGCGTAGTTCTGGAACACCATGGCGACACCGCGATGCTGCGCGTCGATGCGCGTCACGTCCTGGTCGCCGAAGCGTATTTCTCCTTTCGTCGGTACGTCGAGGCCGCACAGGCAGCGCAGAAAGGTTGTCTTGCCGCATCCCGAGGGGCCGACGATGATGGTGATGCCGCCGGCAGGACAGTCGATGTCGAGTTCAGAGAAGACGGGGCGCTGCGCGCCCGGCCAAGATTTTGCGAGATTGTGAACGGCCACGGGAGTGGGTGCACCGATCCTGGTTGCCAAGGGGTGTACCGTCATTGTCCTGCGTTCAGCTCGTTCATGAGTGCAGCAAGGCGGTTCAGCCCGTCCTGAGGCGAGGTCGCACCGGTCAGGATTTCGTGCTGGATGTCACCGAAATTGCTCTGGAACTCGTTGTTGGCGCGGCCCGGCAGCGTGTACCAGGGACGGCTCATCTGGCTGTTAATCACAACCAGTTTGCGATTTTTGGCGTAGAAATCGCCCAGCAGTTCGGGGATCTCCGCCGCCGCCACATTGAGGGGGGAAGACGCCGTCGCCCGGACGGTCGCCGCAACACTTTCGGGCGTGATGAGCGAGAGCAGCGCCGAACAGGTCGCCTCCTGCCGTGCCGGATCGGTCGCCAGCATCACGAAACCGTTGCCGGACGCCATCGTGATGGGATCATGGCCGTCCTGGGCCGGCATAGGGGCGAGCGCCACATCGAAGTTGACGTTCGCGGTGAGGCTATTATAGCTCGACGACGACGTCAGGAGCATCGCCACCTCTCCCGCCTGAAACAGGCGTGCGGCTTCGCCCCAGAACACGGCCTGGGAAAGCGCGGGCATGCGTTTGTCTTTAACCAGCCGCCGCATGAAGGCCATCTGGTCGACTGCCGCCGGACCGGCGACGCCCGACTGGCCGTCGGGACCGACCATGGCACCTCCCGAAGAGGCGAGCTGACCCTCGAACATATAAGTGTTGGGCATGTACATGAGCAGCCCGTAGCGGTCGCCCGACCCGTTGCTGAGTGCCGCGGCAGCCGCCTCCAGTTCGCTCCAGGTGGCAGGCGGGCTTTCGGGATCGAGACCGGCGGCGCGGAATGCATCGGCGTTGATGAACAGGGCTGGCAGCGTCACGTACCAGGGCATGGCGTAGAGCGTGCCATTGACGCGGAAACCGTCAAGGAGGCCGGTATCGAGTTGGGCGGCCAGTTTGGGCGCGGAGGCGAGACACGCATCGAGGGGCTGGGCGCGCCCGGAGTCGATATAGGAGCGCAGCACCGCGCCGGTGATGCGCACCGCGTCAGGCGTCGTGCCGGCAACGATATCGGCGAGCACCTTTTGGGTTGTGTCGAGATCGGACCGATTGTCCAGTTCGAGATCGACGAGAACCCGGTTCTGGCCTGCGTTGAAACGTTTGAAGATGTCGACAAGGACGGCGCCATTCTGGCGCTCCTGGCCTGAGACGATGCGGATCTCGGTCTGGGCGAGGGCCGGTGCGGCCCCGATCATGGCTCCGAGGGCGACGGATGAAAGCAGGCGGATCATGGCAAAACTCCAGTTGAGCATGGCGGAGGATTAATCGACCTGGCCGGAGGACATGGCGATTCCGGCAATGAGCTGGCGTTGGGCGATGAGGAACCCGATCAGGAGGGGGAGAACCGTGAGGGTCGCGGCGGCCATTTGTGGGCCATAGTCGGCGCCGAGCTCCTGATCGAGAAACCTGACGATCCCGAAGGGCACCGTCGCTGCAAAGTCGTTTCGCAACACGAAGGAGGGCCAGAAATAGTCGTTCCAGTGAGAAACAAAGCTCAGGATGCCGAACGTTATGATGGCCGGCCGGGCCATGGGAAAGACGATGTGGATCAGGATTCGGTAAGGCGACGCGCCGTCGAGCCGTGCGGATTCGAACACCGATTGGGGGATGGACAGGAAGAACTGGCGCAACAGGAAGACGCTGAAGGCCGAACCGATAAAGGGCAGGATCAGCGCGCCATGGGTGTTGATCAGGCCGAACTGCGAGAGCAGCACATAGATTGGGATAGCGGTTGCGTGATAAGGTACCATCATCGCAGCCAGCACGATCCAAAGGCCCAGCTCCCGCCCGGCAAAACGCAGGCGCGACAGGGCATATGCGGCCGGCACGCAGATGACGACCTGGCCGAGAAAAATCGTGCCAACGACAACAAACCCGTTCAGGTAATAACGCAGCAACGGGACTTCGGCGAAGACCCTTGCATAATTGTCGAGGCTGAAATGGGTAAGTGTCAGAACATTACCCGAAAAGATCTGGTCGGGCGCGGTAAAGGACGTGCGCAGCATGAGCCAGAACGGCAAGAGCATGAATACCGCCCCGGCCGCGAGGGCAATATGGATTCCGGCCTGCATGATGCGGGAACGGGTTTCACCGGCATGTGTAGTCATCGCGTCCCTGCCCTCTCCAGGCGCGCGGTGAGCAGGCGCTGAACCGCGGTCGCCGCGAGCGCCAGAGCCAACAGCACCAGCGTCACGACCGAGCCGCCGCCGATATCGAAGAAATAGATGCCCCGCTCCCACATCAGATGGGCCAGCGTCTGGCTCGATCGCGAAGGACCGCCGCCGGTCATCGTCGAGATCGTATCGAATACCCGCAGCGCGTCGACCGAGGTGATGATGCCGACGAAAACCGTCGTCGGTCCGATCGACGGCCATGTGACGTGCCAGAAGCGGCTCCAGGCGCCTGCACCGTCCACCCGCGCCGCTTCGAGCAGATGCCTGGGAACCGCCGTCAGGGCGGCCAGATAGAGGATGACCACGAAGCCGATCTGCTGCCAGTTGCCGACGATCGCGACGGCTGGCAGAGAGAGAACCGGTGAGTTCAGCCAGTCGGTGAGCCCGATTGCCTGGCCGAACGTCTGGTCGATGATGCCCTTGCGTCCGACGAACATCCAGCGCCAGACGATCGACATGGCAACGAGCGTCGCCGCGACGGGCAGGAAGTAGACGGCTTGCCAGAACATGCGACCGCGCCGCAGGCCATTGATCGCCAGCGCGATCGAAAGACCCAGGATCATCGAGGGAGGCACGGTCAGGACGGTATAGAGGAAGGTGACCCGCAGGCTGTTGAGGACATTCCCACGGTCCGCCGCCCGCGCAAAATTGGCGGTGCCAACGAAACGCATGGTTCCCGCCAGGATATCGGTCTCGAAGAAGGTGAGAAACAGTGCCAGCGCCGCAGGCAGGATCGCGAAGATAAAGATCAGCCCGAGAAGCGGCGCCACCAGAACATAGGGAGCGACCAAGGGGGCAAATCCGACCCGGGGCATGGTGATCGGGCGGAGTACGGATGCTGGAGAGACGCTCATAGGGCGTATTCGCTAGTCTGGCAGGCGAGATGGATCGGCCCCTTGAACTCGACCGCGGCGGCCCGCCGGGCGCTGTCGCCATCCTCCGGCGTGGCGAGATGACAAAGTACCAGTTCGCTTGCCTCGGCCATCGCCCCCAGACGGCCAGCCTCCATGGGGGTCATATGTGCGCCGCCGGGCGCAAACAGCCCGGAGAGATGGGCGTCCAGGAAAAACAGGTCGGTGCGCGAGGCAAAGCTTGCAAGGGAAGGCAAAAAGCGGGTGTCCGCCGAATAGACGACGCTCTTGTCGGCGTCATCGATTCGCATCGCAGCAGTGGGCACGCCGTGATCGACCGGATGGGTGCGGACGGTCAGGTCGCCCCGTCCGAAATCGTCGCCGGGCATGTATTCGCGTATGTCGAAGACCGAGAAAACCCAATCCTGACCTTGCGCCAGAGATGTCGCAATCGCTTGCTTTCCCGGGCTGCCGCCGTCTGTCGGCAGACGCCATTGGCGATGACCAAAAAGATCGGAGAACCGCCGCAGGAAGTCGATGCCACCCAGGGGCACGAACAACGGCAGTGGAACCGTCCGCCCGTCAACCAGCCACTCGGTGAGTAGCGAATAGGCGAGTGGAATGAGGTCGAGCGTGTGGTCAGGATGCAGATGGCTGATCGCGATCGCGTCAAGATTACAGTGCGGCCCATCTCTCAGCAGCGCGGTCGCAACGCCTGGGCCGCAGTCGAGAAGGATTGCGCCGGCCGTGCCGCGCACCAGATAGCCCGAACATGGTTGCCCGTTGGCGGGATATCCGCCCGAAGAGCCGAGAACATGGACTGAAATGGGCACCAAAGACCTGCCGCTTGAATCTCGAGAGAACCCTGGAAAGCGATATCGGTTGCGGATTTCACGAGGATGACGGATCCATCGGGTTGTCATCTGTCGTATAGGTTTTGCCTATAGATTGGCGATCCGGCAGGTCATCGACGGGAGGCCATATATGGCGCGAACTGCGCTTTCCAACGCGACATTTGCGAGCATGCGCCGATTGAGCGTCCGGCAATTGATCTACTTTCGAGAGCTGCACCGTTCCGGCAGTTTCAGCAAGGCTGCGTCTGCGCTGTCGATCAGCCAGCCGACGCTCAGCCAACAGCTTGCCCAACTCGAGGACAGCCTGGGCGCGGTCCTGATCGAGCGCAAAGGGCGCCTTTTGCGGCTCACCCCGCACGGAAAGCTGCTGCTCGAGCGTTCGAAGAGGGTATTGGACCTGCTGAGCGCGACGATCGAGGAATTTGCCGAACTCTCAACCGGCCAGGGCCTGCGCATCGGCATGCCCAGCTACCTCTCCTACCCGGTGATAAGCTTGCTGCTCGGCGAGTTCCGGGCAGCACATCCCGATATCAGTCCCTTTATGATCGAGGCCACGGCCGAAGAGATGAGCCGTATGCTCAACGAGGGGGAACTGGACGCCGGCTTCATGTCTTTGCCGACGCCGGCGCTTTTGTCCGAAGCCATGGACTCCTTGATTATATGGAAGGCGGACTATCGGCTTTGCATGTCGAAAGCTCATCCCGTCGCACGCCGGCTGGTCCTTACGGGCCAGGACATCGCCAAACTCGACATTGTCCTCGCTCCTCCCGACTACCATCGCACGCACTATGACTATCAACTCCGGGGTCTACGCTCCCTGGGAATCGAGCCGAGAATTGTCCACGCTGAGGTCTTGACCACGCAGTCCCACATGCAGCTTGCGTCGGCCGGGCTCGGCGCTTGCCTGATCTCCGAAGGCACGGTGCCTATTCCGGACGATCTCGTGCTCAAGCACACCGACCCGTCGATTGGCTCCCATCGTCTTGCCTTGTTCTGGCGGGTCGATAGCAGCAATCCTCATCTCAGGACATTCCTCAGCGCTGCCCGACAATTGCGGCAAAGCTGAGCCCGTCAGCGGTTCGCTTCCCATTCCATGGAGGTCAGTGGAACTGACTAATAGGGTTTCAGAAATTCGCAAAACCACCCCTGCGGGTTCCCACAGGGGTGGTCTGATCTGCCAGGAACATCAAGCCCTCGCTCCAATCGATCATCGCTAGCGCGGGCCGTTCACACGGGACCGGAAAGCGTCCCTGAGCCAGCATACGGGGATCCGTCAGCGACATATGCGTGGCTTGCGCGTTTCAGGTGAGTTGGTCGGCGAGGTCCTGAGCCAGCGCAACCATAAAGAACGTCGGATTCCAGGACTCCGCGCGTGGAAACAGCCCGCCACCGGTCACGTAGACATTGGAGACATTATAGGGGCGATAGTCTTCGCCGACCACGCCGTTTCCGGGCACGGCGTCGACCCATAGTGTCGAAGCCTCATGAACGAGGGCCGGTGCGCGCCGCTGCCCGACTGGAGGCCTGTCGAGACTCCAAGTTCCGCTATTGGCATCGCCATGCCAATATTCGACCGTTGCGTTGTTCGGCCGCAGGACGTCTTCCAGGGCTCGGAAGGTCAGATCGTCCATTCCGTCCCACGTCTTGTTATCGTTGTCGTTGGCGAGAGCTTGAAGTTCGATATTGGTGGTCTGATCGCTGCCCCCGTTCTTGTGCACCCAGTTGTCCGCATTGGCCGGATCCATCTCGCCCAGGCTTGCAAAGACGAAAAGGATATGGTCGGGCGAGCTTTCCATCTGGGCTCGTGATGCCGTGGCGACCACGTCGGGCATGTACCGTCCGGCAATCTCTGCATTTTGTGCCGGGTTCTCGTTGTTGAGCACCGACAACTGCATATGGATCTGCTGCGTATTGAAGCCAAAGATCTGGATAGCTCCGGAGAGGTAGATCGCAGCGAGCTCCATGGACGCCAGGTCGGCGCCGAAGGAAAAGGCGCTGCGCGGAATTCGCCCCACGAGAGCGGTGATGAAGTGGGCTGCAAAGCGTTGCCCTGCGCGCTCGAGCGCTGGAAACGAGTTGAGCAGGAAGGTCGTCGGTGGAACAGAACCCATGGCCAGGACAACCTTGGCAGCGTTTACGTTGATGTCGCCTCGGCTGGTCTTGATGACGGTCGCGGCGCCGTTGACCTCCTCGGCCCGGATTGCAACGCAATTGTTGACGATATGAAGGGGGGCACCCCTGCCGGCTGCGGCTGCCGCCTGCTGGTCGGCCACGATCTTGAGCAAGGGAGCGGGCGTCGAGAACTTCGCGAAGTCGATGCCAGCCGTCGCCCTGGAATGGGCCGCGATCTTGGCCGCCTCATACTGGACCCTCAGCCCGTTGGGCGATGTGAGCTTGTCGATATTTTCCGCCAGCATATCGAGAAGGCCGCGTTGCATGGTGCCGTAAACCGGCCGGCTCTGGCCCACTGCCATGCGTTCCTCCACGCTGAGATCGGAGTCGATCTGCTCGGTGGAAACCACATTCATCAATCGCGCGGCATCAGACTTGTTGCGATTGAAGGCGTCGATGAGCGACCGTGGCCACCCATTGAGTGTATATTCGAACTGTGTCGGGTCGGGGCACCAGGCACTCCACATGATGCTGCGCCCCCCGAAGAAGGGCACCATCCCGTGCTGCCACTGGATCTTGCCGGGGGGCTGCAGGGCCGTCTGTCCCGAGAGCGTCCAGGGAAAGGTCTCGCTTTTTCCGCCGACGGTCGCTTCATAGGGTGTCGGCAGGTTCTGAAAGTGAACAGGCAGGAAGAATGGGCCGCGCTCGAGCATCAGTATGCGGGCGCTGGGCTTGTGCTTATAGATGCGTTCAACAAAGGCCAGCGCGCAAAATCCGCTACCGAGCACAATGTAGTCGTATTCGGCCTGCCTGATCGCGTCCCAATCTTCATCCGAGACGAAGAATACGCTGTTGGTGACGTCAGTGGCCGTTGGGTTCTGGGGTCCCGGGTCGGGGTAGCCAAAGTTGCCCTTTGATATTACCGGCGTGTCGCTCATCGATGATTCTCCGTAGGTTAGGGGTGTTGGCCCGAGTCATGCGTCTCCCAAACTCGAGGCAAACCCTGTCATCCCCACAGCTTCGGCGGGCCGATGTGAGGCGGTAGAGGTGATGAGGTATTCGGGCTGCTTGGGCTGACGGAATGTACTGTGCGGTCAACACCGTTGCACACCGATGACAATTGGATTGATCCGGATGTGGCAGCATAGGCGAAGACTATAGGCTGTCCGATCCGGCTTGTTCGGCTCGACGGGGAACGATGGGAATCGGAAGGTTTCCGCGGCGAGCAACGGCTGTGCACCGGATTGTCGCAACCGTCAGCGAGGAAATGAACAGATCCTCGTCGCGCCGCTCCGCCCGCCGGGCCATCCGATCTCGATCGTAAGCCGCTTCCCGGGGCCTATCGGCGCGCCACCTCGGTTTCGCCCCCCAACCAAGCTGCCCGACAAACGGACCTTTCCTTGTTCTGTGCGCCGGACAGGCACGCGACCGCGTCACCCCTCCTGGACGGGCTCCGCCGGCAGATGAACGGCGCCCGAGCGAGGAATGTCACGTCATCCCCCCTTCCCGACATCATAGAGACGCGGTACCGCTTCGGGGAGGCGCGCCGTCCGCCGCTGACCTTGTCCGCTGTTATCCGGAGGTTTGGGGAGAGATTCACCTGCCGCGATCATGGGGGTGTTCGCATGCAAAAAAGCCTCCGCTTTGTGAGCGGAGGCTTTTCTAATTTTGGTTGCGGGGACAGGATTTGAACCTGTGACCTTCAGGTTATGAGCCTGACGAGC
>NZ_QJJK01000014.1 GCF_003201475.1 Chelatococcus asaccharovorans | reverse complement strand
AGCTCGGCCGCATCCAGGGCATCGGCCATCGCATCACCGGCGACCGCACCCGCCAGAGCAACCGGCGCGGGCGTGGCGAAGGGCTCGGCTGGGAGCGACCGCCTCGTGGGCGGCTCCGATGCCGTCCTCGTCATCGACGACACCGGCATCCCGAAGAAGGGCAGCCACTCGGTGGGCGTGGCGCCGCAATACGCCTCCATGCTCGGTAAGCGCGCCAACTGCCAGACTTTGGTCTCCGTGACCCTGGCGCGGGACGAGGTGCCCGTCGCCCTGGGATTGCGCCTGTTCCTGCCCGAGAGCTGGACCAGCGATGTCGAACGCATGGTCACGGCCGGCGTGCCGGAGCCGTTCCAGGCGCCGCGCTCCAAGCTGGAGATCGCCCTTCAGGAGATCGATCGCGTCACGGCGCAGGGCGTGCGCTTCGGCCTGGTGCTGGCCGACGCCGGCTATGGCCTGTCCGCGTCCTTCCGCCAAGGCCTGAGCGGGCGCGGTCTCACCTGGGCGGTGGGCATCCCGAAGCACCAGAAGGTCTATCCGGCCGATGTGGCGCTCGTCTTCCCCGTCGCCGGGCGCGGCCGGCCTCGGAAGAACCAGATCCCCGACCAGTTGTCCGTGTCCGCCGAGACGTGCTGGCTACAGCCCGATGGCGCAAGGTCTCCTGGCGGCGCGGCTCCAAGGGACCGTTGAGCGCCCGCTTCGCCGCCTGTCGCATCCGCGTCGCGGATGGGCCGCCCCAGCGCATCCATGACAAGGGCCAGCAGCACATGCCGGGGGAGGAAGCCTGGCTCGTGGGCGAGTGGCGGTCTTCGGGCGAGCGCAAATACTATCTCTCCAACCTGCCGGCCGGGGTTTCTCTGCGAAAGCTGGCCGCTGCCATCAAGGCGCGCTGGGTGTGCGAGCAGGGCCACCAACAGATGAAGGAGGAACTGGGCCTCGACCACTTCGAGGGCCGCTCCTGGCGCGGCCTCCACCGCCATGCCCTGATGACCATGATCGCCTATGCCTTCCTCCAGCACCGGCGCCTGGAACAGCCCACTGGAGAAAAAAAGCCTGCGGAAGGGACCGCCGAGGCCGACCCTGCCGCAGATCCGCAGAGCCGTCCTCAGCAGCATCACCAGGGCATCCACATCGCCAACATGCCCACACTGCCGAAGGGCCATCTGGAGACCGCCAATCTAATTCTGCCAAAGTAGTGCTAGGGTCAGGACCCATTCATCTGGTTGAAATGGTGTGAGGCCATTTGGCCGGATTGAAGAAGCGGAGGCGAAGGAAGCCTTTCGGCTTTCGAGCGCTGCGCGACGCCGTTGCCGGCCAAATGGACCACATCCGAAGGACGCCGAAACGGCTGCGACCTGCGGCGTCGAGCCGCTCGGCCGATGGAACCCCATCGACCTTCGCGTCTCTCCAGGAATCTCTTTTCGGCATCTCATTGCCGTTTCAGGCGCCATTTCCATCATATGAATGGGTCCTGACCCTAGCCGCGCCCCTCGGCCAGAAAGGCGATCACCCCCGCCTTATGCACCTTGTCGCCCACGGCAAGATTGTGATCCCGGCCGGGAATATCGAGGGCGCGGCCGCGCGGCAGGAGCGCGGCGAGAGCCGGGCCGGACCCGGCTACGTCATCCTTCGTGCCGACTGCGACGAGCGTCGGAACGGTGATGCGCGCCACATCCTCGCGGCTCAAGGTCTGGCGGGAGCCGCGAATACAGGCCGCGAGCGCGCGGAGATCGCTCTTCGTCTGCTCGGCGAAAGCGCGGAACATGCGCTGCATCGGGTCGGTCAGATCATCGAGGGATGCTGCCTCCATGGCATCGGCGATGCCGAGCGGCAGCCCGACCCCCTCGATGAGGTGGATACCGAGCCCGCCGAGAACCGCCGAGCGCACCCGCTCGGGATTGGCGAGGGCGAGATGGGCCGTGATCCGTGCCCCCATGGAATAGCCGAGCACATCGGCCCGGTCGATCGCCAGATGATCCATGAGGCGGCGGACGTCGTCGGCCATGATCTGCGAACCATAGGCGGCGGGATCGTAGAGCTTCTCGCTCGCGCCGTGCCCCCGGTTGTCGAGCGCGATGACACGGTAGCCCGCACGCCCCAAGGTGGTGGCCCAGGATGTATTCAGCCAGTTCACCGTGTGGTTCGAGGCAAAGCCATGCACGAGAATGACAGGATCACCCTCCCCCTCGGCGGGCGGCAGATCAACAAAGGCGATACGGACGCCAGCAGATGAAAAGCTTTGCATCGAACGGAACCATGCGCATGATTGGATAGGTCGACAGGCCCGCACAATTGCCCATTCATCGGCCCCGTCCAAGCCTAAATTCCAAGCCTTTACCCTCGGTCCAAGCCTTTACCCCCAGTCCAAGCCTCTACCCTCAGTCCAAGCCCTTTGCCCCTCAGTCCAAGCCGTCACCCGTTTTTCCAACCCGTCACCCATCTTTCCAAGTCACGATCAGGCCCTGGTCCGGGATCAATGAGAGGGCTGCCGCCGCGCGCCTTCGCGGGACCGAGACGATCCGACGCTGCCGCGCGGCCAAGGAGACGGTTGGCGGCACACGCGATAGCGACTATGGTGCCGGCCGATTCATTATGGCGACGACCGCCGCCGCAGTCTGGATAGCGACGATGGCTGACAAGAGCATCCCTCATTTCCACAATACGCGCGGCGTCCGTGTGATCGAAGTCGGGGCCAAGAAGTTCATGTGCATCGGCGCGCTGCCGCCTTTCGACCACCCGCATATCTACATCGACATGGGTGACGACAACGAAGCGGTCTGCAGCTACTGCTCGACCCTCTACCGCTACCGCAGCGATCTCGCCGGCACCGCCTGCATTCCCGAAGACAGCCTCTGGGACGATCATACGACCGTCGCAGCAGCCGGCTGAGATCGCATCAAACAATGACGAACGCCGATCCCATCGTCGTCGGTGGCGGCATCGGCGGTCTCACCGTTGCTCTGGCCCTCGCGCGCCGCGGTATCGGTGTCACCGTGATGGAACAGCGCACCGTTCTCACGGAACCCGGGGCCGGCATCCAGCTGTCCCCCAACGCAAGCCGTATCCTTATTGACCTCGGCCTCGCCTCGGCGGTCGGCCGCCGGGCCGTCGAACCTGAACAGCTCACCGTTCACGCCATGGGCAGCGCTCGGCTATTGGCGGCAATGCCGCTCGGGCGCGCGATGCGCGGGCGCCACGGCGCACCCTACTGGGTCATCCTGCGCAGCGATCTGCATACGGTGCTGCTCGATGCCGCGCGCTCGACACCGAATATCCGCCTGCGCATCGGCCGGCAGGTCGTCGCTATGGTGGAGGGACCGCTGGGTGCCACGGTCAGCGTGAATGGCGATCGCGGACAGGAGACCGTCAACACACCGCTCGTCATCGGCGCCGATGGGCTCTGGTCCAAGGTGCGATCGACGATCGCGCCGGCGACGCCCGAATTCCGCGGCTATATCGCATGGCGCGCGACCTTGCCGATGGCCGACGTTCCCGGCGAATTCAGAGGCAAGCAATCCCGCCTCTGGCTGGGACGCGATACCCATGTCGTCCATTATCCGGTCGCAGGCGGCCGCGAACTCAATGTCGTGGCGATCGTCGCCAGCAAGACGCCCGCGGATGGCAATGCCGCCGCGGGCGATCCGGCTGCGCTCAAGCGGCGGCTGCGGGGTGGCGACAGGGCGCTCCGCCAGCTCATCGACGCCGTGCCGCAATGGCTGATGTGGCCGCTCTACGACCTCCCGCCCCTGCCGCGCTGGAGCAAAGGCGGCGCTGTCCTCATCGGCGATGCGGCCCATCCGGTCCTGCCCTTCCTGGCGCAAGGCGGCGCGCTCGCCATTGAAGATGCTGCCATCCTTGCCCAGCTGATCGTGCCGGAGCCGGGCCGATTGGCCGCGACCGCGAGCGCCCTCGCCGCCTTCGAAGAGATGCGCAAGGCACGCGCCGCACGCGTCCAGGCCGAGGCTCGCCGCAACGGCGCCATCTATCACATGCGCTGGCCGCTGGCGCTTGCACGCAACATGGCCATGAAACGCCTGGGCTCGGAGGGCTTCCTCGCGCGCTACGACTGGCTCTACGGCTGGAGCCCTGACTAAGGCGCCGCCCGCGGGATGGGCCGGACGGGGTCGCGCCAGATCAGAGCCGCCCGCCGCTCAGCGTATTGCAGGCCTCGACCTTGCCGGACTTCAAGCCCGTCGTGAACCAGCGCACCCGCTGCTCCGACGACCCATGCGTGAAGCTTTCAGGCACGGCATAGCCCTGGGAGGCTTTCTGCAGGCGGTCGTCGCCGATGGCGCTCGCGGCATTCATGGCCGCCTCGACATCGCCCGGCTCGAGGGACCGGTATTTCGCATCGCTGTGGCTCGCCCAGACGCCGGCAAGGCAATCCGCCATAAGCTCGACGCGCACGGACAGCTGGTTGGCCTGCGCCTGGGACGCCTGGCGCTGCGCCTCCTGCACCCTCGGCAGGATGCCCAGGAGATTCTGCACGTGATGGCCGACTTCATGCGCAATCACATAAGCATAGGCAAAGTCGCCGCTGACATTGAACCGCGAACGCATCTCCCGGAAGAAATCGAGATCGAGATAAACGGATCGATCAAGCGGGCAATAGAACGGCCCTGTCGCCGATTGGGCGATGCCGCAGCCCGACCGCGTCCCGCCTGAGAACAATACCATGCGCGGCACCTGATAGTTGACGGCGACCTGCTGCGGCAGCACGACCTTCCAGACGTCTTCGGTATTGCCCAGAATAGCCGAGGCGAATTGTCCGTCCCGGTCCTGCGGCTGGCCCAAACGCCCGGTCTGCTGTGGCGCCGGCTCGGAATACTCGCTCCCGCCGGACAGCATCTCCGCCCCGGTGATCAGAAGGCGCGGATCGATCCCCAAGGCCCAGCCCAGCAGACCAAGCACCACGATAGTTCCGATGCCCAACCGGCCGCCCCGCCCCCCTGTCGGAACCCGGAATCCGCCACCACCGCCACCACGGCGATCCTCGACATTGTCGGATCGCCGAAAATCATCCCAACGCATAGCTCTCGCCCTTCCCAGGCTGGACCGAAGCGCTCGATATTAACACAAGCGCGAGACGCCTGTTCCGCTATCGCCTATGCGATCGGGTCGATCGCACAGGACAAGATTCAAAAGAATTCACCCCCGGTATTGGCAAGAAAGAAGGAGAGGCCGGAGCGCGCGTGGGACGAATGCCCCGCCGGCCACCGGCGCCCAGGAACTCCGGCCGTTCAGGGAATGCGCGATCACCCAGGGCCCAATAGGACCAGGAGACTTCGAGTGACCACCGAAGATGGCCGGATGGCGGCGTGAGATGATGACAAGATCACCCAACGGCGAGATCGCCCGCGCGAAGACACCGTACCGACCGCGCTCTTAAACGACATGGCTGTTGGCCGACCGAACCGCAGCAGGCACGTGAAGCACATCCGACTTGAATGGAGTGGTCCGATACCATGCAAGTCATTGACGTCTCGTCTTGCTTCTCGATCGGCCCCAGTCCGCAGAAAAAGGAACCGTCGGTTCGCCAACCAGGCCATGATGTGCCGTGACTGAACACCTCGTGCGGCCATCGCGATCATGGCTTTCCCCGGCCTCGCCGGCGACCTTCCTCCCGCTTGCCGACATGCCATTGATTCGCTCCGCTATCTTGGAAAGACCGCGATGACGGGCGTCTTTGTGCTCATCGGCAGCGAGGTCCAAGGAAACGTCGAAACCGCCGGGTGGTTGAAGCAGGTAAAACGGGGCAACGACGATAAACAGGATTTATCGGATATCTGAAATGCGAGCCGACTCGCGCGGAAATCTCGATGAAGACCTCCCCAAAGACGCCCCCGAGGACGCGGGGAAGCACATCTACGCATCGATCGATACGTAATCGGGGGTCAGGAGCGACACTGCTCCCGGTTATCCAGGCCGTGCATGAGGATTGCATAGGCCTTTGAACTCCGTCCGACATCCACGTCGTTGCAAACATCAAATCCGGATGCCCTTCCGATGGATGAAGTCGCTCGCGCTCATCCGAATTCCGACATTTGCTCGGCACTTGTAACTAAGGATGCAAATGTCGGATTGACGAGAAACACTAGCAAGTTATTGGCTTTGGTGGATCTTTTGAATTTGACAGGGGATCTGGGATCGCACGTCAGGCGGGCCTCAAATGTCAAATTCGCTCCCCTAGTATCCGGCAATGAACCCAGCATCATTCCCGCATATTCACTCCCACATCCGTTGGCGATGGCGTGAAGCGCCGGCCGACCTGCGCATGACGAACTTCTGAGACGCCCGGTCTCAACCATGCCGACACCCGCCTCGATCGGGAGGCGCTGAACGGCGGCGCACGTGGCGGCGCTGCTTGCGAATCATATTTAAAATCAATACGATAACAACAATCCGCAGCAGCCGGGGGACATATGGAATGCTGCAATGCGCGCCTTCGCATCCAAGTATTTGGAGCACCTGCCGGCACCGAAGGCCTCACAATCCCCCACCGTGACACGGGCGGAACAACCGGAGCAGACAAATAAAAATTCACCAATCGCAGCCAAAATTGGCTATACATGCGTATCAAGAATATACAAAATCATGACGATCGAATATATCTCGCAACGTGAGTGATGCGAGGCGAATTCTACCCCCCCTGTCGGGACATTTCTCATGCACCGTGTCCAGAAGGCGATTACAGGCGGAGCGTCAAGGGCAACTTCCGACGACAGGACAGACGGGAAGCAAAAGACAGGACGGATAAATGATGAGCACCTGCAGCCGGGTTCATCGCATATTTTTATCATGCCTTCGACCACTTTTCGCCATATCCATAGTTGATTAGATTGAAATAATCGAATAAGCGATCCAAATTGAAAGTCATTACTCGTACTTGAGAGGCTCCCATGACAACATCTTCTGAGACTACGGATCGTGTCGCATCCGTCGAACTCGCCGCTGAAATCGTCGCCGCTTATGTCGCCAATAACAGTGTAGCCGTTGGCGAATTGCCCGGCCTGATCGCCAATATTCACACGGCGCTGCAGCGCCTTGGTGCTCCGGCCGAGGAGCCGGCTTCCAAGCCACAACCTGCCGTTCCGATCAAGAAATCGGTTACGGCAGATTTCATCGTGTGCCTGGAGGACGGCAAAAAGTTTAAATCCCTCAAGCGCCACCTGCGCACGCGTTACGACATGACGCCTGAGGATTATCGCCAGAAGTGGGGCCTGCCCGCGGACTATCCGATGGTTGCTCCGAACTATGCTGCGGCGCGTTCGGAACTTGCCAAGACCATGGGCCTCGGCCAGCAGCGCCGTAAAACCCCGGAGCCCGCCCCGGTGGCCAAGTCATCCGGTCGCAAGGCCAAGGCCGCGGCGGAACCGGTTGTCGAAGTCAAGGCGCCGGCTCCTGCGAAGCGTAAGGCAGCTCCGCGCAAGAAGGCCGCAGCAAAAGCCTAGGAGTGCCTCATTCATTCCGTTTATCGGAATTCGCAAGATCCTGTGGCACATCCTACAGTGTCTTGATCTGAAGGACGTGGGTTACGTCCTCTTCAAAAAGCCTGTCCCGGTCATGCCAGGGCAGGCTTTTTCATGCGCGTACAAGCCCATGTCGATGAGCACGAGCGACGTTGCAACGCCCGGATCCTTTGAAAAGGGACCCTATTCATGGCCGCATCGCACTCATTCAACGTTAAACTCATGATCTCATCAACGCGCGTTGATCTGCGGCGAATGTCAAAAAGATCCAACATCAACCGCAACGAATTCTGCGAGTTGCATGAATAATCAAACATCCACGGCATGGTCGATACCTTATAACGGCGTCTGGTTCACAGATTTCCCGCGATCATGAGCAAACGCGGCTTCCGTCCGCGGCCTGCCGGCGGTACATTTTCTCCTCACCCGCGCGGGAGCTGCAGGGGACGGACTATTCGCAATGCAAGTTGACGTTGACGGGCTGAGTATCAAGGCGCTTCTCGAAGGACCGGAGACTGCGCCAGTTGTCACGCTCAGCCATTCACTGGCTGCGCATTTGGATATGTGGCGGCCGCAGATGGCAGCGCTCGTCCAGCATTTCCGTGTATTGCGCTATGACGTCCGCGGTCACGGCGGCTCGTCGATGCCTGCAGGGATGCCCGATATTGCCGACCTGGCGGATGATATACGTCGGCTGTTGGATTATCTGGGCATCAGCCGCACGCATTTCGTCGGCTTGTCGATGGGTGGGATGATCGGTCAGCAGTTGGCTATTGCCCATCCCGAATACATCGAAAGTCTCGTACTCGCCGACACGCTCAGCGCCTATGGCGAAGAACATCGCCCGATGTGGCAGGCCCGGATCGATGCGGCCATGACCGGGGCCGGCATGGAGCCCCTCGTCGAGCCGACCATCCAGCGGTGGTTCACGGAGCCCTTTCGCCGCACGAACCCGGCCGCCATGGATTGGATCCGCAGCATGATTCGCGCGACGCCTCCTCAAGGCTTCATCGGCTGCTGCCACGCGTTGATGGCGCTCAACCTGACGGATCAGTTGCCTGCGATTACGGCCCCGACCCTTGTGATGGTCGGCCGGCAGGACCCCACGACACCGGTTGCCGGCGCCGCATTGATCGCCGCGGCGATCTCACATGCGCGCCTTGTCATCATCGAGGATGCAGCGCATATCGCCAATGTCGAGCAGCCGGAGGTATTTACACACCATCTACTCGATTTTCTGCTGGAACAGCGCGGGCGCGGAAATATTGGATCGATCAAGCCGCCCTCGGTTGCGCCTGAAGGATGACGGGGCGCCCGTGGAGGGAGGAAGGCGACGCCTTAGCGCGGCATCAATTGTTCGCAGGCCGCGCGATGACGGGCTCCACGCAATATTCACATCAGGCAATATTCGCGTGCGGTTTGAGCACTCCAGGACGCCTTCGCCTGCAACCACGCCCTCGTTCATCAGGAGAGCACTGTAGCCGACCACGACGGTTCCAGGTGCATCGCCGTCCCATGGAAACCGTAGGATCCTCGCCTTGCTCGGATGAGAACGTGGGAGCCTTGGTGACCACCGCCTGGAAAGGGCCGGCCGGCGCGAACCCGACGCGGCCAATCCCTCTCAACATCTCTGCCGCGATGCACGTGATCAGCCTGCCTCTCCCCGCCCGCTGGATATGTCTCATTAGCGCATACGGCTGCGGTCACGTATGCGTCCCGCGCAGTGATCGGCCGAAAAATTGAGGCGCCGCAATAACAACAGCCCAATAGCGCCCCACCGGACCGGCCAGCCATTCATGGGAAGTATTTGAGTGCCGTGGGGCACAAATGTTAGATAGCAATCATCGCAGGACTCGGGGCTGCGACACCGGTGAACCTGTTGAGCCAGCCTCCCATGAAACGAACAAACCTGTTTATCGCCGTACCCGCGTATGATAGACGTATCTACACGGATACCTCCATCGCTATTATGGATACTGTCATGCAGTTGCGCGCCCGAAAGGCAGCTGCAAGTGTCTTCTTCATGCGTGGATGCGCGATCGTTCATCACGCCCGCAACATGATCGTCAGCGAATTCCTCGCCAATAAAGACGCAACGCATCTTCTCTTCGTCGATTCGGACATGAAGTTCGAGGCGAAGAGCATCCTCAATATGCTGCGCTGCGAGGTGCCCTTCGTCGCCGCGCCCTATGTCGCCAAGAGCTATCGCAACATGCCTACGCGCGCCGTGCAGCCGCGTGACCTCGACGCCTTTCATGAGGCCACGACGAACTGGAACGTGGTGTTTGAGGATCCCCGCGTCATGAGCGGCGAGATCCAGCCGAAGGACGTGCGGAACAACTTCGTCCGTGTCAAACGCATTGGCACCGGCTTGATGCTGCTGCGGCGCGATGTACTTGAAACCATGGTCAGGAAGTACCGGCACACGGAGTATCACGCCGGCGACGCCGATGAATTCCCCTACGCCGTGAACCGGTTCTACGATCTGTTCTCCACGCGCATTGATGAGACAGGGCTGTTCATTGGCGAGGATTTCGCTTTCTGTGATCGCTGGATCAACGAATGCGGCGGCGAGATCTGGTGCGATCTCACCGCGAAGGTGTCGCATCTAGGCCATCACGAATACACCGGCACCCTCGGCGACTACCTTGCGATTCACCGGGGCATCCGCAAGCGGGCCGAGCCCCCGGCTTGATGAAACGCCGGCCTGAACAGACCCCGGACTGGGGAATCCATGAACTTTGCCAGCACGGTTCATGGATTGTGGGGGCGCCCTGTTGGCTCGCCCAGGAACGACCTCGTTCCGCATGACGTCAGCACAGTCTGGAGATAGCGCTTTCAAGCCAGAATGGTGCGGACGACGGGACTCGAACCCGTACTCCCATACGGGAGGCAGATTTTAAGTCTGCTGCGTCTACCGATTTCGCCACGTCCGCAGAGCTTTGCTCACGGATGAAGGGTTATCCGGCGCGGGGCCGCAGGGCAAGCACGGGGCCGCGCCCGACAAGCCTCACGCACAGGTATCGAGGGCCGCCGCAACGCGCGCCCATTCGGCTTCCAGGCCGGGAAGCCCGAAGCGGAGATACTGGGGCTGTTCGGCAAAGCGTCGCACGAGAATGCCGCAGGCCCCGAGCCTCTGGTGCCAAGGCTCGGCCGCATGGGTGGCGACGAACCGGAACAACGAGGTGCCGCCGATCACCGTGAGCCCCGCCCCGCCGAGCAGGGCGTCCAGGCGTCGCGCCGATGCGGCAAGTTCGGCTCGCGTGGCCGCCTGCCAGGCCTGGTCCGCGAGCGCCGTCTGGCCGATCGCGATGGCGGCGCCGGAAACGGGCCAGGCCCCGAGGTGATCGCGCAGCCGCCCGGCGAGGTCGCCATCGGCCGTCAGTGCAAAGCCGAGCCGAACCCCTGCGAGACCGAAGAACTTTCCAAAGGAGCGCAACACCAGGATCCGCGGATGATCAGCGAGCCTTTCGGCAAAGCTGATCTCTGGCATCACGTCGGCAAAGGCTTCATCGATCACGAGCAGCCCGTCGGGACCGAGGCCGGCGCCTGCCGCGATGAGCGCCTCCGCCGACAGGCAGCGCCCGTCGGGATTATTCGGGTTCGTCACGACGACAACACCAGCCCCGGCGCAGTCCGCAAGCGACGCGACTGTCTCGACGCTGTGGCCGGCCGCTGTCCAGGCCGGCGCATGCCCGCCGTAGGTCGGCCCCAGCACAGCCACGCGCCGCGGAGACAAGAGCCATGGCACCCGCTGAATCAGCGCCTGGCTTCCCGGCGCGGCGACGACATGGGTGCCGGCGGCCGCGCCATAGGCCGTTGCCGCCACCTGTTCCAGATCCGTCAGTGCGTCGGGTTCAGGCAGACGGGTCCAGACGGCCGGGGCGAGCACGGGTACGGGATAGGCGCGCGGATTGATACCCGTCGAAAGATCGACCCACGGGCGGCGCGCCTGGGGAAAAGTCCGGCTTGCCGCGCCAAGATCGCCGCCATGGAACACCGGCGATATTCCTGCGTCTCCACTCATGTTATCGCCTTTCACCATGGATCTTCAGACGACCCTCCTCGTGACCGCCGCAGCCCTCGCCCTCGAGGCGCTCATCGGCTATCCGCAACGCCTGTACCATGCCATCGGCCACCCCGTGACATGGATGGGGCGGCTGATCGCATGGCTCGACAGGCATCTCAACAGAGAAAACCACGCGCCCGCCACACGCCGGCGCCTGGGTATCGTCGCCCTCACGGTGCTCATCGTCCTGGTCGGCGGCATCGCCTGGTTCATCGAGAGTATCGTCTATCATCTGCCGCTCGTGCTCGTTCTGCCGGGGCTCGCCATTCTCGCCGTCATCGCCTCGACGGGGCTCGCCCAGCACAGCCTCTACACGCATGTCCGCGCCGTTGCGGAGGGGCTCGAAAAAGGCGGTCTCGCGGGTGGCCGCGAGGCCGTCTCAAAGATTGTCGGCCGCGATCCCGAGAGCCTCGACGAACAGGCTGTGGCGCGCGCCGCCATCGAGAGCCTCGCGGAAAATTATGCCGACGGGGTCGTCGCCCCCGGCATGTGGCTTGTCGTCGCCGGCCTGCCGGGCATGGCGATCTACAAGGCGATCAATACCGCCGACAGCATGATCGGCCATCGCACGCCCCGCCATGATGCCTTCGGATGGGCGTCCGCGCGTCTCGACGATCTGGTCAACCTTCCCGCATCGCGGCTCGCCGGCTGCCTTCTCATCGCCGCGACCTGGGTGACGCCCCATGTGGCGCGCCAGGGCATCTTCCAGGCCATGAAGCGCGATGCGCCGCGTCACCGCTCGCCGAATGCCGGCTGGCCGGAGGCCGCCATGGCGGCGGCGCTCGGCCTGAAACTCGCCGGCCCGCGCAGCTATCACGGCCACGTCGTCCATGATCACTGGATGGGCGATGGCCGTGCGGATGCCGGCCCAAAGGACATCCGCCGCGCCCTCACGCTCTATCGCAACGCTTGCATCCTGCAATGGCTCTTGGTCGTGGCGCTGTTTGCCCTGTTTCTCTGACGGGCTCAGCCCGCCGCGCCATGCCGGATCGGCGGCTGGAAGGTGAGCCCCATGTCCCACGGCAGATAGATCCAGGTGTCCTGCGACACCTCCGTGATGAAGGTATCGACGGCGGGACGCCCCTGCGGCTTCGCATAGACCGCGGCGAAATGGGCTTTCGGCAAGAGCTCCCGGACCATGCGCGCGGTCTTGCCGGTGTCCACCAGATCGTCGATGACGAGAACGCCCTTGCCGGTGCCGCCCCCGAGCGCCTTGATGTCCGGCGCAACGTCCTTGAGGATCTGCAGCTCACCCTGGTTCTTGTAGTCATGATAGCTTGCCGCGCAGATCGTCTCGATCAGGCGGACTTCCAATTCACGGGCGACGATCGCCGCCGGGACAAGACCGCCTCGCGTGATGCACACCATCGCCTCGAACGGCCCGAAGGCGTGCAGGCGCCACGCCAGCGCACGCGCATCCCGGTGGAACTGGTCCCACGAGACGGGGAACGCTTTGTCTGGAGATCCTGCCATTACACTGTCTTTCCGTTCACTGTCGGTCTTGACGAGCGGGCCTTGACCTTGCCGCTCCGGCGGAAGGGGGCAAGGCCCACGGTCTCAATCATCATGAGCGCGCCGCATTGAGGGATGTCAGCATGTCGCGCACGGCGGCCGTCGCAACGGCAAGCCGCGATGCCTCGCGTGAGCGCAGCACGAGATTGGTCTTGAAACCCGTCTCGTCGTTGAAGGGATAACTGCCGATCATCACGTCCGGGTAGCGTTCCGCGATCGCGCGCAGAGGCCCGGCAACATCCCCCTCCTTGCATTCTGCGCGGATGGTCTCCGACAGCATCACGCGACCGGTGGCGAGTTTCGGCGCCACACTATCCAGCATGGCCTGCATGATCGTCGGCACGCCTGCCATCACGATAACATTGCCGATCCAGAAGCCCGGCGCCTTCGATACGGGATTGTCGACGAGGTCCGCCCCTTCCGGGATACGCGCCATGCGGCGGCGTGCCTCGTTGAGGTCCTCAGGTTTGATCCGCTCCAGGAGGCGGGCGATGGCGCGCGGATCCTCATGAATGGGGACGCCGAACGCCTTGGCGACGCAGTCGGCGGTGATGTCGTCATGGGTGGGGCCGATGCCGCCGGTGGTGAACACATAGGTGTAGCGCTGCCTGAGCGCGTTCAGCGCGTCGATGATCGCCGCCTCGTCGTCGGAGACAACGCGGACCTCCGTGAGATCGACGCCGATCGCCGTGAGATATTCGGCGATATAGCCGATGTTTTTATCCTTGGTGCGGCCTGAAAGGATCTCGTCTCCGATGACGAGGAGAGCTGCCGTCACCACGCCCGTCTCAACCGCAGTCGCCTCGCCCATGCTCAATCTCCTTGCGAGCCGGGACTATCCGGTCGCTCGACGCCCCGTTGATCTACTCTCTGCCTCGGCCTCTCTCAAGAGCGCAGCCGGGAAAGCGGGCCTGCCCCGTGCTTGAGAACGGAAACGCGGGCTGATAACCCACATCTGCTCGTGGAGCGAATTTGACATGTGAGTCCCGCCCGACATCAAGCTCCAGATCAAATGTCGGAGTCGAACCCCTATCATTATGGTGTCTTCGGAAGGCCTCCGATGCAATTTTCATCCCCTTTGGTCGAAGGTCGCCTGATCACGCGGTACAAGCGCTTTCTGTCCGACATCCAGCTGGCCGACGGCAGCACTGTCACGGCGCATTGCGCCAATCCGGGCGCGATGCTCGGTCTCGTGACGCCGGGCAACCGCGTCTGGCTGTCGCTTTCGGCCAATCCGGCCCGCAAGCTTCCCTATTCATGGGAGATGGTTGAAGCAAATTTCGGTGCGGGCGCGCAATTGGTCGGGATCAATACATCCCTGCCGAACAGTCTCGCCGCCGAAGCCATCATCGCCGGCCTCATCCCAACGCTCGCAGGCTATGCCCGCCTGCGCCGGGAGGTCAAATATGGCCGCGCCAGCCGCATTGACATCCTCCTGGACGATGACGACCGCCCTCCCTGCTATGTGGAGGTCAAGAACGTCCATATGATGCGCCAGCCTCCCCTCGCCGAATTCCCCGATTGTGTCACCGCGCGCGGGACAAAGCATCTCCACGAACTCGGCGACATGGCAGAAGACGGTTACCGCGCCGTCATGCTGTTCCTCATCCAGATGCAGGCCGAGCGCTTCACGCTCGCGCGCGACATTGACCCGACCTACGCGGCCGCCTTCGACCGTGCCCTGCAGCGCGGTGTCGAGGCCTATGCCGTCACCTGCCATCTGACCCCACAGATGATCATGGTGGATCGACTTGTCCCGATCATCGACTGAGGTCCGTCAGATCAGATCCCATGACGATGGTTACCTAGAATCATAATCCTTGTTGTTATTGACACGGGCATCGGGCACCTTGCGCCAAGTTTATGCGGCGCCTGGAGCCAATCCCAGGCTTCACCACGAATTTCTGAGGGTTGATATGCCTTTCCCATTGACCGCCCTGGCCATCGGCGCGCACCTCTTTCTTGTTGCGGAGGGTCCAGTGCCGACGCTCGATACCGGGCCCAGCTGCCGTGCAGCCGCGGAGTTCGGCGCCGAGTCCAAAACGACCTTTGCCGCATGCATGGCTGACGAAAACAGTGCCCGCGTCGCGATCGAGAAGGAATGGAAGACCTTCGATTCCGGCAGTGTCGCCCGCTGCCTCTCGGAAACGCGCTCCGACGGCACGCCGAGCTATGTCGAACTGCAGGAATGCCTGGAGCTCGCCCGCGATTCCAAGAAATACCAGAATCAACCGCAGCCGAAGATCTGAGGCGAAAGCGACCGCTCGATTGCGGCTTGGAGCGCATTACGATCTGATTGCATCAGATCGGCGCTCTAAGCTCCGTTATTTCAAGCATAATCGCATCGATCCTCATTTCACTCCTGTCGGATTATGCTCTGGAGCATTTTCGAGCGAAGTGGACACCGGTTCGCGTGAAGAAAATGCGCTAAAACAAAGACATGGAGCATTTTCGCGATTCGGAGAAACGCGAAAATGCTCTAGCGCTCGAACACCAGGTTGAGGCGCGTGCGCGTGACGAAGCGATATCCCTTGGAAACGAGGAGTTTCGGCAAATCCGTCTGCCAGCGCCCCTCACCGTCTTCGATGATCAGGAGCTTGGGGAACAGCGCCTCCGGCGCCTGATCCAGAAATGGCTCCATGATCAGATCCTCGGCGCCCTCCACGTCGAGCTTGGCCGCATCCAGATGCGCAAAGCCTTCCTCGCGCAGAAGTTCGAGCAGGGTCTTGGCGGGAACCCGAACGGCAGTCGTGTTGTCCGAACCGACGATCTTGACGCTTGATTCGCCGCGGTTCTCATAGTCGAGAAACAGCGTCAGCTCGCCGGACTTGTCC
Organism: Chelatococcus asaccharovorans; assembly: GCF_003201475.1. Classification (GTDB taxonomy): domain Bacteria; phylum Pseudomonadota; class Alphaproteobacteria; order Rhizobiales; family Beijerinckiaceae; genus Chelatococcus; species Chelatococcus asaccharovorans. The sequence continues at coordinate 145,138 of NZ_QJJK01000014.1, read as the reverse complement.
GCGAGCGCACAAGCGATCGCCTTGATGGTACCGAAGGGATTGAAACGGATATTGGCGACCAGCCGTTCGAAGATGTCCGGCTGGGGCTCGATCGCCAGGATCCGCGCCCGCGGTCCGGCCTGGGCCGCGGCAAACAAGCTGTACGCGCCGACATTCGCGCCGATATCGATGAAGGTGCAATCGCCCTTCAACCGGCTCGCGAGGATTTCCCGCTCCTCCACGTCAAAATACTGAGGCGTGAAGAGAATCCGCTTCTCGCAAACATTGTTGTAGGGAAACAGGCGCATGCGCACGCCGAGTGTCTCCACGTCCACCGGCCGCCCATCCAAACCGCGAAGCGCAATATTGCGCAGCGCCAGCGCTGTCCGCTTCGGCAGCCATACGTCCGGCATCGAGCGGGTCATCGCAATGATGGACCGCAGCGCATTGTTGGGGGCGAAAGTTCCAAAGGGCTCGCTGTCATAGGAGCCGGCATTCACGGGACGAAGCGTCATGGTGGCGATACTTACACCGGCCGCGCGCAATACGCCAGCATGCGCGTGCACCCGGCGCGACCCCTTGCGGTGATCGCGCCATGGACTAGACTTGACGTGGGGGATCGTCGAGGAGCGCACTGCTTGCATTGGGCAGCAGGCCGCGGGGCCCCTACGGGATTTTGGGGTAGCGCATATGATCGAGCTCAGCGACGCGCTTGTCGGACGCCGCGGCAATGGTATCAAGATCTATGGCCGCGAAGCCTTTGCGGGCATGCACCGGATCGGCCGCATCGCGGCCGAATGCCTCGACATGCTCGCAGCTCACGTCCGCCCCGGCATCACGACCGAAGCCATCGACAAGCTCGTCTTCGATTTCGGCATGGCGCATGCTGCCTTGCCGGCCCAGCTTATGTACCGCGGCTACCGCCATTCCTGCTGCACGTCATTGAACCACGTGGTCTGCCACGGACAGCCCAACGACAAGCCGCTGCGCGAAGGCGACATCATCAATATCGACGTGACCTTCATACGCGATGGCTGGCATGGCGACTCGAGCCGCATGTACACGGTCGGCGAGGTGCCGCGCCGCGCCATGCGGCTGATTGAAATCACGTATGAGTCCTTGATGCGCGGCATCGCGGTCGTCCGGCCCGGGGCGACGACCGGCGATATCGGAGCCGCCATCCAGGAATTCGCCGAAGCCGAACGCTGCTCGGTGGTGCGGGATTTCTGCGGCCACGGCATTGGCCTCGAATTCCACGAGCAGCCGAGCATCCTGCATTTCGGCCGCCGTGGTGAAGGGGTTCCCCTGGAGCCGGGCATGATTTTCACCATCGAACCGATGATCAATCTGGGGCGTCCGCAGGTGAAGGTGCTGTCGGATGGCTGGACGGCTGTCACCCGCGATCGTTCGCTATCCGCGCAGTTCGAGCACACCATCGGCGTGACCGAGACAGGGGCTGACATTTTCACGCTCTCGCCGGCCGGCCTGCACTGCCCCCCCTATGCCAGCGCCGCTTGAGGCCGAACACGATGGCCGAGGCCAAGCACGACGATAACCCCGTCATCGGTAAGGAATCTCCGGCGTCGCGGCCTCCGGAGGATGCTGCGCCGCACTATGCCAAACACCGGGAGCGCCTGCGGAACCGCTTTCGCGAAGCAGGCGACACGGGCCTTGCGGATTATGAGCTTCTGGAACTCGTGCTCTTCCGCTCGATCCCCCGGCGTGACGTGAAGCCAATCGCCAAGCAGCTCCTCAAGCGCTTCGGCAGCTTTGCGGAGGTGCTGGCCGCCCCTCCCCCCCGCCTCGTCGAGGTGAGCGGTATCGGCGAGAGCGTCGTCACGGACCTCAAGATCATCGAAGCCGCCGCGCGCCGCCTCACCAAAGGTGAGATTGCCCAGCGGCCTGTTCTGGCCTCATGGAGCACCGTGCTCGACTATTGCCGCACGGCCATGGCATTCGCGGACAGGGAACATTTCCGCATTCTGTTCCTCGACAAGCGGAACGCGCTGATTGCCGACGAATTGCAGCAATCCGGTACAGTCGATCACACGCCTGTCTATCCACGGGAAGTGATAAAGCGCGCCATCGAACTCGCCGCAAGCGCCGTGATCCTCGTCCACAACCACCCATCCGGCGACCCGACACCGTCGACGGCGGATATCCGCATGACGCAGGACATTATCGCCATCGCAAAATCTTTAGGCATCGAGGTACACGATCACATCATCGTTGGCCGAAATGGCCACGCCAGTCTGCGCGGCATGGCCCTAATATGAGGCCGTTAACCATGAAAATGGATTGACCACGCGCTTCCCTTCATAAGAATTCGTAACCAGTTCGCACAAGCAACGACTCGTCAATTCAATCTGTGAAATATGCAGTGTGCGTCACTGGCCGCGGACTAGCCTGCCATTCGATCGCGAGGAACATCGCCGCTTTGTTGCTCTCCGGTTTCCGCACCGCCCGGCCAGCGGCCTTGATTGGTCGTCTTTTGTGGCCAATCGCGCTGATCGTCGTTGCGGTTATCGCGGGGATGCTGCTTGCGCTCACTTATATGAGCAACAGCGTCGATCAGTGGTCGATCGCGGAACAGCGGCAAAGGATCGTCGGAACCCTGACGACCCATAAGACAAAAGTTGAACAACGACTCGATACCATACTGGCCACGACGGATCTCACTGCGTCCGAGGCGCCGAGCGCCGCATCTCTCCCGAATGTGGCCGGCGATCACGCATTCGCGCACGCCGGTCGCTTCGACGCTCTGGTTATCATGGAAGGCCCGCGCATCGTGCGCACCGTCGCCCTCTCCGGAACGGACCGTGCCGGCGAGCATGGGAGCCGCGAGGCGCTCGTTCGCTTCTTTCTCAGCAATCCGCCGACACCGGGTCAGGCGATCGATCATTTCGTCTATCACGACAGCGCCGTCTATCTCCTCGTCGCCAAGGATGCACGCCGACCGAAACCGGCTGCCGTCGCAGCGCCCCACCGGACCGTCGTCCTCATTTACCGCTACACGCACGGAGATGTCGAAGAAATCGGCCGGGCGTCGGGCAGCGCCCCGGTCACGCTGTCTCGCCAGCCTGATCCGCGGCATCAGATCCTGCCGATCAAGTCATCCCTGGGCGATACCGTATCGCTGTCCTGGCAACCGTCCTCTCCGAGCGAAGCCGTCTGGCCACGGCTCGTGGGCATCGCAGCGCTCACCTCGATCATCGCGCTCATCGCCCTGGGCATCGTCTGGCTTGTCATCCGACGCCTCGCCCGTGATGAGATTCGCGACCAGGAGTCTTCACGCCGGCTCGCCGGCCAGGATGCGCTATCGGGATTGCCCAACCGCCTCTCGTTCAGCATGCGGCTCGAACAGGAACTCGCGCGAGGCCAGCGCACGGGTGAGGGTCTTGCCGTCCTCTTCCTCGACATAGACCGCTTCAAGGACATCAACGATATCTACGGCCATGCCATCGGCGACAACGTCATCCGCATCGTCGCGCAGCGGCTCTCTGACCTTCTGCGCGGCGCGGACACGCTGGCAAGACTTGGCGGCGACGAATTCGCAATCATCCAGACCGGCGTCAGCGCCCACCATGATGCCGAGGCGCTCTCACGCCGCATTCTCGACGCGATGAAGAAACCGATCGAGATGGGCGACACGATCGTCTCCGTCGGCGCTTCGATCGGCATCGTGCTCAGCCCGCAAAACAGCACGGATCGCGAGACGTTGCTGCGATTGGCGGAAACGGCGCTCTATCAGGCCAAGAACGGTGGCCGCAACCGGTTCAGCTTCGTAGAGCGCCAGATGGACGAGGCGCTGAGGCTGCGCAAGGTCGTTGAGGACGATCTGCGTAAAGCGATCGAGAACGATGAACTCGTCCTGCATTATCAACCCCAGGTCGAGATAGACAACTACACGGTCGTCGCCGTGGAGGCGCTGGTGCGCTGGCCGCATCCGGTGCACGGGATGATCGCGCCGGAGAAGTTCATCACTGTTGCCGAGGAACGAGGCCTCATCATAGCCCTCGGCGAATGGGTCCTGCGACGGGCCTGTACGGATGCGATGCGCTGGCCTGGCGTCCGCATCGCGATCAATGTGTCCGCCATCCAATTCCGCCATCGCGACTTCGTCTCGGACGTCATGCGTATCATCACCGATTGCGGTATCGATCCCACGCGTGTCGAGTTGGAACTGACGGAAAGCGTGGTGGTCAAGGACGCCGATGCTGCCGAGGAAGCGATGATCGAGTTGCGCGCCCATGGTGTGCGTCTGGCGCTCGACGATTTCGGAACCGGCTATTCGAGTTTGATCTATCTGCGGCGTTTCGCCTTCGACAAGATCAAGATTGACCGCTCATTCCTGGAAGCGGCCGAAACAACCGGCGAATCCGCCATCCTCATCCATTCCATCGTGCATCTTGGCCGCGCGCTCGGCCTGACCGTCACTGCGGAAGGCGTGGAGACCCACGAGCAGCTTGAATTCCTCCGCGCGCTCGGTTGCCACGAATTGCAGGGCTATCTCTTCTCCAAACCCGTAACGGCCGAGGAGATCGACGTGATCCTGGCACAGCCCGGCACGCTCGAGGAGCGCGCAACCTTGGTCAAGAAAGTGGCGCGGGGCTCTAAATCAGCGCCGTAACACCACTGATGATGGCGACAACGAAGCCGAGGCTGAGGCTGAGGCCGATGGCGCCCACGGCGGTGCCGCCGATCACCAGAAGACCGTCGCGCTCCACGAGACCGAGCCCGACCAGGCAGGCGGCCAATCCGAGCGGGATCTGGCCGATGATCGGCGCGGCCACCAGAAGCGCCAGGGATATGACGAGCACGACAGCGCCGACGATACGGATACCGAGCGGTGTACCGAAGAAGGTGAGCCGCGGCCGCGACCAATGCTCCAGCTTGCGGATGGTGGGCAAGGCCCGGCCGACGGCACGTGCGAAATCGGCACGTGCCATGGAGCGACCGAGAACCCGCTTGGGCAGCCAGGGCGTGCTGCGGCCGACGACCATCTGCATGGCCACGAACAACAGCAGAAAGCCGAACAGGAGCGGGATCGGCGGCGGCATCGGCAGGCAATTGGGCAGCCCGAGCACGAGGATCAGCGCCGCGAACGCCTGCTGGCGCAGAGCCGCCAACAATTCGCCGATCGTGAGGCGCTCGTCGGGGCGTGCCGCCAGTTCAAGCAATACGGCTGATGTGCTGGTCGATGAAGACACTGAGAAAGGGCCACCAATGGGAGCGCGGGAGACTTCCTAGCCTACGCAGAGCATTTGGCCAAGTCGCATCCGTCTGCCAAGTCGCATCCGTCTCCCAAGTCGCATCCCTATCCCAGATCCCTAAGCCGGATTTGCTCGTTCACTTTTGAACGAAGCAAGTCCGCAAAAGCCGGACTTGCGCTAGTGGAATGTGAACGCGTCATCGATCGTCCTGATCTCGGCAGGCTTTAGCAGGCACGCATGCGCCACGGTCACCGAATGCAGCGGCCCCTCGAGCTTGCGTTGCCAGAAGGCGAGAAAATGTCGCAGCTCGGGGAAATGAGGGGCGAGATCATAGTGCTGCCAGATGAAGGTCTGCAGCAGATGCCGATGATCCGGCATGCGGTAGAGGATGGTCGCCGTCGTCAGGCCGTAGCCGGCCAGTTGAAGCGCGAAGTCACTTGTCGAAGAATTCCTGGCGGGCATGCGCGTCAATCCACTCCTGACCCGGTGCCGGATCGGGTTGACACCCTCCGGCGCCAAACTGCCTAAAGGACCGCCTGCCGCTGTTTCAGGCAAGCTGGCCCAGCGCCTATAGTATGGGCACAGGTGCAGCAGCGATCAAGTTTTTTGTTTTTATATCAGTATCTTAGCAGCAGTCGCGCGACAGTGCTGACAAACCGCCGTGGCCTTGTGAACTGTCCGCCCTCCCTCTCTCTCAGTCACTCTCTCTGGATTGCCTACAGGGGTGCCTATGGGGGAGCGCGACCTCGGCCGCGCTCCTTTGCCCGTGGCGCGGTCAGCGGATCGCGAGTTTGCCGAGAGGAATGAACTGCGTTTCTCCCGAAGAGCCATCGACACCGTCATTGTCGGTCACGATGAAGGCATTGCCGGCCGCATCGATGACGAAGCTCTCCACCTTGTCGAGCACATAGCCCTTCGGCGCGGCGAGATCGGGGGCCAGATCGCGCACAAGGCTCTTGGTCACCGTGGGGATCGCTTCAGCGCCGGGCGCTGCGGGCGTCAGCCCTTTCACCGAAAACGACCGTAGCGCCTTCAGAGCCTTGTCACCGAGCTGGTTGTCGCGCTCCACGACCACAAACGTGCCATCACCGACAGCCGTGATCTCGGACAGTCCCACCCAACCGTTGGCGATGCTCTCGAGCGGGTAGTGCAGAACCCCCCAGGTCTTCGTGGCAGGCTTGTAGGACAGGATCTTCGCCTTGCCCTTGGGATCGTCCTTCCATTCGCGCTGCACCGCGATCCAGACCGTCTCGTCGGCGCCCTCGCCGGTCACCGTCACCCCCTCGAAGCCAAAGCGCGTGGCGTGTTTGGCCAGGGCGTCGGGCAGCGCGATCTCCTCCTCCACACTGCCATCTGGCGCAATGCTCACGAGTTGGTTGGCGGTGGGATTGTCTTTCTTCTCGGGGTTGCCTTCGGACACGATCCAGAAGCCGCCGTTGCGGCGGAAGGCGATGCCTTCGCCGTCATAGCTCGCCGCCTTCCCATCGCGCGTCACGGGTGTCGCCTTGATGATGCGCGCCGGCTTGGCCGAGGCGTCGATCTCCAGTATGCGCGTGTTGCCGTAAAAGCTGTCGGTGACCGTGAAGAGCCGGCCCGGCGTCTTCCCATCGGTCGTCAGGCCGGAGAGCGCTCCCCAGGGCAAGGGCAGGCCGTCGGCTCCGTCCACAGAGACGATCGTCGGGTAGTTCGGCGTGCCTTCAGCGCGCTTGTAGAGAACGACATGGCTGCGCGGCCCGCCGTCCTTGACATTGTCGGCCTCGTTGGCCGTGACGAGGAGGTCGCGGCCGGGGATCGCGAGGACCCCTTCCGGGGCGACGCCCGACGGCAGGGTCTGCAGATACTCCGGCGCCTGGCCCGGCCCCTTGTCGCGGAACACGAAGACGACCGAGCCGCGCTCCGAGGCGATGAAGATCAGCTTGTCGTCACCGAAGGTCGCGACCTCGCCGCCTTCCGGCTCGACGCCCTTGGCGCTGGCGCGCTTTTCCGGGAAATGGCCGAGGCGCACGGCAAGGTGCTCTAGGAGATTGCCGCTGTCATATTCGACGCGGCCATCGCGGTTGAAGATCGTGAAGCCGCGCGAGCCGCCCTGATAGTCGCCTTCGTTGGCCGTCAGGAAACGCTCGTCATCGATCCATTGGACCGTGTCCGGTTCGCGCTTCACGCCCTCGATCCGCCCGTTGAGGGCGATGACACCGTCGCGCTTGGCATCGACCTTGTCGAGCGTCACGACGCCGGCGGGGAAGTGCTTCACGACCTTGCCCGAGGCGAGATCGACGATGGCGAGGTGGTTATTCTCCTGCAGCGAGACGATCGCCTCGTTGCGGCCGTTGATGTCCACGAATTCGGGCTCGGGATCTTCCGGCGCGATCGCGCTGAGGCCGGTCAGGTCGACCACCTTCTTGCCGGCGCAATCGACGCCATCGGCGGCAAGCGGCAAAACCGTGAGATTGCCGCCCGGGAGCTGCGGGATCTTGCCCTTGTCCTTGTCCTCGTCGCGTTCGTTCTCGATGACTACGGCGAGGAATTTCTTGTCCCGGCTCGCCGCGACCGAGTCCGGCTGACCGCCGAGGTCGCAGACCTTGTCGATCGCCTTCCGGGCGAGATCCAGGACGACGAGTTCACCCGCCGGATTGGCCTTGTCCTTGGAGGTGACGACGGCAATGAGGGCCTTTCCGCCGACGATGGTGACGGAGGTCGGCTCACCCTTGAGCGGAACGAAGCCCGCCGGCTTCGGCGCCGAGGCATCCGTGATGTCGATGAAGCCGACGCCTTCCTGCGGCGAGTCCGTATAAACGAGGAGATTGCCGTCTTCGGAGACCGTGACGATCTCGGCCACCGTTGGCTTGGCAGCATCCCGATCACCGGGCAGGTTGGCGACGACCGGGAAGCTCGCGATCCGGTTGAAAACGGGCTCTGCGGCAGCGGTCAGGCTGGTGCTGGCCAAGAGCAGCGCGGCGAAGGCGGATGTGGATGTGATGCGACGCATGGCGTTCCCCAGGGCAATGGCATGTGAGCGGCATGGCTGCCGCGTGCGGACGAACGCAATCGACTGGAGTTCTATGACGGCTGCATGACAGCGGCGACGCCGCTCCCTCACTCAATCCAGCGTCTGGCGAAAACGCGCGACGGCCACGCCCATCGCCACGAACATGGCGACGGCAAGCGCCAGCGCATCCCCCTGCAAGGTGGCGAGATCGCTGCCCTTCAACATGATGCCGCGCGTGATCCTGAGGAAATGGGTGAGCGGCAGTGCCTCGCCGATCCATTGCGCCCAGCGCGGCATGCCGGCGAAGGGGAAGGCGAAGCCCGACAGCAGAATGTTGGGGAGAAAGAACATGAAAGCCATCTGGATGGCCTGCAGCTGGTTCTGCGCGACGGTGGAGAAGGTATAGCCGATGGCGAGATTGGTCGCGATGAACAGCGTCGTCAGCGCCGCCAGCAACGGCAGGCTGCCCAGGATCGGCACCCCGAACAACAGCGTCCCCGCGCCGATGATGATCGCCCCCTGGATGAAGCCGATGAGCACATAGGGCAGGATCTTGCCGAGCATGATCTCGACCGGGCGGATGGGCATGGCGAGAAGGGATTCCATCGTGCCCCGCTCACGCTCCCGCGTCACCGAAAGCGCCGTGAAGATGAGCATGGTCATCGTCAGGATGATGCCGAGAAGGCCCGGCACGATATTGAGCTGGGATACTGCTGCCGGGTTGTAGCGGGCGTGAGCGCGGATCTCGAACAAGGGGCCGCTCTCCGCATCATCACGCGGCGGCAGGCCGCGCTCATGGACCAGGGCATTGGCGACAATCCCGTTGAGCGCCGCGATCGCGCTGCCCGTCGCCACGGGATCGGTCGCATCGGCGGCGACGAGAAGCGCCGGCTTGTCGCCCCGCCGCAGCGCGCGCTCGAAATCAGCCGGAAATTCGATGCCGAACTGCACCTCGCCTGAGGCAATCGCGAAATCGAAGTCCTTCTCGCTGCGGACCTGCTTGATGATCTTGAAATAGGCGGTGTTGCTGAAGGCCGCGAGGATCGCCCGCGTGGCATCGCTGTCGTCCTGGATCAGGATGGCGGTCGGCAGATGGCGCGGCGTCGTGTTGATGGCATAGCCGAACAGGACGAGTTGCATCAGCGGGATGAAGATCATGGTCGCGAAGGTGATGCGATCCCGCGAGAGCTGCAGCCCTTCCTTGATCAGCATCGCCCAGACGCGCCGGAAGAAGCCGCCGCGCCGGGGCCGCCCGCCCTCGTCCGGACGAACGGGCGGTTCGGTCATTGGAAATTGTCCTTCGACCGGTTCATGAGGTCGATGAAGACATCCTCGAGGGTCGGCTGGTCCTCCTGCCAACTGAGGGCGGGGTCTCGACGATAAGGCGCGATCGCCGCATCAAGCTTCGCCTTGTCGCGGCCGGCGACATGCAGGCTCGCTCCGAAGGGCGCCACCATGTCGACGCCCTCGCGGCTGCTGAGCTCCTCCGCCAGCCGCCAGGTGTCGCCGCCTGTCACCGTCCACGTGGCCAGGCCGGAGTTGCGGATCACATCCTTCACCGGGCCGCGCGTCAGCAATTCGCCGTAAGCGATATAGGCGATCTCGTGACAACGCTCGGCCTCATCCATGTAATGCGTGGAAACGAGAACCGTCATACCCTCGCTCGCGAGCTGATGAATCTGGCTCCAGAAATCGCGCCGCGCCTTGGGGTCGACGCCGGCGGTCGGCTCATCGAGCAAGAGGAGCCGCGGCTCGGGCAGAATACAGGCGCCAAGCGCGAGCCGCTGCTTCCAGCCACCGGACAGGGTCCCGGCCAACTGGTGGCCGCGCCCTTCGAGACCGAGCCTGACGAGCGCCGCCTGCGCCGCGCGGCGGGGGTTGGCGAGCCCGTAGAGGCGCCCCACGAATTCGAGGTTCTCGCGAACGGACAGATCCTCATAGAGGCTGAAGCGCTGCGTCATGTAGCCGACATGCCGCTTGATCTCGGCTGCCTCCGTCAGGATGTTGTAGCCGAGGCAGGTGCCGGTCCCAGCGTCTGGCGTCAGAAGTCCGCAGAGCATGCGGATCGTCGTCGTCTTGCCGGAGCCGTTCGGTCCGAGAAAGCCGTAGATCTGCCCGCGATAGACCCGCATGGAGAGATCCCGGACGACGACGCGCTCGCCGAACCGCTTCGTGAGGCCATTCACGTCGATGGCAATGGCCCGGCCGTTGCCGGTCTCCCCCTCCCCGGCGCGCTCCCTGCCATCGCCGCCGACGTCGCTCACAGCGCGGCTTCCGCTATCGCTCACGGCCCGGCTTCCGCTATCGCTCACGGCCCGGCTTCCGCTATCGCTCATGGCGAGGCCCCGTCGCGCAAGGTTACCGTGACCGGCTGGCCGACGCGGAACCGGGACGGCTCCGCCGGCTTGGCCTCCACCATGAACACGAGCTTCGTGCGTTCCTCCTGCGAATAGATCACCGGCGGGGTGTATTCGGCCTGCCGCGACAGGAAGGAAACCTGCGCGGTGAGATCCCCCGCGCAGCCATCGCAACTCACGGCAACGGTCTGCCCGACATCGAGCCGCGGCAATATCGCTTCGGGCACGAAGAAGCGGATCTTGAGATTGGGCGGCGGCAGAAGGGCGACCACGGGCCGGCCGGCCGGCACCATCTCGCCCGGGCGGTAATAGACCTGCTGAACGCTGCCCGCTGCCGGCGCATGGACCTGCCGCCGCGTCAGGCGTTCCTGGGCGCTGGCGAGGGCAGCCTCGGCGGCAGCGACAGCATGGCGCGCCGCCTCGATGTCCTGATCGCGCGCGCCAAGCTCGGCGACCTCGATCTGGCGTTGGATCTCGAGAAGCTGCGCCGCGTTCTGGTCGCGCAACGCCGTCGCGTTGTCGAGCGCCGCCCGGCTTGCATTGCCGGTAGCAAACAATTTTTGCTGACGATCGAGATCGGATTGCGCGAGCTGAAGCGCCGCCCTCACACGCGCCTCGCTCGCCCGCAGGATGGCAATCTCCTCCGGTCGCTGCTGGGCCTCGATCCGACGCTCCAGCCGCGCCTGCGCTTCGAGAAGCGACGCCTTGGCCTGATCGCGCGCGGCCACCTGCAGTGGGTCGTCGACGGCGAACAGGGGTGCATCCGTGGCAACGGTCGTGCCCTCCTCGACGGAGAGCGTGGCGAGCCGACCCGCTTCGTCCGGCCCGATGAAGAGGAGATCGGCCTCCACATAGCCCTGAAAGCTTGGCGGGCCACCCGGCTGGCAGGCTGCAAGGCCGAGCGGCGCAGCAAGCGCCAGCGCGACGCCCCAGCCGGCAAGCCCCCTGCGCGGCAGGGACAGAATCGCGGTCAAGCCCTCTCGCATGCGAGCCCCCGCATGAGAACGTCGATGTAATTGTCGAGGAAGGCCTCGGTATCAAGGGGTTCGAAGGGTTCGAACAACGCTTGCCAGATGACCGACACCAGGAGCGGCGCCGCGACGATCTGCGGGAAACGCTGCAAAGCGGTCGAGGAGATCTCGCCGCGCGCCACCCCACGCGCGGCAATCGCGCGTATCAAAGCCATGATGCGCTCCACCACTTCATGCCAATAGAAAGCGGCCAGCCAGGGGAAGCGCGGGGCCTCGCTGATGACCAGCCGCAGGATGTCGGCGCGCTGGGTGCCAAGGACTTCACGCTGCATGACCCTCGCAAGCGCCCGCAGCAGATCGCGCGTGTCGCCCTCGAAGGATGCGGCCAGCGTCGTGCCACGCGCGATGATGGGCCCGATCTCCTCGTGGATCAGGCTGCGGAACAGGGCTTCCTTGTCGGCGAAATGCACATAGATGGTGCCCTTGGCGACCCCTGCGCGTGCCGCGACCTGATCCATCCGTGTGGCAACGTAACCCTCGGCCAGGAACACGCCCAAGGCCGCCTCGAGGATCTTCTTGCGCCGCGCATCGGCACTGGCGCGCCGCCGCTTGCCCTCCTTGCCGTTCCCGCCGTTCCCCTCCCCGGCCATCCCCGCGCCCCTCTATAATGACTGACTAGTCAGTCATTATAGACAATGAGATAGCCGTTGTCTTTAACGCATCGACCCGGGAAGCGTGCTTTCTTGGCTGTCGCTGGACCGCGTCCGTCTGCTGCGGACTGGCTCCCTCAAAAATAGACGAGGAAATCCATCGACTTTGATGATATCGGACGATCCCCTTCGAGCGGGATATGCCCCACGCGGACAGGCAGCACCTGCCGGGGTGCCCCGCAGCCAGAGCACATCCGCGGCTTGCGCAAAGCGGCGGATGGCGAGGCGGGGGAACGCATGGCCGGAGGCTATTGGAACGATCCGGGTTCCCGCATCAGACGCGCGCGATGGCGACAATCGGACGGCGCGCCGCGATCCAGGCGGGAATTGCGGCCAGCACCGCACCGCCAAGCGCGAGCGCAGCCAGGAGCGGCAGGTCCGAGGCGTTCACGCCGATGGGCAAGACAAGCGCCGTGGAAAGGGTGAAGAAATCACCCAGAAGAAGGGCGGCGACATAGCCAAGGACCACGCCGAGAACGAGCCCGAACGCCACGATCGTGAAGAGCTGCGTCCAGACCAGCCCAAAGATCGAGGCGCGTGTGACACCAAGCGCGCGATAGGCGGCGATCTGTCCCCGCCGATGGCCGAGATGGCTGATCGCGATCAGGACAACAGCCACGGCGACGATCCCGAGCCCCCCGAACGCGATGACATTCAGAGCTGCCTGAAGATTGGCGAAGGTACCGCGCAGGGCCTCGATCTCTTCCCTCGGGATGATCGCCATCGCCACGTCGCTGCTGTAACTGTCCTTGAGACTTTGCGCATCGGCCGGGGACCTGGCCCGCAGGGCGACGGCCCCGACATGCCGCAGGGGGCGCATCCACGGCTGGGTTGACGACGGCGTAGGAGGCGCCAGAGCGCCAACGCGCGTCGTCCCTTCACCGACCCGGGTCATGACGAGCCGCGGCGGCGCGGCGCCGATGATATCGTCATCCGCAGACCACGGGACGACCTCCTCTCTCTGCCAGAAGCTCTCGAGCGGCACCAGCACCGCGCGGTCCCAAGGCGTGCCCGTCCAGTTCAGGCGCCCCACGATGGTGTAGCTGTTCAGTCCACGCACGCCCGGCCCGCGGCGCCGGTCGTCGGGCGAGAGCGTCACAAGCTCATTCGGACCGACCGGCGATCGTGCGCCGACGATCGCCTCGCCCGGCGCCATGAAGATCCGCCCGGCGGCGAATTTGATGCGCCCGCCATCCGTTGCGAAGGCTGCCGTCGTCCCGATGATCGGCATGCCGCGAAACCGTTCGCCGAAGATGAGTGGCGCAGCGGATATCGCGCGCTTGTCGGCAAGAAGCTGTTCCACGACCTGCGGATGCATCGCGACGAGTGGCTCGCGGCGCAGCAGAAGGCTCGACAGCGTCAGGTCGACCTCACTGCCGGGCGCTCCGACGACGACATCGAACCGTTCGGCCGCGCGGCCGGCGGCCTGCACCAGGGCGCGTTCACCGATGCGCAACGCAAGCACCAGTGCCGTCACCATGGCGATCAGCAGCACCAGGACGATCGTGGCGAGCCACATGCGGCGGAGATCGGCCGCAATCAGCCTGACAGCGATCACGACGCCATCTCCACCAAGCCGTCCGAGAGAACACGGCCGGCACGCAGCGGAACGACGCATTGCGCATGGCTGATCAGTCGCTCGTCGTCGGTAAACGCCACAAGCGTCGCGCCGTCCTCCCGCGCGAGCGTCAGAAGAAGATTGCCGATCGCTTCGGCCGCATACGGTCCCAGGTCGCCGGTGGGATCGTCCACGACGAGGATGCCGGGCCGCCTCAGCAGCATCCGCGCCAGCGCCACGCGGCGCCGCTCTTCCCGCGTGAGGCCGTCGACCAGCCTGCCCGGCTCCGCCAGCCCGACGCGTTCCACCAACGCGATGGCCCGGTTGCGCAGATCGGCCGAGCCGCTCCAGAATCCGAAGCCGCTGCGATGACTGAGCCCGGCCGGCAGCAGCACATTGTCAACGATGCTGAGCCCGGGGAATAAATTGGTCTCACGTGACAGGAACCCCACGTGGCGGGCACGCCAGAGGTCACGCCTGGACGCGGTGAGCGCCGCGATATCCACCCCGTTCCACGCCACCCGGCCGCTCGTTGGTGTCTCCAACCCGGCGAGCACGTTATGGAATGTGCGCCTGGCGAAATCGGCCCGTCCGGTCACGGCCATCGTCTCGCCACATCCAAGCTCCAGCCGGGCGATCGACAACTCGGGCGTCCCCCGATCACGGGAGACGGTAACCTCGGCGAGCTCTAGTGCCTGCATGGTCAGATACTTCAGTAAGCCGCGGGGGCGAAGGAGCTCGCCTTACCCGCCTATTTTTATGGCATGAATGGCAACCTTTCGTCGAGATGGATCACAATCTCGTCAGGTGTGATTTTTGATGTGGACAGCCTGTTTCGCGGAATCGGCGAAGTCCCTCGACATGTCGGCCAGCGCTTCGGGCGTATCGACATCCCTGACGATCCCGGGATCGTCGACGGCGATTTCAAGGACCGCTTCACGCGCGAGCAACCGCCGCGCGCCCTCGTCCCCGGCAAGCCCCATGACCGGCGCAAACAGACGGCGCGCCAGAAGCACGGGGTTGCCCCATCGCCCGCCGCAAGTCGGCACCACCGCTGCGTGCTCGGGCGCCTTGGAGAACGCATCCATCAGGCGGCCAAGGAGCGATGCGGAAATGACAGGCATGTCGCCGAGCAGGATGATCGCGCCGTCCATATCGCCGGGAAGCGCAGCGATCCCGGCTTGCAGCGAGGAGGCCAGCCCCGTCGCATAGGCCGCGTTGTGAATGAATGTCACCGGTTGGCCCGGTAAAGCCGCGGTGATGGCTGCAGCGACAGCGTCGGCCTCGTGGCCCGTCACCACGACAACGGGCCGTGCCGTCGAAGCGAGGGCCTCCGCCACGGCGTGAGCCACGAGGGGTCTGCCGGCGAGAGGAACGGTCAGCTTGTTCACCGCCCCCATCCGTGTCGAGCGGCCGGCGGCCAGGACGATCGCCGCGACTTTTTTCATGCGTCGTCCCCAAGGTCGTCATGGCCGTTGGCGTCGAGCTCGGGCTCGCCACCCTCGCGCGGCTGGGGACGCGACCGGATCTCCATGAGGAGCCCGCCGACGCCGAGCCGCGTGATGTCGGCGCGTGTCACGGCGAGCCGCGCGAGCAGGCGATGCAGGATCCAGTCGAAGCCATTCTCCTTCGGTGAACGCGCACAGCCAGGCGCACCGAGGACGGGGCGCCCCGCCCGCTCGCCGAGAAGCAGCAGATTGCCGGGATCGACGGGCATGCCGAGATGCCGGATCTCGCCGCCCACGGCCTCGAGCGCGGCCGGCACGACATCGCGGCGGTCGGCCACGGCCGAAGCGCCGAAGATGACCAGGAGGTCGGCCTTGGCCGCGTCCGCAGCTTCGATGGCCGCGGCGAGCGCCGCGGTCTCATGGTCGACGCGCAGGTCCGCAACGATGGTCGCGCCGGCCGGCGCGAGCCGCTGGCGCAGGACCTTCAGCGTTTTGTCGATGGTGCTTTCCTTCAGCGAGGGAAGCCGCGTCGAGATCACGGCCACACGTTGGAGCCGATAGGGTGCAACCTGAACGAGAGGGGACGCACCGGCCGCCAGGTCCATCGTCCTTGCGAGAACCGCGCCGGCGACCGCATAGGGGATGATCTTGACCGTGCCGACCATGTCGCCGGCCGCCACCGGCCTGTAGGCTTGGAGGGTCGCCACGGTCACGGTCTCGTCGACGGCGTTGACCGCATCGATACCTTCAGCATCGACGACGAGAACGCCGGACGTCGCGGCATAGAGATTGGCGCGTCCGGTGAAGGGAGCCTCGACCCTGACGCCCGGCCCCGCCACCGCCTCCGCCAGCGCAGCCGCCGCCTTGTCTTCGGGCACGTCGTCCGGCTCCAGGCGGGCGACGGTCAGCGCGGTGACGCCCGCGGCCTTGAGATCGGCGATGTCGGCCGCCGCGAGCCGGCTCCCCTTCTTGATCAGACGCTGCGGCAGACGCACGGAATGGGCGACAACGGCCCCTTCCGCCTCGTCCAGGCCGACCGGTCCGAATTTCACGACGCCTCTCCGCGCGGTGATGTCAGCCGGAGTGCGGCGACGACCTCACCCAGGATGGCAAGCGCGATCTCGGCCGGGCTCACCGCACCGATCGGCAGCCCGATGGGCGCCTTGATGCGCGCCAGATCCATATCGGAGAACCCCTGCTCGCCCAGGCGTTCGAGCCTTTTGGCGTGGGTCTTGCGCGACCCGAGCGCGCCCACATAGAAGGCCTCGCTGCGCAGCGCCGCCGCGAGCGCGGGATCGTCGATCTTGGGATCATGGGTCAGCGCCGCAAACGCCGTATAGCGATCGATCGGCATATCCCGGAGCACCGCATCGGGCCATGCGGCCAGAAGCCGGACATCGGGGAAACGCTCCGGCGAGGCGAAGGCGGTGCGCGGATCGATGATCGTGACATCGAGATCGATCAGCCGCGCCATCGGCGCGAGCGCCTGGCTGATGTGCACCGCGCCCGTCACGACGAGCCTGACAGGCGGCACCTGGACGGTGAGGAAGTAACGGCCGGCATCGGTCTCGAGGAGGCCGCTCTTGCCGAGCCGCAGCCGCTCCGCGATCCCCGCGCCGAGCGGATCACCCGCCACATCGGCCGCTTTCACGAGCCGCTGCGGACCACCATCGAGCGGCGTCACGAGAACTGCCGCACGGCGCGCGGCCCGCTCGGCGTTCAGGGTGGCAAGGCTTTCGAGTTCCATTGCTTTTCCCCGTCCGGCCTCAGGTCACCGGCTCGACGAAAACCCGGATGCGCCCGCCGCAGGAGAGGCCGACGCGCCAGGCGGTCTCGTCCGCGACACCGAATTCGAGCATACGTGGCGTTGCATCGGCGATGACGTCCAGCGCCTGGGTGATGACCTCGCCCTCGACGCAGCCGCCGGACACCGAGCCCAGGAAATTACCCTCGCCGTCAATGACGAGATGGCTGCCGACGGGCCGCGGTGCCGAACCCCAGGTCTCGATGACGGTGGCAACGGCAACCTGGCGGCCGGCGCGCTTCCAGGCCTCCGCCTCGTTCAGGATCTGATCGTCGGTCGCGAGCATGAGCGGCCCCCATTGTTGCAAGCCAGGCGAATGCCTGCTCGGATATCAAGTGCCTGCCCCGATATATCGTATCTCACGCGGCGGGCAGCAACCAGCGGCGCGGGTCGGCGTCCTCCCCTTTCACCGACAATGCCGCGACCAGGGCCGTCATGGCATTGAGGTTATGCATGGTCCGGAATTCATCGACATGCGGCAGCATGGCACGGATGCCGCCGGCCCTGGCCTGGAAGCCATCGTAGCGCAGGAGCGGGTTGAGCCACACGAGCCGCCGGCAGGACCGATGCAGACGGTCCATCGCGGCGCCGAGCTCTGGCGTGACCTCCCGCTCCAGGCCGTCGGTGAACAGCAGGACGATGGCGCCCTGCCCGAGCACCCGCCGCGACCATTGGCGGTTGAACTGGGCAAGGGATGCGGCAACGCGCGTCCCGCCTTCCCAGTCCTTCGCCAGGAGGGACGCGCTCGCCAGCGCCTCATCGGGGTCGCGCCGTGCCAGCGCGCGGGTGACGTTGGTGAGGCGCGTGCCGAAGACGAAGCTTGCCACGGGCCGCCGCTCAGCAAGCGCATGCAGGAAATGCAGGAAGAGGCGGCTGTAGTCGGCCATCGAGCCGGAAATATCGACCAGCGCGACGACGGGCGGATGGCGCTCCGCCCGTTGCCGCCACGCGAGATCGACGAAATGCCCACCCGTCGCCAGCGCCCGGCGGAAGCTCGCGCGGGCATCGATGCGCCGGCCGCGCGGATCGGCACGCCAGCGGCGCGTCGTGACCTTGTCCTGCGGCAGCACGAGGCGGGCGATGAGTTGCTTGGCCTCGGCGATCTCGGCCGCCGACATCTGCGCAAAGTCGCGGCTCGCCAACCGCTCGCGGTCCGACATCGTAAACTGGGCCGACAATTCGAGCGCGCGCTTCGGTGGCGGCGGCTCGCGCGTTCCGGTGGGAAAGGCCGTCGCCACACGCTCCGCGCCCGGCTTCGGCTTGTCCTTTGACGTCTGCTCCCCCGGCGCGATCGGCGACAGTGCGGCGATCAGCTTTTCGACCAGCGCCCGCCGACGCCAGAAAAGCCGGAACGCCTGATCGAAGATCACCGACTGCGCGTGCTTCGTCACGAAGATGGCATGGAGGGTCCAGTAGAAATCCGCGCGCGTGCCGATATGGGCCGCCTCGACGGCCGCGATCGCATCGACCACCGCGCCAGGCCCGACGGGCAGGCCGGCGGTGCGCAAGGCACGCGCGAAATAGGCGATGTTGTCGGCGAGATGGCCAGCCGGGGCTGCGTCGTCGGGTGGCACCGTCCGCCGATCCCCCTGCATGTCACGCCGCCTTCAGTTCGGCCTGCACGGCATCGAGCATCGCCTTCACGGCCGAACCCTGCATTGTCTGGATGTCGTCCTGATATTTGAGGAGCACGCCGAGGGTATCCGACACGACGGCCGGATCGAGCGCCACCGCATCGAGCTCGACCAGCGCCGACGCCCAGTCCAGCGTCTCGGCGACGCCCGGCGCCTTGAACAGATCCTGCTTGCGGATGGCCTGGACGAAGGCGACGATCTCCCGCGTCAATTCGGCCGGGGCGTTCGGGAGGCGCGCCTTGACGATGGCAAGCTCGCGTTCCGCATCGGGATAGTCGACCCAATGATAGAGGCAGCGGCGCTTCAGCGCGTCATGGATCTCGCGGGTGCGGTTGGAGGTGATGAGGACGATCGGCGGGCTGTCGGCGCGGATCGTGCCGAATTCCGGCACCGTAACCTGGAAGTCCGACAGGACCTCCAGGAGAAAAGCCTCGAAGGCCTCGTCGGTGCGGTCGAGTTCGTCGATCAGCAGCACGGGCGGCCCCGCGGTGTCAGGCTCCAGCGCCTGCAGAAGCGGCCGCTTTAGGAGATAGCGCTCGGAGAAGACATCCGCCTCCAGGCGATCCCGGTCCGTCTCGCCCGCCGCCTCGCCGAGGCGGATCGCCATCATCTGCGCCGCATAGTTCCATTCATAGACGGCCGAGGCGACATCGAGCCCCTCATAGCATTGCAGGCGGATCAGCCGGCGGCCGAGCGCGCCCGCGAGAACCTTGGCGATCTCGGTCTTGCCGACGCCCGCCTCCCCCTCGAGGAACAGCGGGCGGCCCATGCGCAAGGCCAGAAACAGCACCGTGGCCAGCGGCCGATCGGCGACATAGCCTGCGCTGCCGAGAAGCGCGAGCGTTTCATCGATGGAAGACGGCAGGGATGTCATGCAGTCGCTCCAGCCGCGACCCTCAGATCAGGAGCCCGGCTTGTCCAAGGCAAGTCCGCAACAGACGGACTTGCCCCGGTGGTTCTCTTGACTTCGCCATTGGCTCCAACGCCCTCATCAGGCGCGTGCAAATGTCGACGACGAACCACTAGCCGTCTCAGCTCGGCGCAGCTTCGTCAAGGTGCAAGGCGCTCAGCGCGCCGCCGCCTTGGCTACAGCGCGCCGGGCCATCACCGCCACGAGTTGGGCGCGATAGGCGGGATCGGCGTGAATGTCACCGATCAGACCATCCGGCGAGACCTTGAGGCCCTCGATCGACTTCGGCGAGAAGCGCTTCTTCAGCGCCTCCTCGAATTCCGGCAGCCGGAAGACGCCGCTCTCGCCTGCACCGGTCACGGCGACACGGATATCACTGCCGCGCTTGGCCACGAAGACGCCGGCGAGCGCATAGCGCGACGCGGGATTGCGGAACTTGGCGTAGGCAGCCCTGCTCGCGACGGGGAAGACCACCTTCGTGATGATCTCGCCGTCCTCGAGCGCCGTGTCGAACAGGCCCGTAAAGAATTCATCCGCCGCCAGCTTGCGCTTGTTGGTGACGATGGTCGCCCCAAGGGCGACGCAAGCCGCCGGATAGTCCGCCGCCGGGTCGTTATTGGCGATCGAACCGCCGATCGTGCCGCGATGGCGGACCTGGGGGTCACCGATGAGATGGGCGAGTTCAGCGAGCGCCGGCAACGCTTGCTGGATCTCCGGCGATTGCTCGACGGAGGCATGGCGGGTCATCGCGCCGATGACGATTGTCCGTCCGCGCAACTCGATACCGGCGAGTTCCTTGACCCTGTTGAGGTCGATGAGGGCCGACGGCGACGCCAGCCGCTGCTTCATGGTGGGCAGCAATGTGTGCCCCCCGGCGAGGAACTTGGCGTCCTCGACCGTGGCGGCGAGACTGGCGGCCTTCCGCAGGCTGTCCGGGCGGTGATAGTCGAAGGCATACATGGGCTGCTATCCCTCTCCAAACGAGGCGGTCATCCCGGTCGAGGCGTCCTTGGGCGTGCGAAAGGCCGGAATCCTTAAGCGCGCGCGGTCGGCGCTGCTGGATCCCGGGCTCCCGGAGGCCCCGTCCGCTCCCCGGTATGACGTCCCGATGATTGCACTCATTCCGCGGCCATTTGTGTCGGCATCCGCTGCAAGGCCCGCCAGATCTCCTGCGAGGTGGCCGGCATGGCGACGTGCTCGTGACCCAGCGCGTCCGTGATGGCATTGATGACCGCCGGTGGCGCGGCGATGGCCCCCGCCTCCCCGCACCCCTTGATGCCGAGCGGGTTCGACGGACAGGGGGTCACCGTCATCCCCACCGTATAGGATGGCAGGTCGCCGGCACGCGGCATCGCATAGTCCATGAAGCTCGCGGTGACGAGTTGGCCCTCATCGTCATAATGCGCGCCTTCAAGCAGCGCCTGCCCGACGCCCTGGGCGATGCCGCCATGCACCTGGCCTTCGACGATCATCGGATTGATGACCGTCCCGAAGTCATCCACCGCCGTCCAGCGGTCGATCCGCGCGACACCGGTGTCCGGGTCGATCTCGAGCTCGCAGATATGGACCCCGGCGGGAAAGGTGAAATTGGTGGGGTCGTAGAACGCGCCTTCCTTGAGGCCGGGCTCCAGCTCCTGGCCCGAGAACTTGTGCGCGATATAGGCCTGGAGAGCCACCTCGCCGAAAGCCAGCCCCTTGTCGGTGCCCGCCACCGTGAAACGGCCATCCTTGAACTCGATGTCGCTCTCGGCCGCCTCGAGCACGTAGGCTGCCACCTTGCGGCCCTTCGCAATGACCTTGTCGAGCGCCTTGACGATGGCCGACATGCCGACCGCGCCGGAGCGCGAGCCGTAGGTCCCCATGCCGAACTGCACCTTGTCGGTATCGCCGTGGACCACGCTCACCTGATCGATGCCGATGCCGAGGCGGTCGGAGACGAGCTGGGCAAAGGTCGTCTCATGGCCCTGGCCGTGGCTGTGAGATCCGGTGAGGACTTCGACAGATCCGGTTGGATTGACTCGCACTTCCGCCGATTCCCAGAGGCCGACGCCGGCCCCGAGCGAGCCGACCGCCTGGGACGGCGCGATGCCGCAGGCCTCGATATAGGCGGAGAAGCCGAGGCCGCGCAGCTTGCCGGCCTTCGCGCTCTCGCGCTTGCGCCGCGCGAAGCCCTTGTAGTCGGCGAGCTCCAGCGCCTTGTCCATCGCCGCGGGATAGTTGCCGACGTCATAATTCATGATGACCGGCGTCTGGTGCGGAAATTTGGAGACGAAATTCTTCTTCCGGAACGCCACCGGGTCCGAGCCGATCTCGCGCGCCGCGACCTCGACCAGCCGCTCGACGACGAAGGTCGCCTCGGGCCGGCCGGCGCCGCGATAGGCGTCAACGGGCGCCGTGTTGGTATAGACGCCATCGACCTCGGCATAGATCGCCGGGATATCGTATTGGCCCGACAGCAAGGGCGCATAGAGATAGGTCGGCACCGACGACGAAAAGGTCGAGAGATAGGCGCCGAGATTGGCGATCGTGTGCACCCTGAGACCGAGCATCTTGCCCTTGGCGTCAAGGGCGAGCTCGGCGCGGGTCACGTGGTCGCGCCCATGGGCATCAGCAAGGAAGGCCTCCGTGCGGTCGGCCGTCCATTTCACCGGCCGGCCGACACGCTTGGCCGCCCAGACGCAGACCGTTTCCTCCGCATAGATGAAGATCTTCGAGCCGAAACCGCCGCCGACATCAGGCGCGATGACCCTGAGCTTGTTCTCCGGCGCGATGCCGATGAAGGCCGACAGCACGAGCCGCGCCACATGCGGGTTCTGGCTCGTCGTGTAGAGCGTGAAGCTGTCCGTGCCGGCATCGTAGTCGCCCACCGCAGCGCGGGGCTCGATGGCATTGGGCACGAGCCGGTTATTGATGAAATCGAGCCGCGTGACATGGGCCGCGCTGGCGAAAGCGGCATCGGTCCCCGCCTTGTCACCGAGCTGCCAGGAGAACACCGTATTGTCCGGCGCGACATCGTGGACGGCGGTGGCCCCCTTCACCTTGGCCGGATCGACGACGGCAGGGAGCACGTTGTAGTCGACGGAGACAGCCTCCGCCGCATCACGCGCCTGCAACGCGGTCTCGGCGATGACGACCGCGACATGGTCGCCGACATAGCGCACCTTGCCCTGGGCCAAGGCCGGATGGGCGCCGGCCTTCATCGGGCTGCCATCCTTGGAATGGATCATCCAGCCGCAGATGAGCCCGCCGATCTTGTCCGCCGCGAGGTCCGCGCCGGTGAGCACGGCGATCACCCCCGGCATCGCCAGGGCGGCGGACGTGTCGATGCCGCGTATCTCGGCATGGGCATGCGGCGAGCGGACGAAAGCGGCATAGGCCTGTCCGGCCCGGTTGACGTCGTCGGTATATTGGCCCTTCCCGGTGATGAAACGCTGGTCTTCCTTGCGGCGCACCGCGGCGCCGATCCCTGTGGCGTTCATCTCTGCCTCCCTCGCATGCCGGCGTTTATTCCCCGGACATCCCAGTCCGGATGCACCCTTGCCCGGATAGTCCCTGCCCGTTCCGGTCTTTCGGCCATGAACTGCGGCCATGAACTGCGGCCCATGAACCGCAGCCCATGAACCGCAGCCAACCGCAGCCGATAAACCGCGGCCGCGGCGCGCAAGCCTTTATTCGGCAGCGTGCTGCATCGGCGAAGAGGCACCCATGGCCTCGGCGCCTGCCGCGATCGCCTTGACGATATTGTGGTAGCCCGTGCAGCGGCAGATATTGCCCTCGAGTTCCTCGCGAATGGTCTGTTCGTCGAGATGGTGACCACAGCGCGCGACGATATCCACCGCCGACATGATCATGCCCGGCGTGCAGAAGCCGCACTGCAGGCCATGATGCTCGCGGAACGCCTCCTGCATCGGGTGCAGCGCGCCGTCGGACGCCAGCCCCTCGATGGTACCGACGGTCGCGCCATCGCAGGACAGGGCCAGCACGGTGCAGCTTTTCACGGCTTGTCCGTCGAGATGCACCACGCAAGCCCCGCATTGGCTGGTATCGCAGCCGACATGCGTACCTGTGAGCCGCAAATTTTCGCGAAGAAACTGGACGAGAAGCGTACGCGGCTCGATATCGGCGGATACGGCCTTGCCGTTCACCGTCATGGACACGGTGGTCATGGTGGGCTCCCTCGCTGGCTGGAGTGCTTCACCGCAGCCTTCGTATGCTGTTGGCAGGGGTGCCGCGGCCTGACCGTGCGTACCGCCTGCGTGACCATGGACGATCGCACTCAGTCTAGAATCATAAAAATGTAGGTCAAGGCCGCTTCTTGCCGCGGCGATCACAAGATCGATCGCGAAAAGGCGCCGTTTCCGGCGAATTTTCCCGATTTTTGCAATGGCTACGACTAAGGTCGTAGGTGCGATCGCGTCACGATGGCATCGAGCCTCGCGAAAAAGGCGGCACAGTCGATGCTGAAACTCTGCATCGCCCCTTCAGGGGAAGCCAGGAAGAAATCGTAGCCCAAATCGTGCTCGGCCGCCCAATGGAGGCCTGTGGTCTTGCGGAAGGTCGACGGGAAGATCTCGACGAGATGCGCGCCCGGCTGCATCCAGGCGACATTGGCAAGGCCGGCGCCGTGCACACCCACCAGCACCGAGGCCTGTGTGAAGGTGGCGATCTGCTGCGGGTGGTTGCCCCAGCCAGCCTCGAAGACCGTAAACCCCCGTTCGATCAGCCCATGGCGAAGCTCGTCCTCATTGAGGAGGCGCCGCAGTCGCGAATGCCCGCGCGAGAAATAGACGAGCGGCGACGGCGGCACCGAAACCGGCCCATAGGCGGCCTCGAAGATCGACCGGAGATAGGGCAGCGATTCGTGCAGCCCGTAGGCCCGCTCGACATTGCGGCAGAGCGAACGCGCGAGCAGGAGTTCCGGCACCACCGCATGGTCGAAGGGCGTCAGTTCCATCACCTCGACGGTATGGCCGAGCTTCCTGAGACCGCTCACGAAGGCATTGATGAGCGGAATGCGGTGCGCCTTGGTGATGATGGTGAGCTTGCGCCCGTCGCCCGCCCCCAACCGCAGCGCATGGGCGATCGGCATCAGCACGTCGAGCAGGAGATGGCCGTAATGCGGATACGGCGGCAACACGATGCCGAGCCCCTCCGCCACGCGGCGCTTGAAGAGGATCGGCGCGGGATAGGCGAAATTCCAGTTGGCGAGCCGGCTTTCATCCAGCGCGAGCTGCGCGAGGCTCTCCGCATCGACCGGCGTCAGCGTATGGCCCGGGACGATTGCGTCCTGGAAAATGCCGACGAACCGCCGGATGATCGTCTCATCGGCCTCGGCAAAGCTGGGGAGCTTCACATCCCAGTTGTCGATCGCCAGCGCGGGCAGAACGTCCGCATAAGGCGGCGACGCCAGCCGCATGCGATAGCGGTCGTTCTGGTAGACTTGGACAAAGCGGTCGGGATAGGGCCGGATGTCAGGGAAGAAGCCGAGATGCAGCGGCGAACGGCGCGTGACGCGCGACAGGCGTTCGAACAGCGCAAAGGCCTTCGGCTTGAGATCCATCGCAAGGGCGAGGCGGGAACGGCGACGCCCCATCGAGCAGGCTCCTGATCTTCATGGTCCGCGCGATATCGCCAGCATGGATGCGCGCGGGCGTCCTTATAGGAAAGCGTGAGACAACCAGCAAGGCGCGGCGTGCACGGGTCCCCGGTCCCGGCGCGTGATGCCACGTTGACCGCGCCCTCCGGCATTGCCATAGCTGCCTGCGGTTGAACGATGGGTTGACCGTTGTCCCGTCGCCATGTGACGAACCCGAGGAGTCCCATGCCTTCACCAACGTCGTCTTCACCGTCGTCGCCTTCACCGTCGTCGGCCAAATGGCTCACCGGGGCTCCATGGCTCACCAAGGCCCGGCTCGCCGGAAGCGATGCCCTTCATCGCGATCGCTTCGCCTCGACCCTCGTCTACGCGACCATCGTCGCCATCACCCTGGTGCCGCTCCACATCTTCTGGCTGGCAGTCTTCGTCGGGTTGATTGCGGCTGGCGTCGCTCTTCTCGCGACCGACGGCGCGATGCGGCGCATGTTTCTCAGCGATCCCCGCCCCAGGCTGGCGGCGCTCCTGATCCTCGGCATCGTCGCCTGGGAGGTGGTGGGGGTGTTGTTCCGCGGCGCGGGCTCGCCCGGCAAGGCCTGGCAGGCCGCCGGCAACGCGCTTGCCATCCTGACCTTCGGCGTGGTGGTGCTGACGGCGCTGCGCCGCGACCCGGACTTTCCCCGGCGCCTGCTCCTCGTCTCGGCCTTCGTCCTCGCCCTGGCGACCGTCATCGCTATCCTGGGGCAGGTGGTCATCGAATGGCCGACTTTCGTCCGCCTGCACCTCTACGGCCGGGCGAACGGCGCCATCTTCAGCGCCGGTGCCCTCATATTCGGGGTTGCGACCGCCCTCACGGCGGCGATCACCGCGCGCGGGCGCCTCAGGCTCGCCTTGCTGGCGGCGGCCGCGGTCAACGCGGCGGGCTTCATCCTCACCTTCAGCCGGGGGCCGATCATCGCCGCCTTCCTCGCGGCCGTGGTGCTCGCCATCATTCTGCGACTGCCCGCCGGCCGCAGGGGCAGGCTCATCGCGGCGCTCGCCATCCTCGCGGCGATTGCCGCCCCCGCCCTCCTCGTCTTTAACGAGGGCACGCTGCAGGATCTGGCCTGCGGCCAGGGCGGCGACATCTGCCGCAAGTCCTATCGCCTGGATATCTGGAGCCTCGCGGCCCGGTCGATCATCGAGCACCCATGGCTCGGCGCAGGCCCCACGGCCGAGATCGAGAACCCCTTCGGCCGCCATCCGCACAACGGCTATCTCGGGCCCGCCTTCTATTTCGGCATCCCGGCGGCGCTGGCGTTCTTCGCGCTGATCGTCAATTCCCTGGCCGCGACGCTGACCGATATCGACGCGACGCGCGGCACCGGCCAGCCGCTATCTCCTGCCGGGCATCTTGCGCGCCTCAGCCTGTTCCTGCTGGTTTTCTCGCTGGTCTATATGGTGACAGACCTGTCCGACGCCTTCACCTTCGTGAACGCGCATTTCCTGTTCTTCTGGCTGCCCGCCTTCCTGACGCTCTCGCCGGCCCTGCGCGGCGCCGGCGGGAGTGAGGCGATGCCCTGAGGCCGATCGGATCTCAGGATGGAATCCCACGGTCATCCCGGGTCGTTGCGCAGCAACGAGCCCGGGATCCATGAACACGCGGCCCGAGAAAAGATGCATCGGACTGTGCCTCCCGGGTTGAGCGTGGTGTTGTTGAACCTGGTATTCTTGGGTTCCGGGCTCGGGCCTTTCGGCCCGCCCCGGAATGACACGGTGGTTCCGTATAAAATCAGCATGCATTAGCAAGCTAATGATTCTCGTGTGGTTTTGGGATTTGAAATGCGTTCGTCACCCTCGATCCATTCTGTGACGAATTTCAAATCCACCACACTAACTGGCGACGGTCTCAGCCTGCTCGGGCGACACGATCGCGGCGAAGCTGGCAAAAAAATCGTCGGCATATTTCTTGGCGACGCCGTTGATGAGCCTGCCGCCGAGCTGCGCGATCTTGCCACCGACAGTCGCCTCGACGTCATAGGACAGCTTGGTGCCCTCCGGCACGGGGGCGAGCCCGACCTTGGCGGCCCCCTTGGCGAAACCGGCCACGCCGCCCTCGCCCTCGCCGACAATCGTGTAGCCATGCGGCGGGTCGAGATCGGTCAGCGTGACCTTGCCCTTGAAGGTTGCCTTGACGGGGCCGAGCTTCACCTTCACGACGGCGCGAAAACCGCCTTCGTCCGTCCGTTCCAGCTCCTCGCAGCCGGCGATGCAGGCCTTCAGCACTTCGGGATCGTTGAGCTTTTCCCATACGGCCTGCGGTTCTGCCGCAAGAACGAACTCACCCGTCATCGTCATTGCCACGGCGACGTCTCCTCCTCTTGGCGCCAACACAACCCGGCACCGCTCCCCATTCCGATACCACCGCCCCCGCATGTCCCCGCGCGACCATCCATGGCTCTTCGCGAAGACTGGTGACGAAAGACGGGCCTATCCTAGAGCAAGTCCAGGAAAACTGTGTAGCGGTTTTCCGTTCGGAACGGCGCGAAGGGCGAGGCGAGCGAGCATTTTCGCAATGTGATGAGCAACGAGACAATTTGGCGCGCGGCTTGGTACGCGGCACGCAGGAGAAGTCCGGCGCCGGGTGCGATCACCGTCCAACGGGGTGAAGCGAGCTGGATGACTGCGCCGCGATCCGGGGCTTTGCGGACTTGCGGACTTGCGGCCTTGCGGCCTTGCGGCGCTTGGTCGTGAAAGCCAGCGCACCCGTCGCGGTCCGAATCACACCTCGCCCGGGGGGCACCTACATGCCGACAACCGTTCGCTTGATGCCGCCGCGCAAATAGTCCATCAGGGCATCGGACGCCGTCTCCGCTGCGGCGCTTTCGCCAGCCAGCACATGGCCGATCATCGTCCGGTGCAGACGCGCGGGTTCGGTGAGATCGTCATTCCGCAGGAAATAGTAGCGCGCGCGCCGCGCCATGGCTTCCAGCGGCGCGAGCGCCCTGACCAGGAAGGGATTCGAGGCCATCTCACCGAGGCGATGGTAGATCGCCCTGTCGAGTTCAACGAACCGATCATGGTCGCCGGCCTCGGCCGCCGCCGCGAGTTGTTCCAACAAGGCGCCGAGCTCCGCCCGCGATTGCGGCCCGGCACGGCGCGCCGCGGCCGCCGCCAGGAGGCGTTCAAGCACGGTCCGCACCTCCAGCGCCATCAGCACATCCAGCGGGTTCACCACGGATACCGCAATGCCCTTGCGCGGGAAAACCACCACGAGGCCATCGTTGACAAGGCGCTGCAAGGCCTCGCGAACCGGCGTCCGGCCGATGTCCAGGCGCGACGCGAGCTCCTGCTCGGTCAGGCGTAGGCCCGGAGGAAGAACGAGCCGTATGATCTGATCCTCGATGACCCGATAGGCGCGTTCTGCCAATGTCTCATCGGATAAATTCGTGCCGGATTCCGCAGCCGTCGCGCTGGGATTGTCATCCTGGCCGGGGTTCGTCGGAACTATGGACATAACAATCGACCTGCATTGCAAAAGGCAGTCGGCCAGACGAGCATTCAACGGAATGAAGCCGCACCGACGCATGAAATAGATAAATAAAATCAATAATTAACGGCGTTGCGATCTCCGCTTGAGACAGAGCGACCACCGTTGCGTGATTGCGCGGACCCGTCTCCTGGATCGCTGTTGCGCCGAGCGCGACACCCGTCGCTTCGATCTTTGCCTTATCGCATCGGCATCTCCTGTCGATCGCCTTTCGATTGGGCGTGTCGGCCAAATGCCCAGGTCAAACGTCGCGACAAACGCAGACCGGACGCCATAAGGCGACAGCCTGCCAAGTCCCTGACCGCAGCCAAGCCCCTGACCGCAGCCAAGTCTCTGACCGCAGCCAAGTCACTGACCGCAGCTGCCGCCGCTCCGACCGGTCAATGCCGCCCTCATGCTTCAGCAAGACACTGGTGATGGGCACGTCGGCCATCGATCAGTTCGGCTGTGGATATCATGACAGAGGTTGTGACTGAAATAGCGGCTGCCCCTTTGTTCGTGGCAATCACGGCACGGGACGGCGCGTCACAGATGATCTGTTTCCGCTGATATCTCAAATTCTTGGCATGACACGGCTGGCCAGCCTCCGGCGCGAACGGTCGCCCGCCTCAGCCTCGCCTCTCGCGATCACGGATCGATCGGACAGGAAGACGCGTCTGTGCATCAGCTGTGGATCAGCGGGGGGCACCGCCTGCACTGCGAATGCGTCCGAATCCGAGGCGAGGGCCAACGTCTGCGCCTAATACGCCTGCCAGGAGACGCGATCATGTCTGCCGGGCTGGCACCGTCCGGCCGGCCCGGCCGCTTGGCCGACAGCTGTCTTCAACCAATGTCGGAGTTTCCGCGCCGTCGGTTTCGCGGCATAGTTTTGACAAGACGATCAACGTAAGCGATTGTCATCGATACCAGAGGTTACAGAATGCGGACACTTCAGCGTGACGGGATCCGTCTTTCGCCCGGCGTCATGTAAGTATTTGAATAACTTTGGGCATGATTGCCACCTGACAGACGTAAAGTCCCGACGCCACGGGGGCAAAGGCACGATATGGAAGTTTTTGTGCAGCAGCTCGTTAACGGGCTGACGCTTGGCTCGATTTATGGGCTCATTGCCATCGGCTACACGATGGTTTTCGGCATCATCGGCATGGTCAACTTTGCTCATGGCGATATTTTCATGCTTTCAGCCTTTATTGCGCTGATCTTCTTCATTTTCCTTACAAGCTGGCTCGGCATTGGCTCCATCGCCATCGCCCTCCTTATCGTGCTCGTCCTGGCCATGATCCTGACATCGCTCTGGGGATGGGCCGTCGAGCGCATCGCCTATCGCCCATTGCGCGGCTCCTTCCGGCTCGCTCCCCTGATCTCGGCGATCGGCGTTTCCATCTTTCTGTCCAATTTCGTCCAGGTTGTGCAAGGCGCGCGCAACAAGTCCATTCCGCCCATGGTCAATGGCGGCATAACCCTGTTCGAGGACAACGGCTATGCTGTCACTCTGGCGTACAAGCAAATCATCATCATGGCGGCGACTGCCGTTCTGCTCACGATATTTTGGTATGTCGTGCAGAAAACGCCGCTCGGCCGTGCGCAGCGTGCCTGTGAGCAGGACCGGAAGATGGCGGCACTGCTCGGCATCAACGTCGATCGCACGATCTCGCTCACATTCGTGATGGGCGCGGCGCTCGCGGCTGTCGCGGGGACCATGTATCTCCTCTATTATGGTGTGGTGAGCTTCTCGGATGGTTTCGTCCCCGGCGTCAAGGCGTTTACGGCGGCCGTCCTCGGCGGCATCGGCTCCCTTCCCGGCGCCGTCCTCGGCGGCCTGATCATTGGGCTCGTGGAGACCCTGTGGTCCGCCTATTTCTCGATCGAATACAAGGACGTCGCGGCGTTCTCCATCCTGGCAATCGTCCTGATCTTCATGCCGTCCGGCATCCTCGGACGACCGGAAGTCGAAAAGGTCTGAGATGCGCGAGGAGACTGAGCGATGAATGCCCCCTCCGCTGCGCCGACGACGGGGTCCCCCCCGCACGCTGCCACCAGGCCGGGGCAAGGTGGCAGCGAATTCCTCCCCGCGGTCAAGAATGCAGCCCTTGCCGCCCTGGTGATGCTCGGCCTCTCGATCCCGATCATCGCCTTCCGCACGGAAAACAGTATGGCCAACGAGCTCATACTGCTTCCGCGCTGGCGCGTCGTCGCCGTCCTCTGCCTGATCGTCTTCGCCGTTCGGCTCCTGCTCAATCTCGGCGGCATTCACATCGCCCGCCGGCGCTCGGCGAAACGCCGGGAAATCCTGGTCACGCGCGTCGAAGCGCCGACGACGCTCGGCCAGAGAATCTTCTTCTACGCTGCCCCGGTCCTGCTCGGCGTAGCCATCGGCTATCCGCTGATCACCACCCTCGTGAATGGCGGGCTCAGCGAATCCCGCTACTGGATCGACCTCGGCATTCTGGTGCTGACCTATGTGATGCTCGGCTGGGGCCTCAATATCGTGGTGGGACTAGCTGGCCTGCTCGATCTCGGCTATGTCGCGTTCTATGCGGTCGGCGCCTATTCCTATGCGCTTCTCGCAATCACCTTCGGGCTGTCGTTCTGGATCTGCCTGCCCGTCGCCGGCATCCTCGCGGCTTTGTGGGGCATCATGCTCGGCTTTCCCGTGTTGCGCCTGCGCGGTGATTATCTGGCGATCGTGACGCTCGCCTTCGGTGAGATCATCCGCCTTGTGCTGATCAATTGGGTTGATCTGACGAACGGCGGCGCCGGCATCGCGTCCATTCCGCGCGTCTCCTTCTTCGGCATCCCATTCACGGCCGACGAGGATGGCTTCGCGGCCACCTTCGGCCTTGAGTTCAGCACCATGCATCGCATCGTGTTTCTCTATTATCTCATCCTGGTGCTGGCGCTCGTCACCAATATCGTCACCATGCGCTTGCGGCGCCTTCCGGTGGGACGCGCATGGGAAGCGTTGCGCGAGGATGAGATCGCCTGCCGCTCGCTCGGCATCAACACCACCAGCACCAAGCTCACTGCCTTTGCCATCGGGGCCATGTTCGGCGGCTTTGCCGGGGCGTTCTTCGCCGTGCGTCAAGGGTTCATTTCGCCGGAAAGCTTCAACTTCCTTGAGTCGGCGATCATCCTGTCGATCGTCGTGCTCGGCGGCATGGGCAGCCAGATGGGCGTCGCCATCGCGGCGACCGCCATGGTCGCGGGGCCGGAAATGCTGCGCAATCTCGGCTTCCTCAGCGCCGTCTTCGGCGACGGCTTTGATCCGAATGAATATCGCCTGCTCCTGTTTGGCGCAGCGATGGTGGCAATGATGGTCTGGCGACCGCGCGGTCTCGTCTCGCACCGCGATCCCTCCATCGTGCTGGGGGAGCGCAAGGCCATTTCAGGCGCCCTGGTCAAGGAGGGCCACGGATGATGGCCAACCCAGATCTTGTTTCCAGCACGGATACCATCCTGACCGTCGATCACCTCACCATGCGTTTCGGTGGATTGATTGCGATCAATGACCTTTCCTTCAAGGCCCGGCGTGGAGAGATCACCGCCCTGATCGGGCCGAACGGTGCCGGCAAGACCACGGTCTTCAACTGCATCACCGGCTTCTACAAGCCGACCGAGGGCATGATCACCCTCACCCATACGGACGGCTCTCACTATCTCCTGGAGCGCCTGCCCGGCCATAGTGTGTCCTGGAAGGCCAAGGTCGCCCGCACCTTCCAGAACATCCGCCTGTTCTCCGGCATGACCATTCTCGAGAACCTGCTGGTCGCCCAGCACAACCGTCTGATGATCGCCTCCGGCTTCACCATCGGCGGGCTGATCGGCCTGCCGAATTTCAGGCGCGCGGAGGGCGAAGCGGTCGACAAGGCCAAATACTGGCTGGAGAAGGTCGGCCTCACGGACCGTGCCGACGATCCCGCTGGCGATCTGCCCTATGGCGCCCAGCGCCGGCTGGAAATCGCCCGCGCCATGTGCACCGGGCCCGTGCTGCTGTGCCTGGATGAGCCTGCGGCGGGGCTCAATCCCCGGGAAAGCCTGGAGCTGAACGAACTCCTCCTGTCCATCCGCGAGATCGACAAGACCTCCCTGCTGCTCATCGAACATGACATGTCCGTCGTCATGCAGATTTCCGATCATGTCGTGGTTCTCGACTACGGCACGAAGATCGCCGACGGCCTGCCCGAGGCGGTGCGCAACGACCCCAAGGTCATCGCCGCCTATCTCGGCGTCGAAGATGATGACGTCGAAAAGATCGAGGCACAGGTCGGCCTATGAGCGAAGCAAACAGCACCGCGCAAGCCCCCGCGCAGGCCTCCCCGCAAGCCGCACCGGCTGCAAGACCCCTGCTCACCATTCGTGGCGTCAAGACGTTCTACGGCAATATCATTGCGCTCAAGGGCGTCGATATCGATGTCAACGAGGGCGAGATCGTCACCCTGATCGGCGCCAATGGCGCGGGCAAGTCCACGCTGATGATGACGATCTTCGGCAATCCGCGCGCGCGCGAGGGAACCATCACTTATGCCGGCAACGAGATCACGCGTATGGCGACCCACGACATCGCCAAGCTGAACATTGCCCAATCGCCCGAGGGGCGGCGCATCTTCCCGCGCATGACGGTGTTCGAGAACCTGCAGATGGGTGCCTCGATCAACGCCTTCGCGCATTTCGAGCAGGATCTCGAACGCGTCTGCTCGATTTTCCCGCGCCTGAAGGAACGTCTGCACCAGCGCGGCGGCACCCTTTCGGGCGGCGAGCAGCAGATGCTCGCCATTGCCCGCGCGTTGATGAGCCGGCCGAAGCTCCTTTTGCTCGATGAGCCGTCGCTGGGGCTGGCGCCGCTCGTCGTACGACAGATCTTCGATGTGATCCGCGAGCTGAACCGCGAGGGCATGACGATCTTCCTCGTCGAACAGAACGCCTATCACGCCTTGAAGCTCGCCCACCGCGCCTATGTCATGGTGACGGGTTCCATCACCCTGTCAGGCACCGGGAAGGAGCTTCTCGCCGATCCGCAGGTGAGAGCGGCTTATCTCGAAGGCGGGAGGCACTGAGATGCAGGGGATCCTTTATGAGGAACCGTCGTTCTGGCTCTTTGCGCTGGTAACCTGCGTCATGGGGGGCTGGGCCGCGTGGATGACCGGCCGTGCCGTCGCCAAGACTTGGGGAACCGTGGCACAATGCGTCGTCTACCTGATGGGCCTTGGCTTGGCCGTGCGGTTCATCCACTTCGCATTGTTTCACGGAACGCTGCTTTCCGTGCATTATTATATCGTCGATACAATCGTCGTCGGCGCGATCGGCCTGGCAGGCTACCGATATACACGCGCGCGCCAGATGACGACGCAATATCGCTGGCTCTATGAACGGACCGGCGCATTCAGTTGGCGGGAGCGCCCGGAAGGCCGCGCCGATCAAAGCAGCGCTTAAAATTCGGGGTGAATACTGGCCGAAAGGTGAACAACGGCCAGTCGGAATCCGGATGACTTCGGGAAGAAAAGGCGCGACAGTTGTATTCAGGACGGGCCGAAGCCCGTCGTGCGAAGTCCCCAGGCTTCGGGGGAAATCCAGAGGAGTTGCCGTATGAATAAGAATTTTCTATTGGCAAGCGTGGCGCTGGGTTTGGGCTTGGCTTACAGCGGAATGGCGCTGGCCGATGTGAAAATGGGCGTGGCAGGCCCGATCACCGGCGCGAACGCGGCATTCGGCGCCCAGCTCAAGAACGGCGCCGAACAGGCCGTGGCAGACATCAACAAGGCTGGCGGCATTCTCGGCGAGAAGATCGTTCTGTCGGTCGGCGATGATGTATCCGATCCCAAGCAGGGCGTATCGGTCGCCAACAAATTCGCCGGTGAGGGCGTGAAGTTCGTCATCGGACATTTCAATTCCGGCGTGTCGATCCCGGCGTCCGAGGTCTATAACGAAGCGGGCATCGTCGCCATTTCGCCGGCTTCGACCAATCCGACCTTGACCGAGCGTAAGCTGTGGAACGTTTTCCGCACCTGCGGCCGGGACGATCAGCAGGGTGCCGTCGCCGGCGCCTATCTCGCCGACAAGTTCAAGGGCAAGAACGTCGCCGTCGTTCACGACAAGACGCCTTATGGCAAGGGCCTCGCCGACGAGACGCAAAAGGCGATGGAAGGCAAGGGCGTCAAGGCCGTCCTCTATGAGGGCATCAACACGGGCGACAAGGACTACTCGGCGCTCGTATCGAAGCTGAAGGCGGCGAATGTCGATGTCGTCTACTATGGCGGGCTGCACACGGAAGCGGGCCTCATCATCCGCCAGATGCGGGACCAGGGCCTCAAGGCGCCGCTGATGTCGGGCGACGGCATCGTCTCGAGCGAGTTCGTATCGATCGCCGGCCCCGGTGCGGAAGGCACGCTGATGACCTTCGCGCCGGATCCGCGCAAGAACCCGGCGGCGAAATCCGTTGTCGAGGCCTTCAAGGCGAAGAATTACGACCCCGAAGCTTACACCCTGTATTCCTATGCGGGCGTGCAAGTCATCAAACAGGCGGCCGAGGCGGCTAAATCCCTCGACCCGAAGAAAGTGGCGGAAGTGATCCACTCCGGCAAGGTCTTCAAGACCGTTCTCGGCGATCTCTCCTTCGACAAGAAGGGTGATATCACCCGTCCGGACTATGTCATGTATGTCTGGAAAAAGGACGCTGACGGCAAGATCGGCTACGCCGGCAACGAACTGACCAACTGATCTTTCGGGATCTTGCCCATTTGGGCGCCCGCCTCAGGTGACTGGGGCGGGCTTTTTCGTTGCAGCGGGCTTTAGGCGTTCAGCGACTGCGGCTCGATCGCCAGTTCCTTTTTGAGGCGCGCCCATGTCGCCTGCTCGAAGCGCTCCGGCCAGGCGATGCCGCGCGCCACTGCAAGCGCGCGTGCCCGGGGCAAATAGGCGGCCGCATAGGCGAGATAGGCCGGTATGATCGCCTCGCGGCGCGGGGTCAGCGCAGGCAGCGCTGCCAGAAGATCCTTCTGCTCGGCCGTGATCAGCCTGTTCAGATGCAGCGCGCCGCCCCTGTTGGGCGCGTCAGTCTCCTCGATCAGGAGATCAATCAGCAGATTGCGAAGGTGAAAGGCGCCCGTGACGGAATTGATATATTCCGCCCGCCCCAGCGCAAGCGGAAGCAGCCCCAGGATCCGGATGAACTCTTCGAACTGCCACTTCAAGCGTTTCGGCTCCGAACCACGTGGTCCCGACGAATGCGGCAGTCTTTCGTAGATGCCCTGGTGATCGAACAGCACTTTCAAGCTGTTGCGGGACAGCGCCGCCGTCTGCGCAGGCGTCGCGATCTGGACGTCGACGCGCAGCCATTCGGCGGTGACGGCGTTGATCAGCATCGGCTTGGCCTGCCGGTCCCACCAGAGAACGATTTCACCCGTCCGGCTGACGGCATCATGCCAGAGGCTGGCGAATGCGTCGGTCGGGCCGTCTGTGGTTACGGCGACGAAATCGAGATCGCTGTAGGCATCCTCGAGGCCTACGCCGAAGCTGCCGCCCAGATAAAGCGCCAGAACGTCCGGCTTGTCTTCGAGCGTCTGCGCTATGGTCGTGATCGCTGCGGCATTGTCCATGATCCCGGCTCCCGCTCCAGAGGCATGTTTGACAGGTACATGGTGCGGCCCCGATGGAGCAACCCCGGTCATGTCGGGCGCGATGGCTTCGTGGGAGTCGGCCACATGCCCTTCAGGACGACGGCGGCTTAGAGCATAATCCGCCCGGAGTGAAACGAGGATCGATAAGATTATACTTGAAATAAAAGAGGTTAGAGCGTCGATCTGATGCGATCAGATCGAAACGCGCCCTAGCCGAGTTGCCCGAGCGCCGGAAACGTCTCCAGCAGCCAGAAGGACATGTTGGTGATGCTGCCGGTGAGAAAGGCGATGCCGGTGACGACGAGGAGCGCCCCCATCGCCTTTTCGACGAGCGCGAGACGCGTGCGCATGCGCTTCAGGAAGGCGATGAACGGCGGCATCGCAAAGGCCGCGATGAGGAACGGGATGCCGAGGCCGGCCGAATAGATGGCGAGCAGCAATGCGCCCTGGCCGGCGGAATCCTCCGAGCCGGCCACCGCGAGAATCGCCGCGAGAATCGGCCCGATGCAGGGCGTCCAGCCGAGTGCGAAGGCAAGGCCCATCACATAGGCGCCGCCGAGGCCGGCCGGCTTCCGCACGGTCACGCGCGCCTCGCGATAGAGGAAGGCGAGGCGGAAAACACCCAGGAAATGCAGGCCCATGATGATGATCGCCGCGCCCGCGAGCGTGCCGAGGATATGCACGTATTGACGGAAGACCTGGCCGAGCGCCGAGGCGGTCGCGCCGAGCAGCACGAAGACCGTGGAGAAGCCGAGCACGAACAGCAGCGCGGTGACCAGGACCCGCCGCGTGACCTTCGGCGCGGCGCCCGCCCCGAGTTCGTCGATGGTCGTTCCGGCGAGATAGGTGAGATAGGGCGGGACGAGCGGCAGCACGCAGGGACTGAGGAAGCTCAGCAACCCGGCAAGCGCGGCAGCAGAGAAGGACACATGGGTCATGGCGGCAGTTCTAGCGAGCGCCCCTCAGTGGCGGAAGGGTGCATAGCGCCACATTGCACGAATGTGAGCGATGCACCCCGAAGGCGGGGGACGTCTATTGAAACCGACGCCGCATTTCGGGCAGTGTGCGCGCAGTTCGCGCCGCAACAGCATCACCGGGGGACCCCAATGAGCGACCGTCGCAACCTCATCACCGACGTCGCGGGCATCCGCGTCGGCAACGCCCACAACGAGGCGCTCGCCTCCGGCGTCACGGTCGCGCTCTTCGACGGCCCGACCACCGCCTCCTGGGTCGCCGTCGGCGGCGGCCCCGCGGCCCGCGACACCGGCTGCCTCGAGCCCGACACGGTTGCCGAAGGGGTCGACGCCATCGTCCTGTCCGGCGGGTCCGGCTTCGGCCTCGATGCGGCCGGCGGCGTCCAGGCCTGGCTGCGCGCGCATGAGCGCGGCTTTCTCGTCGGCTCCGTACGCGTGCCGCTCGTCCCGCAGGCGATCTGCTTCGACCTTTTGAACGGCGGCGACAAGGACTGGGGCCGCTACCCGCCGTATCGCGAGCTGGGCTATGCGGCCTGCGAAGCCATATCCGAAGACTTCGCGCTCGGAACCGTCGGCGGGGGCTATGGCGCGACCACGGTCAATCTCAAGGGCGGCCTCGGTTCGGCCAGCGCCGTCACGGCCAATGGCTTCACCGTGGGGGCCATGGTGGTCGTCAATGCCATCGGCTCCGCGGTCATCGACAGCGGCCCGCATTTCTGGGCCGCGGGCTATGAGGTGGAGGCCGAGTTCGGCGGCCTCGGCCTGCCATCCCATGTGCGCCCGGAGATGCGGCCGATGCACTGGAAAGGCGGCCCGCAGCCGGCCACCACCATCGCCATCGTGGCGACCGATGCCATCCTCGACAAGGCGATGGCCAAGCGCCTCGCCATGGCCGCCCAGACCGGCCTCGCCAAGGGGCTGCGGCTGTCGCATGCGCTCTTCGACGGCGACACCGTCTTCGCGGCGGCCACGGGCCGCAAACCGCTGGTCGACCGCTACAACGACATCATCGAGATCGGTGCCACCGCCGCCGATTGCCTGGCCCGCGCGATTGCCCGCGGCGTCTACGAGGCAACCGCCCTGCCCTTCCCGGAATCCCTGCCGGCCTGGCGGGACAAGTTCGGCCGGAGCTCCTGAGCCGGCGAGCAGTGGCGCGAGGGCCGATCACTTTCGTCCCCTCTCCACCCAGCACGGCAGTTGCCGTGTTGGGCTCTACCAGAATGCCAAGTTGGCAACAGCCAGCTTGGCTTGGGAGAGGTGGGAGCCTCACCCATAGGTTGGAGCCGCAAACGCCGATCGGTAGCGTCCCCTCTCCCGTTCGGGAGAGGGACAGGGTGAGGGTTACGACCGAAACTGCAAAGCACGTGCCCCCTCACCCGCTCGCTACGCGAGCGACCTCTCCCCGCCGGGGAGAGGCGGGAGCCCTGTCACCACGCCGTAGGCGCAAACGCCTATCGCTGGCGCCCCCTCCCGCCTCTCAGAACCGATCGACCCGGAAAGGCGTCGGATCGACGAAGGGCGTCTCGCCCGTGATCATCTCCGCGACCAGCCGGCCCGTCACCGGGCCGAGCGTCAGCCCATGATGGGCGTGGCCGAACG
Organism: Chelatococcus asaccharovorans; assembly: GCF_003201475.1. Classification (GTDB taxonomy): domain Bacteria; phylum Pseudomonadota; class Alphaproteobacteria; order Rhizobiales; family Beijerinckiaceae; genus Chelatococcus; species Chelatococcus asaccharovorans. Next base: position 106,260 of record NZ_QJJK01000014.1, on the reverse strand, counting down.
AGAACCAGAGATTAGGATGGCGCGGCGCCTTGCCGATGATCGGCATCATGTCCGGCGTGCAAGGGCGCGCGCCCATCCAGGGCTCGTTGTCGAGCCGCTCAGCCAGCGGGAAAAACTCCCGCGCGATCGGCTCGGCACGCGCGAGCTGCACCGGCGTCTTCATGCCGTCACGGCGCGCGAATTCAGCGCCCGTGGTCAGGCGGATGCCGCGGGCCATGGGCACGAGGAAGTAGCCGCGCTCGGTGTCGAGCACGGGATGGTTGAGCTTCGCGTCCCCCGCCGGCCGGTAATGCATGTGATAGCCGCGCTTCACCGCGAGCGGCAGCCGGTAGCCGAGCGGCTTCGTCACCATGTCCGCCCAGGGTCCGAGTGCCACGACCGCCGCACCGGCCGTCAGCGGCCCCTCGGGCGTCACGACACGCCAGCCCTGGCCCACATTCTCCAAGGTCGCGGCATTCCCCTGGACATAGCGGCCGCCGAGTGCCGCGAAATGGTCGAAATAGGCAACAGCCAGCCCGTGCGGGTCGTTGATCGTCGTGGGCTCGGTCCAGTGCAACCCGCCGATCAGGACCGGCGCGAGATGCGGCTCCTCCGCCTCCAGCGTCGGCAGATCGAGCGCGCGATAGGCGAGCCCGAACTCCCGATGCCAGCGCTCCGCCTCGGCGAGCCTGAGATCACGCTGCTGCGGCGTGCGGAAGACCTTGAACCAGCCCTCGCGCTTGAAGTAGTGCGTGGCATTCGCCTCGCGCGCCAATGCGTCGTGCTCGCTCACGCAATGGGCGATCAGCGTGGCATATTTCTTGGCGATGGCCGCATGGCGGGCCGGGCGGGAATGATGCCAGTATTTCCAGAGGAAGGGCGCGAGATCGAGCAGTGCCGAGGGATGGTAATGCGCATCGATCGTGCGATTGAGGCCGTAGCGGAGCAACGCACCGAAATCATGGGGGAAGCCGTAGGGATAAACCCCCTCGCTCTGCACCAGTCCGGCATTGCCGAAGGAGGTCTCCTGTGCCGGGCCGCGGCGATCGAGGAGCACGACGGAACGACCACGCTTCTGGAGATGAAGAGCGACGGAAATACCAACGATGCCCGCGCCAAGCACCACGACGTCAGATTGCATGGAAACCCTCGATAACCGCGCTGTATAATGACGCGCCTGCATAGCTTTTTCAGCGCCGAAACACCACCTCCTTGAGGCTTGATCGACGCCTGTGATTTGCCGCTCTGCGGCGGGCATGCTACCTGCCGATCTCGCACATCCCAACCGGTCCTCTTGGCAGCAACGGCAACCCTATCGATGAATCGCCCCATAACCATCGCCCCTTCGATCCTCGCCGCCGATTTCGCCCGCTTCGGCGAAGAGGTGCGTGCTATCGACGCGGCCGGCGCCGACTGGATCCATGTGGATGTGATGGACGGCCATTTCGTGCCGAATATCAGCTTCGGCCCCGAGGTCGTGCGCGCCATCCGCCCGCTCACCACGAAAACGCTCGACGTGCATCTGATGATCGCGCCGGTCGACCCCTATCTCGAGGCCTTCGCCAAGGCCGGCGCCGACCTGATCACCGTTCATGCAGAGGCAGGCCCGCATCTCCATCGCTCGCTGCAGACGATCCGCGCGCTGGGCAAGAAGGCCGGCGTCGCGCTCAATCCCGCGACACCGCCTGTCGCCGTCGCCCATGTGCTTGATCTCGTCGATCTCGTGCTGGTGATGAGCGTCAATCCGGGCTTCGGCGGGCAGAGCTTCATTCCCTCCGCCGTGGAGAAGGTCGCCGCGATCCGCGCCATGACGGCGGGCCGCAGCATCCATATCGAGGTCGACGGCGGCATGACCGCCGAGACGGCCCCGCTCGTCGCCGCAGCGGGTGCCGACGTGCTCGTCGCCGGCTCGGCGGTCTTCAAGGACGGCGCCCCCCATTATGCCGGCCATATCGCGGCCATTCGCAAGGCGGCCGAGACCGCGCGCGGCGAATGGGCGTGAGGCCCGCGCGGCCCTATAAGGTTTCATAAGCCAGGCCGCCGCGGCTAACGTGCAGCAGCCTTGTTCAACTGAGGAATAGGTGATGATCCCCCGCTACTCCCGCCCCGAGATGGTTGCCATCTGGTCGCCCGAAACGAAGTTTCGCATCTGGTTCGAGATCGAGGCTCATGCCACGACGGCGCTGGCGGATCTCGGCGTGGTGCCCAGGGAGGCGGCTGACAAGGTCTGGGAGAAAGGCTCCACCGCCACCTTCGACGTCGCGCGCATCGACGCCATCGAGCGCGAGGTCAAGCACGACGTCATCGCCTTCCTCACCCATCTCTCCGAGATCGTCGGGCCGGAAGCGCGCTTCGTGCACCAGGGCATGACGTCCTCGGACGTGCTCGACACCTGCTTCAACGTGCAGCTCGTCAAGGCGAGCGACATCCTCCTCAAGGATATCGACACATTGCTCGCGGCGCTGGAGCGGCGCGCCTTCGAATACAAGATGACGCCGACCATCGGCCGCTCGCACGGCATCCACGCCGAGCCCGTCACCTTCGGCCTGAAGCTCGCCCAGGCCTATGCCGAGTTCAAGCGCAACCGCGACCGCCTGGTGGCAGCCCGCGAGGAAGTCGCGACCTGCGCGATCTCCGGCGCCGTCGGCACCTTCGCCAATATCGACCCGCGCATCGAGGCCTATGTGGCCGAGAAAATGGGGCTTTCGGTCGAGCCGGTCTCGACCCAGGTCATCCCGCGTGATCGCCATGCGATGTTCTTCGCGACACTCGGCGTGATCGCCTCCTCGATCGAGCGGCTGGCCACCGAGATCCGCCACCTCCAGCGCTCGGAAGTCTACGAGGCCGAGGAGTTCTTCTCGGCAGGCCAGAAGGGCTCCTCCGCGATGCCCCACAAGCGCAACCCGGTGCTGACGGAAAATCTCACCGGCCTCGCCCGGATGGTGCGCAGCTATGCCCTGCCGGCCATGGAGAACGTGGCGCTCTGGCACGAGCGCGACATCTCCCATTCCTCGGTCGAGCGGATGATCGGGCCGGATGCGACCGTCACCCTCGACTTCGCGCTGGCGCGGCTCGCCGGCGTCATCGACAAGCTCGTCGTCTATCCCGAAAACATGCAGAAGAACCTCGACCGGCTCGGCGGGCTCGTGCATTCCCAGCGCGTGATGCTGGCGCTGACCCAGAAGGGCGTGAGCCGGGAGGACGCCTATCGCCTCGTACAGCGCAACGCCATGCCTGTCTGGCGCGGCGAAGGCGACTTCCTGACCTTGTTGAAGAACGACCCCGAAGTGATTCAACGGATTCCGGAATCCGAACTCGAGGCCTGCTTCGACCTCACCTATCACCTCAAGCACGTCGATACGATCTTCAACCGCGTCTTCGGCCGAAGCTGAGGGATCCCCATGCGCGCCGCCGATCTCGATATCCTGTTCGTGCCGGGCCTCGACGGCTCCGGGCCGGATCACTGGCAGACCCGGTGGGAGGAGAAACTGTCGACCGGCGCGCGGGTGGAGCAGGACGATTGGTCCCGGCTCGCGCTCTCGCCCTGGCGGGAGCGATTGGTGGAACGGGTCGCTGGTGCGACGCGGCCGGTCGTGCTCGTCGCCCATAGCGCGGGCGTCGCGGCGGTGGCCCATGCCGCTCCGCATCTGCCGGCGGGTGTGGTCAAGGGCGCCTTTCTCGTCTCGCCGCCAAGCCGCCGTGTCTTGCGGGATCTGAATGCTTGCGCGGCGGATTTTGCCGACGTGCCGGACATCGCGCTGCCCTTCCCCGCGCTGCTGGTGGCGAGCCGGACGGATCCCTATGCGAGCTTCGCGGAGGCCGAGGCCTATGCGCGCGCTTGGGGCGCGGAGCTCGCTGACGCGGGCGACAGCGGCCATATCAACGCGGAATCAGGCCATGGCCCCTGGCCGGAAGGCTTGATGCGTTTCGCCGGCTTCCTCAAGCAGCTCGGCTGACCGCATTCAGGCGGCTTGCGTTGATCGGGGGCCCAGAGCAGGTCCGTCGTCCGCGGACTTGCTCCGCGTGAGGGATAGACGGGCAAATTCATCGCCTTTGGATGGTATCAGACGATTCCATCCAAGCCGGATTTCGTTCTCGCCCTTGCCGGGACGACCCGGCAGGTTCATCCGAAACCGGTGGGGACGGCCCTGCCTCTGACGGAGCATCCCATCATGTCGTCCCCGGTCATAGCATGGGTCTATCTCTTCATCGCCGGCCTCTTCGAGGTGGGCTGGGCGATCGGTCTCAAATATACCGACGGCTTCACGCGTCTTTGGCCGACAGTGTTCACCGCCGCATCCATGGTCATCAGCGTGATCCTGCTGGGGCTCGCGCTCAAAACGCTGCCCGTCGGGACCGGCTATGCCGTCTGGACCGGCATCGGCACCGTCGGCACCGCCATTCTTGGAATCGTGCTGTTCGGCGATCCCGCCACCGTGGCGCGCCTCGGTGCCATCGCGATGATCGTGGCCGGGATCATCGGGCTGAAGGTTCTTTAGAGCATGCTGATTTATACGGAGCCACCGTGTCATTCCGGGACGGGCCGACAGGCCCGAGCCCGGAATGACAACGTGCCCCCTTCAAAACACAGCGGACTCTAGAGCATTTTCGAGCGAAGTGGACACCGGTTCGCGTGAAGAAAATGCGCTAAAACAAAGACATGGAGCATTTTCGCGATTCGGAGAAACGCGAAAATGCTCTAGCTGTTGTCGGCCGAAAGCAGGCTGCCGACCTTGAAGAGAACGCCGGCGATAGCCGCACCGATCAGCGGCGCCACAATGAACAGCCACACCTGCCCGAGTGCCCCCGGATTGGTTCCCGCGCCAACGATGGCAGGGCCAAGCGAGCGGGCCGGATTGACCGAGGTTCCGGTGATATTGATGCCGACGAGATGGACGGCGACCAGGGTGAAGCCGATGGCAAGGCCGGCGAACTGGGAGGGAGCGCCGGATTGCGTGACGCCGAGAATGCACACCAGAAACAGAAAGGTCGCAACCACCTCGAAGATCAAGGCGGAGGTCAGATTATACTCACCGAAATGGCCAGCGCCCCAGCCGTTTTGGCCGAGACCGCCATTCCAGCCGGACGCCTTGCCGGACAGGATGAGATAGAGCACCACGGCGGCGACAAGCGCCCCCAGGACCTGCGCGATCCAGTACACGATCAGGTCTCCGGCCGACATGCGCCCGGCAACGAAGACGCCGAGACTGACCGCCGGGTTGATATGACACCCGGATATCGGCCCGATACCATAGGCCATGGCCACGATCGACAGACCGAACGCCGTCGCAATGCCCAACACATCAATCGCCGTCGGCCCGGTCCCCATCCCCGCAATAACTGCCGCGCCGCAGCCGAAAAAAACAAGAGCGAATGTTCCGACGAACTCAGCCGCTGCCTTTTTCATGAGTAGTCCCTCATAAACCGCCGGATCCCCACCGGCATGCAAAAGCTAAGCGACGGCCGTGATAATCTGTCCATCCTCCCATGAGCACGCGCGCATAAAAGTTGTGCAGTGGCTCATCAAGGGCATGGTCTTTATACGCATAAGATGTACTTTTGATATGGAACAATCATAGGATGTGAAAAAACCCTCTGATATCCATGAAATATACGAACTTATGAGTTGATCTCGGCGAATCACCCGACGCGTGGCGGCACTGAACACCTGCAGCGCGTGCCGCGTGCCCGAAAATCAAGGCCTCTTGCGGACGAACCGCTGTTCCAGAACCTCCTTCCCCCATTGGGCGCCGCGGCGTTCCTCGACGCAGTCAAAGCCGTTCGCCTCGTAGAGGTGGCGGGCAGCAGTGAGACCCGCAAAGGTCCATAGATGCGTCTCGGCAAAGCCCGCGTCGTCGGCAAAAGCCAGCGCGGACGCAATGAGCCTCCTCCCGACACCGCCGCCGCGCACAGAATCGTCGACGATGAACCAGCGCAGATGCGCGATCCCTGGTCCGGGTCCCTGTGCCATGTCCTCGCCATCGATGGCGACCGAACCCACGATCTCGCCCGCGCGCATCGCCACCCAGATCGCGTTCACCGGATTCTCCAGGCGGTCGCAGAATGCGGCGAGGCCGCCGGCCACAACGGATTCGAACCTTCGGCCAAAGCCCGACGTGCGCGCATAATAGAGCGCATGCATCTGTGTGATGCGCGCGATCAGTCCCGTGCGGTAGCCGGACGCGATGTCGATATGTGACGAGCCGGACGGGCGCCCGGTAACGCCGTCCGACAGCGCCGCGGCATAGAGGCGAAGGCCGTCGAGCACGATCCGGTCCTGTCCGGGTTGAAGTCGCGCGAGCGCATCCACGATCTGAGAGCGGGCGAAATCGTGGATCGCCGCGACGCGCTCTCGTCCCGCGGCGCTCAATGACAGACGCTTGCGCCTACCGTCCGTTTCCTCGGCCGTCTCCGTCACGTCTCCCGACAGGACAAGCTTGCGCAACATCCGGCTGACGCTCGATTTCTCAAGGCGCAGACGTGCGCCAAGGTCATTCGCCGTCAGGCCCTCGCACGCCTCGATTTCAATCAGCGCATGCACGGCGGACGGCGAAAGGTCCGTGCCCGCGAAAGGACCGCCCATGAAACCAAGCGCGCGGACAATCCGGCGCGAGGCGATCCGGACAGGGTCGACGACAGATGGAAGGGCAGTCATGCGGGATCCCTATAGTTGCATGATACAACTATATGGATAATCCCCGCCGGGACAAGCCCTGAAAGAGCGACCGCTCCCCTTCTGTCGCGAATCCTGACTGCGCGAGAGACCCAATAAAAAAGCCGCCCGAAGGCGGCTTTCTCGAAACGGCAGAACCGTTGATCAGCGCGAATAGAATTCGATGATCAGGTTCGGTTCCATCTGCACGGGATACGGCACGTCCGACAGGGTCGGCACGCGCACGAACTTCGCGACCATCTTGGAATGGTCTGCCTCGACATAATCCGGCACATCACGCTCGGCGAGGCCCACGCTCTCCAGCACGATGACGAGCTGCTTGGAGGCTTCCTTGACCTCGATCACATCGCCGGCCTTCACGAGGTAGCTCGGGATGTTGACGCGACGGCCATTGACCTTCACATGGCCATGGTTGACGAACTGGCGGGCGGCGAACACCGTCGGCACTAATTTGGCACGATAGACCACCGCGTCCAGACGGCGCTCGAGCAGACCGATGAGGTTCTCGCCGGAGTCACCCTTGAGGCGGATAGCCTCCTGGTAGTAGCGGCGGAACTGCTTCTCGGAGATCGAGCCGTAGTAACCCTTGAGCTTCTGCTTGGCGCGCAGCTGCGTGCCATAATCCGAAAGCTTGCCCTTGCGGCGCTGGCCATGCTGGCCGGGGCCGTATTCGCGGCGATTCACGGGGCTCTTCGGACGGCCCCAGATGTTCTGGCCAAGACGGCGATCAATCTTGTGCTTCGCCGCAATTCTCTTCGACATCGCGTGTCCTCTCGACAACGAGCTGGTTGAGGAACGCGCCCTCCTCTTCACCCATCCGACCGGGATGGACAACGACAGATCCGGCGGGCCGGATCACGGGTGCGCAAAAAAGCAACACGCGGGCTGGGAAGCCCGCGCGAGCTGAGGTTCTCTATGGCGATCGGCGGGCGAAGTCAAGCACGCGCAGACGTCAGGCGCGTGACGCAGCCAGGGCCACGGCAACGGCCGGCTCGCTCCCGGCGAGCGGCATGGCATCGACGACGATATCCGGCAGCCCCCGCGCGGCAAGCGCAGCGCGGAGCCGGTCGGTGACGATCGCGCCGCCCGTGAAGACCGCTTTGGCGGGAGGTGACGCACCGGTCTCGCCAAGATGGGGTGCGAAGCCCTGCTCCAGAAGGAGCTGGACCGCGCGGCGGGCGATCGCCGGCGCCGAATCGATCCATGTGACGGGCCAGGGCGCGAGCCGCTCGAGCTCGGCCTGCAGCAGGGGATAATGCGTGCAGGCGAGTACGACGACATCCGTGCGCGCGCCCTCATCCACGACGAAGGCCGGCGCGATCTCCGCTGCAATAGCGACGTCGCCGACGGGCTGACCCGTCAGGGCGTCCTCGGCAAGCCCGGCGAGCCCCGGCGCGCCCACGAGGGTGACCGTGCAATCGGCGGCAAAACTCGCAATGAGCCCCTGCGTATAGTCGCGCTTCACGGTGCCGGCCGTCGCCAGCACGCTGATGCGCTTGCTTGCGCTCGTCGCCGCAGCCGGCTTGATCGCGGGCACGGTGCCGACGAAGGGCAGGCTGTAGCGGGCACGCAGACCGGGCAGCACCAGCGTCGAAGCGGTATTGCAGGCAATCACCACGATGTCGGGCTCATGCTGCGCGATCAGCCGGTCCATGACCCGATCGACCCGCGCGATGAGATCGCTCTCGCCCAGACGTCCATAGGGAAAACCCGCATCATCGGCGGCATAGACGAAATGCGCGTCGGGCCGCGCTTTGCGCAATTCGGCGAACACGGTCAGGCCGCCGAGCCCGGAATCGAAGACCAGCACCTTTGGCGGCCGCAGCGGCATGACGGCCGGCCGAAAGGCCGCGTCCGCGGGACGATCGATACGCATCAGGGCCTATCCTCGATCACACCCATTGATGACCAGATTCCAGCATATCGCGCGATGTCCGTTACCGAAGCCTTGAAATTGCGTCGGAATTCCGCACGGGACGGGAAATTATGATGATGCGTCGTCCGGCCCGGCCTGCGGATCCGCGGCCGGAGGCATCGCGGCCCCGGCATGCCGGCCTGGGTGAGGCGCGTTGCGCCCCCCGCGCCGGCCATTGACCAGTGCGACGACGGCGCCGCGCAGGGTGCGCAGATCCTGCTCGGTCATCTTCATCCGGTGAAAGATGTTGCGCAGGTTGCGGATCATCCCGGGCTTCTTGGGCGCCGGCACGAAGAAGCCGCAGCTGTCCAGTTCACCTTCGAGATAGTCGAAAAACGACAGGAGACCTTCACGGGTCGGGGGCGGCGAGCGCTCCGGCGTCGCAAAAAGAAGCGCGGTGCCGTTCATCTTCATCCACTCATAGCCCAGGAGCAGGACGGCCTGGGCGAGATTGAGCGAGGCGAAGGCGGGATTCACCGGGAAGGTCACGACCGCGTCGGCAAGCGCGATGGCATCATTCTCGAGCCCGGATCGCTCGCGGCCGAAGAGAATGCCGACGCCTTCCCCAAGCGCGCTGCGCCGCGCGACGTCGGCCATGGCCTCATCGGCCCCGAGGATTTGCTTCATCTGGCCGCGCTCGCGCGCGGTCGTCGCCAAAACAAAGTTGAGGTCGGCGATGGCCGCCGGCACGTCGGGATACACCCGCGCCGCATTGAGAATGTGCACCGCGCCAGCCGCGGCGGCTTCCGCCTGCGCATTGGGGAAGGCGTCGCGCGGCGCCACCAGCCGAAGGTCCGACAGGCCGAAATTCGCCATGGCCCGGGCAGCCATGCCGATATTTTCCCCGAGCTGCGGCGCGACGAGAATGATCGCCGGTCCGCCGCTGATCATTGCCTTCGAGCGATCCGTGCCAGCCATTCTTTCTCCGGGCGCCGATTCCAAGCTGCGTGTATCGAGGGTCTCTCGGAGAAGGCATATAGAACATGTCGGCCCGCCGAGGGAACCGACAGCTCGGCAATTCCCGACGCAGCGCCCTCGGCTCAGGCGCGATCCCCATCGACGATATCGACGATGCAGTACCGCGCGTCGCGACCACGACCGAGGCCCTCTTCACCCTGCTCCACTTTGGGACCAGGCGCTCTCCGGTCTCTTCACCAGTCGGCAAGGGAATTCCAGCATCCTATAGGTGTATTGCGAATTCGATACAGCCATAGCGGTTAGCGGATAACGGCGATGTCCCCGCTCGGATCTTCCCCTTGCAGGCGTTGGCGTGGCGGGCTCTGTCGCTCCCTCTGCGCCCTCCTGCGCAGCCGGACCGGCAATGTCGCGATCCTGTTTGCGCTCCTGAGCATCCCGATGATCGGCGCCACCGGCGTGGCCATCGACTATGCCCGGGCGCAATCGATGCAAACCCGCCTGCGAAGCGCGCTCGACGCGGCTGTGCTGGCCGGCGTCACCCAGGAGGCCGGCCACCAGGTCGATAAAGCACGGGCCGTATTCGCCCTCAATGTTCGGGAACCATCGCTCCTCGTCGACCTGGACTTTCGCGAGAATACCAATGGAAGCCTGACCGGCCTGGTCTCGACCGATATGGCGACCACGGTGACGGCCCTCATCGGCGTCGACAGCCTGCGCGTGGAAACGCACGCAACCGCCGCCCTGAGGCGCGACCAGAACCGCGTGTGCATTCTGACGCTGGATCGAAGCGCCTCGCCAGGGTTGCTCGTCAACAGCGGCGCCGAGGTCCTGGCGAGCGACTGTGAGATCCATGTGCGCGCGACGGGCTCTCCCGCCGCCACCATCAATGCGCTCACGATCCTCGACGTCCGGCGCATCTGCGTGAGCGGTCAGGATGCCCTGGTCAACGGCGGTGCGAGGCCGCCTGAGACCGGTTGCAACGCCATCGACGACCCCTTCAGGGGCACGCTGCCAACGCCCTCCCTCAGTTGCACGGTTTCCTATCCCCCGCCCTACACCGCAGCTGCCGTCACGCTCAGTCCGGGGACCTATTGCGGCGACCTCGTCTTCCACGGCAGCCCCGTGATCACCCTGTTGCCCGGCATTTATGTCATCCGCGGCCAGATGATGTTGAACGCCGGCGCTGTGCTGCGTGGCGAGGAGGTGTCCCTCCACTTTCCGGACAATGCCTCGACGCTGCAGGCGAACAACGCGGTCAGGATCGAGCTCTCGGCGCCCACCAGCGGCGCCTTCGCCGATATCCTCATGTCGGAACCGCCGGGCCTGCCGCGGTCGAGCTTGGTCATCAACGCCGGATTGGGGCAATCCCTGCGCGGCCTCGTCTATCTGCCGAGCCGGGACTTGACGGTCAACGCGATGACCGGTGCCAGCGACGCCGCCGCGCTCGTGGTGAACACCCTGATTCTGAACGAGGGCGTCTGGCGTCTCGACGGCGGCAACAAGCCCATGACGACGACATCCGGAGAGCACAGCGCCTATCTGGTCGACTGACCGACCGACCAGGCTGCACGAATTGACGACAATCTTTCGGCCAACTGTTTGTGGTTGAAGCCTTCCCCCGCGGCGAATGGCGCTGTAGAAGCAGCGGAACATCGGCGTGCGCATCTGTACACCGAGACCCAATTCCTTTTCCCAGCGTGCAGGGGACAATCAATGGCTAAGATCAAGGTGGCGAACCCGGTCGTCGAACTCGACGGCGACGAAATGACCCGGATCATCTGGCAGCTTATCAAAGACAAGCTGATCCACCCCTATCTCGACATTGATCTGAAATATTACGATCTCGGAATCGAACACCGCGACGCCACCGGCGACAAGGTCACCGTCGAGGCGGCCGAGGCCATCAAGCGCTATGGCGTCGGTGTGAAATGCGCCACCATCACGCCGGACGAGGCCCGCGTGAAGGAGTTCAACCTCAAGGACATGTGGAAGTCGCCGAACGGCACCATCCGCAACATCCTCGGCGGCGTCATCTTCCGCGAGCCGATCATCTGCAAGAACGTGCCGCGCCTCGTACCGGGCTGGACCCAGCCCTTCGTCATCGGCCGCCATGCCTATGGCGACCAGTATCGCGCGACGGACTTCAGGGTGCCCGGCAAGGGCCGTCTGACCATCAAGTTCGAGGGCGAGGACGGCACGGTCATCGAGAAGGAGGTCTTCAACTTCCCCGGCTCCGGCGTCGCGATGTCGATGTACAATCTCGACGACTCGATCCGCGACTTCGCCCGCGCCTCCTTCAACTACGGCCTCGCGCGCAAGTATCCGGTCTATCTCTCCACGAAGAACACCATTCTCAAGGCCTATGACGGCCGCTTCAAGGACCTCTTCCAGGAGATCTTCGACGCCGAGTTCAAGGCGCAGTTCGACACGCTCGGACTGACCTATGAGCACCGCCTGATCGACGACATGGTTGCCTCCTGCCTGAAGTGGTCGGGCGGTTATGTCTGGGCCTGCAAGAACTACGACGGCGACGTGCAATCCGACACGGCCGCCCAGGGCTTCGGCTCGCTCGGGCTGATGACCTCCGTCCTGATGACCCCGGATGGCCAGACGGTGGAGGCGGAAGCCGCCCACGGCACGGTGACGCGCCACTACCGCGAGCACCAGAAGGGCAAGGAGACCTCGACGAACTCCATGGCCTCGATCTTCGCCTGGACCCGCGGCCTCATGCACCGCGCCAAGCTCGATGACAATGCCGACCTCAAGCGCTTCGCCGAAACGCTGGAAAAGGTCTGCGTCGACACCGTCGAGTCCGGCTACATGACCAAGGACCTCGCCCTCCTCGTCGGCGCCGACCAGACGTGGCTCTCCACCACGGGCTTCCTCGACAAGATCGACGAGAACCTGCAGAAGGCGATGGCCGCCTGATCCAGCCTTCCGATCGCGAGCGCCTCGCATGACGATGAGCCGTCGGGCCCGGAAGCCCGGCGGCTTTTTTGTGCCGGCAAGACCTGCGCGAACCCTGAAGCAATCGACATTCAGCTTTCAGCTGTCATGGCCGGGCTTGTCCCGGCCATCCCGATGAACCGAGGCGCCTTTCCGGTCGGCATCGGCGAAACTCGGCTGTTGCCGAGTTCCTGATCAATACCGAAATCGGGTGCACCCGACTTCGGGGACAAGCCCGGTGATGACAATGGTATCTCTTGGGCAATTCTTGAATGTCGACTGGTCCTGGAGCATTTCCGGCGAAGTCCGGTTCACCGGAAATGCTCGAGGTCTTTGTTTCGACGCATTGTCTTCACGCGAACCGGTGTCCACGTCGCTCGAAATGCTCCGGGCAAGTCCGTCGGTTGCGGATCTGCATTCCGATAGAAGCGACGCGCAATCCGACTTGGCGGGCATCCGCGCTGTCGATCCAGGCCGGATGAGCCTCCTGCCGGCGAGCTTCACTCCCCTGTTCGATCGCAAGACCGCCGCCCGCCCATAGCGCCACGCGAAGCATAGGCGTGGCGATGATATGGCTGTATAGTGCCTTACGCGGGACACTGGAGACGCCCCGTGGATGGATGCCCTTGCGTAAGCTGGTTCAGCTGTGAGGACATCGCAATCGCGGGTCGGCGCAAGCGGTGGGACGAATCCGACCAAAAAGGCAGCCCGCACCGGCGACGACGGCATCGGAACAGCAAGCGGACAAGCAAACAGGGCAATTTGCGTCCCCACCAGGATTGGAACGATCGGCTTTGAACGGCGAGACGCGGTCTCGAGCGCAGCCTGACTGACTAGAGCAAATCCGACTGAGATGGAATCGTCTGATGCCATCTAAACATTTGAATTTGCTCGTTAATTTTTGAGCGGAGCAAGTCCGCAAAAGACGGACTTGCTCTAGACGCCTTATCCAGCCCCATCGGATCCTAAAGGACACCGGCCGGGGAAAGTATGGTCACATGCTGGGAGGTACCGGAGGATGCGATGCGCAAGGCAAGGACGAAGCGCGATGCTCCAGATGGGCAGTGACATATCGTTGAACGATACAGAGGCCCTGCGCATCCTTCTCGTAGAGGACCATCCGCTCGTGCGCCTCACGACAAGCGACTTGCTCAATGACCTCGGCCATACTGTCGAGGAGGCTGCCGACGCGCAATCGGCGATCGCCTTCGTGGAAACCGGCGCGCCGATCGATATCCTCATCACGGATATCGGCTTGCCGGACATCCGCGGTACGCTCCTCGCCGCGGAGTGCCGCCGACGCCTGCCGGAACTGAGGATCATTTTCATCAGCGGCAACGACGCCGCAGGCGCCGACGACATCCCCAACGATCCGCTTCACCGCTTTCTTGAAAAGCCGTTCATGACCAGCGACTTGCAACGTACGCTGAGCGAACTTGCGGCGCCCCCTCCTCCGCTCTCCTGACGAAGATGAGGGTGGGCGCGGCATAGTTCCCCGCGCGGTGTGAGGCGCGAGCGAAATACCCCACGCGGCAGCGCTGCGGACGAGCGCTCCTGCAAATCCGGCCTGGATGAGATCCTCTGATACCATCCAGGCCGCTGAATTTGCTTATCTATTCCCGTGCAAGGCCAATCCGTAACAGACGGACTTGCCCTAGCCGGCGATAGCAGCCTCGATCGCCGCCAGCGCGTCCTCAGCCCGGGCCCCATCCGGGCCGCCCGCCTGGGCGAGATCCGGCCGTCCGCCGCCGCCGGCACCGCCGAGAACAGCGGAGCCAGCCTTGACCAATGTCACCGCGTTGACGGTATCGACCTTGTCGGCCGTCACGCCGACGATCAGGCTCGCGCGGCCGTCCTCGGCGACACTGACGAAGGCCACGACGCCGCTGCCGATGCGCTTCTTCGCATCATCGACGATCGCCTTGAGTTCCTTGGCCGGTGTATTGGCGAGGACACGCCCCATGTAGGTGACGCCGGCCACGGTCTTCGTCGCCTCGTCGCCGCCACCCCCAGTCGCGAGTTGCTTGCGTGCATCGGCCAGGTCACGCTCCAGCTTGCGGCGCTCCTCCAACAGGACCTCAAGGCGCCCGAAGGCATCGGCCGATGGAACCTTGAGGAGGCCCGCCAGAGCCTTAAGTTGCTGCGCTTCTTCGTTGAGATAGCGGCGGGCCGCATCCCCGGTCACCGCCTCGAGGCGACGCACGCCGGCGGCCACCGCTCCCTCGGAGAGGATTGTAACAAGTCCGATATCACCGGTACGGCCGACGTGAGTGCCGCCGCAAAGTTCGACCGAGAAGGCCTGGTTTCCACCGGGCGCACGGCCCATCGACACGACCCGAACCTCGTCGCCATATTTCTCGCCGAACAACGCGCGCGCGCCAGAGGCAATCGCGTCGTCGACGCCCATGAGGCGCGTCACGACCTCGCTGTTGCCCAGGAGAACCGCGTTGGCCATGGTCTCGACGGCCGAAAGCTCGTCCTCCGAGATGGGCTTCGGATGGCTGAAGTCGAAACGCAGCCTGTCCGGCGCCACCAGCGAGCCCTTCTGGGCGATATGATCGCCGAGCACGCGCCGCAAAGCTTCATGCAGAAGGTGGGTCGCACTGTGGTTCGAGCGGATCGCCAGACGGCGGCGATGATCGACCGTGAGCTCGACGGGGAGCCCGACCTTCAACGCGCCGCTCTTCACCACGACGCGGTGGACGAACAGATCACCCAGCTTCTTCTGCGTATCGAGGACATCGGCCTGCAAACCGACGCCGGCGATCAATCCGGTATCACCGACCTGGCCGCCGGACTCGCCGTAGAACGGCGTCTGGTTGAGGACGACATAGCCCTCCTGGCCCGGCTCGAGCTCCGACACCTCGACACCGTCGCGCAGCAGAGCGGTAATGACGCCCTCGGCGGTCTCCGTGTCGTAGCCGAGGAATTCCGTCGCCCCGAGCCGGTCCCGCAGGCCGAACCAGACCGCCTCGGTGGCCGCCTCGCCAGACCCGGACCAGCCGGCACGCGCCTTCTCCCGCTGGCGCTCCATCGCGGCATTGAAGCGATCGACATCGACGCCGATATCGCGCGCCCGCAACGCATCCTGCGTCAGATCAAGCGGAAAGCCGTAGGTGTCATAGAGAGTGAAAGCGACCTCGCCCGACAGCTTGTCACCGGATTGCAGCGCCCGCGTCTCCTCCTCGAGGATCGTGAGGCCGCGCTCCAGCGTCTTCCGGAAGCGAGTCTCCTCGAGCTTCAACGTCTCGGTGATCAGCGCCTCGGCCCGCACCAGCTCACCATAGGCCTGCCCCATCTCGCGCACGAGCGCCGGCACCAGCCGCCAGAGAATCGGCTCGCGCGCCCCGAGCAGCTCGGCATGGCGCATGGCGCGGCGCATGATGCGCCGCAACACATAGCCGCGCCCCTCGTTCGACGGCAGCACGCCATCGGCGACGAGAAAGGCCGAGGCCCTGAGATGGTCGGCAATGACGCGATGGCTCGCCTTCTGCGGTCCATCGGGGTCGACGCCGGTGAGATTGGCAACCGCCACGACCAGCGCGCGCATGAGGTCGGTCGCGTAGTTGTCATGCGTCCCCTGCAGCACCGCAGCGATTCGCTCCAGCCCCATGCCGGTATCGATCGAGGGCCGCGGCAGCACCACGCGGTTGCCCGGCGCGAGCTGCTCGTACTGCATGAACACCAGATTCCAGATCTCGATGAAGCGGTCGCCGTCTTCATCGGGGCTGCCGGGAGGACCGCCCGGAATATGGTCACCGTGGTCGTAGAAGATTTCGGAACAGGGACCACAGGGTCCCGTATCGCCCATCTGCCAGAAATTGTCTGAGGTCGGGATACGGATGATCTTGTCGTCCGAAAGGCCCGCGATCTTCTTCCAAAGGCCGTGGGCCTCGTCGTCCTCGGAGAAGACCGTCACCAGGAGCTTCTGCTCCGGCAGGCCGAATTCCTTGGTCACGAGCTTCCAGGCCAGCTCGATCGCGTCGGCCTTGAAATAGTCGCCGAAGGAAAAATTCCCGAGCATCTCGAAGAAAGTGTGGTGACGCGCGGTATAGCCGACATTGTCGAGGTCGTTATGCTTGCCGCCGGCACGGACGCATTTCTGGGATGTGGTCGCGCGCTTGTAGGGCCGCGTCTCCACGCCTGTGAAGACGTTTTTGAACTGCACCATGCCCGCATTGGTGAACATCAATGTCGGGTCGTTGCGCGGCACGAGCGGGCTCGAAGGCACGACCTCGTGGCCGTTCTTGGCAAAATAGTCGAGGAAGCTCGATCTGATCTCGTTAACGCCGCTCATTCGGTCCACATCCGCACACCAGCGACGGCACGCCTCGCGCCGCCTTCTCACTGCCAGGCATTCTTTCGAGGGCGAAGCCCTGCCCGAAAAAGCGGACATACTGGGAAAGCGATGAGCTTGGCAACAGCCGGTGTTTCTAGAGCGCCAGCATCAACCTGTCGATAGGCTCGATAGCCTGGTTCGCATGGTGACCTGCGAACCGCCGCAAAAGCGGCCCCCGCGCAACACCCCGGCAGCAGCCTCCCTGACGATGCACGCCCAAGCTCCGCCCGCCGAGCCATGACGCTCAAGTCAATTGGCAGATCAGGCCGCACCCTCGTCCAGATCTTCTGCCGTCGGATCCGCATTTTCAAGAATGCGGTCGGCGAGCACGCCGGAGTTCTGCCGGATGGCCATCTCGATCCGGTCGGCCACATCGGGATTGTTGCGCAGAAACTGCTTGGCATTCTCCCGACCCTGACCGAGCCGTTGGCTGTCATAGGAGAACCACGCGCCTGACTTCTCGACGATGCCGCCCTTGACACCAAGATCGACGAGTTCACCCACCTTGGACACGCCCTCACCATACATGATGTCGAACTCGACCTGTTTGAAAGGCGGCGCCACCTTGTTCTTCACCACCTTGACGCGCGTGGTGTTGCCGATGGTCTCGTCGCGATCCTTGATAGCGCCGATGCGACGGATATCAAGGCGGACCGATGCATAGAACTTCAAGGCATTGCCGCCGCTCGTCGTCTCGGGCGAGCCATACATCACGCCGATCTTCATGCGGATCTGGTTGATGAAGATGACCATGGTATTCGAGCGCGAAATGGAGGCCGTCAGCTTGCGCAACGCCTGGCTCATCAGGCGCGCCTGCATGCCGGGCTGCATATCGCCCATCTCGCCCTCGATCTCCGCCCGCGGTGTCAGGGCCGCGACCGAATCGACCACCAGAACGTCGATGGCGCCCGAACGCACCAGCGTGTCGGTGATTTCGAGCGCCTGCTCGCCGGTATCGGGCTGCGAGATGAGAAGATCGTCGAGCTTCACGCCGAGCTTGCGGGCATAGACGGGATCAAGCGCATGTTCGGCGTCGATGAACCCGCAGACACCGCCCTTCTTCTGGGCCTCGGCGATGGTGTGCAGCGCCAGCGTCGTCTTGCCCGACGATTCCGGGCCGTAGATCTCAACGATGCGGCCCCGCGGCAGCCCGCCGACGCCCAGCGCGATGTCAAGACCGAGCGAGCCCGTCGAAACCGTCTCGATCTCGATCGGCTTGTCGTTCTTGCCAAGACGCATGATCGAGCCTTTGCCGAAAGCGCGCTCGATCTGCGAGAGCGCGGCGTCAAGGGCTTTCGATTTATCCATGGAGCTGCCTTCCACGAGTCGCAAGCTGGACTGGGACATCAATGTCGTCCTTATGGCACGAGGCGAGAATGAAACTCAACGCTTAGAGCAAACCCGACTTGAGTGGAATCGTCCGATACCGATCAAGGCTATGAATTTACTCATCTATTTCTATGCGGAGCACGTCCGCGACAGACGGACTTGTTCGACGCGGGAAGCGCTGGGCGAAAGCTTGTGGGCAATCTGACCCGCCCTGAAAATGTACCCTTTTTGTTCTCTTTCGCAAGTTCTTTTTTTGTTCTCTTCAGCAAACCCGGCGTATCGGGCTCGGGAAGCGCGGCGGCGAAGCTGAGACGCCCCGGCAGCGGCCCACGGGCGCCTCACGCCTTGCGATCGGAAGCCTCGGGCAAATCCGAGCTGGATGGAAACGTCAAATTCCGTGCAAATCTTTGAATTTATTCGTCTATTTCTATGCGGAGCACGTCCGCGGCAGACGGACCTGCCTTAATGCGCGAGGCGAAGATCCATGCCATGAGGCTCAGCCCGAAACGGACGCGTCAGCAAGGCCGCCATGACATCGGCTATGGGCTGCCCGTCCAGCACCACGGCCCGCACGGCCTCGCAGATCGGCATGCTGACATTCAGGCTCCGCGCAAGATCCGTCACCGACTGCGCGTTCTCGACGCCCTCCACCACGACCGGGCGGCCGCCAAACATCTCCGCCGCCGAGCGGCCGGTCGCGAGCCCCATACCGTAGCGCATGTTGCGCGACTGCTCGCTGGAGCAAGTCAAGGTCAGATCGCCGATGCCGGAAAGGCCGGTCACCGTGTCGCGGCGCCCGCCGAGAGCCTCCGCCAGCCCCTTGATCTCGTCCAACCCACGCGTGATCAGCGCGGCACGGGTATTGGCGCCGAAGCCGAGCCCGGTCGCAATGCCGCAGGCGATCGCCAGCACATTCTTGACCGCGCCGCCCACCTCGACGCCGACCACGTCATCGGACACATAGGGACGGAAAGTCTGCGTCCCCAGCGCCACGGCGACAGCCGCCGCAAGCGACGTCTGCGGATCGGCCGCCGCATCGGCAGAAGCCACCGTGATGGCCGTCGGCATGCCGGCAGCCACCTCGCCCGCAAATGTCGGTCCTGAAAGCACGGCAAGCGCATGGCCCGGCAAGGCTTCCTCGATGACCGCCGCGAGCAGGAGGCCGCTGCCGCGCTCGATGCCCTTCGCGCAGATGACAACCGGTGTCCCCGGCCCGAGATGCGGGCGCAACGCCACAGCCGTCACGCGCAGAAACTGGGAGGGAACGACGATGAGAACGACATCGGCCCCCGCCACGACGGCAGCCAGATCGCTCTCCACGGAAACCGCCTCAGGAATGCGATGTCCGGGCAGGAACAACGTATTCTCGCGGGTCTCGCGAATGCTCGCCACGACCTCCTGTTCGCGCGCCCAAAGGCGCACGGAACGGCCCGCCCGCGCGGCGGTGATGGCAAGCGCGGTGCCCCATGCTCCGGCCCCGATCACCGCGACGCTGTCGAGGTGCCGGGCACCCTGCCCTTTCGCCCTATGCTCCGAGGTCATGGCCCCGACCCCTTCTCTCGTCCTGCATCGTCCTGTGTTTCTCTCCGGGCGCCACCGCCCGAGCCCGGCGCGCCCTGCCCCGCGCCGTCAGCGGACGACCATCGCGCCCTTCACGGCTTCAATGAGCTGCTTCAGGCTGAAAGGCTTCGGCAGGAAGGTGAAGTCCTCACCCTCCGGCAGGTGTTTCCGGAACGCGTCTTCCGCATAACCGGACACGAAGATGACCCTCAGGTCGGACTGCCTGGCCCGCAGCTCGCCGAGAAGGGTCGGCCCATCCATTTCCGGCATCACGACGTCCGAGACGACGAGATCGATCGGGGCATCACGCTCGTCGATGACAGCCAGCGCCTCGCGGCCGGAGCCCGCCTCGAGGACGGTGTAGCCACGGGTGGCGAGCGCACGCGCGGCGAAGGCACGGACCGCCTCCTCGTCCTCGACCAGGAGGATCGTGCCGCGTCCCGTCAGATCCGGCGTGGCGACCTTGCCAGCCGGGATCTTGACCGGCTCTTCGACGACGACCGGCTGGTGGCGCGGCAAGAAGATCGAGAATGTCGTGCCGACGCCAGGCTCGCTGTGGCAGAAAATATAGCCGCCGGTCTGCTTGACGATGCCATAGACCGTTGAAAGGCCAAGCCCGGTGCCCTTGCCGATCTCCTTCGTGGTGAAGAACGGCTCGAAGATCTTGTCGATCACGTCGGCCGGAATGCCGGTTCCCGTGTCGGACACCTCGATCAGCACATAATCAGCCACCGGCATGGACTTCTCGCCGCGCTTTTCGCTCTCGGCGGCTGGCACATTCGCCGTGCGGATCGTCAAAGTGCCCCCGTCCGTCATGGCATCGCGGGCGTTGACGGCCAGATTGACCACCACCTGCTCGAACTGGTTGACATCGGCCTTGACGAGCCACAGATCGCGGCCGTGGCGCAGATCCAGGGTGACATGCTCCCCGAGAAGCCGCTTCAGCAGGAGCGACAGATCGGACAGGCTGTCTCCGAGCTGGATCACCTGCGGACGCAGGGTCTGGCGACGCGAGAAGGCCAAGAGCTGGCGCACCAGGCTCGCCGCCCGGTTCGCATTCTGCTTGATCTGCATGATGTCCTGGAAGGAGGGATCCGTCGGACGGTGATTGGCGAGAAGGAGGTCCGAATAGCCGATGATCGCCTGCAGCACGTTGTTGAAATCATGCGCGACGCCCCCGGCGAGCTGCCCCACGGCCTGCATCTTCTGCGCCTGGGCGAATTGCGCTTCGAGCACGCGCTGTTCCGTCGTTTCCAAGGCATAGATGATCGCCACCTCGCCCGCGCCGTCTCCTTCGGTGTCTTCCACGCCAGTGATATAGAGCCTGGCCGAGCGCCCTCCGTCGCCGTCGACGGTCACCTCGATCGGCGTGATTTCGTCCCGGCCGGCGGCCGCCGAGGCCAGCGCGTTGCTCAGGGCTTCACGGTCCCGCTCGACCACCAGATCGAACAGCGAGCGCTCGCCGGCGCTGTCATTTTTGGCGAGCGCCGCGCCGAACAGGCGTGCGAAGGAGCCGTTTGATCCTGTGATCGCGCCATGGCGGCTGACGGTGGCGATGGCGACGGGCGTATTGTTGAAGAAGCGCGCGAAGCGGACTTCGGCGGCGCGCTGGCCCTCCGCGACATCCTCGCCGGGCGAGCGATTGAGCACGAGCGTGCGCGAGGGCCCGATGGCGCCGTCCGCACCGATGGCGACACGGTGGAACAGCCTGACCGGGAGAGACTTTCCGCCCCGCCGCCGCAGGTCGACATCGAGGATCTCGGTATGGACGTCGCCCGGCGCACCCTTGGCGGCGGCAATCAGCGCCGCCGCGTTGGCGGGCGCCACATCGCCCAGCTTCAGCCCGCCCGAGCCCACCTGTGCGAGGTCATGGTCGAGCCAGGTGGCGAGCGTCGCGTTCATATAGACGATGTCGCCGTCGGCATCGACGGAGAGGAAACCGGCCGGCGCATGATCGAGGTAGTCGATGGCGTGCTGGAGTTCCTGAAACACATTCTCCTGACGTTCACGGTCGCGGGTCACGTCCACGACGCTCCACACCGTCGCCGCGCGCCCCCCCGGCCGCGGCAGGGGGCGAACGCGCACGCGATACCAACCGGCGTCGCTGCCGGTCAGGCCCGGCTGCAGGCGTATCTCCTCCGTCGCGGGCCGGGATTCGCGCGCCGCCTGCGCGAGACGGTAGATGGCTTCCGACACGTCCGCGGTGCCGGAGAACAACCGTTCGACGATGCGCACATCCGCGGCCTTGGTCGTGCCGGAGAGCGTCAGATAGGCGTCATTCGCATAGATGACGCGGCTGTCCGGACCGACGACGACGATCCCCTCGGGCGCGGTATCGGCAAGATGCTTGGTCAGATCGTTGCGGGTGCCGCGGCCGGCAAGCTGCACGAAACCGATGGCGAGGCCGAACAGGCTGAACACGCCAACCATGGCAAGCAGGGCGAGGAACCCGACGATGAGCGGCTGCGCCGCATCGCTGGCAACGAAGCTCAAAGCCACAACCGCGCCGATCAGAACGATCGCGAGCAGCAGCACGAAACCGGCATGGCCTGGGCGGTCAGATCGGTCGATCGACCTGTTCACGCTCGTATCGCTCATCCCCCGACCTTTCGCACGCAATCGCCCCTAGCGGACACGCCAGCCCTTTCCTTGCCCATAAGGCTCTTGCACAAAAGGCCATCCCCCAAAAGCCCCCCCTGCAAAAGGCCTTCATGCAAAAGGCCCTCATGCAGAAGGCCCGCCTGCAAACGACCCTTATGCACGACGCTCGTCTTCCAACGGATCGGGAGCATCATCGCGTCCACGCCCCAAGGCAAGCTCGGCCACAGGTGGCGAGCCAGCCGCATGAAAAAGCCCCGACACCCGCGTTCGCAGGCACCCTCCACCCCTCCAGCATAACCCGAGCGATGGGAGAACGCCCCCTATACTCGCCGATCGAGAGCGTGTCCTGATCGAAAAATCGGGTCTGTCCTCGGATCAAACCCGAGGGCGACTTCTCCCGGATCATGCTCTGGCGTCCGTCCGCTTTGTGCCTGTTTGCGCCAAGAAGCGCCAGCGTGAGGTGATGATGTGGCAAAAAATCTATGTGGTTTGCATTAACCGTGGGTTAACCTTGCATTGCAAAAACCGTAGTGTTGCAACGTCTCGAAGTATCCCCGTATGCCGGTGGTGGGACCAACGGGAGACGCGCAGTGCAGTCGTTTTTTGGCTTAGAGATTTCAGCGGCGGTTCAGTATGTTATCGCGCTGATCATCATATTCGCGCTCCTGGCCGCCTTTGCTGTCGTCCTGCGTCGCATCACCGCGCCCCGCGCCAGAGGCGCGAATCAGGCTTCGTCGCGCACCAGGCAGCCTCGCCTTGCGGTGGTCGACACCTTTGATCTCGATCAGCGGCGGCAGTTGATCCTGTTGCGACGCGACAATGTCGAGCATCTCGTGATGGTCGGCGGTCCGACCGACATCGTCGTAGAGAGCGGGATCCTGCGCGGCGGCCAGCGCGCGCTTGCACCGGTCGGCAACCTGCCGTCGTCGATGGACGAGCACACCCCGCTTCCCCTCGATGTCGCGCTGTCTGCGATCGGTCGCAGCGCTGCGGGCGAAGCCACGGCCGAGAGCGCCCCCGAACCTGCCGGCCAGCGCCGGAGCGAAGCCCAATTTACGCCATTGCCGGATCTGCGCCAGGCCGGTGCGGCGGACAGGCGTAAAGCAGCGGTGGCGCCGCCCCAGACGCGGGATCCGCTGGGCAGTTTCAAGCGAGAGATGTCTCCCGCCACGGAAAAGCCGTCTGCGGAACGCCCCGGCTCCACCGATATAGGCGATCTGGCCGGTCCGCCCGGTTCGCCGACCCGCTCTGCGACGGCCCCGACGGCCCCTCCCCCAGAACCCGTTCAACCCGTCCGGCCCGTCACGTCCCCCTTGCCGGAGCCACGGCCAAGTGCTTCCCGGCCAAGTGCTTCCCGGCCAAGTGCTTCCCTGCCAAGTGCTTCCCTGCCAAGTGCGTCCCGGCCGAATGTTGTCCAACCTCCGCCCGCCAGACCTTCTCCGGCTGGGCCTGCGCCCGTCCGGCCCGATCCCGCCGCCCCCGGGATGGCAGCCTCGGAGTCCGAACCGATGTCCGCCATGGCACGCGAACTCGAACGGGCCCTGCAACGGCCCTTTTCCAGCGTGCGACCCAATGCGCCCGTTGCCACACCTTCTGGACCAACGCCGCCACCGCGGCCCAACGCACCCACAGGCAATAGCCCATTCGGCAACACATCTCCCGGATCGGCCGCCACGTCCGGCTCACCACTGGCCGGCGCCGCGCCCCAAGGCGCTATTCAACCGGCAGGCGCCGTCCGGCCCCGGTCCACGGCACCGAATGCGCCGTGGGATCAGTTGTCCGCAGCGACGAAGCGCCCCGTCCCGTCGGACGCTGCCGCCGTCGCAGCCGCTCCTGCCGACAAACCTGCCGGCCAACAGCCGGGCCCGGCGGCCGCGCATCCACCGAGCAATGAGTGGCCCTCGCCCGCCAAGACGACCTCGCCCGCCAAGACGACCTCACCTGGCAAGACTACCTCACCTGGCAAGACTACCGCGCCTGGCAATCTCGCAACTGACGAGCGCTCTTCTGCCAAGAACGAGGCTTCGGGGGCCGAGGCGGCGCCTCCCCAGAAGACGAATGTCGATCCTTTCTCCGTCGACGACATCGAAGCCGAATTCGCTCGGCTCCTCGGACGCACACCGCCGACACGGTGAACGTTGCTCGCGCAAATCCGGCCTCGATCGAATGAACTCGGACCTTCCGAGCCGGTGAATTTCCTCATGCGGTGTGGAGCGGAGCAAGTCCGCCATTGAGGGGCTCGCTCTAAGGCATTGCCGGTAAGGCAAAAAAAGAGGCGCTCCCGGTGATCGGAAGCGCCTTTTTTGTCGTGGGCAAGTACCCGCCGGACCATGACACCAAGGCCAGGCGGCACTCCCGCACCCATCCGTCAGTCATCGCGATAGACACGCTCATTGCGTTCGTGCCGCTCTTGCGCCTCCAGCGAAAGCGTCGCTATGGGACGCGCCTCAAGCCGCTTCAAGGAGATCGGCTCGCCGGTCTCCTCGCAATAGCCATAGGAGCCGTCCTCGATCCGCAGCAGCGCCGCCTCGATCTTGGCGATCAGCTTGCGCTGGCGGTCCCTGGCCCTGAGTTCAATGGCCCGGTCCGTTTCCGATGAAGCGCGATCGGCCAGATCCGGGTGATTCTCGCTCTCGCTTTGCAGCGCGACCAACGTCTCGCGGCTTTCCCGCAGGATGTCCTCTTTCCAATTCAGAAGCTTGCGTCGAAAATATTCTCGCTGACGCTCGCTCATGAACGGCTCGTCTTCTGACGGGCGGTAGCTCTCGTCGATTACGATATCCGACATGCGTGGCTTTGCTCTTATCCCCTGAGCCCCTCGTGAGGCGCCGCCTATATAACGAGCCAAAGCCGCGGCGACAACGCGGATTACAGTCACCTTTTGGTGCAGGGTGGCAAAAAGTTTGAGCCATTGGCCCCAAATTGCGCAGGCCGCCACTCAAAACATTGATAATAAACATATTCTAAAACAAGGTCGCAGATGGCCCTCAGGGCTTCGCCGCACGCTCGTCTTGGACGGCCGCCGCAATTTCGGCCTCGATGCGCCTGGCAAGGGTCTTCCGATAATGCGTATGGTCGAAGAAATTGCCGGGGTCCCGATTCTCCGGACGGTCGAAACGCCAATCGATGATCCGGGTGTTGGGGCGTGCCGCGGCGAGCTTGGCGAAGACATCGCGGCATACCGTTTCCGCCTTGGCAGCCTCCGTGCCCGGCTCGGGCAGTCCTGTAATGTAGACAGGGGGCCGAACGAGAATGACGACGGTCTCGGCAGGCAACGCGGCAATGCGCGCCGCAACGGCATCCGCTGCGGGAAAATGCGAGCCAAGATTAACGTCCGCGGTCCCCTGCGGCTTGTCGAGTTCCGCACGCATATGGGCAAGCTGTTGGGGCGTCCCTACGCCGTAGACATTCTCATAATCCCAGAAACCATCGGGCCGTGCCTGAGGTCTGTGCCCGATGAGATAGGAGAAATAGTTGCGCAGCCCGCTGAGCGACGACGAGCGGAACAGGCCCTGGAGATACTCAAGGGTCGAGCGGCTGTAGAGCCAGTAGGGGAAGGGATTGACCTGTTTCGACAGGTCGTCGCTGCACCAGACGCCGTCGATGCCGAGCACCATGACCTTGGGCGGCGCGCGGCGATGGGCCATGAACCAGTCCCAGGTCGTCAACAATTCCTTCGGCAATCCGCCCTGCACCACCAGCGCGACGAAAGGAATGCCGGTCTCCTCGGTCAGCGCAGCAGGATCGATCATCTGTACCCGCGAGTTGCCGATGATCGCCGAGTTGTAGGCCTGATCCCGCGCTCGGCTGACGTTGGCCGTGCGAGGCCCCTGCTGCGGCACGCCCTCCTTCAGGCGCAGAGGAGAACGCCCGGTGTCGAAGGGATCGACGAGGAACATCAGCGCGATCAGGCCCGCGAGGAAGCCGAATGACGCCACCGAGAAAATGAGGGTGAAGCGCCACCAGGTTGCCGGGTTGACATCACGCATCGGCACGGCGAGCCGCCGCCCGAGGCGGCTGACCAATTCTCTTTGCGCTTCTGTAGCCGGGAGATGCATTCAATCGACTTTCTGAACGATGAGGCGGGCAGCGTCCACAGCCGTGGATCAGCTGTCCGGTGGCCGCGTCTTGTTGAGAATCGCGGCGATATCGGCCTCCATCAGACGGGCCAGCCCCTTGCGGTAGTGGCTGTGGTCAATGAACGCGTCGCGGTTGCGGGTTTCCGGCCGGTCGACGCGCCAGTCGATCAGATAGGTATTCGGCCGCCCCGCAGCCACCGCCTCATGGGCTGCCCGGCAGGCCGCATCGGTTCTTGCCATATCGCTTCCGGGGGCACCGAGCCCGGTGACATAGACGGGTGGACGCACCAGAATGACGGTCGTTTCCGGCGGCACGTAGGCGAGGCGCTCGGCCAGCGCTTCCGCCGCACCGAACCGGCCGGTGAGATTGATCTCGATCTCCGTGTCGGGTCCCAGCAACGCCTGCCGCCGCTCCGGCGTGTCATAGCCCAGGGCCGCATAGACCGGCTCGTAGTCCCAGTAGCCGTCGGCGCGCGCGCGGTCGCGCAAGCCCATGAGATAGCCGAGATAGCGGGGCAGATAGTCCGCCAGCACGCTGTAGCGGAAGAGCCCGTCGATATAGGCGACCGGGGATCGATCATAAAGCCAGAACGGGAAAGGATCTGTCGGGCTCGCCGAGACGCGCGCATCGCACCAGGGCATGTCCAGCCCGATGATGATCGCCCGCGGCGGCGTTGTACGCGACTGCATGAACCAGTCGAGCACCGCCAGTTGCTCGCGCGAGCGGCTGGCCTGGACAACCAGGGAGACGAAGGGGATGCCGGTCGCCTGCCGGAGCCGCGCGGGCTCCAACGCCTGAATGCGTGAATTGCCAATGATGGCAGCCTGGAAGGCCGGATCCCGGCCGCGGCTGGCATTCTCGAGGCGACTGGTGGTCGCGTTCTCGGCATCCGGCGCGGCAATCCCGGGGGCGCGGGAAATGGGCGAACGGCCGCTGTCGAAGGGATCGATCAGGAATAACAGCGCCAGGACGCCGACGAGGCCCCCTGTCGCGGACACCATGAAGATCACCGCGAACCGTCGCCATGGCCCGCTCCAGCCCGTGGCGCCGGCCTGGCTCGGGCCTCGCTCAGAACTGGAAGTAGATGAATTCATAGGACTCACTGTCCCCGATCTTCAACAGCAGCACGATGAATATGACAGCTAACGCCACGGCGAGCAGCGGATGCGGCTGCGGCTTGTGCACGAGCACCCAGGCGGTCGGGCCGATCATGGCGAAAGCCGCGGCCCAGGCAATCGTCCGCCACTTGAAGCCGGTGCCAAGCTGGGACAGTCCGAAGAGTCCCTCGTAGATGTTGAGCGCCCCCTGGAAGCTTTCGGCACGGAACAGAACCCAGGCGAGCACGACGAACAGGAAGGTGAGAAACCACCCGATCACCGGGTGCATGGGCCACCCGGCCCGCCGCCAGAGGAGGCCTGCGCCGAGGCCGACGCCGTGGGCCACGCCCCAGGCCACAAAAGTCAAGCCTGCCCCATGCCAGAGGCCACCCAGCGTCATGGTCGCGAACAGGGCAAGGAGTTGCACCGCCAGGCCGTGGCGGTTGCCGCCGAGGGCGATATAGAGATAGTCGCGCAGGAAGCGTGACAGCGTCATGTGCCAGCGCCGCCAGAAATCCTGCAGCGACAGCGCGCGATAGGGCCTGTCGAAGTTCTGCGGCAGCACGATGCCGAACATCAGCGCGATGCCGAGCGCCATGTCCGTATAGCCCGAGAAATCGAAATAGATCTGGAAGGCGAAGGACAGCGTCCCCTGCCACGCCTGGACAACCGTCACCGCACCAAGCTCGGCCGCGGCGAACACGGGATTGACGTTCGCGGCCAGTTGGTCGCCGATCAGCACCTTCTTCGCCAGACCGACGATCAGCAGCATGATCCCGCGTGCGAAGCGCTCGGCCGCATCGCTGCGCTGGTAGGGGCGTTCGTCGAACTGGTGCATGATCTCGCTCCAGCGCACCAGTGGGCCGGCAAGAACCTGCGGGAAAAAGGCGATGTAGAGGCCGTAGCGCAGGAGATCGAAAGGCTTTGTCCTGCCCGCTTTCAGATCCGTCAGATACATCACGTGGTGGAAGGTGAAGAACGAGATTCCGAGCGGCAGCGCCAGCGACAGCTTCGGGAGGGAGACCCCGGGCAGCATATTGGCAAGCCCGGCGAAGAAATCCGCGTATTTAAAGATCGCCAGGACGAAGAGATTGGCGATGATGGCGATGACGATCAAGCTCTCACGGCGCGTCGATGCAAACAGCATCGCAACCGACCAGTTGATCACGATCGACAGGATGATCAGCGGGATGAAGCGCCAATCCCAATAGCCGTAGAATACAATCGAGAGGACAAGCAACAGCGGCAGGCGCCCTGCGGGCTGGAAACGCTCGACCAGGGCATGCAGCGCGAGTGCGGCTGGCAGGAAGACAATCAGGAACGCATAAGAATTAAAAAGCATGGACCGGCTGCATCCCCCCGCTTCCTGGCACGAGACGCGGCAGGAAACATTGGCTCGCGGCTGTCATGATGTTGAAATCCGGTCGCAACCCGCGCTGCACCCGAACCGCGACGCCAACTCGCCTGTGATTCTGACCCACGATCAAGGTCGAATGGATTGACTGTGTATGTCATGGAGCTTGGCGATACCGTCAACTGATTTTAGGCCGCTAACAAATCCGCCACGGGCCAATCGGTCGATTATCCCGCGCTGTGTTGCCACGGCGACAGGGGCAAGGCCGCAGGCGGATGTGGGAAGCCATGCAGCACGGCTTGACCCTCAGGCTCATCCCGTCTCTCTTTTGGGCAGACGGGATGGGATATGTGGGTTCCGAAGGCGCATGTTGTGGCGACGGGCTCGCGGGGAAGGAAACCAAGGATATGACCGAGATCACCTGCATTGCCCGGATGGCGCACAAGGTGGGCGAATCCGCCGTTTGGGATGCCGAGCGCGGCCATCTCCTGTGGTGCGACATCATGGAGCCGGCGATCTACGCCCTCGACATCAAGAGCGGCGAACGCCAACGCTGGGGTTTCGACGATCCCGTCGGCAGCTTCGGGCTGACGGTGAGCGGCAAGCTCGTGGTGGCTCTCGGCTATGATGTCCATATCTTCGATCGCGACACGGGAGAGCTGTCGCACCTGGCCAGGGTGGAGACCAATCCGGGCACCGCGCGCCTCAATGACGGCAAGATCGGCCCGGACGGCGCCTTCTGGGTGGGCAGCATGACCCCGCCGGACAGCCCCTCCGTCGCCGCGCTCTACCGTGTGACCGCCGATGGGAAGGTCGAACGCAAGATTGAAGGCCTCGCGACATCGAACGGCCTCGCCTGGTCGCCGGATGGGCGCATCATGTATCACTCGGATTCACGCGCCGCCTGGGTCGACCGCTGGGACTTCGATGCCGCGACCGGCACCATTTCCAATCGCCAGCGCTTCCGCACGCTGAGCGATGGGGAAGGACGGCCGGACGGCGCCGCCACCGACAGCGCCGGCAACTACTGGAGTTGCGGCGTCTCGGCGGGATGCCTGAACTGCTTCGCGCCGAACGGCGGCCTCCTCGCCCGCATACCAGTGCCGGTGCCGCGGCCGACCATGCCCTGCTTCGGCGGCTCGGACCTGAAGACGCTCTATTTCACCAGCCTGAGCTCCAATCTGAGCGACGAGGTCAAGGCGCGCTACCCGCTGTCCGGCAGCGTCTTCAGCATGCCGGTCGAGATTGCCGGCGCGCCGGTGCCGCGCTTCGCCGACTGAGCCGTCCCGCGGCGGCCTTGTCACGGTTGGCTTGTCAGGATTGGCTCGCCGGCGCGTCCGCACCACGGTCGAACAACCCCGCCGCGACATCCTGCAGGCGCGGTTCCTCGACCCCGATGAAGGGCATCGGCCGGCAGACCGCGATGGCGGCGATGCCGACGCGCGCCGTCAACAGGCCGTTCAGGGCGCCCTCCCCGAGCTTGGCGGAAATGCGCGCCGCCAGGCCAAGGCCGAGCACCTGCTGGACGATGTCATCGCCAACCGCGACGCCGCCCGTGACGGCGAGATGCGACAGCACGTTGCCGGACAGCCGGAGGAAGCCGAACAGCCCCGGCCGGCCGCCATAGACGGCGGCGACCCGCCGGACCAGCCGCACGCAAGCGAACAGCACGAAGCCGATATCGACGATGGCGCGCGGGCTCACCGCCGTGACGAGCGACACCTGCTTGGCACCGTTGGCGACGATCCGCCTCGCCTGCCGGTCCAGGGGTTCAAGGAGCTCGCGCTCAGCGACGGTCAACCGGTCGCTCGCATCGACGATGTCATCCGCCATCCCTAAGAGCACGTCACGGCCACGCGCGGTCTCCGGCCGATGGGCGTAGAGCCCGCACAAGGCCGTCACGATCGCCCCGGCCTCGCGGTCGTCTCTGGCAAGAAGGGCCTTTGCCGTTCGCGCCCTGAGCGTCTCGATGCGCCGCTCGCGGAAGATGCCGAGCGCCTCGCGCATAACGATGGCGAGGAAGGTGATGCCAGCCACCGCGGCGAGCCCGATGGCCACCCAACCGAGCGCCGGATAGGCGCTCATGAGATCCTGGATCAGGCGCTCGAGCGCAAGACCGAGACCGAGGACGGCAAGCCCGCCCAGGGCGGAGGCCAGCCAGGCGCCCCAGGCGATCTTGCGCCGGCGCCGCGGAGCCATGATCGTGTCCGCCTCGTCGAAGGGCGCGTCCTCCTCCGCCACGACGATTCGCGCACCACGCTTCAGGTCTTCGCTGGCGGCGTCGGCGCCCGGTCCGTAGGCGGCGACCGCCGGGTCGTCGAGACGGAACGCCCGCGGCGCGCGCGGACGGCTCTCGGAACGGTTATCGACCATGGGCCTCGTACCTTTCCATCACGCCAGCCTGTCCCCCAGCAGAAACTCCAGCGCACGATCAAGCCGGATATGGGGCAGCGGCGCGAGACGCCCGCCATGGTCGCGCGCCCGGCGCGGCGGCCGGAAGCGTGGGAAACGCAGCGCACCGGACGGCACGGCGCCCGAAAACACCGTCTCGGGATTGTCGGGCAATTCGCCGGGGAAGATCGCCGCCTCGGTTTCGCCGTCGAAGATCTGGCCGTCGATCTCCTCGCCGGCCGCCGGTGTGCCGACGATCGCCGCCAGATTCTCGCCATCCTCGCGGACGGTCGCCTCACGGGTCGCGCGAATCGCAGCGAGCGCCACCGTGCCGACGGTCCCTCCCGCGCCCTGCGTGC
Source organism: Chelatococcus asaccharovorans (assembly GCF_003201475.1). Lineage (GTDB taxonomy): Bacteria > Pseudomonadota > Alphaproteobacteria > Rhizobiales > Beijerinckiaceae > Chelatococcus > Chelatococcus asaccharovorans. The sequence continues at coordinate 74,719 of NZ_QJJK01000014.1, read as the reverse complement.
GGCGCATGGAGCGATCGACGAGCAATTTGAGGATGGCCTCCAGCCGCTGGTGGTCGGCCCGGTGCAGATGGTCGGCCTTGGTGGCGGCGAACAGCACCTTGTCGATGCGCGGCGAGAAGACGCTCGACAGGAAGCTGTTACGGCCCGCGCGGAAGGCGAGCAGCACCTGATCGAGCGCGGTCTCGAGCTCTGCCAGCGCCGCGGGCCCCGCATCGAGCGAGGCGAGCACGTCGACAAGAACGATCTGGCGATCGAGGCGCGCGAAATGCTCGCGGAAGAACGGCCGCACCACCCGCGCCTTGTAGGCCTCGTAGCGGCGTTCCATCTGGCTCGCGAGGCTGCGCGGCGGCGCGACGAAGCCCGGTGGCAGATCGAGCGGCGCGAAGGTCAGGGCCGGCGAACCGGCGAGATCGCCGGGCATCAGGAAGCGGCCCGGTGGCGTCGTCGCGACGGCCTCGGGGCCTGCCCTCAGCGCCTTCAGATAATCCGTGAAGGTCGCCGCGAGCTGACCGATGTCGGCCTCGCCGACCGCGCCCGCCGGATCGCGCTTGAGCGCCTGCTGCCACGGCCCGGCGATACCAGCACGCTCGGGCCTGCGGCTGCTGGCGACGGTCTCCCGCGACCATTCGGCGAAGCTCTTGTCGAGGAGCGCCAGATCGAGCAGCCATTCGCCGGGATAATCGACAATGTCGAGGGCGAGCGTCGAAGGGCCGCTGCGCCATCCGGCGGCGCGCTCATAGTCGATGCTGACGCGCAGCTCGGCGATCCGCCGCGTCGATTCCGGCCACTGGCGCTCCGGCTCGGCGAGCGACGCCATATGCTCCTCGAAGGGAAAGCGCGGCACCGTATCGTCGGGCTGGTCGTCGAGCCGGGCCTTGCGGATGCGTCCCTCGGCAGAGGCGCGGAAGACCGGCATGGCGACCGAGGCCAGGAGGTGATGGACGAGGGCCGTGGTGAAGACCGTCTTGCCCGAGCGCGATAGGCCCGTCACCCCAAGCCGCAGCCGCGGCGAGACGGTCGAGGCGGCGTAGTGGCCGAGGTTGCGGATGGCATCGACGGTGCCGTCGAGGAAGGATAATGCGTTCACGGCATAGAGATAGGTAATAACGGACGATCAGTCATCCTCACCGCCAAGACTTTTCGGCGTCACGAAGCGGTCGAGCCGGCCCTTGAACGGCGCAAGCTCCGACCAGCGGCCGGTAAAACCGATGACCGATAGCGCAGCCGTCGGAAATTTGCGCTGCAACTCGGCAAGTTGGTGACTGTCGCCGGCTCCCGACAACAGCAGCGTCAGCTCAGCCATGCCCGGATTGTGGCCGACGACGAGGAGCGTCTTGACGTCATCCCGGACCCCGCGCAGCACGGTGAGCAGGATCTCAACCCGCGCCTCATAGATGCGCGGCTCCGTCTCCGTCGCTATGTCGTCCCGCCGTGAGCGATTGGCCCGGGCCTTTGCAAGCACCGGCGCCACCAGGGCCCAGGTATCCTGCGTCCGTCTGGCCGAGGACACGAGCGCAAGATCGGGAATGAGCCCTTCCGCCACCATATAGTGGGCCATCAGCGGCGCGGTCTTGCGGCCGCGCGCTGCGAGAGGTCTGTCGTGATCAGCCACGCCGTCGGGCCAGTCGGACTTGGCATGGCGCATGAGGATAAGCCGGTGCATGGCGCCACGTTACGGCGGATTGCCGCGCACGGAAAGATGCGAGCAGCACGTCGGCGCGACGTGAAAGATCCCAAACGACCCGCTCCGGGCAGGAACTGCCATGCGGCCCCCCTCGTTACCTCTTACATTGGCGCGCATATCGGCAAGCGGTGCCGAGATCGGAGGATCTCTTCATGAGTGCGTCGGATTACCACAAGGACCATCTCGGCAATCAGAAGCTGCATCCCGAGACGCTGATGCTCGGCTACGGCTATGATCCCGCGCTCTCGGAGGGCGCCGTGAAGCCGCCGGTCTTCCTCACCTCAACCTTTGTCTTCAAGTCCGCTGAGGACGGCCGCGATTTCTTCGATTACACGGCCGGGCGCCGGGTGCCGCCTGAGGGCGACACGGGCGGGCTCGTCTATTCCCGCTTCAACCATCCGAACAGCGAGATCGTCGAGGACCGGCTGGCGATTTTCGAAGGGGCGGAAAGCTGCGCCATCTTCTCGAGCGGTATGGCGGCCATCGCCACCACCCTGCTCGCGGTGATGCGTCCCGGCGATGTGATCCTGCATTCGCAGCCGCTCTACGGCGGCACCGAAACCCTGATCGCCCGCACCCTGAGCCCCTTCGGCATCGGCGCGGTCGGTTTCAGCGACGGCGTCTCGCCGGAGGCGATCGCCTCGGCGACGGCCGATGCCCTGGCGGCCCGCGGGCTGGCGCGGGATGGGGCCACCGGCAAGGTCAGCGTGATCCTGGTGGAAACCCCGTCGAACCCGCTCAACACCCTCGTGGACTTCCAACTCATCGCGCGCGCCGCCGACAGGATCGCCGAGACGCAGGGGTCACGCCCCCTCGTCGTCTGCGACAACACGCTGCTGGGGCCCCTCTTCCAGAAACCGCTCGCCCATGGCGTCGATCTCGTCGTCTATTCGCTGACGAAATATGTCGGCGGCCATTCGGACCTCGTCGCCGGCGCGGTCATCGGCGGACGCGAGACGGTCAAGCCCGTCAAGCTCCTGCGCGGGGCGATCGGCAACCAGCTCGATCCCCATTCCGCGTGGATGATCGGCCGTTCCCTGGAAACGCTGACGCTGCGCATGACCGCAGCCTGCCGCAATGCGGAAGCCGTCACCCGCTTTCTGGCGGGTCATCCCAAGGTCCGCCATGTCTACTATCCGGCCTTCCTCCCGGAAGGCAGCCCGGAGCGCGATGTCTATCGCAGGCAGTGCATGGCGGCAGGGACGACCTTCGCCTTCGATATCGCCGGCGGCGAACGCGAAGCCTTCCGCTTCCTGAACGCCCTCAGGATCGTCAAGCTCGCCGTCAGCCTCGGCGGCACCGAATCGCTCGTCTGCCATCCGGCAACGACGGTCCATTCCGGCGTCCCGCGGGAGGTGCGGGAACGTATCGGCATTTCCGATCAGACCATTCGCATGTCGATCGGCATCGAACATGCCGATGATCTCGTCGCCGATATTGCCCAGGCACTCGCCACGTTAGAACAAGCATAGAAACGCTGCAGGTCTCGCGAATAACGACGAGACTGGGGCTATTCCTTGCTGCATTCGGAGCCAAATTACGCCATAAGTTGCACGCGGCTGGCAGGATGCTTGCCGATCGGGGACGAGCGTTCAGCAGGCGCCAGCCATCGCAGCTTGGCCGCGAAGCAATGCGTAACGAGGGAGACGTAAACGTGAAGAAAGCTTCAATAGCGGTGCTGACAGGCATCGCCCTGATGTTGGGCGCCTGCGTGGGAGCCGTCCAGGACAAGGAAAACATGATGACCGCGGCCGGCTTCAACGTGCGGCTGGCGGACACGCCCGACAAGATTGCGGCACTCAAGAAATTGCCGCCGCATAAGTTCTTCGCGCAGAGCAAGAACAACCAGGTCGTCTATTTCTACGCCGACCCGACGATCTGCCGCTGCCTGTATTACGGCAACCAGCAGGCCTACCAGACCTATCGCCAGATGGCCTTCCAGCAGAACCTCGCCGATCAGCAGCAGATGACAGCCGAGATCAACCAGCAGACGGCCTTCGATTTCGGCCCCTGGGGCGATCCCTTCTGGTACTGAGGACAGCGCCGCGTCCGGCCCAGGTCCCCATCGACGAGAAAAGCAGGCTTCGCGCCTGCTTTTTTGACCCTGGCGATCAGGACGAGGCCGCGCCCTCTTCGGCCCTGATTGTGAACCGCGCAGCTCGTCCGGGATTGCCACCCTGCGGCAGGCGCACGGCCGCGATCAGCGCGATGCCGAACCCCACAGTCATCACCCACCATGCGGGGCGGATGGCTGTCTCAACATCAAGATTGGCCGCGAGGATGAACTGCCAGGGCGCCCCGGTCGTCGCCGCGTACCAGGCAGTCTCCACCAATGCGGTGAGCGCACCCGTCAGAAGCGCCGCACCGGCCAATGGCGCTGCCCTCAGGGGAATGGCAAGGCGATGCATCAGGCGATAGGCGAAGGCCAATCCAAAAAGGCCCGTCATGAACACCGCCTCGGTGACGTCGATCTTCGATTGCAGGTAGAAGTGGATGAGCGCCAGCGGCGTGATGACGTAGATGGCGCGGTGCAGCGTCTGCCACCGGCGCCCGAGACGCCGGATCATGGCGTCGGTTGAGGTGGCTGCCAGCACCGCGAGGCCAAGGAGCGCCACGAAGCCGATGGTGAGATAGATCCGCAGGGCGATCTCGCTCGCCACCCGGCCGAGATCGAAACCCTGATCAAGACAATACAGCGCGAAGTGGATCGCCACATAGACAAAGGCGGCCACGCCGAGCATGCGCCTGATCAGAATGAGCTTCGGCCAGTTGCCGATGCGCCGCAGCGGCGTCACCGCAAGCGACGCAAGGATGAGGCGCACCGCCCATAGCCCGTTCTGGTGGATGGCCTCCGTCACGGGCTTGGGCGCGTACCATCCCATCGCCCAGGCGAGGGCAATCCAGACGCCCGGCGCAAGAACGGCCAGGAAGGTGACGCCCTTGAGCGGCGAGAATCGTCCGGCGCGGTCGCGCCAGGGAAGCCTCGCCGCGCGCGGCGTCGAACGAGCGCTGGATATGCGGCTGGACGTTCGGCTGGACATGGGAATGGCTCTTGTCCTCGTCGGCTCTCGACCGCGGCAAGCGCCGCGACAGATCTTTTGCAACGCCCGCGGGAGCGAACCACTCTCGCGGATGGCATGAAATTGGCAACATTCGACCTCGGAACGCAAGCTCTCAAATACGTCACAAAACACACATCACCGTGACAAATATTTCCGTAATAAATCATGAAAAACAATACATATTGAAACAAACTGAAACAATTCATGAGCGAGATATACTCTTATAATTTTCCATATATAGAATTTATATTTTTAATAAATACGGAAATGAACAATTCTTTAAAATATGTGGCGGCTTCATGGCGCCAAATTACCGAAATTTAATTTGAAAAACATGCGGTTACATCCCAATCTGCAATCCTCTCGAAGGAGGCAAAGATATGAAGAAGACGATGATCGCCGCTCTGGCCACACTGGTCGTCGCCGGTTCGGGCGCATTCACGGCAAGCTACGCGCAGCCCGCCAACGCGCCGGGCGCCGCGCAGCAGGACGCCCGTCATGAGCGCGACCATAGCCGCGGCCCGATGCGGCTGTCGGCGGAAGACCGGAGCGCCTTGCTCGATGCCCGTCTCGCGGGTTTCAAGGCCGGGCTGAAGCTCACACCCGAGCAGGAAAAGGCATGGCCAGCGCTTGAGACCGCCATGCGTGACATCGCCAAGGAGCGCGGCGAGCGGATGGCCAAATGGCGCGAAGCGCGCGAAGAGCGCGGCAAGAAGGACCGCCCGGACTTGATCGAGCGCCTTCGCAACGGCGCCACGATGATGGAAGAGCGTGCCAAGACGATGAAGACGATCGCCGATGCGGCGGCTCCGCTCTACGAGAGCCTGGACACCGCGCAGAAGCGGCGCTTCAACGTGATGGCACGCGAGATGATGAACCGGCACGGCGGACCCCGTCTCGGTGGCCCGGAGCGCGGGATGCACGATCGCGGCTGACCCCGGCAATCGATGGATCGAAGTGCTGCGGCACTTCGATCCGGACCTGCCCCGGACGGCGGCAATGGCGATACCCGCGCCTATTCCCTGACGACGAGCACCGAGCAGCCTGCGTGGCGGACGATGGTCGCGGCATTCGATCCGATGAGATAGGTCGACATCCCCGGCTTGTGCGAACCGACGATGATGAGGTCGGCCTTCATTTCCTCGGCCTCCTGCAACACCTCGTTGTAGATCGAGCCGAGGCGCACCACGTGGCTGACCGAGATTTCCGGCGCCACGATCGACTTCGCGAGGGCCGCGAGATCAGCCTCGGCGCTCTCCTGCTGCTCGGTGTCGAAGTCCGGCGGCACGAATTCCATGAAGGTCACCGGCAGGATCGAGCGCACATAGATGAGGCGCACCGCGCCCGCCGTCGCACTGGCGAAAGCCACCGCCTTGTCGATGGAATGGCGTGAGAAGCCCGTGTCGGAGATGTCGATCGGCACCAGGATATTCTTGTACATGCATTGCCTCCGTCATTGTGACCGGGCCGCGGCTCCAGGGCTTGGAGCTGCCGGCCCGCAAACCTCCCCCGGATCCGCGCCCGGGGTGAAGCGTTCTTAGCAACAATCCGCTATCAGGCGCTTCGGCACGACCCGATAGATGCCCCGCGCCGGCGAGAAAAACTGATGCCGCGATCCCATCCTATCCCTGGCGCGCCGGGGTGTGCACGACAAGGCCATCGAGATCAGGCGTGAGCCGGATCTGGCATGACAGCCTCGACCGCGGCTGAACATCCGACGCGAAGTCGAGCATGTCCTCTTCCATCCCCCCGGGGGGACCGACCCGGTCCCACCACGCCTCCTCGACATAGACATGGCAGGTGGCGCAGGCACAGGCGCCGCCGCATTCGGCATCAATTCCGGGCACTCCGTTGCGGATAGCCGCCTCCATCACCGTGGAGCCGGCTTCGGCCTCGACGGTCCTTGCCGTTCCGGCGGCGTCCACGAAAGTCACGGCTGTCATTGTCGGTCCTTCGGCACTTGGAATCCATTCGGTTTGAGATCGGGGAGCGCGGGCCGGAATGCACGGCCAGGCGTTCGGATGAAGCGTTCCCTGATCTGATGCTTGCACAGCAGCGATACGGTACCGTCCCGTGGGCGTGCGACCGGCTGCGAGATCATAGCGGACGGGCGGCGAGGATAGCCCGCATCGCAGTGTCAGCGGCGTTGAGGGCCGCGTCGAACCGCTGGAAAAGCATCTCGAGTTCCGGCGTCGCGGGATCGGCAAGGGCACCCTCGATGTCCTCGACGATGGCAGCCACCTTCCATGCGCCGATCGCGCGCGAGGACCCCTTCAGGGTGTGGGCCGCATCGCTGCGTGCGCGCAGTTCGCCCCTGCCCGTGATGACCGCATATTGCTGTCGGACCTGATCGCGATAGAGGCCAATGATCTCGCGCGCCAGCTCGCGATCGCCTCCCGTCTGCTGGTCGAGGTAGGCCTCGTCAATATCCACAGCATCTTTCGCCGGGGGTACCTCATCGAATCGCTCGCTCATAACCCGCTCGTTGTTCACGCAGATGTTGCACGCAGACTGGGCCACCATGCAGCGCTATCGCCGCTCCATCAACATTCTTCGCTGCCCCCTGTCCCACCGACAGCAGCGTAGATCGTGGGCGCCGAAAAGGGTAAAAAAGCCGTTAACGAAACTCTCAATTGCCTCTCGCCTCGGGTTTCAATTGCCGCGGCGGGGGGCTAAGCTCTCATGGTAAACAGCGGTATTTGCTGAATGTTTGTCGATAGCGGCGACTGCAATCAGCAAGATCGGGGATGAGGCCCCCTGATCACCGCATGGAATTGGGGGCGATGCGAGGCGGCGACATGGCCAAAGACAATAAACTCGTTGATCCGACGCAGGAAGCATTGTCGGCGCTGGAACAGGCTTTGAGCCTGAACGTCGCGGACATGCAGGCGTCGGGCTCCCAGGCGAAAACCGCCGACGCCAAGGATGTCAAGGACACCAAGGATACCAAGGACATCCGGGAGGCGCGGCTGCCAGACACGCGGGACGACGAGACACTCGCTGGCAGGCGCCAGGACGCAGCGCCCGCGGAGCCCGTACGCCCTGAGCCCCACCATATCGACCCACCCCGCTCGGCCACCGTCATCGCGCCTGATCCCTCCCGCGTCGCCAACGACGATCGCCAGTCTGTCGGTGCGCTGCTCCAGACGCTGCAGCAGAAGCCCTCGCGCGAGCCGCTCTGGTTTGCCGCCCTGGCATCCTTGTGCTGGCTGGTCGCCATGGGGGCCTTCCTCAATGCACGCTACGGCTTGACCGCCACCGGCGTAGAGGACGTGATCGCCACCCTTGCTCCGACCGACTGGGGCTTGATGGGCGTGTTGCTCATCGGGCCGGTGCTGCTGTTCTTCGTTCTGGCGATTCTGAGCCTGCGCACCCAGGAAATGCGCCATGTCGCGCGCGCCATGACAGGCGTCGCCGTGCGCCTCGCCCAGCCGGAGACGCTGGCATCGGAGGCGGTTGTCAACCTGTCGCAGGCCGTTCGCCGTGAAGTCGCGGCCATCGGCGATGGCGTGGAGCGCGCGCTCGCCCGCGCCGGTGAACTGGAGACGCTGGTCCGCAGCGAGATCTCCACGCTCGAACGCGCCTACCAGGGCAATGAAATCCGTATCCGCACCCTGATCGACGAATTGGTCGCCCAGCGGGAAGCGATCGTCGCCAATGCGGACCGCGTGCGCGGCTCGATCACCGGCGCCCATGAAAATCTCACCCAGGAACTTGAGGTCGCCGGCCGCAACCTCGTGCAGGCCGTGACCTCGGCGGGCACGAAAGCCGCCGAGTCCCTAGGCTTCAAGGGCGAGCAGATCGCCCAGACGCTGGACCAGATCAGCGATCGGATGCTCAACGAGATGCAGAACCGCGGGACCGGTCTCGTCGATCGCCTCAGCACCACCGCAGAGAGCGTCAACGTCCGTCTCGCCACGGCCAGCAACGAGGTCACGGCGCTTCTCGACAGGAAGGGCCTGGAGATCTCGCAGTCTATCGAGCAGACCGGCCATAAGCTCAACGCCGGCCTTCAGGAGAGCTCCGTCGAGGTCACGCGCAAGATCGCCGCGACCGGCTCCGAGATCGCCGAGACCATCGCCCGCAAGGCACTCGAGGTGAACGACACGCTGAAGACCACCGGTGAGGCCCTTGGCGTGGCCCTGGGCGAGCGGGGCGCGGAAGTCAGCCGTCGCATCGAGGAAGTCGGAGCGGGCGTCGCGACGACGATTTCCAACCAGGGCGGCGAACTCAACGAAACCATCTCGGTCGCCGGCCAGAAGGTCGCCAGCACCATCGTGCTGCGTGGCAGCGAAGTCACGGAGCGCATCGAGGCGGTCGGCCGCGGCGTCACCGAAACCATCATCGAACGCGGCGGCAGCCTCGCCGATCGCCTGGCGTCGACCGGCGACCGCATCCACGAGACGATCACCACGAACGGCCGCACGCTCGAGGAGACGCTGTCAGCCACAGGTGAGCGGGTTGCCACGCTGATCGGCGAGCAGGCCAGCGGCGCACAGGGCGCTTTTGAGGCCAGTGCCAAGCGTTTCGCGGATGATTTCACCACCCGCACCGAGGAATTCAGGGCGGTCATCACCACCAAGACGAGCGAAGCGCAGGAACTCCTCAGCGGCACGGGCAACGAGATCGTGCTGGCGGTGGCGGCACAGGGCACGCGCGTCAACGACACCCTTGCCCGCAATGCGGAAAACCTGGCGCGCACCATCAGCGAGCGCGGCAGTGCCCTCGACGAGACCCTGCTGCAGCGCCTTGCTGCCTTCGAGGCGAGCATCGAGTCGGGCGGCGGCAAGCTCGCCTCTTCGCTGGAGGGCCGCCTGGCGGCTTTCGAGGCAAGCATCGCGACGGGCGGTGGGCATCTGACGGCCGCCCTGGACGGCCGGCTGGCGGCTTTCCAGTCCGGTATCCAGGACGGCTCCGGCCAGTTGGCATCCACCATCGCGGAACAGTTGGCGGCCCTGTCCAGTGCCCTGCAGAGCGGGGGCGACCAGCTCGCCGAGACGCTCGAGGGACGCATCACCACGCTGAAATCCAGCATAGCCGAGGGGGGCCAACTGCTCTCCACGACGCTGGATGGCCGGATCACCACCTTCGTCAAGAGCGTGCAGGCCGGCACGCAGCACCTGTCGGCAGCGCTCGAGAGCCGCCTGAACGCCCTCAATACGAGCATCGACACGGGCGGCCGGCAGATCGCTGCCTCGCTCGACGAGCGCCTGTCCGCCTTCGGGCTCAGGCTGGACGAGGGCAGCAAGCAGCTTGCCGGTGCCTTGGATGAGCGCCTCGCGGCCCTCAACGGCGGCATCAATGAAGGGGGCGCTAGGCTTGCCTCGACCCTCGATGGGCGGCTTGCGGCGCTCAATGCCAGCGTCAACGAGGGCAGCAGCCAGCTCGCCGCGACGCTGGACGAGCGCCTCGCCGCGCTCAACGCCGGCATCAGCAGCGGCAGCGGGCAGCTGGCCGCGACCCTCGACGAACATCTGTCGATCTTCGGGAGCCGCATCAGCGGGACCAGCGATGAGCTGGCCGCAACGCTCGACGAACGTCTCGCGTCGTTCAGCACGGCGATCAATGCAGGAAGCGAGCAACTCGCGACGACCCTCGACGCGCGGCTTGGAACCTTCAACAGTCACATCGAGGACGGCGCTATCCGCCTCGCGGATACGCTCGACACGCGCCTTGCCGTATTCGGCGACACGATCGGCGATGGCAGCACGCGCCTCGTCGCGACGCTCGACGACAGGCTGGCGGAATTCGGAAACCGGATCGACGGCGGCAGCAGCCAGCTTGCCGCGACGCTGGACGAGCGCCTCGCCGTTTTCGGCAGCAAGGTCGATCAGGGCAGCGAAAAACTCGCCACCACGCTCGACAGCCGGCTGGCCGCGTTCGGCAACCGTGTCGACGAAGGCAGCGACAAGCTCGCGACCACGCTCGACGAGCGGCTTTCCACCTTCGGTAGCCGTATCGAGGACGGCGCGAGCCGCCTGGCGGAGACACTGGACGCACGTCTTGCGGCCTTCGACACGACCATCCACGGCGGTGGCGACAGGCTCACCGCGGCGCTGGACGGCCGGCTGGACGCCTTCGGCAGCCTCATCGACACCGGCAGCGGCGAACTCGCGAGCACACTCGACACGCGCTTGGCAAGCTTCAGCGCCACGCTCGACACGCGTCTCGCAGGCTTCGGCTCCACGCTCAGCGACGGCAGTGAGAAGCTCGCCAGCACGCTCGATGAGCGCCTGGCGCTGCTCAACAGCCACATCACGGAAAGCAGCGGCCAGCTCACCAGCACGATTGACGAGCGAATCTCGACCTTCATAGAAGGGATCGAGGCAGGTAGCGCGCATCTCGCAACGACCCTTGACGGCCGCCTCTCGTCCTTCGACGCGAGCATCAAGGACGGCAGCGGCCAGCTCGCCACGGCGATCGACGACCGCATCAGCACCTTTGCCCGGACCCTGGCCGATGGTGGGGAATACCTTGCCACCACCGTCGAGGGCCGGCTTGCAGCCTTCGACAGCAGCGTCAAGACGAGCGGCGGCCAGCTTCTGCAATTGCTGCAGGAGCGCCTGTCGACCTTCGAGACGACCGTCGACGGTGGCACGAGCCGCCTGACCTCGGCGCTCGACGATCGCCTGACGATCCTTGAGACGAGCCTCGAAAGCGGCAACGACCGCCTCAACTCGACCCTCGAGGGCCGGCTGGCCGCCTTCAGGGACAGCGTGGTGTCCGGGGGACGGCAACTCGACACGGTTATCGGCGAGCGCATCGCCGGCTTCGAGGACGTGGTCGAGACGCGCGCGCGCTCGCTCGATTTCGCGCTCGCCTCGCGCCTCGCAAGCTTCGAGACCCTCGTCAATACCGGTGGGCAGGAGCTCATCGCCACCCTGGGCATGCGCATCGGCAGCCTGCAGGAATTGATGGAAAGCCAGGGCCAGAAGCTCGACACGACCCTGACCAACCACATCGGAACCCTGCAGGAGACCGTCGTCATTCACGGCAGCACGCTCGTGGATCGCATCGCGAGCGACACCGGCCGCTTCACCGCAGTGGTCGAGGCACAGCTCGAGGCCGTGCGCGAGCTGTTCTCCACCCACGGCGAGGAGCTTGGGAAAGCGCTCGTCGAACGCAGCCGCGCAGCCGCCGAGGTCATGGAACAACAGATCTCCGCGATCGAGCAGCGCTCGGCTGCCAAGAGCGGCGAGATCGCCAAGAACCTCGACACCCTCATCACCGGGATCGACGAGGGACTGGGCGCCCGCGCCAATGCCTTGAGCGAGGCGCTGGTCCGCCACACGAGCGGCATCGCCCGCGTGCTCGCCGAGGGCGGACGCGAGGTGACCCATGCGCTCGAAGCCAAGGCCGACGAGATCGGCAGCATGGTCTCCGGCAAGAGCGAGGCCCTCACCGAGATCCTTTCGCGCAAGGCGGAAGAGATCAACCAGACACTCGGCGGCCGTGCCCTGGAGATCGCCTCCACGCTCGACCAGCGCGTTGCGCGCTTCGAGGAGCGCGTCGTCGACCGCCTGGACTCCGTATCGACGACCCTGGACGAGCGAGGCCGGCGCCTCAGCGAAGAGCTCACGCTGCGATCCGAGGCCATCGATTCGAGCCTCGGCAACCGCATGGCGGAACTGGCATCGCTGTTCGGAGAGAAGGGAACGAACCTCGTCGTCACCCTTGGCGACCAGGGCGAGGCCATCGCACGCGAACTCGCCTCCGTTGGCGAAGCGGTGGTCCGCACGCTTGAAGCCCGTGGCCTTTCGGTCGCCGATGCCGTGCGCGAGCGCAGCGAGCATATGACCGAGCTCTTCGCCGCATCGAGCGAGGGTCTGCGTCAAGCGATCGATGCCGGCACCGGCCAGTCGATCGATGCCCTGGTGGCCACCAACGAGCGCCTGCGCAATGAGCTGTCCGGCGTCCTCAGCCGTCTGTCGGAGGCCAACCAGCTCCTGCAGCAGCTCACGGCCGGCGCAAGCACCAACCTCACGAGCGTCGAGGAAGGCCTCGGCCAACGCGTCAACGAGCTTGAGAACGTGCTGAACACCCTGACGCACGAGGCGCGGCGCGCGACCAGCGAGGTGGGCGCGCAGGTGGAGGCGCTGCGCGAGGTGTCGAGCGGATCCGTCCAGGAGGCCAACAGCCTCGCCAAGAAACTGGCGACCCAGGGGCAGTCGGTCGCCCAGATGACGACCGACCATGTGCAGGCCCTCGCCAATGCGGCTGCAACGCTGGATGGCGTGGAGACGCGCCTCGGCGCCGCGCTCGACAAGCGCCGTGCAACGCTGGAGAGCCTGCTCGGCGCCGTGGCGGAACGCACCGGCGATATCGAACAGATCACGGGCTCCTTCAACGTGCTCCTGGCCGAATCCCTGGAAGATGCCCAGAAGAAGGCACGCCAGATCGGCGCGCTTCTGTCCAGCAACGCCGCATCCGCGACCCAGTCGATCGCCGAACAGTTCAACCAGATCCGCGCGACGACAGACCAGGAGCGCGAGCAGACCGCTGCAGCGCTGCGCAGCGCCTACGAGCAGGTCGTGAAGGAGATGAGCGAAGGCCTCGGCAAGGCGACCGAACGCTTCCACGGCATTGCCGAGGACATGCGCTCGGTCTCCGGCGAAATCCGCCATGAGCTGGAGTCGACGCGCAAGGAGCTGCAGCGCGGCATGGTCGAGCTTCCCCGCGAGACGCAGGAAAGCGCCACAGCGATGCGCCGCGTGGTCGCCGATCAGATCAAGGCCCTCAACGAGTTGACCGATATCGTGTCCCGCCAGGGCCGGTCGCTCGACGTGGCCGAACCGCGGACGAGCCAGCGCAGCGATCCGACACCGCGCGGCGACGCCGGCTCGCGGCTTGAGGCGCCCCCGCGCCGCATGCCCCCGCCCGCCGAGGGTCCCACCCACCGTGCGAGCGCATCGCAACCCCCGGCACCGCCGCGTTCGGCAACGACCGCCGTCGCTGATAACTTCACCGAGGAAGCGGCCCGCCTCGCGCCGGTCCGTCGCGAGGATCCTGCCGCGCCGGCCCCGACGCGCGACAGCAGCCAGACGGGCGCCCGCGGCTGGCTCTCCGACCTCCTGGTACGTGCCTCGCGGGATGATGCCGGCGCAAAAGGCGCGGACCTCGCCGCCAAATTGGTGGATTCCCCCGCCCCGGCAGCACCGGATCGCAGCGAGCGCTCGCCGCGCCATACCATCGAACTCCTCGATTCGATCTCGGTCGATATCGCCCGGATGATCGACCACGACGCGGCCCTTGAATTGTGGGAGCGGTACAAGCGCGGGGAACGCAATGTCTTCACCCGCCGGCTCTACACCCTCCAGGGCCAGCAGACCTTTGAGGAAATCCGTCGGAAGTACCGTCGCGACCCCGAATTCAGAGACACCGTGAACCGCTACATCGAGGAATTCGAGCGCCTGCTCGCCGAGGTGTCGCGCAAGGACCGGGACTCGGTCATGACCAAGACCTACCTGACCTCGGAAACAGGCAAGGTCTATACGATGCTCGCCCACGCAACCGGGCGGTTCGACTGACCAGCCTCCCGACGAAAAGCGGGCCCGATCAACAGGATCGGGCCCGTTTTTGATTCTAATCCTGTGCCGACGCAGCCCACCGGTTTGCAGAGCCCGTGAACGGGCACCGCCCCTCATGTATCGACCTCTGATGTCAAAACGGACAGGCAGCGGGGAAGCGCCCTGATCCTGGCCGCCGTCCGATCGTGGCCAGCCCCCGAAGCCGGCCGATCCGAGAAAGAATCCGCAATCAAGGAGATAGGCCCGCTTCCGGAATCGAAATAACAACCGAATGCATCACCGGCTGCAGAAATTGCATATGACCTGACCGACGGCTGGACGCGCTCCATCCCCGCTAGAGCAAATCCGGCTTAGATGATGTCAGACGATTCCATCTAAGCCGGTGAATTTGCTCGTCGATTTTTGAGTGGAGCAAGTCCGCAAAAGACGGACTTGCTCTAGCGCCGGGATGGCGAGATGCATGCTGTGGTTTTCTGGAATCCCGCCGTCATTCCGGGGTCTCGCGTCAGCGAGGAGCCCGGAGACCATGGGCACGCGGTCTGAGAAGAAGGCGCATCGGACTGTGCCTCCCGGTCGAGCGTGGTGTTGTTGAACGTGGTGGTCATGGGTTCCGGGCCCGGGCCTGTCGGCCCGCCCCGGAATGACGACGGAGGTTCCGTATCAAACCGGCGCGTGCGGACGGGATCAAGGTTCAGATCACGCCCAGCGCACGATATCCTTCAGAACGATGCCCAGCGCCGCGTCAAGGGCCGCCGCGCCGGCCGGCCCCGTGAGGGTCGCGACGGGAACCTTGGCCGTGAAGATGCGGGCCGACACCACCTGCCCGGTCGAGGCGTCAATGATACGGGCGGCGATCTGGACCACGGCCTCACCAGTCCCGGCGGTGATGTAGAACTGGCGCAGTTCGGTCGCCAGCTGGTAAGCCGCAATCGTGCCATCGCCCGGGCGGCCCACCCTGCGCAGCTGGCCAGCATTGGCGAAAGTCTGGATCAGACGCGTCTGCACCAGAGCCGGCAGCTTGTCGCTCCATTGGGCGCCGCTCAGGCTGGAGACGGACCCCGCGCTATCGTGGACGATGATCTGCTGGCTGTTGAGCGTCTCGAGAGCGACCGGCTCCGTCACGGCGAGCTGCCGCCCGCCACGGGCGCTCAAGCCACTGCTCGGTGCGGTCAGATCGAAGGTCGGAGGGGGCGGCGATGCGCAGGCAGCCAATCCCAGGGTGGCCGCAAGCGACAGGGACCGCGCGCTCCAGCCGAGCCTCTCCCATCTCGGGCGACCGGGATTGCCGTTATGCGGCTCGCTCGCGGGACCCATCATGACGCCTCCAGAGCGCGAGTGTTGTGAACCGAGCCGCCGCATCAGCGTGGGCCGCTATAGGCTGGCAAATTCGGCTTGGCGCCGAAAATGAACTGCTGCGGATTCCGTTGCACGCTCTGTAAGGTGCGGTTGAGGTCGTTCAGCGTCCGGCGCGCATCGCTCGTCAAGGCCTCGACATTGCCAAGACCGGGGCCGGTGAAGCGCTTGATGCCTGCCGTGATTTCGGCGGTCCGCGAGTCAAGATTGACCGCGAGCGTACGGATCGACCTCGCCGCTTCGGCGATTTCGTCAAAGGCACCCTTCCCATCCGGCGAAGACAGCAGGCCCTGCGCCGCCTTCAACACGCCCTCGACCTGGTCGGCGGCCCGGTCGAGCTTGGCCGTCAGCGAGCTTGCATTCTTCAGGATGGTCCCAACGTCGCCGGAATTGTCGCCGAGCGCCTTCGTGAAGCGATCGACATGGGCGATGATCTCGGAGACCTGCTTGGGATCGACGGCCCGCACGGCCGCGTCGAGGCTTGTGGACAGGCTCGACAGGTTCTTGGCGGTTTCCCCAGCGCTGGACAGGAGCTCGTTCACATTGCCGGCATTGTCACCCAGGGCCTGGGAGAACTTCTCGACATTGCGCACGGTGTTGGCGATCGGCGATTGCACATCGCCAACAACGGAATCGATCTTGTTGAGGATATCATCGGTCCGCCGGGCCAGACGCTGCGCCGTCTCCAGGAGATCCTGGAAATCGGACCGGTCGGCATAGATCGTCGGCATCGGTTGACCGGGTGCCGCGACCAGCGGCGCCGCCTTGGGATCCCCGCCCGTCATCTGGATGGAGGCGACGCCCGTCAACCCCTGATACTCGAGGCGTGCTTTGGTATCGGAGTTGATCGGCACGCCGGAATCGACATCGACGATGGCGACCACATGGCGCGGATCTTCCGGCAGCAGGCTGATGCTGCGCACTTCACCGACCCTCAGGCCGTTGAAGAGCACCGAGGCACCCCGCGAGAGACCGGACACGGATCCCGTAAAGATGACACGATAGGATTCGCGCGCGCCGCCGCTGCCCAGTGCCGCGAACCAATAGACGAACAGGAACGCACCTGTGACGACGGCAACCGTAAACAGCCCTATCAAAGCGTAGTTGGCGCGTGTTTCCATGGCTAGCTAACGTTCGTCCATCACTGCGCGCGCTCTCTTGCCATGGAAATATGCCTTCACCCAGGCATTGTCAGATGCCAGCATAGCCTCGATGGGCCCTTGGGCAATGATACGTCCTTCGCCCAGTGCTGCAATCCTGTCGCACACCGAATGAAGACTGTCGAGATCGTGCGTCACCATAAACACAGTGAGACCCAAGGTCTTCTGCAGGGTGGCAATGAGATCGTCGAACTCGCCGGCGCCGATCGGGTCGAGGCCCGAGGTCGGTTCGTCGAGAAAAACAATCTCCGGATCAAGGGCCAGCGCACGGGCAAGCGCCGCGCGTTTGATCATTCCGCCGGACAGGTCGGAGGGATATTTGTCGGCGGCATCCGCTTTCAGGCCGACCATCTCGATCTTCAGCATCGCCAGTTCGTCAAGCAGACGCTCCGACATGTTGAGATATTCCCGCATCGGCACCTGGATGTTCTGCTTCACGGTCAGCGACGAGAACAGGGCACCTTGCTGGAACAGCACCCCCCAGCGTCGTTCCACCGCCCGCCGCGTTTCCGGCCCGAGATCATCGAGATCTTCCCCAAAGACCTCGATGGTGCCTTGGGTTTTGCGCACGAGCCCGAGAATGGTCCGCGTCAGCACCGACTTGCCCATGCCCGAGGCTCCGACGAAACCCAGGATTTCTCCGCGATAGACGTCGAGATCGAGACCTTTCATGATGATCTTCTCGCCGAAACCGACCTCCAGGTTACGAACGCGTATCACGGCTTCGCGGTTCGGATCCCCCGCGCGGTCGCTCGCCTCTCTGGCATAGCTTGATTCGGGCGAGCCGCCCTCGGCCGATGCAACCGGTCGTTGGTCCATACACACCTCAGAAGCGGATCGCCGCAAAGAACATCGCGAACAGGCCGTCCACGACAATCACCATGAAGATCGATTTCACGACGGCTGCCGTCACCTGCCGGCCTAGCGATTCGGCCGATCCCTGTACGGCAAGCCCCTCGAGCGAAGCGATCAGGCCCACGACCAGCGCCATGAACGGCGCCTTGATCATACCAACGAGAAAGGTGTTGACATCGATAGCCGATTGCAAGCGCGCCAGATAGATCTCCGGGCTGATGCCTCCATAGACCCAGGCGACGAGCCCCCCGCCGAACAGAGCCGCGATCTCTGACAGGAAGGTGAGCATCGGCAGGCCGATGATCAGCGCCAGGATCCGCGGGATGATCAGGACCTCGATGGGGTCGAGCCCCATGACACGCAGTGCGTCCACCTCCTCCCGCATCTTCATGGAGCCGATTTCAGCGGTAAACGCACTGCCGGAGCGGCCTGCCACCATGATCGAGGTCAGAAGCACGCCAAGCTCGCGCAGGACCAGGATGCCGACGAGATCGACGACGAAGGTGACGGCGCCGAAGCGCTGGAGTTGGAAGATGCCCTGCTGGGCGATGATGCAGCCCACCAGAAACGAGATCAGCATGATGATGGGCACACCCCGAAAGGCGACCTGTTCGAGCTGATTGACGAGCGAGGTGAAGCGGAAGCGCCGCGGATTGGCAAAGACGCGCGCAAGTCCGGCTGTGGTTTCGCCGAGAAAGCTGACGCCGCGCGCCATATCCCGCCCGGCCTCGACCACCGCCTCGCCGATCTCCGCCAGAAAGTCGACCAGCCGGGATTTCCGGCGCTTCTCCAGTTCCTGGCCGCTGCGATAGGCAATCTCGTTGAGGAGAATGCTCTGCTCGGGACGGGCACCGACGAAATCCGCATGCAGACCGCGATCGCCAAGCTCATGGCGCGTCCTGTCGAGCACCCAGGCCCCCAGAGTGTCGAGGCGCTGGATACCGGAAATGTCGAGGATGACGCGTCCGGCACCTTGGGCCGCATCAATCACGGACTGCGCTTCTTTCTCGACAGCAGCCGCGTAAGGTGCTGTCCAAAGCCCGGAGAGCGTCGCCCTGATTTCGCTGCCAGCCTCCTCGGTCGCGGCGGTGGGTCCTGCGTTCATGCACCTGTCTTGCCAGCCGACGTCCACGCGCGGCGGACATCATGATCTCAGTCTAAAGCCTCAACATTCACCGATAGCGACGATACCCCGCTGTGTCGAGCCAACCCATGCCGCCACCCTGGAATAAGTGATAAAGCTGCATCCCTGCAACATCACGCTGCGAGCCGTGATCGTCGCCTTCCAGGGTCTGCCGAGAGGTCTCCAATGCCGCGCCATCTCACCCTCGCCGTCGAACACTTCGCGATCGCGGGGCGATTCGTCATCTCCAGGGGCGCCCGGACGGAAGCCGTCGTCGTGACGGCCACCATCACCGATGGCGACCACCGCGGACGCGGCGAATGCGTGCCCTATGCCCGCTATGGAGAGAGCGTCGAGGGTGTCGTGGCGACCATCGAGAGCCAGCGCGTGGCGATCGCGGGCGGGCTCGATCGGACAGGCCTGCAGGAGGTCTTGCCGGCCGGTGCTGCCCGCAACGCCCTCGACTGCGCCCTTTGGGATCTCGAGGCCAAGATCACCGGCGTGCCGGCCCATGTTCTAGCCGGCATTGCGCGCGTTCCCCGCACCACGACGGCCTATACCATCAGCCTCGGCACCCCCGAGGCCATGGGGTACGCCGCGCAGCGCAGCCGGCGCCCCATCCTCAAGATCAAGCTCGGCGGCGCCGGCGATCCCGCGCGCATCGCCGCCGTGCGCGCCGCCGCGCCCGATGCGGTGATCATCGCCGATGCCAATGAGGCCTGGACGCCCGACATGCTGGCTGACAACCTCGCGGCCTGCGACCGGGCGGCGGTGGCGCTCGTCGAGCAACCCCTGCCCGCCGGCGATGACCAGCATCTCGCAGCCCATCGCGGCCTCATTCCGTTCGGCGCCGACGAAAGCCTGCATACCCGTGACGACCTCGACCGGCTGGCCGGTCTCTATGACGTCGTCAACGTCAAACTGGACAAGACCGGCGGCCTCACCGAAGCCTTCGCGCTCATCGCTGACGCCGAGGCGCGCGGCCTTGGCATCATGGTCGGCTGCATGGTCGGCACCTCGCTCGCGATGGCGCCGGCCATGCTCCTCACGCCCAGGGCGCGTTTCGTCGATCTCGACGGTCCTCTGCTGCTGGCAGAGGACAGGCCCGACGGCCTCCTTTACGAAGGCAGCGTCGTCAGCCCACCGACACCGGCCCTCTGGGGGTGAGCAAAAATTCGATTCAGTCCCCAGCGTAAAGGATCCTTTACGCTGAGGCCCCTATCGTTGGGACGAATGAGCCTGCACGCCGACGCGCCTAACGACCCGAGCACCCCATGCTGACATCCGAAGCCAGTTCCACCGAGGCATCACCGAGCTACGATGCCATCGCCCGGGCCCTCAGCGAGACCGAGCGTGGACGCTGGTTTCTCGCGGAATATGTGCGACGCCAGCGGCATGCCGACCTGCAATCCCTCATCGACGCGTTGGGCCGCCTCCAGGGCACGGCCCCCCGCCCCGGGCAGACGGCGGAGGATGACCGTGATCGGCTGCGTTTCCGGCTTGTCCAGATGCAGCGCCTGATTGAACGGACGCGTATCGAGATCGCGCTTGCGCCGGGAAGCCAACCGACGCTGGATCGCGAAGTGAGCGGAGATCCGCTCACGGCCCTGGCGCGTGCCCAGGAGAAGACGACGGCTGCCATCATCGACGCCGCCGAACTCATCCAGGAAATGGCCTGGAATCAGGAGCCGCCGCGGACTATGGCCGGCGATGTCACCGGTAACGTCGTTCGGGATCGTCTTGCCGGCCTCTATGCGGTTGCGGCGAACAGCATGGCGATCAGCGAGCGTTTCCGCCTGCTGGCGCGCCTGGTGGACCAGATTGAACAGCGGTTGGCGAAAGCGGTCGAAGCCTGCGACGCGCCGGCGAGGCCCGAGCCGCCCCCCCGCCGGGAAGAGGCCGCAGCGCCGGAGCTTCCGCAGACGGTGCGGCTCGTCGTCAACAACGCCGGCCAGCCCGCAAGCGAGCCGCCCGTCACCCAGTCAGCCGCCAGTATCCGGGAGCAACTCCAAGCGCTGGTGGCCCGGCAAGCAGCCGCGGCGCCGCAGCCGCAAGAGCGTGGCAAACCCGTTCGCTCACCCGGCGAGATCCTGGCCGGGCTCACCGCCCTGACCGCCTCCGAGAAACTGCGCCGCTTCACCTGAAAAGCCGGGCGTCTGCCGACCTCACGAGGCGATCGCAAGTCTGCCATCCTCTCCGCCGCCATCTCCGCCATGCGCGAGGCGGATGTTGTCGAGGAACTGACGGGCACTGGCACGCCAGGTGAAAGTCAGCCCATAGGCGCGGCAGCGGTCACGCGGGATCGCCAGCGCCATGAGCGCCGCGCGCTTGAGATCATGATCGAGGACGCCGCATTGCGATGAGCCGATGACGTCGACAGGTCCCGCCACCGGGAAGGCGGCGACAGGCAGGCCGCTCGCCAGCGCCTCGAGCAGCACGATGCCAAAGGTGTCTGTCATGCTGGGAAAGACGAAGACATCCGCGGCCGCATAGACGGCCGCCAGCGCCTCGCCCGTCAGGCTGCCAAGAAAGCGCGCCTCGGGATAAGCCGCCTGCAAGGGAAGCCGTGCGGGGCCGTCGCCCACCACGACTTTCGTGCCTGGCAGATCGAGCCTGAGGAAAGCCTCGATGTTCTTGTCGACGGCGACCCGCCCGACATAGAGGAACACAGGTGCCGGAAAGGGCCTTCCCGCATCGGGCCGAGGCCTGAACAACGACGCGTCAACGCCGCGCGACCAGCGCATCAGCGGCCGGAACCCCCTCGCTGCCAGTTCTCTCTCAATCGTGCCGGTGCTCACCATGATACCGGCGCCGGCATTGTGGAACCGCCTGAGCGCCGCATAACTCCAGGCCATCGGCACCGGCAGACGCGCCGCGAGATATTCCGGGAAGCGCGTGTGATAGCTCGTCGTGAAAGGCAGGCCTCCATTCAGACAGGCGCGCCGCGCGGCGAGCCCGATCGGCCCCTCGGTCGCGATATGCACGAAATCCGGTTTGAGCGCCGCCATCCTGCGCTTGACCGGCGCAGCAAAGGCGACAGCCAGCCTGATCTCGGGATAGCTGGGCATCGGCCAGGTTCTGAACATGTCGGGCGTCAGAAAGGCGATCTCCGCACCGAGCGCCGGTGCCTCGCGCGCCACATGCTCAAGCGAGCGCACGACACCGTTGATCTGTGGGTGCCAGGCATCCGTTGCGACGAGGACGCGCATCAGGCTGCGGCCTCCTGAAGCGGAATAACGGCGCTTGGCTCCGTCGAGCGCCCCCAATGCACGATCTCGAAGCGGCCGTCATAATGCTCGACGAGAGCCGTGCAGGATTCCACCCAGTCGCCCGTATTGATGTAGCGGACGCCATAGTCGTCATGCATCGTGGCGTGGTGGATATGGCCGCAGATGACACCCTGCGCCTCATGGCGGCGCGCCTCCGAGGCGAGCAGCTCCTCAAAGCGGCCTATGTAATTCACCGCATTCTTGACCTTGAGCTTGGCCCAGGAGGACAACGACCAATAGGTCAGGCCGAGGCGACGGCGCGCGGCGTTGAGATAGGTGTTCACGAAAAGGGCGAAGCCGTAGGCGCGATCGCCGAAGAAGGCGAGCCAGCGCGCATGGCGCACCACCATGTCGAATTGATCGCCATGCGTGACAAGATACCGGCGGCCATTCGCGGCTTCATGGATTGCATAGTCCATGATCAACACGCCGCCGAAGTTCGATCCGACGTAATCACGAAGAAACTCATCATGATTACCGGGAATATAGATGATCTGGCAGCCTTTGCGTGCTTTGCGCAACAGCTTCTGCACGACGTCGTTATGCGCCTGCGGCCAGTACCACTTCTGTTTCAGGCGCCAGCCATCGACCATGTCACCGACCAGATAGATCGTGTCGGCGTCGTGGACACGCAGAAAATCGAGAAGCAAATCCGCCTGACATCCCTTGGTGCCGAGATGCACGTCAGAGATGAACAGGGCTTTCGTTCGCAAAACGTCGTTCCGCAAGGCTCCAGCCTTCCGCGTCAGCTTGCTCGGATCACGGCGCGCGTGCAACCGTGTTGGCCACCAGAAACCTGATTCCGATTGCAGTTTCGTGACGCGGGATAAAGCGTGGATCAAAAATGCCAAAAGCCCGGCGTGATCAGATGATGGCAGGATTATGACTTAATATGGACATCGTTAACAAGAATAAACCATATTTATTCTTGAACTCGCAATAGATCCATTAATTTCCTCTTAAAAGAAACTTGACGCAATACGCACCATCGCGCCGGACGCATAGCTGACCTGCCGCTTTCGATCTTGGCTCTCCAGGAGCTGCCCATTATGAAAGCAGCATCTGCATGAATTTGGTCTTCAGCCGTGAACCCCCTCCTAGGAATATCGCTCAAGGTCGTATCGGCGCTGTTTTTCACGCTGATGGCCGCGGGCATCAAAAGCGTCGGTCAGGATTTCCCGACCGGCCAGATCGTGTTCTTCCGCTCCTTCTTCACCATCCTGCCACTCATCGTCTGGCTCGGCTTTCGCCGCGAGATCGTGGCGTCGATGCGCACGGAGAACATCGGCGGACATATCAAGCGCGGGCTCATCGGCGGCTGCGGCATGTTCCTGGGCTTCGCGGCGCTCGCCAAGCTGCCTCTGTCGGATGCGATCGCCATCGGCTATATCGCGCCGCTGCTGGTGGTCGTCCTGGCGGCGATCTTCCTGCGGGAGAAGGTTCAGGCTTATCGCTGGCTGGCGGTCTCAATCGGGTTCGTCGGCGTGCTCGTGATGCTGACCCCCCATGTCGCATCGAGCGCGCTGATGTCGGGTACGGCGTCCTCGGCCGTCACCATCGGCCTCGTCTTTGCCCTCCTGGGGGCGTTCTGCAACGCCAGCACGACCATCGAGGTCCGCAAGCTCGTCAATACCGAGCGCACAGGCTCCATCGTCTTCTATTTCGTGGTGCTGATGAGCACGCTTGGTCTGAGCACGATCCTGCTCGGCAACTGGGTCCTCCCCTCACCCCGTGAGTTTGCCCTGTTCGTCGCCATTGGCGTCGCCGGCGGCATCGGCCAGATCCTGCTCACCATGAGCTACAGGCATGCCGACACGTCGCTGATCGCGCCGTTCGAGTACACCACGATGATCTGGGCCTGCCTGATCGGCTGGTTCCTCTTCGCGGAGCTTCCGGTGCCTGCGGTCGTCTTCGGCTCGGGCATCATCATCGCCTCGGGCGTGTTCCTGGTGTGGCGCCAGCATCACCACAGCTACGCCGAGCGCGCCGCCCGCAAGGCGGGACCTACCCATACCGTTTGAGCTGACCTCCCTGCTCAATCGCCTTGATGCCGCGGCGGATCATCCGTCGCGGCTCTTTTTTTGTATGGGGGGTGCGGGTTCCTGCCCCTGCCTTCTTGGGGTGACTGCGAAGGCGAGGCGCGATCGTTATGCCCGCAACAGCTTGCCAAGGCGCGCTCTTCTTGCCATGACCCATCGTGCAAAACCGCCCGCAAGGGACGGCGAGACCCATTGCAATGGTCGCCTTCCGCCGTTGACGTCGGGGGAGTGATCCGGACACCGGCAAACGAGGGTAGTGATGCCACACGTCGACCTACGCGTTTATGCGATCCTCGATCCCAAACGCACGAAGGGACGCCCGTTGCCCGAGCTTGCCCGGGCGGCGGTCGACGGCGGCGCGACGCTGCTGCAATACCGGGACAAGGACAGCGAGACGCGCCAGCTTGTCGAGACGGCGCGCGCCATCCGCGCCGCAGTTGCCGGCGCCGGCGTGCCGCTGCTGATCAACGACCGTGTCGATGTCGCTCTTGCCGCCGGCGCGGAAGGCGTCCATATCGGCCAGAGCGACATGATGGTCACCGATGCGCGCCGCCTTCTCGGCCCCGAGGCGATCATCGGATTGACGCTGAAGACGGAAGCCGACGCGCGCGGCATGGAGGGCCTGCCCCTCGATTACGGCTGCATCGGCGGCGTCTTTGAAACGGTCAGCAAGATCAATCCGGAACTGCCGCTCGGTACGCGCGGTTTCGCCAGTGTCGCCGCCGTCGCCCGCGCAGCGGCCCCGGGCAAAGCGATCGGCGCCATCGCCGGGATCGACCCGACCAATGCCGCGGCGATCATCGCCGCCGGCGCGGATGGGGTGGCCGTGATATCCGCGCTGTTCATGCAGAACGACGTCGCGGCAGCCACGGCCCGGCTGCGCGCCATCGTCGATGAGGCGCTCGCCGCACGCGGCGGGCTGACCTGAGTTTTTGGCACCAGACGGCGAAGTG
Source organism: Chelatococcus asaccharovorans (assembly GCF_003201475.1). Lineage (GTDB taxonomy): Bacteria > Pseudomonadota > Alphaproteobacteria > Rhizobiales > Beijerinckiaceae > Chelatococcus > Chelatococcus asaccharovorans. Next base: position 49,694 of record NZ_QJJK01000014.1, on the reverse strand, counting down.
ACCTTATGGGAGTTGAGTTCATGACACCGATCGCGGTCACCATCGCCGGCTCCGATTCCGGTGGCGGCGCAGGCATTCAGGCCGACCTGAAGACCTTCTCGGCGCTTGGCGTCTACGGCGCCAGCGTCATCGCCGCCCTGACCGCCCAGAATACGCACGGCGTCCGCGGCATCCACGATGTCCCGCCGGAGTTCGTCACCGCCCAGATCGACGCCGTGTTCTCCGATCTCACCGTCGCGGCGGTCAAAATCGGCATGCTGTCGCAGGCCGGCGTCATCGCCGCCGTTGCGGAGGGGCTGGAGCGGTATCGCCAGCGGCAGGTGGTGCTCGATCCTGTCATGGTGGCCACCAGCGGAGACCGGCTGCTGGCACCCGACGCCATCGCCGCGCTCCGTCGGACGCTCATTCCACGAGCCCGCATCATCACGCCGAACCTGCCCGAGGCCGCCGCGCTCGTCGACAGACCCATCGCGCGCAATGAGGACGACATCATCGCGCAGGGTAGGCTCATCCTCGCGCTTGGCCCCGAAGCCGTATTGATCAAGGGGGGCCACGGCGATGGCCCGGACAGCGTCGACCTCCTGCTCGACCGCAACGGGATGCATCGTTTCAGCGCGCCCCGCATCGCGACCCGCAATACCCACGGGACAGGCTGCACTTTGTCCTCGGCCATCGCCGCGGGGCTGGCGAAGGGACTCGATCTCAACACCGCCGTCGGCGAAGCCAAATCCTATGTCACAGCGGCGCTCGCGGCTGCCGACCAGCTCACCATCGGCTCCGGCCATGGTCCCGTGCATCACTTTCACCGGTGGTGGACGAACAAGGCTTGATTGATCCGCACGAGGCGGTCACATTGCGTCCGTCATAGCAAACGCTTGTTCGCTATTCCGAAATTATGGGGCATCTGGATGGCCGTCGAAGGCAAGGATCGCACGCGAGAGATGGAGGCTGGCGCGCAGCTCTTGTCTGGCCAACTCGGCAAGACGGTGCAGCGGCTGCGCAAGGCCTATAATCTGTCGCTGTCGGAGCTCGCGGAGCAGTCGGGCGTTGCCAAATCGATCATCAGCCAGATCGAGCGTAACGAGACCAATCCGACGCTCGCGACCATCTGGCGCCTGAGCCAGGCCCTCGATGTGTCGATCGAGCGCGTTCTCGCCTCCGGCGACGACGAGCCCTTCATCGAGAAATCATCGCGAGCCGATACGCCGATTCTCGTCTCCGACGACGGGCGCATGCGGCTTGCCATCATCGGCTGGATCAAGACCGTCGAATGGCTGCAATGGTACGATATCCAGGCTGATCCCGGCGCCGTGCTGGAATCCGAAGCGCACCAGCGCGGCTCGATCGAGTGCCTGTCGGTCATTGAAGGCGAGTTCACGGTCGAGGTCGCCGGTGTCCTCCAGTTCGCCCGGGCCGGCGAAAGCCTGCGCTACCGCTGCGACCGTCCGCATACCGTGCGCTGCACCAGCGACGGCCCGGCGCGCGCCGTCATGGTCTGCATTCTCAAGGCAGCGGTGATGGACTGAGGCTGAAGCGACATTCAAGATTTGCCGCAAGATTTGCCGCAAGAGTTACCGCCGTCATCACCGGGCTTGTCCCGGTGATCCCGATCGGAATGGCGCTTCGATAGATCGGGATGGCAACGGAACTCGGCTGTTGCCGAGTTCCGCGTTGGACACATTGAAGTCGGGCAAGCCCGACTTCAATGACGAGCCCGGCCATGACGGCTGAAGGTGCTGAATCGCGGTTAATTCTGAAGCGCATTCGGTAAACACCAATTCACCAAATGCCTTCATGCTCTTGTTGTCACGCTTTCTGTTCAGGCTAGCCAGCGTTCACGTCGCTCGACAATGCTCTAACGCGTCAGTTGGCGCGCGGCGTCGCCGTCCGTGGCGGCAAGGACAGGATGTACTCGGCCATCGCCTCGCGATCGGCGGCACTGAGCTGGGAGGTCCCGGCCACCACGGCCGCCATGCTGCCGCCGACCGAGTCGAAGGTCGGCGTGAAACCCGTGGTCAGGAGCTCAACGAGCTCCTCCTTCGACCACTTGCCGATCCCGGTCGCCTCGTCCGGCGTGATATTGGGAACATAGCCGCGCCCTTCCGGATGGGGCCCTCCGGCAAAGCGTCTGTCAGCGACAATGCCTCCAAGCGCATCGCGCGGGCTGTGGCACTCCGCGCAATGGGCGACAGCCTCGACGAGATAGGCGCCCCGGTTCCAGGACGCGCTGCGTTGCGGATCGGGCTTGAACACCTCGCCATCGAGGTAGAGGATTTTCCAGAAGCCGACGCCGCGCCTGATGGCGTATGGAAATTTGAGGTCGTGGCCGGGCGCCTGCCCCTCGACCGGCGGCAAGGTCTTGATGAAGGCGAAGAGATCGCGCAGGTCGCGCGCCGTCATCCGCTGAAAGGAGGCATAGGGAAACGCCGGATAGAGATGCCGGCCGTCAGGGTCCTCACCCGCATGCATCGCCCGCGCGAACTGCTCGACCGTCCAATTGCCGATGCCGTCGCGCGTATCGGGCGAGATGTTCGGCACATGGAACGTGCCGAAACCGAATGTCATGGCGAGCCCACCGCCGAGCCTCAGCTTGTCGTCCTGCCCGGGCGTCGCATGGCAGCCCATGCAGTCGGCTGCCATGAAAAGGCTGCGGCCATTGTCCAGGTCCGGCGCATCCGTGGGAATAGGCCCGATATCCTGCGATTGCCAGCGGGGGCTCGTCAGCACCCAGAAACCGCCCGCGCCGATGATCGCAAGCAGAATCAGACCGCTCAGAAGCCGTTTCATGGCCACCTCGACAGATACGGCCCCCGGGGATCATCCTGGACCGATTCGACGGTAAGGGCTGGGATAGGTCTTCGTGCGCTACGGCCCGTTAGCGCTATCCCAGAACCCGACCGGCATTCACGCTTCAGTTCTGCTTGACGCGGAAACCTTCGTGGCAGGCACCGCAGGTGCGACCGACCGCAGCAAAGGCAATCTTGAACGACTCAAGGTCCTTTGTCTCGGCGAGACCCTTGCGCGCTTCGGCGCCGAATTTCGCCAGCGCCGCATCGAACCCGGCGCGATCGTCCCAGATCTTCGGGGACGCCGCCGTCTTGCCGGTCTTCGAGCTTTCGGGAAAGAGCTTACCCAAGTTGTCGGCGGTGTGAATATAGGTGTTGAACACCTGCTGGGCCTTTGCAAGATCGAAGGGCTCCTGCCCACGAACCATGCCGGCGCCGATGCGCGAAGCTTGCCCGTTGTTCTTCATCTCCTGCTGCCGCGCGGCAATGGGATCCGTCTGCGCGATACCGACCGTTACGCCAAGCAATAAACCCGCAGCAACCAAAGCACTTCGAATCATGAGCTTTTCCCGGACCATAGAGACCATCGCTCATGATTAACATCGAACTGGACGTATTCTAATGACGACCTTGTGAACGGTTGTCATTACCACAGGGTGCGGCATTTACGCCGCGGCCACGTCCGCCTCGGACAGGACCGCGAAGATACGGTCCGGCGTCGCCGGCATATCGATATGCATGATGCCCGTGGCACGCTGCAGGGCATCGACCACCGCGTTAATCACCGCAGGGCAGGCGCCGATCGCGCCCGCCTCGCCGGCGCCCTTCATGCCGAGCGCATTGGTGGTCGAGGGAACGTTGCGCGTCGAGAAGGAGAAGGATGGAATGAGATCGGCACGCGGCACGCCGTAGTCCATCATCGACGCAGTGATGAGCTGGCCGTCGGCGTCGAACATTGTGCGCTCGAGCAACGCCTGCCCGATGCCCTGCGCGGCGCCACCATGCACCTGTCCGGCAAGAAGCAGCGGGTTCATCGCCCGGCCGAAGTCATCGACAACGGTATAGCGCTGGATTTCAACCGTGCCCGTATCGGGATCGATCTCCAGCTCGCAGATGTGGCTGCCGTTGGGATAGGTCGGCTCCGGCGGCGTCCATGCCTCGGCGGACGTCACCGCCGCCGGCGTCGCGGACGGGAGCGCCGCGATCTCGCTCAAGGCCATCGCCCGGTCCGTGCCGGCAATACGGATGCGCCCGCCTTCGATCTCCAGATCGGCGACGCCGGCCTCGAGAGCCTCGGCCGCCAGCCGCTTGAGCTTGTCCGCAAGGTCGTCGCTGGCGCGCGCCAGCGCCGCGCCGCCCACCGGGATCGAGCGCGAGCCACCCGTCCCGCTTCCCGTCGCGACGGTGTCGGTATCGCCCTGGAGCACGGCCACCGCGTCCAGCGGCACGTCGAAATACTCCGAGACGATCTGCGCATAGGCCGTCGCGTGGCCCTGCCCGTTCGACTGCGTGCCGATCGCGACCTTGAAGGAGCCATCCTTTTCCAGGCTGACCGTCGATGCTTCGGCACCGCCACCGGAACAGGCCTCGATATAGGTGGCAAGCCCGATGCCGCGCAGCCGGCCTGCGCGCCGGGAGGCCTTCAGCCGGTCCTTGAAGCCGGCCCAGTCGGCCTTCTCCATCGCCTCGCGCATATGCCCCTCGAACTCGCCGGTGTCATAGAGACGGCCCGTCTGGGTGCGATGCGGCATGGCCGACGGCTTGATGAAATTCAACGCCCGGATCTTGTCCGGCGTCGAGCCGATCGTGCGCGCGATATGATCGACGAGGCGCTCGATCATATAGGCCGCCTCCGGACGGCCGGCGCCGCGATAGGCATCGACCGGCGTGGTGTTGGTATAGACGCCGCGCACCCGCCCGAAGAAGGCCGGAATGTCATAGCATCCCGGCGACATGCGGATCCCCTCGGTCGGGATATAGGGCGCGTATTGCGAAAGATAGGCGCCGATATCGGCGCGCAGATCGACCTTGAGGCCGAGAAAACGCCCTCTCTTGTCGAGGGCCATTTCGGCCCGTGTGGCATTCGCCCGCCCATGGGTATCGGCGAGGAAATGTTCGCCCCGGCCGGCCACCCAGCGGACGGGCCGCCCCAGCCGCTCGGCGGCCACCGCGCAGAGCGGATATTCGCGATACATGAAGATCTTCGTGCCGAAGCCGCCGCCGACATCCGGCGTGATGACGCGGATCCGCGACGGATCGACCTTCAGGAGGTTCTTCGCGAGGTTGTCGCGGATGTCATGGCTGCCCTGGCTGCCCAGGGTGATGGTCCAGCGGCCGCTCTCCCTGTCGTATTCGGCGAGGCAGGCGCGGGTCTCCATATAGTTGGAGACGAGGCGGTTGTTGACGATGTCGAGGCCGACCACGCGATCGGCCTTGGCGAAGATCGCATCGATCGCCGCCTCGTCGCCGATCTTCGTCTCGAAGGCGATGTTGTTGCCGAGCTCAGGCCGCACGAGAGGAGCGCCCTCAGCCAGCGACGCATCGATCTCGACGGCGGCCGGCAGCGGCTCCCAGTCCACGACGATCGATTCGGCGGCCTCCTGGGCCTGAAGTTCCGTTTCGGCCACGACGAAGGCGACCGCATCGCCCACATGCAGCACCACGTCCCGTGCCAGCACCGGATAGGAAGTGCGATTGAGCGGCGAGCCATCATGGTTCTTCACGCCGGCAAGGCACTGCAAGTCGCCGATCTCGGCGATGTCGGCAGCCGTCAGGATCATCAGCACGCCGGGCATCGCGCGCGCCGTCGCCAGATCCGCGATGCTGAAACGCGCATGAGCATGGGGACTGCGCAGCACGACCGCCTGCGCCGTGCCTTCCGGAAGAATGTCGGAGGTATAGGTGCCGACACCGGTAATGAAGCGAAGGTCTTCGAGACGACGGGCAGGCTGACCAATACCGAACTTACGTGCCGTCATCGTCTCGACCTCCTATGGCTTCATGCGTGCGTCGACGCCGTTGGCTCCTCGGCCACCTTGTCGCGGCTCGGTCGCAGCCAGAGGGTCAGCGACCTCAGGACCACGTAGAACACCGGCGTCAGGAACAACCCGAAGAATGTCACACCGGTCATGCCGAAGACAACCGCCGTTCCCAGTGCCTGGCGCATTTCCGCACCCGGACCTTGTGCAATCGCCAACGGAATGACGCCCAGGATGAAGGCGAAGGCCGTCATCAGGATCGGGCGCAAACGCAGACGACACGCCTCGACCACAGCCGCCACCGGTCCGTTGCCGTGATTCTCCGCCTGGCGCGCGAACTCGACGATCAGAATCGCGTTCTTTGCCGCCAGGCCAACCAGCACCACGAAGCCGATCTGCGTCAGGATGTTGTTGTCCATCCCGCGGATCATCACGCCCACGAGCGCCGACAGCACCGCGAGCGGCACGATCAGCACGATGGCAAGCGGCAGCGTCCAACTCTCGTATTGCGCGGCAAGCACGAGGAACACGAAGAGCACCGCCAGGGCGAAGATGAAGACGGCGGTATTGCCGGCCTGCTGCTCCTGGAAGGCGATGTCGGTCCACTCGTAGCTGATGCCGGGCGGCAAGAGTTCGTCCGCGATGCGCTCCATGGCGGCGATGCCGGCGCCAGAGGACACGCTCGGCGCCGTATCGCCCTGGATCGGCACGCTCGTGTACATGTTGTAGCGCTGGATCAGGTTGGGGCCGGCCACATTGCTGACCTCGATCAGCGAGCCGAGAGGAACGAGCCCACCGGAAGCGTTGCGGACCTGGAGGCGTGAAATCTGGTCGGTCTCGATGCGGAAACGCGCATCCGCCTGGGCGCGCACCTGGTAGATGCGGCCGAAGGCGTTGAAGTCGTTCACATAGACCGAGCCGAGATTGACCTGCAGCGCCTCGAAGATGTTGGAAACCGGCACGTCCAGCATGCGCGCCTTGGTGCGATCGATGTCGATATAGACCTGCGGCGTGTTGGCGCCGAAGGTCGTGAAGACGCGCACGAGGTTCGGATCCTGGTTGGCCCGCGCGATGATGTCGCCGGCGGCCGCAAGAACCTGACGCACGCCGACGCCGTTGCGATCCTCGAGCTGCATCTTGAAGCCGCCCGCATTGCCGAGGCCCTGGACCGGCGGCGGCGGAATGGCGATCGTGAAGGCCTCCTGGATCGCCTGGAGACGCCCGACGAGCACGCCGGCGATGCTGTTGGCCGTCTGGCCCTTCGCCAGGCGCTCCTCGAAGGGATCGAGCGGGGTGAACACGACGGCCGAGTTGGACGACACCGTGAAGGTGGAGCCATCGATGCCTGGCACGCCGATCACGTTGGCGACGCCCGGCACGTCCAGCGCGATCTTGGTCGCCTTCTGCACCACCGCGTCCGTACGCTCGAGCGAGGCCCCCGGCGGCAACTGGACGACCATGATGAGATAGCCCTGGTCCTGGGCCGGGATGAAGCCGGTCGGAACGATACGGCTCGAGTGAACCGTTGCGGCGATGAGCCCGCCGTAGATGCAGAGGGCAACGAGAAGGGTGAGCTTGTGGCCGACGATGCCTTTGACGGTGCGGGCGTAGCCGTTGGACGTGCGGTCGAAACCGCGGTTGAACTTCCCGCCCAGCCAGCTGCCGATCCGCACCAGGGGATTGCGTGACCTGTGATGGGGATCGTGCGCCTTCAGGAGAAGGGCGCAAAGCGCCGGCGACAGCGTCAGCGAGTTGAAGGCGGAGATGATCGTCGACGCCGCGATCGTCAGCGCGAACTGCTGGTAGAAGCGGCCGGAGATGCCGGGAATGAAGGCCGTCGGGATGAACACCGCTGACAGCACCAGCGCAATGGCGATGAGGGCGCTGCCCACCTCGTCCATGGTGCGATGCGCCGCGTCCCGCGGTGACAATCCGAGCGAAATGTTACGCTCGACGTTCTCCACCACGACGATCGCATCATCGACCACGATGCCGATGGCGAGCACGAGGCCAAACAGGGTCAGCGTATTCAGGGAGAAGCCGAAAGCCGCCATCATGGCGAAGGTGCCGATCAGCGACACAGGAATGGCGATGATGGGAATGATCGCCGTTCGCCAGGATTGCAGGAAGACCAGAACCACGATGACGACCAGGATGACCGCCTCGAACAGGGTCTTGTAGACCTCGTTGACGCTGGCCTGGATATAGTTCGTCGGGTTGTAGACGATGGCATAGTCCATCCCCGCGGGGAAGTCCTTCTTCAACTCCTCCATCTTGGCGATGACGTCGTTGGAGGCCTGCAGCGCGTTGGTCCCGGGACGCTGGAAGACGCCGATGGCGACCGTTTCCTTGCCGTTGAGATAGGAACTGGTGGTGTAGTCGCGTGCGGCAAGCTCGATCCGCGCGACGTCGGACAGCCGGACGAGACGCCCCGCCTCGCCGGCCTTCACGATGATATTGTTGAACTGCGAGACATTGCTGAACCGCCCCTGCGTCTGCACGGTCAGCTGGAATGCCGACTTGGCATCGGCCGTCAGCGGCGGCGCCCCGAGCGCGCCACCCGACACCTGGACGTTCTGCTCCTGCAGCGCAGCGACGATATCGCCGCCCGTCAGGCCATAGGAGGCGAGCCGGTTCGGATCGAGCCACACCCGCAGCGAATATTCGCGCGCGCCGAAGACCTGGATGTCGCCCACGCCGTCGAGGCGCAGCAGCGCATCGCGCACGCGCATCAGGGCATAGTTGGAGAGATAGAGCTGATCGAACGCATCATTCGGGGACTGGATGTTGACGATCATCAAGAAGTCGGACGACGCCTTGCGGGTGACGATGCCGAGCTGCCGCACTTCCTGGGGCAGGCGCGGCTCGGCGACCGCCACGCGGTTCTGCACGAGGACGTTCGCCTGGTCGAGGTCCGTACCGATCTTGAAGGTGATCGTCAGCGTCATCGAGCCGTCGGAGGCGGAATAGGAAGACATGTAGAGCATGTCCTCGACGCCGTTGATCTCCTGCTCGATGGGGGTCGCGACCGTCGCGGCGACGGTCTCGGCATTTGCGCCGGGATAGGTCGCGCGCACCGTGATCGTCGGCGGCGCAATCTCCGGATACTGCGCGATCGGCAGTGCGATATAGGAGATATAGCCGACGATGACCAGGATGATGGACAGGACCGATGCAAAGATCGGACGATCGACGAAGAAATGCGTGAACTTCATCGGAAAAAATTCCCCAGAGCATTTTCGAGCGAAGCGGACACCGTTCGCGTGAAGAAAATGCGTAGAAACAAAGACGTGAAGCATATCCGGTGAACCGGAGTTCACCGGATATGCTCTAGCGTACAGGCGGCCAACCGACAGGCCTAAGGACCCGCCGCGCCGTCATGCCAGTCCTGTCGGGAAAGGCACGGTTTGACTGTCAATCCGCCACCTCCGTCACGCGACGGGGCGGCGACCTCACCGCTATCGCTTCGGCGGCAAGGTGCTCATCTGCGGGGTGACCTTGCCGCCAGGCCGCACGCGCTGCAGGCCGACGACAACGATCGTCTCATCCCCCTTCAAGCCGTCGCGGATGACGCGGTAGCCATCGGACTTCGGGCCGAGGCGTACGATGCGCGGCGAGACGGTGCCGTCATCCGCAACGGCCCAGACAAGGCGGCGGTCCTGATCGGTCGCGATCGCCTCGTCCGGCACGAGGACAGCTTCATATTCCGGCGATCCCGGAAACAGCACGCGCCCGAACAGGCCAGGGGAGATCTTGAAATCAGGATTCGTGACGATGGCGCGCGCCCGCATCGTACCGGTCGCCTGGTCCATGCGGTTGTCGACGAAATCGAGCGTACCTGCGTGGCTCGGCTCGCGTTCGTCCGTCAGCGCAATCTTCACCTCGACCGGCCGCGTCTTCGTCATGCTGTCAGCAACGAGGTTGAACACCTTGTTGTAGGCAAGGAACGACCGCTCATCGATATCGAAATAGAAATAGATGGGGTCGCGCGACACGATGGTTGTCAGCAACGTGGTGTTCGCCGTCACCAGATTGCCGACACTGACCAGCTTGCGGCCGATTCGCCCGGAGATGGGTGCCCGGATTTCGGTGAATTCATAGTCGAGCCGCGCCTGGCGCACCGCCGCCTCGGCCCCGTCGATATCGGCCTTCGCCGTGAGGAAGTTCTGCTGGCGCTGATCGAGAAGCTGGTCCGAAATGTTGCCGGACCGCGACAACGACTGCGCGCGCTCCAGGTCCGCCTGGGCGAACTTCAAGCGCGCCTGGGCAGACACCAGCGTGGCTTCCGCCTGATCCAGCGTCGCCTTGAAGGGGCGACGGTCGATGACGAACAAAAGATCGCCCTTGTTGACGTAAGCGCCATCTTCGAAGTCGACGGATTGGAGATAGCCGCCCACGCGGGAGCGAATCTCGACGGCGTCGATCGGCTCGAAACGCCCGGTGAACTCATCATAATCGATGATCTTCCTGACGAGCGGCTTGGCAACAGTCACCGGCGGCGGAGCCCCGCCCGGCTGTTGCGCCGACGCCGACGCAAGACCGGCGACGAAAAACGCCGCCGCAAAGAAAGAACGAGCAAACATTCTGGTTTGCATGACTTCTGCCCTGTCTCGACGGTCGGCGACTTCAAAGCCAAGCAAACGACACGCCCCAAAAATTGTGCCATATACGTGCCGCACTTCAGCCAAATTACAAGTGCGTGAGCGCACATAAGTATCGGCACACGCTGCAGCGCACAATGCCGAAACCCTCATCGTTGTGCCTATTTGCGCAGGGTGTGTTCAAAAGGCGCGACGCGGACCAATCGTCCGCGCGGCTGGCGACAGGCCCCACTCGCGCGAGCCAATCCGCGAAATCGCCGCGATAGGGCTCCCGTAGCCGATGCCCTGCCTGCCGCATCAGCGCCACGGCCTGCGCGGAACGGGCACCGGCCTTGCAAGAGAATACGATCCGCCGGCCGCGCCCACCCGGGATGGCCGGCCTTGGGGAATTGTTGTCGGAATTGTTACCGGGCCTCAGCGCGCCAGTTTGCAAATCGCCAGATCGGAAATCCGCAAGTCTCGTCAAATCATACCCGCCCGCGTTAACTATAACGCCGTCATGACATGGGCATCGTCGCGACAAAGTCTGGTGAAAGCCGTTGCCAAAGGCGCTGACGTAGCGCAGATTTCAGCCATTCGGAGACGGTGGGCGGTATCATGAACAAGAGTTGGCAATCATTAACGGGATATCTTCGCGTCGGTCTTGTGGCAGCTTTGGCCACAGGCGCGCTCATCACTGGCGCATCCGCCGAAGTCACCTATCGGCGTGGCAACGCCGGCGACCCGAAGACACTGGACCAGCACCAGACCTCGATCGACGTCGAGGCCAATATCCTGCGCGATCTCTACGATGGCCTGCTCGCTTATGATTCCCGCGGCAAGGTGACGCCAGCGGCCGCCGCAAGCTGGAGCATTTCCCCGGACGGCAAGGTCTATACCTTCAAGCTGCGCGAGAACGGCAAATGGTCGAACGGCGATCCGGTCAAGGCATCGGATTTCGTATTCTCCTTCCGCCGCATGCTCGATCCGCAGACGGCCGCCCGCTATGCCGCCCTGCACTACCCCATCAAGAACGCCCGTGCGGTCAATCGCGGCGAACTTCCGCCTGCCGAGCTCGGCGTGAAGGCGATCGATGACAAAACGCTCGAGATTACGCTCGAGCAGCCGACCCCGTACTTCCTGGAGCTGTTGACGCACCAGACAGCGCTGCCCTTGCATCAGGCCAGCGTCGAGAAATACGGCAAGGACTTCGTCAGACCCGGCAACCTCGTCTCGAACGGTGCCTTCAAGCTCTCCGAGTTCGTCCCGAGCGACCACATCAAGGTCGTGAAGAACCCGAACTACTTTGATGCCAAGGACGTGAAAGTCGATACCGTGATGTTCTATCCCACCGAGGATAGCGCCGCCGCGGTGCGCCGCTTCATGGCCGGCGAGCTGGACACCAACTACCAGTTCCCCATCGACCAGCTGAACTTCCTCAAGCAGAAGCTCGGCAGCCAGGTGCGCACGGCCCCTTATCTGTCGATCGAGTACTACGCCACCAATGTCCAGAAGCCGCCGTTCAACGACCCGCGCGTGCGGCACGCCTTGTCTCTGGCCATCGACCGTGACTTCCTCGCTGAGAAGACCTGGGGTGGCGCGGCCGTGCCGGCCTATCGCATGACCCCGCCCGGGCTGCAGAACTACACGCCGCCCGAGATTGCGGCGGCCGGCGAGACGCAGCTCGATCGCGAGGACAAGGCCAAGGAACTCATCAAGGCTGCCGGTTACGGCCCGGGGCAGAAGCCGCTCAAGATCGAGATCCGCTACAACACCAACGACAGCAACAAGAACACCGCAACCGCCGTCGCCGATATGTGGAAGTCGGTGCTGGGCGCCGAGGTCACGCTCCTTAACAGCGACATCAAGAGCCACTACGCCTATCTGCAGAACAAGGGGGATTTCGACATTGCCCGCGCCGGCTGGGTGGGGGACTATGCCGATCCGCAGAATTTCCTGTTCCTTGGCCTGTCGGATAACGCGGTCAGCAATTATTCGCGCTACAAGAACCCCGACTACGACGCGCTCCTCAAAAAATCCGACGAGACCGGCGATCAGGCCGCGCGCATGAAAATCCTGTCGGACGCGGAAGCCATGTTCATGAAGGACGAGCCGGTCATCCCGCTGATCTATCGCTCGTCGCTTCACCTCGTCTCACCGAAGGTAAGTGGCTATGAGGACAACGTGCAGAACGTGCATCGCAGCCGCTATATCAGCATAGCACCTTGACCCGGGCTTTAGCCCCCGCCACAAGGCGGGGGCTATCCTGTTCAGCGAGCGGGGGGCCATGCTCATCTATACATTGCGACGGCTGGCCAGTGCCGTTCCGACGTTGTTCATCATCGTCACGGTGGCCTTCTTTCTCGTGCGCTTCGCGCCGGGCGGCCCATTCGACATGGAGCAGCCCGTGGCGCCCCAGGTGCTGGAGAACCTGAAGCGCGCCTATAGTCTCGATCAACCCCTCTTCTACCAGTATCTCGACTACCTCGGGAAACTGGTCCGCGGCGACCTCGGGCCGAGTTATTCGGCGCTTGACTTCACCGTCGGCGAGATGCTCATGCGGGGTCTGCCCTACTCCATCTCGCTCGGCTTCGGCGCCCTTATCCTGGCCGTCTTCGGGGGCGTGACGGCCGGCGTCGTGGCGGCCCTGCACCAGAACTCGGCCAGCGACTACTCGGTCATGACGGTCGCAACCGTCGGTGTCACCGTGCCGAATTTCGTGGTGGGGCCACTGCTCCAACTCGTCTTCGGCCTGATGCTCGGCCTGCTCCCCCTCGGCGGATGGGGCGGCGGCGACCTCAGCCATCGCATTCTGCCGACCATCGCACTTGCCCTCCCACAGATGGCCGTCATCGCCCGGCTGACACGCGGCGCGATGATCGAGGCGCTCAGGGCCGACCATATCCGCACGCTCCGCGCCAACGGGCTGTCGAACAGCATCATCATCACCCACGCCCTGCGCGGCGCGCTCCTGCCCGTGATCTCCTATCTCGGTCCTGCGGCCGCCGCGCTCGTCACCGGCTCTGTCGTCATCGAGAAGATCTTCGCCATTCCGGGCGTCGGCGCCTATTTCGTGGATGGCGCCCTGAACCGCGACTACACCCTCGTGATGGGGACCGTCGTGATGCTCGCGGGCTTCGTCGTGGTTTTCAATCTCATCGTCGACCTGCTCTATGCTGCCCTCGATCCACGGGTGCGCTATGAGTGACACAGCCCTCGCCCCGCCCGGCGACACGTCGGCGTCTGCCGGCCGCAGCCTTGCGACCTTGGCGATCCTGCGCCTGCGGCGCAACCGCGCGGCCGTCGTCAGCTTCATCGTCCTCATCGCGATCACGCTGTTCTGTGTCGTCGGCCCGTGGCTGTCGCACCATGCCTATGATCAGGTCTACCGGTCCTATGTAGGCTTGCCACCGAGCCTGAGCCCCTACCCTGCGCAGAACACGCTGGAAGATGCGATGCGGGGCGCGCTGGACCGCGCCCGCATCGGCATGCGCGACTTTACCATCTCCGGCTCGACCTTCAGGGTCACGCTGACCTCGCCCAATCCGATCGACCCGCGCAACACGCGCTATATCGACCGTGTCGACCAGTTCCGCGATGCCAAGGTGGTCGCAACGGAAGATGGCGGCAAAAGCCTCGTCGTCGAAGGCACGGTGCAGCGCCAGCTGTTCCTGATGGGAACGGACCTCGCCGGGCGGGACCTGATGACGCGCATCATGGTCGGCGGCCGGGTGTCGCTGCTCGTCGGCCTCCTCGCCACCTTCGTCAGCCTGGTGATCGGCGTCAGCTATGGCGCGGCGGCCGGCTTTTTCGGCGGACGCATCGACATGGTGATGATGCGTGTCGTCGATGTGCTCTATTCCCTGCCCTTCGTCTTCTTCGTGATCCTGCTCGTCGTCTATTTCGGCCGGGATTTCGTGCTGATCTTCGTCGCCATCGGCGCGGTCGAATGGCTCGACATGGCGCGCATCACCCGGGGACAGACGCTCGCCCTGAAGCGCCGGGAGTTCGTGGAAGCCGCCCATGCGCTCGGCGTTTCGGAGCTTTCGATCCTGCGCCGGCATATCATTCCCAACCTATTGGGACCGGTCGTCGTCTTCATGACGCTGATGGTGCCGAAGATCATCCTGCTGGAGAGCTTCCTCTCCTTCCTCGGGCTCGGCGTGCAGGCGCCGCTGACCAGTTGGGGCGTGCTCATCGCCGAGGGCGCCAACAACATCCAGAACGCGCCCTATCTCATCATATTTCCCGCCATTTTCTTCGTGTCCACGCTGTTCGCCCTGAATTTCATCGGGGATGGCCTGCGCGACGCCCTAGACCCGCGAGACCGCTGATGGTTGCGCAGAGCCTCGTCCCGGCCGAGCGCCGCGAAGCGATGAACGAAGACCTCAAGGATCCCATTCTCGCGATCCGCAATCTGAAGGTGGCTTTCGCGACCTATGACGGCGTCGTGGAAGCCGTGAAGGGCATCGACATCGATATCGGCGCCGGCGAGACGGTGGCGATCGTCGGCGAGTCCGGCTCGGGCAAGAGCCAGACGATGATGGCGACCATGGGCCTCCTGGCCGCCAACGGCCAGGCGCAGGGGTCGATCCGCTACCGGGGCGAGGAACTGCTCGGCCTGCCGCCCAAGGCGCTCAACCGCTATCGCGGCAAGACCATCGCGATGATCTTCCAGGAGCCGATGACGTCGCTCGATCCCCTGTTCAAGATCGAGCGGCAGCTCATCGAGCCGCTGATGGCCCATTCGGGCCTGAGCCGCAGCGCCGCCCGCGCCCGCGCCATCGAGCTCCTGACAAAGGTGGAGATCCCGAACCCGGCCGAGCGCATCGACTCCTATCCGCACGAAATGTCCGGCGGCCAGCGCCAGCGTGTCATGATCGCCATGGCACTGGCCAACAAGCCCGATGTGCTCATCGCCGACGAACCGACGACGGCGCTCGATGTCACCGTGCAGGCCCATATCCTGGAGCTGCTGCGCGGTCTCCAGCATGAATTCGGCATGGCCATCGTCTTCATCACCCACGATCTCGGCATCGTGCGACGTTTCGCAGACCGCACCTACGTCATGCGCCAGGGCGTGGTGGTCGAACAGGGCGACACCGGCGAGCTGTTCACGAAGCCGCGCGACGCCTACACCAAGATGCTGATCGAGGCGGAACCCGCGGGCCGCAAGGCACCCGTTCCGCCGGACAGCGCCATCGTCCTGTCCGCGCAGGGCATGCGTGTCACCTTTCGCCAGCGGCGCGGCCTGTTCGGCACCGATGTTCGCACCGTCGAGGCGGTGAAAGGCATCGACCTCACGGTTCGCCGTGGCGAAACCATCGGCATCGTCGGAGAATCGGGGTCCGGCAAGTCGACGCTCGGGCGGGCGATCCTCGGCCTCGTGCCTGCCGACGGCGCGGTGCGCTACGACGGCGCGCTCATCCACCCGACCGATCGGCACGCCATGCGGCCACTCCGGCGGCATCTGCAACTCGTTTTCCAGGATCCCTACGGGTCACTGTCGCCCCGCCTGACAGCGGGCGAAATCGTCACGGAAGGCCTCCTGGTGCACGAACCCGGGATCAGCCGCGCCGAGCGTGACCGGCGGGCGGCGGGCGCCTTCGAGGAGGTCTGGCTCGATCCCGCCACGCGCCATCGCTTTCCGCACGAGTTTTCCGGCGGGCAGCGCCAGCGCATCGCCATCGCGCGCACCATGATTCTCAAGCCGACGCTCGTCGTCCTCGACGAGCCGACGTCGGCCCTCGACAGATCGGTGCAGAAATCGATCGTCGAGCTGCTGCGGCATCTCCAGACGAAATACGGGCTCGCCTATCTGTTCATCAGCCACGACCTCGCCGTCGTCCGCGCCCTCTCCGACGAGATCCTCGTGATGAAACAAGGCGCGGTCGTCGAGCGCGGCACCGTCGACACGATCTTCACGAACGCGCGGGAAAGCTATACGCGCGAACTCATCGCCGCCGCCTTCCTCGACAATCCCGACGGGCGCAGCTTCACATAGAGGGCGAGGGTTCAAGAGACATTCAAGGATGGCTCAGTGGACACCATCGTCATCACCGGGCTTGTCCCGGTGATCTCGATCGGAAGGGCGATTCTATTCATCGAGATGGCCGGGACAAGCCCGGCCATGACGGCTGCGAACGCTGGATGCGATTGAACACCTAGACCGTAATGGTTTCCGTCCAAACGCAGCATGCTCTCATAACGCCACCACCAAAATGACGCAGCCTCCCCGTGTGGGGGAGGCCGTCAGTCACATCCCCTGCTGGCGATCAGAGGGCGGGAATGCGCAGAACCTGACCCGGGTAGATCTTATCCGGGTGGCTCAGCATCGGCTTGTTGGCTTCGAAGATCACGGTATATTTGGCACCATTGGCCTTGCCGTAATTGGCCTCGGCGATCTTCCAGAGCGTATCGCCCTTCTTCACCGTATACATGACCGCCGCGGCGGTTTCCTTCTCGACCATGAGGCCATCATCGACGCTCGCGACACCGATCGTGTTGCCAAGTGCCAGGATGATCTTTTCCGCTTCTTCGGTCGATACGGCCTTGCCCTTGACAGAAACCTTGTCGCCATCGACGGCGATTTCAAGACCGTCAGCCTTCAGGCCATTCTTCTCGATCTCTTTCTTCAGCTCTTCAGGCGTGGCGGCTTTCGCCTCGCTGGCGCCGAAGAGCTTTTCACCGGCCTCCTTGATGAAGCTGAACAATCCCATTGCATCTCTCCCTGCGCGTTCATGTGCGGCTGGGATGCCGCACGCCCAACCATAACGCACCATATCGGGACTTGTGCCGTCTGTCCTGTGACAGTCTCAACACCGAGCATAAATTACATGATTAATCTGTTTTTATGACGCTCATCCGCGTTCTCATGGACAATGGCCCGATGCTATCCTATCTGGATGGAGTTCCGTCGCAGTCCACCGGGAGGCTTCCGCCATGTCCTTAGCTCCAAGGTCCTTAGCTCCAAGGTCCTTTGCCCCAGGGTCCTTTGCCCCCAGCGTGATCGATCTCATCGGCAACACGCCGCTGATCCGCCTCAAGCGCGCGTCGGAGCTCACGGGCTGCACCATTCTCGGCAAGGCCGAGTTCCTCAACCCCGGTCAATCGGTGAAGGACCGTGCGGGGCTTTACCTGATCAAGGACGCCGTCGCGAAGGGCGAGCTGCGCCCCGGTGGCACGATCGTTGAGGGCACGGCCGGCAATACGGGCATCGGCCTTGCCGTGGTGGCGAACGCGCTTGGCTTCCGGACAGTCATCGTCATCCCCGCGACGCAATCGCAGGAGAAGAAGGACGCGCTGCGCCTCCTTGGCGCCGAGCTCATCGAAGTGCCGGCGGCGCCCTACGCCAATCCGAACAACTACGTGAAGGTCGCCGGCCGGCTGGCGGAACAGCTCGCGGCCGAGACGCCGGAAGGCGCGGTCTGGGCCAACCAGTTCGACAATGTAGCCAACCGCCAGGCGCATCTGGAGACCACCGGGCCGGAGATCTGGGCCCAGACCGACGGCAAAATCGACGGCTTCATCGCCTCCGTCGGCAGTGGCGGCACACTCGCCGGCGTGGGTCTCGCCCTGAAGGAGCGCAACCCGAAGGTGGTGATCGCGCTCGCCGATCCCATGGGCGCCGCGCTGCACAACTATTACACCCATGGCGAACTGAAGTCGGAAGGATCCTCGATCACCGAGGGCATCGGCCAGGGACGCATCACCAGGAACCTCGAAGGCGCGCCGATCGATCTGTCATTTCAGATTCCGGACGCCGAGGCCCTGCCGGTTATCTTCGACCTGCTGCAACACGAAGGCCTGTGCCTCGGCGGCTCCACAGGCATCAACGTGGCGGGGGCGATCCGCCTCGCGCGCCATCTCGGGCCCGGCCACACCATCGTGACGGTGCTCTGCGACTACGGCAATCGCTACCAGTCCAAGCTGTTCAACCCTGTTTTCCTGCGCGAGAAGGGTCTGCCCACCCCGCCCTGGCTGGAGCGTGCGACGACGATCAAGCCGCCGTTGGAGTGAGGCGACCACCCCTTCCGCCAAAGGCAAAGGACGGCAATCCCGCCCCCCGCTCTCGGCCTGAGACCTTGCCAGCGGAGCGGCGGAATGACCATTTGACAATGGGGCCACGACGCCGTGTTGTGCCGGCCATCCGCTGGCGCGCGGCTGCGTGGATTCGCGAGCGGGAGACTTCTTGGCGGGAGGCTGTGCACGGTCATGACGGATGCGCTTTTCATCGGCATCGATGGCGGCGGCACCCATTGCCGGGCGCGTATCCGTGATGCGCAGGGCGCGCTCGTCGGCGAAGGCCGCGGCGGCCCTGCCAATATCCGGCTCGGGCCGGAGACGGTGATGGCCTCCATCCTCGCCGCTGCGCGTGCGGCCGCAGCCGCCGGCAATCTCGGCGAAGAGAACGTCCACCGCATGCATGCGGGACTTGGCCTCGCCGGCGCCGCCCAATCCAAGCCTCTTGCCCTGTTCAAGTCCCTGCCGCACCCCTTCGCCAGCGTCAGCGTCGACACGGATGCCTACACCGCCTGGCTCGGCGCGACAGAGGGCGCGGAGGGCGCCATCCTGATCCTCGGCACCGGCTCCTGCGGCTTCGCCGTCGTTGAAGGCACGCGCCATTCCGTCGGCGGTTACGGCTCCATCATCTCCGACGGCGGCAGCGGCGCGGTGATCGGCCGCGAGGGCCTCCGCCGGGCCGTGCTCGCCTTTGACGAACTCGGCCCCCGTTCCGCCTTGACGGACGAGTTGCTCGGCCACTTCGGCCATAGCGTCGAGGCGATCGTCGATTGGGCGGACGTGGCAACGCCCGGCGACTTCGCCGGCTTCACGCCGACGATCCTCGCCCATGCTGCGGCCGGAGATCCTGTCGCGACAGCCATTATCGCCGCCGCCGCCGCCGAGGCCGACACGCTGATCGCGCGGCTCTTGGCGCTGGGCGCCCCGACGGTAGCCTTGCTCGGCGGGCTCGCCGGCCCGCTCACGCCGTGGCTTTCCCCGCACGCGCACGATCACATCGTCGCAGCTCGCGCCGATGCTATGGACGGCGCCATCCTCATGGCCCAGCAGCATGCTATGACCTGCGCGAGCGACTTATCACCGAGGATCCGACCATGATGTCCGACGCTGCCACCCCTGACACCGCCATGCTGCGCGAAAGCCGCGAGGCGCCCGCAGCGGTCGCCCGCCTGATCGCCGGAAACGGTGCCTTGACGGCGGCCCTCGGAGAGCGGCTGCGCAGGGATCCGCCGCGTTTTGCCGTCACCTGCGCGCGCGGCAGCTCCGACAATGCCGCGACCTTCGCCAAATACCTGTTCGAGATCCGTCTCGGTGTCGTCACCGCCTCCGTCGGACCGTCGATCAGTTCCGTCTACCAGGCGAAACTCCGCGTCGCGGATGCCCTTTTTCTCGCCATCTCCCAGTCCGGCCGCAGCCCGGACCTGCTGCATCTCGCCGAAAGCGCGCGCGAGGAAGGTGCGACCACGGTCGCGGTCGTCAACGACGCCACATCGCCATTGGCTGACCTGTCGGAGGTCGTCCTTCCCCTGCATGCGGGGCCGGAGCGCAGCGTCGCCGCCACGAAATCCTTCATCACCTCGCTCGCCGCCGGCTTGATGATCACGGCGGACTGGAGCGACGACAGCACGCTCAAGAGGGCTGTCGCGGCGTTGCCGGAAACCCTCGCGTCGGCGCTCGACCAGGATTGGAACGGCGCCATCGGCCCGCTCGTCGCCGCCCGCAATCTCTATGTCGTCGGGCGCGGCACGGGCTTCGCCGTGGCGCAGGAGGCCGCCCTCAAGCTCAAGGAGACGGCGGGCCTGCATGCAGAAGCCGTCAGCGCGGCAGAAGTCATGCATGGGCCGCAGGCGCTCGCCGGCCCGGAATTTCCTGTGCTCGTCCTCAGCCAGCCCGATGAAACGCTGAAAGGGACACGCGAACTCATCGGTCGCCTGAGGGACCGCGGGGTCCCGGTCATCATCGCCGGCCCCGCCGGTGAGGGGCTGCGCGAACGCGGCGTGGTGACCCTGCCGCTCGCTGCCGGCGTCGATCCGCTCGCCGCCCCGATCGCCCTGATCCAGAGCTTCTATCCGCTGGCCGACGCGGTCGCCCGCGAGCGCGGCTTCGATCCGGATCGTCCGCCCCATCTGAACAAGGTGACCGAGACCGTCTGATGGCGCACGCATCCGCCCCGGCACGCCCTGTCCTCCCGGATCTCGGCCGGCGTCCGCTGATCATGGGCATCCTGAACGTCACGCCGGATTCCTTTTCGGACGGTGGACGCTTCGCGACGCACGAGGCAGCGCTCGCCCAGGCCGCCCGCATGGTGGGTGAAGGCGCCGACATCATCGACATCGGCGGGGAATCGACGCGGCCGGGCTATACGGAGATTTCCGCGGAGGAGGAGATTGCCCGCGTCGTCCCGGTGATCACCGCGGTGGCGGCGCGGCAGGAGGTGCCGATCTCGATCGACACCTACAAGGCGAAGACGGCGGAAGCGGCGATTGCGGCCGGGGCCGTCATCATCAACGACGTCTGGGGCCTCCAGCGTGATCCGGCCATGGCCGCGGTAGCGGCCGCGCATGGCGTGCCGGTGGTCGCCATGCACAATCGCGACACGATCGATCCGGCGCTCGATATCATCGCCGACATGAAGGCGTTCTTCGCGCGGACCCTCGACCGCGCGAAGAACGCCGGCGTGGCGCCCGGCGCCATCATCCTCGATCCAGGCATCGGCTTCGGCAAGACACCTGAGCAAAACCTCATCGCGCTGCAACGGCTGGCAGAGCTCAAGACGCTCGGCTGCCCCCTTCTGGTCGGCGCCTCGCGCAAATCGACCATCGGCCTCGTGACCGGCCGGCCGGCCGGCGAACGCCTCGCCGGCTCGCTCGCAGCCCATGTCCTGGCGCTTGCCCATGGGGCCGACATCATTCGCGTCCACGACGTCGCCCCCCACCGCGACGCCTGCCGGATCTTCGAGGCGGTCCAGGACCCGTCCCGCCTCGCTGTGCTGACCGGGGAACCAGCCCCAAGGAGTGCGCCATGACGACGACACGTCCCCTCGATCATATCCTCATCCGGCGCATCGCCGTCTTTGCCTATCATGGCAATAATGATGAGGAGAAGAAACTCGGCCAGCGCTTCTACGTGTCACTCGATATCGGCTTCGATGCCGCGCCTGCCGGCCATAGCGACGACTGGAACGAGACCGTCTGCTACGGGCAGATGACGGCGCTGGTGACGCGCGTCGCCACCAGCCGGCGCTTTCGCCTGATCGAGGCGCTGGCGCAAACGGTCGCCGACGAAGCCTTGGCGGAATTTCCGCGCGTCGAACGCATCAGCGTCGAGGTCGAGAAGCCGTCAGCGCCGGTCCCGGCGATCATCGACAGCGTCGCCGTGAAGATCACGCGGGTGCGCGGTGGCTGAGGCCTATATCTGCCTCGGCAGCAATCTCGGCAACAAGCGGGCGACCATCGCCAGGGCGCTCCAGATGCTGACTGAGACGCCTGGCGTCACGCTGGCGGCGCGCTCGGCCGACTATCGCACGCCCCCCTGGGGCAAGCTCGATCAGGACTGGTTCGTCAATGCCTGTGCCCGCATCGACACCACGCTTGCGCCTGACGCGCTGCTCGCCCTGTGTCTCGCCGTCGAGCGGCAGCTTGGCCGTGAGCGGCGGGAGCGCTGGGGTCCGCGCGTCATCGATATCGACCTTTTGACCTATGACGACCGCACCATGACGACAGAGTGCCTGACCTTGCCCCATCCCCGTCTCACGTCGCGGGCCTTCGTGCTCGCTCCACTCGCCGAGATCGCGCCTCAACTCACGATCGGCGATCGCTCCGTGACGGACTGGCTCGCAGACGCGGATGCGACCGGCATCGAAAGGATGGCCCCATGACATGTGGCGCCGTGACATTTCACGCCCGGAGACCTGCCGTCCGGAGGCTTGTCCTGCCGGCATTGACCATTGCGTTGACCGTCGGATTCGGACTGGTGGCCTCCTTTAGCGTCCCTGCCCAGGCGCAGGACGCGGCGGCGGGCGAGGTCGTGTTCCGTAAATGTCGGGCCTGCCATCAGGTCGGGGAAGGCGCGCGCAATCTGGTGGGGCCGCAGTTGAACGGGGTCATCGGCCGGCCTGCGGCGACCGTCGAAGGCTACAGCTATTCGCAGGCCATGAAAGAATCCGGCATCACTTGGGACGAAGCCAATCTCAAGCATTGGATGCAGAACCCGCGCGATGTCCTGCGCGGCACCAAGATGGTCTTCGCCGGCCTGCCGAAGGATGAGGAGGTCGCCAATCTCCTCGCCTATCTCAAGAGTTTCGATCGTGACGGCAAGAGCGTACGCTAGTGGTTCTGCTCCGACATTTGCATCCGCCTGATACGGGCCTTGGAGCAAATGTCGGAGTCAAGAGAACCACTAGCAAGTTATTGGTTCTAGTGGAGCTTTTGAATTTGACATTTGATCTGGAGCTTGATGTCAGGCGGGACTCAAATGTCAAATTCGCTCCACTAGGGCATGCTGATTTCATACGGAAGGACCGCGTCATTCCGGGGCCTCGCATCAGCCTATCCCAGCGCGGCACGCGGTCTCCAGAAGCGGGCGAGCATGTCGTGAAGCAAGGCAGAGGCACCAGCGAAACGGCCGAAACGCGCCAGCCACCCCAGGCGGAGGCGGAGGCGTCTTGCGCCTATGTGCCGCCGCTGCCGCCGGGAACCGAGGCGCTGGCGGTGGCCGAGGCGCTCAGCCCTCTCCGGCATCTGACCTTCCTCGACAGCGCCATGCGCCATGAGACGCTTGGCCGCTATTCCTATGTGGCCGTGGATCCCTTCGGACGTTTCGCGATCGAGGGCGGACAGGCCTCCTGGTCGGCGCCCGATTTGGGCGAAGCCATCGATGTGCCCGCGAGCAAGGCCTTCGAGCTCCTGGGCGAACTCCTTCAACGCTTCGCGAGCCCGCGTTTGCCGGACCTGCCGCCGTTCCAGGGAGGCTTTGCGGGATATTTCGCTTATACGCTGGGGCAAATTCTCGAATACCGCCCGCGTGCGGTCGTGCCCCCTCCCTGGACCAAACCGATGCCGGCCGCGGTTCTCCATGCCTATGACGTGGTCGTCGCCTTCGACCATGCAACCGGTGACGCCTCCATCATCGCGACGGGATGGCCGGAGACCGATCCGGCCGCGCGCGCGATGCGCGCCCGCTCCCGGGCAGAGGCGATCGGCGCGCTGATCGCCAACAGCCCGCGGCAGATACCGGCCGCCAATGCTGCGGTTTCGCGCGAGGCCTGGCGCTCCAATTTCACCCAGGCCGACTATGAGATGGCGATTGCCACCGTCATCGAGCGCATTCTCGCCGGCGACATCTTCCAGGCCAATGTCGCGCAGCGCTTCCGGGCAACCCTCCCGGAGGACTTCGCCCCCTGGGAGTTCTATCGTCGCCTGCGCGCGGCCAATCCGGCGCCTTTCGGCGCTTATCTCGCCGGCGATGGCTTCACGCTGGCGTCAAGCTCACCCGAGCGCCTCATGAAGCTTAGCGGCGACCGTGTCGAGGCCCGCCCCATCAAGGGCACGAGCGCGCGCAGCGCGGATCCGGGCGAGGATGCGCGGGCGCGGGCCCTGCTCGCAACGTCCGAGAAGGACCGCGCCGAGAACATCATGATCGTCGATCTCCTGCGCAACGACCTCTCTCGCGTCTGCCGGCCGCACAGCGTGGCGACGCCTGTCGTCTGCGGCCTCGAGACCTATGCGTCCGTGCATCATCTCGTATCCGTGGTGACCGGCCAGCTCATGCCGGGCCGCGGGATCGCCGATCTTCTGGTGGCGGCCTTCCCCGGCGGTTCCGTGACCGGCGCGCCCAAGATCCGCGCCATGGAGATCATCGCGGAGATCGAGCGCGAGGCCCGCGAGGCCTACTGCGGATCCATCGGCTTTCTCGGCTTCAACGGCGAGGCGGACCTCAACATCCTCATCCGCACGGTGATGCTGGGCGAGGGCGAGGCGCTGGTCCACGCCGGCGGCGGCATTACGGCCCTGTCCGACCCGGCCGCCGAATATGCCGAGAGCCTGGCGAAAGCCGAGCGCATCTTCGCAGCCTTTGCCGAGCCGGCAGCCTTTGCCGAAAGGGACGAGGCGCGCCGATGATCATCGTGATCGACAACTACGATTCCTTCGTCTTCAACGTGGCGCGCTATCTGCAGGAACTGGGCGCGGAGACGACGGTCCTGCGCAACGACGCCGTCACCGTCGGCGACGTGAGGGCGCTGGCCCCCGAGGCCATCGTCATCTCGCCCGGGCCCTGCACGCCGGCGGAGGCGGGCATATCGCTCGATCTCGTGCGTGAGCTCAACGGCGTCGTGCCGATCCTCGGGATCTGCCTTGGACATCAATGCATCGGTGCGGCGCTCGGCGGCCAGATATCCCGGGCGCGGCACCCGATGCATGGCCGGGCCTCCGACATCCTGCATGACCGGCGCGGTCTGTTCACCGGACTGCCGACGCCGCTCCAGGCCGGTCGATATCACGCGCTTGTCGTGGAACTGGACGGGCCGGGACCGCTTCTCGTCAGCGCGCGCTCGCCGGAGGGCGAAATCATGGCCCTGACGCACCGGACGGCGCCGACCTACGGCATCCAGTTCCACCCGGAATCGATCCTGACACCGCATGGCCATGCCATCCTGCGCAACTTCCTCGCCCTCACGCGCCCTGCGCATGAGAGCGGCGCGCAACAGAGCGGCGCGCATGAGAACGGAGATGAGAACGGAAACGCGAACGGGAGCCATTGACCATGCTGTGGCACGATGGCGCGCTCCATGAGAGCGGCATGCTCACGCTGGCCGCCGGCGACCGCGGCCTCCTTCTGGCCGACGGGCTGTTCGAGACCGTCCTGGTGGTGGCCGGCCGGCCGTGGCGCCTCGCCGATCACCTCGCGCGGCTCAAGCGCAGCGCCGCAGCCATCGGCATGCCGATCGACGCGCGTCCGGAGGAGGCCATCCTGGCCTTGTCCGCCTATGCCGCTGCCAGCCGCGAGCTCACCGGGCTTGCCGCCATCCGGGTCACCGTCACGCGAGGCGCCGGTCCGCGCGGCCTGAAGCTGCCGCCCCATCCCTCGCCCAGCGTCTTCGCCACGCTCGCGCCCTGGCAGCCGGCCATGGCCTTCCAGCCGGTGCGGCTCCATCTGACCGCCATTCGCCGCAACGAATTCTCGCCGCTCTCGCGGATCAAGTCGCTCTCCTATCTCGACAATGTGCTCGCGCTCGAGGACGCCGTACGCCACGGCTGCGACGATGCCCTGCTCATGAATACATCGGGCGCGGTGGCCGCAACCAGCGCCGGCAATGTCTTCGCGCTTTTCGGCGAGGCGCTCGTCACACCGCCCATAGAAGACGGCGTGCTGCCCGGGATCACGCGTCAGGTCGTGCTCGCCGCGGCAACCGAGGCCGGCCTTGCCGTGCGCGAGCAAAGCCTTACAGTCGCCGCCCTGGAGACGGCCGACGCGGCCTTCGCCACCAACAGCCTGAGATTGCTCTGTCCGATCACCGCCCTCGATGGCGGCGACATCCGGCGTGATGCGCGAACGATCGCCTTGATGGAAGCACTCCGCGCCGACATCCAGGCCGACTGCGGCATCGATCCCTTCGCGGAGCCTGCCAAAGCCAGCCAGTTCCTTTAGACAAGCGCCTCCCCGCAAGGGACCGCTCAGGCCTTGTCCTTGAGATAGGCGGCGCCGGGATCTTCCGGCGTCCCCTCAAGAATGCCGTCGCGCGCCGGCTGCCAGAGCACGACGGCATCGATCTGCGCGGCCAGCGCAAAATCGCGCGCCGTGATACCCTTCGGGGAATGCGTCGATAGGCGCACCTCGACACCGCCGTACGACACGACCAGATCCGGGTGATGCCAGGCGACCTCCGCGAGATGACCAATCGCATTGGCAACCATCAGCGAGCCCTTCCAGCCGTGGGTGGCAAAACGCCGTCGGAGTTCCCCATCCACCAGGCGCCAGCCCGGCAAGTCCCGCGCGAGGCGCTCTTCGACCTCCTGCGGCGTCAGCGGCTTGATCACGATTGCAGCCATTCACGTTCTCCTTGTGATTCAACCCGATCGCGCAGGCGCTCGCGCGGAACACCCGCGGCGGAACAGGCCAGCTCCGGCCCCGGACATGTCCTGCAGCGGCCATTGCGCGCTTCTGGGCCGAATGGAAAGAGATCTCCGGGCAGTCGGAGCGCCGACGGCGCTTACGCTACGCCGATAGGCGAAGCGATCCTATCTGTGCTATGGGACGATTCAAATGTGCAATTCCGGCAGATGGGGCCCGCGCGAGCAAATCCATCTGTTGCGGCCTTGCTCCGCATAGAAGTAGACGAGCAAATTCATTGACTTGTGTTGAATCAGCTGATTCAGCGAAGCCGGATTTGCTCTAGGGATTGACAGGGAATGCTGACCAAAAAAGGCAAATACGGGCTAAAGGCGATCGTCCACCTCGCCAAGCTGCAGCGCGGCCAGTCTGCGCTCGTCGCAGATATTGCCGAAGCCAACACCATTCCGAAGAAGTTCCTCGACGCAATTCTCGGCGAATTGCGCAATGCCGGCTACCTGCACAGCAAGAAGGGCAAAGGCGGCGGCTATATGCTCGCCAAGCCGCCAGAGGAGATCTATATCGGCGACGTCATCCGCGTGCTCGACGGGCCGCTCGCCCCCATCCAGTGCGCCAGCCGCACCGCCTATCGCCCGTGCGACGATTGCCCTGACGAAAAGCGCTGCGCCGTGCGCCTCCTCATGCTCGATGTACGTGAGGCGATATCCGGCGTGCTCGACAATTACACGCTCGACCAAATGCAAGACCTGACCCACGGCGAGATGGACGCTTTCGTCTATCACATCTGACGTCCGGAGCGTTTCAGCCTGAATGAAGCGTCTGATACCATCCAATGCTGTGAATTGCCTCATCTGTTCTTGAATTGAGCACGTCCGCAGCAGATGGACTCGCGGCAACGGCCGATCACGACGCCGATCATGGCAACGGCCGATCGTCCGTCCTATGCGGCGCAGCGGCGGCTTCCCGCCCTCTCCCCTTTCACTCAGCGGCCTCGGGGGTGGACAGACGTTGCATGCCGCGAAAGAGGCGAATTCGTCCCGGCCGGATGCCGACGGCCCGCCGCGCACGCAGATCGCCCGATTGCGACGTGTCCATGATGGCGTTCGGAGCGGCCGACGGCTCCAAGCTCGGCTGTTGCTCCCAACTCTCTTCTTGCCCAGAGTTCTCTTCTTGCCCAGAACTCGCCTCCTGCCCAGAACTCGCCTCTTGCTCCCAGGACGGGGGCATGACCCCGGTGAGTTGCCGCGGCCTGCGGACTGCGACAGACAGCGCAACCAGAGGTGCGGCGCCGTCACCCGCCCGCGCAACAAGCGCCTGCGTCGACGAGACGACGCGGCTTCCATCGGCGAACGACGCCTCCGCATTGAGCGAATACCGCCCTGCCTGTTTGCCGACGAGACGGATGAACAGGCTCCCGATGGCTCCGCCTGCCCCGCGCGACCCCGCGAAATCGCCGGTCAGCGTCTCGTCCGTCGCACTTCCGGCCGACGCGCTGCAGCCATAGGCGAGATCAACGCCCACAGGCCGGCGCGGCCAATGGATGGCGAACCCCTCGATGGTATGGCCGGAGCGCGCCTCCCCCAGTCGCTGTCCGGCCTTGAGAGACAAGGGGCCGATCCCCGCGATATAGCCCGACAGGAAAATGGGCACTCCCCTGTCCAGGCCAGCCTCCCCGCCCCGGCCGGGGACGGCTGTCCGCAGCAATTCACCGTCGCGCGGCGTCAGTCGGTCGATCTGATCGAGCTTCAGCTTCACGCCATCGGATCGCGCATGCTCGCCCACGAATGTGGTGACCACGATGATCGCATCGCCCTGCGACACCACCACCGCCGCGTCACCCGGCTTGCTGAGAAAACCCCGCTCTGCGTCAGGCCCCCCGATGATCGTGACATCCTGCCCCCGGTATGGACCCGTCTGAATGCCGATACAGGGAGGCCGCTGCTCGTCCTCAGCCGCAAGATAGCGCAAGGTGAACAAGCCGCGAGACAGCTTCAGCATACGCGAAAAGACCCGCGCCGGGCTTTCGTCGGCGCCCGCAAGCGCCTCTTTCAAGTCAATCGCCATTCCGCCCCCCGACGGATATAGTATTCGCAATAGATAAATGATCTAAAATGCTGAATATCGACGTCGGATTGGTCGACCGACGGATTTGGCCGCCATCGCCGAACCGAATGGATAAAGCTGAAAGAAGCCTTGGAAAGGCTGAATTAAAGGGAGCTGTGCACGTTCATGGCGTCTCAACCGCAACGAACAATTGCCAGTAACAATGAAAATTCCTGAACTATTCACCTCGACAATGAAATAAAAGAGACGATGAGTTCACCGAACCAATACCGCGCCATTGCAGACCAAAACCCGGAAACCAGCACTCGCCGCGTTACGTATCAACGACAGGACAACCAGAACGCGTTACCCAGATCAGCCATTTTTTATGCAGACATTAAAGGACGGCATCGAGCGAGGGCCGACGGCTTTTGGAGCGAACAATGACCTGATGGCAATCAATTACCGTAGAATAACGGCATATCCTGATCGCTTGTCAACCACCTTCTTGGGCCTTCCCCGCTGACGCTCTGCGCAGCAACGGCGCCTCGCGCGTGAAAACAATGCCGCGTCAAAAAAAGCACTCGACTTGCAACGTGAAGTCAGTTTGTATGTTTGGTACTTGCTTTCAATGCGTCGGCAGCCTTGCTGCCTGTCATCTTTTCATTCACGCTATCCGTTCATAAGTTCGCCGTTTCCCACTGGTCTTTCCCAGGCTGATAACGTTCGCCTGTTGCTGGATGCGGGCAATCGGCGACGTCTCTCGAATTGCATCCGTTCAGACGTTCGCCGAGCCTTCGCGCGGAGCACGGCATGCGGCGGAGCGAAATCTATTGCGAGACCGTCATTGCCATTCGACTCGCGTCCACCACACCGTGCCATCAACCCTTCACGACCGCGCGCAATACGGCGGGGCGAACCCTCCGCCACGCCGGGCAGCCAGCCATCCAGCGGGATGCGTGGAGAGCCCGCGGTCGCTCCACATTCCGGTGGCGCCGTCATGCCGCTCGCCGCGGCGCTCGCGCCGCTACGGCCGGGCATCATCGCCGTGGTTCTGCTGACGAGCGCCACCAGCCTCATTGGGCTGACGGCTCCGCTCTACATGATGAATGTCTATGAGCGGGTCTTGCCGAGCCGCAACATGAACACGCTGATCGCCCTCACGGCGGTCGCCCTGTTCCTGCTCCTGGTCGAGGCGGCCATCGGGCGGACGCGGGAGAGCCTCCTCGAGCGGCTTGGGCTTCATTTCAACCGCACCGTCGCGGCCAGTCTTTTTGCGGCGCTTCAAGGTGCGGCGGCGAGCCATGGGGAGGGCCGCAATGCCGGCCCCCTGCGCGATCTCGATACATTGCGCGGGTTCTGGGTCAACGGCGGGCTGACAACGCTATGCACCCTCTCCTGGTCGCCGCTGTTCCTGCTGGCGCTCTTTATCCTCCATCCCGTCCTCGGCGGCATCGCGATGGCCACGCTCGCGGCGATGCTGCTGCTCGCGGTCGCCACCCGGAAGACAATGGCCGCGGATCTGCGCATGTCGGCCGAGGCCGAGGCGATCGCCTCCGGCATCGCGCGCCGCTCGCTCGGTGCCTGCGAGGCTGTCCAGGCCATGGGCATGGGAATGACCGCGGCGCGGTCCTGGCACAGGGTGCACGAGCAGGCGCTCATCCATCATATCCACGCCGGCGAGCGCGCTGGGCCGCTCGTATTCCTGTCCCAGTTCATCATGGCTGCATCGTCCTTCCTGGTGCCGGCCGCAGCGACCGCGCTTGCCCTGCAGGGCAAGATTTCGCCGGCCGCGATCTATGCGGCCATGCTGATCGGTCGCCATGCGACCGAACCGGCGCGCAAGGCCATTCACCAATGGCGCGGCTATCAGACCGCGCGCCTTGCCTATGGCCGGCTCGACGCCCTGTTGATGACCGCGCAGCGCGCGTCGCCTGGATTGACGCTGCCGCGTCCGCACGGACAGATCCGGGTGGAGGGGCTCACCCTGTCGGCGCCCGGCACGCGCCAGGTTCTTCTTCGCAATCTGTCCTTCGCGGTCGATGCCGGTACGGTCCTGGCCGTTGTCGGCCCCAGCGGCGCGGGCAAGTCCGCGCTGGCGCGGGTGCTCGTGAATATATGGCCGCCCACCCTCGGCCATGTCAGGATCGACGGCGCCGACTACAGCCATTGGCGGGGCGACGCGCTCGGCGCCCATATCGGCTATCTCCCGCAGGACATCGCCCTGATGACGGGTACGGTCGCCGAAAATATCCAGCGGTTTGGCTCCCGTGACGACGACGGTGTCATATCAGCCGCCCGGCTTGCCGGGGTGCACGACGCCATCCAGACCCTGCCGGATGGCTATGCGACGGTCGTCGGCGAAAATGGCGCCTGTCTGCCCGCCGGACAGCGCCAATTGATCGCACTCGCCCGCGCCCTCTACGGCCATCCGGCGCTTGTCGTCCTCGACGAGCCCAATGCGCATCTCGACAGCGCCGGCGAGGTCGCCCTGGCAGAGACGATCGCAGCGCTCAAGGCGCAGAACGTGACTGTCGTCCTCATCACCCACAAGGCCCAGCTCCTGGCCTCCGCAACGACGATAGCCGTGTTGGGCAAAGGCACGCTGGTCCAGTTCGGCGCGCGGGATGATGTCCTCGCGCGGCTCAGCCGCCCTGAGCCCCCAGCGCGCAAGAGTCGCATCCGCATGGTGGCCCGCTCATGAGGACAGGCCGCGTCCCCGCCGCGCAGCTCTCCGCGATGGGCACCGTTGCGCCCGGCCGCGCGCGTGCCGATGATGAGGGGCCGCGCAACGCTCTGCAACTTCTGCAGGAACTTGCCCGGCTCCAGGGCATTGCGGAGGTCGCGGAACTGGCCCGCTATGTCAAACCGGGACAGAAGAGCGGTCGGATCGAGCGTCGCGGCGCTCTTGCCGGGCATGGAACCCCTGCCGGGCATGATGCTCTTTCCGGGCATAATGCTCTTGCCGGGCATGGAGCTCTTGCCGGACGCGGCGTTCTTGCCGGGCGGAGCCGGGAACGCGCCGACGCCGATGCTGTCCTCCCTCCCTCGCCCGCCCCCGCCTCACCCAGTGACCTCGACTGGCGGCGCCCGGCAAGGCTGGGCTTCACCATCCTTGCTGTCGCGCTCGGCGGCGGCGGAGCCTGGGCCGCTCTGGCGCGCCTCGACGGAGCAGCAATCGCGCCAGGTGTCGTCGCGGTCGAGTCGCGGCGTAAGACGGTTCAGCATCTGGAGGGGGGCATCGTCAGGGCCATCCATGTCCGGGATGGCGACAGCATCACCCAGGGCCAGTTGCTGCTCAGCCTCGACAAGACCCAGGCCGCGGCCACGCTCGATACCATCCTCAATCAGCGCGCCGCAGCGCTTGCAGAGGAGGCGCGGCTCGTGGCCGAGCGCGACGGCGACACCATCGCCTTTCCCCCGGAAGTCGCCGACCGCGGCATGGTGCCGATCGTGCGCCAGGCCATGGAAGACCAACGCCATGCGCTGGAGGAGGCCACCGCGCGCTTCGCCAGCCAGCGGGCGTCCCTGGCCGCGCGCTTGCGCCAGGCGCAGGAGCAGCGTGCAGGTTCAGAACAGGCCCATCGCGCCGCGCTCAAGCAACTACACTGGCTCGACCGGGAATTGCCGGCCCTGCGCCGGCTCTATAGCCGCGGCCTGGTGCAGTGGCCGCGCATTACCACCCTGGAGCGTCAGCGCGCGGAAACCGAGGGGGTCATCGGCCAGACAGCGGCCGCCATGGCCCAGAATGCGCAGGTCATCCGGCAGGCGGAGCTCGACCTGATCGAGGCGGTTGGGCGTGATGTGGCCGAGCGCCTGTCGATCCGCGCGCCACAGTCGGGCGTCGTCCAGAGCCTCAAGGTCACAACGCTCGGAGCCGTTATCAAGCCCGGCGAAGCCCTGCTCGATATCGCCCCGGTCGACGAGCCCTTGGTCGTGCAGGCCCGGATCGATCCGCGCGACATGGGGGTGGTGACCATGGGCCTGAAGGCGGAAATCCAGTTTCCGACCTTCCAGGCCGATGGTGCCGCGATCTTCGGACGCCTGCGCAGCCTTTCAAACGACAGCCTTCTGGACGACGCGAGCGGCCGCAGCTACTTTGCCGCGGAGGTCGAGGTGGATCCAGACAAGATCCCTCGGTCGATCGCCGGAAAACTTCGGGCTGGCCTGCCGGCCGAAGTCTTCATCGTCACCGGCGAGCGAACCCCCCTCTCCTATCTCCTGGAACCTCTGACCCGCCGCCTGGCCACCACGATGCGGGAGCGGTGAGCCGCTTAGCCGACAAGGCGCTTTGCAACGAACCGCTCGGCCGACAAGGTGCTTGGCGGCGCTCGCCCGTCTCGATACAAGCGCAGGTGCAGGCATAAGGTGGCGGGCGCAGTTGGATAGTCGCACGCCATACGCATCGCCCGCGGCGCAGAGGTAGAACGCGTGATGAACGACGGCAGGATCGACAACGACGGGCCCATCGACAAGGTCATCGGCATCATCGGCCTCGGCTATGTCGGCCTGCCGCTGGCGCTCGCCGCCGCGGCGGCCGGCTATCGCGTCGTCGGCTTCGATGTCGATGCCGGCAAGGTCGAAAGTCTGAGGGCCGGCCGCAGCTATATCAAGCATATCGGCGAGGCTGACCTGCGCGCTGCGACGGCCGCCGGGCGTCTCGACGCAACGACCGACTTCGCCGCTCTCAGAACGGTCGACGCCATCATCATCTGCGTGCCGACGCCGTTGACGGCGCATCGCGCCCCCGACCTCACCTATGTCATCCGCACCACGGAAGCGATCGTCCCCCATCTCCGGCGCGGCCATCTCGTCGTCCTGGAATCGACCACCTGGCCAGGCACGACCGAGGAGGTGATGAAGCCCATTCTCGAGCGCACCGGGCTGAAGAGCGGCGAGGACTTCTTCCTCGCCTATTCGCCGGAGCGCGAGGACCCGGGAAACCCGGCCTTCACCACCCGCTCCATCCCCAAGGTGGTGGGCGGCGATGGGCCGGTGGCGCTCGCACGCGCCGATGCGCTCTATGGCGCCATCGTCGCCGGCACGGTGAAGGTCTCCTCCACGCGGACCGCCGAGGCCGTGAAGCTCACGGAGAATATCTTCCGCGCCGTCAATATCGCCCTCGTCAACGAGTTGAAGGTCGTCTACGAGCGGATGGGGGTCGACATCTGGGAGGTGATCGAGGCGGCCAAGACCAAGCCCTTCGGCTATATGCCCTTCTATCCCGGCCCCGGTCTCGGCGGCCATTGCATCCCGATCGACCCCTTCTACCTCACCTGGAAGGCGCGCGAATTCGAGACGTCGACGCGCTTCATCGAACTGGCCGGCGAGATCAACACGGCCATGCCGCATTATGTGGTGGAGCGGCTGGCGCGCGCCCTCGATGCCGCGACCGGCCGTGGCCTCAACGGCGCGACAATCCTCCTCCTCGGCCTCGCCTACAAGAAGAACGTGGACGACGTCCGCGAGAGCCCGGCCTTCAAGCTCATCGAGCTTCTGGAGCACAGGGGTGCGCGCGTGGATTTCCACGATCCTCACGTGGCCGCGATCCCGCCGATGCGCGAATATCCCCACTATCAGGGCCGGCCGCGCGTGGCCTTGACCGGCGCGGCGATCGCTTCTTTCGACGCCGTGCTGATCGCGACGGACCATGACGACGTCGACTATAAGCTGGTGGCCGACAATGCCCGGCTCGTCATCGACACGCGCAACGCCTGCGCACGGGCCGGCTTGACCGCGCCCCATATCGTCAAGGCCTGACGCCGGGAGATCGTCGCATGCGTGTTCTGGTGACAGGAACGGCCGGCTTCATCGGCTTCCACGTGGCGAAAAAGCTCGTCGCCGCCGGCCATGAGGTCATCGGCATCGATGGCATGACGGCCTATTATGACGTGGCGCTGAAGCGGCGTCGCCATGCCATCCTGCTGCAATCGCCGGGCTTTTCCGCCCATGAACTGATGCTGGAGGACGAGGCGGCGCTGGGCGCGGTCTATGAGGCGGCCAAGCCCGACATGGTGATCCATCTCGCGGCCCAGGCGGGCGTGCGCTACAGCCTGGCGAACCCCCGCGCCTATGTCGAGACGAATCTCGTCGGCACCTTCAATCTCATGGAATGCGTGCGCCGCGCGCCGCCCCGCCATTTCCTCATCGCCTCGACGAGCTCGGTCTATGGCGGCAACACGAAAATGCCCTTTGTCGAGAGCGACCCGTCCGATCATCCGCTGACGCTCTATGCGGCCAGCAAGAAGGCGACCGAGGTGATGGCACATTCCTATGCGCATCTCTGGGACATCCCGACCACCGCCTTCCGCTTCTTCACGGTCTATGGTCCGTGGGGCCGGCCGGACATGGCGTTGTTCAAGTTCACCAAGGGGATCGTCGAAGGCACCCCGATCGATATCTACAACAACGGCGATATGGCACGCGACTTCACCTATATCGACGATCTCGCGCAGGCCATCGTGCTCCTCGCGGAGGCGATCCCGCAGGATCCGCGCGCCTTCCCCGAGGACGCAGCGGAGCTCGGGCTCAGCCCTCTCGCGCCCTATCGCGTCGTCAATATCGGCAATGGCGCGCCGGTCAGGCTGCTCGACTTCATCGAGGCCATCGAACAGGCGATCGGGCGGCCCGCAATCCGCAACTATATGCCGATGCAGCCGGGCGATGTGCCGGCCACCTTCGCGGATACGAGCCTGCTCGAACGCATCACCGGCTTCCGCCCGGCGACACCGGTCACCGTCGGCGTCCAGCGTTTCGTCGCCTGGTACCGTGACTACTTCAACCTCTAGAAGAACTGCCAGCTGCGGGCGTTCTGGCGGGAACACGGCCAGTCACCTCCCGCGATCACAGATACTCACAGCGGCGCCAGCCGCTCGCGGATGACGTCGAGGATATGAAGCGCGCGCCTGTCGAAACTATGCCGGTCGCGCACCATCTCCTGCAGCCCCGCGGCGCGTGCCTTGCGCGCCACCGGATCGGCTCGGAGCGTTGCGAGGACGGCGGCCAGATCATCCGGCCCGGTGCAGACGGGGATGGCCTCGCCGAAGACCCTGTCCAGCCCCGCGACCGCGTCGCTGACGATCGTCGCACCACAGGCGGCGGCGTCGAACAAGCGGTTGGCCAGAAAGCCCTCACGGGCCATATCCGGCCAATGGTCGGCGAGGAGAATGCTGCCCGCGGCGTAGTAGCGGAACAACTCGCGGTTCGGGATGTGCGGCGCCAGCAGCCGTCCAGCCGGCAGCAGAGCATCCCAGCCCTCCCCGATCACGGCACAATCGATGCCGGCGGCAAGGGCATCACGCAGCATCGGGCGTTCAACGCCCCGCGAATTGCCGACGAACAGGGCCTCGGGCAGATCCGCGACGGGGGCGAGTGCCGGGTGGAAGATCTCGGGATCCGTGCATTGCAACAAGGCGGACACGCGGCCGCCATGACGCGTGGCGAGCTTGTCGGCATAGGGTTCCGAGGCGACGAACACATGGTCGAAGCCGGCGATCTCGTCGTCGTCGACCGCGTCGGGATGGCTGATGAGCCACATCAGGTTCACCGTGCCGGGCACGGGCCGGTAGCGTGACAGCCCGCGCAGCACGAGATTCACGTCATCGCCTGCCGTGACCCCGGACGACCAGTCGGCCAGGCAATCGATGCGCACCTGACACCCCAAGCGCTCCAGCGCCTTGCGCAGTCCGGTCGCGAAATGCCAGTCGCCCCAGTTGTCGCGCCGCGCCGGATCCGGCACGGCAATCTTGATGGCGACGCGATAGCACCGCGAGGCTGCGCTCAGCGCGGTGCGCAGGACAGGCGCGCGGTGCTCATAGCGATGCGCGCGCAAGACATGGCCGCGCAGGCGGGCCACCAGCGCGCGGCGCTCATTCTCCGCCCCGAGATAGCGCGCGAGAAGGTCATTGAGCTGCCGCCGCGTCGTGAAAGAGGGCAAAAGACCGTCGAACATCTCCGCGGCCCCTTCGACGCAATTGGTGATGACCAGCGCGCCTGCGGCCGACGCATCAAAGACGCGGGAGTTCAAGGAGGCCCAATCGCGCGCCACGGGATGGCCGTCGTCAATCACGATGCGGGCCCCCGCATAGGCGCGGGCGACCTCATCATAGGCCAGAGCCCCCTGCCAATAGGCGCCCCAGCGGGGATGCCCTTTCCAGCCATGGCCGAAGATGGCGAGGGAGGGACCAAAACGGTCGAGGTCGATCTGGTCGAGCGCCGTGCGCGCCGCGCCCCAGTTGTTGCCGGTGAAGACGATGTCGGACCGTCTGGCCAATGGCTCCCGGCCGGGATCAAAGCGCGCGGCATTGGCGGCGATCGGCAGCAGGGTCACATCACGGCCGGTCTGCGCGACAATCGCCGCGCACGCCTTGCGCGAGGATGCCAGCACGACGTGGTAGGCGGCGAAGGACGGGCTCGCCAGCCATTCATCGACGCGGTTCCTCACCCAGGCGACGGCGATGAGCCCGGGATTGGCCCCGCGCCACCCCCGGAGATCGACGTCGTGGCGCATGACGACGACGATATCGGCACGGGCGAGATCCAGCGTTCGATAGCCGGCGAACAATACCTCCCAGCCGAACTGAGCGCGCAAGGCCGCCCCGAATTCCCTCGCCGTGAAGACGTCCCCGGCCGTTGCCGTTTCGCTCGCCTCGGTGACGATGAAAACGACCCGCAACGGCGCGACCCGCCAGGGCATGCCGCCCCCGATGAGCGTATCGAGCGCCATGCGCCGCAGACGGGGGGCGAAACGCGACGCGAGCAGGTTCCGGTTGCCGGCCTGGCGATCGAGCACCGCCGCCATCGGCTCCGGCGCGTCCCGGCGTGGGGTGCCGCGTGTCGCGCCTCGCCCATGCAACGCCGCCACACCGGAGTCGCAGATGACACTGCCGCCCAGCATGCCACGCAGCCGCAGGCAGAGATCAACATCCTCCTGGCCATAGACATAGCTTTCGTCAAAGCCGCCGATGGCCTGGAAATCACTGCGGCGCACCATCATCGCGGCCGCCGTCACCGCCGGTATGCCGCAGGCGCCCACCGACGGCTCTCCCTCTTTCGAGACCTCGACCGGCCGGTAGAGGGCGCCTTCCCCATCAACTTCCACCACCTCAATCTGGATGCCGTCGTGATGCACCCGCTGCCGCCATCGCTCACCGGCCGGCCGCTGCTCCCACAGCCGCATGCCCACCGCGCCGACCGTGGAATCGGCCTCGAGCCAGGCGGCCAACCGGCGGACGCAAGGTTCCAGAAACGTGATGTCGTTGTTGACGAAAAACAGGAAATCCCCACGCGCCCAATCGGCAGCCAGGTTATTGGAGGCGGAGAAGGAGTAGTTTGCATCACGGGCGATGACCGTGAGGGCAAGCGCCCCGGTGAAGCGCGCCGCCACGGCCTGGCTGCCGTCATCGGAGGCATGATCGACCACGATCACCTCAAGCCCTTCCCCCTGTCCGGTGGCGACGATCGACGTCAACAGGCGGTCCAAAAGGGCCGCGCCATTCCAGTTCAGAACGATCATGCTGACGCGGGGACGCCTGCGCTTCCGCCAGGGCGGGGTGGCGGGAACGATCCGTGTCCGGTGGTCGATGGCTGGACAGTAAGGCGCGGGCCGGACCGGCTCGGCCCGACCAAGGAGATCGACCAGCGGGAAATCAACAATCGTCACAATGGCCCCATCGGACAACGTCAGTGGCGTCCCGTCGGCGATGCAGCGAACCTCGACCTCACGCATGGCGCCGTTCATCAGGCGTGCCGGCAAGGCGACCGCGAAGCCATGAAAACCCGAGCCTGTCACGACGACAAGATCCGGCCGATACGCGTCCGCCGTCACCACCATCTCCGCGAGCCCGTCGATGACGATCGCGATCGCGACTGGACGGCCGGGCTCGCCGAGATCGGCCGCCCAACCGCGGATCCCATGACAATCGGCCTTCTCGATCCGCCCGGCGAACGACGGGGCGGACCGGGCGGCCGCACCGCCGCGTGGCGGGGACAGCCGCGTCGGCAGCACCGCATCGCCGGCGCTCATCAGCACGGTGTCGCCGGCCCTGAGCCGCAGGGCGTGCTCGCGCCCGTCGAACAGGCGCCGCGGCAGGACAATCGCAAAGCCGTGGTCGCCGGGAATGCCGAAATGGGCATTCACATCGGGGCGGGCGACGGCGGCCTCAGCCGTCGCGATCAGGCTGTCGCCGTCATAGAGCCCGATCTCGACGCTTCTGCCGGGGAAAGCGACGTCATAGACCCAACCGGTGATGAGGCCGTCGGCGCAGGTGTCGATGGTGCTGCGCAGCGTCTGCCGGAAGACCGAAACCTCCGCGCCATCCGCGCCGGGGACGGCCCGGCCGTCGGGCAGGCGCAGATGAATGGGGTGCCGGGCGCCATCGATCAGCGGCATCGGCAGGAAGAACTGCCATGGCGTGGGGCATCCATCCTGGGCGGCGACGCGCACGCGGCCCAGCAAGGACTCGCCGTCATAGACGGCCAGGATCACGGCCGCGCCGGACATGCCCGCGATCGTGCCGGCGACGCGTGCGCCATCGAGGGCCCAGCGTACCACCAGGGATTGCATAGCCTTGGGTTGACCTGCCGGGGCCTGCGACGAAAAGTCCGCGTCGTCGAGAATGTCGATTTCGCCGGTCATGCGGAGGACCGGCCGTATACCGCCTCCCATCGCGCCGTAACGGCCTCGGGTGCGAAGCGCGCCGCAAAGTTCCGGCCTGCCGAGCCCATGGCGAGCCGGCGCGCCTCGTCCCCGAGCAGGGTGGTGACGGCAGCGGCGAGATCCCGAGGCTCGCGGCAGGAAACGAGAAGGCCGGTTTCCCCGGCCTGCATCGCCTCCGCCACGCCGCCGACGTCCGGCGCCACCACGGGCACGCCCCGCGCCTGCGCCTCGATGAGAACGTTCGGCAGCCCTTCGAAATGCGACGTCAGCAGCAAGACGGCGAGCCTATCGTAGTGATCCGCGAGATCCCCGGCGACCATTCCGGCAAGCGTGATCCGCCCGGCGAGGCCACGCCGATGAACCTCTGCCTCCAGCAGCGGGCGCAGTCGCCCGCAGCCGATCAGGAGGCCATGCAGGGCGGGATGCCGCCCACAGAGCCGGGCCACCACCTCCAGCCAGAGCTCAGGATCCTTCTCGCGCTCCAGCCGCATGACGCCGCCTATGACGATGGCGTCCGGCGCGATGCCGTAGCGGCGATGCAGAGCGCTCCCAAATCCAGGGCGCCCATGTCCAGGGAACATACTTCCCGGGCACACACGTCCCAGGCCGGGACCCCGCAGCCAGTCGGCGTCAATGCCGTTGGGTACCGTGATGGCCCGCGCACCCAACACGTCGGCTTCGAGCCCGAGCCAGTCCAGCCAGTCCGCGAGGTTACGGCTGCTGTTATTGGCGAGGATAACGCTGCGATCGGCGAGTGCGGCCCGCAGCAGCCGGCGCATCACCGCATGGCGCGCGCGCTCCCCCTCATCGTCACCGTCACGACGCCCGGGAGCGATACTGCCGCCGCGCATAACGACACGCGGCACACCCGCAATGATCCCCGCCAGCGCCGCATGCGCAGCGGCCTGTGGGGTCCAGGCCTGCACGACCTCGGGCCGCAATTCCATGATGGCAGCCGCGAGATGGGCGATCTCGCGCAGATTGACCAGCCCGCGCACCGGCTCCGGCGGCTCGGCCAACAGCGGGACCTTGTGTGTGACGCCCGCTGCCACGGCCGCGTAATCGGCGAGGGTCGCGACCCGGACGCCAGCTTGCCGCAGCCCGTTACGAAAGAACGCACCACGGCCGCCGCGCCGCGGATCCGTGCAGATCACCTCGACCTCCCGCCCTTGCGCCTTCTGCTGCCCCGCGAGCAAGGCGCATTGCCGCTCGGTTCCGCCCGCGCCAAGCGAGTTCAGGACATGGAGGATCGCGCCCGGCCGCGCCTCATAGGCCAGCGGCCGTCGCGACCGCCTGATCCGGTCGATCCCCGCAAGCCAACTGCTGATCCAGTCGTGGGTAGGCAGTTCATGAGGGAGCAGGTTCGGGCTGGACGGATGAGACAAGCCGCCACCCGCATGGTGGAGGCGCTGGTGGGCGGCACAGGCGGCGACCGCGTCGATCAGCGCGTCGGGCGCCTCCGGCCTGCGGGCGTAGCTGGAAGCCAGCGCAACCTGGCCCTGCGCCAATGCGAGCAGGCCCAGGCGCTGGAGCACCTGCGCCCGTGCCGCGCCCTGCCCGGCGGCCGAGCCTTGCTCCGCTGCTGCTCCCTGCCCCACCAAAGGTTCGAGGAGCCGGCGCGCTCGCTCCACAGCACCTGTGGCGGCGAGCACATCGGCAAGGAACAGCCGATCCGTGCGGTCGGGAGCGCCGGCGAAGCGCTGCCACATCCGGCGCAGGACACGGCTCTTCAGCCCCGGTCCGTAGCAGGCGCCGATGAGCTCCAGAACGAGCTGCCAGAGCGCGACCGCGCGGGGCGCGCCGACCAGCGCCTCGCACAGGAGTTGCCGCGCAGCATCAAGCCGGCCCGACCACAAGTAGTGCTGTGCAAGAAGACGCAGCGGACGCACGTCTGCCGGCCGCAGGGCAGCAGCCCGCAGGAGACAGGTTTCTGCATCAGCCAGACTTATGATGCCTGGCGGATGGTCCGCTCCAGCTGCGCCCTGGACGCCGGCCTCGCCACATCGCAAGAGGGCCTCGAAGTCCTCTGGCAGGATAGAAAGCACGCGTAGCCACGCGGCGACGGCTTCGGCCTGGCGAGAGAGGCCGCGCAGCGTGCGAGCCAACCAGCGCGGCCCGTCGGGATGATCCGGCCGCAGCCGGCCAGCCGCCCGGAAATGGACATGCGCAGCCGGCAGGTCGCCCTTGCGAAAACAAGCAATGCCCGCGGCCAGCGAAGCGGCCGCACCGCTGGCCCGTTCGGTTGCCGGCGCGCCAGACGCCACAACCCTCTGTTGCGCGCGTAGGACGTGCGCCGCCGCGACCCGCGGGAGAGCGCCATCAGGCCTACAATCCGTGATTGTATACATCAAATCAATACAGCCTTTGATGAATATTCCTCAAAAATCGAAAAAGACGTCTCTAAAAAAGGTTGCTGCAATCCCTGCAATATGCATGCTTATCTCCAGCATAGCAATTGCCATACGCATAAAACTCTCATGTATATTATGATTTCAGGCAACTGTAGTTCGTATAGGGCCTT
This sequence comes from Chelatococcus asaccharovorans, assembly GCF_003201475.1. Lineage (GTDB taxonomy): Bacteria > Pseudomonadota > Alphaproteobacteria > Rhizobiales > Beijerinckiaceae > Chelatococcus > Chelatococcus asaccharovorans. The sequence goes on along the minus strand of NZ_QJJK01000014.1, from coordinate 8,037 downwards.
CGAGACAGGCCGCATAAGAGAATATCAGTTTTCCTGATCGTCAAATACTATATTTTGAGGAATTCTTATGGGCATCATGGACCTGCTCTCGACCAGGGCCGAGGGTGCGCTTTGCGCCGGCCAGCGTTTGCTTCATGAACAATCCTATCGTGAGGCGGAGGCAGCCTTCGTGCTGGCCCATACGGCCGAGCCACGCGCCGAAGCGCCCTTGCTCGGCCTTTGCCGCGTCAGCTACGCCACACGGAACTGGCGGGATCTCGACCGCTGGACTCGCCGGCTCGTGGCCTTGGCGCCCTCCAATCTCGAGGGCCAGTTGCTTCGCGCCCGCGCTTGCAACGCCGAGAGGCAATGGCCCGCCGCGGCGGCAGCCTGGGCTGTCGTCGCGCAGGGGCGCCCCGACTGGCCGGAAGCCCAGTTCCAGCTCGCCCGTGCCCGCTTGCGCAGCGGCGACGTCGCCGGCGCCGATGAAGCCGGGAGCCGGCTCGCAGGGCTGTCACCGCGCACGCCGCTCAACGCCGACCTCCTCGGCCAGCTCGCGCTCGAGCGGGGCCAATGCGAGGCGGCAGCCTCCTTTTTCAAGGCCCTGGCAAAGGAGGACCCGGCCGCCGGCCGGCGCCGGTTCGAGGCGATGTGTCAGGCCCGCCATCATCGCGGCATCGCTATCATGGCCCGCACCGTGCTGGAGGGAGAGCCGGGAACCGACGCAGGTCGCGCCCCGGCGATCCAGCACGGCCTGCAGGAGGGCCTACAGGAGGCCCCGCAGGAGGCCTTGCAGGAGGCCTTGCAAGCGCTCGCCGCCCGTGCGGTCGCACAGGAGCGGAACGGCCATCTCGACGAAGCCTTCCAGGATCATACCGCCATTCTCCTTGCGGACCCCGATGACGTCTCTGCCCAGCGTGGCCGCACGCGCATCCGGCGCATCCTTCAGATCGCGGCCCAGGACGCCTTGCGGTCGGAGGATTGGAACGCCGCGCTCGGCGCTTTCCGGAGGCTCGTGCAGCTCGACGGCAGCGATCTCGACAGCCATATCCAGCTCGGCAGACTGCTGATGCGGCAGCGCGATTGGGCCTCAGCTGTGCCAGCCTGGCAGACCGTCGTCGCGGCCAGCCCACAGCTGGTGGAGGCCCAGATCCAGCTCGCCCGCGCACTGGATCGCAGCGACAGCCCTGGCGCGGCGCTCTCGCAATGGCACCGTGTCCTGGCGCTCAGCCCCGACAATGCCGAGGCGCGGGAGATGCTGGAGCAGGCGCCCCGGCGCATGCTCGACCATGTGCGCCGGCTCGTCGATGCCGGAGACCTGACCCAGGCAGTCGAGGCCCTCAAGCTCGCGCAGACATTCGCACCGGACGATCCCGATCTCATCCGCCGGACCGACCATGTCGGCCGCCGACTGCTCCAGGCCATGCGCGCCGCCTTCAAGGCGTCCGACTGGGACGCGATCCTGGCGATCAGCGCGGCGACACGCGCGCTGCGGCCCGATGATGCCGAAGTCCATCTGCTGACCGGCCGCGCAGCCATGGCACGGCGCCAGTATGACCTCGCGATCCCGGCCTGGAACGCGCTTGCCGTGATCGATCCCGCCAGGGGGCCGATGTGCCGGCTGCAACTGGCACGGTGCTATGTCCGCTCGGGCCGCTTTCCGGAAGCCGGGCCGATAATTGGCGCGATCCTCGCCGAGACGCCCGACCATGTGGAAGCCCAGGCCATGCGCAGCCAGTTCCTCGCGACCGGGCGGGACAATCACGCGGATGCACGCATGCGCACCGAGCCTAGAGCAAATCCGACTTAGATGGAATCGCGTGACACCATATAAGTCGATGAATTTGCTAGATAATTTTTGAGCGGAGCAAGTCCGCAAAGACGGAGTTGCTCGACGTGAGCCGGAGGTTGCCCTGGGCGAGATCGCCTGGACCTGCGCTGCGGCAGGCGTCAATCCCGCTCGCGCGCAACGGTCTGAACCGAATGGGGCTCGCGCCATGCATGCAACGGTTCCGCCGCGCCTGCCCGATGCGCCACCCCCAGCAACGCTAACCACCGGATGGCCCGGACATGTCACGCTCCTGCGCCGGCAGGCGCGCCTGCTCATGGACCGCGGCGATCACCGCGCCGCCCGGCCGATCTGGGAAAGCCTGAGGCGCAGCCTGCCTCGCGACACCGAAGCCAGGCACTGCCTGGCGCAGATCCGAAGCCTGCTGCAGCGGGAGGATCAGGCGACGCGTCGATCAGCCGACGTTCCGCCTCATGAGCTCCCCTGGGACGCCGCCCCGCCGACGCGGATGCCCATGCCAGCCGGGTCCATGCCAGCCGGGTCCATGCCATCCGAGCCCGTGCGTGCCGCGTTCACGTCAGCCGAGCTTGTGCCGGCACGCTCAGCAACCCTCCACGCGCCGTCTGCCCGATCCTCATCGGCCGCACGGTCGTCGAGCCGGGATCTGACGGTCGCGCCTGCGGAGGTGCCCCAACGGTTGGATGACACCCTGCTGGATGTCCACGCCGCAGCCCGCGCGCAGGATCACTCTGCCCTGCTCGTGGCACTGGAGGCTGCCCGCGCGACCCTTCCCACCGAGGAGGCAAGGGACCTCGTCGCGCTGCACGGGCCCCCACTCCTCACATGGCTCGGCCGGCTCGAGCACAGCGACATCGCAATGCGTGAAGACCTCGAGCGGCGAGCCGCACAGCTCTTCGCCCGGCACGACCGCCTCATGCTCCGCCTTTTCAGGCAGATCGCCGAGGACGGGCGCGTCGACGCGATCATAACCCTTCTGGCAGAGCTCACGTCCCGGCCACCGCCCGCTCCCGGCGACCCCGCGACCGCCCTACGCCTCGTCTCGCTGCTCCTGCCGGGCTATGCCGAGGAGGCGCAGGGTGCAGCGCTGGCCGCGCTCCTTCTCGGTAACGGTGGCCGTCACCGCGAGGCCGTCGACTGGTGGCGGAAGGCGCTCTGCCGCGAGGCAGGGACGGCCAATCGACGTGGCCTCCTTGCCGCGCTGCGCGCTGCCGGCGATGATCACGCCCTCGCCCGGGAGATCGGGTCGTGGCTCGCGGATGACGCGACGCCCGCGGCGCGGGCCGGAGGCGAACGCAGTGCCGTCATCGCGGGCGTGCGCCATCTCGTTCAACGCGCCCAGCAGACGGGTGACGCCTCGACCCTGGAGGCGATCGAACTTTACCTGGCCGATCAACCGCCCGGTCCCCTCGCGTCGTGGATCGCCGCGAGTTGTGCGCTCGCCCGCAACGACGGCCGCGCCGCCCTCAGCCACCTCGACGCCGCACTGCGTTGTTCCGGCGGAACCGCCTGCCCTCCGCTCGACCTCCATGCCGAGCGCGCGCTTGTCCTGATGCGCGACCATCTCTACGGCGAGGCGCTGGAAGCCTTCGCCCTGGCGGATCCGGCCAGCAATGACGGGCTTTACGCACGGCGGCGGGAGCACTTGCAGGCAATCGCACGCTTCTGCAAATCCGCCCCGCACCCATTGCGCTACCCCGAGTGCCTCGTCGACGTCATCATGACTGAAGTGGCTGCACGCCCCGTCCGCTATCGGCCGCGAAGAGGCCATGTCGTCATGGTGGCCGGCTCACTCGGCCAGGGCGGGGGCGAGCGCCAGACCCAGACGATGGTCCGGCGCCTTCTTGGCGAACCGCGCATCGCGCGATTGACGCTGCTCGTCCGCTCGGTGCATCTCAAGCCGGGCGATGACTTCTTCTACGACAGCGTGAAGGCGCTACCGGTCGCGCATCACGTCTATGGGCGCGACTGGGCGCAGCCGAGCACGATCGCGACAGTGCTGCCGGAGCTTGCGAACCGCCCTCACCTCGCCCGGGCCATCGCGCTCATGCCCCACAACATGCGCGAGGAGATCATCAGGCTCTGTCGGGCGCTGTGGGATCACCGCCCGCAAGCGGTCCATATTTGGCAGGACATGCATGCCGCCGCACTCGCGTGCCACATCGCGGGCGTCCCGCGCTTCTTCATCCATCGCGGCTCGCTCTCGCCGGATTACTGGGCGCAGACCGGCCACCAGACCGCCACCCACTTCCGCCCGATGCGGCACTGCTATCGCCGGCTTCTGGAACGGCCCGACTTCGTGATCCTGAACAATTCGCAGGCCGGCTGCCATACGGACCAGGAATGGCTTGGCTGGCCAGACGCCAGTCGCTTCCGCGTGATCTACAATGCGGTCGACTTTGCCGCGCTGGGTCCGGAGCAGGGCCGGAATGTCGCCCTGCGCGAGACGCTCGGCATCGCCGACCCGGCCGCGCCCGTGATCGGCGGCGCGTTCCGCCTGCAGCCGGTGAAGCGCCCGCTGTGGTGGGCCGAGGCCGCGCGCCTCATCCTGCAGGCGGCGCCCGACGCCCATTTCCTGATCATCGGCGACGGCGACATGACGGAGACCGTGGCGGCCTTCGCGACAGCGCACGGGTTCGGTCACCGCCTGCACCTGCCCGGCCGGGTCGCGAATGTCGGCGACTGGTATCGCGCGATGGACATCAAGCTGCTGACATCGGAGCGCGAGGGCATCCCCAATGCCATCATCGAAGCGCAACATTTCGGCGTACCGGTCGTGGCAACCGATGTCGGGGGCGTGGCGGAGGCGATCGCCCAAGGCGAGAGCGGCTTTGCGATCAAGGCGCAATCCCCGGCGGATTACGCCGATGCCGTCATCCGCATCCTGCGCGATCCCGCCTGGCAGGCCAGGGCACGGCTCCAGGCCCCGGCGCATGTCCACGCCATGTTCAGCCTGGACACCGTGGTCGACCAGCTGTGCGGGTTCTATGGCCTGTCCCGGACATGCCGGAGCGACGCGGATACCGGTTCGCGTCGAGACAATGCGTAAAAGCAAAGACCTGTCGCGTGGTCTCAGACCACGCCGATGCGCAGGAGTTCGTGAATATGGATGACACCCGCCGGGCGCTTGCCGTCCATCACGAAGAGGACGGTGATGCTTGCGGAATTCATGAGGGCGAGCACCTCTTGGGCCAGCATGTCGCCCGTCACCGTGATCGGCGTGCGCGTCATGACATCGGCCACCGGGCAGTCGGTGAAACCGTTCCTGAAGGCGCGGCGCAGATCGCCGTCCGTGATGAGCCCCACGAGGTCGCCTTGCGCATTGACCACGCCGGTCACCCCCAGCCGCTTCGACGACATGGTGAGCACCGCCTGCGACAGGCTCGCGACATCGGCAACGAGAGGCATGGCCTCCCCCTGCACCATCACGTCCCGTGCGCGCTTCAGGCGCGCGCCAAGCTTGCCGCCGGGGTGGTAACGGCGGAAATCATCGGCGGAGAAACCGCGGTTCGACAAGAGGCAGGTGGCCAGCATGTCACCGACGGCCAGTTGCATCAGGGTCGAGGTGGTGGGCGCCTGGCCGTTGGGGCAGGCTTCCGGCATGGCCGGTAGCACCAGGGCGATATCGGCGGCCCGCGCCAGGGTGCTGTCCTCGCGCGACGTAATGGCGATCAGCGGCACCTTGAAGCGATGGGTGTAATCGATGATGTCGGACAGTTCCGCCGTCTCGCCGGACCAGGACAGGACCAGCACCACATCGGTCTCGTGGATCATGCCGAGATCGCCGTGGCTCGCCTCCGCGGCATGCACGAAATAGGCGGCCGTCCCGGTGGACGCGAGCGTCGCGGCAATCTTGCGGCCGATATGGCCGGACTTGCCGATGCCGGTCACGATCACACGGCCAGCGCTCCGGTGGATGAGCGCGATCGCCGCGCGCAGGCGCTCGCCCGTCTCGCCCGCCAAGGCGTTTTCAATCGCCGCGAGCCCGTCCATCTCCAGACGCAGCGTACGCCGTGCGACATCGATGACATCATCGCCGGCCTCTTGGCTGGTCGAGGTTACGACAGACAACTCCGCCATCACCGTTCTCCCGCCGTTGCCGCGAAGATGCGGCGCGCCCGTTCCAGGTCGGCCTGCGTGTCAACGCCCAACGGTACGGCATCGACTTCGACGGCATCGATGCGCATGCCGGCTTCGATGGCGCGCAGCTGCTCCAGCTTCTCGCGCAGCTCGAGGGGCGACGGCGGCAAGGCGATGAAGCGCGCCAGCGCCTGCCGGCGCCAGACATAGAGGCCGATGTGGTGGTACAGGGGCCCCTCGCCCCACGGGGCCGTGGCACGCGTGAAATAGAGCGCCCGGAAGCGCCGCGCGGCGATCGGCGACCCGATCATCTTGACGACGCTCGGCGCCGTCTTCTCCTCCTCGAGGGTGATCTCCACCACCGGCGTGCCGATGGCCACATCCGCATCGGCGAGGGGTGCCATCGCATCACGGATCGTATCACGGGCGACCGTCGGCAGATCACCCTGGATGTTGACGATGACGTCGTAATGCTGATCCGGATCCCGCAGCGAGATCGCTTCGAAGACACGATCGGACCCGGAGGGATGGTCGGAGCGCGTCAGAACCGCCTCGCCGCCGACGGCGCGGATCGCATCGGCGATCTCATCATCGTCGGTCGCGACCAGAACCGGCCCGACATCAGCCTCGATGGCACGGCGCCAGACGTGCACGATCATGGGCTCGCCGGCAATATCCGCCAGGGGCTTGCCCGGGAGCCGGGTTGCGGCGCGGCGTGCGGGAATGACGACGATCGGGTTCACGTCTGTTGTCCTTTCGTGGCAGCCGCGAGAGCGCCCTCCGCCGAACCACCCTTCGCCAAACCGCCCTTCGCCAGACGGTCGAAGGCCATGAGCGTGCTCACCAGGTCCTCGAACGCGCTCAGTGGAACCATATTGGGGCCATCGCATGGCGCCCGGTCCGGGTCGGGATGCGTCTCGATGAAGACGGCCGCGACGCCCACGGCCACGGCCGCCCGCGCCAGAACGGGAACGAACTCCCGTTCCCCCCCGGAGCTGTCGCCCTTGCCGCCGGGCTGCTGCACGGAATGGGTCGCGTCGAAGACCACGGGCGCGCCGGTTTGCGCCATGATCGGCAGGGCGCGCATGTCCGACACCAGCGTGTTGTAGCCGAAGGATACGCCGCGCTCGGTCAAGAGGACCTGCGGATTGCCGGCTCCGGTGAGCTTGGCGACCACATTCTTCATGTCCCAGGGCGCAAGAAACTGCCCCTTCTTGACATTGACCACCCGTCCGGTGGCAGCGGCGGCCAGCAGCAGATCAGTCTGCCGGCAGAGAAAAGCGGGGATCTGGAGAACATCGACCGCCTCGGCAACCGGGGCACACTGCCCGATATCGTGCACGTCCGTGAGCACCGGCAGGCCGACCACACTGCGGATTTCAGCGAAGATCGGCAGGGCATCGGCAAGCCCGACCCCACGCGCGGCATTGGCGCTGCTGCGGTTGGCCTTGTCGAAGGAGGTCTTGTAGACGAGCCCTATTCCGAGGCGGGTCGCGATCTCCTTCAGGGCGTGCGCCGTTTCCAGGGCATGCTGGCGGCTTTCCAGCTGGCAGGGGCCGGCAATGACGGCAAGCGGCAGGGCATTGCCGATCAGCACCGGCGCCGTCGATATCTGTCCTGCCGGTCTCTGGCCAATTTCAACCACGTGAAGAGGAGACTGGGTCATGGGCCTCATTCCGGGGCGCCATAGCCCCTTCCAATCACACGTCGCCAGGCGACGCCTGTCATGGCCGCCCGGTTTCACTCATCACCCCTCCATAGCTCCGCCGGTTCGGCGCGGCAACCGGGAGGCTGGCTGGAGCCACGCGGAATCGTCGCCTGCACCCATCACCCGCGCTCATAAGCATAAGATTAAAGAAGGAGTTCTAGGATCAGGATGTGCCGCGGATTGCCATGACCGGTCGAAGGCCTACAATTGCGCGGCGAAGAACCCGGGCGAGCCACTGAATGGTTCAGGTTTCGCCCCATTTGCAAGCCATGTGAACGGCGGGATCACCACGCGCCGTCTCAGCTGGAGTTTGACGCAAGCATCATGACCGTAACCCCTGTCTCTCCTCACGCCGGCGCCAAGGCCGCTGCGCCCCGCCGGATCCGCAAGGCGGTGTTTCCTGTGGCAGGCCTTGGCACGCGGTTTCTGCCGGCGACGAAGGCGATGCCGAAGGAGATGCTGA
>NZ_QJJK01000013.1 GCF_003201475.1 Chelatococcus asaccharovorans | reverse complement strand
TCACCTCCTTAACGACGTCAATAACGACGTCGTTAACGACGTGAACTTACCGGTTCAGACGCCTTCGAATAAGGCGGTGCTTATCGGCCGGTTACGAACTGATAGTATGTAAGCAATCTGCAATCACCGACAGCGTCGCGCGTAGCCACGCCGCTGATGATGTGAAATCGGCCGCGCGAGACATTTACGTCGCCGCAAAAAGACTATTGAGTCTGACGCAGGTTGGTAATGACCAGATGGCATTCAGCCGAAATATCCTCGCACCGTTAGTGAAGCCGGGTAGGGAAACCTACAAAGCCCTGAAAAGGGATATCTTCGGTTTGTAGCTAACGAGAATGTTAACAGGTATGAGGCTTCACAGCGTAAATAATCAGTTCAAAATGGAATATGCGTACCTTAGTTAGTTAGACTAACGACATACGATGAAGACGCTTGCCTTCTTGGCCCGACTGGCGAGGTCGGCAGGGTCTAGCTTCTCGCCCAATAAGCCGGTCTCATACGGCACTTGGTTCGCGTCGAGGAAGCTCGCCGCGAGAGTGGCTTTCACAGCGAAATTCACGTTCTGAGGAAGGTCACCCTGTGAGGCTGCCATCCTGATCGCGTCGAGCTTGGCCGAGACTACGCCAACGACGTTACCCGAACCATCGATAAGCGGCCCACCGGAGTTACCTGATTGGACCGGAGCCGACACCTGGAGATATCGGCTGTCGTCCCTAAGGCCGGCTAGGGCCGTGACGTTCCCCAGGGTGAAGTTGCCTGTCGTAGCCAGAACATCCGTATGCGGGAAACCGAACGCAGCGATGCCCTCACCCAGTCGAACACTTGCCCGAATGGGCAGGGTGTTCTCCACCGGTCCTTGGACTTTCACAACCGCGAGGTCGTTTGTCTTATCCTTGGCAAGGACCTGAGCGGGTAGGGGCACGGCACCGTCAGGCCGGGCGGTGATTGTCGAGCAATCATTGACTACGTGGGCATTCGTGACGATGTGGCCGGCCTTGGATACGAAGAAGCCAGAGCCGGTCGAGAAGGACGCCTTTGGATGCTCAGGGGGCGTTGGAGCGCTCGGTCGGGGTTGCTGCTCACGTGGCGCGCTCGCTACTTCCGGCTCTTCGCGCTCCCATGGGTAGCTTGCGCGCAAGGTCGTGGGAAATGGCGCTCCGGTCATGCTCGCCCAGAAGGACCCCGATACGATCGTCACCAGACGGCTGCCATAGACCGGCGCTTCTTCCTCGCCCCACGACATATCGAAGCCAAGAATGCCCTCGCCATCGTTGTGATAGCGGACATAGCGGCTATAGCGCCCCTGGTTGCCCGTGATAACGAAGAAATCTGCCTTGAGGACCTTGAAGTTGATATGGTCTCCGCTCCCGACCATTTCTCGCAGCGTACTCTCGTAGCTCGTCCTCACATCGGCAAAGGGCAGGTAATTGAACTTTATCAGAAGCCGATTGCGTGGTGCCCGCATTTCTACACCAAGGCTTGTTCTTGTCGCTTGAAGGTCTAACCCCATGGGGACCCAAAGAAGGCGTCCGCGTGTTGGATGCGGCACCCAGCGAAGGCGCCATGATTTGAGGACCGACACTCCCGAATCGAGGATGCCAGTGACTTGCGTCTCCGTCAGGACCCCGGTGGGCGTCTCGCCTCGCGAAAGCTGATACTGCCTTGTCGCCTCAAAAAGCCGCCGTGAAAACCCCACGTTGGGGACAGCGGGCCAGTGACCAGCACTTGTTAGGAAAAGCTGGAACCAGAGACGAGTTTCTGGTTTCAGACTCAAGAAGGCTTGCTGGGCGGGTTGGAAGTACGGGTCACGTCGCTGAGCCGAGGCGACTGTAGGCAAGCTGGCGAAAGCCAACAAAGTCAGTGCGACTATGCGCGTACGCATGTTCCCCATCCCAAGCAATAGCCTAGAATTGTTGCTAGGAGGGCACGGGAAGTCAATGGATCGATAGGGGCTAGTGTGGACGGAAAACTGGCGTGAAAGCTCCCCAGCGAAAAGCCGATCCAGCGCTGTGCGCTTCATTTTTCCGGGTTGTCGCCAATCGGCTCATCGGCCATGGTCTCGTGATGAACAATCGCCAGTCAGATTTCCTTCCTAACGAGATAACCACAGTCGATATCAGCGGCTGGGCGGATATCTTACCAAAGCGGTGCCGGGTTCTGGCGGCTAACCTGTTTGCTGATCTATTCATCGTGGATACCGAGGACGCGGTTCACATGCTGGAAGTGTCCGCGGCCTCGATCGCTAAGATCGCCGTTTCTGAGGAGGAGTTTCGCCAGCGGTGCGTCAACGATGAAGATGGGTGGCTGCTGCGTCCGCTAGCGGATCAATGCAGAGCAGCCGGGATGAATCCTACGGCTGACCAGTGCTACGCATTTACCCAGCTTCCCTTCCTCGGTGGGGAGTACAAAACCGAAAACATCTGGCTGTGCTCCTGGCGCGAATGGATCAGCTATACGGCATCAGTATTCGCGCAGACCAAGGATTTCCCGGACGGCTCCGCAGTGTCGATCCGAATTGTCGATTGAATGGCTCCCAATCTGGGAGAGCCTGCTCCAGCGTTGGTATGAGCCTATACGTTCTGATCGACTTGATCAGCAGATGATCGCTAGACGGTTGCTCGACGAGGAGCGGCACACGCCCTGTCGAGGCAACTCACCTCCAATTTTGCAAGTTTTCCTTAATCCAGCGCTGGTTTCGCGATTAAGAGCCTACGCCAGGCGCGCTCCTTGACCTATATCAGCCCGGCTCCGCCGTGAGCTGTTATCGTCACGTGCCTTTTCCGCCTCAGCGTTTGCAACGCCATCTACGCGTTCGTTCTCTTCGTGACCGGCATGTCCGCGTACCCAACTCCAAGTCACCGTCCGCTCGGCCACTAGACCTTCGAGATGTTCCCACAGCGGCTGGTTGAGCACAGGCTTCTTGTCCCCTGTCCGCCAACCCCGGCGCTTCCACGTTGGGAGCCATTCGGTGATGCCTTTTACCAGGTACTGGCTATCGCTATGGACGGTCACGTGGGAACCAACCGGCAGCGCTTGGAGAGCCTGGATTGCCGCAGTCATCTCCATCTTGTTGTTCGTGGTGCAAGGATCGCCCCCACTAATGATCCGCTCAGCGCCTCCTGTAAGGACCAAGGCAGCATATCCCCCAGGTCCTGGATTTCCGAGGCAGGCACCGTCTGTGTAAACGAGTATCATCGAGCTGGTCTCTGTGCTCATAGTTCGTCCTTATAAATCGAAGTAGTGAGATAAGGATTGGCCCCGGAGCGAACTCCGGAGCCTGACTTTCGTAAAACGACGGTGGCAATGCTGCCGCCGTGGTCATTCTCGAACTCAGCAACGACCCCGTGCAGGCGCGATCAAGGTGCGGTAGGCATCATCTGTGAGTGCGGCCATCTCTTCGAGGGCGTCGGTGGTCGCTGCCAACGTGTCAAGTGAAGCCCCGTCGGTTTTGATGATCCGCTTTGCAGCCTTCAGTTGGTGGTGAAGACATGCAGTCTCGCGAACGCTGACGTCGGCGGAGATCTCACGTATCAGGTCGTCAGCAGCGACGATGGCTGACCTAAGTCGATCGCGCGTCGTTTCCGGAACCCGGGGGAGCTTCGGCAGACGCTCTCCCCCGATCGCTCCGAGCGCATTCAACGCGAGCATAGTCTTCCTGTACTTGCGGACTTGATAAACGGACACACCAAGTATGCGGGCAACGGAAACATTGCTGAGCCGAGCGACGCTCCGATGCGACAGGGCGATGGTGAGGGTGCTGCCAACCACGCGCTGGCGATCCGCGCGTGTCAAAAGGCGGAAATCAACGGTCTGGGTGGTGGATGCCAAAATGTTCATGATTAGTTTTCTCCGAGTGATTGACGACAGTGCTCGTCTGGGTTGCCGATCCGGCTGGAAGCGACGGACGGAAATGCTTGTTGGATGATCGAGCTCGGGCGGCTGCAGCGCAGGTATTGTCCCGGCACAGTGGGGGTACGCCTCACACCGCTGCCTCGCGAGTTGTGGGATATCAATGAGGTTACGAGACAGATTGAGGTGTGTGGCCAGGACTAGCGGCGCCAGGTGGGACGCAGACACGAGCTCGCGCTACTCGACTTCCTAGCCGAGCAGGCGGGTACGCAAGTTACGGGTCTTGTTAATGGAGTAAGGGGGTACTGGTGAGCCCAAGTCCGTGGCTATGCCTTGATACTTACGGGAAGGGGCACAGACGCCACCTCATGAGCGACACGCTCCATGATCATCTTTGTCCTTTCGATCTTGGAACGAGGGACGAGAAGGCCATCATGGAGACCGAGGCCAACGATGCCCTGGTCTATGAGTTCATGAAGAACTTGGACAAGAATGACGCTCTCCGTGTACATGAAGCTCAAGCCTAGGCCCTGTCCTAGACACCCGCGTAGCTCGGGATGATGGCGGACAATAGCGGCCTTGGTTCGAGAGACTGTCCACTCACGCGGCAGTCCGTCGATACCCTCTGGCCATGTCCGTCTTCTGAAGTGGTCGAACAGCAGACAGTTCAGGACGGACTTCACCTCGTTGCGATAGCCCTCCAGGCCAGGGATAGCGTAGAGGTCGCTCACGGGAGGCGAAACGCCGATGCTGGCGTAGGCTAAGCGTGGGAACAGGGAAGAAAAGTCGAGATTACCGACGGGTTCGCCGTTGATCCTGATGGCCGCCCTGCGTGACGACTTCAGGTTCATCCAGAAGCCCCCGAAGAGGCGCCCTCCCTGATCAAAGCATGGTTCAAGGTCCTCCTCTCTCATGACAAAATGGCGCGTCAGGCGCCGTTGATAGGGATCAACTAGGCCAAGGCCGTCATCGACAAAGGCGATATCGGCCGCCTCCAAGAAGCGGTTGATCCTCTGTATCGACTCCCTCAACCCACGGGTTGCGGCTGTTTCTTCATAATCGACATATTCGCGGGTCACGGTTCGATTCCGACCCGCTCCTTGATGAGTGTTGCGGGACAGGATGATGACCTCTTCGCCCTCCAGCCGGCGGAAGTCGGAGAGGTCAATCGCGACGGGGTTCAGCGCGGAGCGGAATGCATCTGAAGGCGCGACGGATGAAGCCTGACCGCGCTCGGTGGAGCTTATCAGGTCGATCAATCGGAGTTGCTTGAGATGGTGAAGCAGACGACGGAAGGGTTTCCCGAAGGCTCGATTGCTGTAACGAGAGAAGCCCTTGTCGCTGTTTCCAGTGAGGAGACCCAAGCGCCCGCCCACGGGGGGCACCAATGTGGCATAGGCAAGGTTCGCCAGCACGGTCGCAAGGGCGGCTTCGTGGTGAATTTGGTCGATGGGGCGGCGCCTCCTTAAGCGGCACCCCATGGCCTTCTCATGCGAGGCAAGGTCGGCGCCTACGGCTTTGCACAACTCCCGAAAAGGGCCATCTCGGACGCCGAGCCACGGGTCGAGCCATGTATAACGAACCGCAGTGCTGGCAATCAATCCAAGGCCTCCAGCGCCCTACGCACCGTGGAGACGCCATAATTCCTTTCCTCGTGGTCCATCCTTTCAAGCTGAGCGATCCGTAGGCCGGCTGGTCCAAAAGCCTGAGTGATGATGCCGGCAATGATAACGGCCGCCTTTGGCGACAGCTCCCGATAGGCGCGCTTCATCTTGCCGGTCGTATGGTCGTACCAGAGGCCGGCGTTCAAATCCGTGAGGCCCCGAAGCCGCCGTGATAGCTGCACGCGGAAGGCTTTGTCCGATTTAAAACGTTGCGGCTCGAAGGACTGCAGTACGACCATAGCGAGAGCCGTCTCGACGATGGTGTCGGCTTCGACTGAAGTTCCGAGCTTGGCTAACTCGCGGGCCGCGGTGCGATAATGGCGGTCCATTGGCGCCTTTGAGGCGAGCACCCCTTTACTGTGCTCCAGAATGACACCCCAGCGGGCTTCGAGGCAGTCCCAGAGTGGGCTGACACTGTTCTTTGCGATCCGCCGCCTTATGGTTCGGAGCTTAGGCTTAAGGACGTCTTTTGTGATCGCAAGTTGCTCGGGATGACCATGACGGCGGTTTCTGGATTGGTGGGCGGGACAGTAGACAGCGAAACGGCTGGTGGTAGATCGCCAACAGCATCGACAAGTGCGGGGCATGCGTGGGCTCCATAAGAAAAGCCCGCCCTCCGGAAGGCCGAAGGACGGGCGATTAAGTCGTCTGGGTGTGAGGGACGATGTGAGGACTGCCGGAAGGCTCTCACGGGCTGGCGGGGTTTTGCAGCGGACCACGTTCAAACAGGCGCGGAAGTGCGAGCAAAGCCTTGTATAAACTCGTGCTAGCGGTGGTGACTGTTCCCCATATTCTAAGCTCTCCGCCCGCACACCTGCGGCGAGAGCATGTGCCGCGTAAGGCTGAAACCGCCCCTATTCCAAATGGTACGTGCAATTAAAGGTGGTAGTCATGTGACGGCGCAATCGATCTGGCTAGACATACGCCTCGACGAGATCGATCACCTCCAAAATTCTTCCTCTGTTGTATCCGCGCCCTCGGGACAAAGCCGACTGGCCCAATAACGGCTAGCCCGAAGCAAGGACCCTATGAACTGATGCCTTGCCGATCTCCAGGCGCCTCGCGATCTCCGAAAGGCTGATGCCTTGAGCCGATAGGGCCTTGATCTCGTCAGCCTTGGCCCTCGCGGTCGGCTTCCGGCCCTTGTACTTGCCATCGGCCTTGGCCTTGGCGATGCCTTCCCGCTGCCGCTCCAGCATCATCTGACGCTCGAACTGGGCTATGGACCCCATCAGGTTGAGGACCAACTCACCCGTGGCGCTGGACGTATCGATGGCGGGATCGAGAACCCGGAGGGCAACGCCCTTCTCCTTCAGGCGCTCGACGATCTGCCCGAGGTGTGAGACCGAACGGGCCAGCCGGTCAAACTTGGTGACCATGAAGGTGTCGCCTTTGCGGCAATAGGCGATAGCCTCATCGAGCTTCTTGCGAGGCCCTACCGAACTGGTCTGCTCAGTGAAGACTTGCTCACAGCCGAGAGCTTCCAGGTCCCTGACCTGGGCCTCCAGGCCTGCCGCCTGTTCGATGGTGCTCGTTCTCGCGTAGCCTACCAGCATGACACGTCATCCGTTCCGTTGAGGTCTTAGACAACGTGAGTCTGCTCGTTCCGAAAGTCAATACGACTTATAAGGAACGGGAAAGCTCACGGTCTGGAACGACTCACTAGACCAAGGTCCAACGGAACGACGGTGGTGGTGATGATGATGGAGACCCCCATATTTGAGGTAGGGTAAATGCTCTTGATGGTCAGGACCCAATAGGCCAGCCGAAGCGGCCCCACGGGGGGAACTGGCGCGGGCTATATGATCGATGCCCGCTCGGATTTTTCCGGTGAAACAAAAGGAGGCCTCCAGGATAACCTGAAGCTGTACCTAGCGGCGTATCACCTAGGTCTTTCGCTAATCTCATTTCTCAGAGATGTTCCTAGGGTAAGCCCTCAGGGACTCTTGAAGGTAGAATCTAGTGCTTCCTTAAATCCACTCATGAGCTGATGGTCTTCTTCGGCAGAGGCGCCGCGCTTCTCCTGTTGGTACGGGTAATGTCGGGGCAGAAGTCGAGGAAGTCGATTGCCCTGTATTTCCTATTGTCGGGGGTAATTGGCACGCAAGGGCGAATATGATCGCCATACCAATAAGTTAACCGATACCACGAGGCCGGGCACGTCTGGCATCTCCGAGACGGAGCTTTCAGCCACCGTCGAGCGGTCAGCCCCCTGGAGCACGTAACTGCCTGTCTTGCGTATCGCGGGGAGAACCTCACGAGTCACCCAGTCCTGGAAGGCGCGGGCCTCAGGTTTGTCCGAGCGCATAATGAGCTTGTAGAGGCCACTCTCGGAGCCGAGGACGGCCGGCTTACCAGTGTGCATTCCTAAGCCGATCCGATCGACTTTGGCGCGACCACTTTTACTGATCCTAGCAGTGGAAGTCTTTTTTGGGCGGAGGCCGTGGGTGGCTTGCAATCTTTCTCAGGCATATCCGTTTTGCCTCTGAGTACGGGAGAATCAGCTTCTCATCCGCGTCGAGCTTACGGACAGCCATGGCGGTACTCGGAGAGCCACAAGCGCCCGTGTAAATTCCGAGCGCGCTCTCACTCAGCTCATTCACGTGGCCTGCAAACCGCGAATGGTTTGAATTGAAATAAGCCTCTTTCCGTCATCCCTAAGTGAGAACGATACACTTTGCGCTCCTGGGAACCCGAGGGGCTCCAGTTTTTGGGGGCGCCTTCACCTGACAAATAGTCAAGTGAGTCTCGTCAGGGGCCAGAACCCGCTGCCGTCATAGTTGAGAACTCGATGACCTCGTTTGGGTGTAAATGGGAAAGCACCTCCTGCACGACCCGCACGCCCTCTGTCGTCAGGAAGATGAGAAAGCGCCGTGTTTCGTGAGGATCACGGACAACCTCCACAAGGCCGTATCCACCTAGCGCCTCAACCCGGCGCTGGATTGACTGGATTGATACCCCCGCCGCCTTCGCCGCATCAGCCATGGTAGCGCCTGGGTTGTACGCCACGTGAAGGATCAGCAGCACATTGGTCATTGAGAAGTCCTTGTGCGGCGCCTTCTCCAATTCACGAAACGACCGCACGATGTTGAAAAGGGCGAGAAGATCGCGGGAGTTTGACACGGCTGTACTCCATCAGGAGGTCGGCGGCGCGCGGATTGCGGCCGGAAATTCTGATTGCTGGGGGTAATTGCGTATCGCCATAGAGCCCCCAAGAACGGCCGCCAGCCCCTCCCTACCTGGGAGGGAGGCCCATGCCCACAGGATGACGGCCAAAATTGACCGACCCCTCACATAAAAGAATGCATGTCTGGAGTCGGTTAGCGGGCAACGTGTTACGCGTTCATGAGCGGCCGGAAGGCTCTCCGCAAGGCTGCCCTCAGGGGGCGCGTGATGGCAGTACTGATGGGCAGCCTGATAAGCCAGAAGACTGCCGTGTCCCATAGGGCCTTGCCCACGGTGATGGCGACAAGAAACGGCGACCAGTAACGTAACCAAGCCTCTGGCTTCCAAGCAATGGATTCACGAAGTTGATGGGTTTGTTGTGTCTCTTCTCAGCTTCAGTTTCGCGCGGCGGGGCTGTCTTTTCGTATCGGTTCTGGCGGTGCTTACGCCATTCGGTAAGGCGACAGCCTCGACACATGCCCGCATGGACTCAACGGATGCTGGCCCTGGATAACGCCCCATGGTCATTTTGAGTGGCAGAGCCACTCCGTCGATTGCTCCACCTTCGACTTTGTGACCGACAACGTTTGCGATCGTCCAAGGCGTATAGCCGACTGCGCCGCGCTCGATACCTTCGACGGCCTTACGAATGAACCATCTGCGCCAGCTATGGAAATCAATGTTCGATTGTCGCTGGTCTGCCGATCCCCGCTCATCGACCTTTAGGCGGCGGCGCTCTCGCGTAAAGGCCTGACTGACAGGCGCTGAGCGATCCCGCTTGGAGCCCTCTCGTTGCTCTCCAAGGTCATCGAAAAGGTAATCATCTGGCGCCTTAGCGCGGGTCCTCTCGGTGATCAGCGGCTTAAGCGAGGGGTGAAGCGGTACAGTCCTAAGGCCGCTTTCCGTCTTCGAGTCTCTGACCTTGAGTGCGTCATCGGCGCAATCAGCCACCTTTAGCCCCGCCACCTCTTCCAGCCGGAGCCCGCTCAAAGAGCTGACGAGAGAGAAGTCCCGCTCCCGCTTTAGCCGGATGCCGCCGAGTAGCTTCGTCACTTCATCATCCGTAAACGGGCGTTTCTTGTCGCTCGCTGTCTCTGTCCGGCGCCTTGGGGCTTCAACGGATTGTTCGCTCCATGGGTTGTCGGTGATGTCATAGCGCTTACGCATCCATCGCCAATAGGACCTCAAACACGACAGGTCCTTGTTGGCTGTCTTATGGTGCTCCCTGGGCAGCACATACTGCTCATGGATGAAGCGGCCAGCTACGCGCCGAGTGATGGCCTCGACGGTCTTGGGGACTCGGTTCTTTCCGCACCACGTTTCCAGCCGAGACACAGCACGTCTGATGTCTTCCTTGTAACCGATCGAAAGGTCCGCCTTCTCGGTGAACCAACGATCTAGAAGGGCGCCGAGTGGGGTTGCCCGACCGAGGGCGATTTCTGCGAACTCGTTGCCAGCATTGTAGCCGTGCTTACGTTCGATATCGTCGACGTGATCTCCGAGAATGTCCCGGAGATCGAGTTCCTCGTCGGCAGATATAACCACCTGCTCACCGGCCGCCTCTCGCTCAATCATATCACGCCATTCGAGCGCCTCGGTGGTTAGGCTCCGAGCCTGAGGCTGCCGCTGCTCGCCGCGCAGGGAAGCTCTCAGAGACTTTATCACGTCCACCTTCTCCCGTTCTGCCTCTAGCGGGTCAGTGGTTTCGAGGACGACTTTAAGCTTTGTCTTGCCCACACTGGTGACCAGCGAGGGAGGCACCCGCACGACAACCCTGATGCGTCTACCGTGCCATTCGAGGTGTTTTCCGAGCTTCGCGGGGGCCATTAAAAAGGAGTCCTTCGGGAGTGGTGTCCCCCAACTTGTCCCCCATTGTGTCCCCCAAATCAAGGTATTTAAACAATTGATATATAACGATTTCATCGCCTTAGGATACAGATGGGAGATGGTCCCTCTCTCTCCGCCAGATATCTATGTAAGTAATTGATTCCATTGAATAATTTAGAGTGCTGAAACGGCTGTCTGCCATTTCATACCACCTTCCTATTTGGACAATCCTGGACGCTGCACGGTGCTGTCATCCGATTCACGTGATCACGACTCCCGAAATTCTCGAGACGTTACGGCGCGTCGCAATGCGTGGGCGGAATGAAAACACGCGCAGGCTGCGCTCCACCCATCGGCAGCGTGTTCCGCTATGCCGTTGCCACGGCGCGTGCCGATTACTGACCCAACCTTTGCGTTGCGCGGTGCTCTGACTGACCGCAGAGGAAATCCTGGGCCGCCTTGACCGAGCTAGCCCGCGCGTTGAGCGGGAATATCTGCCGCTGCACAGGCTATGCCGGCATCATCCGGGCGGTGCGCGCTGCTGCCGCCTACTGCAATGCACAGGGAACGGATGCAGAATCAGGATCGATTTCCAGGTGACAGCAATCCGAAACGACGTGCGCGAGGTGAGAGGTCGGCTTATCCTATTGAGCCGATATATCCTGCTTTTCGCGGTGCAGCCTTGATGTTAGGCAAAAATAATATCGGCCTAAATCATTCTCGGAATGTTCACTAATAATATGCAATATTAGTTGCAGTTGTTTTCATTATTATTTATTATACCGAGTATAAGATGTTGGATTGGCTGTGCCGCACTCGCCGATAAGCTTCAGCGCGAGGGATAATCCGGGGACGGCGTACCAACCCGCACGCTCATGTCAGGCTCACCACTCGCGAAGTCGATGAAGATGCCTTTGGCCAGAGGGTGCGGTACTGGAACCGCACTGAGATGGTCGAGTGCTGGCGGAAACTCCGGGGCCAAGCTTGCCAACGAGCGTCCGGCAAAACTAGACATCGACGAGCGCGTTACAGCAGCCGATCATCCCCCGCCGTACTCGGCACGCCGCGCGGCGACGCCGGACGGGCGGAGAACTCTGCTCGCTGCTGCGCCTTGGGGCAGGGGCATTTGCGCCGCCCTGCCAGCCGTTTTGTCTCAGGGCTTCCGACGGAAAATCGGCGTCGCCGAGCGACGTTGGAACAGCCAGCCGTCCGCCGTCTCGACCGCGACATCCTCGCAATCGAGAACGCCGCTGGGGCCGGTCAGATCGAGAGGGCCTTCTCCCGAGGCGAAGCCGGAATAGGTGCTGAGATTGTAGGCGAACCGGCAGCGATCGCCTGCCAGGTCCAGGATCCGCAGGTTCGACGTCAAGTGACGGCTTGTGCGACCGGCCGGACGATTGGCGAGGTCACCCCGGATCGCGTCCGGACCCCGGAGGTTGCCGGCAGGACGTGCCCATTCGCCATCCGGCACGAATAGGGCGATCAGATCATCGATCCGGTTATCGTCCAACGCACGGAAGAAGTCGTTCACGAGCATCTGAAGCGCCACGAACGCCTGAGCTTTTTCACTCGTTGTCAATTTTTGCATCCTCCCTGTTGCCAGGCCGGGAAATTAAAGTACATTCCTTCATAAATGTATTTAATAGGCAAGTTCGGTTGGCGCGTCCAGCCGACCGGGAGGATCGACCTTGAAATTGGTGACATTCGAAGCGGACGGCGTCCGCGGGTTTGGGGTCGTGCGCGGCGAGGAGGTCGCCGACCTTGCGGCGGCATTGGGATGTCGATCGTTGAAGGAGGCCCTGGCGCAGGGGCTCGACGTTGCGGCATGGGATCGGGCTGCGGCTGCGGCTCCCCGGCACAGGCTCAATGCCATCCGGCTCCTGCCGCCGATCGACGATCCGGACAAGATTCTCTGCGTTGGCCTGAACTACGCCAATCATGCGGCCGAGTCCGGCAACGAGCAGCCCCCCTTTCCGTCGATCTTCGTGCGGTTCATCGACACGTTCGTCGGCCACGAGCGGCCGGTCATCGCGCCGGCGAATTCGGAGCAGTTCGATTTCGAGGGCGAACTGGCGGTGGTCATCGGCCGCAAGGCGCGCCAGGTGCGCGCGGACGAGGCGCTCAGCTACGTCGCCGGATATACCTGCATGGCGGAGAATTCGGTGCGGGATTTCCAGAAGCACTCGCGTCAGGCGACGCCGGGCAAGAACTTCCCTGAAAGCGGCGCCGTGGGTCCCTGGATCGTTACGGCCGACGAGATTGCCGACCCGTCGAACCTTCGGCTGACGACGCGGGTGAATGGCGTCGTCAAGCAGCAGGAATCGACGAAGGCCCTCGTGTTTTCGATTCCCGCCTTGATCGCGTACATCACCCAGTTCACCGAGCTTCGTCCGGGCGACATCATCGCCACCGGCACACCCGCCGGCGTAGGGTCCTCCCGCAAGCCGCCGGAGTTCCTCAGGCCCGGTGATCTGATCGAGATCGAGGTCGACGGAATAGGCACGCTCCGCAATGCGGTTGCCGCCGGAGCCTGACCGGCCGTTCAACCGGTTCGTTTATCCCATCCGAGTGCGGATGCCCGCACGTCAAGTCGCTCATCGCGCGGCGGGCCGTGGCACCGACGATGCAATCCCGCGGCCGTTGAAGGAAAGAGGGAACGGGCAATGAAGATCCTCATTACGGGTGGGCTCGGCGTCAACGGATCCTGGGTCACGCGCGAAGCCATCAGGCGCGGCCACGACGTGACGGTGATCGACGTCCGCGACGACTTTTCCCTGATGACGGCTAACGAGCGGGCCGGCCTTGATTTTGTGCTGCTCGACGCCGGGGACCTCGACAAGACCGCGGCGCTGATGCGCGAACGGCGCATCGAGGCCGTGATCCATATGGCGGCGGCTGTCGGCAGTCAGAAGCCGGAACCGGATCCCTACCTGGTGTACAAGATCAACACCGACCTGACCGCGAGGCTCCTTGAGGCGTCGCGATTGGCGAATGTGAGACGCTTCGTGTTCTCCTCGTCGCGAGCGGTCTATGGTCCGATCGCCGGTGAATACCAGGCGCCGTTCTACAGGCCCGTTTCTGAAGACCATCCGCTTCTGCCGGGCAAGCTCTACGACATGTGCAAGGTGGCCTCCGAATGGATCGGCTCCGAGTTCGCCGCCTCCTATGCCATGGAGTTCGTCGCCCTGCGCTATGCGATGATTTTCGGTCCGGGGAAGACGGTCCGACACGGCAAGTTCGGCACGGTGAGTCGCATGATCGAGGACGCCGCCGCAGGGGTTCCCGTGCGTATCGACGTCGGTGGCGACCAGAAGGACGACATGATTTTCGCCGAAGATGTGGGGACGGGCACTCTGCTCGCTGTCGAAGCGCCAAAGCTCAATCACACGGTCTACAACATTTGCAACGGCGTCGGGCATACGCTCAATGACGTGGCCGCCGCGATAAGGGCGGAGATCCCGGGCGCGGAAATCGCTGTCGGGAACGGCCTGAATTTTCTTGGCACGGACGCGAACTATTCCGGGATTCTCGATCCCGCCCGCGCGATTGCAGATCTCGGATACATGCCTCGGACCGACCTGCGCGACTGCGTTCGCAGGTATCTGGCCGCGATCGACCATACCGGTCTTCTGGCGAGACACGCATCCTAGAGCGCGTCCATCTGCTGCGGGCTTGCTGTCAAAAAGAATAGACAAGTAAAATCAATGGTTTGTATGGAACCGGCTGATTCCGTCCAAGCCGGATTTGCCTAGGCCACGACCAGTCCGGGAGGAAGCCGCGATGACAGTTGTTAAGCCGATCACCGGTGTCACGCGCATGATCGCGAGCCTTGCCGATCCGGTAATCCAGGTGCGCGCGCCTTCGATCATGAACGCGGTGTTTGCCCGGCATGGGCTGGATTGGATCATGCATCCGATGCACGTCAAGCCGGAGAACCTGGGCGCGACCGTCGCGGTGCTGCGAAGGACGTCCAATTACATCGCCTTCACCACGACCATTCCCCACAAGCAGCAGATCACCAGGCTAAGCGACGAACTGATGCCGAATGCGAAACTTTGCGGCGCGGCAAACGTCACCAAGATCATCGATGGACGGCTCGTCTCTGAGATATTCGACGGCATTGGAATGATCGGCGGCATGGCGAAAAGCGGGGTGACTGTCGCGGGCCGGCGGGTGCTCGTCTGCGGGGCCGGCGGAGCGGCGCGCGCCATCGCTTTCGCCCTGTGCAAGGAAAAGCCCGCATGCGTCCATGTCCATAACCGGTCCGAATTCAAGGCTCTGGAACTGGCCGAGGCGATGCGGCGCGCCGTTCCCGCGCTTGAGATCGCGGCCGTCTCCGGCAATCGGACGGATTACGACGTCATCATCAATGCAACGTCGCTTGGTCTCAAGGAGGGCGATCCGACGCCGCTTGATTTTGGCAGCCTGAACCGAGAGACGGACGTCGCCTGTGTCGTCGCCCCGCGCGAGAGCGAGACGATCCTCGCCGCGCGCGCGAAGGGCTGCCGCGTGGTGCCGGGCATCGAGATGATGAAAGCGCAGGCCGAGGCCATCACGGCCTTCATCGCCGACAGGTAATGCCCCGGCTGGGGAGATAACACTTGACCGAACCCTCGAATTCCTGCTCATCTATGTCGTCAAAAATTTGACGACATAGATAAATAGCGGGGGCGGCGTGTGGAGGTGGGCGTGGGCAGTGGCAGACGTCGAACTGATTGGACCGTGTCGAGTTCGAACACGACCAGCGGGACCGGAGTACCTTAAGCTTCGGTGCTGACGAGCTCCCATCCGTGTGTCGACGGCTCCTCAGGTTTCGCTCCTCCCGCGTGCGCAGGAAGCATGACCGACAGGGAACAGCTCGCCGCGATGGAAGCGCGCCGTCACTTCTGCCCCGCGAGCCGACAGACGCTCAGACATGAACAAAAAGCGGGGCGGGATACTCGCCCGCAGAACCAAAGTCAAAAAAAGGGAGGAAGACATGAAATCAACGCTTGCGAAGATGATCTGCGGGCTGAGCCTTCTGTTTGCACTCAGCATATCGGAGCCTGCTGCCGCGAAGACCGTGCTGAAGGTGGCATCGTTCACGCCCAAGACGAACACCATCTTCTCGTGCGGAGTCGTTCCGATGCTCGATGAGCTCGCGGCGCTCGATGATGTGACGCTCGAAGGGTACTACGGTGGTGGAGCCTTCGGGAATGCGACCCAGCAGTATGACCAGGTGGCGCGCGGCATCACAGATATGGCCTTCGGGATCACCTCCTATACGGAAGGTCAGTTTCCGCTGACCGAACTGATCACGATGCCGTTTGCGGTGGGCGATCTGGATTCCGGCACACGGATCCTCAACGACACGATCCTCCCGGAGTTCCTGGGCGCGGAGTGGCAGGACGTCAAGGTGATCCACCTGTGGATGACCTCGCTCTACCAGATCCATACGCGCAAGGAGTTGAAGGATCCGACCAACCTGTCGGGCTTGCGGATACGCTCCGCTGGAGACGTTCACCTCGCGGCGATGCAAGCCCTGGGTGCGCAAGTCTCGTTCATCCCCTCTCCCCAGATTTACGAGAATCTGCAGAAGGGTGTCCTGGACGGGATCCATGGAAACTGGACCACAACGATCGCCTTCAAGGTCGCGGAGGTCACGAAGCACCATTACGTGACGAACATGGGCACCAGCATCGGCTTCACGGTGATGAACAAGAAGACCTATGAGGCGCTGCCGGCGGACGCCAAGGCCATCGTCGACAAGCATTCCGGGACGCAAGCGTCGATCAAGACCTCGCGCTGCTTTCTCACCTCCGATGGCAAGGCGATCGAACTGGCCAAGAATCTCGGCAACGTCATCCACGAGCTGACGCCGGAACAGCGCCAGAAGATGGCCGACACGGTCGTCCCGGTGATCGAGAAGCGCCTTGCCGAGCTCGAAGCGCGGGGGCTTCCGGCACGGGCTGTCTACGACCGGATCATCGAAGAGCGCTCGAAGTAAGCGGCGAATGTGAAGGGCGCTGACATGTCACCCGAAACCATAGGTCTTATCGGCATCACCGCGCTTCTGGTGATGATATTCTTAAGGGCGCCTATCGGGGTCGCCATGCTCCTGGTCGGCGTCATGGGAATATGGGCGCTTCAAGGCTGGTCGGCGGTCAACTTCGTGTCATCCACCTCGCCGGTGCACGTCCTGTCGAGCGACACCCTGTCGATGGTCCCGCTGTTCCTTCTGATGGGCAACTTCGCCCTCCACTCGGGCATGGCGGGATCGGTTTACAGATCCGCAAACGCCTTCGTCGGATATTTCCGCGGAGGGCTCGCGGCGGGAACGATCCTGGCCGCCGGCGGATTCAGCGCCATCTGCGGCAGTTCGCTGGCGACGGTCACGACAATGGCCCGCATCTCGGTGCCGGAAATGCTCCGCTACGGTTACGATCCCAAGCTCGCCGCTGGCGCGGTGGGTGCGGGCGGCACGCTCGGCATTCTGATCCCGCCCTCGCTGCTGATGATCCTCTACGCCTATATCACCGAGACGTCCGTGGGCCGGCTCTTTGCCGCCGGCATCATTCCCGGAATCGTCGCGATCCTGCTGTACTGCGCGGCGATCGTGATCTGGGTCTCGCTCGATCCGAAGATCGCGCCGCATCAGAAGCGGCTGCCCTTCCACGAGCAGATGCGGACGCTTCTCGACATCATGGCACCCGCTCTGGTTTTCGGCATCGTCATGGGCGGCATCTTCGGCGGGTTCTTCTCCCCAACCGAGGGAGCGGGGGTCGGCGCCGCGGCCGTCCTCATGATCGGCATCGCCTTCAGAACGCTCGGGCCATCGGAAATCTGGACCTCCGTCCGGGAGACGGTGCTCATCACCGGCATGGTGTTCCTGCTGCTGATCGGCATCGACTACTTCAACTTCTTCATGGAGGCGTCGAGACTTCCGGCGACCATCGAAGCGTTCTTCCTCGGCCTCAATGTCCCGCCCTTCGCCCTGCTGATGATGATCATCCTCCTCCTGGTGCTGCTGGGCTGCGTCCTCGATTCGATCGCGATCGTGCTGATCATGACGCCGTTTCTCTATCCGATCATCTCGCATATCGGCTACGATCTGATCTGGTTCGGCATCGTCCTCGTCATGGTCGTCGAAATCGGCCTCCTGACGCCGCCCTTCGGGATGAACGTGTTCGTCATCAATGCGCTCGTGCCGCAGATTACCCTGAGTGAGGCCTTCCGGGGCGTTACGCCCTTCCTCATGGCGGATTTCGTGCGCGTCGGGATTCTCATCGCCTTCCCGCCGCTGTGCCTGTGGCTTCCAAACCTGCTGTTCAATTGAGGCATGATATGAACTTGAAGAAGCTCGTCTCATGGCCGGTGGTTGCGCTGGAATCCCTCGCAGCCGTTGCCCTTCTTGCGATGATGTCGGTCGTCGCAATCGACGTGGTGCTGCGCAATCTCGGCGTCGGCTACATCGTCGGAGTTCTGGACCTCACGTCGCTCGCGCTGATCGTTGCAACCGGCTTCGCGATCCCGGTCACCTTCGCGCGCAACAGGCACCTCGTCGTCGAGCTTGGCACGTCGGCAATGTCTCCCCGCAACAAGGCGAGGCTCGAATCGGTCTGGCTTTGCCTCGGCGGCCTGCTGCTGTTCTATGTCGCCTATGTCGTACTGCAGGAAGGGCTGCACCTCGCCGCAGTGGGCCGATACAAGGGGATCCTTCGCATATCACCGTTGGTGCACCACAGTCTCGTGGCCTTCGCGCTCCTCGCCAGCGCGGTCTCGATGCTGGTGATGGCTGCCCACAAATGGTCCGGGCGCGATAGGCTCGAAGACGAGGAGGGCGGCGCGGTCTTGTGATGCCGCGGGGACCTCATCGGCATCGCGCGACGGTCGCTCGAAGCCCTCAGGAGGCGATCAACTTGTTTATCTGTTCCTGCAGGATGGCGCGCACGGCGATTTCGTCCTGAGGCCAGAAATTGCTCCCGCCCAGCGCTTCGCCGACGACATAGCCGCGGATGATCCCCATCGTGATCCGCCGCAGGGTGCTCAGCTTTTCGGGATCGTTGGCGGCCTCCGGAAACAGGTCGACCCAGGTCTTGTTGATTGCCTTTCGCGAAAGTGCGTGCTGCCTCGAAATGATGTGCGACAGGTGTGGGTCTTTTCGGACGCCGAGGTAAATCTGGATCACGGCTAGAAACGTCGGCGACGAGAACGCTTCGCGATAGTTGGCGAGAATGAATTCCAACCGCTCGCCGATCGATTTGTGGACGTGCTCCTCGCCGTTGAAGCGGAAGTTTATCTGATTCATCGCATGATCGACGACAGCGACGATCATGTCCTCCTTGGAGCTGAAGTGATACTGAAGTGCGCCGCGCGTGACTTTCGCCTTTTCCGCGATCATCTTCGTGGTACCGGCCGCGAACCCAACATCGCTGAACACATCGATGGCTGCCGCAAGCAGTGCCATTCGTGTCTCGACCCGGCGGGCTTCGTTACTTCGCCTCTCACGTCGTAGGGCGGGCACGGTATGATTCATGGGCTTAATGTCTACCAATATTTTCCATGTTCTGTCGAACCCGTATGCAACAGATTCAACGGACGGTGAAGCGGCAAGGATGTCAGCATGTCTGAAACCCGGCGGCAAGACGAGGGGCGGCGCTTAGGACGTGCCGCACATTGACCGGGTCTTTCCGGGATGTATCGTTTTCCGAAGTCTTGGCATCAGCACCCTATGATTGCTGTCCCCGGACCAGGCTGTGGGGCAGTGATCCGTCGTTGCGCGGGGCGGCCCTTAAGCATTCTCCTGCGATGTCAGGCCGGGCGCACCACCCCCGCAGCCCTTTCACCCAATAGCTGGATAGTCTCACCATGTCGGCGATAGAGACAAAGTAAAATGTTGGAAACGGTCCATTTCCCAAGCTTCTTCTTTCAACGAAGGCCAGCCGTCCCTTAATTGATCTCGAAGGAGACTGACGGTGCCCATGATTGACACAACGATCACGCGTTTCTTGACCGAGGCCGATGTGACCCGGCTCATCGATCTCAATGATGCGATGGAGGCACTCAGTGACATGCTGACCCTCGAATTCGCGGGCGCGGCCAAGAATTTCCCGAAGATCCAGGCGACCTATGGTGACAGGTCCACCCTGCACGCCCTCGCTTCGCTCGCCGAGACGCTGGACATTGCCGGGTTCAAGACCTGGATCAACACGCCAAAGGGCGCATCCTCCGTCATGTCGGTCTTTGAGCCGAATGTCGGTCATCTCAGGGCAATGATCCAGGCCGGTGGTCTCGGCCGGCTTCGGACCGCTGCGGCATCGGGCATCGCGACGGACTGGATGGCTGTGCCGGATGCGGATGAGATGGCGGTCATCGGAACGGGCCGGCAGGCCATGCTGCAGGTCGCAGCCGTCGCAGCGGTCAGAAAACTCAAGCGGCTGCGTGTCTACAGCCCGACCGAGGAGAACAGGGAGCGCTTCGCGGCGCAGGCGAGAGAATTATTCAGCTTCGACGTCGCGGCCGAGCCCAGTCTTGAGCGCGCTGTGGATGGTGTGCCCATCGTCACCCTGATCACGCGATCGCGGAAGCCTTTTCTGGCCGGCGCCATGCTCGAAGCGAATGCTCATCTGAACGCCGTCGGTGCAATCCTCCCGAACTCCGCGGAATTCGAGCCGGACGTGTTCGAGCGCGCCGGCCGCATCGTGGTCGACAATGTCGAGCGCGTCATGGCGAGTTCGAAGGAGTTCCGCGATCGTTTTGGTGAGGACATTTCGAACTGGGGGAACGTCGAGACGCTGGGCTGCATCATCCTGGCGGGGCGCAAGCCTCGTACGGCGGGTGTGAGCGTCTTCAAGGCGGTGGGCACGGGCCTCGCCGATCTTGCCGTTGCACGCCTCGTGGTCGAGCGCGCCGAACAGCAGGATGTCGGCGTGAAGATCGGCAAGTCGCCTCCGGCTCAGCCGCGGTGGCGTGCCCTCTGACTTCACGGCGCGCTAGTGGTTCGACTCCGACATTTGCATCCGCCTGATACGGACCTCGGAGCAAATGTCGGAGTCAGGAGAACCACTAGCAAGTTAATGGTTTTAGTGGAGCTTTTGAATTTGACATTTGATCTGGAGCCTCATGTCAGGCGGGACTCAAATGTCAAATTCGCTCCACTAGGCCCGACGCGCTGTTCGGGGCCCTCCCGCCCGATGTCTCGAAGGCCGTCGGGAAAACCAAGTGAAGCGGCAGTTGGGCATCGTCAAACCGGCACTCAGGATCGAGCGAGCCTGGGAGGCGGGACATCAATCAGGCCTGTCTGTCAAACAGCCCGGAGACTTCGAATGGCATTGACCGCAGATGAGATTCTCGATGTCGTCAGCAGACTTGATCACGCCGAGAAGACGGGTGAGCAGACGGGCTTGCTAAGCCTCGCCTTCCCGGAAATCGACATGGACGATTCCTATTCCATCCAGGAAGAGTGGGTCCGGCGGAAATGCGCCCGCGGCGACAGCATCGTCGGCTGGAAGATCGGGCTGACGTCGAAAGCCATGCAGGCCGCGCTGAACATCGACATTCCCGACTCCGGTCCGCTCCTGCGCAGCATGGTGTTCGAGGCACCGGCCGTCGTCCCCAGGGGCCGTTTCATTCAGCCCAGGGTCGAAGCGGAGCTTGCCTTCGTCATGAAATCCCGGCTGGCAGGGGGCAATCTCTCCCGGGACGACATCCTCTCAGCCATCGACTATGCAGTGCCGGCGCTGGAAATTCTGGATACGCGCATTGTCCGCAAGGACCACAAGACCGGAAGAACGCGTACCGTGTTCGATACGATCGCCGACAATGCGGCGAACGCCGGGATCGTGACCGGAAGGCCGGTCGCGGGTTTCCGCGAGGTGGACCTGCGATGGATTGGAGCCATCCTGTCGCGCGATGGGGACGTGGAGGAGACCGGTCTGGCGGCCGGCGTCTTGAACGATCCCATCACGGCAGTCGCATGGCTTGCCGAACGGCTGCATACCTATGGCCAGTCGATCGAACCCGGGCAGCTGGTCCTTTCGGGATCATTCATCCGTCCGGTGGAAGCGCCGCCTGGGAGCCTCATCAGCGGTGATTTCGGTCCTTATGGAATCATCGAATGTCGCTTTGCGGATTGACCAGGATTACCGTCGCGCCCGCCGGATTCCAAGTTTTAAAAAGCCTTCGACGATCCAGAGCATGCTGATTTCATAACGGAACCTCCGTCGTCATTCCGGGGCGGGCCGAAAGGCCCGAGCCCGAACCCATGAACACCACGCTTAACCGTGGAGGCACAGTCCGACGCGTCTTCTTGTCAGACTTCGTGTTCATGGATTCCGGGCTCCTCGTTGATGCGAGGCCCCGGAATGACGGCGGGATTTCCTCCAAACACAGCATGCTCTAAGGGCTACAGCGGCTTGTTCGTCCCGATCACGACGACCTCGTCGCGGCCGAAGTCCTTGATTTCACCATCAAGGCCCCCGGTGAACATGCCATACCAGAGGGCCGGCTTGAGCTGCATTTCCTTGCGGTTGAAACGCATTTCGCCGGTTGTCTCGATCTTGTAGTAGCCCTTTCGCTGCTCGGAGACGGAGTACCCTTCCTTGGAGCGTGCCGAGTCCACCAGGGGCCGGAACTCCGGCACGTCCACGACATAGATGCTGGGCATCAGGCTTCTCCAAGATAGGACTCGACGATCTTCGCCTTGCGGCGCCAGATCGTATCGATATCAGTCATCTTTTCGTTGGCGGCCCGTGCCTCGTCCTCGATCTGCATCGCCGCTTCGAGCGTCAGTTCGGCATCCTTTGCGTCGATCTCCTCGACATCGCGGAGCCTGAGCGTGATTTCGAGAGGATAGCCGTTCGGATCGCGGAAGTAGATGGATTCCAGACCTTCGTGCCGGGTGTAGTTGGACACGACGATGCCCCGCGCTTCCAGCGTCTCCTTCCACTCGACCAGCTGCTCCATGGATTCGACCCCCCAGGCGGTGTGCGACGCCGAATAGAAGTGGCTGTCCTCCGGCAGATAGCGCTCGGGCCGCTCGGTGCCGATATAGTAGAAGAAGGCGATGGTGGCGCCGTTTCCCGCGTCGAAGAAGAAGTGGAGAAAGTCCGGATGGCCTGGCTGGCCCCATCCCCGAGCGCTGATCGTGTGAATCAGGGGGAGACCGAGTACGTCGCGGTAGAACGTCACAGTGTCGCGCAGTTTCCAGGTCGGACGTGCGGAATGGTCGACGCCGTAGAGGCGGAGCTCGACGTTGTCGTCCTTCGCGTGTTTGAGGATCGTGACGTCAACCTCCGCCGTGCGGTAGGCGCGTTTAGTCGGATCCATGTAGGAGGAACCCGTTCTTGCCTTTTCGTGAAGAGCGTTCTGTCCCATTGGCTTTCTCCAATAATTCCCATAATTGTTACCCCTAACAATAAATCTGCAGAAGGGCAAGCTTGATATGGCGAACCGATCCAAGCCGCGGGGCCGGCCGCCCAAGGTGGCGCAGACCGTTACCACCCTCGGACCTGGCGTTCTGACCCGGGCAGGGATCATCGATTTCGCGCTGGAGCTCACCCGCAGCGAGCCTCTGCAGGATCTGTCGATGGTCCGGCTCAGTGAGAGCCTGGGGGTCCGTACCAATGCGGTGCGGTACCATGTGGGGACGCGGGATGCGCTCCTGTCCGGGGTTATGAATCTCTTCTTTCGGAAGCTTCTGGAGGGGCTTGCACCGATCCTGGCCAGCGGAATGAGCCATCGCGACGGCATCATCGCTGCGGCCGCCGCCTCGCTTGACCTGAAGACGGAATATCCGGGCATTACCCGCTACATTATGGCGGAAGATCGCTTCCGCATGTTCCAGATCCCGCCTGAAGGGGAGACGGATTTCGGTGCAACCTATGTCGACGCCATGTTCCGCCTGTTCGCGGATGCCGGGCTCGATCCCGCGGATGCTGCTGAGCTTTGGCATCTCATCGCGCTCCTGACCACCGCCACGGCCGAACATGTCGCGATGCATCATGCTCCCTCCCACCACGGCGAATTCCTTCTCCGTCAGGCGGCGCGGTTCGATGGTACGGCTTGGCCCGGGCTCGCAGTCGGCATCCCGGCGCTCGTGAGGCTCGATGTCCGCAAGGCGTTCGACCGCCAGATACGCAGTTTTGTGGAAAGCCTTCTGGATGAAGAAAGTCCGGGCTGAGCCTTGCGTCAGACGCGTTCCAGAACGACCGCGATTCCCTGTCCGATTCCGATGCACATCGTCACCAGTGCATAGCGTCCACCCGTTTCCTGCAACTGGCGTGCGGCGGTCAGCGCGAGCCGGATGCCGGATGCGCCGAGCGGATGGCCGATGGCGATCGCGCCGCCGTTCGGGTTGACGCGCGCATCGTCGTCGGCCACGCCCAGCTGTCGCAGGCAGCCCAGCACCTGCGAGGCAAAGGCCTCGTTGAGTTCAATGAGGTCGATATCCTTCAGAGTCAGGCCGGCGCGCTCCAAGGCCTTGCGTGATGCGGGCACGGGGCCGAGGCCCATCACGCGCGGTTCGACGCCGGCAATCGCGGCAGACACGACGCGGGCGAGCGGCCGGGCGCCGCTCCGTTCTACCGCCACCCCGTTCGCCACGATCAGCGCTCCGGCGCCGTCATTGATGCCCGACGCGTTTCCCGCGGTCGTGACGCCGCCGTTGTTGATGCTGCGCAGTCCGGAAAGGGTCGCGAATGTGGTCTCCGGGCGGGGGTGCTCGTCAGCCGATACCGTCGTGAGAGCGCCCTTTCGGCCGGCCACGCTCACCGGTGCCATTTCGCGGTCGAAGAAGCCACGCGCGCGCGCCGCCTCGTATTTCTGCTGGGACGCAAGCGCGAACGCATCGGCTTCCTCGCGGGAGATGCCGATATCCGACGCCACGTTGTCCGCCGTCTCCGGCATCGTGTCGCCACCATGTGACTGCACGAGCTTCGGGTTCGGAAACCGGGTGCCGATGGTCGTGTCGAAGATGGAGGCGGTCCGGTCGAAAGCCGCATTCGCCTTGGCGAGCACGAAAGGAGCCCGGCTCATGCTTTCGACGCCGCCAGCCACGATGACGTCGCCGGCTCCGGTGGACACGGCCCGTGACGCATCAATCAACGCTGCCAATCCGCTGCCGCAAAGCCGGTTCACCGTTTGGCCGCCGACGCTCGTAGGAAGGCCGGCGAGAAGAGAGGCATTGCGGGCGACGTTGCGGCAGTCTTCGCCAGCCTGATTGGTGTTACCGGCAATCACGTCCTCGATCTGGTCCGGAGAGAAGGCCGATCTGGCAACGACCTCCCGGATGACACCGGCGAGCAGGTCGTCAGGGCGCACCGCAGACAGTGCGCCGGCATGGCGACCGATCGGCGTGCGAAGTCCGTCTACGATATAGGCGTCGAGATGCATCTTCTTCCCCTGCGGATGGCAATGTCAGATGGGTTTGGCGCGTGCGGCCTCGCCGCGCTCACTGTCCAGCTGCGCGGCAATTCTCTGCTTCAGCAAGGGCTTCGAGATCTTGCCCGAAGACGTGGTCGGGAACTCGCTGACGATCTCGATTCGCTCTGGCCACTTGAACTTGGCAAGACCTGCCTTCTCGAGGAACGCGCCGGCGCCTGCGACGGTGAGTGGCTCTGCTCCCTTCGCCGGAATCACGAAGGCGCAGGCCTTCTCGCTGTAGACGGGATCCGGCATCGGCACGATCGCGATGGCGCCGACCGCCGGATGATTGATCAGGGCGCGCTCGACCTCCTGGCAGTTGATCTTTTCGCCTCCGCGGCTGACGACGTCTTTGACCCGACCTTCAAAGCTGACATAGCGCACGCCATCAATGAGGTGGGCGCGCATCAGGTCGCCGGACTTGCAGAAGCCTTCCGCAGTGAAGGCCTCACTGTTGCGATCTTCGGCATCATAGTAGCCCCGGCAGGATGACGGGCCGCGGAAGCAGAACTCCCCCAGTTCTCCGTCCGGAAGCTCCTGCCCGGTTTCAGGATCGACGATTCGGAACTCGTCGTGCGGCCCCACCGGCCGGCCTACGGTGCTCCGCAACACGAAGTCGGGATCTCCGATCCGGCCATAGGTGATGATGCCCTCGGTCATGCCGTAGAGCGGTACCGCCGTTCCGCCCGTCAGGTCGGAGAGGCGCGCGGTGTGGCTCGGGGTCGAAAGCCTTGCGCCCTCGAAGTTGCGACGATCGAGCAGGCCGGCGGCCTTGAGGTTCAGGAGGATCGGAAGCGGGATCGACATCCAGTTTGGATGACGCGCGGCAAGGACCTCGGCGATCGCCTCCGGCTGGAGGCTCGCGGCGCAGACGACCTCTCCGCCACTCCACAAGGTAGAGCCCCAGTAGCAGACGATGGGCGCGTTGTGCATCATCGGGGCCGGCGAGAACGCAACCGTCTTTTCCGTCAGCCCGTGCCATTCCGCGACGGTTCGAAGCTGGTAGAGATACTCGTTGTGGAAACGGGGAATGATCTTCGGTATTCCGCTGGTTCCTCCCGACAGCTGAAACACCGCGACCTGCGCCGCGTCGAGCTCCAGGGAGCCCAAGATCTCCCTGGCGTCCGCCAGGCTGATCC
Organism: Chelatococcus asaccharovorans; assembly: GCF_003201475.1. Lineage (GTDB taxonomy): Bacteria > Pseudomonadota > Alphaproteobacteria > Rhizobiales > Beijerinckiaceae > Chelatococcus > Chelatococcus asaccharovorans. The sequence continues at coordinate 165,782 of NZ_QJJK01000013.1, read as the reverse complement.
CGTCGATGAGGTCTTTGATCCCGGAAACGCCGGGCTCGTTCGCCGGCGCCGGTCCTCGGCCGATGATGGTGAAATCCATCGATGGCGTCTGGCTCTTGATCGATCTGGCGAATGCCAGGAAGTCGAACTTCGGATCGTCGCTGGCGATCAGGTGGGCACGCGCCTTGGCGTGCGCTGACAGGTAGCCGATTTCGGCCTGCCGATGGGCGACAAGCGTACAGATCGGGATCAACCCCGCCTTGAGGCAAGCTACGAAGCAGATCACCAGTTCCTTGCCGTTCGGGATCTGAAAGGTGACGCGATCTAGCGGCTTCAGGCCGGACCGGAGGAGACTGCCGGCGAGCCTGTCGGTGACCTCGTCCAGCTCCACGAAGCTCATGGCGGACGATGCGTCCGAAACCGCCGCCCGATTGGGAAAACGCGCGGCAACCTTGCGAAAGGCCTGTCCCATCGTATCGTCGGAGAAGAGCCCCATCTCGTCATAGCGCGCGACTTCCGCCCTCGGCGGATAAACGACACCTTGCATGGGCGACGACACAACCGGCATTCTGTACTCCTCCCTTTGATTGACGCTTATTACATACATGTTCGATAATTAATCAACACTATCGTCAAATTTTTCGATTGCGTCGGGATCGCGACTGGCGGTCTCGGAGGGAGTGGGCTACAGACGGAAAGAAACCGGAACGGATAAACAGCATGGCACGTCCGAGCTCCAGCAAGAGCAAGCAGGGTACGAAGAGCGCCGGCACGCCCGAAAGCGGCGAGAGCGGTGGCAATCGCGATAAGCGGAAGGCCCTTGTCGAGCGAGAGCTTATGGAGAAGGCCTGTATCCTTTTCGCCGAGAAAGGATATGCCGGAACAAGTCTTACCGACATTGCCGATTCGGTCGGCCTGACGCGAGGCGCGATCTACTATTACTTCAAGAACAAGGAGGCGCTGCTGGAGGCGCTTGTTCAGGAAGTCGCCCTGATGCCGCTTAAGGAGATTTCCGAGTGGAAGCTCACGGCGACGGGCAAGCCGTCGGAGCGGCTGAAGAGCTTCGTCCGCATGCGCATCATGGCAGTTCTTCAGCGCGGCATCCAGATGCGGATGATCGAGGTGACAGAGGCGGCATTGCCGCCCGACCTCCTCAGGCGGCACACGGAGGCCAAAAGGAACATCCTGTCCGAGTATCGGGCCATCATCCGCGAGGGCATCCTCGCTGGCGAATTCCGTCCGGTCAATGACCGCTACGCTGCCTTTGGAGTCATCGGCATCGTCAACTGGACTAACTACTGGTTCGACGAGGATCGCGGCGCCAGCGCCGAGGACGTCGCCGAGGAACTCGCCGAGTTGGCGGTCCAGTCCCTGCTGACGGACGAATCGCGCCGCGGCAGGCTCAATGATCCAAATCAGGCGATCGAGGTCATACAGGAAAACCTTCGGCACCTGTCGAAGCTGATCCGAGGCGAGGAGAAGGCTTGACCATGCTTCATGTGCGCCGCCCGGAGGACCTCGCCGGCCATCTCGGAACCACAATCGGTCCCAGTGGGTGGAGGCGGATCGAGCAGCCGACCATCGACTGCTTCGCCGAAGCCACTGGCGATCACCAGTGGATCCATGTCGATCCGGAGCGGATGCGCGCGCAGTTGGGCAAGGCAACAATCGCTCACGGCTATCTCCTCCTGGCCCTCATTCCGGGCCTCGCTTCCGAACTCGTGGTCGTCGAGGAGAAGACGCGGGTCCTGAACTACGGATCGGATCGGGTGCGTTACATCGCTGAGGTCGTGTCCGGATCAAATGTGCGGCTTTCGCAGGAGATCGCTGAGGTGATCCTTCAGGACAACGGCGTACGTGTCGTGTGGAACAACACGCTCGAGCTCGAGGGTTCGCCACGGCCGGCACTTGCCGCGCGGACGATCAGCTTGTTCCAGAACTAGCTCTCGCTATCCATCTCTATCCATCGCGATCTTCATGCGGTCCGCTCGCGCGGCCAGTGTCTGCTGCCCGATGACGCGCGGGGGCGTCGTGCTGCGCGCGGATGCCTCCGGGACGCCCGGGAAATGAATTCATCACCGATAAAGAATAATTGACGATTGTGACAATTCATGCGCAGATCGGTCCAGCGAATACGGACGACCGCATGAGGTGGATTCCCTGCCGGTCGTTACAAGCCGAATAGGGAGGTGGAGTGATGGTGCAGCGTCAACCGGAGCTGTTTGCTGACGGTCTGGTCTTCGGCGAAGGCATGAGGTGGTATGGCGGGCGCCTCTGGATGTCCGACATGCTGGGCCGCAAGGTCTACAGTTTCGACGAGGTTGGGCAGCGTCGCATCGAGGCAACGGTGCCGGAGCGGCCGAACGGTCTCGGCTTCCTGCCGTCCGGCGCACTGGTCACGACCTCCATGGCGGACCAGAAGCTGCTCCGGATGACGAGCGACGGCTCCCTTGCGGAGCATGCCGACCTGTCGCACCTCATGACCGGCTATTGCGGGGATATGGCGGTCGATGCGCAGGGCCGCGCCTATCTCGACGACGTCGGCTTCCGCGTGTTCGAGGGAGAGCCGCCGGCTCCGGGCCGGCTTCTTCTCGTGCAGGCCGATGGCTCCGCCAGCGTGCTCGAAAGCGGCCTTCAGTTCCCGAACGGGATGGCGATCACGCAGGACGGAAAGGAACTGATTTTCGCGGAAGGCCGCAATCGCAAGATCTGGAGCTACGAACTCGCGGATGACGGCACATTCGCGAGCAAATCTCTCTTCTCGGAGACGGAGGACCTGCTCGACGGCATGACGCTCGACGTCGAAGGCGGCGTCTGGCAGTGCATGCCCTACCGGAACGAGATCGTCCGCTACCTTCGCGGCGGTCGGATCACCCAGCGGATCCCGTTTGGCGCCCTGAAGCCGGTCGCATGCGCGCTGGGAGGGCACGAGAGGCGCATCCTCTACGTTGTCGTCTGCGATTATTCGATCGAGCGGATGGCGCGTGACGACACCACGGCACAGATCTTCGCCGTCGACGTGGATGTGCCCGGCTTTGCGCTGCCAGGCGACCGCGCGGCGTGAGGCTCCCATGGATGTCGCAGGCACGACGCGCCAAGTTCTCGCCTCGCGCTTCTCAACGCGAGCGTTTGCGATGGCGCGCGCCTGCTTGACGGCCGTCGCAGCATAGGCATCCCCGACGGAAGGATCGTCGCTTCAAGCGCCGCTCCGCTCGACCCGGCCATCAGGATTGACCTGGCGGGGCGCCGGGTCACGCCGGGGCTCATCGACTTGCATGCGGGAGCCGAGGCTCGTGGCGGCCGCAGGGCGCATCGTCCATCAGCAGAACAGGGGAACCGGGGTGATGTTCAGGCTTGACCAGTTCTCCGAATTCTGATTTGCCTATACTGTCAAAAATTTGACGATGTAGACAAATTGTCTGGCAGCGCGCGGAGGCGAGTGTGGGTAGGGGTGCCTTTCGAATCGGACAGATCGTTCCCAGTTCGAACACGACGATGGAGACCGAGGTGCCTGAGTTTCTCAGGAGCTACGCCGCCGCACGGGGCGATGTGTCCTTCACGTTTCACTCCTCCCGCATGCGCATGAAGCATGTCCGCAAGGAGGAGCTTGCCGCGATGGATGCGGATTCCCACCGCTGCGCGCGCGAACTGGCAGACGCGCCGATCGATGTGGCCGGCTATGCCTGTCTCGTGGCCATCATGGCCATGGGCCTGGGATATCACCGCGAATCCGAAGAGACGCTGGCGCGGATCGCGGCGGCCGAAGGGCGCGCATTTCCCGTCGTGACATCGGCGGGTGCGCTTGTGTCGGAACTGCGCCGAGCCGGCGGCCGCAAGGTAGCGCTTCTGATGCCCTACACGGACTCGCTGGCCGAGATCGTCGTCCGCTATATCGCGAACGAAGGCATCGAGGTGGCGGGCTACAAGAACTTCAGTGTCGCCGACAACCAGGAGGTCGGGCGTATTCCCGGATCCCGCTTGCTCGACGCCCTGAAGGACCTTCCCGTCGAGAGTGTCGATGCGGTCGTGCTGTCGGCCTGCGTGCAGATGCCGTCGCTCGATGTGCTGCAAGAAGCGCGGCGCCTGACAGGAAAGCCTGTGACGTCCACCGCGGAATGCACGTCCTTCGCGATGCTGCGGGCCCTGGGCCTCGCAGCGCCCCAATCGCATGAAGTGGCGGCGTGACGGTGCTGGAGAGAGATGGAGCGCGTTCATGAAGGTAGCTGTCATCGGAGGAGGGCCGGCCGGGCTTCTTTTCGCTCGCCTCATCAAGCGGCGCGCTCCTGCATATGCCGTCGATATTTTCGAGCAGAATCCCGTCGATGCGACCTACGGCTTCGGCGTGACCCTCGCCGGTGCGGCCAGAGACCGGCTCCGCAAGGCGGACGAGGCTCTGCACGACACCCTGGCGGAATGCATGGTCTTCAACGATGAGCAGGACATCGTCCTGAATGACCGCAAGGTTTCGCTGAAATACGCCGCGAAGGGCGGCGCCATCGCGCGTCTGACGCTGCTCAACCTGATGGAGCAGTTGTGCGCGGAGTGCGGGCTCGTCGTGCAACACGGTCGACGCATCGAATCGCGCGACGACCTGGCGGCCTATGATCTCGTGGTCGGCGCGGATGGGGCGAACTCTCAGGTGCGGACGTTGCTGGAGCCTAAGTTCCGCGTTCAGAACCGGGTGCTTCACAACCGCTTCGCCTGGTATGGGGTGGCCAAGGCGCTCAAGCCGAACGCGCTCGTTTTCCGAGATACGCGCTTCGGCCGGCTTGTTGCCCATTACTATTCCTACGCGCCCGGCATGAGCACCTTCGTCGCCGAATGCGACGGCGAGACGTGGAACGAGAGGGGGTTCTCCCGACTGTCGGACGATGAGCGCAAAGCAGCCTTCGAGGACGTCTTCGCCGACATGCTCGACGGACAGCCGCTGGTGGAGAACAAGTCGGTCTGGCGCCGCTTCAACTTCACGACCTGCGGCGAGTGGTTTCACGGAAATGCTGTCCTGATCGGGGATGCGCTCCGGGTGGCCCACTTCTCGATCGGGTCCGGCACGCGTCTGGCCATGGACGATGCCGTCGCCCTGAACGACGCCTTGGCGGACTGCGCCGACGACATTGCGGTGGGGCTTGCCCGCTATGTGGAACTGCGCAAGCCCACGCGGGATCTGTTCACGGAGGCGACCGTCAAGAGCTTCGAGTGGTACGAGGACATCGGGAAGCAGATGGAACTCGACGTGGTCGCGTTCACGCGCGACTTCCTCACGAGGACCGGCCGCATCGACGACGAGCGACTTCGCTCTTACGTCCCCAATTTTTACGACACATACATGGCTGCCTTCCCGGCAATCTCGTCGGGTGGATGAGATGAGACCGTCGAACGACTTCGTCGCCACAGAGTATGTCGCCGCCTGGAAGCCATTCACAGTCCGGCGAACTGTGCGATGGGCGGAATGCGATCCCGCGGGCGTCGTGTATGCGGGCAATTTCACCGAATACATGTTGGCGACGGCTCACCTTTTCCGCCAGGTCGTGCTTGGCCGACCGGTCGGGCAGCGCGACGAGAAAGCCCGGTACGGAACGCCCGGCAAGGCACTCAGCATGGTGTTTCACAGCCCGCTCTGGCCGGGGGACGTATTCGACATGGCGGTCTATCTCGGTCCGGTCGGGACGCGAACCACGGACATACTGGTTCATGCCTTCCGCGTTGATACCGGCAGGGATGTCTTCGTCGGACGCGTCACCTCCATCTACGTCTCCGCGCATGACCGGCTCGGGGCTATCGACGTGCCGGACGATGTCAAGGCAGCCTTCGAGGACTACCGGCGTGAGACGGGTCAGCAGCCTGAGATCCTCACCCAGGTCGCGCGGCAGAGAGGAACGTAAATGGACGGAAGGGCGAAGAACCAGGCCAAGCCGGTCGCCGTGACGACTGCCGGGTTGCGGGGGACGCGATGGGATCCGTCGCGGCTGCCTGCCGACACGCGCATGACGGTGCATGCGCTGACGACGCATGATGGCGCCGACGTCACCGGGTATCTCTTCCGCCGCGGCGGCGAGAGCACGGTCGTCTGCACGATGCACCCCCGGGAAATCAACGTCGCGCAATACCTCGTGCCCGATCTCCTGAACGCCGGCGTCGCCGTCTGGGTCCAAGGCGCGCGTTCGCCCGGGAACGATATCCGCCTCGAGCATGAGACCGCGCTGCTCGATCTCGCGGCCGGTCAGAATTTCCTGCGCGAACAGGGTTTCGAGCGCACGATCCTGCAGGGCATTTCCGGAGGCGGCCCACTCGCGGCCTTTTACTGCCAGCAGTCCGCGCGCGCGCCCGACGCGCGGATCAAGCGGTCTCCCGGCGGCAAGCCGACCGGCCTCGACAAGGCGGGCTTGCCCGAGCCGGACGGCGTGATACTGATATCGTCTCATCTTGGGCAGGGCGAACTCCTGCTGCGGTGTATCGATCCTGCGGTGACCGACGAGGACGACCCGCTGCAGACGGACGAGAGTCTGTCGGCATTCAATCCGGCGAACGGGTACCGGGAGCCGCCCCAATCGTCCTCCTATGCCCCCGAATTCCTGGCGCGCTATCGCGCTGCACAGAGGGAACGCGTCGCGCGGATCGACGCGTTCGCCCGCGCCGCGCTTGAGCGCAAGGCTGCGGCCCGGCGGACCATCAAGGACGGGGGCGGGTCGCGCCAGGACGCCATCGTCGCGGCCTATTCGCCAATCTTCAACGTATGGCGCACGGATGCGGACCCGCGCTGCTTCGATCTCTCGCTCGAGCCGACGGAGCGCGCATACGGGACGTTGTGGGGCGCCAATCAGGTCGCTTCGAACTACGGGAGCGTCGGCTTCGCCCGGGTCTGCACGCCGGAGAGCTGGCTCTCCAACTGGTCGGCCCTCTCGTCCAATGCGTCCATGGCGAAGTGCGCGCCGGACGTCCGCAAGCCTGTCCTCATGATCGAGTATACCGGTGACAACAGTGTGTTTCCCAGTGAAGCCGACGTCCTCTTCGAGGCGATCGGAGCGCGGCGCAAGGAGCGCCACCGCGTCCACGGCAATCACCACGGGCGGCCTGTGGAAGCGGGTAGGCCCAACGGTCAGATCGAAGCCGGCCGGATCATTGCCGATTGGCTTCGGAACGGAAAGACTGACTTGTGAGGAATTGCAGTGCGCGCTCGCGTGGGTGTGCGGCACTGTCTTCAAGGTTCGGAGGAGAGCGCTGTCATAACAGCCGGAAGCCCGGACCACTTGGCTGTGACCGCGGATATTGGCAGCCGAGGCTAACACCAAAATCTGTCACGGGAGGAACCGGCATGAACATGCTTTCGAAGACTTTTCGCGCATTGGCGGTCGGGTGCGCCCTCACGGCCGCCTCGGCAGCCAGCGCAGCGGAGCAGGTTGAACTGAAGTTCGCATATTGGCTGCCCGAGAAGGGCAATGACTGGCAGACGGTGTTCCTGCCGTGGATTGCCAAGGTCACGGAAGCGTCCGGTGGAACCCTCAAGATCCGAGCCTTCACCGGCGGAACGCTGGGACGGGATCCCGCGGCACAATTGAAGATGTTAGAAGACGGGGTGGCTGATATCGCCTACCCGGCTCCGCCCTATACGCCTGGGCGGTTCCCCGACAGCGAGGTTGCCGAACTTCCGGGACTGTTCAAATCCAGCGTCCATGCCTCGACCTCGATGTGGAAGGCCAATGAAGCCGGCCTCTTGAGGGGGCTTGAGGAATTCAAGGTCCTGGGCATATTCTCGTCGCCTCCCTTCTCTGTGCACACGGCCCGCCCCGTGGCGTCCGTCGCCGACCTCAAGGGTCTCAAGCTGCGGTCCGCCGGCGCATATGGGATCAAGGCGGTCGAGGCCGTTGGCGCAACAGCCATCGGGATGCCGATGACCGAAGCGACCGAGGCCATTAGCCGAGGCGTCGTCGATGGGATGGCCGCGCATCCTTCGATCTTGACGCAGGTCGGCGCGGCCGGGGTGGCAAAAAACCACTTCCAGGTGAAATTGGGAACTGGGGCGGTCATGCTCCTCATGAAGAAGTCAAGGTTCGACGCACTTCCGGAGGCAGCAAGAAAGGCCTTGGATGAGAATAGCGGCTTGGCCCTTTCGAAGGCCTGGGGCGAGGCCAACGACGGGCAGGCGACGAAGCTGCTCGAGGCTTGGAAGGCGCCGGGCAGCGGGCACAAGGTGGTCGAACCTACGGCAGCCGACTTGCAGGCGCTGGACGCAACCTTCGCTCCGATTCAGAACGAATGGAAGAGCGGCTCCCCGAAGGGCGACGAGATTCTCTCCCTCATCAAGTCCAACGCGACCAACTGAGCGCCTGAAAAATGATCCTAGAACGGCTGGAGAGGCTCTCCGACCGGCTGGCGCGGTATTCCGCGCTGGCCGGCCTGGGCGGCCTCATGGGTATAGCCGCCCTTGTCACCATCGACGTACTCGGCCGTTGGCTGTTCAATTCTCCCATCCGCGGATCGGCCGACATCGTCACGCTTCTGCTCCCGGTGGTCGTGGGTGCAGCCTTCCCTTCCGTCATAACGTCGAGGGGCCATATCGCCGTCAAGTTCCTCAGCCGCATTGCCGGCGTGCGCGGTGCCGACGCGCTCGAAGCGTTCGGTAATGGCATCGCGATGGCCGCTCTGGCCCTGATTGCGTGGCTATCGGCCGACCACGCTTTGCGGTTGATGGGGAGCGGCGAAACCACCTGGGTTCTGCGCCTGCCGTTGTGGCCGACATGGGTGGCCTTCTGCGTATTGCTGGCGATCAGTACCGCCGTGCAGGCGATCGTCTTCTTCCGCGACGTCGCCAATTTCGTGAGTGGCAATCGCTTGGAAACCTCCTCGAATATGGCGGGTCACTAATGGGCGGCATCGAGTATTTCGTCATCGGCATGACCGTGATGTTCGCGCTGATGCTGCTGCATGTTCCGATCGGCTTCGCCATGATGCTGGTGGGTTTTTGCGGATACGCGACGCTGGTGGGCTTTACACCAGCCGCGTCGACGCTCATGACCTCGGTCGCCTCCAACGTTTCGAGCTTCAGCCTCGCCGTGGTGCCCCTGTTTATCCTGATGGGCAGCTTCGCCTCCTTGGCGGGGCTCTCCGATGATCTTTATCGACTGGCGGAACGGATGATCGGGCACCGTCGCGGTGGACTGGCGCAGGCTACGATCCTGGGCTGCGCGGTGTTCGGCGCCATCTGCGGGTCGTCCCTGGCAACAGCGGCGACTTTCGGACGGGTCGCCCTTCCCGAGATGGAGAAACGCGGCTATGCGACCTCTCTGGCCAGCGGCACGATCGCGGCCGGTGGTACGCTCGGCGCGCTGATTCCCCCATCCATCATCCTCGTCATCTATGCGGTGATGACCGAAAGTTTTATCCTCGACTTGTTCGTGGCGGCGCTTATTCCCGCATTGATGGCCATCATCTGCCAGTTCGTTGCCATCTACATCACCTTGTGGCGGGATCCGTCGCTTGCCCCCGCCGGACGTCGCTACTCCACGGCCGAAAGGATCGCGACCGCCAAATCCGCGCTTCCATCAATCGGTTTCCTGGTCATCATCCTCGGCGGCATGTATGGGGGCGTCTTCACGGTCAACGAGGCCGCGGCCGCGGGTGCGATCGGGGCCATGCTTCTGGCCATCGCCCGCGGCAAGCTGACCGTCCATACGCTTCGCTCGACGCTCATCGAGGCGGGGCGAAACACCGGCATGATCTACCTCATCATTCTGGGAGCGGACATGCTGGGTTACTTCGTGACGATCACCGGCGCTCCTGAAGCATTTGTGTCCTTCATCCAAACTGCAGGCTATGCCCCGATCGTGGTGATTACCTGCTTCGTGCTGATGTATATCGTCCTCGGCAGCATCTTCGATACTATCGCGGCGATGCTGATCACCTTGCCGTTCGTGCTGCCCGTCGTTGAGAGCCTCGGATACAGCGTGATCTGGTGGGGTATTGTCACCCTGGCGGTGATCGAGCTGGGGATGATCACGCCACCAATCGGCATGAATGTGTTCGTCTTGCATGCGGTGGCGCCCCACGTTCCGATGTCCAAGATATTCCGGGGCGTCATGCCGTTCATCCTGACGGACCTCGTGCGGATCGTGCTGCTCGTGTCATTCCCCGTGCTCGCGCTGTGGCTGCTGCAATGACGGCGAGCCCGTTCGCAGGGACGGGTCGCGATTGAGCGCCATCGTCGGCAGGCACGTCGGCTTTGCCGATCGGCGACTGATCGCCGATCGGTTGCTCCAGCCCAACTGATACGCCGTTGCAACTCGGGCGCAGGTGGCGAATTGGTCGGCACGTTCGGGCAAGGGCCGAACTGCAGCTACTCCCGGGCAGGGACGACGGCGTCATGAACCGGACCGCACAGGGTGCGGATGACGGACATCGAGCAGAATTTCGCCATCGTTTCCACGGACCCGACCTCGTCTGTTCCCGTGTACTGGAGAATGGCCTTGGGTGTGCCCAACACGCATGCCAGGGCAAGCTGGGGACTTTCGAACCGGAACTCCCCCAGTTGCCGGCCCAGGCTGAGGACCTCGGCCAACCGCTTCCTGTGCTGGCTGAAGGGGCTCTGCTTGGCGAGGATTGAATCGCCACCGGCGAAGCGCCGTCGATTGGGATCGCGGACCGCTCCCCGGTAGATGTGGTCGAAGATACCGAAGAGATGGCGCCGCGGCTCTTCGACGATGAGATGCATCTCCACGTGGGTCGCGATCTTTTCGGTGGGAGATCCGTCGCCCTCAAGCGTGGGACCTACGGTTTCAACATAGAGGCTTATCGCATGATCCGCGATACCAGCGACAAGAGCCTCTCTTGACGCGAAGTGGTGGTAGAGGCTCGGCGCCGACATCCCGACCGCCTCGGCGATCATCCTCATGCTGACCTTGTCGAGCCCGTTCTCCATGAAGATGCGCGCCGCCGCGTCGATGATCTCCGTCCGGCTGTCGGATCCGGACTGACTGGTGGAAGGACGCAGCCCCGTGTTCACTGAAAAATTCCTTCCTTCTGCCGCTCCTTCGACTTGACGTCAGGCTAACGATTGTTAGGCTGATGTCAACCTAACGAACGTAAGGCTGCGTTTCGTCAAGGAAGCATCCAGGGGAGGCCCGTGTGAGCACGACGATCAATGCCGATGACCGGCGAGCGACAAATCCTGTTTTCAACGACAATCGCCTGAAGCTGGGTCTCTTTGGGCTGAATTCAGGTCAGGTGATGACCAAAGCACCTGACCGCTATATTGCCGATTGGAAACGATCGGACGCTTCCGTGAAGCTGGCGAGCGATGCCGGTCTCGAAGCCATTGTCGCGCTCATCACTTGGCACCAGCGGCAGTTCGATACGTTCACCTGGTGTGCAGCGCTTGGTGCCCGTCACCCAAATCCCGCGGTCGTTGCGACGTTCCATGTCCAGCTGGTCCATCCGACCTTCGTCGCCAAGGCGGCGGCCACCGGCGATCACATAACGGACGGGCGCTTCTGCCTCAACGTCGTGGCGGGCTCCAACAGCCGCTCCTACCAGGCCTTCGGCATGGAAATGCCGGACCATGAAACGCGCTACGCGCAGGCGGCCGAATACATGGAGCTGCTGAAGCGGCTCTGGACCGAAGACCCGTTCGATTTCGAGGGACGGCATTTCCAGGTCTTCAAGGCGGAGTCCCAGCCAAAGCCCGTGCAGTCCCTTCCTCCGATCATGAACGCCGGCACGTCCGAGCGCGGCGTCCTGTTCGCCGCGAAGTATGCGGACATGGTCTTCACGCATTTCCAGGAGGATATGGACAGTGTTCGCGCGCAATGCGCCTCGATCAAGAAGCTGGCATGGGATGAATTCCGCCGACCCGTGCAGGTGTGGACCCACGGCTACATCGTCATCCGGGATACGGACGCCGAAGCGGAGGAGTTTCTCCGGTATTTCGCTGTCGAACATGCGGACCAGGCCCGTGTCGCGGCCATGATCAAGGCGCTCAGCGAGTCTGCCTACGAGAAGATCCAGGACAGCGAGCGCTGGAAGTATCAGAGGAATTGGGCGGCCGGTGGCGGAGTTGCGCTCGTCGGCAGTCCGGAGACCGTCGCCAGGCGGATGGCCGAATTTTCCGCCGCGGGCGTCGACGGAATCCTGCTGAACTCGATCGAACCGGAATCGATGGTCTCGCGGCTGACGGCCGATGTCCTTCCGCTCCTCGAGCAGGCCGGTGTGCGCAAGCCGTTTCGCGCCCATTATTGAAGATAAGGGAGGTAGGAATGTACTCTGCCGTCTCTCGTCCCGAAGGCGGAATCTCTGACCGGGCCTCGTTCCGGAAGATCGCCGGACTTTGGCCCTCCGGCGTGGCGGTGATCACCGCGATGGACAACGCCGGCACGCCTTTCGGCCTGACGATGAGCAGCGTCACGTCGCTGTCGCTGGAGCCGCCGCTCTACCTGATCTGCGTCGACCTGAAATCGACGACCCTGCCGGCGATCCAGGACTCCGGGCGCTTCTGCATCAATTTCCTCATGAGGTCCCAGCAGGAGATTTCGAACATCTTCGCCGGCAGGAGTGCCGATAAGTTCAGCCGCGTCCCGACCCGGCGGCGTCCGTCGGGCCACATCGAGATTTCCGGTTCGCTGGCTGTCATCACCTGCACGGTCCGGGACATGATCGCTGGCGGCGACCATTCGATCATCACCGGACTAGCGACCGAGATGTGGGGCGTAGACGGCGAGCCGCTGATGCATTTCCGGGGCGCCTATCGGGAGATGGGGCCACCGGCGACGGCCGCGATCCACGCACATCAATCCGCTCAGTGAGATTGTTCACAGAACGCTTGCCCGGCCGGCGTGACGAGGTCGCGGGCTAGAACATGGTCAGGGAGGTTTTCATGGGTCAGAACGAAAAGAATCCGATCTACAACGCCAATCGGATGAAGCTGGGTGTCTTCGCATCCAATGGAAAGGGGACGACGATGACGCTCGTCCCGGAGGCACATCGCGCGGACTGGAAGAAGTCCTTGGAGGCTTGCGTCGTTGCGGACCGCGCGGGCTTCGAGGCGCTGGTCCCTTATGCGCGCTGGAAGGGCTATGTGGACGGCAAGCCCGACCATCCCTCCGCGACGGTTCTCGAGCCTTATGCCTGGGCCGCAGGGATCGCTCAGGCAACGGAACACGCCTGCGTGTTCTCGACGTCGCACATCCCCACCATCCATCCGATCTTCGCCGCCAAGCAGGGAGCGACGATCGATCACATCTCCGGCGGCCGCTTCGCGCTCAACGTGGTGGGCGGATGGAACAAGCCGGAACTGGAGATGTTCGGCGCCCCGATGAAGGAACACGAGCTGCGCTACGACCAGGTCGAGGAATGGCTGACGATCGTGCAACGCCTGTGGAGTGAGCGTGACGAGTTCGACCACGAGGGTCAATTCTACAAGATAAACGGCGGCCTTTCCTCGCCCAAGCCGATCCAGCAGCACGTGCCGATCATGAACGCCGGCGGATCGGACAAGGGCCGCCACTTCGCAGCGAAGAATGCCGACCTCTGTTTTCTGATCATCAGGTCCGAGAACGAGGACGAGATCCGCGCCCAGGTCGACGACTACCGCAATCTTGCGCACACCGAATACGGACGCGACGTCCAGATATGGATGCACAGCTATGTGGTGCAGCGCGAGACCGCGCAGGAGGCGGATGCCTATCTCAACCGTTACGTGGTCGAGATGGGCGATCACGAGTGCGTCGACGCCTGGGTGGAGAAGCAGGCGGCGAACACGAAGCTGATGTCGCACGAGGCGCTTGAACAGATGAGGTTCCGCTTTGCCGCCGGTGCCGGTGGCTTCCCGCTGGTGGGCACGGCCGAAATGATCGTCAATCGCTTGTCTATGCTGAGCCGGGCCGGCATCGCCGGCATCCTGCTCTCCTGGGTGGACTACGCCGAAGGGCTCGAGCGGTGGAACCGGTCGGTCATGCCGATGCTGGAACAGGCCGGACTTCGCGAACCGTTTCGCGGAGCCGCATCAGGCGCTTGAACGCGCCGGACCGGCCTCGTGACCGCAGCGGCGACCGAGCACATGTGAACCCTCGCAGGCGCGAGGGGGCGGCTGTCGTGGAGAGTGTCGGGCGACTGGCCCGGCCCTTCCGCGACCCACTTTCATACGGAGGGTTACATACATGATCGTCAAAAATTAGACGCGATTGACTCAGATCAAGGAGCCTTGCCGCTGCCCATGCCGATCTATTGGACACAACTTTCCAGGAGCGACGTTGATGAGCAAATTTTCGCGAATGATTACGCGTTCGAACGAACGGGCGACGCTGTTTTCGCGGATGATCGAGACGCTGGGCGTGGACATCGTTCCCGCCGCGGCTGCTAACGAAACGGCGGTTGGGTCCGCAATCCGCGGCTGTCTGGCCTGTGCCGCGAGCGCGGAGTGCAGGCGCTTCCTGGACCGCCGGAGCGCCGGCGCTGCCGGCAAGGCGCCGGCATTCTGCCCGAACCGAGACCTTATGCGTTCGATGCCGCGACAGACCTAGCCGCATTTTCTTCCCCGGTCTCATTTACATTCATTCCGGACTGTATGAAAATGGGGTGGGAGGAAATCATCATGAAGTATGTTCCATCGAGCAGTCGGCTGAATATCTTGTCGGATCTGAAGTCGGTCGAGATATTCCTGTCTGTCGTGGAAACCAGGAGCCTTACGCGCACGGCGGAGAAGCTGCGCGTGGCTCCCTCCACGGTATCCAAGAAGATGGCGGAACTGGAGGAGCGTGCCAAGGCGCATCTCATAAGCCGCACCACGCGCAAGGTCGAGATCACGCAGGCCGGCATGGACTTCTATGCGCATTGCAGCCGTCTGATGGACGAGGCCGAGCTTGCGGAGCGGGCGATCGCGTCAGGGCGTGATAGCCTGGCCGGTCGGCTGCGGGTGACTGCGCCGATCGCACTGACCGAACGGACCCTCATGCCGCACATCGCTGACTTCCTCGTCCAAAATCCGGCGGTGGAGATCGATCTCGACACCTCCACCAACACGAAGAACCTGCGCGGCGAGGGGTTCGACCTGTCGATCCGGATGGTGGCCCGCTTCGACGTCGAGCCGGACAACATCGTGCTTCATGAGAACCATCGCCACTTCTACGCTTCGCCGAACTATCTGGCAGAGCACGGCGAGCCAAAACATCCCCGCGATCTCACGGCGCATTCCTGCCTGATCGTCCGACAGGGATCGGCGGCGGCGTCCTGGCCCTACAACGACAGAGGCCGCTTTGGGCGCATCAACGTGTCCGGACCCTTCACCTCCAACAACGCGAACACGATTGCCGAGCTTGCGGCGTCGGGGCTGGGAGTGGCACTCCTTGGTGCCTTCATAGGCCGCGACTATGAAGGCTCCGGGCGATTGGTTCGCGTTCTCGAGGCATACAGT
The DNA here is from genome assembly GCF_003201475.1 of Chelatococcus asaccharovorans. Lineage (GTDB taxonomy): Bacteria > Pseudomonadota > Alphaproteobacteria > Rhizobiales > Beijerinckiaceae > Chelatococcus > Chelatococcus asaccharovorans. The sequence goes on along the minus strand of NZ_QJJK01000013.1, from coordinate 150,406 downwards.
CCGCCGGCCTCCGTCGTGGTGGCTGCGGCCCCCGATTGTCGGCATCTGTCCAGACCGTCACGCGCCTTTATCGACCACCTGAGCAGACGTCTCAAGGATGTGCGGCAGGAGCCTGCCGCGTTGCCGAAGCGCCCGATGCTGCGCCTGGTCGAGGCGCTTTGAGACCGGGCTCCGGGTTCTCCGTCTGAGGTCGCGTCAGCGTGGCAAGGACGCCTGGGCGTATTGCCGACGACTCGGCGGCAACAGTGATGGCAACCGGTTAGCCTCCCCCGACCGTGAGCACTGTAGCGCGTCGCTTCACGGCCTCAACAGCACTCCCCGAAGAACAGTCTTTCCAGTCACGCCAGAAGCCCTGATGTTGCGGCCGCCCAGAGGGCGCAAAATCTTCGCTTTCTGGGTCCGCAGTCGTGCCAAGAAACACCCGCCAAAGTATTGCGCGTTCGGAAAGAGTGTCGTTCGCCGTTCTGTATTGAGCGCCTGATGCGAGCGGATATCGTGAATGAACAATCCCGAGGAGCGCAGATATGCCTGAGCAAGCATTTAGATTTATTCCTGCCGAAACGGCGCGGGAAGGCACGATGAAGGTCTGGAGTCCGTTGCTGGTCCCGCGCGAGGCGATCGAAGCGGAGATCGAGCGGTTGGCCGAAGTCCCGGCAGGCCAGGGCGGTCGCCGGAGCAGCGTCATTGTTCATCCGGAATCGACCGCGCCAGGCCTGGGCCTGTCTCCCGGCGTCGACGTCACGATCAACGTTCTCAAGCCGGGAGAGGAGACGGAGCCCGTCCGGCACAACTCGAACCAGGTCGAGTTCTGCCTGCGCGGCGAGGGTGAGGTGCGGGCCGGCGACCGCCAGATTTCCGTCTCCAAGTGGAGTGCGTGGAACATCCCGTCGATGAAGGTCTACAGCCATCGCAACAACGGGAAGGATCTGTTCGTCCGACTGACCTATTCGAACGCCCCGATGCTCGAAAAGCTCGGTATCCACCACATCGAGCGCGGCGTCGCCTATTCCGATCTGCGCGGGGGTAATTCCCCGGCTACTACGAATGCGCCGGCCAAGTATACCCGCGAGAGCGCTCCCGACTTCGTCATCACCGAGGCCGGCGCGCGCGTCAGGGGTTATGAGTTCCTCACCGACATCGAGGTTGTCGAGAACCATATGATCCACTGGCCGTGGGAAAAAGTCTCGGAGCATTTGTCGATGACTTATGGCGACAACAAGCGAAACATCATGCTTCTGTACAACCCGGCGACAGAACGGCGGAATGGAACCACGCATTCCTTCTTTGCCACGCTGGCCTCAACGGCTCCCGGCACCCCGCCGCGCAAACCGGGTCGCGGGCACAAGCACAGTTCCGTCGCCATCAACTATCACTACAAGGGGTTTGGGAGCAGCGTCGTTGACGGCCAGGAGTTCCATTGGCGGGCCGGCGACCTGATGCTCTCCGCACCCGCTTGGTCGGAACACGCCCATTATCCGGGTCCTGAGGGTCACGGTATCCTCACCATTCAGGACCACCCGCTCCAGATCGGCATGGAATCGCTGATCTGGCAGGAAAGGATGGACGGTCCGATCCTCACGTTGGGTTCCGAAAAGGGTCAGACCGGATATGTCGGTCCGCGGCAGGAAGGGGCCTAGGCCCCGGTCTCGAAGCGAGCGAATTGTCCAGATCAACTTGCAGTGCGTCCGCGCTCGTACGGCCGGGTGCACTGCATTTCCGTGGCGGGCGCAGGATTGCCCGCCGCCTGCGAGGGGGTTCTGTGGGGTGCGGAGTGCGGCGTCGGCGCTCTAACCTCTTTTATTTCAAGCATAATCTTTTCACTCCGGTCGGATTATGCTCTAGCCCTGTCACGCAAGAACGCACTCTTCGCTGGTTGCGATGGCAGCGTGGAGCATTGGGCCGTCATCGCCTCGCTCATCGAAACCGCGAAGCTCAACGGCGTCGAGCCGCGCGCCTGTCTCGCCGACATCATGGCCAGGATCGTAAGCGGCCATCCCAACAGTCATGCCACTTACAGACGTTGCCATCTGCCGAATCAAACCGTACCAACAGCCGCAAAAGATTTCAGTCGGTGAGGGGCTTCACCTGTTTGTCGCGGTATCAGGCGCAAAGCTGTGGCGGCTGAAGTGGAGGGCGCGGTCATCGCCGCCGCTGCACTGTATGCCACGTTGCAGCCGCTCTCCATGCCTGAGCTTCGCGACCGGCTGTTGCCCTGACACCCGCTTGGCAAAACCGGCTTCAAAGCCCGTGCACGATACCGGGCCGCTAGAAATACGGCCTGTGCTGTGAGCAAAGATATCTCGCTTCAGTGTATTTCACGTAAAATGCACTATGGCGTGGGAACTTTTCCTATCTCTTGAAGCAGCATACATCGCGGCGATTTCGTTGTACTTCGCAGCCGATATGGTAGACCAAGATGAATACCAAACTTGCTGTAACACCAGCGGCAAGGCATCGTCATGCTTGCATCTGCTCGCCTCCGGTCTCGCCGACTAAACGGGACTCCCGCAGCAGCCCGCTCTCTTTCAAAATGGGATAGGCGATTGCAGCGATGTGGGCGTTGATGCGCTTCAAGTCGCGCAGGATGTCGAGATGGAGCGAGGAGGTCTGGACACTCTCCACCTGGCCATCGCGAAGGCGGCTCATGTGATTGGCGGTCGAGCGCTCTTCGCGATGGCGGATGTCGACCTTGGCCTCGACCAACTGGCGGGCGAGCTTCTCGTCGCCCGAGACCAGGAGGCTCTGCGCGAGCCTGAGATTCTCGATCGTCACCCTGTAGAACTGTTCGATCTCGGCAGCCCCTTCGGCGGAGAAGGAAAGTTGGTGCTTGATCTTCTTCTCGACGAGTTCGCGCAGGTTCTTGTCCACGATGTCGCCGATGTGCTCAAGATTGGTGGCGTAGGCGATGATCTCGGCCGAACGCTTCTCATCGTTCTCTTCGAGGGCAGAGCGGCCGAGCCTCGCCAGATAAAGCTTCACCGCGTTGTTCAGTCGGTCGACCTCGTCGTCCATGGCGGCGACCGAGGCGCAGCGTTTCGTGTCGTTCATCCTCAGCGCTTCAAGGTTGTTCTGGAGCATCGAGGCCACGCAGTCGCCGATGCGCAGCGTCTCGCGGGCTGCGGCCGCAAGCGCCATGGTGGGCCGGTCGAGGATGTCGGAATCGAGGTGACGGGGACCATCCTCACGTGTCGCGGCTTCAGGGAGGATGCGACGGACGGCCCAGGCGAAGGGTGTCAGCAGTGGCAGCATGATCGCCGCCAGCAGGATGTTGAAGACGATGTGAGCCTCGACGATCTGCTGTGCCGGGCCAGAGACCAGGCCAGACAGGATCGCTACGGCCTGACCGGCGAAGGGCAGGACGATGGCGCAGCCGATGAGGCGCGCCGCGAGATTGCCGAGCGTGACGCGTCGGGCCAGCGGACTGTCTCCGAGCGTTGCGAGCACCGGCGGCACCGCGCCGCCGAGATTGGCGCCAAGAACCAGCGCGATGCCGAGCTCAGGCTGGACCGTTCCGGTCGCGGCCAGCGACATGATGAGCAGCACCACCGCAAGGCTGGAGGACGCGGCGATCGCCAGCACGGCCGCAACGACGACGGCCAATACAGGGACCGCATCGAGCGAAGCCATCAGCGCCTTGAGCACCTGCGATTGCCGCATCGGCTCGGTCGATTGCCCGAGAAGGTGGAGGGACAGGAGCATCAATCCAAGGCCGAGAACAGCGCGGGCGATGCCCTTGTTCGGCTTGGCTTCGCAAAGGGTGAACAGGACGACGCCGACAGCGACGAGCAGCGGCGCGAGCCAGTGGACGTCGAAGGCCAGAAGACGCGTCACCAGGCTGGTGCCGACATTGGCGCCGAGCATGACGGCCTGCGCCATGGCTGAGTTCATGTAGCCGCTACCGGCGAAGCCGGCGGTCATCAGGGCGGTGGCGGTGCTGCTCTGCAGCACCATTGTGACGAGAAGTCCGACGCCGAAGGCCCTGACCCGGTTGCGCGTGCCCACTGCGATCCATCGCCGCAGCCGAGCCCCAAACGCCCGCGTCACGCCCGTCTTCACCATGCGAAGACCCCAGAGCAGCAGGGCGACGGCACCAATCAGGTCAAGCATTGAAGGAGTTCCACGGCACAGCTCAGCTGGACTGCTGCCCTGCTGGCGGCTGTCAAAGCAGGTGCAGCGACTGCGGGGTTTTCGGGATCTGGCTCGGCGTGACCGGATCAGGCGAGGAAACGTTTCTCGTCAGCTTTGATTTGATCCATCTTCTGCAACCGGAAGACCTCTTCGACCGAGACAATGTCGCGGTTGACGTTCTGAATGCCACGATCCTTCTGGATACGGGCGAAGACATCCTTCATCGCCGTCACCGAGGCGCGGATGGCATGGTTGCCGTAGATCACGATGGCGATCTTCCCCAGCGCCTTGATGCGCGCCTCGTTCATCTCGGGATAGGCGGTCGGCACGATGACGATCGGCGCCTTGCCGGTCCAGGCGCGGACGAAGCTCTCCACCTCGTCCGGTGTCTTCTGCTTGGAGTGGATGAGGATCATATCGGCACCGGCCGCTTCATAGGCTGCCGCGCGCTTCAGCGCCTCTTCCTCGCCGAGACCTGCGATCAGGGCCTCGGTGCGGGCGATGACGAGCAGATCGGGATCCCGTCGTGTCGCGATCGCCGCGCGGATCTTGCCCTGGAATTCTTCCGTCCGGAGCAATTCCTGCCGACCATCGGCAACGAGGCTGGTCACCTTCGGAAAGGTCTTGTCTTCGATGACGACGGCGGCCGCGCCGGCGCGCTCGTATTGCTGGATCGCATAGATGACGTTGATGGCATTGCCGAAGCCGGTGTCGATGTCGGCGACGATCGGCAATGACGAATGTTCGGCCATGGCGCGCACCATATCGAGATGCTGCGTCATCGAGATGAGGCTGACATCGGCCAGGCCATAAAGTGCGGACAGCTCAAAGCCCGAGGCCCACAAGCCGTCAAAGCCAGCTTCTTCCGCCAGCCGTGCCGACAAAGGGCTGTGCGCTGCCATGACGTGGAGAAGGTGATGGCTTGCGAGTGATTTTTTTAGTTGATTCGGGGTGCGCATAGATAACTCGCTATGATGATAGAGTATTTTCGAGCGAAGTGGACGCCGGATCGCGTGAGTAAAACGCGTATAAACAAAGACCTAGAGCGTTTCCGGCGAACAGGAGTTCATCGGGAAAATTCTAGAGTTCGAGGACCAGCTCGACACGGCTGCTACAGAAACATGTATTGGCGAATACAACCGGCGTCTCTTGAGCATCGACGTTCACAACGTCGGTTTCGATAACCTGCTCGGTCTGCGGCATCCGCAGCCGCCATGCCTCCTCCTGCGAGGGTAACCGCGAACGGATCCGAACTGATTTGCGGCGGAAGTCGGTCACGCCGACCTCATTGAAAACCTTGGTGAAGGAGAGATCCGCAGTCGGCTTGTCGCCGTAGCTGCGGAACACGTCGCCGATTGTGGGCAGACGCTCCAGCGGGAAATAATGGCAACCGAAGTTCACCGGGAAACCGTCCGCTTCACCCAGGATTTTCAGAAAGAACACGGGGCTACCCTCGGCAATCCTGAGGGACGAGGCGATTTCTGCAGAAGCGGACAGATCGTCCGTCATTACGATGGTGCGGCTTGGCATAAGCTTGCTCTGCAACAAGCTCTCTTCGAACCAGCGCCGTGGCCCGATCCGGTATTCCATGCGGTTGACCACAGCGTAGGTGCCGCGTCCTCGCTGTACGCGGACATATCCTTCCGCCTGCAGATGAGAAATTGCCTTCAGGACGGTATGGCGATTCACGCCAAATCGGCTGGCAAGACTATCGCTCGACGGAAGGCGCTTCTCCACCTCGAGCTCGCCACTTTCAATCTCGCGGATCAGCGCGTCGCCGATCTGACGCCAAAGGCTGACGCCGTCCCTCTCATTCAGATTCTGCATTCCTGCCCTCGCGGCTATGGCTCGCTGCTGCTGTTCCATTTCCGACTTTCACACACTTGTCACGCGATCATTGCTAGAGTAATTGAAATTAGAAGTCTAGAATGAATGAGCCAGAGATGGCGGCCGAGGGGAATTATGGCAAGCTTGTCTATCGCCGGTATCACAAAGGGGTTTGAAGCCACGCAGGTGCTCAAGGGTGTATCCCTTGACATCAGGGACGGCGAGTTTCTGACCCTGCTCGGGCCATCCGGCTGCGGGAAGTCGACACTCCTACGCATCCTTGCGGGCCTTGAGATTCAGGATGGTGGCACGATTTCCATCGACGATCGTGTCGTCGACGACCTTCACCCGAAGAAGCGTGACGTGGCCATGGTCTTCCAGTCCTATGCGCTTTATCCGCATATGACTGTGCGGGACAATATCTCGGTGCCCTTGAAGATGCGGCGCTTGTCGTCCTGGCAGCGACTTCCCCTTTTTGGCCGCTGCCTACCCAATAGCGCACGGATCAGGAAGGAGATTGCCGGCGAGGCCGGAAAAGTCGCGAAGTCTGTCGGGATTGAACATCTTCTCGACCGCAAGCCCGGCCAATTGTCCGGAGGTCAGCGTCAGCGTGTTGCCGTGGCGCGCGCGATGGTGCGCCATCCGGCCGTGTTTCTGATGGACGAGCCGCTCTCCAATCTCGATGCCAAGCTGCGTGTGCAGATGCGGGCCGAGATCAAGGAACTGCATCGACGCCTGGGCGTGACCTTCATCTATGTCACCCACGACCAAGCCGAAGCCATGACCCTGTCGGATCGGGTGGCGGTGATGCTCGACGGCGAGCTCCTGCAGGTCGCACCGCCCGACGCGATCTATGCGGAACCGAACGACCGGCGTGTCGCCGAATTCATCGGCTCCCCCAAGATCAATCTTCTCGATGCCGTTGTACGCACTCCGGAAACGATCGACGTTGCCGGTGCAACCCTGCCGGTTCCGACCGGGTGCGAGCCGGGAACGAATATTGTCCTCGGCATTCGACCCGAGGCGTTCCATTACGTCGACCGCTTCGCGCCGGGCACGCTCGGCGCACGCGTTCACCTCGTCGAGCATCTTGGATCGGATTTGTTCGTCCATTGCGATTTTCCGGGTGCCGGGGCCCCCCTCATCGCGCGCCTGGCGACGGACCGCGCCCCGTCGCTCAGTATTGGAGAGACCGTCCATCTCGGCATCGATGCGTCTCGCGTTCTGTTGTTCCGGCCGGATGGGAGCCGGCTACCGAACCGGGAAGCGACAGTCACGACGTTGCGGGGGCGAGCATGACCATGCATGCCCATCCGGCCGCATCCCCCGCAGCCGTCGGGAACGCCGCCCGGTCCCGACGGCGCGGCGAGGTGCTCAGGGCCTGTGCGCTCGTCGGCCCCGCGCTTCTGCTGTTGCTCGTGCTCTTTCTGCTTCCGACGCTTGCTATTCTTGGTATTGCGCTGACGGATTGGCAGTTTGGCGCGCAATCGCTGTCCTTCGTCGGGGCGGCAAATTTTCAAGAGATCTTCGCGGATGCAACGTTCCGTGCATCCTTTGGCAACACACTTGTCTACGTCTTGATCGTGGTGCCGGGGACGGTCGTTTGCGCCCTTGTGGTCGCTCTCCTGATCGAGGCCGACAGCCGTTTCCGCAGCTTCTACCGAGCTATCCATTTTCTGCCCTTCATGGCGACGCTTGCGGCCATGGCGATCGCGTGGGAGGCGTTGCTGCATCCCACGATCGGCCTGGTCAACCAGATGTTGGCGGCGATCGGAGCACCGACTGCAAATTGGCTGCGGGACGAACGGACAGTGCTGCCCGTGCTCGCCATTATCGGGATCTGGCAGAATCTCGGCTTTGCTCTCGTCTTGTTCATGGCCGGGCTGAAAGCCATCCCGCGTGACCTCTATGACGCCGCCGACATTGACGGCGCGAGTTCCTGGATGGATCGCATTCTGACGGTGACGCTGCCAATGCTCGGCCCGGTGTCCATGTTCGTCGTCATCGTGGTGGCGCTCAGGGCCTTCGAAGCCTTCGATACCGTTCAAATGCTGACACAGGGCGGACCGGGCAAGGCGTCCGAGTTGCTGCTCTACACGCTCTATCGCGAAAGCTTCGAGTTCCTGCGAACGGGCTACGGCGCGGCTATCACCGTCGTCTTCCTGACGATCGTCGTGTCGCTCACCCTCTTCCAGGCCCGGGTGATGGATCGAAAGGTGCACTATTCATGAGCGCGCATCGCTTGTCGCTGCCGGCGAGGCTCACCCGGCACGCCGTTCTCATCGTCACGGGGGGGATGATGCTGCTGCCCTTCGTATGGATGATCAGCCTTTCCTTGAAGCCGCCGGGCGAGATCTTCCACGGCGGGTTTTCCCTCCTCCCAGACCGTTGGAATGCCTGGGAGAACTACACCACCGCGCTCACGGCCGCGCCGCTTCCGCGCTTCATGCTGAACGGTGTCGCGGTTTGCGCGGCAATTCTCGCCCTCCAGATCCTGTTCTGCGCGCCGGCAGCCTACGCGCTGGCGAAACTGAACTTCCGGGGACGGGAAGTGGTGTTCGGACTGGTACTGGTGGCGCTCCTGATCCCTCACCAAGTGCTGGCCCTGCCGCTCTTCATCCTTGGTTATCAGCTTGGCCTACTGAATAGCTATGCCGCACTGATCTTTCCCTTTGTCGTCTCGCCGTTCGGCATCTTTCTATTCCGACAGTTCTTCAAAGGTATACCGGACGACATTGTCCATGCTGCCCGGCTCGATGGTTTGTCTGAGTTCTCCATCGTCTGGCGCATCATGCTGCCGATGGCAATGCCGGCCGTGATCGCCTTCTCGATCTTCTCGGTGGTTGCACACTGGAACGACCTGTTCTGGCCCTTGATCGCCGTCCGCCAGGAAGAACTTATGCCGCCTTCGCTGGGCATCATGGCATTCAAGAATGAGGAGGCTGGCAACGACTACGGTCCTTTGATGGCCGGCGCCAGTCTCGTCGTCGCACCGCTTCTCATCGCGTTTCTCTGCGCCCAGAGGTGGTTCATCGAAGGCCTGACGGCCGGCGCCACGAAGTGAGCCGGCCGTCAGAACAGACCCTCGCATTCACTGACGAGTCCCGTCTTCCGGACAGCAACAATGATCCTTCAGGAGAAGTCCATGAAACGCGCGTGCATCGCGGCGTTGGGAGCCGCTTTGTGCTTCTCCCACAGCGCCCTGGCAGCCGAAGCCGTCACGATCCAGGTCGCCACGGCGCCGTCAATCTATCAGAAGACCTATGAGGCGCTCGCCGGAGCCTTCGAGAAGGCCACGCCCGGCGTACGGATCGAGCTGATCCCCGCCAAGCGCGAGGACGAGGAACTGGTGCAGACGACGCTGCGCGCGGCCATCACGGGCGACCTGCCGGACGTGTTGTTCGTCAGTCCGAACCTGATGCGGCCACTCGTCGATCGTGCGTTGGCCGTCCCGCTCGACCAGATCGGGGCGACGCCGGTCGCGCTGGAGCGGATCGGCCTGGTGGAGGGCGCCGGCGCGGTCGGCACGATTGATGGCAAGCTCTATGGCCTGCCCTTCGGGGTCTCGACACCCGTTATCGCCTACAATGCCGAGCTGGTTCGCAAGGCGGGCGGCGATCCCGATCATTTCCCGACCACCTGGCCGGCCACGATTGATCTGGTCAAGCGTATCAGCGCCTTGCAGCCGGATACTTTGGGCGGGTTTTTCGAATACGACAACACGGGGAATTGGACCTACAAGGCACTTGTCGCGACGCTGGGCGGCCGCATGATGCAGCCTGGGGACCGGACGATCGACTTCGACAGTCCCGCGGGGCTCGAAGCCCTCAAAGTCCTCCATTCCTTCGGCGAGGCTGGCCAGGGGCGCGTGGACATGACGCGCGACCAGGCGAGGCAGGCTTTCGCCGCCGGCAAGATCGGCTTGCTCGTGACATCGAGCGGTGCCCTGCCGGGCCTTGAGAAGCTGTCGGCTGGTGCTTTCCCACTGCGAGCGGCGCCTCTACCGCTTGGCAGCGCGAACGGTCGCATTCCCGCTGCGGGCACGGTCATGATGGTCCTCACCAAGGACCCTGCCAAACAGAAGGCGGCCTGGGCGCTTCTGAGCTTCGCCGCGGGCCCCGAAGCCCAGACGATCATGGGCACCCAAACCGGCCTCCTCTCCGTCAACCGTCTGGCCCTCGCCAATCCGGAGCAACTCGGCCGTCTTGTCGCACAGCGACCCAACAGCCAGGCGGCGATCGATCAGCTGCCGCGCCTGACCGAGTGGTACGCCTTTCCCGGAAGCAACTCGCTGAAGATTACGGCGGTCATCAAGGAGCACCTTCAGTCCGTTCTCACGCTCAAGCGGACGCCCGAGGACGCGATGGCGGCAATGAAGCGGGACGTTCAGCTGCTGCTGCCCAATTAGACGGGCCTGACGGGATAATGGGGAGATCGAGACGCTCATGTCGATCTGGACGATGACAGCCGCAACCGGCCGCCCGCCGCTGACGATCGCACATCGCGGCGGGGTGGCGGCCGGCGCCGAGAATTCGCACGCCGCCTGCGTGGCCGCCGCCGCGGCTGGCACCGACGCGTTCGAAGTCGATCTGCGGCTGACACATGACCGGATTCCGATCTGCCGTCACGATCCCGACATCACGACAGCGACCGATGGCGCCGTGCCGGTTGCGGCCATGCGCTTCGCCGTCCTGCAGGTGGCGGAGCCTGAGATCGCGCGCTTCCGGGATGTCGCCGCGATAGGACGCCCCATCTATCTCGACGTGAAGGAGACGGCAGCGCGCCAGATGGATCTGCTCGAAACCATCCACAAACTCGACGTGCCGCGGGACTGGATCGTCGGCGTCCATGATGCCGCTACCGCCCGCCAGATCGCGCGTCGGTGGCCGGATTTAAGGCAGGTCGGGCTGATGCTCGACGTCGAGGCGATTGCCGCCTTTGCCTCGATCCGCGAGGGGCAATGGATCCGCCTCCACGAACCGCGTGTGACGCAGGGTCTCATGGAAACGGTTCGCGCACGCGGGCTCAGCGTGATGGTCACCTGTGGCGGCGGGGATCGCCGGATCGGCGACACCGACGAGCAGGCGCTGACAACGCTCCTCCGCTTCCAACCTGACGCGTTGATTGTCAACGACGTCGTTCTCGCGCGCCGCGTCATTGACCGCGCCTTTCCCTCGCACCTCCCCGACCCGGTGCCCGCCAATGGTTAACAGCATGACATTCCGCAAGACGGCCGTCTCCTCGCCTCCAGACGCTGAAACGGCGATCGATTTCACGCGGTCGATCCCTCCCTTTCCCGCGCTTCTGCCGGAACAGCTGGGCAGGACATTGACTGAATTTGCGCAGGATCCGCAGTTCGCCATGTCGCTTCGCACCGGATTGCCGGGCGGCTCCGCGCGGGATCGGAAGGCCGGCGCACAATGGCTGTCGTCCCGTTTCCGGGAAGAGATCGCAGCCGAACGGGTGGTCGTCACCAATGGCACGCAGGGCGCTCTGCTTCTCCTTCTGGAGCAGTTCGTCGGCCCCGGGGGGCTGCTGCTTGCCGAAGAACTGTCCTACGCGGTGCTGCAAAGCCTCGCGGAGAGGGCGCATGTGAAGGTGAAGGGACTTCCGCTCGACGCGGAGGGCATTCTGCCCGAAGCCTTCGAACATGCGTGCCGGACGGATCGCCCCCGTGCGCTCTATTGCAATCCGACAGTACACAATCCCACCACGGCGATCATGTCCGAAACGCGCCGGCTGGAAATTGCCGCCATCGCAAGGCATTTCGGTGTCTGGCTGATCGAGGATGATCCGCTCGGGCGGCTACATCCTGACGCGCCCCGCCCGATCGCGGCCATCGCACCGGATGTCACCTGGTACATCATGGGCGTCACAAAGTGCCTGGCCCACGGGCTGCGCGTTGCTTATCTCGTCGCGCCGTCACCTGCGTCTTGCCGTGACTTTGTCGAACCGATCCGCCGGCTGTCCCACTGGTTTCCTGCGCCAATGTCGACGGCGGTGGCGACGCACTGGATCGAGACGGGCACGGCCGAACAAATCTGCTCGGCCATTCGCGAGGAAGCCATCATCCGCCAGACACTGGCCGCGGAGATACTTGCAGGCGCGGACATCGCGAGCCCAAGGGGCGCCATGCACCTCTGGTTGCGCCTGCCAGACCGTATCGGCCGCCATGATTTTGCAGCCCGACTGGAGCAACGGGGTGTTCTGGTGCGTACGTCCGAGCTTTTCGCCGTCGACGAACGGCCGTGTCCCAGTGCCGTTCGCATATCGCTGAGCAGTCCGCTGCAACGCGAGGACGTCGCCCGCGGTGTGGCCATTGTCGGTGCCGCCCTCACAGGTTAGTGCCCCGTGAATCTTTGGCTCTTTAGCCATTCGGAGGCCGCGTCCAGACGCCGGAATTGCCAAGCTGTGGGCGCGTCATTTCGACATGTCGACCGATCATGAGAGGTCCGATGTCCCGCGATGTCCGCATCCTGAGTACCCACGACTTCTTCGGGTCGTTTGCGACCATCCCCACCTCCTATGGGTCTCTCGCCGGCGGCGAAGGTTTGCGGTCGGCGGCTCGGACTTTGAAGACCCGCGCGGCGCTGTGGATCGACAGCGGAGATCTGACGCAGGGCGGACCGCTGACAGTGGCGACGCAAGGTCGCGGCGGGCTGGCCGCGGCCGGTGAACTCGGTATCGATGTATCGGTCGTCGGCAATCACGATCTCGATTTTGGCGCCGCGTTTCTACAGGCTCACGTGGCCGACCTGCGCTGTCCCATGCTTTGTTCCAACGTCGCGATCGGCCTGCCGCAGACGGCCATGTTGCCGACATCGGCCGGTACGGTCGGGGTCATCGGCCTCACACATCACAATCTCCATGCGATGCGCTTCTGGACCGTCGCAGACACCAGCCGGATGCCTACACCTGATGATCAGTTGGACGTCGATGTTCCTGCCATCGCCGGCGAACTGAGGCATCAGGGTGCCGATGTCGTCGTTGCTCTCGTTCATGATGGCGTTGACTGGAGCTTTCGCGCAAACGGTCGCTACCTCGTCGACGAGGTCATGTTTGCCGACCGGTGCCGTTCCTGGCGGGGGGCAATCGATTTGATCATCGCCGGCCATACGCTCGGCCGCTTTTTCGGGGAGATCGAGGGCACGCCGGTGATGCAGCCGTGGCCTCTGGGTGCAGAGATCGCCGTCATCGATCTCGATCTCGCGACAGGTCGTGCCCTGGCACCGCCCAGGGGGGTGCTGGTCGAGGCACGCGGCCAGTGGAGGGGCACGGGGGCCGATATCATTGCCGAGGCAGCTGCCGACCACCTTGGTGACCTCGATCGCCCCCTGTACGCCCGATCTGGCGGCCCTATGCCGTTGGCCGACTTTCTCGCCGCTGCTATAGCCGACGTGACCGACGCCGACGTCACCTTTGCCTATGCAACCTGTGGGCAGCCGACGCTCGACGGCATCTTTGCATTTCTGGAAAACGGTCCCGTATCCCGGCTGCAGTTACTCCAGCTCATGCCGTACACGACCTTCGATGTGGTCGTGACCGAGGTCGATCCGATTGAGCTCGAAACCATACGAGCGCTGGTGCGGCCGCGTCCGCAGTCGCGAACAACGGCGTGGGGGCAGCACGTTCGGCAAGCAAATCACCGATGTGAAATCCTTCGTCTCGCGACCACCCGCGGTGCCGCCCAACGAGTCATATCGGATATGATCGGCCGCGAATTACGATGGCAGCCGTCTGGTCGGACGCTTTTCGATGGCGTGAGGAGCATCCTCGCATAGAAGTCGCATCGAACCCCATTGTCTTGGCCATATCGCGCTGGCGAGCAGCTGCATCGGATCCTCGATGGCATCGATATCGACGCGATGACCTGCCATCCGCTACGGCACTGCCGGATCGCCGACGAAAGGTGCCAAACTGAGCTGTTGACGAACAGGGGGCAGCTTCAAAAATCTGATGGTACGATGCGCCGAACCGAAGCCATGCCGACCTGGCTCGACGACTACAACCTCGTCAGGCCCCACTCAGCCCACAACGGCCTTGCGCCATGGACAAGGCTGAACAACCTTCTTGGAAACGACATCTAGAGCATAATCCGACCGGAGTGAAACGAGGATCGATAAGATTATGCTTGAAATAAAGGAGGTTAGAGCGCCGATTTGATGCAATCAGATCGAACCGCGCTCTAACGACGGCGCTACAGAATCCTGGATAATTCGGCAGTGATCCGTTTCGCCGTTTGACGCACCAGCCTGGCGCAGAGTTCGTGACGTCGCGCGTCGTGCCGGTATACGGGCATACTGACGCTTATCGCTCCGACCGGTTCCCGCTGACGATTGAAGATCGGGCTGCCGAGACAACGAATATCCGGCTCGTTCTCCTCGTCATCAAATGCAAACCCCTGCTCGCGCGTCCGCTTCAGTTCCGCGAGCAGCGCCTCGGGCGTCGTGAGCGTATTGGCGGTGTGGCGCTTTAACTCCAACCCCTTGATGACGTCCAGCAACCGCTCATCCGGCAGGCCGGACAGCCACGCCTTGCCCACGGATGTGGAGTGAAGTTCAACCTGGCCGCCAATGCTCGTCTTCATCTGAACCGTGCTGGAGCCGACCAACTTATCGATATAGACCATCCGGTTGTTGCTGGGCACCGCGAGGTGCACAGCCTCATCCGTTGCGTCGCGGAGCGATACCAGAAAGTCCCTGGCGATCGTCCGCAGATCGGAATCCTCCCAGGTCTTGGCGGCGAGCTGGAGAAGGCGCGGCCCAAGGCGAAATGTTCCGCTCTCCCCGGACTGCGTGATGAGTCCCTCGGCGATCAGCGCCGACACAAGTCGGTAGACCGTCCCCCGCGGGAAACGCGCACGCTTGGTCAGTTGGGCAATGTCCAGTGTCCCGGGGGAATCCGCGATGATCTGGAGCACTGCCATGAACTTTGAGAACGAAGCCGCTCCCTGCACGGGATGGGGAGCCCGCACATCGGCTTCGTCCTGGATGTCACTCAGGCTCATGGCATAACTCCCTGCAAGCTTGACAACGGAACATGGCGGCACTACACGTTCGTGGGCAAACTGTCCATATTGTAGTCAGTATTCCAGAGTTCGGTTCTAGTCGTATGATCGGGGAGGGTCAACGGCAAGCTCACGTGCACCGACAGTGAACGCATCGGGCAGTCCGCCCTTCTGCGAGAGGGTGCGGGAATGGCTGCTGGGAGGATAAGCAATGACAAAAAAAGGATACTGGGTTGCAATGGTCGATATTGCAGACCAGGAGGGCTATAAAGAATACATTGCCTTGAACAAGGCCGCTTTCGACAAATACGGTGCCACTTTTGTGGTTCGCGCCGGAAAACACCAGGTCATGGAAGGGCCGGACGCGAACCGCGTGGCTGTGATCGAGTTCAAGGACTACGAGACCGCCCTCGCCTGCTACAACTCTCCTGAGTATCAGAAGGCCATCGAGGCACGCGTCAAATATGCCAAGGCCCATCTGACGGTGGTGGAAGGCGTCTGACGCGGGAAGCAAGGCTTGAAACCTCCAGTCCCGGTGGTTGGAGGGAACGTCGCTTTTGCTCCCGCGCGCTGTTCGACCGGGGTAGCAGCGCAGGCCTCGATCACGCGATAGGGCGTTCCTGGCCCGACCGGCATGCTGGAGCGCCATGCTCGCATTCTCCATAGCCTCGTCAGCGTGCGGCGAGGACGTCGCATGAGCGCACAACCTTCTGGGGAGAACTATGCCCGAACCGTTGCGTTGGCTTTTTAAGGTCTTTGACGTTCTCGTCGTCGTCGGCATGGCCGTCATAAGCCTCTTGATCTTCACAAATGTCGTGCTGCGCTACGGTTTCAGCTCAGGCATTCCGTTTGCCGTCGAAGTGTCTCGTGTGGTCCTCGTTTGGGTGATCTTTTTGGGCTCCGTGGTGGCCCTGGCCAAGGGGGCGCATCTCGGCGTCGACTCGCTGGTCGTCCGTTTGCCGCGCGGGGCGCGCTTCGTCTGCTTTCTCGCTTCATACGGCTTGATGCTGTGGTGCTGCTGGCTCCTGGCAAAGGGCAGCTGGTCGCTCACCCTGATCGAGTGGGGCAACGTCCAGGCCCTGTCGGGAATTCCCGTCGGCGCCATCTACGCCGCGGGGCTCGCCGCCGCCATCCTGATGGCTCTGGTTCTCCTTGTTGATCTGTGGCGCTCGCTGCGCGGCATCCTGCCAGCCCCTTGGTCGGGCGTAGAGCATGTTGAGCCCCCACCGGTCGTATCTCCGGCGCTCAATGCGGAGAAAACAACGTGAGCGGATTGGTCTTTATCGCGTCTCTCCTTGGTGCGATGGGTATCGGGGTCCCCATTGCCTTCGCGCTGATGCTGTCGGGCGTTGCGATGATGCTGCTGATGGGCAATCTGGATGCGCAGATCCTCGCACAGCGGCTGGTCAATGGGGCAGACAGCTATCCGCTGATGGCGATCCCGTTCTTTCTGATTGCGGGCGAGCTCATGAACGCGGGCGGCCTCTCCCGCCGGATCGTGAACGTGGCCTTGGCGCTCGTCGGTCATATACGTGGCGGCCTCGGCTACGTTGTCATCGGCACGGGCCTGGTGCTTGCCAGCGTCTCGGGGTCGGCGATCGCGGATACGGCGACGCTCGCCGTCATGCTCGTCCCTCTTATGCGGGATGCGGGCTATCACCTGGGGCGCGCCTCGGGCTTGATGGCGGCGACGGGCATTATTGCCCCTGTGATCCCGCCGTCTGTCGGGTTCATCCTTCTGGGCGTCACGGCAAATATCTCGATCGTCGGCCTGTTCTTCGCCGGAATCATACCCGGGCTTTTGATGGGGTTGAGCCTCATGATCGCCTGGTGGTTCCTCTCCAAAAAGGAAACGGCGTCGGTCCAGCTTAAACTTCCGCGCAGGGACATCCCGAAAACCATCAGGACTGCCGGTTGGGCGCTGATGATGCCGGCGATCATCCTGGGTGGACTGCGGTTCGGCATCTTCACGCCCACGGAGGCCGGCGTCGTTGCTGCCTTCTATGCCCTGTTCGTGGGGGTGTTTATTTATCGAGAGCTGACACTGCGGCTCCTCTATGACGCGCTGCTGGGCGCCGGGCGTCTGACGGCAGTGATCATGCTTTTGGTCGCAGCCTCTATGATCTCCGGCTTCATGCTGACGATTTCCAATATGCCCGCCCAGCTGGTCGGTCTCCTCCAGCCCTTCCTGGACTCTCCGATCCTTCTCATGGGGATGATCGTCGTGGCCGTCTTCGTCGTCGGCACTGCGCTCGATTTCGCACCCTGCATCACGATACTGGTGCCGATCCTCGTTCCAATCGTCAAGGCGGCGGGGATCGACCCGGTTTATTTCGGGGTCATCTTCATGATGGTCAATGCGGTGGGCCTTATCACGCCTCCTGTCGGAACGGTGCTCAACACGGTGTGTGGAATCAGCGGGGTTTCCATGGAGGCCGCTACGAAGGGTGCCATGCCCTACCTCACGGCGCAGATGATACTCATTGTGCTGCTTGTCCTGTTTCCCGCTCTGGTGACCGTGCCAGCCTCTTGGCTGCACTGAGTTCAAACCGTCGCGGCGTTGCACGCGACATGCGACGGCGGGCCTCGACGAGGCCCGGCCATGGGGACGCCTGAGGCGAATGGACTTGCAACTGCTGGGTCAGGTCAGATGCGCGTGCCGATAGGCGAGGGCGCTCGGCGCGGCGGGCTTGCCGCCGGCCTTCGTTAGCCAGATAAAGAAGCGTCCGGCTGGGGGAGGGCGACCGCGTTGGCATGCGTTGAGCCCTCAGAGCTTACGCGGCCGGCGCGGCGTTCCTCCATCTCGGGCGGCAGCTTGAACAGGAGCCTGACCCGAGAATCCGCGATTCAATCGGCGCGAAACCGAGTCAATTGCCGCTGGCGGAAAGTTCGGTGGCAGGTCCGGGAATGAGTGCGCCGACCGATCCCGGCAGCTGTGCCAGGTTTCCTGGCACTCCCTCTGAGATAGGTCTGGGGCTCAGAGCCCCCCGGACACCGTGATGAGGGTGCCTGTTACGAACCCGGAGCCGGGAGACGCGAGCCACAGGGCCGCGCGCGCGATGTCGTCGGGCTCTGCGATGCGCCCCATGGGGGTTGCTGCCGCAATCCTGGCGGGCCGCTCGGGGTTTCCGCCCTGGGTATGTATCCGCGTGTTGGTGGTCCCGACACGTATGGCGTTCACGCGAATGCCCTCCGGTGCCAGTTCTTTGCCTGCACCGAAGGTGATGGATTCGACGGCGCCCTTGCTCGCGGCATAGTGCACGTATTCGTTGGGGCTACCGAGGTAGGATGCGAGGGACGACATGTTCACGATTGTCCCGCCCTGTCCGCCCCGACGGGTGGACATGCGTTTCGCTGCCTCCTGGATACAATACATGACGCCGAATACGTTCACCCTGAAGGTTCCCTCCAGGGTGGCAGGCTGCAGATCCTCTATGCGGCCGGCTTTGCCGATGATCCCGGCGTTGTTGATCAGGCAGGTCACCCGCCCCAGCGCATCGTCGCATGCGCTGAACAGGGCCTGGATGTCCTCGATTGCCCCCACGTCTCCCTGCACGGCGATGGCGCGGGCGCCTGCCGCCCTGCAGTCTTCCGCGACTGAGGACGCAGCCGCAGCGTCCGAGAGATAGTTGATGCAGACATCGTAGCCGTCAGCGGCGAACAGACGCGCCGTCGCGGCGCCGATGCCGTGGCTTGCGCCCGTCACGATTACAATTGGTCTCAAGGATTGGCCTCCGCGCTTCTTGTCTGAGGGCTTTCCTGGTCTAGAAGACCGATTGAAGGATCGCGGCGTAATCTTCCTTGGTCAATGGGCGTGGATTGGTGGGGTGGCTGTGATCGGCGAGAGCCCGTTCACAGACCCAATCGATGACATGCCGGGGCACACCCAATTCCGACAATCGCGGCGTGATGCCCAGACGGCGGTTCAAATCGTCCAGCGCGTCTGCGAGGGTTGTCTGTTCAAGGCCTGCCAGGCTCTCAAGGTGGCTTACTTTTTCAGCCACGGCCTCGACTTCCACATTCCACCGGAGCACCGGAGGCATCAGGATGGCATTCAGCGTCCCATGATGGAGGCGCGCCTCCTTCAGACCACCCAGGGCGTGGCTGAGTGCATGGACGGCGCCGAGCCCCTTCTGGAACGTCAGGCCGCCTTCGAGGGCACCCATCATGAGATCGCTCCGGGCCTCAGCGTTCGAGCCATCCGCGTAGGCGACGGGCAAAGCCTTCCAGATGCGTTGGAAACCGTCGACGGCTATTGCCTCGGCCGGCGGATTGTAGCGGGGAGACAGGTAGGTCTCGATGCAATGGGACAGCGCGTCGAGTCCGGTCGCGGCCGTCAATGCCGGAGGCAGCCCCATCGTCAACTCCGGGTCGCAGACCGCCCTGCGAGGGATCAGATAGGGGCTGATGAACCCCAGCTTCCGGCCGTCATTCAGGGTGATCAATGCGGCGCGCCCGACCTCGGATCCCGTACCCGCGGTTGTCGGGACGGCCACGAGCGGCGCGACAGCAGCCGTGATGCGTGCCACGCCACCCAGGATCGCGGCGTAGCGCTCAAGTTCGCCGTCGTGCGTGGCGAGCAGCGCAACGCCCTTGGCGAGATCAATCGGAGAGCCCCCGCCGATCGCCACCACCCCGTCGCAACCGCCTTGTTTGTAGAGCTCCAGACCCGCCGCGACTGCGCTCTCGGTCGGGTTGGAGGGGACGTCCAGGAAGGTCGGCGCGCTATTCAGAAACGCGAAAGCAGGGTGCTGAAGCAGGCCAGCGGCCCGGACGCCGTGATCGCTGATGACCAGGGGGTTCGCGACGCCGAGTTCGCGCAAGATCTCCGCCAACGACTCGGCCGCCCCAAGCCCGAAACTGATATTTGTAAGATAAGTTATAGTATCCACGCTGCGAGTATTCACGCTGCCGCTCTCCTCGATGTATCCACCCCCAAATGCACCGCCGCAGCCACCGGGTAGCATTCGGCGCGTTTTGAGGAGCGTGCAGGGCGTGACGCCCTTGCTCCATTCGTCCATATTGTGGACATATTGTCCAAGCATCAATCGGAACTCTGCAAATGTCAAGCTTAGCGTTCGGCATGCCCGCTGCTACGGCCATTGACAAGCTCTGCTATAGCGCGAAAATAAATGTGGATATATTGTCTATATTATGGACAATTATGTCGATGACGCTGAGCTATGCCGACGTCTTGTCCGCCCTTGGACCGGAGGGCGTGTTCATCAATGTCGGCCGTGGAACTGTGGTGGATGAGGAGGCATTGATCGACGCCCTCCGGACGGGAACCATTGCGGCGGCCGGTCTGGATGTCATTGCAGATGAGCCCAATGTCTCGGATGACATGCTGGCGCTCGAGAACCTGACGATCCTTCCGCATATCGGATCCGCGTCGGTCGCGACGCATACCGCGATGGCCGATCTCCCCGCGCGGAACTTGCTCGCCCGGTTCCAAAGCGGAGCGGCGATGACGCCCGTGCCTTAGGAGCAATCGACATTCAAGTATTGCCAAATAGATACCACCGTCATCACCGGGCTTGTCCCCGAAATCGGATTTATCCGAATTTCGGCTTTTGGTCAGGAACTCGGCAACAGCCGAGTTCCGGTGATCCCGATCAGAAGGGCGCCTCAGTTCATCGGGATGGCAACGGAACTCGGCTGTAGCCGAGTTCCGCGTTGAACAAGTTGAAGTCGGGCAAGCCCGACTTCAATGACAAGCCCGGCCATGACGGCTGAAAGGGCTGAATGTCGATTGAACCTAGCCGCCGATCGGCGGCCAGGGTTCGCGCGTCGTCAACCGGGAGCGGTCAAGGCGCCCACCCGACGCCAGCCATCTCGCCGCCGCGCTCCGGAGCGTGCCGAGAAGCGTTGACAATGGGCAGTCGTCTGCCCCATCATATCTTTTGGACAATTCGCCCATATTGTGGACAATCTGGTCTTGTTGAGAGTGTAGGGCGCAAGACACGTCATACCGGATCTGTACGCGTCTGCGGACAAGCGGCAAATCCTGGTTGCGTGAACAATCTTTGGGAGGAGAACCGAATGAAACTCTTGCTTCTGACTGCAGCATTTGTCGGAGGCCTTCTGGCCGCCACTCCGGCCATGGCCCAGAATGCCCGCCTGGGCTACGTGCCCACGGAAGACCATCCGGTGGGGCAGGCCTCGCGCCACTTCGCGAAGCTGGTCAATGAGAAGAGCGGCGGTCGCATCAAGATCGATACCTTCGGTAACGGCGTGCTCGGCAGCGAGCCCGAGATGCAGGCGTCGGTTCAGGCCGGCTTCATCGACATCATGGTCGGCCCGACGCCCAATCTGGTCGGCGTTGTGCCGCAGTTCATGATCTTCGACCTTCCGTTCTTCTACAAAGACTTCGCCGCCGTGGATGCCGTCATGGACGGCCCGGTCGGCGAGCAACTGTTCGCGCAACTGAAGGAAAAGACCGGCATCGTCGGGCTGGCGTGGTGGGACAACGGCTTCCGCCACATGACCACCAAGGCCCGTCCCATCAACACGGTGGAGGATATGGCAGGGATCAACATCCGCGTCATCCCCAACCCGTTGTTCATCGCGACCTGGAAGGCGCTGGGCACCAATCCGACGCCGCTTCCCTGGCCTGAACTCTACAGCGCCCTCGAAAATGGCGCCGTCGATGCGCAGGAGACCCCGTACGCTCTGATCTATACGGCAAGGTTCTACGAGGTGCAGAAACATCTCGCCAAGACGGGCCACGTCTACACGCCGTTTGTTCTTCTCGCGAGCAAGAAATGGTTCTCGAGCCTCTCGGACGAAGACAAGGCGATCGTCATGGACGCCGCGAAGGAATCGGCGGCCTTCCAGCGGGAAATTTCCCGCAAGTCGGCGCAGGATCTCGAGAAGGAGCTCGTGGCGAAGGGCTTCAAGATTACCCAACCCACGCCCGAAGCCCTCGCTGCGATGCGCCAGCGCGTTGCCCCTGTCGTGAAGGAATACAGCGAGAAGATCGGCGCGGATGTGGTCGAGAAGGCACGCGCGGCTATGGCTGCAGTCCCCGGTCAGTAAAGAACCTGCCAATGGCGGCGACGCGGGGCGGCACCGCATCGCCACTTCTCCAGATTCAATCGGATCACGAAACCTTGTCTGGCGTCGGCCACGTCGGCGCACCGCGACGGGGAGCCGAATGAAGTCCATTACGTCATGGATTGATGATTATCTTCCGTAAAACTCGGAAATAACGGACATCATGAAACAGCCCAAGCGCGAGTTTGGAGAAACTGTGGCAATCGGCATCCGGAAGCCGAGCGGCCTTGTGCTCAGGCCACTTCCTCGCCCGCGCCCGGATTGATCCGGTCGATCACATCGTGATCCACCCCCGCCGAGAGGTCCGTGTCTGGCGCGACGTGCTGGCGGACGGCATCAGTTGTGGCCTCAAGCGCATCGAGCGGCTGATGCGTGTCACCACCCGAGGCGCCAGTCCCCACGAGACCGTCGGATGGAAGCGTGATAAGTCCATGGCTCTGGATGGGGCATCACCCGCGGGTTTCTGCTGAACATAAGGAGCGGAAAGACCTCACCTGCCAACGCCGTCCCCCACGCCTTGCCTCGTCCGCCTGGTCGGTGGATTATCCGGCTTGAAGAGCCGAAGCTCGCAGGCGGGTAAAGAATGAATCTGAGGCAGATAGAAATTTTCCAGGCCGTGATGCGCACGGGCAGTATTACGGCTGGTGCCGAACTCCTCAATCTTTCCCAACCAGCTGTGAGCCGCCAAATCGAACGCCTTGAAAAGGTCTCGCGGATAAAGTTGTTCCATCGGGTCGGTCGAGGTCTTCAGCCAACTCCAGAAGGTGTGGCCTTCTATGAGGAGGTCAAGCGCGCTTTCGTTGGGCTCGAAAATCTTCGCCATTTTGCAGACAACATCACCAATTTCAACACCGGCCATCTGCGGATTGCGTCGCTGCCCGCGCTGGGGTTCGGCTTCCTACCGCGCGTAATTACCAGCTTTTCAGAGCTCTATCCGAATGTCGAAGTGTCCCTACAGGTGCGCAGTTCGGGCTTCGTCAGAGGTATCACCTCCACGCAAGAATTCGACCTTGGCTTCCTGCCGGGGCCGCCAAACGATCTCAACCATCATGCAGAACACTTCGCCGGTGTCGATTGCGTCTGCATTCTTCCGGCAGGGCATCCTCTCGCCGCGAAGACTGAAATCGTGCCGGCCGATATCGCCGGTCTCCCGTTTATCAGATTGGTGAAGGACGACGTCACCAGACAACAGGTGGATCATATTCTGGAAAACGCCGGCTTTACCTTGAAGCAACACATTGAGACCCAGTTTGCCGCCACGGTCTGCAGTTTCGTCATAAGCGGCGCTGGCGTTTCTGTCCTAAGCCCGTTTGCTGCGGCCGACTTTGCTGGACATGGGCTCGTCATGCGGCGCTTCAGACCCTTGGTAAGGGCGAGCTACGCAATGGTGATGCCGGTCTTGCGGCCGCCTTCGGCGGTAACGCGCAAGTTCATCGCCGTGCTCGCGGAAGCGCGGAACAAGGCTCTGGCTCAATTCGAAGCGATTTGAGCGGAAAACCTCCACGCGCCGCTTTTCGGCCCCCTCGGGAGCGCCCGTTGCGTGAACTAGTGGAGCGAATTGACATTTGAGCCCCGCCTGACATCAGTTCCAGATCAAATGTCAAATTCAAAAGCTCCACTAGAACCAATAACTTGCTCGTGGTTTTCTTGACTCTGACATTTGCTCCGAGGGTGGTATCCGGGCGGATGCAAATGTCGGAGTCGAACCACTAGGCCTTTCTCACATTACATTTATGCATCAATTGCCCCCATAATTCGATTGGACCCTCCCCGTTGATTGCGCTGAACTTGCTGAGAAAACGCAGAAGCGATAGGGGAACCGATCATGTCCGAGACGACGCAATTGCCGAAGGCGGCCCTCAGCCGCAGGACCTTCTTGACCGTTTCAGGCGGTGCTGTGCTCGCCACGCCGTTCGTCAGGACATCCTCAGCTGCAAGTCGCTCCTTGACCATCCGCGACCCTGGCGGCCCCGTCGGCGAGGCCTATAAGAAGGCGTTCTTCGAGCCGTTCGCCAAGACCGCCGGCGTCGATGTCATCGGCGTTCAGTCGTCCCACGGCCCGACCGGCGAGATCAAGGCGATGGTCGATGCGGGCAATTATGCCTGGGACGGTGCGCTTCTCGACATGAGCGACGTCGATGTCCTGTCAGGCACCAAATATCTCGAAACGGTGGTCGGCGAGGGCGGTCTCGGCCCGAACGCTTCGCAGATTCCGGCAGAGCTCCGCAGCGATCTCCTCATCGGGGCCATGGGCTATGCCACGGTCCTCGCCTACCGCACCGACACGATGGGCAAAAAGCCGCCGCGAAGCTTTGCCGATTTCTGGAACGTTGCTGACGTGCCGGGAGCGCGATCCGTGCGCAAGCATGCCAGCGGAACGCTGGAGCCGGCGCTTCTTGCCGATGGCGTCGCAAAGAATGCACTCTATCCGCTTGATCTGGACCGCGCTTTCCGGAGCCTCGACAGGATCAAGAAGGACGTCGCCGTGTGGTGGACCGGCGGGGCGCAGACCTCGCAGATGCTGAAAACGGGTGAGGTCGATTGCCTGATTACTTGGAACGGTCGCGCCCAAGTGGCCATCGATGACGGTGCGCCGGTCAAGATCGTCTGGAAGGACGCGATGTTCTCCTTCGCCGGTTTCGCCATCCTCAAGGGCGGGCCGAATGTGGAGCTGATGCGCGAGTTCATCGAATTCGCCTCGGCGGCAGAAAACCAGGCAGAGTTCGTTAAGTATTCGACGAGCGGTCCCTGTAATCCAAAGTCCTTCGACCTTATAGAGCCGAAGCTTGCCGACATACTGCCCACCCATCCGAAACACTTTGCCGACATGTTCGTCATGGATGCCGCGTGGTGGGGCGCCAGCAGCGCCAAGGCGCAGGAGCGCTTCGAGACCTGGCTGCTCGGATAACTATGCTCCTTCGCCACGGATGCCGATCGCGAAATTGGCCGCTATCGGTGGAGTGCATGACCCGGCGGGATTTTGACGTTGACCGAATGTAAGAACAAACTGACAATTCGTGGTCTGACCAAAAGATATGGTAGCGCCACCGCGCTGGATCGTGTCGATCTCGATCTCGTGGATGGCGAGTTCCTGACGATGCTCGGCCCTTCCGGCTCGGGCAAGACCACGCTGCTTTGGGCCGTGGCCGGGCTGAACGATCCGGATGGCGGCGAGATCTGGATCGATGGTCGCGACGCGACCCATGTTCCGGCATCGGGCCGCGACATCGGCATGGTATTCCAGAACTATGCGCTGTTTCCGCATATGACCGTCAGGGAGAACATCTCCTTTCCGCTCGAAATGCGGAAAGTGCCGGCAGCGAACCGCCCGCAAGCCATCAGGCGTGCGTTGGAGATGATCAAGCTGGAACATGTCGGTGATCGCTACTGCAGCCAGCTTTCTGGTGGGCAGCAGCAGCGCATCGCCTTGGCGCGCGCATTCGTCGCCAATCCCTCGATCATTCTGATGGACGAACCGCTCGGTGCGCTTGACAAAAAGCTGCGCGACCACCTGCAACTCGAAATCAAGCGGTTGCATGACGAACTGGCCACGACCGTCCTCTATGTCACGCACGATCAGGAAGAAGCCATGGTGATGTCCGACCGCATCTGCCTGATGAATGGCGGCCGGATCGAGCAGATCGGCACGCCCGATGAACTCTACTTCCGGCCCGCGACGCTGTTTGCTGCGGATTTCCTCGGCGAGTCCAACCTGATCTCCGGTCGCATCGTCGGTGAAGATGCGGATCGCCTGGTGCTGGAGTTGCCCGGCATCGGCACCCTGCGCGCGCCGTCGACGACACCGTATGAGCAGGGCGCGGGTATCGTGCACTTCACGCGGCCCGAGTCGCTTTCGATCCTCTCCGGGACGGAAATCAAGGACAATCTGGTCCGCGGTGAGGTAGCGGATGTTGTCGTTTCCGGTGCGCTGACCAAGGTTTTCGTAAGTGTCGGCGACGGTGCGACCTTGCAGGTCTCGCAGTTGACGAGCGTCAGCCAGCGGGTGCGTAAGGGCGAATTGCTGACCATCGGCTGGGACGCCGATGTCGGTCGGGTGTTTGCCGACAATCGGCGGGAGGTGGCGTGATGGCGAGCGCCGATGTCGCCGCCGCCACGACGGCGCCGTCTCCCGCAAGGCCGGGGACGCACAGGCTTCGCTGGCAGACCCTACCGGTCGCCGTATTTCTGCTGGCGCTGTTTGTCGTGCCGGTCGTCACGCTGCTGAGCATCAGCTTCTTCGACAATGACGGCAGTCCGTCGCTCGAACATTATAAGCGGCTGGTCGATGTCCCACTCTATGGCAAGGTGCTGCTGGCGACCATCAAGGTGGCCTTTTTCACGATGCTGTTCTGCATCGTCGGGGCCTATCCGGTGGCCTATCTGCTGGCGACGTCCCGCAAGTCCACGCGCAACTGGCTGATCATTCTCGTGCTGATGCCGTTCTGGACGAGCGTTCTCGTCAGGACCTTCGCCTGGATCGTGCTGCTCGGCCGCAAGGGCGCCGTCAACCAAGTGCTCACGGCTTTCGGCATCACAGATGCGCCGGTGCAAATGATCTACAATTTCACGGGCGTTATGATCGGCATGACCCATGCGCTCATGCCGCTCGCGGTGATGACCATGCTGGCCGTGATGGAGGGGATCGACCCCAACCTGACCAAGGCGGCCGCGACCATGGGCGCCAAGGGCGGCACGCGGTTCTGGCGGATCTATTTCCCCTTGACGATGCCGGGCGTCGCGTCCGCCGCCCTTCTGGTCTTCATCGCCTCACTCGGTTATTTCATCACCCCGGCCTTGCTGGGTGGGCCGCAGGATACGATGATCGTCCAACTGATCATCTTCCAGATCCGCGAAGTCCTGAACTGGCAGTTCGCGGGCGCCATCGGCGTTCTTCTGGTCATCACCTTCATGCTGATCTTCATGATCTACGATCGGGTTTTCGGCCTCTCGGTCATCGGCGGCGCGGCGCGCACGGCCAGTCCGGCTGAAGGGTCCATGATCCGCAACTATGCGGGCCGCGTCGGGACGGCAATAACGTGGGGCCTGGCCCAAATCACCGATGCCGCAATCACCGTCTTCGCGCGCTGGGTGCCGGCCCGCCGGGGGGGTGTAGGCTTCTCGCGCGGCGGTCT
Source organism: Chelatococcus asaccharovorans (assembly GCF_003201475.1). Classification (GTDB taxonomy): domain Bacteria; phylum Pseudomonadota; class Alphaproteobacteria; order Rhizobiales; family Beijerinckiaceae; genus Chelatococcus; species Chelatococcus asaccharovorans. The sequence goes on along the minus strand of NZ_QJJK01000013.1, from coordinate 123,256 downwards.
CTACCTGGTCTGCGCCCTGATCTTCGCCTTCATCGCGCTCCCTACACTGTTCGTGGTGCCGGTGTCGTTTACCTCGGAGGCGTTCCTGACCTGGCCGCCGAAGCTGTTCTCGCTGCAATGGTATCAGATGGTCTTCGAGTCTCCCGTGTGGCTCGGCGCCGCAACGAGGTCGTTTGTCGTCGCGCTCATAACCGCCAGTGTCGGGATGCTGTTCGCTGTCCCATGTGCCTTCGCGTTGGCCCGGGACAATTTCAGGGGCAAGTCGGCGCTGTTCGGGTTGGTATTCGCACCGCTGATCGTGCCGAACATCTTCATCGCTGTCGGCCTTTTCTTTCTCTTTTCCCGGATCGGCATCGCCGGCACCACACTTGCCGTCGTGCTGGGTCATACGGTGATCGTGATTCCCTATGTCGTCGTGACTGTGCTCGCCGTCGTCAAGGGCTATGACCGCAATCTCGATCATGCGGCCGCGACGATGGGGGCAAGCCGGATGCAGACCTTCCACAGGGTGACGTTTCCGGTCATCCGTTCCGGCATGGTCGCCTCGTTTATGTTCGCCTTCATCATCTCCTTCGATGAATTGACGATTGCGCTTTTCGTTACGGGTGGCCGTGTCACCACCCTGCCCAAACTCATGTATGAGGACGCGCTGCTGGCAGTTAGCCCACGCCTCGCTGCAGTCGCCGCGTTGCTGCTGGTCTCGATGAGCATCGTCATCCTGGCTTCGGAATTGATACGCAGAAAGGGAGGATTCGGCCTTGGCACCAAATGAAACCGTCACTGGGGTCCACGACGCTGCTTCAACGCCTCCTGACGACAGCGGAAAGCGGTCGTCGGGACCAGAAACGCCGATCATGACATCTTTGGATTACGACAAGGACGGCAAGCAGCACGGCTTCCTGCGTCTCTACCATTCCCAGGAAACCAACGGCTATGGCTATATCCCCATTCCCGTGATCTCGATAAAGAACGGCAGGGGGCCGACGGCGCTGCTGATCGGCGGCAATCATGGCAATGAGTATGAAGGTATCGTCGGCATGATGAATCTCGCCCGCGAGATCGAAGCGGAGCAGGTATCGGGTCGTATCATCATTCTCCCCGCCCTCAATTTTCCGGCGGTCATGGCAGGTACGCGTTCCTCCCCCATCGATGGCGGAAACCTCAATCGCTCCTTTCCAGGCGACGCGCTCGGCGGACCGACGCGCATACTCGCGCACTATGTCAGCACTGTTCTGATACCTCTGGCCGATGTCGTGGTCGATCTCCATGCAGGTGGGCGATCCGCGGACTTCATACCCTGCGCGCTTGTCAAGGAAGGACGCAACCCGCGGGAGGCGGAAGGACTTGCGCGTCTGGCCGAATGGTTCGGCGCACCGATCAGTTTCGTCAGCAAAGGAAAGAGCGGCGGCGGCGGCCTTACCTTGTCGGCCGAGTGCATGCGGCGGGGCATCCCATGTTTGACGGCGGAACTCGGAGGTGGAGCGACATTATCACGCCAGGGGCTCGAACTTGCCGTTGAAGGGGTGCGGCGAATTCTGGACCGTGTTGGCATCCTCCCTGCCGCGGCCCAGACGTCACCCGAGACACGTTGGGTGCGGAAGAGCGCCGACAATCGCATTCATGCCCATGAAGCCGGGATATTTGAACCGCGCATCGAGCTCGGTGAATCCGTCTCTGCTGGTCAACTCGCAGGCCTGATCCATTTTCCGGATTTTCCAATGCGCAAGCCCGAGGAGCTGCGTTTCGAGGCGTCCGGCTACGTCCTGTCCCGCCATATACCGGCACTGGTTTCCAGAGGGGACGAATTGTGCACCTTCGTCGAGGACGTGGTCCGCTAAGTCCGTCCTGTGCAAGCAAGGTCTGTGGGGTGAGCCCACATCGGGAGCGGCTGCGAACGACTAAAACCTGGATGTCGTTGCTATGGAGGTTGTCCGCGCGTTTTGAGATGGGAGGCATTCCGCCGAGGGTGGAATGGGGTCTTGAGCTGTTGTCGTTGCCGAGCCATGCGGGCATGGCGGCGGTCCTCTGATCGGAGCTTTCGAAGGGGCTGGCGTAGATCCAATCGCGCAAGGATGTCTGAATGAAGCGTTCTGCCTTTCCGTTTGTGCGGGGCGTGTAGGGCCTGGTGCGCTTGCGGCTGATGCTCCTGGCCGCCAGGGCGGCGCGGAAGACATGGCTCTTGTAGGCCGACCCCTTGTCGGTCATCACCCGCTCGACCTCGACACCGTCGAGACCGGTCGGCCGAGCTGGCGTGCGATGACCGGACCCGACAGGCGACGGCGACGCAGCGCCTCGATCGCGGCCTCAGCCTCACGATCGAGCCGCGAGGGGCTGGAGTGCGGCCGCGACGAACGGTCGACCAGACTGGCCGCGCCCTACGCGCGATAGCGGGCGATCCATTTGCGCGCCGTCGCCAGGCAGACGCCTGCGGCATAGGGGGGCGGCCTGGGCAGCGGCCTGCGCCGTCCGCCCGCCCAGCACCGCCCGGACCAGATGCTCACGACCAAGCGGCGTCAAACGGGCATTCTTGTGAATGTTCATCTGGTCCCTCCGGGAGCTCTGCAGTCTCGCGACCTCAGCTTCCTCGGTCCGGACCGGAAGGAAACCTATTGAGAACTCACATCTAGTGCATAAGGAAGCGAAGTGGCACGAGCACCAGATCGGGGAACAATACCAGCACGAGCATGACGATGATTTCCGCCAAGAGGAATGGGAAAACCCCCTTGAAGGCGTCATCGACCGAGATTCGCGAGACGCTGGCTGCAACGTTCAAAACGGTTCCAACAGGTGGAGTTACCATGCCCAGGGCGTTGTTCATCACGAATAGGATGCCGAAATAGACCGGATTGATACCCGCCTCCCTGATCGCCGGCATCAGCACCGGCGTCAGGATCAGGATGGTCGGCGCCATGTCGAGCGCGGTGCCGACAATGATGACGAGGATCATCAGCACGAACATCAGCAGGATCGGCGTGGCTATGAACGGCTCGAGCATCGCACTGACGTAGCTCGGAATGTCGGCTGCGGTGATAAGCCAAGCCGAGACCATTGCGGCAGCGACGAGAAAGATGACCGACGCCGTGATCTTCGCCGCACGGACGACCAAGCCGTAGAGCTGGTTGATCTTGATTTCCCGGTAGACGAAGAGGCCGGCGATCAGGGCGTAGACGGCCGCAATAACCGCAGCTTCCGTCGGCGTGAAAATGCCCAAGCGAATGCCACCGATCACCACGACCGGAAGAAACAGGCCCACGCCCGCGTCAGCCGTAATCTTGAGCCGCTCCCTGAGCGTCTTCCTGGGAAGCGGCGCGATGTTGTCCCGACGGCAGACGATCGCCCAGGTGATTACGAGCGACAATGCCATAAGCAGGCCAGGGAAAATACCCGCGAGGAAAAGCTGCGTGATCGAGACGCCACCTGCGACGCCGAAGAGCACGAGCGCGATTGCAGGCGGCAGGACCGGTGCGATGACGCCGCCCGCAGCCAGCAGTCCGGTGGAACGACGCACGGAATAGCCGGAGGCGCGCATTGCCGGGACGAGAAGAGCAGCGACCGCGGCCGTATCAGCGATCGCCGAGCCGGACAACGCCGCCAAAACGACGGCCGCTGCGATGCCTGCATAGCCGAGGCCTCCTCGGAAATGGCCGATCCAGGCAAGCGCGGCATTGACGATGCGACGCGAGATGCCGCCGGCATTCATCAGCTCGCCGGCAAACAGGAAGAAGGGAACGGCGAGTAGAGTGAAGCTGTCGGCGCCGCTCAGCATGTTCTGAGCCACGATCTGCGGGCTCCACATATCGATGTTCCACATCATGGCGAGGCCAGACACGATGAGCGCGAAGGCGACAGGCATGCCAAGGGCCATCGCGCCGAGCAAGGCGCCGATAAAGACGACAACGATCATGTGTCCGACTTTCCTGCGGCGGCATCGATACTGTTCAGCGCGGCCTCTTCTTCCGCATCGACGAACAGAGATTGGCGGGGATCGCGCGCACCCGGCAGGAAGGTCGAGACCAGGCTGACGGCTGTGATCACCATCATCGAGATCCCGGAAATGTAGGCGACGCTATAGACGTACTCGAGGGGAACCATCATCACGGGCGAAAGATTGCCCATGTTCACCTCGTGCTGCTCCCACGTCCCCGCAATCAGGAATACGCAACAGACGATGACGAGAACGTCGCTGATCGCCTTGGCGACCTTCGCGCCGTTTAGCGGGAGCATCTTGATCACGGTGTCCATGCCGAGATGACCGTGTTCACGGAGCACGACGACAGCGCCGATGAATGTCATCCATATGAACAGGAAGCGGGAGAGCTCTTCCGACACGAGGATGCCGGAGTTGAAGCCATAGCGCAGCACCACGTTGCCAAACACCGTGATGACCATGCCTGCCATGCAGACGAAAAGGATGAATTCGAGCAGCTTGAAATAGCCGTCGACGATCCGGTTGATCACCGAACTTTGCATGGGAAATCTCCGACAGGAGGAGAATGCCGGCACGGTTGCCCGTCGAGGCAAAGCTGTGCCGGCAGAGCGCTTGCTCAGTTGGAAGCGGCCCGAACCTTTTTCAGTTCTGCAAAATAGAAGTCGGAGAAGTCCCTGCCGAGTTCTGCTGAGAACTTCTCGACAATGGGATTCGTTTTGACGGCAAACCGCTGACGCTCGTCCGGCGAGATTTCGTTGACCCCGACGCCTGCTTCCTGGACTGCCTTCAGCCAGTTGGCCGTCTTGGTCTTGACCAGATCGCGCTTGTAGAGCGTGACTTCAAGCGCAGCTTCGGTGATGAGCTTCTTCTCGTCATCGTTCAGCTTGTTCCAGGAAGGCTTGCCCATGAGCAGGACCACGGAATTGAGGCTGTGATTGGTCAGCGAGAGGTACTTCTGCACTTCGAACAGGCGCATGAAGACGATCTGTGGCAGGGGATTTTCCTGAGCCTCGACGGTACCGGTTTCCAGCGCGGTGTAGATCTCGCTGACCGGCAGCGGCGTCGGATTGGCGCCGAGCGTCTTAAATAGCTCAAGATACATCGGGTTCTGGATCGCGCGGATCTTCAGACCAGCGAAATCCTCCCATTTGGTGATCGGTTTGACCTTGGAGGTGGTTTCGCGGAAACCATTGTTGGTAAAGCCGAGACCGATCCAGCCCTTCTCCGCCATCAGTTCGTTGAACTTGGCCCCGACCGGACCGTCCATAAGCTTGTCGTATTCCTCGCTCGTCTTGAACACATATGGCAGGTCGAGGATCGATACCTGGGGGATCTGGCCCGCCATCGTGACCGGCGAGGTGGTCATGAAGTCCTGCGTGCCAGCCTGGAGGTTCGCCTGCATCTGGATGTCGGTACCAAGTGTCGCCCCCGGGGCGACGGTGATCTTGATCTTGCCGCCACTCTTTTCGCTGACAATTTCCGCGAACTTCTTGAACCCGAGGTAGTCGGGGTGCTGATCACTCTGACTGGTGCCTGCGCGCAGGCGCATTTCGCGGATTTCAGCCTGCGACACCGAAGGCACGGCAAAGAGTGCGGCAACCAGCGTTGACGCGATGACTCCGCTTTTCAGACTGGCAATCGTTCTATTGACGAACATTGTTTCCTCCTCCGTTCATGCGTTGATCGCCGGCGCGAAGCCGGCAATGGTGTTCAAAGCCTTCTGTGTGCCATGACTTGCTGACGCTGCTCACCAAGTCCATCGACGCCAAGGCGCAGGACATCGCCCGCTTTCAGAAAGCGCGGCGGGTCCATCGCCATACCGACACTGTGCGGGGTGCCGGTGGTGATCGCGTCACCGGGCATGAGCTTTATGAACTGCGCGAGATAGGCGAGAATGGTCGCGAAGCCGAAGATCATTGTCGACGTCGTACCAGACTGCATGCGGTCGCCGTTGACCTTCAGCCAGGCGTCGCGGTTCTGCACATCGCGTTCATCTGGCGTGACGAGCCATGGACCAAGAGGTCCGCAGGTGGGGCCGCTCTTGCCCCTGACCCACTGTCCGCCCCTCTCCATCTGGAAGGCGCCCTCTGATCCGTCGTGGCAGATGCAGAAGCCGGCGGTCCTCGACATCGCCTCGCTTTCGTCGATCAGATAGGCGGGTTCGCCCACGATTATAGCAACCTCGGCCTCCCAATCGGTCTTCTCCGAGCCCTTCATGTTTTCCCCCTCCAAAGACACATGAGACCGATTTTCGCCCGAGGCGCCCCGCCAACGCGGCGGGACGTGAAAGGCCAAGCGTCAGATGGCGAAAGCCTTCAGTGCGCCGTCGATCACATTCTTGATCTCGTTCGAAACGGGCTCCATCGGTGCGCGCGGGAGGAAGAAGTCGACACCCTGCCGCGACTGGATGTACTTGGTGCAAGCCGGCAGGTTGTCGTGTCGAACCACGTTCCAGATACCGTTCAGCTTCCAGTGAAGTTTGAGCGCCTCTTCATGATTGCCGCTCTTGACCGCATCATAGAGTTTCACGGTCTGTTTCGGCAGCGCCGAGGTGAGCGCCGAGATCGCGCCGTGAGCGCCCAGGGCGAAGCCCGGATAGAGAAGTGCGTCGATGCCGGTGAGGACGATGTTCTCGCTCTTGGCAGCACCCAGAAGGTCGGAGAGTGACTTGAGGTCGCCCGAACTCTGTTTCATGCCGACGACGCCGGGAACTTCTTCCATGATCCTGAGCATCAGTTCGGCGGACAGGTAGTTCCACGGAATGACGTTATAGATCAGGATCGGAATACCGGTTTCTTCATAGATTTCGCGAAAATGCTTGATGGTCGCTTCGGGGCCTGGCTTGAAGAGATAGTGTACCGGCGTGACTTGGAGCGCGTCCGGCTTCAGGTGAGCGATCTTCTTGGTCCGTTCGATGGCCTCGATCGTCGAGTTGACGATCAGCCCGACGACAAAAGGTACTCGGCCCGCGATCGCCGCGTGGGTGGCTTCCATCGACTCCACGAATTCTTCAGTCGAAAGCGTGTGGCCTTCACCCGTGCTGCCGCCGGCGACGATCCCGTGAACGCCGGAATCGATCATGAAATCGATCTGCTTCCTAATGCCGGACGCAATGAGTCTTCCTTTCTCGTCGAAGGGCATCGTCACGGGCGGCAGAATGCCCCGCAGTTTCGCCTTCAGGGCCAGTTTGCTCTCTTGCTGCATGAAAACCTCTCCTCCTTGATCATGAAACGCCGCATCGGGCCCTGTAATGAATTCCACAATACGGGATGACGTTTCGTATTTGGAACATATTGGGATGAAATTCCGGTGTCAACAAGCGGTGTGGCAAATCCGCCCTCGACAAGCGACATGTTTTCAGGAAAATCGGAACTTGTGTACCGGATGCCGGGATTTATGATAAAGAATGCCTATGGACCCATCTCTCGAAAACCCCAACGAACCGAAGACTGCGAAATCGAATGGTCGCGGTTCCGACGAAAACCTGAAGTCGCTGATGAAGATCATGCGGGTTCTGGAGTGTTTCTCGGTCAACGAGCGTGCGTTGTCGCTTGCAGAGATTTGCGACAAGACAGGTTTCCCACGGAGCACGACGCATCGCTTGATGGCGTCGCTGCGGGAAGTCGGCTTTCTCGACCAGGATCGCGAACGCGATAAATACCGGCTCGGCCTCAAGCTGTTCGAGCTCGGCAACATCGTTCTGATGAACCTCGACCTGCATCGCGAGGCAAGGCCGATCGTCGATTCTCTAAAGCGGATGAGCGGCCAGTCGGTGCATCTGGCGATCTTCGATGGCCTCAGCGCCGTGGTCATTCACCGTGCTGATCCTTCGCCGGACCATGCGCCAATGTCGACCTCGATCGAAAACGCGCCGGTCCATTGCACGAGCGTCGGAAAGGCCATCCTCGCATGGCAGCCGGATGCAGTCATTCAGAAGGTGATCCAAGCCGGTCTGCGCTACTATACGGAGGCGACGATCACGACCGGTCCGGCGCTTCTGGAAGAGATGGAGCTGATCCGCAAGCGCGGCTATGCCATCGACGATGGGGAGCATCAGCCGGGCCTGCGCTGCGTTGGCGCGCCTATCCGAAATCAATCCGGCGAAGTCATCGCCGGGATCAGCGTCAGTGGTCCGAGCTGGCAGATCAACATGTCGGATATCGAGGAACTGTCCAAGATCGTGATCCATCACGCCAACCTGATCGGCCAACGGATCGGCCATCACCCGTGATGCTCCGGAGAAACGCCACGGGAAAGACCACATCCGACTGGACCCGGCCTTTTCTCTCTTTGAATGTGTTGCTTCAGCGGCCGGCGGCAAGCGCGTTGACAAGGCGCACGAAGCCCAGCATGCCGGGATCGTCGATACCGATGCTTTTATCAGCGAACATGCGGGCACGACCGATCTTGCAGGGCTTCCCCTGGAAAGAGATAAGCGCCTGATCGGCGGCGTGAGACGCCTTTGTCGCGATGTGCGCTTGATCATCAACGCCTTGCGTGGCCATGGCGACGGCATGGATGGCGTCAAGCACCGTCTTGTCGCCAAGCGAGGCGCCGCCGCGCTGGATCATGGCCTCAAGAGCCGCCTGCAGAAGGTCGGACAAGTCGCTCCACGGCACGGATGCCATGCCCTTGGTCTTCTTTCCGATTGCAAGCAGCGCGGTCATGAACAGCGTGCCAAGGCTGGAGCCTGTGGTCGCCGCTGCCGCCCGCGCCAGCATCTGCAACGCCCCACCGACATCGGGCGATGTCGAGATGTCCGTCTCGGAGAATTTACCCAGAACACGGCTGAGCATCACGCCCGTATCACCGTCCCCAAGTTGAGAGTCGGCACGGTTCAGCTCCTCTTCCAACGTCGCCATGCGCGTGTTGGCGATTTCGACCGCATTGCGGATGGTGTGAACTGTAATCCCGGTCATCACTTGACCTCCCAGAAAGGACTGCCGGAGGGCGCGCTCAAGAGGTGTTCGAGTTCTTCGTCCAGGAAGCAGAGGCTGATCGAAGCGCCGGCCATTTCCATGGAAGTGGCGTAGTGTCCCACCAGCGGCTGGACGATATCGATCCCTGTTTCCCTCAGCTTGGCGGCTACGCGGCGATACATGATCAGCAGCTCTTCCAGAGGCGTTGCGCCGAGGCTGTTCACAAGCACTGAAACACGGCCGCCGTGGCCGGCCGGGCGCTCTTCGAGAAGACGGGAAAGCATGTCGTCGACGATTTCGTCAGCAGGCTTCAACTTGCTGCGCCACAGCCCCGGCTCACCATGAATACCCATTCCCAACTCGAACTCGTCTGCCGCAATCTCGAAGGTCGGCTTCGCCGACCCTGGCACCTGGCAGGGTGACAGGGCTAGGCCTATCGTCTTCGTCGCTGCAACCGCCTTGGCTGCCGTTGCGGTAACGGCAGAGAGATCCGCGCCTTCCTCGGCCTTTGCTCCGGCGATCTTGTATGCGTAGATTATGCCAGCGACGCCCCGGCGCTTCTTTCCCTCATCCGGCGAAGCGCTGGCGACGTCATCCGTGCCGAGCACGGTTGTGGTTTCGATCTCGCCCTCGAGGAATTCACCAGCCATGTCGAAATTCATGCGGTCGCCGCCGTAATTCCCGTAAAGGCGCAGCACACCCGCACCGCCGTCCGCGATCTTGATCGCATCGATGCAACTCTCGACGTTCGGACCTTCAAAGACGTTGCCGATGGAGCAGCTATCCAGCATCCCCTGCCCAACATAGCCCGTGAACAGCGGCAAGTGGCCGGATCCGCCGCCCGACGTGATGCCAACCTTGCCTTTGCGCGCGCCGCCAGCGCGATGGACGACACGGTTTGCCGAGCCGCCCAGAGCCAGCCGCGGATGAGCGAGTACGAGCCCGGCCAAGACGTCGTCGACATAGGTCGATGCACTGTTCATTATCTTCTTCATCGTCACTCCGTTTCCCGAATAGCGGAACTTGATTCTGCCTTGCCGTGCTCTCGTCGTCAGTCGATCCGGTCGGGAAGCATCTTGCCGGGATTCATGATGTTGTCGGGATCCAGCGCTTGCTTGATCGCCCGCATGACGTCGAGCGCCGCTCCGTGTTCCGCTTCCATGAAACGCCGTTTGTGCAGGCCGATGCCGTGCTCGCCGGTACAAGTCCCGCCATAACGGATCGCGCGTTCGGCCACGCGCACGGCGAGCGCTTCGGCCCGTGCGGTTTCGTCCGGATCGTTCCGATCATGCATGATGCCAAGGTGAAAATTGCCATCGCCGACATGCCCGACAAGCGGGGCAATCAATCCGCTGTCTCGCACATCCTGCTTTGTTTCAGTTATGCAAGCAGCGAACTCCGACAGCGGAACGCAGGCGTCCGTGCCCATGTTGTCCTTGCCGGGGCAGAGCCATTTGGTGGCATGATAGCAGTTATGCCGCGCCTTCCAGAGAAGGGTTCTTTCCTCCGGCCGCTCGGCATGACGGAAATGCCTGCCGTTGAACTCGAGCGCCAGTTTCTGCATGGCGGCGCCGTCCTCGCGTACGCCGGCGGGAGAACCATGGAATTCCATGAACAGGGTTGGTTTCGCCGCAAAGCCTTCAAGTTTCGAATAGCCGATGCAGCCGCGCATCTGCACTTCGTCGAGCAGCTCGATCCGCGCAAGGCGAAGACCGGACTGCAGCGCCGTCGTGACGGTGGCAACCGCGTTCTCGAATGTGTCGAACTGGCATGTTGCGACGAGGACTGCTTCGGGCAAGCCCTGAAGCCTGACCTGGACTTCTGTGATGACGCCGAGCGTGCCCTCGCTGCCCACGTAGAGCCGGGTGAGATCGAGGCCCGCCGACGACTTCCGGGCCCGGCCGCCGGTTCGGATGATTACGCCCGACGGCGTCACGACCGTGAGACCAAGCACGTTTTCGCGGATGGTGCCGTAGCGGACGGCATTGGTGCCGGATGCACGGGTGGCCGCCATCCCGCCGATCGTGGCATCCGCGCCCGGATCAACGCTGAAGAAAAGGCCCTGGGTTCGTAGGTGGGCGTTGAGTTGCTCGCGCGTTACGCCGGCCTCGACCCGGCAGTCGAGCGCCTCGACCGACACGTCCAATATGCGATTCATGCGCATCATGTTCAGGCTCACGCCGCCGCGTACCGCGGCGACATGGCCTTCGAGCGACGACCCCGCACCGAAGGGAACAACGGGAACGCCGTGTCTACGGCAGAGCTTGACCAAATCGGCGACGTCGTCGGCCGTTTCTGCGAAGACAACCGCATCCGGCATGCCCTGAAACGAATAGCCTTCGCCGTGGCTATGCTGTTCGCGAAGCACCAACGAGAAAGACGCCCTGTCTCCAAACAGGTTGGAAAGCTCGTCCCTGAAGGTTTGGGTGACGGGGGGGTGATCCAATGGACTGCCTGCCGCTTTCGTTATGCGCCGAGATAGGTTTGGCGCACGTAATCGTTCTCGATCAGGTCGTCCGCATCGCCCGAAAGCGCGACCCGGCCATTTTCGAGGACATATCCCTGGTCGGCGACGGAAAGCGCTGCGTAGGCGTTCTGCTCGACGATCAGCACAGTACGTCCCATATCGGCGATGCGACGGATGTCCTCGAACATTTCCGTGGTGAGTTTCGGCGACAGGCCCATGGAGGGCTCGTCAAGGAGAAGCACACGCGGCCGCGCCATCAGACCGCGCCCGATCGCCAGCATCTGCTGTTCGCCTCCGGACAGGAGGCCGCCCAGCGAATTCGCCTTCTTCGCCAAGACCGGAAAAAGGCTCAGAACCTCTTCCATCACCCGACGCGTTCCGGCCTTATCGTGGCGTCGGATGTAGGAGCCGACTTCCAGATTTTCACGTACTGTCATCGTCGGGAAGATGCGGCGACGCTGCGGGACGCAGGTGATGCCTTTCTTGACGATCGCCTGTATCCCGTCACCACCAATCGATTCACCATCGAGTGTGACGCTTCCGGCAGCAGGCTTCACCCGCCCGATGATGACGTTGAGCGTGGTCGACTTGCCGGCGCCGTTGGCGCCGATGACGGCCACGACCTCCCGCTCTTTCACCTCCAGCGACAGATCGAAGAGAATCTGGGCCTTACCGTAGTAGGAATCGACGTTGCTCAGCTTGAGTATGAACTCGCCGGCTCCCGCCGGCGAGTTTTCCGGGACTGACAGCATGTCTGTTCCTTAGAATTTGACGACCGTCAGCAACGAGGGTTGGCCGTTCTTGATCTCGACAATGTTGGTCTGATGATTGCAATCGCCGTTGGCTTCGCACTTGTAGTGGCCAAGAACCCCTTGCGTATCCATCTTGGCGAACGCCTCGCGCACCTTGACGGCGTCCGTGGTACCTGCGTCGTTGATCGCTTTGGCGGCGAGGATGGCGCCGTCGTAGTAGGTCGCGGCGTAGAGTTCCGGCATCTCGCCGTATTTCTTATGGAACTTCTCGACGAACGCCTTGACGTTCGGGTCGGGGTTGGCCGGCAGGAAGTCTGTCGCGCTCACAACGCCCTCCGCGGTCGGGCCGGCAAGCTCGATGAAGACGGGCTGGCTGAGCGAAGTGCTGCCCGCGAACTTGAACGGCAAGCCGAACTGACGGGTCTGGCGGACGATCAGCGCGGATTCGTTGTCATGCGTCCACATGACGACGAGTTCGGCACCTGCCTTCTGCAGACTTGACAGTTGAGCTGAGAAATCGGCGTCGCCGGCGTTGTGAGTCTCGTTAGCGACCGGCGAAAGGCCCTTTTCCTTGAGAGCCGCCACAACGCGCTCCGCGCCGCCCTTGCCGAAGTCATCATTGATCGAAATGATCCCGATCTTGCTCACCTTCAGGTGGTCGAGCGCGTAGGCAACCACCGCCTTGGCTTGCAGGTTGTCGTTGCCGCGGATGCGGATGACGTAGTTACAGCCCTGGTCCGTGACCGGAACACCGCTGGCGCCGGTGATCGAGATCAGCGAGCCGTTGCAATAGTTCTTCATGGTCGCAAGCTGTGCAACGGAGAAGTGGGGTCCGAGAACGATCGGCACCTTGGCCACTTCCATGAGTTTGGACATCGAGGTGATGGCTGCATTGGGATTGTCGGCCTGGTCATCCTCATATGCAATCGACAGCTTCTTGCCGAGGACACCGCCGTTGGCGTTGATCTCCTCGACCGCCATGTCGACGCCTTCCTTGAAGTACTTGCCAAGCAATGCGCGCGGGCCTGTCAGCGGCGCGGACGCGCCGAGCTTGATCTCGTCGGCGGATGCGGTCGCAACGCTTCCCACCGCAAGGACCCCTGCCAGAAGTGCAGCCTTGATCTTGCCATTCATTGTCAATTTCTCCTCCCATGACGTTGGCTGTTATTGAGCTGAAACGACGCGACTCAGGTCGTCGTTTCGATTGCCTTGAGCCGACGCTTGCGTTCGACCTTTCCTCCCAGATAGGCGTCGACGACCACTGGATCGCGGGCGACGCTTTGGGCGGAGCCTTCTGCGATCTTGTCGCCGAGATTCAGCACCACGATGCGGTCGCACATGCTGACCACCAGCTTGACGCGATGCTCAACCACGAGAATGGTCATGCCTTGATTGCGTAGCTGCTTCAGAATTTCCGCCAGCTCCATGATCAGCCCGCCGCGCAAACCGGCGCCGGGCTCGTCGAGCAGCAGCAGCTTTGGTTTGTTCACGATGGAGCGGGCAAGTTCCACGAGGCGGCTCTGGCCGAAGGACAGATCGCTGGCGCGGCGGTTGGCGAGATGGCGGATGCCCATCAGGTCCAGCGCCTTCAGGGCGTCCTCCCGCGCCATATCCTCGTCCGCGCGGGCCTTGGCCGTTCCTATGGCACCTGTGATGACGTGCGTGTCGCGGGTCGCGGCGTGACAGACCATGACGTTTTCGAGAACCGTCATCGAGTTCCAGACGCGGACGTTCTGGAAGATGCGCGATACGCCAGCCGCGTGGACGTCCCATGCCGGGAGATGCGAGATCACCTTTCCGTCCAGCAAGATCTTGCCCGCAGTCACTCTGACGATCCCCGAGCAAGCGTTGATCATCGTCGATTTGCCAGAGCCGTTGGGCCCGATCAGCCCGAGAATTTCGCCACGACGAATGTCGAAGCGGACATCCTTGAGGGCCCGGATGCCGCCGAATGATTTCGAGACGTTTTCGACCTTGAGAAGCACGTCGCCAGTTGCTTTCGGCGCGTTCACCACTGCCTGTTCACGCTCGCTCCTGAGGCGTACCGCGACGGCCGTGGCGCGTTCGTCCTCTTCTTCGATCGTCGCCGCATTGGACATATCTTCCGCTTTCGCTTGCGCCAGCGCGTTGCCTTCTTCGCCAGGCAGCCAGGGGGCGAGAAGCCAGTCCGCGATGATGCCCAGTCCCCTCGGAACAGTGAGGAGGATGATAACGACCGTGATGCCGAATATGGCCAGATAGTAGGTCTGGAACTCGCGCAGGACTTCCGGGAGACCGACGACGACCAGCGCGCCCAGGAAGGTCCCGCCGATCGACCCAAGCCCGCCGACGACGACCATCAGCAGCATCTTGATGCTCTCGAAAACCAGGAAGTTATTCGGCGAGATGAAGCCGAAGGTGAGCACGAAGACGCCGCCGGCCAGAGCACCGAAGATGCTGCACAAGGCGAACGCCATGACGCGAACGGCACGCGAGTTCACCCCCATGGATTCTGCCGCCAGATCGTCGTCTCGAATCGCGCGCATCTGCCGGCCGAACGACGTCTTGTAGATTCGCAGTGCCAGCGCGTAGACAAGCACGGTCAGAACGAAGAGCGGAATATAATGCTGCTGCGCCAGTCCGCCGCCCATGACCGGTATCTGAAGCGTCGGAATGTCGCGCAGACCGAACGGACCGCCGGTGAGCCAGGATTCGTTCAAAACGATGAGGCGGAAGATCTCGTTGAGACCGAGTGTGGTGATGGCGAGATAGTGCTCTTTGATGCGGGTGCTGATCAGGCCGAGCCCGGCGCCGATGAGCCCGGTGACGACGATCGCGATCGGCAGTGCAAGCCACCAGGGCAGAGAGGTGCCGGTCATGATGAGACCGGAAGTGTAGGCGCCAAGACCCATGAAAGCGGCCTGTCCCAGGACGACCATACCGGTGATGCCGGTGGCGATGGTGACACCCAGCGCGGCTATGGCGTAGATGAAGGCCATGTCGAGAACCTGAAGTGCGTATCCGTTCACGCCGAGAAAGGGCGGAAGCAAGAACGCGACAAGAATTGCTGCCAGGATGATCTTGCGGTTGCGCATCGAGATCTTCATTTGGGGCTCTTTCTCACGCGCGGTCGGCGGAGGCTTCCGGAATAAGGCCCTTTGGCCGTACCAGCAGGAAGACGAGCAGCAGAACGAAGGCGATCGCATCCTTGTAGGGCGCCGAGATCGAGAACGCGGCAAGGTTCTCGCCAAGTCCCAGAATAAGACCGCCGATGATCGCCCCCGGAATGCTTCCGAAGCCGCCGATGATCATGGCGACGAAGCCCTTGAGCCCGACAAGCGTACCGAGTTCAGTGGTGACGAAGAACATCGGGGCGAGAAGAATGCCGCCGATAGCCGACAACACGCTGGCATAGGCGAATGTACCAGCCAGCACGGCATTGACCGGAATGCCCATCAACTGCGCGGTCTCCCGATCTTGCGCCACGGCGCGCATGACTTTGCCGATCATCGTGTAACGCAGCACCAGGTATTGCAGCACCATGACGACGATGACGACCGCGAAGACGAGAAGCTGCTGCTTCGTCACGCTGATTCCGCCGACATTGATTGTTTCGAAGCCGAAGGGGCCGGTGTTGAGAAGCGGCTGTGGACCGTAGATGATGCGGGCCATCTCCTTCAGAAATAGGCCAAAGCCGACGGTTGCGATGATAGCGACGATGGTGCGCTCTTTCTGCAGCCGCGCGAAAACGATGCGAGAAAACGCCGCGCCCAGGGAGGCCATTGCGACGCAGGCAAAAATCGCCGCAAGATAGAAAGGCAGTCCGAGCCGGTTCACGAACGTGGCGACGAAGATAAACGCGGCGAATGTCAGGAATTCGCCTGCCGCGAAATTTACGATGTTCATCGTTCGCCATACGAAGGCGTATCCAAGAGCCACAAGAGCGTAGATCGCTCCCATCGCAAGTCCGCTCGCAACGACTTGACCTAGCATGCAACTCCCTCCGCCGCATGTTTATCCGCATCTGGCAGCCTGATGCGGCAAGTACATCTTTAGGCAAGTCGCAATCCCGTTATGCGGGATTAAATCTCCATTAACATGAATCAGTAGGGGGCGACCTTTATCTTGTCAAGTTGGATCGCGGCGGCCTAGTGTTGAAAACCTCGTTTTTTGGATCTAATATTCCGTATTTCGGGATTTGCTGCGCGATCGAACCGCGGCAGCGAAGGGCAGCGCGAGGAACTCGTTGGGTCGGTCGCTTCTCTCGATCGCCGTTCTGTACGAAGTGCGTCCAGCCGGAGAGTGCCCGTTGATCGTTCGATCGACAGGCGTACTCCCGCCGATGCCGTGCTGCTGGCGGCTCCCTTCGTCGGCGACATGCAAGCGTTCATGGGGGGAAGGGCGAGATCGCAGACCTCACTGGTGCGGGGCGCGGTCAGAATCAAAACTCGAACGCGAGCCTGGCTGATAAGCCGCTGTCGGAGGCGCGCATGGCGTGGATGAACGCTGACACCTTATCATAGGGTAGCGCCGCATGGTGCGCGTCACGATCCCGCGGTTTGGGAAGGCCTTTGGTCACACCCTCGACCGGATTGTCCTCGCTCCGAATGCCGGGTCTCCTTGCGCGGCAGCCGCGTCAGGCGACAACACGGCGATACCGAATGGCAGGAAATGCTTTGCGTTGCAGGTGACAACGATGAGTTCATGCGCCGCTGCGATGCCGGCGATCACGGCGTCGGCCATATCGGGCACTTGCGCGACACGGTCGGTTTTGCCCGCGCGCGGTTGGTAGCCGCGCAGCCAGCGCCTTTTCGCGTGATGCCGAGGCTTGGCCGGGCCGCCGATGGTCGCCTTCAGTGGCCACATCAAAGGCGTCACACGGCGTCATGCTACGGATTCTCTCGCGATCGTCGCCGCCATTCGGCCGGCGACATGCGCGACCAACGGCTAAACGCCCTGGTGAACGAACTGTGGTCCGAATATCCCAGCGCAAAAGCAATCTCCGCGATCGGCGCGTCGCCCGATCTCAGCAGGTGGCGGGCGCGGGAGAATTTCACTTCGTCGGCGATCTGGTCGAAGGTCGCGCCTTCCGCGCTCAAATGGCGAAACAGCTGCCGGCGGGAGACGCCAAGGCTGTCAGCGACCGTCTGGGCGTCGAGAGCATTCAGGCCGAGACTTCCCGCCACATGGCGACGGATCCGTTCCGAGAATGGCGCGCGCACGATTTGAAGCTGCCTAGCTTCGACGCGCTTTTCTTCGCGGGGGACATTCCTGGTCAACCAGTCGGACGAAAAAGAAACGCTGTCCTCAGTCGACGAAAACCGGATCGACCCGCCGAAAAAATCGCGATACGGCTGGGAGTTCGCGGGCTCGCGCCGGGTGAGGCGCACTTCCTCGGATGTCCAGTCCTCGCCGCAAAGGGACTGCAACAATCTGAAAATGATTCCGGTTGCGCCCTCCAGAACGAACTTGGCGCCGACGCAATCCGAATGTTTCAAGAGGAATCTCATCGTCGCGACGCCGTCGGTCACTGAAAGCCTGGGGTAACCGGCAAGGGTGTTGAATTGGAGGAGGCGCTCGACATTTCTGAGGGCAGTGTTCACGTCGGGCCCCTCGGCGGCGAGAAGACCGACAAGACCCAGTCCCCCCGGCTTGAAGGAACTGGTCACAAGCAGTCCGATATCCTGGCGGCCAGTAATTTCCGCAGCGCAGGCAAAAAGCCTGCCCAGGTCTTCTACTGCGATGCGGTTCTCCGGGTTGCGGTAAAGGCCTGGGGCGACGCCCGCCGCAGCAAATACGGTGTCGGGGCTGTAACCGAGCGACCGAATGACTTCGGGGAGCGCGAAAGACGAACCCACGCGAAAAGTCGCCGCATGAATGACTGCGGCCTGCGGCATGATTAGCTTTCCCAAAAATCTCAACCAGCGTCATTCCCTGCGATTTTGGCACGAAATGTCAAGCGGCGCCCGGCGTTTTCATCTTAGACTTCGGGATCGGATTGATCTGCCGTCCCGCAGGCCTCGATCGGCCCGTGACGCTCGATCTGCGTGCTGCGCGCCCGGCGCGCCTGAGGAGGATGACGCCATGATCACCGGACCCACTTCGGCGCCTGGCGCGCTTGCGGACGACAGAACGCGCCGCGCGGACGATTTCGCCCCGCGCCAACGCGGCGCAAGTCGCGACCCGAGGTTGCGGCGCATCCGTTTGAAGCCGGCGCGAACCCCGACACGAGGTCTTCTGTTGCGGCCGTCCGCATGACCGCAAAATCCGCATACCACCTTCTGACGAAGCCCGCCGGCGCGGCCTGCAATCTCAGCTGCGCGTATTGCTTCTTTCTGTCGAAGGAGCAACTTTATCCGGCCCGCGAAAGCCCGCTGATGCGGGACGACGTTCTGGAGGCTTACATCAGGCAATTGCTGGCGTCGTCCTTCGGACCGGAGGTCGAGGTCGCGTGGCAGGGCGGCGAGCCGATGCTGCGCGGCATCGATTTTTTCCGCCGGTCGGTGGCGCTCGCGAACAAATATCGCCCGCCGGGAACGCGCGTGCTGCACACGATCCAGACCAACGGCACGCTGATCGACGACGAATGGGCCAAATTTTTCAAGCAGAACGGCTATCTCGTCGGGGTCAGCATCGACGGGCCGCGCGCCCTGCATGACGCCTATCGCGTGACTAAAGGCGCCGAGGCCAGCTTCGATGACGTCATCCGCGGCTGGAACTGCCTGCAGAAGCACAAGGTTGACGCCAACGTCCTTTGCACGGTCCACGCCGCCAATGCCAATCATCCGCTGGACGTCTACCGCTTCTTCCGCGATGAACTCGACGCCCGCTATATCCAACTCATCCCGATCGTCGAACGGGCGACGCCCGAGACGATTGCCCTCGCCAATCGCGGCTGGGGCGGCCCCAAGGGATCGGATCGACCACTTTATGCCCAAACTGGAAATCTGGTCACGAACAGGTCGGTGAAGGCCGACCAATTCGGCAAGTTTCTGATCGCGATTTTCGACGAATGGGTGAAGCGGGACGTCGGCAAGGCGTTCGTCGTCACCTTTGACGTCGCGCTCGGCAGCTGGCTCGGACAGTACAATTCCTGCATCGTCTCGCCAACCTGCGGCGCCTCGCTCGTCATGGAGCACAATGGCGACGTCTATTCCTGCGACCATTACGTGGAGCCGGACCACCGACTGGGCAATGTCCGCCAGACCCCGCTTGGCGAGCTCGTGCTCTCCGAGAAGCAGCGCCGCTTCGGCGAGGCGAAATACGCCACGCTCCCTCAATATTGCCGTGGGTGCCCGGTGCTCTTCGCCTGTTATGGCGAATGCCCGCGCAATCGCTTCATCACTGCGCCGACAGGCGAGGAGGGCCTCAACTATCTCTGCGAGGGATACAAGGCCTTCTACCAGCACATCGACAAACCGATGCGGATCATGGCGGACCTCGTCCGCAGGGGGCGCTTCGCCGATGAGATCATGGGCCTGCAAGCGGGCGGACAAGGCGCGGAGCGGAGGTCTTGACGCGCGAGCGCAGGGCGGGGTGACGATTTTCTTCAAAGCGCGATCAAGTGGAGGGCGCGATGTTCAAAATGAACAGGCGGCAATTGTTCATGTCCACAGCCAAGAGCGCGCTTCTCAGCGCTCTTGGCGCCGTCGGGTTCCGCACGGGGGCCGAGGCGCAGGCACCGACGGCAACATCAGCGCCGGCGAGTCCGCGGGTTGCGCAAGGCAGCGAGTCCTTGGGCGAGCCCGGCTCGCCGTCGGCGATCCGCACGATACCCGGCGACATATTGCCGGCCCCTGAGCTGCCGTTCGGAGGCGAGATCAAACTCAACGCCCTGCAATCGAAGAGCTGGTGGCAGCCGCGCATCGTGCCGCCGAAAGGGGCGCCGAACATCGTCTTGATCATGACCGACGACGTCGGTTTCGGCGCGCCATCGACCTTCGGCGGCGTCATCCCGACGCCCACGCTTGACCGTCTCGCCGCCAATGGCCTGCGCTATGCCAATTTTCATACGACCTCGCTCTGCTCGCCGACGCGGGCCGCGCTGCTGACGGGCCGCAATCATCACTCGGTCGGCTTCGGCGTTATTTCCGAAATCGCGACTGGCTTCCCAGGCTATGACAGCGTCATGGGGCCGGAGAGCGCGACGATCGCGAAAATCCTCAAGGGGAATGGCTATCGCACCGCGTGGTTCGGCAAGAACCATAACACGCCAGCCTTCCAGACCAGCCAGGCCGGGCCGTTCGATCAATGGCCGACTGGCATGGGCTTCGATTATTTCTATGGGTTCAACGCCGGCGACGTGAGCCAGTGGGAGCCGATGCTCACCCGCAACACGACCCCGATCGCCCCGTTTGTCGGCAACCCAGGCTGGAACCTCATCACCGCCATGGCTGACGAGGCGATCGGCTGGATGAAGCAGATCAATGATCTCGATCCGTCGCTCCCTTTCATGATCTATTATGCCCCAGGCGCGACGCACGCGCCGCATCATCCGACGCCGGAGTGGATCAAAAAGATCAGCGCCATGCATCTCTTCGACGATGGATTCGAGGCGGTGCGCGAGCGGATCTTTGAAAACCAGAAGAGGCTCGGCGTCATTCCCGCCAACGCGCAACTGACACCCTGGCCGAAGGACCTGATCAAGACCTGGAAACAGCATACGCCCGAAGAAAAGAAGATGCTGGTCCGGGAGGCGGACGTTTATGGAGCCTATCTGGCCTATGCCGACCACGAGATCGGCCGCGTGATCCAGGCGGTCGACGACATCGGCAAGCTCGACAATACGATCGTCATCTATATCAGCGGCGACAATGGCGCTTCGGCCGAAGGCTCGGCGATGGGTACCTGGAACGAGGTGCTCCCGTTCAACGGGGTTCATCCGACCGCGGCCGAGAACATGAAGTACTATGACGCCTGGGGCAATAACGAGACCTATCCGCATTATTCCTACGCCTGGGCTTGGACCTTTGACACGCCGTTCAAATGGACCAAGCAGATCCCGTCCTTTTTCGGCGGCACGAAGAACGGGATGGTGATTTCGTGGCCGGCCGGGATCAAGGATAAGGGTGGAATTCGGTGGCAATTCCACCATGTCGTGGATATCGCGCCGACGCTGCTCGAGATTACCGGCATTGCGGCGCCGAACCAGGTGGACGGCGTGGCGCAGAAACCGATCGAGGGCGTGAGCCTCGCCTATACCTTCGCCTCCAGCGCCGGCGGGTTCAGCGCGCCGTCTCGTCATAGTACTCAGTATTTTGAGATGCTGGGTGTACAGGGGCTCTACAACAACGGCTGGATGTACAGCGCCGTGCCGATCCGCGCGCCGTGGGAACTCACCGGAGCGGCCGTCGCCGATCCGGCGACGGCGTTCAAGTTCGAGCTTTTCGAACTCAAGAACGACTGGACGCAGTTTACCGACGTGTCTGCGCAGCACCCGGAGAAGATGGCCGAGATGCACGACCTGATGTTCGGCGAGTTCGCCAAATATCAGGTGTTGCCGCTCGACGCATCGGCGGCGACGCGGTTTGTGGCGCCGCGTCCGAGCTTGGCGGCCGGCCGGACCGTGTTCGACTATTCGGGCCTTAAGGTTAGTGACATCCCCGAAGGGAACATGCCAAGTCTGCTCAATACAACCTATACGATCACCGCCGGGATCGACGTGCCCGACAATGCGAGCGGGATGATCATCAACGAAGGCGGGCGGTTCTATGGCTGGGGCCTTTACTTGGTCAAGGGCGCGCCAATCTTCACTTATAACAACCAGGGCCTCATCCGGACCCGTTGGCAGGGGCCGGCGCTCTCGGTTGGCAAGCACATCATCGAGTTCCACTTCCAATACGACGGTCTCGGGGCGGCGACGCTCGCCTTCAACAACGTGAGCGGCGTCGGCCGCGGCGGAACCGGAACGCTCAAGATCGACGGAAAGGTGGTGTCGACCCGGAAAATGGAGAATACCGTTCCCCTGACCAAGCCTCTGGATACGGTGTTCAACATCGGCGCCGCCGCCGGGACGCCGGTGGACGACGCAGACTATTCGATCCCGTTCCCGTTTGCCGGCAAGATCGACAAGCTCACCGTCGTGCTCGATCGGCCGAAGCTCACACCCGAAGACATCAGAAGGCTTCGTGAAGCGGAGGCGAGGCAGGGCGCTGACAAGTGATCAGAACATGGGGACGGATCGCTCTTGAATGATGTGGGTCAGTCCGTCCTCCTGGCGGCGCGCAACCAAGCGCCCGCCTCGTTCGATCGCGATGCGATGACGTCGAAGGGAACAGAGGCACGGTCGCGACGTGCACCGCCAGCTCAGGGTCACTGAGTGCCGTAGCTTTCCCGAGCTTCCCGAACGCCCTCTCGGCGTCGGATTTCCGATTTAGAGCATTTTCGAGCGAAGTGGGCACCGGTTCGCGTGAAGAAAATGCGCTAAAACAAAGACATGGAGCATTTTCGCGATTCGGAGAAACGCGAAAATGCTCTAGACCTAGACCTGGCCAGCGCCAAAACGGCTTCACAATCCAACAGCATGCCTTCGTGCCTCTGATCGGGAGTCGGGTGCCAGGGCCTTCGCTGCAGGCCCATGAAGGAAGCCTCACGTCACGTATCCGCTCACTCGGGGAAGCCGTTGGCCAGCGGCCTTGTGCTCAGGCCACTTCCTCGCCCAGGCTCATGATCGCCGCGGTTCCTCGTTCGTGTCGGACGCTTCAGCCTCGCGCCGCGCTCCTGAAGGCGGCCGAAAGTGCCGCGAGCGCGTCGCGCGGTCGTCCGTCCCTGATCCTGGTATGCAGGAATATTGGTAGACGAGGCAGGGTTGGGAGCCTGAGCCTTGGGCCGACGTCGACAGCGCCAAACGGCACCATGCGTGGAGACAACGCAGCGACGCCTAGCCCGGCCGTGACGGCTGCCGCCACCGCCGTCACGCCGCCGCCAACGAAAATCTCTGTCCACGGCACGCCTGCCGCGTCGAGAAGCTGCCCGGCCAGTGCCCGCACCCCACAGGGCTCGGCCATGGTCGCAATTGGCAAAGGTTCGTCCGCCCGCTGTTGCCAGCTTGGCGACGCGAACCAGCCAAATTGTTCTTCAGTCAGAAACTCGCCGTCGCTGCGCCGTGCTTGCAAGCGGACGATCACCGTGTCGAATTCTCGGCGGTCGAAGCGCTGAAGCAGATCATCCGATGAGCCGATCCGGATTTCGATCGCCAGTTGCGGATCTTGTGCGTTCATCCGGGCAATCAGCGCAGGAAGCTCAGGTCCCGCCACATGGTCGCTGATGCCAATAGCGATGCGCTGACGCTCCCGCACAAGCGAGGCGAGAGCTCGATCATGCACCCCCAGCAATTCACGGGCGGGATCAAGGAAGGCGGCGCCGCGAGGCGACAGTTGCACATACCGCGGCGTTCGTTCGAAGAGGCGGCACCCGAGCCTCTTTTCGAGACGCTTCAGCTTCAGGCTGACCGCTCCTTGCGTCGCCCCCATGGCTTCGGCAGCGTGCGTGAAGCTCCCGAGCTCGGCAATGCGCACGAAGGCCCGAACCGCATCAAGGTCGAGGGGCTGGTCCATCATTTACAATCGCAATCTTTGATATCCAGATCCATGCCATATGAAAATGCTCCTCCCGTGATTATTGTCAAGCGAAGGCAAATGGAAAGGACCTATGATGCCGCTCGTTCATATCTCATTGCGCGTCGGAAAGCCGGAGATGTACCGCCAGGCCATCTTCGATGGCCTATACCGCGCGATGCATGAAACGTTCAATGTGCCGGAAGACGATCAATTCATGACAATTACTGAGCATGACGCCGTGAATTTCCGCTACAGCGCGTCTTATCTCGCAGTCGATCGGAGCGATGACCTGGTTTACGTCCAGATCACCGCGAACAATACCCGGACCGTAGAGCAAAAGAAGCTGCTGTTCCGGCGGATTGTGGAGTTGCTGGGTGAGAACCCTGGCATTCGACCACAGGACGTGTTCGTCAATCTTGTCGAAGTGGCCAAAGAGAATTGGTCGCTCGGCGATGGCGTTGCGCAATACGCTTGAGGCTAGTGGAATGAATTTGACATTCGGTACCCGCTCGATGTCGGCCTCGAGACCGAATGTCAAATTCGAAAATTCCACGCGAATCATAAACTTCCTAGTGGTTCTCCTGTTTCCAACATTTGCCCTCGTGGCCGATACAAATGGGATGCAAATGTTGGAAACGAACCACTAGTGGTTCTGCTCCGACATTTGCATCCGCCTGATACGGGCCTCGGAGCCAATGTCGGAGTCAAGAGAACCACCAGCAAGTTATTGGTTCTAGTGGAGCTTTTGAATTTGACATTTGATCTGGAGCTTGATGTCGAGCGGGACTCACATGTCAAATTCGCTCCACTAGAGCCTGTTCTGTTGGTGCTCGACGATGCATGAAACGTTCAACGTGACGGCGGCGATGTCATCGAATTCGGCACGGGCGACGCACTCGGTTTGCCGCCGGTGAAGCCCACCAGGACCGGGCGGGTCCTGCCAGCCCCTTCTGTTATGTCAGCGTCGAGCGGGTGAAGAACGGACCACCGGTTACCGAAAGCCCCCGTCGGCCTCATCCATTGGCTCCAGCACGTCACCCTGCGCGTCGAGCCGCTCCGAAATCTCGCGGACATCGCGGCGCGAAACGGACGGCTCGGCCCTCGCAAAGGAATAGTTATTGGGATCAGAAAGTCGTCGGCGGCCGATTTCGAGAATATCGCGAAATCCGCGCGTAACCAGAAGACCCGTTCGCGCGACGTTCCGCTGAGCTAACGGATTCACTGCCAGTGTCGTGTCTTGGGAGAAATGCCGAATTTCATCCTCTTTACCAACAACCTTCTGAAGCCTCTCGGGAATTGCAGCGGCCGGATCGCTCGGCGTCGATGGGCCCTTGAGGTTAGTGACCTCGCGTTCGCTTCGAATAAACACGGAATCGGCGAATTTTCCGCCGACATCAATGCCAGCATGGAGGGAACTCATGTCCGGTTCGACTCCTGCTGTCTTTTTTTGTATGCTAATTCATATCCAAAATGGGCACAAGACCCTTCCACATTCTTTTGCCGTGCGGGCCCATAGACCTCGAGAATACGATCTTGTATTCAAACAGGAGCGGTCTAGGGTGGGCTTTCGCTCAGCATTCAGATAGATGCGGTTTCATGAAGGTTAGAGAGATGACGGTGCTTGCTGATACGTCCGGTGGATCCTCGGGCGAGACGCTCGTCAAGGTTGTCTATTCCCGGCTCCGCCGCGAGATTCTGGATGGGACACTGCGTCCCAATCAACCGCTTGTCGAAGTTGAGCTGGCTGACAGGATGAAGGTCAGCCGCATGCCCATCCGGGAAAGCCTTCAACGCCTGGCGGTGGACGGCCTGGTCCGATCGCAACGTCGTCGCTGGGTCGTCCACGAACATACCAAGCTTGAAGTCTGCGAGATGTACGAGGTCCGCACTGCGCTCGAAGGCGAGGCGGCGGCCTTGGCCGCGCGCAAGGCCAGCCACGAGCAGGTCTTGGCAATTCTTTCAGCGGGGCGCAGCACGCTGTTCAGCCAAGCCGAGAATCGCGCGGAACGTGTTGCGAACAACGAACACTTCCATAATCTCATCATTAACGCAGCGACAAATGATCGCCTGACGCAAATGATCGAGCGGAATAGCATTTTCCATTTCAACCAGCATGTCGCCTCCCTTTATTCCGGCGATGAGCTACATGAATCGGGTCAGCAGCATGAAGAGCTTGCCCGCGCCATACAGAAACATGACAGCGACCGGGCGCGTAAAATTGCCATCGCGCATGTCGAGCATGCGCTGCATATCATCATGACAAAGCTCTACTGAGGGAGAACGTGCTATTGAACCTTGCGCCGCGCTCACCGCTTTTCGTTCCGGCGTCGAACAGGCGTGCGCTCGTCAAGGCGCAAACGCCTGATCAGGATCTGCGATCGTTGATCTTGCGGATGCTGTGGGCAAGGGTGAATTCCCGCAGCACTGGACAATCTCTTCCATTTCTTGAGCAGCAGGCCGGCCGGGAAGGCGACTGCAGTTCGGATCTCCGACAGCGGGAATCCAAACCCGTCCGAGGTCGTCGGCTGCTCGCAAGACCTCTTGATAATGGAGGTTAAATTGAGACTGAATCGCCATTATCATTCTTCACGCGT
This sequence comes from Chelatococcus asaccharovorans, assembly GCF_003201475.1. GTDB lineage: Bacteria > Pseudomonadota > Alphaproteobacteria > Rhizobiales > Beijerinckiaceae > Chelatococcus > Chelatococcus asaccharovorans. The sequence continues at coordinate 97,059 of NZ_QJJK01000013.1, read as the reverse complement.
GCGCGGTCACCGGTCCGGCCCAACGGACCGCGCTCACGCGTATCCGAGGATTCTGACCAGGTTTAACCCGTTGCCGACCCCGGAGGAAAGCTGCAAAATAGCGTTTGAACTGAGGTTCGTATACATATATGTTTGTATGCAAATTAGCATCCGAGCAGGCTTGCAGAGATTTAGGAGTGGCTCCCTTGGCGGACGCAAACGGCATACCGGCGATCATGAATGGCGCACAGGCAATCCTGAAAATGCTGGAGCTTCATGGCGTGCAGCATGTCTTCGGCCTCCCCGGAGAGACAACGATCGGCTGGTACAAGGAATGGCGGACCACTTCAAATATTGAGTATGTCCTCACGCGCGACGAGCGCACAGCGTCCTTTGCCGCCGAGGCTTACGCTAAAGTTACCGGCCGCCCTTGCGTCCTCGAGGCGCCGAGCCCCGGCGTTACACATTGCACACCGGGCATTACCGAGGCCTTTTTGAGCTCGGTTCCTGTTATTTACTTCAGCTCGGACATTCCGATCAATCAGGACAAGAAGCATGGTCTAACGGGAGTCGATCAAACGGCTCTGTATGCCAGCATCTGCAAGGAATCGTTCTACATCACCAACGTGAAAGAGATTCCTTTCCTGCTGCGGCGTGCCTTCCGTGTGGCGACCTCGGGCCGGCCTGCTCCGGTCCACATCCGCGTTCCGATCAACGTGTTTCACGAGACCGCGGAAATCACGGATCTCTATGCAGAACCGGACTATCAGGTCTATCCAGCCCATCGCCCCGTTGCTGATCACGCCAAGATCCGCAAGGCGATCGGCCTGCTGCTCGCGTCCAAAAAGGCAGTCATCATTTGCGGCCAGGGTGCCCTGATCTCGAAGGCTTCCGAGGTCATCCAGGAACTCGCTGAGCTTCTGCAGATCCCGGTGGGAACAACGACGCCCGGGAAGGGCACGATACCCGAAGATCATCCACTTGCCTTGCGGGTTATCGGCGCGCGTGGCGGGATGGACTATGCGAATGACTATGTGAAGGACACGGATGCCGTGTTTTTCGTTGGGACGAATACCGACTCCAGCAGCACCGATCACTGGAAGCTCTATGGTGATCCCACCAGCAAGGCTTTCTTGCATCTCGACATTGCCGAAGCGCATGTTGGAAACAACTTTCCCGTGCAAGTCGCTCTTGTCGGGGATGCGCGCGCGAGCCTCGCGTATATGGTGGAGCTTATAAAGGCGGAGCACCCGAGGCTCGATCGCACGCCAGTTGATCTCAACCCGATTAAACGCGCGGCTCTCGACAAGGTGTTCAATTCCAACATCCCGATGCCGAAGGGCGTTGTCTCTCCTGTAAAATTGACACAGGCTCTGGACGAGATGCTGCCGGATAACGCAATCGTCACAGCGGAGCCTGGAGTCAGCGCGATATTTCCATCCGCGTTGCTGACGATGCGGAAAGCAGGCCGGCGCTACCTCACCAATTATTCGATGGGGGCTCTGGGCTACGCCGTCCCGGCCGGGATCGGCGCGTCGTTCGCGAATGACGGCCCCATCATATCCTTTACCGGGGACGGGTCTCTGGCTTTCGTATTGGGCGATTTCGAGACAATCCGGCGCAGCGGAAAGAATGTCACCGTCATATTGACCCGCAACGATACTTACGGCTGGATTCGTGGAGAAGCGGTGCTTCTCGATAACGTGGATGCATCGTGGGCGACGGATTTCGGTGCTGTCGATTATATGAAGGTGGCGGAGGGCTTCGGATTCCGGACCGCACGTATTTCCTCCGAGGACGACATTCGCGGGGTTCTCGCGGAAGCGATCAGCTATGAAGGCGCAAGCTTCATTGAGATCATGGTGCCTTCACAAGATAAGATCATCCCTTTCGTGCCCGCGTGGGTCCGTGTCGCGAAGGAGCGGAACCTTCCATACTTCAGCTAAGATCGGCTGCACAGCCCGGAATGTGGGGACGTGGCCCTGCGCGATATGCTGGCCGCGTTAGGCCGCTCACAGCGAGCGCGTGTGTCGCTCCAAGAATAACGACCAGCTTCTATCGCATCCCGCCTAGCTCAGACAGGATGCAGAGAACGCGCCGGGCGCGTCATGGCCTACAGGCTGTCAACCCATTAAACGCATCCCGCCAACCAGTCCATTCCTTTAAAAAGGATAGGTCGAATCTGGGGCCCGCTACGCGCACCATGAACAGAGTGCATCCCGCATCAAGAAACTCCGGAGTTTTTGGGAGATCGTTTGGAGAAACTGCGATCCCCGTTCGATAGACTGTGGATCTCGCCCGATAAGCCCGCAAGCGGAATTCAGTTCTCGATTGTAGGCTCTCACTGTCTCAGGAGTCTTGAAATCCATCCAAATGTCGGCGTGGCGCGCGACCATCTCGGGTGGTTTCCGGTCGCCGCCGTTGCCGATCATAATTGGCAGCTTGCCGGCCGGAGGCGGATTAAGACGTGGGATCCTGTATCGGATAGCCTCCAAGGACTGATGGAGACGATCGAGACGGCGCTGTGAGTCAGACAAGTCATAGCCATATTCGTCATGATCCTTTTTTAAACCAGCCGGAGCCAATACCTAGGATCGCAAATCGGCTTGAGTCGGCAATAATGAAATGCCCTATATGTATCTCTGCGGGGCGTAGAGTGAGATCCGTGCCGATTTCCAGCCGGCGATCACGCCGATCGCGCCCGCCCGGAGCACTGCTCCGACAGCGATGCCGCAGATGGTGGCCCAAAGCGGGCCGAGGACCCGGCGGAATGCCCGCGGGTCGGTGGCGCTGCCCGCGGCCAGTCCGCCGACGGCCCCGAAGGGAGGAACCTTCGACGGGAGCGCGGACAGGGTGTTCGAACAGGGATCGCCGGTATAGGCGGTCAAGATCAGGAGCCGGTGTTTATGTTGACATTCAAATAATCGGCTCTGAACGCTCTGATGCTGTCCGCATGAGTAAAGCAACCGGCGCGTGGCTGGAAATTCATGAATTTCCACGTGCACGGGTAGACTGAATGTCACCGGTCTCTGTTGTGATCGGAATGAGGGAGGCATCGACAGGGCCTTCCTCATTCACTGCGTTCACGACACCTACTGGCAGCGATAGGTCAGGCCGTCTGCAGCCACGAACGTACCAGTGCGGTCATCGTAGGTCGGATAATTTTCCTTGCAGAGGCGACGGTCACGTTCTGCAATGTGTCTGCCGGAGACATCGCCCCTGGTGCTATAGTAAAGATCGGCAGGTCCGCCGGCGCGGCTTGGCTCTGTTGCGTATGGCGAGTATCCGCCCGGATCCTGGCGATTTGGGCTGGCTGCGAAGGCAGGAACGTTTATCAGCAATGCGAGAATGCAGATTGCCGCTCTGGTCTGGACTGTCATGGTCGTATCTCCATAGAATGCATGGGGAGGTGCCTCTCACCCGCCGAAGAGGCCTGCTTCTCAACGTAGGCATAGCGGTTCGGTTTGGTGCACCTCGTCGGTGGACAAGGAAAAATATAAAGCTCGCAAAGGAATTGTATTTCGAGTTTGAGCGAGTTCAATTTTTTGAGTGCACGATATATATTGGAGGCAGCCATCCTTAGACGTCGAATTCAACTGAATACGCCAGTTTTGCTCCATTGACGCTGCCCCTATTTGGCCCGCCTATAACTGGACCTTTTTCGCGTTGCCGTCCGCGCTGGATCGGGTTGCGACGTGTTCCAAGCGCAGCTTGCGCCCGCCATGCCGCTGCGAGGCCGAGTTCGGGTGTGCTTCAAGCCTGGCTCCCGGAAGGCATGGGCTTTGTAGCAGATGCCATTGCCGGTCCTGACGCGGACGACCGTGAAGCGAGACTGGCATAAGAGGCAATGCGGGTCAGAGGCGGGCTATGGCGCCGTCGGCTTTCTCGTGGGCAGGATCTGCGAGAAGGCGATATGCGAGGCATTGTCGATCGCGACCTGCACGACCGCCAGGCCGATGCCACCACTGTCGCTTGAGGCGCGTCCATCACCGGTGAGGTGTCGGCGGATGCCGTCGATGCGGATCAACGCGCCGGGGCTGGGCCCGATTGGCGAATATCGACGGCGGGAGGTCAGCAGGCCATCCTTGACAGCCCGTTGCACTCCCCGTTAAGCCATCGTCCTCACCACGGTGGGTATGCGACGTTGCTTCCGCTGATCGCATACGCAGAAGTCGTTCTAAGCCGTTGGCGTGTACTCAGGCGGCACTTCGCGCGTGGTGACGTCGAAGAACAGATTGTAGATTCCCTCAGAGCCGCCATCCACGTCGATCAGTACGTTGTAAGGTTGACCTTTAAACTGGCCTATCACATCAGGATCCGCCCCGCTCAGCTCGGGGCGGCGAAAGAGCGTCTGTGAGCTTTGACCGATGTAATCATCACCAAGGTGCAAAGCCGCCACGATGCCAACAGCGGCGAGCGAACCGAGGGGGCCGGCCACTGCGCCAACCGCTCCGGCCGTTGCCATCGGTCCGATACCGGGGCCGTCAGCGGCATCGGCCCCAGACGCACCGGCCAGAGCTTGCGCGGCGCGCGCGAGTTCTACCATCTTTTCCTGGAGCTTTCGGGCCGTTTCGTCAGGATCGCCATGATCGTTTTCGAACGCATCCACTTTGATTGACAGCGGGTTTGGATTGAGATGCTCAATACGGAAGTTATCTCCACCGCCGAACTCGAGCCCCGAACGGACGTTCTGGAACGGCCCAAGCTTCTTGGTGATAGGATCCCCACCATTGATGAGCGTGATCACAAAGTACGGTTCATCGGTGTCGGTTAACTGATCGTGGTCGGATTCCTTTACGCATTTGATGCCAACCAAAGTGACGACAACGCGCTTGGTCGGATATTGTTTAACAAGGAGGCCGGATATTTCGTGAAGACGCGCTTCGATGTGGCCGCCTCGATAAAATCGCTTTGCGCTGTTGTGCCCGAATTGGACTGGGCTGGTTGGGTAACCAAATACTCCGGTCGCGCCGCCAGATCGGAGATAAGCGGCATGTATCTCCGCAATAGCTTGTGATTTGTCCAGAGATGGCGGTGGCGGGGGAGGAGGTAAGACTTCTACGGAAAAAGGAATGTAATTTCCGGTTTGACTGTGTCCGGTGACAGTCAATTCTGCTGATAGCGCGCCCAGTGCAACACTCCCGATTGCCATCATCTGGATCGTTGCGAGCGCGGCTTGTCCACGAGGGACGTGGATCATTGTGGCGGCGCCATAAAGGGGCCCATGGGTCACTTCAAGTTTCAAACTCGTATCCGGCGCGCCCGGCAATTCCACGCGGATGCGCACAGGTGTCCAGATCCCCTTATGCAGTTTGATCTCGCCATCCGGGAAATCGAGATTGATACCATCAACCAGTAAGAGCGGAATTTCTTCAGTTCCGGACGTCAGTCCTTCGATGACGAGTGTCCCGGAAAGCATCGATGTTGGGGTGGTGGCGGGCCTCTCGAATTCGATATCGCCGGCAATATGCCAGCCTGGTTGAACTTCAAGGGGCTCACCATCACGAGCTCTTCCCATCTCGACAAACGTGACGGGCACAGCATTCTCGTCCAGGTGAGGCGTTTCACCCTGGGATCCTCCCCACGGGTTCGAATAGGGGCTGGACGTATCCTCTTCCACCCTCATTGACGCAACGAACGCCCTGAGGCGAAAGGCGCCGTCTCCGCCGCGAATGGTTGCCGATATCGGCCCAGAGGGAAGCCGGCCCACTACGACGAAGTCCTGCACGAGGGTCTGTCCAGGTGCGACAGAGAGCCGAATTATCGAAGGCTGGACACCTAACGGCATGGGAAGACTCCCAGGAAGCGCGGATCGTTAATTGGCATATTGTCACGTTCTTCACTTTTTGGCCCAATAAAAATTTGGCGCAACATGAGAAGGCTAGTGGAGCGAATTTGACATTTGAGTCCCGCCTCACGTCAGTCTCCAGATCAAATGTCAAATTCAAAAGCTCCAATAGAACCAATAACTTGCTAGTGGTTCTTGTGACTCCGACATTTGCTCCGAGGCCCGTATCAGGCGGATGCAAATGTCGGAGTCGAACCACTAGGATCGACAATTCAGCAGTTCATCGTATCGGATAATCACCACAGACGATCATTAGTCGCGGGCCGTCGAGCCAGGGGTTGAGGGCCCTTGCCTCGACCATGGCCGCCCAGGGATTGACGAAGGCCGTCTCGGTCATGCTGGAATAAAGCGAGACCCACCAGGCATAGCCGTTCGGCTCCGGCGCCCGCCCGAGTAAGGCATTATACATCTGCGCGGTGAAGGGTTGGACGGGCTTATCAATCTACTCAGTTTCGTGCACGAACTGCGACGATGGGCCGTCAGATAGTCAAACGCCCTACCGCAACAATGCAATCGGTGTTGCAAAGGACCCTTACCTCGGTTGTGACTAAGTCTCCGGGATGGAATTCCCATTGCTCACTATCTCGATCATATATATTATCGTCTAATATTCTATACACTCCGTTAGAGACGTGAGCAGCATATACAGGCCGCCATACATCTGTTCCCTCTCCGAGGAGCCGTACATAGACGCTGACAATGTCAGTATTTGAATCCTTCTTCACCAATATGTAACACCTCTTTTGTTGTGTCATCAATTCAGTCAGATTGTCCGGTCGTTGGGTTTTTATAACCTGTTGCGCCGTTGTTCGGATTCAGCATGTGGCTCGACAGGCCTCACTTTTTCCGCTTCGCTGGCGATGATCGCAGAAGGGATGCGGGCATGCCATTCGCCGTCAAAGCCGAGATTGCCGACCCTCGCGCCACCAGCTTCATGTTCACCGCGCAGAAGACGATGTATGGTGGCAAGTACATCGCCGCCGGAGATACCGTGTATGTATTCGCCAGCGAACATGAGGGCGGAAAGGGGCTGATCGCACGCGGCACCGCCGTCTCGGCCGCTCTGCTGCCGCGCCTGCCAGGCATCGCTCGGCAGACTCCGCGCGTGAGCGTTGTTATCCGTCGCTCAGCCGCCGTCCTGCGTCCTCTCGGGCGCCGCCAGCTTGTCAGTTTCTCCGACTGGGAGGACGGTCGGCCGGAGACCGAACTGAACTTCAAGCTCTATCGCCAAGCGACCAACAAGATCGTTGGCCTGACAGATGGTGCGGCGACGTTTCTTGACGGGTACTTCTAGGGCAGAACCCATTCATAGGATGGAGATGAATGGGGCGATCGAGTGGTCGTTGACGGCCAGCACGAAGACGATCGGTTGCGTCAGCGCCTTCGTGGCCTCGATCATCGCTGCGCCGGCGAACGCGACCGCAGCCTTGGGCCGCGGCATTTCGGCTGAACGGGGTGATCGCGCAGATCGGTGGCGGATGATGGCGGTGCCTGCCGCGCCGGCTGCATCTGCGACGGACCGGCAGGAACCCTAACCCGTAAGATCGGCCCAAAGGACGCTGTCCTGAGAGAGCGGTTCGCTCATCAGGTCCAGCCGCCGCGCGGTCGACACCGCGTCTGAGAAGGGAAGGGCAACCAGGTCCAGTTGGCATGACATCGATTGCGCGGGTGGTCCCGCTGCGGCCGTCGCGCGCGATCCGTCATCGACATCCACTGTTTCATCGTTGTATCGATTGAAGCATAACGAAATGGGGGGGGAGCTCCATGCTGATCCGGCAGTTGTATTATTTTGTCTCTCTCGCGCGGGAACGGCATTTCGCCAGGGCTGCCGAGGCCTGCAACATCGCGCAGCCGACCTTGTCTGCGGCCATCCGAAAGCTGGAAGAGGAACTGCAAGTGCAACTTGTCGTCCGTGGAAAGCGTTTCGCAGGCCTCACCTCGGAAGGAGCGCGCGTTCTCATCTGGGGGCGGCAAATCCTCGCCGACTATGACAGCCTGCTCCAGGATCTGACCGGCGATAGGAAGGCGCTGGTCGGAACGTTGAGGCTCGGGGTCATTCCCGCAGCAATGCCTTCGGTGGCACTCGTCACGGAGTTTTTTACGACCGCTTATCCGCGCGCGCATGTAGAGATCATCTCGCTGACATCCCGTGCGATCGCGCTTGCGCTGGACGCATTCGAGATCGATGGTGGCATCACCTATCTGGAGAACGAGCCGCTCGAGCGCGTGCGATGCCTGCCCCTATATCATGAACGGTTCGTCTTCATCGCCAAGCGCGATCATGCCTTCAGCGCACGCGCTTCGGTAACCTGGCGGGAAGCGGCAGGGGAGCGCCTCTGCCTGTTGAGCGAGGACATGCAGAATCGGCGTATCATCAATCGACTGGCCCAGGCGGCCGGCATTGCCGTCACGCCGGTTGTGACCAGCAATTCCTTCCTGGCCCTCTGTGCGCTCCTCCGGCACGGAGACTGGGCCAGCATCGTACCGGATACGTTTCTCTACGTCTTCGGCGGAACGCCGGACCTTTTCGCCGTCGACCTCATCGAACCGCGGCAAGAGCAGTTAATGGGCCTGGTGCTGTCGCAGCGGGAACCTGCCTCTCCCATGGCCGAAGCCCTGCTCGACTGTCTCCGGAACGCCGATTTCGAAATCCGCCTGCGCCAAGGCATCAGCCACTTGTCATAGACGACGCCTATCAACCATTCCAAAACTTTCATTGGATTTCTCAAATCGGCCACGCAAAATTCACGATGCCCGAGGCGGAACAATCGGAAAATGCGGCCCGCGTCTAATCTCGAGCGAGGAAGCGCCAGGTAGAGGAAACGCTAGGTAAAAGACATTCAATTCCAAATTATCGCTACCATTTGATAAGATGAATTGTTGTCGCATACTAACGACCATTTCTGCAATGGCTGGACGGCGTCTCCTCTTGTCCCGATTTCAAGGAGACCACAATGGCTAAGGTCGTATGCGTTCTTTACGATGACCCGGTTGAGGGCTATCCCAAATCCTATGCGCGCGACGATCTGCCGAAGATCGAGCACTATCCAGACGGCCAGACGCTGCCGACGCCAAAGGCAATCGATTTCAAGCCAGGCACGCTCCTCGGCTCGGTCTCGGGTGAGCTCGGCCTGCGCAGATATCTGGAATCGCGCGGGCATGAGTTCATCGTGACCTCATCGAAGGATGGCCCGGATTCCGTGCTGGAGCAGCATCTGGCTGATGCCGAGGTCGTGATCTCGCAGCCCTTCTGGCCGGCTTATCTCACCGCCGAGCGCGTCGCCAAGGCCAGGAATCTGAAGCTTGCGCTGACGGCCGGCATCGGCTCCGACCATGTCGACCTGCAGGCCGCGATCGATGGCGGTGTCACCGTCGCCGAAGTGACCTACTGCAACTCAATCAGCGTCGCCGAGCATGTGGTGATGATGATCCTCGGCCTTGTGCGCAACTACATCCCGTCCTACCAGTGGGTTGTGAAGGGCGGCTGGAACATCGCTGATTGCGTGGCGCGCTCGTATGACGTCGAGGGCATGCATGTCGGCACCGTAGCGGCTGGCCGCATCGGCCTCGCAGTTCTGCGCCGTCTGAAGCCTTTCGATGTCCATCTCCACTACAACGACCGTCACCGCTTGCCCGAATCGGTCGAGAAGGAGCTCGGCCTGACTTGGCATGCCACACGCGAGGAGCTCTACGGGGCCTGCGATGTGGTCACGCTCAACTGCCCGCTCCATCCGGAGACGGAGCACATGATCAATGACGACACGCTCAAGCTGTTCAAGAGTGGTGCCTATCTGGTCAACACAGCCCGCGGCAAGCTTTGCGACCGCGACGCCGTCGCGCGCGCGCTGGAATCCGGGCAACTGGCAGGCTATGCCGGCGACGTCTGGTTCCCGCAGCCGGCGCCGCAGGATCATCCGTGGCGGACCATGCCGCATCATGGCATGACGCCGCATATCTCCGGCACCTCCCTCTCGGCACAGGCGCGTTATGCCGCTGGCGTCCGCGAGATCCTCGAATGCTATTTCGAGGGGCGGCCGATCCGCGATGAGTATCTGATCGTCCAGGGCGGCGCACTCGCCGGCACCGGGGCGCATTCCTATTCGAAGGGAAACGCGACCGGCGGCTCCGAGGAAGCGGCAAAGTACAAGAAGCTCTGACCCTCACCATGGCGCCGCCGCTTCCGCGGTGGCGCTTTCGTCTCCCTGATCGATGAGGGGCGATGGGATGTCCTCGCATGAAACGGCCGAAACGTCCGGTCCTGGGCCCGGAGCCGGGCGCCTGCGCGCCGTGTTTTCGCCGAAGAACCTTCTCGAGGCCCTGGTGTCTGCCGGCGGTGGCTTCGTGACGGTCTTCCTGCTCGCCTGGCTCAGCGCGAAGGCCGAGGCCCCGCTTCTGATTGCACCATTCGGGGCAAGCTGCGTGCTCGTCTTCGCCTTGCCGCAAAGCCCTCTGGCGCAACCGCGCAACGTCATCGGAGGCCACCTTGTCGCGACCACCGCCGGCCTCATCGCATGGATGCTCGTCGGCGCCACGCCTCTGGGCTTCGCGCTCGGCGTCGCGCTCGCCATCGCCGGCATGATCCTGACGAAAACCGTCCATCCCCCGGCTGGTGGTGATCCAATCGTCGTCATCCTCGCTTCGGCCTCCTGGAGCTTCCTGGCCGTGCCTGTGCTCGTCGGAACCCTTGCGATCGTGTTGATCGGCGTCGCCTACCACCGGGCCGTGTCCGGCAAGATCTACCCAACATCATAGCAAGTCTATCCGGGAGGGATTTTCATGACCGACAGTGCTTTTGCTCCAGGCAGTGGCGAGGTTCAGGGGCTGTTCGACCGGGAACGGATTGTCGCCAATGCGGGCTTCAACCGCTGGCTGGTCCCTCCCGCTGCCTTGTGCATCCATCTCTGCATCGGCATGGCCTATGGTTTCAGTGTGTTCTGGCTGCCGCTGAGCCAGGCTATCGGCATCGGCAAGCCGGTTGCCTGCCCGGATATGGGCACGCTCGGTGCGCTCTTCACCACGAGCTGCGACTGGAAGGTCGCCGATCTCGGCTGGATGTTCACGCTGTTCTTCGTGCTGCTGGGCTCCTCGGCTGCGATCTGGGGCGGCTGGCTCGAGCGCGTCGGTCCGCGCCGCGCCGGCTTCGTTTCGGCTTTATGTTGGTGCGGCGGCTTGCTGATCTCGGCGCTTGGTGTCTACATCCATCAGCTCTGGATGCTCTGGGTCGGCTCCGGCGTCATCGGTGGCATCGGTCTCGGCATCGGCTATATCTCGCCGGTCTCGACCTTGATCAAATGGTTCCCGGACCGGCGCGGCATGGCGACCGGCATGGCGATCATGGGCTTCGGCGGCGGCGCAATGATCGGCTCGCCGCTCGCCGACATCCTGATGAACTATTTCAAGACCCCGACCTCGGTCGGCGTCTGGCAGACCTTCGTGGTCATGGCCGGGATCTATTTCGCATTCATGATGGCGGGCGCCTTCGGCTACCGCATCCCGCCCGCGAACTGGCGCCCGGAGGGCTGGACCCCGCCTGCGACGCAGAACGCCATGATCACCTCGGGCCATGTCGCTCTGGAGAATGCGCACAAGACGCCGCAGTTCTGGCTGATCTGGGCGGTGCTCTGCCTCAACGTCTCGGCGGGTATCGGCGTGCTCGGCATGGCCTCGCCGATGCTGCAGGAGATTTTCGCCGGCAAGCTGATCGGCAGGCCGGAGATCGCCTTCGCTGCGCTGGATCCCGAACAGCGGCAGCTGGTGGCGACGATCGCCGCTGCCTTCGTCGGGCTGCTCTCCCTGTTCAACATCGGCGGACGGTTCTTCTGGGCCTCGATGTCGGACAAGCTCGGGCGCAAGCTGACCTTTAGCACCTTCTTCGGGCTCGGCATCGTGCTTTACGGTCTGTCGCCCTGGGCCGCCAGCATCGGCTCGCTGGCGCTGTTCGTCGCCTTCTTCTGCATCATCCTGTCGATGTACGGCGGCGGATTTGCGACGGTGCCGGCCTATTTGGCCGACATGTTCGGCACGCAGTTCGTCGGCGCGATCCATGGTCGCCTGCTGACCGCGTGGTCGACGGCGGGTATCGTCGGGCCGGTGGTCGTCAACTACATCCGCGAGGCGCAGATCAGCGCGGGGGTGCCGCGCGCGCAGGTCTACGACCGGACCATGTATATCCTCGCCGGCATGCTGGTGGCAGGCTTCATCGCCAACCTGCTGGTGCGGCCGGTGGCGGCGAAATGGTTCATGAAGGACGCTGAGGTCGCCGCCCTGCAGGCCAAGAGCACAAGCGCGGCGGCCCAGTACGGCTCCTATGGCATCGGCAAGGGCGGGCTCTCCGGGCCGGCGCTGCTCGCCTGGGCCGTGGTCGGCCTGCCTCTCGCCTGGGGCGTGTGGATCACGCTGACGAAATCCCTCGCACTCTTCCGCTGAGGGACCTCGGCCACCATCGGATGTGTTTCTGGTGTAAGCCCATTCGATGGTGGCGTTAGGCTTCCGACATGTCCGGAAGCGCGTTGGATCGATCCTGTGACGGCGATGGTTTGACAGCGAAAGACCTGGGTCATCTTCAGGCGGCTCGGCCAGCGCCGACAGGTGCGGCAGGAGCCGACGGGAAGGCCCTTTCTTTCCTATCGCCAAGGGCTGTCATGGGAAATAATGCCTTAATATACGGATAGAATTCTTATATTTGAGGTCTCGGGCTGAGTTAGGCTTCGCGAGATCCTTTGATGCTGTTCGGCCTAAAGCGCTCGCCGGCGAGGTTTATACCTCATTCACATAGAGCAGCCTTGCGTAAGGTCTCACCAGGCCGTGGTCGACTTGAACCCATCCGACTGCGATTGCGCGGAGGGAATGCTTGCGGCCGAGCTCCAATCTGGATATGCAACTCTATAACATTGCATATGGGAAGCGGCCAATGGTCCTGAAATCTGGGGTGATCTGCGCCCTCGCGACGTTAGCGGTGACGGCGACAGCGGTACAGGCAAGGCCGCTCAAGGTCGTCGGCCCTTGGGAGATCGCGGGTATCGACCCGGCCCAGTCGGGCTATGTCTTCAGTCGGATGCAGGTGGCGGAGACGCTCGTCTCCGTCGATCCCGCGGGCAAGCTTATCGGTGGTCTGGCATCGTCCTGGTCGTCGAGCGAGGACGGCCTCACGTGGCGCTTTGTCCTGCGGAAGGGCGCGACGTTCCACGACGGGAACCCGGTGACGCCTTCGATCGTCGCGGACGCCCTGCGCAGGGTCCATGAAGGCACGGGTGTCTTCAGCCAGGTGCCGGTCGCCGCCGTCGAGGCAGACGGCGATGCGGTGGTGGTGAAACTGTCGAAGCCTTTTGCGGCGCTTCCGGCCTATCTGGTGAATTTCACGACGATCGTGTTGGCCCCGTCGTCCTTCGGCCAATCCGGCAAGGTCGAGCACATCGTCGGCTCGGGCCCGTATCGGGTGAAGAGCCTGACGCCGCCCCTGAATATGCAGCTGGAAGCGTCCTCGCAATGGACCGGCGAGAAACCGGCGATCGCCGAGGTCGACTATCAGGCTGTCGGCCAAGGCGAGACGCGCGCCCTCATGGCCGAAAGCGGGGAGGCGGATCTCGTCTTCTCGATGCTGCCCGTCTCCGTCGATCGGCTGAAGCGCAATCCGAAGCTCGACGTGAAGATCGCGACCATCCCCCGCACACGGCTTCTCAAGGTCAATGCCGCGTCGCCCTTCTTCAGCGATGTGCGTGTCCGCCGCGCTATCAGCAATGCGCTCGACCGCGAGGGAATATCCAAGGTCATTCTGCGCAATCCGGATCTCGCGGCGACGCAGCTTTTCCCGAAAGCACTGGCCGGATGGTACGTGCCTGATCTGCCGCCGCTCACACGCGATCTTCCTGCCGCGAAGGCTCTGTTGGCGGAAGCCGGATGGACGCCGGGACCGGATGGCGTTCTGCAGAAAGACGGCCAGCGCTTTTCCTTCAAGCTGCTGACCTACGCGAGCTGGCCGGAACTGCCGCCGATCGCGACGGCGATCCAGGCGCAGTTGCGCGAGGCTGGCATCGAAGCGAAGGTCTCCGTCGGCAACAGCTCCGAAATCCCAGCCGGCCACAAGGATGGTAGCCTCGAAATGGGGCTTGTTTCGCGGCTTTATTCGATCGTGCCGGACGCCATCGGGACCCTGCGCGATGACTACAAATCCGGCGGCAGCGATTGGGGCGCAACCGGTTGGTCGAATAACGAACTGAATGCGCTGGTCGAGCAGATGGCGGTGACAACGGATCCGGAAAAACGTGCGCCCATGCAAAAGCGCGCCGTGGAGATCCTGCAGAGTGAACTGCCGAGCATTCCGGTGACCTGGTCTGAACTCGCCATCGTCTCGAACAAGCGCATTGCCGGCGTTCGCATCGACCCCCTCGAAGTGAACTACGGCCTCGCCTCGATCCGCTGGGCACAGTGAGGGATGGGACGGCTTCTTCTTCCCCGTGTGTTGCAAGCCGGTCTGGTCATTCTCGTCGTCGGTGTCCTCTGTTTCGTGCTGGTCAGGGCCTTGCCGGGTGACGCGGCGATGCGGATTGCCGCCGGCCGCTATGGACCGGATGCCAATATTACCGAAGCGGCCGAAAACGTCCGGCGCGAGCTTGGCCTCGACCGCCCGCTGCTGGTGCAGCTCGGCGGCTCGCTTGGCCAGCTCCTACGCCTCGACCTCGGCCATTCGGTGGTCACCGGCTTGCCGATCACGAAGGAGCTGCGCATCCAGCTCGGTGCGACGCTCTGGCTCGCGGGTTCAGCGCTGGTCCTCACGATTCTGATCGGCCCCGCGGTGGGACTTGCGGCGGGACTTCGTTCCGGCGGCTTTGCCGACCGTGTCTCGCTCGGCGGTGCGGTGATCCTGCGCTCGTTGCCTCCCTTTGTGCTCGGCCTGCTGCTCATCCTCCTGTTCGCTATGAATCTCGGATGGTTTCCGCCGGCCGGCTACGGCACCTGGCGGGATCTGGCGCTGCCGGCGCTGACGCTGGCGCTTGGCCTCGCGGCGATCTCGAGCCGGGTGACGCGGGATTCGGTGGCCGGCGTCATGCGCGCGCCGTATTTTACCTTCGCGCGCCTGAAAGGCCTGCCCCCGGCCGTGGTGGTCAGGCGGCATGTTCTGCGCAACGCAGCCATTCCGGTCATCGCCTATCTCGGGCTGCAGGCCATCTACCTGATCGAAGGTGTCGTCGTGGTCGAGACCCTGTTCGGCATTCCCGGGATCGGGCACGCCCTGGTCCATGCCGTCATTGCCCGCGATGTGCCCATGGTGCAGGGAACGGCGCTCGTGATGGGCCTCCTGTTCGTGGTGATCACCGCCGCCGTCGACCTGATCTGCCACTGGCTCGATCCACGACCGAAGCGCGCATGACCCTCTCCGACGTCACTCTCATTCCCGTCGCTCGCCAGCACTGGCTCACGCCGTCGCGCGCCTTCGGCCTTGGCCTGTTGGCCTTGCTTGCGCTGTTTTCCCTCCTCGGCCCGGTCCTTCTCGGCCACGACCCGGCGGCGCAGAATTTCGCCGCGAGCCTCGCGCAGCCGGGACGCGACTATCTCCTGGGGGCCGACCACTACGGTCGCAGCATGCTCGTCCGCCTTGCCCATGGCGCGCGTCTTTCCTTTGGCATGGCGCTTCTCACCGTGGTCACCGCCGCCGTTCCCGGCGTCCTTTTCGGCCTTCTGGCCGCGTGGCGGGGAGGCGTCCTGGAGCGCGTGCTGGACTTTGTCGCCACCGTCCTCTTGGCTTTGCCCGGGCTGCTGCTGGTGCTCATCCTGCTCGCCTTCGCGCCCGGCACCTTCGGGCCCCTCTATCTCGGCCTTGCCCTGACCTTGTGGATCGAGTTCTACCGCATGACGCGGGCGACTGCCGCGACCGTGCTGAAGCAGCCGCATATCGAGGCTGCTCGCCTGCTCGGATTCGGCAGTGGCTATATCCTGCGGTGCTACGTGCTGCCCGAAATCCGCCCGATCCTCATGACGCTCACGGCCTTCGGGATGGCAACCGCAATCATTGCGATCTCCACGCTGAGCGCAATCAGCGTGGGCCTGCAGCCGCCCACTCCGGAACTCGGCGCCATGATCGTCGAGCTTCTGCCTTACTATGACGAAGCTCCGTTTCACGTCCTGATGCCGGCCTTGTTGATCGTCCTGCTGGTGCTCGGCCTGCAACTGACGGCTCGGGGTGAGGTGCGATGAACGCTCCCTTGGGCGCGCGAGGTCTCGTCGTTTCCGGCCTCAGTGTTGCTGCCGGAACCACGACCATCGTTGACGACGTCTCGTTCACCCTGTCACAGGGACGGCCGATGACGCTGCTTGGCGCCAGCGGCTCGGGAAAATCGCTGGTCGCCCATGCCATCATGGGGAGCCTGCCGCCGGGGCTCACCGCGAGCGGTGCCATCCATCTCGACGGAGCCGATCTGTTCGCCGCAGACGATCGGCCGGATACGCGCTGGGGCCGTACCATCGCGCTCCTTCCCCAGGAGCCGTGGCTCGCCCTCGACCCGACGATGCGGATCGGCGCTCAGGTCATGGAAGTCCACCGGCATCTTCACGGCGCCAGACCAGCGGAAGCCCGTAGACGGGGCCTCTCGGACCTGGCCGAGGTCGGCCTTGCGGATCGGGCGGACGCTTATCCGTTCGCGCTTTCGGGCGGGATGTGCCAGCGTGCGGCGATTGCCATCGCGCATGCGGCCGGCGCCGGGCTGCTGATTGCCGACGAGCCGACCAAAGGGCTGGACGCGGTCCTGCGCGACGGTGTCGTGGCCCGTCTGCGACGGGAGGTCGAGCAGGGGCGACTGCTTCTAACGATCACGCATGATATCGCCGTCGCCAAGGCCCTGGGCGGCATGATCGGCGTCATGCTGGATGGCAGGCTGGTCGAATTCGGGCCCGCGGCGGAGGTGCTCGAGCGCCCGCGCCATGACTACGCGCGCGCCCTGATTGCGGCGGATCCGAGCCATTGGCGGGCGCCCTCCTTGCCGGCGCCCACCGATGTAGTGGTCCAGGGGCACAAGCTTGCAAAGAGCTTCGGCGGCAGGGAACTCTTCTCCGGCCTCGACATCAGTGTCCGACGCGGCGAGGTCATCGCCATCACGGGGCCGAGCGGATGCGGCAAGACGACGATCGGCAATCTCCTGCTCGGTCTCGCCGCACCGGATGCGGGGGGTGTCGAGCGAAGCCGGGGCGTGGCGCCGCAGCGCTTCCAGAAACTCTATCAGGATCCGCCGGCGGCCTTCGCACCCCACCAGACCTTGCGCCGCGGACTGGAGCATCTGCTCAAGCTGCATCGCTTGCCGTGGCGGCAAGCGGAAGAAGCCATGGAGCGCCTGGCCTTGGCGCCGGTGCTCCTCGACCGCCGCCCCGGCGAAGTGTCGGGTGGCGAGCTTCAGCGCTTTGCCATCCTGCGCGCGCTCCTGCTCGACCCCGTGTTTCTGTTCGCCGACGAGGCGACGTCGCGACTCGATCCGGTCAGTCAGCAGGACGTCGTCGCAATCCTCATCGACGCCGTTCGCAACCGGGGCCTCGCCTTGCTGATCGTGACCCATGAAATCGCACTCGCCGAGCGCGTGGCGTCGCGTGTCATTCGCATCGGATCGGACCTGCCCTTGGCAGGCGGCGGCGATGCTTGACCTCGGCTTCGCCGAATAGGCGTTTGCGCCTCGAGCACGTCCGTGGTGCCTTACGGCGGCGACCCGGCCGGCTTCAAGGTGATGACATCCTCGAGATAGCGGGGCAGGGCCGCCGATATGGTTTCGACGGGACCGCACCAGCCCAGGTAATTGTCCGGCCGCACGAGCCATGCCTGGGCGTCGCCGAACGTCCCCGCGAACGCGCCGGCGGCGTCGATCAGCACTTCGACGCGCGGCGGTTCCTCCTGCATCGCGCCCGCTGACGTCACCGCGGCGACGCGCACCTGGCCCGGCCAGCGCCGATGAAGGTCGGCCGCCAGGGTCTCGGCGGCAGCCAGCCTCTCGCCCGCGGGCAAGAGCAGGACGAAGCCCGTCCCTTTCAAGACGTCGAACAGGCGGAAGGGAAAGCCCAGCCCCTTGCGCCGTAGCCCCTGAATATCGGGCATCCGGTCGCCCGGCGACAGACTGTCAGCGGTGACGGTGGCGGGTGACAACGGTCCGCCGCGATAGCTCACCAGGAGCTGGGTATCGGCGAGGCGGTCGCCGGTGCCGCGCTTGCCGAAATTCAGGCTCTCCTCGGTGGTGCGTGCGATGACCTCCGCCGCCACAGGCCGCCGCTCGCTCTCATAGCTGTCGAGCAGGCGCGGGTCCGCGTCGCCCTTCACCACGAGGGCCAGCTTCCACGCAAGGTTGTAGGCGTCCTGCACGCCGGTATTCATGCCCTGGCCACCCGTCGGCGGGTGGATATGGCAGGCATCGCCGGCAATGAAGACGTTGCCTTGCCCGTAGTGCGCGGCCAGCCGCATGGAAATGCGGAAGAGCGAGGACCAGCGCAGATCATCGAGCACCACGCGCTCCGGCAGCAGCCGATCGGCCACCTCCTGCAGGTCCGCGAGGCTCGCTCCGGCCCGGTCGGCCTGGATGCCATGGTCGGTCCCGACGTCAGCAGATGCCGTCAAATGCGCCGGCGCCATGGCAGAAACGCGGTACCGCCCGCGTTCCGGCAAGGGCACGGCGACGAAGAGGTCCGGCGGCGCATCGTCCACCGGGTGCACCGCGAAGACGGCCATCCCGCGCGGCACATCCCAGGCGATCGACACGTCGCCCAGCATGAACTCGAAGGGCCAGGCCTCACCCTCGAAGGGGATGTCGAGCGCCTTGCGGACGGCGCTATGCGCCCCATCGCATCCGACGACGAAGCGGAAGGAGGCTGCTTCTCTGCCGTGCGGGCCGTCAAGTTCCACCTGCACGGCGTTGTCGACCTGCGCCAGCCCCGCGAGCGCGACCCCGCGTTCGGGCACGATCCCGAACCGGGCCAAATGGTCCGTCAGCACCCGTTCGGTCTCATATTGCGGCACGCCGAGTGCCCCATAGGGGAGGTCGGAGAGGTCGCGCGTCATGTCACGGGCCGGCTGCCCCGGCAAGACCATCCTGACGCCATCGAGCCATAGCCCGGCGTCGACCATTTCGCGCGCCACGCCCATGTCCTCGAACATTTCGAGCGAGCGCGGCGTGACGCCGATCGCGCGGCAGAATGTCGAAGGCGCCGACTGCTTGTCGATGATGCGCGCGCCGACCCCATGACGCGCCAGCTCGGCGGCCAATGTGAGCCCGACCGGGCCTGCTCCTACAATCAGAACGGCTGCGTCCATGGTGATCCTCCCATGGAGCTAGTTCTACACATCCTGATGGCTGATGCACCCGCGTCGCCTCGTCAGGCGGGGCCGGCTCGTCGTCAGGTGGTTGCCGCCCAGGCCGATCCGGATCATTCGAGTTGTTGACTTGTCTGATAGGGGAGGCGGCGTTTTCTCATGTGAAGCCTCTTGGGAAAGGCGCAGAAAGCGATTCCATGGGGCGGCATTTATGTTTGACAAATAGACAAGTCATCCTAGCATGACGAGGCTGCCCGTGAGAATGGCAGGCCATGGCGAGGCCGCTCGTGGAGTCTCGTCGCGCCCATAATCAGCACGAGGGGATCAGGGACATGCGTCGATTCAGGGCTTTGCTGGCGATCGCCGCGATCGTCGCGACGACGAGCGCCGTCGCTGCGGCCGATCTGACCATCTGGTGGACGAAAGGCACAAATCCACAGGAGGACGAGGCGCTGAAAAGCGTCGTTGCCTTGTGGGAAAAACAGACCGGCAAGACCGCCGAGGTCAGCTTCTATACAACCGGCGATACGGAATCCAAGGTGGTGACGGCGCTCAAGGCCGGCAGCCCGCCGGATTTGACCTTCGATTTCGGCTATGACCTCGCCTATACGCCGACCTGGGCCTATGAGGGCCTTCTGGCTGACATGAGCGACGTGCTGGTGCCGATCGCCGATCAGTTTCAGAAGGGGCCCCTGCAATCGGCCTATCTCCTGAACGGCAAGACCAACAAGCGCGCTTACTATGCAGTGCCGTGGGTGCAGATGACGCCGCATGTGCATTACTGGAAGGACCTTCTTGAGAAGGCCGGATATACTGAAGCTGACGTGCCCAAGCAGTGGCAGCCGTTCTTCGATTTCTGGTGCGAGAAAGTCCAGCCGGCGCTCAGGGCCAAGGGCGACCGCATCTATGGCATCGGACAGGGATCCTCCACGAGTTCCAACGACCCGTTCTTCAATATTCACCTCGCCCTGAACGCCTTCGGCGCGCAGGTGGTCAATCCTGACGGCCAGTTGCAGATCACCGACCCGGAGGTGCGCAAGCGGGTCATCGCGGCGCTCGACAGCTACGCGAAGCCCATCCTCGCCAAATGTTCGCCGCCCGACGCGGTGAACTGGAACGGCGTCGACGACAACGTGTCCTTCCTGAACAAGAAGAACGTCGTCGTGATGAACCCGACCTTGTCGATTCCTCTGTCGCTGCAGGCCAAGAGCCCGGACGTCTATCGCAACGACATCCGCACCGTGCCGTGGCCCGACGGTCCGGACGGCAAGCCGACCCCGGCGATGATCTCGGTCAAGCAGGTGCTGGTGTTCCGGGATTCGCCGCATATCGACAATGCGAAGTCCTTCCTCAAGCTGCTGCTGCAGCCGGAGAACATCGGCCCCATGCTCAAGGCGACCGGCGGGCGCTGGATGCCGGTGATGCCGAAGCTGATCGAGGACCCGTTCTACATGCAAACGGACGATCCGCATCGCGCCGCCATGGTGCGCCAGTTCACCCAGGCGCAGAACGTCCCCTATCCGCAGGCCTACAACCGCCTCTATGCCAAGGTCATGCAGGAGCAACTGTGGCAGAAGGCGATCGGCCGCATCGTCATCGACGGTTGGACGACCGACAAGGCGGTTGATGAACTCAGCGCGCGCATGAAGGTCCTGCTCGGGAGCTGAGGGATGATTGCGAGCGGCGCGGCCTTGCCGCAAGCCAATTCATCGCGTCAGTGGCTGGGAAGCGGGCGACCGCTTCTCAGTTTCAAGGAGAAATGGGCGCTCTTCTTTCTGATGCCGTTCGCGGCGATGTTCGTGGCTTTCGTCAGCTATCCCATTCTCTACGCGCTCTTTCTTGCGACCGATCGTTCAGCCTACGCCCGCGTATTCGCCGATCCGATCTATGCGCGCACGCTCTGGAACACGTTTCTCTTCATCGCCATCGGCGTGATGCTGAAGATGCTGCTGGCGCTCGGGCTATCGAGCTTCTTCGTGCTGCCGGGGCGCGCCATCCGGGTCATCGCCGCGCTGTTCATTCTGCCCTGGGCGGTGCCGCATATCCCCTCGATCCTGTCCATTCGCTGGATGCTGAATTCGGAATGGGGGATGATCAACAACATCTTGTTTCAGGTCTTCGGTGTCGATGGTCCCGCCTGGCTGACCAACCCGAGCTACGGGATGGCGTCGATCATCGCGGTGCATATCTGGAAGTATCTGCCGTTCTGGACCATGATCCTGGTAGCGGCGCGGCTCGGTATCCCGAAAGACCTGTATGAATCCGCGCGTATCGACGGCGCGGGAAGCGTCCAGCAGTTTCGCTACGTCACCTTTCCGGCCATCGCCAATGTCTTCCTGACCAGCACGATGCTGACGACGATCTGGTCGCTGGGCGATTTCAACAGCATCTATCTGCTCACCGGCGGTGGGCCCATGGAGCGCACCAATACGCTCGCCACCATGGGCATCCGCTACGCCTTCCGCCATGCGGATTTCCAGGCGGGCATCGTCACCCTGATGTCGGCCCTGCCGATCCTCGTGCCGCTGGTGATCGTGCTCACACGCCGCCTGCGCAGGAACGCCGATGCATGAGATCACCCTTAAATGAGATCGCCCATGCATGAGATCGCCTTCAAGCCGCTCCTCCGGCAGGCCGGACTGATCGTCCTCGGCGCGCTCATCCTGCTGTGGACGCTCTTGCCGCTCTACCACATGGTGATCCTGTCACTGACGCCGGTGGGGGAGGGTTTTGCGGGCAAGCTCTGGCCCGATGCGCCGACGCTCGACAACTATAGGATCGTGCTGACCCAGGACAATTACTACCTGTCGCGCTTCTGGCTGCAGCTCGGCAACAGCGTGCTCGTCGCCTTCACGAGCTGCGTCTTCGTCTTTGCCCTGAGCCTGACCGCGAGTTTCGCGATCACCCGGCTCAGGCCGCGCTTTGCCGGCTTCGCATCGCATATGGCCCTCATCACCTATCTCGTGCCGGCGACGTTCCTCGCCATTCCCTTCTATCAGGTGATGGGGTCCTACGGCCTGCTCGGCAGCCGCTGGGCGCTGATCATCACCATCGCCACCTTCGCCACGCCCTATGCGATATGGGTGTTGCAGCAGAACGCCGGCAGCGTGCCGCGTGAACTCGACGAGGCGGCGGAAATCGACGGCGCCAGCCCCTGGCAGATCTTCCGCCTCGTCTACCTTCCCTTGATGGTGCCGACCATCGTCGCGGTCGGCGCCTTCGCGGTGATGCTGTCCTGGAACGAATATCTCTATGCCTTCCTCCTCCTGTCGGACGAGGATCGCATCACCTTGCCGGTGATGCTCGGGCAGTTCCTGAGCGATGATTCCGCGCCCTGGCCGCTCCTGATGGTCTCGGGCGTACTCTATTCATTGCCGCCGGCAATCCTCTATTTCCTGGCGCGCCGCTACATGGCCACGGGCCTGGCCGCCGGCAGCGTCAAGGGATGACGTCATGAGCCTCTATCCGCCGCCGTCGCCGATCGCGACCACGCTCTTCGTCGATGTCGTCGCCCAACTCGGCCTGAAGCCGCGCAGCGCGCCGTGGCTCACAGCTTCCGGGCTCGGTGAGACGCATTCCTTTCTGGAGGGTCCGAGTTTCGACGCTGACGGCAATCTCTATGTGGTGGACACGCCCTTCGGCCGCATCCTGCGCGTCAATCCCGCGGGTGAGGTCGTCATCGCGGCGGAATACGACGGCGCACCCAATGGCCTCAAGGTGCATCGCGACGGTGACATCTATATCGCCGACCGCATGCACGGCATCATGCATCTCGACCCCGCCAGCGGCCGCGTCAGCACCTTCCTCGGGCGGGACCGGCTGGAGCCGGGCTTCAAGGGGCCGAACGATCTCGTCTTTGCCCGCAACGGCGACCTCTACTTCACCGACCAGGGCAATACGGGCCTGCAGGATCCGACGGGGCGCGTCTTTCGCCGGCGACGCGACGGGCGGCTCGATTGCCTGCTCGACAATGTGCCGAGCCCCAACGGCATCGCGCTCAATCCGGCAGAAGACCAATTATTCGTCGCGGTCACCTTCGCCCAGCAGGTCTGGCGCTGCCCGCTGCTCGCCGATGGCTCGACGCACAAGGTCGGTGTCTACCAGTCCTTTTCCGGCGGGTTCAGCGGCCCGGACGGCCTCGCGGTGGATGTGGAAGGGGGGCTCGCCGTCTGCCATAACCGCATGGGCATCGTCTGGATGTTCGATGGTCTCGGCATCCCGACCTATCGGATCAATTCCTGCCGCGGGCGGCTCACCACCAATCTCGCCTATGGCGGGCCTGACCGGCGCACGCTCTTCATCACCGAATCCGAGACGGGCTCCATCCTGAAAGCGGAGGTGCCGGTTCCGGGGCTGGATCTGCGAGCCGCCGCGCGCGCCTGAGCGCAATCAGCACAGGCGAGAGCGTGGCTCAAGCGCGGTCGCACGCGGTCGTGGTTCGCGCCGCTCCACCTCCCGCTCGTCGCCACGCGGCATGACAGCATGCGTGGGTGGGGGCGGATCGCGCTCGCATCATCCCACGCGGATTCCCTTCAGAAGCCAGTTGCTCGCTCGCGCGGGTCCGGACGATCCACGTCGCGCCGGGGGGCGCCGCGCGTGCCGCCCTATGAATCGCTTGACAAGGTAGTATATGAACAATTATTCCATTTAGGATAAAAATGTTCATGGAGGAGCGCCGATGAGACTGAATCGCCGACAATTCGCAGGCAGCCTTGTGGGCGCGTCCCTGCTGCCATCCTTTGGCGCGCAGGCGCAGGCGAAGAAGCTCACGGCCTACATGGGGCCGCCGGAGCCAACCTGCGCCGCGCTGGTCGAGGCCTTCCAGAAAAGCTCCGGGGTTTCCACCACCTTCCTGCGCCTCTCGGCCGGCGAGGCGGTGAACCGCATCCGCGCCGAGCGCGCCCGCCCGCAGGCCAGCGTGCTCTACGGCATCGGCCTGCCCTCGATGATGACGCTGAAGAGCGAGGGGCTGCTGCAGCCCTACAAGCCGAAGGGCGTCGCCGACATCCCGGCGAAATACGTCGATCCCGAAGGCTACTGGACCGGCATCGACGTCGACTTCATCGGCTTCGCTTCAAACCAGACCTTCCTGAAGGAAAAGGGCCTCAAGGCGCCGACCAGCTGGGAGGATCTCACCAAGCCCGAGTTCGCCGGGCAGATCTGCATCGGCAGCCCCGCCACCTCAGGCACGGGCTACATGTTCCTGGCGACGGTCCTGCAGCTCATGGGCGAGGAGAAGGGCTGGGATTACATCAAGCGCTTCGACGCCAATGTTTCGCAGTATACGCGCTCCGGCATCGGTCCGACCCAGCTCGTCGGCCGCGGCGAAGTCGGGCTCGGCATCCTGTTCGCGCATGATATTCTGGGCAGCATCCACAAGGGCTTCCCTATGGAGATGAGCCTGCCGCGCGAAGGTACGGGTTATGATCTCTTCTGCGCCGTCATGCTCAAGGACGCGCCCGAGCCCGACGCGGCCAAGGAGTTCCTCGACTGGGCGGTGACACCTGCCTCGCAGGAAACGCTGGCGGCCTCGGAGTATTTCGACATGCCGACCAACAAGAATGCCAAGGTCAGCGATCTCGTGAAGCCCTTCGTCAACGCCAAGCTGATCGATTTCGACTTCAACTGGGCCGGAAGTGCAGACACGCGCAAGGCGATCATCGCGCGTTTCCAGAACGACATCCTCGCCGGACGAAAGTGAGCCGATGAGTGCCGTTGCGCCTGCGGGTATGACGGAGCGAGCGCAGCGCCGGGACTGGACCCTCTACTGGGTCTATCCCGTCGCAGCGGCCTTCGTCCTGATCTTCACCGCCTATCCCATGATCGACCTCTTGATGCGGGCGTTCACCGCGGATGGGCGGCTGTCCCTGGCCCTTTTGTCAGAGACCGTCGCGGACCCCTATAACCGCAAGGTGTTCTGGAACACGCTCATCCTGGGCGCGACGGTCGCCATTCTCGGCACGGTGCTCGCGACACTCTATGCCTATGTGATCGCCCGGGTGGCGATCCCGGGCAAACGGGTCTGGCACTTCTTCGCGCTGCTTCCGACGATCTCGCCGCCGATCCTGATGGCGCTGGCGCTTATCATGCTCTACGGCCGCCGCGGACTGATCACCCATGACCTGTTCGGGCTGCAGACGACAGGACTCTACGGCTTCACCGGCCTGGTGGTCGCACAGCTCATTTCCTATTTCCCCTTCGCCTATCTCATGATGCTGAACCTGTTCAAGGGCCTCGACGCATCGCTCGAAGAGGCGGCCTCGACCATGGGGGCGAACGGCTGGCGGGTGCTGCGCACGGTCAGTCTGCCATTGCTGGTGCCCGGCCTCGCCGGCTCGATGCTCCTGATGTTCAGCTATTCCTTTGCCGATCTCGGCAATCCGTTGCTGCTCGGTGGCGATTTCCCGGTGCTGTCCTCGCAGATCTACCAGACGATCATCGGCATGTACGACATCCCGAAAGGGGCGGCGCTCGCCGTGCTGCTGCTGATTCCTGCGCTCATGATGTTCTTCGCGCACAAGGCGCTGAGCGCAAGGATGTCCTTCGCCTCCGTTGGCGCCAAGGGCTCGAGCCGTCATCGGGAAGTGCGTCATGGCGGCGTGCGCGCTGCAGGCCTGATCTTCGTCGGGTTCATCACGCTCGTCATCTGCCTGCAATACGGGACGATCCTCGCGGGGGCCTTCACGCAGCTCTTCGGCATCAACTACAGCTTCACCACCAAGCATCTCGTCGCGGCGCTGACGAAATCCCGCGGCGCGCTCGTCGACACGCTCCTGCTGGGGCTGGTCGCCTCCTTCATCTCGGTGATGCTCGGCCTGCTCATTGCCTGGATCGTTGCGCGCACCCGCGCCCGCGGCCAGTCCCTGCTCGACTTCACGGCGAACCTGCCGCTCGCCATTCCCGGCACGGTGATCGGTCTGGCCTTCGGCCTGGCCTTCAACGGTCCGCCGCTCATCCTGACGGGCACAGCCGCGATCATCGTCGCCGCCTTCGTCGTCCGCTCGCTGCCCTACGGCATCCGCTCGGGGGTGGCCGCACTCAACCAGATCAACCGCACGCTGGACGAGGCCTCCACCACCATGGGGGCGACCTCGGGCCAGACGCTGTGGCGCATCCTCCTGCCCATCGTCCAGCCGGCTCTGCTGGCGGGAATGATCTTTTCGTTCACGCGCAGCGTCACGACGCTGAGCGCCGTCATCTTCGTGGTGTCGCCGCACTGGTCCCTCGTCACGCCGACCATCCTTTCGCAGATGGATCGCGGCGACGTGGGCGAGGCGGCCGCTCTCAGCGTCATCGTCGTCGTGATGGTGCTGGCGGTGATCCACGGCGTGCCGCGGCTGCTCGGCGGTGACTGGCGCGAAGCCCGCTGAGGGACAGCCCATGCAACAGACACTCGCCAAGGCCCCCGTCCACGCACCCGCCGAGAGCCCTGTGCCGACGGCCAGCTCAGCGCCCGCGAAGGGTCAGACGCTCGCCAAGGCGCTCTCCATCCGCCATCTCGACAAGTCCTATGCGCTGGGGGGCGGCCGCCGGCTGCCGGTGGTCACCGACTTCAATCTCGACCTCGCGCCCGGCGAGTTCGTGACCCTGCTCGGCCCCTCCGGTTGCGGGAAGACAACGGTCCTGCGCACCCTGGCCGGACTCGAGGACTTCGAGTCCGGCGAGATCCTGCTCGATTCCCTCTCGATCGCCCGGTTGCCGGCGCATCATCGCAAGATCGGCCTCGTCTTCCAGAACTATGCGCTCTTCCCGCATATGAGCGTGTTCGAGAATGTCGCCTATTCGCTCCGGCTGCGCCGCGTGGCGGAGGCAACCGTCCGCAGCGAGGTCGCGTCGGCGCTGGCGGCGGTCGGCCTCGAGGATTACGGGCCGCGCATGCCGGGCCAGCTCTCGGGCGGCCAGCAGCAGCGCGTCGCCGTGGCGCGCGCCCTGGTCATGCATCCCGACCTGCTGCTCTTCGACGAGCCTTTGTCCAATCTCGACGCTAAGCTGCGCGTGCAGGTGCGCTCGGAGCTGCGCCGTCTGCAGCGCCGTCTCGGCACGACGGCGCTGTTCGTCACCCATGATCAGGACGAGGCTATGAGCCTGTCGGACCGGATCGCCGTGATGAAGAGCGGCCGCATCGAGCAGGTCGGCGCTCCGGAAGAGATCTATGCCCGGCCGGCGACGCTCTTCGTCGCGCAGTTCGTCGGCAAGGTGAACGCACTTCCCGCGACCATCCTCGACGAGGCGAATGGTCAGGTGGAGATCGAGATGCTCGGCACGCGGCTTCGCGCCCCGTCGCCCGCGACCGGCCTGCCGCGTGACGTGCTGGCGCTGCTGCGACCGGAGGCCGTGACGCTCGGCGGCCCGGATAGCGGATTGCCGGGTATCGTCGAGGACATCGAGTTTCTCGGCGATCTCACCGAATACGGCATCCGCGTCGGCGACACCCTGGTCACCTCGGTGCGGTCGGCGCTCGGGGACGCGTGGAAGATCCGCGAGGGCGACCGCGTCGGCATCGGCTTCAAGGAGCAGACCATTCACCTGTTGCCGCGCACCGAAGCCGCTGTCTGACGGGTAGGGACAACCATGACCGACGCAAAGCCTCCCTTCGACCGGGTCATCATCCTCGTTCTCGACGCGCTCGGGATCGGCGCGCTGCCCGACGTCCATCTCGTCCGGCCTAACGACGTCGGCTCGAACACGTTGAAACATGTGGTGCGCGACGCCGGTGGGCTGTCGCTGCCCAATCTCGAGCGTCTCGGGCTCGGCACCGTCGCGCCGCAATCAGGCCTGCGGGTCGAGGCGGCCCCGATCGCTGTCCACGGCATCTTCAACCTCGGCTACAAGGGCGCGGATACCTATCTCGGGCACCAGGTCATCATGGGCTCGCGCGTGCCGGATGTCCCGGAGGAATTGTTCGAGGTCGTGCGTGACGATGTCGCCGCGGCGCTGCGCCGGGCGGGCCATCACGTCGAGCCGGCCGGTGAGGGCCTGGCCGCGCTCTTCGTCGACGGCCGGATGATCTGCGGCGACAATCTCGAAAGCGATCCGCTGCAGACCTATCACTGCGTCGGCTCCATCGACGACATGCCCTATGAGGAGATCGTCAAGGTCGGTGAGATCCTGCGTTCAGTGGCGCGCGTGCGCCGCGTGGTGGCGATGGGTGGCTACGGCTTCAAGGCAGCCGACATCCGGCGCTGCACCGAGCGGCGGCCCACCGGCCAGTGCGGCGTCAACAATGTCGCGCTCGGCCTCTACACCAGCAACTACGTCGTCCGGCATCTCACCCGCGGTACGAAGCCCGATGTGCAGATCCCGACGATCCTCAAGAAGGCGGGCTACGAGGTCGAACTCATCGGCAAGGTTGCCGACGTCATCACCTGCGAGGGCGCCCACAAGGAACCGCATGTTCTGACGCAGCCGGTGCTCGATGCGACCTATGCCGCGCTGGCGCGGGTCCGCTCGGGTCTCATCGCCATCAACATCCAGGAGACCGATCTCGCCGGCCATGACGAGAGCGCGGAGCGCTACGCCGCCTGCCTGCGGCTCGCAGACGAAGGCATCGGCCGGATGATGGCGATGATGGGCCCGCGCGATCTCCTGATCATCACCGGCGACCACGGCAACGATCCCACCATTGGCCACGACAAGCACACGCGCGAATTCACGCCGCTGCTGGTCTGGACGCAGGGCATCGTGCCGAAGGGCATCTTCATGCGCGATAGCCTCTCGGACATCGCGGCAACCGTCGCCGAGGTCTTCGGGGTGGACGCGCCGGAGATCGGGACGAGCTTCCTGGACGACATCGTGCGCGCCTGAGCGGGCGCCGCCCGCCGGGGACCATTCGGATTTGGACAAACGACAATGCAGGCCCGTTTCGATCCGCCGCGACGGGACGCATGCATGGAGGACTTCGATGGGAATCAATGTCGCGCCGACCGGACTGGCGCGTGACCTTCTGGCGAGGGCCGACACCGGCCGTCCCGTCCGCATAGGTCTCATAGGCTCCGGCGAGATGGGGACGGACATCGTCACCCGCGTCGCGCACATGCCCGGCATCAGCATCGGCGCGATCTGCGATCTCAACCTCTCCGCCGCGCGCAAGGCGGTCGACATCGCCTATCGCGAGGAGGGGCACCATCGCGAGGTGGGACGCCTGTCGGATCTCAATGCGGCGATGGAGGACGGCAAGATCGCCGTGACCGGCGATGCGGAGCTCGTCCTGTCCAGCGGCCTCATCGATGTCGTCATCGACGCCACGGGCGTGCCCGCCGTCGGTGCCGAGATCGGCCTGGCGGCCATGGAGCACGGCAAGCATCTCGTCATGATGAATGTCGAGGCCGACGTCACCATCGGCGCCTATCTCAAGAGCGAGGCCGACCGCCTCGGCGTCACCTATTCGCTCGGGGCCGGCGACGAGCCGTCCTCCTGCATGGAGCTGATCGAGTTCGTCTCGGCGATGGGCCATCCCATCGTGGCGGCCGGCAAGGGCAAGAACAATCCGCTCAATATCGACGCCATCCCGGACGACTATGCCGAGGAAGCGGCGCGCCGGCACATGAACGTGCGCATGCTGGTCGAGTTCGTCGACGGCTCCAAGACCATGGTCGAGATGGCCGCGATCGCCAACGCGACGGGCCTTGTTCCGGACAAACCGGGCATGCACGGCCCTGCCGCGACGCTGGACCAGCTCGCCTCCACCCTCATCCCTGAGAAGGACGGCGGTGTGCTGTCGCGGGTCGGCGTCGTCGACTATTCGATCGGCAAGGGCGTGGCGCCGGGCGTGTTCGTGGTCGCCGACATGTCGCATCCGCGCATCTCGGAGCGCATGGAAGACCTGAAGATGGGGAAGGGACCCTATTTCACCTTCCATCGGCCGTACCACCTCACCTCGCTCGAGGTGCCGCTGACCTGCGCGCGCGTGGTTCTCTACGGCAAGCCGGACATGGTGCCGCTCGCCCGGCCGGTCGCCGAGGTCTGCGCCGTCGCCAAGAAGGACATGAAGCCCGGTGATCGGCTCGATGCCATCGGCGAATACTGCTACCGCGCCTGGATCCTCACGGCCGTCGAGGCGCGCGAGGCCGGCGGTATCCCCTGCGGCCTCTTGCAGGGCGGCACCGTGACCGCGCCGATCCGCAAGGGCGACCTCATCACCTACGCCAATGCCGCCGTGATGCCCGGCTCGAAGATCGCCGCGCTCAGGGCGAGGCAGGACGCGCTCATCCACGGTAAGGGAGCCTGAATCATGGCCGCTCCGTCCCTCGCTGCCGACACGCGCGACACCAAGAACCTGCCGTTCCTTTACCGGCACTACCCGCGCGAGGAGCTGCTGGGCGCGCTCCGCCGCATGCATCTGATCCGCAAGTTCGAGGAGGGGGCCGAGGAGAGCTACATGCGCGGGCTCATCCACGGCACCATGCATCTCTCGATCGGCCAGGAGGCGAGCGCCGTCGGCATCTGCCTGCCGCTGACGCGCGAGGACCAGATCACCTCCACCCATCGCGGCCACGGCCACTGCATCGCCAAGGGCGCCGAGGTGAAGCGGATGTTCGCCGAGTTCTTCGGCAAGACCACCGGCTATTGCGGCGGGCGCGGCGGCTCCATGCATATCGCCGATGTCTCGACGGGTAATCTCGGCGCGAACGGCATCGTCGGCGGCGGCATCCCGATCGCCGTCGGCGCCGCACTGACCGCCAAGCGCCTCAACACGGGCAAGGTGGTGGTCTCCTTCTTCGGCGACGGCGCCAACAACGAGGGCGCCTTCCACGAGGCCCTCAACATGGCCGCGGTCTGGAAGCTGCCGGTCGTCTTCGTCTGCGAGAACAACAAATACGGCATGTCGACCTCGACCGAGCGGTCGACCGCGGTGCCCAACATCGCCGACCGGGCGGCGGCCTACGCCATGCCCGGCGTCATCGTCGACGGCAACGATCTCTCGGCCGTCGCGCAGGCCTCCCACGAGGCGGTCGAGCGCGCGCGCCGCGGCGAGGGCCCGAGCCTGATCGAGTGCAAGACCTATCGCTATCGCGGCCACTCCAAGAGCGACCGCAACCGCTACCGCACCAAGGACGAGATTGACGAGTGGATGGCCAACCGCGACCCGATCGAGCGCTACGAGGCTGAGTTGTCCGCCTTCGGCATCGCCACCGCCGAGGAGCTCGAAGCGGTCCGCGAGGCGGTCCGCGCGGAGATCGCCGCGGGCATCGACTTCGCCAAGGAAAGCCCGGCCCCCGTCGTCGCCGATCTTGCCGACTACGTTTACACGGAACAGAACTGATGGACACCGCGGTCAGGGAACTCAGCTATTCGCAGGCGATCCAGGAAGCGATGGCCATCGCCCTGGAGGCCGATGAGCGCGTCATCCTCATGGGTGAGGATATCGGCGTTTACGGCGGCGCCTTCCAGGTCACCGGCGATCTGATCGAGCGTTTCGGCCCTGAGCGGGTGATCGACACGCCGATCTCCGAGCTCGGCGGCGCCGGCGTCGCCGTAGGCGCGGCCGTAACGGGTCTCAGGCCAATCTTCGAGTTCCAGTTCTCGGATTTCGCCACGCTCGCCATGGAGCAGATCGTCAACCAGGCGGCGAAGATGCGCTACATGCTCGGCGGGGCCGTCTCGGTCCCGCTGGTCATGCGCTTCCCGGCCGGCTCCGGCACGGGCGCCGCCGCGCAGCACAGCCAGAGCCTCGAGGCGTGGCTCGGCCATGTGCCGGGGCTGAAGGTGATCCAGCCATCGACGCCGCATGACGTGAAGGGCATGCTGCTCGCCGCCGTGGCCGATCCCGACCCGGTGATGATCTTCGAGCACAAGCTCCTCTACAAGATGAAGGGGCCGGTCCCCGAGGGCCATTACACCGTGCCGATCGGCAAGGCCGCCATCCGGCGCGACGGCAAGGACCTCACCATCGTCGCCACGTCGATCATGGTGCACAAGGCGCTGGAGGCGGCGGAGACGCTGGCCGGCGAGGGCATCGACATCGAGGTCGTCGACCTGCGCAGCATCCGGCCGCTCGACCGCGAGACCATCATCGCGAGCGTCAAGAAGACCTCGCGGCTTCTCTGCGTCTATGAGGGCGTGAAGACCCTCGGCATCGGCGCGGAAATCAGCGCGACGATCGCGGAGAGCGAAGCCTTCGACTATCTCGACGCGCCGATCGTGCGTCTGGGCGGGTCGGAAACGCCGATCCCCTACAATCCCGAACTCGAGAAGGCTGCCGTGCCGCAGGTGCCGGATATCGTTGCCGCTGCCCGCGACCTCGTGAGCGGAGTGCGCTGACCATGCCGGTTGAGGTCATTCTTCCCAAGGTCGACATGGATATGGCGACCGGCCGGATCTCGTCCTGGTTCTTCGAGGAAGGCGCAACCGTCGCCCAGGGCGACGTGCTCTTCGAGATCGAGACGGACAAGGCGGCGATGGAGATCGAGGCGCCGGCAAGCGGCGTGCTGCGCAATGTCACCGGCAAGGTCGGCGTCGACATCCCGGTGGGTGCGCCGGTCGCCTGGATCTACGCGGCGGGGGAGGCTGAGGCCGATGCCGCAACCGCCGTTGCGCAGGCCACGCCGCCCGCCGAAACGGCCAAGGCTGCGGCGTCCGCGCTAGACGCCGGCGCGCAGGCTTGCGCGGCTTCCCCGGCCGCCGGTCCGTCATCCTGCACAGGAAGCCCAGACGGTGCGGCTGTCCGCGCCTCGCCGCTGGCGCGTCGTCTCGCGCGGGAGGCGGGCCTCGACCTGTTGTCGATCCAGGGATCGGGGCCGCGTGGCCGGGTGGTCGAGAAGGATGTGGTCGCGGCGAAGCAGGGGAGTGCGGTCCAGCCCGAGGTGCCTGTGACGGCGGCTCAACCAGCTACAGCGGCCGCGCCCGCCATTTCCACTCCGGTTCCGGTGACTCCGCTGGCGGCTCCTGCGTCCGACGACCAGATCAAGAGGCTGTTCGCCGCGGGCTCCTACGAGGAGATCCCGCATGACAGCATGCGCATGACGATCGCGCGCCGCCTGACGGAGGCCAAGCAGACCATCCCGCATTTCTACGTCACGGTGGATTGCGAACTCGATGCGCTCCTGAAACTGCGCGCGGAGCTGAACGCGGACGCGCCCGAGAAAGATGGCCAGCCGGCCTACAAGCTCTCCGTCAACGACATGGTGATCAAGGCGCTCGCTTTGGCGCTGAAGGCGGTTCCGGATGCGAATGTGTCCTGGACCGAGGGCGCCATGCTGAAGCACAAGCAGGCGGATGTCGGCGTCGCCGTCTCAATCCCCGGCGGGCTGATCACGCCGATCGTGCGCGGTGCCTGCGGCAAGACGCTGTCTGAGATTTCCAATGCGATGAAGGACCTCGCCGCCCGCGCCAAGGCGAAGAAGCTGAAGCCCGAGGAATATCAGGGCGGCACGACGGCGGTCTCGAATCTCGGGATGTTCGGGGTGAAGGATTTCGCCGCGATCGTGAACCCGCCGCATGCGACGATCCTTGCGGTCGGCGCAGGCGAGCCGCGCCCGGTGGTCAAGGCGGGCCAGCTCGCCATCGCCACCGTGATGTCGGTGACCCTCTCGACCGATCATCGCGCTGTCGATGGCGCGCTGGGCGCCGAGCTGCTGCGGGCCTTCAAGGGCTATATCGAAAAGCCCATGACGATGCTGGTGTGAGAGCGGGGCTTGCTGTCGGGCAGCTCCGTTCGCGCGGGAACCGGGTTCGGGCCTGTCGGCCCGACCCCGAATGACCCCGGTGCTCCCCGCGCAGAATCAGTTCGCTCTACAGCGGCGGGAGCTCCAACAACGCTTTCGCCGCTGATGTATCGGTGATCAGGACAGAGGCCTTGGTGGCCGCGATTCCGGCCCGGATCGCCCGGGCCTTCCGTTCTCCGCCGGATGAGATCACAACGTTGCCGACACTGTGCAGGTCGCGCGGACCAATCGCCATCACGCGCCGATTGATGGGGTGATCGACAAGCCGCCCTTCGGCATCGACGAAATGACAGAGCACGTCGCCGACCGCTCCCGCCGCGGCGAGGCTCTTCAATTCGGACTTGTCGAGAATGCCGCGGCGGAAGATCGACGCTTCCTCGTCGAGGCTGCCCACGCTGATCAGCGCGATGTCGATGGTCCGCGCCCGTTCCCGCAACTCCCGTAGCCCCGCGATGTCCCAGAGCTGCCGGGCGAGATCGGAACTCGGCACGAAAACCGGCGCGGCGATCTGATAGAGCTTCGTCTTGTAGAAGTCGGCCAGCCGCCATGACACGGCCGATGGATTGTCAGCGGTGGCGTTTGTCAGCCCGCCGAGCAGGGAAACGACGGTCATGTCGTCGATTTCGCGCCAGGTCAGCGCCTGCATGCAGACCTTGAGGGTCGCGCCCCAGCCGACGCCGATCGTGGCGCCGGGGAAGAGCTGCTGCGAGATATACTGCCCGGTCGCGTGGCCGACGACGGCAGCGACGCTGATTTCGCTCTGGGCGCTGGCCGGCGCCACGATCGCCTCGGTCAATTTGAGATGCTGCTCGAGCTGGCGTTGCAGCGCGAAAATCGATTCCGCCTGGGAATTGATCGAGATGTTGACCGTGCCGTCTTCCCGCGCTGCCGCCAGCAGGCGCAGGGCCTTGATCCGGCTGATGCCGATCTGTTCGGCAACCTGTTCCTGCGTGTGGCCCTCGACGAAGTAGAGCCAGGCCGCCTTGAGCTTGAGCTCGTTCTGGTCGGCCTGGAATTTCGTGGACTTGGGGCGCGCGTTCCTGGCCATCGTTTCTCCGTTCATGCCGGTTGCGGCTGATGTCGTGGGAGCCGTTCCGATCCGCCACGCGACCGGCTCGCTCTGCTTCGTCGTTGTGCGAAACTCCGGCTTTTCCCTCCGCCGGCATTCCTTTACCGCATCGAACAACGTGATGGGAATGCCACAGGCGGCGCAACCCGACGGGATTCGTCGCTGATGATATTTGAACATATTATCTTATTATGACAGAAAAGTGCATATTTTCCGTCGCCGTCGGCGAGCCGCGGCCTCATAGGGACGACCATGCGAATCTTGATTTCGAACGACGACGGTATTGACGCTCTGGGATTGGCCGAGCTCGAGAGCGCGGCGAGGCTTCTGAGCGACGACGTGTGGATCGTCGCGCCGGATAGCAATCGCAGCGGCTTTGCGCATGGCATTACCCTGCGCAAAGGCTTCGATATCACGAAACTCGCGCCGGGCCGCTACGTCTGCTCCGGCACGCCGGCGGATTGCGTGATCGGCGCGATGAGCTGGGTGTTTCGCGATGCGACGCTCCCCGACATGGTGCTTTCGGGTATCAACGAAGGTCGCAATGTCGCGGAGGATGTCTCCTATTCCGGGACGATGGCGGTGGCGCGCGAAGCGGCCCTGCGCGGAATCCCGGGCATTGCGCTGTCCCGCCCGCGCGATGGCCAGAGGCTGGACGTGGCCGGCAACCGCTGGCTTGCCGAGCGCATCGAGGCCTTCTGGCAATCGCGAGCCGAATGGGCACGCGACGGCCATTGGTTGAGCGTCAACCTGCCGCGGCAGGTGCCGGCGCATATGCGGATGGCGCGGATCGGCCGCGATAAGGTGGCGAACCGCGTGATCATTCATCGGGAGACCGAGGATCACGCGGTGATCGAGCCGCTGGCGGACCGCAGCTACGCCTCGACCCCGGGCGACGAGAACCATCTCATCGATTCCGGCATCGCGTCCGTGATCTGCTTCAACTGGATGGGGCAGGCCGAGGTCCCCTCCAGCACCTTGAAGGAGATGGCGGCCGAGCCGGCCTGACGACCCATAGACCTGACCGAGGCGTCCGAGCGGATGACGGTGTGCCGTGGCGGTTCGCTCCGCTCGCGACATCCGGCTTCGCACCGCAAGCGGAAGGCTTCACCTTCGGACGGCGCTCGTGCATCGCCACGCGGGAGGCAAGGAAATAGGCGCGCCAAGAACGACGCCGGGAGGAAAACAATGACCTACGACTATGCGTCGATCGGCTTTTATACCTTCGATTGTCTCGGCTGGCCCTTCGAGGGCATACCGGATGGCGGCGGGACCGCTTTCCTTGACGAGCTGACGCTCGCGGTGTCGGGTGCCGCCGGCACGGCCGCCATCGCCGCGGCCAAGATGGGGCTGTCGTGCCTCGCGGTCGGCGGCGTCGGTGACGACCTGATGGGCCATTGGGTGCTGCAGCGCCTCCATGATTTCGGCGTCGACATCTCCGGCATGCAGCAGATCGCCGGCGGCAGGACGTCGTCCTCGATCGTCACGACGCGCCGGGACGGCTCGCGTCCCGCCCTGCACATGAAAGGCGCCACGGCCGACTTCTTCGTGGAGGATGCATTGTTCGATACGGTGTGCGACGCACGCGTCGTGCATCTCGGCGGCGTCGGGCTGATGGACCGGATGGACGCCCATCAGAACGCGCGGCTGCTGGAGCGTGCGAAGCGCGGTGGTGCCGTGACGACCGTCGATGTTTTCGCCGGGTCGCCGGCCGATTTGCCGGCGGTTGCGCGCGTCCTGCCCTCTACCGACTATTTCATGCCGTCCGTCGAGGAGGCGATGGCGCTGACCGGCGGCACGGATCTATCCGAAATGGCCCGCCAGTTCTTCGACCTCGGGGCGCGCTGCTGCATCTTCACGCTCGGCGCCGACGGGGCATCCTACCATCACGCGGACGGCACGCGCTTCCGCGTTCCGGCCTTTGATGTCCCGGTCAAATGCACCTGCGGCTGTGGCGATGCGTTCAATGCGGGCATGGCGGTCGCGCTCTGCCATGGAATGGCCCCGGATGTCGCGGTGCGCTTCGCCCAGGCGACGTCGGCCCTGAATGCGACGGGGCTCGGCTCGCAGGCCGGCGTCCAGTCGTTCGACCACACATGGGCCTTCATGAACACGGTGCCGGCGCGGCCCTAGCAAATCCGGCTTAGATGGAATCGTTTGATGCCATCTAAGCCGATGAATTTGCTCGCCATTTTTTGAGTGGAGCAAGTCCGCAAAAGACGGACTTGCTCTAGCGAAGCCGGCCGGCCCCGCCGGCGGGTGACGCCCGCCCGCGCGCCGGACCCGCATGACATCACGACTTGCGCACGCAGGCCTTGATCATCGCGCGGTCGGCGATCTTCTCGAAGGCGGGCCAGGCGCAGCTCCCCGAGGGTCCCGGCTTGCAATCCTTCATCGGAAGGGCCTGGAGGCCCGGCGGCGACGCGGGCGTCAGATCCGGGTTGTCGCGGATCTGATCGATGCTCTGCGCCGCATAGACCAGCCGGACAACCGGGGCGCCCGCCGGCGGCTGCCAAACCTCGAACGCGATCGACCCCCCGAGCGGAACCTGATGCGCGGGATAACTCGGCAGCTTCCAGGTCAGGCCGAGCAGCCCGCCGACATGCAGGATGTAGTTGTCGTGGCTCGACAGGAAGCGGAACGTCGCCCCTTTCCCCGCGACGACATCCTTCAGATTGCTCTTCACGACGTCGAGCACCTGCGACCCCTTATGCGCCGCATCGTAGGGCGAGGAATTGGCGACCCAATCGCTGAAGGCGTGGATCTTGTTGATGTAGCCGATGCCTTCCGCGGTGGACATGCCGGTGGCTTCGGCGACGCGGCCCCAGCCGACCTCCGAGGTCGGCAGGCCCGATCCGTACTGCATGATGAGCTGTTCGGCCGGCTGGCTCAGGAAATTGATGACGCCGGGCTTTGAATCGGTGGTCGGCACGTCGGCGGCGGTGCACGGCGACTTGAGGCCGAGCGCGGTGCAGACCTCCGGCTTCAGCGGGCCGATGACCTTGTCGAGCGCCGCGATCGAGCCGGCAAGCTCACCCTTGGCCGCCTTCTCCCACGAGCCGCCGGCGAAGTGCTGAGCCGATTCGGCCGACTTCGTCTTCGAATAGCCGCAGGATGGTCCGCGATAGATATCGCCCTGGACCACGAGGTCGTCGATGTCGCAACCGGGGAACATGCCGTCCATCACGGCGCCCGCTGTCATGACGACGCGCTCGTCCGTGTCGGCGATGAAATAGACGCTCTTCGGAACCGGGCATCCGGTCTTCGGCAGGATGCCGTCCTCGGCATAGCGCAGGCGGTAATAGCGGCCCATCGAGCGGACGCGCGCGTAGGCCGCCGGCAGCAGGTGGCCGGCGACGACGCCGAGCGTCGGCCACGGCTGCTGCCCGACCGCGTCGAGACAGCCGTCCGGGTTGCCCTTCGCCTGGTCGCAATCGACGGCGTAGGTCGGCCCGCGCATGCCGTGGCGGCTCAGGACGACGACGCCCTTGAGCGTCCAGCCGGCCGGCATGGGCTCGGGCGCGGTTCCCATCACCGGCTGAGTGGCGGTCGCATCGGCGGCGAGCGCGCCGGTGCCGCAGACCGTCAAGCCGAACCCTGCCGCGAGCCCCGCGGCGATGGCCAATTGACCCAATCGCATCCTGATATCCCCTGCTTTTAGAACCCGTCACGGCGCGGAATGAACCGCGTGATCAAGGACGCCACCGTCAAACGCTACCACTACGCCTGCCAAGATCGGCTCGAACGCCACCTGCAGGGCACCGTCCCAGCCTACAATGTCGACCGACCCTTGAAGACACTCGAGGGCCTCATCCTACGAATTCGTCCGCAAATGTTCGACATCCAAGCCAGAGCCATGCGTACTTTACGCAATAAATCAAACTCCTATACTAAACGTAACCGTCCTCTACAGGCCACGTTGCTGAAGACGGCTGCGCCGGACAGGCCGATGGCTCGAGGACGTTGATGCGGCTGTTGAGGTGGCCGTTGACGACGGCGCTCGACATCGGCCGTGCCGGCCGCTTCATAACGGCCGCGACCGACGAGCCGCGCATCGACCGTCGTGAAACGCGCGCGTCGTGCCCGCTGCAAGACCGAGGGAGAATGCAGCTCTCCGCAGCATGGGTGTTTCCTTGAAACGGCAAATGGGAAGGCGCTGATCAGGCGGCCTTGTCGCGGCCGATCGACAGGATCCTGCCCCAGACGCGTGCGGGCTCGGGAATGTCGAGGTCGAAAACGGTTTCAAGCGTTTCGGCGAGATGCTCGGCACTGGTGATCCGCTGCTCGCTCACGCCCGTTGCCGTCACGTGGCGCAGGGCATCATTCTGCAGCGCGACATAGCCGTCCGTCGTATGCCGCAGGACCGCGAGCGCATTCGTGAACGGCGAGCCAGGATCCTGCATCAGCCAGCCATGCGTGGCCGCCATGGTCGCTTCGTCGCTGTGGTCGGGGCGGAAATCGAAGCTCTTGGCGATGCCTCTCTCATGATTGTTCAGGCGCAGCCAGCCGCCCTCCGCCAGCGTGATCGAGAAGTCGAAGCCGCGCTGCCGGATCGGCCCGACGGCGATCGGGACCGGCTCGACGATGGCATCAGCCACGCCGACTTCGGCGAGATACGGGCGATCGAGATCGACACGCAGCGTGAGGTGGTTGCCGATGGCGATGTCGCCGAGGATCTCCCGGTTGACACCGCCGCACAGGCGAGTCACCCGGAAGCCGAGCGCGGCGAGCGCGGCACCGAAAAGGCCGTTCATTTCGTAGCACCAGCCGCCACGCCTGCCTTCCACCATCTTCGTGAAGGCGGACGCGGGGGTGATCGCGGACGGCCATCCCATGAAAGCGTCCAGCGCCTCCCAGGTGAAGGCCATGAGATGAGCACGATGCAGCCGCGACAGGCTGTGGATGTCGAGGGAAGCCGGCCGCTCGACGCCGATCCGCGCGAGATAGGTGTCGAGCTGATCTGCGTTCAGGACCATTGCGTTCTCGTTTGAAGGCGCGTGTGTCATCCTTCGGTCTCCTTTTGAATGAGCCGTTGTTGCAATCTCGATGCTTCTTTTTCTGCCGAAGCGGCCGTCGCCGGTCCGACGACTTTACGGGAGCGAATGCACCAGAGCCGTTGCATTCGCCAATACTGAGAATTATTGGTGCTCAGGCCGTCCCGCCGTGCCGAGCCTCTATAGCGCGCTGGAACAACACGGATTCCTAAATGAATGTGCAAGGCGTGCCGCAGATCCTAAAACTTTGCTAAAAGGAGCTTCTGACGGGCGATTGGGGACGGCGGTGCGGCTCGACGACGACCTTCTTGAATTTTTCAGGCAGCCGCTGATGTGCATCATCGCCGCGGCCGACGCGTCCGGGCGTCCATCCGCGGGGCGCGGCGTCGGCTTCCACATCTTGGAAGACCGCGAAGCGATCGAGATCATTTTCTCCGCCTGGCAATGGCCGCGCCTCGAAGCCGATATCCGGCAGACAGGAAAGCTCGCGGCGACCTTCGTCAGCCCCTCGGACTACGTCAGCTTCCAGCTCAAGGGGCGCGCCACCCTGCGCGACACGGAGGCGCTCGACATCGGCCGTGCCGACCGCTTCATAACGGCCGCGACCAACGAGCTCGAATCGCTCGGCGTACCCCGGCGTCTGATCGCCCCCTGGCTGACCGTCCGCGAGGCCAAGGTCGTCCAGCTCGCGGTCAGCGAAACCTATGTCCAGACACCCGGTTCGCTGGCCGGCATGCTCGCCGGCACGAGGTTGTCATGAGGCTCCGCCTTTCGGATCTTTCCGCCTGCTTCGAGGGCGTCATCCCCTCGATCATCGCCACCGCCTCGGCCGATGGCATGCCTAACATCTCCTATCTCTCCCATGTGGTGCGCGTCGACGATGACCATGTCGCGCTCTCGAACCAGTTCTTCGCCAAGACGGCAGCGAATGTACGCGCCAATCCCCACGTCACGCTGATCCTCGTCGATGGCTTCACGGGCGACCAGTTCCTGCTCGACATCGGGTTCGTCCGTTCAGTCGATACCGGCCCCCTGTTCGAGAAGATCGCGCGCCAGCTCAAGGCGAGCAGCGCGCAGGTCGGCATGGCGGACATCATGCGGCTGCGCAGCGCCGATATCTTTCGCGTGCATGGAATAGAGAAGGTTCCTTGCCCCGTGGAAACGGCGCCGGCCGCGGCCGCCCGCGATCCCGTCAGTCTTCCCGCTTTGTCGGAGGCGATCAAGGCCATTGAGCGGCAGGCAGAGGCGGAAGACATCATCGACAGTCTGCTCGGCGGCGTGCAGCGCGTGCTCGGCTACGACCACGCGCTCGTTCTTATCTACGACAGGCATCGCGGCTGTCTCATCACGACCGGCAGCATCGGCTACCCGCAATCGGGATTGGGATCGGAGGTTGCCGGCAGCGATGGGCTGATCGGCGCGTCGGTGACGAGCGGCCAGACGATCAAAGTCAATGACATGAGCCGGGTGCGCCGGTTCGGCGAGGCGATCGGCCGTGAGGCGGAGGCCACGGAAGACATGACGCGTCGTGTGGCCTTCCCGCAGTTGGCTACGGCGCTGAGCCAGATCGCCGTTCCCATGACAGCCCACGGCACGGTCTCAGGTGTCCTGTTCATCGAAAGCCAGGAGAGGCTGGCCTTCCGTGAAGACGACGAGGCGGTTCTCGAAATCCTGGCCGGCCAAGCCGCCAGCGCGCTGCGCGCAAACGAGTTGGAGGCCGCTGCGGCCGAACCACGACGTGCGCCAGAGCAATCCGTCCCTGCCGCAGCCGGGCGGGAGATCCACATCGTCCATCACCGCTTCGACGACAGCATATTCGTCGACGGCACCTATATCGTGAAGGGCGTTGCCGGCACGCTGCTGCGCCTGATGCTTGAATGGCACCTGAGCGAGGGCCGAAGCGAGTTCACGAACCGGGAGATGCGGCTCGCGGCGGGCGCCCGGATGCCGGAGATCAAGGACAATCTGGAAACCCGCCTCTTGCTGCTGCGGCGCCGGCTCGCGGAAAAGAAGGCCCCCGTCCAGATCGTTCGCATCGGGAGAGGCCGCGTGCGCCTGGAGGCGGTCGGACCGATCGTTCTCGACGCCGCAGGGGAATAGGTGCGCCGAGCCCGCATTGCGCCCGTTGCCTGTGCGGGCGGCCTCTGACCCGTTGATCCAATGGTTCTTTCCGTAAGGGTTCCCCCCGCATGCCCTCCCGCATGATGGGT
The DNA here is from genome assembly GCF_003201475.1 of Chelatococcus asaccharovorans. Lineage (GTDB taxonomy): Bacteria > Pseudomonadota > Alphaproteobacteria > Rhizobiales > Beijerinckiaceae > Chelatococcus > Chelatococcus asaccharovorans. The sequence goes on along the minus strand of NZ_QJJK01000013.1, from coordinate 55,020 downwards.
TACGGCGTCCGCGTGGCCTGAGAGTGAATGAAAATTTTCATGTTGAATTTATAATAATAATCCAATACATTGCGCGGTAAGAGAAGCCTTCCAGCAAGGGGAACACGATGGGAAAGTTTCTGGCAGCCATGGCCATTGCGCTGGCCACGACCCTGTCCGCGCAGGCCCAAACAAAAGAGCTCGTGGTCGCTGCCTTCGGCGGCGCCTATACGGACGCCTTGAAGAAGAACATCGCCCGGTTCGAAAAGGATAATGATGTCAAGGTGACATTCGTTCCCGCGTCTGGTGCCGATGGTCTTGCGAAGGCGATGGCCAAGGAAATTGACGTTGTTCACGCCGATATGGCCTGGGCATACCGCGGCGAAGCGCAGGGTGCATTCGAGAAGCTCGATCCTAATATTGTCACCAATCTCGATAAGCTTTATCCGAAGGCGCGCTTTTCAGAGTATGGCGTCATTACGAATTTCGGAGAATATGGCATCGCCTATAATCCGAAGGAGGTGTCACCCGCGCCGTCATCCTGGCTCGATCTGTGGGACGCAAAATACGACGGTGCGGTGAGTACGGCGGGCTTTGATGCGGCGAATATCGAGCTTCTGGTGCTGATGGCCAAGCTCAATGGCGGTAACGAAGACAATATTGATCCCGGCTTCAAGAAGATGGCCGAACTCGGCAAGCACATCACCGTCTTCTACAGCCAACACCCGCAGTTGCTCGACCTCTTCCGCAATAATGAGGTCGTCATCGCGCGTTGGCTGCGCGGGCGGGTCGACTGGGCCAACAAGCAGGGTGTCAGTCTTGGCTTCGCGGTCCCCAAGGAAGGCGCCATCGGGCTCGTCTCGACGGTGCATGTCGTCAAAGGGCGCCCGAATACGGAGCTCGCGCAGAAATTCGTCAACCATCTTCTCAGCGTGGACAGCCAGACGGCCTACGCATCGGATCTCGGCTATACACCCGCGCGCGCCGGGCTCGATCTCAAGGGCGTCAAGGTTCCGTACGGGGAGGAGGTGGTCGGGTCGCTTCTGATCGCCGACTGGAAGAAGATCGTTCCCAAGATGGACGCCTGGAAAGAGCGTTGGGAAAAGGAAGTCGTCGCGCGCTGACGACCGGATCGATGCGCCCGGCATAAGCGCCCGTGCCGGGTCTGGATGAGTAGCAAGGAACCGTCGCCGATGGGGCAGATTAGCGTCAACCGCGTCTCGAAGAGCTGGGGGAGCTTCGTCGCCCTCGACAGCATCGATCTTGACGTACGCGAAGGAGAATTTCTCTCCGTTCTCGGTCCGAGCGGCTGTGGCAAGAGCACGCTTCTGCGGATCATTGCCGGGCTCGAGGCGCCCAGCGGCGGAGAGATCCACCTCGCCGGGCGCAACGTCACGCGGGATCCGGTCTGGAAACGGCGGATCGGCTTCGTCTTCCAGAATTTCGCATTGTGGCCCCATCTCAGCGTCTTCCGCAATGTCTCGATGGGGCTCGAGTTGCGGCGCACGCCGGCCGCCGAGCTGCGCAAGCGGGTCAACGACGCACTCGCCATGGTTCAACTCGAAGCGCTCGCCGATCGCCTGCCCTCCCAGCTTTCGGGCGGGCAGCAACAGCGCGTGGCGCTGGCACGCGCCATCGTGCTGAAGCCTGAGGTGCTGTTGCTGGACGAACCGCTCAGTGCGCTCGACAAGAATTTGCGTCAGGATATGCAGGTGGAGCTCAAGACCCTGCAGCAGACGCTGGGGCTGACAACAGTCTTCGTGACGCATGATCAGGAAGAGGCGCTGTCGCTGTCTGATCGTGTTGTCGTGATGAACAAGGGCGTCATCGAGCAACTCGATACGCCCGACGCCATCTACAACCGTCCCGTTTCCGAATATGTCGCGCGTTTTGTCGGCGAGGCGTTCTTTTTCCGCGGACGGGTCGAGGAACGCGGGGCGACCCAGGGCATGCGCCTGGCTGAGGATATGGTGATCCCGGTCGAAGGCGCCGGGCAGCGTGCGGGCCGGGACGGCGTGGCCTTCGTGCGCCCGGAATGGGTCACGCTCGATACACCCCAGCCGCATGGCGACGTTGAGCTCCCGCGCGGCGTCGTCGACCGCCTGATGTTCTTCGGCCAGTCGAGCGACTATCTCGTTACGCTCGGCAACCGCCAGATGCGCGTGAAGCGGCGCCCGGACGCGCCGAAGTTCCGGGCCGGCGACACGGTGATCCTGCGTTGCCAGGCCCGCCTGCTGCCAAACGCGGCATCTGCGCCATGAAGACATCCGCCCTTGTCCTTCCGGCGGTCGTCATTCTCGGCGCCTTTTTCGTCGTCCCACTGATCTGGGTGGTCATTCTGAGTTTTCTCGGCGCAGGGCCGACCGGCGAGGTGCAGCACGCCTTCACGCTGGGCAACTACGTCCGCTTTCTCACCGACAGTTATTACGTCAACGATCTTCTTCTGCGCACCATCCGGCTCGCGGCGATTGCGACCGTGTTTTCGGTGGTGATCGGCTATCTCGGCGCCTTCGTGATCGCACGGGCCGCGCCGACGACGCAGACCTGGATGATCCTGCTCGTCATGCTGCCGCTCTGGGTGAACCTCGTGGTGCGCACGCTGAGCCTGATGGTGGTTCTCGGCCGCAACGGTCCGGTCAACCAGATCCTGGTCGGGCTCGGTATCACCGCGCGTCCGCTGCCGCTCCTCTACAACGAGACGGCCGTCGTCATCGGCATGGTGCAGGTGGCGGTGCCGTTCGTCGTTCTGTCGGTATTCGGTGTCCTCCAGGCCATCCCGCGTCAGCTCGAACAGGCGGCGATGACGGTGGGTGCCACGCCGCTTGCCGCCTTCCGCCGTGTGACCTTGCCGCTCAGCGTGCCGGGGATTCTCGCCGGCAGCGTGCTGGCCTTCGGCATCAACGTGGAATCCTTCGTCGTGCCGATCCTGCTCGGCGGCGGCCGGGTGCGCTTCATGAGCGTAGCCGCCTACGAGACGGCGACGGTGTCGAACAATCTGCCCTTTGCCGCGACCATCGGCGTCATCCTCCTGATCGTCACCATGGTGATGCTGGGAGTCTATCAATGGGCGGTGCGATCCGCGGGCCGTCCGGCGACGGCCATTCAAGCCGCTTGAGGAGAGCGCCATGCAGAAAACGCTTCTCGGCAGCAGTCTCTGGTATGGGGGGGCCGCGCTGTTCTTCGCCTTTCTCTTGGCGCCGCTGGCCATCCTGATTGTCGTCTCCTTCAATCCTGTCGCGATGGTCTTTCCGCCGCAAGGCTTTACGCTGAAATGGTATGCGACGATTCTCGACAAACCGGATTTCCTGCAGGCCGCCTGGGCCAGCACCATCCTCGGAGTCGCCACCGCGCTTCTCAGCACCGGCCTCGGCGTTCTCGCCGCCATCGGCTTGCAGCGTCAGCGTGGCGCGGCGAGAGCCTTTGTCTCATCGCTCCTGATGTCGCCCCTGTTCATTCCCGCTGTCATCGTGGCGCTCGCCCTGTTCCAGATCATCTTCATGATGGGGCTGGTGAACACCATCTGGACGCTGCTCGCGGCGCATGTGGTGGTCACGCTGCCCTATCCTTTGCGCAATGTGATGGCGCAAATGGAAGGCTTCGACGTGCGGCTCGAGGAAGCGGCCCTCACTGTCGGCGCGACGCCCCGGCAGGCGCTCTGGCGCGTCACACTGCCCCTGCTCAAGGCCAGCATCATTCCGTCGCTGATCATCGTTTTCGTGTTGTCCTGGAACAACTATACGGTATCGATCTTCCTTGCGAACAAGAACTGGACGACGCTGCCGCTGCAGTTGCGCGCCTATCTGCAATACGAATACGAGCCGTTCGTTGCGGCGATGTCGACGATATTGATCGTGGCCTCGATCGTGCTGCTGCTCATCGTCGACAGGACGGTCGGATTAGGGGCCGTGCGCAAGCGCGATTGATCAACTCATGAAGACCTTGCGCCGTTTCGAGGAACGATCGACCGCGTCGAGCCGCTTCTGGGCATCGCCCTTCATGCTGGTGCAAAGGGCATCGAGCAGTACGGAGACGAGTATCGCCGAGCCGGCGTAGGAATCGAACAGCAGGCGGTTGCTGACCCGCGATGTGAGCAGGATGTCGGCGAGGCCATCGTGGTTGTTGAAGCTCGCGTCCGTGACGAGCGCGATGCGCATGCCGGCGTGGCGCGCGCATTCGATCGCGCGGATCGTCTCGCGCGGATGGAGCGGCATCATGAAGACGAGCATGGTTCGCCCACCGGCCGCGGCGCATTGCTCGACCTGGTCCTCGACGAAGGATCCGCCGCCGGCGAGCAGCCTGACATCTGGATGCACCTTCGCGGCGAAATAGGCGAACTGGGTGGCAAGGCCCGCCGAAGCGCGCAGGCCGAGCACGGCGAGCGGCTTTGATTTCGCCAGAGCCTCGCCGAAACGCTCAATGAGGCCAGTGTCGGCCAGGGATTGTGCGAGTTCGGTCAGATTGCTGGCCTCGGCCAGCACGGCCGTCTGGTAGCGGTTGGCTTCGCACGGCTCCGGGGCGGTACCTTCTCCGGAATGATTGGCGCGCAGGAAACGCCGCATTTCCAGATAGCCGTCGAAGCCGAGCGCAACAGCGAAGCGCGTCACCGACGGTTGGCTGACATCGGCCAGTTCAGCCAGTTCCATGCTTGAGAGAAAACCGAGCTGGGCGCTGTTCTCGATCATGCACTGGGCGATGCGGCGCTGGCCGGGCGTCAGCCTTTGGCCGGCCGTGCGCCGATCAAGCTCCGCCCGCAAAGACTGTCGATCCGCCGGCTGGGCGTTGGCGCCCAAGGCCGCGCCGTCTTCTGTTGTCTTGCTCGCCGCCACGTCTGTCACCCCGATGCGCACTGGCCAATCTCAAGTCTGTATTATTATATTCAGGCAACGGGTGCGCGCATAAATTTTTGCGCATGGGAAAGGCCAGAGCCGGCGATGCCGGACCCTGGCCTGCGAAGGTGAGGGCAGCGCGTTGTCTCAGGCCGCCGCGACGACCTTGGAGAACGCCTGGATTTCAGCCGGTTTGCGGTGCGGAAAGGCGACGCCGAGGTTCCACGGAAAGATGAAATGGATCCAGCGATGCATGCGGACAACGTATGTCATCATCGCGCCGGTCAGCTCGACATAGTCATCCTTTGTCGTCAGCCTATCCAGTGCGTCCGAATACATCTGTCCGACCTGATGCATATTCGTGAGGCCGAGATCGGTCATGAACTCGAATACGTTGAAGGTACCGGTCAGGAATTCGCGGGTCATGCGGTTCAGCGTCGCGAGCTCCATATCCTCATATTGCGAGATCTTCAGGAAGCGGTACATCACATCGGCGCCGACGAGCATCATATAGGCTTCGAGATGGACCAGAACCGAGAAGGACTGCTCGCCGCTTCCTGCCCCGCTGTCGATCACGCCCCAGCGGATCTTCTGGATCTCCTCGGGCTCATCGAACCAGACGCGGTCGATCTCCTTCTCGATGATGGCCTTGGCCTCCCGCCAGTCTCCGGTGAACCTCGTGATCGCGGACATTATGCGGCCCTCCGGACATTGATCTCGACGATGTTGCGACGCGGCTGGGCCACGGTCTGCTCATACACCTGCGTGCCGAGCTCATGGAGTTTCGGCAGGTCCTCGCCGAATACTTCGGCAAATTTGTTGACGTTGGCGCTTTCGGTGATCTTGCCGTAGGTCAGGCAGATCGACTGGCCGGGCGCATAGAGGTAGACCGCGCCGGGATGGCGCTGGACCATGTTGTTGCGGCCGAGATGGACGATGCGTGTCGGCATCCAGATCGCTTCGCCGGAGACGACGACATGGCCGAGCACGCTCTTCAAGGGCAACTGGGCCAGCACCTGCGCGACGACATCGGGGTTCTCTTCGGCAAGAAGTCTGGCCCGGAAGGACAGGCCGACGCTGGGCGCGTCGAATTGCAGGATTGCGGATGACGACATTGAGCCTCCTCGGATGGTCTGAATAGGAATATCGGAGTCTCGCTTTTATGTATAAAACCATTCATTATGTCAATGAATGAAAATTAACATTCCAGATGGTCGCCGCACAGGGTCGACGGGCAGGGCGCTGCAGACGGGCCTCCGGCAAGGCGCGGGGGGGCGTGATGGATGATTATGGTGCTCGGGCGGCCCTCGCCAGACGGGCGCCCGTTCGGGGGCAACAGGTGCTGGAGGACGTCGTTGCGGCGCAGGCGCCTGCGTCAAGTCCGTCTGTTGCGGACGCGCTCGCTCAAGCGGGGACGAGCCAATTCCATCGCCGTGACGCGCTTCCGACGATGTTCATCATGCAGGATGTGCTCTACCGAACGGACGTTGAGGTAAACCGGACCGTGCCGGCGTCGACGACGCAGGCCAGGTCTCCGCGATGGATCATGTAATTGACATGGGCATGGGCCTCGCTGAACGCGAAGCTCCACTGGTGAGGATCGAGCGGACGCGTGAACAGGACCGGAACGAGATCGGCCACCGAACAGGGTTTGATCGCGCAGGCGGCTGCAATGAGCGCGCATCGCTCGGCGTGATGGTCCACGATTTGCTCGCCACGCGTCCCGAGCCCGACGAAGGGCAGCTCATGGCCCGGCAGCACGAGCGTTTCCGGATGGATATCCGCGCCGAGTGTGCGCAACGTCCTGATATAGAGACCTAATGGATCTCCGTCCGGATCGAGCGCGGACACGCTGACATTCGGTGTGATCCGCGCGATGACCTGGTCGGCCGCCAGCAGGAGACGCTCGTCGCGGCAGTACAGCATCAGCTGCTCGGGGGCATGACCTTCGCCGCCGAGCACCTCGAACATGCGGCTCCCGATGTGCAGGACATCTCCCGCGACATGGCGACGGAAGGCCGGCGGCAGGCTTTCGACCATCCTGAGATAGGAATGACCTTGTGTCACGACCAGATCGACCACATCGCGATCCATCCCATGGCGCAGATAGAAGTCGCGGTAGAATTGCGCATCGAGCGAAAGCGGATCGAGCGCGATGTTGCGCGCCATGAGATAGGTCGTCTGGCTGCACAGCAGCGGTATGTCGAAACGCTCCACCAGCCAGCCGGCCAGACCGATATGGTCGGGATGGAAATGCGTGACGAAGAGCCGGGTCAGTTTTTGCCCGGCGAGCGGCCCGGCCATCAAGGCTTCCCAGGCTTGGCGCGAGACAGCGTCTGCAATGCCGGCGTCGATGACCGCCCACCCGTCTCCATCGTGGATCAGGTAAATATTGACGTGGTTCAGGCGAAAGGGCAGCGGCAGGCGCAGCCACAAGACGCCCGGTGCGATCTCGATCATTTCCCCCGGGGCGGGTGGCACCGGAAACGGAACGGCGAGGCCTTCGTATGGGGAGGAATGGGTCAAAGCTATTGCTCAAACGCTGTTATCGGGATCGCGGTCTGAGGTCAGATACTCCTTTGTTATCACCGGCCGCAACAGGTTCCCGCGCCGGCGGTCATCCTTCGGCGTCAGAGGAAGGGTCAGTCAATTCCAGCTTCGGGAATTCATTTTCATTGCGTTTTCGAACCTCTGCCCCATGATCCTGGCTTGTCTGCAGCGGACTTGCTTCGCTCCCATGGAGAGGAGTCAAGTCATCTGGAGAGGAGCCAAGTCATCGGCCTGGAGGGGATCACACGATTCCAGCCTCGCCGGATTGGCTCAAGCGTCTGGAGACCGTGCATGCTGTATCTGCTTGCCCTTTTGATCGGCGTCATCGCCGGGCTCCGGGCCATGACCGCCCCGGCCGCGATCGCCTGGGCCGCCTATCTCGGCTGGCTGAACCTCTCCACCACCCCGCTGGCCTTCATGGGCTACGCCTGGACGCCGTGGATCTTCACGGTGCTCGCCCTCCTCGAGCTCGTCGCAGACCAGTTGCCCACCACCCCCAGCCGCACCGTACCGGTGCAGTTCGGTACGCGCATTATCAGCGGCGCCCTGTGCGGTGCCTGCCTCGGCGTGGCCGGTGGCAATCTCGCCATCGGTGCCATCTGCGGCGCTGTTGGCGCCGTGGTCGGCACGCTCGGCGGACGATCAGTCCGCGGCAGTCTTGCGGCCTCCTTTGGCAAGGACCCGCCGGCCGCCCTCATCGAGGATGCCGTTGCGATCATCGGCGCCCTCGTCATCGTCATGGTGCTGTGATGGCGCGCGCGTTCGACGCCATCATCATCGGCGCCGGCCAGGCTGGCCCGTCCATGGCCGGGCGGCTCACCGCCGCCGGCATGACGGTGGCCGTGATCGAGCGGCTGCATTTCGGCGGCACCTGCGTGAACACCGGCTGCAAACCGACCAAGACGCTGGTGGCCAGCGCTTATGCCGCGCGCATGGCGCAGCGCGCCGCCGACTATGGCGTGGTGCTGAAAGGCGAACCCGGCATCGACATGGTGCGGGTGCAGGCGCGCGCGGAGACGATCATCCAGGATGGGCGGGCCGGCATCGCGCGCTGGCTTGCGGGCATGGACGGCTGCTCCGTCTTCCGCGGCCATGCGCGCTTCACCGGTCCGCACGCCGTGGAGGTCAACGGCGAGATCCTGACTGCCGATCGCATCTTCATCAATGTCGGCGGGCGCGCTGCGATACCCGACATGCCGGGCATCGACGCGGTGCCCTATCTCACCAACAGCGATATGGTCGCGCTGAAAGCCGTGCCCGAGCATCTGGTGATTGTCGGCGGCTCCTATATCGGTCTCGAATTCGCGCAGATGTTCCGGCGTTTCGGCGCCGACGTCACCGTGGTCGAGAAGGGACCGCGGCTTGTCGGCCGGGAGGATGAGGACGTCTCGGCCACCATCCGCGAGATACTGGAGGCGGAAGGCGTCCATATCCGCACGGATGCCGAATGCATTCGCTTCGCCAGCCATGCGCGCGGCGTTGCCGTGGGTGTCGACTGCACAGAGGGCGCGCCCGAGGTCATCGGCTCGCATGTCCTGGTTGCCGTGGGGCGGCAGCCGAACACCGATGATCTTGGCCTGGAACAGGCGACGATCAAGACCGACCCGCGCGGCTACATCACGGTCGACGACCATCTCGAGACCAGCGTGCCGGGCGTCTATGCGCTGGGCGACTGCAACGGTCGCGGTGCCTTCACCCACACCGCCTACAACGATTTCGAGATCGTCGCCGCCAACCTGCTCGACGGGCAGGATTGGAAAGTGAGCGAGCGCGTGCCCGCCTATGCGCTCTATGTCGATCCGCCGCTCGGCCGCGTGGGCATGACGGAGGGCCAGGCCCGCGCCACCGGCCGGCCGCTGCTGATCGGCAAGCGACCGATGACGCGGGTCGGACGTGCGGTGGAAAAGGGTGAGACCTTCGGCTTCATGAAGGCCATCGTCGACGCCGAGAGCAAGCGCATCCTGGGCGCCGCAATCCTCGGCACCGGGGGCGACGAGGCGATCCACGGCCTCATCGACATCGTCAATGCGGACGTGCCCTACACCGTCTTCCAGCGCGCCGTGCCGATTCACCCGACGGTATCGGAATTGATTCCGACCCTTCTCGCGGAGATGCAGCCGGCGACGTGAGGGATCGCCTATAACGCTGGCGAACGTGGGGCGGGCAGGTTGCCGCGCCGCCGCAGCATGGCGCGCAGCGTCAGGGCCAGCAGGCCCGCAGCGCAGACGACGCCCGCCAGCACCTCGAAGCCGGCCGTGAATCGGTCCGTATGCTGCTTGATGAAGCCGACCGTATAGGGTCCGACGAAGCCGCCCAGATTGCCGATGGAGTTGATCAGGGCGATGCCTCCCGCGGCCGCCGTGCCGCGCAGGAAAAGCGGGGGCACCGCCCAGAACGGTCCGAGTGCCGCATAGATGCCGACCGAGGCACAGGTCACCGCCGCGATGGCGAGGACATGCGAGGGGGCGTGCACGCTTGCCACCAATCCCACGGCGCCGAGAAAGGCCGCTCCTGCCACATGCAACACCCGCTCGCCGCTGTGGTCGCTGTGGCGGCCCCAGACGAGCATGGCGAGCGCGCTGAGCGCATAGGGCAGGATGAGGATGAGCCCGACCTGGCGGGTCTCGTAGCCCATGGCGTGGATGATCTGCGGCAGCCACAGGCCGATGCCGTAGAGCCCCACAACCAACCCGAAATAGATGAGACTGAGCATCAGCACGCGCGCGTCACCCAGCGCCGGCCACAGGCTGTGACGGGTCGTTCTGCCGCTGCCCGCGTGGTCGGCGGTGAGCCGCGCCGCGATGATCCGCCGTTCATCCGCGTCCAGCCAGCGCGCATCGGCAGGGCCGTTCGGCAGCAGGATCAGCACCACGAGGCCGAGCAGGGTAGCGGGCAGCCCCTCCAGGATGAACAGCCACTGCCAGCCGGCCAATCCGAAAAGGCCGTGGGTCTCCATGATCAGCGCCGAGAGCGGCGAGCCGACCGCGCTGGCGATGGGCACCGCCGCCATGAACAGGGCGATGTAACGCGCCCGCATGGCGAGCGGGAACCAGTAGCCGAGATAAAGGATCATCCCCGGCAGGAAGCCGGCTTCGGCCGCGCCCAGCAGGAAGCGCAGGATAAAAAAGGAGGTGGGGCCGGTCGCGAAGGCCGTCGCGGCGGAGATGAGGCCCCAGGTGATCATGATGCGGCAGATCCACAGCCGCGCGCCCACCTTTTCCAGCACCAGATTGGATGGCACCTCGAACAGGAAATAGCCGATGAAGAAGATTCCGGCGCCCCAGCCATAGATCTCCGGGGAAAAGCCGAGATCGGCATTCATGGTGAGGGCGGCGAATCCCACATTCACCCGGTCAAGGAAGCTGACCAGATAAAGCAGCATCATGAAGGGGATGAGCCGGCGCGCCACCTTCGCGAAAGTTCGCCGTTCTTTCGCGGTCATTCCCGTTGTTGCGTCCATGATCCGCCCTCCCGGCCCCCCAAAGTCCTTCGCCCCGAATCCTTCGCTTCCGAGAATTTCGCCTCGAGTCCACTGCGACGTTCATGGCTGCGGCGTGCGGGGCCGTCAACGCTCCGCGGCAAGCGCTGCGAGCCTGGTCCTGGCAGCCGGGAACGCTGAATGTCGAGAGAACCTAAGGCTTTGCCTTGCCCTTGTGCTTGCGGGCAGGGGCCTGATCTGCGGGTGCCGCCTTGCCGCGGTGCGCCGGCTTCCTTGGCGGCTTTCCGCCTTTTCCGCCTGTGCCGTCCCTGCCACCCATATCGCCCTTGCCGCCCATCCCGCCCTTGCCGCCCATCCCGCCCTTGCCGCCCTTGCCGAACTTCGGCTGGCCCGGCCGCGCAATGTCCCGCGATCCTCTGGCCGACGACGATCCGCCGGCCGGCGTGATGACGACACCTTTCTCGATCGTGCCCGCACGCGCGATCTGCTCCGCGAAGCCGGCCGCCTTCTCGGAAGAGATTTCGAAGCGCGTTTCCAGGTCGTCGATCCTGATCGAGCCGACGTCACGCTTCGTCACGCCGCCGGCTCGGCAGATCATCGGCAGCAGCCACTTGGGGTCGGCCCGCTGCCTGCGGCCGAGGGAGAGCGTGAACCAGACGCCGCCCTCCATGTCCGGTCCGCGCGGCTCGCGCGCCGGCATCGGGCCGCGCCTGTCCTCACTCCCCCTGTCGCGCCTCGGCTTTCCGGCCTGCATGTCGGCGACCGGCAGCGGAGAGAGGTCCTCCGGCACGGGGCGGGCTGCGCGTTGCTGGCGCAGGAAGGCGGCCGCGATGCGTTCCGGGGGCACCTCCGCGAGCAATTCCGCCACGAACGCCGCTTCGCTTTCGTCAGGCGGCGCGGCGGAGAGCGCAGCGTCGAGGATTTGCCGGTGGTAGCGGGCCTCGATCTCGGCAATGCCCGGCGCGGCGCGTAGGGTGGCGGTCAGCCTGGCCAGAGCCAGAACGCGCAGGGCAGCGCTGCGTCGGTTTTCGGGAACGATGAGGACGCAGACCCCCTTGCGCCCGGCGCGGCCCGTCCGGCCGGAGCGGTGGAGCAAGGTCGCGGGGTTGCTCGGCACATCCGCGTGAATCACGAGGTCGAGGTTCGGCAGATCGATGCCGCGCGCCGCGACGTCGGTCGCCACGCAGACATGGGCGCGCCCGTCGCGCATCGACTGCAGCGCGTTGGAACGCTCTGATTGCGCCATCTCGCCAGACAGCGAGACGACCGAGAAGCCGCGATTGGCGAGCCGCGCGGTCAGATGGCGCACCGCCTCGCGCGTGTGGCAGAACACCAGCGCGCTTGCGCTTTCGGATTCGAGCAGCGTGTTGATGACGGCATGCTCGCGCTCGTCGCGCCGCACCAGCACCAATTGGTAGTCGATGTCGGCGTGCTGCTCGGTGGCGGCGGTCGCCGCGATGCGCACGGCGTCCTTCTGGAAGGTCTTGGCCAGTTCAGCGATGCCGCGCGGCACCGTCGCCGAGAACAGCAGCGTCCGGCGCTGCTCCGGCGCTGCGCCCAGGATGAATTCGAGGTCGTCGCGGAAGCCGAGGTCGAGCATTTCGTCGGCCTCGTCGAGCACGACCACGCGGAGCGCGCTGAGGTCCAGCACGCCCTTCGTGATGTGGTCGCGCAGGCGCCCCGGCGTGCCGACGACGAGATGGGCGCCGCGCTCCAGCGCGCGGCGTTCCATGCGCATATCCATGCCGCCGACGCAGGTGGCGGTGCGCATCCGCGTCGTGCCGTAAAGCCAGTCGAGTTCACGCTGCACCTGAATCGCGAGTTCGCGCGTCGGCGCGATGATCAGGCCGAGAGGCTGCCCCGCGGGCGCGAAATGGTCCGCCTGTCCAAGCAACGTCGATGCGATCGCAATGCCGAAGGCCACGGTTTTCCCGGATCCGGTCTGCGCCGACACCAGGAGATCGGCATGGCCGTGGCCCCCCGTCGCCATCTCCAGCTGGACCGGCGTCAGCTGGCTGTAGCCGCGCGCCGCGAGGGCGGAGGCCAGGGCAGGATGGATGGTATCCGGCAAGGATGCCTGATCGTCGATAGTCGTCATGATAGCGGCCTTTCAGTCGACGCCGCATAGCACGGCAACCTCACAGGCACCTAATGCCCGCTGATGGGCGCGACGACGACAGCCGGTCGTCGGCTGGACAAACGTCTCTCGAAGGCGGCCAAGGCGACGCCCCACATTGGCCAAGGTATCCGCCGGGTTCAGCCCATGGCGAATTCCTGCTTGCGGTTTGCCCAGCCGCAGATGCGCTGCTCGATGACGGCGAAAACCGCGTAGAGAAGGATGCCGAGAAGCGCGAGCGCGAGGAGCCCGGCAAAGGCCAGCGGCACGTCGAAGCTCGCCGTCGCCATCATCATCACCGTGCCGATGCCGCGATTGGCGGCGACGGTCTCGGACAGCACCGTTCCCACGAAGGCGAGGGTCACCGCGACTTTCAGCGACGCAAAGAAGTAGGGCATGGTGCGCGGCAGGCTCACGTTCCAGAACACCTGCGAGCGGTTGGCTCCCAGGGCCTTCAGCACGTCCTCCATCTCCGGTTCGGTCGTGGCCAGGCCGGTCGCGACATTCACGACGATCGGGAAGATGCAGGTGGTGAGCGCGGTGAGGATGGCCGGCAGCGTGCCGGAACCGAACCAGAGAACGAAGATCGGCACCACCGCCACTTTCGGAATGGAGGAAAACCCCACCAGCAAGGGATAGGCCACGTTATAGGCGGTGCGCGAGACGCCGACGATGGCGCCGAGCGCCACGCCGATCACCATGCCCAGGAGGAAGCCGACCATCGTGGTGAGAAGCGTCTGCAGGATATGCGGCCAGAGCGCCGGCATCTGTACGATAAGGGTCGAGATAACCGTGCTCGGCGGTGGAAGCACGATCGGGCTGATCCCGAACAGAACGCAGGATACCTCCCAGGCGAGGAAGAGAAGAACGATAAAGCTTGCGGATTTGACGTGATCCAAAGAGCGTTGGGACAGCGTCATTGAGCCGGCTCCTTCGCTTGTCGCGCTTCGACGATCAGTCGCCGGAGATCATTCGTCAGATCGGTAAATTCAGGCTGGAACGTCGTTTCCAGGGTCCTTGGGCGAGCGAGATCGACCTGCCTGTCCTCGGTCACACGCCCCGGGCGGGCGCTCATCACGAGAATGCGGCTGGCGAGAAACGCAGCCTCCCGCAAGTCGTGGGTCACCAGGAACACCGTGGGCCGGGTCTCCATCCAGAGCTCCTGGAGGATCGACCACAACTCCTCCCGGGTGAACTGGTCGAGCGCGCCGAAGGGTTCGTCGAGCATCAGCAGTTTCGGAGAATGCACGAGCGCGCGGCACAGATTGGCCCGCTGCAGCATGCCGCCTGACAATTCCCATGGCCGCCGGTCGCCGAAGCCGGTGAGGCCGACCTTTGCGAGCAGGCCCTCCGCGCGGTCATAGAAGACCGTGCGCTTGTCCCGCCGGAAGGTGGCGGCGTAAGGCTGCACGATCTTGAGCGGCAGCATGATGTTCTCGCGGATCGTCAGCCAGGGCAGCATGGTCGGGTTCTGGAAAGCCATGCCGATGCCGATGCGCTCGGCGCCCACCTCGCGGCCGGCGACGAAGACATGGCCTTCCGTCGGCCGCAGCAGGCCGGCGACAAGCTTCAGGATCGTCGACTTCCCGCAGCCGGACGGTCCCACCATGGCGACGAAATCGCCGGGATGGACGGTGAGGTTGGTTCGGTCGAGCGCCAGGAACGCATTGCTGCCTTTGCCGAAGCGCACATTCACGTTCTCGAGTTGGGCGATCCGGCTCGTCGGCATGGCTGACGTGAGGCCCGCTTCCATCACGCCACGTCCATGTTGCCGATGTGGCGTGCAAAAGCGGCGACCGCCGCCCTTGCGACCTCGAGATCCTGCTCGCCGGTTCCTGACCCCACGCCTATGCCGCCGACGATCTGGCCGTCCACCTTGAGAGGCAGGCCGCCAAGCAGATTGGTCATCCGCCCGCTCGTCGCGGCAGCGAGGGCCGACGCCTTCTCGGGAGGCATGTGTCCCGTTGGTTCGCCCGTGGTGGCGGCGGTCATTGCCTTGCGCGTCGCGCTCTCGACCGAGAGGACACGGGCGCCGTCCATGCGCACGAAGGCGAGCAGGTTGCACCCCTCGTCGACGATCGCGATACATTGCGGCGCGCCCATCGCGGTCGCAGTGGCAAGCGCAGCCTGCATCACCGCCAGGGCGCCGTCATGGGTCAGTTTGAGCGCGGGACGAACAATATTCACCGGTGAAACTCCTTCTCCAGGCTGGTCGCGAGCGTCAGACATGGCGCACATACCCCCCATCCACACGATAGATGCTGCCCGTGACGTAGGACGCCGCCTGGCTGCAGAGGAAAGCCGCGACGGCCGCCACCTCCTCCGGCGTGCCATATCGGCCCATGGGAATCTGCGCCCAGGAGCGCTGCCGGATCGTCTCGACATCCACCTGTTCGCGTTCGGCCGTGGCCGCGTCTGTCAGGTGCACGCGCTCCGTGCCGATGCGGCCGGGCATCAGGATGTTCACGGTCACACCGTCGCCGGCGACCTCCGGCGCGAGGGATTTGGACCAGGCGATCAACCCGGCGCGCAGGGTATTGGAGATGCCGAGCACGGGGATCGGCTGCACCGCGCCGGTGCTGACCACGGTGATGATGCGGCCCCAGCGGTTTTGGCGCATGGCCGGCAGGAAGAGATCGGTCAGGCGGATCACTGCCAAAGACATGCTTCGGAAGCTCTCCTCCCAGTCAGCCGGATCGCGGCCGAGCGCGCTGCCATAGGGAGGGCCGCCGGTGTTGTTCACCAGGATGTCGATCTCGCCGACGGCCGCGGCGAAGGCGGGAAGAGATGCCGTATCGGACAGGTCGAGACGGACCTGAGCCGCCCCGAGTTCCACCGCCGCATTGGCCAATGCCGTCTCGTCCCGCGCCGCGATGGCGAGCTTTGCCCCCTCCGCCGCAAGGGCCCGGGCGATCGACAGTCCCATGCCGCGATTGCCGCCGAGGACCAGCGCACGCTTCCCCGTAATCCCTAGATCCATGCCCTGATCTCCCGTGTGTTCCAGGCGGAGGAGGTCTGCTGCGTCAGGAACCGTCCCCTTCCGGGCGTGCCAGTCAACGTTCCGCCCTGGACGATGACTTCGCCGCGACTGATCACCGTCTCTGGCCAACCCTCGATAGCGAGGCCTTCGAACGGCGTGTAGTCGACGTTGTGGTGCAGCAGGTCGTTGGTGATGGTCGTGCGCCGCTCCGGATCCCACACCACGATGTCCGCATCGCTGCCGATCGCGATCGTTCCCTTGCGCGGATAGAGCCCGTAAAGCTTGGCATTGTTGGTCGCGGTCAGCGCCACGAAGCGGGGCAGATCGATCCGCCCCTTCACAACCCCTTCGCTGAACAGGATCGGCAGGCGCGTCTCGAGCCCCGGGATGCCGTTGGCGATACCCCTGAAGGAGGGATTGGGCCCGGCCTTCAGCTTTCCCTCCGCATCGAAGCGATAGGGCGCGTGGTCCGAATTGACGATGTCGACGGTTCCGTCCTCGATGCCGCGCCACAGCGCGGCCTGCGCCGCCGTGTCCCGTGGCGGCGGGCTGCACATCACCTTTGCCCCCAGCATATCCGGCTGATCGAGGTCCTGCGCGGTCAGGAGGAGATATTGCGGACAGGTCTCGGCCAGGACGGTGTGACCGCGCGTTCTTGCGCGGCGGATTTCCTCCAGCGGATCGCCGCCGCTGACATGGACGACGACAAGCGGGACGCCGGCGATCTCCGCGAGCGTCACGGCCCTGTGCGTCGCTTCCCGCTCCACCGGCAGCGGACGGGACTGGGCGTGGGCCACCGGGGTTGTGCGCCCGGAGCGTTCCAGCCGGTCCGCGAGCCAGCCGATGATCTCGTGATTTTCGGCATGGATCAGCATGATCGCTTTCTCCTGCCGGGCGATCTCGAAGACGTCGAGGATCTGCCGGTCGCTGAGCTGCATGGCCTCATAGGTCATGTAGACCTTGAGGCTCGTGTGCCCGCGGCGGATCAGCGCCGGCAGTTCCTGTCCGAGCACCGCAGGCGTCGGGTCGCTGATGATGAGATGGAAGGCGTAGTCGCCGACAGTCTGTCCTGCCGCCCGTTCGTGATAGTCGGCGACGGCGGCCGTGAGCGACTGGCCGCGATGCTGCACGCAGAACGGCACGATGGTGGTGGTCCCGCCGAAAGCCGCGCTGATGCTGCCCGAGCGGAAACCGTCGGCCATCCGCGCGCCCTTGGAGGCAAGGCCCGGCGCCTGTGACTGGTCGAGATGGCAATGGGCATCGATGCCGCCGGGAAGCACGATCTTTCCCGTGGCATCGATGACCCGGCGGCCATCGACGATCCTGTCCGCAATCGCGACGACGCGTTCGTTGCGGATGCCGATATCCGCCTTGAACACGTCGGCTCCCGTGGCGACTGTGCCGCCCCGGATGACGAGATCGAAGCTCATGCGGGCAGCTTCCGGACGGCCGCGGCGGGGAGGAAGGACGGATCGAACACCTCGTCCGGCTTGGGCACGGAGGACAGGCCGAACCCGGCGGCCACGGCTTCGAGGCTCTTCGCCAGCCGGCCGGCATCGACTGTGCCGAGGCCGTTGGCGCGCGATTCCGCGGTCGTCATCTGGTTCTTGATGAGCCAGAGGAGCTTCTGTTCCTCCAGATCGGCATTGATCAGCGGAGCATGGGCTTTGAGCGCGGCGATCGCCGCCTTGGGATCCTTGGCGGCGGCCTGCCAGCCCCGTGCGCTCGCCTCCACAAGCGCCCGGGCGGCCGGCGCATTCTGCGTGCGGAACTTGTCGGACAGGATGATGCCGTTGCCATAAAGGTCAAGCCCGGCATCGGAATAATACAGGAAGCGGATATCTCCAGGTTTGATACCCGCCTTCATCAGTCCGAAATACATGGTGGAATCGAAGCCCAGAATGGCGTCGGCGTCGCCGCCGGCAAGAACGGCTTCACGCAACTGCAGGCCGACCATGTTCCATTTCACGGCCGCGGGATCGATCTCCACGGCCTTGGCGTAGGTTTTGAACAGCCGATACGCGCCGTCGGGTGCGGCCGCGCCGATGGTCTTGCCGACGAGATCGGCGGGTTTGGCGATGCCGGATTTGGTGAGCGTCGCGACGCAGAGCGGGCTGCGGAAATAGACCATATAGACGTTGCGGATGGCGGCGCTGGCGTTCCTGGCATTGAACTCCGCCATCGTATTGATGTCGGCGATACCGGCGTCATAGACGCCAGAGCCGACCCGCGACACCGCCTCGCCGGAGCCGGCGCCGGTGTCGAACTGGCAATCGAGCCCCGCTTCCTTGTACCAGCCGTTCTGCTGGGCGAGAAAAAAGGCGGCGTTGGAGCCGTCAAACGGTGCCGCAAGAGAGAATTTGACAGGAGCGGCGGCGCTCGAAGACCCCGCTTTCAGCACGAGGGGTGCAGCAATGGCCGTCGTGATGAAGCCGCGCCGGCTCATGGTCAGGTTTGTCATGATCGTCCTCTTGCGTTGATGCCTGAGGAGGAGAGAGCAACCCGCGTGCCAATCTGCGAACTTGAATGAAAACAATGATGTGCTATGGATTGCGCACAATTCGTTGTGCAAGGTTTGGACGAGGGTGAGCAACAATGCAGCGGGACAAGCGCCTTGTCGGCGTGATGAACGACCGCAACCGCCCGCAGGTCGAAGATGCCGAGGATGCCTATGAGCACCTGTTTTCGGCGATCGTGGACCAGCGCCTGCTGCCCGGCACCAAGTTGACGGAAATGGCCCTCGTCGAGGCGTTCGGCGTCGGCCGACGTACAGTTGCGACGGCGTTGCAACGCCTGACCTGGGAGAAGCTGGTCGTCTTTTTCCCGAAGCGGGGCGCGTTTGTTGCGGCACCGGATGCGGAGGAGGCGCGGCAGGTGTTTGCCGCCCGCATCGCCGTGGAGGCGGGGACAACGGAAGCCGTGGCCCGGGCGGCCGATCCCGCGGCGATCGCGCAGCTACAGGAGAATATCGACCAGGAGAACCGGCTGCGCGAGCAGGGCCACATCCGTGAAGCCATCCACCTCTCAGGAGGATTTCATGTGCTGATGGCGGAACTGTCGGGAAACCGGATCCTGGCCGAGCAGGTGCGCCTGCTGGTTGCTCGCACCAGCCTCATCGTCAACCTGTTCGACAATCAGGCGGGCCTGGCGGGCTGGCATGACCACCATGATGATCTCATTCGCCATTGCGCCAACGGCGACGTTGCGGCTGCCGTCAGTCTGATGCGCGACCATATCATCGAGCTCCAGGATTCCCTGATACTCGATCGGCGGCGGCCTGTTGCCTTCGACATGCTCGGCGTGTTTGGAAAACCGGAGTTCCCACTTTAGCTCTGCATTCGTCAGATCGACGTCGACGCCATCGGGCGGTCGCCATCGGGCAGTCGCCATCGGGCAGTCGCTAGGGGTGAGGCGGATTGCCGGTCGATGGCGCGTTGAACGCGCGCGGCGAATGGATCGTTAGGGGAATACTGAAGGCAATACTCGCCCGTCGCACGGTTTTCGCTCCATGCATCCCGTCGTTGCGGCGATGACACGGGCCATGACACGGGCCAGCACGTCGCGCCGGCTGCATCTCCGCTGCCGAGCGTCTGCCGGCCGGATCGCGATGGACGATCGGATCGGCGCAAAAGCGACAGTCGGCGCAAAGACCGGAACGTCGCCTTCATAGGCGACGGGGTCGGGGACCTCGGCCGTTGGTGTGGACGCGTCCGGCCGAGCCGCCGCCGATGAGATCGTCGAACGGCATGGGGCAATCCAAGATACAACTCCTCCCGGACAAGGGGCCGATTTATTACATCATTGATCATTAATTTACAACGTTGACATTTTCGCCGTTCAGCGCATCATGTGCGGAGAGGGTCCTTGCCGGGCCAATGGAGCCGATCCCTGTGACAGACTTTGCCAACGACGCGACAACCGGAGACGCGGTCGCCCTCAGCGGTCGTCTTGCGATAGCCGTCTATGAGCAGATCGAGCGGCTCATCCGTCGCGGCGAGTTTCCCAAGGGGGTCAAGCTGCCGCCGGAATCCGAGCTCGCACGGCGCTTTGGGGTATCCAGGCCCGTCGTCAGGGAGGCCTTGGCGCGGCTGCGGGAGGAGGGGATCGTCAGATCCCAGCAGGGCTCCGGGACTTTCGTCATCCGGGGGATGCTTCCAAGCGCGGCTGCTCTGCCGCAGATCAAAACGCTTGCCGATCTGTTGCGCTATTACGAATACCGCATCGATGTCGAGGCCGCGACGGCCGGGCTCGCCGCCGAGCGGCGCACGGCCGACGATATCGCGGAGATCAGCAAGGTCCTGGCTGGTGCGGAAGAGATGCTGCGACAGGGCGAGCATCAGCTGCTGGCCGACGCGAATTTCGCATTTCACCGGGCCGTCGCGCAGGCGACGCGCAATCCTTTCTACGTCCGCACCCTGGAAATGATGCCGAATTTCATCGGTCGCAATCAACTCGATCTCGTGGTCTCCCGCCAGAACAGCAGCGACTCCTATCTCTGGCGCATCTATCACGAGCACATCGCGATCTTCGAGGCGATCGCGGCGGCGGACGGCGTGCGTGCGCGCGCGGAAATGCAGCGACACATCCTTGCCGCGCGCGATGTGGTGCTGAACCGGCAGTCATTGCTCGCCAACGTCGAGATCGACGACCGGACGACATGACGATCACGGCACGGCAACAGCCGGCCCGACAAGAACCACGCATGGGAGGAAGATAGCATGCTGACACGACGCGCAGCCTTGGCCGGGCTTGCGGGCAGTTCGATGGCAAAGGCGGTGCCAGCCTTTGCGCAGGACAAAAAGCTCACCATTGTCGCCCATGCCGTTCACAAGGCTGCGGCGACGACGGGCAAGGGGGGCGACATCACGGCCGCTTGGCGTGAGAAAAACGGCGCGACCATCGATTGGCTGACCTTCGGCGTCGAAGCCACCAATGAAAGGGCACTGCGCGAGGCCAGTCTCAGCCAGGGCGGCGTCGATGTGGCCTTCGTCCTGAACGGGCTGGTTGGGCCGCAATATGCGCAGCTCTTCGAGGATCTGCGCGAATGGCAAGCCAAGGACCCCATACCGGCCTTCGACGAGATCCCCGACGCGATGCTCGAGACACATCGTTACAGCGGCAAAGTCACCGCTATTCCTTATCGTCACGCGACGACCGGGCTCCATTACAATAGCGATCTCTTCGCCGAACGCGGATTTTCCAGCCCGCCGGCTACGATCAACGACATGATCGCGATGGCCGAAAAGCTGACCTACGACCGTCAGGATGGCACGAAAGTCTACGGGTTGATCGTGTCTATGGAAGATCTCGCCTGCACGCTCGACATCGTTCGCGCTTTTGGCGGCGATTTCATCACGCCCGATCTCAAAGTCATCATCGACCAGCCAGCGGCAGTTGAGGCGATCACGACGATGCGCGAGCTCGTCAAGACGAACGTGATGCCGCGCAACATCATGAATTTCAAGAACGAGGACGTGATCAACTATATGCAGCAGGGCCGCGCGGCGATGACCAACAGTCCATTCGGCCGCTATTTCACCTTCAACGATCCGAAGGCCAGCAAATTCCCGGGCAAGGTTCAGGCTGTGGCCCTGCCCGTCGGGGCCGATGGCAAACCGTCTCCCGCCAAGACCTCGGTCTGGGCGATGGCTATTCCGCGTAGTGGCCGCAACAAGGAACTGGCCTGGAGCCTGATCCGGCATCTGAGTACACCGGAAGCAACAATCCTCGCCACGCTCAACGGCAACGGGCCGGTGCGACCTTCCGCCTACAACGACGCCCGGGTGCAGCAGCTCCTGCCCTACGCGGCCGCCGACAAGACGGCACTCGCCACGGCAAGACTCATCACGCCGAGCTTCCCCAATGCCCAGCAGGCCATGAGCGTGCTGATGGAAGAAGTGGGCCTTGCTCTGCTCGGCCGCAAGGATCCTCAGGCCGCGATGAGCGACGCGAAGGCGCGGGTTGTGCCGTTGGTCGCGGCCTGACGCCTGATCCGATGAATGTGAGCCTGCCGGGATGCGTCTCCCGGCAGGCTTTTCTATAGGTCGAAGTGACTGGAAATGCTCTTGAAACAGGCGTCAACGAGCGCCTCGAAGCCCTCGATGGCCGCCCCGCCGATATGCGGCGTGGCCAATATCCCCGGCGTGTGACCGATCTGGTCGGCGGGCAGCGGCTCGATCGCGAAATTGTCGAAGCTCGCCGCTGCCAGATGGCCTTCTGCCACGGCAAGGCGCGCGGCCGCCTCATCGACGACCCCGGCCCGCGAGACCGAAATGAGGATTGCCGAACGCTTCATCACGGCGATTTCCGGCGCCCCGATCTCGCAAAGGGTCGATGGGGTCAACGGGAGTTGCACGGTCACGATGTCCGAACGTGCGAGGAGTTCCTCCTTCGCGACGTAGCGGGCGGAGACACCCGCAACCTCCGCCGCAGTTACATCATGGTAGAGAATGTCGACGTCGAGGGAATGCAGAAGCCTGGTGAGATCGCGCCCTATTGCGCCGTATCCCAGGAGGCCCACGGTCTTGCCCTGAAGCCTTCGTGAGACCATCCCGGGCCGGCCTGTTTCCCACCGACCGCGCGACCATGACACGGTGACATCGGGTAGCTGCCGCAGAAGCGCGAGCATGGCAAGCAGGATGAATTCCGAGACGCTGCGGGCGTTGACGCCGGGCAGCTCGGCCGTGGCGATGCCACGGCCTGCCACATAGTCTCTGTCGATATTGTCGAGCCCCGTACCCCAGCGCTGGACGAGTTTCAGCCGGGGACAGGCGGCAAGGAGCGCGTTTGAAACGGGCTCCGTGCCGACGACGAGCACATCCAGTCTCGCGAGTTTGAGGCGATCCGTTGGTGCGGGACCGAGAAATGTCGGCTCGATCCCAGGAGGGCAGCCGCGCCGGACATGTTGGCCCTGCTTGGATGCCCACTCCATCGCGAAGCCGACGGCAAGGCGTCGCGATGGATCCGCGCAGGATGTGTCGACAAGGGCCGTCAGAGCTGGGCTCCCTGGTCTTTGAGCGCCTGCTGGAGGAGGCCGATGGGGAGGTGACGGGCTTCAACGCCCTGATCAGTCGCCAAGGCGGCGGCCACCCCCGCCGCCTGGCCGGTCACGATACAGCCAGCCTGCTGGCGGATGGAGCCGCAGGCCACGCGATCCGCCGAGACGCAACGTCCCGCGACCAGCAGACCGTCAATCGCCTCGGGGACGAGAATGCGGTACGGGATCTGATAGAGCCGGCCGCCGCGAATAGCGGTCATGCGCGTGCTCTCGCTGCCATCGATGTTGTGGACGTCGACCGTCGCGCCGCAATAGCCGATGCTGTCGGGAAACGAACGGGCTTCAAGCACGTCTTCACCCGTCAACATATACGCACCGACCACACGCCGCGTCTCGCGAATGCCGATGTTGTCGGCGATCTGCAGGACATAGGCGTTTTCATAGCCGGGGACATATTTGCGGTAGAACTCGCCGATCTTCAGCGTGAAGTCCCGCATCGATCCGATGGCCTCGCTGAGCGTCTTGTTGTCCGTGGCATCGACGCGATAGGCCATGTCCACATTGTGCATGGTGATATCGTAGACGACTCTCCCATTGCGAAAGATCGGGCGCAAAATATTGTTGTGTGCCCGTGGGTTAAGGGTCGTTGAGCCAAATGCGCCGGGATAGTCGCCCGCCTGCGCAGCCACCTCCCGCAGGCGCGGGAGCCCCGGGATCGTGAGCGGTTTGCCCTCCTCGTAGAGCTTGCGCAGCTTCCTCAGATAGCCCTCCGAGAAGTCCTCCCGTCCGCTGCACGCGTAGTCGATCGTCTTGTCGAGCGCGACGCCACCCATCAGGAAATACATCGAGATGGGCTGGACATAGGTCGGGTCTCCCTTCTCGCCCTGTTCATAGCGAGCGCCGGCAAGCCAGGCCACATGGCCGTCGCCGGTGGTGTCGATCACATGGTCTGCAACGATCTCGTCGCCGAAATTGGCCTTCACCCCGACGACGCGCCCGTTCTCCCGCAGCACCGCCGTGACCTTCGTGTGGTATTCGACGGCAACACCCGCCTCGCGGCACATCTTGTCGATGACCACCTTCATGATCTCGGGGTCGAAGCTCACGCGGATCGTCGCTTGACCCGGGATGCCGTAAGCGCCGCCGGCGTCGATCAGCCGATCGATCATCTCCTGGGCAATCCCTTGCACCACCTGGTCGCCGGCATGCGAGGTCTCCATCTCGACGAGGGTTTCCTGATCCCGCCAGGGCTGGTGCCGCAAGGAGACGATGCCCGGGACAAGGCCGCCCGTCATGGTGCCGCCGAGATAGCTCGATTGCTCGAGAAGCGTGACATCCGCCCCCGCCCGCGCTGCAGCAATAGCCGCGGCGAAGCCGCTCGTTCCGCCGCCGACCACAACCACTTTCGCCATAACGTCGCTCCCTTGCCTGCGCTCGAGCTGCGCCCGAGGTTCGTTCGTTGAAATTACAAATATGTAATTCAATCTTACATCCTTGACAGAAACGCAAGGGCCCCCTAGACGTTTTCGTGGCTGCTTTCGCAGTCAAGACCCGATCAAGAGGGCGGAATTGGAGGGAGAATGCGCAATGCGGCACGCCCGGTGTCCTGATTCAGGCCATGACGCCATAGGGGAAAAGCGACCATGATCGCGCAGATCGCCCGACGGATCGACATCAGGCCGCTGCGGCGCGATGCGTCAGCGCGGGATCGCCAGCATCGTCCTCAGACGCGCCACGGCTTCTATATCCTGCTGCTTCTGCCGGCCATGCTGCTTCTTGTCGGCCTGCTGGCAACGCCCGCCGTCTACATCGTCTGGCTGAGTTTTCAGAAATCGACGCTTGGCCAGGATCCGGCCTTCGTGGGCCTTGCCAATTACGCGGCGCTTGTCACCGACGGCGCTTTCTGGCGGGCGGCTTGGAACACCTTCGCGGTCGTGAATGTGATCGTCTATGGCGAACTCGCCTTCGGATTGGCGGTGGCCGTTCTCTTGAGGCGCGTCGAGACGGGTCGCAAGCTGATCATTGCCGCGATCATCGCGCCCTATGCCATCACAGAGAGCAGCGGCATCGTGATGTGGCGGTTCATGATGGAACCCGACGTCGGCGTTGCGTCACGCCTTCTCGACGGGCTCGGCCTGGTGCTGCCATGGGATTCCGAGCCGTGGGCGGGGCTCGCGCTGGCCTGCATCATCGCCATCTGGCACCACATGCCCTTCACCTTCCTCATTCTCTATGCGGCGCTCCTGAGCGTGCCAAAAGAGACCCAGGAAGCGGCAGCCATCGATGGCGCCACGGCGTGGCAGCGGTTCTGGAAGGTCGAGGTGCCGATCATCATGCCCGCCATCCTGGTCGCCATCCTGTTTCGCTATATCTTCGCCATCAGGCTCTTCGGCGAGGTCTGGCTCTTGACGCGCGGCGGTCCGGCACGGCTCACCGAAGTATTGGCGATCTATCTCTATCGCGAAACCTTCCAGTTTCGGAACTTCGGCTTGGCCTCAGCTTCCGGTGTCTGTATGCTGTTGTTGTCGCTCCTGATAGCGCTACCCTATCTCTACAGGATGGCCAAGGAGGTGCGCCGTGATGCATGACGACCGCCCGCTGACACGTCTGTTGCGCGCGGCTGCCGTCATGGCCGTGCTGGCCTGGAGCCTGGTGCCCATCCTGCTCGTCGTGACATCGTCCTTCAAGGAGCCGCGCCAGATCTTCGAGGTTCCCTTTCGGATGTTCTTCATCCCAACCGCTGAGAATTTCACAACTCTCGCGCGGCTCAACCCTGAATTCTTCTCAAGCCTGCGCAACAGTATCATCGTCACGCTTTTTACAGTGCTTCTGACACTTTGTGCGTCTTTTGCCGCGGGTTATGTCTACGCGCGGACGAAGGAGACTGCTTACAAGGTTTCAGCGGTCTTCATGCTGGTCGTCAGGATGTTACCGCCGATCGTTGTGACGGTCCCGCTGTTTCCGGTGGTCAACTGGCTCGCGCTGAATGACAGTCATCTTATTCTCATCCTGCTCTACGCAGCATTCTACGTCAGTCTCGGGTCCTGGATGATGCGCTCCTTCGTGGCGCAGATCCCGATCGAGCTTGAAGAGGCGGCTGCGCTCGACGGGGCGTCCCTCTGGCAGATCCTGCGGCTGGTCATCCTGCCTCTCGCGGCTCAAGGGCTCGTCGCGCTGACGCTGTTCGTCGTCGTCTTCGCCTGGAACGAATATGTCTTCGCCATGATTTTCACCACGAGCAACGCCCGCACCGCGCCTGTCGTTATCGGTGAGATGTTGAGCACCGCCGAGGGCGTGCAGTGGGGCGCCGTCTTCGCGGCGGCGACGATCCAACTTGTGCCCGTCGTGTTGATCGTGCTGGCTCTCCAGCGCTTTCTGATCGCTGGCCTCACCGCCGGTGCCGTCAAGAGCTGATCCGGGCCGGACCGTCGTTCGGCCCCGTTTCGGCTCATAAAGTCGTTGCACCGACGCGGGCAGGACGGCCGCTAGTGGTTCGACTAGCAAGCTATTGGTTCTAGTGGAGCTTTTGAATCTGACATTTGATCTGGAGCTTGATGTCAGGCGGGACTCAAATGTCAAATTCGCTCCACTAGAGGGGGAGGAGGCTCATGAGAAAGCGGGCGCTCACCAATAGCAGGAAAAGGCCGAAAGCGATCTCCAGCCGGCGTTTGGGCATGGCGTGGGCAAGTCTGACGCCGAGCGGTGCGGTGAGCACGCTGGTCGGAATGAACAGGATGAGGCCGACGAGCGACACATAGCCGAGGGCCAGTGGTGGCTGGAGCGCGGCGACCTGCGGGAATTCCGCAGCGCGCGGCCAGCCGGCGTAGATATAGCCGAGCGTGCCCGGTATCGAGATGAGGACGCCCAGACCCGATGACGTCGCCACGGCCTGGTGGATCGGCCGGCCGTAGAACGTCATGAAGAGATTGGACAACTGTCCCCCGCCGATGCCCATGAGGCTCGACAGCACGCCGATGAGCCAGCCATAGACCGTCATGACGGCCTTGCGCGGCATCTCGAGGCCGAGATTCCACGAGTCCTTGCCGAACAGCAGGCGGACGGCAGAGACACCGGCGACCACGACGAAGACCGATTTGAAGAGGGCCTCCGGCGCATAACGCGCCACGAGACTGCCCATGCAGACACCGACGACGACGGGTATGGCCCATTGCCGCAGGATCGTCATGTCGACGGCGCCGCGCGCCCTATGCGCGTTGAAGGAGCGGATGGACGTCGGGATAATGATGGCCAGCGAGGTGCCGATACAGAGCGGCATGCGCACCTCCTCCGGCACGCCCGTCACACGGAAAAGCTCGTAGAGGACGGGCACTGCCACCGCGCCGCCGCCGACGCCGAATACGCCGGCAAGGAGACCCGTGACAGCGCCCGCGCACAGCAGCGAGACCACCAACCAGGCGAGGTCGTTCAACGGTATTCCATACATGCGGGTGATCCACGAGAGCGATGTGTTGGAAGCGGTTGGAGTTTCCGCCATGTCGGTGCTGAAGTAGCCTGCCGCGGGGGCGAAGCAAAGACCCGGGATGGATTATTCCGCCGGGTTCGGCAGGAGCACCGCGATCCGGTCGATGGCTGGAGCCTATCCAGTGAACTCCAGTTCACCGGATAGGCTCCAGGTCCTTATTTCCAAGCATTGTCTTCACGCGAAGCGGTGTCCATTTCGCCCGAAGATGCGCTAATAGCCTATGGCTGCGCCGTCGCTGCGCGGATCACTTGCACCCTCGAGCAGGCCGTTGGCATGGCGGACGATCGCACCGGCGTGCCCCATCGTGCTCGTGAAGGCGTCGACCAATGCAACGTCATGGCCGGCGCCGCGCAAGTCTGCGATCAGACTGTCCGAGAACCGGTTCTCGACTTTGAGCGTGACGCTGTCTTCGCCCCAGGTCTTGCCGAGGAGCCAGCGCGGCGCTGTGATTGCCGACTGGAGATCCTGGCCATAGATCCCGTAGCGCGTGAAGATGGCGGCCTGCGTCTGCGGTTGCCCCTCTCCCCCCATGGTTCCGTAAACCATGACCCGACCGTCCGGAAAAGAGGCGGCTGCCGGATTGAGCGTGTGAAACGGCTTTCGGCCCGGGCCGAGTTGGCGAATGCCATCCGACAACGAGAAGCTAGAGCCTCGGTTCTGCCAGAGCACACCTGTTTCCGGCAGCACGCATCCCGATCCGAACTCAAAGAAAATGCTTTGGATGAAGCTCACGGCGACGCCGTTTGCGTCGATGGCGCCAAGCCAGACCGTATCTCCGCCGGAGGGCTCTGCCGGCCAAGGCATCGCTTGGCGCATATCGATGGCGGCGGCGAGGCTGTCGAGCCGCTCCGGCTGCAACTGATCCTGTGCCGTCTCCGCCATGCTGGCGGGATCTCCGACAAGCCTGTCGCGGAGGACGAACGCCCGCTTGGTCGCCTCCACCAGGCCGTGCACGTGACCGAAGGTCTCGGCATCCGCCGTTACCTGCAAACGATCGAAGATCGCCAGGATCATGAGCGACGCCACCCCCTGCGTGGGCGGCGGACAATTCACCAGCCGAATGCCTCCGCGCAGCGTCGTGGCCAACGGCGAGGCCGTTATGGCGTGATGGTCCGCGAGGTCGAGCTGTGTCAGCGGCGCCCCGATGGCGGCAAGGTCGGATGCAAGCCGGCGGCCGAGTTCACCGCGATAGAGGTCATCGAAGCCTGCCGCCGCCAGGCGGCGAAGGGTTGCGGCCAAGGCGGGCAGGCGCATGAATTCGCCGGTCGTTGGCAGCCGCCCGTCCGGGAGAAAGGTCGCGGCGAATCCCGGAGCGTTGCGGAGCTCAGCAAGCTTGGCCTGCGTGAGTTCGGCCTGGCTTGCCGACACCGGGAAGCCGTTCTCGGCGTACCAGATCGCATCTTCCAGGATGCGCCCAAGCGGCAGACCGCCGCCGAGCGTCGTGCTCAACTGCTGCGCCTCACGCCAGCCAGACACGGTCCCCGCGACCGTATTGGCGGCAAGAGGACCGCGCGTCGGGACGAGCGACAGTCCCGCATCATTATACAGATCGGGCGTGGCGGCACGGGCTGCGCGGCCGCACGCATCGATCGCGATGGGATCACCACCGGGAGGGGCGATGATCCAGAAGCCGTCCCCGCCGATCCCCGTCATATGCGGATAGACGACGGCGAGGGTGGCTGCCATGGCAATTGCTGCCTCGATCGCGTTCCCGCCGTCGCGCAGGACACGCAACCCTGCCTCGCTGGCAAGATGATGCGGCGCCGTGACCATTCCGCGTTGCGACCTGACCGTATTCAGCATTGCATCACCTGTTGGCCGGGGGGGCGTATGAAACCCACCCGGCTGGCTCCGCAATCGCCATGCCAGACGCCGGCCGCATCAGCGTGCTGGAGATGCGCGCCACCAACGGGCCTGCCTGCTCCGTATGGGCTTTCGCGGCCAGCCAACGCGGGTCCTGCGCGAAAGTCTGCCATTTGGCGTCGCGATCGGCGAGGCTCTGCCAGACCAGGATATAGTGAAGCATCTCATCGCTCGGCTCGACCATCGTCGTCCAAAAGCCCAGGCAGTGGATCTCCATTTCCTGCCAAAGCGGGACGACATCCCGTTGAAAGCGTTCGACGACACCAGCCAGTTTTCCTGGCAGGCACTCGTATTGTCTGAGTTCATAGATCATGGCAGCAAGGTTCCAGCGAGGAGGCGTCAATGTTTGCGTTGATCGGGAGCCGCTCCGGATAACGTTCCTCGGCAGCGGCCATTGCTGCCGGGAAATGCTCGATGCAGTGCTTGAACAGGGCGCGCACGCCAGGAAGGACGCCTTCCCGCGACGGCAAAAGAACGCTGATGGTCGTCGAACCGGCCGTCCATTCAGGGAGAACATGCACGAGCCGTCCTGCGCGGATGTCTTCAGCGCAGGCAGAGGCGGGAAGGGCCGCAATCCCGGCTCCCTCACGGGCCGCCGCGGCAAGTGCAAGCACGTCACTGCTGGCCAGTTGCGCATCGAGCGTGACAGCCACCTGTTCGCCAGTCCGTCGATGCAAGATCTCCCATCGCGGCTTTGCACAGGGCTCCGCGAGGCCAAGCAAGCTGTGGGCGGAGAGTTCGGCGGGCGCCGCGATCGCGGGTCTGCCAGCGAGATAGGGGCGGCTCGCGACCATCAGCGACGGTTCCACCGCGATCCTCCGCTGGATCATGCTGGAGTCGCCGAGTTCCCTGTCATGGGCGACGAGAAAGAGATCGGACATGCGATGTGTCAGATCGGTGGGGCCATTCAGAACGTCGAGCTGAACCTGAATCTGCGGGAAGCGCTGTAAGAAGTGCGGCAAGACCTTGGCAAGACAGGCCCGCGCGATCTGGGCCGAACTCATCACCCGGATCGTTCCGCTCTCATCGCACAAGCGGGCTTTTATGACACGTTCGGCAGCACGCGCCTCCGCAAGCATTTTCTTCGCATGCGTATAGACTTCTTCACCGAGATCAGTCACGGCGAATTGGCGCGACGTTCTCTGAATGAGCCGGACGCCAAGGCGTCTCTCCAATTCAGATATTCTTTTACTGAGCTTTGATTTTGGTTGATTGAGGCATTTGCTGGCCTGTGTGATCCCCCCGCTCTCCACCACATGGGCAAAGTAGTAGTATTCATTGAAGTCGATCAATGAATTTCCCCTTTTGATTGTTCTATGACGCGAGCAGGCGGGCTCCTGAGCTGGCGGCGCCACCTGGCTTGGCCCTACGCAACCGGTCATGCAAAATTGTGCAGTTTTTTTCATAAAACGCAATAGCCATGCGGAATGTTTTCCGATTGCAAGAAATGCGGACATGTGATCATATTGGAAACGTTATGTTTCGATTTTTCGAACTGTTGGTGCGCCGTCACGCCTGTACCCTGACAGCCTGAAGTGCTCGCGGTCAGGCTCTGCCGGCCCGGGTATCCGAACCCTTCACAACCTTTACGCGGGCAAAGGCATGTCTCATTCGCAGCCTCATGACGACGTCGAACATGTGCGCTTCTTTCGGGCGCCGGATGATAATCGCACGATTGCCATTCATATCGGTGCGCAGTTTTCTGCATTCGAGCGCTTTCCTCCGTTCATGGAGAGTGAGGAAGAGGTGCGCCACGTGCAGGCGGCCTACCGCGTCGCCGACCCAACTCTGGAGCGCACGACAAAGGCCCATGTGACGGACAACGGGTGGCCGCTCCAGATCATCATGCTCGAGCGTCAGCCAGGGGCCACCACCCTGCCGCATTATCATGTGCCGCGCGAAGAGCTTCCGGCTTGGCCAACGCGGCATCAAATCCTCATTTGCCAAAGCGGACGGGCGCGCGTCGCGATCTATACACGTCAAGGCGTGTGGCTCGGCGACGTCCAACTCGTGCAAAACGATCTGCTCCTGATGATCGAAGGACACGAGGTCGAATTTCTCGAGCCGAAAACCCGACTGATCGAGATAAAGCAAGGGCCATTTCCCGGGACAGATGCGGACGACAAGGTCGATATTGCAGAGGTGACACGATGAAACTCGCAACCTTCCGCATCAATACGCCGCTCGGCCCTGTCGATCGCTTCGGCATCATCTGGGCGGGCACCGATGCACAGGCCGACGCGGTGACGGTCGCACGGACCGGCGGCGGCTGGGTGGTCGATGTCAATGCTGCCTTTGCGGCGCTTTCCGCGCAGCAACGCAAGCCCGCGCCCACGCTGCGCGCCAATGCATTCGCGCCGGCAGACCTCAACGCTTGCGCTGCCCTCTACGGGCCGGCGCTCGATCCCGTGCAGGAGGTCTCCGCCTGGCTCGTCGAGCAAGGGGAGGCTGTCGCGAGCGGACAGCTTCGCGGTCCCCAGGGGGAGGTTCTCGCCCACCGGCTCGGCGACGTGCAGCTCAGGCCGCCGGTGCGCGTGCCCGTGTTGCGGGATTTTGCGGCATTCGAGGACCATCTGCTGTCGACCTTCGGCAAGATGGGCCTGACATTGCCGGCCGAATGGTATGAGCGCCCGTTCGCTTTCAAGGCCAATCCGACCTCCATGGTCGGGCATGACCAGGATGTGCAGTGGCCCGCATACACGCGCAAACTCGATTTCGAGCTTGAAATCGCCGCCGTGGTGGGGTTGCCGGCGCGCAACGTGGACGTGACTGAGGCCGGCGCGCATATCCTCGGCTACACGCTTCTTAATGATTTCTCGGCGCGCGACACCCAGCGCGGCGAGATGGCGAACAACACCGGACCGTTCAAGGGCAAGGATTTCGCCTGGGGGCTCGGACCGTGGATCGTGACACCGGACGAACTGCCGGATGTGGCACGGACGCCGATGCGCGTGCTGATCAACGGGGAGGTCTGGGCCGAATCGACCCCGGGCGAGATGCAATGGAGCTTTGAGGAAATGATTTCCTATACCTCCCAGGATGAAACGCTCAACGTCGGTGACGTGCTCGGCTCCGGCACCGTGAACCACGGATGCGGCTTCGAGCTCGATCGATGGATTTCTGCCGGTGATGTGGTTGAACTGGAGGCTGCCGGGCTCGGCGTGCTCCGCAATCGCATAACGCCGCCACGTGACGCCACGGTCGCGTGGCGCAGGCATCGCAGCGCAGCCTGATCCAACACAGGTGGGAGGCCATGATGACTATTCAGCCCGTTCATCCACGCCCTGAGGAAGCCGCCAACATGCCCTATGCGCCGGCCGTCGAGGTCTCCGGCATGGGCAGTCTCCTGTTCATCGCAGGCGCCACGGCGTCGCCGCTCTATCACAGACACCCGCATGTCGCGGAGGAGCATGTGCTGCCCCACGACATGCGCGAGCAGACGCGGCTGGCTCTGGCCAATATCAAGTTGGTCCTGGACGCGCGCGGTTTGACCTGGCGCAACGTGGTCAAGCTCACGAAATACATCACGGACATGCGCGACATGGACGACATGTATGCCGTGCTTTCCGAACATTTCGGCGATTGGCGTCCGGCGGGAACGCTTGTCGCGGTCAACAACCTGAGTGCGCCGGGTGCACGGGTCGAGCTCGACATGATTGCAGCGATCCCGTCCAACCCTGCGTCACTGCCACCCTCAGGCGACGCGTGATGATCGCGACGCATTCTGCGGGTGAAGACAACGCAATTCTCGCCACCGAGGCCATCGGCAAGGACTACCCGGGCGTGCGGGCGCTGAGCAATCTCAGCATGGTCATCCGGCGGGGAGAAGTGCATGCCCTTGTCGGCGAGAACGGCGCGGGCAAGTCGACCCTCATCCGCATCTTATCAGGGGATGCACGGCCCTCGGCGGGCCGCGTATTGCTTGAGGGCAAGCCGATCATGCTCGACACGCCGGGCGCGGCGCGGCGCAACGGCATTGTCACGATCTTCCAGGAGCTCATGATCGTTCCCGGGATGACGGTCGCCGAGAACATCGTACTCGGCAACGAGCCCGCCTCGAGAGCCGGACGCCACATCGTCAGCTGCCGTCAGGCGAAAGCGATCGCTTCCGACATGCTCGAGGCTCTTGATTGCGCGGATGAGATCGATCCGGGCGCGCGGGCGTCGTCCTTGTCGACCGGCCACAAGCAGATCGTCGAGATCGCGCGTGCCTTGGCGCTGAAGGCGCCGATCATCATTCTGGACGAGCCGACCGCCTCCCTTTCCGACAAGGAGGCGGATGCCCTGCTTCGCATTCTGCGGCGCCTGCGCGCCGAAGGTACGACGATCCTTTACGTGTCGCATCGGCTGACGGAGGTCATGGGCCTTGCCGATCGCATTACGGTCCTGCGTGGCGGCCGTCATATCGAGACACTTGAAACCTCGAGCCTGCGCGGAACCGGGGAGCTCATCGAGCTCATGGTCGGGCGGCCGCTGACCGAGCTGTTTCCTCCGCGCAATCGTACGATCGGCGATATCCGCCTGTCGGTGTCCGGGCTGACGCGCAAGGATGTCTTCGAAGACATCAGTTTCGACGTGAGGGCCGGGGAAGTCCTTGGATTCGCGGGGCTTGTGGGCGCGGGCCGCACGGAAATCATGCGCAGCGTCTTTGGGGCGGATCCCCGGGATGGTGGCGAGATCCGCAAAGATGGACGTCGCTTGACCATCAAGGCGCCCGCCGATGCCATCCGCAGCGGCCTTGCCTATATTCCCGAAGACCGGAAGGATCAGGGGCTCGTCACGGGCCTTTCCGGCTATGAAAATTTATTAATGGCCTCTCTCGCCGACCATTGCCGCGGCGGACTGATCGCGTGGCGGCACGCGTGCCAGGCAGCGACGACCATGGCGCAGAAGCTGCAGTTCCGGGGGCAACTTTCAAGGCCAGCCCGTACGAACTCCGGCGGCAATCAGCAAAAGATCGTCATCGGCAAATGGATGCTCACGAACGCGGATGTTTATATCTTCGATGAACCGACGCGCGGCATAGATGTCGGCGCCAAGGCGGAAATATACAGGCTGATACAGGATCTCGCCGCGCGCGGAGCGGCCGTCATCGTCGTTTCATCGGAGAACGCGGAACTGCTTCATCTCTGCCATCGCATCCTGGTGGTCTCGGCAGGCACGATCCAGGACGAAATTCCTGAAGAGCAGTTCGACGAACACCGTATCCTGGCCGCGGCTTTCAAGGGACACGACAGGTCAGCGGTGGGTCCGGCGCAAGAGCGCCGCAATAATGAATAGGGGAACATTCCATGCAGTCTTATGGTGAAAGGCTTCACGTCTTTGACAGGGAGGAATGGAAAGCAGGATTTGGACGCATCGTGCGCGAACGCGCCATGGAAATCGCGTTGCCCGTGGTGACACTCGGTCTCGTCATCGTGTTTTCATTGTTGTCCGACGTCTTCCTGACGGGTTCGAACTTCCGGAACATCGGCATCGCCGCAGCTGCGCTCGCCGCGGTCGCATTCGGCCAGACATTTGTCATTCTGACCGCTGGCCTCGATTTGTCCGTCGGCTCGACCGTGGCCCTGGTCAGCGTGGTGCTTGCCTTCGTCATGCGCGAATTTGGCCTTGTGCCGGGAATTGTCGCCGGGCTCCTATGCGGCGCCGTGGTCGGTATCGTGAACGGCCTGATCATAACCCGATTTCGCATCTCGGCCTTTATCACCACACTCGCCATGTTGTCGGTGACCGCCGGGCTCGCGCTTAATCTTGCTGGTGGCGTTCCGATACTGGGCCTGCCGCCGGCATTTGGCCGGGTTGCCTATCAATACTGGCTTGGCCTGCCCATTCCAGTGCTCGTTGCCGGCGTGACACTCGTCATCGCCGAACTGACGCTGCGCTATACGCGATTGGGTCGGCATATCTGCGCCGTCGGCGGGAATGAGGAAGCGGCCAGACTGTCCGGGATCCATGTCGAGCGGGTGCGCGTGATTGCCTACGCCATCTGCGGGGTGACCGCCGCCATCGGCGCGATCATTCTGACCGCGCGTGTCTCGTCGGGGCAACCGACCCTGGGGGCGACACTGCCGCTCGAGTCGATTGCCGCCGTGGTCCTCGGAGGCGTTTCACTCGCCGGCGGGCGCGGCTCCATCGTGAATGTGGCCTTCGGGGTCGCCTTCATCAGCATCCTCGCGAACGGCCTCAACCTTCTCAACATTTCATCCTATACGCAGATGATGATCATAGGACTGTCCTTGATCGCCGCTGTCGCGCTCGACCAGGCCAATATCCGGAGAAAGCAAGGCCATTGAATCCACGCTTTGGCTAAACACACAAATCAATAATCCAGAATGGGGTTGAAAATGATAGGTCATACTATTCGTACATCTATAGCCGGAATCGCATCGGTCCTTGCCTTATATACGCTCTATGTCCCCGCAGTTCAGGCGCAACAACCCAAGAAAGTCATCGGGCTGTCAAAGCCCAACCTGAAGGGGCCCTATCCGACCGCTGAGCTATACGGAATTCTTGACGAGGCCAAAGCACGCGGCTTTACGGTTATTGTGCAGGATGCGGGTGGATATGCCAATATCGACAAGCAACTCGACCAGATCTCAAATCTGGCCATCAAGAAAGTTTCGGCGATCTTGATCGATCCGAGTGATCCTGCAGCGTTAAACGGTGTTGTGCAGCAGGCGCGGGACGCCGGAATCTTGCTCGTTGGTGCTGGCGTCAATGTGGTCGCAAGTGCCGTGGAGCCGGATGCGGCCGTGTCGTCGAGCCACTGCAATATCGGCCGCGAACTTGCCAAGGGGGCCAAGGCCTTGTTGCCGGATGGCGGAAGCCTCGGCGTCCTCGCCGGCCCGCCGGGATCATTCTGGGCGACGGAGCGGCTTCGCTGCTTCAAGGAGGACATCGCCGGGACGAATATCAAGATCGTTGCGGAGACAACGAGCGAGCAGGACGCCGCGACCTCGCTGACACGGGCCAGCGAGATCCTGCAACGGCACCCGAAGCTGGACATGATATATGGCGCGGATGACGTCTATGGCGTAGGCGCGGCGCGAGCTGCGCAGGCCGCGGATCGTTGCGGGAGAACACGCATCATCTTTTCCGTGCTGGGCGAAGAGGCCGAGGACATGATGAATGCTGGCTGCGCGGATTATGTGGTCGCACAGCAACCCGTGTTGATCGGTCGCACTGAGGTTCGTGTGGTCTCGGATCTTCTGGAGGGGAAGAAGCCTGAACCCAAGGTCATTAATGTCCCACTGATCGCCATTACGCCCGATAACTTGAAGACGGTGGATAAGGCTCATCTCCGGCCGCCGGCTGGATGGCGCCCATAAACATCGGCATCCTGATCTGATATTTGGAGTGTCATGAAAAATAGGTCAAAAGCGACGGCTCAGGTGTCTCTTACCCCGGCGGGAAGACGCGTGGACGCGACAGCATCGGAGCTCGGCGTGAAACGCAAGGCGCCGGCCTCCGTGGAGCCCATCAGTTCCAACGGCATCGCGTCTCAAGCAGCCGTTGAACCCACGCTGGAGGCTGCACGGATTGGTCGGCGCCTGCAGACGATGCGCAGAGCGCAAGGGTTCACGCTGGTCGAACTGGCGGCAAAGGCGGGATGTTCCGCGAGCCTGGTCTCGCGCATCGAGAACGGGCGCCTCCTGCCGTCACTCTCGGTCCTTCACAAGCTCGTGGCGGGCTTGGGAACAAGTATGGCATCGTTCTTATCGGGATCTGAAACTGAGAGTTGCATGGTGGTGAGAGCCAGTGATCGGAAGGAAGTGACCCTCGATTACCTGGGGGCCTTGCAACAGGGATTGCGCATCGAGCAGATTATTCCGCATTCACCTGACCGGATGCTGCAAGGAAACCTCATTTCCATAGCGGCCGGGCACGGATCAGCTGGCGATTATTCTCATATAGGGGAGGAGGCGGGCTTCGTAATCGAGGGTTTTGTGGAACTTACGATCGACAAGCAGACGCACGTGCTGGGGCGTGGCGATTCCTTTTGCTTCCGGTCCGAGGCCCCCCATTCGTTCTTCAACCCGGGCCCGGACGAAGCCGTGATCGTGTGGATCAATACCCCGCCGACATTCTGAATCCTATCGTTCCTCAGCGCAGGGCAGTTTGCGGGTCAGTTGTCCGGCCGGCAGGCTTCAGCATCGGTGCGTCTTCGACGTTCACCTCGCGACCGCCCTTGTCTGGGCACGCTCCAGGGGCGATCGGCTGGTGAGGACCGCTGCAACCGTCGAGTCCCAGGCGTCCCCGACCGGACAGGCGATCCCGCGGGAGGAGACGGATGCCATGCTCGCTTCGCTCGAGCCCGCTAAACGCGCGCGCCCGCTGGTCGCGGTCATCGGCATCGACGACGCCAAGGAAACCACCGGCCACCTGGTGCCGACGGATGTTCTGCGCCGCGCCCTCTGGAAGCGGGAAGAACTCGGCGCGCGTCTCGAGCCGGGCATGGGCGAGGGATCACTCGCGCTGGTCGCCGATGCGTGCTCGCGAACCTACCGGTTGCATGTGACAAGCGCGACCACCTCGATGGAGGCGGTGAAGAGCGGCAACGGCGTGCGCATCATTCCCGACCTGCCGGAGAGGGAATGGCCGGAGGACCGGTGCGTTTTGACCTTTCCTGACCACAAGCCCGCCGGGGCTCTCGATCTCGCGCTCGACGCGATCACGGTCCGCTACGGTGAGCGGACTACCGACGTCGTCGCCCTGCAGCTCGTGTATCCGAGGCGATAGCGAACCGGTGCCGGGTCGGGCCGGTGCTGCGGATTTATTCGAGCGCGATATCGGCTTCCTGCACGCCCGTTCGTCGTTACTATGTCGGAGGCAGGGGGGCCGGGTTAGAGCGCAACAACCTCTATGACACAGAGCCAAAGGGAGAAATCCATGCCCAGCACGATCCGTCTTCATCGCGTCATCGCCGCCAAGCCCGAAAAAGTCTATCGCGCCTTCGTCGAACCCGATGCAATGGCCAGCTGGCTTCCACCCTACGGTTTTACCTGCACCATCCATGAGCTGGACGCGAAGGTTGGTGGCCATCACAGGATGTCATTCCGGAATTTCACAACCGGTGACAGTCACTCCTTTGGCGGTACCTATCTGGAGCTCGTTCCCGGCGAGCGCCTCGTCTACACGGACAGGTTTGATGATCCGAACCTGCCGGGTGAGATGAAGGTCACGGTCCATCTGAAGGCCGTGTCCGTCGGCACGGACGTCAATATCGAGCAGGAGGGCGTGCCGGACGTGATTCCCGCCGAGGCCTGCTATCTTGGCTGGCAGGAATCCCTCCGCAAGCTCGCGAAACTCGTCGAGCCCGAAATCAACCCGTAAGGCTGAGATTCCGGAACGGCTCGGGTGGGGGGCTCGACCGACAGGAGGAAGGAGCGCGGCCATGCCACTCGCTCGGCGCCCGCGCCAAGACGAGAGCGGGTCCGTCTTTTGCAGATCGGCTCATTCGAATAATGACGTGCAAATTCTGCGATTTGGACGGCGCCAGACGAGTCCGTTCAGGTCGGATTTGCTCGAGGAGCGCACCCATGACCCCCACGATTACCGCGTTTGAACGGTCGCCAGATCGCGGCAAGGGACATGCGCGCGACATGCGCGTTCGCTGGGCGCTCGAGGAAGTAGGCCAGCCTTACGACGTTCGCCTTGTCACGTTCAAAGCGATGAAGGAGCCCGAGCATCGCGCACTTCAGCCTTTCGGGCAGATCCCGAGCTATGAGGAAGGCGACCTCGTCCTGTTCGAGTCCGGGGCGATCGTGCTTCATATCGCGGAGCGCCATGC
Organism: Chelatococcus asaccharovorans; assembly: GCF_003201475.1. Taxonomy (GTDB): domain Bacteria; phylum Pseudomonadota; class Alphaproteobacteria; order Rhizobiales; family Beijerinckiaceae; genus Chelatococcus; species Chelatococcus asaccharovorans. The sequence goes on along the minus strand of NZ_QJJK01000013.1, from coordinate 15,997 downwards.
CGGCCTGCTCCCGAGCGATGCGAATGCCCGGGCGCGTGCCATCACATGGATGTTTGCGGCGCTCAACACGGTGGAGCCGCCGATCTTCGATCGTAACCTCGTCCAGATTCTCGAGCGCGATGAGCCCTGGTACGAGCAGCGTCTCAAGTCCCTCGACGACAGCATCCGGCGCCGTCTACGCGACCTTTCCAGTCGCCTGAGCGATGCCGACTGGCTCGATGGCGCATTCAGTGCGGGTGACCTCCTGATGGTCACGGTGCTCCGAAGGTTGCACGGCTCGGGTTTGCTGGAGGAATATCCGAACCTCGCGGCCTATGTCGCACGCGGCGAAGCCCGACCCGCCTTCAAGCGCGCTTTCGCCGCGCAGCTGGCGGTTTTCACCGCCGCATCGGCCGGTTGACCCCGGAACGACAACCGACATTCCGCATCTCGTTAGAGCACGGGACGCTGGCAAGGCGGTGGGAGGGGGGGGGGAACCCTACTCGGCTGCGTCGCGTTCGGTCTCGTCCGGTGCGTCGGGATGGCCGGGGGCGGTCTCGCAGCCGAGGTCCGGGAAGGCGAGCACGCGTCTCCCGTGGAAGTCGGTGCGCGCCACAATGAGGCCGCGCTCCTCGAAATAGGCGATGAGGCGCCGTACCCGCCGCGGCGAGTGGCTCCCATAGGCGCGCGCCAAAGTGGCGTCGGACGGACAGGGATCCTTGTTCAAGGCGGCGCGGGCGATCATCAGGAACATGCCCTGGAGATCGTCGGGCAATCCCTCCGAGAGCGACAGCGCGGTAACCCAGGCTTCGCCACCGGTGCTTTCATCGACCCCGGCGCGAGCGACAGCCAGCCGCCGGCGAAAGGCGGACAGCGGCAGCGGCTCTCCGGGCACGCGGCGAATGCGGCTGCGTACCAGGAAGTCCTGGTAGAGCACGGCGTCGGAGCGGAAGGCCGCATCGGGGTCTTCGAGAATCTCCCGCAGCACCGCGTCGATGCCCGCCTCGCGCTCGGCCTCGTCGATGACGGCGAAGACCGGCTCGGCCGGCTGGTCCGGGGCAGGCCTCGGCCGCGACAGTTGCGCCAGAATGTCGGCGGTCGGAACCGGTTTGGGGGGCGGTCTGCGCACCACCGGAGAGGCTTCCTCGGGCCCGGGTGTGAAGATCAGGTCGCGGGCATCCTCCGGCGCCTCCGGCAACGGCATGAGCTTCGGGCTCGCGGAGCGCGCGGCGGTTTCAACGGGGCCGATGGTGATCGCCAGGGGGCGGCGCGACAGAGCCGGACCCAGTGCGACGAAGTTTCCGCGCGAAAGATCGCGGAACATTTCAGCCTGGCGACGGTCCATGCCGAGCAGGTCGGACGCGCGTGCCATGTCGATGTCCAGAAAGGTGCGGCCCATCAGGAAATTGGAGGCTTCCGCCGCGACGTTCTTCGCCAGCTTGGCCAGGCGCTGGGTGGCGATGACGCCGGCCAGGCCGCGCTTGCGGCCGCGGCACATCAGATTGGTCATGGCGCCGAGCGAGAGCTTTCGGGCATCGTCCGAGACCTCGCCGGCAACGGCGGGAGCGAAAAGCTGCGCTTCGTCGACGACGACGAGCACCGGATACCAATGGTCGCGCTCCGCATCGAACATGCCGCCGAGGAAAGCGGCGGCCGCACGCATCTGCTGCTCGACGTCGAGCCCTTCGAGATTGAGCACGACGGAGACGCGGTGCTGGCGCACCCGGCCGGCGATGCGCGTGAGTTCCGCCTCGGTGCGGGCAGCGTCGACCACCTGGTGGCCGAATTTTTCTGCCAGCGTGACGAAATCACCTTCGGGATCGACGATGCATTGTTGGACCCAGGGCGCGCTCTGTTCCAGCAGACGGCGCAGCAGATGCGACTTGCCGGACCCGGAATTGCCCTGCACCAGCAGGCGGGTCGCGAGCAGCTCTTCGAGATCCATGGCCGCCACGGCGCCGTTGGTCGCAGCGCCCATGTCGATGTTGACCTTCATCGGATACCCTTTCAGCCATCGCCTTAGCATCCGCCGCCGCGCAACGCTAAGCATTGTGGCAGGGATTCCCACAGATGATGGCTCGGATGAGGGGGGCGGCGGAGCGCAGGCCGCCACCCAAACCGGTTCCAGGCGCCGATGCGGCTGGCCGCCGCCCGCGCCATGCAGTTTCCGGGCGGTGTCATTCCCGGCCAAGCGCCGCAAGGCCCGAGGGGTAGGGAATCCAGAGAAATGCGTTAAGTTTTTGATCCTGCTGGATCCCCTTCCCGCGATTGGCTTCGCCGATCTCGCCGGGGATGACGGGTGCGGATGATGCTGTCCGCCCTCGGATCAGAAGTGGACCCCGAGACTCAGGAACGGGCCATGCATGGTCGTGTCATAGCGGAAGGTGCCGGTGCGCACGCCGCTGCCCTTGTAATCCGTATAAAGCGCGCGATAGCCGATGGCCGTGGATATCGTCTCCGTCCAATTGTAGCCGACCGACACGACGCCCTGCGACGTCAGTTGAGAGCCGACGCCGAAACCACCGATATCGGCGAGCGCATTGAAGAACCAACGCTCGTTGATGCGGTATTGCAGGACCAGGCCGACGACGGGATCGAGCCAGGCTTTGGTCTGATTGCTCTTCAGGTCGATGAAGGGCAAGGTCCCGGGGGTAAGCGTCGCATCCAAGGTGAGCCGCTGGTAGCGCAGGCCGGCCGTGACACTGAGATCGAGATCGGGATTGCCGAGCGGCAGGCGGTAGCCGGCGATGGCGGAAGCAATCAGAAGGCGCTGCTTGACCTTGAGCGCCGGGTCGTTGGCGATCTTCAGTTTGGCATCGTCGGTGAGCTGTGCCCAGACGAGATCGGTCAGGATCATCCAGTCGCCGTTCTTGGCGAGCAAAGCGCCCATCAAGGCGCCGTCGAAATGCTCCAGGATATCGCCGAAGGATGCATCCACCTTCACTGGCGGGAGGTTGCGCACCCCCACCGTGCCGTTAAGGGCCGTGGCCCAGCCATAGAATGTCGCCTGGAAGGTCCAGCCTGCAGGAATCGACGGTGGCGCAGTGGGCGCTGGACTAGGGCGTGCTGGATCGGCCGCGGAAGCCGGTTGTGCCAACAACGCCAGGCCGAGGATGCCGACCAGCCCACGCAAATATCCTGCCACGGGATGAATCCTTCCGACCGGAGGTCATGTATAATATTCGAAACCACAGTCATCCTTCAAGAATCACAAGTAGCCATGAATGCATCTTTTTGTAAAGGCAGGTGCGGTTTGCGGCGCGTCGTCTGTCTTTATATTCACAGAATGTCGCCGCATGCTGCGGGGAGGAGAAACCAGCATCCCGCATAGAATACTCAATTTTGAACCGCAGCACGTTCGCCAGTTGCGCAAGGCCGCTTCTGCAGCCACACGATAGGGACAGCCGGCGGGAGGATGTCGCCTGTATCACGCGCATCTCAACGCACGCCATTCCGACAGGCGAAACGGTATGATCATAAAAGTGCGCGGGTCGCGTATGGCTGCCACTATTCCAGATAATGTGATTCAAGCATGCTTCGGGAGGGGCGCAATGAACCTAATTCTCAGGACCTGTGGCACAGTTGTCGGGTCCGCTCTGATGGTTGCGGCTATGGTCGCGACGCCGTCAGCGAAGGACGCCTATCCGGCGGACACGGTGACCTTGATCGTGCCCTATGCAGCAGGCGGCGCGGGCGACACCGTCGGACGCATTGTCGCAAGCGAGCTTGGAAAGCGTTTCGCGGCCACGTTCGTGGTCGAGAATGTCGGCGGCGGCGGCGGTTCCATCGGGGCGGAGCGCGCCGCGCGGGCGGCCGCAGATGGGTCGACGCTGCTCCTGGCAGGCAATGCCATCATTACCACGGCGCCGCATCTCGCCTCGGTCGGCTTCGATCCCCTTCGCGATCTCACTGCCGTGGCCAATGTCAGCGAGGCGCCGCGCGTTCTGGTGGCATCGAAGACGCTTCCGGTGAAGACCTTCGAAGAGTTCGTCGCCTATGGCAAGAAGCATCCCGGGGAACTGAACTACGGCACGGTTGGCGTGGGGTCGACCGGGCATATCGCGACCGTCGACATGCTGCGCGCCATCGGCGTCGATGCCAACCACATTCCCTATCCAGGCGCGGCGCAGGTTGTGCAGGCCGTGCTTTCGGGGGACATCGAGTTCATGCTCGACGCAGCCGCCATCGCACAGGTCAAGCAGGACGCGGTCACGCCGCTGGCGGTCCCCGGCAACGAGCGCCTGAGCGAATTGCCCGACGTCCCGACGCTTGCCGAACTCGGTTACGCCTCGATCCGCGGAACCGGGCTGCAGATGGTCATGGCGCCCGCGGCGACGCCGGCTGACGTGCTTGGCGCCCTTGAAGCTGCGCTGAAAAATGCGAGCGAGTCCGCTGAATTCAACGATCTCCTGTCTCGCGCCGGTGTCAAGGCGCGGTTCATGGGTCGCAATGAACTGAACCAGGCATTGAGCCAGGAATACCAGCACTACGAAACACTTCTGGCCGACATGGGGCTGAAGAAATAGGCCGGGCTATCGAACCCATCGCCCCCGCAGGCAGGGATGCCTGCCGGGTCGTCATGTCCAGGGGCTGTGGCCTCGCATTGTTGTTTTCCGACGAGGTATGAATGGGCGGTCTCAGCGCGCATCTGGCTGAATGGGCCGAGGGCTTCACGTTGGACGACGCACCGCAGGAGGTGGTCGCCGACGCCCGGCTCCGGATACTCGACATCATGGGCGTCATGATCGCCTCCGCCGCGCATGAGACCGTCGCGGCGGCGCGGCGTGCGCAGGCCGAGGCCGATGGTGGACGGGGCGTCCGGCCGCTTCTCGACGGGGATGAAACCTCCATCGCGGGGGCTGCCTTCATCAACGGCGTCGCCTCCGCGGTGCTCGAATTCGACGATACGCATATCGCCACCAACATTCACCCGACGGGCGTGATCGTGGCCGCGACGCTGCCCATTGCCCAGGCGCGCGGCCTCACCGGCCGGCAATGGCTGGAATCGGTGATCGTGGGCTCGGAGATCCTGTGCCGGCTCGGGCTGGTCTCGCCCGTGCGCATGCATGAGGTGGGCCTGCATCCGACAAGCGTTTATGGCGTCTTCGGTGCGGCCTACGCGGTGGCGAAGCTGCGGCAACTCGATGCGCAGACAATGGCCGATGCGGTCGGAACGGCTGCGAGCCTTTCGGCCGGCTCCATCGCATCCTTCGAGGACGGAACCGCGACCAAGACCTTGCATGTCGGATTCGCCGCTGCGTCCGCGGTGCGGGCTGTTGCGCTCGCCGCAGAGGGCATATCCGGCCCGGCGCGCGTGTTCGAGGGCAAATTCGGCTGGTATGGCAGCTATATCCAATCGCGGCCCGATTTCCGCTTTGCGGCGCTGACCGACGGCCTGGGTGAACACTGGCATTCCCTCGATATCGCCACGAAGCTTTATCCTTGCGCCTATACGCTGATGCCGTTCATCACGGCCGCGCTCGCGCTGCGCAAGCAATGTGCGATCGATCCGGCTGAGATCCGCGAGATACGATGCGCGATCATGCCGCGCTCCTTCCGCACGGTATGCGAGCCGCTGGAGGAAAAGCGCCGGCCGCTGACATCCTGGCATGGCCGCATCAGCCTCCAGCACACGGTGGCCGAGGCCTTGGCCTTGGGGCGCTTCGACAAGAACAGCTATGCGGAGGAGAGCCTGCGCAACCCCCTCATCAATGCGCTGGCCGACAAGGTCGTCCATGTCGCCGATCCGATCGCCGCGGGGGATCTGAGCCGATCGCGCGGGGAGGTCACCATCGTCTTCAACGATGGCCGGGAGTTGTGCCACACGGTCGAGGACATGATCGGAACCGCACGAAACCCGGCGACCGAAGCGGTCTACGTCGACAAGTTCCGGGCCAATGTCGATGGCGTCATCCCGGTCGGTATGGCGGAAGACATCATGGGCTCGATCCTCGCATTGGAACGGCTCGATGATGTCGGCGGCATGGTCGCCCGGCTGAGACGGGAGGCGGCATCGACGCGATAGCAGCCGTCCCGGAGGGGAGGAGAGAGGATCTGCAAGATCCCCTGTTACCAGGTGGCCCCGGCAGGAATGACGGGGCCATCCGGGCTTAATCGGCCGTGGCCTCCTCGCGTCCGCGCCGGATGAAGGAGGTCGTGGCGAGCAGCACGACCGCGAGACCGAGCAGGATGAAGATCAGGCTGATCGGGCGTTCCACGAAGACCATCGCGTTGCCGCGTGAAATCGCCATCGCCCGCCGGAAGTTCTCCTCGAACATCGGGCCGAGGATGAACCCTAGGATGAACAGGGCGGGGCTTAGACCTGCGGCCCTGAGCAGGTAGCCGAGCACGCCGAAGAAGACGAGCGCGTAGACCTGGAAGGGCGAGGAGCCCATCGTGAACACGCCGACACAGGCGAAAGCGAGCACGAATACGTACAGCCAGTGGTAAGGCACCTTGAGCAGCCGCACCCAGAGGCCGATCAACGGCAGGTTGAGGATGACGAGGAAAAGATTGCCGATCCACATCGAGACGATGAGGCCCCAGAACAGCGGCGCGTGCTCGCCCATCATGCGTGGGCCCGGCTGTACACCGTGGATCATGAAGGCGCCCAGCATCAGCGCCATCACCGGACTGCCGGGAATACCCAGAAGCAGCGTCGGGATGAAGCTGGTTTGAGACGCGGCGTTGTTGGCGGCCTCCGGCGCTGCCACACCTTCGACGGCACCCGTGCCGAAACGCTCGGGCTCCTTGGCGATGCTTTTCTCGACCATATAGGCCGAAAACGAACTCATCGCCATGCCCGCGCCGGGCAGGACACCGAGCAATGAACCGACACCGGTGCCGCGCAGAACGGCAGGCCAGGACCGGCGAAAATCATCGCGGGTCGGCCAGAGGCTGCCGATCTTGCTGGTCGTCACCGTTCCCTGATCACCAGAGGCGATGTTGCCGACGATCTCGGCGATCGCGAACAGCCCGACGGCGAGGACGGCGAAGTCGATGCCGTCCCGCAACTCACGGACGCCGAATGTGAAACGGAAGGTGCCGGTCAGGATGTCCGATCCCGCCAGCCCGAAGATGATGCCGAGGAGAGCAACCCCGATGCCCTTGATGACGCCGCCGCGCGTCATGGCAGCGACCATCAGCAGCGCGGCGAACACGAGCGCGGCATATTCGGCGGCACCGAAGCGCTTGGCGATGGCCGCAAGCGGCGGTCCGGCCAGCGCGATCAGCATGGTGCCCACGGTGCCGGCGAAGAACGAGCCGAGCGCCGCCACGGCAAGCGCGGCTCCCGCGCGACCCTGCTTGGCCATCTGGTGGCCGTCGATGCAGGTCACCGCCGAGGAGGCCTCGCCCGGCAGATTGACGAGAATCGAGGTGGTCGAACCGCCATAGGCGGCCCCATAGTAGATGCCCGCGAGCAGGATGATTGACGCTTCGGGGGGCAGGCCGAAGCTGAGCGGCAGCAATAGGGCGATGGTGATGATGGGGCCGACGCCCGGCAGCACGCCGATGGCGGTGCCGAGGGTGACGCCCATGAGGCAGTAAAGGAGGTTCACCGGGTTGAGGGCGACCTGCATCCCGAGGGCGAGAAGCGAAAAGAAATCCACGGCTTAAAACCCTGCGGGGAAGAGCCTGATCGGAAGACCAAGGCCAAGCTTGAAGATGGCGATGATGAGGGCAATCACGGTGACCATGGCACCCGCGATCTCCCACCTCTGTCCGCCGCTTTGGGCGGACCAGGCGATGGCGATCAGGACAACCAAGGCTGGGATGAGGCCCGCCGGGATCACGAGCGCGGCGAAGGCCAGCACCGCGCCCAGCACGAGCAGCAGCGGCCGGACCTCCGCGCGCGAGAAGGCCCTGGGGAGTCGCTGGCGGGCGCGGGCGGCCTTCGTGGCGTTGGCGAATTGGGCGATACCGAGAACACACAGCACGCCGCCGACCAGCACCGGCATCGCACCGGTGCCCAGCCGCGAGGGGGTTCCGAGCCCATACCCCCATCCCAGCAGCACGGCGGCCGCGCCGAAGACGAGAAACAGCAGAGCTGCCAGCAGTTCCGAGTTGATCGTCATGCCGCCGGCCTGTCTTCAAACTGGTGGTTCAAGATTTATCCTCCCGATCTTGTTTTACGACCTGTGGCGAAATCCCTCGCCGAAACCAATGTCTGACCGTTGCCGGAATGCATAGTCGTGAGCCGGGCCATCCTGCAAGACAGACGCCGGCGGTGTGATCTTACCGGCGAGCGGCCTCACCGTGCTATTCCGCAGACTGGCTCTTTCCCGCGTCCGCTACGCGCGTCGCCATAGGAAAGACGATGGGCGAAGACGTTGGACGAGGGCCCTGCGTCAGGGGCCGCGATCGCTCAAGGATCCTTGCCCGATCGGCGGATCCCGCAATCCTCTTCCCGTCGCTGTCAGCCACGCCCACGGACCGGCTTGAAGGGATGGCGGATAAGTCGATTTCGATCAAACCCTGTTGTGTCTTCGTTCCGCCAACCGGAACGGATGCGGTCAGTCGCTTGCGCGCGGTCCGCGCGGCCGTTCAACCTCCACTTTGGAAAGCCGACACGGTGGATGGGCCGGCGGGGAGGGGAATGACGGTCACCCGGCCCTTCATTCCAGGACAAAGGAGAGACAACAGCGTGCGACGCTATTTCGAGGATTTCGCAATCGGCGAAACCTGGGCGAGCGAGCCGTTCACGCTCAGCCAGGACGCAATCATCGGTTATGCGCGGGACTACGATCCGCAGCCGATCCATATCGATCCGGAAAAGGCCGCAGACGGGCCTTTCGGCTCCGTCATCGCCAGCGGTTGGCAGATTGCCGCGCTGAGCATGCGCGTTTTCGTCGAGGCCGGCGGCTACGGCGAAACGCCCGTGGTGGGCATGGGCATCGATGAGCTGCGCTGGCGTCGCCCGGTCCGGCCGGGCGACAGGTTGCGCGTGGTCCGCACCGTCGTGGAGACCGATCGCAGCAAGACGCGGCCAGGGTTTGGCGTCGTGCGCACGCAGGTCAGCGTGACCAACCAGGATGACGAGGTGGTCATGACGATGGTCTCCCTCGGCCGGGTACCCCGCCGCCCGGTGCCGGCCCGCGTCTAAATGAATGAATTTCTGATCCGGGTGAGATCCCGCGTGATCTCCGCGGAGGTGGACTTGAGAACCGCCACGTAGCGCTCGCACGCCTCTGCTTCGGAGAAGGCGGCGGTGAAATAGGTCAGCCCGAGGCTTGCGACGACACGGCCAGCATCGTTCATGATCGGCACGGCGATGGTGTTGGAGTTCCTCGGCTCCACATGCCGGACCCGCGAGGCATAACCACGCTGCCTCACCTTTTCGATCAGCTGGTTCAGCCTCGCCGGATTATGCGCCAGGCTGTCCTCCGGATCCTGCGAACGGCGCAGGATCTCGATGATAAGGTCGAACTCCTCCTTTGGCGTGAAGGCCAGATAGGCCAGTCCCATGCCGCGCGTCAGCAGGGCAAGCCGCATGTTCACCGTCTTGTGGAAGGGCGACATCGAACTGTCGGGCACGGTGCTGAAGCGGACCACGACGGCATCGCGGTCGAGAAGCGAGATCGAAACGGGCCACTGATACTTGCGCGTGATCGCCACCGCCCACGGCCGGCCCGCCTCGACGACCATCGGCTCCTTGTGGAAACCCGAGCTGAGCGACCCCACCAGCGCGCTGACCTGATAGCCGCCGAGCCGGGGATCGTTTTCAACATAGCCCAGTCCCTCCAGCGTCTGCAGGATGCGCACCAACGTCGCCTTGGGCAGTCCCGTGCGCGCGTGCAGATGGGCGATCGACGTGTAGGGCTGCATGTTCATTTCCTGCAGCACCGTCATGGCGCGCTCTATCGATCGGATTGCCAAATTACTCCCCCATTCCGCTGCACGGAACGCGGCCGATCCTCACGTTGTGGCCGCGAAGTGTCAACCTCTATGGTTTTGCACGACACAGGGAGGACAAGAATGGCTTCGGGGACTTATCGGGATGAGGCACGCGCGTTGATCGAGACGATTGACGATGCGGCTGCGGATGCCCTGCTCAAAGGCGCGGTGGACCTGCATGTGCATTCCGGACCGTCGACCATGCCCCGCCAGGTAGACCACTTTCAGGCGACGGAAGAGGCGGCCGCCGCCGGCATGCGCGGCATTCTCTTCAAGGATCATCACTATTCCGTCGCGCCCTTCATTCCGATCATGGACCGGATGATCGGCCATCTCGGCGTCGCGATGTACAGCGGCCTTGTCCTCAACAACTCGGTCGGCGGGCTGAACCCTTTCGTCGTGGACGCTCAGCTCAAGATGGGCGCAAAGCTGATCTGGATGCCGACGGCGCAGTCGGCCAATCATATCCGCAGCTCGCGCCGCAAGTCGCGGCTCGCGTCGAATGTGGCGCTGAAGCCCTCGCCCGGGCTATCCGTCGTGGACGCCTATGGCGAACTCCTGGACGAGGTGAAAGAGATCCTCGATTCCGTCGCCGAATTCGATGCCATTCTGTCCTCCGGCCATCTCCATATTTCGGAGATCTGGACGCTGTTCGAGGAAGCCAAGCGACGCGGTGTGAAGCGGCTTCTCGTCAACCACCCCATGTACGGGCTTCATTTTACCTATGAGGACATCACGCAGCTTGCCGAGCTCGGTGCGCTGATCGAACAGTCGGCCTGCCTCTATATCGATTCCCGCTTCAACGTGTTTTCGCCGCAGGAACTGAAGGAGCACGTCCTCGCTGCCGGCGTGAAGCATTCCTCGATCGGTTCGGATCTCGGCCAGGTGGATAATCCGACGCCTGTCGAGGGCATGCGGCAGGCGATCAAGCTGTGTCTGGCGCTCGGCTTCTCGGAAGACGATGTCCGAACCATGGTCAAGGACAATCCCGCCAGATTGGTCGGGTTGGAGAGCTGATCGCGTCGCAGGCGCGCTGACAGCGGCAGACCGAGCAAATTCGGGCCGCCTGCAAACGCGCCCCGCGCGCGGGAGGCCTTGGCCCAACCGCGTCGGCCGCCGGCGCCCGTCAAAACCGGAACTCAGGAGACACCCGTGAAGTTTGGCACCATCAACCATGAGAACAAGCCGACGCTTGTCACGCTGACCGGGGCGGGCGTGGTTCCTCTCGCGGAGCTCTATGCCAGCGCCGATCTCGGCGAGGCGCCAGCGTCGCTCAACGCGCTGATCGAAGGCGGAGAGGAGGAGCTTGAGCGCGCGCGCACGGCCCTTGCGAAGGGATCCGCCGCCGCTCTCGATGAGGCGTCAATCGATTGGCTGCCGGCCCAGCCGCGTCCCACGAAGGTTCTCGGCGTTGCCTTCAACAATATGGGCATTCGCAAGGCAGCGCATCGCGACCCCGGCGTTCCCAACTTCTTCCTGAAGGCGCCGTCCTGCCTGACGGGGCACAACAAGCCGGTGATCATCGAAGAGCATTACGGCGAAACCATACCGGAATTGGAACTGGCGGCCGTCATCGGCCGCCGTGCGCGCAAGATCAGCGTCGAGGAGGCGCGCTCGGCGATCTTCGGCTACACGATCGTCAACGACGTGACCTCGCATGGCCTGAAGTTCGGGCTGGATTCGATCGCCACCACGCGGGAGCCGGACCTTATCCGCCCGCACCACCTCGGCTGGCGCAACCGCCACGGCGACGACGATCGCGATGTCTATTTCGTCTATCACACGCGCTCGAAGGCGAGCGACACCTTCGGCCCGATGGGACCCTGGCTGACGACGGCCGATGAGGTCGCCGATCCGAACAACCTGACCGTCAAGGGCTGGCTGGACGGAGAGCCCTTCGCGGTCGATTCGACGGCCAGCTACCGCTTCAAGGTCGAGGAGGTGGTGGCCGAGGCGAGCGCCTATTTCACGCTGGAGCCCGGAGACGTGATCTGCTTCGGCACATCCGCCAAAGGTGTCGGCAAGTTCCCCAACGGGCATCGTTCCGTCAACATGCATAAGCTGACGGGCGTCATGGACGTGGAAATCGATGGACTTGGCCGGCTATCCAATCCCATCGTCCACGATTGGGTACGCTGAAGCGATTGGCGGGAGGAGGCCGAGGCATGATGAAGGCGATCGAGATCGAGCGTCCGGGCGGCCCCGAGGTGTTGCGGATGATCGCTCTTCCGCGCCCGCGGGCCGCGGCGGGCGAGGTGGTCGTCCGGGTCATTGCCGCCGGCGTCAACCGCCCGGATATCCAGCAACGGCGCGGCCTCTATCCACCGCCGCCCGGGGCCTCGCCGCTTCCCGGATTGGACATTGCCGGGATCGTGGAAGAGGTGGGGGAGGGCGTCGACAGGCTGGAGCCGGGCGACAGCGTGTGCGCACTCGCGAACGGCGGTGGCTATGCCGAATATTGCGCGGTTCCGGCTCTCCAATGCCTGCCCGTCCCGCGTGGCCTGACATTCGTCGAGGCTGCGTCGTTGCCGGAGGTCTACTTCACCGCCTGGAACAACATCATATGGCTGGCCCGGCTCGCCAGAGGCGAGACCCTCCTCATCCAGGGAGGGACGAGTGGTGTCGGCCTCGCCGGCATCCAGATCGCCCGCCACCTCCGTGACGCCACCGTCATCGCCACGGCGGGGACGGAGGAGAAGCGCCGGGTCTGCGTGGAGACGGGCGCGCACCACGCCATCGACTATCGCGGCGACTGGGAGGGTGACGTCAGGCGGCTGACGGAGGGCGAGGGCGTCGATGTCGTGCTGGACGCGCAGGCCGGTCCCTATACCCAAAAGCAGCTCGACCTTCTCAGGCCCGATGGGCGGCTCGTGTTCATAGCGAGCCACCTCGGCGAGACCGCGGAGGTCAATATTCGTGCCGTCGTCCGGCGCCGGCTGACGCTGACCGGATCGACGCTGCGGCCGCGGCCTGCTTCCTACAAGGGCGCCATCGCCGAGGAACTCGTGCGGCATGTCTGGCCGCTTCTGGAACAGGGACGCATGGTGACGCGCATCCATGCCGTCTTTCCCTGGCAGGAGGTGCGCGCCGCGCATGCGCTGCTCGATCGCAACGAGCAGATCGGCAAGGTGGTCCTCGCGGTCGATCCACAATCGGCTGAAGCGATCCCTCATGGCCAGGAAGCCGTCCCGTGCTGACGGTCGACCACGCGATGGATTTCAACGCGCATGCCGGCCGGCCGATCGGGTCGTCCCAGTGGTTCGCCATCACGCAGAAGAACATCGACGATTTCGCGCGGCTGTCGGGTGACGACAACTGGATGCATACGGACCCTGTGCGGGCCGGGCGCGATATGCCCGGCGGCAGGACCATCGCGCATGGCGTCTACATCCTGTCGCTCATTCCATGGCTGCAACGCGAGATTTTTGAGATCCGCAGGCGCGGACGCGGCTTCAACTATGGCTACGAGCGGGTGCGCTTCCTTGCGCCGGTTCCGGTGGGCAGTCGCGTCCGCCTGACGATGACACCCGTTCAGGCGACCAGCCAGGCATCGGGCACGCGCATCGAGATCGATTCGACGGTCGAGATCGAAGGATCGGACAAGCCCGCGCTCGTGGCACGCAGCATCATCCTGATCGAGGACGAGAGATGACCGCAGCCGGACATGAAGGCAGCCTCGTCGCGACCGTGCTCGCCCATGCGTTGCAGCGTCCTCACGACGAGGCCCTGCGCTGCGACGGGACGGGGGTGAGCTGGGGAGACCTGCGGGAGAGGGTGCTCGCCACCGCCGCAAGTCTGGCGCCGGCGCTCAAGGACGGAAGCGGGCGCATCGGCCTTCTGGGAGGCGCCAGCGTCGAACTCGTGATCGCCTATCTCGCCACCATCGCGGCCGGCGGATGCGCGGTGCCGCTGCCGGTTTCGGCCCATCGTGATGCGCTTGCCGGCATGATCGCCGACAGTACCCCCGACCTCATTGTTGCGCATCGTGACAGCCTGCCGATGCTGCATGATCTCGATGCCATGCCGATCGTTGCGGTCGACCCCGGTGAGGGCCTGCCGGATGCTCTGCGGGGCAAGTTTCCTCTGGAGGAGGCCGAAGTCGCCGATCCCGCGGCCGCCTTCAACATCATCTACAGTTCGGGGACGACGGGCCGCGCCAAGGGCATCGTCCATGCGCATGCGATGCGCTACCGCCAGGCGGCGCGGAGCCTGTTCGGCATCGATCCCCGTTCCACCATGCTGCTCGCCACGCCGCTCTATTCAAACACGACGCTGATGCCCTTGCTGGCCACGCTGTTTCATGGCGGCCGGGTCATCTTGATGGCGAAGTTCGACGCCGAGCACTACCTCGATCTCGCTGAATCGGAGCGCGCGACGCATACGATGCTGGTGCCCGTGCAGTATCAGCGCATCGCGGACGCGGCCAGTTTCCGGACGCGCGACCTCACCTCCTTCCGGATGAAGCAAAGCACCGGCGCGCCGCTGTCTCCGACAGTCAAGCGGGCGGTGGTGGAGACGTGGCCGGGGGGCTTCCTGGAGATCTATGGCCTCACCGAGGGCGGGTGCACCTCTATCCTCGACGTCGTCGCGTTCCCGCACAAGGCGCACACGGTCGGCCGGCCAGCCGCCGGCAACGACATCAGGATCATCGATGAGGACGGGCGGTTCCTTCCCGCCGGCGCGCGCGGCGAGATCGTCGGGCGCTCGCCGACCATGATGTCGGGCTACTTCCGCAACAAGGCGGCAAACGACGCCTTCTACTGGACGGATGCGGAGGGCACCACGTTCCACCGCACCGGTGATATCGGCATGTTCGACGCGGATGGCTTCCTCGTCCTTCTCGACCGCAAGAAAGACATGATCATCTCCGGCGGGTTCAACATCTACGCGGCCGATCTGGAAGAAAAGCTGCTCGAGCATCCCGGCATCGCCGACGCGGCCGTCATCGCGGTGCCGAGCGAACGCTGGGGAGAGATGCCTCTGGGCCTGGTGGTGGCGCGGGCGGGGGCCGCCCTCGACCCGGCCGAGGTGCTGGCATGGACGAATGCGCGCCTCGGCAAGATGCAGCGGATCGCTGCGGTGGAACTGAGGCAAGACCTGCCGCGGTCGAGCGTCGGCAAGGTCCTCAAGCAGGTGCTTCGCCAGCCCTATTGGGAGACGCAGAGATGAACGTGGGAGGGGTTCCTCCGTTGGCGGTGCCGAAGGTCAGCCTCGTGACCGGCGCCAGCAGCGGCATCGGCATGGCGACGGCGATGCGCCTTGCGGCCATGGGATCGGCTGTGGTGGTTGGCTACAACAGCCGTGCCGCGGCAGCCGAAGCTGTTGTGCGCAGCCTCCATGGCGACGGGCACCGCGCCTTGCGCATCGCCATCGACGATACCGCTTCCATCGATGCGGCCGCGACCGCGGTTGAGAGAGAATACGGTCGGCTCGATGCGCTGGTGAACTGCGGCGGCGCAACGACGCCGGTTCCAGCAAACGACCTTGCCGGCCTCACCGATGAAATCTTCAGCCGGACGGTCACCGTCAATCTTCGTGGGCCGTTTGCGATGGTCCGTGCATTCCGGCCGCTTCTGGAGCGCGGTTCAGGCGCGTCCATCGTCAACATCTCCTCCATCGCAGCGCGGACGGGGCTGGGCAGCAGTCTCGCCTATCTGGCTGCGAAGGCAGGGGTCGATGCTTTGACCGTTGCGCTGGCGAAGGTGCTTGCCCCCGACATCCGCGTGTTCTCGGTGTCTCCCGCAGGCGTCGATACGGATTTCGTGCCGGGACGAACGCGCGAGCAATTGCAGAAGACGGCGGAGAAGCTGCCGCTCGCCCATATCACCGGGCCCGACGACGTGGCGAGGGCGGTTGTCGCCTGCATCGTCAATCTGACCAGTTCGACAGGGATTGTCGTGCCGGTGGATGAGGGCAGGCACCTTTAGAGATGCTGACTTTATAGGGAACCACGGTGTCATTCCGGGCTCGTTGCTGCGCAACGCCCCGGAATGACCGTGGGATTCCATCCAAACGCAACGTGCTCTAGGTGTCGTTTCCAAGAAGGTTGTTCAGCCTCTGGAATGGCGGGATGCCGTTGAGGGCCGAGTGGGGTCGTCGGGTGTTGTAGGCGTCGATCCAGGAG
>NZ_QJJK01000012.1 GCF_003201475.1 Chelatococcus asaccharovorans | reverse complement strand
CTCCTGGATCGACGCCTACAACACCCGACGACCCCACTCGGCCCTCAACGGCATCCCGCCATTCCAGAGGCTGAACAACCTTCTTGGAAACGACATCTAGCCGAACACGTCCTGTAGCGCGCCGTCCTTCACGACGACGGTTCCATCAAGGGTGATGGTGGTGTTCATCACCGGGATGTCGAAATGCCCCGCCGTGAAGCGGCCGGCGAATTCATTGGCGCCGGTGGAAAACAGGAAGTTTCCGGGGACGGCGCGCAGCTCCGTACCGTTGGTGTCACGCTGATCATACATGGTCAGCGCCTCGTAACGGGCGCCGGGATTCATGCCCCAGCCCACATGCGAGACCGCATAGGCTTCGCGGTCACCCCAGGCTTCGAGATAGCGGCGCATCAGGGTGGCGTCGGTGCCTTCACCGGCGATATCGGTGATGTAGTCGTCCACAAGCGTGAGCCGGATCGGGGTCTCCAGATAGCGCTTGAACGTCAGGTTGATATCGCCGCGGTCGAGCACCAGCGTTCCATTCACGGTGCCCTTCGCGGGAAAGCTGACGACTATGCCGCCGGGCCAATGCGCCAGCGTGCCGGGTTTTTCGGTCCAACCCCAGACGCCGACGGTGGAGGCGCCGCCCATGTCGATGGTGAGGTCCGTGCCTGCCGCCGACGTCACCGTCATGCGCCGGCTGGCCCGCGCCAGGCGCGCCGCGGCGCGCACTTGCTGCTCCAGCCGGGGATCGGGGCGCATGCGCTCGAGCGCTTCCGGATGTTCGTTGGAAATCGACAGGATGCGCGCCCCGGATTTCAGGATCGCCGGCGTCTCCGGCGCATGCATAGGTCCCTCCACCGTGCAGTCGACGATGAAGCCGGCCTGCGACAGGGCGGTGATCACCGGTTCAAGTCCGGCGATCGCCGTGCTGGCGCCGGTCGAGCGCAGGGGCACGGGATGGGGATTGCGCGGCGTCGGCAGCATGATGTGAAACGGTCTGGCGCCGAGGCGCAGAAGGGCGAGCTCGGCAAGATGCACGTTCAAGGCCCGCGACTGCGTTTCCGACAGGATGGCGGCCGTGTCACCCGGCTTTACGCCGCAGCGGCCGATCACCTCCGTGAAGGCGTCGATCCATTTTCCTTCGATCCGATCCGCAAGCATCATCATGTCCTCGGCGCGCGATACACTCAATTTTGGCGGAGGGCCGGCCTTCACTATTTGATCTGACCGTCGTTCTCGTCGAATCAGTTACATATCTGCCAGCATTGCTTTAGAGCATGGTCAGAACAACGTTTCGCGTCAGGCTTGAACTGGGAGCTTTGCGCCCCCCGCCCAGGCCGTCTTCCCGAGACGATGGACAACCTCCCCCGCAAACGCCATGCTCGTGGAAGGTTATATGAAAAGGAATGAGCCGTACAGAAGGTGATCGGGTGGAACGCATGCAGGACGCGCCGGAGAAGATCACGATCGCATCGCTCGCGGTGGAACAGCCGAGCGGCAGCTTTGCCTCGACCTACCTGTCTTATCTGCTTGCTCGCGCCAGCCATGTCGTTGCAAGCGGATTTCACCAGAAGCTCAAGACCTGGAAGCTCTCGGTTCCGGAATATCGGGTGCTCGCCTGCCTGACGGGGGCCGAGGGGCTCGGCGTCGGCGACCTCGCGGCCATGGCGATCATGGGCCAATCGCGCATGACGAAGATCCTCGACCGCATGGAGCGCCAGGGGCTGGTCGAGCGCCGTGCCGACACCCGCGACCGGCGCCGTGTGCTGATTCATCTCACCGCCGAAGGCCGCGCGCGCGCCGTGCCCATGTTGAAGGCCGCCAAGGAGCATGAAACCGCCATGCTCGCGCCGCTGACCCTGGAGGAACGGGCGATCATCGTCCGGGCGCTCGACCTGTTGATCCGCGAGGTGCCGAACGCGCTTGGCGACAAGGCTTTTGGCGACCGGGTCGCCGGCGAGAAAGCCTCTACTTCTCCTCGGGGAAGCCGCGCAGGAGATGACGCCGCAAGGCGTTGAAGGCGCTGTTGAGCAGGAGGCCGAGGATCGAGATCGCGATCAGCGGCACGAACATGTCGACCGTCTGAAAGTTGCGCGCCGCGCGCATCAGGAGGTGGCCGAGACCGTTGGTCGATGTGATCATCTCCGCCAGGAACACCACGATGCAGGAGATAACCAATCCGATGCGGCAGCCGGTCATCACGGAGGGAAGCGCGGCCGGCAACACCACGGTGAACAGCGTGCGCAGCGGCGACACGCCGGCCGCTCGCGCCGACCAGGCGAGCTTGGGCTCGACGGCCGAGGTGCCCTGGTAGGTCGCGAGCAGGATGGGGAAGAGCGCATCGGCGATGACGAGCGCGATCTTCGAGGCGTCATCGTAGCCGAGCGTGAGCGTGAAAGCCGGGTAGAGTGCGATCTTCGGCACGGGTGCGAGCACCCGCACGAGCGGCAGCAGAAAACTCGCGAACAGCTTGCTGCCGGTCGCCACCACCCCGGCGGCGATGCCGACGACCGCCGCGACGAAGAAGCCGACGAACAGCCGGTAGAGGGTCACGCCGACATTCTGGAGGAAGCTCGCATCGCCGAGCTGCTGGAAGAACCGCAGGAAGACGGCGGCAGGTGAAGGCAGCAGCGCCGGCGGGGCTATCCCGGAGAGATGGATGGCCTGCCAGAGGGCAAGAAGCCCGACGATGGGAAGGGCGCCCAGCAATCCGTAGGCGAGGGTCGAAGAGCGCGTGTTCATGTGGAACCCACGATGATCGATTGCGCGGGTTCCGCCCAGCCGACCAGCCAGCCGCGCAGCCGCTCGAACAGCACGTCGAGGATGAAGCCGAGTGCGCCGATGATGACGATCATCGCATAGACCGTGTCATAGATGCCCATTTCCAGGGACTGGAACACGAGATTGCCGATACCGGTCTGGCGCGCGATCATCTCGCTCGTCACCATGGTGATCAGGCCAAGCACGAGCGCCGTGCGGCACCCGACGAGGATTTCCGGCAGGGCTGCGGGCAGAACGATGCGCGCGAGCCGCGCGGGAGGCTGCATGCCCATGGCGGCGGCCGACCAGAGCAGCTTTTCCTCGACCGCGCGGCTGCCCTGATAGCTGTGATAGATCAAGGGCAGCGTGACGCCGAGGAAGATGACGAGGATCTTTGAAGCATCACCGACGCCGAGCCATAGCATGATGATGGGCATCAAAGCGGCTTTCGGGACGGGATAGATGACGGACAGGAGCGGATTGAAGAAGGCCGCGGCGAAGCGGCTGCGGCCCATCCACAGACCGACGGGAATGGCGAAGACGAGCGCCAGCACGATGCCGATGGCCATGCGCCGCAGGGAATCGACGATATCGAACAGCGATTGCGGGTCGGTGAGGATCACCGGCACCTGCCGCAGCGCGACCGACGGCGGGGGCAAGCCGTCAAGGCCGAAGTAGAGCGACAGCAGTTCCCAGATAGCCAGAATGCCGGCAAAGGCCAGCAGCGGCGGCAGCGCTGGCAGAAATCGGCGCAGCACCATCAGGAATGATCCCCGGTCTGCGCATCCATCATACGCTCGATATTGACGACATAGTCCTGGTAGCGCCGGTCGAGGAGCAGCGAGGCGCGATCGCGGGGCCGCGGCAGATCGATGTCGATGATATCCTGGATGCGGCCCGGAGACCGCGACATCATCACGACACGGTCCGACAAAAAGACGGCCTCCTCGACGCTGTGGGTCACGAACAGCACCGTCTTGCGGTCCTCGTCCCAGATCTTCAGAAGGTCGTTCTGCAGACGGGTCCGTGTCTGCGCATCGAGCGCGCCGAAAGGCTCGTCCATGAGCAGGATATTGGGCTTGTAGGCGAGCGTGCGCGCGATCGCCACGCGCTGCTTCATGCCGCCCGACAATTCCTTGGGGTAGAAGTTCTCGTAACCGGACAGGCTGACCATGGCGAGCAGCGCCCGCGCCCGTGCGACCGCTTCCGCCTTGGGCACGCCGCGCTGGTCGAGCCCATAGGTCACATTGCCGAGAACCGTCTTCCAGGGGAAGAGCGCGAACTCCTGGAAAACCGGGCCGCGATCCGGTCCTGGTCCCTCGACGGGACGGTCGTTGACCAGCACCTGGCCCGACGACGGCTGCACGAAGCCGCCGACGATATAAAGAAGCGTGGATTTGCCACAGCCCGATGGCCCGAGGATCGAAACGAATTCGCCGCGGGTGACCGGCAGCGTGATCTCGCTCAGGGCAAGATGACGCTTGTCGCGGCGCGTATCGAAGTATTTCGATACGCGCTCGATGGAAATCATGCTGGATTGACGCAACGCGTTTCGTTCCTCGGCCGCGATCCGTGGTGACGTGAGTTCTGCCTGGCTCATGGTTTGAGAGGGGCAAAAATCTTCGCGTGTTTGAAATCCTTCACGTCGAGCTGTTTCGGCAGCATGCCGACATCATAGTAAAGCTTGAACATCTTCTGGATGCCATCGTAGTTCGCCGCGGCTCCAGGATCCCGTGCGAAGTCAGCCGAACCGAGCGGTGCATCGCTCGACGCACGCGTCTTGAAGTAGAAGGGATCGAAGACCGCGACCGGCGCCTTGAAGATTTCCGTGACGATCTTCAAGGTCTCGTCACGGTTGGCGAGCGCCTTACCCATGCCCGCGGTGAGATCCTGCACGTAGAGGGCCGCGAGCTCGGGATTCTTGTCCACGAATGTCTTGCTGCAGGCCTCGAGAATATGGACGATGTCCGGGATTTCCTCGGAGATGGCAAAGACCTTGCGCAGCCCGCCCTTGGCTTCCGCGCGCGCGGCGAAGGGCTGGTTGAGAACGCCGACGTCGAGACGGCCGGTCCGGATGGCATCCTCCTGGGTCGGGAAGGCCGCCTCCACCAGCTTGACGTCCTTGTCCGGATCGATGCCGTTCTTCTTCAGCGCGATGGCGAGCGGTCCCCAGATGCCCGTGCCGAGGACATTGAGGCCGATGGTCTTGCCCTTGAAATCCTTCACGGATTTGATCGGGCTGTCGTCTTTCACGGCCCAATACACGGAAAAGCTTTCGGGTGCTTTCTCGCCGACATGCTGGGCGACGATATAGGTCTGCAGGCCCGCCGAAGCGGCCCCCTGCGCCAGCGACAGCACGCCCTGGGTCGAGCAGTCGAGCGCGCCGGCGGCCATGGCCTGCACCATCTGCGCCGTACCCTGGAACTGCACCCATTCGACGTTATACTTCTTGCCGAGATTGGGAAATTCCTGCGGGCGCTTCATCATCCAGTATTTCGCGTCCTCCGCCGGAACGGTCCAGCCGACGCGAATGGTCGGAATGGTCTGCGCGCTGGCCGCCGTGAGCCCCGCCGTCGACGCCGCGATGGCGAATGCCAACGCCAGGCCGCGCTCCAACCTAAAGCCGCGCTCGAATGTAAAGCTGCGCTGTTTCTGCCGAAACCTGATCATGTCGATCCACGCTCCCTTCTATCCCCTCTGGCGGGCGATCATCGCCTCTTTCCGCCGGCTTGCCTATGGGGGCAAATCCCGTCGATCTGGATTATGCATGAAATTTCATTTGTTTTGAGCTTAAAATGACGCCGGCCCTGCTCTTTCGTGTGGCAGAGTAGCAAATGGGCCCACAGGGGGGAGGGCCGTTCCGCCATGGCGGCCACCGATCGCTTCGCGCTGGCGACAGAAAATATATTTTAAAACAGTTAGTTATCAATCGCCTGCGTTATGGCGGGATGTCTCGCCCGCCAGCCCGCGTGGGGGTGGAGCCATCGCCGAGCCCAAAATGCGCGGCCACGGTCATGGCGCGCCAAGGAAGCAGAGCGGCGCGCGGGGTGATGCGCAGGTCGCCGCATATCGCCCAGGGTTCAAGCGTCGAAACAAACCGCTAGAGTGGCTGCGACGGTGCACCGAGTGCTTTTGCGACGGCCTTGCGCATCAGCTTGCACGTGTCGGCAACGCGCTCCTCCGGCAGACGGGAGGCAAGGCTCGCCGTCGAGACCGCCATCGGCAGGGGATTGCCGTGGTGGACAACGCCGATGGCCACGCCGCGCACCTCCGCCAGGATCTCGCCGGGGTCGAAGGCATAGCCATTGCAGCGGGCCGCGCGGACTTGGGCGGACAGGGTCTCGAGCGTGCGGGTTTCAGTGAGGCGCAGACGCGGGGCGTTGCGGGCGAGGATCGCGTCCGCCTCGCTCTCGGCGAGGCCGGCGAGGATGGCGAGGCTCCCAGGCCCGAGGCCGAGCGGCACACGGCCGCCGATGCCGGAGGAGAGGGTCGGCAGCAGGAAGGCACCGAAATCCGCCTCGACGCACAGCGCCTCGTCGCCCGCCCGCACGAACAGAAAGGCCGCCGCCTCGGTCGCGGCGGAAATCTCGGCAAGGCATGTGCGCCAGCGTTCGCCATGGAGATCGGTTGCTATGCCGACCCGCGCGAGTGCACTGATGGCAGGCCCCAGCCGATAGTTGCGGGAATAGGGGGGACGCTCGGCGAAGGCTTGCTGCACGAGGGTGTTGAGCAGGCGGTGGGCCGTGGGCTTGCTGATGCCGGCCCGCTCGGCCGCCTCGCCCAGGCTCAAGCCGTCGTGGCCACCCTCCGCGAGATGCGACAGGAGGATCAACGCTTTCTCGACGGTTTCAGAGATTGTCTTGTCGGCCATATCTTCCGATAATCGGAATAATATGTGCGGTCAAGTTCTGATAATTGAAATCATCTTGACGGTCCTGGCGCTCTCTGGTCTCTTTCTGGAAACTCCCGAGAGGATGTGACGTGAGTATTGCCCTGATCACGGGGGCTTCCCGTGGGATCGGCCGCGCTATCGCGCTCGAACTGCGCCGGCACGGCTTCTCTCTTGCCCTCGCCCTGCGCGATCCATCCCGCGTGCCCGAGGACCTCGTCGGCGAAGACACGGCCGTCTTCGCTTATGATGCTGAGAAAGGCGGGGAGAACGCCCTTGTCGATGCCGTCGTCGCGCGGTTCGGCGGTCTCGACGCACTCGTTCTTAACGCCGGGATCCTCGGCCATGTGGGCCTCGAGGCTGAGGACGAGGCGGCCGAGGACGCCATGCTCGATGCGCTTCTCGCTATTAATGTGAAGGCGCCGTTCCGCCTCGCGCGCGCGGCCTTCCCGGCTTTGAAGGCGAGCGGCCGGGGCCGCGTCGTCACGGTTGCCTCCCTGTCCGGCAAGCGTGTGATGGGGCTCAACGTCGGCTATCAGATGTCGAAACATGCGGTGATGGCCCTGAGCCATGCCATTTGCCGCGCCGGCTGGGAGCATGGCATTCGCGCTGTCGCTCTGTGTCCCGGCTATGTCCGCACGGAGATGACCGCGGATGTGCCGTCCGTCGGCCAGGACGACATGATCCAGGTGGAGGATCTCGCTCGGCTTGTCGGAACGGTCGTCACGCTCCCGAATACGGCGGCCGTCGCCGAATTACTGGTCAACTGTCGCTATGAGACCATGCTGTAGGCCTATGACCGCCAACGGCGAAGCGGAGGCGCTCGCAATACATCCGCCGACATCAGACGGCGGCCGTCCTCTGCGTTGCACGCCGGTGCATCGTCCCGCTTCTGTCCAAGGCGCAGGCCGCACGGCGCTGCCGAGGTTTTTATCCCAGGAGTAACAAGGCCATGGTCTGGAGAATTGGCGTCGATTCAGGCGGGACATTCACCGACGTCTGCATGTTCGAGGACGCCAGTGGCGAGGTCGTGGTCTGGAAGGTGTCATCCACGCCGGACGACCCCTCCCGCGGCATCGCCGAGGGTGTGCAGCAGGGTATCGAGAACATCGGGATCGCCGCGGGCGACATTGCCTATCTTGGTCATGGCACGACGGTTGGCACCAATGCGCTGATCCAGCACAAAGGCGTGAAGACCGGCTTGGTGACGACCGAGGGCTTTCGCGACCTTCTCGAGATCGGGCGCCAGAAGCGGCCGGATCTTTATGACCTTCAGGCCGACAAGCCGGAAGTCCTGGTCGCGCGCTCGCTACGCCTCGAGGTTCCCGAGCGCGTCCGCCATGACGGACGGATCGAGACGGCGCTCGACGAGACGGCCGTCCGCGAGGCTGCCCGGGCCCTGAAGGAAACAGGCGTTGCGGCGGTCGCCGTCTCCTTTCTCTACGGCTTTGTGCGCCCCGAGCACGAGAAGCGTGTTCTGGAGATCCTTAGGGAAGAATTGCCGGATGTATTCCTGACCGCCGGCCATGAAGTCGCGCCGGAATTCCGCGAATACGAGCGCATGTCGACCGCCGTGGTGAATGCCTATCTCGGCCCGGTCATGGAGACCTACATTCATCGTCTGGCGGGCCGGCTGAAAGCACTCGGCCTGAAGGTCGCGCCGCAGCTGACGCAGTCGAACGGCGGCGTCATCGGCTTCGAGCAGGCGGCCCGGTTGCCCGTGCGCACGGTTCTCTCCGGGCCGTCCACGGGCGTGGTCGCCGCCCAGGCCATCGGCCAGATGACGGGCATGGACCGTATCATCACCTTCGACATGGGCGGCACCTCGAGCGATGTCGCCCTGCTGCACGACGGCCAGTGTCGCCTGACCAGCGAGGCGATCGTCCACGGCTATCCCATCAAGGCGCCGATGCTCGATATTCACACGGTCGGCGCCGGCGGGGGCTCGATCGCCCATATCGATAGCGGCGGGCTCCTCAAGGTCGGCCCGCAGAGCTGCGGGGCTTTCCCAGGCCCGGTCTGTTACGACAAGGGCTCGACGGAGCCTGCGGTGACGGATGCCAATGTCGTCCTGCAAACCCTGAACCCGACGCATTTGCTGGCCGGCCGCATGGCCATCCGCCAGGATCTGTCGAAGGCGGCGATCGGGCGTCTGGCCGAGAAGCTCGGCCTCGATGTCATGGCCACCGCGCAAGGCATCATCGCGGTGGTGACGGCGAATATGGCGCGCGCCATCCGCGTCATCTCCGTGCAGCGTGGCCACGACCCCCGCGACTATGCGCTCGCGGCCTTCGGTGGCGCGGGGCCGTTGCATGCCGCGCGGCTCGCCCGCGAACTCGACATGCAGCGCATTCTCGTGCCCCGTTATCCCGGCATCCTCTGTGCGATGGGGCTGCTTCTCACGGATCTGCGCGCCGATTTCGCGACGACGCGCCTCATGGTGATGAAGGCGGATATCCTGCCTGCCATCGAGGAGGCTTTCGCCGGCCTCATCAGGGACGCCGGCCGCTGGCTCGACAATGAAGGCATTCTGCCGGCCTCGCGGCGCCTCACGCGCACCGTCGACATGCGCTACCAGGGCCAGAACTACGAGCTCTCGGTCCCGCTGCCGGACGGGCCGGTCACCAAGGCGACGCTTGATGCGCTGGTCGCCGGTTTCGAGGCGGCGCACAAGCGCATGTACGGCTTCATCGCGGAAGGCGAGACCGTTCAGCTCGTCACCTTCCGCGTCGAGGCCGCCGGGCTGGTGCGCAAGGCCCGCTTCGAGCCGATGACCGACCAGGGCGCGGATGCGTCCTCGGCGCGCATCGGCGCACGCGAGGTGTGGATGCCGGAGGCGGGCGGCTTCGTCTCGTGCCCGGTCTATTCCCGCGAAGCGCTCGCCACGGGCAACCGCATCGCGGGGCCGGCCATCGTCGAGCAGATGGACACGACCACCGTCATCCTGCCCGGCATGACCGCCCATGTGGACGCTTATCTCAACCTGATCCTGGAAGACGCATGAACCAGCTCGCTCCCCGCCCGCCCGTGACGGTCGATCCGATCTCCGTCGAGGTCATCGGCAGCGCGCTCTCCTCCATCGTCGAAGAAATGGGCGAGGCGCTCGTCCGCGCCAGCTATTCCACCAACATCAAGGAGCGCCGCGACTGCTCGACGGCGCTCTTTACGACCACCGGCGAGACCTTGTGCCAGGCCGAGCATATCCCGATGCATCTCGGCTCGTTCCTCGCGATGATCCCGCTGATCACCAAGCGGTTTCCCGCGGCGGAGATTGCGCCGGGCGACGTCTTCATCGGCAACGACGCCTATGAGGGCGGCGGCACCCATCTGCCGGATATCGTGCTGGCCGAGCCGATCTTCTTCGAGACGGAGATCGTGGCCTGGGCCATCAACACCGCCCACCATTCCGACTTCGCGGACCGCGGCCACGCGCATATCTACCAGGAGGGTATCCGCATCCCGCCCATCCGGCTCTATCGCGCCGGTGAGCTGCAGAAGGATGTGCAGGATCTCATCCTGCTCAACTGCCAGGTGCCGCGCGAGCGACTGTCGGACCTGCGCGCGCAGATGGCGGCCAACCGCCTCGGCGTGCAGCGCATGCAGGCGCTCTGCGCGAAATACGGCCGGGATGTCGTGCTGTCGGCAGGCAACGCCCTGATGGACTATGCAGAGCGCAAGATGCGCGCGGGTATCGTGACCATTCCGGACGGCACCTATACTTTCGCAGATGTCTATGACAATCCCGAATTCGATGGTGAAGTGCCACTCTCGATTTCGGTGACTGTCGAAGGCGACGCGATGCGTCTCCATTTCGAGGCCCCGCCGCAGATGCGTGCCGGCTTCAACATGACCTATACGGCGCTTCTGTCCACGGTCTATTACGCCGTGAAGACCGTCGTTGACCCGACCATCCTGCCGAACGCCGGCCTTGCGCGCGCGCTGACGGTGACGGCGCCGGCCGGTACGGTTGTCAATGCCAGGGCACCGGCCGCAGTGTTCAACCGCATCGGGCCGAGCCAGCGCGTCGTCGATCTCGTGCATGGGGCTCTCGCCAAGGCCGTGCCGGAACGGGTGACGGCCGCCAGCTGCGGCACCGTGATGATGGCCTGTTTCAGCGGCGTGCAGCCCACGAGCGGCGATCCGTGGATCTATATCGAGACCATCGGCGGCGGCTTCGGTGCGCGGCCCAACAAGGACGGGCTCGACGGCGTCCATGTCCACATGACCAATACATCGAACCTGCCCGTCGAGGCGCTGGAGGTGGAATATCCGCTGACAGTGCTGCGCTATGAACTCGCGGAAGGGTCGGGCGGTGCCGGACGCTATCGCGGCGGCCTCGGGCTGCGCCGCGTCTACCGCGCCGAGGCCGATTGCCGGTTCGAGTTCGATACCTCGCGCATCCGGTCACAGCCCTGGGGGCTCTTCGGCGGTGAAAAGGCGACCGGTTCGCAGCTCGACCTCGGCGCGGACGCGAAGCCTCTCGTTCTGGGGCAGGGTGCGCTCGACCGCGGACAGATCGTCACCATCCAGACGCCGGGCGGCGGCGGCTACGGTCCGGCGGCGGAGCGCGCGCGCGAAGCTGTTGCCCGCGACGTGGCGGACGGCACCATCTCGGCCGAGGCGGCGGAGGCTCTCTATGGTTGAGAGCGCGGCGCTGAAGACGGCCGGTGGCGGCGGGAACGGCAAGGCCATGCGGATCGTCCGCCTGGCCGAGACCGGCCGCCCGCCGGTCACCTTCACGCTGGACGGTTTGAAGGCCGAGGCGCTCGCCGGCGACACGCTCCTCGTGGCGATCCTCGCCGCGGACGGCTTCGTCCGGACGAGTGAATTCGGCGATGGCCCACGCGCCGGCTTCTGCTGGATGGGCGCATGCCAGGACTGCTGGGTCACCGTTGAGGGCAGGGGGCGCCTGCGCGCCTGCTCCACGCCGGTTGAGGACGGCATGAAGGTGATCCGCACATGAGCGGGGATAGCGACAAGCCGCGGATCGCCATCGTCGGCGCAGGGCCGGCCGGCACGCGCGCCGCGGAGGTTCTCGTTGCCGCCGGACTGCGGCCCGTGGTGATCGACGAGGCCGCCGCCAATGGGGGGCGCATCTACCAGCGCCAGCCCCCTGGTTTCTCCCGCTCCCCGGAGATGCTGTACGGCTTCGAGGCGAAGAAGGCGCGGGCCGTGCATGGCGCCTTCGACCGCCTTGCCGGGGCTATCGACTACCGGCCCGGGGCCCTCGTGTGGAACATCGGGCAGGGCGCGCTCGATCTCATGCGCGACGGTGACTACGACCGGCTGGCCTATGACCGCCTGATCCTTGCGACCGGCGCCATGGACCGGGTCATTCCGCTACCCGGCTGGACGCTTCCGGGTGTCACGACGCTCGGCGGCGCGCAGGTGGCGCTCAAGGCGCAAGGCGTTGGCATCGGCCAGCGCGTGGCCTTCGTCGGCACCGGGCCGCTGCTCTTCCTTGTCGCCTATCAATATGCCAAGGCCGGCGCGACGGTTGCGCTCGTCCTCGATACGGCCACCTTCGCCGACAAGGCGTCGGCGACGCTCGGCCTGATGAACGCGCCAAAGACATTCGCCAAGGGCATTTACTACTACGGCTGGCTGAAGAGCCACGGCGTCCGCCTGGTTGAAGGCGCGATGCCGCGTACCATCAATGGAGAGGGCGGCGTGACCGCGCTCACGTGGCGCGATGCGAGCGGCGCCGACCGGGCGACGGCCTGCGACGCCGTCGCCCTCGGCTGGGGGCTCAAGCCGGAGACCCAGCTTGCCGATCTCGCCGGCGTGCCTTTCGCCTATAGCGAGCGCCAGCGCGGCTGGCTGCCGGAGGTGGATGCCGCCGGCCGCACACCGCTCGGAACGGTCTACATGGCCGGCGACGGTGTCCGCATCGGCGGCGCCGACGTGGCGGAACTGGCCGGCGCGCGCGCGGCCTGGTCGCTCGTCGAAGATATCGGCATCGCCGTCGACAAGACTGAGATCGCCCGCATCGACCGCGCCCTGGCGCGCGAAGACCGCTTCCGGCGGGCTGTGGAGCGGGCCGGCCCGTTCCCGGTCGCGCTTGCGGCCGGCATCGCCGACGAGACCGTGCTCTGCCGCTGCGAGCGGATCACCGCCGGGGAGCTTCGCGCCGCCGCCCGCGAAGAGGTCCGGTTGGCGGCCCCGGAGGTCAACCGCGCCAAGGCCTTCACGCGCGTCGGCATGGGCCGCTGCCAGGGCCGCGTCTGCGGACCCGCGGCGGCAGAGATCCTCGCGGCGGCGCTCGGCTCTCCCTTGCCGGAGGTGGGCCGCCTGCGCGGCCAGGCACCCGTGAAGCCCATTCCGATACGCGCCGATGCGGCGCTGGTTCCCGAGGCAAAGGCATCATGAGCGTATCCGCCGCACCCCATGAAACCGATGTGCTGATCGTCGGCGGCGGCGGCGCCGGCACCTCGGCGGCGCTTCACCTGGCGCTGCGTGGGACCAGGGTGATCCTGCTCGAGCGCGGCCAGATCGGCGGCCAGGCCTCCGGCGTGAACTACGGCGGTGTCCGCCAGCAGGGGCGGCATCCGGCGGAATTGCCGATCGCCCGGCGCTCCCGGGAGATCTGGGGACGGCTGCCGGAACTCATCGGCAGCGACGCGGAATTCGAGAACACGGGCCACCTCAAGTTGGCGCGCAATGCCGCGGAGGAGGCGGACCTCGTCGCCTATCTCGATGTGGCGCGGGACCACGGGCTACCGCTTCAATTCATGGGCAACAACGAAATCCATGAGACCTATCCGTTTCTCGGGCCGACCGTGGTCGCGGGCTCCTTCGCGCCCGAGGACGGGGTCGCCAATCCGCGTCTGCTCGTGCCCGGGATCGCCCATGCGGCCCGCTCCGCCGGCGCGACCATCCGCGAATTCATGAAGGTGGACGCGATCCACCACGACGGCCACCAATTTCTGGCCGAAGCGGGTGGCGAAGCCTTCCGCGCGCCCGTGATGATCAATACGGCTGGCTTCTGGGGCGGCGCGATCGCGGAACGCTTCGGCGAGTCGGCGCCGATCGCCCCTTTCAACCCGAACATGCTTGTCTCGGAGCCGATGCCCTATTTCATCGTGCCCAATCTCGGCGTGGTCGGTGGCAATGTCTATCTGCGCCAGACCCGGCGCGGCAATATCGTCTTCGGTGGCGGCTTCGGCATCTCTGACCCGTCAGTTCCCTGGTCGCGGCCCCTGCCGGAGGCCAGCCGGGTTATCATGGGGCTCGCCATCGCGCTCGTGCCGGCGCTGGCCTCGGCCACGGTGATCCGCTCCTGGACGGGCATCGACGGCGAAATGCCGGACCATATTCCCGTGATCGGCCCGAGCCGGACGACACCCAACCTGTTCCACGCCTTCGGCTTTTCCGGGCACGGGTTCCAACTGGGGCCGGCTGTCGGGTCGATCCTCGCCGAGCTCGTCCTCGACGGCCGCACCGACATTCCTCTGGACGCCTTTCGTATCGATCGTTTCGCCGCAGTCCAGTGATGATGCGATGAGACGCTGGCGGCTGACGCCCGTCCTCTCATCGCCGCCGGCCTTGGCCTTCCCGCGGAATACGCTTGGCCAAGCTGAAGCCGGGCACGCCCTGCGCGGTGCCCGTCGCGCGTGCAAAAAAGTATCAGCGGCGCTTCCGAAACGTGGTTGCGGGCCTTGGTCCGCCCATGCGATGAATCACGGCATAAGAAGAGAATGCACGGCTCGGGAGGATTTGGCGTGTATCCACACGGCCACTATCGCGTTGTTTCCCTGTGCGAAAATTGCGGAGGCAGCCTGCCTGCAAAAAAATATGCATGGCGTGCCGACGGCGCGAGGGACGCCCATGTGCCGCTGGACTTCGACGGAGCCCTGCGCTCGGGCATGCAGCGCAAGTCTTCGCACGGCAACAAGTCTTCCGGCGACCACAAGTCCTCGCGCGGGAGTGGGTATGCTTTAGCCAATGGGGATGCCTGTGCCTGCGATGCCCGGGCTCCGTCCGCGCGCCAGGACTCTGCTGGAAAGAATTGGGCTGGATTGGTGGCTTCGCCGGATCTCGAGGTTGTCGACGTGCCGCGGGAGAGCTCATTCAAGGCCTGGGCGCATGGCTATCCCTTCCGCACAGTGCGCTGGCATTTTCATCCTGAATACGAAATTCATCTTGTGACGGAGACCTGCGGACGCTCGTTCATCGGCGACTATATCGGTGAGTTCGAACCGGGAAATCTTGTGATGACCGGGCCTAACCTGCCGCATAACTGGATCAGCGATATCGAAAAGGGCCAGGTTGTCGCGCGCCGTGGGCTCGTGGTGCAATTCACCCATGAGTTCATCCAGTCCTGCATCGTCACCATGCCGGAATTGCGCTCGCTGGAGCCGATGCTCGCAGCGTCCGCGTCGGGCATCGAGTTCGCGGAGGGCGTGGGCGCGTCGGCCCGGCCGATCATCGAGAGCCTTCTGGCCGCGAGCGGGCCGGAGCGCATCAGCCAGTTCTTTCACCTGCTTGCCCTGCTGCACGGCTCGCCGTTTCGCCGGCTGGCGAGCGCGAGCTACCAGGCGCGGCCGGAAAGTTATGTGGCCGAGCCGCTCAACCACGTGCTCGACCATATCGCGCGCAATCTCTGCAGCGACCTGCGCCAGGCGGAACTGGCCGAGCTCAGCGGCTTCACGCCGTCGGCCTTCTCGCGGGCCTTCAAGCAGCATACCGGGCTGACCTTCGTCCGCTACATCAATCGCCTGCGGATCGATCGCGGTTGCGAATTGCTGCGCAGCAGCGACCAGAGCGTGGCCGACATCTGCTTCGAGGTGGGCTTCAACAATCTGTCCAATTTCAACCGGCATTTCATCGCGTTGCGCGGCATGGCGCCCTCCGTGTTCCGGCGCCTGCACCGCCACAACGCGACGCGGTTTATCGACGGGCCTGCTCCCCAAAGGCCGGCGCGCTCCGGCGCGCTCGGCTGAACGGCGGCGGAGCGACCAGCGGAAGGGGTCGACCCGGGGTGGTGATAGGGCCGCCGGAAGGTCACCCGCAGACTGATACAGGATAGAGGCATCGATCGATGGCTTTTACGCATGCACACGCGCGCGCCGAGACCTCCAGCCGCGCGCGGACCACGATGAGGGCGATCGTCTGCCATGGCCCGGAGGATTATCGCGTCGAGGATGTGTCCCGGCCGCGACCCGGCGACCGGGAGATGATCATCCGCATCGGCGCCTGCGGGGTCTGCGCCAGCGACTGCAAATGCTGGTCCGGCGCCAAGATGTTCTGGGGCGGCGAAAATCCCTGGGTGAAGGCGCCGGTTGTTCCGGGACACGAATTCTTCGGCTATGTCGATGAACTCGGAGCGGGCGCCGCCGAGCACTTCGGCGTTGCCATGGGTGATCGCGTCATCGCGGAACAGATCGTGCCGTGCGAGCGCTGCCGCTACTGCCGGTCCGGCCACTACTGGATGTGCGAGGTCCATAACATCTTCGGCTTCCAGCGCGAGGTGGCCGAGGGCGGCATGGCGGAATTCATGCGCATTCCGGCGACAGCCCGCGTTCACAGGATACCGGACGGCATCTCGCTCGACGACGCGGCCATCATCGAGCCGCTCGCTTGCGCCATCCACACCGTCAATCGCGCGGATGTGCAGCTCGACGATGTGCTGGTCATCGCCGGTGCCGGGCCGATCGGGTTGATGATGGTGCAGGTCGCCCGGCTGAAGACGCCGAAAAAGCTCGTCGTCATCGACATGGTGCCGGAGCGGCTGGAACTCGCGCGCCGGTTCGGCGCGGACGTGGTCATCAACCCGCGCGAGGAGGACGCCTGGCCGATCGTCAGCGGGCTGACGGGGGGCTATGGCTGCGACGCCTATATCGAGGCCACGGGCTCGCCGAGCGGCGTCGAGCAAGGGCTGACGCTGATCCGCAAGCTCGGACGCTTCGTGGAATTCTCCGTGTTCGGTGCGCCGGCGACCGTCGACTGGTCGATCATCGGCGACCGGAAGGAGCTCGACGTGCGCGGCGCGCATCTCGGTCCCTATTGCTACCCCATCGCCATCGATCTCCTGGCGCGTGGGCTCGTGACCTCGCAAGGCATCGTGACCCACCGCTACGGGCTTGAGGCATGGGACGAGGCGATCAGGGTCGCGAACTCGCTCGATTCGATCAAGGTGCTGATGCAGCCCGAGAACGGACGGACGCTGCCATGAATTATGTCATCGGAATCGACATCGGCACCCAGAGCACCAAGGCGCTCGTCTGCGACGCGAACGGGCATATCGTGGCGCAGATGAGCAAGGGCTATCATCCCGATACGCCACGGCCGCTATGGGCGGAGCAGGATGCCGGGATATGGCTCGCGGCGACGCGCGCCTGCATAGCGGGCAGCGTCGAACGTGCGCGGGCGGCAGTTCCCGGCCTCGCAGCGGCGGACATCCGGTCCATCTGCATCTCGAGCCTTTATGGCGGTTCCGGCATTCCGGTCGATGGCGACATCAACCCGCTGCATCCCTGCCTGATCTGGATGGATCGGCGGGCCGAAGCCGAGGTCGCCTGGGTCCGGCAATCGATCGATGTGGACGCGATGGCCGAGATCACCGGCAACCATGTCGACAGCTACTACGGCTATACGAAGATCCTGTGGCTGAAGGCCAACAGGCCGGATGTCTGGGCACGCACCAAATATTTCCTGCCGCCGAACGCTTTCGTCATCCATGCGCTGACGGGCGAGATCGCCGTCGATCATTCCTCGGCCGGCAATATCGGTGGGGTCTATGATCTCGCCCGGCGCTGCTGGTCCGAGGCGATGCTGTCGTCGCTCGGCATTCCCTCGGCGATGATGCCCGAACGGCTGGTCCATTCCCATGACGTTGTCGGCGGCCTCAAGGCTGATGTCGCGGCGGAGCTCGGACTTGCCGCGGGCACGCCGGTGGTCGCGGGCGGTGTCGATGCCGCGGTTGCGACCTTCGCGGCGGGGGCCACACGGCGGGGCCAGCATGTGGCGATGATCGGCACCAGCATGTGCTGGGGGCACATCACGCCGACGGTCGAGCCCGCGAGCAAGCTCGTCAGCATGCCCCACGTGTTCAATGGCGACCGCGACGCCTATGTCTTCGGCGGTGCGATCGCGGCGGGCGCGTCCGAGACCTGGTTCCGCGAACAGTTCTGCAAGGCCGACGCGGAGGAAGCCCTGCGCAGCGATCAGGACGTGCATGCGGTTCTGGATGGGGCTGCCCGCCCGCTGCCGGCGGGCGCCGATGGGTTGATCTTCCTGCCCTATCTCATGGGCGAGCGCAGCCCGATCTGGGATGGGCGGGCCAGCGGCGCCTTTGTCGGCCTCAGCCTCTACCATACCCGCGCCCATGCCTATCGCGCCGTCCTCGAGGGCGTGGCCTTCGCGCTGCGCCACAACATCGAGGCGAGCGATACCGCCTCCCTCGATGATGACCTGATCGTCGTCGGCGGCGCCGCCCAATCCGAACTATGGCTGCAGATCATTGCCGACATCACCGGTCGGCGCGTGCTGACCATCGCCGAGAATGTGGAGGCCGCCATGGGGGCAGCCCTTCTCGCGGCGCTCGGCGCCGGGCTCGTCAGCCCGCAGCAGGCGGCCGACGGATGGGTGACGCTCACCGTGAGCGCCGAACCGCGCGCGTCGGAACGCCATGCCTATGACGCGTCCTTCGCGGTTTACCGTTCGCTCTACCCCACCCTCAAGGACGGCATGCACAGGTTGCGCGCCCTGGCGGAGGCCCCCCATCCGTGAGCGCGATCCACGCCAATCCCATCACTGAGAGAGAGCGGGCGGCGAACAGGTCGCAGCCCCAACCGGGCGAGACGCCCGCCCGGCTCGCGGGCCTGCGCGACCGCGTCAGGAACGCCCTCGGCTTCTTCCCGTTTCTCGCGCCGGTGCATGTTCTCCTCCTGAGCATTATCGTCATCCCGGCGTTCTATGTCGGCTGGCTCAGCCTCAATACGTCGAGCTTCGGTCAGGCGCCGGTCTATGTGGGCCTCGCCAACTATGTGAAGGTGCTCACGGATCCCGCATTCCGCGAAGCGCTCATCAACACGGGCATCATCGTCGTCGTCGCGGTGCATCTCGAACTAGCACTGGCGCTCGGCATGGCACTCCTGTTTGCCGGCGGGCTGCCGGGGCGACGGTTCCTGCTGGTCGCAGTGCTCGCGCCCTATGCGATCAGTGAGGTGACCGCTGTCGCCATGTGGCGCTTTCTGTTCGATCCGGACATCGGGCCGGTGACGATGGCGCTGAGGGCGCTCCACCTACCCGTCCTCGAATGGTCCTATGTGCCCTCTCACGGCCTGATCATCATCGCGTTGCTGACGATCTGGCTGCATCTACCTTTTACCTTCGTCATTCTGTTTGCCGCGCGCCTCGCTATTCCAGGCGAACTCTATGAGGCGGCGAAGGTCGACGGCGCGACAACGCTGCAGAGCTTCCGCCGCGTGACGCTGCCGCTCCTCGGCCCGGCCATGCTGATCGCCTTGCTCTTCCGCTACATCTTCGCCTTCCGGCTGTTCTCGGAGGTGTGGCTGATGACGCAAGGCGGGCCCGCCCGTTCCACCGAGGTGGTCGCGGTCTATCTCTACCAGGAGGCCTTCCGCTTCAACGCCTTCGGCACAGCGGCGGCGACCGCCTGGATCATGGTGCTGATCTCGCTCCTGCTCGCAGCCGGCTATGTGCTCATCCTGCGCCGTCAGGGAGGTGCCCATGCGCATTGAACGCCTCCTCGCCAATGGCGGCCGGCTGGTCGCGGTGGCCCTGATCCTGATCTGGTCGCTGTTTCCGATCGCCTTCGTCCTGATGTCATCGGTGAAGCCGGCGAAGGATATTTTCGCCGCGCCGCCCAAGTTCGTCTTCGAGCCGACCATTCGCCATTACCTCGATCTCATCGCCAAATGGGGCGTGTTCTTCGACGGGCTCCTGAACAGCCTCATCGTGACGGTCGGGGCAACCTTGCTGGCCGTCGTGGCGAGCGTCGCAGCGGGCTATATCTATTCCCGTCACAGCGGCCGGTTTCTCAGCGCAAGCGCCGTCTTTCTCATCGTCGTGCGCCTGATCCCGCCGATCGCCATCACGCTGCCGCTGTTCCCGGTGGTCAACTGGCTCCGTCTCAACGATACGCATCTCGTCCTGATCCTGCTCTATGCGACCTTCTTCGTGTCGCTCGGCACGCTCCTGATGCGCACCTTCATCGACCAGGTGCCGCGCGAGCTTGACGAGGCGGCCCTCATCGACGGCGCCTCGCGCTTCACCATCCTGCGCAGCATCATCCTGCCCATCGTCGCGCCGGGCATCCTCGCCGTGTCGGTGTTCGTGGTGGTCTTCGCGTGGAACGAGTTTCTGTTCGCCTTCGTCTTCACCGCGACGCGCGCGAAGACGGCGCCGCTCGTCATCTCGGAGATGATCGGCTCCATCGACGGTGTGGATTGGGGGATCCTGTTCGCGGCGGCGACCGTCCAGCTCCTGCCGGTGCTGCTGTTCGTCGGCTTCATGCATCGCTATCTCGTCGCCGGGCTTTCGGCGGGCGCCACCAAGGGGTGAAAGTCTTGAAAAACAAGCGGCCTGGAATGGCCGCAATGACTGGGACTGACCAGCGATTTCAAGGGAGGACACAATGACCAAGACGCAGAAATTCACGATGACACGCCGGCAGATGCTCGGCACAACACTTGCGGGCGCCGGCATGCTCGCCGGCCGCCCGGCTTTTGCCGCGGCGAAGACCTTGAATATTCTGAGCCACAAGGTGCATCAGACGGTTCTCAACGGCCCGGCGACCGGCGACCTTACGGAAAACTGGCGCAAGGCCAATGACGCCGATCTTGCCTGGGTGACCTTCGATTCCAATCCCCTGCAGGACAGGCTGTTTCGCGAGGCGAGCCTGCCCAAGACCGACTTCGGCGTGGGCTATATCATCGACAACCGCCCGACGGCCGATATCGCCAAGTTGTTCACGCCGCTCGACGCATACCAGGCGAAGGCGCCGATCGAGGATTATTCCGACATCGCCCCCGGCCTCGTGCAGGCGATGACCGTCGGCGGCAAGCTGATCGGCATTCCGGTGCGCCATGCGACCCAGGGCCTCTTCTACAACGAAGCTTTGCTGGAAGAAAAAGGCATCAAGGCTCCGGCCACGACCCTCGAAGAACTCGTCGATCAGGCCAAGCAACTGACCTTCACCGCCAAATCCGGCACGCCCGTGGTCGGGCTGGTGCTGGCGAGCGACCTCGCGGTCTTCCCCGTGATGTTCGCCCGCGCCTACGGCGGCGATTTCATTACCAGCGACTTCAAGCTTCTCCCCGATCCCGAGGCGATGGAAAAGGGGCTTACGGTTTTGAAGGCGCTGTTCGACGCCGGCGCCCTGCCGCGCAGCTACGCCACCACCCGCAACGATGACCAGGTCACCTGGCTGCAGCAGGGGCGGGCCGCCTATACGGTGCTGCCGTTCGCGCGCAATGCCCAGCTCAACAACAAGGACCAGTCGGGCTTCCCCGGCAAGATCAAGGCGGTGGAATTCCCGATTTCCGCAGGCCTCAAGGGCAAGACACCGATGGCCTCGGTCGTTGAATCCTGGGGCATGGTGATCCCCAATAATGCAGGCGACAAGGATCTTGCCTGGAGCTTCCTGCGCGAGGTGGCAAGCAAGCGCGTGACGCTCGGCATGGCCATCAACGGCAACGGGCCGGTGCGTGTCTCGACCTATGCGGACAAGGCTTTTGCGGCGGCCAATCCGGTCGCCGCGGTCGAGGCCGCCGTGCTCAAGAATGCACGCGGGGCCTTCCCGCCCTTCCCGGAGGCAGCGCGCGCCCAGACCATCTTCCTCGAGGAGGTGCAGCTCGCCGTGCTCGGTCGCAAGCCGGTGAAGGCGGCCGTCGCCGACATTGCAACCCGCGTGCGGCCGCTGTTGCCGTCGTGATTCCCTTAAGTCCGCCGGACGGGTTCTTCGCCCGGCGGACATTCTCCCCGGCGGGCCTCCGTCCCGCAAACCGATGCCTGATGCGCGAAACCGGATAAGATGAAGGCCTAACGATGCAACACGATGCGATCCATGAACCAGCTCGCTCGACCCCGGTGCGCGCGGAATACGATGTCCTGGTCGTCGGTGGCGGTCCTGCCGGCCTCACGTCCGCCTTGGCTGCCGCCGAGGACGGCCTGCGCGTCGGCCTCGTCGAGAACAGGAGCTTCGTCGGTGGCAACATGACCATCGGCTTGCCGGTGCTCGGCTTTCTCGGCCAGAAGGGCAACCAGATCATCGAAGGTCTGCCGCAGAAGTTCATCGATCGCCTGAAGGCGCGCGGCGGGGCGAGCGAGCACCGGCCATGCCCGCTGCATATGGGCATCACGCTCGTGGAGCCGGAAGCGGTGAAGACGGTCGCGCTCGACATGCTGCTCGAGGCCGGTGTCGACGTGACATTCTATACCGCCTGCGTCGGTGTCGTGATGAACGAGGCTGGCGACACCATCCGCGGCATCATCACCGAGGGCAAGGATGGGCGTTCCGCCATCCTGGCGAAGATCGTCATCGATTGCACCGGCGATGCGGATGTCGCCTACCGGGCGGGTGTCCCTTGTGAGAAAGGCGACGAGCATGGCGGCATGCAGCCGCCGACCTTGATGTTCTGTATCGCCGGCGTGGATACGGACAAGCTGCGCAACAGCATTGCCGTCCAGCCGCGCACCTATCTGACGGATTTCATCCCGGCCGAGTATTTCGGGCAGAACCACCAGTTCATCGTGGTCGGCCTGCGCGAATTGATCGCCAAGGCGCGCGAGGAGCGCGGGCTCGAGATCCCGAACGAGCGCACCATCATCATCACGGGGCTGCGGTCCGGCGAGGTATGGATCAACATGACGCGCGTGAAGGGCGTCGACGGGACGGATTCGCGCAGCCTCAGCATGGGCGAGATCGAAGCGCGGCACCAGATCGACGACATCTTCACCTATCTCAAGGCCTATGTTCCCGGCTTCGAGAACGCCTATTTCACCAAGACCGCGCCGTTCCTCGGTATTCGCGAGACGCGGCGAATCGTCGGCGACTATGTGATGAATCAAGACGACGTCCTGTCCTGCCGCTATTTCAACGAGGCGATCGCCGTCGCGAGCTACCCGATCGATATCCACCGCCCCGGCGACGACGGCTGCACCCTGATCTGGTGCGGCGACTGCTACGACATTCCCTATCGCTCCCTGTTGCCGAAGAAGGTCGAGCAGCTCATCGTCGCCGGCCGGGCCATCTCGACGACCCACGAGGCGATGGGGGCGATCCGGGTGATGGCCACCTGCATGGCGATGGGCGAGGCCGCGGGGCGTGCCGCCAAGCTCGCAATCCGCGAGGACGTTTCGCCGCGCCAAATCAACGTCAAGGCGTTGCAGGAGGACCTGCGCGCCCACGGAGCCTATCTCAGGACGCCTCTCTCGCAAGCCTGAACCGGCCGCACCACGAGACGCTTTCCTCCCGGGCCATCGTGTGCGAGAGCAAGTCCGTCTGTTGCGGACTGGCTCAGCGCAAAAATTGACAAGCAGATTCAACGGCTTCGGTGGTATCAGACGAGGCCATGCAAGCCGGATTTGCCCCAAGCCGCAATCCTTCCTGGATTGGCCGGCACGGCATGGACACGGAGCCTGCATGATGGTGAGAGGCGTCAACGGCGGGTCAACTCTGGCAGGTCAGCTCTGGCAGGGAGCGTGGCGGGAACGCGCGGGGACAGAGGCATGGCCTTTTGCGAACCATTCGCTTCGACACCGGGGGCGAACCGCTCGTCGTCTGAGTGCCGGCGCGCGGCGATCGGTTCGGCGCCTATCCTGCGCTTGGCGCCGTGATGATGGCGGCGACAGCGTCGCGGATCAGCGCCTCGAGATCGCCGGGGTCGTTGCTGACGAGCATGTCGATCTTGAGCACGTCCTTCATGATTCCAAGGCCCACAAGCAGCGCCGCGACCAAGGCTGCGCGTCGCTCGTCCGGCGGCTCGAGCTTTTCACTCAGCGGAATGATCACGTCGTTGAGAATGAACTCGCGCAGCACCGATGCGGCGGACGCGCTCGACAGGGAGCGAACGGAGATGTCGAGCGGCCGGACACCGTGTTCGGTTACGCAATCCTCTGCCAGGAAATCGCGCGCGAGATCGGATGCGAAATTGGCGCCATCCAGTGCAGTGATGCGCCCGGCCTGAGCCGTGGCGCGCACGGCTTCGGCGAAGAGCCGTTCCTTGGAGCCGAAGCTGCGATGCACATAGGCGACGTCGACGCCGACGTCGTCGGCAATGTCGCGCAATCCCGTCTCCTCATAGGAGAAGCGCGCGAAACGTCTGATCGCGGCGTCAAGGATGCGCGTGCGGGTGGACGGGGGCGATGACAGGTTGGCGTCTGCTGTTGCCATGGGGATCCTGGTTGTCCACAGGTCGTGAAGCCCGCGCCGCGAAAGCCTTGTGTCGGCCCCGATTCGACGATGGCCGCGGCTTTCCTGGAACGCGCTCCTGTTGTTGATCCGAAGGATTTTTCTGCAGTTGGGGAAGCCACCCGGCTGCCGGCGCTCCGGAACGATTGCTCTTTGCGCAGGCTAGTCCTATCTATGGGTGCGGTCAACGATTGTTGACGACCGTTGACATGCGTCAAAGTGGTTTCGTGACTGTTCGCTAGGTTGGTTCATACGGCCTCTATTTCCGGCGCGCGAGGGAGTTGATCATGGTCTATCCGAGAACCACTGCGGGTGAGCCGTTCACGGCGGCGATGGACAAGGCCCGGCTGGCCTATCCCTTCGATGCCCCATTCGACGTCTACGCGGGTTTTGCCCGGCGGGCGCTAGACGTCGTCGCGGACGGGCTGCAGGCTCAGGCCGACTATGTCAGGAGCCTCGCAGCCTGCAAGAATCCGGCTGATGTTCTTACATGCAGCAACGCCTATGCATGTCATGTGCTGGAAGCCTGCTTCGAGGCGGGCCAGAAGGCCGCATCCTTGTCCGGTAAGCCGCCGCAAGCCTGATCATCCGCCGACACGACACGGCACGTCGCCATGGCACAGCGAGATGGCACGGCGACATGGCATTGGCCCTTCCTCCGATCGTTCCGGCAGCACTTCTGGTTGATAGAGTCATAGGGAGCCGATGTCATGACCTGGCGTAAAAGACCCTGGCTGTTCGCTGTCTTGGCAGTGATCATCCTCGGGGCAGCATACTATGGCTGGCACAAGCTCAGAGGGAGCGATCTGCCCGCCGGCATTGCGTCAGGTAACGGCCGGGTCGAGGCGGTGGAAATCGACATCTCGACGAAGATTCCCGGACGGATACGCGAGATCCTGGCCGATGAGGGCGATTTCGTCGCGGCTGGCCAGGTTCTGGCGCGCATGGATACCGAACAGCTCGAAGCCCAGCGCCGCCAGGCCGAGGCTCAGTTGCGTCGCGCCGCGGTCAGCATCGATACCGCGCGTAGCCTTGTCACCCAGCGCGAGGCGGAACGGGCCGCGGCGGCAGCGGTCGTGGCCCAGCGCGAGGCAGAGCTCGATTCGGCGGACCGCAAGCTGGCGCGTTCCGAACAGTTGATCAAGACGAACGCGACCTCGCAGCAGACGCTGGACGATGACAGGGCGGCCGCGCAAGGGGCACGGGCCGCAATCAGCGCAGCGAAGGCTCAGGTCGCCGCCTCGGAGGCGGCGATCGGCGCGGCCAAGGCCATGGTCATCGATGCCGAGGCGGCGGTCGACGCGGCGAAGGCACAGATCGAGAGCATCACGACGGACATCAATGATGCGGTCCTCAAGTCGCCGCGCGACGGGCGTGTGCAGTACAGGGTGGCGCAGCCGGGCGAAGTTCTTTCGGCGGGGGGGCGGGTGCTCAATCTCGTCGATCTCAGCGAGGTCTATATGACCTTCTTCCTGCCGACCGCGCAGGCCGGCCGCGTGGCCATCGGCACGGATGTGCGCCTCGTTCTTGACGCGGCCCCGCAATATGTCATCCCCGCCAAGGCGACCTTCGTGTCCGACGTGGCGCAGTTCACGCCGAAAACCGTCGAGACCGAGGAGGAGCGCCAGAAGCTCATGTTCCGCGTCAAGGCCCGCATTCCGCCGGAACTCCTCAAGAAATACATCCAGTATGTAAAAACCGGGCTGCCGGGCATGGCCTATATCAGGCTCGATCCGGACGCTGTATGGCCCGAACGGCTGTCGGGACCGCTGGTCCAATGACAGGCCTTGCCGCGGACCAAGCCCTGCCCGCAACGGATCCTGTCGTCAGCCTCAAGTCGGTCAGCCATGTTTATGGCAAGACGCGGGCGCTCAAGGGCGTCACGCTCGATCTGCCCGCCGGCTGCATGATCGGGCTGATCGGCCCCGACGGGGTGGGAAAGTCGAGCCTGCTGTCCCTTATTGCCGGTGCGCGCGTCGTGCAGCAGGGGGAGGTGCATGTTCTCGGGGGCAGCATCGCGGACAGCGACCATAGGCTGAAGACCTGCCCGCGTATCGCCTATATGCCGCAGGGGCTCGGCGGGAACCTCTATCCGACGCTGTCGGTCTTCGAGAACATCGATTTCTTCGGGCGGCTCTTCGGTCACGGCCGGCAGGAGCGCGAGCAGCGCGTCGGCGACCTTCTCGCGCGTACGGGCATGGCGAAATTTGCGGATCGCCCCGCGGGCAAGCTCTCCGGCGGCATGAAACAGAAGACGAGCCTGTGCTGCTCGCTCATCCACGACCCCGATCTCCTGATCCTCGACGAGCCGACGACGGGTGTCGACCCCCTGTCGCGCCGCCAGTTCTGGGAACTGATTGACGACATCCGCCGGGACAGGCCCGGCATGAGCGTCATTGTCGCCACCGCCTATATGGAGGAAGCGGCCCGCTTCGACTGGCTCGTCGCGATGAACGCGGGCGAGGTGCTGGCCACCGGTGCGCCCGCGGCGCTTCTCGAGCAGACGGGGGCCACCAATCTCGACGCCGCCTTCATCGCGCTTCTGCCCGAGGAGGACCGCCGGGATCACCACGCGGTCGTCATCCCGCCGCGCGCGGACGGAACGGATGCCGACATCGCCATCGAGGCGGAGCATGTCACCGTCCGCTTTGGCGACTTCACGGCCGTCGACAACGTGAGCTTTCGCATTCCGCGCGGCGAGATCTTCGGTTTTCTCGGCTCGAACGGCTGCGGCAAGACCACGACCATGAAGGTGCTGACGGGGCTTTTGCCGGCGAGCGACGGCACCGCCCGCCTGTTCGGCCGCGAGGTCGACCCCAGGGATCTCGAGGTGCGCCAGCGCGTCGGCTACATGTCGCAGGCCTTCTCGCTGTATACGGAGCTGACGGTCCGGCAGAATCTGGAACTCCACGCGCGCCTGTTCCATCTGCCCGAGGCCGATATCCCCGCCCGCATTGCGGAGATGACGGAGCGTTTTGATCTGGGCGCGCTGCTCGACAGCTTGCCCGATGCCTTGCCGCTCGGCATCCGTCAGCGACTGTCGCTGGCGGTGGCGCTGATCCATTCGCCCGACATCCTGATCCTCGACGAGCCGACCTCCGGCGTCGACCCGGTGGCCCGCGACGGTTTCTGGCAGATCCTGTCGGACCTGTCGCGCAAGGACAATGTCACGATCTTCGTGTCGACCCACTTCATGAACGAAGCGGAGTTGTGCGACCGCATCTCGCTGATGCATGCCGGCAAGGTGCTGATCAGCGATACGCCAAAAGCCATCGTCGAGAAGCGCTCTGCGGCTAACCTTGAAGAGGCTTTCGTCGGCTATCTCGAAGATGCCATCGACGAGGCATCCTCCAAACCGGAGGCATCATCCGCGAGCCCCGCCGCAGAGCCGGCACCCGTCGCAACAAAGCTCAAGGCCGGGACGCCCGCTTCGCAGCGGCGCTTCTTCGATCCCCGGCGCATGTTTGCCTATAGCCAGCGCGAGGCGCTGGAACTGCGGCGCGATCCGATCCGCGCGACACTGGCCATTCTTGGCTCGGTGCTGCTGATGTTCGTGATCGGGTATGGCATCAACATGGATGTCGAGGACCTGACCTTCGCGGTGCTCGACCGCGACGACACCACGGTCAGCCACGACTATATCCAAGAGATCTCCGGCTCGCGCTACTTCATCGAGAAGCCGCCCATTACCGACTATCAGGATCTCGACCGGCGCATGGCGAGCGGAGACATCAGCCTGGCGATCGAGATCCCGCCCGGTTTCGGCCGCGATGTGGCCCGGGGGCGCGCCGTTGCGGTCGGCGCCTGGATCGACGGCGCCATGCCGCAGCGCGCAGAGACCGTGCGCGGCTACGTGCAGGGCATGCACCAGACCTGGCTGACCGAGAAGGCGCGCCAGCTCTACGGCAACGCGGCGACCGTCGGCAATTTCCAGCTCGCCATCCGCTATCGCTACAATCCGGATGTGCAGAGCCTCGTCGCGA
This sequence comes from Chelatococcus asaccharovorans, assembly GCF_003201475.1. GTDB lineage: Bacteria > Pseudomonadota > Alphaproteobacteria > Rhizobiales > Beijerinckiaceae > Chelatococcus > Chelatococcus asaccharovorans. The sequence goes on along the minus strand of NZ_QJJK01000012.1, from coordinate 263,925 downwards.
TCGTTCCCGCCGTCATTCCGCTTCTCCTGTTGATGATCCCCGCGATGCTCGCCGCGCTCAGCGTGGTGCGGGAAAAGGAGCTTGGCTCGATCATCAATTTCTACGTCACGCCCGTCACCAAGATGGAGTTCCTGCTCGGCAAGCAGCTTCCCTATATCGCGCTGGCGATGGCGAACTTCCTCATGCTGACGGCCTTCGCGGTGTTCGTATTCCGGGTGCCGTTCACCGGCAGCTTCCTCGCCTATACGGCGGCGGCCTTTCTGTATGTCATCTTCACGACCGGGATGGGCCTCGTGATCTCGACATTCATGAACAGCCAGATCGCGGCGATCTTCGGCACGGCGCTCATCACGCTCATTCCGGCTGTGCAGTATTCCGGCATGATCGATCCGGTTTCGTCGCTCGAGGGCGCCGGTGCCTTCATCGGGCGGATCTATCCGACAAGCTATTTCATGACGATCTCGCGGGGCGCTTTTTCGAAGGGGCTCGATTTCAGCGAACTCGCCGGGTCCTTCGTGCCTCTTGTCATCGCGGTGCCGGTGCTGTTCGGGCTCGGCACGCTGCTCCTCAAGAAACAGGCGCGTTGACCATGAGGCTCGCGAATATCGTCAATCTCGGCCTGAAGGAGCTCTGGGGCCTGGCGCGCGACCCGATGCTCCTGCTCCTCATCGTCTACTCGTTCACACTCGCGGTCTATACGGGCGCAACCGCCATGCCCGAGACGCTCAATCGTGCGGCGATCGCGGTCGTCGACGAAGACCAGTCGCCGGTTTCGTCGCGGATCCTGACCGCATTCTACCCGCCGTACTTCGTGGTGCCGCGCGTCATCAGTCCCCATGAGATGGACGCCCGCATGGATGCGGGCCTCGATACTTTCGCGATCGACATTCCGCCGAATTTCCAGCGCGATCTGCTCGCGGGCCGGTCCCCGACCATCCAGCTCAACATTGACGCAACGCGGATGTCGCAAGCTTTTACAGGCGGCGGCTATATCCAGACGATCGTATCCGGCGAAGTGACGGAATTCCTCAACCGCTACCGCGGCGAAGCCGATGTTCCCGTGGCGCTCGCGCTACGCGTGCGCTTCAACCCCCAGCTCGACAAGGGGTGGTTCGGCGCCATCAACAATATCATTTCTTCCATCACGATGCTCTCCATCATCCTGACGGGAGCGGCGCTGATCCGCGAGCGGGAGCATGGCACGATCGAGCATCTCCTGGTGATGCCGGTGACGCCGACCGAGATCATGGTGAGCAAGGTCTGGTCGATGGGGCTCGTCGTCCTGGTCGCGTCGGGTGTCTCCATCATTACCGTCGTTCAGGGTGTATTGGCGGTGCCCATTCAGGGCTCCATCGCCCTTTTCATGGCTGGCACCGCGCTGCAACTGTTTGCCACGACGTCGATGGGGATCTTTCTGGCGACCGTCGCGGGCTCGATGCCGCAATTCGGCCTCCTCCTGATGCTCGTGCTTCTGCCGTTGCAGGTGTTGTCGGGTGGGACGACCCCGCGGGAAAGCATGCCCGAGGTGATCCAGACCATCATGCTGGCCGCGCCCAACACGCATTTCGTCATGCTGGCCCAGGGGATCCTGTTCCGGGGCGCGGGTTTCGCGGTCGTCTGGCCGCAGTTCGCGGCCTTGGCTCTGATCGGCGGGGTGTTGTTTGTCCTCGCGCTCCGTCGCTTTCGCCGCTTTCTCCGTTAGTCGCCGCCCTATTCGGGTGGTGCCGGAATTTATATCTGGCCTGATCCGGCTGGAGCGCGGATCATTTCCAATAAAGTACCTTCGTTTCGCTATAGCGGAGGTCTATCAACTCGGCTCCTCGACGAATACCTCTTGCCGCGAACGCCGAAATCGCGGGAGCACGAGGAGCAGGACAAGGCCAGCGGCGAGTGCCAGCAGAATGGCGCTGACCGGCCTTTCAATAAAGATCATCGGATCGCCGCGTGAGATCAGCATGGCGCGCCGCAGGTTCTCCTCCAGTAATGGGCCAAGGATGAAACCGAGCAGAAAGGGCGCTGGCTCGCACCCGAACCGGCGCAGAAGATAACCGACCAGGCCGAGGATTACCGCGAGCGTGATATCGAATGACGCCATGTTCACGCTGTAGAGGCCGATGGCGCAGAACAGAAGGATTGTCGGGAACAGCATGCGGTAGGGAACGCGCAGCAGCTTCACCCAGAGCCCGATGAGCGGCAGGTTGAGGATGACGAGCATGACGTTCCCGATCCACATTGATGCGATGAGCCCCCAGAACAGGGCGGGCTTTGCGGTCATGACACTGGGGCCGGGTTGGATGCCATGGACGGTCATCGCCCACATCATCATTGCGAGGGACGCCGTCGGCGGAATGCCGAGGGTGAGCATGGGGATGAAGGAGATCTGGCTCGCCGCGTTGTTCGCCGATTCCGGCGCGGCCACGCCTTCGATCGCTCCTTTGCCGAACGCGTCGGGCCTACGTGACAGCTTCTTTTCGATCATGTACGCGGCGAAGGTCGACAGGACGATGCCTCCGCCAGGGATCAGCCCGAGCAGGGAGCCGATGCCGGTGCCGCGTGCGACGGCGGGGGCTGCCCTGCGCATATCCTCTCGTGTCAGCCAGAGGCGGCCAAGACGTTCTGTCGTTGTTGTCTCATGGCGCCGCCGCTCGAGATTGGCGAGGATCTCGGTGATGCCGAAGACCCCCACGCTCAACGGAATGAAATTGAGGCCTTCCGCCAGTTCGAAGAAGCCGAAGGTATAGCGGGCCGCCCCGGTGTTGACGTCCGTGCCGATCGTCCCCAGCAGCAACCCGAGAAAGATCATGCCGAGCGCCTTGAAGAAGGGCCCGTTCGCCAGGACGATCGAGGCGAGCAGCCCAAGCAGCATGAGCGACGCATATTCCGGGGGGCCGAAATTGACGGCGACCTTGGCCAACGGCACGGCTGCGACGGCGATGATCAAGGTCGCGACCGAACCCGCGAAGAACGATCCCAGCGCCGCAATCGTCAGGGCCGCGCCGGCTCGCCCCTGACGCGCCATCTCATGACCGTCGATACATGTGACAACAGCCGAGGTTTCGCCGGGCATGTTGACCAGGACGGCCGTGGTGGAGCCGCCATACTGCGAGCCGTAGTATATGCCGGCGAGCATGATCAGCCCACCGATCGGTGACAGCACGAAGCTCAGCGGCAGCAGGAGCGAGATCGTCGAGATCGGCCCGATTCCGGGCAAGACGCCGATCGCCGTTCCCAGAAAGCAGCCGATGAAGCCGAGCAGCAGGTTTTCGGGCGACAGTGCGACGCTGAAGCCCAGGGCGAGATTTGCGAAGAGGTCCAAGGTCTCAATCCCAGGGGAGGATGCGGAAGCCCAGGCCCAGGCCATAGACGAAAACGAGGATCGAAAAGGCAGTGAGCGCAACGGCCAACACGAGCAGTTCGCCAAACCGCGCTTCGCGGCTCGCATAGCCTGACAGAATAATGAGGGATAGCGTCGCTGGAATGATCCCGAAAGTCGGCACGAACAAGCCGAAAAGGATCAGAGCTGCGGGAATTAATACCAGCGCCCGCCACGGCCCGTTTCCGAACAGGTCCGCTGCTTCGCTATGCCGTGCCCGCAGAGCGACGGTGACACCAATGCCGATCAGCACCGCGCTGATGACCTTGGGAAAGAAGCCCGGCCCCATTTGGGCAAGCGAGCCGAGAGCATAGCCCCTGCCGAACCAGAGGCCGGCCATTCCGGCAGCGATGAAAAAGAGACCGGCCCCGATATCCGGCATCGCGAGCATGCGTTTCAGCGTATCCTCCCCCGTTACGCCAGGCATGTCGTCCCGGCCGGATGTCTTCGCGCGTCGACGGAGACCGCATCCTGCGGCAGTTACTGCTGCTTCTCGGCGCCCGCTAGCTTCACGACACGCGCCGCGTCCTGGCGCGCACTGCCCAGGAACTTCTGGAATTCCTCAGGACTGCTGGCAAGCGCCTCGTAGCCGAGGCCGGTCACGTATTTTGCCTGAAAGGTTTCATCTTTGAACGCTTCCTGCAACGCGTCAGCGATTTTCCGGCGTATCGCGATAGGCGTGCCTTTCGGGGCCATCAAGCCCAGGGCAAAACCGAGCCGTATCGTCGGATAGCCAAGCTCCGCGAAGGTCGGCACATCCGGCAGGCCTGGCGCGCGCCTGGTGCCCGACACCGCGATCGGGATCATGTTGCCCGCATCGATATACGGCTTTGCGGTGACCACGGAGACGATCAGTGCCTGGTGGTCGCCGGACAGCATCCCCTGAACCGTAGGGCCCATGCCGTTATAAGGAATATGGGTCATCGCGAAGCCGCCGGCTTCGTTCTTCAGCCATTCCATGCCGAGATGACTGCCGTCGCCGACACCCGGTGAGCCATAGTTATATTTTGCGCCTTCGGCTTTCATCTTGGCGACGAATGCCTCCAGCGTCTTCACGCCAAGCGAAGGCGCTACGACCAGGATGGAATGCACGTTCATGACATGGGTGACCGGATCGAAATCTTTCTCCGGGCTGAAGGGAAGTTCCTTGTAGACAAACTCGTTGAGGAACAGCGCCGGGTCCGTCGCCACCAGCAACGTGTAGCCATCCGGCTTCTGGTGCGCGACATAGTTGGCGCCGATATTCGACGCAGCGCCGCCCTTGTTTTCGACGATCACCGGCTTCCCGAACTGCTTGGCGAGGCTGTCGGCGACGACCCGCCCGATCGTGTCGGTGGCCCCGCCGGGGGCGTAGGGAACGATCAGGGTGATGGGCTTAGTCGGATAGTCCTGTGCCACCGCCTGGACCGGCAGGAGCGCGACGCCGAGGCTGAGCAGGACCATCGATAATGCCGATGTCATCGCGCGTTGCACATTCTTGGGATTCATGGTGCTTTCCTCCTCATGGAGCGTGGCGACTCGACTGTGCATTCGGTTGCCTGTGGACCTTGCGTCCATCTTCCGTCGCGATTAAATGAACCGGTTCAAATTGTCAACTCCGGAGCGTTGCTTTACCGGGCGTGGGTTGATTATGACAATGGCATCTCCAGAAGAAAGTAAGATGATGGAAGCTTCAGACGCGTCGGGGCTCTATCCGGTCGCCAAGGGCGATCCGTTTCTGTCGAAATCGCCTGTCGTTCCGAGGCAAATACCGGCCGCGGAACGGCTCGTCGATATCGAAACCGCGCGCCTGTGGTGCTGGGACACGGGAGGGGGAGCAGCCGAGCCTGTCGTTTTGCTTCACGCCATCGTCGGCAGCGGGGCGATGTGGCTCCACCAGCAACCGGTTCTCGCGGCGGCCGGCTATCGGGTGATCGGATATTCGCGTCGGGGGCACTTTGGTTCTGACGCCGGTGATCCGGATGATCCGGGCACCGGCGCGGGTGATCTCGCCGCGCTTCTCGACCGTCTCGACATTCCGTCTGCCCACATCGTCGGAACGGCCGGCGGTGGCTTCGTCGCGGCGGATTTCGCGATAGCCTTCCCCGATCGCGTCCGGTCCCTCACGCTTTCGACAAGCCTCGTCGCCGTGAGGGACCGCGACTACATGGCAGCCACCATGGCCATGCGCGATCACGCCTTTGAAAGCCTGCCGCGGGAGTTCCGGGAGGTGGGACCGGGTTATCGCGCAACCAATCCGGAGGGGCTCGCCGCCTGGCTCGCTCTGACGGCCGAAGGGCGACCGATCGCGATCGCACAACACTTTCTCAGTGCTCTCGATCTGCCAGCGCTTGGTGGTTTGCGCGTTCCGACGCTGGTCATCGCGTCCGACGCCGACATGTATGCGCCACCGCCTGTCATGCGGCGGATCGCGCTGGCGATCCCGGGTGCGCGGCTCGGTCTCATCGCCGGCGCCGGGCATTCAGCCTACTGGGAGCAGCCCCAAGCCTTCAATGCAATGATCCTCGACTTCCTCGCGAGTATTTAGAGCATTTTCGAGCGAAGTGGACACCGGTGCGCGTGAAGAAAATGCGCTAAAACAAAGACATGGAGCATTTTCGCGATTCGGAGAAACGCGAAAATGCTCTAGACGCACGCTATCTATTGCGATGCGGTTCAGGAGTGCCAGGCGCGGCTGATCCGCTGCCGGAATGGCGCCTTGTAATCCGGTTGCGGAGGATGCCGATCTTCTCGATCTCGAGTTCGACCGTGTCGCCCGGACTGAGCGAGCGGCCGAGCTCGATGCCGCATCCCGTGCCGACCGTGCCGCTGCCGATGAGTTCGCCTGGATGCAGCGTCTCGGACCGCGAGATGAACGATATCATGTCACGGAACGAGTGATACATCTCGGACGTATTGCCGCCGCCCCACCGCTCGCCATTGATCCGCGCTTCCATGCGGAGCCGGTGCGGGTCGCCGATCTCGTCCGTGGTGACGATCCAGGGGCCGATCGCATTGCCGGTGTCGAAATCCTTCGCCTTCGACGAGCCCATTCCCATCCGTTTCTCCACGGCCTGCGTGTCGCGGGCGGAGAAATCGTTGAAGATGGTGAAGCCGAAAATATGCGCGAGCGCGTCCTCGGGCCGAATATCCGAGCCTTTTCGGCCGATGATGCAGGCGATCTCGAGTTCGAAGTCGATGGAGTTGGAATAGTCGGGCCAGACGATGTCGGCCCCCGGTCCGACCACGCTGAACCGGTTGCCTTTGTAGTAGAATGGCCGCTTGTACCAGTCCTGAGAAATGGTCGCAGGCTCCTGGCCGGTCTCCTTTGCCCGTTGCGCATTGTAGTTTATCAGATGCTGCTCGAACACCAGGCAGTCGCGGATCGAGCGGGGAACCGGCAGCGGCGCGAGGAGGCGGACCGCGTCCAAGGGCGTGATAGCCGCCTCCGGTGCTGCATCTTCGAGCGCGCGCGCCATCTGCAGCGCTTCCTCGCCGCCGTCGATCAGGGCCAGCGCGTCGCGCATGTAGCCCATTGCTTCCGGCGCGCGGATCTGCGCTGCCAGGGCAAGATCAGTGATGGTCGAACGGCTGGTGTCGACCGCCCCGAGCCTCGGCGTCCCGTCGTTGTGTAGAAACGTGGCGATCTTCAAGACGCACCCCCTGACAACCACTTGAGACCGTGCTGCGCCATCGCGCGCCGCGAAGGGTCACCTCGCGGCGCGATAGTTCAGTTCAGCTGCTCAATCCGAGAATCCCGCGCGCCTCGGCCGGCGTTGCGAGTTCGATACCGAATTCCCCGAAGATGCGTCCGATCTTCTCAACCTGAGCGGCGTTCGACGCAAAGGGTTTGCCGGGGAATTCGAACAGGTTGTCTTCCTGGCCGACGCGCACATGGGTCCCCATCAACGCTCCCTGCGAGGCGGCCTTGATATTGCCGGTGCCCGTGCCGTGCGTGAAGATTTGGACGTCGGGGCCAAACATCCTCTCGGTCGTCCGCTTCATGAATAGCAAATTGTCAATTTCCGAGGATATTCCCCCCAGAATTCCGGTGAGGAATTGCACGATAAGCGGCCGTTTCACCTGCTTGCGGTTGAGATGGTGCTCCAGGATATAGAGATGGCCGACATCATAGCATTCGAATTCCATCGCGATGTCCTGATCGATCAGGATATCGATCATGCGGTCGATCTTGGCGAAACTGTTCGAGGTCACGATCTCATAGGCGGCTGGGCCGAAAGCCTTGCGTTCCCACTCTGTGTTGAACGTGCTCACGCCCTGGTTTTCCGCTTTGCGGAACAGGCCGTAATTCATCGAGCCGACGATGACCGTCGCAATATCCGGCCGTAGCGCCAGTACCGCTTCCAATCTGTCCTCGGCTGTACTTCCATGCGACGCGGACATATTGATGATGGCGTCGGTTTTAGCCCTGATCTCAGGCACGAATTCCTTCCACGCGTCAATCGCGTTGGTGGGCGAGCCATCCGGATTGCGGGCATGAAGGTGGATGATCGCCGCACCGGCGCGGTTGGCCCCGATCGATTGCTCCGCCACCTCCTTGCCTGTCACCGGCAGCGCCGACGACATGGAGGGGGTCAACGACGCACCGGTGACTGCGCACGTGACGATCGTCTTGCTCTTTACCATGGGTGTTCTCACTGAATAGGGTTCAGATGGCTGGTTCGAAACTGAATTGCTCGCCGTTGCGACGGACGTATCCGCAGTGCGGCGAGGGGAAGTGGCAGGGCATGATCAGGGCCTTCTCCGCGCTTGCCTCGAGGAGGAACTTCGCGCGTGTCGCCTTGGCCTCGGCGGGCAGAATGCAGAAGGCGGTGTTGAGGCCCGGGTTCAGGATCTGCACCGGGTGATGGAAGATGTCGGCGCAGAACACGCCGACCTCGCCCCGCGAGCGCAGCCAATAGTTCATTTGCCCCGGCGTATGGCCGAAGGCCTCCACCGCCTGCAGGCAATCGGCTACCTCGCCGGGGCCTTCGACGAAATCGACCAGATCAGCCTCGACCACCGGCAGAAGACTATCCTGGAACGACGAATCTCCAGCCTTTCCGGTTTCGCTGAGATCTCGAAAGAACTCGAAATCCCGGCGCGGGATGAGATGGCGCGCATTGGGGAAAGTCGGCACCCACCGTCCCTGGTCGAGCCGCGTGTTCCAGCCGATGTGGTCGGAATGCAGATGCGTCATCACCACGTGGGTGACACGGTCGGGCGTGGTGCCGGCGGCCTCCATCCACGCCGGAAACAGCGTGTTCAGCATGTTGGCGCGCGCGGCCGGGCGCGGTTTGCCATTGCCGACGCCGGCATCGATCAAGATGACGCTCGGTCCCGCGAAGACCACCCAGATGTGGATGCCGATGACGAAGCGGTCCATGTGGGGATACCAGAAGCCCGGCGGCAGTTCGGCCTCCCGGCGCGCAAATAGTGCGCGGTCGAATTCGGGAAAGGTTGCTTCGGGCTGGTGCGTAGGCCCGACATATTCTGTGATGGCGACGACGCGGACATCGCCGATCTTCTGCTCACGGATCATGCGACGGCTCCCGAGACCTTGATTTCAACCATGAAATCCCGGATCGCCTGCGCCACCGGCAGGGGCGCCTGGTCGGCCATGTGATGGCCGGCTTCGATCACGACGAGGCGCGCGTCGCGCATTTTCGACAGGACATCGCGGACATAGGTCGTTGGCCGGAGCGGGTCATGCCGGCCGCTGATGCCGAGAACCGGGCAAAGAATGGAAGGCAGCAGGGGGGACAGGTCCATCCGCGCGAGCATCCGGAACAGCGCGCGAAGACTTACGGGATCGTTCGCGAGCCAGCGCGCCTTGAACAGTGCGAAGTGGTCGGGGTCGGCCGTCCGGAAAGCTTCCGGGTAACCGAGTGACAGCGACTGCTCGACAACACCTCGCGTCCCAAGCCGTCCCAGGACGTCGGCACGGTCCAAAAGTCCGCCCCTGTTCGCGTCGGTGATGCCGATAGCAGGGTTCATGATGATGGCGGCCGCGGTGCGCCGCGCGTGCCGTGCGGCGAAGTTCAGCGCTATCCCTGCGCCGACCGCGCATCCCGCCACGGTGACAGGTTCATCGATCCGGAGATGGTCTAGGAGCGCCGCGAGATCATCCTCCAAATCGTCGAGGCTGATCGTGTCGCCGAGGATCTTCTCGGACATTCCGGCGCCCCGCGTGTCGAAGCGCAGGATGCGGAACTCCCTGTCGAGTTGCGGAACGACCAAGTCCCAGGACTCGATGACGCCGCCCATTTCATGGATCAGCACCAGCCAGGGACCCGACGCTCCATCGATACGATAGCGCAGGGCTGCCCCGTTCACGTCAGCCCAACGCGCTGCGTTCGTCATTTCCATCCCCATTATTGAACCGGTTCATTTTGATATCTGCGGATCGTGATGGCGTCAACGTCTCACCCGCCCGCGTTGAATGATTGCGCTCAGGAAGCATCGACATAGGTCGTGGCGACGACCGAAGGTCGTCTTGAAGCGCTATCGAACCATTCCGATAGTCGCGGTGCGTGTTCGCGCCACGCCACTTCGCCGAGCCGGAAATCGAGATAGGCGAGAGCGGCGACCGCGGCCACCTGGTCGAGCGTGAAATCGGCCGAAACGCCGAAACTCCGATCCGCCTCAAGCGCCTTAAGGCCTGACTGAATCCGGAGCCGGCTGGCGGTCATGACGTTCGGCTGTCGGTGGTCCTCGGGCCTCGCCGCCTCGAGCCGCCAGACCAGCGCGGTTTCGAGAAGTGCGTCGATCATGGCGTGACGGCTCCGGACCGCCCATTTCTCCGCCGTCGAAGGGATCAGTCTGCCGTTGCCGAAGCGTTCGTCGAGGTACTGGCAAATGACCTGCGAATCGAACACCGCGGTGCCGTCCTCGAGGACAAGTGTCGGGATCTTGCCGAGCGGGTGGGAGGCCATCACCTCAGCATTCGGATTGGCCGGATGGACCGCGACGCGTATCGCCTCGATCCGGTCGGCCACGTTGACCTCGTGCGCCACGATCATCACCTTGCGGACGAAGGGAGAGCGAGAGGACCAGAACAGAGTCATGGGCTTCGTCGTCATGCGAGCGCCTCCTCGATTGCCTTCAGCCAGATCGCGACCGCGACCGCGCCTCCGTCGGGCTGGCCCATGGCGCGGTCCCCCAGATAGGCGGCGCGCCCCATGCGCGGCCGCATCGAGGCAGTGGCTGCGGCCGCAGTCTCTGCCGCGCTGGCGCCGGCTAGCCAGCCGTTCTGGCGCCATGCCAGGGATGCCGGCACGAGGGCGTCGAGCATGGTGCGGTCGCCGGGCCGTGCGCCCCCGATATCCTGCAGGGCCGCGATCGCGCCCTCGAAAGCATCGAGCCATTGCGCATCCGTCGGCCGCTCGATGCCGGTGAGAATGTGAGACGCCCGCAGCAGCGCAGCCGCGTAGAGCGGACCCGAACTTCCGGCAATCGAGCGACGCAGGCTCTCGCCGATATCCCGCAGCAGCCGTTGCGGCGTCTCGTAGCTTCCGTCCGCCAACGCCCGGAGTGCCTCGGCACCTCGCATCATGCTGGCGCCGAGATCTCCGTCGCCGGCATGGCTGTCCAGGGCGGTCAGGCGCGGCTCGGCCGCATCGAGGGCGGCGGCGATCCGGGAAACGACCCCGCGCATCGTCGGAGACAACGGCCCTTCGGCGGCGGCGTCTGCCGCCGTGGGCGTCAGTTGCGGCGCGACGACATGCTTGACCTGTCCGGTCCTGCCGTTGCCCGGCCAGGCGGGTGCGGTGGTGGCATGGTCGAGCAGCTCCTGCCGCTCTTCATCGAGCGGCAAAAGCGACAGGGAACAGCCCGGCATTTCCAGGGCCGTCATGAAATTGCCGGTCCACACGCGCTCGACCGTCACACCCCGCTCCGTCAGGGTCGCCAAGGCGCGCCGCGTGACGATGGCAAGCTCCATCGCCGTCGTCGCGCCAAGCCCGTTGACGAGCAGCGCAACGGGTTGCCGGCTCGAGACAGCCAGCTCGGACAGGAGCGGCTCCAGCATCCTGTCCACGAGTTCGTCGACCGGCGGCAGCCGCCCGCGCGCGACGCCTTTCTCGCCATGAATGCCGAGGCCGAGCTCGATTTCATCGGGTCCCAGTTCGAAGCCGGCCCGACCCGCCGCCGGCACGGTGCAGGAGCCCAGCCCGACGCCCATGGTGACGACATGCGAAGCCGCGCTCCGGGCGATCTCCGCGACGCGATCCAGCGGGTCGCCCCGTGCGGCGGCGGCCCCGGCCATCTTATGCACGAGCACCGTGCCGGCTATACCGCGTCGCCTGTCGCGGGCGACCGTATCGCGCAATGCGACGTCGTCGGCGACCACGATGATGGCCGTCGGAATACCCTGTTGCGACGCCAGCTCGGCCGTGAGCCCGAAGTTGAGACGATCGCCCGTGTAGTTCTTCACGATGAGGACGGCACCGGCGGGACCGGCCGTTGCAAGGATCGCGGCGAGGACCGCGTCCACGCTCGGCGAGGTGAAGACATCGCCGACCACAGCGGCGCTCAGCATGCCTTCGCCGACATAGCCGGCATGGGCCGGCTCGTGGCCGCTGCCACCGCCCGAGATGACCGCGACTGGCCGCTGAGCGGGTTCCTCCGGCAAGTCGGAGCGCAGCACGACGTGGAATTCATCCATCATCGCCAGCGCAGGGTTCGCGGCAACGTAGCCCTCGAGCATCTCCCGCACGACATGCCGCGGATCGTTTATCAGCTTTTTCATGGCTTCCTTATCCTGCCGCCGGGACATCTTGGACGTTCCCGTTACGTGTCAGAAGTAATTCCAGAGATTGATCTTTTCCGCCTCGGTTTTCGGCCCGCTAAATACCAGGCGGCCACTGTTGATGATGATGACATGATTGGCGATCTTCATAGCTGACGCGATCTTGTGCTCGATCAGGATGGCAGAAATGGATAGCCTGCCGCATATTTCGCGTATTTTCGCGAAGAGTTCCTCGACCAGATCGGGCTGGAGGCCCACTGATGGCTCTTCCAGCAGGATGCACCGTGGCGAGCCAAGAAGCGCCAGCGCAAAGGCGAGCATCTGCTGTTGACCCCCGCTCATTTCGCCGGCGATCACCTTGCGTCGTTCCCTGAGCACGGGCAGAAGATCATAGACGTCGCTGCGGGTGATCTTGCAGCCGTCCCTGGAGCAGTTGCGCTGGGCCACGACATCGATGCTCTCCTCCACCGACAGGTCTGGAAACACGCCGCGCCTCTCCGGCAGGAGCCGCAACCCGCGTTCCAGCCGTTGCCCGATCGGCAACTGGTCGATCCGCTCTCCATCGAGCAGTATCTCGCCGCCCCGCGTCTCGATGAGGCCGATCACCGCCTTCAGCGTCGTTGATTTGCCGGCTCCGTTATGGCCGAAGAAGGCGAGGATTTCGCCGTCCTCCAAGGTGAACGACACCTCCTCGAGAATCGATTTGTCGCCATAGCCCGCGACGAGTTTGCGTGCCTCCAGGGTCAATGCTCGTCTCCTCTGCCGAAATAGATGCGCCCCAGTTCCTCGTTCGAGGTGATCTCGTCCGGCGATCCCTGCGCAAGCAACCGGCCGCGATGGAAAAACAGGACGTCATCGGCGATGCGCTGCACGATGCGCGTGTTATGCTCCACCACGAGCAATGTTCGGCCTCGCGCCTTCAACGTGTGGATCATCGTGACCATGGCGTCGAGGGCTCCGGCCGCGAGGCCCGAGGTGGGTTCGTCCAACAGGATCAACTCGGCGCGCGTCGCCAGCACCCGGGCGATGCAAAGCAGTTTTTTCTGCCCGTAGCTGAGGCTCGCGGCGGGGACCTCGATCTTATGGCCGAGCCCGACCTCATCGAGCAGCGCGGCGGCCTCCGCCTTCTTGCGCTTCAAGACCGCCTCGGTGTGAAACGGCCGGAACATCGCCGCCAGCGGGCCGTTTCCCGCTTCATCGGCGAGGCAGACAAGCACGTTGTCGAGGGCCGAGAGTTCCTCGAACAGGCGCAGGTTCTGGAATGTGCGGGCGATGCCAAGGCGTACCCGGTCATGCCGTGACAGGCTCGTGACATCCTTGTCTTTGAACACGACGGTCCCGGTGTCGGCCTTGATGAAGCCGGTCACGACGTTGAAGATCGATGTCTTGCCGGCGCCGTTCGGGCCGACCACGCAGCTGATCCGCCCGGGCGCGATGACGAAACTGCAATCGTCGAGCGCCACCAGGCCGCCAAACGTCTTGGTGACATGCGAAACAGCAAGATAGGTCATCAAAGCCGCCTTCCTGCAATGCCCTGGGGGCGCCACACCATGAAGGCGATCAGGATCAGGCCGTAGACGAGCTGGCGCATAGGGCCGAGCAGCGTCGAGGGCAGGTCGATCATGGCGAGCAGCTGGGGCACCGCGATCAGCAGGAATGGCCCGATGATCGAGCCGGATAAGGTCCGGGCGCCACCAACGACGAGCATGGTGACGACCAGAACGGAGACGTGGATATCGAAGGATGTGGGGTCGATGAAGCTGATGTAGGTTGCGTAGAGCCCCCCCGCGATACCCGCATAGGCGCCCGACACCGCGGCCACGCCCACTTTGGCACGCAGAACCCGACGTCCTGCTGCGACCGCCGCGATCTCGTCCTGCCGGATGGCATGCAGCAATCGCCCGTAGGGCGAGCGCATGAGGAGCCAGAAACTGCCGGCCACAGCTACCAGACACAGCGTCGACAGCAGCACGAACTGTCGTGCGGTGGCAAAAGTCCAGCCCCCGATTGTGGCGAGGGGAATGTCGAACAGGCCGGACGCGCCGCCGGTGAGCCCCTGCCAGTTGATGAAGACCGCTGTCGCGACGAGCTGCGTTCCGAAGGATGTGATGATGAAATAATCACCCGCGAGACGGAGCGACGGCAGCGACGAGATGACGTTGACCGCGGCGCAGAGCACGATCGCCGCAAGCAACGCGACGAAGAACGGCACGCCGCTCATCATGAGCAAGGCGACAGTATAGGCACCGATGCCCATGATAGCGGCCTGGGCGACCGAGAAGATGCCGATGATTCCCATCAGCAGGTTGGTGGACAGCGCCGCGATGGAGAATATCTCGGCGAGAATGACGAAGCTGAGGAAGAAGTTCATACCATCCCCCTCACAGCGCCCGGCTGAACCGTCGCCGGAAGAGACCTTCCGGCTTGAGCAGGATAAACAAAATGAAGATGCCGAAGACGGCGGCAATGCTCCAGCGTCCGGGAATAAGGGCCACCGACAGGGACTGAATGACGGCAAGCACGATTGACATCCCGAACGCGCCGGGGAGGCTGCCGATGCCGCCTGCTATCATCGCGACGACCGCGGTCAATAGCACGATGAGCGACGTATAGGGCTGCATAGCCTGGTCGACGCCCACCAGCACAGCAGGGACCGCCACGATCGCCGAGCTGATAGCGAGCACGTAGGCGAAGACCCGCTTCGGATCGAGCCGCGTGATCTCGGCGAGTTCTGCATTGGAAGCGATGGCGCGGATACGCTTGCCGAGATCCGTTCTGGCGGAAAATACCGTGAGACCAACGAAGATCACGATGCTCACCAAGGCGATCAGGGCTTGTGGATGGCTCAACGTCACCCCAGCGATGTCCAGATGTCCGACCCGCCATGGCATGTCGAACTGGACGATGTTCGGTGAAAAAACGATCGCCACGATGTTCTGCAGGACCGTCAGCAGTCCGATCGAGGCGATCATCATCACCAGGGGGGACGCCTGCCGGTCCGCCAGCCTTTGGTAAAGGACGTGCTGCGTGGCGTAACCGGACAACGCTCCCGCCAGCACTGCCAACATCAGGGCGGCGATGAAGGGAGCGCCAGCGGCGACGAGGGCCCACGCCACGTAGCCACATAACGTATAGATACCGGCATGCGCGACGTGAAATGTGCCGGTGACACTGTAGAAGTAAGAAAAACTGATGGATACGAGCCCAATGGCGCAGCCACTGACGACGCCGTCGACGAAAAGCTGAAGGTAGAGCATCGTAGGATCCAGCGCCGACTATCGCGTAGGGTTCACGGCTTCAAGCAAAACGCGCTTGTCGCCCCGATACTGGAGAATTTCGACGGGACGGGACGCGTTGTTGTCCTCGAACGTGATCGTCGCGACAGGGGAACTGAACGTCTTGATCTCCTGGATCTTGTCGCGCAGTGCGGCGCCGGTAACCGGGCGGCCTGATGCGATCAGCGCCTCGGCGGCCTTCAGAATGATCTTCGTCGCGTTATAATATTCACGGGCGAAAAAGCCCATCTCCTCGACCTTGAGCTTCTCCTTGAAGGAAGAGACCTTGGCCGGTTCGAGCTGACCCGACTGGATGCCCGTCTGGTACCATCCCTCCGTTGACTTGAACCCGAAGAAAGGGCTCGAAAACGTATTGCCGATGCCCACAGGAAAATTCGCAACCTGGCCGATCTGGTCAGCCATCGCCGCCTGGCTCTGCGTTATCGCGATATAGACGAAATCGGGCTTGGCTGCGGCGATCTTGAGGAGTGTGGCGCGATAGTTCGTCTGGCCGAACTCGACAGGCTCTTCGGCGATGATTTGCCCGCCGACGGCCTCGAAATACTTGCGGAAATCTGTCGCCCCATCGATGCCCGCCGCAGCGTTCTCATAGATGATCGCGGCCTTCTTGCCGATCTTATCGACCGCGTATCGCGCGAGAACGCGGGCTTCGGCGTTGACCAGAGGTATGGTGTTGATGAGGAACGGGGAGGCCTTTTCGAGCTTGTTGGTCTGGGCGGCGGGGTTCACCACCAGGACCTCGCGGCGGGTGGCGAGCGGCGCGATCGCGAGAGAAATTGATGAATAGGCCGTGATGATAACCGGGACACTATGCAGGTCCAGCATGCGATTGAACGACAGGACCGCCTGGTCGGGTTTGCCCTGGCTGTCGTCGAAAATCACCCGCACGGGAACGCCCGCCGCGCCACCCGCCGCATTCACCTCGTCGACCGCGAACTGAACGCCGTTTCGTTCCTCGATGCCGATCGGCGCCGCTGGCCCCGTCAAAGGCAGCAGCGCGCCGATGAGCAGTTCCTTGGGCTGCGCGAATGCCGATGGCGCGCTTGCGAGGGCCGTCAACAGCATGACGGCCTTGCTGAAAAGCCCCATTCTCACGATTGCGTTCCTCTCTTTATGAACCGGTTCATTATTGTTGCAAGTTTCAACTGAATTTTTGGGCGGTCAGTCTTGATGATGGCGTTCACGACCCGACCAGAGGAGTGGGCCCGGTAATCGTGCACATCCAGTCGTCACTCCAATGATTGGAATTCCACCCGTTGGGGCGTCATGCAATCGAGGCGACGTTCCTTCGATGGGGCAGAACCATATTCGATCGCCGCACGGTGTCAATGAAGCGGTTCATAATTTTTTCTTGCTGTTCGCGCGCGTGGGAATACCAAAGCGACGGCCGTCGACCGGACGGTTAATTCCGGTTCGGTTGCGCGGGTGCGCTGGCTGCATTCGCCTCGGCCAACCGCCCCAACACCGCGCAGTTATTGACATGAAAGGGTTCATAGCACTACAGACCGAAGGTCCGAGTTTGCGGACGCCGAGAGATCGAGACCCTTGCGAGACAACGACTCCGCGCCAAAGCCAAGAATTGACGGCCGGGCCAAGCCGCCGACGATCAATGACGTCGCGGAAATGGCCGGAGTTTCGGTGGGGACGGTCTCCAACGTCATCAACCAACGTTTTACGGTATCAGCAGCCCGGCGCGAGCGGGTTTTGAAAGCGATCGAGACGCTCGGCTTCAGCGGCAGCATTCTCGCCAAGGGCATGAGGGCGCAAAGCAATCCGCTCGTCGGCCTGTGCGTGCCCCACACGACCTTTGCCAATTTGGCAGCGCTTGCCGACACGCTTGATGAAAGGGCTGTAGCGGCGGACTACGAACTCGTCCAGGCGCTGAGCCGATACGATGAGGCCCGGGAACTGGCGCGCATCAAGCGACTGATCGCCTATCGCGTCGCGGGCATCATCATCGTCCCCGCGCTCGATCCGAAGCGGGTACTCGATCATCTGCATGCGGCCAAGCTGCCGACCGTCATCATCAACCGCCAGGTGCCGGACGAGAAGCGCTTCGACCAGGTTACGATCGATCACCAGAAGTCGATCTATAATGCGAGTCGCCAACTCTATGCTTGGGGGCACAAGAGAATTTCGCTCGCTATCCAATACCCGACCTTGTCGGTCACCCGCCAGCGTGCAGACGCACTGGCCAGAGCCGCGGCCGACGCAGGCGGCAGCGCGAGTTGGAGCATGCTGGAGACCGGGCACGATCAGGAGCGCTTCATCGATATCTTCGCCGGTCATGTGCGCCGCCGCGACGCGCCGAGCGTGATGATCGCATCGAACAGCACCATCGGCCGCTGGATCGTGATGGCCATGCACCGGCTCGGCATGCGGTGTCCCGACGACCTGTCCGTGATGATCCTTGAAGAGCCGGAATGGGCGCTCCTGACGAATCCGCAGATCTCCGCCGTCGAGCAGCCGACGCGCGAGATTGGGCGCATCGCCTGGGATCGCCTCATGGCCCGCATCGAAGGCTCCAGGGAAGAGCCGGTGGTGATCCGCTGCGAAGGGAAGATAAATTTCCGAAGCTCGGTGGCCGGCTTCACCGGTTAGCCGCCGCATGTTCGAGAGGCGAAATTTTTCCTCCTTGCATTATTGAACCGGTTCATATCTGTGTTAGTTTCGTTCGATCCAGGAGCCCGGTCGGGGACCGGGCCGACTGATAATTCAAAACAACAGGGGAGGAATGACCATGACCTTCAGGGCGATGCTGTTCGCGGCTGCCGTAACGATGGCGGCAACACTGTCCGGGGCGTCGAGGGCGGATTGGCAGCCTTCCGGCCCGATCACCATCATCGTACCCTTCGGGGCCGGCGGCTCGACGGATATCTTCGGGCGCGTCTTCGCGACGGAGATGCAGAAGCAGACCGGATGGACTGTCCTGGTGGAAAACCGGCCGGGTGCCGGCGGCCTTATCGGGCAGATCGCGGTCGCCAACGCCAAGCCCGACGGGCAGACGCTCGGCCTCTCGTCAACCTCGATGTTTGCAGTCGAGCCATTCATGCCGGACGCTTCGGGCGAGTTGCAGCCGGACAGTGTCGATTTCATGGGCACGCTGAGCGTCATTCCCTATGCGATCGTAGCGGGAAGCAAGGCACCGTTCGACGACTTGAAAGGACTGGCCGAATACTCCAAGGCAAAGGGTCCCGCGAAGTTTTCATCGACCTCGGCTCAGTTGACGCTGGCCATGGAGCAACTCGCCAAGGAGATCGGAATCAAGTTCGTCGCGGCTCAGACGTCCGGCTCCGGCGAATCGCTCCAGCTCGTCGCCGGACGGCACGCGGACTTCACGATCTCCGGGGGGGTCCACGTTCCCTTCGTGCTCGACGGCCGGATGAAAGTGCTGGCGCATTTCATGGATGAGCGGGGCAGTTACGCGGCCAACGCGAAGACCGTCGACGAGCAGGGCGCCGTCCTGCCGCTGCGGAACTATTTTCTCTTCAACGCGCCGAAAGGGCTGCCCGCCGACGTCAAGGCGACGCTGGCCAAGGCCATCGACAATGCCGTGAACTCCGACGCCGTGCGGAAATACGGCGAAAGCATCTTCGTGACGGCCAGGAACCTCGGTCCTGAGGGATCGACCAAGGATGTCATGGAGCAGGCTGCCGTTTGGAAAGCACGCCTTGGAAAGTGACGCGGGCCAAGCCGGCACTGACTATCGATTGTCATTTCTTCGACCTTGCGGGCGGATTGGCTGCGATCCGTTGTCCGTGCCGGGCGACGGTGCGGATCCACTGCGCGATTTGTCAGCTGGAGACTTTGCATGCAAACCCAACACGGACGAGATCTCGTCGCAGGCGGGGCCCTCGTCGTTTTCGGGGCGTCCTTCGCCGGCTACGCGGCGACTAATTTCAAGTTGGGGTCCTTCGCGCAGATGGGGCCGGGCATGTTCCCCCTGGTTGTCGGCGCGACGGTCGTCGCCCTCGGCACGGCCCTTCTCCTGACGACGGTCCTTCGCACCTGGCAGCGTTCGGCCGCCTCCGAAGGCCCAGAGCCCGAAAGAGCGGATTGGCGAACCCTTGTGATCGTCGTCCTGTCGATTGCCGTCTTCGCGCTCTTGGTGCGGCGGTTCGGGATGGCTCCCGCCGTCGTGGGCCTCGTCCTCGTATCGTCCTTCGCCTCCCGGGAACTCCCGCTGCCGAAGATGCTCGCTCTGGCAGCCGGGCTCGCCGTGATGGGATGGGCGATCTTTATCGTGATGCTCGGCCTGCCCATCAAGCTTCTCGCGTGGCCGCTCTGATGGAACCCGCGAGCTTCTTCAGCGAACTCTCGTCCAATCTCGCCGTCGGCCTCGCGACGGCGTTGACCCTCGAGAACCTTGCTTACTGTGCGCTCGGGGTCACGCTGGGCACATTCCTCGGCGCGCTTCCGGGTATCGGCGTTCTCATCGCCATGTCGATGCTGTTTCCGGTGACCTTCCATCTACCGGCGACAGCGGCGATCATCATGCTGGGGGGAATTTACTACGGAACCGCGTATGGCGGCTCCATTTCGTCAATCCTTCTCAACGTCCCTGGCACCCCGGCCAACGCGGTCGCGTGCCTCGACGGCCATCCGATGGCCCAGCAGGGGCGGGCCGGGGTGGCCCTGTCGATGACTGCAGTGTCGAGCTTCATCGGGGCGAGCGTCGGCATCATCATCATGATGTTCTTTGCCCCGGTGATCGCAGAGCACGCGCTGGATTTTGGACCAGCCGAATACTTCATGCTGATCCTGCTCGGTCTGCTTGCGGCCTCGACCGTGTCCGGCGGATCGCCGCTTAAGGGCGTCGCGATGGTTTTCTTCGGCATCGCGCTCGGCCTCGTCGGTACTGACCTGAATTCCGGGCAACTCCGCTACGTCTTCGGCATCGTCGAACTGCGGGACGGATTGGGACTGCTCGGCATCGCCATGGGCGTGTTCGGGGTGACCGAGATCGTTGCCACCATACGCGGCGCGCGGCCTGAACCGGTGGACAGCCGGTCGATCACCTTGAAGACGATGATGCCGACGCGCGACGATGTCGCAAGGCTCTGGATGCCATCGCTGCGTGGCGCCGGCATCGGCTCTTTCATCGGCGCCTTGCCCGGCACGGGCAGCATGATCGCCTCCTTCATGTCCTACGCGGTGGAGCGGCGCGTCTCGCGTGAGCCGGAACGGTTTGGCAAGGGCGCCCTGGAAGGCGTCATCGCCCCCGAGGCGGCGAATAACGCGGCGGATCAGACCGCCTTCATCCCCACGCTCACGCTGGGGATTCCAGGTAGCCCGGCGCTTGCCCTGATCCTGGGGATCCTTTTGATCCACGGCGTCAATCCCGGTCCGACCATGCTCAGCGAGCGCCCGGACATGTTCTGGGGACTGGTCATGAGTTTCTGGGTGGGCAATATCCTTTTGCTCATCCTCAACATCCCGCTGATCGGGGTTTGGGTGCGGGTGCTGTCCATTCCCTATCGCCTGCTTTATCCCTCGATTCTGTTCTTCGTCTGCATCGGCGCATTCTCGGTGAACAATGCCGTCTTCGACCTCTGGACAGTGGCCGGCTTCGCAGTTCTGGGCTACTGCATGCGCCTCCTCGGGCTGCCGGCAGCGCCGCTTATACTCGGCTATGTCCTTGGGCCGATGATGGAAGTTCAGTTTCGTCGCACGCTGATCTTCTCTGGCGGCGATTTCACGGCCTTTGTCGATCGCCCGATCAGCCTGACGCTGTTGTTCGTCAGCATAGCCGTAGTTGCCGCCCCGGCCTTGCTGCACCTGCGCGGGCGGCTTCGGCGTCGCGCCACGACTTAGCGCATATTCGGTGAACTTCGGTTCACCAGATGTGCTCCAGGTCGTTATTTCTACGCATTTTCTTCACGCGAACCGGTGTCCACTTCGCTTGAAAATGCTTTATCTCCTTGATTTTACGCAATTCCGGACGCGGAACCGCTACACACTTCCGCTGGAATTGCTCCAGGAGGGGCGCACATGCGCATCGTTGCTCACGAACTCCATCGCTACCGCTTGCCTTACCTGCGTCCGGTCAGGTGGTTCAACTCCGTCGAAGATGAGGGCGAATTCGTCCTTCTTCGCATCACTGGGGAGAGCGGAGCTCGCGGCGTTGCCGAGGCGCCGGTGAAGGCAACCTGGGGCGGTCTCTCATCGCGTGCGTTGATCGCCCTGGTGGAAGACCTCCTGCTTCCTTCGCTCGCCGCGGTCGATGTCTCCGATCTCGGCGCCGTCCGTGAAGCGCTCGCCATCTATCCCGACAACCAGCTGGCGAAGATGCTCGTCGTCAACGCCTGTGCGGTTCTTGCCGCCGCAAGTCGGGAAGAATGGCCGTGGCAACCGGCCGGAAGCGGAGTGACTGGCGTCGAGGTGAGCTGGTGCGTGACCCGCCAGCCGCCCGCAGCCATGGCCGAAGAAGCGGCTGCGATGACCGCGCGACACGGCTTCTCGACCTTAAAGGTGAAGGGCGGACAGGGCTTCGAAACCGACCGCGCGGTTCTGCGGGCCGTGCGCCGCGCTGTCGGCGACGAGGTGACCCTGACGGTCGACGCCAATGGCGCCTATGGGGTGGATGACGTTCGCGAATATCTCAGCTTGCTCGCGGACGAAGGAGTGGCGATCGCAGAAGACCCGATACCTTTCCGTCCCGACGAGACCTTTTCCCGGCTCGTCGCGGATAGTGCGCTGCCGCTCCTCGTCGATTCCTCCTGTGTGACGGCGCGGGACGCCGCCGCTTTCATCAACCGGGGTGCGACGGCCATCAGCATCAAGCCGGGCCGGATCGGGTTCGCCGAGGCCATCGCGATCGCGGAGATGGCCCAGGCCGCCAATGTCGAGGTCTGCGTGGGAATGTATGCGGAGAGCGCGCTCGGATCGCTCATCAGCCTGCATTTCGCGACCAGGCTCGCCCGCACGCTGACACCAGCCGAACAGAGTTTCTACATGATGATGACGGAACAGGTGCTCGCTGTCCCGCTCACCGTCACAGGTGGTCGGATCGAATTGCCGGGAACGCTCGACCTCGACACCCTCGTCGACTGGGCCAAGATCATCTCTCAGGACTGTTCGATCGGCGCCTGAGGTTTTGTTGCAACGGTCGAATGGGAGACCAAAGCGAGCGGGGGGCGAGGCCTTGCGTAAAGCTTTGCACCCTTCAGGGCAAACCGAGCTGGGTGGCTCACAACGAGCAGTATTTCTGTCTCATTTGCCTCCGGCCGCAGGGGTTATTGGACTGCCGGCAAGCAGCTCCGAGAACTTCACCATCTCCGTGTGATCATGACCGGGGCCAAGGTGCTTCTGGGCTCCGCTCCACAACTGACGGCACAACGCTGCAAAAGGAGCGCCGGTCTCCGTCTTGTCTGCAATTCCGAGTGCAATTCCGATGTCCTTGACCATGAGGTCGAGTCCGAAACCGGCATCGAACTTTCGCGAAAGCACGAATTGCTTGAACTTCTTCTGGGTTGAATTGTTCATTCCCGTGGAAGCATTCAAGACGTCGACCATCGTTTCCGCATCGAGACCGAACCGCGTGCCGATGAGCAAGGCCTCGGCGCCAATCAAGAATCCCCCTGCGCTCACCAGATTATTGAGAGCTTTCATAGCATGCGCCGAGCCGATAGCTCCGGTCCGCACGATCGAACTCCCCATGGTTCTGAGAACGGGCTCAGCTTGGGCGTAAGCTTCATCACTGCCGCCGAACATGATCGCGAGATCGCCGACCCGCGCACGCGCGACGCCGCCAGATACGGGCGCATCCGCCAAGGTCGCGCCCCGTTTGGTGATGCGCGTGGCCATCTCGACAGTCTGAGCGGGTGCGCCGCTCGACATTTCGATGAATATTGCGCCTGGCTGCAGGGCATCGCCTGCGCCGTTTGTTCCGAACAGCACGTCTTCCACGATCGCGCTTGTCGGCAGCATGGTGATGACCACGGCGCAATCCTGCGCCAGATCGGCGGGGGTGGCCGCGAGAGAGGCGCCGAGCTCCCGCGCGAGACGACCTGCGCGCTCGGTATCCACATCCAGCACTTTGAGCCTGTAGCCGCCCTCTGCGATGCGTTTCACCATCGCGGAGCCCATAGCGCCAAGCCCAATAAACCCGACAGTTGGTTTGAGGGTCTGCTCAGACAAATTCTTATCCTCGTTCTCAAGCGCCGGTCGCCGCCTGGCACCCTGCATGTCGTTGCCCCGAAATGAGCTTTACGGTGAAGGCGCTTGTTCGACGCGGGTCATGTCGCAGGAAGATTCGATCGAGCCCTTCGCACAAGCACATGCGACTAGTAGCAAGCTATTTTTTAACATACAACACGATAGTCAGACAATCTTCCGGCTCTTCCTGCCGGTGATATGGACGTGGTTGATCAAAGCAGGGGCGAGCATGGATTCGATGGCCGAGACCCTTCACTACGAGGTTTTCGCGTTCCGTTACGCAACCACCGGCCCGCAACGGCGCGGCGCCGAGAATTTCATCGCTCCGCCTGCTGATCTCCACGACATGTCGATGCCATTGGACTACTATATCTGGGCAATCCGCGGCGCCGGCCGAACCGTCGTTGTTGACACAGGGTTTGGTGTTGAAGCTGCTGCCCGGAGAGGTCGACAGCTTCTGCACGATCCGGTCGACCTCCTTCGTATTGCCGGGATCGAGGCGGAGACGGTTCAGGACGTCGTGCTGACCCATATGCATTACGATCACGCCGGCCGTCTCGACGCATTTCCTTCCGCCACGTTTCATCTTCAGGAGCGGGAGATGTCATTCGCGACGGGGAAATATGTGTGCCATGCGCATATCCGCGCCCCATTTGATGTCGACGACGTGACCGCCGCTGTGCGGCTTGTCTACGGCGGCCGCATGCGGTTTCACAACGGGGACGCGACGCTGCTTCCAGGCATCACCTTGCACCGGATTGGCGGCCACTCTGATGGACTGCAGGTCGTGCGGGTCGAGACACTGCGCGGGCCGCTCGTCCTCGCGTCCGATGCATTCCATTTCTCGCAAAACAGGCTGCGACGCGAGCCGTTCCCGATCGTGCTCCACATTGGCGACATGCTCGAGGGGCATCGGATGTGCGAGCAACTCGCCGGGTTCGATGAAAGTCTCCTCATACCCGGTCACGACCCAGATGTGCTCCGCAGATGGCCGGCTTTGACGCCAGCCTGCCGAGACATCGTTAGGATCGACGTCGCACCGCTCCATGAATGAACGATTATCGGATTGACGGACGATCATACAATCTGTAAGTCTGATCTGACTCGGGATCTCGCATGCCTGTGGAGCGCCTGACCCAGGGGCGACGCGGAACGGGAGACTGGCAAGCGGCCCGCGGACATGCCGATTCGGTACAGGCAAGGGGCAACGTGATGACGCCATACAGGTCATGGGCCCTGCCTTTCGGCCTCACCATCGCGCTTCGACAGGCCGCGCGCGGGGAAGGTAAAATCACCGGCAGCGCTGCTTTCTGAAGGACTTCAGGATTGCGTAATCAGTTGAAAGAACAAGCCATGAGCCCAACATCAGAAAGCCTCGATAGCCTTTTCAGTCGCGGCCTTTCTCTCAGACGCCAAGTGCTCGGTAAGGAATACGTTGACGGCTCGCTTGCCTCCGCAAATGATTTTATGATGGCTTTTCAGCGCATAACGACCGAATGGTGCTGGGGCTATGCATGGGGGCGCAACACCCTCGATCTGAAGACGCGGAGCATGCTGAATATCGCGATGCTCACGGCTCTCAACCGTTCGGCCGAAATTCGTCTTCACGTGCGCGGCGCCATCAACAACGGTGTGACGGCTGAGGAAATACGTGAGGTCTTGATCCATGCGACGATATACTGCGGAATTCCCGCCGGTCTCGACGCATTCAAGACCGCTAACGCCGTACTGATCGAAATGGGTGCCGTGACGGCGGACACACAGCCTTCGAACGACGGCGGCAGCGAAACCGAACAGCGCGAAGGCCTCGCCGATGACCCGCGCGAAAGATAGCCGCGTTTCAATAAGATCATAGCAAAGCGCCCCGGTGGCGGTCCTGAGAAGGACGGCAGACCAGAAAGCGGTGCAGATGGGAGGAACGAAATGATTAGCAAAATAAAGACGCTGCTCGCGGCCACGGCTATTACGGGGATGATCGCCGTCACTTGCAACGGAACAGCACAGGCTGCTTCGCAGGAACTGATCGACGCGGCAAAAAAGGAAGGTAAAGTCGTCTGGTATACGGCCCTTGTAGTCAATCAGGTCGTGCGGCCCCTCGCGGAAGCGTTCCAGGCCAAATACGGCATCAAGGTGGAGTTCGTGTCCGCGCTCTGGCAGGAGCAGGCTCTCCGCATGATCAATGAAGGCAAGACGGGGAAGGTCCAGGGCGACATTTTTGATGGTCCTCCGGCGTTCGAACAAGTCTACGCCGCAGGCTTCGTCGAGCCCTATCTGATTCCGTCCGCCGCAGACTATCCCGCCGCCTACAAGGATCCCAAGGGCTTGTGGACCGCTCACTCGCTGCAGCCGACGGGTATCGCGGTGAATACAGACCTCGTGCAGGAGAAGGACTACCCGAAGACCTACGAAGATTTGCTCGATCCAAAATGGAAAGGCCGCATGGCATGGACCACGAGCACCAGCGCGGGCGGTCCTCCGGGTTTCATCGGCATGATCCTGGATCACATGGGCGAAGAGAAGGGTATGGAGTACCTGCGCAAGCTCGCGAAGCAGGACATCATCAACGTGCCCTCCAACCAGCGCGTCGTGCTCGACAAGGCCGTCGCGGGCGAAGTGCCGCTTGTCCTGTCGGTCTATAACTACCACATTCCGATCAGCCAAGCCAAAGGCGCGCCGATCAAGTGGATCAAGATCGAGCCGTTGAGCGGGCACCTGGGTACGTTCTCGCTCATCAAAAACGCCCCGCATCCCAACGCCGCCAGGCTGCTCCTCGACTTCATCATGTCGGAGGAGGGCGAGACCATTCAGGCGCGAGCCGGCTATATTCCCGCCCACCCCGCCGTCCCGGCCGAGAATCCTTCGCTAAAGCCTGAGGGGAACTACACATTTTCGGGGATCGCGCCTGACCGCATGATGGTCGAGGGACCGCGCTGGGTCAAAATCTACCGGGAACTGTTTGAGTAGGACGAAGTCCGGAAGGGGCGCCGCGTGTGCCTGTCGAACCTCACAACCGGATGAATGATGACCCATATCCAAACCCGTAACGCGAGCGTTTCCGCATGGCCCCGCCTGTGGCTGGGGCAGCCGCTGGGCCAGGGCAACGTCTTGGCCTTCGTCCTCGTCGTCGTCCTGGCGCTCCTCGTGCTGCCGCCGCTACTGGTTCTGTTGCGGATAAGCTTTACGGAATTCCACGCGGGCTTTCGCGAAGGCGGATTTACATTCCAGCATTACGTGGGGCTCATCCAGAGCAACACCCTGTTCAGAAGCACCGTGAACTCGGTGTTATTCGCAGCCCTGTCAACGGTCATTTCGCTCATCTTCGGCGGCATCCTCGCGTGGTTGGTGGAACGTACCGATGTCCGATTTAAGCCGTTGGCGTTCCTCACCTCCGTCGTGTCGATGGGAACGCCCTATATCCTCTACGTCACCGGCTGGCTGTTCCTGCTCGGTAAAGCCGGACCACTCAATCGCACCTGGTTTGAACTCACGGGCTCGCCGGCCAACCTTTTCGAGGTCAACTCGCTGGCCGGCATGGTCCTGGTCGAGGGCTTTCTCTGGTCGCCCCTCGTCTTCCTGCTCTTGTCGGCGACGTTTCGCGCGGCCAATGCCGAGATGGAGGAAGCGGCACGGATGTCGGGTGCATCCGTGGCCGACACGATCCTGCGGGTTTCGTTCCAGCTGGCGCGGCCTGCGATCGTGGCGCTCGCGCTGTTCGTGTTCATCCGCAATCTCGAGGCCTTTGAAGTGCCGGCGCTCGTGGGCATTCCCGGCAACGTCAGCGTCCTGACCACCGAAATCTACCGCGGGATGAAGCACATGCCGCCCGATATCGGCTTTGTCAGCGCCTATGCGATGGTGATGGTCGCGGTGATCGCAATCCTGCTTCACTACTATGGCAAGCTGTCGGACCGTGCGGAGCGGTTTGCCTCGATCACCGGCAAAGGGTTCCGGCCGCGTCCTTTCCGCCTTGGCCGCCTGCGCTGGCTCGGCGGCGGGATTATCCTCTTCAACTTCTTCATCGTATTGGTGCTGCCCCTCGGGGCGATCTTCTGGATGTCGGTGCTTCCGTTTGTCCAGCCGATACGCCCGTCCGCCTTCCGTGCCATCACCTGGGAGAACTATCAGAGGGTCCTCACCGATAGCTATTATTGGGGCCTGGCAGGCAATACTCTCATTGTCGCGGGAACGGTTGCCACCCTTGTGGTTGCGTTGACCTTCCTCACCGGCTGGGTCGTCGCCCGCCGCAAGCGCGGCGCGCGGATTATCGACCAGCTTGTCACGGTTCCTCTCGTTTTTCCGGGTCTGGTGCTCGGCATAGCGATGCTCCAGCTCGCGCTACGCGCGCCGGTGCCGATCTACGGCACGCTCTGGATCATCATTCTGGGCTTCATCATCCGATATGTACCCTACGGCATGCGGTATTCGTTCTCCGGTGTGTTGCAGATCCACACAGAATTGGAACAGGCGGCGGCCGTGTCGGGCGCAAACACGCGGGAGATGCTCTTCAAGGTCGTCGCACCCCTCCTCGTGCCAGCGCTCGCTTCGGGATGGATCTTCGTCTTCCTGATCGCGACGAAGGAAATGTCCATGCCGCTTCTTCTGGCGGGTGCCCAGTCGCAAACGATCCCGGTGGCCATGTTCGAGCTCTGGACGAGTGGTCAAAGCGGCGAGGTTGCCGCGCTGGGCCTCATTTGGGCAGCCGCCATGACGGTTCTCTCAGCCAGCTTCTATGCCCTCACACGGCAAGCCTCGGCCGCCACATTCGGAAAGTAATCATGAAACCGTCCCTGAAGATCGAAGGCCTGACGAAGATTTACGCCTCCGCGGGAACGGGGCCGAAGGGCGGCGTGAACGACATCGACGTCGATCTCCCGGCCGGGACCTTCTTTACCCTGCTTGGTCCTTCGGGATGCGGGAAGACGACGACGTTGCGGTGTCTTGCGGGCCTTGAGATGCCTGACGCCGGGCGTATCTCCGTGGACGGTCGAATCCTGTTCGACGACGCGAGCCATACGTTCGTGCCGGCCAACCATCGCAATTTCGGCATGGTGTTCCAGTCCTACGCCATCTGGCCACATATGAGCGTATTCGAGAACGTTGCATTTCCGCTGCGCGTCGCCAAGGATCGCAAGTTTTCGAGCACTGAAGTCAAGGAGATGGTCGAGCGGGCACTGAATACCGTCAGTCTTTCCGGATATGGCTCGCGCCCCGCGACCCAATTGTCGGGCGGCCAGCAGCAGCGTGTGGCACTGGCGCGCGCGATTGTGCGTCAGCCCAAACTCCTGCTGCTTGACGAGCCCTTGTCCAATCTCGACGCGTCGCTGCGCGACGAGATGTGCACGGAACTGCGGCGACTGCAACGCGAGACCGGGATCACCACGATTTACGTGACGCACGATCAGACCGAAGCGCTGGAGATGTCTGACAAAATCGCGGTGATGGAGGCGGGCCGGGTCGTCCAATGCGCTTCACCGCGCGAGATCTACCGTGCGCCTGCGACCATGTTCGTTGCCGATTTCGTCGGGTCCACCAACTGGTTCGAGGGTCAAGTCGCGGGCCGCGAAGGGCGCGATCTCCTGGTGCGCGTTGGCGACGGCGTCACAATCGCCTGCCGCACGGACAGGCCGATCGCGGACAGCGGGACCGTGAGGATCGCGGTGCGGCCCGAAGCGATCACGGTGCACGGCGACGGGGCCGCTATCAACGGTAACGGCAACCGGCTGGCCGGCAAAATTCAATCGGTCGGGTTCCTCGGTTCGATGACCCGCTACGTCATCGAGGCAGCCGCGTGGCGATGCCTGGTCTTCGAGCACCGCGATCAGCAATTCGCCGAAGGAATGACCGTCTCGCTCAGCTTCGCCGCGGAGGACGCGCTGGTTTTCTAGCGCGAGCACAGATCAAACGGTCGGGGTTTGCGTTGAGAGGATGTGAATATGGCTCAGCAGCAGGGAGACGCGGAAGAAAAGCCTACGATGCGGCTTTTCTGGTCGTCGCGATCACCCTTCGTACGCAAGGTGATGGTGACAGCCCACGAACTTGGCCTGACGAGCCAGATTGCGACGCAGCGCGTGGCCGTTGGCATCGTTCGTCTGGACGACGACCTGATGGCCGCCAATCCGCTGAACAAGATCCCCACCTTGGTCACGCGGGAGGGAGAGGCGCTCTTCGATTCACGCGTGATCTGCGCCTATCTCGACTCCATCGCGGATGAGCCCAGGCTTTTTCCGCTCGATAAAAACCGTTGGCAATCGCTGAGAATGCAGGCGCTGGCTGATGGCATGATGGAGCTTCTCACCCTCCGTCTTTTCGAGAATATCCGGCCCGAGGGCAAGCAGTGGGACGCGGTGCATGGCGCTGCGCGAACGAAGATCGCCGCCGTCTGCGATCATGCGGACGCACGGATCGCGCAGGAGGATGGCCCTATCCATATCGGCCATATCGCGCTCGCCTGTGCGCTTGCCCACTGTGATTTTCGCTTCGGCGCGGACGAATGGCGGACCGGCCGGCCGGGGCTGACCGCCTGGTACGAAACCATCCGCTTCCGCCCGTCAATGGTCGCGACCGCCTATGAAGATGTCTATTGAACCTCCGTTCCCTCCACGCCGGGTCGCTTGCAAGGCCGCAGCGCCCGCCGATGGATCCGTCTTTACGGACCCGGACGTCCATAAACGAACAGCAACAGGATCAAGGCGTCTCGCATGATGTTCCTCAAGGCCGGCTGGCGCGTCGTCGTCGGCCGCTGAAACTCCATCCACGCACGGACGGTCTCACAACGGACGCGAGGCCGGACAATTCCAACTGGGAAGGCAGAACATGAACGCCCCTATCAAATCTGTCATGATCACATGCGCGACCACCGGGTCGGGCCTCACGCCGTCGATGTCGCCCTATCTGCCCTACAAGCCGGAGGACATCGCTCGCGAGTCGATAGAGGCCGCCGAGGCGGGCGCCGCGATCATCCATCTGCATGCGCGCGATCCCCGGGACGGTCGCCCGACCAACGACATCGCCGTCTGGAAGGACATCATCGATCCCATCAGGGAGAAGACGGACGCGATCATCAACATGTCGGCGTCGATGGGGTCGACGGCCGAGAATCGCACTGAAGCGTCCTTGGCGATGCGGCCGGATGTTGCCACCATCGTCGTCGGCTCGATGAACTACGGTTCGTTCAAGAAGGCGATCGATCAGGGCGTCGAAAATTTCAAATATGATTGGGAGCGCGAGAAGTTCGGCCCCGACAGCTACAATCTCGTGACTGCCAACACTTATGCGAAAATTGACAGGATGATCGACATCTTCACCGATGCCGACATCGCGATCGAATTCGAGTGCTACGACATCGGACACATCTATATTCTTGATTACCATCTCAATCGCAAACCGAACCTGAAGCGCCCGATTATCGTCCAGTTCCTCACCGGCATCCTGGGTGGTATCCCTTCGGGCGTCGAGCATCTGCTGCACATGAAGCAGACGGCGGAGCGTCTGTTCGGCAAGGATATGATCCTGTTCATCCACGGAACAGGCCCTCAGAACATGCGCGCGGCCACCTATGGGGCGCTCATGGGCACCAATATCCGCATCGGCCAGGAAGACAACCTTCTCGAGCGCGAGGGCGTCTTGTTCAAATCAAACGCCGAACAGGTCCAGAAGATCGTACGCATTCTCGGCGAGTTCGACATCAAGCCGATATCGATCGCAGACGCGCGGACGATCCTCGATCTTCCCAAGAAGTAAGGAAGACACCAACGATGATGTATCATCGCCGGATCGGCTCGGCCGACATCTTCAACATCGTCGAATATGTGGGGCCGACGCACGATCCTGCGCGGGTGTTTCCCGACCTGGAGGGTGATTGGACGTCCGCGGCCTCACAGTGGCCCTACCAGTATGTGCCCGCGCTCAATCGTTTCGTCATCGCCATCCAGATATGGGTGGTGCGATGGCGGGGTAATGTGATCGTCATCGATACCGGCTGCGGCAACTTCAAGTCGCGGCCGGCTGCGCCGCGGATGGACAACCTCAACAACCGGGTAATGGAGTGGCTTGAGGCGGCCGGCGCGGGTCGCGATCAAGTAACGCACGTCATCAACACGCATCTGCACGGCGACCATGTGGGCTGGAACACGATAGTCGAGGATGGTGCCAACGTGCCGACATTCCGCAAGGCGCGATATTTCATGCCACAGGCCGACTACGATCACTTCCGTGCCATCTATGACGGCGGCGACACGAGCGTGGGCGCTGGCGCATTCGGCGACAGTGTCTTGCCCGTGGTCGATGCGGGCCGGGTGACAATGGTTGGAGGCGATGGCGAAATCGCCGGCCTGACCATGATTCCCGCCCCAGGCCACACGCCGGGCATGTATCGGCTCACTCTCAGCTCAGACGGCGAGACCGGGATCTTCTGCGCTGATATCTTCCACAGCCCGATCCAGATCCATCAACCGACGCTCAACACGATGTTCTGCATGCGGCCCGAAGATGCGCGGGAGACGCGGCAGCGCTTTCTTGAGGCCGTCGCCGGCTCGGGCGCTCTCGTGATGCCCTGCCACTTCGCGTTTCCGCACGCAGCACGCATCGGCCGCTCCGACGGACGCTTCACCTTCCATCCCGTCCCTGTTCAACCGGCGGCTTGACGATGGCAGATTGGATCGAAACCAACGGTACTATTCTGCGCGTGGCCGTGGAAGGCGAGGGCCCCCCACTTGTTCTCGTGCACGAGATCGGCGGCACGCTGGAATCCTACGATGCTGTTGTGCCCGCTCTTGCCCGAACCCATAGGGTGGTGCGCTACGACATGCGCGGCTGTGGACTCTCGGAATTCAACGTCGCGCCCATCACGCTCCCGCTGTTGGTGAATGACCTTCTGGGCATCCTCGACGCCTATGACCTGCGCCGGGTGTCGGTGGCGGGTTGCGCCGCTGGCGCGGCAGTGGCCATCGGCCTGGCGCTCGATCATCCCGCGCGCGTGCATAAAGTGGTGGCGATGTCGCCGGCGCTTCAGGTTCCCCCCGAGAAAAAGGCTGCCGTGCTGGCGCGCGCTGACGCGTTCGAGGGCGAAGGGCTACGCCCCACCCAGGATGCACGCATGGCATCGTCTTACCCCGAGGCGCTCAGAGGGGACCGCGCGCGGTTCGATCGCATCCGGCGTCAACGCCTGGCGGCGAACCCGTATGGGATCGCTGGCCTGTTACGTATGCTGGCACGCCTCGACATGACCCGACGGCTTCCCGAACTGCGGCACCCGATGCTGGTGATGGCCGGCATCCACGACGGCGATCGCCCGCCGCAGGTCGTGAAGCCGATTGCTGACGCCGTGCCCGGTGCGCGATACATGGAGATCGAATCCGGGCATTTCATGCCGATGCAGACGCCCGATGCGATCATTGCGGCCTTGACGGACTTTCTCTCCCCGACCTCCTGATGCTACCCGATCAGCCGGGTCAGCTCCGCCGCGTCGTCGCGTGTATCGAGGCTCCAGAGCGCGTCGATGAGCCTGTCCGGCGAGCCTTTGATCCCGGCGTTTGCCCACTGCGTCCGGAGCTTGTTTTCGAGGTCGAGGTCAGTCATCGGGTTACCCGCGCTCCCCAACGGCTCGAGGACCGTTCGCTCATGAGACTGGTTGGCGCGCAACACGGTCACGCGTGCAGCCCCCATCGGCAGCGCCTCGTCGATCGCAACGCTCACGCGCGCCGCCAATGCGCGGGTGTCCGGGTCTGTCACTGCTGCGTCCGAGAACTCCGCCGGGCCCGCGCGGCCCTTGCGCAGGACCACCGCGGCTGCATGCTGCGCGCTGACCTGTGCAAGATTGCCGCTGCCAACGCCGGGGCGGTCCGCCCGCTCCTTGAGCAGCGGATGTCCCGAGACCGTAATCGAGGCCAAGGCCGTCATATCGGCAATGTCCATCCGCAGCGCAAGGCACGCATCGATGACCGCATTCAACACCACGCCGCAGGGATAGGGTTTGTAGGCCAGATCCGCGAGTTCCCAGCGGCTGCCGAGGTCTGCCACGACGTCATGAGGCTCGACATCTTCACCCATCACGGCGAACAGGCCGTAGCGGCCTTCGAGCGGCTGGCTGGGACCGGTCATGCCACGGGTCGCCATCAGCGCCGAGAGCAATCCTGCGCGCGCCGCGCCGCCGACGCCAAGGCTCTTCGACATGGTTCCGAGCGTTTCGACCACGCCGCCCGCCTGCGCGACGGCGCCGCCCATGGCGCATACGATTTGATGCGGCGAAAGCTCCAGCAGACGCCCGCAAGCCAGTGCGGCACCGAGGCCTCCGCATGTCGACGTGATGTGCCAGCCGCGCCGGTAGTGCCGGATCGAGAGGGCCCTGCCGATCCGGCATTCAAGCTCGATACCCAGTATTGCGGCCATCAGCAGATCCCGTCCCGGGATCGGCCTTTCAGTCCGCGTTTCAGCCAAAGCCAACAGCGGCGCAGCGACCGGCGCCGTTGGATGGGCGATGGTATCGGGAAGTGTATCGTCGAAATCGAGGATGTTCGCACTGGCCGCATTCACCCATGCTGCCGTCATCGCATCGGCCGTTGCCGTGCGCCCCACGATGCGGGCGCCCCCCGGCGTGCCAGCAACCGCAAGCATCATACCGATCGCCTGCGCGGAAGCTCCAGCAAGGCAGCAAGCAAAGAAGTTCACCAGCGCGCGCTTGCCTTGGTGTCGGATAGTGTCGGGCACGTCGTTCCAGGTCGTCTCGGATGCGAAGTGCGCGGTTTGCAGGGAGATACTGGTGGAGAGGTTGGTCACTCTGTCGGGCTCATTTGCGAGAAATCTGAATGACGGATCACGCGCTCACCCGCAGATAAGCTTCCAGTCCGATCGTCATACGGTATTATTGACATGTAATTGCCAAGGTTGCTAGTGTCATCGCCAATGGAATCCGGCCGGCCGCCGACGCGCGGCTTTGGCGTGAAAGATGACGAGTTCCCAATGTACGATGTGAAATTGCTTATCGACGGAGCATGGTCCGCGAGCTCCGACGGACAATGGTCGCCGATCGTCAATCCGGCGACGGAAGAGCAGGTCGGGCGCCATGCAATCGCCACCTCCGAGGATCTGAGCCGAGCCGCGGAGGCCGCCGAGCGGGGCTTTCGGCTCTGGAGGCGGAAGACGTCCCTTGAGCGCAGCGCAATTCTCCGGGGCGCCGCGACACGCCTGCGCGAGAATGCGCGCGCCATCGGCGAGGACATCACGCGCGAGAACGGCAAGATCATCGGCGAATCGATTGCCGAAGTGAATTGGGCGGCGGACACGCTGGATTGGTACGCCGAGGAAGGGCGGAGAGCCTATGGACGCATCATCCCGGAAAAGATGCCGGATATGCACCAGTACGTCGCCAAGGAGCCCGTCGGCCCGGTGCTGGCCTTGTCGCCGTGGAACTGGCCGCTTGTCACGTCCACGCGAAAGGTCGCTCCAGCCCTGGCGGCAGGATGTTCGGTCATTCTGAAGCCGGCCGAGGAGACGCCATCGGCCGCGGTCGCGCTCGCCAAAGCCCTGCTCGACGCGGGCTTGCCCAGTGGTGTGCTAGGCATCGTCATGGGCATTCCCGGGGAGATCTCGCGCCAGCTCATAGCCGCGCCGCAGATCCGCAAAGTCTCGTTTACCGGCTCGGTGCCGGTCGGCAAGTTGCTGGCCGCGCAGGCTGCGGAAGCTGGTTTGAAGAGAATGACGCTTGAACTCGGCGGCCACGCGCCGGTCATCATCTGGGACGATGCAGACGTGGACGATGCCGTCAAGAAGCTGATCCCCGTCAAGTTCCGCACGTCGGGGCAGGTGTGCAGCAGCCCGTCGCGCTTCTTTGTTCACAATGCCGTCCGTGAGCGTTTCGTCGCGCGATTGGTCGAGGGCGTGGCCGCGCTTCGGCTCGGGAACGGCATGGATGACGGCGTGACACTCGGACCATTGACCAGCGAGCGGCGCCTCAATGCTGTTGGACGATTGGTGGAGGACGCCGTGTCCAAGGGCGCGAAGCTCTGCGCCGGAGGTCAGCGCCACGGAACTGTCGGGTACTTCTTTGAGCCGACGGTTCTCGACAGTGTATCCGACGCGGCCACTCTCGCGACCGAGGAGATCTTCGGACCAGTCATTCCGGTCATAGGCTTTGACAGTTACGAGGAGGTCATCGGCAAGGCCAACGCCTCCACATTGGGCTTGTCGGCCTATGTGTTCACACGCTCGCTGGAGATGGCCAATCGCTTCAGCCGGGATATCGAAAGCGGCATGGTGGGCGTAAACACCCTCCTTGTTTCCATGGTCGAAGCGCCCTTCGGCGGTGTCAAGGAAAGCGGCTATGGCCAGGAGGGCGGTATCGAGGGCATCGATCCCTACATGGTCAACAAGTTCGTCTCCCAGGCTTTCGCATAAGCCGAGACTTGACTGATCGATCCTCAGCGGCTTTGTCTCACATTGCTCAGACGTGATGGTATATTGCATCCATGGGTATTGTGTCCCACCTCGAGTATTGAAAGGTCGAGAATGGAAGAGATGAGGGTTGTTGCGCAGCCGAATTTACGCGAGCTTGTTGCGGGGCGCATCCGGCAGGCCATCTCTTCCGGTCGCTTCAAGCCTGGGCAGCGCCTGATTGAGCGCGAGCTTTGCGAAATGCTGGGCGTATCTCGCACGTCGGTACGCGAAGCCCTCCGTGAAATCGAGTCGGAAGGGCTGGTGACCAACCTTCCCAACCGCGGCCCCATCGTTGCCATGGTGAGCCGGGAGACGGCGGAGTCAATTTACCAGGTCCGGATGTCGCTCGAAGGTCTTGCCGTCAGGCTTTTCGTCCAGCGCGCTTCCGATGAGGAGGTGCAGGCGCTCGCCCTTGCCTTCAAGACGATGAGTTCCACGCGTGCGAGAGGCTCTTCGCTGACCTATCTCGATGCCAAGAGCGCATTCTATCGCATTCTCCTCGATGGATGCCGTAACACCGTCGTTTCCGAGATGCTGAAGTCGATACACAACCGCGTGCATTTGCTGCGGGTCACATCGCTTTCACAGAAAGATCGCATCCGCGCCTCGACGGAGGAAATGCGCCACATCCTCGATGCCATCGTCGGCCGCGACGAGCAAAAGGCGGTCAAGCTCATGGAGCAACATCTCGAGAACGCGGCGAGTGCGGCGCTTGCCGCCATCGACGCGCGCGATGCCAATCCGGCGGGATAAAGAGCCGGCCACCCTGACGCCGCGGGGGCCGACCCCAAGGGCTCGTGTCAGGGCGGTTACGCCTGAACCTGAAAAATCGACATCATACGAACAGGCTGTCATACAATAATATTGACGATCGACGGGCGCCGCGCTAGCTGTTGTGACACCTTCAGCGGAGACGAACAGCATGGCGTCCGAAAAGCACTCCACCTTTGCCGGCCATCTCGCGGACTGGTCAAGCCGGGCGAGCATCGGGGAGTTGCCGAGCGAGGCCGTCACTCTGATCAAGCGGGCATTTCTGGACACAATCGCGGTAACGCTGTCCGGCTCGCAGCTCGACTCGTCACGCATTGTCCTCGGCCTGTCGGAAGACATTGGCGCGGGCGATCCGGTGGCCAGCATCGTCGGTCGCGGCCGGAAAGCCGACTTGCTCACCGCCGCGCTCGCCAACGGCACGGCCGCCCATGCGGAGCTCTTCGACGACAACAACGAACCCATGATCTCGCACCCAAGCGCGGTTCTGGTGTCGTCGCTCCTGGCGCTTGGTCAGAAGCACAAGGTGTCCGGTCGCGAGATCCTGAACGCCTATCTTGCGGGCTTCGAGATCAATGTCGGTCTCTCCCGGCAGCTCAACCCCGGATATTATGAGCGCGGCTGGCATGTGACGCGGACGCTGGGCCTTATCGGGGCGACCGCCTCGTGTTGTCGCCTCATCGGCCTGCCACCGGACGCTGTCCGTCATGCGCTCGGCATTGCGGCGACAATGGCAAGCGGCATGCGCCAGAATTTCGGGACGATGGCGATGGCGCTTCACGCCGGGCTGACGGCTCGCGACGCTATCCATGCTGCCTTGCTGGCCGGCAAGGGCTTCCGCTCCGACGATGAGGCGCTCGAAGGCCGCTACGGTTACTTCAACCTGTTCGCCGGAACTGTTCCTGACCTGCCTCCGCTTGGGAAGGACTACGAGATCGTGCGTTCGGGACTTATATTCAAACCTTATCCGTCCGGCGCTCCCACGCACGCCGCCGTCGACGCGGCGATCGAGCTGAGTGGAAAGCTCAATGGCGACACCGGCAAGATCAGCAAGATCATCTGCCATGTACACCCGCACAACTTCATGACCCTTCGTGAGGGCGTACCGCGAGATACGCTGCGGGCGCGCGTCAATATGCAGTATTGCATTGCTGCGTCTTTGCGCTTCGGTCGCTTGGACAGCGATCAGTTCACCATGGCGGCGGTGGAAGATCAGGAGGTCGCTCGACTGATGGCGATCACCGAAATGCGCGTATCCGACGCGCTACCGGATAACGGTTTCTTTCCTGCCGCCGTTGATGTTTTTCTTGAGGGGGAAACCGAGGCGCTGTCCGCGCGTTACGATGCGCCGCTCGGGTCGCCTCCAAGACCCATGTCGCCGGAACGCATGAACCAGAAGTTTACGCGTTGCGCGGACGGAGTGATTTCGTCGGATAAAGCCGAAGCGGCGATGCAATTCGTGCTCGCGCTCGAGACGAAGAGCGACATCACAGCGCTCTGTGAAATGCTTGAGTAATCACAGCCGTCGGATCTTGGGAGAACCCATGTATAGGGATACGCAACTTTTCATCGCCGGCGAATGGGTGGGGGGAGCGGCCAAGCGCCGACTTGGGGTCATCAACCCCGCCACCGAGGAGCCGATTGGCACGGTGGCGTGCGCTGAAGTCGCTGATCTTGAAATGGCCGTCGCAGCCGCCGATGGCGGTTTCAAAAAATGGAGCGGCATGTCGGCATTCGACCGCTCTGAGATCATGCTTCAAGCCGCTCGCCTTCTGAAGGAGCGTGCTGCAGATATCGGGCGGTCGCTCACCCTGGAACAGGGAAAGATCCGTGATGAGGCGAGGTTTGAGCCCCTGCGCGCCGCCGGCGAGTTGGAATGGGCGGCCGGGGAAGCGCGCCGCGCCTATGGCCGGGTCATACCGGCGCGCAATCCCAATGCGACGGTGCTCACGACACGCAATGCTCTTGGTCCGGTCGCGCTTTTCTCGCCCTGGAACTTTCCGCTGAACCAGCTTGCCCGCAAGCTGGCTCCAGCCCTGGCGGCGGGTTGTTCGGTCGTCGCCAAGGCGCCGGAGGAGACGCCGGCCTCGCCCGCAGCGCTCGTCCAAGCTCTCCACGATGCCGGACTACCGCCTGGCGTTGTCAATCTCGTCTTCGGCGAGCCTGCACATATTTCGGATTACCTGATCAAGCATCCGTCCATTCGCAAAATTTCGTTCACCGGCTCTGTCGCAGTCGGCAAGCAGCTCTCCGCCTTGGCCGGCGCGCATATGAAGCGCTCGACAATGGAACTCGGCGGCCATGCGCCGGTCATCGTCTGCAAAGATGCGGACGTTGATCTCGCTGTCGAGCAAATGGCGCGCATCAAGCCGTTCAACTGCGGGCAGACCTGCGCCGCGCCCAATAGACTGATCATCCATGAAGATCTCTACGACCGCTTCGTGACGGCCTTCTCGTCCAGATTTGCGAAGATCCGTGTCGGCGACGGGATGAGCGAAGACACGCAGATGGGCCCGCTCGCCAATATCCGCCGGTTAAAGATGATGGAGAGCTTTTGCGCCGACGCGTTGAGAAAGGGTGCCAAGCTTACGACGGGCGGTCAGAGGATTGGCAACAAGGGGTATTATTTCCAGCCCACGGTGGTGGAAGAGGCCCCTGACGACGCGATGGTGCGCCAGATCGAGGCTTTCGGCCCGCTGATCGTCGCGACGCGCTTTCGCGAGCTTGACGAAGCAATCGCAGAAGCCAACCGACTACCTTATGCGCTGGCGTGTTATGCTTATACGCGATCGATCGCGACAGCAAAACGTCTCGCGACCAGTGTCGAATGCGGGAATCTCATCGCCAACGACGTTGTGCTTGCTCTGCCCGAATTGCCTTTCGGCGGCATGAAGGAGTCAGGGTACGGGATGGAGGGAGGCACCGAGGGTATCGACGCCTATCTCGCGACAAGATTGCTGTCGTTCAGCTAACCAGTCCCCTTCATAAATTTGACGATTCGCTCTTGTCGCGCTTCAGGCTCCCGGTTCGGGAGGGCGAAAGAGACGACGCGACGCGAGGTCCGACGCGGGATGGGCGATCATCGCGCCGCCGCTGCGCAACGCTATGCAGGGCGTTGCGCAGGCGGACTCCGACGCGTCTCTCAAGGCCTCGCGTTACCGTCTCAGGCGCCATTCCATCACGGTCATGGGCCCTCACCCCTAGAGCATTTTCGCGTTTCTCCGAATCACAAAAATGCCCATGCCTTTGTTTTAGCGCATTTTCTTCACGCGAACCGGTGTCCACTTCGCTCGAAAATGCTCTAGGGGAGGGCCGCCAGCGATATCGCCGTGGTCGATTTCAGCTCTTCCATGGCGAACATGGACGTCACGTCGCTCAGTTCGATCCGCGAGATCAACTTCTTGTAGAGCGCGTCATAGGCACTGATGTCGGCAATATAGGCCTTGAGGAGATAGTCGATATCGCCGCTCATACGGTAGAAATCGATGATTTCCGGGAGTTCACGGACGGCATCGTGAAACTGCTCGAGCCATTTGATGGAATGCACGTTTGTTTTCACCGCGATGAACACGGTGACGCCGACGCCGAGCTGCCTGCGGTCGAGCAGGGCGACGCGCTTGCGGATGATGCCGGATGCCTCCAGCTTCTGGATGCGCCGCCAGCACGGGGTCTGCGACAGGCCGACCTGCGCGGCGATTTCCGCCAGGGGCAGGCTCGCATCGTCCTGCAGGAGCGCCAGAATCTTCCGGTCAAAGGCATCGAGTTTCATGCGCGGCAGTATGAGTGGAAGGAACCTGCTGTCAACTCGTGAGCGCGTGGCGCAAAAAAATTCTCCGGACATCGTGCCGATTAGGAAATGATACTGTCCCGGCGCGCTTCTCCGCCGAACTTCGCAAACCAGTTTCGTCGGCCTCGCTGTAAATTTCCCGGCATGAATTTCGAACGAGGGGTGCGGCGGTGCAGGGACTGTTGATCGACGAGGCGCGCAGTGGTGCACTCCTCCAGGGCCTGCATACCGGACCTGATATGCTGTCGCGGGACTACCTCAAGGCGGCCCGGCGCGTGCTTGAGGACCTTGTCGCGCATCCCGATCCCTTCGCGGGACTGACTCTGCAGCGCAAGCCGGGCGGATATGCCCGCAATCTCCTGGCTGGCGATGCGCAAGTGAGCATCTGGGCGATGGTCTGGAGCCCGGGCTGCGCCACATCGATCCACGATCATCATTGTTCCTGTTGCTTCGGGGTCGTCAGCGGGGTCGTTCGCGAGACCTGGTATCGCGCCATCAATGCGTCCCAGGCGGTCCCTGTCGAAGCGCATGATCGCGCGCCCGGCTATGTCGCCTGCATGCTGCCCTCCGGGCCGAATATCCACCGCATGGAGAATTGCGGGGATCGCGAGGCGATTTCCATCCACATCTATGGTTTCGATCATCAGATGCATGCCTCGTCCATCGAGACGGAATACGCGCTCGCCAAGCTCTGACAGGCGGGCTTGTCCCTCGCTTGCGCGCGACGTAGTCATAGGATCCGAGTTTTTCCGATCCCTGGCGAGGACAAGATCAGATGGCGCTTACCCCGGACCTGCGTGCGACGCTGGAAGGCGTCTCCACAGCGACGCTGACGACCGTATTGCTGAAGAAGGGATTGCGTAACGTCTGGATCCGCGGTGCGAAGCCGCTGCGGGCAGGCCAGAGCAAGTTCGTCGGTGCCGCTTTCACGCTCCGTTTCGTCCCGGCGCGCGAGGATCTGGCGACACCGGCGTCATGGGCCTCGCCGATCTCGACGCGCGCCGCGATCGAGGCCATGCCTGAGGGGGTCATTGCCGTCGTCGATGCCATGGGCGTGACCGATGCGGGCATCTTCGGCGACATTCTCTGCGCCCGCATGGCCAAGCGCGGCGTGGCCGCCCTCATCACCGATGGCGTGGTCCGCGACATTGCAGGCGTGGAAGCCTCCGGCCTGCCCGTCTGGTGCCAGGGTGTCGCCGCGCCGCCATCGGTCGCGGGCCTCACCTTCGTTGGCTGGCAGGAGCCTGTGGCCTGCGGCGGCGTCGCCATCTTTCCCGACGATGTGATCGTCGTCGATGACGACGGCGCGGTTGTCATTCCGGCCGCGCTCGTGGAGGCTGTCGCTACCGAAGCGGTCGATCAGGAGCGCATGGAAGCCTGGATCATGCGGGAGGTCGATCGCGGCGTTCCCTTGCCCGGCCTCTACCCCATGAATGACGACACCAAAGAGCGCTATCAGCAATTCCTCAAGAACAACGCTTGACCCCTGTCGCGATCACCGCGCGGATTTAAAGCGCTCGAACGCCGTGATGCGGTCGACGCGCGGGTCGGCATCGCGCTGGTATATATCGGTCCGCAGAAACTGGAGCTCGGCCGCGAGGGCCTCCTCGCTCGTCTCGACCCACCAGGACTTCGGGCGCCCGTCAGACCCGTCGTTCCAGCGATAGCCGCGCGCCTTCAGCACGTCCTTCATGTCGAAGGGGCTGTATTCGGCCCAGATGCGATAGCGGGCAGATCGGGCGCTGGCGAGAAGCAGCGGGAAAGCGGAGCCGGCTCCGTTCTTAAGCGGAGCGCCGAGCACCTCGAGCAAGGCGTGGCAATCGTCGACCGCCCGATGGCCGTTGTGGAACCAGCCGGACTGGCCGACGAGATAGCCGAGCTTGACCCCCTCGAAGCCCAAGCTCGCCCATTCGATCTCCGAGGCCGAGCAGGCCCAGGCCTTGACGTCGAAGCCGCGCGCCAGCTTCTCGCAGAACGGCCGGTCGAAGCGGGCATTATGAGCGATGACGAGCGACGCCGGCTCGATGAAGCGTGTGACGGCAGCGAGGTCGAGCACCTTGCCCGCGACCATCTCCGGCGTGATGCCGGTGATGCGCACGCTCTCGGCGCTGATGGGGATACTCGGCTCGCGCAATTCGCTGAACGTGGCGATGACGTCGCCGAAGCTGCCGTCGTCCTTGTAGGTGACGGCGACCATGCCGAGTTCGATCACCT
This sequence comes from Chelatococcus asaccharovorans, assembly GCF_003201475.1. Lineage (GTDB taxonomy): Bacteria > Pseudomonadota > Alphaproteobacteria > Rhizobiales > Beijerinckiaceae > Chelatococcus > Chelatococcus asaccharovorans. The sequence goes on along the minus strand of NZ_QJJK01000012.1, from coordinate 221,173 downwards.
CATCCTTGGTGTGATCGAGCCCGGTGGTCTCCACATCGACGATCACCGCGACCTTCTCGTCCGGCAACGGATCGCGCGCGACGACCGGGCGGAACTGCAATTGACGGAGGATGCGATAGCGGCCGGAACGTTCGAGCGCGCAGGCCCAGGCTTCCTGCTCTGCGTCATAGGCGAGGGTCGGACCGGCGGGCATGCCAACGGCCGCCGTGTGATTCGCAGCTGGCGGAACGGCGCCAGCGCGCGTGCGGGCCTTGCGGCGGGGTTTCTCCCGCGCTTCCGCGTCCAGCCTGTCTCCGTCCGCGTCGAGCAGCGCAAAGAAATTCGGTTGCTGTACCGATGCCATGGATCCTCCGGCTGTTCCCAAAGATGCTGCGCCCATGCGCAGGCGATTCGCAACCGCAGCCGCAGCCGCAGCCCCCAATTCAGGAGCGCACAGCATATTGGCGAACTGACGGCCGCCTATTCCACCGACGACAACAGAATGCTGGTCTCGCTGTTCAAGATGCCGTTGATCGTGCGCACTTCGCGCAGCACGCGGTCAAAGTCGCTCAAGCTCGATGCGCGGATCTCCGCCACCAGATCCCAGGCGCCGTTGGTTGTATGCAGGGAATGCAACTCGGGTAGGCCGCGCAACTGCTTGATCACCGCGGTGGTCGAGCGGCCGGTGACCTCGATCAGCATGATCGCCCGCACGGAGTTGGCGTCATAGTCTTGGCGGGAGCGGATGGTGAAGCCGAGCACCGCGCCGCTGTCGATGAGCCGATCGAGGCGACTCTGCACCGTGGCGCGTGAGATTCCGAGAATCGTCGCAAGTTTGGAGATCGGCGCCCGCCCGTCCTCGCGCAAGGCGGCGATCAGCTGGCGATCGAGATCATCGAAGATATGCATGATTACAATTTACGCGCACCGACTGAGCAATTTGTGCATTTGTTCGAAGAAATTCGTACAGCTTATCAATTTTAGCTGCAATTCGCTCGGAGTACAATTCTAAGAATGAAATCAGAGCGTGGAGGCGGCAATGGTCCGGTATGTGGGAGTCGATAATATGATCCGGCTCGTTGAGACGCTGGGGGTTGAGCCCTTTCTCGTCGGACTGGCCGACTATATCGAGGCGGATTTCCGCCGCTGGACCGCGTTTGAGAAGGTGTCCCGCATCGCCAGCCATTCCCGGGACGGCGTCATCGAGCTCATGCCGGCGAGCGACGGTGCGCTCTATACTTTCAAATACGTCAACGGTCATCCGAAGAACATCCGCTCCGGCCTGCAGACCGTCACGGCCTTCGGCGTCCTGTCCGACGTCGCGACCGGCTATCCGACCCTCCTGTCGGAGATGACCATCACGACCGCATTGCGCACCGCGGCAACATCGGCGCTCGCGGCGCGCTATCTCGCACGCCCCGATGCGGCCAGCATGGCGATCATCGGTCTAGGCGCGCAGTCGGAATTCCAGGCACTTGCCTTCAAGGCTCTGCTCGGCATTCGCGACCTCCGTGTGTTCGATATCGACCCGGCTGCGACTGCCAAGTTCCGCGGCAACCTTGCAGGCTATGGCTTCTCGATCGCCAGTGCGGCCAGCGCCGAGGAGGCTGTGCTCGGCGCCGATATCATCACGACGGTGACCGCCGACAAGCTCAATGCCACCATCCTCACCGACAACATGGTCGGGGCCGGCGTGCATATCAATGCAGTTGGCGGCGACTGTCCGGGCAAGACGGAACTTCATCCTGACATCCTTCTGCGCGCGGATGTCTTCGTCGAGTTCCCCGAACAGACGCGCATCGAGGGCGAGATCCAGCAGATGGCACCTGACTTCCCCGTGACGGAGCTCTGGCGCGTCATCACCGGCGAGGCGCCGGGCAGGCATGCACCGGAGCAGATCACGCTGTTCGATTCCGTCGGCTTCGCGACCGAGGATTTTTCCGCGCTGCGCTACGTCAGCGATCGCGTTGCGGGCACGGATTTTTTCGACGAGATCGACCTCGTGGCTGAGCCGGACGATCCGCGCGATCTCTTCGGACTGATTGCCAGGCACCCTGGCACGGCGCCGATGATGTCGGCCGCAGGGGCACGCTGATGGCCCCTAAACTGTCCGTGCAGGCGCCGCGCGGCGTCGTCATGATCCGCCCGCATCATTTCTCGCCCAACCCCGCCACGGCCCATGACAATGCTTTCCAGGCGCAGGACAGCGAACGCACGGCCGAGGCGATCGCGCAGGCGGCCTATGACGAAGTCAGCCGCGCCGCGGACCAGCTCGTCGCCGCTGGCGTTACGGTGCATCTCTTCGAGGATGAGACTCGGGAGACGCCCGATTCGGTCTTCCCCAACAACTGGTTCTCGACCCACGCCGGCGGCCATGTCGCCCTCTATCCCATGTTCTCGCCGAGCCGGCGGCGGGAACGGCGCTCCGATATCATCGAGATGCTGAAGCATCGCTACCGGGTGCAGGACGTCATCGACTATTCCGGTCTCGAACAGGACGCGGTCTATCTCGAGGGAACCGGCGCGATGGTGCTCGACCATATCGAGCGCGTCGCCTATGCGGCGCGGTCCAACCGCACCAACGAAGTGGCGCTCGAGCGCTTCTGCACGCATTTCAACTTTGAGCCGGTGGTGTTCGACGCGGCCGATCGCGCGGGCCGGCCGATCTACCACACCAACGTGCTGATGTGCATCGGCACCGACGTTTGCATGATCGGCCTCTCCGCGATCTCCAATCCCGAGCGTCGGGCGGAGATTGCCGGTCGCTTCGCCGATACGGGCCGCGTGCTCGTCGATCTGACCCATGCTCAGATCAATGCATTCGCCGGCAACGCCATCGAGCTCGACAGCCACGCGGGCCGGATCCTGGCGTTGTCGAGCCGGGCGCTGCGGGCGCTCACGCCGGACCAGCTTGCGCTATTGGTCGAGCACGTCAGGCCGCTGCCGCTCGATGTGCCGACCATCGAATTGGCGGGCGGCTCCGTGCGCTGCATGCTGGCGGGCATTCACCTGGCGCCGCGCAGCACGGTCGCGCATTATCCCGATAACCTGCCCCGCCATGCATCCGAAGCAGCGTCAATCGGCATCTGATGCTGGGTCCTATGAGCGATTGATGCAACGCGTTGGAAACACGGATCCCCGTTATCCCTGGCGGAAAGGCCGCACATCTTCCCCTCAACGCGCCGCCATCGCCGCCACAAGTTCGTCGGTCGACATGATGTCTCCGAAAGTCAAGTAAAAGCCGATGAGGGATGCATTATGTTCCTCATCGTTATTGGCGGCATTGGCGTCGGTCACCATGATCGTCTTGAAATTCAGCATCATCGCGTCGCGCGCGGAACTCTCGCAGCAGGTGTTGGTGACGGTCCCCGTGATCAGCACCGTGTCGAGGTTCCGGGCGCGCAGGCGCTGGGCGAGATCCGAAGACCCCTGGATGAAGGCCGAATAGCGATATTTCGCAACGACCTCGTCCTCAGGCTGGACATCGAGTCCGGCCCATAGCCGATGGCCGAGGGAGCCTTCCGTCATGGCAGCGACGCGCTTGGCGCGCCGCTCGGGGAGAAGAAGGTCATACATCACCGACCATTCGCTGAAGCAGGCCTCGTCATGGGTGTTCTGGATCCAGAACACCTTGCCGCCCGCGGCACGCAATGCCGCCGCCAGCCGGTTGATGTTGGGGACGATGGCGGGCGCATGGACGCAGAGCGCATGGGCGACTTCCGGCATCATGAAGCCGTTCTGCATGTCGATGACGACAAGGGCCGTTCGGCCGGGATCAAAGTCCGCATAGGGATGGGCGCGGCCGCGTCGGGCGGTGACGCGCTCGACGACCGACTGCGGAATGGCGATGGTGTGCATGACGGTCCCCTTCGGCCGGTTTCCTTCGACTTTATTGAATGGCGGCCGCGAGGCGCAGGCCGTCGATCATCGAACTTTTCAGCACATGGGCGTAGAGGCGCTCGGGATCGCGGGTGATGGCCTTGAGGCCGGCGAGGATCTCGCGGCGCTTTTCCGGGCTCTTCTCGCGCATCCGGGCGCGATTGGCATCGGCCTGAGCGAGAATCTGGTCGCGCGCGATGGGCCGGCGGCGGCGATCGTAGAGATCAAGGCGCGTGAGCGGGGCCTGGCCTGCGAGGATCTCCGTCAGCGCCTCGGCCAGTTCGAAGGCATCGTGGATGCCGCCGTTCAGCCCCATGCCGCCGGAGGGTGAATTGAGATGGGCGGCGTCCCCCGCGAGCACGACCCGGCCGTGAACGTAGGACGGAACAATACGCTGGTGGACACGGTAGGGCCGCTTCTCGATCACCTCGTAGCGCTCGCTGCGCGGCACGATGACCTGCAGGCTCGCCTCGATCGCCTCCTCGGTCAATTGCTCGTCGATCGGCAGGTCCTCGCGCGGGTAGATCGAGACGCGCCAGCGGCCGGGCACCTTCAGGAGGGCAAAATTGCCATCCGCCTTCCAGCAGTACGAGACGTTGGAAATCCCTTCCAGGTGCTCCTCGAACGGGAAATGCGTCGTCACGAGCAAAGTCGTTTCGGGATAGGTCAGTCCCGCGAATTCGAGGCCGAGTTCCTTGCGGATGGTGCTGCGCGCGCCGTCGGTCCCGGCGACGAGGCGCGCCCGGATGGTCTCATTCGCGCTGCCCACCTCGCCAGACCCGATCTCCTCGAAGCCATCACGCAGGGACAGCGTCACACCGTCGTCGTCCTGGGTGAAGCCGGTGACTTCGCGGCCGAACACAACGCGCGCCCGTGGCTCCTTCTTCAGCGCGTCCATGAGCGCAAGCGACAGCTTCCACTGCTCGCATTGCAGCCGATAGGGGTGACGCGTGTCGTTCTGGAGAACGGACAGGTCGAAGATCGCCCTGTCGCCGTCCGGATGCAGCCTGATCTGCCAGTGCGGGCAGATCAGCCCCTGCGCCACCAGCGTCTCGGCGATGCCGAGCCTGTCCAGCATGTCGAGCGTCGGCGGATGGAAGGTCGAGGCCCTGAGGTCGAGCGAGACGTCGGGCTCCTTTTCGAACACCACGACCTCTGTCCCCTCGCGTGCGAGCAGCAACGCGAGACACAGGCCGACCGGGCCGCCGCCCACGACCGCCACGTCGCAGTCATACCGCGTGTTCTTTTCCATTTCCGCCTTCTTCTCGGTCTTCAGGCTTGACGCGCATCCATGTTGTATTATCAATAGAACAACTCAGATGGGCCGATCAAGCAAGAGTTGGCCGATACCAGTGGGGCGCGACAGAATGGACGAGGCTTGGGTGGGGCGACGGATCGTCGTGGCCGGTGGGTGTGGCGGCATAGGCCGTGCGCTCGTCAAGGCTCTGGTCGACCGTGGGGCCGTTCCCGTCGTCCTGGATCTCGCGGATTCCATCGCCCGGCACGGTGCCCCGGAGGGGGTCGGCACGATTGCTTTCGATGCCAGTGACCCGCAGTCCGTCAATGCGGCTTTCGCGTCCGTCGCCGAGCGTTTTGCGGCGCTCGACGGATTGGTCAATCTCGTCGGCTTTGCCCGCGAGCGGCGGCCGATCGCCGAGATTTCTGACGAGCTCTGGCGGGAGGTCGTCGACGGCAATCTCCATTCGGCCTTCTCTATCGCGCGCGCTGCCATGCCCCTTCTGCAGCGCGGCAATGCGCCCGCGATCGTCAATACGTCTTCGGGCCTCGCGCTCAAGCCGACCCCGGGCTACGGCCCCTATTCCGTGTCGAAGGCCGGCGTTCTGGCGCTGACCCGTCTCCTCGCGCAGGAGGGCGCGCCGGTGGTGCGCGCCAATGCGGTGGCGCCGTCCGCGGTCGACACCGCCTTTCTGCGCGGCGGCACCGGACGGGGCGGCGACGATGACGGCAAGGCGGCCCGGCTCGATCTCGACGCCTATCTCAAGACCGTGCCGCTCGGCCGGCTTGCCACGGCCGAGGATGTCGTCGGCCCGATCCTCTTCCTGCTCTCCAACGCGTCCGCCTATGTGACGGGTCAGACCCTGCACGTGAACGGCGGACTGCTCATGGTGTGATGCGATGAATGCTGTGTCCCCCACCACTCTCGCCACCACTCAAGTGACGAGCCTGATCGACGGCCAGGTGCTGCCGGCATCAGGCCATCGGCTGCCGGTCTATTATCCCGCTACGGGCAAACAGATCGCCGAGCTCGTCGAGGCGGATGCCGCCGAGGTCGATCTCGCGGTGCAAGCCGCCCGTCGCGCCTTCGATGACGGCGCCTGGGCACGAATGTCGGTTGAAAGGCGGCAGGAGATGCTGCTGGCGATCCATGCCAGGATCCTCGACCATGCCGAGGAACTGGCGCGGCTCGAATGCCTCAATCTCGGCGTCTCGATGCGCGAGTTGCGCGAGCGCCAGATCAAGCGCGCCGCCTATAACTTCCGCTTCTTCGCCGAATATATCGGTCAGACGAAGGGCGACGTCTACGATCAGAGCGCCGGCTATCGCTCGATCGTCGTACGCGAGCCCGTTGGTGTCGCGGCGCTGATCGCCCCGTGGAATGCCCCGACCGCGCTCGCCTCCATGAAGGTCGCGGCGGCGATCGCCTTCGGCAACACCTGCGTGCTGAAGCCCTCCGAGCAGACGCCGCTGGCCCTGCGCCGTTTCGTCGAGCTCCTGCACGAGGCGGGCCTGCCGCCGGGCGTCGTCAATATCGTCAATGGCCGCGGTCCCGTCACGGGCGAGGCCCTGGTCAAGCATCCAGGCGTCGATCTCATCAGCTTCACCGGCGGCACCGAGACCGGCCGGCATATCATGGCGACGGCGGCTCAGCGCCTGAAGCCGTGCACGCTGGAGCTCGGCGGCAAAAGTGCCAATATCGTCTTCGCCTCGGCCGATCTCGATCGGGCGCTCGATGCGGCCCTGGTCAGCATCTATTCGAACAACGGCCAGCAATGCCTCGCGGGATCGCGCATCCTGCTCGAGCGTTCGATCGCCGATGATTTCATCGCCCGCTTCGTCGCGCGCGCCCGCCAGATCCGCATCGGAGATCCCATGCTCGATACGACGGAGCTTGGCCCGCTGGCCTCGGCTTCGCACCGCGATCGTGTGCTGTCCTACGCGGAGATCGCGCGCGGCGAGGGCGCGGAGGTGCTGACCGGCGGCGTTGCGGCGCCGATGGAAGGGGACCTCGCCGGTGGCTATTTCGTCGAGCCGACCGCTGTGCTGGCGCCGACCAACAGCGCCCGTGTCTGCCAGGACGAGATATTCGGCCCCTTCGCCGCGTTCCTGACCTTCGACAGCTACGAGGAGGCCATGCGCATGGCCAACGACACCACCTTCGGGCTGGTGTCGTACCTGTGGTCGGATCATCTGCCCACGGTCGAGGCTGCGACGCGCGACCTGAAATCCGGCGTCGTCTGGGTCAATACCACGATGACGCGCGAGCTGCGCGCACCCTTCGGCGGCTACAAGGATTCCGGCGTCGGCCGCGAGGGCGGCGAGGCCAGCGAGCAGTTCTACACCGAGATCAAGACGGTCACCATTCCCACCACCCCGATCGCCGTGAAGAAGATCGGGATGAAGCCCTGAAGCCGACAAGAAAACCAGAGTGAGGATTACAATGCCGACACGTCGTCTCGTTTTGAAAGCCGCGCTTGCCGGCGCCGGCATGCTCAGCGCGCCCGCCGTTCTCCGGGCGCAGGGCAAGGACAAGATCACCATTCTGACACCCTTTGCCTTCGGCCCGAATTTCATCGAAATGATGAATGCCGTGTCCGGCGGCTTCTTCGCCAAGGAAGGCCTGGATGTCGATTTGCAGGCCGGACGCGGCGGCTCCCAGACGCTTCAGCAGCTGATCGCCGGGAAGGCCGAACTGATCCGCATTTCATCGATCGAGCAGATGCGGGCCATGGCGGCTTCGCCCGCAAATCTCGTCTGTGTGTCGACGCTCTATCAAAGCTCCACGTTCCATATGGTCTCGCCGAAGAGCAAGCCGATCAAGAGCGCGGAGGACCTGAAGGGCAAGACGGTCGGCCTCGTGTCGGTCGGTGGCTCGACCGAGATCTTCCTGGACCTGATGCTGCACAAGGTCGGCATTGCCCCGTCCGAGGTAAAGCGCGAAGTCTCCGGCGACACGCCGGCCGCACTGCAGTTCGTCAATGCCGGTCGCATCGACTGCTTCATCTGTTCGATCAATGTGGTGGTCGCGCTGCGCGAGATGAACGCGCCGGTCGAGGTGTGGTCCACTGATCGCTACGCGCCAATGCCCGGACAGGGCTATGTCGTGACTCGCGAGGCGCTTGAAAAGAAGCCGGATCAGTTCGTCCGCATCCTGCGCGCCCTGACGGGATCCGTGAACGAGCTGATCACGCAGCCGACGGGGCCGATATTCGACCGCGCGGCCAAGATCTTCGAAATCCCGCGTATCGACAACAAGCAGGAGCTGACGGCGATTGTGAAGACGTCCGCTGAGGAGCTGTGGCTCTCCCACGGCCGGGACAACCTGATGCGCAACGTGCCGAAGCTGTGGGCCGAGGGCCTGGACACCTTGCGCGCGTCCAATATGTCGAAGGAGACCAACCCGGAGGTCTTCTATACGAACACCTATATCGACCAGGCTCTGAAATCCTGATGCTTCACGGAGCGGGGCGCACGCGCCCCGCACTCAGGCGGTCGGGCCCCACTGTGCCACGGGCCCGACACTGAGCCGGTTGAGCGTCATGCGGTATTCGAACCGGTCCGGGGGATAGCGGCTCTCCTGGTGAAGGACCGGGACCTGGTGCTGATCGTAGATGACGCGCCGCATGACGATGAGCGGGGACCCCGCCTTCACGTGGAGCTCGCGCGCCATCGTCGCAGGCGCCGCGATGGCACTGATGACCTGTTCGGCGCGCTGCGCGGTCACGCCCTTCCGGTCGAGCGCCCGCACGATCGGCTCGTCGGCGGTCTCGGCTTCGTCCAACAGATGGACGTAACGCTCCGGCACATGGAGCGTAGTGTAGGACATGGGCGCGCCCTCGCGGCTGCGCAGGCGGGTGATCCGCAGGCAGCGCGCGCTGTCGAGCTGCTGCGCGATCGCAGGATCGGCCGCGATCATCTGCCATTCGAGATTGACCGCACTGGTGCGTGCCTCGAAGGACAGGAGATTGTCGAGGCCGCTTGATATATTCGCCTTGTCCTGCGGACCTGCAGCCCGGGCGGGGAAGGTGCCCTTGCCGTGCACCCGGGTGATGAGCCCCTCGCTCTCGAGCTGGTCCAGGGTCTTGCGGATGGTGACGCGGCTGACGCCGTAGCGCTGCGCGAGCGCCGGCTCCGACGGCAGCGCCTCGTTCGTATCGAGTTCCGTCTCGGTGAGAAGCTGCCGCAGGTGGATGTAGATCTGATGATAAAGGGGCTGAATGCGGGGCTGGCCGGCACGACGCCCTCTCGCCATCTCCTTGTTCATCTCCGGCATTCTTATCGTTCTCCGGCAGGGCAACGGAAACAGCCGCCCTGCATAACCGTTGGCCCGTTCGCCCTTCCGAGGGTCGCCGTGATGACGCCGGAAGGGCTAAAGGCTGAGACTTATACGTGCGCCCCCGGGCTGGGAAGCGTTTTCGGGCGATCAGGCGCGGGACGGGAACGCGTCCCCGAAGGTGCCGGTGGCGCAAGGCCACCGGCTTTGCCCGTCAACGCTGGGTGGACTGGTGCCAGGGAATGAGGATGCGCCGCAGGATGCCGATCGAAAAGTAGAAGATGAAGCCGAGCAGCGTCATGTGGATGATGACGGCGAATAATTCGTTGGTCGCGAAGGCGTTCATCCGGGCGATCATCATATAGCCGAGGCCCTGCGTGCCGCCGAGATATTCGCCGACGATGGCGCCGATGATCGCGAGCACGATGCCGACCTCCATGCCCGTCAGGATATAGGGAAGGGAGGAGGGCAGCTCGAGGCGACGGAAGCGCTGCCAGCTCGTGGCATTCAGGCTGGTCGCCACATCGCGGTGGCCGGCATCGACGGATTTGACCCCCAGCACCGTGTTGGTGAGGATGGGGAAGAAGGCGAGCACCGCGGCCACGATGACCTTGGCGGTGAGGCCGAAACCGAACCACACGACGAACAGCGGCACGAAGGCCACCTTCGGCACTACCTGGGTCGCCACGATGAAAGGGTTCAAGGTCTGTTCGAGCCAGCGGAAGCGGCCGATCAGCACGCCGAGGCCGACACCGACGACAAGCGCCCAGGCAAAGCCCGTCAGCGTCGCGTAGACGGTCATCAGGGTGTGGTTCCAGGCGCGCGGATCGTAGAGCATGGCGATCCACGCCGTCCAGACGGACTGCGGGCTCGGCAGGATGAAGGGCGACACGCCCGATAGCGTCACATAGCTGTGCCAGATCAGGATGATCAGGGCGACGAGAAGGGGCGTCGTGACATAAGGAAGGAGTTTGGCCCGATTGGCGGGATGAAAGAGCGAGCGTTGGATCATCATGCGCTCCTGCGCAACTTCGAAGGGGCGTGACGGGTCAGGATATCGCGGCCAGGCGGTGGTGCAGATCGCGCACGTAGTCCTGGAAGGCTGGCGTCGCCTGCGTTTCCGCTGTCCTGGGACGCGGCAGGTCGACATTGAGGATCGTGTCGATCTTGCCCGGCCGCGGCGACAGCAGGACGATCCGGTCGGCCAGGAACACGGCCTCGCTGATGGAATGGGTCACGAGAACGACGGTCTTTCCCGTCTCGCTCCAGATGCGCTGGAGTTCGAGGTTCATCTGGTCGCGCGTCATCGCATCGAGCGCACCGAAGGGCTCGTCCATCAAAAGGATATGCGGATCGTAGGACAGGGCTCGCGCGATCGCCGCGCGCTGGCGCATGCCGCCGGAGAGTTCCCGCGGCCAGCGTTTCTCGAAGCCGCTGATACCGACCATCTTGAGGAGCTTCGCCGCCGCCGCCCGGCGTTCCGCCTTTGGCATGCCCTTCAGCTCGAGGGGAAGCGCGACATTGTCCTCGATCGTGAGCCAGGGGAAGAGATTGGCCTCCTGGAACACCATGCCGAGTTCCGACAGAACCTCATTCTGCCGGACGCCGTCGCGCCAGAGCGGCCGCCCCTCGACCAGGAGATCGCCGGAGGTCGGCTCGATCAGCCCGCCGATCATGCGCAACAACGTGGTCTTGCCGCAGCCGGACGGGCCCAGCAGAACGAGCAGCTCTCCCTCGGGGATGTTCAGATCCGTGGGTGCGAGTGCATGCACCCTGGGATCGCGTGTCCCGTACCACTTCTCCAGCGCCTCCATGCGGATGGCGCCCTTGTGCGGCGCGCCACCGCCGGCCTGGCTCTCGATAGCGCGCGCCCTCGGAGCGGCGGTCTCAATCATGTCGATGCATTCCCATTCTGGCGGATAAGATGTCTGTTGTTTAATACAACTAAGCGGAATATATTTTCGATGGCAAATTTATTTTTTTGAGCAAGCGTCAATCGCGAGGAAAAGAGGGTCATGTCAGTCGCCTACGCGCCGAAGGGGCTTCTGGGCGTGTTCACGCCGCAGGCCAACACCACCGTTGAACCGGAGATCGCCCTGCTGACCCCGCCGGGCTACGCCTGGATCAACGCCCGCATGGTCAGTGACAAGGACACCATCACCGCGCGCCTCATCGACTACATGGCCCAGTTTCCGGCCCCTCTCGCGCAATTCGCCAATGCACCCGTCGATGCGATTGCGATTGCTTGCACCGGCGCATCCTATCTCATCGGCCGGGATAGCGAAGATGCTTTGATTGCCGACATTGAGACCCGGACGGGTGTCCCCGCTTTCACCGGGGCGAGCGCCTCCGTGGATGCGCTGCGCATGCTGGGCGCACAACGGATCGGTCTCGTCTCGCCGTATAACTCCGCATTGGATGCCGAAAGTGCGGGCTATTGGGAATCGCGCGGCTTCACGGTGGCGGCGGAAGCCAGTGCCTATCGCGAATCGAGCGATTTCCACCCGATCTACAGCTTGGATGCCCTGGCGGCCGAGCGCGCCGTCAAAAGCCTCGAGGGCAGGGATATCGACGCGGTGCTGATGCTGGGAACGGGCATGCCGACCCTCGATGCGATCGCCCATGTGCCGTTCATCGGGAAGGCGCCCGTGCTCTCCTGCATGCTCTGCGTGGGCTGGAAGGCCATCGCGCTGCGCGATCCGGCCACGGCGACCCGCGACGGGCTTCTGCGCTGGGTCAAGGGAGACGGCTGGAGCGAGCGCCTGGAGCGATCGCACGCGCTGGCCTGAGACACCCTCACATGTCATGATGCTCCAAGGCGGCGCCTGAACGACGCGCGCGAACTCCGCGGAGGCGGCCGCGCGACCTACGGCGCGCCGTCGCAGCGCATGTGCTCCCCCTGCTGGCGCGGTTCGATGAAGCAGCGCGATCGCGCCATCCGACCTACGGTGGAATCGTTCGCTGCTGTTGGAAGAGGTGTTTCGACATGCGTGAGGCGATGATACGTCTCGTGATGCGCGACGACTGGGACCAATGGCTCCCGCTCTGGGAGGGGTACAACAGCTTCTATGAGCGTGTTGTCCCGCCGGACGTCACCCAAGCAACGTGGCAGCGCTTCTTTGATCCCTCCGAGCCGGTACATGCGCTTGTCGCCTCGCATGACGGGACGCTTCTCGGGCTGGTGCATTACATCTTCCATCGCAGCACGAGCGCGATCACCCCGGTTTGCTATCTGCAGGATTTGTTCGCGCGCGAGGAGGCCCGGGGTCTCGGCATAGGGCGCCAGCTCGTTGAGGCGGTCTATACGAAGGCGCGGGACGCGGCGTCACCGCGCGTTTACTGGCTGACCCACGAGACGAACAGCCGGGCGATGATGCTCTACGACAAGGTCGCCGAACGCTCCGGCTTCGTTCAATATCGCAAAGCGATCGGGTAGCCGCGGCGGCGGAACATCCTACGGCGCCTCCTGCGCCAGGATCGCGTAGAGCGCATCGGCAGATTTTGCGTTGCGCAGCTGCGTGCGACAGTCCTTCGAACTCAGCCTTCTGGCGATCGCCGCAAGGGCGCTGAGATGCTCAGCGTTGCGTTCAGGTGGCATGAGCAGCAGGCACACAAGGGTAACGGGAACGTCGTCGACCGATTCAAAGTCGACCGGTCGTTGCAGCCTGGCGAAAAGCGCGAAGGGCGCCGTCATCCCGGTTATCGTCGCGTGGGGTAGTGCGGTGCCATCCCCGATCCCCGTCGAGCCCAGGGCCTCACGCTGCATCAATGCGCTTGAAATGGCATCTGCGTCCAGCTTGAGCCTGCCGGCGGCAATCCGTGACAGGACAGTGAGCAGTTGCGGCTTGTTGGCGGCCGCCAGATCGCTGATGACATCCTCAGGTTTGAGGAATTGCGCTATTTTCATCGGTTGGCCCATGGTGTGCTTGACCTGTTCCTTTGCGGCCGTTGTAACACTGCGGGTGGAAAGCTCATGCCGGGTCGGCATCGCGAAGGCGGTAGCCGATGCCGGTTTCGGTGATGATGTAGTGCGGCTGGTCCGGGACAGTCTCGATTTTCTGGCGGATCTGGCGAATATAGACGCGCAGATACTGGACGTCCGCGGATGCGCCCCAGACCTCCTTCAGGAGGTACTGGTGTGTCAGGACCTTGCCGGCATGCTGCACGAGCACGCGCAAGATATCGTATTCCTTCGGCGAGAGCTTCACCTCCTGGCCTGCGATCCTGACGATGCGCCGGACGAGATCAACCGCGAGCTCTCCCGTTTGGAAGATGGGCTTCTCACCCTGTTGCTGCAGCTTGTGCCGAAGCGCCACGCGGATGCGCGCAACAAGCTCACGCATGCCGAAGGGTTTGGCCACATAGTCGTCGGCGCCATGTTCCAGGGCGTGCACGATGCCGGCCTCATCGGTCCTGCTCGACAGGATGATGACGGGCAGCGCCGGGTGAGTTGCGTGCCAGCCTTCCAGGAGCACATGGCCCGGCTTGTCCGGCAGTCCAAGATCGAGAATGATCAGATCCGGCGGCTCGGTTTCCACCGCCTCCGCTGCCGCGCGGGCATTTGCCGCTTCGCTCACGGCAAATCCTTCGGCCGTCAACCCCAGCCGCAGCAGTTTGCGGATCGGCGGCTCGTCGTCCACGACGAGGATCCTCACGGCAGATGTCGTCATCTGAGGTCGTCCATCTCGGGCGTCTCGCTTGGCAAGGGCAGGCGAATGAGGAAGATTGCCCCTGATCGATCCGACCTGTTCATTGCAGTGATGGTGCCGCCCATGGCTTCGACGAAGCCCCGGCATATGGTCAGGCCGAGGCCGGTTCCGGCCAGCACCCGGTCGGTTTTGGCCACGCGGTAGAAAATATCGAAAATGCGTTCAAGATCCGCAGGCGGAATGCCGGGTCCCTCATCGATCACCTCCAGGGACAGGAAACCACCGTCGGCCCATCCCTGAATACGGATCGTTGAACCGGGGGGGGCGTATTTTGCGGCGTTGTCGATCAGGTTGAACAGCACCTGTTCGAACAAGACCGCATCCAGCTTCACCATGGGGAGTGCTGACGGGATATCGACAACGATGCTGTGGTTGGTGAGGATCTTCGTGGCGCGCCGCACGGCTGCGCCGACGATGTCACCGACATAGTGCAGTGAGGCATTCGGGATCATGGCGCCGGATTCGATGCGCGTCATGTCGAGAAGATTGCCGATGAAGCGGTTCAGCCGCTCCGCTTCATCGACGACGGTGGCGAGCAGATCCGCCTGATCGCTGGCCGGCAGGGATCCGCCATAGTCGCGCAGGGTGCCGGCCGCCCCCATGATGGCGGCGAGCGGTGTCTTAAGGTCGTGCGAAATCGAGGTGAGCAGGGCCGAGCGCAACCGGTCGGCTTCCGCGGCGAGGCGGGCGCGGTCGACGTCGGCCACAAGCTCGATGCGCTCGATGGCAATGGCGGCCTGGTCGGCCAAAGCATCGAACAGGCGTCGCTGTTCCGGGGTCAGGAGCGGCCCCTGGCGGTCATCGTCGAGCCCGACCACGCCGACCGGCTTCCGGCCCGTCTTGAGCGGCAGATAGAGGCGCTTGGCGCCGGGAAGCGTGTCCGCCCCGCGTCCGGCCGGCCTGTCGTGCTCCCAGGCCCAGCGCGCCGCGGCAATATCGGCATCGACGAGGGTATCGTCGGGGGGATAGCCGGCTCTCACCGCAATCGTGTCGTCTTCCGGCAGCAGGATGACCACGCGCAGCTTGAGCATGGCGGCCATCTGGTGGGCAGTGGCCCACAGCACGTCATCGAGCGTCCCTGCGCCTGCAAGCTTCTTGGAGAAGAGATAAAGATCTTCCGTGGTGCGGGCGCGCTGGCGGGTTGCCGCTGCCTGTCTTTGCACGCGTGCGGTGAGATTGCTCGCGATGACGGCAACGCCGAGATAGAAGAAGAAGGCGATAACGCTCTCGGGGTCGCCGATGTCAAGCGTATAGAGCGGCGGCAGGAAGAAGAAGTTGAAGGCCAGCGCGCCGATGAGCGAGGCGAAGAGCGCCGGCCCGAAGCCTGCCGTGACCGCCGATGTCAGGACCGCCATCAGGAAGACGAGAGCGATATTGCGGACGTCGAGGACCCGGGTGAGCAGGGAGCCGAAGACGGTTGCAATGGCGACATAGGCGAGCGCCAGGCCGTAGGGCTTCATCTCGAACCGGCGCGGCTCGACCACGCCCATGCCACGTTCGGACGAGGGCTCACGCTCCTCGCCGGAGATGACGTGGATGCTGATGTCACCGGCGTTGCGGATCAGGTCATGGGAGACCGAACCGACGAGAAGTTCGCGCCAGCGCGACTTGCGTGGCTTGCCGATCACCACATGGTTGAAATTATTGGCCGTGGCGTAGCGCAGGATATCCCGCGCGACATCCTGGCCGGGAATGGTCAGGGCCTCCCCGCCGAGCTGTTCGGCAAGCCGCAGCGTCGTCGCGATCTGGTCCCGCTCAGCCTCGGAGGATGTGGCGGCTCGGCCGGTTTCGATATGGAGCGCGGCCCAGGTTGCGCGCAGCCTGTCGGCCTGGCGCCGCGCGTAGCGGACCAGGGAGGGGCCGTGCGCCTGCTGATCCACGCACACCAGCACGCGGTCGCCGGCCGACCAGGGGCCGGAGATGGCGTGCGCCTGCATATGGCTGAGCAACTGGTCATCGACACGCTGCGCGGTGCGGCGCAAGGCGAGCTCACGCAGGGCCGTCAGATTTCCGGGGGAGAAATAGTTGGCGACGGCGCGCTTGGCCGTCGTGGGCAGGTAGACCTTGCCATCGTTGAGGCGCTTGATGAGATCGTCCGGCGTAATATCGATGATCTCGATATCGTCGGCGCGGTCGATGATCGAATCCGGAACCGTCTCGCGCACGCGGATCCGCGTAATCTGCGCGACGACGTCATTGAGGCTCTCGACATGCTGGATGTTGAGCGTCGTGAAGACGTCGATGCCCCGATCGAGCAACTCCTGAACGTCGAGATAGCGCTTGGGGTGGCGGCTGCCCGGCGCATTGGTGTGGGCGAGTTCATCGACCAGGACCAGGGCCGGTCGCCGGGCGATCACCGCATCGAGGTCCATCTCCTCAAGGATCTGGTCCTTGTAGGGAATGCGCGCCCGCGGCACGATTTCCAGGCCGGGAAGAAGGGACTCGGTCTCCTTGCGCCCATGGGTCTCGACGATCCCGACGACAACATCGATCCCATCGGCTCTCGCGGCCTGGCCGGCAATCAGCATCTCATAGGTCTTACCGACGCCGGGAGCGGCGCCGAGGAAGATTTTTAGCCGGCCGCGCGTCCCGATGGCCGCAGCCTGCAGGAGCGCTTCCGGAGAGGGGCGGCCTTCGGGGTGGGATACATCGTCGAGCATCACGTCCAGCTTAATCCTCGCGGCGATCAGAGCCTAATGTCCGGTTCGCATTCAGAGGCATATGTCCGTTCCCGGCTTGTGTCATCCCCGGCGGCGCGTAGCGCCGGGAAGGGGATCCATGGAACGACGACGTTTGATCTCTGGATCCCCTTCCCGGGCTGCTGTGCAGCCCGCCGGGGATGACACCTGTGGTCCCAAGGGCATACGTCCCGGGGGGCCTTCCACGGCATCTTAACGCGCAATCGCGGCGTCGAGGTCTAGATTCAGCGCGAGCACATTGACGACCGGTTCGCCGAGGAATCCGAAGCGGCGACCTTCGACATGGCGCTCGATCAGAGCCCGGACGGTGGCTTCGTCCATGGCCCGCGCCTTGGCGACCCGTGGCACCTGGAAATAGGCCGCTTCGGGCGAGATATGGGGATCGAGACCGCTGCCGGAGGTCGTCACCAGGTCCATGGGGATTTCGCCCTGGGGGTTCTCTGCCCGCAGCGCGTCCGCGTCGGTCTTGACACGGTCAATCAGCTTGGCGTTTGTCGGACCGAGGTTGGAGCCGCTCGAGTTCGCCGCATCATAACCGTTACCGGCCGCGGAAGGCCGTCCGTGGAAATAGCGATCGCTCGTGAAGGATTGCCCGATGAGGGCGGATCCCACCACCTGGCCGTTGCGTTCGATGAGACTGCCGTCGGCTTGAGCAGGGAATAGGGCCTGGGCGATACCCGTCATGCCAAGGGGATAGATGAGGCCAGTGAGCACCGTGAATGCGGTGATCATGACGAGCGCGGGGCGCAATTGCTTGAACATGGAACTGCCCTTCAGACGAGGCCGAGGCCGGTAATGACGAGGTCGATTGCCTTGATGCCGATGAACGGAACGATCACGCCGCCGAGGCCGTAGACGAGGAGGTTGCGGGACAGGAGGCTGCCGGCGCCGACCGCGCGATATGTCACGCCCTTCAGCGACAGCGGGATCAGCGCGATGATGATGAGCGCGTTGAAGATGATGGCGGACAGGATGGCGCTCTGGGGCGTCGCGAGGGCCATGATGTTGAGCGCGCCGAGTTGCGGATAAAAGGCGAGAAACATCGCCGGGATGATCGCGAAATATTTCGCGACGTCATTGGCGATGGAGAACGTGGTCAGGGCGCCGCGGGTCATCAGCAGCTGCTTGCCGATCTCGACGATCTCGATGAGCTTTGTCGGGTCTGAATCGAGATCGACCATATTGCCGGCTTCGCGCGCGGCCACCGTGCCGGTGTTCATGGCCACCCCGACGTCCGCCTGGGCGAGCGCAGGCGCGTCGTTGGTGCCGTCGCCGCACATCGCGACGAGCTTGCCCTTGGCCTGCTCCTCGCGGATGAGGGTGAGCTTGTTCTCAGGTGTTGCCTGGGCCAGGAAATCGTCGACGCCGGCCTCCGCGGCAATGGCGGCGGCGGTCATCGGGTTGTCACCCGTGATCATCACGGTGCGGATGCCCATCCGCCGGAGTTCGGCGAAACGCTCGCGGATGCCGCCCTTGACGATGTCCTTGAGATGGATGACACCAAGCAGCCGGCCGTCCTTGACAACGGCCAGCGGCGTGCCGCCCGCCCGCGCGATCTCGTCGGCGATCACGCGGATTTCACGGAGGCTGTCGGCGCTTGCGCGCGGCTGGCCGGTTGTGACCGTTGCCTCTTCGACATGCCGGAGGACCGCATCGACCGCACCCTTGCGGATCGTCGTGCCGTCGTGATCGACGCCGCTCATGCGGCTTTGCGCGGTGAAGGGCACGAAGGTGGCGTGAAGGGCTGCCATGTCACGCGCGCGGATCGCATACATCTCCTTGGCAAGGACGACGATCGATCGCCCTTCCGGTGTCTCGTCGGCCAGCGAGGCGAGTTGCGCCGCATCGGCAAGCTCCTGTTCGCTGACACCTCGCAAGGGACGGAATTCGGTGGCCTGACGGTTGCCAAGCGTGATCGTGCCGGTCTTGTCGAGCAGAAGCGTATCGACATCGCCGGCCGCCTCCACGGCGCGGCCGGACATGGCGAGGACGTTGAAGCGCACCAGTCGATCCATGCCCGCGATGCCGATGGCCGAAAGCAGCGCGCCGATCGTGGTCGGGATAAGCGTAACGAACAGGGCGACCAGGACGATCACCGGAATATAGCCGCCCGCATAAGTGGCAAAGCTCGGGATGGTCACGACCGCGAAGACGAAGATCAGTGTCATGCCCGCGAGCAGGATGTTGAGGGCGATCTCGTTCGGCGTCTTCTGACGCTCGGCGCCCTCGACGAGGGCGATCATCCGGTCGATGAAGGTGGAGCCCGCGGCCGCCGTGATGCGCACGCGGATCCAGTCCGACAGAACCTGCGTGCCGCCGGTCACCGCCGAGCGGTCGCCACCGGACTCGCGAATGACCGGTGCGGATTCGCCCGTGATGGCGGCTTCGTTCACCGACGCGACGCCCTCGACGACCTCGCCGTCGGAGGGAATGATCTCGCCGGCCTCGACCAGCACGATATCGCCGACCTTCAGGCTCGTGCCCGGCACGATCTTGTAGTCGGCACGGCTCTCGCCGACCAGGAGCTTCGCCTGGGTTTCGCTGCGTGTCCGACGTAGCGAATCCGCCTGTGCCTTACCGCGGCCTTCGGCGACCGCCTCCGCGAAATTGGCGAAAAGCACCGTGAACCACAGCCACAGCGTGATCTGGAAGGAGAAGGCGATATCCCGCCCGCCGATCATCACGTCCCTGATCAGAAGGACGGTGGTCAGCGCCGAGACAACCGCGACGACGAACATGACCGGGTTGCGGGCGAGGCTGCGCGGGTCGAGCTTGCGCAAGGCATCGCCGATGGCGGGAACGAGGATACGAGCATCGATCAGGCTCGTGGATTTTGACTGGCTCATAGGAGGCTCCAGCGAATGGCCCTGCGCCGCGGGGTGCGGATCATGCAGCGGCCAGAAGGGCGGCGAGCATAGCGATCAGGCATACGACCGCGAGCGTGACGAGCACCATCGCGAGGATGATGCTCGAGGCGCGCGGATGGCGATCGGCTGTCATCAGAATGTCTTTCCGCCGAGCATGGCGAGATGTTCGACGATCGGCCCGAGCGCCAGCGCCGGGAAGAACTCCAGGCCGCCCATGATCAGGATGACGCCGAGCAGGAGACCGACGAACAGGAGACCATGGGTCGGGAAGGTTCCAGCCGAGGCCGGCACCGCCTTCTTCGTCACGAGCGATCCCGCCATTGCCATGACCGGCACGATCATGAAGAAGCGTCCGAGCAACATCGCGATACCGAGGCTGACCGTGTACCAGGGCGTGTTGGCGGTCAGGCCGCCGAAGGCCGAGCCGTTGTTCGCCGCCGCCGACACATAGGCATAGAGGATTTCCGAAAAGCCGTGCGGACCGGGATTGGCGATGCCGGCCACGCCCGCCGGGAGGACAACCGCGAATGCCGCGAAGCCCAGCATGACGAGCGGGAGGATCAGCAGGGCAAGCATCGCCATCTTGACCTCCTTCGCCTCGATCTTCTTGCCGAGATATTCCGGTGTCCGGCCAACCATGAGGCCGGCTACGAAGATGGCGACGACGACGAACAGAAGAATGCCGTAGAGCCCGGCGCCCACGCCGCCGACGATGACTTCACCCAGCATCATGTTGACGAGGGGTACCATGCCGCCGAGCGCCATGAAGCTGTCATGCATGGCGATGACCGCGCCGCAGGAGGCGGCAGTGGTGATCACCGCGAACAGCGCCGACACGGCGATGCCAAAGCGCGTTTCCTTGCCCTCCATGTTGCCGCCTTCGATACCGAGCGCATGCACGAGAGGATTGCCCGCGGCTTCAGCCCAATAGCAGACCGCGACGCCGGCGATGAAGAGCACGCCCATGGCGGCGAAGATCGCCCAGCCCTGCCGCTGGTCGCCGACCATGCGGCCGAACACGTTGGTCAGCGCCGCGCCGATCGCGAAGATCGAGACCATATGGATGAGGTTCGTCAGCGCGGATGGGTTCTCGAAGGGATGGGCTGCATTGACATTGAAGAAGCCGCCGCCGTTGGTGCCGAGATGCTTGATCATCATCTGCGAGGCGACAGGACCCTGCGCGATGGTTTGCTGGGCGCCTTCGAGCGTCGTCGCGACCGTGTAGGCCGAGAGGTTCTGCGGAATGCCTTGCCACACCAGTATCAGTGTTCCGACGACACAGATCGGCAGCAGGATGTAAAGAATAGAACGCGTCAGGTCGACCCAGAAATTGCCGAGTGTTTTGACGGATTTCCGCGCGAATGCCCGTACAAGGGCGATAGAAATGGCGATGCCCGTGGCAGCAGACACGAAATTCTGGACGGTCAGCCCCATCATCTGTGTCAGATAGGACAGCGTGGTCTCACCGCTATAAGATTGCCAATTGGTATTGGTGACGAAACTCGCGGCCGTATTGAAGGCGAGATCGGGAGCAACCCCCGGCATTCCTGCGGGATTGAATGGCAGTTCGCCCTGCCAACGCTGGATAAAGTATAGAACAATCAATCCGGCCGCATTGAAAACGAGGAGCGCGGCCGTATAGGTCGTCCAATGGTGTTCGTCTTTGTCGCTCGTCCCGGCGACGCGATAGAGGATGCGTTCAAACGGGCCGAAGGCCACGCTCAGCCAGGTGCGCTCACCATTGAAGACGCGGGTCATATAGCCGCCGAGCGGCTTTACGAGCAGGATGACGATCCCGCAGTAAACGACGATTTGTAGCCACCCGTTGAGGGTCATGATGGTCGCTTTCGATTGATTGTCCCGCTACGCCGTGACGACGTGCACGGCCATCCCCCGGCGGACGTCTGCCGGCTGCGGATGTGCCCCGCAAGAAATAGACACGCAAATTCAGCGGCTCGGATGGCATCGGCTGCTTCAATCCAAGCCGCGGTTGTTCTGGAGCCTTCTCGGTGAACGCCGGTTCACCGGGAACGCTCTCAATCATGGTTTCCGGCATTTCCTTCACGCGAACCGGTATCCACTTCGCTCGAAAATGCTCCAGGCGCACGCGCGCGGCCCGCGCCGAGGGATGACAGCAAGCAGGATTGCGTCGCCCTGAAACCGAGGCGGACATTAAAATCGCTCGGGGCGCACGAGGGCGTAAGTCAGATAGGCAGAGAGGAAAAGCGCCACCAGTCCGCCCAAGGTGTATTCCAGAATCATGTTGCGAACTCGCTAAAGCACGTCGCAGATCCAAACATAGGAGGATGCGAGCAGGAAGAAAAAGGCGGCCAGTCCGATGAAGACGACATCCATATGTTGGCTCCATATGCCCGGCGTGGGCAGGGTTAGAACTCTCACCCCGAGATCCCGCGCCGCGCGGTCTCCGCGATGACATTGTCCATGCCATCGTGGTTTCGGCGGAGATATGGCACCAAAGGCCATAAAGGTTCGAGAGCCGCCACGGCGGGGAGACATAAAAATCTTATAAAGAAATCGGCGCCAGCGAAACAGAAAAGGCCCTGCCGGATCAATCGGCAGGGCCCGTTCAACACCTGTGCCTATCAGGCGAATGGAGGACGTTGATCTATCGAGATGCTCTCCGTCCTTATATATCGGAATAGTCGAAGACTTCGCCTTTCGCGCCGGGGTGCGTCACGGCGCCGGTCGCGGCCGAACTCGCCAACTGGGCGAAACGCCAGAGTGCGCCGCTGCCATAGCGCGTCTTGCGCGGTGTCCATGCCTTGTGCCGCGCGGCCAGTTCCTCGTCGGATATCTCCACGTCGAGGCGGCCATTCTCGCCGTCGATGACGATGGTATCGCCGTCGCGGATGAGCGCGATTGGGCCGCCGACGGCGGCTTCGGGTGAGATGTGACCGACGCTGATGCCGCGCGTCGCGCCGGAAAAGCGCCCATCGGTGATGAGGGCGACGCGGCTGCCGACATTCTGGCCGGCGAGCGCTGCCGTCGTCGACAGCATCTCGCGCATGCCGGGGCCGCCACGCGGACCCTCATAGCGGATGACCAGGACATCGCCGTCCTTGTAGGCGCGGTTTTGGACGGCCGCGAAGCATTCTTCCTCCGAGTCGAAGCAGCGCGCCGTCCCCTTGAAGACGGAGGTCGCGAGGCCGGCAACCTTCACGATGGCACCTTCGGGCGCAAGATTGCCCCGGAGAACAACGAGACCGCCGGTCGGGGAATAGGCTTCCGCGACGGGTTTCACCACATCCTGTCCGGTCGGTACGCGCGTATCGGCGAGGTTCTCCGCAACGGTCTTGCCCGAAACGGTGATGCAATCCCCGTGCAGGAGCCCGGCGTCGAGCAGAGCCTTCATGATCACCGGCACGCCGCCGACGTCATAGAGGTCCTTGGCGACATATTTGCCGCCGGGCTTCAGGCTGGTGAGATAGGGGGTCGTCGCGAATATGTGGCCGATGTCATCGAGGGTGAAGTCGACGCCGGCCTCGTTGGCGATGGCGGGGAGATGCAGCACAGCGTTGGTCGAACCCCCGGAGGCGGCGACGACGCGGGCGGCATTCTCGAGCGCCTTCCGCGTGACGATATCGCGGGGCCGGACGCGGTTCGAGAGGAGGTCCATCACCGAGCGGCCACTCTGGCGGGCGACCCGGTCGCGGCTCTCGTAGACCGCCGGCGGCGAGGCCGAGCCGGGCAGGGCGAGACCGAGCGCTTCCGAGACGCAGGCCATGGTGTTGGCGGTATATTGCCCGCCGCAGGTGCCCGCCGAGGGGCAGGCCACGCATTCGAGCTCGTGCAGTTCCTCGTCGGTCATCGTGCCGGCCTGGCGCGCGCCGACCGCCTCGAAGACATCCTGGACGGTGACGTCATGGCCGCGATAGCGCCCCGGAAGGATCGAGCCGCCATAGAGGAACAAGGCGGGGATGTTGAGCCGCAGCATGGCCATCATCATGCCGGGCAAGGATTTGTCGCAACTGCCCACGCAGACGAGCGCGTCATAGGAATGGCCGCGGATGAACACTTCCACGGAATCGGCGATGACTTCCCGGCTGACAAGGGACGACTTCATGCCCTCATGGCCCATGGCGAGGCTGTCCGTGACGGTGATGGTGCAGAATTCGCGTGGCAGGCCGCCGCATTCCGCGACGCCGGCCTTGACGGCGGCCGCCTGCCGATCGAGCGCGATGTTGCATGGCGCTGCCTCGTTCCAGCAGCTCACGACCCCGACGAAGGGCTTGGCGACTTCGTCCGGGCCGAGGCCCATCGCGTAGTAAAAGGAACGATGCGGGGCCCGTTCGACGCCGAGCGTGACGTGGCGGCTCGGCAGTTCCGATTTCTCGGGCAGGTGAGGGGTGGTTGGGGCACTCATCGACGTTTCCTCTAGGGGTCAGCTCGCGTTGCGGATGCTGTTTCTGTGAATGAGAGGCGGGAGTTTGTGCGCTGTCGGCGGCAGAGGCGCCGCGCACCGGCGGATTTCGACGAGACAGCTCAAGGCGGCACAGCCTTGCGAGAAGCTGGAGGCCGGCCGATCGGCGGTCAGGACATTGGGATTGCCATGCGCATCGGCGTCTTCGGCCGGGTCGATCCAGGCTCCCGTGGCAAGGCGAGCGGCGCCGGCCACGATGTCGTCGCTGACCGCGGCCACCGCCTGGACGGTGCCTCGGCCGTTGACAATGTCGACCACATCGCCGTCGGCGATGCCCCTTGCGGCCGCGTCAGCGGTATTGACCAGAACGACCTCGCGGCCACCGCTCTTGCCGGCGAGGCTCCAGGGCGCATGGTCGAGCTGGCTGTGCAGCCGCCTTGCCGGCTGGTCCGACACCAGATGGATCGGCCAGCGCTCCGCCGTCGGCGCGCCAAGCCACTCGGTGGGAGGCAGCCAGGCGGGATGGCCGGGGCAGTCGGCAGCCTGGGCATCGGCGACCGTCGTGGAGAAGAGCTCGATGCGCCCCGACGGCGTTGGCCGGGGATGGGCCACGGGATCACTGCGGAATTGATCGAGAAACACGACCGGCTCGTCATGCGGGGCGAGGTCGACGACGCCGCGTTCCCAGAATTCCGGGAAGTCGGGAACAGCGATGCCGTTGGCCGCAGCGCTGGCCACGAAGGTCGCGTAAAGCCGCGCGAGCCATGCCCGCTCATCAAGCCCCTCGGTGAAGGCCGCGCCGACGCCTAGGCGGTCGGCAAGATCGCTGAAGATCGCAAAGTCGTCGCGCGCCTCCGCATGGGCCGGGGCCGCCTGGTGCATCGCCACCAGCATGCCTTCGCGCGTGGCAAAGGCGATGTCGTTGCGTTCGGCGGCCAGTGTCGCCGGCAGCACGATATCCGCCATGCGCGCATGCGCGTTCCAGAACTGTTCATGGACAATGATGGTGTCGGGCTTCGCCCAGGCGCGCCTGAGGCGCGCGAGATCCTGATGGTGATGATAGGGATTGCCGCCGGCCCAGTAGATGAGGCGGATGTCCGGATAGCGGTGCGTCTTCCCTTCATAGGTGAAACGGCCGCCGGGGTTGAGAAGCATGTCGGCAATGCGGGCGACCGGAATGAACGTCGTCACCGGATTCCTGCCCTGCGGCAGGGACGGCCCCTTGAGCCGTGGATGCGGGCTGCCGATGGCATTCATTGCGCCATAGCCGAGGCCGAAGCCGCCCCCCGGCAATCCGACCTGACCGAGGACGCAGGCCAGCGCCACGATCGCCCAGAACGGCTGTTCGCCGTGCTCGGCGCGCTGGAGGGACCAGGCGACATTGAGGAGCGTGCGTGTTCCGGCCATCTCCTGGGCAAGGTCGATGATCCTTGCGGCCGGCACCCCGGAAATCTCTGCGGCCCAGGCCGGCGTCTTCGGCTGGCCGTCGGACAATCCGAGCACATAATCGCGGAAGGCCTCGCCACCCACGCAGCAGCGCTCGAGGAACGCATCGTCCGCGTGCCCGGTCTTGAACAGTTCATGGGCGAGCGCGAGCATGACGGATGTGTCGGTGTTGGGCCGGATCGGGATCCACTCGACGTCACCGTCGGTGACGAGGTTCTCGCGCAGCGGGCTTATATTGATGAAGCGGGTGCCGCTTGCTGCCATTTGCGCCAGCGCCTCCTTGACGCGGTGGCGCCCGGCGCCGCCCGGCGAGACGCGGGAGTTCTTCAAGGGCACCCCGCCGAAGGAGACGAGGAGCCGCGTGTGCTCCGCCAGGACATCCCAGGACGTATGTTCAGCGTGGAGGTCGTCGATCGGCCCGACGACATGCGGCATGATCACCCGGCCGGCGGCGAGGCTATAGGTGTCGACATGGCGGACATAACCCCCGACCATGTTGAGGAAGCGATGCACCTGGCTTTGCGCGTGGTGGAAGCGGCCGGCGCTCGACCAGCCATAGGACCCGCCGAAAATGGCCTCATTGCCATAGGTCGCCCGCACGCGCGTGAGCTCTGCGGCGACAAGCGCAAGGGCGTCCTCCCACGAGACCTCGACGAAGGGTTCACGGCCGCGTTGCTCCGGATGGGAGCCGGGCCCGTGCTCCAGCCAGGACTGGCGGACGGCCGGCCGGGCGACGCGCAGCCGTGCGACATCGCTCTCCAACTGGTCGAGGCCGATGGGCGAGGGGTCGGGATCCCCGCTGAAGGGCATGAGCTTCGGGAAGCCATCGGCCTTCCGCCCGACCTCATAGAGCCCCCAGTGGCTGGCGGTGTATCGCGTCGCCATGGCGTCACGCCTTCAGGAGCTGCGCCGTCAGCGCAACGGATTTCAACCCGTCTAGGCCGCTCGCCGAGGGCGATCGTCCGGCCGCGACGGCGTCCGCGAAGGCTTCGAATTGCGCGGCATAGAGATCGACGACCGGGAGATCGCGGGTCTCCGTGCGGCCATCGCGGGTGATTTCGAGACGCCCGGTCGGCGCCATGCCGAGGGTGCCGACGCCACTGGCCGATCCCTTCGTCCCGAGCACATGCACGCTGTTGACGGCGGCCCGCGCGCGGCGGGTGATCGTCACGGTTCCCATGGTGCCGTTGCCGTAGCGCAGCGCGGCGGCGATGGTCTGGTCGAGGCCGGTGTCGGCCGCGCGATCGACGATGGACGCGACCTCGACGACGTCGGCCCCGACCAGAAAGCCGAGCAGGTCGAAGACATGGACGCCCACGGCTCCGAGAATATCGGAGCCGGACTTGGCTGGATCGGCGCGCCAGTTACTCCAGGGGCCGTAGGCGGTGTGCCACTCGCCGCGCACCAGGACGATCTCGCCGAGCTCGCCGGAGGCGATGAGTTCGCGCAGGGCCCGATGCACGGGCGCATGGCGCTGCTGGAAGCCGATGCCGAGCGCCACGCCGGCCCGGTCGCAGGCGGCGATCATCGCGCGGCAATCGTCCTCGGTCAGCGCCATCGGCTTTTCCACGAGGACATGCTTGCCGGCCGCCGCCGCCTTCTCGGTTTGTTCGCGGTGCTGGTCATTCGGCGTGGCGATGAAGACGGCGTCGACGTCACGATCGGCCAGCATCGCCTCCAGCGCGGGATAGGCGATGCCGCCGGCCTTCGTGGCGAAATCCGCGGACTTTTCCGGCGTGCTGCCGAGCGCGCCCTGCAGGCTCTGGCCTGCTGTCGCAGTCAATGCGGGAGCAATCTTCTGCAGCGCATGCGCGCCGGCACCTATCAATCC
Organism: Chelatococcus asaccharovorans; assembly: GCF_003201475.1. GTDB lineage: Bacteria > Pseudomonadota > Alphaproteobacteria > Rhizobiales > Beijerinckiaceae > Chelatococcus > Chelatococcus asaccharovorans. The sequence goes on along the minus strand of NZ_QJJK01000012.1, from coordinate 193,870 downwards.
CCAACGCATGGCGAATGGCTTTCCTGCGGTTAGAGCATTTTCGAGCGAAGTGGACGCCGGTTCGCGTGAAGAAAATGCGTAGAATCAAAGACCTGGAGCATTCCCGGTGAACCGGAGTTCACCGGAAATGCTCTAGAAGCGGATCACGGCCGTGCCCCCGCCCTCGACAGGCAGTGCTGCGGCGGTGGTGAAGGACGAGAGGTCGCTGACGAAGAACAGCATCGCCTTCGCCACGTCATCGGGCGTGCATACCCGGCCGAGCGGCGACATCTTCTTCATCGTGTCGGCTCGGCGTGACAGCTGATCGTCAGAGAGGATCTGCAGACGGTCCACGGACGGCTGCTCCAGCCCGCTCGGGCAGATGCAATTGGCGCGAATGCCGTCGGCACCGTGATCCGAGGCGATCTGACGGGTGAGCTGCAGGACGCCGGCCTTGGAGACGCCATAGGCGGTCATCCCGGGGAGCGTCAGCAAGGAGCCCTGCGAGCCGATATTGACGATGGAGCCGCCGCCTCCGGCGCGCATGGCGGGCAACACGGCGCGGCAGGCCAGAAAGACTGCGGTGAGGTTGACCGCGATGATCCTGTTCCAGTCCTCTTCGCTGGTGTCCAGCGTCCCCTTGGCCGTGGGCGGATCGATGCCGAAGGTGTTGCACAGGCCGTCGATCTGCCCGAAGCGGGCCAGCGTGTCGGCGACCATGCGCTCGCCGGCCGCGGCATCCGTCAAATCGGCCGTGAGGACGAGCAGCCTGTCGGGTTCGACATCGGGCACAGCGGCGATGCGGTCGGCATCGCGATCGACCAGCGCCAGCCGTGCCCCGTGCGCCAGGAAAAGCCGCGTGGCGGCTCGACCCACGTTGGATCCGGCACCGGTGATGACCACCGTCTTGCCGTCGAGAAGCTCTCTCATCCCATGCTCCCACCGCCATCGACGCGGATGACCTGGCCCGTCACGAATTGCGCGGCGGGCGAGGCGAGGAAAACGACGGCGCCTGTTGCGTCGTCGGGCTCTTGCGGACGGGCGAAGGCCTGGTCGCTCACCATGCGCGCCATCGCCGCCGCGGGAAAGGTCGCCTTGACGCGCGGCGTCGGCGTGAAGCCCGGCGCGACCGCATTGACGCGGATACCCGTCGGGCCGAGCTCGCGCGCCAGCGCCCGCGTCAGGCCGATGACGCCACCCTTGGCCGCCACATAGCCAACGAGATTGGCGGTCTCGCCGGGCCGGTGCAGGGCCGCGGTGACGCCGCTGAAGGCGGACGTGGTGGCGATATTGACGATGCTGCCGGCGCCCTGCTGCTGCATGGCCGGCAGCACCGCGCGGATGCACAGGAACTGGCTGGTGAGGTTGAGGCGCAACTCGGCCTCGAACTCCGCCAGCGACATGCCCGCCAGGGGCTTGCCGGTGGTGGCGCCGCCGGCATTGTTGACGAGCACGTCGATGCGGCCGGCCGCATCCAGGATCTGCGCGATGCCCGCGGCCACGCTCGTCTCGGACGTCACGTCGACGGCAACGGTCAGGCTGTCAGGCGCGACCGCGCGAAGCTCCGCTGTGAACGCCGCCAGCGGATCCGGGGCGTGGTCGAGGCCGACCACGCGGAAACCGGCTGCGGCGAGACCCAGAGCGTGGGCACGGCCCATGCCCTGGGCCGCACCGGTGACGATGGCGACCGGGCGCCCCGTCTCATCCATGGTCAGGACTTCTGCCAGGGTACGAACTCTTCGTTCTTCACCATGATACGCTGCAGCGCCAGGATGATCTCGCGATTGGGGTCGATCGAGATGACGCCGGTGACCCCATTGAAATTCTTGGTGGCCGCGAGGGCATCGCGGATACGGGTCGTATTCGGCGAGCCCGCCGCTTTCGTCGCATTGGCGATGAGGCTGACGGCGTCGAAGGCATGGGCCGAAAACTTGCTTGGAACAATGGAATACTTCGACTTGAACAGGTCGACGAAGCTCTTCACCTCGACGCGGTCCGATGCGGGATGATAGGTCGAGACGAGCAGAAGCCCATTCGCGGCCTCACGCGCCAGGCTGATGACCTGCGGGTTGAACAGGCCGGCGCCGGACAGGAACGTCGGCCGGAAGTTCATCTCGCGCGACTGGCGGAAGAGCAGGGCCGCCTCGACCTGGAACAGGGCGAGCAGCACGCCGTCCGGCTGGCGCGCGCGCAGGCTGGTGATGGTCGGCTTCAGGTCCGGCGTTTCGGCATTGATATAATCCTCGCCGACGACGGTCGCGCCGTTGGCGATGGCGCGCTTCTTGAACAACTCGCCATAGACGCGGCCGTAGTCGTCGTTGCGGCCGATGATGGCGATCTTCTTCAGGCCGAGGTCCTTGGTGCCCCAATCGGTCGTGGCGTCGGCCTCGGTGGCGGCGATCGGCGTATTCCGGAAGATGAAGTTGCCGGTCTTGGTGATATCTGGATGCGATGCGGTCGGCGTGATCATGATGATGCCGGCGCGCTGATAGATCGGCGCGGCGGCGAGCGAAGCGGTGCTCGAGAAATCGCCGACGACTGCAGTGATGTCGCCGCGCGCGGCGAATTTCTGCGCCACATTGGCCGCTTCCTGCGGATCGCCCTTGGAATCCTCGACGGCGAGCTGGAAGGTGATATCCGGAACGGCGTTCTTCGCGTTGAGCTCCGCGATCGCCAGTTCTGCGCCGCGCTTGATATCCTCGCCATATTGCGCCTGATTGCCCGTAATCGGCGCGGAGAGGCCGAGCGTGAGCGTCTTCTTGGCGCCCTGCGCGAAGGTCGTGGCAGGCAAAAGGCCTGCCGCTGCACCGGCCGTCGCGAGTTGTACAATATGTCTTCTCGTAAGCGACATGTCAGGTCCCCTTCTGATGGCGAGGCGCGGTGCGCCGGCCTGTTATCTCGATCATTTCCGGTGAACTCCGGTTCACCGGAGATTCTCCAAGTCTTTGATTCTACGCATTTTCTTCAGGCGAACCGGTATCCACTTCGCTCGAAAATGCTCTCGTCTTGATCATTGCGACTGAATTCTTGATCGTCGGAACGCAGAACTATTCACGCACCCATTCAGAGACAATATTGACCTTTGCGTCAGTCATCAGATGGTAAAGCGGGCAAAGCCGCTCGACTTCCGAGCGGAACTTGGCGAGCCGCTCGTCGGATTCGGGCGTCTTCATGAAGACCTTCTGGTCGATCTTGTGGTAGTGATAGGCAATAGGCTCCACTTGCGAGAACAGCTTGCCGGTGCGCCGCATCTCCGCGCGGCGAACGTCATGCTGGGCAACCGCCTCGAGCCGCACGCCCGTGATCTCGAACTTCATCTCCTTGCGCAGGATGTTCATGATCATGGCCGTGCAGGAATTGAGCGCGCACAATGTCATCTCGAGGGGCGTCGGGCCGCTGTCCTTGCCGCCGAGCTCGACCGGTTCGTCCACATAGATCGGGGGCAAGTCCCGGACGTGATTGACGCTCTGGTAGTTGCCGAGATAGTCGGTCCTGACTCGGATGCTCTGCAGGCGCTCGCTGACCTGGATATCGGCCGCCGCCGTGGTGGAAAGGTCGTTCATTGTCTGCTCCTGTCTGTCGTCTTGTTTGACTTGATTGCAACGTGTGCTCGTCTTTAGCGTCAGTCGCGGCCGTCCTCGCCGCGATCGAAGGTCCAGGTGATGGGGCCGCGTTCGGCCGCCATCTGCGCCCGCAAGGCCTCTGTCGCCCCGGCATCGACCTGCAGCGTGGCGTCCAGCACGACACCGTAGTCGGCTCTGGCGGCATCGGCGGAGACCTGGGCCTCGGCCACGTCGTGGGCGACGCGCGCCGCGGAGCGGCTCAGCGGATCCCCGTAGCCGCCGCCGCCGGCCGTGTCGGAAACCAGGATGTCGCCGGTGCGCAGGGTGAAGCGCTCGCGCGCAGGCACCTTGTGCTCGCTGCCGTCGGTGCGCTTGATGACTGAGGACCAGGGCATGGCGGGCTTTCCGCCTTTCAGCCCCCAGGGGCGCGAGAAATGGCGATCGCCGCGATGGGTGACTTCAAGGGGGCCTTCGACCACTTCGAAGATCTTGCACATGCCGAGACCGCCGCGGTGGAGACCCGCACCGCCGGAATCGGTCTTCAGCAACATCGAATGGATGCGCAGCGGATACTCGAGTTCGACGGCCTCGGTCGGCGCGTTCATCATATTGGTGATGTCGGTCTCGATATAGTCCACGCCATCTTTCGTCGGCCGCGCGCCCATGCCGCCGCAGAACAGCTCGAGATAGACATAGGCGCGGCCGTTGGAGGCACGCCGCCCGGAGAAGCTGACACCCTGCATGCCGCTGGAGGAGGCGCGGACCCGCTCGGGTGCGGCCTGCGCGAGACAGCCGAAGATGACATCCGTCATGCGGCACACGGTCATGGTGCGGGCATTGACCGGGGCGGGGTGACGCGGATTGACCAGCGTGCCCTCCGGCAGGCTCACGCTGATGGGGCGAAAGCAGCCGGCATTGTTGGGAAGGCTCGGATCGGTGATGCAGCGGACGCAATAATAGGCCACGCAGGCAGCGTGGGAGAAGGCTGCATTGGCAGCGCCCGCGACCTGCGGATCGGTTCCGGCAAAGTCGACATGGATGTCGGAACCCTTGATGGTCAGGGTCGCCTGGATCTTGACGCGCTTGTCGAGGACAATGCCGTCGTTGTCGATATAGTCGGTGAAGGTGTAACTTCCGTCCGGGATCTCCGCGATACGGGCGCGGGTGAGAGCCTCTGACCGGTCCATCAATTCGTCGATATAGGCGAGCACCTGATCTTCGCCGAATTCCTGGCAGATCTCGCCAAAGCGCGCGGCGCCCGTGCGGATGGACGCGATCTGGGCGCCGAGGTCGGCCTCCAGAAAGCTCGGCATGCGCACGTTCTTGAGGAGGAGGCCGAAGATCTGCTTGTCGAAGATCCCCTTGCTGGCGAGCTTGATGGGCGGCAGGACAATGCCTTCCTGGAACAGCTCGGTGGCATCCGGAGGCAGGCTGCCGATGGCCATGCCGCCGAGATCGGAATGATGCGCCATGGAGGCGGCCATGGCGACGCAGCGCCCCGATGAGAACACCGGCGTAAGCGCCGTTATATCCGGCAGATGGGTACCGCCGTCATAGGGGTCGTTCATGATGTAGACGTCGCCGTCTTCCATCATCTCGCGCGGGAAAGCGCGCAGCAGCGATTTGACGGTGGCGGCGAGCACGCCGAGATGCTGCGGCAGGGCGACGGATTGCGCCATGGTGTCCCCGTCGACGGTAAACAGCGCACAGGAGCAGTCCGCCCCTTCCTTCAGCACGACGGAAAAGGCGCTTCGGATCAGCGTTCCTTCCATCTCCGCCGCCACGACGTCGAGACGATTGCGGATGACCTCGAGCGTGATGGGGTCGACGGTCATGCTGTCGCCACGGGCTTCGATCGTGTTGAGCATCATTGCGGATCCTTCAGGATGAGCGCCGCGGAAAGTCGAGACGTCCGGCCGAGAAACCACCATCGATCACGATGGTGTCGCCGGCGATCGCTTGAGCCGCCGCGGAAGACAGAAACATGACAGCGCCTGCAACGGCCTCTGGGGTCGCGAGCACGTGGTTGGCGCTTTGGCCGCGGTAGTAGTCGGCGACCTTCAGGAATGCCGGATCAGTCGTACCGGGCCGGTCGACGAGACCGGGCGCGACGGCATTGATCGCAATACCGGAGTGACCGTATTCGAGGGCCAAGCCGCGCGTCAGCATCTCCATGGCCGCCTTGGTGGCGCTGTAGAGGGCCGCGTCCGGCCGCGCATAGCGGTAGTTGCCGGACGTGATGTTCACGACGCGGCCGCGGATCTGCGCCCGTCCCATGCGTTCGCAGGCCTCCCGGCTCATGAACAGCATGGATTTGACGTTGACCTTGAATATCAGGTCGAATTCGTCGGATGTGAGATCGCGGATGAGACGATGAAAATTGATGCCCGCGCCATTCACCAGCACGGCCGGGGTCCCGAAGCGCTGTTCGACGTCGTCTAACACCAGACGAACATTGTCCGGCTCGCTGATGTCGGCGGCCATGACATGCGCCTTGCCATGAGCGGCGAGCTCGGCGCCGGCGGCCTCGGTTCTTTGAGGGTTCGAGCCGATCGCAATGGTGGTCGCCCCGGCAGCGAGGAAGGCTCGGGCGATTGCCATTCCGACATGGCCGGTGCCGCCGGTGACTACGACGGGTCCCAGCGTCCAGGGCTCGGCGATCTCAGGCATCTGTCGGCATCTCCACGATGATGTTGCCGTTGGGCTCGACGAAGGCCGTTTCGCCCGGCAGCACGACGGTGGTGCTGTCCAGCTGTTCGACGATGAACGGTCCGGCCTGCTTGACCCCGATCGGCAACAGGCCGCGGCGGTAGACCGGAATATCGACGTGGCGGTCACGATCGCTCAGATAGACGGAGCGGACGCCGTGCTGCGCCTTCTCCCAGGAGGGCCCGGGCTTCGGCGGTTCAAGCCGGATCTTCGGCACGGTCGCGAAATGCACGGTGCGCAGGTTGACGAACTCGACGGCGGCCGCCGGATTGCGCTGCCGATAGACGCGCTCATGCTGCTCGTGAAAAGCGGCGATAAGACCGTCGATCAGCCCGTCGTCGAAGGTTTCGGTAATCGGGATCTCCAGTTCATACGACTGGCCGACGTAGCGCATCTCGGCGTAGCGGCGCACGCCGACACGCGCATCGGCGATGTTCTCCTGCCGCATGCGCTCGCGCCCGGCGCGGTCCAGCTTGTCGAAGGCCTCCGCCAGGTCAGCCAGAGACAAGCCGGAAGCCGGCTGTCGGAAAGACGTCGTATGGTCGTGCTCGATATCGGAGACCAGAAGGCCGAAGGCCGAGAGCACGCCAGGAGCGAAGGGCACGATGACGCGGGGGATGCGCAAGGCACGCGCCAGGGCGCTGCCGTGCAGGGGACCGGCGCCGCCGAGCACGATGAGCGCGAACTCGCGCGGATCGTAGCCGCGGGCGATGGTGAGCAGACGGATCTCGTCGGCCATGCGGTTGTTGAGGATGGTATGGATGCCATGCGCGACGCGGACCTTGCTCATGGCGAGCTTCGCGCCCATCGCCTCGATCACGCGGTGGGAGGCGGAGGCATCAAGCTTGACATGGCCGCCGGCGAAATAGTCGGCGTTGAGATAGCCGAGCACGATACTCGCATCTGTCACGGTCGGCTCGCTGCCGCCCTGGCCGTAGCAGGCGGGGCCGGGGACGGAGCCTGCGCTCTGGGGGCCGACATGGAGGCTCGCGGCATCGTCCAGCCAGGCGATGCTGCCGCCGCCGGCGCCAATGGAGACGACGTCAAGCATCGGAATACGCAGCGGATATTTGAGCACCTTGCCTTCCGCCGACGTGAGCGGCTTGCCGTCGACGACCAGGCCGATATCGGCGGTCGTCCCGCCGATATCATTGGAGATCAGGTTTTTCTCACCGCAGAGCTCGCCGACCATCTGCGCCGCGACGACGCCAGCGGCGGGGCCGGATCGCAGGAGGCTCACCGGCCGCTCGACCGCACTGCGCGCCGCCGCGATGCCGCCGCGCGACTGCATGATTTCGAGCCGCGCCGGCACGCCCGTCTCCGTGAGCTTGCCCTCCAGCGCGTCGATGTAATTGGCCACCTTCGGACGGACATAGGCGTCGAAGGTCGTCACCAGCGTCCGTTCATATTCGCGAAAGGTCGGATCGATCGCCGAGGACAGCGAGACCGGCAGATCGGGATACATCTCGCCGATGATGGCCTTCGTCCGCTGCTCATGGGCCGGATGCAGGAATGAGAACAGGTAGCAGACCGAGATCACCTCGACGCCGTGGCTTTCGACGAGTTCGCGCACGGCAGCGCGCACGCCTGCCTCGTCGAGCGGCTTGAGAACGGATCCGTCGGCGGCGATGCGTTCGCGGATGCCGATGCGCCGTCGCCGCGGCGCCAGGAAGCCCGGCGTCTCGGCGTCAATGAACAGATTGTAGAGTTCGGAGCGCTTCTGGCGTCCGATCACCAGCACATCCTCGAAACCTTCCGTCGTGAGGAGCCCGGTGACCGCGCCTTTCTGCTCGACCACGGCATTGGTTGCGACGGTGGTGCCATGGATGAAGCGCGTGACGTTGGCGGGCGTCAGCGCCGTGCCGCCAAGGAGGCGCGTCATGCCATCGACGACACCGAGGGAGGGGTTGGCCGGCGTGCTCGGGACCTTGATCAGCGTCATCGCGCCGCTGTCGGTCATACCCACGACATCGGTGAAGGTTCCGCCGACGTCGATCGCTATCGAAAGGGTCGTGTCCATCTGTCGTGTCATTTCCATTTTTTGTGCGGACGCCCGGGCCGCGATATCAGCCGAGGTACGCACGGATGGTGTCTTCGTCCTTCAGGAGGTCCATGCCCTTGCCTTCGGCCACGACCGTTCCAGTCCGGAGCACATAGGCGTAATGGGCGATATTCAGGGCCATGAAGGCATTTTGCTCGATGAGGAGGACCGAGGTGCCGCCCGCATTGATGGCGCGAATGGCCTCGAACATCGTCTGAACCAGAATGGGGGCCAGCCCCAGGGAGGGTTCATCCAGAAGCAGGATCTCGGGTGCGGCCATCATCGCCCGGCCGATGGCGAGCATCTGCTGCTCGCCGCCGGACAAGGTGCCGGCGAGCTGCGTGCGACGTTCCTTGAGCCGCGGGAAGATCGTGAAGATCCGTTCCAGGGTCTCGGCGGCCTGGGCGAGCTGACCCCGGCCATAGGCGCCGAGCCGCAGGTTCTCCATGACGGTCAGGCCTGCAAAGACGCGCCGCCCCTCCGGGCATTGCACGATACCGCGGCGGGCGACCTGGAAGGCCGGCAAGCCGGTGAGGGTGCTTCCCCGATAGACGATCTCGCCGCGCGCCGGTGCCAGCTCACCCGAGATGGCGCGTACGATCGTGCTCTTGCCGGCACCATTGGCGCCGACGATCGAGACGATCTGGCCCTGGGGAATGGCCAGCGAGACACCGCGGACGGCGACGATCGGCCCATAGGAGACATGAAGATCGCGGGTTTCAAGCAACATGGCTAGACCACCCCCGATCCGAGATAGGCGCTGATGACGAGGGGGTTGCTGCGGACTTCGTCGGGGGTGCCTTCCGCGATCTTGCGTCCCTGGTCCATGACGATGATGCGATCGGAAATTTCCATCACCAGGCTCATGTGATGCTCGACCATGAGCACGGTTTTCCCCAGTTCGTCCCTGAGCCGCCGGATCATCCCGTTCAGTTCCTCGATCTCCGGCGGGGTCATGCCCGCCGCGGGCTCGTCCAGCAGCAGGATCTTGGGCTTGGTCGCCAGGGCACGGGCGATTTCGACCCGCCGCTGATCGCCATAGGGGAGGTTGCGCACCAACTGGTCTGCCACCGGGGTCAGGTCGAGCAGGGCGACGAGACGGTCGGCCTCGGCCGCCAGCGCTTCCTCCTCGGCGCGAAAGCGGCCGCCATGGAACAGGGTCTCCAGAAAGGAGGCCCGCGCGTGTCGGGTCAGCCCGACCAGAATGTTCTCGCGCGCCGTGAGATTGGCGAAGACGCGCAGGTTCTGGAAGGTCCGGCCGATCCCGGCTGCGGCGATCCGGTGCAGGGGAAGCCCGACCAGGTTCAGGCCGTCGAAAGAGATGGCGCCGGCGGAGGGGGGATAAATGCAGGTGATCAGATTGAACGCCGTTGTCTTGCCGGCGCCATTGGGGCCGATAATACTGACGATCTCGCCGTCATTGACGTGGAAATTGAGCCCGTCGACTGCCGTCAGACCTCCGAAGCGGCGGCTGAGATCAGTGACTTCGAGAAGGGCGTTCCGCATCAGCCGACCTCCTTCACAACGGCGCGGCGCGCTACAGGCGCCTTGCGGGAGGGTATGTCATGGCGCCGACCCAATAGACCCTGGGTGCGGAACAGAATGATGAGGACCATGATGAGCCCGTAGATCGCGAGCCTGTATTCGGATGCAAAACGCAGGAGTTCGGGGAGGGCCGCCAGGACCGCGCCGCCGAAAATGGCACCGGGTACGCTGCCGAGACCGCCGAGGACGACCATGGCCAGATAGGAGATGGAGGCGACGGGGGTGAAGCTGTCCGGGCTGATGAAGCTGATGTAATGCGCCCAGAACGCGCCGGCGGCCCCGGCGATCGCGGCGGAAACGACGAAGACCTTCGCCTTGATGACACGGGGGTCGACACCGACGCTCGCCATTCCGAGTTCGTCGTCGCGCATGGCGCGCAAGGCGCGGCCGAAAGGTGAATTGAGCAGCGCCAGCACGACAAAGGTCGAAATGACCAGGATCGCCAGTATCAGATAGTAGAAGCCGACGCCACGCAGCTCGCTTCCGAAGAAACTGGGCGCTGGGATGGCGCGAATACCCATGGGACCGCGTGTCAGGTCAACCCAGTTGAGCATGACCATCCAGACGACGCCGGATAATCCGAAGGTGCCCATGGCGACATAGTGGCCGCGCAGGCGCATCATCGGCCAGGCGAACAAGGCCCCGAAAACGCCGGTCGCCGCGATGGCGATACCCATGCTGATCCATGTCGGTACGCCGTAGCGCGTGCTCAGAATGGCCGTGGCATAGGCGCCGAAGCCGTAGAAGGCGGCGTGTCCCAATGATACGAGCCCTGCGAAGCCGGCAATGAGGTTGAGGCTGAGTGCGATCGTGCCCGACATCGCCATGATGGTGAGGATGCGCAGGTAGTAGGTATCGGTGACAACGAGCGGCAGGGCGATCGCGATCGCAATGGGCAGCGCCAGCAGCGGCTGCCGCAGATCGAGCTTGGGCACGGGGGGGAGCGGAAAGATGCTGAGGTTCGTCCGCTCCACCTTGTCGAGCCCACGCCGGCCGAGCAGTCCCGTCGGCTTGACGACGAGAACCGCGACGAGAAGCCCGAAGGCGATGGCGTCGCGCCAGGCCGACGACAGGTAGACGCTCGTCACGGATTCAGCGATGCCGAGCAGGAGGCCGCCGACGATGGCGCCGGCGATCTGCTCCATTCCGCCCAGCACCGAGGCTGCGAAGGCCTTCGTCATGCTGAGCGAACCCATTGTGGGATAAATCGAATTATAGAGAGCCGCGCCGAGCACGCCGGCGGCGCCCCCCATCGCCGATGCGATGCAGAAGGAGACCACGATGAGCCGATCGACGTCGATGCCGAGAAGTTGGGCGGCGCGCCTGTCCTCGGCGACGGCACGGACCGCCGTGCCGAAATCCGTATGATGCAGAACATAATGGAGGCAGGCGATGGCCGCGACGACGACCGCGAGGGTCACGAGCTCCCAGGTGCTCACCGTGATCATGCCGAGCTGGAAGACGTCGGCCGTGAGGGTTGGCGACAGGGGCTGCGTTTGCGGGCCAAAGATGAAATGAGCGAGGTTTTCAATAATGAGCCCCAGGCCCATCGTCGTGATCAGGGACATCAGCAGCGGCTGGTCCCTGAGCGGCCGGACGGCGATGCGCTCGACAATCCAGCCGACGACAAAAGCCGCGACAATGCCGCCAGCAAACGCGACCACGACGGGCGCGCCTGCGCTCACCATGAGTACCATCGCGATATAGGCCGCAACCGTATATGACGCGCCCTGGCCGAAATTGATAATATTCAGTACGCCGAAGACGAGGGAAACACCGATGGCGCCTAGCGCATAGGTGCCGCCGACTGTCAATCCATTGGCGATTACCTGCAGTAATAGGTCCATCGAACGTCATCTCTCTCGTCGACTGGGCTGATGCTCGCACGGCCGGACCCATAGAGCGGGTCCAATACATCAAGACTGGTCACGTTGATGCGTGAATGTTCGGCTTTACATCAAGTAAGATATGGCCACCGCCAAAGGACGCTCGACTATCGAAATGACGATGGCATTGAAAATTCGGGCCAACTATACGCCTCAAAACCACCACGGCGGGTGATCACGTCTCAGTAAGACAGCGCGGCGACCCTCCCGGGCCGGCTTTACAAAAGAGAATATGATCCCCGTCTAACGCGACTTTATCAGCAGATCACAGGATACCGCTGTTGTATCTTGAAGTGTTGCGTCAGCCGCAACAGTGTTGCGTCTTCAATAAATCTAAACTACAGCTAAAAAGAATGTCAACGTAACTTTGAGCGCCGCCATGCAAAAAAGCGAGGCATCGATGGAGGGCAGCCTGAATCGGAAGACCGAGAGCGCGCAGGGCGGCTTCCAGAGCATCGCCGCAGTCGATCATGCGCTTTCGCTCCTGAAGACGCTCGCGACAAGTGCCGAGCCGCTCGGAGTCAACGAGCTTGCCCGCCGGATCGGGCTGCATAAGAGCACGGTGTCCCGCCTGCTCCGCACTCTCGAAAATCACCATTTCATCCAACGGGACGCGTCCCATGGACGGATCAGCCTGGGGCTCGGCGTCGTGGCGCTGGCCGGGCCGATGCTTGGGGCGATGGACGTCATCGCTATCGGCCGGCCTGTGCTTGAACGTATCGCCAGCACAACAGGCGAGACGGTCAGCCTTGCGCTTTGGAACGGGCGGGAAGCCGTCATGGTGGAACAGGTGCTCGGAACGCGCACCGTCGTTCACTACACGTGGCGTGGCAAGGCGGTATCGGCCCATTCCACCGCCGTGGGCAAGGTGTTTCTGGCCTTTCTGCCCGACAATGAGGTGCGCGCGGTTCTGGCTGCGCCGCTCGAGCGCTACACCGCTTTCACCATCGTCGATCCTGTCGCGCTGGCGACTGAAATCGGCCGCATCCGGCGTGCCGGCTATGCGCTTAATATCGAAGAGAACGAGCTCGAATCCTGTGGCGTCGCAGCTGCGGCCTATGACTTTCACGGCAAGGTCGCGACCGTTCTCAATATCGCGATCCCGAAATACCGCTTTGATGAGGAGCAGCAACAGCGGCTGGCTGAGATCGTCGTCGAAGGCGCGCGCGAATTGTCAGGCAAGCTCGGTTACGGCAACGGGGCGCGCTGACGGGTTTGGCAGGCCGTTCCTGCAAGCCTTGGCTTGAGCGCGCCGCATCCCTGGGTTACGAGGGGGCGCACAGGCGGAGCATCGGTGTCGGCCCGCTGGGAGAGGAAAGCCATGACGGCAGCGCGTGACATATCCAGCCTGGTCCAACATTTCGGCGTTGGCGCGCGCGCCAGCCTTGCCGTCACGCATAACGGCGTCGGCTATTTTGCGGTGACGCCGCAGGCGCCCTATGACGGCGCTTTGCCCGCTGCGGAACAGGCACGCCAGCTCCTGGCGAAGGCCGACGGCCGGCTCGCCGAGATCGGCAGCGGCAAGGACAGGCTTTTGTTCGTCGCGATCATCGTCGCCACCATGGACGACAAGGATGCGGTGAACGCCGTATGGGATGCGTGGGTGTCCGATGTCACCCCGCCGGCGCGTGCCTGTTTCGAGGCGACGCTGGCCAGTCCCGATCTCAAGGTCGAGATGATCATGCTCTGCGCCACCGGCCAGGGCGACGCCTCACGGGCCTCCTGAAACGCGGGCGAAGGTGCGGGCGCATCCCGGATTGCGTCCGGGCCGGGAAACATCAGCATTCGGGCCGACCCACTATACGGTCAGTTCGCGCGCCACTCGCTGCAGGAGCGCAAGGGCGCGCTCCATGTCGATGGCCTCCGCCGCCATCCGCCTGATGTAGGGACAGGTGAGCACGGCCAGCGTGTGGCCTTCCGCCGACAGAATTGGCACGCTGATATCGCTCACGCCAAAAATCTGCTGGCTCTCGTCGATGCGGTAGCCAGCGTCGCGATAGCGGGCGAGTTGCGGCGCGAGGCGAGCGAATACCCTTTCCTTCTCTGTCCCCTTCCAGTGGGCCATCAGTTCGGATTGGCATTCCTCCGCCAGGAAGGCGAGGAGGAGCTGTCCCGAACTCGTCGACAGCAGATCAATCGGCGTGCCGACCCGGACGGTGAAGACCCAGTCGGCGGAGGCGGCCGCATTCGCCACGACGACCGCGGCATCGCGCTCGCGCACGACGAGATGGCATGATTGTCCCGCCTCCAAGGCGAATGCATCCATCATGGGCGCAGCGCGGGCCGTAAGGCGGCGCAACGGCGGATGGCGCTGGCCGAGCACGAAGAGTTTCATGCTCAGGGCGAAGCGATCCCCTTCCGCAGACCGGTAGACATACCCCCGCGCGACGAGCCGCTCGAGCATGCGATAGATCTCGCTTGCACCACGGCCCAGTTCCTTGACGATTTCAGCGCGGGTGAGCGCGCCGGAACGGGAGGCGAGCAATTCCAGAATATCCAGGCCCTTGTCGAGCGCGGGCGCGCGGTAGAGCTCCTCCCGGCTCGACAGTCTGGACGAATTGACGGCAGATTTCGCCAATGCAGCATTTCCCCCATTCACGCCGTGCGGCGTGGTCTCTTGTTGACAGGTGAATACAATGTTCATATTTGATCCGTCAACGATGAGAAAGCGCGTTCACGAGGGAGGCAGCGTCATGCGCCAGAATTCGGAAACGCACCTTCATCATCAAACCGGTCGGGGAATCGGGCGCGACCATCTGGCCAAGCTGCGCGGTGTGCAACACGCACGGGCGGCGATGCGAGCTGGAAGCTCCCATGGACGCAATTGACCTGCCTGTCCGGCCACGGCGCCGCAGACGGTCGGGGGCTGTGCATCTGCGCGTGACCTATGCGCCTGTCGCCGCATCGGAGAACTCGACATGACCAAGATCGTCGACATCGAGGTGATCGACCTTCGCTTTCCGACCTCCCGGCATCTCGACGGGTCGGATGCGATGAACCCGGATCCGGACTATTCGGCCGCCTATGTCATCCTGAAAACCGACCGACCGGACCTCGAAGGGCATGGACTGACCTTCACGATCGGCCGCGGCAACGAGATCTGCTGCGCCGCCATCGAAGCGATGCGCCATCTCGTCGTCGGGCTGTCCGCCGAGGACATTCGGGCCGACCTCGGCGCCTTCTGGCGTCACATCACGTCGGACAGTCAATTGCGCTGGATCGGCCCGGACAAGGGCGCGATCCATTTGGCGACCGGGGCCGTGGTCAATGCCGTTTGGGACCTGATCGCCAAGATGGCCGGCAAGCCGGTCTGGCGCCTCGTGAGCGATATGTCGCCGGAAGACTTTGTCCGCGCCATCGACTTCCGCTACCTCACCGACTGCATCACGCCTGATGAAGCCTTGGCCATGCTGCGCGATAAGGAGGCCGGCAAGGCGGAGCGGATCGCGGTCCTCGAGCGCGAGGGCTACCCCTGCTATACAACCTCGGCCGGTTGGCTCGGCTATGACGATGAGAAGCTCCGGCGGCTCTGTCAGGAGGCCATCGACCAAGGCTTCAACCATGTGAAGCTGAAGGTTGGGCGAGACCTTGACGACGACAAGCGTCGCCTGCGTATCGCCCGGGACGTCATCGGACCGGATCGTCAGCTGATGATCGACGCCAACCAGGTCTGGGAGGTCGGCGAGGCGATCGAACACGTGCGTGAATTGGCCTTCGCCAAGCCCTGGTTCATCGAGGAGCCGACGAGCCCCGACGATATCGAAGGCCACCGCAAGATCCGTGAAGGGGTCGCGCCGGTCAAGGTCGCGACCGGTGAGATGTGCCAGAACCGGATCATGTTCAAGCAGTTCATCATGCGCGGCGCCATCGATGTGGTGCAGATCGATGCCTGCCGTCTTGGCGGCGTGAATGAGATCCTGGCCATTCTGCTGATGGCCGCCAAATACGGCCTGCCGGTATGTCCGCACGCCGGTGGCGTCGGCTTGTGCGAATATGTCCAGCACCTGTCGATGATCGATTTCGTCTGCGTATCAGGCACGCGCGAGGGGCGGGTCATCGAATATGTTGACCATCTGCACGAGCACTTCAAGGAACCCTGCATCATTCGCGACGCTGCCTATAGGCCGCCCACCGCGCCCGGTTTCTCCATCGAAATGAAGCCGGAGAGCCTGAAGGACTATCGTTTCGGGGGCTGATACCTCCCGTAGCGGTCCCGCGTCGGCAGGGCCCGAAACAGCATCAATTCCCTCGCTCCAAGGCACCGCGCGCGATCGGTAATAGCCGGTCTCGCCCAGATGATGGGGGACATCGAAAATACTCAAGGGAGCTTCCATGACACATGTCGCATCCGCCAGGGGCAGCGCCAGGGCGCCAGCCGGGGCCACGCGTGTTCGCTACGTGATATTGACGCTGTGTTTCTTCGGGCTCGTCGTCAATTATCTCGATAGGGCCAATATGAGCGTGGCGCTGCCCTATATCGATGCAGAACTGCAGCTCAACCTCTCGAACACGGAAAAAGGCCTCATTCTCGGGGCGTTCTTCTGGGCCTATGACGGCATGATGCTGTTTGCCGGATGGTTTACGGACAAGGTCGGCTCACGCCGGGCTTTCACCATCGCGGCGATCTGGTGGTCGATCTTCACGGCGCTGACGCCGCTCGCCCGCAGTTTCTGGGGCTTCTTCGCCTTCCGCTTCATGCTCGGCGCCGGTGAAGCGCCCGCCTATCCGAGTGCCACCAAAGCGGCGTCGCGCTGGTTTCCCGTGGGCGAGCGCGCCTTCTCGACCGCGGTGATCGATTCCGGCTCCCGCGTCGGCACGGTCCTGTCGCTCCCGATCGTGACGAGCCTGATTGCCCTGACGACCTGGCACTATTCCTTCGTCGTGCTGGGTGCCGTCGGCATCGTCTGGGCGGGGATCTGGTACTGGTATTATCGCGATCCCGGCGAGCATTCCGCGGCCAACGACCTGGAACGCCAGTATATCGCCGAAAACGGCAGCCGCAGCGAAGCCAGCGACAACAGCGAGGCCGCCAAGATCCGCTGGTCGCAGCTGTTCCGCTACCGCACGGTCTGGGGGATGATGCTCGGCTTCTTCTGCCTGAACTTCGTCATCTATTTCTTCCTGACGTGGTTCCCGGATTATCTCAAGAATGCCCGCGGGTTGAACCTGACACAGCTCGGGACCTTGGGCATGCTGCCGGGCCTCGCCGCCGTCGTCGCGGCCTGGGCCGCCGGTGCCTATGCCGACCGCCTGATCCGCGGTGGCGCCAATGTCACCGTCGTGCGCAAGGTCGTGATGGTGGGCGGGCTCCTCGGCGGGGCGGCGATCCTCCCGGCCGCCTTCGCGTCCTCGGTTTATATGGCGCTCTTCTTCCTGGCGATCTCCTACAGCAGCCTCGCCGTTGCCGCGACCGGCATCTGGTCCCTGCCGGCGGATGTGGCGCCGAGTTCGCACCATGTCGCGTCGATCGGCGGTATCCAGAACTTCGCGTCGAACATCGCCGGCATCGTCAGCCCCTTCATGTTCGGCTTCCTGCTCGACAAGTTCCATGGCGACTATACGCCGTCCTTCGCCGTCGCTTCAGGCTTCGCGGTTCTCGGCGCGTTCTCCTACGCCTTCATCGTCGGCCGGGCGGAGCCTCTGCCGATCCTTCCTGACACCGCGCGCAGGTGACGGCCATCGCAAGCTCGAGGTATCGCAAGGCAAGAGCAAATCCGGCTTAGATGGAATCGTCATCGCCATCTAAGTCGTTGAATTTTCGCATCAGTTTTTAAAATCATCGCCACTTCGATTTCGCTGCCGCGATACGCCGATGTTCGTGAAGGCCCGCTGCGCTCGGCCGCTGACGATGGCGTGCTGGTAACGATAAAGACGGATCAGAACGCAATTGAAAACTAGCATCGGGCCGCCCCCCGCGCTGGATCTGCTCCTATTGTGTCAGCCAGAGTGCGCAACTCATGGCGACGAAAGCCGTTGCGACGACCACACCCAACCTCAGGAATATGCCGAGATCATTGTTGTTTTCCGACGATGGGTGGGAAATGGCTGCTTCCATCTCACGTTGTACATGTCTGCGTTCGGCTAGACTCGTTCCATGGAGGAAATCATGTAGCTCGCGCCCTTGCATGGATTGCTCCTTACCTTGGCTGGCGTTGCGTCGCTCAGCAATGCCGGAACGTTCATTGCCGCCGCATTCTGCAATATAGACGGCTGATTGTATGAATTCGATCAGACGGAAGGGCCCGAAATGTTAAAATCTCATAGAGACAATGGCGGAGAGCCAGGTCCGGTGATCGCGTGAAAATATTGCCTTACCTCGTAGAAGGTGACAGCCTTACAGCAGGCTGATCGCTGTCACGACGTCTGGCCGAATAAGCGGGTCAGCGCCGACGATCGAGGAGGGAGGCGAGCTCTGCACGCACGACCTTTCCGCTGGGATTACGCGGGAGCTCTTCCGTAAAAATGACGTGTTGGGGCGTCTTATAGATGGCGAGCCTGTCCCTGACATAAGCACGGATATCATCCTCTTCGATCGCTGAACCCTGGCGCAGAACCACAGCTGTGGCGATGACCTCGCCCAGGTCCTTGTCGGGCATGCCGAATACGCTGGCTTCGATGATATCGGGATGGGTCGCGAGCGTGGCTTCGATCTCTGCCGGATAGATGTTCACGCCCCCGCGAATGATGACGTCCTTGATCCGTCCGACCAGGCGTACGTGTCCCGTGGCGGTAAGCTGAGCGAGATCGCCGGGCGCAAACCATCCGCCCTGAGCGGTGGAGACGACCTTCCCCTCGCCGTCGACAAGATGCGTCGACACACCGGGACCGCGATAGCGCAGGATGCCGATGTCACCCTCGGATAGGGCGACACCATCGGGATCCACCACCTCGATCTCCACCCGGAATGCGGGCCGCCCGACCGTGTCCGCGAAGTCCAGCTGCTCGTGCGGCAGCAGCACGGCGATACCGCCGCCTTCGCTTGTCGCATAGTAGTCGGTCAGCATCGGCGTCAGGTGGTCGATCACGCGCTTGCGTTCACCCGGCCGCATGGCCGCGCCGCTTGTGACGAGGCAGCGGATATGGGGGAGCGCGAGCCCCGGCCCGTCCCAGCTCTCCAGCATCCGCCCGATCTGTGTCGGCACCAGGAAGAGCGACGTGATCCGGGCGTCGGCAACAGTCGCTATGATATCGGCCGCCTTGAGCGGCGTGCTGGAGACAACGACCGTGCCGCCGGCCGCGAGCGTACTCATGGCGAAGGAACGGCCGCCGCCGAAATAGAGTGGTGTGGCCAAGAGATAGCGGTCGCTGGCGTTGAAGCCCATGCCGACCCACTGGCTGATGAAGCGCTCATACAGTTGAGCGTGGGAGACCAGTGCTCCGGTCGGCCGGCCCGTCGTGCCCGAGGACAGGGACAGCACGATCGGACCGCCGTCATCCACAAGCTCTGGGAGGTCGCCCGTTTGCGCGCGCCAATGGGGCGAGAACGCAAGCGCCGGAAGAGCGGAGATGGCTGCATCCGCCGGCTCGACGACGACCAGCTTGCAGGCAAAGGCCTGTGCGACCGCGACTTTCTCGGCCTCCTTCCAGCGATAGTCGATCGGAACGATGGTCGCACCAAGCCAGGCCACCGCATAATGGAGCAGGAGGTGGTCTGCGCTATCCTGCAGGCAGAGACCGACCCGATCGCCTGATCGAATGTCTTCACGGGCAAGCACGGCTGCATAGCGGCCGGTGATCGCGGCCGCCTCATGGTAGGATATTGCGATCCCATCTTGTTCGATGGCCGGGTGGCTGCGTCGACCTCTTGCATGAGACTGCAGCAGGGAGGCAAGATTCATTGCAACTGGACCCTCAGGACTGGGTATAAGGGGCTCAATCCCAACATGGAAGGATTGGCGCGGGAATGTCAGGCAGCATCAAGGCGATCGACGCCGTTGTGAATATCTGGACGCCGGAGGCGCTTGCCCACCGGCCCAATTGGGGCCCGGGCTTCTTTGTCGGCAAGATGAAGGCCGACCAGGGCCTGATGGAAGGAATCTCGCTCGAAGCGACGATCGACCGCATGGATGCCGCCGGTATCGAGAAGGCCTTTCTCATTGCACCGAAATCGGGCCGGGTCGGTCTGCCGGGCTGCTATCATCTGCCCTATGCGGTTGTCGCCAGAGCCGTCGAGCGCTATCCGGATCGCTTTTATGGACTCGCCGGCGTCGATCCCTATGAGGGGATGGAGGGAGTGCGACAACTCGAGCGCGCCGTCCGCGATGATGGGTTCATCGGCGCGCATTGCTATCCGCATTGGTTCGATCTCGCGCCGGATCATGCCAAATACTATCCCTTCTATGCCAAATGCGTCGAACTCGACGTGCCCTACCAGCTCCAGGTTGGGCAGTCCATGATCTACGCCCCCGAGCATCGCACCCGCAGCGTCGGCCGGCCGATCACGCTCGACGCCGTTGCCTGCGATTTCCCCGAATTGCGCCTCATCGGCATCCATGTCGGTATTCCCTGGGTGGAGGAGATGATCGCCATGGCCTGGAAACATCCGAATGTATTCATTGGCGCGGACGCCCATAGTCCGAAATACTGGCCACAGGCGTTCGTCAACTATCTCAACAGCTACGGCCAGGACAAGGTCATCTTCGGCACGGACTTCCCTGTCCTCGATTTTGCCAGAACACTGCGCGAGATCGCCGCGCTCGACTTGAAGTCCGTCGTCAGAGAGAAGTTTCTGCGCGGCAATGTCGAACGCATCTATCGATTGACCAAGAGATAAATTTCGGGACGTCGGCCGCCATGAACCCATGGCGGCCGACGTGGAGAGGTTTCTCAGCCGAAAGCCAGCTTTCGTGCAGAGTCGTTATAAAGGCTCTTGGGATCGAGCGGCGGAACGATCTTGGCCTTGACCATGAGATCCACCGCCGAAACCCACGGTCCCTCCTTCGAGGCGAACTTATCGCGATAGACGGGCTCGAATGTCTGGGTAACCGCATTGGCGAGCACCGTCACGCCTTTGTCGGGACGCTTGGCTTCGACGATATCGAATTCGCTCGTCATCGAGGCGATGACAGGGGCGAGGTCGGCCCTCTTGGCGATCATGTCGCCGATGGCCGCATAGCAACCGCGCATGAATTTCGCGATCGTCTCCGCCTGCGCGTCAAGCGCTCGCTTGGAGACCATGTAGACTTGCCCGGGAGACGGCGCGAATTCGTCTACGGAAAATGAGGCGACGGGCTGCTTGTCGGATTGCAGCGAGAACAGCGTGTCGTTCGTTGCAATGAAGGCGTCGATGCGTCCGAGCTTGATGAACTCGAAGGCCGGCGGCGCATTGCCGACGACTTCGCGGCGCACGTCCGCGACCGGAACGCCCTTGCTCACCAGCATCATATCGAGCAGATTTTCGGTGGCGCCGCCGGTCGAGACGATGCCGATCGTCTTGCCCGCCATGTCCTCCGGACGCTTGATCGGCTTGTCCGCGAGGCTGATGACGTGAAAGATATCCTTCTGGTAGCACTCACCCACCGCAATGATGGAGGGATCTTTTGCGTAAGCCTTGATGAGATCCGTTCCGCCGGTGCGCGAGATCAGCGTATTACCTGCCGTGACCTGCTGGACGGCCATCGCCGAGCCGCGACCACCCTCAATCTCGACATCCAGACCTTCCTTTGCAAAGAAGCCCCCCGTGCGGCCATACAGCGCTTCCGAGAAGCCGAAGATGAAGCCGAATGGCGTGAGATATCGGATCTTCTGCAGTGACTGGGCTTCAGCGCTCATGGGCAAGAGGCCTGCTGCCGCGCAGGCCATGGTGGCTTTCACGAACGTGCGCCGATCAAGCTTTGACATATATATCCCCTTCTTGTTGTTGTACGAACCTAATTTCGATACGAAGATCTGCCATGCTTTCTGCTATCAGACGTCGATCCCTGGCAAACGACGTGAAAGGTCTTGAGGAATAGTGACGAAGCAGGTCTTCGTTCGCGACGCGTTTCCTTGGAAGGTGCATCAGTAACAGGCGAGGCTCCGGGCTTTTCTAGCGCCCGTCTTGTCCATAGTCATGGAGTAACCTGGCCGAGGCGGATGTCGTCCAGCCACGCTGATAGAGGTATCCCCCCGTCACGGTGACGTCCCCCAGCACGGACAACTCCTCGTCCTCCGCTGTTCCGAAACTGACAGTTCCCATGCCGGGCCAGACGGTTGACATCGATGTATTCGCAAGGCCAAGCTCGAAGAGCTGCTCGATGTCCGGGACATCCGGGCTCGGGCTGGCAATGTAGCGATAAAGGAACGTGGACGCTGCATGCCCGGGCAAGGCGGTCATGGGCTGGGCATCATCGGGAACCTGGACAGACAGGCGCAGCACCGTTTCTCCGTACCGGCTCACGGTGCCACCGGCGGCGGCACCGGGGCCTGCTTTCACCATGCCCGGGTTGTGCGCGTGGAGGCGGGAGCGGTCGACCTGCGCCAGCCGTTTCGACCAGCCGAAGATCGGCCCCATGCCCATCGACCAGTCGCGATCCACCCAGACGAGCGCGCTATAGCGGCCGACCTTGTCGCCGAACTTGCAATAAAATCCCACGACACCTTCGTTGTAAGTGGACCGCGCGGGGTTCTCCCAGGCCTGGTCAGGCGCCGACGCACTGACCTTGGCCATTTCCGCGATCATCGCCCAGCCGTCGCCGGTTTCCAGCGGTTCCAGCCCCGGCGGGAGGAAAGCGGCGATCGCAGCCGGATCTGCCCGAAACGAAACGTGGATCGCGTCGCAGCTGATGTGATGCGGCAATGGCTCCACGAGTGACGACCGTCCTGAGGCCGTTCTCGGCATCGATTGGCCCTGCCATGGTCGGCCCAGCGTTCTCGTCAGCATGTCATTCCCCGGGACAGATCGGCCGAACGGCGTAACTTGTCCTATCAATATGACATGAGACGGGCGGTATCGTAAAGCGGGACCGCTGCCACGGTGGTGGAGGCGATTGGCCCGAGAGCGGCCGTCACCAGCCGGACGTCAACGCGCTGAGATGGGCGAGGTCTTTCTTCAGGTAGGGGAGAACCGCATCGCCCATGCGCTGGGTTCCGCTGGCGGGATCGGAATACTCTGCAGGAAGGCACAAGGTGCCGTGGAACCCGATCGCTCGCAGACAATCCGCGAATTCACCCCATGAATAGGCGCCGTGGCGATGCGTCGTCCATTTGACCTTGAATATAGCCTCATCTTCAGGTCCGTTGACACGAGCCCTGTAGGCGCTCTTGAAATTCACCAAACCATGGAGATGGTCCTTGATGATATCGACGGCCATGGGCACGGGCTCACCGTCGAGCGCACAATGGGCCATGTCAAGAACCGCGCAGATATGGCGCGGCTCGTATTTCCCAAGGAGATGGAGAAGGCCAGCGCTGCTCCCGACAAAAAAGCCATAGTGGTTCTGCACGCCGATCGTGACCTTGTGTCGCTGGAGCGCCGGCAGTACGGCATCGAACCGACGCTGATGGTTCTCGATCGAGCGGTGGTATCCGATTGACATGTCGATCGGCGCCATCACGCGGATCAAGGGTATTCCCGCGTCGCCGCAGGCGGCAATCATGGCTTCATCCGCGCTGCCGGCAATACTGGCGATCTTCAATCCGCGCGCTGCAAATATGCGCGCCGCCTCCTGCAATCCGCCTGCGGCCGTCTCCGGCGTCACCTGATAGCCCGGACGTACCGCCAATTCCACGCCATCAAGGCCGGCGGCGGCGATCTTGTCGGCAAGCTCGGGCAAAGTCTCTGAAACCCAGGGCTTGGTGAAGACAATGATGGGAAACGCGGACATGAACGATCTCCTCCAGAGCATTTTCGAGCGAAGTGGACGCCGGTTCGCGTGAAGAAAATGCGTAGATAAAAAGACGTAGAGCATCTCCGGTGAACCGGAGTTCGCCGGAAATGCTCTAACCCTTGAGGCCTGTGGCCGCGATACCCTCGATCAGGCGCCGCTGGAAGATGAAGAACACCAGAAAGAGTGGCACCAGCGACAAGAGAGACATGGCAAGCAGTGGTCCCCAGGAGGAAGCGCCCTTCGACGACATCAGGAGGCTCAAGCCCTGCGGGACCGTGTACTTATCCATCGACGTCAAATAGACCAGCGGCGAAAGGAAATCCTCGTAGGTCCAGATGAAAGAAAAAACTGCCGTCGTGACCAAAGCGGGCGTAAGTAACGGCAGGATGATGGACCAGTAGATGCGTATGGGACCCGCACCGTCGACCGTCGCTGCTTCGTCGAGCTCGCGCGGGATGCCGCGAATAAACTGAACCATCAGAAAGATGAAGAAGGCATCGACCGCGAGAAACTTCGGTACGATAAGCGGCAGAAATGTATTGACCCATCCGAGGTTGTAGAACAATGCGTATTGCGGAATGAGCGTCGCGTGCAGCGGTATCATGATGGTCAGCATCATCAAGGCGAACAAGGTCTTCTTGAGCGCGAAATTGAGACGCGCGAAAGCGTAGGCAACCATGCTGCAGGCCAACACATTGCCGATCACGGCAAAGCCGGAAATGATGAAGGAATTGAGGAAGAACGTGCTGAAGGGCAGGGCCGCACCACGCCAACCATCCACATAGTTCTGTAGCCTCAAACGTGCCGGCCACAGGCTGAGATCGGAAAAGATGAGATTGGGCGGCTTCACGGAGCTGCTCGCCAGCCAGAGCAAGGGATAGATCATCACCAGCGCACCGATGATGAGGCAGGCATGGATTGCCAGGCTCTGCCAGCTTATCGCGATGCTCCTGGCGTGGTGTGAGGTCGTGGCGGCGTTGGTCATCCTGTCACTCCATCGGGCTCAGCGTTCGTCGCCGTAATGCACCCAGTAACGCGCTGAGAGAAAGGATATGGCGGTGGCCAGTCCGATGATGCCGACCAGAACCCAGGCCATTGCGGAGGCATAGCCCATCTGAAAATTGGTGAAGGCCTGCTCGTAGAGATAGAGGGTATAGAACAGCGTCGCGTCTGCGGGGCCGCCCTTGCCGCCGCTGATAATATAGGCCGGCGTAAAGGCCTGAAATGCGCCGATGATCTGCATCACGAAGTTGAAGAAGATAATCGGTGTGAGCAGCGGAAGCGTAATGCTCACGAATTTGCGAACCGAGCCGGCACCATCGACCTCTGCGGCATCATAGATGTCTTGTGGAATTTGCTTGAGGCCCGCGAGAAAGATCACCATGGGCGATCCGAACTGCCAGACAGCGAGAGCGACCAATGTGTAGAGGGCGTAGTCGGTGCTGGTAATCCAGCTTGGGCCGTCGATGCCGAATTTCAGCAGGATCTGGTTGATGATCCCGTCATAGGAAAAGACCTGCCGCCACATGATGGCGACGGCGACGCTGCCGCCAAGCAGGGAGGGCAGGTAGAACACGGAGCGATAGAAACCGAGCCCGCGCAAGCCGCGGTTCAGCAGCATCGCGATGCCCAATGCAAAAGCGAGCTTGAGCGGCACCGAAAGAAAGACATAGGTGAAGGTGACCTTGAGGGATTGATAGTAACGGCTATCCTCGAAAGCCATCTTCACGTAATTGTCCAGGCCGATCCACTGGGGTGCCGTGAACATGTCATAGCTTGTCAGGGACAGGTAGAACGAGGCCAGGATGGGTCCAAGCGTCAGGCATACCATGCCGAGAATCCACGGCGATAGAAACAGGAAGGCGGCCGCATTGTTGTTCGCGTTGATGCCGACTGCCGCGCGTTGACGGTGGGCGGGCCGTCGCGTCGCGGAAACCGGTAGCTTCTCCTGCGCGATCATGCTCATGGTTGCTCATCCCTACGAGAATTGGGGCGGTGGCTTTGATAAGCCACCGCGGCATCCGTGCCAGGCGCACATCCGGACATGTCTACTGCGGTTTGCCGTTTGGAGCCGTGCAGACAGGGTGGTCGAGCGTTTCGACGATCGGTTTCTGGAACGGTTCCCCGCTATTTCTTCAGCCGTGCGCTGACCTCTCTGATGAATTGCTCCGCCGCCTGCTTTGGCGTGAGCTTGCCGAAGGCAACGCCTTCGTTGGCGCGGGTCAGCATTCCCGTCATGCCAGGGACGCCGGGATAGCGCGGCGGTGCCGGCTCCTTCTGCAGGACGTCGAGATAGGCGATGATCTTGCGATCGGCCTCCGAGCCGGTCGCTGCGAAAGCGTCGCGCCCTGCCTTCGAGCATGGG
The DNA here is from genome assembly GCF_003201475.1 of Chelatococcus asaccharovorans. GTDB lineage: Bacteria > Pseudomonadota > Alphaproteobacteria > Rhizobiales > Beijerinckiaceae > Chelatococcus > Chelatococcus asaccharovorans. Next base: position 167,975 of record NZ_QJJK01000012.1, on the reverse strand, counting down.
ATCATGCCGCTGCCGACATAGTAGGTCTTCGCACCCTCGGGGTCGAAATGCATGAAGCGGATGATGTCGATGACATGCTTCTGGTTGGGTGATTTCGCCGAGACCGTGGTTGAATTGCCGGCATAGCAATAATGCCGCTGTTTCATCTCTCCGCCGCGGAACCCGTTCGGCATCATATGCAAGATGAGGTTGTCCTGCGTCAGCGCCTGGAAGCCGGCAAAGCTGTCCGTCAGCGTGATATTCATCGCGGCGCGGCCGGCAACAATGCCCGAAGTGCTCGGATCGTCGTTGCCCGCCAGCGCCTGCACGTCGCCGGGCGGGGTGCCGCGCGTCTCGCGGAGCTTTTGCCAATAGGCGTACCAGGCCTCCATATCCTCCGGCGCAAAGCCGAGGCGATGATCCTGGGTGAACATGGATTTTCCGCGTGACCGCAAGAAAATGTCGCAGGGGATATAGTTTCCGCCGGCATCTTCGACGCCCCAGAAACGCGGCCCCAAGGCTTTGTTGAAGGCGCTCGCCGTCTCGGCCAGCTCTTCCCAGGTCCACATCTCGGGCGGAAGCGTGATGCCTGCCTTCTCGAACGCACTTGCGTTGGTGATGATGGCAGGGCCAATCGCATCGTTCGGGATCGCAAACTGCTTGCCATCGAACTTCGCCGCATTCACTGCGCTCTGCAGATAGTCGGAAAGGTTTATCGGGTTCGGAATATAGCTGTCGAGCGGTGTAGTCACGCCCCTTCGCGCGTATTCCGCGAGCAGGTCGACGTTGACGCTGAACATATCGGGCGCATTTCCACCCGCGGTCTCGGTCGCGATCTTGTCCGTGAACGCCCCGAAATTGGTGAACTCGGGAATGATTTCGACATTCGGATGTTTCTGCGTGTAAAGCTTGAGAACAGCGAGCGTCTGCGTGAGCTGCTCCTGCGATTCCACATAGCCGGCGAAGCGGACGCGAACCTTGTCCTGAGCGAAACTGGAGGCGAGCGGTAAGCTGGATAGAGCGGCGCCACCCATCATGGTCGCGCCATGGCGCAACAGGGCGCGCCGGTTCAAATGCACCGACATGGTTTTCCTCCGGGTATGTGGACCTCTAAGCGGTCGTCTTTTCGTGGATCGTCGTTCGGTCGATCATCGTTATCGATCGTCATTAGTGCAACGAAACACCAAAACGAAAGGGCCGTCAACCCGTCGAATAGTGACGATTTCAGGCTTTCGTAATTTCTTCGACGCCTGGGCTCTGGGTTTGACAAATGGCTCATTCAATCCTATCGGTAAATCGTTGCAGTAAACTGTTGCATGATCCGGACACGGTGGGACATGACTGGAATTCACGATGTGGCGAAGGTCGCCGGCGTTTCGGCCAGCACCGTGTCCAACGTGATCAATGGTCGTGGCAACAAGATGCGCCCCGAAACGCGGCAGCGCGTCCTGGACGCCATCGAGAGCCTGAAATACACGCCCAACAGTGCCGCACGGCAGCTGAAATCGGGCCAGAACACGACGCTCGGCCTGATCATTCCATCGGCCGCCAATCCGTTCTGGGGCGCGGTCGCCCATCATGTCGAGCGTGCGGCCCGCAACCACCAATACCGGCTGCTGATCTGCAACGCGGAACGCGATCGCGATGTCGAGGCGCGCTATGCCGAGACATTGCTTGGCTCGGGCGTCACGGGGGTGATCCTCGGTTCGTCGCCGCTCAATTTCGATCACCTGCGCGACCTCATCCGGCGCGGGTTGAAGATCGCGGCTTTTGACCAGCGCGTCGCCGAGGTCGAGCAGAACGGTGTCGCCTGCAGTGTCAGCGTCGACCAGCACCTCAGCGGCATGCTCGTCGCCCAGCATCTGATCGGTCTCGGCCACAAGCGTATTGGGGTGGTGACGGGCCCGATCAAGACGAACAGCCGTATCGACCGTGTCAGCGGCGTCCGTGCGGCGCTCGCGCGTGCCAGGCTGGAGCTGCCGGAGGATCTGCGCTGGCAGGGCGGCGGGGTCATCGGCTTCGGCGATATGGAGGGCTCGGAACTCGGCCGGATCGGCATTCGCGAGCTCTTGAGCCGCGATAACCCGCCAACGGCGGTGATTTGCGGCAACGATATGTACGCGCTCGGCGCCTATGCCGGTGCGCGTGATCTCGGCTACCGCGTGCCGGATGATGTTTCGATCGTCGGCTTCGATGACATCGCCATGGCGGAAATCGTTTACCCGCCGCTGACCACCATCCGTCAGCCGGTGCTGGCCATGGCGGAACAGATCGTCGGGCTGTTGATCCGCCGCGTCGAGGGCGACGAGATCCCCGTCGACGAGGCTTTCATCCACGTGCCCCCGCAGCTGATCGTCAGGGGGTCGACCGCACCAATCCGGACGTAGGCCCGCCGGACATCACGCGGCAAGACAAGGCGGCAAGACACGGCGGCAAGACACGGTGGCAAGGATCAGGGAGGACGGAAGATGGGTCACGATTTGGAAGGGCGCGAGGTCTTCATCGCCGGCGCAAGCAGCGGTATGGGGCGCGCGATCGCCATCGCCGCAGCACGCGCGGGCGCCGCTCTTATCCTGCTCGGACGCAACAAGGCCGGGCTCGATATTACTGCGACCTTGGCCCGCGAGGCCGCGCCCGGGTGTAGCATCCGCACGCTCGTCGCCGATGCATCGGATGCCACGGCCTTGGCGGAGGCCACCGCCGGGACGGATCTGAGCCAGGTCGACACTCTGGTCAATTCCGTGGGCACGAACATTCCCGAGCGCGCCTTCGATCAACTGACGACGGAGAGCTGGCAACAGATGATCGACAGCAACCTGACGGCCGCGTTCAATTTGTCCAAGATCTTTCTGCCCCTCATGCGCGCGCGCGAGAACGGATTGATCATTCATATTGCATCGACAGCCGCACGGAAGCCGGACAAATCCGGCGCGGCCTACCAGGCCACCAAGGCGGGCGTGCTGTCCTTGACCCACGCGCTTATGGAGGAGGAATGGCAGAATGGCATTCGCGCCACGGCGATCCTCCCGGGCATGACCGACACGCCGCTTCTCGATCGCCGGCCGACGCCCGTGACGCCGGAGGCACGCGCATCGGCCCTGCGGCCGGAAGACGTTGCCGCGGCGTGCCTGTTCGTCTTGCGGCTGCCGCCCAGGGCGCATGTGGCCGAATTGCATATCGGACCGAGCCAACGGTGAGCGCCGCCGCAAAGGCGTCCTCATGGGTGCGAAGCCCAATTCATCGACCGTAAAACGCAGTCTTCGCTCCTATCGGCAAGACGCGAACGCGAACTAGGGAAGAAACTGATGGATTTTTCTGGGAAGGTCGTCCTGATTTCGGGTGGAGCCTCCGGGATCGGTGGCGCCACGACGCGGGCCTTCGCGCAGGCGGGCGCCCAGGTCGCGTTCACCTATATCACCAGCGAGGCGGAGGCCCGCGCGCTGGAGGCGGAATGCGCTGCGAACGGACAGGTCGCGCGCGGCTTCAAAGCTGATATGAGCAAGCCGGACGAAGTCGCCGCGATCGTCGCCAGGACGGAACGCGAGCTCGGGCCGGTCGATGTCCTGTTTGCCAATGCCGGCGGGCTTCTGCGCCGGGCGCGCTGTGTGGACTCGAGTCTGGAACTCTGGCAGGAAGCCTATTCCGTCAATGTCTTCAGCACCTTTCTTGTCGTGCAAGCCGTGCTGAAGTCGATGGAGCCACGCGGCCGCGGCGCCATCGTCATGATGTCGTCGCTGGCGGCTTTTGATGGCGGTGGCCCGGGAGCCGCCCACTATGCATCCAGCAAGGCGGCGGTGGCGACTTTCGTGCGGGCGCTGGCGAAGGAGGTGGGGCCGATCGGCATCCGCGTGAATGGCGTGGCGCCGGGCCTCATCGGCACACGGTTCCATGACACTTTCAACACACCCCAGGGACGTGCCGCATCCGTCGAACGCACGCCATTGCGGCGCGAGGGCGTGCCGCAGGATGTGGCCGACGCCGTTTTGTTCCTGGCATCCGACCGGGCCTCCTACATCACCGGCGAGATCACGCAGATCAATGGCGGTGTCGGCTTCTAGCCGATCACGACACGCCTTTCGCTATGCAGAACGAACAACGCGAGCCGGCGCGGTCGACGCTCGCGTGCCAGGAGGAAATGGATCCATGTCCGAACCAGCGAAGCCGACTGTCGCCATCCTGCTCACGCCGCAGATGCGTAAGCAGCTCATTCCGCCCGGCGCGGAAGCGCAACTGTCAGCGCGGGCCCGCGTCGTGGCGCCGGCAGACGGTGAACTGTCGGCCGCCGCCTTGCCCGGGCTTCTGGAGGGCGCGACGGTGGCGATAACGGGCTGGGGAACGCCGCGGCTGGATGAGGCGGTTCTGGCGCAGCGCGATGACTTGCAACTCGTCGCACATGCCGCCGGCAGCATTCGTCAGCTCGTTCCTTTCCCAGCGATCGAGAGCGACAGGCTGCGCGTCACGCATTCAGCGGTCCATATCGGCGAGGCCGTCGCCGAATTCGTGATGGCGCAGGTGTTCAATGCCCTGCGTCACCCTGTCGAGCTCGCCGAAGGCATGCGCGCCAGGGAGCCATGGCTTGCGCTGCGTTCGCGCCTGCTCGGCCGCCTCCTCGGCGAACAGACCGTTGGGCTTGCGGGAGCAGGCTATATCGGCCGCATGATGGTGCGGCAGTTCAAGGCTTTTAGTGCACGGGTCCTCATGCACGATCCGTTCCTCGACGACGCCCGCGTCACGGAGCTCGGCGTTGAACTGGTCAGCCTCGATCAACTCCTCGCCGAAAGCGATATCATTTCGCTGCACGTGCCGTCTCTGCCCGAGACGCGTCACATGATCGGCGCGGCCCAGCTTGCCCGGGTCAAGGACGGCGCGCTTTTCATCAACACGGCGCGTGGCGCCCTGATCGACGAGGAGGCGCTGATTGCCGAATTGCGGAAGGGACGCTTCACCGCCGTGCTCGACGTCTATGAGAAGGAGCCCCTCGCCGACGACAGCCCCTTGCGCGCGCTTCCCAATGCGATCCTCGCCCCCCATGCCGCGGGGCACACCCACGAGACCTATCTGCGCCAGGGCGCGACCGCGGTTGACGAGGCGCTGCGGTTTCTCGCCGGCGCGCCTCTGCGCCATGAGGTCACCAAGTCCATGCTGCCGAACATGGCCTGAAGCCCTGTCGGGATAAGCCACGGCCCGCAGATGCATCCCACGCCGGCCGCGGCTTGTGCGCGGCAACCTACGTGGATGACACGCCGAAGCCGGCCATCTTGGCGGCGCGCACCAGGGCCTTGCGCGCAAGGCGGCCGGAGCGAAAACCTTCCAGCGCATCCTGGCAAGCGAGGAGAGCGACCTTGTACCTGTGATCGCGGCGCCCGGGCCAATCCCTGAGGAGCAGCTCCACGGCCTCCCAGGCATTTGTGATCGTGCGCTGCTGCGAGGGGCCAAACGTCAGGCGAACAGGGGTGGCAAAGCGCCAGTCGCTCATCTCGTCCTCCAGGGTTGCCGGTCGTCCTTTCACTGTCGAAGAGTTGTGGAGCCGGCCCACGCTCTTCTCACGGGGGCGAGAGGTTCTCCCGCCGCGCACCTCATTGGCTACGAGGAAGCGCCTTCAATCGTTAACGAGACGTAAAGGAGGCCGGTGTCGGCATCGGCGTCTTCCCGCGCCGCGCAATCGCCGGCCCTGGAAAGGCCTGTACCGGTCGATGCATCTCCAGAGGAACTCGCCCATCGGATGAGGTCCAACAGGCGCGCCTGCCGGCACCTGGACATGCGCTTTTCGCGGGGCGCGGGAACCGGAGGCGCAGATCATGAGGGCGAATCGGCGGGCGAGGTGCGGCTCCGACAGGCATTGGGCCTTGTGTTGACCGCCATTTCAGTCCCGGCGGACAGTCGCCTCTATACGGAAGGAGGTTCGGGCGCTTATATCCGATGTTCCGGGGGGACGCCTTGGCACCACGGGACGGGAACGGCCACAGGCCGGATCGACGCAGAAAGACATGGGCGGGAAGCATATGGAACAAAGCTGGCGTTGGTTCGGCCCGGGTGATGTCGTCCCCTTGCATGCCATCCGTCAGGCGGGCGCGCGTGGTGTCGTGACCGCTCTGCACCAGATCCCCTATGGTGAGGTCTGGACGGTTGAGGCGATCGAGGCGCGGCAGGCGGAGATTGCCGCGGATCCATCCCTCGGGCTCCACTGGAATGTCGTCGAAAGCCTGCCGATCCACGAGCGCATCAAGCTCGGGGAGGGGGATCTCACGCCGCTGTTCGAGAACTACCGCCAGTCCATGCGCAATCTCGCGGCCTGCGGCGTGAAGACGATCTGTTACAATTTCATGCCGGTCGTGGATTGGACGCGGACGGAATTGGCCCATCCGCTGCCGGGCGGCGGCCGGGCGCTGCGTTTCAATGCCCATGAATATGCCGCCTTCGATTGCTTCATGCTGGAGCGTCCAGGCGCTGAAGCGGACCATTCCGCGGATGTGCTGGTCCGCGCGCGCAACTGGTTCGCCACGGCGACGGACACCGAGAAGGAGACGCTGCTCGCAAGCATCATGGCGGGCCTGCCCGGTGCTTTCGACCGTTACGACATTCCCGCGTTGCGCAGGATGCTCGAGCGTTACAGGGACATCGATGCCGAGGGGCTCAGGTCCAATCTCGTTCGCTTCCTGCGCGCGGTGGTCCCGCTGGCCGAGGAACTCGGTATCCGCATGGCGATCCACCCCGATGACCCGCCGCGCCCGCTGATGGGCCTGCCGCGCATCGTCTCCGGCGCCGAGGATCTCGCCTTCATCACCGCGGCCGTCGATTCGGTCGCCAATGGCATCACGCTGTGCACCGGCTCGCTTGGCGCCGGCGTGCAGAATGACGTGCCGGCGATCGCGCGGCAGTTCGCCAGCCGGACCCATTTCGTCCATCTGCGCAACGTCGCCAAGGAGCCGGACGGCTCCTTCATGGAGGCGGATCACCTGGGCGGGGACACGGATATGGTGGCGGTCATCGCCACCTTGCTCGCCGAACAGAAGCGCCGCCTGGATGCCGGTGACCCGCGCTGGCGGCTGCCCTTCCGTCCGGACCACGGCCACGAGCTCCTGGACGATGTCGGCAAGGGTTCCTTCCCCGGCTACTCGGCCGTCGGCCGTCTCAAAGGGCTCGCCGAATTGCGGGGTGTCATGACGGCCGTCGCCGAACTGAGGTCTTTGCCGATCTGATCCTCGGCAAACCCGGGTGCGGCCGCCGGTATTGCCGATGAAAGCCCTATGCGGCATGCCTGATGGCGCAGGCCGTGGCATACTGCCTGCGTCGCAGCCGTGCCGGCGCGGGCAAGCGGTCTGATGCTCGTCTTTACCGGCCAACCCAGCCTGGAGCCGATGCATGTCCGAAGCGCAGCCGCAGCCCCATCCCCGCGGTGGACTCTATTTCGAGGATTTCGTCGTCGGCACCGTCATCAGGCACCGTCTGACGCGTACCGTGACGCAGATGGACAACATGCTGTTCTCGAATATGACGCTGAACCCGCAGCCACTCCACATCGACGCCCATTTCTGCGCGACCGAGACGGAATGGGGCAGGCCGCTCATGAACTCGTTTTTCACCCTCGGCCTCATGGTCGGCATTTCCGTGAACGACACCACCGTCGGCACGACGATTGCCAATCTCGGGATGACGGATGTGAAGTTTCCAACCCCGCTCTTCGAGGGCGACACGGTCCATGTCACGACGGAGGTCGCATCCAAGCGCGAATCGCGATCGCGGCCGGATGCCGGCATCGTCACGCTCATCCACCGGGCCTACAAGCAGGACGACGCCCTTGTCGCCGAATGCGTACGGCAAGCCTTCATGCGCAAGCGCAATAGCACGATGAAGGCCTGAACCATGCGGTCATTGCTCTTCGTCCCCGGGGATTCGCCGCGCAAGCTCGAAAAGGCGCTCACCGCAGGGGCGGACGCCCTCCTGCTCGACCTGGAGGATGCCGTCGCGCCCGCCGCGAAGGACGGCGCCCGGCGCACGGTCTCAGCCTTTCTTGCCGAAGCGACCGCGGAGGCCGAGCGCCCGCGGCTCTATGTGCGGGTCAACGCGCTCGAGACCGGGCTGACCGATGCGGACCTTGCCGGCGTGATGATGGCAATGCCCGACGGCATCGTGCTGCCGAAGGCTTCGGGTGGCGCAGACGTCGCTCGCCTCGGGGCCAAACTTGCAGTCTGGGAGGCGCGCGCGGGCGCGTCCGATGGCGCCACCCGTATTCTGGCGCTTGCAGCCGAGAGTGCGCGCGGCATCTTCGGGCTCGGCACCTATGCCGAAGCCGGCGGGCGGCTGATGGGGCTCACCTGGGGCGGCGAGGATCTGTCCGCTGATGTCGGGGCGGAGACCAACCGTGACGCGCGCGGTGCCTATACGGAGCCTTACCGGCTTGCCCGCTCGCTAACGCTGTTTGCCGCGGCTGCCGCATCCGTCGATGCCATCGATGCGGTCTATACCAATTTCCGCGACCTCACGGGGCTCGAAGCGGAATGCCGCGAGGCGTGCCGCGATGGTTTCGTCGCCAAGATGGCCATCCACCCGGCGCAGGTGCCTGTCATCAACGCGGCGTTCACGCCGTCGGCGGAGGCGGTTCAGCGGGCACGGGCGGTCGTCGCGGCTTTTCGCGCCAATCCCGATGCGGGTGTGACGGGCGTCGACGGCGAAATGCTCGACCGCCCCCATCTTCTGCGCGCCGAGCGGCTGCTGGCACGCCTCGGGTAGGGCCAACATGGTCGTCGCGACGACTGGCATCATCCCTTGACGGCACCGGCCGTGAGACCTGTCACAATCTTGCGCTGGAAGATCAGCGTGTAGTTCGTGAGGTCAAAGCGCTCCGGCCACAGCCGCGGGACGAAGAGCTCCGTACCAGTGCGAAACGACGAGACGAAGGCGTAATACAAGGGAAACAACGCGACAGTCAGGATCACGGCAAGGATCAGCACGAACACGCCCCTGGCCAGAAGTTGCGTCACGAGAGCAGGCTTGATGGCGGCGGGCATCGTCGCGTTGCTCCCTTATCGAAGTCGAGACGCCGGATATCTCTCCTGCAAGGTTTCCCCCGCAACGTTAACGGTCTATCCGCGAAACGGTTTCCCGCCGATTGTCGGTGACGCTCGACGCCCAGGACGCGGATCCTGGCGCAAGCAAAAACGGAAGCCCGAAGACCTCAGCCCGGACACCTCAGCCCGGACACTTGACCTGCGCCGTCTACTCGGCGGCTATGCGGGTGGGATCGATAGTCTTCAGGGGCAATGCGAAGCGGCTTACGATGTGTTTCGCCCAGTGGGCCGAGTCGTATTTCTCGACGCTCTCCCACATGACGTCCATCCGCCGCAACTGCTCATCCTTCGGCATGTCGAGCGCCTCGTCGATGGCGGCGTCCATGGCGCGGGTCGAATAGGGGTTTGTCAGGACCGCGCTGGACAACTCGACCGCAGCGCCGGTGAATTCGGACAGCACGAGCGCCCCGCCCATGCCAAGCCGCGCCGCCACATATTCCTTGGCGACGAGATTGAGGCCGTCGCGCAGCGGCGTGATCCAGCAGACGTCCGCGCACCGATAATAGGCGACGAGTTCCTCGAAGGGCAGCGCGCGCGTGAACAGCAGCAGCGGCTGACCGGAGAGGGTGGCGAAACGGCCGTTGATGCGGCCGGCGATCTGCTCGATCTCGCGCTGTACGTTGCGATAGACGCTCATGCCGGGGTTTGACGACACGGATGTCACGAGGAGCTGGATGGTGCCCAGGAGTTCCGGCCGCCGCTCCAGAAGCCGCTCGAAGGCGAGCAGCATATCCCGCGTTCCCTTGGTGTAGTCGGTACGCCCCACGGAGATGATGAAGCGCTTTCCGTCGAGATCCTTGCGGATCGCCTCCTCGCGCTGCCGCGTGAGGTCGCGCTGGCAGAGCGCGCGAATGTAAGACGCGTTGGCGCCCACCGGAAACGCATCGATCTGGATCTCATGGCCGCGGTGGCGCAGGCGCGTCGGCATCACCGGCTCCGAGAGGGCCGCCCCGCATGGCGTCAGGCTCTCCTCCACCGGGGTCTCCTCCACAATCTCCACATCCTTGAGACTGCGCGCCGTGGACACGAAACTTACCGCGTAGCGTGGAATGTGAAAGCCAACGCCGGCATTCAAGATTGCCCCGCATGCCTCAGATCCCGGCCATGGACTTGGCAGCATTCCGGCTGATACTGTGAGAAATAGACAGACCAAGATCCGCCCGCTCATCCTTGAAGGGGCGCTGCAACAGCGCATTCATCACATCGGGAATGGGAAGGCGGTCCACGACGATGGCGCGAACGGCCTCGCAGATCGGCATATCGATCGCGTGCCGGCGGGCGAGATTGGTGACGGAGACGGCATTGTCTGCGCCTTCGACGACGACGGGCCGGCCCTCGAAGACATCCGCCGCCGAGCGACCGGTGGCAAGAGCCATGCCGAAACGCATGTTGCGGGACTGCTCGCTCGAGCAGGTCAAGGTGAGGTCGCCCACACCCGACAATCCGGTGACTGTTTCGCGGCGGCCGCCGAGCGCTGCACTCAACCCCTGGATTTCGTGGAGACCGCGGCTGACCAGCGCCGCTCGCGTGTTGGCGCCAAAGCCCAATCCCGTTGCAATTCCACTCGCGATGGCGAGCACGTTCTTGACCGCGCCACTGACCTCGACCCCGATCACGTCGTCCGACACATAGGGGCGGAACGTCTTTGTGCCGAGCGCCCTGGCGACCCGCGCCGCCTGGGAGCGGGCAGGATTGAGGGCTGCATCCGATGATGCAATGGTCACGGCCGATGGCATTCCCGCGGCGACTTCGGCGGCGAATGTGGGGCCGGAGAGAACCGCTATAGCGTGATCCGGCAACTCCTCCTCGACCACCACCGAGAGCAAAGCCCCCGTATCCTGTTCCACGCCCTTTGAACAGATGACGACCGTCGCCTGCGCCGGCAATAATCCGCGCAGTTGCGCGGCAATGGCGCGAAGATGTTGCGAGGGAACAACAAGAAGAACAATATCGGCGTCACGGGTTGCGCTGGCCTCATCGCCGGTTGTCCACAGGCGCGGCAGGCGTCGAACGCAGGTGGCCGTCGCGTTTCGCGCGCCAACGGCCGACCTGCAGTTGGAATACGGAGGCTCTGCGCCAGCCGTCACGCCTCCAGATGAAGGTCGCGATAGGCCCCGCGGAAGAAGATGAGGGGGCGCTCCGCCTCGTTCCAGGAAAATGTCAGCACCCGTCCGACGCAGATCACATGATCTCCGCCATCGTAATGCGCGTAATGGACACATTCGAAATGAGCCAGCGTATCTGGCAGGAGAGGCGCCTGTGCATGGCCGTGTGTGTGTTCGACAGAGGTCCATTTGTCTCCACCATATCGCGCGAAGCGGTTCGACAGGTGGTCCTGGTTCCGGCACAGGATATTGACGGCATAACCTTCGGCCGCCAGGAGCAGGGGGAGGCTGCGTGCCGCGCGATCGATGCTGAAAAGGACAAGCGGCGGGTCGAGCGAGACGGAGTTGAAGGAGCTGACCGTCAGTCCGAAGCGCTCATCCTTGTCGCCGAGGCCCGTGATGACTGCGACACCCGTTGCATAATGCCCAAGCGCCCGGCGGAAGCTTGCACTGTCAAATGGGGGGAACGAAATGTCGGGCATGTCGGTGCTCCATGCGCTCTCAAAGACGCCCTGTTTCGGGCTCTCGGCTGCCGGCCTGCGCAAGCCGATCACTAGGAAATAAAGAGCTTTCTGTCGATCTGCGTCAGTCGTTCGGCGCCGGTCGCGGTGACCAGCATGGTTTCACTGAACGCCATTCCCTCGGCCCAGGTATACATGTGAAACACCATGCCCTCTTCGAGGCGCCACGCCGAATTGGCCAGGAAGACGCGCGTGAAATCGCTGGTGCGTGGGATCGTCACGAGCCCGAGGGTGTAGCCCGTGATGTTGGTGTAGCTGTCGCGCAGGCCTGCCTTCAGGACGCCCTCGCGCAGAATGGCGTCGACTTCACCGGCATGAGCGCCCGGCCGCATGGCCTGGAACTGCGCATCCTGGAGGCTGATGAGAGCCTGCGCGGCCTCTCGCTGTCGCGCGCTGGGGGCGCCGACCGAGACGGGGCGCATGGAGCGCGCGGTATAGCCGCGCAGATGCGGCACCATCTCGATATGGACGATATCGCCATTGGCCAGGATGCGGTTGCCCAGGCCGCCATGCAGGGTGCTGGAGCGGGGACCGGACTGCATCAGGAGAAGCCGCGTATTATCGGCTCCGGCTTTCAGGGCAGCGCTCGTGATGGCGGCCGCGACCTCACGTTCGGGCACGCCGGCGCGCGATGCCTCTGCACCGGCAAGCGTCGCGACGTCGCAGATGCCGGCGCAGCGCCGGAGATAGTCGATCTCGCGGGGCGATTTCCGCAGCCGCTGCTCCCACATATGGCCACCGAAATCGATGAAAGTCGCCTCATCAAGGGCCGCCTTGAACGCCTTGAGGCGTTTGGGAAGAAGAATGTGAGAGTCGGTTTCCACCGCAATGCGGCTTTTCCCGAAGCCGCGGCGTTTCAATTCGGCGATGACGATCGCGATCGGATCGTCCCCGTCATCGAAGAGAATATGATCTTTGGTCCAGCTCATTTCTTCGAGCATAGGACCGTCGAGGGAGCGCACGATCATCACCGGCTCGCCGGCTGCAGGCATCAGGCAGCACTGGTACATGGCGGCGGTCGGAATATGTCCGGTGAAATAGGCAAGGTGCTCGAATTCATCGATGATGAGCACATCGGCGCCCACATCCTTCATGCGTTCGCGTAGGACTGCCACGCGCGCGGCATATTCTTCGAGCGGAAAAGCGAAGACCTTAGGTGTGGACATGGCGATACTTCCGGTGGCTCAGCCGAGGCGAACGAGATGGCGGGGAGATTGGGTCAGGCGCCGGGCGCCGTCATCCGTGACGACAACGATATCTTCGATGCGAACGCCCCAGCGCTCCGGAATGTAGATGCCGGGTTCATTGGAGAAAACCATTCCCGCCGCGAGCGGCGTCGCATTGCCCGCCACGATATAGGGTTCCTCATGGGCCGCGAGGCCGATACCGTGGCCGAGGCGATGGGTAAAGTAGGATCCGAACCCCTTGTCGCTGATGATCCGCCGCGCGATCGCATCGATCTCCTCAGCGGGAACACCCGGACGCACGGCCCGGAACGCCGCCTCCTGCGCGTCGTGGACGATGTCATAAATGGCCTGAAATTCGGGGCTTGGTTCGCCGGAAACCGCGACGCGGCAGATATCGCCGTAGTAGCCGTCGAAGCAGCCGGCGAAATCGAAGACCACCGGCTCCCCGGCGCGGATCACATGATCGCTGCCGTGGTGCAGCGGCGAGGCGCCATTGGCGCCGGCCCCGACATCGACCCAGCTGACCTCGCTGAAACCCTCCTGCCGCATGAGCCGGTCGATATCGGCCCTGAGCTCCAGTTCCGTGCGGCCGAGCATGGAGGGTGTCGTCGCGCAGAACCGGGCCCATACGGCATCGATGCGCGCAGCCGCAGCCTCTAACGCCGCGATTTCCTCCGCGCCCTTGGTGCGGCGCTGACCGTCGATGACCGAGGCGCCGCTACGGAGCGCGATGTCAGGCAGGAGCGCCTTGAGCGCGAGAAGAAAACCGCTCCAGAACTCGGGATTGACCGCAACGGTCCTGGCGGCGGCCTCCTGTGCGACGAGCGCGACATGCTCCAGCGGATTCTCGGCCTCGTCCCAGATCGCGATGTCCACGCCGGCGATGCCTGCATAAAGCGGCGCCTGCAAGCGTGGCGTGAAAATCCGGTCGCGGCCGTCGGCGCCGATCGCGAGCGCGACGAAGCGCTCGGTGGCGATCGCGTTTTTCCCCGCGAAATAGCGAAAACCTGGCCCGGGCCCCAAAAGCAGCAGGTCGATATCGGCGGATCGCAGGGCCCTGCGCGCACGGTCGCGGCGCGTGGAGAACAGGTCGGACATGGACGCACTTTCGCGGCGGAACGACGGCTGCCCTTAAAGCCGGATTGAGGGGCAATCATCGCGAATTGGCTATGGCATGCTGCATGCAGTGTGTTTAATCTGGAACCGGCGCCTCTCGATTGTCAAGCGCGTCCAAGATCGTCGTCCACTTTCTTCCGGAGTTTCCCATGAACGAACCCGCTTCACCCCGCGCCGTCGTCCTCAACTATTATGATGTGGTCTGGGACAAGCGTCAGCCCGATGCCATCGACAGTCTGTTCGCCCCCGGATACCTCAATCACGCGGGTGCCCGCGGCGTGCTCGCAGGTCCGGCCGGTATCCACAAGAACTATGATTCGCTCGTGTCGGCCTTTCCGGACGTGCGCTTCACGCTGGATGACGTCCTCGTTGACGGCGAGAAGGTCGTCGTCCGTTACACGATGCTAGCGACCCATCAGGGCGAGTTTCAGGGGCGCGCGGCGACGGGCCGTGCGGTAACCGTTCCGGGCATCGGGATCTACCGGGTGGCCGATGGCCAGATCCAGGAGAGCTGGGTGCTGCGCGACAGCCTCGTGCTCCAGCGCCAGCTCGACGGCGCAGCCTGAGGGGGGATAGCGATGGCGGATTGGCGGGACTATCTCGAGGAGCGACAGGCCTCCTTTGTCGAGGATCTCAAGGACTTCCTGCGTATCCCGAGCATCTCCGCCGATCCGGCCCATCTGCCGGACGTCGATCGCGCCGCGGCTTGGGTCGCGGCGAGGCTACAAGCCGCTGGCCTCGCCGATGTCGAGGTGCTCCGCGCCGGGCGCTATCCGATGGTCTATGGGGATTGGCTTGGCGCGCCCGGCCAGCCTACGGTGCTGATCTACGGGCATTTCGACGTGCAGCCCGTGGATCCCGTCGAGGCCTGGACCGATCCGCCGTTCTCCCCGACGATCCGGGATGGACGCATCTATGCGCGCGGGGCTTCCGACGACAAGGGCAATATGCTGGCGCCTATTCTGGCGCTGGAGGCATTGCTGAAGACGCACGGGCGCCTGCCCGTGAATGTGAAAGTGCTGTTCGAAGGCCAGGAAGAAATCCTCAGTCCTGATCTGCCGGATTTCGTGGCCCTTCATCGCACGCGTCTCGCCTGCGACATGGCGATCAGTGCCGATGGCTGGCAGTGGAGCGCAACCGAGGCGGATCTCCGTGTCGGGCTGCGCGGTATCTGTGCTCTCGAAGTCGTGGCCCAGGGGCCTGCGACAGACCTTCACGCAGGCCTCTATGGCGGCGCGGTCGCCAATCCGGTCCACGCGCTCGTCGCCCTCCTTGCAAGTATCCACGATGCATCCGGCCGGGTGACGATCCCCGGCTTCTATGACGATGTGCGCGCGCCGAGCGATGACGAGCGGCGCCGGCTCGCGGCCATTCCCTTCGACGAAGCCCGTTATCGCCGCGCGATCGGGGTGTCGGCGCTGGCGGGGGAGGTCGGGTTCACGACCCGCGAACGCATCGGGATACGGCCGACCTTCGAGATCAATGGCATCACGGGAGGCTATACCGGACCTGGCGTGAAGACGATCATTCCGTCGTCGGCGCGCGCGGCGGTCACCTGTCGGCTGGTGCCGGATCAAGCGCCGGAGACGGTCGCGCTGGCCGTCAAGCGCCATCTCGAAAGCCAGCGGCTCAATGGTATTGAGATCACCGTCAATATCCTGCCCAATGCCGCCTCGCCTTATCTCATTCCCATGGATCATCCCGCTAATCGGGCCGCGCGCGATGTTCTTGTCACGCTCTACGGGCGCGAGCCCTATTACACCCGCTCGGGCGGCTCCATTCCGATCCTCGATCTTTTTCGCCGGGAACTCGATGCCTATACGGTGATCTACGGCTTCGGCCTGCCGGACGAGAACTTCCATGCGCCGGACGAATTTCTGCGCCTGGACAATTTCCGCCGCGGGCAGGAAGCCTATGCGCTTCTCCTCGAGCAAATCCGGCTTAGATGGAATCGTCTGATACCATCTAAGCCGGTGAATTTGCTCGTCGATTTTTGCTCTAGAGCATTTTCGAGCGAAGTGGACATCGGTTCGCGTGAAGAAAATGCGTAAAAACAAAGGCCTAGAGCATATTCGGTGAACCGGAGTTCACCGAATATGCTCTAAATCGTATTGCCGAATTTTCGCGCGGGAACATCACACGGCAAGCTTGAAAAGACCTGCAATGCCAAGGCGATGACTTGGCCTGCGCGCAGATCGCCGCATTCATGGGCATTTGCCTCACCGCTTTCGCACAGAATCCGTGCATTTCAGGTTTGACTTGGTCGCAAAGTGCTGCATTCTGCATGCAGTAAACCGGCGCGCTTCCCTGAAGCCAGCGCCTTACAAGGCGGGCTCAAGCTGCCGCTATCGAAAGGGATGTGTCATGGCTTTCACCCTCACCGCAGAGCAACAGCGCTGGGTCGATATTGCCAGTTCTCTCGCGCCGGACATTGCGAAAGCGTCGCGCCGTGACGATGAGGCGGCGGCGTTTCCGACCGAGACATTTGCGCTGCTGCGTGAGGCGGGAATCTTGAACCTTGCTGTGCCGCGGCAGTTCGGCGGGGAGGGGCCTGCCACCGGCAACGCACATCTGACGGCTTACCTGGTGACCGAGCAGGTCTCACGCGCTTGTGCCGCGACCGGCTGGGATCTCATCATTCACTATCACCAGTGCGGTGCGGTCGCGCGCCTCGGCAACGACGAGCAGAAGCGCCGCATTCTGGGCGATGTCGTCACCAAGGGCGCCATCATGGGCTCCCTTGGCAGCGAGGTGAACCACCAAGAGCAGACGGCTGCCAAGGATGCGACGCGGAAGCTGATCTTCCAGGCCGAGATGGCGCCGGTAAAGGGCGGCTTCCTGGCCAATGCCGCGAAGCACTTCTGCTCCAATGCGCCGGTCGCGGACTATATGCTCTACTGGAGCATTGCCCCGGGGGCCAATGCCGCCACCGACGGGCTGACCCTGTCTATCGTCACGAAGGACAGCCCCGGCCTCACCTTCTCCCGCCACGGCTGGGACGATATCATCGGGCTGCGCAGCTCCGTGAGCTGGAGCGCCAAGCTCGACAATGTCTTCATCCCCTGGGACAACGTTCTGGGCGAACCCGGCGATTTCGTGCAGAAGGATCCCTATACCCTCGAGCTGTCGCAGGCGTTCCACCTGCTCGGCGCGGCCCAGGGCGCGCTCGACTATGTGCTGGAGGTGCTCAGGGCGCGGCCGTTCCTGCAGAACGAGGAAGGGTTGATGGTCACGCTCGGCGAATTGTCGGGTGAGGTCCAGGCCTCGCGCGGGTCCTGTCTCATTGCCAACTCACTGTGGGAGCAGGAGCGCTTCGGTGACGCTGCGCTCGCCTCGCTGCGTGCCCATCACACGGCTCGCGAGACGGCGATCCACGTCATCACCAAGGTGTTCGACATGGTCGGCACGCGCGCGCTCTTCAAGACGGCTCCGCTCGAGCGCTTGTGGCGGGACGTGCGTACCGCCTCGCTGCATACGCGGGCATCGCAGTTGCTGCGCCTCGTCGCCGATGCCGACGTTGCAGGGCACTACGCGCCGAAACAGAAATATGGCGCGCTCGTCGACAAGCCCAAGACCTGGGCCGATCTCGGCATCGCCCGTGAGCCGTCGTCAGCTGTGGCGTGAAGCTAATACGCGCTGCGCATCTGTTCGAAGACCAGGAATGACGAGGGTGAAATGCCGCAGGGTGCAAGCCTTTCCCTACGCGACCTCGAGAAATACTACGATGGCAGTGGCGCCGTGCTCGGCGTCTCGCTCGATCTGGAGCCAGGCAAGTTTCTCACCTTGCTCGGACCGAGCGGCTCCGGCAAGACGACGACATTGATGATGATAGCCGGTTTCGTCGACCCGACCGCTGGCGAAATTCTCGTGAACGGCCGTTCGGTGACGCGCGTACCCGCCCACAAGCGGGATATGGGCATGGTCTTTCAGAGCTACGCGCTGTTTCCTCATATGACCGTGCGGGAGAATGTCGGGTTTCCGCTCCGGATGCGCGGTGTTGCCCGGTCGGAAGCGGAGGACCGGATAGCCACCTTCGTCAAGCTGGTCGGGCTGGAGGCCTTGGCCAAGCGCTATCCGCAACAGCTGTCGGGCGGACAGCAGCAGCGTGTGGCCCTGGCGCGCGCCATGGTGTTCAGTCCCTCGCTCGTGCTGATGGATGAACCGCTCGGCGCGCTCGACCGGCGACTGCGCCTGCAGATGCAGGAAGAGATCAAGGGTATCCAGCGCGAGCTTGGCCTGACGGTGATCTATGTCACCCATGACCAGGAAGAGGCGCTGACCATGTCGGACGTCGTCGCGGTCATGGATGGCGGGCGCATTTCCAGCTACGGCAGCCCGCGGGACATCTACGAGCGGCCGCAGAACCGCTTCGTTGCCAATTTCATCGGCGAGTCGAATTTCATCCCGTGCCGTCTCGGCGACCAGGGGGAGGCGCGCCGATGCGAACTCATCTCCGGTCACTCCGTCGCGATCGCGCCGACGGATGCACCGGCCGGGTCTTCCGCCGTCATCTTCCTGCGGCCGGAACGGTTGCGGCTGTGCAAGGCCGATGATCCGCTCCCCAACAAGGTTCCCGGACGCATAACCGGCGAGATCTATTTAGGCGATTCCTCCCTTTACAGGGTTCGCATCGCGGAAGGCGTGGAAGTGAAGGTCAAACGCCCGAATCGCGGCATCGGCATGCCAATTGTCGAAGGCGATGAACTGATGGTGGGATGGAAAACGACCGATAGTGTCATACTGCAGACTTGAAAGAGGATGCAGCCGAGAACGACGCAATTTCGCTGATCCAAAAAATACAATCCAGAGGAGATTTCGCATGTTGCAAGGACGTCAGATTTCGGGCCGGCTCAAGCGGAGCTTGGCCGCCCTCTCCGTGACTGTTGCGCTGGTCGGGGCGGGGGCCGCGGTCGCGCAGGATAAGAACGCCGGCGAACTGGTCGTTCTCTCGCTGGGCGGCAGCTATCAGGACGCGCAGAGCAAAGAATGGTTCAAGCCTTTCGCGGAACAGAGCGGCGTCAAGGTTTCCGAGGCCTCCGGCTATAATTTCGCCAAGCTCAAGGTCATGATCGAGTCCGGCAATGTCGAAGCGGATGTCGTCGATATCTCTGCGGATACGATGACCGCACTGGCTGAGGCCGGACTTCTCGAGAAGATCGATTGGTCGAAGATTCCCGCGTCCTGTCAGGCCGGGATCCCGGCTGACATGAAGAAGGCCTTTGCCCTGCCTACCATCCAATGGGCTATGGTCATGGCCTATAACACGAGCAAGGTTCCGCAGGACAAGGCTCCCAAGACATGGGCGGACTTCTGGAACGTCGAGGCCTTCCCGGGCAAGCGCGCCTCGATCGGCGCGACCCGTCCGCCGGTCGAGCAGGCCACGCTCGCAATCAATGGTGACCTTGCGAAGCTCTATCCGTTCGATCTGAATGCAGCCTTCGACAAGATCAAGTCGCTCGGCAGCGCGATGATCTTCGCCGATGGCTATGCGCAGGTCGCACAATACCTTGCCGACGGCGAGGCCGACATGGTGATCATCCCCAACGGCCGTGTCGGGCCTTTGGTCGCAGCCGGTCGGCCTGTTGCGATCAACTGGAACCAGCATCTCACCTTCCCGAACTTCTTCGCGATCCCGAAGGGTGCGCCTAACAAGGATAATGCGATGAAGTTCCTGGCTTATGTGTGCCAGCCCGAAGTCCTTGCGAAGATCGCCGCGCCCACCAATTACGGGCCGATCAACGTCGACGCCTATAAGTTCATATCGCCGGAGGTCGCCAAACTCCTGCCCGGCAATCCGGAGACGGTGGCCCTCGGGCGTCCCATCGATACGGTGTTCCTGAGCAAGTCTCGCCCCGATATCGCGAAGGGTTGGGCGCGGCTGGCGGTCCGCTGAAGCAACTCAGCGGACGTGTCCAGTATGTGCACATTCGAGATCGCGTAGTCGAAAATGGACCTTCCGGCGAAGCCCGCGCAACGCCGGAAGGGCAGAGATCACGCAGGTTCGTATTAGACCATCCAAGCAAAATAGAGCGGCAATCCAAACCATGGTCTTGCGTGATGTCGGCGGGTGCAGCCGGGCCGGGGTTTCTGCCCCGGCGTGCCGGATCTCCATGAGGTTGAGCAACCGATGACGGATACCACCTTCCCGATCCCTGCGGCGGCCGGCCGAGGGCCCAGGCGCCTCGCCGGGCGCTTTCCCTGGCTCATGGCACCGGCGGCCGTCTTCTATGTCGTTTTCTTCGGTTGGCCACTTCTGCAAATGCTGTGGAGCAGCATATGGAGTGATGGCTTTACGTTTGCCGGTTATGCCGAATTCTTCAGTGAGCCCGTGTACTGGTGGGTTCTTGGCTATACGATGGTCATCGGCGTGGTGACCCTCGTCTTGACCTTGGGCATCGGCTATCCCGTGGCCTATTGGCTCGTCGGGCTCAACAAGACATGGACCGTCGTGCTCATGGCTTTCGTGCTCATCCCGTTCTGGAGCAGCGGGCTGGTGCGCACCTATGCCTGGCTTGTCATTCTCGGCCGGCAAGGGCTTGTGAACACGACCCTGATAAGCTTCGGCTGGATCGATGAGCCCATGCCCTTCCTCGGCACGCATACGGCCGTTCTCGTCGGCCTGACCTATTATTTGCTGCCGTATATGATCCTGTGTCTGTTCAGTGTGATGAACAATATCGACCGCAACCTGATGCTTGCAGCGCGGAATCTCGGAGCTTCACCGTTACGCGCGTTCTTTGCGATCTTCGTCCCCTTGACGAAGCCTGGTGTATTCGCGGGCAGCTTTCTTGTCTTCATGCTGGCTGTCGGAATGTATATCACGCCGGCCTTGCTCGGCGGTCCGGACCAGACGACCCTGCCGCTCGTCATCGCGTTGCAGATCAACGAAGCGTTGGACTGGACACTGGCAGCTGCCTTGTCGATGATCCTGCTCGTCGTTTCTGTCGCCATCCAGATCTTTGCCAACCGTTACGTCGATTTCGACAAGATGTGGGGAGGTGCGCGATGAGCACGCAACGCATGACCCTGGCGCCCTCGCGCCGATCGCCCGTCAGTATTCTTCTGGCGGCCTTCTCGATCACGGTTCTCGCCATCCTCTTCGCGCCGATCGTCGTGATCGTCGTCGTCTCGTTCTCGCCCGGCGACATCATGGAGTTTCCGCCACAGGGCTTTTCGCTGCGCTGGTATGAGGCCTATGTCTCGAACCCCATGTGGATGACCGCGACGCGCATCAGCTTTCTGGTAGCCACCTTGACGGCGATCCTCTCCCTCGTGCTGGGCTTCATGGTTTCGGTGGCGCTCGTGCGCTCGAGCTTCCCCGGAAAGAACGCGGTTCGCATCTTCCTGATGAGCCCGCTGATCATCCCGAAGATCATCATCGCCGTGGGCCTTTATTTTCTGTATGTCCGCATGCGGATCCTCGGGACGACCTTCGGGCTCGTCGCGGCCCATACGCTGATCGCCATGCCCTATGTCGTCATGATCATTTCGGCAGCGCTCTACAGTTTCGACAGGCGGCTGGAATGGGCGGCGCGCGGGCTCGGCGCCTCGCCGCTCTCCGCACTGCGCCATGTCACCTTTCCCATGTTGCGCCCGGCGATCATCAGCGCAGCCTTGTTCGCCTTCATCGCGTCCTTCGACGATATCATCCTCAGCCTGTTTTTGACCAAGCTGACCGCGCCGACCTTGCCGCGGCAGATCTGGGTGAATGTTCAGCAGATCATCGATCCGACCATTGCGGCCGTATCCACCTTGATGACACTGATCTCCGTTCTCGGGTTATGGCTCGTCGCCCTCATTCAGAAACTGTCATCGCGGGGATGATCGCGATGGCAGGGCGCGCGGCGACGCAATTTTGGGGCTGGCCGATGACGGCAGGGGAAGCTATGGCTTTTCATGATGCTGACGAAGGAGTGGGGTTCGGCTCTCAATGAATGGCGAGATCGAGCTTTTGCAAGCTGTGCAACGCGAGCCGGTGGTCAAGCATGTCCACCGGGAGCTGCGGCGCGCCATCTTGCAGGGGCGCTTTGCCGTCCAGTCCAGGCTCGTCGAGACAGCCATCGCGAAACTCCTGAATGTCAGTCGCACCCCGGTGCGCGAGGCCATTTCAAAGCTCGAGCTGGAAGGGCTCGTGCGTCGCCTGCCCGGCGGTGGCGTCGTGGTGGAGGACACCAGCTCGAAGCTCTCGGAAGTCATCGTGCTGCGCCAAAGCCTTGAAGGCGCTGCGGCGCGGCTGATCTGCATGCGGGCAAGCGATGCGGAGCTGGCCGCCTTTCGCGCGGAATGCCAGAGCATTCTGAAGGCCTTGCCGACGATGGCGGTACAGCAGCGCGCCAATCTCGACCGGAAGTTCCACCTCCATCTCGGTGAACTGTCGGCGAGCACGCGTCTCGCTAACCTCATCGAGGAATTCTACGAATATTCCGACAGCGAGCTTGCACCCGCCGGTAACGCTGCCGAGGTGGTTCAACTGCAAAAGCAGCATGTCGCCATCGCCGATGCCCTCGTCGCCCGCGACGCCGCCCGCGCCGAGGCGGCGATCCGGGATCATCTCGAAACCGTCCTCACGATCGTCCGCGCCCGCGTCCAGGCGTGAGCGCATCTGCCCCCCCCCCCCCCCCCCCCCCCCCCGGGGGGGGGTAGCACGGCGGCCCGGCAATCTGCGCTCCCGCTTTCGGACGCTCGTCTTTTTCCGGCGCGCATTTTCAGCTCCCGCAAAGGGGACGCGGTCGCGCTTCTTCGCACGCGTCCCGCGATGACTCAGCTTGACGATCGTTCTCGATGTCATTATCGATATCTATAATGATGAACAGCTCAGCCGTTAAACTCATCCGTCCAGCCGATCACGTTTACGGAATCGTCAAGCGGCGGATCATGCTGAACGAGCTCAAGCCGATGTCCGTGCTGACCGAACTCGGTCTCGCGCATGAGATCGGCTGCAGTCAGGGCACGATACGGGAGGCCTTGCTGCGCCTGCAGGAAGATGGGCTGGTCATTCGCACCGGGCGCCGCGGCACTGTTGTCACGCGCCTGGAAGACGAGGAGGCGGAGGAAATGCTGGCGCTGCGGCGGCGCCTCGAGATGCGCGGCGCGGAGCGCGCGACCCGGAATGTCGACGCGCGCTCGCTCGATGCGATCATGGCCATTCGCGAGACGATGAACGAAGCCGCGGACGCCGGCGATGAGTTCCAGCTCATCGAGGCGGACAAGGATTTTCATCTTGCGATCTTCAGGCTCTCGCAGCTCGAGGCGCTCGAGCAGATCCTCGCGCGGTGCATCATGCATACCCATCGGTCCAAGCTGTGGGCGCCGCGCCATCGCCGATCTCTCGACGAGACGGCGCGGCGCCACGACATCTTGATTGATCGGCTTGCTGCGCGCGACGGAAAGGGGCTTGCCGATGAACTCGGCCTGCATATCGATACGATCGTGCTCGAAGACGAGCCGTCGGACGCGGTCAGATAGTCGTCATGGCCTCTTCCGTTCTGCTCTGCGAAGGAGGGGCGGCGGCAAGGCTGGTTCATGTCAGAGAGGATGACGAGCGCCGTTGAGAGCCTGCGGTGGCAAGGCGCGCTGACATGCTGAGACAGGAAGGCGCGGCGTTTCCGCCCAAAAAATCGGCGGGGGCGCCGGAGGGGACGGTTGGGCGAAGCTGAGATCGCCCGGCAATCGAAGAACAATATCCTGGGAGAGAAAACACATGGAACGCAGAGATTTCCTGAAACTCGTGGGTGCCGCGGCCGTCGGCGCACCGCTCGCCTCTACCCTCGCCGCGCCGGCGATCGCGCAGGCGCCGACGACCGTGCGCTGGTGGTATCATTTCGATAACCCGCAGAACTCTCCCGCCGACCTCGTTGCCAAATTCGAGAAGGAAAACCCGGGGATCAAGATCCAGGCCGAGGCGATCCCGTGGGGCGGCGGCAATGACTATCAGACCCGGCTCTTTGCCGCCCTCGTCGCCGGCAATGCGCCCGACAGCGCCATGGTGCGCCTGTCCTGGGCAGCGCGCCTGCATTCGATGAAGGCGCTTGAGCCGCTGGACCCGTTCCTCGCGAAATGGAACGCGCGGACCGATATCGACGACAATATTTGGAAAATCGTCGGCGGCGGGTCGCAGCAGAAGTACTATCTGCCTCTGCAATATGTCGTGATTTATCTGTATTACCGTCAGGACCTGCTGCAGCAAGCCGGCCTGAAGGCGCCCGAGACGTTCCAGGACTTCCAGGCCGTCGCCAAGGCCTTGACCAAGGGCGACGTCGCGGGCTTCGGCATGCGCGGCGGCGCCGGCGGCTTCGACAACTGGGGGCCGTTCGTCCTTGGTGGCGGCGCGAGCTTCGACAAGGGCGGCATGGTGACCGAGAAGGCGCTCGCGGCCAACCGGTTCTATGTCGATCTCGCGACGAAGGACAAGATCGTGCCGGCCTCCGCTCCGACCGACAGCTTCCGGCAGATCGTCGACGCCTTTAAAGCCGGGCGGACGGGCATGATGATCCACCACGTCGGTTCCGCGGCCGAAATTCAGGCGGCGCTGGGCGACAAGGTCTCCGCGAAGCGTGTGCCGGTCGGTCCCGACGGCAAGGGCTGGACCTATTTCGGCGACGAATCCAACGCGATCTTTGCGGCGAGCAAGGCGAAGGAAGCGACGTTCCGCTGGATCAGCTTCCTGTCGACGGCCGAGAACAATACGGCGCTGACGAAGCTCACGGGCCAGCTGCCGGTTTCGTCGAAGGCCAATGCCGACTGGGTGCCGCAGCGCTTCGTCGACGCAAGCCGCGCGTCGGTGTCGATCGCCGGTCCGCTGCCGGACAGCCCGAAGACGCCCGATTTCATCGGCCGCATCTGGCCGACCAACATGCAGCGCGCGCTCACCGGGCAGATCTCGCCCGATGATATGATGAAGGCCATCGAACAGCACTTCCACGGCTGACGAGTCCCATGGCGAGTATTACGTCGTCTTATCCTCACACGGTTGCGCCGCCATCGCGGCGCAACTTCACCCCGTTCTGGTTTCTGCTTCCCGCATTGCTGGTGACGGCCGCCGTTGTTCTGGTTCCTGTTCTTCAGACATTTTGGCTCAGCCTGCACGATTACCTTCTCTACGCCCCCGATGACACGCGCTTCATCGGGCTCGGAAACTTCAGAGCGATCCTCGGCGACGAGGTGTTCTGGATTTCGCTCGGCCATTCTTTCATCTGGATCGTCGGTGTCGTCGGCCTGCAGTTTCTGCTCGGGCTCGGGACCGCGCTGCTCCTCAACCAGAGCTTCTGGTGGCGCAGCCTCGCCCGCTCGCTCGTCATCATTCCCTGGGCGCTTCCCAGCGTGATCATCGGGCTGATGTGGACCTGGATGTATGATTTCAATGTTGGCGTGATCAATGACGCGCTGCTGCGCTTCGGGGTCATCGAGACGCCGATCGCGTGGCTCGCCAATCCGTCGACCGCCCTCTACGCCATCATGTTTGCCCTCATCTGGCAGGGGTTTCCGTTCTTCGCGGTGACGATCCTTGCCGGCCTGCAGACCGTCCCGCAGGAGCTCTACGAGGCCGCGGAAATCGATGGCGCAACGCCCCGACAACAATTGTTCTCGATCACCCTGCCGTCCATTGCCGACGTCATCGCAACGGCACTCCTGCTGCGCACGATCTGGGTGGCGAATTCGCTCGACGTCATCCTGGTGATGACCGGCGGCGGCCCGGGATACGACACCCACACATTGCCGCTCTATGCCTTCATCAGGGCCTATACGGGCATGGAATTCGGCTATGGCGCCGCGCTTGCCCTGATCCTCACGTTTTTGCTCATGGCCGTCGTCTGGGCCTATGTCCGGCGCGCCTCGCGGGACCTGTCGCGA
This sequence comes from Chelatococcus asaccharovorans, assembly GCF_003201475.1. GTDB lineage: Bacteria > Pseudomonadota > Alphaproteobacteria > Rhizobiales > Beijerinckiaceae > Chelatococcus > Chelatococcus asaccharovorans. The sequence continues at coordinate 142,149 of NZ_QJJK01000012.1, read as the reverse complement.
TGATCGAACGCCGCTCCTATACACGCAGGCTCATCGAAGTCGAGATACCGATCCTCCTGATCGTAGTCTTCGCCATCGCGCCTTATGTCTGGATGATCCTGACCTCGATCAAGCCGCAGGCCGAACTCGCAGTCTTCCCCGTCCAGTATCTGCCGAAGAACGCGACGCTCGACCATTATCGCGACCTGATCGCCCGAACCTCTTTCGCCGGAAGCCTCTTCAACAGCCTCGTCATTGCGACGGGAGCGGTCGTCCTCGGGCTCGGGGTCGCGGTTCCTGCAGCCTATGCGTTTTCACGGTTCCGCTTCCGGGCGCGCACCGGCCTTATGACCGGTTTCCTGGTCATCAACATGTTCCCGATCGTCCTGCTCATCATTCCGCTCTTCCTGATGATGCGGAATCTGGGGCTGATCGATACCTATCTCGGCGTCATCATCGGACATTCGACATTCTCGATACCCTTTGCGATCTGGATGCTGACGAGCTACTTCAACGCCATCCCGAAAGACCTTGATGAAGCTGCCATGATCGATGGCGCAACTCGGATGGAGACGATCCGGCTTGTCGTGTTGCCGCTCATTCTGCCCGGCCTGATCACGGCGGGAATTTACATCTTCATTACGTCCTGGAACGAATATCTCTTCGCGATGATGCTCTCGGGGCAGGCTGTCAGGACCGTGACGGTGGCGCTGCAGCTCTTCATCGGTGAATTCACGGTCCAGTGGGGCCTTCTGACGGCAGGCGGCACGTTGATTGCCTTGCCTGTGACACTTCTTTTCCTTGTGGTGCAAAAGCGGCTCGTGGGTGGGCTCACGGCCGGCGCGGTGAAATCATGATTGAGACTGAGAACGCCATCGGTGTTATTTCGATGTTCTATGCGCGCCCGTTCACGCGCGACCACTTCGACTGCTTCCATCGCATGAAGAAGGCGGGCGCGGATGTGGTCGAGCTGCTCGTCCCCGAGCCGGGCGAGCTCGACCTTCGCGAGACCAAGGCCGCGATTGCCGATGCGGGCCTTTCCTGCGTGCTGGCCGCGCGCGTCAACCTGGCGCGGGATCTCTCCAGTGCCGACGAGGCCGCTTATAAAGGGGGTGTCGCCTATCTCGAGAGCACGGTCGATACCGCCGCCGCCCTGGGCGCTACCATCGTCGGCGGCCCGCTCTACGGCGCGCCGATGGTCTTCGCCGGCCGCGCGCCCACACCCATCACCGCGGACGAGCGCAAGCGCCGCGTCGATGCGGTCGTGGCCGGGCTGAAGCAGGCCGGCCGGCGCGCGGCAGACCAGGGCGTCGCCTTCGGCGTGGAGCCGCTCAATCGCTTCGAGAGCGACGTCTGCAACACGGCCCGGCACGCGCTGGAGATCGTCGACCGCGTGGACAATCCGGCCGTCGGCGTCATGCTGGATACCTTCCATATGAATATGGAGGAGTTCGACATCGCCGATGCGATCCGCAAGACGGGATCGAAGATCGTCCATTTCCAGGCGAACGAGAACAACCGCGGTTTTGTGGGGTCCGGTCATATCGACTGGGCAAGCGTCGCCCGCGCCATCCGCGATGTGGCCTATACCGGTCCGATCGTGCTGGAGCCGTTCCGCCGGTCCGACGAGGGCGCGGGTGTGACGCTCGCCCAGTGGCGGGCTCCCACCGTGAACGAAGATGGCGAGCTCGCCGCCAGCATCGCCTATCTCAAGGCCGCGCTCGCCTTTGCGCGCCAGACGGCCTGACCTGTCCATTCACCCTGTCGCGTGAGAACTGACATGACCACCCCCCTGCGTATCGGCTGGATCGGCTGCGGCACCCATGCCAATGAGATGCTGCTGCCCCAGCTCACCCGCCACGACGCGGTGATTCAAGCGCTGTGCGACATGTCCACCGAGCGGCTGGCGACAACCGGCCGGCGTTACGGCGTTGCGCCGGAGAACCAGCTGACCGACTGGCGGGCGCTGCTCGCGCGCGACGATATCGACGCCGTCGGCCTCGCCGTCGGGCCGCAGCTCCACTACGAGATCGGCCTCGCCGCTGTCGCCCGGGGCCTGCCGATCTTCATCGAGAAGCCGCCGGCACCGACGGCCCGCCAGGCGCAGGAACTGGCGGATGCGGCCGAAGCCCGCGGTGTGCCCGTGGTTCTCGGCTTCATGAAGCGCTATTCGACAGCCAACCGCATTGCGGCGAACGTCATCCATTCCGGGGAATTCGGCGCGACCGCCAGCTTCCTCGGTCAATATATGACGGCGCCGACTTATTTCGCCAAAGACGTCGACTATACAGGCTTCTACCTGCACCATTGCGTGCATTACTTTGATCTCGTGCCGCATCTTATGGGTGAGGTCGCGGACATCAGCGCGCGGCGCCACGAGATCGAACCGGGCAAGTTGCTGCTGCATGTCGATTTCCGCTTCGTCAATGGCGGTATCGGCACCCTGGTGATGGGGACCCACCAGTCGCGCGGCACGCCGATGGAATGGTGGCAGGTGATGGGCGACCATCGCCGGGTCGAAGTGCGCAACGTCCATGAGGTGCGCTACTACCGCAATCCACCATTCAAGGTCGCCAAGCTCGACGCGAGCCTCGTCGACGGCGAGGATACGCTCGTCTGGGAACCAAACCTCACCGCCGCGGCGAACGAGGACCACAAGGGCTATCACGCTCTTCTCGGCGAATTCATACGCGCGGCGCGCGGGGAGCGCGTGCCCGTCCCGAACGCGGCGGATGGCGCGCGCGCGATGGCTTTGCTGGAAAAAGCCATCGGCTAGTGGTGAATTTGCTCGTCTATTTCTGAGCGGAGCCAATCCGCAAAAGACGGACTTGCCCTAAGCTGCGGGACCGAGCGCTGGTGTGAGTATCGGACCTGCCGCGGGGAACGATTGCTGCATCACAGGATCGGCATGTCGCTCGCGTCAAAGCTCGCCGGCAAGCCGACCGGTGTCACCGATACATCTTCGTCGAAGCCCGGATCGTTCGGCGTTGACGGCAGTGCCCTGACGGTCCGGACGGACGTGGGTGTTAGACCAGCTTGTGGCGCGACGATCTGCTCTTCGCCGGGCGCGGCGGACGGCATGGTGCGCAAGTCGACAATCTCGTCGTCTTCGAACCTGACCAGCTCGACATTCCGCAGGCTCTTGAGGTCGCTGCGGCCATCGTCCAGCTGGCGCGCGATCTCCCAGGTGGCGGGTGCCTCGCCGCGTGTGATCGTGAATTCCGACTTGAGCCCCGACAATGCGATGGTGTCTTCACCGTCGCCACCATCGAAGGTGTCCCTGCCGGCCCCTGCAGCGAAATAATCATTGCCGTCATAGCCACGGATGGTATCGGGCCCGTTGCTGCCGACAAATGTATAGTTTCGGCTTGGGTCGACCGTGTAGGGAACATCGTAACCGTTGAAATGATTGAGACTGTCGGTGAGCGAGGCACCGTTGGCATCCTTGGGGTTGTAATCGCCGCCTGAATTCAGGAAGCGCCTGACCCCGCCTGCTCCGGCGAGATGCGCGGCCCCCAGGAGGCCTGAGAGAGAGATCTCCTGGCCATCAATGCTCTGACCATCATAATGCAGGTAGTTCCTCAGAAAATGGGCTTGCTTACCGAGAAAGTCATGGATGGCCGTGTCTTGCGCCACATGCGAGGCGAGGAACTCCTCCTTGCTGTTGATTCCGTGCTTTCCCGTCCACCCGCCGCTGAAGTCGTTGTCGAACGGCTTCCCGTCGTTCCGCACCATGCCGATGTCGATGAGAGCGGCCTCCCCGAACTGGAAGCGCCCTAAATGATTGGTGCTGTTGACCGCATCGTAGCGATTGGATGAATGATAGAGGCCAAGCTCATCGATAAAGTCGTTGAATGTATAGGAAGGCATGATACACACCCCAATAAGAGAAATACCGAGTGGCAATTATGAATTATATTCGGGGGCTATCATCGCCATTCCATGCAATAAGGAGGGCGTTCAGAGCATGGATACTGGAGGGCCGTTCGACAAAAGGCGCGGCCCGGTTCGTGCGCTCAGGCGCTATCCTGATTGACCACACGGGGCGTCATTTTCCACATGGGGCGTCGTGGCGATGATCGCTTCGGCGAGCGCATCGATATCGGCGATATCAGGATTGCTGCGCCGCCATATCAGTCCGATCTCGCGGGCAGGCACAGGCGGCGCGAAGGGCACGACCCGCAGGCGGTGATGGGAAACCTCGGCGTCCAGCGCCATTTCCGGAACGAGTGTGATCCCGAGATCATGGTTCACCATCTGCAACAGCGTGGTCATTGAGGTCGCGCTGATATTGATCACGGTGTTGGGGCGCGCCGCACTGCAGACCTCGAGGGCCTGGTCGCGCAGGCAATGGCCTTCTTCCAGCAGCAACAACCGCCCCGGATCGATCGCCGCGCCCGTCAGCGGCGAGGCGAGCACGTCCCGGCTTGTCTCCGCCACGGCCATGTAGAAGCGGTCTTTCAGAAGGGGACGCACGGACAGTCCATCGCCCGCGACGGGAAGCGCGGCAACGACCGCATCAAGGCGTCCTTCTTCGAGTTCCAACAGAAGCTTGTCCGTAGTCGCTTCACGCAGCTCGATCTCGATGCGCGGATAAACGGCGCGGAGATAAGGAACGAGCTTCGGCACGAGATAGGGGGCAACGGTTGGAATAGCCCCGATGCGCGCCACGCCGGAGAGCGGGCCGTGCTTGTGCTGGCTCGCCTGTTCAAGCTCCGCGACCTGCGCGAGGATATGCTGGATGCGCGGCAGAAGGGCCTCGCCGTCGCGTGTCAGAAGAATGCGCGACCTGTTCCGTTCGACGAGCTTTACCCCCAGCGCAGCTTCAAGGTCCATGATCTGCGCCGACAAGGCCGGCTGGCTGACATGCACAAGCTGGGCCGCGCGGCCGAAATGCCGAGCCTGGGCCAATGCGTCGAAATATCTCATTTGCTTGATGGTTATCACAATAGGAAAATCCTATCATAGATTGCGGAAAATGCAATTTGAACCTATGGACGTGCTGTGCCAGAAATCTCCTTAGAAAAATTCCAGGCGCGAGATCCGCGGTCGTCGACCGGCGGGGGATACGCGCCGAGGCGTTCGCTTGCTTGAGGAAAGAGGGCCATGGCTGCGAAGAATTTCACGACCACCAACGCTGGCGCGCCTGTCGCGTCTGACGAGCATTCCCGCAGCGTTGGGCCGGATGGGCCGGTCGTCCTGCACGACGTCTATCTTGTGGAGAAGCTCGCGCAGTTCAACCGTGAGCGGGTGCCCGAACGCGTCGTGCATGCCAAGGGCGGCGGCGCCTTCGGCGAGCTCGTCGTGACCGAGGACATGTCCAAATACACGAAGGCGGCACTGTTCCAGAAGGGCGTGAGAACGCCGATGCTGCAGCGCTTCTCCTCCGTTGCCGGCGAACTGGGCTCGCCCGACACCTGGCGCGATGTCCGCGGCTTCGCGCTCAAGTTCTATACGACCGAGGGCAATTACGACCTCGTCGGCAACAACACGCCGGTGTTCTTCATCCGCGACGGAATCAAGTTCCCGGATTTCATCCGCTCTCAGAAACGCCTGCCCGGCAGTCACCTGCGCGATGCCGACATGCAATGGGATTTCTGGACCCTGTCTCCGGAGAGCGCCCACCAGGTCACCTATCTCATGGGCGACCGCGGCCTGCCCTCGTCCTGGCGCCACCTCAACGGCTACTCGTCGCACACTTACCAGTGGATCAATGCGGCCGGCGAGCGCGTGTGGGTGAAGTATCACTTCCACAACCAGCAGGGCGAGCAGAACATCTCCGGTGATGTGGCGGCGCAGATCGCCGGGACGGATGCCGACTATTATCTGCGTGACCTCTACGAGGCGATCGAGCGCGGTGATTTCCCGCGGTGGAAGGTCTCCGTGCAGATCATGCCCTATGAGGACGCCAAGACCTACCGGTTCAACCCGTTCGATCTCACGAAGATCTGGCCACATGCCGACTATCCGCTCATCCCGGTCGGCGAGTACGTGCTGAACCGCAACCCGGAGAACTACTTCGCGCAGATCGAACAGGCCGCCTTCGCGCCCTCGAACCTCGTGCCGGGCGTCGATGTCAGCCCCGACAAGATGCTGTTGGCGCGTGTGTTCTCCTATGCGGATGCCCATCGCTACCGCATCGGCCCGAACTACAACGAACTGCCCGTCAACCGCCCGGTCTCCGAGGTCCATTCCTATGCCAAGGACGGCCCCATGCGCCACGGGTTTGCCGCCCACACGCAGCCGGTCTACGCACCGAACTCCTTCGCTGGCCCGAAGGCGGACCCCGCGCTGGCCTCCGAAGGCCGCGGTTGGGAGACGGACGGAGAGTTTGTCCGCTCGGCCTACACGCTGCGGAGCGACGACGACGATTTCGGGCAGGCTGGTACCTTGATCCGCAAGGTGTTCACCCAGGAGCAGCGTGATCGCCTGGTCGATACCCTCGTCGGTCAATACAATGCGCTGACGGTGGACGCCATCAAGGAACGCTTCATCTGGTATTGGACGAGCATCGACCAGGCAACGGGCGATCTCATTTCGGCCAGAGTCGTCAAGCGCGCCGCTGAGTAAAGCGTCAGCGCAGATTTGCCAGGGCCCGGACTTCTGTCCGGGCTTCTTTTTGCCTCGCGATGAAGCCATCGTCCTCAGGCGAGGCGTTCCCGGGCAGGCGTCGATTTTTCCCTGGGCATCACCTATAAGGCGGGCATGTGAGCGCGCGCGGCGACGCAACGCGTGCGGCTTGCCTTGAGTGACCAGCGAGGAAGCGGCGATTTCCGTTCTCGATACGACCAGCAAGAAGAACCTGCTGCTGCTCATCCATCTGCGGTGGCTGGCGGTATGCGGTCAGGTCATCACCATCCTCTTCGTTCAGTTCTGGTTCGGCATCCCGCTGCCGCTTGCGCCGATGGTCGCGGTGCTCCTCTTCCTGGTGGCGCTCAATATCGGCAGTCTGATCCGCCACCGTCTCGCGCCCGCGATATCGGATACCGAACTGTTCCTGGCGCTCATCCTTGATGTCGCGGCGCTCACCGTACAGCTCTTTCTCAGCGGCGGTGCGTCCAATCCCTTCATATCTCTCTATCTTCTGCAGATCACACTGGGGGCCGCGCTCCTGCAGGAACGCCTTGTCTGGGCGCTTCTCGCTGTTGCCAGCGGCTGCTTTTTCGCGCTCACAGCGATCTATCGGCCGCTCCTCATTCCACACAGTGACGTGCACGCGCTTTTCAGCCTGCATATCCAGGGCATGTTCGTATGCTTCATCCTGGCGGCCTGCCTGCTCGTGCTGTTCACCACGCGGATCAATCGCAATCTGCGGGACCGCGATGCGCGGCTGGCGGCGATGCGCCAGCAGTCTGCCGAGGAAAATCTCATCGTCCGCATGGGCTTGCTCGCATCGGGTGCAGCCCATGAACTGGGAACGCCGCTTGCCACGCTCTCGGTCATTCTGAACGACTGGCGGCGCATGCCGGAGTTCAAGGCCGACGCCGACCTGCTCGAGGAAATTGGTGAGATGCAGAGCCAGGTCGATCGCTGCAAGCAGATCGTATCGGGCATCCTCATGTCGTCAGGGGAGGCAAGGGGCGAGGGCACGGTCCGGACGACGGTCAATGCCTTCATCGATGATCTTGTTGCCGAGTGGCGGTCGAGCCGTTCGCCAACCCATATCGACTATGTCAGCGCCTTCAGCCCCGATGCCGCCATCATCTCCGACCCGGCCCTGAAGCAGGTCATCTTCAACGTCTTTGACAATGCCCACGAGGCTTCGCCAAACTGGATCGGCGTGACAGTCCGGCGCCATGAGGACGATCTCGTTCTTTCGGTCAGCGACGTGGGGTCCGGATTTGACGACAGGATTCTGGCGGAGCTCGGAAAGCCCTATCGTTCCAGCAAGAACAGGCCGGGCGGCGGCCTCGGGCTGTTCCTCGTGATCAATGTCGTGCGCAAGCTGGGCGGCACCGTCAAGGCCGAGAATCATCCGCGTGGCGGCGCATCGGTGACACTCACGCTGCCGATCGCATCGCTTTCCTCCGGAGGCAGCCGTGAACGCTGAGCCCGTTCTTCTCATCATTGAAGACGATGCGTCCTTTGCCAAGGCCTTGCGCAAGTCGTTCGAGCGCCGTGGTTATGTTGTCTCCGTGAGTGACGGCATCGATGCCGCGCGCGCTGTCCTGCAGCAGGCCGCGCCTGATTATGCGGTGGTCGACCTCAAGCTGGCCAGCGGCTCCGGCCTCGAATGCGTGAAGATGCTTCATGACCACGATCCGGACATGAAGATCGTCGTGCTGACGGGTTTTGCGAGCATCGCGACGGCCGTCGAGGCGATCAAGCTCGGGGCCTGCCACTATCTGGCGAAGCCCGCCAATACCGATGAAATCGAGGCGGCACTGGGCCGGGGCGCAGGGGACCCCACCGTCCCCATGACGGTCAGGCCGACATCGATCAAGACGCTGGAATGGGAACGTATCCACGAAACGCTCGTGGAAGTGGACTTCAACATTTCCGAAGCCGCGCGGCGGCTCGGGATGCACCGGCGTACGCTTGCGCGCAAGCTCGAGAAAAAGCAGGTCAGTTGATCGTGCCGGCAGGCTGGTGCCGCAAGCGATAGTCTCTGTGCAGTACGAAGGCAGCCGCCCAGAGCACCATCAGCGCCAGACTGAACCATGTGAGCGCATAGACGAGATGGTTGTTGGAAAAAGCCGTAACCGTCAGGCCGCCGACCGGTCCGGGGTTCGGCGGGACGATGCGGTCCGCATCAATGAAATAAGGGGCCGCATCTGGCAGGTGCCTCGCCTTGGCAATGGCGGCGACATCCCGTGAATACCAGCGATCGCCGGCCGGATCATTCTCGCGGAGGAGGGCGCCCTTCGGCTCTGTCAGGCGCAGGACGCCGGTGACTGTAGTCTCGCCGCCGACCTGCCCGGTCGGGCGTGTCGCCGGATCTCGGAGTTCCGGCGGCACGAAACCCCGATTGACGAGGACAGTGAAGCCGTCGGCGGTACGGAAAGGCGTCAGCACCCAGTAGCCGCCGCCCAACGCCGTGACCGCCTGGACCAGCGTTTCGCGGTCGTTAAGGAATTCGCCTTTGGCCGTGACACGGCGGTACTCGTCATTGGCAATGCTGATCTGAGGCCAGGCCGCCGGTCCCGGCGCGGTGACCGCCGGGGCATGGATGCGACCCTCGACGCGCGCGATCAGGTCGCGTTTCCAGGCGCGCCGTTCAATTTGCCAGATACCGAGGGCCGTGAAGCCGGCCGCGCCGATGAGCGCGATGATGACGAGCAGTGCGAGCAGCCATGAGGAGCGGTGCCCCACGGCAACGGCGGTGTCCGCGCTGCCGCCGCGACCGGCAGGGTGCCTCTCCCCATCGATAAGACCGGGAGACATCACCGTGCCGGGTGAGCCTGTCACGGAGCCTGTCCCATCGTCTGGCCAGGCATCATGTTGGTATCGAGGTGATACATGACCCAGAGCGAGCCGGAGAGTGCGATAAAGACAATGACGAGCGTGAAAATGAGGGCCATCATCGTCCAGCCGCCTTCCGAGTGGAAGTCCATGTGCAGGAAGTAGATCATGTGGACCACGATCTGCACGACGGCAAAGGCCATGATGGCAACCGCTGTGATCTCGTTGCTGGCGATGGGACGGGCCATCACCAGCCAGAACGGAACGGCGGTCAGGATGACCGACAGCACAAAACCGACGAGATAGCTCCGCAGGGTCCCGTGTGAGGGGCCGGCCGCGTGGCTCTCGCCGTGGCCGTCGTGGCCGTGCGCGGGGGCGGCGTGACTATCGGAGCTCATCGAAGCATCCCCATGAGATAGACGAAGGTGAAGACACCGATCCAGATCACGTCCAGGAAGTGCCAGAACATGCTGAGGCACGTCAGGCGCCGCCGGTTGGCCGCAATCAGGCCATATCGCCCGACCTGGACCATCAGGGTGATGAGCCAGATCGTACCGAATGTCACGTGAAGTCCGTGGGTGCCGACGAGCGTGAAGAAGGATGACAGGAAGGCGCTGCGCTGCGGGGTCGCGCCGATGTGAAACATGTGGGTGAACTCATAGAGTTCGATCGAGAGAAAGGCGAGGCCGAACAGGCCTGTGACCGCAAGCCAGATCTGCGTGGCTGCAACCCGCCCCTGCGCCATCGTCAGCATGGCGAAGCCGTATGTGATCGATGAGAACAGGAGCATCGACGTGTTCAGCGCGACCAGCGGGAGCTCAAAGAGATCCTTCGGTCCTGGTCCCGCCGCAAAGTTGCCGCCGAGCACGCCATAGGTCGCGAACAGGACCGCGAAGATGAGGCAATCGCTCATCAAATAGATCCAGAAGCCGAGCAGTGTGCTCGACCCCTCTTCCTGATGGTGATCCTCCGCGAGATGGAAGATGGTGGCGCCTTGCTCGACCTTCGCGGTGCTGAGGGCTGTTGTCATGGCTTACACCTGCGCCGCGAGAAGGCGTGTGCGCTCGCCCTCGGTATGCGCAACCTCATCGGCGGGAATGTAGAAATCGCGCTTGTAGTTGAACGTGTGACCGATCGCAGTCGTCAGGAGACCCACGAAGGCGATCGCTGCGAGCCACCACACATACCAGATCAACGCGACCGCGAGGACGACGCTGAACCCGGCGAGGAACAAGCCGGCCGGTGTATTCCGCGGCATATGGATGGGCTTGTAGCCGCTCAGCGGCCGCTGATAGCCCCGCGCCTTCATGTCCCACCACGCATCGCCGTCATGGACGACAGGCGTGAACGCGAAGTTGTAGTCGGGCGGTGGCGATGACGTGGCCCATTCGAGCGTCCGGCCGTGCCAGGGATCGCCCGTCACATCACGCAGCGATGCGCGCCGCATGATGCTCACCGCGATCTGCATGAGGAACGAAAGGATGCCGCACAGGATGAGGAAGGCGCCGAAGCCCGCCAGCAGGAACCAGATCTGCAGCGAGGGATCATCGAAGACCCTGAGCCGTCGCGTCACGCCCATCAGGCCGAGCACATAGAGTGGCATGAAGGCGAAGAAGAAGCCCGTGACCCAGAACCAGAAGGACATCTTCCCCCAGAACGGGTCGAGCCGGAAGCCGAAAGCCTTCGGGAACCAGTAGGTCATGCCGGCAAAGAGGCCGAACAGGACGCCGCCGATGATGACGTTGTGGAAATGCGCAACCAGGAACAGGCTGTTATGCAGCACGAAGTCCGCCGGTGGCACGGCAAGCAGCACGCCCGTCATGCCGCCGATGACGAAGATCAGCATGAACGCAAGCGTCCACATCATCGGCAGTTCGAAGCGCACGCGGCCGCGATACATCGTGAACAGCCAATTGAACATCTTGGCACCCGTCGGGATCGAGATGATCATCGTGGTGATGCCGAAGAAGGAATTGACGCTGGCGCCGGAGCCCATCGTGAAGAAGTGGTGAAGCCACACGAGATAGGAGAGGATGGTGATACACACCGTCGCATAAACCATCGACGTATAGCCAAAGAGCCTCTTGCCGGAGAAGGTCGATGTCACTTCGGAGAAAATGCCGAAGGCAGGCAGGATGAGAATGTAAACCTCAGGATGGCCCCAGATCCAGATGAGGTTGACATACATCATCGGGTTGCCGCCGAAATCGTTGGTGAAGAAATTCATCCCCAGATAACGGTCGAGCGCCAACAGCACCAGGACGGCCGTCAGGACCGGGAAGGTCGCGACGATCAGCACGTTGGTGCACAGCGACGTCCAGGTGAAGACGGGCATCTTCATCATGGTCATGCCGGGGCAGCGCATCTTGATGATCGTACAGATCAGATTGATGCCCGATAACGTCGTCCCGACACCGGCCACCTGCAGCGCCCATATATAGTAATCGACGCCGACATCCGGACTATACTGGATCCCCGACAGGGGCGGATAGGCGAGCCACCCGGTCTTGGCAAATTCGCCGACGAACAGCGACATCATGACGATGACCGCGCCACCCGCCGTCATCCAGAAGCTGAAATTGTTCAGGAACGGGAAGGACACGTCGCGCGCGCCGATCTGCAGGGGCACGACGTAGTTCATCAGGCCCGTCACGAGCGGCATGGCCACGAAAAAGATCATGATGACGCCATGCGCCGTGAAGATCTGATCGTAGTGATGCGCGTTGAGATAGCCTTCACTGCCATTGAAGGCCATCGCCTGCTGCAGTCGCATCATGATGGCGTCGGAGAAACCGCGCAGCAGCATGACGATGCCGAGCACCATATACATGATGCCGACGCGCTTGTGATCCACGGTGGTGAACCATTCCCGCCAGAGATAGCCCCAGAGGCGGAAATAGGTGATTGCGCCGAGCAGCGCGAGGCCGAGCAGCGCCACGACCACGAAGGTCACGACGACGATGTGCTCGTTCAGCGGCAGCGAGGCAAGGCTGAAACGCCCGAGGAGAAAGCTGTAGGTTGTTGTGGGATCAGACATATCAATCGAGCCGATCAGGATCTTTGCGGCCGGCGTCCGTCGAGAAGCCAGGTGGAGCGTGGCGACGGTAACGGCGTGAAGGACGGACGGGGAAGACCAGCACCGAGAATCGGCGAGCCGTTGATAGGCAGGTTGAGGACGGCGCTCTGATCGAGGGCGGCGTTGGCCTCTTCGATCGTGCAGATGCTGACGAGATAGCTCGGGGTCGGCCCGAAAACCGCCCCGCGCCTGACGGTCTTGTCGTAGTGCAGCCGCATCAGATCGATACCGGCAAGGCCTAGGCCGCCTTTGGCATCGATCGCCATCATCTCATGCGCACACATCTTGCCTGGCTCGACGCAGCGGTTGACGATGGCCGCGAAGAGCTGTGGGTCGACCGTGCCGTAGCGGCGCACCGGCACGTTCTCACTCGGGCGCTCGAGCTGCAGATACTCCTGGCGGCCGAGGTTGTCGGAAGAGGCCCTTGCCTGCGCGATCCAGGCGTCGAAATCGGCGTCGGACAGTCCGCGGAAGGTGAAGTGCATTCCGGAAAAGCCTGCGCCACTATAGTTCGCGGAAAAGCCCTGATAGGCGCCTGCCTTATTGATGACGGCGTGGAGCTTCGTCTCCATGCCTGGCATCGCATAGATCATTCCGGCGAGCGCCGGCACATAGAATGAGTTCATCACCGAGGAGGAGGTGATGCGGAAACTGATGGGGCGATCCACCGGTGCCGCGAATTCATTGACCAGCGCGATCTTCTGCTCCGGATAGATGAACAGCCACTTCCAGTCGAGCGCGACGACCTCGACGTTAAGGGGCCTCACGTCCTTGGCCACCGGTTCACCGGGCGCGATGCGATCCAGCGGGCGGTAGGGGTCGAGCAGATGCGTGCCCATCCAGGTGAGCGCGCCGAGGCAGATGATGATCATGAGTGGGGCGGCCCAGATCACGAGCTCAAGCTGCGTCGAATGCGACCAATCCGGGTCGTAGGGCGCGTCCTTGTTCGTGTGCCGGTAGCGCCATGCGAAAATGACGGTGAGCACCATCACCGGGACGATCACGAGCAGCATGAGGATCGTGGAGGCAATTATGAGATCGCGCTGCTGTTCGGCAACATCGCCAGCGGGCTTGAGAACCACGAAGTTGCAGCCCGTCAGCAAAGCGGCGAGTGGCAACAGAGCGAAGAGGCGAAGTTTGCTCACAAGCTTACCCATGGCCAGATCCATCCATCGTCGGCACCGCTAGCTGCACTGCAGCAAAAGGGACATTGGACAAAATGTCCAATCCCATGACGGGCCGGCATGAGACACAAGGCGATTTCAGACCAGTGGAGTGAATTTGGCATTCGGTACCCGCTTGATGTCGGCCGCGAGGCCGAATGTCAAATTCGAAAATTCCACTAGAATCGTAAACATCCTAGTGATTCTCTGTTTCCAGCATTTGCCCCCGGAGCCGATACAAAACGGGATGCAAATGTTGGAAACGAAACACTAGACTTGCGGACGCTATCAGATAGCGGCAGGATGCCAAGCGAGGAACGACATTGGCTAGCGGTGCGAACATCATGGCGCCTGCGTCATCGACACTGGAGAGAGACGCGCGGCGGGTGCATGCCCAAAACCATGGCGCGATCAATCCGGGTGAGATTGCGATCGGGGTCGTTATCGGACGAACGTCGGAGTTCTTCGACTTCTTCGTCTATGCAATCGCCTCTGTCATCGTCTTCCCGCGACTTGTATTTCCCTTCGTCGATCCTCTGACGGGCACGATCTATTCTTTCGCGATTTTCGCGTTGGCGTTCGTGGCCCGCCCCATCGGTACCACGATATTTACTGCGGTCGACAGGGCTTACGGAAAAAGCGCGAAGATGACGATCGCGCTGTTCCTGCTGGGCTGCTCCACCGTCGCCATCGCGTTCCTTCCGAGCTATGACCGGGTCGGGATCGCGGTTGTCTGGGTGCTCGCCATCTTGCGAATCGGTCAGGGCCTCGCCTTGGGCGGTACGTGGGATGGCCTGGCCTCCCTTCTGGCGATGAACGCGCCGCAGGAGCGACGGGGCTGGTACGCCATGCTGCCGCAATTGGGCGCGCCGCTCGGCCTGATTGTGGCGAGTATGCTGTTCGCCTTTTTCGTCGGCAACCTGTCCGCGGAGGATTTCTACTCCTGGGGCTGGCGCTATCCGTTCTTCGTCGCCTTCGCGATCAATGTCGTGGCCCTCTTTGCGCGGCTGCGCATCGTTGTCACGCCGGAATATACGCAGCTTTTCGAAAGCCGCGCGCTTGAGCCGTCACCTGTCTTCGAGACGCTGCGCAAGCAAGGCCATATCGTCGCGAGTGGTACATTCGCTCCCCTCGCCAGCTTTGCTTTGTTCCACATGGTCACGGTTTTTCCCCTGTCGTGGATTTATCTGTTCACGAAGGAGAATCCGACGCGCTTCCTGATCATCGAGGGGATAGCGGCCATGTTCGGCATCGTCGCGATCCTCGTTTCCGGCCTTGTCGCGGATCGCGTCGGGCGACCCGCCCTCCTGATGGGCTCTGCGATCGCAATCGCGGCATTCAGCGGCTTTGCTCCGCAGTTGCTCGACGCGGGCCCGGTCGGCGAGACCGTCTTCATGGTTCTCGGCTTCATCCTGCTCGGCCTGTCATTCGGCCAGTCCTCGGGCTCGCTGGCTTCCAGTTTCTTGACCCAGTATCGCTATACGGGCTCGGCGCTGACCTCGGATCTCGCCTGGCTGTTCGGTGCCGGATTCGCCCCGTTGGTCGCGTTGCTGCTCTCCAGCAATTTCGGGCTCCTGTCGGCCGGTGCCTATCTGCTGTCGGGAGCCATCTGCACAATCGTTGCCCTCCGGCTGAACTGGCATTCCGAGGCGCATGAGTGAGATGCATGCGTGAGATGCATGCGTGAGATGCATGCCTGAGAAGCGCGGGTCGTCGAGCCCGCGTCCTCGCACGCTGTTATTCGGGTTCGTCGGTGACCGGCGCATTCCGCTTCTGCAGACAATGATCCTCTCCTCAAGAATGATGCGCGGGTCCTGAGGGCCCGCTTTCGTCATCGGCTGCCCCGCGCCAAGTTCGGCCTGCGCGCAACGCCTGCCTGACCCACCCGGCAAGAGCTGGGCCCGACATTCTCCCCACACCACGACCGGCGCGACATCACGCCCCGGCCTCCGCTCGTGCGCGGATCTGTCCGGCGCGGCTTTCGCGCCTGCGGAAACGGGACCCGCCCCGCTTTGTGCGCTGCGTCTTGACAAGCACGCGACTTGGCGATTGTCTTCCAAAACGTTTTGGAAAGCGCCCCTCAGCAGGCGCGCCCAGTTGGGAAGGGGCCTGGAAGGACGGCATGACCTCACTGCGCAAGCTCGCGTCGCATCTCGGTTTGTCGATCACGACGGTGTCGCGGGCGCTCGACGGCTATGCGGACGTTGCCGTCGCGACCCGCGAGCGGGTCGAGCAGGCCGCCAAGGCGATGGGCTATCGCCCCAACCCGGCGGCGCGGCGGCTGCGGCGCGGGGTGGGTGAGACCGTGGCCTTCGTTTTGCCCACCGACCCCGGGCATTTCCACGAGCCGGTCTTCAGCGAGCTTCTCGTCACGGTGGGTGAGGAACTGGCGCGGCACGAGCATGACCTGATGCTGCTCGCGGCTCGTCCCGGCAAGGACGAGATGGCGGTCTACCACCGTCTCGTCGAAGGCCGGCGCGCCGACGCCTTCATCATCGTGCGCACGCGCCACCAGGACGAGCGCATCGCCTATCTCATGGCGAAGGGCGTGCCCTTCGTTTGCCATGGGCGCACCGATACGGCCGAGCCCTACGCCTTCATCGACGGCGATGGCGAGGAGGGGTTCCATTCGCTGACGCAGCGGCTCGTGGCGCGGGGGCACCGGCGTATCGCCTTCCTGTCCGCGCCGACCCATCTCACCTTTGCCGGCCTCAGGCTCGCCGGCTGGCGCCGCGCCATGCAGGCCGCCGATCTTGCAGCGGATATCGTGGAAGAGGCTGAACCGACCGAGGAGGGCGGTTTCGCCCTGGCCCATCGCGTTCTCGACAGCCACGCGCGCCCCACGGCACTGATCTGCGCGACGGACAGGATGGCGATCGGCGCCATCCGCGCGGCAGCGGACCGGGGCCTTACGGTCGGGTCTGATATCGCCATTACCGGTCACGACAACATCCCGGCCGCGTCCTACTGCCAGCCATCGCTGACCACCATGGAACTGCCGACGCGCCTCATTGGCGCGCGGCTCGCCGACATGGTGCTCGCACGGCTCGGCGGGGCCGATCTGCGCGATCTCACCGAAATACACGGTCTTGTCCAGATGCCGCGCGGCTCGTCGGGCGAGACGAACCTTGAGGGCGTTGTCCGGACGGCCGACGCGCAAGAAGCAGTGTTTGAGGTAACCGAAGGGAGGAAAACATGACATTCACGCGGAGACTTTCCCCAGCCGCACGCCTGATGGGTGCGGGCATCGTCGCCGGCGCGCTTCTGGGTCCCATGGTCCCGGCCAGCGCCCAGCAGCAGGACGTCGTGTTCCTGTCGACGCAGTTGCGGCCGATCGAGGAGGCGCAGAAGGTCCGCAGCGTCATCCTCAAGGGCTTCCCCGGCAAGGTGACCTATCTCGTCGAGGAGCCCCCGGCCTTCGACGTGCGCATGAAGGCCGAGGGCCAGGCCGGCAAGCGCACCATCAGCCTCGCCGGCGCCCTGCACGGCGAACTGCAGCCGCTGGTCGCCTCCGGCGATCTCACGCCGATCGACGACATCGCCGCCAAGCTGAAGGACCGCGGCATTCCGGCGAGCCTGATGGATCTCGGCAAGCTCGGCACCCAGCAGCAGATGTATATCCCCTGGATGCAGGCCACCTACATCATGGTCGCCAACAAGAAGGCGCTGCCCTATCTGCCGGCCGGCGCCGATATCAACGCTCTGACCTATGACCAGCTCGAGGCCTGGGGCAAGGCGATCACCGAGAAGACCGGCAAGCGCCTCATCGGCTTCCCGGCCGGGCCAAAGGGGCTGATGCCGCGCTTCTACCAGGGCTATCTCTATCCGTCCTTTACCGGCGGCGTGGTCACGCCCTTCCAGTCGGCGGAGGCGCAAGCCATGTGGGCCAAGTTCAAGGGCCTCTGGCAATACGTCAATCCGAACTCCACGAGCTACGACTTCATGCAGGAGCCGCTGATGGCGGAGGAGGTCTGGGTGGCCTTCGACCATGTGGCCCGCGTCAAGGATGCCCTCACCCAGGCTCCCGAGGAATTCGTCACCTTCCCGGCGCCCGCCGGCCCCAAGGGGCGCGGCTACATGCCGGTCATCGCCGGCCTCGCCGTGCCGAAGAACGCACCCGATGCGGCGGGCGCGGCGGCACTCATCGATTTCATCTCGAAGCCGGAGACGCAGGTGAAGACGGCGGCCGAGGTCGGCTTCTTCCCGGTGGTCAAGGCAACGCTGCCGGCGGATCTCTCGCCCGGCATCAAGCTGATCGCCGAGGGCGTCGACAAGACGCAGAACGCCAAGGATGCCCTGCCGGCGCTGCTGCCGGTCGGCCTTGGCGACAAGGGCGGCGAGTTCAACAAGGTCTATTCCGACACCTTCCAGCGCATCGTCCTGCGCGGCGAGGACATCAAGACCGTGCTGGCGGCCCAGGCATCCGTGCTGAAGGGCCTGATGGAAGCGACCAAGGCGCCGTGCTGGGCGCCGGACAAGCCGAGCCAGGGTGCTTGCCCGGTCAACTGATTCCGATGCCGGCCAAGGCCGGCGTCGCAGCCCTAGCCATGCGAGCCCGCAGTCCATGACAACAGTCCGATCACGGCTTCTGCCGTATCTCCTGCTGGCGCCCTCCGTCGCCTTCCTCGCGGCCCTGTTCCTGGTGCCGTTGATCCAGACGATCACGCTGTCCTTTTCGGAGGACGGCGTGCCCTCGCTGGCCAACTACACAAGGATGGTGTCGGACCTGAACTTCGGGCTTGCCGTCCGCAACACCTTTCTCCTGGTGCTCACCGTCGTGCCGATCCAGATCGTCATGGCGCTCGCCATGGCGATGATGCTGCAGAAGCTGCCGCGCGGCCGCGACGTCGTCCTCTGGATCTGGACGATCCCGCTCGGGATCTCGGATCTCGCGGCCGGCCTCGTCTGGCTCGCCATCCTGCAGGACAGGGGCTATCTCAACAGCGCGCTCTATGGCCTCGGGCTGATCGACGGACCGACGGCCTGGCTCACCTATGAGACGCCGGTGGCGCTGTTCTTCGGGGTCCTCGTCGCCGAGGTGTGGCGGGCCACTGCCATCGTCCTCGTTATCCTGTTCGCCGGCCTGCAACTCATCCCGAAGGAATACAAGGAGGCGGCCGAGGTCTTCGGCGCGCGCCCCTGGACGACCTTCGTCCGCATCACCCTGCCACTGCTGAAGCCGAGCCTGCAGACGGCGCTCATCCTGCGCACCGTGCTCGCCTTCGAGGTCTTCGCGGTGGTCTATGCCATCGGCGGCACCAATTTCCCGGTGCTCGTCGGCGAGGCCTACAACTGGCAGCGCAACTACCAGAACACAGGCGTCGCGGCCGCCTATGCCATGTTGATCGTCGCCATCTCGCTCGGCGCAACCGTCGTCTTTCTCTGGGCGCTGAGGACCAAGCCGGAGCAACAGGCATGAACGCGCTCCGCCGCACCGTCTATTTCACCGGCATCGTCGCGCTCTGCGCCTGGGTGCTGGTGCCGATCTATTTCATCGCGCTCGGCGCCTTCGGCGGGCGCATCGGGGTGTTCCGCTGGCCGAAGTCGATCTTGCCGACCGATACATCGCTGGCCGCGATGCAGCTCTTCCTCCAGGTGGAAGGCGTCGGCCAGGCGATGGTCAACAGCATCATCGCCGCCTGCATCACCATGGCGCTGTCCATCGCGCTCGGGGCACCGGCCGGTTATGCGCTGGCGCGCTTCACCTTCCCGGGGCAGAACGCGTATCGCCTGCTGATCCTGCTGACGCGCGCCTTCCCCCTCGCCATCCTGGCTTTGCCGCTGACCGTCGCCTTTATCCGCATCGGGCTCTACGACACGGCTTTCGGCGTGGCGCTGATCCACACGGCGCTCGCCTTGCCCTTCGCGGCGCTCGTCTCGGCGAGCCTGTTCCAGGCAATCCCGCGCGAGCTCGAGGAGGCGGCGTGGGTCTTCGGCTGCACGCGGCTGCAGGCCTTTCTCAAGGTGGTGCTGCCGCTGGCCCTGCCGGGCATCGCGGCAACGGCCATCTTTGCCTTCGTCATATCGTGGAACGAGGTCTTCGCCGCCTCGGTGTTGACCGTCCGCAACCGCACCTTGACCGCCTATCTGCTGACGGTGCTGGCGGAATCGCCGCTGCATTTCCGCTTCGCCGGCGGCTTCCTGCTCATCGTGCCGTCCATCGTCTTCATCTTCGCCGTGAGGAAATATCTCTTCGCGATGTGGGGCATCGCCAATCGCTGAGGCGTCAAGAGTACAGGTTCAGTCATGGCCGACATCAAAATCGACAAGATCGCCAAGACCTTCGGCAATGCGCGTGCCCTCGACGAGATCACGCTCGACATCGCCGACGGGGAGTTCATCGCCCTGCTTGGGCCGTCCGGCTGCGGCAAGACCACGCTGCTGCGCATCATCGCCGGGCTCGAGACACGCTCTGCCGGACGCGTCATCATCGGCGGACGGGACATCAGCGATACGCCGACCCGCGCGCGCGGCCTTGCCATGGTCTTCCAGAACTATGCGGTCTTTCCGCATATGACCGTCTACGAGAATGTCGCCTTCGGCCTCCGGATGCAGAAGGCCGACGAGGCACGCATCAAGGCGCAGGTGGCGCGCGCCGCGGAGCTCCTGCATATCGAGCCCTATCTGGAGCGCTATCCCGCCAAGCTGTCCGGCGGCCAGCGCCAGCGCGTTGCCGTGGCGCGGGCGCTCGCCGTCGAGCCGCCCGTGCTGCTCATGGATGAGCCGTTGTCCAACCTCGACGCGCTGCTGCGCCTCGAGATGCGCGCGGAGTTGAAGGCGGTGCTACGCGAGGCCGGGACGACGACGATCTACGTGACCCACGACCAGACCGAGGCGATGGGGCTCGCGGACCGCATCGCCGTCATGCATGGCGGGCGCATCGTGCAGATCGACAAGCCGACGGCGGTCTACAGCCGCCCGAAGACCACCTTCGTCGGCGGCTTCGTCGGCAGCCCGCCGATGAATTTCCTGCCGGTCACCGCCGCATCGGGGGCCATCGATCTCGACGGCCTTTCGCTCGCCGCGCCGCGGCCCGAGGGCAATCTGCTGGCCGGCATCCGGGCGGAAGATTTCGCCTTGAGCCATTCGGGCGAGGGGCTTGCCTTCGATGTGATGGTTGCCGAGCCGCTCGGTTCCCACACCCTGCTCACCGGCCGCTCGCACGGCCAGATGCTGCGAGTCGTCGCGCCGCCGAACGGGGACTATCCCGCCGACACGCGGCTCGGCCTCAAGCCTGATCCCAACCGCATCGTTTGGATGGATGCCGCCTCCGGTGAGGCGCTTCGACAAGAGACAGCAGCATGACCAGTCCGATCGATATCCAAGCCGCCCGCGACGTCCTCCTCGCCAACGACCGCGGTGGTTATACCGTGCCGACCTCCCGGCTCTATCCGTTCCAGTGGAACTGGGATTCGGCCTTTGTGGCCATGGGCTGGGCCACCTTCGACGAGGAACGCGCCTGGCGCGAGCTCGAGCGGCTCATCGAGGGGCAATGGGACGACGGCATGGTGCCGCATATCGTCTTCCATGCGCCGAGTGACGACTATTTCCCCGGTCCTGACGTCTGGGGCACCCATCACGAACCGCCGACCTCGGGTATCTCCCAGCCGCCGGTGTTCGCGATCGCGCTGCGTGTGGTGCTCGAGGGCGCGACCGATCCCGGCGCTGCGGCGCGCGCCCGCCCGCTCTACCAGGCGGCGCTCGCCTCTCACCGCTGGTGGGCGAATGCGCGCGACCCTGAGGGCACAGGGCTCGTCGCGATCCTGCATCCGTGGGAATCGGGCATGGACAATTCGCCGGCCTGGGACGAGGCCTTCGCGCGGGTGCCACCGGAGCCCACGACCGAAATCCGGCGCCGGGACACCGCCCATGTGGGCGCGGCCATGCGCCCGCATGACGACGACTATCGCCGCTTCATCTATCTGGTCGATCTCTACAGCGCTCTCGGCTGGGACCCGGCGGCGATGTGGGAGAAGGCGCCCTTCAAGGTCGCGGACGTGGCGATCAACGCCATTCTGCAACGCGCCGAACAGGACCTGTTGCATCTCGCCGGCCTGTTCGGCAGCGACGCCGACCGCCAGGAGATCGCGGCGCGCATCGCGAAGCGCGCCGGCGCGCTCGCCGGCTTATGGAACGCGGAGCGGGCGGTTTTCCAGCCCCGGGATCTCATCACCGGGGCCCTTGTCGACGTCGCGACCTCGGCCGGTTTCCTGCCGCTCTATGCCGGCGTGCCCTCGCTGGAGCAGGCTCAGCGCATGGCGGCCGAGATCAAGCGTTGGCGGGGCAAGGTCGCCCATGGCGTGCCGAGCACCTCGCCGTTCGACCCGCGCTTCGAGCCGAAGCGCTACTGGCGCGGCCCAGTCTGGGGCGTCGTCAATTCCATGATCGCCGAAGGCCTCGCGGCCTACGGACTGTCAGACGGGGCGGATGCGATCCGCTCCGACACGCGCGCGCTCATCGCCGCGCAGGGCTTCGCGGAATATTTCGATCCAACGACCGGCGAGGGCCTGGGCGGGGGCAGCTTCTCCTGGACCGCGGCGATCGCGCTGCTGCTGTCACGGTAGGACAGGATTAATCGACATTCAAGAATTGCCGCAAGAGTTACATTGTCATCACCGGGCTTGTCCCGGTGATCCCGACAGGAAAGACGCTTCAACTTATCGGGATGGCCGGGACAAGCCCGGCCATGACAGCTGAAAGTGCTGAATGTCGATTGATCCTAGACCAAGTCCGTCTGTTGCGGACTTGGCACGAATCAAAAATTGACGAGTAAATTCAACGCTTAGAGGGTATCAGACGATTCCATCTAAGCCGGATTTGCTCTATGGCCCTTCACAGGCCACGGCCTTGCCCGGCCGTGATGTGATAGGCGACCAGTGCTTCCCGCAGGTCCTCCGGAATGGGGCAAGGTTTGCGCGCGACGATATCCGTCGTGACCGTCACGAAATGGCCGCGCACGACCTCGCGGCCTTCCTTCATCGCGTGGAGGGTCAGACGGTACGATGACCGGCCGACCTCCGCGACGACCACGGCGACGTCGAGCACGTCTCCCATTTCGTTCGGCAGGAAGAAATCGCAGGCCGCGTGAGCGTAGCCGAGCCCCGTTTGGCGGTCGCGTATGAAGAGCCGGTAGGGCAATCCGAGCGCATCGGCGAACCAGTCTTCGATGACGCCATTGAAGAGGTCGAAATAGACGGGCGTATAGACGATGCCGGCCGGGTCGCAATGGCTGAACCGGATCGGCACGCGCGTGCGCCACAGGCGGGCCGGCAGGTCGTCGGCCGAGAGGGGGGTGGGACGCTGCATCCGAGACTAAACCGTCACGCTGTAGCGCTTCAGGAACGTGCGGGCGAAGATCCGCAGCAGCCTGTCGCAGGTATAGCCGAGCAGGCCGAGGATGATGATGCCGACGAACACCCACTCCGTACGGCCGTAGTTGCGGGCCGTCCAGATGAGCGCCCCGAGCCCGTCCTGTGCGGCGACGATTTCCGCGGAGACCACGGTGAGGAACGAGTTGCCCATCGCGAGCCGCGCGCCGGTGATCATGAAGGGCACGGTCGACGGAACGACGACCGTCAGCAGGGTCCGCAGCGGCGAAGCCCCCAAGGATGCGGCGGCACGCAGCCTGAGCTCGCTGACCGCCTGCACGCCGGCGATCATGTTGACCACAATGATGAAGACGGTGGCGTAGAAGATGAGGGCCACCTTGGATTCCTCGCCCGGCCCGAGCCAGATGACGGCCAGGGTGATGAAGGCGATCGGCGGAACGAAGCGGAAGAACTCGATATAGGGCTCGAAGATCTCCCGAATGATCCGGAAATGCCCCATCAAAATCCCTAAGGGCACGCCGATCAGGATGCCGAGCGCCCATCCGCTGCCGATGCGCGCCAGCGAAGCGACGACGGACTTGGCGAGCGTGCCGTCCTCGGCGAGCTCGATCGCCGCGGCCCAGGTGTCGGAGGGAGACGGAAGAAAGAGCGGGGAAATGTTGAGGCTCAGGACCTGCCAGATGATAAGACCGCCGAGCACCGCGACGATGGCGATCGCGGCCTGCCGGAATTCGGCGAAGCGCGCGCCCTTTGCCGCGCGCGGTGCGGTCGTCGCAGCATTGGCTGCGGCCGATGGCGACTGGTTCATGCCGTCTTCTCCCGCAAGCCCTGTTGGCGGAGAACCTTGCTCACTTCCTCTCCGATATCGTCGCGCAGCTCGCGATGGATGGCGATGGCGCCGGGATCGGTCTCGTCACGCGGATGCGGCAAGTCGATCGAGACGATCGCCTTGATGCGCGCGGCCGGCCCCGTCGTCATGGTGAAAACGCGGTCGGCGAGGAGGATCGCCTCGCCGATATCATGGGTGACGAAGACGATGGTCGACCGCGTCGCCCGCCAGATCCGGTCGAGCTCGTGCTGCATGACCTCGCGCGTCTGCGCATCGAGCGCGCCAAACGGCTCATCCATCAAAATTACGGACGGTTCGTTGACGAGCACACGCGCGATCTGCAGGCGTTGCCGCATGCCGCCGGACAGTTCGGCCGGGAATTTGTCGATGGCATGCCCCAGACCGACCAGTTCCAGGTAGTGTCTGGCGGCTTTCCGGCGTTCGGTCTTGTCCACGCCACGAATGCGCGGGCCATATTCCACATTCTCCAGCGCCGTGAGCCAGGGAAACAGGGCATCGGAATTCTGGAAGACCACGCCCCGGTCGATACCGGGTCCGCGAATCTCCCGGCCGCCGACGCGCAACCGGCCCTCAACCGGAATGAAGCCGGCGATGGCGTTCAAAAGGGTCGACTTGCCGCAGCCCGAGGGGCCGAGCAGGCAGACGAATTCGCCCGCCGCGATCGACAGGCTGATGTCCGAGACAATCTTTTGTCCGGAAATCTGGATACCGACCCCCTCCAGGTCGATGGATGCACCGGCAGGCATTCAAGGCCTCCATGATCGGCCGACAACGAAACCCCGTACCCGTGGGGCGGTCCGGACCCTTGCAATTGCATATTCGTTGAAGCTTAAAGCATCGGTCAAGTGCTTGTTCCGGACGTTTTCCCTGCGTCCTGGCTGTGCAAAGCAACCTTCGGGCCAACGAGGGCAAGAATCCTGAGCGGGCTGCCCGAGCCTTGCAGGATCTTGAGCGGGGCGGCGATGATGACGGCGCCACGCGGCGGCAGCCGGTCGAGGTTCGCAAGGCATTGCAGGCCATAGCGACCGGCGCCGTGCAGGTAGTGATGGGCGGGATAGGGCGGAGTGAAATGGGCGGCTTGCCCGGCATCCGTGCCGATCGTCTCCGTGCCGAAGCCGAGAATGCCACGCTCGGCCACCAGCCAGCGCATGACCTCGGCGTCAGGGCCAGGCGTATGCGGGCCGTCGTCGCCGAGATTGGCGAAGGCCCGGCCGGTGCGCTTCGCCCAATCGGTGCGCAGGAGAACCCATGCGCCTGCATCGATCCGCCCGTTTGTCTTCTCCCAGGCCTCGACATGGGCGACGGTGAGGAGGAAATCCGCGTCCGCCGCCGCCTCGGCCGCGCAATCGATGACACAGGCCGGCGCCACCATGTGCCGGGTCGGCAGCGTGTCGACTGCGTTGTCGGGAAGATGGCGCCCGGTCACCCAGTGGATGGGTGCATCGAAATGGGTGCCCGTATGCTCGCCGCCCATGGGCACATGGTCGAGCCAGCGCGGCGAGAGCCGGAAATGCTGGGTGAGGCCGATCGCCGTGTCGGGCCCGACGGTGAAACTTGCCAGGCTGAAGCCATCGAGATCGGTGCGGTCCAGGCCGCTCGCCGCGAGAAGGGCAGCGAGCGCCCGGCCGATCCACCAATGCGCGCTTTCGATGGAATAGCGCGCATAGGGCACCGTCACCGGTGTGGTCATGACCACACCGTCATAGGGTCGCCGTCCGCCGCGCGTCACGCCGTTCTCAGGCCAGCTTCGCGCATCAACGGCAGAACCCGATCCGTGAAGAAAGGCAACTCATAGGTATAGTTGACGAAGGATAGCGCCGCGCCCGCATAGCCCTGCGCGGAGATGGCAAGGAGATCCTCGACGATCTTCTCCGGCGTGCCGACGAGGGGATAGCTGCCGGCGCCACCCGCGAAGCGCTTCTGCGCCTGCTCGAAGGCCGCCTTGTCGAACTCGCTCGCGAAGTGGCGGTTGCCGGACATGCGGGTTTCGAGCGCCGACTGGTCGGCCATTTCAACCGCATAGCGCTGGTAATAGGCCTCCGCCTCTGCCTGCGTCTCCCGGCAGACGACGTGGCAGACCGTGTAGAGCCCCACGTCGCGCCCGGCGGCTGCGGCCCGCTGGCGCACGTCAGCGGCATGTTTACCGGCGTCTTCGATGGTCCCGAAGGTCGTGAAGAGGAAATCGCAATGGGCGGCCGCGAAGTCCCGGCCATGGGGGCTGAAGGCCGCGTTCATGGTGACGGGGCGCGGTGCCTGAAGCGCGGCGGGGCGGCTGACCACATCCTTGAGGGTGTAGAACTTGCCCTCGAAGTCGAACGGCTGGTCATCGCCATAGCAGCGCTCGATCACGTCCATCCACTCGCCGGCCTGGGTATAGCCGTCCTCATGCAGGGCGATGCCGAACATGCCGAACTCAGCCGGGCTCCATCCGCAGACGATATTGAGGCCGGCACGGCCGCTCGCGATATGGTCGACCGTTGCCAGCGCCTTCGCGGCGTAGATCGGATGAACGACAGGTACATGCACTGTCATGAATAGCGCGATCTGTTCCGTGGCCGCGGCAAGACCCGCGGCCCATGTAAAAGTCTCGAACGACCATTCGCGAACGCGGTTCTTGCCGCCGTAGCCACGCCAGCGCGCGATGGGAAGGAAAAACTCCAGTCCCGCACGGTCTGCAATCTGCGCCGCGGTGAGATTGTCGGTCCAGCGCGCCGGCCAGCGTTCCGGCACCGTGGTGATCGCCAGACCGCCGTCGGCATTGGCCGAAAAGACGCCGAGCTTGAAGCGATTGGGACCTTTGAGCGGATGTGGTTTCAACACGGAATTGCCTCCTGCGTCCCGTACAGATGACGGTGGCCACGGACCAGTATGCGGCGGTTCATGCCGTTTGACGAGATAAAATTTCAAGTCTAAACTATTCGAACTCGCGGCCTTGTCTATAGGCCATCTCACATCCTGCCGCCCGGCACTGCAAGAATTCATGCGGATATCGCCTGTCCACATGTCCTGAACGAACAAGAATGCATAAATAGCGAAGTTTTCTTTCTGAAGAGCGCAATCGGTTGGAAGCTTTCATAATGCCTCGGGGAACTGTCGTGCTGCGATATTCATGCAAATGCATTCTTTATAGCTCCCGGCTGGCCCCAGAGGCTGCCTTTTCACCGCGAGCGATCCATGACTGAGACAGCCAAGGCCGCGTTTATCGATGAGCTCAACGCGGCGCTCGGCGCCGCCGTCGTCACCGGCGAGGATATCCCTGCGCCTTTTCGTCACGACTGGAGCGGGCTGCCACCTGTGCTGCCCATCGCCTTGATCCGGCCGCGCGAGACGGATGAAGTCGCAACGGCGCTCAAGATTGCCAACCGTCACGGCGTGACGATCGTGCCGCAAGGCGGCCTCACGGGTCTTGCCGGGGGCGCGCAGCCTGTTGCCGGCGGTGCCGTGCTATCCCTCGATCGCATGAGCGGCATCGAGGAGATCGATCCGGTGATGGCGAGCATCACCGTCAAGGCGGGAACGCCCCTCGAAGTTGTCCAGAAGGCGGCGGACGAAGCGGGGCTCTTCCTCGGCATTGACCTCGGCGCGCGCGGCTCCTGCCAGATCGGCGGCAATCTCGCGACCAATGCCGGCGGCAACCGCGTGATCCGCTATGGCATGGCGCGCGAGCATGTGCTCGGCCTCGAGGTGGTCCTTCCCGACGGCACGGTCGTGACATCGCTCAACAAGCTCATCAAGAACAACGCAGGCTATGACCTGAAGCAGCTGTTCATCGGGTCGGAGGGCACGCTCGGCATCATCACCCGCGTGGTGTTGCGTCTTCAGGCCAAGCCCCTCACCGTCAATACGGTTTTCTGCGGCTGCCGGGATTTTCCCGCGGTGCTCGACCTGTTGAAGGGCGCGCGGGCGCGCCTCGGGCCCGCGTTGTCGGCCTTCGAGGTGATGTGGCCGAGCTTCTACGACTTCATGACGGGCAAGCTGAGCGAACTGCGTCGTCCGCTGGGCCGGCCGCATGGGGTCTATGTCCTTCTCGAGCAGAGTGGTTTCGATCCCGAAGCCGACAGCGGCCGGCTGGAAGCCGTCATGGCCGAAATGCTTGAGGCGGGCATTGTCGAGGACGCCGTGCTCGCGTCATCCGAACGCGAGACGCGCGATCTCTGGGCTGTCCGGGATAGCGTGTCGGAATATGGCAAGCTGATGGGGCCGATCACCGCCTTCGACGTCGGCCTGCAGACAGACCGCATGGCGGATGTGATCGCGGGGATCGAGGCGGCCTATCAGGCCCGTTGGCCTGGCGCCATTCTGCTGGTCTATGGCCATATCGGCGACAGCAACCTGCATCTGGTTGCCAATGTGCCGGCGGCCGGCGATCATCAGCCGCATGATGACATCACGGATCTTGTTCTCGGTGCCGTGCGAGCCGCGGGCGGCACGGTATCCGCCGAGCATGGCATCGGTCTCCTCAAGAAGAAATATCTCCATTTCACGCGGTCCGACGCAGAGCTTGCGTTGATGGCACGGCTCAAGGCGGCGCTCGATCCTGGCAATATCCTGAATACTGGCAAGGTCTTCACCTTATAGGCTGGGGAAGAGCACGATGCGGCGTCGGTTCTACATGGGAGCCAATCTGGAGAGGGCTGTCGCCATCTCGGATCTGCGTGCCCGCATGCATCGGCGACTGCCGAACTTCGTGACGGAATATATCGAGGGCGGCGCCGAGGAAGAGCTGACCTTGCGCGAGAACCGCGAGATTTTCTCGCGCATCCTGTTCAGGCCGAACACCCTGATCAACGCCGCCGGTGTCGATGCATCGACCAAGCTTTTCGGCAGGCCGCTGCGCTTGCCTGTCGTCATTGCGCCGACGGGGTCGAACGGCCTGTACTGGCACGAGGGCGACCAGTGTCTGGCGCGCGCGGCCGCCGCCTTCGGCATCCCCTTCACGCAGAGCACCGTCTCGAACGCGCGGCTTGAGGATGTCGCTGCGCTTCCGGGCGTCAGGCATTGGATGCAGCTTTACGTGTTTCGCGCCCGCGCTTTCATGGAAGAACTCGTCGCGCGCGCGGACGCCGCAGGCTCGGAAGCCCTGGTCGTGACGGTCGATGCTGCCGCCTTCGGCAATCGCGAGTGGGACCGGCGCAATTACGGCCGGGATATGGACCCGACCTTGGCCAACAAGCTGGATGTGCTGCGTCGCCCGCATTGGATGGCGAATGTGCTGGCGCGGGGCTTGCCGACTTTCGCCAATGTCGCGGACAAAATCCCGCCTGCCGAGCGTACTTACAAGCGCACGGCGAGCTGGACCCGCGAGCAGATGGACCTTGCCTTCGACTGGTCGGACATCGCCTTGTTGCGCCGGATCTGGCCGCGCCGCCTCATCATCAAGGGGCTTGTGACGGCCGATGATGCCGCGCGCGCGGCGGATGCCGGCGCCGATGGCGTGGTGTTGAGCAACCACGGCGGCCGGCAGCTCGACGGCATGGTCTCGGGCGTCGCGACGCTGCCCGAGGTGCGACGCCGCGTCGGTGATGACTTCACGATTCTGGTCGACGGTGGCTTTCGTCGCGGGACCGATATCGTCAAGGCGCTCGCGCTCGGCGCGGACGCCGTGATGGTGGGCCGGGCGACGCTCTATGGCCTGGCCGCCGCGGGGGAGGCGGGCGTGATGCGGGCGCTCGCGATCCTCGAACAGGAGGTCCTGCGCACGATGGCGCTCCTCGGCCGTCTCACTGTGGCGGACCTCGGGCTGGATTGCCTGGCGGCGCGCAGCGATCCGCTCGACGGCCTTGCGGTCCTGCCCGCCGAGCGCGGGGTGCGGAGCCTGGCCCGCCCATCACACGGCTTGGCTGAACAATTGGCTGAACAACGGGAAGGGATCGGGTCAATCTGATGTTTGTGTTCAATGGGCGCAGCTTGCGCCGACATCTCCATGAAGGCGGCCAGTTCGGCGCGTTCTGGTTCTCGCTGGGGTCGCCGGCGCTGATCGAGCTTGCAACCGCCGCGCGCCCGGACGCCATCGTCATCGATGCGCAGCACGGCCTGTGGGACAGGCATTCGCTGGAGAATGCCGTGGCTGTGACGGGCGGCAAGGTGCCACTGCTGGTGCGCACCATGGACAGCAGCAAAGGGGCCATCAGCACCGCGCTCGATGCAGGAGCCGCAGGAGTGATCGTGCCCTTGATCGAGACGGCGGAGGAAGCGCGCCGCACCGTGGAGGCGGCCCGCTTTCCGCCCCATGGCGTACGCTCGGGCGGTGGTGTCAGGCCGCTCGCCGGGGATTTCGCGGCCTATGTCGCGGATGCCAACGCCCATACCTTCGTGGGTGTGATGATCGAGACCGTCGCCGGAGTGGCGCAGGCCGAAGCCATCGCTTCGGTCGAAGGGCTGGACCTCGTCCTCATCGGCACAGGAGATCTCGCGATTTCGCTGGGCACGTTCCCGGCGGCCGATCCGCGCCATGAGGAGGCCTGCCAAGCGGTGCTGGCGGCGTGCCGGAAAGCCGGCGTCGCCTGCGGCATCTTCACCCCGCATGCCGAGGCTGCGGCCCGACGCGCCGCTGAGGGCTACAACATGACGGTCGTGGCCAATGACATCGATGTGGTTGCACGAGGGTTTGCGAACGCCCAGGCGAGTTTCCGTGCAGTCCCGGATGCGGCGAGATCGCAACAACCGAAAGCCAAGCGCGCAACGCGCCGGTGAGTTGAATACAAACGTGCTGAAAAAAGAGGAGTGGGATCATCATGACAACATCACTGCGCAGGACTACGGCCTTGACGCTGCGCCGTCTGGGCATCGCTGCCGTCGCAAGCCTCAGCCTCTCGGCTGCATCCGCCTTAGCCGCCGAGCCGGTGACCATCGGCACCGGTGTGGACGCATCGTTCTCGCCTGTGTTCGTCGCGTTGCAGAACAAGCTCTTCGAGAAGGAAGGGCTGAATGTCACGACGCAGAACTATCCGTCGGGCGGTGAGGCGACCGATGCGGTCGGCGCGGGACAGCTCAACATGACGATTGTCGGCTCGCCCGCCGCCATCAATCGCGGCTCGCGGGTCGACATTCGTATCCTCGCCATCGTCGAGACGCATGGGAAGTTCGTGAAGCTCGCCGCCCGCAAGGGCATCACCGATCCGAGCCAGATCAAGAAGATCGGCTTCGCGCCGGCCGGTGACAGCGAATATGCCGTTCGGCTGGCGATGAAGAAGTTCAATATCCCGAATGTCGAGCTGGTGCGCTCCGCGCCGCCGGAACTGCCCGCCCTGCTGACGCGTGGTGATATCGACGCCTTCTTCATCTGGGAGCCCTGGCCGTCGCTCGCCGTGAAGCAGGGCGCCACCATTCTGGCGGTGAGCGAGGACGTCGGCCATCTCGGCACCATCGTCCTCGTGACCTCGGCCGACTGGCTGAAGGGCCACAAGGACGCCGCCGAGAAGGTTGCGCGTGCGCTCGCCCAGGCCTGCGACGCCATTCGCGCCAACCCCGAGGAAGCCGGGAAGGCGGCGCAGATGGCCGGCAAGATCCCGGTCGACCAGACCGTGCAGTTCGTCAAGGAGGTCGATTGCAAGGTCCGCAGCGTGACCGACAAGGACGTTCAGGACTACGAGAAGATCGCGGACTTCCTCCAGGAGCAGAAGATCACCAAGACCAAGACGGATCTCGGCAAGGTCGTCGTGAAGGACTTCTACAAGCCGTGACCGATGAGGCCCTGCCGGTCCTGCCGCCGGCGGGGCCTTCTCGACCGATCGGCGGTCAGCGCTTGAGCACGATGCCGGCGGCGTCACGGTCCCATGTCGTGGCCGAGCGTCCGCGCTCGCGCAGCTTGAACTTCTGGACCTTGCCGTTCTCGGTGCGGGGCAGGTCCTCGACGAACTCGATGAAGCGGGGGATGGCAAAATAGGACAGCTTGCCCTCACAGAAATGGACGATCTCGGTCGGGCTGACCTCAACCCCTTCCTTCAGCACGATGGCGGCCATGACCTCGTCTTCGGCGAGTTCGGACGAGACGGGAAAGACGGCGGCCACACCCACGGCCGGATGCGCCGCGAGCACCTGCTCGACCTCGTAGGAGGAGATGTTCTCGCCACGGCGACGGATGGCATCCTTCATGCGATCGATGAAGCGGAAGTAGCCCTCAGCGTTGCGCACGACCCGGTCGCCGGTGTGAAGCCAGAGGTTGCGCCAGGCCTCGACGGTTTTCTCCGGCATGCCGAAATAGCCGGACGCCATGGAGAAGGGCTCGCGGGCGCGCAGCAGCAACTCGCCGGGCACACCATCGGGGACAGGATTGTCGTCTGCGTCGGCGACGATGGCCTCGAACCCGTCGGCAACCTTTCCGAGCCAGTTGGCCCTCAGATTGTCGCGGGTGGAGCCGATGACGGCATTGCTTTCCGTGGTGCCGAAGCCGTCGAGCAGCAGGATGCCGGTGCGTTTCAGGAATGCGTCGTGGAGACCGGCAGGCACGCCCGGGGCGAGTGCCACCCGCGCCTTGTGGCGGCTCTCGACAGCGCTCGGCTCGCGCGACAGCAGCATCGGCACCATCGCGCCGAGGAGATAGGTCACGGTCGCGCCGTGGGTCTCCAAGGCCTCGAAGAAGCCGGATACCGAGAAACGCCGCTCGACGCGCTGGCTGGCGCCGTGGATCAGCGCCTGGAAGAAGCAATTGAGCGCATTGGTATGGAACAGCGGCAAGGTCGTCATGAGCACATCGCCTTCGACGACGCCGAGTTGTCGCCCGGTGACGACGCCCCACCAGAAGAACTGCCCATGCGGGCAGACGACGCCCTTGGACGGCCCGGTGGTGCCCGACGTGTAGAGAATGATGAAGGGATCGCCCGGCGCCACGGTGGCCGGCGCGATCGCCACGTCGCCGCGGTCGGGAAAGGCCCGCGCCTGGATCGCCGCGGGCATGGCCGCCTCATCCCCGGCGGCGCCGATGACCCAGATCGTGTCGACCGGCAGGCGCGCGAGGTCGATGGTGGCAAGAGCCGGCAGGAACTCGGCCTCCACGATCAGCAGGCGCGCCGCGCAATTGCCGAGAATATGCTGGAGCTGGAAGCCGCGCGATGCCGTGTTGATCGGCACGGATACTGCGCCGAGCCAGCCACAGGCCAGCACGATCTCGATGAGTTCCGGACTGTTGCCGGCGATCAGGGCCACCCGGTCGCCGGTGGATATGCCGGCGTCCTGCAAGACTTTCGCACGCCGCGCGACGATGGCGCAGAGATCGGCATAGCTCCAGCGCGCATCCCCGCAGGAGAACAGGAGACGGTCGCCGAACCGTGCGGCTTGGCGCTCAAGCAACGTCGGCACGGTGCGCTCCGGCGGCGCGAACAATTCGGCTGGCTGAGGCGAATGAGTGTCTGCCGGCATGGCGAAGGTCCGATCCCTGTCGATAGGCTGGGGCGACTATATGAAAATGCAAATTAATGTGCAATATGAAATAAAACTGTCTTATGTCGCTTTCCGGGCGGGAAAGCTAAAAGTATTATCAAGTTTCGCAGGCGTATAGGAGGCTATTCATGCGCTTCTGCTACTTCGTTGTCTTCGAGAATCAAGATGAATTCGGTCGGCGCGTGACGCCTGCGGACGCGCGGGCCATCCGGGACATTGTGGCAGGCACGCCGAACCTGCGCCGGGCCAATATCTATACGCCTGAAACTGCGCAGGACATCTACAATCGCGATGGCCCGCCGCCGCAGCTCGGGTTGCAGTTTTATTTCGACGAGCTCAGCCACCTTGAGGCGGCGATCGCAGCGGATGGCCATCTGCAGGCCCTTGCCCGTGATTGGCCGAGCCTCACGGGCGCGACCGTGACGCAGCAGGCCATGGCGCTCCGGCCGTTTCCCGTAGATGATCCCCGCGTTCAGGCGCCAGCCGGCGGGATGCCTTGCAGCTATGTCGTCCACTACGACGGGCAGGCGGAGGATCTCAACGCCTGGTTCACCCACTATGTCACGCACCATCCGCAGATCATGCGGCGCTTCCCCGGCATCCGCGAGATCGAGGTTCTGTCGCGGATCGACTGGTGCGACGCCATGCCCTGGCAGCGCGTCCATCACATCCAGCGCAACCGCGTGATGTTCGACAGCCCGGAGGCCTTGACGGCGGCGCTGCAATCGCCCGTGCGGCATGATCTTCGCGCCGATTACTATCAGTTCCCGAAATATGACGGCGGCAACGCCCATTATCCGATGGCGACCGACATCATCGGAACGCGTTAAGCGAGAGGCAGCATGTGGGCCATCCAGTATGATCGTTATGGACCGCCTGACGTCATGCGGTTGGTCGAGGCGCCAGACCCGGTGGCGGGCGCCGGCGAGGTGCTCGTGCAGGTGCAGGCATCAGGTGTTGCGCCCTTCGACGTGAAACTCCGCGCCGGCGCACTGCAACAGCATTTCGCCCCGCGCTTTCCGCAGATCCCGGGCCGGGATGGGGTGGGCGTCGTCGTGGCGCTCGGCGCTGGTGTGGTGGATCTTGCCGTCGGTGATCGCATCTGCCTGCTCGCGCCGCGCGGAAGCGGCACGGCAGCAACCCTGATCGCCTGTCCCCGCACGGCTCTGGTACCGGCGCCGTCCGCCTTGACGACCGCCGAGGCCGGCGCCCTGCTGCAGCCGGGGCTCAGCGCGCTGATCGCCGTGGAGACGGCTGCCGTATCGCCCGGCATGCGCGTGCTTGTGCATGGCGGGGCAGGGGCCGTCGGTGGCCTGATGGTGCAGCTCCTCAATCATCGCGGTGCCATCGTGAGTGCGACCTGCCGCGCTGCCAATCGCGGCTATGTGCGAAGCCTCGGCGCGCAGCGGGCCATTGCCTATGATGAAGAGGATTTCACGCGAATCGAACCGCAAGACGTGGTATTTGACCTTATTGGCGGTGACGTTCACGCGCGCTCCTATGATGTGCTGCGGGACGGGGGGCAACTTGTCTATCTCGTCGCCGCGCCATTCGTTGAGCGGAGCGAGCGCGGCATCACGGTTACGCGCGCAATGGTCACGGACCGCCCGGATGTGATGGCGGCCGTGGTCCAGGCGGCGGCAGACGGAATCTGGCGGCCCGGCGTGGTCGGCACGCTGCCGCTCGCCGATATCGGGGAGGCTCACAGACGTATCGAAGCCGGCGAGGTCACGCGCGGACGCATCGTGCTCACGCTTTGATGCTCCAATGGAAGGCAGGCTTCCCCAATCTGCACAAGCTGTCGGCAAAATATGTAAATCCATATTTCGGGCTTGACGCGCCGCCGCACTGATGAATTATTTTAAGTCTATAATGTCTTGGACGGAACATTCCGGGACGTGGAATTCTTGGGCGTAACCCGCGCCTCGTGGGAAGCAGGCGGCTTTCGACGCGGCAAAAAATCACTTCCAGACAAACGCCTGGCCTCTCTCACAGCAAGAGGCACGGCTTCATGAAAGAACGCGCGATGAGCTTTCAACCCGACCGCCGTCGTCTTCTCGGATTTGGGGCCGGCATGGCCGCGCTGAGCGCGCTGGGTGTTCCCCGCTCCGTGCTGGCGCAGGCGGCATCGGGCGGCGAACTGGCGATTGCCTATCCGGCGGATGTTCCGACATGGGATCCGAATGCGCGCACCTTTCCCGCCGGCTTCTCCCTTTATCTGACCGTTTTCGATCAGCCGCTGCGCCAGGGACCGACTTTGGAGGTCCTGCCCGGCCTCGTCACGAAATGGGGCTATGTGGACGACAAGGGTCTCGCGCTCGGCCTCGATCTGCGCGCCGATGCGGTTTTCCACGACGGCAGCCCCTTCACGGCGGAAGACATCCGCTACACCTATTTCGAGCGTCCCCACGCGCCGGTGGCGGAGGGACAGCGGAAGCTCGATACGGCCTTCATCTGGAGGAAGGTGCGGGATATCGAGGTCATCTCGCCGACACGCGCCGTGATGCATTTCAGCGAGCCGATGCCGACGGCGATCTCCTGGCTGTATTTTCTTGCGAGTTTCGTGGTCCCGAAACAGGCGCTGGAAACGATGGGCATCGATGCCTTTACCAAGAAGCCGGTCGGTTCGGGTCCCTACAAGGTCGTGGAATACCAGCAAGGCGCGCGCATGGTCCTGGAGGCGCATGATCGCTACTGGGGCGGCAAACCGAAGATCGGCCGGGTGACGATCGACATCGTCCGCGATCAGAACGCCCGCACGGCGGCGATCGAATCGCGGCGCGCCAGCATGTCGATCGACGTGCCGATCCGCGAAGCCGAGCGCCTCGGCAAGGTGCCGGGCCTGATGACGTCCATCGACCCGATCACCGACATCACCATCCTGCAGGTCACGAAGAACGGCGGCTTCGCCGATCAGAAGGTGCGTCTTGCCGCGCATCACGCCATCAACAAGGCCGCTCTGTCGAAGGCGTTCTTCGGCGGCGCCGCGGTGCCGATCTCCGTGCCCGCCGCGAAGGGCACGCCCGGCTATCCCGCGGACTACGAATTCGCCTATTCCGAGGACAAGGCGAAGGCGCTGCTGAAGGAAGCCGGCTACGGGCCGGACAAGCCCGTCTCGATCACCCTCTCGACCACCAACGGCGTCAATCCGGGCGATTTCGACGTCGCGCGCGCCATCGTCCAGATGTGGAAGAAAATCGGCATCAACGCCGAACTCGAGACGATCGAGCTATCGACCTACCAGGAGCGGCTGCGCGCCGGTGCGCTGAAGGAGGCGACGCTCTACAGCTGGGGCAACACGGCCGGTGATCCGGAGTTCTATGCCGGCTATCTCCTCGATCCGAAGTCGATCTTCTCCGCGTTCAAGTCGGACGACCTCGGGCAGATGATCCATCCGCTCTTGGTGGAGGTGGACGAGGCGAAGCGTGTCGCGGGCTACAAGGCCGTCAATCGCTTCGCGGCGGAGCAGGGCTATACGATTCCACTCTACCAGAGCGTCAAGACGATCGCCCATACAGACAAGGTTGCGACCACGAAATATGCGAATGGCCTGACCTTGCCGAGCACCTATACCTTGAAGGGCTGACCTTAAACCCGCGGGCGATGCCCTTTCTTTGATCGAGGTGCCGAATTCATGGGCCGCATCGCCCTCGAACTCTTGTTGCGTCGCATTATACTGGCGATTCCCATACTGATCTGCGTATCTGCGCTGATTTTTATCCTCCTGCGGCTGGTGCCTGCGGACCCCGTGGCGATGTCGTTGCCGCCGGGATCGTCGCAGGCTGACTATGAGGCGATGAAACAGGCGCTGGGGCTTGATCGCAGTATTCCCGAGCAATACTGGATCTGGATATCGTCGCTTCTGCGGGGAGACTTCGGCACCTCGGTCTTCTTCCGCCGGCCGGTGATCGATCTCGTCGCGACGGCCCTGCCGGCCACGGTCGAGCTGGTGGTGTTCAGCCTCATCGTCGGCACATTGCTTGGCATCGGCGGTGGCATGCTGATGTTCGCCTGGCGTGGCACGATCGGCGAACAGGTCCTCGACCTCGGCACGACCGCCATCATGGCGGTTCCGGAATTCCTCTGGGCGATCCTGCTCATCCTCTTCCTGGGCGTGGCTGTTCCCCTGCTCCCCTTCATCGGACGCCTCGACCCGTCGGTGTCGCTTCCCCCCTCCGTTACGGGCTTCCTCCTCCTCGACAGCATCATGACCGGGCGGCCGGATGTGCTGGGCAGCGCGCTCACCCATATGGTCCTTCCGGTGATCGCGCTGTCGATCGGCCTCGCGCCGCTCATCATGCGGGTGCTGCGCTCATCGCTCATCGAGACGATCATGGAGGACTACATCACCCAGGCGCGGCTGCGAGGTATCTCGGAGCGGCAGATCATCCTGCATCATGCCCTGAAGAATGCAGCCTTGCCGACCATCAGCCTCATCGGCGTCCAGGGCGGGTTCATGTTCGGGGGAACCGTGCTGGTCGAGATGATCTTCGCCTATCCCGGGCTCGGCAACCTGATGGTTGATGCCGTGCGCAACCACGACCTGCCGGTCGTCCAGGTCGTCGGGCTTGTCTATTGTGTGCTGGTGCTCGCCATCAACGCGATCGTCGACGTCATCTATCTCGCGGCCAATCCAAAGCTGAGGATGGCATGACACCGCATGGCCGCCAGGCGCTCGAGCGTTGCCTTCACAGCCCGCGCATCCTCGTGGGTGGCATCATTCTCATCCTGATCGTCATCGCGTCCCTGGGCGCCCCGATCTTCGCGCCCCATGACCCGCAGGAGCAGGACCTCATCAACACGCTGCTGCCCCCCATGTGGCAGGCCGGTGGAGACCCGTCTTATCCGCTGGGCACCGACGGGCTCGGGCGCTGCATTCTGTCGCGCCTGCTCTATGGCGGGCGGGTGGCGCTCTACGTGGCCGCGCTGTCGTCGCTCGGCGCCATGCTGCTCGGCACGGTGCTGGCCCTGCTCGCGGGCTATTTTCGCGGGCCGGTGGACTGGCTGATCAGCCGGATCGTCGAGATCTGGATGGCCTTCCCCCCGGTCATTCTCACGCTGTTGCTCCTGCTTGCGCTGGGGGCGGGGGTCAACAAGGTCGTGCTCGCCATCGTGCTGATCGACTGGACCCGCTTCTGCCGCGTCATCCGCTCGGATGTGATGGTGGTGGCCCGCAAGGACTATGTCGCGGCTGCGCGCCTCGTCGGCTTCTCCCACGTCCGAACCCTCCTGCGTGAGGTCCTGCCGGCGGTTGCCCCGCTGGTCCTGACCATGCTGAGCCTGGAGGCGGGCATCGCGGTCGTGGTCGAGGCCATCATGTCCTTCGTCGGCCTCTCCGTCGAGCCCGATGTGCCGGCCTGGGGCGTCATGCTCGCCGATGCGCGTTCCACCATGAATCAGGCGCCCTTTGGCGTCGTCGTTCCCGTGCTCGCGATCTTCCTGACCATCCTGTCGTTCAACCTTCTGGGCGACGGCCTGCGGCGGGCGCTCGATCCGCGCCTCGTCACCAGCCGCGGGAGGGCCTGACGTCATGGCGGATGTGTTGCGAGCGAAGAACCTGACGGTCTCCTCGGCCGGCGGCATCGCCGTCCTCCGGGATATCAGCTTTGCCGTGGCGCGGGGGGAGATCATCGGGCTCGTCGGCGAATCCGGGGCCGGCAAGAGCATGCTCGGCCGGGTGATCGCGGCCAACCTGCCGGGAGGGTTCCACGTTTCGGAAGGCTCGCTCGACTTCGGCGGCGCTGATCTCACGCGGATCACGGGCGAGGCGCGCCGTCAGTTGCTTGGCCGCGAGATCGCCTTCATTCCGCAGGAGCCGTTGACCTCGCTCAATCCGGTGCTGACCATCGGCCAGCAGTTTTCCGAGCACCTGGCCCGCATCGGCGGCCTGCCGCGATCGGCCTTCCGCGAGCATATCGTGCAGGCCCTCGCCGATGTCCGCCTGCGCAATCCGGAAGACCTGCTGCAGCGCTATCCCTTCCAGCTCTCGGGCGGCATGTGCCAGCGCGTGCTCATCGCCATGGCCTTCGCCGCGAAACCCGCCCTCGTCATCGCGGACGAGCCGACGACGGCGCTTGATGTCTCGACCCAGGCGACCGTCGTGCAGATTATGCGCCGGCTGCAGCGGGAACAGGGCACGGCGATGGTCTTCATCACCCATGACCTCCGGCTGGCGGCGCGCGTCTGCAACCGGATCGCCGTGCTCTATGCGGGCGAGGTGATCGAGGAAGGCCCGGCCGGCGAGGTTCTCGAGGCACCGCGCCATCCCTATACCCGCGTGTTGAAGGCGGCCAATCCGGTGCTCAGCGGCCCGCGCCACCGCCTGCGCACCCTGCCGGACCAGATGCCGACGGTGGAGGCCTTCGCGCGCCTGCCGGGTTGCCGTTTCGCGACGCGCTGCCCTGTGGCCGATCCCGCCTGTGCGGCGGCGATACCCACCTTGCGCGAGATCGCGCCGGCCCATTTCGTGCGTTGCAGCGACGCTTGCGGCGAAAGGGCGGCCGCGTTGGTCGAGGCCGAGCCCATCCTCGTGCCGCCCGCGGCGGACAAAGGGAGCGAGCCCGTCCTCGTGCTGGAGGGGCTCTCCAAGCATTATCCCGGCAAGGCGGACTGGCTCGGCCGGCGCAAGCCCGGGACGGATGCGGTGAAGAATGTCGGGCTGACGGTTCAGCGCGGTGAATTCATCGGCATCGTGGGTGAATCCGGCTCGGGCAAGAGCACGCTCGCGCGGCTCATCGCCGGCCTTGAAACGCCGACCGACGGGCGCATCCTGGTCGCGGGCGAGGACGTCACGCGCGCCGACAGCAAGGCGCGGGCCCTGCGCCTTGAAACCCTGCAGATGGTCTTTCAGGATCCGCAATCCGCGCTCAACCCGCGCCGGTCGATCGACCATATCGTCACCCAGGCAATGGAGCCGACGGGCGCGTCGCGCGCGGAGCGTCTCGAACGCGCGCGGTCGCTCCTCGCCGAGACCAAGCTCTCCGGCGAATTGCTGGAGCGTTATCCCGCCCAACTCTCCGGCGGTCAGAAGCAGCGCGTGAATATCGCGCGGGCGCTGTGCGTCACGCCTCACCTCCTGATTGCCGATGAGATCGTGTCGGGCCTCGACGTCTCCGTGCAGGCGCAGATCCTCAACCTGCTGCTCGACCTGCGTGCGGCCCGCGACCTGAGCCTCGTCCTGATCTCCCACGATCTGGCCGTTGTGCGCTATCTCTGCTCGCGCGTCGTCATCATGCACCACGGCGTGGTGGTCGAGGAAGGCGAGGTCGACCGCGTGTTCGGCGATCCGCAGCATCCCTATACCCGCCAGCTGATCGCCGCGGTTCCCCCCGACGATCTCGACACGCCATGGCCGGCCCCCGTTGCCGTGGAGCCGGACAACGCCGAGGGTTTAGAGCGCGCTTCGATCTGATTGCATCAGATCAGCGTTCTAACCTCCTTTATTTCAAGCATAATCTTATCGATCCTCGTTTCACTCCGGTCGGATTTTGCTCTATGGCAAGTCCGCCTGCGGACTTGCCATCACTCAAAAATTAACGAGCAAATTCACCCACTGAGATGGCATCAGACGATTCCATCTCAGTGGGATTTGCTCCAGGTCTTTGATTCTACGCATTTTCTTCACGCGAACCGGTGTCCACTTCGCTCGAAAATGCTCTCGCGCTTCAGTCGAAGGCGTAGAACCCTTCGGCCTCTGACAACGCGGGCTTTGCCGTGAGCGCCGCGATATCGGGAAGGGGGCGCGCGGTGCGGCTGTCGCCCGAAAGATGCCGCTCGAGCGCGGCCGCGACACCGAGGGTCAAGCGGTCACCGCCGCGCGGCCCGATCACCTGCAGGCCGAACGGCAGACCGTTGCGATCGAGCCCGACCGGCAGGGAAACCGCGGGATGCCCGGGCAAGGTGACCGCATAGGCGCAAGCGAGCCAGTGGTAGTAGCTGCGCGTCGCCTGGCCGTTGATCTCGCGCGGGTAGAGCTCCCGCCACGGCCGGGGGCTGATGGTGACGCTCGGTGCGAGGATGATGTCATAATCCTTGTAGAAGGCCTGCCAGCGCCGGTACATCGCCGTCTGGGCATTCATCGCCTCAGCCACGTCACGCGCGCTGTAGCCGTCGCCCTCGGCGATATTGTCCCTGATATTGGGGCCGAGCTGGTCGGGATGCTTGGCGGCGAGGGGACCGAACATGGCGAGTGCGGCGACCGCGCGCAGCACCGCGAAGATGTCGTCTGCGCCCGTGCAATCCGGCGTCGTATCGGCGGCCTCGCGAAAGACCGAGCGGAACAGTCCGGTCTTGTCAGCCAGCGTCTGAGCGACCTGATGCTCCGTCGGGGCGAAACCGAAATCCGGCGTGATCGCGACGCGCAAGGTCGACAGATCGACCTCCGGCAGGCTGGCATAATCTGCCGCTTTGCGCAGGGTCTCGCCGGGCACGACCGCCGACAGCGGATCACGGCTGTCCTCGCCCATCATCACGGACAACAGCAGTGCCGCATCGCCGACAGTGCGGGCCATCGGCCCGTTGGTGGACACCTGGAGCCAGGCCGCGCCGCGCTTCTCGCTAGGGATGAGACCAGGCGACGGACGGAACCCGACAACACCGCAGAAGGCGGCCGGATTGCGCAACGAGCCGCCGGTGTCTGAGCCGGAGGCCAAGGGCACCATGCCGCAGGCCAGCGCGACGGCGGAACCGCCGGACGATCCGGCCGCCGAACGCGTGGGATCGAAGGGGTTGCCCGTGGCGCCGAAGACAGGGTTGCGGGTGTTGCCGCCGGCCGCCCACTCGGGAACATTCGTCTTGCCGACGACGATCCCGCCGGCCGCGCGAATGAGGGCGACGAAGCGCTCGTCGGCTGCCGGCACGTGATCCTTGAAGATCGGACTGCCGAAGGTCGTGCGCAGTCCGCCGGTCTCGGACGTATCTTTGATGCCGATGGGCAGGCCATGCAGGGGCCCGAGTGGCTCCCCCTTGGCGACGGCGGCCTCGGCCTCCCGGGCGCGTTCGCGGGCGCGCTCGAAATCGCGCGTGACAACCGCGTTGACGGCATGATCGACCGCCTCGATCCGTGCGATACAGCTCTCGAGGAGCTCGACCGGTGAAAGCTTGCCGGCGCCGATCAGGCGACGGGCCTCAATCGCGGAAAGATCACAAGGCTGCATGGGCTTTTCCTGTCTTCCAAGACCGCGGTTGCGTGAGCCGCACATATGCCCGCGAATGCTAGACATCGGAGTGATAACTTCAAGGGGAGTTTTAAGCTTGAAGCGTTTACCTCCGCGCGATGTCGGTTTAAGCTCCCCGCACTCCGAAGCGGTCTTGATCAAATGACCACACGAGTCACGAGGGGCAAATCTGATGAAAAAGATGGGCGTCAACATAGCGTTGCGGGCCGCGGCCTTTGCCGTTCTTGCCTCGCTCCCGGCAGCAGGCTGGGCCGCGGACCTGAAGATCGGTTTCAGCGCGCCTGCGACCACCCTTGATCCCCAGTTCCATAACGCCAGCCAGAACATCGCCGTGTCGCGCAACATGTTCGATACGCTGGTCCAGATGGATCCCGACAGCCGCATCATCCCGGCGCTCGCGGAATCCTGGCGGGTCGTCGACGACACGACCTGGGAGTTCAAGCTGCGCCCGGCGAAATTCAGCGACGGCTCGCCCGTCACGGCGGAAGACGTCGTCTGGTCCATCAATCGCCCGGCCACCATTCCGAACAGCCCCTCGAGCTTCGGCATCTATACCCGCCCGATCGTCGAGAAAAAGATCATCGACGACCGCACGGTTCAGTTGAAGACCGCAGCGCCCTACCCCCTGCTTTTGGCCGACCTGACCAATGTCTTCATCGTCAGCAAGAAGGCGACGGAAGGCCTGACCTCCGACAAGTTCCTGACCGGTCAGGGCGTGGTCGGCTCGGGCCCCTACAAGTTCAAGTCCTATACGCCCGATGACCGCGTCATCATGACGGCGAACGAGACTTACTGGGGCGGCAAGCCCGCCTGGGACAATGTCGAGATCCGTTTCCTGCCCAATGACAGCGCCCGGTTGAGCGCCCTTCTGTCGGGGGAGGTGGATGTGATCGAGAATATCCCGACGCCCGATCTGGAAGCGGTGAAGAACAACAAGAATCTCGTTGTCGCCGAGAAGATGTCGCACCGGCTCATCTTCCTCTTCCTCGATAGCGGACGGGATGAGACCCCGGGCGTCACGGCTGCGGACGGCAGCCCGCTGAAGGCCAACCCCTTCAAGGACCTGCGGGTGCGCAAGGCCGTCAATCTCGCCATCGATCGCGAGGCGATCGCCAGCCGGCTGATGCAGGGCCTCGCATTCCCGACGAACAATATCGTCACCGAAACGATGCAGGGCTATGTTCCCGCCATCAAGCCTGCCTATGATCCCGAACAGGCGAAAAAGCTCCTGGCCGAAGCCGGCTATGACAAGGGCTTCCGGCTCGTGCTCGCCTCGCCCAACAACAGGCTTATCAATGACGCCAAGGTCGCGCAGGCCTTGGCGCAGATGCTGACGCGCGTCGGCATCCGGACGTCCGTCGATGCCGTGCCTTTTGCGGTCATCAACACCCGTGGCAACAAGGGCGAGTTTTCCTCCGTCATGATGGGCTGGGGCGCGCAGACCGCGGAGGCGTCGTCGCCGATCCGCGCGATGATCGCCTGCACGAACAAGGAAAAGGGTTGGGGGCCCGTGAACTGGGGCAATTACTGCAACCCGAACCTCGATGCCGTCACGGCCAAGGCGCTGAATACGATCGACGACGCGGCGCGTTCGAAGCTGCTTCAAGAGGCAACCCAGATCGTGCATGATGATGTCGCGATCGTGCCGCTTTACTTCCAGGCCAATACCTGGGCCGCCAAGCCCGGGATCACCATCACGCCGCGTATGGACGAGCGCACATCCGCGCTCATGTTCGCGCCGGCGAAGTGACGGCTTGGCCAAGTGGTCAACGAGACGATCGACGAGACAGTTTGCGGCGATGAGCGGCAGACGGGAGCTGTAAGACGATGCTGGTATTCTTGACACGCCGCCTGATTGGCGGGCTGCTCGTCCTCTTCGTCACGGCGACGCTGGTCTTCTTCGCAGTCTTCGCGCTCGGCAATCCCGTCGATGTCATGGTCAGCCCGGATGCCGACCAGGCCGAGCGCGCGGCGGCGATCGCGCGTCTTGGGCTGGATCGGCCTATTCTGGAGCAATACGCGAGTTTCCTCTGGAATGCGGTGCGGGGAGACCTCGGCAATTCCTTCGTTTATGGCAAGCCGGCGACCACGGTCATCCTGGAGCGGCTGCCGGTGACGCTGGAACTCGCCATCGTCGCCATGGTGATCGCGCTCGGCATCGGCCTTCCGCTCGGCATCATCGCCGGGCTGAAACCCAGCGGCCTCAGCGGCAAGACCATCATGTCCGGCTCGATCCTGGGGTTCTCGCTGCCGAATTTCTGGATCGGCCTGATGCTGATCTCCATTTTCGCGGTGCAATTGAAATGGTTGCCGTCGGGAGGGCGCGGCCCGACGGTGGATGTCTTCGGCATCCCGCTCTCGATATTGTCCCTCGAGGGCCTGAAATACCTGATCCTGCCAGCCTTTACGCTCGCGCTCTACAAGACCTCGCTGATCATCCGCATCTGCGAAACCGGCACGCGTACCGTCAACCGGCAGGACTACATCCGCACGGCGCGGGCGCGCGGCGTGCCGCCCGGCCGTATCGT
This sequence comes from Chelatococcus asaccharovorans, assembly GCF_003201475.1. Lineage (GTDB taxonomy): Bacteria > Pseudomonadota > Alphaproteobacteria > Rhizobiales > Beijerinckiaceae > Chelatococcus > Chelatococcus asaccharovorans. The sequence goes on along the minus strand of NZ_QJJK01000012.1, from coordinate 97,268 downwards.
GACCGTGCATCTCCTCAAGAACGTCATCATCCCCGTCATCACCGTGATGGGGCTGGAGTTTGGCGCGATGATCGCCTTTGCGGTCGCCGTCGAGACGGTGTTCTCCTATCCCGGCATGGGCAAACTCCTGATCGACTCCATCAACCGGATCGATCGGCCGGTCATCGTCGCCTATCTCATGGTGACCTGCCTGATCTTCGTCACCGTCAATCTGATCGTGGATGCGCTCTATGCCGTCCTTGATCCGCGCGTGCGCTTCAGCGCATCGAAGGCTTGAGCCATGGTCGCAGCGCATATACCGACCGGTCCCGATACGGCTGAGGTGGACCAACCCCGCCAGAGCATCGCCCGGAAGCGGATCAAGGCTTTCCTGCGATCGCCGGGCGCCCTCTTCGGATTACTGTTGTTCCTGCTGTTTCTGCTGCTCGCCGTCTTTGCGCCGCAGATCTCGCCGCAGAACCCCTATGATCTCGATAAGCTCGACATCATGGATAACATGCTGGCGCCCGGTGCTATGCTCGGCGACGGTACGGTCTCCTGGCTCGGAACAGATGACCAGGGTCGCGACATGCTCTCCGCTATTCTCTACGGCCTGCGCATTTCGATCGGCGTGGGCGTGGTATCGGTGGTGATCGCAAGCGCGATAGGGGCTTTCGTCGGCATTGGCTGCGCTTATATCGGCGGCCGCGTCGACAGCCTGGCGATGCGCATTGTGGACCTGCAGCTGTCTTTCCCCTCCATTCTCGTCGCACTGGTGCTGCTCTCGGTTTTCGGCCGCGGCATCGACAAGGTCATCCTGGCGCTGGTCATCGTGCAATGGGCTTACTACGCCCGCACGGTACGCGGGTCCGCCCTGGTCGAGCGCGAGAAGGACTATATCGCGGCGGCCGTGTCCTTCGGGGCGCCGCGATGGCGCATCATGCTCCGCCATCTCCTGCCGAACTGCCTGCCGCCGCTCATCGTCGTCGCCACCGTGCAGATCGCCCATGCGATCTCGCTCGAGGCGACCCTCTCCTTCCTCGGCGTCGGCGTGCCGGTGACAGAGCCGTCGCTCGGCATGCTCATCGCCAACGGCTATGGCTATCTGCTCTCCGGTAAATACTGGATTTCGACCTTTCCCGGCTTCGCGCTGCTGCTGCTCGTCCTCGCCATCAATCTCGTCGGCGATCGGCTGCGTCACGTGATGGATCCCTATAGCGATCAAAATGGCAACTGACCGGCCGCCCCCAGGCCGCCGCGCCCTGGTGCTGGGAGCGGGGATCGTCGGCGTTTCAGTCGCGTTGCATCTCCAGCAGCGCGGATGGTCGGTCATTCTGGCGGACCGAAAGGCGCCGGGACGCGAGACGAGCTACGGCAACGCCGGCCTCATCGAATCCTCGGCCGTCCTGCCGCATCCCTTTCCGCGAGGTCTGTCGACGCTGCTGACACTGGCCACGAACCGCTCCGCCGCATTGCGCTACGATCCGCGTGTTCTGCCACAGATCGCATCATGGCTCCTCGCCTATTGGCGTGCCTCGCGGGATGGCGCGCTCGCCCATATCGGGCCGGCTTTCCGGACACTGATCGGCGCCGCGCTTGCCGAGCATGAGGCGCTCATGGCGCAGGTCGGGGCGACAGGCCTGCTGCGCCGCGAGGGATGGCTCGAACTCTGCCGCTCGCCGCAGCAACTGGACGACGCCGACCGCGAGGCGGCGCTTGCCAGAAGCCACGGGATCACCGCCGAACGCATAGAGCAAGACGCCCTCTATGCGCTTCAACCCGTGCTGCGACCCGGCCTCAGCGGGGCGATCGCCTGGCGCGATACAGGGTGGATCGTCGATCCCGGCGGGCTCGTCGAGGCCTATGCGGCGCTGTTCACAAACCGAGGCGGGCGCATCCTGCGCGCCGATGCGCTGGCGCTCACCGGTGAGGCCGGCGGCTGGCAGATCCGGTCGGAACGCGAGGAGGTCGTCGTGGCCGATCATGCCGTCGTTGCGCTCGGCCCCTGGACCGGCGATCTCGCAACGCGCTTGGGCTATCGCTTTCCGCTTGCCGTCAAGCGCGGCTATCACCGGCACTTCGCTCACAATGAGGGGTGCCGGCTGACACAGCCCGTCTATGTACGTGACGAAGCCTGCCTGATGGTGCCGATGACGCGCGGCGTTCGCCTGTTGAGCGGCGTCGAGCTCGCGGCGCGCGACGCGCCACCGAGCCCCGTCCAGCTCCAGCAGATCGAGACGAGCGCGCGCAGCATGCTCCCGCTTGGGGATCCCATCGAACCGGCCCCCTGGCTCGGCGCACGCCCATGCCTGCCGGATATGCTCCCGGTGATCGGTCCCGCGCCGCGCCATCCCGGCCTGTGGTTCGCCTTCGGACATAGCCACTACGGCCTGACCCTGGGGCCGGTGACCGGGCGCATGCTCGCGGAGATGATGAGCGGCGAGACGCCCTTCATCTCGCCCCAGGCCTATCGCGCGGAGCGCTTTGCCGCTTAGAGGGCGGGACGCGAAGGCGGTGTCATCCCGGAAATGGCGAAGCCATTGTCCGGGATCCATGAACGCTGTCGCCGAAAGGAAAAGTCACCCCGCCCAACGCCTGAACCGTATCGGTTCTGGATCCCGGGCCCGCGCTTGCGCGCGTCCCGGGATGACCGGCTCTATGTGTCTAAGTAACCGAGCAAAGGCGCTCTTCCGCCAGGCGGGTGATGAGCGCGACACAGTGTTCGAGCTCAGCTTCTTCGATGAACTCGTCGGGCTGGTGGGCCTGCGCGATGTCGCCCGGGCCGCAGACGACGGCCGGCGTGCCGAAGCGCTGGAAGATGCCCGCCTCGGTGCCATAGGGAACTTTCAGCGGGGTCGTCTGGCCGACGAGATCCATGAGCATCGTTTCGGCCCCCCTGTCGGCATTGGGGGCGAGCGGCGGAATATGCGCCTGGACCTCGAAGGCAATGCCGCAACCTGGATCGATCGCCTTCATCGCCGGTTCGAGGGTCACGCGCGCAAAGTCTTCGATCCGTGCGAGCACGTCATGGGCATCGACGCCCGGGATAACGCGCATCTCCCAGAAGAAGCGGCAGCTCTCGGCGACAATATTACCGTGCAAGCCGCCGTTGATGATATTGACCTGGATGGTGCTGTAGGGCGGATCGAGGCCCTCATGGCGCCCGCCGGCGGCAAACTCACGCCTGAGCCCATTGATGAAGGCGATCAACTCACCCGCGACCATGACCGCATTGACATAGCGATCGGGCTGCGAGGAATGGCCCGGCTTGCCGGTGACGGTGGTCCAGCCGATGAGGCCCCCCTTGTGGGCATCGATCACCTGAAGCGACGACGGTTCGCCGATAACGGCGAGCTGCGGTGACAGACCGGACCCACCGAGCCACTCGGCCATGGGCCAGACGCCGGTGCAGCCGACCTCCTCGTCATAGGAGAAGGCGAGATGAAGCGGCTTTACAAGCGGCAGCGTGGCGACGCTCTGCGCCGCCGCGATGCAGCAGGCCAAAAAACCCTTCATGTCGGTGGCGCCACGGCCGATCAGCCGGCCGTTGTCCTCCCGCATGACGAAGGGATCGCCCGACCAGTCCTGCCCGGCCGTGGGTACGACATCCGTATGCCCGGACAAGACGAGACCGCCGGGGGCGTCCGGGCCGATGCTCGCAAAGAGATTGGCCTTGGTCCCGTCCGGGCTTGGGAAGCGCCGGAACCGTGCGCCGAGCGGTGCCAAGGTCGTCTCGACCCAGTCGAGGAGATCGAGATTGCTGGCGGCGCTCACGGTGGGAAAGGCGATCAGCCGCGCAAGAGCAGCCTTGGCGGAGAGGGGCGCAGCCGGAGGAGCCGACATGATGGTCCTTTCGCGATGCGAAGGGGTTATCGAAACGGTAGGATCACCGAAGCGCCTCGGCGATACGCGAACAGGCCTGTTCGATCTGGTGCGCGTCGCGCAGGACGCACATGCGCATGAAGCGCTTGGCAACACCACCGAAGAGATGTCCGGGCGCGAGCCCGACCCGGGCATCATGCAGGATCTTGCTGCAGGCGACCATGGCGTCGTCCTCACCCTTCAAGGCGAAGAAGACATAGAGCCCGCCGCGCGGCTTGGCGCCGAATTCGAGCCGGTTGATGCCGGCGAGATGTTCGTAGGCGATGTCGCGCCCAGTCCGGCAGCGCTCGCGCACCTCATCGACCACGGGTTCGCCGTGGTTGAGCGCCGCGGCGGCGGCAGCCTGCACGAAGCCCGCCGTGCCGCTGTTGAGATACTGGGTCATCGCGCCGATCGTCGGGGACAGCGAGGCGGGATGGTTGAGCCAGCCGACGCGCCAGCCCGTCATGGCCCAGGCCTTGGAGAAGCTGTTGACCGCCAGGACGCGATCCTCGTCGTCGGCCATCTGGAGCATGGACGGCGCGACAGGGCCCTCGAAATAGATGCGGCCATAGACTTCATCGCTGAGGATCCACACGCCGGTGCGGCGGCTGAAGGCCAGAATGGCTTCGAGCTCCGCACTCGTCGCGACCCAGCCGCCCGGATTGGAGGGGGTGGGAAGAAAGATCGCCCGCGTCTTGGCGGTGCAGGTTGCGAAGAGCCGATCGAGATCAAGCCGCCAGTCGCCGTCGCGGAAATCGAGCGGGAAGGGGACGGGATGGCCATCATGCATATGGATGGCCGCGCGGATATTCGGCCATTGCGGCTCGATATAGATGACCTCGTCACCCGGATTGACGATGAGCGACAGCGCGAGATAGACGGCCTGCATGCCGCCCGGGGTGACGGTGGAGCGCGCCCTGGAGATGGGGCGACCGTGCAGGGCGGTCTGGTAGGCCGATAGTGCCTCCGACAGCGCGGGCAGACCGCGCATGTCCGGGACGTAGAAGGTCATGCCCGCATCGAGCGCCGCCTTCGCGGCATCGCGGATGAAGGCCGGCGTGACCATGTCGCCCTCGCCATACCAGAGTGGGATGACGCCTTCGAGGCCCTGCGCTTCGACGGCGAGCCGCGCGATGTTCTCCATCGGAATACTGGCCATGGAGGGACGAATGCCGCGCGCGGGCGCAAGGTCTGCCGGTATTGACACAATAAATACCCCCACAGGATCAAGAGCCAATTAGCTCCAATGCAGTTTCGTTATCAGGCGCGCAGGATGACGCCCACGGCCCGCCCGCCGAAGAATCGGTGCAATTGCATCTTCCTCGGTGTCTTGCGAGGCCTTTTCCGGATGTCGTCCATGCAAGGGCGAGGCTTCGTCCCGCGAACCCGCGCAGACGAGGCCAGTCCTGCTCCCCGCTTGCGCCTGGCCTCGTTCAAGCCTCCAGAATTCAGCCTTGCGCGGCGATTATTTCAAGCTCAAACTAGTTTAAGCCGACGGAGACGAAATGCAACAAAAGCTTCGTTCCGCGCCGGAGGTTTGCCAGGAGGGCGCGATGCCCACCAGAAATATGTAAATGCATTCATTTTGCGGTATTTTCGGTCTTGCCTTGGCGCATCCTTTCCCTATTCTTATTCAAGAGATGGGAACAAGCCGGCCATGCTCCGGGAATATGTATCCTCAGATATCCGGGCCGTGGCCTGCCGGCAGTGATCGATGGCGATGATGAGCGCCGTCGCTCTGGTCATCATGATGGGAGGCCAGTTGCATGGCTGAGCGTTCGTTTGCGCGCGAGGTCCAGGACCTCAAACTGGGTGAAGGGGAGATCTTCCGCGGGGAAGGTATTCTTGCCATCACCAAGGCGTTGTTGCAGTCCGGCGTCTCCTACGTCGGCGGCTATCAGGGCTCGCCGATCTCCCATCTGATGGATGTCCTGGCGGACGCGAAGGACGTGCTGGACGATCTCGGCGTCCATTTCGAGTCCTCCGCCTCGGAGGCGGCAGCCGCCGCCATGCTGTCGGCATCGGTGATGTATCCGGTCCGCGGCGCCGTGACGTGGAAATCGACCGCCGGCACCAATGTGGCCTCGGATGCGCTGTCCAACCTGTCGTCCGGCGGCGTGACGGGCGGGGCCCTGGTCATCATCGGCGAGGACTACGGCGAAGGCTCCTCCATCATGCAGGAGCGGTCCCATGCCTTCGCCATGAAATCGCAGATGTGGCTGCTCGATCCGCGGCCCAATCTCGAATCCATCGTCAAGGCGGTGGAAGATGGCTTTGCCTTGTCGGAAGCTTCCAATACGCCGGTGATGCTGGGCGTGCGCATCCGCACCTGTCATGTGCATGGCCAGTTCGTGGCCAAGGACAACAAGAAGCCGGCGTTCACCCTGCGTCAGGCGGTCGAATCCCCGAAGCGCGACGTCAACCGCATCGTGCTGCCGCCTGCGGCCTATGTCCATGAGAAGGAGAAGCTGGAGAAACGCTGGCCCGCAGCGGTCGCCTTCATCAAGGAACGCAAGCTCAACGAATTCTTCGGCCCCACTGAGGGTGACGTCGGGATCATCCTGCAGGGCGGCATGTACAACAGTGTCATGCGCGCGCTGCAGTTTCTCGGGCTTGCCGATGTCTACGGCAATTCAGTCGTGCCGCTTTATGTGCTCAACGTCGCCTATCCGATGATCGACGACGAGATGGTGGAGTTCTGCCTCGGCAAGAAGGCTGTCATCATGGTGGAGGAGGGCCAGCCCGAATATATCGAGCAGAGCCTGCACACCCTGCTGCGCCGCCGCGACATCAATACGAAGGTCAGCGGCAAGGATCTCCTGCCACTCGGCGGCGAGATGACGGCGCCTGTCCTGATCAAGGGCTTGACTGCCTTCTTCGAGACGCACGCCCGCGTCCTCCTCGGCAACCGGCCGCCCCTGCCGGATGCGGCGCCGGTCCTCGCCGATCCGAAGGTCAAGGCGCTGGCCGATGTCGTGCCGCAGCGGCCGGCCGGCTTCTGCACGGGCTGTCCCGAGCGGCCGATCTTCGCGGCAATGAAGCTCGTCGAGAAGGAACTCGGCGAGCACCATGTCTCCGCCGATATCGGCTGCCACCTCTTTTCCATCCTGCCGCCCTTCAATATCGGCGCGACGACGATGGGCTACGGCCTGGGGCCGGCCTCGGCGTCGGCCTTCAACGTGAAAGCCGACAAACGGCCGATCTCCGTGATGGGCGACGGCGGTTTCTGGCATAACGGGCTCTCCACCAGCATCGGCAACGCCGTCTACAACAAGCAGGACGGCGTCATCCTGATCGTCGACAACCACTATGCCGCCGCCACCGGTGGACAGGACATCCTATCCTCCCGCGCCGACAATCCCGAGCGTTCGACCAAGCACCCGATCACCGACGCGGTGAAGGGCATCGGCGTCAAATGGGTGCGCCAGATCGACCGGACCTATGACGTCGCAAAGATGCGCGACACGCTCAGGGAGGCGCTGACGTCGCCCGAGAGCGGGCCGAAGGTCATTGTCGCCTCGTCGGAATGCATGCTGAACAAGCAGCGGCGCGTGAAGCCGCAGTTCAACACGGCGGTCAAGGCGGGGCAACGCATGGTCCGCGAGCGTTTCGGCGTCGACGAAGATGTCTGCACCGGCGATCACGCGTGTATCAGACTCTCGGGCTGTCCATCCTTGTCGGTGAAGCATACCGATGATCCGCTGAAGGACGACCCGGTGGCCGCCATCGACAATTCCTGTGTCGGTTGCGGCAATTGCGGCGAGGTGTCCGAGGCGGCCGTGCTCTGCCCCTCCTTCTACCGCGCGGATATCATCCACAACCCGACGGGCCTCGACCGTTTCCTGGCCAGGGTCCGCGGGGCGGTGATCTCCTTCCTGCAGCGCCGGCGCGACAGCCGGCGTGTGGTCTTTCCGGCGTGAGCGAGGGCAGAATGACACGCCACGAGACCTTTCCAACCGCGCGCCTGGCGACCGTGCGTCCCATATCCGTGGCGATCCTCGCCATGGGGGGCCAAGGCGGCGGTGTTTTATCCGACTGGGTGGTCGCGCTGGCCGAGGCCCAGGGCTGGGTGGCGCAGTCGACATCCGTGCCCGGCGTTGCGCAGCGGACGGGCGCGACGATCTATTACGTGGAAATGCTGCCGGCGCAGGACGGGCAGGCGCCGATCCTGTCGCTCATGCCCACGCCCGGCGATGTCGATGTCGTCCTGGCTGCCGAGTTCATGGAGGCCGGCCGCTCCATGCTGCGCGGCCTCGTCACGCCCGAGCGCACGACGCTGATCACCTCCAGCCACCGTTCCTTCGCCGTCGGCGAGAAGGAAAAGCCTGGCAACGGCATCGGTGATCCGCGCGTCGTGGTGGAAGCCGCGGGCATCGCCGCCAAGCGCATCATTGCCTTCGACATGGAGACGCTCGCCACCAAGAACGGCAGCGTCATATCCGCGGCGATGTTCGGTGCGCTCGCCGCCGCCGAGGTGCTGCCCTTCCCGCGCTCGGCCTTCGAGGATGCCGTCAAGGCGGGCGGCAAGGGCGTCGATGCCAGCCTGCGCGCTTTCTCGGCGGCCTATGATCGGACGCGCGAGAAGCCGCGCGATACGGTCAGCGGCGAGCCCGAGAAGGCACTACCGCCTTTGCCGGACCATGTCGGCCACGCGGCGCTCGACGCGCTTGTCACGCGCATCCGCAAGGAGCTGCCCGCCGAGGCCCATGCGATGGCCTTCGCCGGCGTCAAGCGCCTTGTCGACTATCAGGACGTCGCCTATGCCGGGGCTTATCTCGACCGGCTCGCAGCTTTGACCGCCCTCGATGCCGCCCATGGCGGCGCCGCGAAGGGTTTCGCGTTCACCACCGAGACCGCGAAATATCTCGCGGTTGCCATGGCCTATGACGACGTCATCCGCGTCGCCGATCTCAAGACCCGCGCGAGCCGTTTCGATCGGGTGCGGCGCGAGGTTGGCGCGAAGGGTGACCAGATCGTCTATACGACCGAATATATGCATCCGCGCATGGAGGAGGTGGCGGGCACGCTCCCGGCGGGCCTCGGCCGCTTCCTCGAAGCGCGGCCGAAGCTGTTCCGGGCGATGGACCGCCTCGTCAACCGCGGCCGGCGCGTGCGCACCGGCACGATCGGCTGGTTCCTCAGCCTCTACGTCGTCGCAAGCCTCAAGCCGATCCGTCTCCGCACCCTGCGGCACGAACGGGAAATGGCCCATGTCGCGCATTGGCTCGACGTGGCAACCACGGCCCTGCCGCAGGATTACGACCTCGCGGTCGAGGCGATCGCCTGCCGGCGCCTGGTCAAGGGCTATTCCGACACCCATGCGCGCGGCCAGTCCAAGTTCGACCGGGTCCTGGCAGCTGTCCCCATGCTCACGGCCAAGCCTGAGGGCGCGGCCTGGCTGCGGCGCCTGAAGCAGGCGGCCCTCATGGACGAAGAGGGCAAAGCCCTGGACGGCGCGCTCTCGACGGCGGAAAGCGCCTATCGGTAGATCGCCATCGGTGCCATCAGCCGCGCCGCGCGGCCTCGATGGCGGCGACGTCGATCTTCCTCATATGCATCATCGCCTCGAAGGCACGCTTCGCTTCACCGCCCCCGGCCGCCAGGGCCTCGGTCAGGACGCGCGGCGTGATCTGCCAGGAAATGCCCCATTTGTCCTTGCACCAGCCACAGGCGCTCTCCTGGCCGCCATTCCCCACGATGGCGTTCCAGTAGCGGTCCGTCTCTTCCTGATCGTCGGTGGCGATCTGGAAGGAGAAGGCTTCGTTATGCTTGAAGGTGGGCCCGCCATTCAGGCCGAGACAGGGAATGCCGGCGACTGTGAAGTCGACCGTCAGCACATCCCCGGCCTTGCCTGAGGGGTAATCGCTCGGCGCATGGTGGACGGCATGCACGGCGCTGTCCGGAAAAGTCTCGGCATAGAAGCGGGCGGCAGCCTCCGCGTCCTTGTCGTACCAGAGGCAGATGGTGTTCTTGGCGATTGCCATTGCTTGTCCTTTCGCGTTTCCTCGCGCGTTTGTCCAACGGTCAGTCGCACACGCGGCCGACATGCCCCAAGCTCAAAGTTCTAAACCCCAAAGGGTCGACTGCGAAAGGCGAACGCGCTCGCCAGGTTCGGCGTTCCGCGATTATGCCGGGAAGCCTTGGAGCCCTCAGCGCCACATGCCACGCATCTGGGCACCGATGTCGATGCGGACGTTACGGGCCTCGGAACGGGCTGCACCCTCGTCGCGGACAGCCGGCCAGGCGCTCACCTCGAAGCGTGCGAGCAGGCTCGACGGAATGAAGCGCGTGCGCGAGGCATAGACATGCCGGTCGCCCTGCGGGTTCTGTCCATAGGTGAAAAAGCGTTGCGGAACAACAAGATGCAGGCTGTCCTTCGCGCGCGTCATGGCGACATAGAGCAGGCGGCGCTCCTCCTCGACCTCCTCCTTCGTGCCGGCAGCGAGATCAATCGGGATGCAGCCGTCGACGGTGTTGAGCACGAAGACCGACGACCACTCCTGACCCTTGGCGGAGTGGATCGTCGACAGGATGAGATAGTCCTCGTCGAGATGCGGCACGCCGGGCTCATCGCTTGTCGCGTCCGGGGGATCGAGGGTCAACTCCGTGAGGAATCGCTCGCGCGAGGGATAGCCGGCGGCAATCTGCTCCAACTGCAGGAGATCGGCAGCGCGCATCGTCGCATCCTCATGCAGACGCTCGAGATGCGGCTCGTACCAGCGGCGGGCCCGTTCGATGTCAGCCGGCCAGGCGGCGTCGCCCCGGCCGATGGTCGTGAGCATGGCGACGAAGGACGCCCAGTCGTCGCCGGCGCGCGGCGGCGTCGGCAGCGTCGGGAGCAGGGTGAGCGGCTGGTCCGCGCTGGCGAGCGCATCGAGCACGCGCTGCGCGGTGCCCGGTCCGACGCCTGGCAGAAGCTGCATGGCGCGGAAGCCCGCGACGCGGTCGCGCGGATTCTGCACGAAACGCAGAATGGCCAGGATATCCTTGACATGGGCCGCATCCAGGAACTTCAGCCCGCCGAATTTCACGAAGGGGATATTGCGGCGCGCCAGTTCGATTTCGAGCGGCCGGCTGTGATGGGTGGCGCGAAACAGCACCGCCTGCTGCTTCAGCCTGGCGCCGCCCTCCCGGTTGGCAAGCACGGCCTCCGCGATATAGCGCGCCTGGTCGGCCTCGTCGCGGACCGTGACAAGCCGTGGCTTCTCCGCGGAGCGGCGCTCCGTCCAGAGGTTCTTGGTGAAGCGCTCGCTTGCGAGATCGATGACGCCGTTGGCGGCCGCGAGAATGGGCTCTGTCGAGCGATAGTTGCGGTCAAGCGTGATGATCCGCGCGGGCGGGGTGAAACGCCTGGGGAATTCGAGGATGTTGCGGACCGTCGCCGCCCGGAACGAGTAGATCGCCTGCGCGTCGTCGCCCACGACGGTGAGGCCATCCCCTGTTGGCTTCAGCGCCATGAGGATGGACGCCTGTAGACGGTTCGTGTCCTGATACTCATCGACCATGACATGGTCGAAGCGGCCGCCGATATCCTCAGCCAGAACGGGATGCGCGGCCGCGCGCGCCCAGTAGAGCAGCAGGTCGTCGTAATCGAGGACGTTCTGCGCCTGTTTGGCGGCGACATAGCCGGCGAAAAGGTCCCGAAGCTCCTCGGCCCAACTGGCGCACCATGGGAAGTAGCGGCCGAGCACGTCCTCCAGGGGCGCCTCGGCATTGATGGCCCTGGAGTAGATGGAAAGACATGTGCCCTTGGTCGGGAAGCGTGTCTCGGTGCGGGAAAAGCCGAGCTCGTGGCGGACGAGGTTCATCAGATCCGCGGAATCCTCGCGGTCATGGATCGTGAAGGCAGGGTCGAGGCCGATCTCTTGCGCATAGTCGCGCAAAAGACGCGCCCCGATGCCGTGAAAGGTCCCGGCCCAGGTCAAGGCATCCGTCAGCGGCTGGGCATGGGCCGGCAGCACGCGATTGCAGATGCGCTCGACGCGGCGGGCCATTTCGGCCGCTGCCCGCCGTGAGAAGGTCATCAAAAGGATACGCCGGGGGTCGGCGCCGCCGACGATGAGATGGGCGACGCGGTGGGCGAGCGTGTTGGTCTTGCCGGAACCGGCGCCGGCAATGATGAGGAGCGGCGGTGCGATGGTCGCCTTCGCGTCCACAACGCCATGCTCGACAGCCTGCCTTTGTTCCGTATTCAGGGTTTCGAGATAGGCTGCGGCCGCTGACACAATCACATCTTCCTGCGAATCATCCTGAGATCGCCAGCCTGCAGGTTCACAAATTCTCGTTTTGTTCGCAACGCAAAGGATCGCGCGCGTAAACCTGCGCTGTGGCCGGGCCGGCAGGCCCCGATCTGTGGGCGGCGCGGCGTGATCAGCGCCTGCGGCGGCGTTGGCGAAAAGCCAGTTGACTCGCTGTGTCTCCGAATTATAGTTTAACGATAAATCAAACGCCGAGGCAGCCAAGGTTCGAGCGGCCGGCGGGTTCGAACAGCCAAGCATTGACCGAGTGTGTGATGACCGAGACCAGAATTGAGGCTTACCCGTCGTTGTGCGATCTCAGGGAGCGCTTCTTCAGCGCCCTTCTGTCGGACGTGCTGGACGATCTGGGCTATGTGAACCAGGCCATGCCCCACACCATCCGTCCCCTCGACGAGGCGAGTGTCATGGTGGGACGGGCGCGTACCGCGCTGTATCTCGAGGTCTACGAGCGCCCGCAGCCGGGCGAGAACCCCTATGAGCTCGAGATCACGCTTGTGGACAGCCTCGAGCCGGACGAAATCCCGGTCTTTGCCTGCGGCCTATCGGGCCGGATCGCCCCGTGGGGCGGGCTTCTCAGCACGGCCGCCAAATTCCGCGGCTCGGCGGGTGCCCTGATGGATGGCTGCGTCCGCGACACCCGCGAAATCAGGGCCCTCGCATATCCCGTCTTCCATGGCGGCATCGCGCCCGTCGACTCCAAGGGCCGGGGCAAGATCGTCGCGCTGGACGTCGGGATCGAATGCGCCGGTGTCAAGGTGTCGAGCGGCGACCTCGTCTTCGGCGACGTGGACGGCGTCGTGGTCGTGCCGAAGGCCGTCGAAGCGGACGTCATCCGGCGAGCCTCAGACCGCCTCAAGGGTGAGCGCAATACCATGGCCGAGCTCGCGGCGGGCGAAACCCTCGCCAATGTCTTCGCCAAATTCGGAATTCTCTGAGCCGTTCCATTTGCCGTATCCGGCGCCGGCCGCGCCGCACCAAAGATGCCGAAGGGCACATCACATCAAACGAGATAAAGGGGATGAAGATGGCACGTATCAAGGCGCGACTTCTGGCCTGCACTGCGGTTGCGGCTGGCCTTCTGAGCTGGGGGGTGGCCGCGGCGCAGGCTGAGATCTGCGGCCGAAAGGGCGGCGATCTCGTTTTCGGCATGGAAGCCAAGCTCAGCACGCTCGATCAGCATGTGAACGCGGCGAATGCCACACGCAATGTTGCGATGAATATCTTCGAGACCTTGATGACGCGCGACGAGAACATGGCTCCCGTCCTCGACCTCGCGGATTCACTCGATATCAGCCAAGACGGCAAGACCTATACCTTCAAGTTGCGCCCCGGCGTGAAGTTTCACAACGGCAAGCCGCTGACATCGGCCGATGTCGCCGGGTCCTTCGCCCGCTACAAGCGCATCGGTATCGATCGCTCGGCGCTCGACGCGATCGATCGCTGGGAAACGCCCGATGACGCGACCTTTCGCATTATCCTGAAGGAGCCCCGCGCGACCTTCCTCGAGAGCATCTCGGCCTCGACCGTGCCGATCGTGATCGTGCCGGCCGATCAGTCCAATGCCGAGCCGACGCAACTGAAACCCATCGGGACAGGACCTTTCGAGCTCGTCGAGTTCGTCGCCGACAGCCATGTCAAGGTGAAGCGTTTCGACGGCTATGTACCGAACAAGTCGCTCAAGGGCATTTCGGGCTTTGCCGGGCAGAAGGAGGCCTGCCTCGATACCGTCACCTTCCGCACGCTGGCCGAACCCGGCGCACGCACGGCGGCGCTCGAAACCGGCGAGGTGCAGATCGTCGAGGACGTGCCGACGCTCTCGCGCGAACGGCTGTCGAAGAACAAGGATATCAAGGTCGTTCAACTCGACTATGCCGGCCTGAACCTGACTTATCCCAATTTCTCGCAGGCGCCGACCGATAATCTGAAGGTGCGCCAGGCTATTCTCGCCTCGCTGAACATGGAAGACATCATGGATGCGGCGAGCGACGGCGCTTTCAGCCTCAATCCGTCCTTCCAGTTCCCGGGTCAGACCTATTACAGCGAAGCCGGCAGCCAGCTCTACAACCAGAACAACCCCGAGAAGGCCAAGGCCCTCCTGAAGGAAGCCGGCTACAAGGGCGAGAAGGTGGTGCTGCTCACGACGCGCGATATTCCGCGAGCCTATACGACAGCACTTGTGATGTCCGAGCAGATGAAGGCCGCCGGCATCAATGCGGAACTTCTGGTTCTCGACTGGCCGACGGCGCTCGGCATGAGCGTCAACGACACCAAGGGCTGGAATTTCTTCTTCACGACCTGGATCACCGTCACGGCGCAAGGCGGGGCCCAGTCCCTGCGCAATCTGGCCGATCCGTCCAACGTGCATAAGCCGGTTGGCAACAAGTCCGACGAAGACTTCATGGAGCAATTCAGAATTCTATCGTCGAGCCCGGATCTCGAGAAGCGCAAGGAGGCTTTCGCCAAGGCGCAGGCCCGCGTGTTCGATCAGGTCATGGCGATTCCGTTCGGGGCCATTCCGAAGATCCAGGCGACGCGCGCCAATGTCGAAGGCTACATTCCCTTCTTCAACACGCGCGTCTCCAATGTCTGGCTGAAACAATAAAAGCGTAACATTCGCGCGGCGATAAGGATCGGCATGACAGCGGAGTTCCCATGCTAGCTTATGCTCTGAGGCGCATTGCTCAGGCGGTGCCGATCCTGTTCCTCGTCAGCCTCATCTCCTTCGGCATCATGCAGCTGGTGCCGGGCGATCCGGCAGCTATGCTTGCCGGCCCCAATGCAACGCCCGCCGAACTGGCGCAACTGCGGCAGAATCTCGGGCTGGACAGATCCTTTCTCGTCCAGCTCGGCATCTTCTACGGCAATCTCCTTCACGGTGATCTCGGCCATTCGCTCATTCTCGGACAGCCGGTCCTGGAGACGGTTATCGAGCGTTCACCGATCAGCATATCGCTGGCGATCTATTCGCTCGTGCTGACGATCTTGTTTGGAATTTCGATCGGCATGGTCGCCGCGATGCGCCACAATCGCATCCTCGACCAGATCGCCATGGTGATCGCCCTCATCGGGGTCTCCGTGCCGAATTTCTGGCTCGGCCTCGTCATGATCGTGCTGTTCTCGGTCCAGCTCGGCTGGCTGCCGACCGGCGGCTATGTTCCCTTTACCGAGGATCCACTCGGCTGGCTGCGTGCCGCGACCATGCCGGCGGTTGCCATGGCCCTCATGCAGATCGGCCTGCTCGCACGGCTCACGCGTTCGACCATGCTGGAAATCCTCGGGCAGGACTACATCCGCACGGCGCGCGCCAAGGGCCTGCGCGAAACCACGATCATCGTCCGCCACGCCATGTCGAACGTGCTCATGCCGATCGTCACGGTCATCGGCATGATCCTGTCCGTTCTTCTCTCCGGCTCGGTCATCGTGGAGACCATCTTCGCGGTTCCCGGCATTGGCGCCCTCCTGGGCAACGCCATTCTCGCGCGCGACTATCCGATGATCCAGGGCGGCTTGCTCTTTGTCGCCTCGGCCCTTCTCCTACTCAACATTGCGGTTGATCTCATTTATGCATGGCTTGATCCGCGGGTGCGCCTCCAATGACACTGGTGACTGATATGGCAGGCGCGGCAGCTCTCGTTGAACGCCGATCGTTCTGGAAAAACCGGACGGTCCGCAGGCTCCTGCGCCACCGCTCCTTCATGATCGGGATGGCGCTCTGCCTCCTGGTCACCGTGCTTGCGGTGCTCGCACCGGTGATCTCGCCGTTCGATCCGGCGCGGATGTCGATCCGCAACCGCTTCCAGCTCCCCTCGGGCACGTACTGGCTCGGCACCGACAACCTCGGCCGCGACATCTTCAGCCGCATCGCCTGGGGCGCCCGCTTCAGCCTCGCGATCGGCCTCGGCGTCGTGCTGCTGAACGCCGTGTTCGGCGTCCTCCTCGGCGCGCTCGCCGGCTACTATCGGCGCCTCGACGGTATCCTGATGCGCCTCGCCGATGCCTTGATGGCCTTCCCCTCGGTTCTCCTTGCCATCGGCATCGCCGCGGCGATGGGGCCGTCGGCCATGACGGCGGTGATTTCGCTGGCCGTCGTCTATATTCCCCGTACGGCCCGCATCCTGCGCTCCTCGGTGCTTGTCGTGAAGGAAATGGAATATGTGCAGGCGTCGATCGGCGCCGGTGCCCATGACATCCAGATCCTTTGCCGGCATATCCTGCCGAACTGCATGGCGCCGCTCATCGTGCAGCTCAGCTTCGTCTTCGCCTATGCTGTCCTGTCCGAAGCGGTCCTGAGCTTTCTCGGCCTTGGCTCGGCCCCGTCCGTGCCGAGCTGGGGCATGATGATCGCGGAGGGACGCAGCTATATCCGCGAGGCGGCGTGGCTGACGATCTTTCCCGGCGTCGCGATCGCGGTCACCGTGCTTGGCCTCAACCTGCTCGGCGATGGCCTGCGTGACGTCCTCGACCCGCGCGTGAAGCTCCACGACTGAGGTGGGCTTCGCGCCAACCGCGGAACACAAAAGGCCCGTGTGATGCTCATCACGCGGGCCTTGTTCGCTGGAGCATGCCGATCTTCCGCGGAACCTCGATGTCATCCCGGAAACGGCAAAGCCGTTGTCCGGGATCCAGAAACGATGCCGCTCCAACAAGGGCGCGCGGTGCTCCAAGGCCGGCGGTTATTCACGAAGCGTACCGGTTCTGGATCCCGGTCCCGAGCTTGCGCTCGTCCCGGGATGACCCACGCGCGTTGTCTTTCAAGGTCGATCGGACCTACGGCGGAATAGCGGGGCGATGCCGCCCCGCTCCGCGTTCATCCCCGCAGATCGCGGACGAGCTTGATGGCGGCCGCGCGGAACATCGCCTCTGCCTCCGGTCCCACGAAACAGGCGAGTTCCGTCTCGTAGCCGCCTTCGCCATAGGAATGGGCGAGCGGGAGGTATCCCTCCGTGCCGTTGGTGTAGCCGCCCGTGAAGGTCGTCGTGAACGGCGACGCCTCGCGGATGGCCATACCGGTTGCCGCAAAGAGCTCGAGCGGCGCGGAGACGAGGGCCGTGTCGCCGATGCGGATCGCGCGGATCTCAATCGGCACCGTCTCCTTGCCGAAAGCCCGACGGGCCATGGTGAGCATGATATCGGCGCGGCGCGCGCGGAAATGCACGTCGGCGATGTCTGCGTGATCGGCGGTCTCGCGGTCGAGCCCCAGGAATTCCGCCCGTGTCTCCGCGGCACGCCGCTCGAGGATGTCGATGGGCTCGAAGGGACGCACCGGCAGATCGACCGTGACCTCTGCAACGGCAAGGGCGGCCGGGGTGTCGGGCAGGATCTCGCGCGTCTTCATGCCGAGTGGCGCGCCGGATTCGACCACATGGCTGAAGACGTCGCGGTGGTTGAGAGGGGAGAGCGCGGTCAGCGCGCTCGCCGCATCGGCCGCGATGCGATTGCCCATGCGCTCGGCGACGCGCACGTCGCCGGTCAGCGCCTCATAGGGGATCTGGTCACCGGCGCAGCCCTGCAGGAAGAGGCAGGTGCCGCCGAGCAAGGCCTCGACCGAACGCTTCATCGCGCCCGGCCATTCGGCGCTGATGGCCGAGTTCTGATGTGCGAGAACGATGGGATGGGTGCCATAGCCGACGAGGCTCGCGATGGTGTTCCCGTCGAGATCGTCGAACCGCAAGACGGTCACGGTCGTATCGCGTTCGCCGCCGGGATTGGGACTGACCACGACGCGGCCCTCGGGCGTGCGGAAGCGCCGATGCACGGTGACTTCGCTGCGCCCGTAGCCGGAGGCGAACCGGGCCGGCTGGAGGGTGTCGCACGCGGCCTTGGCGGCCACGAGAATGGCCTGAATGGTCTTCTCGCGCCAGGCCGGCATCAGGTTCATGCCCGGCAAATCGGCGGAGGCGCCGTTGGTCGTCTCGGCGTTCCAGACCGGCGCGCTGTGGGTATGGGTGAAACCAAGGCTGATATGGGAAACCGGTATGCCGGTCTCCCGGCTCAACTGGCCGCGGATATCGTCCGATACGGACGTCGGCAGGCCGGTCACGTCGATCTCGACGAGCATGACGCGCGTGCCGTCGTTGTCGAGGCAAAGGGCGGTCGCATTGAGAGGAATGTGAATGCGATCGGCCGTCTCACGCGTGCGGGCGCCCCACAACGTGTGAGGGATGCCCACGGGCGGCGTCATATCCTGACGCCCGGTTCCCACTTTCAGCATGTCGTTCTTCCCTATCAGACGTAGTCGCGCGCAACCGGCGCACCACGGCACCCAGCCAAGAAATTGAAGTCGCAGCCCTGGTCGGCCTGCAGGATCTGGTCGATGAACAGGCGCTCGTAGCCGCTGGCGGGCGGTTCCGGCGCGACCCATTCCGCGCGGCGCGCGGCCAGTTCATCGTCGCTGACGTCGAGATTGAGCCGGTTGTTCGGCGCGTCGAGCTCGATCATGTCGCCGTTGCGCACGAGGGCGAGGGGCCCGCCGACCGCCGCCTCCGGCGCCACATGCAGCACCACGGTGCCATAGGCCGTGCCGCTCATGCGGGCGTCGGATATGCGCACCATGTCGGTGACACCCCGCTGCAGCACCTTGCGCGGCAGGCCCATGTTGCCGACCTCGGGCATGCCGGGATAGCCGCGCGGCCCGCAGTTCTTCAGGACGAGGATCGAGCTCTCGTCCACGTCGAGATCGGGATCGTCGATGCGGGCGTGATAGTCGTCGATATCCTCGAAGACGACGGCACGGCCGCGATGGGTAAGAAGCGCGGGTGTTGCCGCGGAGGGCTTCAGGATAGCCCCATTCGGCGCGAGATTGCCGCGCAGCACCATGATGCCGCCGTTGTCGGTCAGGCCGTTGTCGAGCGGGCGGATGACCTCGCTGCTTTCAATGCGGGCATTGCCGTTGTTCTCGGCGATGGTGCGGCCGTTGACGGTGAGGGCATCCCCGTGGACGAGCCCCGCGTCGAGCAGCCGCCGCAGCACGGCCGGCATGCCGCCGGCGTTGAAGAAGTCTTCCATCAGGAAGCGCCCGGAGGGCATGAGATCGACGATCGTCGGCACGTCCCGGCCGAGCCGGTCCCAGTCGTCGAGGCTGAACTCCACCCCGACACGGCCGGCGAGCGCCTGGAGATGGATGACGGCATTGGTCGAGCCGCCGATCGCGGCATTGGCGCGTATCGCGTTCTCGAAGGCCTTGCGGGTCAGGATCTGCGACATCCGGAGATCATCCTTGACCATCTCCACGATCCGCCGGCCGCTCATGAAGGCGAGCACGCGGCGCCGCGCGTCGACCGAGGGAATGGCCGCGTTGCCGGGCAGCGTCATGCCCATCGTCTCGGACAGGCTCGCCATGGTCGAGGCGGTGCCCATGGTGTTGCAGGTGCCGGGAGAGCGGCTCATGGCGCTTTCCGCTGCCGTGAATTCCTCCTCGGAGATGGCGCCGGCGCGCATCTCCTCGCTCAGGCGCCAGACATCCGTGCCGGAGCCGAGCATGCGGCCCATGAAGCTGCCGCTCAGCATCGGTCCGGCGGAGACGAGAATGGCCGGCAGGTCGCAGCTTGCCGCCCCCATCAGGAGCGCGGGGGTGGTCTTGTCGCAGCCGACAAGCAGCACAACCCCGTCGACGGGATTGGCGCGGATGCCTTCCTCGACCTCGATCGCCGCGAGATTGCGGAACATCATCGCCGTCGGCCGCATGTTGGATTCGCCGAGCGACATCACCGGAAATTCCACGGGAAAGCCACCGGCTTCATAGACGCCGCGCTTCACCTGCTCCGCGAGGTCGCGCAACTGGCCGTTGCAGGGGGTTAGCTCCGACCAGGTGTTGCAGATGCCGATGACCGGACGGCCATCAAAAAGATGGGGCGCGAAACCCTGGTTCTTCATCCAGCTGCGATGAATGAAGGCACCCTTCTCATGCCCGCCGAACCATTCGGCGGAGCGCAGGCGTTTTCGTGTTCCGGACATGGAAGCCTCGTTGGAAGGCACGTTCTTTGAACGGCATCTTCCAAGAAGTCTAGAGATGATTTATCGTTAAATCAAGATCGCTTCCAGAGGCTGCGCGGAAAAGGGATGGCAAGGTCATGGCGAAGCATTGTAGATGAATTCGATGAGCAAGAAGCCCGTTGCTGCGCGCCAGACACAGCCGAGCCTGCGCCATGTGGCGGCGCGTGCGAACGTGTCCGTGATGACCGTGTCCAACGTGATCAACGGGCGGATGGCGCGTGTCGGCAAGGAAGTCGCGGAGCGTGTGCGCGCCGCGATTGACGAGCTGGGCTACCGGCCGCAACGCAGCGGCCGCAGCCTGCGCCTCAAGCGGGAATTCGCGCTCGGGCTGACGGTGATGCATCCGGACCGGCGCTTCCTCGACGATCCCTATATCACCCAGGTCGCAGCGGGCATGAGCAATCACCTCGCGACGATCGGCTATGGCCTCATGGTCAATGGCCTGCAGGATCGCGAGGCCTTGGCTGCCTTCGTCGGCCGCAGCACGGGCTATGACGGTTTCGCCGTCATGGTGTCCGGGGGGCGAGACGAACGCCTATCCACGTATCGAACGCTGGCACAGCTCAATGTCCCGATGCTGATCGTCCAGGATCTGCCGCCCGAGGACCTGCCCGCGGCAAGCTCGGTGCGCCAGGATGACAGGGGCGGGGCCGCCGCGCTCACCGAGGAATTGTTGCGCCTTGACGTCCGCCGCCTGCTCTGCGTCATGCCACGCCAGATCTGGCCGGGGACGGAGCAGCGCGCCGCCGGGATCGCCGATGCGACCCGCGCCCGGATCGCCGAAGGGCAGCTCGTGGTCGACTACCTCACGTCGCATGAAGAAGATTTCGAAACATCGGTCGAGGAGATCGCGCAGCGGCTCAGCCAGGGTCCGGCGCCCGACGCGATCATGGGGGGCAACGACCAGCTCGGCCTCGCAGCCATTCAGGCGTGTACACGCTGTGGTTTCGCCGTGCCGCGCGATATCATGGTCACCGGCTTCAACGCCTTCTGGTTCCGTAAATTCTCGACGCCCGTCCTCAGCAGCGTGACGTCCCCGGCCTATGAGATAGGGCTGGAAGCCGCGCGCATGCTGGTGCGCACCATCGATGGCGAGGAACCCGGCGGCCAGCACAAGCTCCTGCCCGTCCATCCCGCTGCGGGTGGATCGATCCGGCCGGCTGCCGAGCCTAAGTTCGGCATCCGTGATGGCGAGGCAACCGCCGCGGCCGGCGAGGGCCATTCGAGCGGATGTCGGTAGCCGCGCCGCGTTCGGACAGGTTTTAAGGTGCGGCGTTTCGATCTCCACCGTTCATCGTTCTTCTGGAAGGGATCATGGAGCGTCTTGATTGCAACCGCATGTTCGTGGCGGTGCTCGACGCCGGCAGCTTCGCTGCCGCCGCGCGACGGCTCGGCACCAGCAGCGGGCACGCCTCGAAGCTCATCTCGAAGCTCGAGGCCGATCTTGGTGTCCAGCTCATCAAGCGAACGACGCGGGCCCTGTCGCCCACGGAGGTCGGCCAAGCCTATTATGAGCGCATCAAGCCGTTGCTCGATGAGTTCGATGCGCTCGACGCCTCGGTCCGCAACGCCTCCGGCGCGCCGGCGGGACGTCTTCGGCTGACCGCGCCATTGTCGTTTGGCGCCACGCAGCTCGTCCCGGTCCTCCTGGCCTTCGCGCAGGCCTTTCCGGATATACAGCTCGATGTCGATTTCTCCGATCGCGTCGTCAATCTCGTGGACGAGGGTTTCGACGCCGCGATCCGCATCGGCAAGCCGGAGGACAGCAGCCTCATCGCGCGCCGGCTGTGCGACGTCAGGGTCGTTCCGCTCGCCGCGCCCGCCTATCTCGACGCGCGGGGCACGCCCCTCCATCCCGATGATCTCATCGGCCATGAATGCATCATCGACGCGAATTTTCGGGATCCCTTGACCTGGCCGTTCCGACGGGAAGACGGCACCACACTGCTCGTCCCGGTCGCGGGACGCCTGCGTTTCTCCAACGGCGAGGCTTGCCTCGCCGCGGCCGAAGCCGGTTTCGGGATCGCCTATGTGCCGAGCTTCATCGCCGGCCCGAGCATCCGCGCGGGGCGGGTCCGTCCGCTGATGCCCGATATGGAAATGCTGCCGCACGGCCTTTTCGCCCTCTATCCCCCCGGCCGGCATCTCGCGCTGAAGGTGCGCGCACTCGTCGATTATCTCGTCACATGTTTTCGCGGCAAGCCCGCCTGGGACGAGGGGTGGTAGCGGCGGGCGCCGCAGGATTGCTTCCAATTTGGAAAGAAAGAGCGCCATTCGGGCCCGCTAATCATGGCCCGACGCCGGGGGCATTCTCTTCGCGTCAACGCAATTGTCCCGCCGAAGGAAATGGACCATGTCCGATTCGCGTACCGCGCCTTATGCCGCCCTCGTTCTGCGCCTTGTCCTGGGCGCGCTCTTCCTGGCGCATGCCGGGCTCAAGCTCTTCGTTTTCACGCCCGCAGGAACGGCCGGCTTCTTCGGCTCGCTCGGTCTTCCCGGATGGCTCGCCTATGTCACCATTGCCTGGGAGTTGGTGGGCGGCCTGGCCTTGATCCTCGGCATCTGGCCGCGCCTTGTCGCCATCGCGCTCATTCCGGTCCTCGTCGGGGCGATCGTGACCGTGCACGGACCCGCGGGCTTCTTCTTCACCAATCCGAAGGGTGGCTGGGAATTTCTCGGCCTGTGGATCGCCGGCCTCTTCGCGCTCGCCTTGATCGGCGATGGCCCGATGGCTCTCAAGCCGACCACCGCGCGCCAGGCCAGATAACCATCGCCCTTCGCAGAGACTACAGCGCCCCTCGCGCGGAGAATCCCGCGGCGCGGGGCGCACCGCCGCCCGAAACCAGGAGCCTGCATCATGACAACGCCATCAACGCTCGCCACAGGTCGGCTTGACATGGGTCGGCTCGAGATGGGTCGGCTCGAGATGGGCCGTGTCGCGCTGACCGTCAACGATCTCGACTCGGTCAGCGCGTTCTATCAACGTGCTGTCGGCCTCCATCTCCTGCGCGGCGACGGCGAAACGGCCGAGCTCGGCGCCGGCGAGGCGGTGCTGCTGGAGCTGCGCCGGGACAAGGCGGCGCGCCGTCGTTCCGCCCGCGAGGCCGGGCTGTTCCATACCGCCTTCCTGTTGCCGTCGCGTGCGGATCTCGGGCGCTGGACTCGAAATGCCGGCAGTATCCGCACGGCCATCGTCGGCGCGTCCGATCATGACGTCAGCGAGGCGATCTATCTGTCCGATCCGGAAGGCAACGGCGTTGAAATCTATGCCGACCGGCCAGCGAGCACATGGCATTGGGCGGACGGCGGCGTCGCGATGTCGACGAAACCGCTCGATATCGAGGATCTTCTTGCAAGCGCCGGCGACGAGCCGTGGACGGGTTTCCCGGATGGCGGAAAGGTTGGCCACGTGCACTTGCAGGTCGGCGCTATTGCCCCGGCGGAAGCGTTCTACAGCGATGTACTGGGGCTCGACATCACCTGCCGTTACCAGGGCGGCACGTTCTATGCCGCGGATGGCTATCACCACCATATCGCCACCAATATCTGGAACAGCCGGGGTGCGACGGAACGCACCTATCCGTCGACGGGACTGGCCGATTTTGAGATCCATGTCGGCAAAGCACGGCTTGCGGCGACACGCAGTCGTGTCGCAAACCCCAGCGCCGCCTCGCCCGAGCGCCTCGACCTGCGCGACCCGTGGGGCACAGCGATCACGCTGCTCGCAGGCTGAGCAGAGCGAGGAGGGGCGGAGCGGATAGATGCGGGGCAACCCGAGACGAAAACTCGTGCTGCCCCGCGGTTCATAGGGATCGGGCGGTCGATCGACAGTCTCTTTCGATGGCTTTGCCCGATCCTGTCGGACGGAGCAGTTCAGCAACCGACGCCCCGCACAGTGTCATCGCGGGCCGGCACACGGCCGGCCCTGGACGCATGCCCTCACTTCGTCTTGGCAATCCAGGCCGCAAAGCCGTCGATGAACGTATTCAGAAAGGCCTTCGTGTTGTCGTCGGCCACCTCATTGGCGCCGTCAAAGAGCTCCGGCTTGTAGGTGAAATAGACCTCGGGCTGACCCAGCAGGGCCATGCCGCAGACCGTGACGAGCCCCTTGAGCTCGTTCTGGGCCACCGCCGCGCCGATCGCGCCCGGCGAGGCCCCGATGATCGCCGCGGGCTTGCCCGCCCAGGAGTTCTTGCCCCACGGCCGCGTCCCCCAGTCGATCGCATTCTTGATCGCCGGCGAGTAGGTTCTGTTGTATTCAGGCGTCACGAAGAGGACGGCATCGGCCGCCTCGACCTCGTTTTTCATCCGCAGCACGGCATCCGGCGGCGACTGCCAGAGATCATCGTTGTAGAGCGGCAGATCGCCGATCTGCACGAAGCTGAAGTTCAGGCGATCGCTCGCCAGTTTGCCGATGCTCTCGGCGAACTTGCGATTGATGGAGTCCCGGCGCAAGGACCCAACGATGACGGCGACATTCTGCATGGCAAGCTCTGTATAAAATGGAGACTCAGTCTATATTAGAGACTGAATATAACCCCGCAAGACGGCACTTTGCCGTTACCGAGGCACCTTCATGGAACCGATGGCCGCTCCTTCACCCGGCAAATGCCACAAGGCCAATGAAGTCATAGCGCTGATCGGTGACAAATGGACGGTGCATATCGTCATGCAGCTCGCGACCGGCAAGAAGCGTTTCAGCGAGATCGAACGGTCTGTTGACGGCATTTCGCGCAAGATGCTGACGACGACGCTGCGCGGTCTGGAGCGTGACGGCTATGTGACGCGCGAGGTTTTCCCGACGATTCCCCCGCGCGTCGAATATGAGCTGACCAACTTCGGGCGCGAGCTCTCCTGTCCGCTGCGCGCGCTCGGGGATTGGGCCGCGGCCAACCACGATCGGGTTCTGGCGGCGCGGCGCGCCTATGACAACCGCGTGGAGGACTGACATGTCCAACAGCGATCCCTTTGATCTCACACGCTTCGTTGAGGCGCAGGTCGGCGTTTTCGATGTCGCGCTGGCCGAGCTGCGCAGCGGCCGCAAAGCCAGTCACTGGATGTGGTTCATCTTTCCGCAACTGCGAGGGCTCGGCCATTCCCCGCGTGCCCAGTTCTATGGTCTCGCTTCGCTCGAAGAGGCGAGCGCCTATCTCGCGCATCCCCTTCTCGGGCCGCGGCTCCTGTCAGCGACAGACGCCGTGCTTCAGCACGCGAGCCTGACGGCGCATGCCATCTTCGGTTCGCCGGATGACGTGAAGTTTCACGCGTCGATGACCTTGTTTGCGCGGGCGAGCGGCGACCCGAAGGCGCCCTTCGAAGAGGCGATCGCGGCCTTTTACGGCGGAATTCCCCATCCCGGCACCCTCGACCTCCTCGCGCATTGAGGCGACACCGGCACGGCGGCGAAAAGCGCAAAGCGGAAAGCGCTTAGAAAGATTGCGGTGAGCGCATATTTGCGTAGACTTGCATCACGATTTGCGAAGTGCAGGCCAGCGTGACCCAACGAAAGAACCAGAACGATCTTGCCAAGGCGCTGGGTGTCTCTGTCAGCACGATATCGCGGGCGTTGTCGGACGCTCCGGGCATCAGCGAGGATCTGCGCGAACGTGTCCGCCGGCTGGCACGGGAGATGGGCTATGAGGCGCGGGGCGGCAAGGGCGGCAGTTCTCGCCACGTCCACGCCTATGTGACCCTCGACCGGACGACGGATGGCCTGACCGGCTTCTACGACGGAATCGTCAAGTGGATGATCGCCGAAGCGCGCGTGTCATCCATGACGATCGAGGTGCGTCTCGCCGACGATCGTACCGAGGATATCAGGCGCATCGCCGATGATGTCGCGCGGCAACGCGTCGAGGCGGTCTTCCTGGTGGGTATCGACCCGCCCGCCGAACTCGCCCAACTCCTGCTGGACCGCAAGGTCCCCACCGTTCTGGTGAATGGTGCAGACCCCGACATGCGTTTCGACTGTGTCACCCCGTCCAATTTCTATGGCGCCCAGATGGCGGCGCAGATCCTGATGCAACAGGGACATCGCTCCTTGCTCTATGTGTCCGGACATTTGCGCTGGACGACCCTGCAACGCCTGCGGGGATTCAAGACGGCCGTGGCCGATCGGCCCGAGGCACAGCTTTCGGTGGTGACGCTGGCCGCACCGACCCGCGACCAGGTGGAGCGCGTTGTCGATGCCCTGCAAGACGGCCGCGCACCCACGGCAATCTTCTGCATCAACGACCTCTATGCCGTCAGCGTCATGCAGGCCTTGCATGCCCGCGGCTACGACGTGCCAGGCGACGTGTCGGTGCTGGGCTTCGACGACCTGCCCTTTGCCGAACATGTCACGCCGCGGTTGTCGACCTTTCGCGTCGCGCGACGGGACATCGGCCGGCAGTCGGTGCAATTGATGGCGCGGCGGCTTGCGGATCCCGAGGCGGTCAGGCTGCAGGTGGAGGTCGGCGTGGTGCCGGTGACGGGGCAGACCGTCGCCGCGATCGGGCCCGTCGCCTGACGGCGCGCGGAGCGACGCGTCAGCCCTTGACCGCTCCCGCCATGAAACTGCCCATCACCCGGCGCTGGGTGGCGAGGAACAGGACGACCACAGGCACGACGGTTATCGTTGCCAGCGCCATCGTCGCCTGGAAGTCGACGCCATATTCGCTGTTCAGGGCGGCAAGCGCGACCGGCAACGTATAGGTGTTCGGGCTCGTCGACAGCACCATGATCGGGAACCACTGCTTCCAGTTCATCAGGAAGGCGATGAGCACGGCCGTGAGAATGACCGGCCGCGCGATCGGCAGGATGATGAGCCGCAAGATCTGCCATTCGCCGGCGCCGTCGATGCGCGCGGCCTCGATCATTTCATGGGGAATTGTCCTGAAGAACTGGACGAAGATGAAGAAGACGAGCGGCACGAGGCTCATCACCAGCACGATGCCGAGCGTGCTCCCCAGTAGCCCAAGCTTGTACGAGACGAAATACAGCGGAATGACGAGCAGCATGTTGGGATACATGATCGTCAAGAGGAAGCCGTAACGCAGGCTCGTGAAGAGCGGCAGGCGCGGATTGCGATAGAGCGCGTAGGCGCCAAGTCCCATCACGCCGACGCCGATGGTGGTCGCGAGCACGGTGATGAGAACGGAGTTCCACGCGAAGGTGGACAAGGCGGTGCCGCCGATCGTCGCGAGGCTCTTGAAGGCGGTCGTATCGAAATGCTCCGGCAGGAGGCGCATGGGTGCCGACAGGATCGCCTCCTGCGTGCGGAAGGAACTGACGACCATCCAGAAGAACGGATAGATGAAGATGGCGGCGATGAGGATGGCGACGGCATACAGGATGACGGTAACCGGGCGTGATGTCGGCGCCGCAGTGAATTCCGCGTCACTCATCGGTTCGCACTCCGCTCGAGATAGGCATAGGCGCTGGCGGCCAGGCCGAAGACGATGACGAATAGAATGGTCGCGATGGCTGTTGCCTCGCCGTATTGCGCGCCTGTGAACTTCGTATAGGCATAATAGGAAATGAAATTGGTCGAGAAGTTCGGCCCGCCCTTGGTGATGACGAAGATGACGGTGAAGGTTTTCAGAAACTCGATCAAGGCGTAGACGGTATTGATTGTAATAGCGGGGCGCAGTTGCGGTATCGTGACGTAGATCAGCCGCTGCCAGCCGTTGGCCCCGTCGATCTGCGCGGACTCGTCCAGGGTCCTGTCGAGCAGTTGCAGATTGGTCAGGAAGATCAGGGTGTAAAGACCCACATGCTGCCACGCCTCGACGATCAGCAAGGTCGCGAAGGCACTGACGGGCCGGGTGACACCCGGAAACGGCGGCAGACCGAGGCTGAGCAGCGTGTGGTTCACGATGCCGAAATTCTGGTTGAACATCCATTTCCAGACGATGAAGCTCGCGACATCCGGGGTAATCACCGGCAGAAATATCGCGAGCTTGAAGAGTGTTCGTCCACGCCGCAATGCGGGATGCGCGAGCAGGACGGCAAGTCCGATCGCGGCGGACACGTTGATGGAAACGGCAAGCACTGTATAAAGCAGGGTGCGCCACAGCGACGATTGAAACGTCGTGTCCGCCAGCACGGATCGGAAATTCTCCAGTCCGACATAGACGGGTGCGTCGCTCAGAGCCGTGCTCGAATCGGTGAAGGCGATGCGAATACTGTCGGCGATCGGCCAAAGACCGAAGAGGATGGTCATGACCGCGAAGGGCGCAAGAAAGAGATACAGCGTGGCGTATTGGCCAGCGTTTCTCGGCTTTCTCGAAAGCCGTTCGGCCGGAACCCGATGAAGAGCGACGGATGACATAGGTTTCCTTTAGGCCAAACGACGTTCAGCGTTCTCCGCTGTCATGGCCGGGCTCGTCCCGGCCATCCCGATACATCGAGGCGCCATTCCGGTCGGGATCACCGGGACAAGCCCGGTGATGACGGTGGGAACTCTTGCAGCAAGTCTTACGGCAATTCTTGAATTTCGATGCGGGCTAAGCCAAACGCTGCATTTTCAGGACATGCCGCACCCACATCTCGGTGAGGCCTGGGGTTCTAGCCCTTCTTCTGAAGGCTTGCCTGCTCCTTGCGCAATGCATCAGCCGTTGTCTTGATCCAGGCATTCCAATCAGCCGGCGGGTTGTTCACGGCCTCGATGAGATGCTTGTAATAGGCCTCCTGGAGCTTGAGATACCAGGGAAATTTGGCTGCGGCGAAATCATCCATCTGAAGCTTGCTCGCCTCGACGAACGGCTTCAACCCTGGTGTCAGGCCGGCCGTGTCGAGATCCCCGCGCAGGCTCCCGCCCATATTGTTGAGCGAGATCTGCTGCGCGCCTTTCGATACGATGAACTTGACGAAGTCCTTGGCCGCATCCTTGTTCTTCGCATTCTCGGGCACCGCCATGCCGCGCACCGAGCCGACGACCATCGCGCCCGGCCCCGGCCCGAAGGTCGGATATCCGCCAACCACATAGTCTCCGGCGGGCGGCGACTTGTCCCACTTGCCGACATTCCAGTTGCCCACACGGAACATGCCCACACGGCCGCCCTCGATGAGCTGGTACATGTCCGTGAAGGTGTGGTTCACGGTTTCCGGCGAGACGAGCTTATAGTCCGTGAAAAGCTTCAAGTATTCGATCGTCGCTTTCGCGACCTCCGGCTGATCGATGATGATCTCGCCCTTGTCGTCGATGACCGGATGCGGCAGCCCATTGCCGTAGACCAGCAGGCTGATCCCGGCATTGATCATCGATGCGGCGTCACCCGCCTGCATCGCGATGCCAAACGTATCCTTGCGGCCGTTCCCGTCGGGATCCTCGTCTTGGAATTTCTTCGCGACGCGCAGCACGTCGTCCCAGGTCTGCGGATAGGGTTCCCCCACCTTCGCGAGCCAGCTCTTGCGGACACCAAGGCCCGTCATGGTGCGCTGGAAGGGAACTTGCAGAAGGCGATCCTGATAGGTGGAGGCCGCGAGATCGGCCGGAGAGATCGCCTTCCTATCGTCTGCGGACAATTGCTCGAGCTGCGGCTTCAGATCCGAAAGTTTCCGTGTCGTCTGCTGGATCTGCACGATACGCGGGTTGTCATTGAAGATGATATCGGGCGCCGTATTCGTATTGAGCGCGGCAATCGTACGGCTGAACCACTGGTCGGTCGGCATGGACAGCGATTTGATCGTGACGTTCGGGTGCTCCTTCTTATAAAGCTCGCTCATCTGCTCGATCATGCGCAGTCCGTCGTCGCCCTTGTCATGCCAGATCATGATCTCCTGCGCATGGGCGAAGGTGGCCGCGGCAAGAGCAATGCTCCCCGCAGCGCTTGCGATCGTCAAACGGACAATACCCCTCATGGCGTTCTCCCCTATCGGCAACGGCCGGCTTGCTGCGGGCTTCAATCTCGACACTGATCATTCTTACGCAAATTTTCCTGTCAACGAAAAGTTGCGCAAATTGTGATTTTATGCTGATCTGGCCTCGACATTCGTGCAGGCTGTCAGCTATGAAACCTATGCAGTGCTTTATGGAACAGCGACTTGAGCGCGATCACGGCGAGTTTGCGAAATTACGCAAATTCGTGATCGAGGCGCGTTCCGCCGAGCCCCGGCTGATCAGACCATCGATGAACAAAGGCCATGGGGCGCTATGACGCTTTTCCTGCGTGGCGAACAGGGACGAAACACATGACGATCGATCTGCGCCGGTACATCGCCCATGCGGAAGCCATTGTTGCCAACCACGCGATCGCGCCGGGCATCTACCGCCGCTGGAATACGCAGGCGGAGGATGGTTCGCGAGACCTCGGGATCAATCCTTACGGATGTGCCGACGCGGCCAATATTCTCTACACGATCGGACGTTTCCCGCGCGAGCCGGAGGTGCGCGCCTGCTGGGTGGAGGCGCTTCAGGGGCTGCAGTCACCCGAAAGCGGGCTGTTCGAGGAGCCGACGCACCATCCTATCCACACCACCGCGCATTGTATCGCCGCGCTCGAGCTGTTCGACGCGGGGCCGTCGCATCCGCTCACCGCGTTGCGCCGCTACACCACGGCTGAGGGCATGCGGGACTTCGTCGCCTCCCTGGATTGGCGGGGCAATCCATGGCGCGAGTCCCATCGCGGGGCGGGCCTCTATGCGGCGCTGGTCCTCGCCGAGGAGGTGGATCTCGCCTGGCAGGATGCTTATTTCGCCTGGCTCTGGGACAATACGGATCCGGCGACGGGCCTCCTCGCTGGCCGCGACCTCCCTCGCATCAGCCACAGCGGCACGACAACGATGGTGCCGCATATGGCGGGCACGTTCCACTATCTCTTCAACATGCAATATGCGCGACGGCCCATGCGCTATGCGGAGCGACTGATCGACAGTTGCCTGGAGATGGAAGCGGAACGGCAGTTCCCGCTCGGAGAGCGCATCGGCTTCGCCGAGATCGACTGGTTCTACTGCATGAACCGGGCGCTGCGCGCCTGCGATCACCGTTTCGGTGAGGCCAGGAGCGCGATGGAAAGGCTCGCGCGACGTCTTGGCGAATACGTCGTGTCGCTCGATCCCGGAACCGACGACGGGCTGAACGACCTGCATGCCCTGTTCGGTAATCTCTGTGCCTTTGCGGAAGTGCAGCAGGCGCTGCCGGGGCTGGTCATCACCGATAGACCCTTGAAGCTCGTGCTCGATCGTCGCCCCTTCATATAGGGCCTCTGCCATGTCTCCCTATGCCACGGCTTTTTCCTCGCTCGGCTGCCCGGACCTGGAGCTCGATGCGGTCGCGCAGCTCGCCAAGCGGCACGGAATCGCGATGCTCGAACTGCGCGCCCTCGGCGGCCAGGTCGATCTGCCGGCCTATTTTGCGGCGCGCTATGGAACGCCCGCAGAATTGCGCGTCGCAGCGAAGAAGCTTGACGTTCCGGTGGTTGCGCTCGGTACATCCTTGCGGCTGATCGGCAATACGGAAGAAGATCGCGAGAGGTTCCTGGCTTATATTGACTGGGCTCGCGCTCTTGATGCGCCGTTCCTGCGCGTGTTCGACGGTGGCACCCACGGCGATCGCGCGGAACTGGAGAGCGCGGGAGAGACGCTGGCCTGGTGGGAGGCAGAGCGGGCGCGCCTCACTACGCCCGTCGACATCATCGTCGAAACCCATGACAGCCTTGCTGAGCCCGACGTGCTCGAGGCCTTCGCCGTCCGCTATCCCGGTTGCAAACTGTTATGGGATACGCACCACACATGGCGCAGAAGCGGGGAACTGCCGTCCCGGACCTGGGCGCGGATCGGCCCGGCCATCGTCCATATGCATGTCAAGGACAGCATCACCGCGCCGGACACCCGTCACGGCTATCGCTATGTGCCCTTGGGCGAGGGCGAGTTTCCACTGTCAGATCTCCGCGACGTTCTGCGCGAGTCAGGATTTTCCGGGGTTGTCAGCCTCGAATGGGAGCGCCTGTGGCACCCCGCGCTTGCGCCCTTGGAGGAGGTGCTTCCCGCCTTCCGGTCATTGTTCGCGGCCTGACGCGGAGGATCCGAGGCGATCTGACGCCGGCCATCGCGACGCCGCCAGCCTGCAAGCCAAAGACGCCGACCCGTCGCAGCGATCGCGCCGGCATCGTTCCAATCCCATTTCCCCGCATCCAGAAGCGACAGCGTGCCATGCACCGCCCCACTCCTGCCCACCCCCCGCTTGCCCGCCCGACCCTTGCCTTCGCCTTCGACCCGGAGCGTTATGACGGCGCATTGGACAGCCACGACCTCGGACGGCTGGCCTCCATTGCCGATATTCTTGACGACGCGCCCATGCAGACCTATCGCGACGCGCGCGCGGAGCGACTTCTCGCCCAGGCGGACATTCTCGTGACCGGGTGGAGGGCGCCGCTCCTGGATACGGCTGCCCTGGCACAGGCACCGCGCCTCAGGCTCGTCGGCCACCTTGCGGCGACCGTGAAGCAGTTTCTGCCGGAGGAGGTGTGGGAGCGCGGCATCCAGGTGACGGCCGCCGTCAACGCGGTCGCCCTGCCTGTCGTTGAATTCACCCTGGCGGCGATCACCTTCGCCGGCAAGCGCGCCTTTGCCCAGTCGCAACGCTATCGGCAGCATCGTGAGATCGCCTATAGCGGCCGCACGACCCATGATTGCGGGCTCCTCGGCAAGACAGTCGGGATCGTCGGTGCGTCACGGGTTGGGCTGCGCGTCCTCGAACGCCTGCAGGCTTATGACGTCGAGGTCCTCGTCTATGATCCGTTCCTCGCGCGCGAGCACGCCATCGCCTTGGGCGCGGAGAAGGTCGACAGCCTCGATGACATGATCGGGCGCTGCGATATTCTGTCCGTCCACGCGCCCATTACGGATGAAACCATCAATATGCTGGACGCGCGGCGTCTGGCCTTGCTCAAGGACGGCGCGACGCTGATCAATACGGCGCGCGGCATCCTCATTGACCACGCGGCGCTCGTGCGCGAACTGGTCTCCGGCCGCATTTGCGCAAGCCTGGACGTCACGCACCCAGAGCCCTTGCCGCCGGATTCGCCGTTGTTCGATCTTCCCAATGTCTTCCTGACGCCCCATATCGCCGGCCCGCAGGGCAGCGAACGCAAGCGCATGCTGACCGCCATCGTCAATGACATCGAGCGCTATGTCGCGGGAAAGCCGCTGCTTGGTCAGATTGCGCGAGCCTCGCTGGCGCGCATCGGATGAGACCCTGGCACGGTCGCGCGCGCCGCAGGCCGCGCCCGTCCGTCAGGCCATGCGGTCGTAGCTCGCGGCGGTAATTTCATGGCGCAGCGGCTCGCCGCGCATGAACCGTTCAATCTCCGCGACGATGAGGTCGCCCTGCCGCCAGTGCCCGTCCTGGGTGTGCCCTGCCGCATGGGGCGACAGGTGCACATGCCCGCCGAGATCGCGGAACGGGCTCGCCATGGGCAATGGCTCGACATTGAACACGTCGAGCGCCGCGCGGATACGTCCGCTGCGCAACTCCGCGATGAGGGCCTCCTCGTCGACCAGCGGCGATCGCGCCATATTGACGAGGAGCGCGCCGTCCTTGAGCCGCGCCAGTTCGGCCGCGCCAAACATGCCGGTGGTCTCCGGCAGAAGCGGCGCGTGCAATGAGACCACGTCGCTTTGCGCGATCAGCCTATCGAGCGGCACCCGCTCGGCGCCAAGGTCCCGCGCGGCCTCGTCGCTCATCACCGGATCGGTGACGAGGACCCGCGCCCCGAAGGGGCGGATGAG
Source organism: Chelatococcus asaccharovorans (assembly GCF_003201475.1). Taxonomy (GTDB): domain Bacteria; phylum Pseudomonadota; class Alphaproteobacteria; order Rhizobiales; family Beijerinckiaceae; genus Chelatococcus; species Chelatococcus asaccharovorans. The sequence continues at coordinate 63,465 of NZ_QJJK01000012.1, read as the reverse complement.
CCGGATCACGGATCGGCCGACATAGCCGCCACCGACGATGCCGACAGTGAGCGCGCCAAGGAGCCGGCCGGGATAGCGGTTCCGCATGTCCCAGCCCGCGCCGGCCTTCAATCCGCTGTCGAAGGCATCTCCATGGCGAAGCGCCATCAGGATCTGCGCCACGGTGAACTCGGCGACGGAGTCCCCGATCGCCGCCGCCGCATGCGTGACACGCAACCCATCCGCCACCGCTGCCGCCGGAACGAGGCGGCGAATGCTCCCCGCGCAATGCGCGACCAAACCCAGTTGGTCGCAGGCGGGGAGATAGGGCTCAAGTGGCGGGGTTCCCCACCCGGTGATGCAGATTGCGGCGCCATCCAGCAGTTGCGCCATGAGCGGTTCGGTCAGCGCTGTCTCGTCGGTTGTCCGCACCCGCGCGAAGCCGCGCAATTTCTCCAACGCGGCCTGGCTGAGCACGAGGCTGCGGGCCTCTGGAGGAAGGAGAATCGTGACGAGGGGATGGTTGCTCGCCGCATTGCCCGCGGATGTGTGGATGGCAAAGCTCATGATAATATTCCGCCAGTCATTCAAAGGATCGGATAGCTATTGCGCCAGACGTCGTGCGACGAAGCCATGGTCGGCACGGCTGATGTCGATGAGTTGGGGATAGGGCAGGCGATAGTGGCTCTGCTGGGAGAGCACGCCCGCGAAGCCGGTTGCCTTGAGGTGGTCGATGATATCATGCCAGGGCACCATGCCCTCGGAGAGCGGCATCCAGTCCGCATGCCAACGCCGCTGCCCCTCGGCATCGATCTCGCCGGGAAACCAGCCGCCGTTCTTCACACCGACGACCGAGAGCCAGGGCGCGAGCGCATCGAAGGTGACTTGCCAGTGTTCGCGGCCTTCCTGAACAGCCTGATTGCCGGGATCGACGAAGGCCGTCATGAACCGCGGATCGCAGTCATCGAGCAGGGCCAGCATCTGGGCGCTCGAGCTGTGGATCGTGCCGCCGTGCATCTGCAAGGCCAGTCGGACGCCGGCCCGCTCGGCAAGGCGCGCGAGCGCCGCCAACTCACGCCGACCGCGGTCGCGGATTGCCGCATACCCCTGGGCGGGATCATAGCGCCAATAGCCGATCCGCAGGAGATCGATGCCGGCGGCCGCGCAATGGTCGAGGATGGATGGCGTCGCCGGATCCTCGGCATCCGTGATATCGGTCGTCACCATGGCGACGGCGAGGCCATGGTCACGCAGCCCGCGAACCATGTCGCCCAGCGTGCCGATGGTGGCCGGCGCCACGTGCCATCCATCGCGGATGAGGAGGTCTATGGAGCCAAAGCCGAGATCACGGACGGTTTCAGCCATTGTGGCGGTCGATACGTCGCGAAACGGTTTTGTAAAGAAGGCATGTTGCATGGATTGAAGCCTCATCGGGCGGCGGAAGGAGCAGCGGCTATGCCAGGCACGGCCGGGGACGGCGGGCTCACCCGCCCGAAGACGTCACGCGCCTGGACCTTGTAGAATCCGGCTTCCCCGCCGGCGCTGTGCAGATAGACCGTCGACAGCAGGGGAGCCGGATTGACGACGCGGTAGGGCCCGTTTTCGCTCTCGCTCCAGAAAACGTCGAACAGCTCGAGGCTGTCCGATCCACCGGTCTGCCAGAACAGCACCGTGTTGACGGCACCGTTGAGGCCCGCATAGGCGGTGAGCTTCAGATCTCTCGGCATGCTGGGGCCCTCGTCCCCGCGACGGGCAAGAACAGCGAGCGCGACACCCGGAAGAGCGATATCCAGCTTGATCGTTGCCTGCGGGTTCGCCGCGGACACGTGGATCTGCTCGATGGCGAGCGCCGGCTCCTGAGCCGCGCGCATGGCGGCGAGCGCTTCCACGCCCGGCTTGTCGAGATCATCAAGCGTCTCCCAGACCGAATAGGGGTCGCCGCGACCGTCCTCGATGCGGAACAGGGCCAGGGCGTAAACGCCGGGCGCCACGTTGTCGAAGGTGAGGCGCACGGGTCGCTCCCCGGAACGCCGGAAGGAATCGACGCTGTAATAGACGAGGATCGCGGGATCCCCCCCGCTGAGCCGGGTTGCGATCACGCCGAGACCATCTCTGTCCGGATCGAGCGGATCACCGCTGACGCTGAGGCGCTCCTCCCCCAGCCAGGCGAGCAGTTCCATCACCGACAGCGCCGGCTTCTTGATGAGCTCGAAGGGTTCCGGCTCCGCGACGCGCTGGTCCAGGGCGCCGATGTCCGTCAGATGCTCGTTCTGCGCCGCCTTGATGTCCTTGTCGCCGAAATAGGCGAGATGAGTACGGTTGCCCCAGCGGCCAAGGAAGCCGTTGTCGTTGCTCAGTACGGGATAGTCCACCCCCTCGTTGTCGATGATGAGGCGCTGGTGTTGATCGATGATCTTCGCCGCGAGCCCGGCAAAGTAGGGCAAGGCGTGCCAGGTATGGTGGATATGCCAGCCGATCTGGGGATCGCATTCGTTGTTGATGAAAGGAAGATGGGCGAAGCGGGGATGATGCTGCCTGACATAATCCACGGCCATCATCTCATGCTGGCAGATGGCCAGCGAGTTCGGCGTGAGATCTTCGGCATGTTTGCGCGCGCCTTTTTCATGCACCGAGATGAAATCGAGGCGAACGCCGCGCTCGCCGGTGAAGACATTCTCGCCCGTATCGCAATGGGCCAGGAAAGACTTGAAGATCGGCGGAATGCGGCGGGCAACGCCGGGGCCGCCGAGCGTGATCTCGGGCTCGACGGCGCGCAAACCCTCGTGACAGGCGTCATAATAGTTGTTGAAGCCGGTCTCGCCGCCGAGCGTCCACCAGATGTCCGGCTCGTTCCATGTCTCGAAATACCAGCTGCGCAATTCCTCCGCGCCGAAGCGCTGGCGATAACGGTGCGCGAGCTCGGCCATGAAGTCGCGCCAGTGGTGGACCTGATCACGCGCGTTGAGATCCGTGAAAAGATAGGACGGGTTTCCCATGAGCTCGAAGAAAGGCTTGAGACGGTATTCGGAGATGACATCAAGGGCCCGGTCTAGCCTTGTCCAGTCATACCGGCCGAAGCGTTCGGCCGTGACAAGGTCGAGCATGTAATGCACGCGCAGATATTCGATGCCATGGCGCGGAACACCACCGACATAGGCGAGCGTCTGCTGCATCTCCGGCTCGAGGAGAAGTTCGGCCGGGGAAAAACCCGTGGACCGCCAGAACCGGCGGAAGGGCGTGGCGGCGCCTGTGAGGTCGACGCGGATGGCGGTGGTGTCGGCCATGTCAAATCCCTCGATCATCGATGGTCATCCGGATGTCGTGCGCGGAGGCGGAAGGGGCGACGCCTGAGGATGCCAAAGTCGTGCAGCGTTACTTGAATTTGTCACGCATCGCCTGAATGCCCGGGATCGTTTCCGTGAGGTGAAGATGCGCGGGGTCGAAATATTGCACCAGTCCGCGGTGTGATTTCCCGACCAGGATCGTGAAGATGTAGGATCGATGACCGGGGGATGTGACAGTCGGGTGATAGCCGCTGTCGACGAGGACCGTGTCGCGATCACGCGTCATGAAGCAGGTTTCCCTCTCACCGTCATACGTCACCTGCACGCCGAAGCCGGATGGCGGCGAGAAGCGATAATGATAGAGCTCCTGATGATCGGTCTCGCCCTCGTTGCGGTCGGTGTCGTGCTTATGCGGAGGATAGCCGGACCAGCAGCCGTCATCCGCATAGAGCTCACTGACGAGGAGATGGCCGGTGCGGCCGCGGCCGTTCTGCCCCAGGATATGCAGGATGCGCCGCCGGCTATGGGTTCCCGGCGAACCCACCTCCACGGTCTCGACCTCTTCGGGCCTGATGCGAAAGGCGCTGTGGCGTTCCTCGGTCAAGCCGCCGGCGATCGCGACCTCGACAGGCGCCGCCAAAGCCGCGATCTTTATCGTGGCGCCGAGCGGCGCGTAGACGGAATCGGCGACGCCTGACCATACGTCCGCGCGCCCGCCGACGGCCGCGAAGCGCTCGCCATCGACGAGGACGTCGGCGGTGCCGGACATCAGCACGATGACGCATTCATGGCGCGGCAGCCGCAGCTCGAACGTCTCTCCCGGGGAGAGCCGGAGACAGGTGAAATAGACACGATCAAGCACCGCGTCCTCGATGAGGATGGGACGGTTGGCGCCATCCTCCTGGCGAATAAGCTTAGGCATGCTGAACCTCTGGGCTCGAGCCCATATTGACGCCCTGCAACGCAAGGTCCTCGGCGTGGTGACAGGCGACAGTGCGACCTGCGACGCTGCGCAAGGCCGGGGTCTCCGCCTTGCAGCGTTCCGTCGCGAAACGGCATCGGGGATGGAAACTGCAACCGGCCGGGCGGTTGGCGGGATCGGCCACCTCGCCCGGCAGGTGAATGCGGCGACCGCGGCGTTTGAAGGCGGGATCCGGCACGGGCAGGGCCGAAAGAAGTGCCTCGGTATAGGGATGCATCGGGCGGGCGAAGAGGTCCGCGGCATTGGCGATCTCGACGATCTGACCGACATACATCACGACGACGCGGTCGCAGATATATTCGATGACGCTGAGATCGTGGCTGACGAAGAGATAGGTGAGCCCGAATTCCTGCTGCAGATCCTTCAGGAGATTGAGCGTCTGCGCGCGGACACTGACATCGAGCGCCGAGACGGCCTCGTCAAGGATGACGAGGCGGGGATTGGTCGCCAAGGCGCGGGCGATGCCGACCCGTTGCCGCTCTCCGCCGGAAAAGGCATGGGGATAGCGACGCGCATATTCCGGCCGGAGCCCCACGCGCTGCAACAGCTCGCGGACCCGCCCCTCGATTTCGGAGCGCGGCAGGAGATGGTTGACCTTGAGCACCTCGCCGACGATGTCGATGACAGGCAGGCGCGGATTGAGGGAGGCCTGGGGATCCTGAAAAACGATCCTGAGGTCGGTGCAATAGGCAAGCCGCTCGTGCTCGCTCAAGGCCGTCAGGTCGATCATCCGACCGTCGCGATCGCGATAGCGGATCGTGCCGGACGAAACCTCGTGAATGCCGAGTATGCAGCGGGTGACGGTGGACTTTCCGCACCCGGATTCGCCGACGACCCCGAGCGTCTCACCGGCCCTGATATCGAAGGACACGCCGTCGACGGCCCTGACGGGCCGGCTCTTGCCGCGCCCGAAGAACGTCGTGCGAGGCGCGAACACCTTGGCGACGTCGCGCAATTCCAGCAGGCTCTGCGCGCCCGCCGCACTGCCAATCGCTTCAGCCATGGCGAAGGGTCCTTTGTGTGGAGCTGGGCGGGGTCTCTGCGCGCTGCACGGGCGGGCGAATGGCCTCCGGCAAGACGCACCGCACGGAACGGCTGCCCCCAAGGGCCACATCCGGCGGGGCCGTCACATCGCAGGTGCCGGCGATCGCGAAATCGCATCGCGGATGGAAGTCGCAGCCTTTCGGCCTGTCGAAGGGGGAAGGCACCATCCCGCGTATCGCGGCCAGCCGAGTATCACGGCCGGCGCCGAGCCGCGGTACGGATCTCAGCAGCGCGCGCGTGTAGGGATGGCGCGGATCGTGGAAGATTTCTTCGACGCTGCCGCGCTCGACCACCTTGCCGAGATACATCACGACGACGTCGCTCGCGACCTCCGCGACCACGCCCAGGTCATGGGTGATGAAGAGAATCGACAGGCCGGATTCTTCCTGCAACTCCACCAGCAGATCGATGATATTGGCTTGGGTCGTGACATCCAAAGCCGTGGTCGGCTCGTCCGCGATCACCAGCTTCGGCCGGCAGGAGAGGGCGAGTGCGATGCACACCCTCTGGCGCATGCCGCCCGAGAACTCGAAGGGATAGCTGCCGAGCCGCTCGGCCGGCTTCGGAATGCCGACGCGCGCCAGCATGGCGGCGGCCCGCTCGGTGGCTTCCCGGCGGCCGAGCTTGAGATGGCGGCTGATAACGGGCACCATCTGCTGGCCGATCGTGTGGACCGGGGAGAGCGCCGCCATCGGCTCCTGCGAGATGAAGGACACATCCTTGCCCCGCAGGGCACGGATGGGCTTGCCGCGCGGGTCGAGCTTGCCGATGTCGATCGTCCGCCCCGGCTCGGGATGATAGAGCACGTGACCATCGACGATGCGCGCCGTATGCGGCAGCAGGTTCATCAGCGAACGGCCGGTGATCGACTTGCCGGAGCCGGATTCACCGACGATGCAGACGGTCTTCGCGCGCGGAATGCCGAAGGTCACGCCATCGACGGCGCGGACGAGCCCGTCGTCCGTCGCGAAATGAACCTTGAGGTTCTCGACCTCGAAAAGCAGGTCTTGCGGTTCGGCCGCCGGCCGCGGCACAGGCGGCACACCCAGGCCCGCATCAGGAATAGGGGTCAGCCGCATCACGGATCCCATCTCCAAGGAAATTGAGGGCAAGGACGGCAACGACCACCGGGATGCCCGGCAGGAAGAGCCAGGGTGCCTGGGTGAGCGCAAGAAGGCTTTGCGCATCCTTCAGGAGGACGCCCCAGCTGACCACCGGCGGCTTCAGGCCGATGCCGAGGAAGGAGAGCGACGTCTCGGCCAGGATCATCGCCGGAATGGCAAGCGTCACCGAGGCGACGATATGGCTGGTGAAGGAGGGCACCATGTGGTGCCAGATCACACGCTGGCGGCTGCAGCCGTCGAGCCGCGCCGCCATCACGAAATCCTCCGTCTTGAGCGACAGGAAGCGGCCGCGCACGACGCGCGCCAGATCCGTCCAGCCGATCAACGACAGGATGACGGTGATCCAGAAATAGACGAGCAGCGGGTCCATGCGGTCGGGAATGGCGGCGGCCAGTCCCATCCACAGCGGAATGGTGGGGATCGACTTCAGGAAGTCGATCGTCCTCTGCACCGCCTGGTCCGCCCAGCCGCCGTAATAGCCCGAGATGCCGCCAAGCAGGATGCCGAGCACGAGGCTGATGGTGACACCGACGAGGCCGATCGACATCGAGATGCGGGTGCCATGGATGGTGCGGCTGAGAAGATCCCGGCCGAGGCGATCCGTGCCCCAGAGATACATCGGTGCATCGGGGTCGACCGGGCCGATCAGATGGCGTTCCGCCGGGATCAGGCCAAACAGGTGATAGGGCTCGCCTTTCACAAAGAAGCCGACGGGATAAACCCGGCTTTCATCGATGACGAAGCGCCGCTGCAAGGCCACAGGGTCAAGCTCGACCTTGTATCCGTTCACGTATAACAGCGCGAGATCGCCATTCTGATCGCGGCCGAACATCTTGAGCATTTGCGGTGGTGAATAGATATAGCGCGGGTTGTAGCGGTCCGAGGAATAGGGCGCCACGAATTCGGCGAAAAGCGCGACCGCATAGATCGCCAGCACGATGAAGCCGCTCCAGTAGGCGAGCTTGTGCTTGCGAAAACGCCGATAGATAAGGCCCCATTGGCCGAGCTCCACGAGCTTTCGGCGAGGTGGCGACAGGCCACCGGTGGCCGTTGCGTCTGTCATTGCAAGGACCTCACTGGTAGCGCACGCGCGGGTCGAGCCAGGCGAGCAGCAGATCCGACAACAAGGTGCCGATGACTGTCAGGGCCGACAGGATGAGGATGAAACTGCCGGCCAGATACATATCCTGCGCGAGAAGCGCGCTGAGAAGGAGCGGGCCGGCGGTCGGCAGGCTCAAGACGACGGAGACGATCACCGCACCGGAGAAGAGATGCGGCAAGACCCATCCGATCGTCGAGACGAAGGGGTTGAGCGCAACGCGCACAGGATATTTGAACAGCAGTTCCATCTCGCCGAGACCATTGGCCCGGGCTGTCTGCACATAGGGCTTGTGCAACTCGTCGATCAGATTGGCGCGCATGACGCGGATCAGCGCCGCTGTGCCGGATGTCGAGAGGATCAGCACGGGCAGCCACAGATGCGCGGCGAGATCCACGAGCTTCGCCCAGCTCCACGGCGCATTGACATAGGCTGGCGAAAACAGGCCACCGACGCTCATGCCGGCGTAGCGCGACAGGATATACATGAGCGCGAGCGAGAGCAGGAAGCTCGGTATCGCAAGCCCGATGAAACCGAGGAACGTCACGACATAGTCGAGCAGGGAATAGCGCCGGACCGCGCTGTAGATCCCGATCGGCAAAGCCAGCATCCAGGTTACGATCAAGGTGACCAGCGACAGGAGGAGGGTCATCCCCATGCGATCCCAGAGCAACTCGGAGACCGGCTTGTTCCACTCGAAGGATTGGCCGAAGTCGCCGTGCAGAAGAATGCCGGTTATCCAGCGCCAGTACTGGATGTACCAGGGCTGGTCCAGGCCATAGCGGGCCTTGAGACCGGCGAGCGAAGCACTATCGAGGTCGCCACCTTGCTCGGCCATCTTGCCCGCAAGCGACGTCAGGAAGTCGCCAGGCGGAAGCTGGATGATGAGGAACGACACCAGGGATACGGCAGCCAGTGTCAGCGCCGTATAGACGACACGATGTGCAATGAAGCGCCACATGATCACTCCTTCGCTGTACCGTCTGCGCGCCCACGCGCTTTCCGTCCGCGGGCGCCGACCGCTCGTCGTGGATGGCGTTGTCGATCGTTGGGAAGGAGGCGCGCTTGGCGCGCGCCTCGCAACCCCTACTTCATGAAGTATTGCTCGGGATTCGTCGGTCCGGGCGTCACGTAGAAGGCCGTATCCGGCATGATGTCCGGCACGTTGTGGAAATTGGTCTTCACGACGCCGTAGTTATCGGGGTCCATATCCGTGCCGATCACAGGAAATTCCTCGCCGGTGATCGCCAGGATCTGGCGCATCAGTGCGAGCTTGCCCTCGTCACTGACGGTCTTCAGCAGTTCGGTGTAGAGATCCTGCTGCTTCTTGGCCCAGGCCGGCGGCTCCTCGGCGTTCGGATCCTTCGGGTTCTGGTAGTAGATGCCCCAGGCCGAGCCAAACGCCGACTGGTTCTCGTAGGGGAAGTACCATTTGGGATCAAGAAGTCCGAGGAAATCATAGCCGCCGCCACCGATCCACACGAGGCCTTCCTGATCGTTGGCCAGCATGCGCGCCACAGCGAATGACGATTCGATCGGCTTGGGCTGCATGTCGATGCCGACGGCCTTCCAATACTTACGGATCAATTCGAGCGCGTCGATATGATCCTTCCGCGCGGTCTGCACGTCGATGGAAAACGCAATGCGCTTGCCGTCGGGGCCGATGCGATAGCCCTGGTCGTCCCGCTTGGTGAAGCCCGTTCGGTCAAGCGCGGCGTTGGCGGCCTTTACATCGAATTGCGTATATTGGGTGGCGAGTTTCTCATCATAGAGCGCCGTCCCGGGCCGGGGCACGGCCTGATAGGGGCGCGACTGGCCAGCGTAAAGGATATCGTTGATTTCATCGCGGTTGATCGCCAGCGACAGGCCGATCCGGAAGTCTTTGTTCTGGAAGACTTGCCGCAGAACCGGGTTCTTGACGGTCTGATTAAGGCAGATGAGCATGCCGTTCGACCAGGCAGGTTGGACCTTGAACAGCTTGTAGCCGCCCTGTTCACGATGCGCGGCGAGGACCATGCCCGTTTCCAGCGAATTGAGTCGCTGCGCCTGCATGTCGAGGCCGCCATTGGTCGCCTTCAGGATGACGGACTGGACATCACCCATGACGTCATAGGTGACACGATCGATATAGGGGAGCTGGTTGCCCTCGGGATCCACCTTGAAATAGTAGGGATTGCGCTCCGCGACCACCTGCGTGGTGCCGGTGTAGGGCACCGTCAGCTTCCACGGATCGAGGACGGGCCGCGCGGCATCGCGCCACCGGTCCGGCGACTGCCAGTTGCCGACCTTGGCCTGGATGAGTGCGACCCAGCTCGGCGCGCCGGCCGCCTTCACCAGTTGATCGACGTCAGGATTATAGGCCTTGTGGAATTTCTTCAGGTAATGCGCGGGGGAACCCGCCAGGATATCCGAGCCGATATTGCTGGCGAGATAGTAGAGAAGCATGCCGTTCGGCGACTTGAAACTGAACTGGATCGTCTCATCGTCCACCTTCGAGACAACCACAGGATCATTGCCCGATCTCAGCCAGCGCGGCACGGCTGGCGTGATCTCCTTGTTCATCAAGATGTCGTTGTACCAGAACAGGATATCGTCGGCGGTGAACGGTGTCCCGTCGGACCACTTGATACCTTTGCGAAGCTTGAACGTATACACGGTGCCGTCGCTATTCGCCGAATAGCTTTCGGCGACGTCGGGCACGACGCCGGTCCATTGCGGATCCCAGCGCACGAGGCGCGTATACCCTATTGTCCGCTCAAGCAGGCCGTCTGAGGCTCCCACGAGCGCCTGCCGCCACGTGCCGCCATAGCTGCCGATGGAATTGACGGGCTTGACGACCAGCGGATTCGTCGGGAGGCGTTCGGCGACAGGCGGAAGCTTGCCTGCGGCAACCTCCTTCGCAAGGCTCGGCGCCTCCTTGTAGTCAGCGGCCAGCGCTGCGCGCATCGTCAGTTCCGGGATACCAAGAACACCGCAGCCGATGGACAGGTACAATATCGCGCGTCCGAGCGCGCGTTGGCTCGAGATCATGAGCGACCCTCCCTATGCGCCTTCTCGATCGAGATCGGGGCGATGCAGTTACGTTATCGTTATCGTTCGAATGTCGTCAAGGACCGAGGGCGGATTTTTGTTCGCGACCGCTGTGAGGCGTTGGATAACCCCCTATTGCTGTGCTAACAGTCAGATGATGATGAGGATGAATGGCTGCTGCGCGGCGGAATAAGGAACGATAACGCTATCGTTAAATCATGATGGATGCCAAGAGCCCGATGGATGCCAAGAGCCCTATGCGATCCTCCCGGACATCGATTGCAGCAGCGCCGGAGCTGACGGCGGGACGGTCGGTGACGATCACCGATGTTGCGTCCGCCGCCGGCGTTTCCCCGATGACGGTGTCGCGCGTCCTCAACGACCGGGGTGGCGCCAGCGCCGAGACGCGCGCTCGGGTCCTGGAAGTTGCCGGCGCGCTGAACTACCGGCCGAACAGTTTTGCCAAGAATTTGCGCGTCGATCGTTCGAAAGTCGTCGGCATCGTCGTGCCCGATATTGCCAACCCCTTTTTCCCGGAGATCATTCGCGGCGCGGAACTCGCCGCGCGCCCGGCGGGCTATACGCTGCTCACCTGCAATGTCGTCGAGGATCCCGAGCGGGAGGAGGAGGTCATCGGCACGCTGCTGGAACGCCGCGTCGACGGCGTCATCCTCTGCAGCGCGCGTCTTGAGGAGAAACGTCTGCTCCGGGCGATCGAGGGGCACCGTGCGGTCGTTCTCATCAACCGGGTCCTTCCACGCCGAATCGCCGGGACCATCGAGATCGACTATGCCGCGGCGGTCGAAGCGCTGGTCGAGAAATTGATCGCGCAGGGGCGCCGCCGGTTTGCCTTCGCCTCCGGGCTCTCCACATCCTACGGCGGTCAGAAGCGCCGCAGCGGCCTCGACCGGGCCCTTGCGCGACATGGGCTCGGCCTCGTGACGGAGGTGTCGAGTTCTCCGGATCTCGCGGGTGGCTCCGCGGTTGGCCGGGCCTTGTTAGCCCATCGCGGCGCGATCGACGCGCTGGTCTGCTACAACGATCTCATTGCGATCGGCGCGATGTCCGTGATGAAGGGCGAGGGCATCGCCGTGCCGGAGGAGATTGCCGTGACCGGATGTGATGACATCCCGGTGGCGGCATTCGTTTCTCCGGCGCTCACGACCCTGCGTGTCGCCAAGCAGGACCTGGGCGAGCTGGCGATGCGGATGCTCCTCGACAGGATCGACGGACGCAACACCCAGCATGGCATCCTGATCGAGCCGGATCTGATGGCGCGTGGCACGACCGATTTCCCCTGAAGCCGGGGTGGGCGCACCGGACAAACGTCGCGCTGCCGGCTTCAACTGTCCAGTGTGCTGACCTCCCAGCTGACGCGGCGCACGCCGGCAAGCCGGCGGACGGCGCCGGCAGCCGCATTGAGCTCCTGGGCATCGACCGTGGTGCTCACAAGCGTCGCGACGATCTCTGTCCGGTCATCGGTGCCCGGTTCCATTTTGATATCGGCCACCGGATACTTCGCCTGCTTCAAGACATCCGTGATGCGTTCCCTGATCTCCGGTGCCAGATGCGTTTCCGCGAGCACGCGGACCTCGTAATTGGCCTCGGACCCCCCTTCGTCGATAGGCAACCGGTTGATGGCATTGACGAGCGGATGCAGCAGGGTGTTGCCGGCCAGGATGAAGACCGTGACGAGGCCTGCCTCGGCGAGCCTGTCCGCGCCGGCGCAGGCCCCGACCGCCGCCGATGCCCACAGGGTCGCGGCGGTGTTCAATCCGCGGACATTGCCGCCATCCTTCATGATGACGCCGGCACCGAGGAAGCCGACGCCGGACACGACATAGGAGATGACGCGCGCGGCACCATCGGTTCCCGCGATGAGAAGCGCGAGATCGACAAAGGCTGCGGCACCCACCGCGACGAGAACATTGGTGCGCAGGCCCGCGCTGCGCTGCCGGTATTGCCGCTCGACGCCGATCAGCGTGCCGAGGAGGAAGGCGCCGAGCAAACTCACAAAGGTGTCGAGCAACGCGGTAAGATTGAAAGTCTCTATGAACTGCATCGATCCCGTGAGCCTGAATCAGTGAACTGGCTCACACCATACATGAGCTTGGCCGCGATCCATGTGACGGCATGGTGGGTGACATGCCTTCTTCGGCCAATCGCCGCCAACATTACAAAAAAAAAATTACGGGCCCATGGAATAAGCCTCCGCACCGGGCGTCTTCCATGCGCGGCCGTTCGGACCGTGGGAGATGAAACGATGCTGACATCCATATTGCGCGCAGTCATGCTGGTTGGAACCCTCGCCGTCGCCGGCGGCGCGCTGGCCCAGGCGATGGCCCCTGCCAAGGTCGCCGAAACGTCCAAGGGCAAAGCGCTGGTCGATGCCAAGGGCATGACCCTCTACATATTCGACAAGGATACCGCGGGGAAGTCCGTCTGCAATGGCACCTGCGCCACGAACTGGCCGCCGCTGATGGTGGCCGCAGGCGCCAGTGCCAGCGGCGACTGGACGATTGTGACCCGGGACGACGGCTCCAAGCAATGGGCTTACAAGACAAAGCCCCTCTACACCTGGGTCAAGGATATGAAGCCCGGCGATGTGACGGGCGAGGGCATGGCCAACAACACCTGGCATGTCGCAGCACCCTGACCGGCGACGGCGCTGAAACAAGGGCCGGAGCGCCCCGACAACCCGCCGCTGGCGCTCCGCCTCCTGTTGCTGTCACATAGGGCCATTCGCCCGGCGGCTCCCGCCGAAGGGCGCAGTCCCCACGGTGCACCGTCTTGGATGACATTGCCACGCTCCTCGAACCACAGATCCCGGCGCTGCGTCGCTATGCCTATGCGCTCGTCCGCAACCACGATGTTGCGGATGACCTGGTCCAGGACTGCCTGGAACGGGCCATCGCGCGCTGGTATCTGCGCCGCGGGGACGGTGACCTCAGGGCCTGGCTGTTCACGATCCTGCGCAATCGCTACATCAGTGATTTCCGTCAGAAACGCAGGCGAGGCACGGAAGTCGACATCGATGCCGTCGCGCTGAGCATCCACCCCTCCCAGGATGACGGCCTTGACACCCAGGACGTGCTGACGGCGCTCGATCGGCTGTCCGAGGAGCACAAGACGGTCCTGCTGCTCGTTGGCGTCGAAGATTTGTCCTATGAGGAGACCGCGAACATTCTGGGTATCCCGCGCGGCACCGTGATGTCGCGCCTCGCGCGAGCGCGCCAGAGCCTGCGCGGCTTGCTGGACCGGGGTGGTGCTACGTGGCTGCGGAGGGTGAAATGAACGGCTCGCGAGCACCCATCGGCGAAGACGACCTGCAATCGTTTGTCGACGGCCGCCTCGCGGGCGAGCGGTTGGCGCTCGTCGAGGGCTATCTCGGGAGCAACCCCGAGGCCAGGACACGTGTCACTCTGGAGCGCCAGCAGCGTGATGCCTTGCGGGCCGCCTTGCAGGCCAAATTTGCCGAACCCGTGCCGGCGCGGCTGCGGGTGGCCGCGATCCGCGCCGCCCGCAGGCGATCCTGGCGGCAGCGAGTTGCTGCAGTGGCGGCTGCCCTTGTCCTGCTCGTGGTTGGGGGAGCCGGCGGCTGGTTCGCGCGCGGCCAGAGCGCCGCGTCGTCGTCCGGCACGACGACTGTGACGCGTGACGCGGTCGCAGCCTATCGGACCTTCGTCGTGGAAGTCGCGCATCCCGTGGAGGTCGGTGCCGCGCAGGAGGCCCATCTCGTCCGCTGGCTGTCCAAGCGCCTCGGCCGCCCCCTGAAAGCCCCGGATCTGGCCAGGTTCGGCTTCCGTCTGATGGGGGGGCGGCTCCTCTCGGCCGATGCCGGCGCCGCCGCGCAGCTCATGTATGAGACCGACGGAGGACGACGGCTGACTGTCTATGTGCAGGCGACCCAGGGTGGCGAGACTGCGTTCCGCTTCCGGCAGGACGGGGAGACCGCGACCTTTGCATGGCTCGACCAGGGCTACGGCTTCGCGGTGACGGCCAATTCCGACCGAGCCGAGTTGCTGCCCATCGCGGAAGTCGTCTATCAAAGCCTCGACGGCGCGATTCTGCAGCCATAGGGCGCGGCAAGAAGCCGTGCCAGGATCGTGCTCGCCGGTGGTGTAAAGATTTAAGCCCTGGAAAGGTTCAAGATGTCGCGCTTGAATGACGACGCGCTCGATCAATTGTTTCGTGAGGCGCGCACAGCGAACAAATGGCAGGATAAGCCGGTCGGGGAGGACGTCCTCCATGCCCTCTACGATCTCCTGAAGTTTGGCCCGACTTCGGCTAATTGTTGCCCGGCGCGGTTTCTCTTCGTCCACACGCCTGAGGGCAAGAAGCGCTTGAGCCCGGCCATGTCCGCCGGCAATCGCGACAAGACGATGGCCGCGCCGGTGAATGTCGTCGTTGCCTATGATCCTCATTTTGCCGATGAGTTGCCGTTCCTCTTCCCCCATCAGGATGCACGGCCCTGGTTCGCCGCCCCCGAGGTCGCCTATCAGACGGCCTTTCGTAACGGCAGCCTGCAGGGCGCCTATCTCATCATGGCCGCGCGTTCGCTGGGACTCGATTGCGGGCCGATGAGCGGCTTCGACGCCGCCAAGATCGAGGCGGAGTTTTTCGCCGATACCGGCTGGAAGGCCAATTTCATGGTCAATCTCGGCTATGCCGACCCGTCGGGCACCATGGAACGCCTGCCGCGTCTGCCCTTCGACAAGGCCTGCGCGATGGTGTGACCAGTCGATTGCGATTGTTCGATTGACAGCTTGTTCTATCAATAAGACTTTTGGAGGGTCGGTTCGGCGGAGCAAGGAGAGGGATCATGGGACGGCATGTGGTGGCGGCGGCACATACCTCGTCCATCCTGCTCGATCGCGACGCCTCGATCGCCAAGGCCTGCGCGCTCATTGCAGAGGCGGGTCGCAGCGGCGTTGAACTGCTCTGCTTTCCCGAAACCTTCGTTCCGGGCTTTCCCTACTGGATCAATCTTTATCCGCCGGGACAGCAGCACGGCATCCATGTCCGGTATCTCAAGCAGTCCGTCGATATCGCGGCCGGCGATCTCGCTCCGGTCTGCGAGGCGGCCGCGCGTGCGGGCGTTATCGTCGTGCTCGGCATCAGCGAGCGCGACGGCGGAACGATGTATAACAGCCAGGTGTTCATCGGCGCGGACGGACGGCTACTCGGCAAGCACCGGAAACTGCAGCCGACCTTCGCGGAACGCATGCTGTGGGGGCAGGGCGACGGCTCCACCCTCTCCGTGTTCCCGACGTCCGTCGGCAGGATCGGCGGCCTGATCTGCTATGAGCACATGATGAATCTCGCCCGGCAGGCCCTGATCGCGCAGGGCATGGAGGTGCATTGTGCGAGTTGGCCAACTTTTGCCAGCACGGCCGGCCGCGGCTCCGCCTATGACGTGACGGTCGAGACCATCATGCGCGCCCATGCGATCACAGGTCAGTGCTTCGTCATCGTCGCGGAGAACCCGGTGACGGAGCAGTATCTCGAGGCCATGCAAGAAGTGCTCGGCCCGCAGGACGTGCTCGGCACCGGCGGGGGCTATTCCGCCATCTACGCGCCGAACGGCGACATCATTGCCGGGCCTCACACCGGCAGTGAGGAAACCCTCGTCGTGGCGGAGATCGACCTCGACGCGATCGCGCGGGCCAAGGTTCTCGTCGATACGGCCGGGCATTATGCGCGGCCGGGGGTGCTCGACCTCGTCATCAATCGCCGCCCCCTGACGGGTCTCATCGAAGCCGGCCAGACCGAGATATGAGGCGCAGCGCGCCTCACATGGTCCCCTCTAGCGCGACTGGCTTGCGATGCGTTTGACCGTGTCGGCGACCATGGCCGGCGTTATCGGTTTGGTCGCGTCGTCGAGAGCCGCCCGGCTCTTGACCATGATGAAGCGCCGCAAACCCGGCGGTGTCGCGAGCGCCGCATCGGCCAGGGCGATGCTGGCTTCGATCGGCCATTCGGCCTCGAAGGCGCGGCGGCTCGGACCATGCTGCACGCTGAAGCGCGGCGGACCATCTGCGATCCCGGCACGCAGCGCCGCGGTCCGCTCGCGATCGATCTCCCTGCCGGCAATCACCACCCCGTAGATGGCTTCCGCCTCCTCCACGCTCAGCATCTCGTCCAGGACATCGCGCAGCACGGCTTCCGGCTTCCGCTCCACCGGCGGCCCGAAGCCGCCGCCAGATGACGAGATCATCTGTAGGACATCACGCTCACCGAGGCGCAGAACTTTGATGCGCCCAATGCGCGCGGGCGCCGTTTCGGGATTGAGCGTTGTGACGCTATTGCCGCCGGCGGTGCCTCCGAAGACCCCCCAGGGCTGAAAGCGGAACCGGTCGAGCCCGCGCACGGTGATCGTGACCTCCGGCGATCGGCTCTCGAGCTCGATCGCGACGGCCGCGCCGCCGCGATAGCGGCCATGGCCGAAACTTGAAGGCACGAGCTCGTGACGGCGCACGACGAGCGGCGTCTCCACCTCGACATGCTCGATCGGCGTGCTCTTGAGATAGCCGATCATCGTGTCGTTGGCATCGACACCATCTGCCCTGACGCGTCCGCCGGACCCGCCGGAAAAAGGCTCCACGACGGCGACCCGGTTGCGGCCGGATGCGGGATCGGCCCAGGCCGACGAGATGATGCCGGCCTGCCCGGCGCCGCAGGCGGCGATGCCGTCCGGCAACGCCTGGTTGAGGCAGCCGATCAGCGCATCGTAGCACCGCATGACGGCGACGAAGCGGTTGCCCATGGCCGCCGGATATTCGGCATTCATCACGGTTCCGGGCGGCGCGTAAGCCTTGATCGGCCGCATGACGCCGCCATTGATCGGGATGTCCGGCTCCATGGTCTGTATGTAGTTGGTCAGGCCAAGGCAGAGGAACGGATGCGTGCGGCTGCCCGTGGCAAAATTGAAGGCAGCGTGCACCTGGGGCGAGGAGCCGGAATAGTCGACCTCCGCCCCATCGCCTCGGATGGTGAGCCGGCAATAGATGTGCACGGCCGCCCCGTAATCGTCCCCTTCGATATAGTCGGCGAACGTATAGGTGCCATCCTTCAAGGCGCCGATGACCCGACGCGCCTTCATCTCCGCATGGGTCATGACGTCATCGACGCCCCGGTGGAAAGCCTCGACGCCGACCTTGGCGCACAGCGCGTTGATGCGCAGGTCGAGAAGGCGCATGGCCGCCATAAGCGCCTCGAGATCGCCCCAGACCGCATCGCCGATGCGCGAGTTGTCCTTCAGGATATTGACGATGTCCTGATTGACGGCGCCGGCCTTGACGAGTTTCGTCGGACGAAGACGCAGGCCTTCCTGAAAGCATTCAAAAAGATCAGGGGAAATACTGCCGGGCACGGCGCCGCCGATGTCGGACGCATGCACGAAGGACCAGGCGAAACAGGCAAGCTTGCCATCGACAAAAATGGGGCGCGCCAGATGGATATCCATCATATGCGTGACGAGACCCCAAGTGCTGAACGGATCGTTCGAGATGAGCACGTCGCCGGGTTCGAGCTCATCGTCCGGGAAGTGCCGCGTCAGCCCGGCGATGGTCTGGCCGCTGCCGGAGACGACGCCCGTCAGCATGGGATAGGCGAAGAACTCGCCTGAGATCCGAGCGACCGCAACCTGGAAGTCCTGCGTCTGCTTCACGAAGGTCGTGTGGGCGGTGCGATAGGCCACCGTGGCCGCCTCTTCGGCGATCGCCGTGAAGCGGTTCTTCATGATTTCCGTCTGGACGGGATCCATGGCGTCAGTCCTTCACGAGTTCGAGGTCCCCGAGCGCGCCGACGCGGGCGCCATAGCCGGGCGGGACGAGGATGGTGGCAAGATCCTGCTGGATGATGGCCGGCCCGGCGCCCGCCCAATGTGGGGACAGGTCGCGCCAGGCATAGACCGGCACGTCCTCGAGCCAGCGCCCGCCCGATCGGATGCGACGGTGCTCGAGGGGTGTCGGCAATGCGCCGGCACTGCCAAGCGCAACCGCCCCGGGCTTGGCCTGACGCCCTATAGTGCGCACGCGCAAGGTGTCGATGCTGACCGGCGCGTCGGGGTTGGCATGACCGAACAGGCGCGCGTGCTCGGCATGGAAGGCTGCGACCATCGCATCCAGACCGCCGCGTGCGGCCAAGACCGTCGACAGATCGATCGACAACGTGAAGGACTGCGCGGCGTAGCGCATATCCGCCAGATGAATAAACTCGGTTTCCTTCACCTGACCCTCGTGGCTCTGGCGTTTCAGCCAGTCACGCCCTTCTGCGGCCAGTGTCGCAAAGATATCGAAGATCTCTGCCTCCGTGAGCGGCTGCCCCTGAACGGTCCGGACGGCGTCATGCATGAGGTCCGAGACGAGGCCGCCGAAGGCGCAGAACACCGACGGCAGTCGTGGCACAACCATCCGGCCGATATTGATCTCGCTGGCAAGGATCGGGCCATGAACCCCGCCGGCCCCGCCGAAGATCATCAGCGTGAGGTCTGACGCGCCAACGCCGAGCCGGGCCAGGAACGGCGAGATCTTGGCGAGCATATTGGAGGTCGCGACATCGATCGCGCTTTCCGCCGCCGCCACGACATCCGTGCCGAGCGCATCCGCTATCGGCGCGAAAGCCTTCTCTGCCAAGGCCCGGTCAAGCGCCACGCGTCCGCCGAGCAGCCCTTTGGGGGAGAGGTAGTTGGCAATGAGATAGGCATCGGACAAGGTTGGCGCGGTACCGCCAAGGCCATAGCAGGCCGGCCCCGGCAGCGATCCGGCGCTGCGCGGACCGACCTTCAGCACGCCTCCGTCGAGCCACACGATGGAGCCGCCGCCGGCGCCGATCGCCTCGACGGCCGTGACCGGCATCATCAGCGGAAAATCCCCGACCTCCGCCTGGGCGGTGATCATCGGCCGCCCGCCATCGATCAACGAGACGTCGGCCGAGGTGCCGCCCATATCGAAGGTGAGGATGCGATCGAGCCCGAGATAGCGCCCGAGGGTGTGCGCAGCCGTGACGCCGGCGGCCGGCCCGGACAGCAGCGTGTGGATGGGCAATTCGCGGGCTTCCGCTGCCGACATGATGCCGCCGTTGGACTTCGTGATGTAAAGCTTGGCGTTCGGATAGGTCTCCACCAGAAAATCGTCGATGTCCTGGAGATATCCCTGCATCAGCCGCTTCACATAAACATTGAGGAGCGTCAGCATCGCCCGCTCATACTCGGATTGCTGCGGCCAGACCTCATGGGAGGCCATGACCTCGACATCCGGAAAACGCCCGCGGATCAGCGCGACGGCCCGGCGTTCATGCGCCGGATTGCGATGGGCATTGAGGAAGCAGACACCCATGGTGCTGAGCCCGCGGGCGACAGCCGTCTCGACGGCGTCCAGGAGTTCCGCCTCGTCGAGATGAATGTCTTCCGATCCGTCCGCAAGTATTCGCCCTGTAATGGCAAATACATTCTCGCGCGCAACGAGCGGGATGCTCCGCCTGTTGAACAGGTCGACCGGCTTGTCCAGCCTCAGACGGGCAATGCCCAGGATGTCGCGAAAGCCCTTCGTGGTGATGAGGGCGATGGGCGGTTCGGATCGCTCGATCACCGCATTCGTGCTGACCGTCGTGCCATGGACGACGAGAATCGGGCTATCCTCGGCCACGCCGTATCGTGCGACAAGATCCCGGACGCCCTGCTTCACCGCATCCGCGAAATTCGGCCGGGAGGTCGGGGCCTTATGGCTGCCGATGTCGACATAGCCGTCGCCTTCATCCTTCCAGATGGCAAAATCGGTGAACGTGCCCCCGATATCGACGCCAATTCTCAGCATTCGTCCACTCTCGCCACAAGGTTGGCCACCGCGTGCCGCACGGGGAGCACGTCATTTCCGGTACTTGACGCATAACCAAAATTACGTGCAGCATATTTGTCAACCCCGTTGCTGTATGTGGTACACCTTCCATTGAGGGACTGATGAGTTCTCTGGACAACGCGCTACGCATTCTGTCGCTGTTGAATGCGCAGAATCCCGTTCTGCGTGTTGGGGAAGTGGCCCGCCAAATCGACCTGCCCAAGACGTCCGTCTCGCGGCTGCTCAAGGCCATGGGCGAGAGCGGCTTGCTGGAGCGCGAGAGCGATGGCTTAGGCTATATCGCTGGTCCCCGCGGGCTCGTTCTCGGAGAGCTTTACCTTGCCCAGCACGGCCTTGTGACGACGATGGAGCGCGTATCAGACAAGCTTACGGGGGAATTCGGCTTTGTCGGCTATATCAGCAAGCTGGACAAAGATGAGTTGTTCATCCTGCGCCGGAAATACGGCAGCTACCCCCTGCGGCTCATCCGCGATGTGGGACAGCGTGCGCCCGCGTTTCAGACCGCCAGTGGCCGTGCGCTTCTCGCCCAGTTGCCGGAAGACCAGGCGCTGGCCATCGTCGCGACCGACCCGGTCTGGCGGGAGCGCTCCGAGATGGTGCCGGGCATTCTCGCGGCGATCCGCGAACGTGGCGTGAGCCTGGCCGTCAGCACCGGAACCCCCGGCGTCGCGGCCATAGCCGCAGCGGTCAGCGATGCCGGCGGATCCGACATTCTGGCCTTTTCCATCTCCTATCCGATCGCGGCGACGGATGAGGCGATGCGCCTCACGATGGCCATGCGGGTCTGGGGGGAGGCTTTGGCCCTCGGGCGCAGCTACGGCGATCCGTTGTGGATAGGGCGAAGCGCTGGACGTCCGGATTTCAGCCGGGCGGTGCGCCTGGGGGATGCGCCATCCGGCGAGATCGCGTTTCTCGCGGGCGCCGAATAGCGCGGGTCACCGCCCCTATTTGCAGAAGTCGGGACAGCCGGCCTGCCAGAAGGGCACGCCCGCCGACGGCTGCGGCACGCCGGGGCGCTCCTTGCGGCCGGGCAGATCCACCGGCGTCGGGCGCACCCACTCCCACCAGCCGTGGGCGCATTGCGAGCGGAAAGCCATCTGGTCGGAAATGGTGGTGCCTTCCCGGGCGAGGGCGGCGTCCAGCGCCTCGACCGTCTGCCTGAGGCGCGTGTCATGGGCGTCGGTCGGCGCGTTCGCATAGTCGTAGAACGCTTCCGTGAACGCCTCCATCTCGCGGGCGATATGGGGCCATTCGGCGCGGGCGAGATGCCAGGCATCCATCCATTCGGTGACGACGGTCTCGACCGCCTCGGCCTTCGGCTTGTCCTTGACCTTGCGCGCCGTGGTCAGCATATGGCGCATCAGTTCCGCGCGCGCATGGGCGTGTCGGGCCGCCAGTGCCGCCTGCTGCATGGCCGCGATCGCCGCACTGGCCTCATGCTGAAGATCTTCGACGAAATGCGCCATGGCGTGATCCTTGCAGGCGGGAGGGATTGGGCGAAAGGCCGTCACGGCAGCGTCGCGAGCAGGCCGGTCATGCGCTCGAAGAGTTCGTGCGCTTCGACCTCGGCGATGACATGGGCGTTGGCCGGGCGCTTCAGGCGGCCGTTCCAGTCGATGGTGGTGCGGCCGCGCAGGGGACCGTCCTCCGTGGCGACGCTCACGAAACAGTCGCGCCCGGCAAACAACTCCGGCCAGAGGAGATAGGCGATGACGCAGGCGTCGTGCATCGGATGGCCGGCGGTGCCGAGGCCGCCCGGACGCGGACGCGTGAGCATGCCGTGAATCGAGCGACCGGTTGCCGTGCCGAGCGTCGCGAACCGCGCGATCTGCTCATGGGTGGCGATTGCCTTCAGCGTCACGCCGAGCCCCATCATCACGATCGGCCGCCCGCATCCGAGCACCACGGCGGCGGCATGCGGATCGACATGCATGTTGAACTCAGCCGCGGGCGTGATGTTGCCGAGGCCGATCGCGCCGCCCATCAGGACGATGCGCTCGATCTTCGGCAGGATGTCCGGGGCGAGGCGCATCGCCAGCGCCAGATTGGTCAGGGGGCCGAGCGGGCAGAGCGTCAGGCCGGCGGGGGCGGCGCGCAGGCGCGCGATGATCGCCTCGACCGCGTGGCCCGGGTCGGCGTCGCGCGAGGGCGGCGGCAGGCCAGAGCCATCGAGCCCGTCCGGCCCACAGACGAACTCGGCGGTCTCGAGCGCCACGACCAGCGGCGCCTCGGCGCCGCGATGGACGGGCAGGTCGCTCCGGCCCGCGCAATCGAGGATGCGAATGACATTGGCGGTCGTCTGCGCCACGGGAACATTGCCGGCGACGGCGGTGATGCAGTCGATGGCGATGACCTCACGCGCCGCGATCGCCAGCCATATGGCGATGGCATCGTCCTGGCCGGGGTCGGTATCGATGATGATCGGTGTGGGCATGGTGGCCTCCAGCGCGGCGGGCGAGATGGCCGGGACGCCGGGCGTCCCGTAACCGCGTCAGGCGGCGCGCGCGTTGCCGCTCATGATGAGATGGGTCAGGTCGTCGGCGGTGAGGCCGTCGATCGGCCGATCGACGAATTTCCGGCCCGCGCCCATGATGACGACGCGATCAGCCAGCGCCACCACGTCGCGCATGTTGTGGCTGATCAGGATGACGGTGTGTCCGCCCGCCTTCAGCGTGCGGATGAGGTCAAGCACCAGCGCCGTCTCCTTGACGCCGAGGGCTGCCGTCGGCTCGTCCATGATGATGATGTCGGCGTTCCAGCGCAGCGCGCGGGAGATCGCGACCGCCTGCCGCTGACCGCCGGACAGGCGCTCCACAGGACGGGTCATATCCTGGATGGCGACCGATAGCTTGGAGAGATAGCGCCGCGATTCCTCGATCATCTTCGCCTTGTCGAGAAGGCGCAGGAACGGGAGGACGAAGGGGCGCGTCAATTCGGAGCCCATGAACACATTCTGGGCGATCGACAGGCGCGGCGCGAGCGCGAGATCCTGATAGATCGTGGCGACGCCGTGCTCCAGGGCGTCATGGGGCGAGGCAAAATGCACATCCTTGCCGCGCATCTGCATCGTGCCCGATGTCGGCTCCTCAGCCCCGGACATCACCTTGATCAGGCTCGACTTGCCGGCGCCGTTGTCGCCGCAGATGGCGACGACCTCTCCCGTATGGATGTCGAGATCGACATCGCGCACGGCCACGACGGGGCCGTAGTTCTTGCCGATGCCGCGCAGGGACAGGAGAGGGGATGCGTTTGCCGCAACGTCGGTCATCGTCTTGCTCTCAGACCAGAGAAATGTTCGGGCGTGGAGATAGTCAAAGGTCGTGCCACCCGCGTCACCCGTGACGCGGGTGGCGTTCGGCTCACTTGAGGAACTGCTTCACGTTGTTCTTGTCGACGAGCACCGCATCGACGAACAGATAGGGGCCGCTCGTCACGCCTTCCTTCGGCTTCTTGTCCACGACGATCGCCTGCACGGCGTCGACG
This sequence comes from Chelatococcus asaccharovorans, assembly GCF_003201475.1. Classification (GTDB taxonomy): domain Bacteria; phylum Pseudomonadota; class Alphaproteobacteria; order Rhizobiales; family Beijerinckiaceae; genus Chelatococcus; species Chelatococcus asaccharovorans. Next base: position 39,583 of record NZ_QJJK01000012.1, on the reverse strand, counting down.
GCCTGCTTGCCCATCGCCTCGAAGGGAATGGACACGCTGGCGACGAGCGTCGACGCCGGATCGGCGATGCGCTCATAGGTCTCTTTGCCGCCATCCACGGAAATGAGCGGGATTTCGCCCTTCTTGACGCCCTGCGCCTGCAGGAGATCGTCGATGATATAGGCCTGGCCGTCGAAGGAGGCCCAGATGCCGTTGATCTTGCCCTGGTTCTGCAGCAGGAGCGCCTGCATGCCGGCGCGGACGTCGTCGCGCCAGCTCTGGGTGCGGGCCATGGAGAACTTGCCGAGTTCCTTCACGCCCTGGTTTTCCGACAGCACCACATCAAGGATCTTGCCGCGGATGCGCGAGGCGATGTTCAGGTCGAAACGGGCCGTGACGATATTGCCCTGGAAACCGAGCTGGCCGAGCAGATAGAGCGCGGCTTCCGCACCGATCTTGTATTCGTTGCTCTGGATATCGAACAACGCATAGGGGCTGACGCCGGACTGCACGGTGATGACGGGAATGCCGGCGTCCTTGGCGGCCTTGAACTGGGCGTCCGCCTCGACAGGCTTGCCCATGGCCACGATGATGGCATCGACCTTCTTGGCGATGAGCGCATCGAACTGCTCGGCATGTTTAGGCAGCGAGCCTTCGGAGTTTAGGAGGGTGACGTTCCAGCCCTTTTCCTTGGCGGCGGCGGCGGCGGCATTGGCCACGCGGGCGTGCGTCTCCGAGGTGAACTGGAAGCCGATGACGCCGAGCTCGAAGGCCTGGGCTGCTTGGCCGAGCGCCAGCAGGGCGGCCGCCGATATGACAAGTTTCCTCAACCCAAACATGTGTGATCCCCTCACGATTGCCTTGTTGTCACGCGTTCTGCGGCTTCAAACCTTGAAGGCCGCTTTCTTCATGGCGCTCGCCGAAAAGGCGACGGAGCCGATGATGATAATGCCGAGCACGATGTCCTGCACGTAGTAGGGCGCGCCCATCAGGACGAGCCCGTTGCCGAGTACCTTGAGCACGATCGCGGCAAAAAGCGTCCCGCCGATATTGGGCTTGCCGGGCTCGAACATCGTCATGCCGAGAAGGACGGCGGCGATGGCATAGAGCAGATAATCACCCGCCATGTTCGGTGCGGCGGAGGACAGGTTCGCGGCCAGCAAGACGGCGGTAATGCCGGCACAGACGCCCGACAGCAGCATGCCGATGCGCTTCATGCGCGCCGTCGCGATGCCGGCGAGGCGCGCGGCCTCGTCCGCTTCACCCGTCGCCACCATATGGGCGCCGGTCCGCGTCCATTTCACCAGGCCATAGGCGAACAGGGAAACGCCGGCGAGCCAGAGCACGAGATTGGGCAGGCCGAAGGTGGTGCCGCGCGCCAGCCCGGTGAAGCCGACCGGCCAGCGACCGACGAAGGCGACGCCCTGGGTGATCATGAAGGCGAGCCCTTTAGCGACGGCAGCCGTGCCGAGCGTCATGATCAGCGAAGGCACCCTCAGCCTGGTCACGCCATAGCCGTTGATGGCGCCAAGCGCCGCCCCCACCGCAAGCGCGGCTGCAACCGCGGCAAGCGGCGGATATTGCGACTGCACGAGCCAGCCCGCGACCACCGCGGCGAGGCTCGCCATTTCGGCGATCGACAGATCGAGCTCGGCCACCGTGAAGGCCAGCGTGAAGCCGATCGCCAGGATGGCGAGGAAGCTCGTATCCTTGATGACATTGACGATATTGACCGGCGTCGCGAAGTTGGGTGCGAAGGTCACGAAGAAGGCGATGAGGACCAATCCGGCAATCGCCGTGCCGTAGTGGCCGACGATCTCGCTCAGGATGGCCCGGCGGTTCTGGGGCGACTGCACGGTTGTCACGCTCATCGTCGTCAGTCTCCCCTGGCGATCGTCGAAATCGGTGAAAGAATTTCTATTCCGCCTGTAATAGGGATCAGCGCGCCTGTCACGAAGGCTGCAGCCGGCGACAACAGGAAAGCGATCACTTCAGCGACATCCTCCGGCCGGCCTAGACGACCGAGGGGGGTGCGGACCGCGGCACCGGCGACGAGGCCGTTGAACTGCGCGGCAAAGCCATTGCGCACCATCGGCGTGTCGATGATGCCCGGCGCCACCGCGTTGACGCGGATGCCCTTCGGCCCAAGTTGCTGGGCCATGCCGCGCGTCAGGGTCGCGACACCGCCCTTGGCCGAACCATAGGCCAGATTGGCGCCACCATTGGAATGGGCGATGGACGAGATATGGACGATCGCGCCACCGTCGCCCTGGCCGACGATCTGCCGGGTCACGGCCTTCGAGATGCGGAACACCGCCGAGAGATTGATGTCGACGAGCCGGTCCCATTCGTCGTCATCCATCTCGACCATCGGGACGGGGCGGGACGCGCCGGCACCGGTCACGAGATTATCGATACGGTCGAGGCGTTTCACGCCGAAGGCGACGAGTGTCCCGGGCCACGCCCGGTCCTGCACGTCGCCGGCGAGAAAGACGGCTTCGCCGCCGGCCTGCTCGATGCTCCGCGCCAGCGCCTCAAGGCCATCCGCATCCCGGTCCGACAGAATGAGCCTGTGACCCGCGCGGGCGAGCAGATGGGCGAGGGTGCTGCCGATGCCGCCGGCAGCGCCGGTGATGAGGGTGACGGGAGCCGTCATGGTCAGGCCGCCTTCCGGTTTTCGTAGGCGCGCACGAAGGCCTGCGCCCGGGCCGGCTCGACGGCATTGAGCGTCTGGCGGTCCTTCTTGATCGAGGTGCCAACGATGAATACGTCGGCCGCCTGGGCGAGGCGCGCGATATTTTCCTCGGCGACACCGGTACCGACGGCGACCGGCGTGTCGGGTAGATGCTTGGCGACGCGCTCGATGACCGACACGTCGGCCTCCTTGCCGGCCGCCGGGCCGCCGACGCAGACCACATCGGCGAGGCCGATGAAGACAGCGCCGGACGCCTGCTGCTCGACTGGCCGGGTATCGAGATTGATCGAGAATCCCGGCGTGACGTTGCAGATGATGCGGATGTGCTCGGCGCCGAGATTGGCGCGGAGCCTGAGCGCGCGGGCGCCATCCGGCGTCATCGTGCCGATATCGCCGACGAGGGAACCCGTCAGGAAGGCGCGCACGAAGCGGCCGCCGGTCGCGTGGGCGACGGCGATCGAGGCCGGCGGATCGATGAGCATGTTCACGCCATGCGGCAGCTTCGTCTGCGCCTGGCATTCGGCGATCACGTCGGTCATCGCCGTGATGACCTCGATCGGCATGTTGGCCTCATAGGGCATGTCGGATTCGTTCGTATACAACAGCGCGTGGAAGCCCGCGTCTTCCAGAATTTTCGCTTCCTCGCGGGCCTGGGCCACGATCTTGCGCATGCCGCCGGTGCGATCGTAGAGCGGGGTGCCGGGCAAAGCGAGCGTGTGGACGCAGCCGATCAAAAGATGATCGAGGCCATATTCGTCACGAACGAGGGTCTTCATGTCATGGATCCTTGGTAGCGATCGTTGGTGACGCATGAACGCCCGGCAGCGCCTCGGACTGGCGCGAGAGCGAAGCGAGATCATGCGAAATGGGGGCGAGGGCCCGTTCACTCTGCCGGAACAGGTCGAACAGCCGGCGGTAGATGGCCGCACGCGCCGGATCAGGCTCATGACGGCTGGCAACGGACACGAGGGATTCCTGCGCCGCGGCAAGCGAGGCGAAACGGCCGAGGCCGGTCCAGGCGACGATGGCCGCGCCCAGCAGTCCCGGCTCCTTCGAGGTGCCGACGACGATCGGCCGGCCGCAGACATCGGCCTTGACCTGCCGCCACGCTGCATTCGCAGCCGCCCCGCCGCCGAAGCGGATTTCCTTGACCTTCAGGCCCGCGGCCTGCTCGGCGCGTTCAAGCACGATGCGGTTGAGGAAGGCGATGCCTTCCAGCACGGCCCAGGCGACGTCCGTGGCACCATGCTGGCGGTTGAGGCCGATGAGGGCACCGCGCAAGGTCGGGTCCCAATAGGGCACGCGCTCCCCTTGCAGATAGGGCAGAAAGACGAGCGGCTGCGGATGCCGTCGCCCGGCCAGCAAAGCGTCCATCGCCTTGCCGACACCGGAATAATCGCCGTCGATCCGGCCGATCAGCGAGAGCAGCCAGGCGACCGTATCGGCTCCGTTCTGGCTCGGGCCGCCGAGCTGGTGCAGGCCGCGCCAGTCGACGGTCAGGAGACCTTCCGCCTCGGCTGGCGTCTCGCTGATGAGGCCCAGCACCTCCGTGGTGCCGGAAATGTTGTAGGCATAGCCCGCCCGCAGCGCACCCAGGCCGGCCGCTGCCGTCCAGGTGTCGCTGGAGCAGCAGAACACCGGCACCCCGGCGATCTGATCGAGCGGCGCCGGCAGGCCGTCGAGGATGGCGCCGACCTGATCACACGGCTCGATCGCGCGGGGCAGAAGGGTTGTGGACGCCCCGATGGCGGAAAAGAGATCCGCACCCGCCACGCTCTCCGCCGATGCGAGGAGCCGCGCCATGGACACCGGATCTCCGGCCTGCATGCCCGTGAGCCGGAAATTGAGGTAATCCTTGGGCTCCAGGACGCTTGCGAGACTGCGGAAGGTCGCCTCCTCCTGCTCGCGCAGCCACGCCAGCCGCGCAAGCGGATGAAAGGCGTTGATCCTGGCCACTTCAGGATGCGCCTGGGGCAGGGACCCCTGCAAGCGGCGGGCGGTGGCATCGGCCCGGGTGTCCTTCCAGGTCATGGCGTGGCGCAGCTGGCGCCCGTCGCGTCCCAGGAAGACCTGCGTGCGCGTGACGCCGCAGATGGCGATGCCGGCCACCGTCGCGAACAGGTCAGGCGCGTCGTCGGCCAGCCGGCGACAGGCCTCGACCAGCGTCTGCCACCAGTCGTTGGCGTCGATCTCCGACCAGCCGAGACGATCGATGATGGTCGGCCCGAAGATCGCACATTCAGCGCGGGTCACGCCCTCGGCGTCGATCAGGGCGGCGCGGAAGCTCGTGCCTCCGAGGTCAAAGGCGAGGACGACGCTCATATCGCCCCCCGCATGGTGTCCTGCATGGCGGTGTCGACCTGTCGGCGAATGGTGAAGCGGTAGATGTCACCGCGAATGAGGTTGTCACTCACTTCGATGACCGTCCCCTCGTGATCGCGGGCTACGCGATGCGAGCGGAATACCGCGCTGCCGACGGGGATGTCGAGATGATGGGCGTCCTGGGCCTCGACCTGACACGGCACGAGCGTTTCCTCGATCGTCGCGACCCGTATCCCGTTGTGTTCCGCGAGCAGTCCATAGAGCGAAGCGTTTTCCAGCATTCCGGCCGTGATGCCCTTGACCACGGACCGGCCGAGCAGGGAGCGCTGGAGGACCGCGGGCTGCCCGTCCAGTTTGCGCAGGCGGGTGAGTTCAACGACACCGGCTCGCGCCATGGGAAGCCCGAACAGGACCGTATCGGCCGGGGTCGCCATGCGCGTGTCCATCGCGACGACGTGGGTCGTGGGCGTGCGACCGGCGAGGCGCGCTTCCGTATGGAAGTCGACGATGCTGCCGAGATTCTTGGCGATGTGAGGGGGCTTGTAGAAGGTGCCTTTGCCCTGCCGGCGCTCGATCAGTCCCTCATTCTCGAGCTGCTTGAGCGCCGCGCGAATCGTTGTGCGGCTTGCGCTGTAGCGCTGGCAGAGCTCGCTCTCCGAAGCGATCGCCCGCGTCAGATCGCCGGCAGCCTCAAGGCTCCCGCGCAGATCATAGGCGATCTCCTGATAACGGATCACGAACGGCCCCTGGATGAATGTTTCAAGCATAAAAGATACAAATTCGATACAAGTCAAGCGCCCATGTCGCAGCCCATGTCCCGGCGATTGGCACGCCGCGCAATGCTACAGCCTGCATAAATGTCTTGACGGCCGCGGACCTGTGGGGCAGAAATTGTCGGAATGACATTCCGGATTTTTCATGCGCACCGCTGTCGATCGAATTTTTGACCTTCTGGGTGCCCTCACGGGCGAGCCGCACGGCTTGTCCTTGCAGGAGGCCGCGCAGGCGTCGCGGCTGTCCAAGCCTACCGCGCATCGTCTCCTGACCGACATGATCGGGCGCGGGATCGTGCGCCAGGACAAGGCAAGCGGGAACTACGCGCTCACGCTGGAGCTGGCGCTGATCGCCTTCAAGCAGCTCGGCGAACTCGGCTTCCTCGACGTCTGCCAGCCGACGCTCGACGAACTCGCGGCCCTGTCGGGCGAACTGGTGCGCCTCGCCTGGCGTGATCAGGATCGTCTCGTCATCCTGAGCGAAGCGCAGGGCGCGAAGCCGGGGCTGCGTTTCGATGCCAATCTCGGCCGCCCCGTGGTGCTGCACACCATGGCCGCGGGGAAGGTCTTCCTCGCCTCGCAGCCGCGGGCCGAGGCGCTGCGTCTCCTGCGCAAGCAGGGCCTGATGGGCAGCCCCGATACAGGCCCCAACGCCATCCAGACCGAGGACGAACTCGCGCTCGAGCTCTCGCGCGTGGAGCGGCAGGGCTATGCGCTCGCCTATGACGAAGGCGACCTCGGCGCGGCCGCCATCGCCGTGCCGATCCTCGACCCGAAGAACCGTGCGTTTCTCGGCAGCGTCGCCGTCGTCGGCCCGACCGTTCGGTGGACCAAGGCCAAGCTCAGCGAGCTTGCTCCCGCGTTGAACGAGGCGGCCGCGGCGATCGCGGCGAAAGCGGCCATCGCTCCGTTCTGCCGCCGCATCGCAGACGCGCAAACGCGGCCATCGAGGACAGGATCATGACGGAGCGGCGCTTCCCGACCCTCGCCATCGTGACCGCCGTTGGTCTCGTCGTCGCGTGGGAGGCCTTGGTCCGGGTCCTGGCCATTCCCGCCTATCTCCTGCCGTCGCCGAGCATGATCGTCGGCAGCCTGGCGGGCAACTGGACGCATGTCGCCGATAATGCCGTACCAACCACGGTCAACATGGTCGGCGGCTTCCTGCTCAGCGCCGCGGTCGGCATTCCGCTCGCCATGGCGCTCGCCTATTCCGCCTTGTTCGAGCGCGCCGTCTATCCGATCGTGGTGTTCCTGCAGATCGTGCCGAAGATCGCCATCGCGCCGCTCTTCATCATCTGGTTCGGCTTCGGCGCGATGCCGAAACTGCTGCTGGTCTTCCTGCTGACCTTCTTTCCGATCATCGTCAACGCCGTCGTCGGCTTCAAGACGGTCGATCCCGGCGTCATGGAATTCGCGCGCGCCACCGGCGCCAGGGGCCTGCGCACCTTCCTGCGGATCCAGTTTCCGAGCGCGCTGCCCTCGATCTTCACCGGCCTTAAGGTCGCTGCCGCTTTGGCGGCGACGGCCGCGGTGGTCGCGGAATTCGTCTCGTCCGACAACGGGCTCGGCTATCTCATCATTACCTATAACGGCCAGCTGATGACCGCGATGGTCTTTGCGACGATCCTTGTTCTGGGCGTCATAGGACTTGGATTCTACTATATCATCGAGGTTCTCGAGAAGATCGTTCTGCCTTGGCATGTCGCAAGACTGGGCCATGGTACGTAATCTATACAACAAGAAGACGTGACGACTAAGATTCAACGTCGAACAGGGGAGGATATAACATGACAATAAAGCGCATCCTTGGCATTGCCGCGGGCCTGGCCGCATCGATGGCCATCGGGCTTGGCAGTGCGGCCGCGGCCGACAAGGCGAGCCTCAGGCTGAACTGGCAGCTGCTCGGTTTCCACGCGCCGTTCTACTATGGCGTGGAGAAGGGCTTCTATCGCGACGAAGGCATCGATCTCACCATCAACGAAGGGCGCGGCGGCGCCGCGACCGCCCAGGCGCTCGGGGCCAACGGCGACACCTTCGGGATCGTCGACGCCGGCACCCTCATTGTCGCCGCATCGAAGGGCCTCCCCATCAAGACCGTCATGTCGCTGATGAACAGCGGCATCTTTGCCGTGGTCGCGCGCGAGGACGCCAACATCAAGACGGCCAAGGATCTCGAGGGCAAGACCATCTCGATCACCGCCGGCGACGCGCTGACCGCGCTGTTTCCTGCCGTCGTGGCGGCCAACAAGCTCGATGCCAGCAAGATCAAGCTGGTCAATGTCGATGCCGCGGCAAAAGTCGTGGCCGTCCTCGAAAAGCGCGCCGACGCGACGCTCGGCAGTGTCGACGCCCAGTCCTTCGTGATGGAGGCGCAGGGGGTTCCCGCCTCCGTGATGGCCTTCGACGATCTCGGCGTCAGCCTGGTCGGCCTCACCGTCATCACCAACAATCAGACCGCGGAGAAATCGCCCGACCTCGTCAAGCGCTTTGCCCGCGCCACGCAGAAGACCTTCGCCGAAGCGAAGAAGGATCCCGAGGGCGTGATCGCTGCGGCCCTCAAGAGCAAGCCCGTTCTCGACGCGAAGATCCTGCGCCAGCAGATGGATGTGTCTCTCGCAAAAATGGAATCGCCGAATACCAAGGGCAAGCCGATCGGCGCCGGATCCGAGGCGGACTGGGCCAATACGCTGAGCCTATTGAAGACATACCAGGGCGTCGAGACCGACAAGCCGGCGACTGCCTTCTTCACCAACGCATTCGTTGAATAAGCGCGCCATGACGGCCACACATATCGAGCTCGCGGGTGTCGGCAAGGTCTTCATCCGCGACCTTCAGCAGACGGTTGCGCTCAAACAGGTCGACCTCGACATCCGCCAGGGCGAGTTCGTCGCCGTCGTTGGTCCGTCAGGCTGCGGCAAGAGCACGCTCCTCAGGCTGGTCACAGGTCTCACGCCCGCCACCTCCGGCGTCGTGCGCGTGGCGGGGGAGGAGGTCAGCGGTCCCCGCTCCGACACCGGCATCGTCTTTCAGCGGGCGACGCTGGTGGACTGGCGGGACATTCTGGGCAACGTGCTCCTGCAGATCCAGCTGCGCGGGCTCGACGTGAAGGCCTATCGCGCCCGGGCGGAAAGCCTGCTCGATGCGGTGGGCCTCGGCCAGTTCATGGATCGCTTTCCCTTCGAACTGTCGGGCGGCATGCAGCAGCGCGCGGCCATCGCGCGCGGCCTCATCCATCAGCCGACCATTCTCCTGATGGATGAGCCGTTCGGCGCGCTCGACGCGCTGACCCGCGAGCAGATGCGGCTCGATCTCGAGACCTTGTGGACGCGCGATCGCATGACCGTGTTCTTCATCACCCATTCGATCGACGAGGCCGTGCTGCTTGCCGACAGGGTGGTCGTCATGAGCCCGCGGCCAGGCACGATCGACCGCATCTTCGAGGTCGATCTCCCGCGCCCGCGGGGGCTCGGCGCGCGGGTTGATCCGCGTTTCGCCGATCTCGTCGACAAGATCACCCGCATCTTCCTCGAGCGGGGCGTCTTCGATGACCATCGACCCTCGCTCGTCGCCTGAGGCCGCACCGGACCATCAGCCGGGACGCCAACGACGCTTCGTTGCCGGAGACTGCATATGGCTCAAGACAAGGTTCTGATTATCGTCGGCGATGCGTCCGAGACGCTCGATACGCTCTATCCCTATATCCGGCTGCAGGAGGACGATTTCCTGCCGGTGGTCGCGGGCCCGGAACGGCGCCTGTTCCAGATGGTCATGCACGAGGTGCGTCCGGGCTGGACCATCACCCGCGAGTGGGAGGGCTATCAGATCAACGCGGATGTCGCCTTCAGCGACATCGACCCCGCCGACTATGCCGGCATCTTCTTCAGCGGCGGCCGCGCGCCGGAATATATCCGCGACGACGCGGATCTGATCCGCATCACGCAGCATTTTTTCGATACCGGCAAGCCGATCGCCAGCGTCTGCCACGGGGTCGAGATCCCCGCCCGCGCCGACCGCGTGCGCGGACGGCGCATGGCCTGCGTGCGCAAATGCCGCTTCGACCTCGAGGTCTGCGGCGGCACTTTCGTCGACGAACCCTATGTCGTCGACGGCAACCTGGTCAGCGGCCGCACCTGGGAAAACCACGCCTTCGTCATGCGCGCCTTCCTCGCGATGCTGCGCGACGCCCGCGCGCAGCGCCGCGTTAGCGCCTGAAAAGGGTCAGGCGCGCGCGACGGTGAGCCAGATCAGCTCTTTCGAGGCATAGGTCGCATCCCACACCGCGCGGCCGACGGCCGGCAGCTTCGCCTTGTCCTCTGCCACCACGCCGCCGAGAAGCGGGGCGCGGATCGTCTCCTTGGTCGCGCCATATTGCACCACGAGCTTTTGGCCCGTGCGCTGCGAAAAGCGGAGGCGGCCAAGCGGCGCGAAGCGGATTTCCTCGGTGACATGCACCGGCGCGGTCGTCGTCAGGGGCGTCCAGGCGAACATCGATTCGCCCGTGACCATCGGATGCTCCTGCAGCACCGTGAAGGGCAGGGCCTCGAGGAGGTCGCGGCAGAGCTCGGGGTTCTGGTTGACGGCGAGCCAGGCCCGGACGCTGACGCCGAGCGGCTGCCAGCTCAGGGTGATGAAGGTATCGCTCGGGCTGAAACCATCGACGATCGCGGCCGCCGCGCGTGCCGCGTCAGCATCGGCCGCGCGGGAACCCGCATCATCGGGATAACGAAAGTTTTCCCCGAGATTCCAGGGAAAGTAGTGATAGACCCAGCAGTAGAGCCGGTTGGCATAACGCAGATAAGCTGAGAGTAGCGCATCGGCTTCTTCGGGCGTTGCTTCCCTCAGAACCGGGCGCAGCGCATCGCCCAGCCGCTCCAAGGTGGGAAAGCCGCTATAGCCCAGGTAGTTCGTGTAGGGCGGCAGCATCTCGTCCGCCATCGCGGCAATATTCAGGTCGCTTCGCTGCTGCCGCGCCAGCCGCAACAAGGGATAGAGCGCATACATGGAACAGTCGCGGAGCATTCCGGCGGCGATGTCCCAGGTGCCGAAATACTGCCCATAGGCGCCTGCCTTGTCATCGAGCCGGCCTTCACGCAGCTTTCTCGCCTCCTCTGGCTCCTGGTTCAGGATCGCGGCCGTCTCGGCATCGATCATCGCCACAACGGCCTGCACATCGCTCGCGCTCATGGCCCGATCGCTCCATTTCCCTGCTCGCCACGCGTTGTTTCGTAGTCGCGGCATTTATGATAGTCAACAATTGAATAATATCTGCCGACCTTGGTGCCGATGTGCGAGCCGTGATAGGGCAGGCAAGGACGACGGGCGATCAAACGACTTGGCGAGGACGGGACATGGCGTTGGAGCGCGGCCTGCAGGACGTACAGCGCGATCTGATCGCGGTGGGCTTCTCCGATCACGAGGCGAAGGTCTATGTGGCTCTTGTGGCCATAGGCCCGGCCACGGCCTATGAGCTTGCGCGTCAGGCGGGTCTGCCGGTGCCCAATACCTACAATGTCATACGCGGCCTCATGAAGCGGGCCGCGACTGTCCAGATCTCCGCGCGTCCGGCCCGTTACATCGCTGTTCCACCGGACCAGTTCTTCGGAACTTTGGCGAGCGAGACCCAGAAGCGTTGTGACGCACTGGTCAGTCGCCTGTCGACCTTGAGCCCGCCCGCCAACGCCGATTATGTGGAGATGCTCGATGGCTGGAACGCCATCGAACGCCGGCTGATCGCCCTCATCGCCGGCTCGACGCGTCAGCTCGTGCTGCGCGGCCCGTCGATCCTGCCGGCGGCCGTCTGGGAGGAGCTCTGCAAGGCCATCGACCGCAAGGTCGAATGTCTGTTCGTGTATTACGGCGAAAGGCCGGATCTGCCGGACCTGCCGCATGTGAGGCTTTGGCCGCACGAGGGCAACGGCGCAAGTCTCGGCCCCGACTTCTTCACGATCTGCGCTGACTTCAGCAGCGCTCTCATCCATTCGCAGGACAGGCAGGAAGGCGCGTTTTCGGAGAACCGTTCCTTCGTCTATCTCGCAGGCGTATTTCTGCGGCACGAGCTCTATCTCGCCGAGATCATGATGCGCTTCGAGGAGGAGGTGGAAGAAGCCTTCGGTCCGGCGCTCTACAAGCTGCGCCAGTCCTTCGGCATGATTCCGCTGGGCGAGGAAATTCGCTCCTTCGTGCGCAGCCGGTTGCCCTACGAACCCGCCTTCGAGCCGGATCGGGAGGATTTCTCCCCCGCCAAACGCGTGCCGAAGCCAGAGCCGCGCAAACGGAAAGCCAAGGCTGGCTAAAGGATCGACGTTCACAGGCGCGCATCCGTTCCGGTTATGCCCATGAAGGCGGTTGCAGTGCGCAAGCCGCGCGCTTTCGTCGTTCCACGGATGTGGAAGGACCACCCGCGCTTCTCCCTCTCCCCGCCAGGGAGAGGTGAGGGGCGGCCACAGCTCTGTGTCATCCCTGGTGTCGCGTCGCGACGGGAAGGGATCCACGAAGCGGCGCCATCACACCAACGTCCCATCCAACACTAAGAAGCGATCGCGTGCATTTGCCGCGCGCCGACGCCCATTTTTCTCTTGAAAGAATATTCAGTCTCTGACTACTAATGAGGCCAAGGGAACATTCGCTGGCCCGGGCGTAGCGGGCAGATCGTCCTTTCGGGAGGTGATCATGGTGACAACGATTTCGAAATTGGCCGGCGCCGCGCCGGGATCCTGGCGATCCCTGACTGTCGCGGCCTGGCTGGGTGCGTCGCTCGCCGGGGCTCTCGCCTCCAGCGCTTCGGCGGAGACGCTGACCATCGCGCTGTCCTCGACTGTGAATACCCTGGACCCCACCCAGGCACAGGTCGTCGGTACGGACGTCAGCGTTGCGGCGCATCTTTATTCCCCGCTCGTGGCGCGCGGCCCGGACGGCAAGCTTTATGGCGTTCTTGCCGAGAGCTGGCAGCCGGAAGGCGATGCCGCATGGCTCTTCAATCTGAAGCCGGGCGTCACCTTCCCGGGCGGTGAACCGCTGGATGCCGAAGCGGTGAAATGGAACATCGACCGCATCCGCAATCCCGAGACGAAGTCGCGCAACCGCGCCTGGTTCGATCCGGTCTCCGAGGTCGAGGTCGTGAGCCCGACCCAGGTTCGCATCAAGACGAAGGGTCCATACCCCACGCTGCCGGACCAGCTGTCGATGATCTTCTTCCTCTCGCCGGAATGGATGAAGACGCATAATCCGGCGACCGAGGCCTATGGCACCGGCCCTTACACGCTGAAGCAGTTCGTCGCCGGCGACCGGCTGATTCTCGCGCCGAACGACAAGGCGGTTCTTGAGAAGCCGACGTTCGACGAAGTCTCCATGCGGGTTGTTCCCGAGGCCTCGGCGCGGGTCGCCGGCATCCTTGCGGGCGAGCTCGACCTTGCCTTTGACCTGCCGCTGGAGGATGTCGAGCGCATCAAGAAGAGCGGACGCGCGGACGCCGGCTGGGTGCCGAGCAGCCGCTCGATGGTCGTGCGCATGAACACCTTGAAGGCGCCGCTCGCCGGCAACACCAAGCTGCGCCAGGCTCTCAACTACGCGGTCGACAAGGAAGGCATGGTCGAGGCGCTGCTGGGCGGGCTTGGCACCGTCAGCCAGTGCCAGATCATGACGCCGGCCTATTTCGGCTTCAACAAGGATCTCAAGCCCTATCCCTATGATCCTGCCAAGGCCAAGCAACTCTTGAAGGAGGCGGGCGTCACGACCCCGTTGAAGATCGATCTCGAAGTCCCGCTCAACCGCTATTTCATGGCGAGCGAGATCGGACAGATCGTCGCCGGCCAGCTGCAGGACGTGGGCGTGGAAGCGACCATCAAGGAGATGGACTTCGGCGCCTGGGTCAAGACCTATGCGGGCCGCGACATGGGCCAGATGGCGCTGCTGGGCCAGGCCTGGCCGACGCTCGATGCCGACGGCATGCTGAGCCTCTACGCCGCCGCAAACCCGACCGCCTATTTCGACGACAAGCCCTTCGACGAAGCCCTCAAGGCCGGCCGCGGCACGACCGATCCCGCCAAGCGTCTGGAGGCCTACAAGACTGCAACCGCGCGCATGTGCGAGGAAGCGCCGGTGATCTTCCTGTTCGCGCAGCCCTTCACCTATGGCACGTCGAAAAAGATCACCTGGAAGGCGCGGGGGGGCGACTGGGTGCGCGCGACCGACGTGGTGAAGAAGTAAGGCCCGCACGATGTCCCGCTACATCATTGAGCGTCTCGGTGAAGCGCTCGTTGCGGTGTGGGGCATCGTGACGATCGTCTTTGTCGTCACCCGCATGCTGGGCGACCCCGCCGTCCTTCTCCTCCCCCTCGGGACGCCGGAAGCCCAGGTGGCGGCGCTCCGGGCCGAACTCGGCCTGGAGCGCCCCATGGTCATCCAGTATCTGGATTTTCTCATCCGCGCGGTGCAGGGCGACTTCGGCCTGTCCTACCAGTTTTTCCGCCCGGCGATGGACCTCGTGCTGGAGCGTCTGCCGGCGACCGCAATCCTCGCCAGCACGTCGATCGTGCTCGGCGTGATCATCGGTTCGCTCGCGGGCTTCGTCGCCGCCGTCAAACGCGGTTCGTTCCTCGAATTCCTGGCCATGACGGTCGCGCTGCTCGGGCAGGCGACACCGGTGTTCTGGCTCGGCATCATGCTCATTCTGTATTTCGGCGTGAACCTCGGCTGGCTGCCGACCGGCGGTTGGGACAGCCTCGCCTCTCTCGTCCTGCCCGTCCTGACGCTCTCGATTTTCGTCGCTGCCACTGTCTCGCGGCTGTTCCGCTCCAGCATGCTCGACGCGCTGTCGGAGGATTATGTCCGTACGGCGCGCGCCAAAGGGCTTCCGCCGGGCACGATCTACACCCGCCATGCCGGCCGCAATGCGCTCATTCCCGTCGTCACCATGGTCGCGATCCTCACCGCGGAACTTCTCGGCGGCTCGGCCGTAACCGAGACCGTGTTCTCTTGGCCCGGTGTCGGCCGGCTTCTGCTGCAAGCCATCGAAAACAAGGATTTCCCGGTCATCCAGGCGGGCGTTTTCCTGATCGCGGTGATCTTCGTCTTCACGAATTTGCTGATCGACCTGATCTATCCGCTTCTCGATCCGCGCATCCGGGTGACGCGATGATCGCAGCGCTCCGCAAAGTCCGCACGTTCGCCGGCGGCCATAGCGGCTGGATCGGCCTCGTGCTGCTGGCGGCGGTGATCCTCATCGTCGTGCTCGCCCCGTTGTTCGGCCTGCCGGATCCCGTCCGCAACAATCTGCGTGGCCGCTTCGTACCGCCGTCGTTCAACTTTCTCGATCTGACGCGCTATCCGCTCGGCGGTGACCATCTCGGGCGGGATCTTTTCAGCCGGATCGTCTACGGCGGCCGGGTCAGCCTCGCGATCGGCGCGCTCGCCGTCGGGCTGGGCGGCGTGATCGGGGTTATCGTCGGCTTGTTCGCCGGCTTCTATAAGGGCTGGGTCGACCGCGTGCTGATGCGGCTGGTCGATGTGCAGCTCTCGATCCCGTTGATGCTGCTGGCCCTCCTGGTCGTGGCGGCGCTCGGGCCGAGCCTGCAGAACCTCATCATCGTGCTCGCGCTGACAAGCTGGGTCCGCTACGCCCGCGTGGTGCGCGGCCAGGTGCTGGCGGTGCGGGAGCGCGAATTCGTCCAGTCGGCCTATGCGATCGGCGTCGGCAACCTGCGCATCATCTTCGTCCATATCCTGCCCAACGTGCTGACGCCGGTCCTCGTCATCGCGACGCTGGAGCTGGCGCGCGTCATCATCCTCGAGGCCGGCATGAGCTTCCTCGGGCTCGGCGTGCAGCCGCCATGGCCGAGCTGGGGGCGGATGCTCGCCGAGGGCCGCAATTACATGGGCACCTATCCCGAGGTGTCCGTCTATCCCGGTCTCGCGCTCTTCATCACCGCGCTCGCCGTCAATCTGTCCGGAGACTGGTTGCGCGACCGGCTCGATCCCAAGTTGCGATGATTTCGGCCCATGGATTTTGGCCCGTGATTGGGCCCATCGCGTCGTTGAACAGGAATTGTGAAATGCTTCGCATCGGCATCGATATTGGTGGCACCTTCACCGATTTCGTCGCCTGGCGTTCTGCCGGCGGCGAGACGGTGTCCTTCAAGGTGCCGTCGACCCCGCCGAACTACGCCGAGGGCTTCAAGGCAGGCCTGACGGAAATGCTCGGACGTGTCGGCGCCGGGGCGGACGAGGACATCATGATCGTCCACGGTACCACCGTCAGCACCAATACCGTTATCGAACGCTCTGCACCGCCGATCGCGCTTCTGACCACGGCCGGATTCCGCGATGTGCTCAACCTCCAGCGCCTGCGCCTGAAACAGCCGACCGACATCTTCAACCAGCGCGTCCCGGCGCTGGTGCCGCGCCATCTCGTTTTCGAGATCGAGGAGCGGCTGATGGCCGACGGCTCGGTGCGCAAACCGGTCGATCTCGATGGCGTGCGCCGGGCGGCCCGCACCGCGCAGGAGCGGGGCGCGACAGGCTTCGCGATCGCCTTCTACCACAGCTATCGCAACCCCGACCATGAACAGGCGGCGCGCGAGGCGATCCGCGAAGAACTCGGCGAAGAGCTCGGCGATGTTGATGTGTCGCTCTCCAGCGAGATCTGGCCGCAGATCGGCGAATACGAGCGGGCGGTCGTGGCCGTGCTCAACGCTTTCGTAAAGCCGAAGATGAACAGCTATATCGCCGATATCGAGGCGTTCCTGGCCAAGACCCTGCCAAAGGCGAGCCTGTTCATCACCCGCTCGAACGGCGGGGCGATGGCGGCGGCCGAGGCCCGTCAGTTCCCGGTGCAGACCCTTCTCTCGGGCCCGGCCTCGGGTGTCACCGCCGCGCTCGCGGTGGCGGAACGGCTCGGCGGCGGGCAGTTCCTGACCTTCGACATGGGCGGCACCTCGACGGACGTCTCGCTGATCCGCAATGCGACCGCCACCGTCTCGTCGAGCGCGGAGGTCGGCGACTTCCCGCTCAGTATGCCGGTCACGGAAATCGAGGCGATCGGCGCCGGCGGCGGTTCCATCATCTCGCTCGACGGGCGCGTCCTGCGCGTCGGTCCGCGCAGCGCCGGCGCGAGGCCGGGGCCAGCCTGCTTCGGGCATGGCGGGACGGAGCCGGCGGTGTCCGACGCCTATCTCCTCTGCGGTTATCTCAATCCCGAGAACTTCCTGGGCGGCCGCATGCGCCTCGACCGCGCCGCCGCGGAACGGGCGATGCAGCCTGTCTGCGATGCGGCGGGGCTCGACGTGGGGGCGGCCGCTGAAGCGGCGCTTACGGTCGCGACCTCCAACATGGTGGCGCGCGTGCTACCCTATCTCGCCCGCCATGGCGTGGACCCGGAGGACGTGACGCTCGTCGTCTATGGCGGTGCCGGCTCGCTGCACGGCCCGCTGCTCGCCCGCGAGATGGGCATCGGCCAGGTGCTCATTCCGCCGACGCCGTCGGTGTTCTGCGCCTCGGGCGGTCTCGTCACCCAGCTCGTCCATGACACGGTGGCGACTGTCCAGGGCCAGACGATCGATGCCGGGGTCCTGAAGGCGGAATTCGCCGATATCGAGACCCGCGCCCGCGCGTGGCTGGCGGGGCAGATCGCGCCGGAGCTCCTCGTCAAGGTGGCGATCGCGCGTTTCGTGGACATGCGCTATCGCGGCCAGTCCTTCCAGTTGCAGGTCAATGTTCCCGAGGATGTGCTCGCCGCGGGCGATCTGGGACGCCTCGCGAAGGCCTTCCACGCCGAGCATGACCGGCTCTACAGCCACTCCGACCCCGGCGCCGAGGTCGAATATCTGCAGCTGCGCGTGCGCATCTCCGGCGCGCTGCCGGCGCCCGGCGCCGACGCGGCGAAGCTGCGCGATATCCCCGTCGAACAGGCGGGCAGCCGGCCGATCCGTATCGGCGACAGCTGGCGCGAGGCACCGGTGTTCGACCGCGCGCGCCTCGCCGCCGGTTCGCGCATTCCTGGGCCTGCCATGATCGAGCAGGACGACACGACAATCCTCGTGCCGCCCGATTTCACCGCCGTCGTCAACGACTTCGGCGATCTCATCCTGTCCCGCGAGTAACCGCCATGGATCCCGTCCGCACCGCCATCATGAACAATCGCTTCACGGCGATCGTCGAGGAAGCCTCGGCCGTTCTGCACCGCACCGCGCATACCACCTTCGTCAAGCTCGTGCAGGACTATCAATGCGCGCTGGCGACGCCCGATGGCGACATCTTCGCCTATCCGAGCCAGTCCGGCGTCACCGTGTTCATCGGCCTGCCCCTGCAGGAAACGCTGGACCGCATCGGCCGCGAGAATTTCGAGCCGGGCGACTGCTACATCACCAACGACCCGTTCTTCACGGACGGCCTGGTCACGCACATGATGGATGTGACCATGATCTATCCCGTTTTCCGCGACGGCGAACTCATCGCCTTCGGCTGGTCCTTCGTCCACGCTTCCGACATCGGCGGCGCGGTGCCGGGCAGCATCTCGCCGGCTTTCACCGAGTCCTTCCAGGAAGGGCTTAGGGTGCGGCCGATCAAGCTGTTCCGCCGCGGCGAGCTCAATCCGGACGCCAAGAACATCTTCCTCGACAACAGCCGCATTCCCGAAGAAATGTGGGGCGACTTCCAGGCGATGCTGTCGGCGCTGAAGAGCATGGACCGGCGCCTCAACCAGCTCTGCGACCGCTACGACGTTGAGACCGTGCGCACCGGCATGAAGGAGGTCATCGACTTCGCCGAGCTGAAGGCCCGGTCCGTCATCGCGCGCATTCCCGACGGCGAATACACCTTTTCGGACTATCTCGAAGGGCTTGAAGAAAATCAGCACGCCCATGTCATCACGACCATGCGCGTCAAGGGCGAGGAGATCGAACTCGATTTCACCGGCACCGATCCGCAGGTGGCGGCCGCCTACAACTTCATCATCGGCGAGCGCACACATCCCTATGTGACGCAAGCCCTGACCTATTACATCATGAGCCTGGAGCCGAGCGCGCCGAAGAACGCGGGGTTGCTCAAGCCCATCACCATGAAGGCGCCGCGCGGCACGGTCATCAACGCCGAATTCCCGGCGGCCATGGGCTCGCGGGTGGCGGCGGGCACGCGCGTGTTCGACACCGTGCTCGGCTGTCTCAACCAGGCCCTGCCGGACGGTCTGATGGCCGCCGGCGCCGGCATGGTCGGCATCATCGTCGTCAATGCCCGCGATCCCTCCACCGGCCGGCCACGCGTCAGCGTGCTCAACCCGATCATCGGCGGCGGCGGCGGACGCACGGGTCTTGACGGCATCGACGGTGTTGACGGCCGCTCCGGGGCGCTCAAGAGCATCCCGACCGAGGTCATCGAGGTCGAGACAGTCATGCATATGCGCGCCTGCCATCTCATGCCCGACACTCAGTCGGCCGGCGAGTGGCGTAGCGGCGCGGCGCTGGTGATGGAGATCGAGAACACCGGGCTTGAGGCGAGCATGACCGTACGCGGCATGAACCGCTTCAACTTCCGCCCGTGGGGCTTCCGTGGCGGGCATTTCGGCAAGCTCGGCGAAGTCATCTTCAAGCCGGCCGGCAAGCCCGAGGAATCGATCGGCAAGATCCGGGTGCTGCAGATGAAGCGCGGCGATGCGGTGCGGATCGTCACGCCGTCGGGCGGCGGGTTCGGCGACCCCTTCGCGCGCGATCCGGACCTCGTGCGCCGCGATGTCCAGGCCGAACTCCTCAGCGTGGCCGAGGCCAAGGCCCGCTATGGTGTCATCGCCACGGCCGAGGCCGTCGACGTAGCGGCCACCGAGGCGGAGCGCGCCTCACGGCCCCACGGCGCGGTGCCGCAGTTCGCCTTCGGTCCGGAGCGCGAACGCTATAACGAGATCTGGACGCCGGCGATCCGCATCTTCCTCGCGGGCGAGGTGCTGCGGCGGCCGAAGTCCTATCGCCATCTCATCATCGAGCATGTGCGCGAGGTCCTGACGGTGGCGGGCAAGCCCGTCTCGCAAGCGGACGTGCTCGCTGCCATCGCGGACGCCGAGGCCATCGTCGCGGGGATTGCGCCAAAGGCGGCTTGAGGCCGGATTCAGCACACCGTGCGGAAGCGCTCGACGCAGGTGGCGAGGACCTCCTCGCCCGGGCGCTTCCACCAGTTCTCGGCGGAGAAGATCTCCACCTCCTGGTGGCCGTGGAAGCCGGCCGCCTCGATCATGGCGCGGATGCCCTTCAAGTCGATGACGCCGTCGCCCATCATGCCGCGGTCGAGCAGAAGGTCGCGCGTCGGCACCAGCCAGTCGCAGATGTGATGCGCGAGGATGCGGCCCATGGCCCCGGCGCGCGCGATCTGCCGGGCGAGATCGGGATCCCACCACACATGGTAGACGTCGATGGCGACGCCGACGCCGTCGCCGAGGAGCTCGCAGATGTCGAGCGCCTGGGCGAGCGTGTTCACGCAGGCCCGGTCGGCAGCGTACATCGGATGCAGGGGCTCGATGGCGAGCGGCATGCCGGCGGCGCGGGCATGCGGCAGGATGGCGGCGATGCCGTCGGCGACCATCTCGCGGGCGTGGACGATATCGCGCGACGTCTCCGGCAAGCCGCCCACGACCAGCACCAGGCAATCGGCGCGCAGCGTGCAGGCTTCGTCGATCGCCCTTTTGTTGTCGTCGATCGCCGCCGCCCGACCGGCCGGATCCGCCGCCGGGAACATGCCGCCGCGGCAGAGGCCGGTAACCTTGAGATCGTTGTTCGCGACGAGACGCGCCGCCTCGTCAAGCCCGATCTTCGCAACCTGGTCGCGCCACGGGGCAATCGCCGTGATCCCCTGCGCGAGGCAGGCATCGACCGCCTGGCGCATGTCCCACTGCTGGCGCACGGTCGCGAGATTGATGGACAGACCTTCTACGGGCACGCTTCTCTCCTTCATCGCGGCTCACGCCGCCTGTCGTTGCATCTCCGCGCCTCGCCGGCGCTGATGCTACGCGCCGCGGAGGATGACATGATGCGCATAGGGCGATGTCTTGGGTGTCATCCTCGGCGGCGCGTAGCGCCGGGAAGAGGATCCATGAACACTGTCGATCCAGATAAATACCGCCGGTGTTCATGGATCCCCGACAGCCGCCTGTGGCGGCTTCGGGGATGACAAGCGGAAGTGGTCGTGCGCCATCCAGTCGGCGGAGAATCTTGTTCACACGCACAGATTTGATGACCGCTTTAAAAGGCCCTATTCCACGCCCGCCACAGCGAGCACCTTGCGCATGCGCGCGGCTGCCAGCTCCGGGTCCTTCAGGCAGCGGGCGGCGTCAGCCAGCCGGAAGAGCTCGGCCAGATGCACGATCGAGCGGGCGCTCTGCTGCCCGCCGAGCATCGTGAAATGGTCCTGCAGGCCATTGAGATAGGCGAGGAAAACGACGCCCGTCTTGTAGAACCGCGTCGGCGCCTTGAAGATATGGCGCGACAACGGAACCGTCGGCGCCAGAATATCGTGGAAGCCCGCCGCGTCACCGGCGCCGAGCCGCGCGAGCCCCGCGGAGGCCGCCGGCGCGATCGCATCGAAGATGCCGAGCAGCGCGTGGGAATAGCCTTGCGCGTCGCCGGCGATCAATTCGGCATAGTTGAAGTCGTCGCCCGTATACATGCGCACGCCGGAGGTGGTGTTGCCGGCGGCCATGAGCCGGCGCATGCGGATCTCCTTGTCCTTGGACAGGAGGGAGATCTTGATGCCGTCGACCTTGTCGGCATGGCTTGCGATGACATCGAGGCAGGTCGCCATCGCCGCGTCATGATCGCCCGAACCCCAGTAGCCTTCCAGCGCCGGGTCGAACATCTCGCCGAGCCAATGCAGAATGACCGGCTCCTTGACCTGGGCGAGGATGCGTCCGTAGACGCGGGCATAGTCGTCCGGACCCTTCGCCGCCTTGGCGAGCGCCCGGCTCGCCATCAGGATGATGCGCCCGCCCATCGCCTCGATGGTCTCGATCTGCTCCTCATAGGCGCGGATCACGTCGTCGATGGTGACCTCGGGGGAGGGGGCAAGCTGGTCCGTCCCGGCCCCGACGGCGATCAGCGCGCCGGGGCGGCTACGGGCCGCTTCCAGCGCATGCCGGATGAGTGTCCGGGCGTTGGCCCAGTCCAGGCCCATGCCGCGCTGGGCGGTATCCATGGCCTCGGCGACGCCGAAGCCGAGGTCCCACAGGTAGTGGCGGAAGGCGATCGTCTTGTCCCAGTCGATCGCGATGTCGAGCCACGGATCGTTGTCGGCGAACGGATCGGCGACCACGTGGACGGCGGCATAGGCGATGCGGTTGAACTGGGGCGCCGCGCCGGCGGCTGGCGCGGGCAGCGGGGCGTTGCGGACCGTATAGGTCTCGAGGACGCCGCCAGGGCGGGGAAGTGTGAGATGGGTCATGGCCATCACCGCACTTGTGCCAGCGTCTCGACCGGCGGCACGTCGAGCCAGCGACGTTCCGCCCAGCTCTTCAGGCCGAGCTCCGCGAGCTGCACGCCCTTCACGCCCTGCATGAGATCGAATTTCCACGGCGTGTCGGCCACCACATGGCGGATGAAATCCTCCCACTGGGCCTTGAAGCCGTTGTCGTAGACCTGGTTGTCGGGCACTTCGTCCCATTGATCCGCGAATTTCATGGTCTGCGGCTGATCCGGGTTCCACACCGGCCGCGGCGTGTTCACCCGGTGCTGCGTGAAGCAGCGGGTGAGGCCGGCGACTGCCGAGCCGTGGGTGCCGTCGACCTGGAAGGTCACGAGATCGTCGCGCTTCACGCGCACGGCCCAGGAGGAGTTGATCTGGGCGATGATGCCGCCTTCCAGCTCGAAGGTGGCGTAAGCCGCGTCGTCCGCATCGGCGGTATAGGGCTTGCCGTCCTCGCCGATGCGCGTCGGGATGTGGGTGGCGCCGAGGCAGGAGACGGCTTTGACCTCACCGAACAGGTTGTCGAGGACATAGCGCCAGTGGCAGAGCATATCGAGGATGATGCCGCCGCCGTCGCCCTTGCGATAGTTCCAGCTCGGCCGCTGCGCCGGCTGCCCCCAGTCGCCCTCGAACACCCAGTAGCCGAACTCGCCGCGGACCGAGAGAATGCGGCCGAAGAAGCCGGCTTCGTTGAGCATCTTGATCTTGCGCAGGCCCGGCAGATAGAGCTTGTCCTGCACCACGCCGTTCTTGACGCCGCGCTTGCGGGCGAGCTCGGCGACGGCCAGCGCCTCCCCGATCGTCTCGGCGATCGGCTTTTCCGAATAGACATGCTTGCCGGCCTCGATCGCGCGGGTCAGCAAGCCGGCGCGCATGACGGTGGAGCCGGCATCAAAGAAGACGGTGTCCTCGGGATTGGCGAGTGCGCCGTCGATATCGGTCGAGGTGCGGGCAATGCCGTGCTTCCTGGCGATCTCGGCGATTTTCTCGCCATTGCGTCCCACCAGGATCGGGTCGGGCATGACCCGGTCGCCGTTCGGCAGTGCAACACCGCCCTGATCGCGAATGGCGCAGATCGAGCGCACGAGATGCTGGTTGTAGCCCATGCGGCCGGTGATGCCGTGCATGATGAGGCCGAGACGTTGTACCGCCATGGTGTTTCCCCTTTACATCGCCGGAGGAGCGGCGATTTGTAAGTAACCGTATAGTTACAAATACAGCATGGCCGGGCGATGGCGTCAAGAGCTCACGCTTGGAGGGGAGATCGCGGCACCGCGGGTCCCGTAGTTGCCGAGCGTTGCAGAAACGTGACGAAATGTCGAAATCGTCATAACTCCGCCATCAACAATCCTTTCGGTTGCGGGGCCTGATTGACAGTGGGCCATCTCCTGCGGCTCGCTGAATCCTGATTGTCTTCGCCGTCCAATCGTCCACCCTTCAACATCACCCCGGAAGGGCCCCATGCCCGATCGCTGTTCGTTGTTCCGGTTCGTTGCCTTCGCATGCCCTGTTCTCGCTGCTTTCGGGACCGTCAATCTCCCGCATGCGGCGCTCGCCGATCCGCGTGATATCGCGGTGGAGGTCCGCAACCTGAGTGAGCCGGTCCGCTGCGCTGAGAAGGACAATGTGTATCTGCCGTTCCAGGCGGCCGCGAATGGTCCGGTGCTGAGCAGTTTCCAAATCGAGGTGCTGCATCCGGCCTATATCGGCATGCTCGCGGCCGATCGGCAGGCTCCGGATTGGGCGCAGTGCGACATGACGGCGGACCCGGTTCATCTCGGCAAGCCGCGCGAGGAAATGCTCGTCGACAACGCGCGCTACAAGCTGGTCGCCTACTCCTACCCGTCTCTCTGGCGGCCGAGCACGGTGCCTGTATTGATCGGCGACAAGCGGGAGGAGGGGATCCATCTGCTCCAACTCTGGGCGAAGGAGAAGGACGGCCCGTCCGAAGAGGTGCTGGTCGTCTACCCCCAGGACGGCTATTGGCGTGGTCGGCCTTTGAGCCCCAGGCATCTCGGCAACAGCGCCTATGGCACGTCCTTCCTCGTCGGGCCGGTGGAGACGGAGGGCAGGCCAATCGTTGCCCTGAAGGCCCTGTCTTTTGATCCCGCCACTGGCGATTTTCGTTTGGACTTCGCGCGGGGCGGCTCCGGCTCGCTTGCCATCGCAGCGCTGGATCGGGACAGACTGGCTCTGTCGATCAATTTCCAAGGCGCCGTGCCGGCCGACCATCCCTTCGCCGCGCTGCGTTCCATGTATGTCACCGAGACCAACGCCGATGCAGCGCGGGTCGCCTGGGTCCATGAGGACGGCAAGGGCTGGGGAGAGGCGCCTGTGATGGGCTTCACGAAGGCCTCGACCCCCGAGTTCTGGCTCGGCCGGGTTCTGCCTTCGCGCCACAATACCAGCGCGCCGGATGTAAGCCTCAGCCGGTTCCGGGCCGCTGTGGTCGAGGCAGCTACGCCGAAGCCCACCTTGACCGCCGGCGAGCCCGCCGTATCGGAGACGAATGTTCCGAAGGCCATGGCACCGATCACCCGCTGATCATCGAGTTTGGCGCATCCAGGGACCGCGACGAGCGGCATCACGTCATGACGCATGGCCGTAAGATCGGGATCCTGACCGCGGCGTTGCTGGTGGCCGGCATTGCCTCCGCGGCGCAGGCGCAAACGCCGGTGGCCGGGCAGCCGCCTTCCGCACCTGCGCCGGTCGTGGCCCAGCACGCGCCAGAACGCGCCTCGGCGCGCGTCGAGGACCTCATCGCCCGCATGACCATCGCGGAAAAGGTCGGGCAGCTCGTGCTTCTGTCGAGCAACCGCGCGGTCACCGGCCCCTACACCACGCCGGATGTGACCGGCGCCCTCGAAAGGGGCGAACTCGGCGGCATCTTCAACACCTATGACGTGGCCTTCACGCGGCAATTGCAGGAGACGGCCGTCAAGCACACGCGCCTCGGCATTCCCCTGCTCTTCGGCTTCGACGTTCTGCACGGGCACCGTACCATCTTTCCCGTCCCGCTCGGGCAGGCAGCGAGCTTCGACCTGAAGGCCATCGAAGGCGCGGAGCGGATCGCCGGGCGCGAGGCCGCCGCCGCCGGCATCAACTGGGTCTTTGCCCCGATGCTCGACGTGACCCGCGATCCCCGCTGGGGCCGCATCGTCGAAGGGGCGGGCGAATCACCGTGGCTCGGCGGCCAGATCGGCGCCGCCCGCGTCCGGGGGTTCCAGGGCGAGCGCCTCGATGCAGATGATTCGGTTGCGGCCTGCGTCAAGCATTTCGGTGCGAACGGGGCCGTGGAATCCGGCCGCGACTATACGGCCGCATCGGTCTCCGAACGGGCCCTGCGCGAGATCTATCTGCCGCCGTTCAAGGCAACCGTCGCCGCCGGCGTGCGCTGCTTCATGGCGGCCTTCAACACCTTCGATGGCGTGCCCGGCGTCGCCAACCGCCATCTCCTCACGGATATCCTGCGCAAGGAATGGGGCTTCCAGGGCGTTGTCGTCAGCGATTTCGGTGCGGTCGAGGAACTCGTGACGCATGGCATCGCGGCCGACCGCGAGGAAGCCGCGAAGCGTGCGCTCACGGCCGGGACCGATATCGAGATGCAGGGGGAGGCCTTCCGTCGCGACCTGCCGCGCCTCGTCGCATCGGGTGCGATCCCGATGGCTGTCCTCGATGACGCGGTCCGGCATGTGCTGACCTTCAAGGAGGAACTCGGCCTGTTCGACAAGCCCTTCGGCCGCATGGACGAAGCGCGGGAGCGGACGGCGCTGTTTGCGCCCGCCCATCGTCAGGCGGCGCTCGAACTCGCCGAAAAATCGCTCGTTCTTCTGAAGAACGATCGCGAAACGCTGCCGTTCTCGCCCGACGTGCGGCGCATCGCGGTTATCGGACCGCTCGCCGACGACCGCGCCGATACGCTCGGCCCCTGGGCGGCGAACGGTCAGCCGGACGATGCCATCACGCTGGCCGCCGGCTTGCGCCAGGTGCTGCCGAAGGCCGTGGTCGAGGTCGTCTCCGCCGGCTCCGTCAATGGCAGTTCGCCGGAGGCGCGCGCCGCGGCCGTCGCCGTGGCCCGCACCGCCGATGTCGTCGTGCTCGCGCTCGGCGAGAAATCGACGCAGAGCGGCGAGGCGGCGAGCCGCACCGATCTTGGCCTTCCCGGCGATCAGATGGAACTCGCCCGGGACGTGCTCGCCGTGGGCCGGCCGACGGCGGTGGTGCTGTTCCATGGGCGACCGCTGGTGCTGACGCCGCTCGTGAAGGACGCGCCGGCCATCCTCTCGGCCTGGTTCCCGGGCTCCATGGGCGGGCTGGCGATTGCGCGCACGCTGGTCGGCGAGAACGAGCCGCGCGGCCGTCTGCCCGTGACCTTTCCGCGCGCGGTCGGACAGATCCCGATCTATCACGATCATCTCAGGACCGGGCGGCCGCCGACCAATCCGCCACGCCCCTATACCGCGAGCTATCTCGACGAGGGCACGGAACCGCTTTTTCCCTTCGGCTACGGGCTGAGCTACACCGACTTCGGCTTCTCGCCGCCGCGCATTTCACCCATCGTCAAGGCCGGTGAGCCCATCGCGGTCGCGGTCGATGTCACCAATACCGGCCGGCGGCCGGGCACGGCCCTGGTGCAGCTCTATGTCAACCAGCCCGTAGCGGAGATTTCACGGCCGGTGAAGGAATTGCGCGGCTTCCAGCATGTTGCGCTGGAACCCGGCGAAACGCGCACGGTCACGCTGTCCCTCACGGACGCGGATCTCGCCTATTGGCATCAGGATGGACGGTGGGCCACCGACGCCGGGCGCTTCCGCGTGATGACCGGGGCCAATGCCGCCGACCTGCAAGCGGCGGAATTCACGCTGCAGAAATGACTGCGCTGCGCAATGACGGCGCTGGCGCTATCGCCACGAGGCGGCCGACTGCGGCAGGCGGCCCTCGGGATCGATCACGGTGAGCTCAGGCCCATCCGGCTCATTCCAGCGCCAAAGGGCGACGCAGCTACCGCCGGGCGACATGAAGGACGGATAGATCACGCCATCGAACCCGGCCGCGAGCAGGCGCTCACGCAGCTTGTGCGTCGCCGGGACTGTCCCCTCATCGAGACGCGCGCGCCACTCGCACGTGTGGATTGACTTATCGACGCCATGCGCGGCGAGGACCGCCTCGTTGCAGAGATCGGCCAGCATGGCGCCCCGAAGGCTCATCTGCGCGATGGTCGCAGGATGCTGGACAAAGCCTTGGTTGTATTCCGCCCAGGCGGTCGACAATTCCCGCGCCGCATAAAGGGTCGGTGCGCCGACAGGGTTCCATCGGCCGCCGAACTGCGCCGCGCCGTCGCCGGACAGGGGGGCATGCGCCCAGCGGGGCACATAGGCGCGCCAGAGAATGACGCTTGCATTGGACAGGCGGTTTCGCGCGTGCGGGCGCAGCTGGTCAGGCATAGACGCCTGAGCGCACCGCCTCGAGATAGGCGAGCACCTTGTCGGCCTTGCCTTCGCGCACGAGATCATAAGCGGTCTTACCGGCCCAGCCGGGGATGGGCTGATGCTTGAACCAGAGCGCGGCGCGTTCGTCGCCGCCGGCCATCTCCGAGGCCATCGCCACGATCCGGGCGACCGGGCTCAGGGCCTGATCCACCTTGCGGGCGCCACTCTTGGCGGTGAGGGTGTTGCGGGCGACACCCGCCAGCGCTGCGAGCTCCGTCAAGGTCACGCCGAGCAGCGCGGCGATGCGCCGTGCCGACAGGAAAGGGGCGTCACCTTCGCGGAAGCGGGTTACGGCAATTTCCAAAGCTGCGGCGTTCATGACAGCATCCAGTCGCAAATTGATCATCACGTGCTCAAAGTAAGATCAATCGACGCGCAGTGCAAGCTTAGGAATTGCGCGGTCATTCCGGGGCGGGCCAAAGGCCCGAGCCCGGAACCCATGAACGCGACGGTAAACCAGGAAGGGGCCCCATCTGACGTGTCTTCTTATCCGACCTCGTGTTCATGGGTGCCGGGCTCCTCGCTGACGCGAGGCCCCGGAATGACCGGCTGGATTGCGTGTGAAACCAGCGTGATTTAACCGTTGGTCAGCACGATCTTGCCGATATGCTCGCTCGTTTCCATCAGCGCATGCGCCTTGGCCGCCTCCGCCATCGGAAAGGTCTTGAAGATCAGCGGCTTGATGCGGCCGTTGGCGATCAGCGGCCAAACCTTGGCCTCCAGCGCCGCGGCGATACGGCCCTTGTCGGCGATGGAGCGCGGGCGCAGCGTTGCGCCGATCCAGGTCAGGCGTTTGGTCATCAGCTTGGTGAAATCGGCCTCGATCTTCGCCCCGCCCATGAAGGCGATCTGCGCCAGCCGCCCGTCGACGGCGAGCGCATCGATATTGCGCTGGGTGTAGCTGCCGCCGACCATGTCGAGGATGACATCGACACCGCGGCGGTCGGTCTCCGCCTTCACGCGCGCCACGAAATCCTCGTCGCGGTAGTTGATCGCCACATCCGCGCCGAGATCTTGGCAGGCCGCGCATTTCTCGGCACTGCCGGCCGTGGCGAAGACGCGGACGCCGAAGGCGTGTGCCAGCTGGATGGCGGTGGTGCCGATGCCGCTCGTGCCGCCATGGACGAGAAAGCTCTCGCCCGGCTCAAGCTTGGCGCGGTCGAAGACGTTGCTCCAGACCGTGAAGAACGTCTCGGGCAGGGCGGCAGCCTCGATCATGGAGAGACTGCCGGGAATGGGGAGCACCTGCGGCTCGGGCGCCAGGCAATAGTCGGCATAGCCACCCCCGGCGACCAGGGCGCAGACCTTATCGCCGGGCCGAAAGCGCCGGCAATCCGGGCCGACCGCGACGACCGTGCCGGCGCATTCGAGCCCCGGAATGTCCGGCGCGCCAGGCGGCGGCGGATACCCCCCCTTGCGCTGGGCGACGTCAGGCCGGTTGATGCCGGCTGCCTCCACCCGGATGAGCAACTCGCCGTTGCCGGGCTGCGGCAGGGGGCGCTCCACGGGCTTCAGCACCTCCGGGGCACCAAAGCCATCCATGGCGATGGCGATCATGGTCGCGGGCAATGCAACGGTCTCGGGCAAGGCAAGGGCTCCGGTTAATCTGCATGCGCATGATAGAGACTGCGCCGAGGCTTGGCCACGCAGACATGGCCGGCCAGCTATCGACATACAGCATCATGCCGCCGTCGTGGCCGGGCTTGTCACGGTGATGACGGTGATATCCGTTGGGCCTCGCTGGATCTCAGACCACCTTAGCGGCGGCATCCACGGGCTTCAGCATCCGCACGGCCGCGGCGGCGAGGGGATCGAGGCCGGTTGCCGTGCCATTGGCCTCAAGCGCGATGATCGCCTTGCGCATGCGCGGATCCCAGAACGATTGGAGATGCTCGGCAATGGCGGCCGGTGCCGTCGCCGTTCCTTGCGCCTTGAAGAAGGCGGCGATCTGGTTGGCCATGCGGATGAGCGTTTCAGGCGACATCAATGTGGCCTTCCTCGGCTGTGGTTTCGAGACGCGTGAAGTCGATACGGTCGGGATGGGTCACCACCTCGAAGCCATCCTCGCGCGCGACGGCGATCAAGGTCATGCCCGCCGCCTCGGCGCTGCGAATGGCGAGCGCGGTCGGCGCCGAGACCGCGACGAGAACGGGCGCGCCGGCAATGGCGGCCTTCTGCACCATCTCCACGGAGAGACGGCTCGTGACCATGATGAAGCCGGTGGCCGGGTCAATCCCCGCGCGGGCGAGCGCCCCCACGAGCTTGTCGAGCGCATTGTGCCGGCCGACATCCTCGCGCACGACGAAGAACCCCGCCGGCGTCGCGAAGGCCGCGCCATGGACGGCGCGCGTGGCGCGGTTGAGCACCTGAGCCTTGGGTAGGCGGCGCAAGGCGTTGGCGATCACATCCGCCTTCAGGCGTGACCTGCCGGGCGCGAGTGCGGGGAGGGGGCGCATGGCCTCGGCCAGGCTTTCGATGCCACAGAGGCCACAGCCCACCGGGCCGGCCATGGCCCGCCGGCGGCTGACGAAGGCCGCGTTGCGCGGTGACGCGAGCTCGATCTGGATGTCGAGCCCAAGCTCGGTCTCCTCGACAGCGATCTGCTCGATGTCCGCAGCCGATGTGACGATGCCCTCCGTCAGGCTGAAGCCCACCGCGAAATCCTCGAGATCGCAGGGGGTCGCCATCATCACGGCCTGGGTGCTTCCGCCATAGGTCAGCGCGATGGCGGTCTCCTCGGCAACCTCCCGGCGCGCCTGGCGCGCCGTGCCATCCTGCCATCGCAAGACGGCGCGCGTCTCCGTCGGTGCGATCACGTCCCGCTACTCCGCCGCATCCAGCCGGTGCGCGATCCGGCGGCTTTGAGCCGCATGCTCGCCATAACTCCGTTGCCAGTCGCTCGGCCCGTTCGAGGGGGCAACCTCAACGGCCGTAACCTTGTATTCCGGACAGTTGGTCGCCCAGTCGGAATAGTCTGACGTCACCACATTGGCTTGGGTGAGGGGGTGATGGAAGGTAGTGTAGACCACCCCCGGCGCCACGCGGTCGGTGATCGTCGCCCGCAGCGTCGTGTCGCCAGCCCGGCTCGCGAGCCGCACGAAGTCGCCCTCGCGGATGCCGCGGTTCTCGGCATCATGCGGGTGGATCTCCAAAAGGTCCTCCTCATGCCAGACCACATTGGCGGTGCGGCGCGTCTGCGCCCCGACGTTGTACTGGCTGAGGATGCGCCCCGTGGTGAGCAGCAGCGGGAAGCGCGGCCCGGTCTTCTCATCCGTCGCCACATATTCGGTGATCATGAACAGGCCCTGGCCGCGCACGAAGCCGGCGGCATGCATCACGGGGGTGCCTTCCGGCGCCTTGTCGTTGCAGGGCCATTGCACGGAGCCGAGCGCCTCGAGCTTGTCATAGGAGACACCGGCGAAGCTCGGCGTCGTCGCGGCGATCTCGTCCATGATTTCGCCGGGGTGCGTATAGGCCCACGGCAGCCCCATCGCCTGGGCGAGGCGCTGCGTCACCTCCCAGTCGGCATAGCCGTTCTTCGGCGTCATCACCTTGCGCACGCGCTGGATGCGACGCTCCGCATTGGTGAAGGTGCCGTCCTTCTCCAGGAAGGTCGAGCCCGGCAGGAAGACATGGGCGTAATTGGCCGTCTCGTTGAGGAAGAGATCATGCACGACCACGCATTCCATGGCGCTGAGGCCTGCGGTGACGTGGTGCGTATTGGGATCGGACTGGACGATATCCTCACCCTGGACATAGAGGCCCCTGAACGAGCCGTCGAGGGCGGCATCGAACATGTTGGGGATCCTCAGGCCCGGTTCGTTGTCGAGCGTCACGCCCCACAGCTTCTCGAAGATGTCGCGCGTCGCGTCGTCCGAGATATGCCGGTATCCCGGCAGTTCATGCGGGAAGGAGCCCATGTCGCAGGAGCCCTGCACGTTGTTCTGGCCGCGCAGCGGATTGACGCCCACGCCCTCCCGGCCGAGATTGCCGGTGGCCATCGCGAGATTGGCGATGGCCATCACGGTGGTCGAGCCCTGGCTGTGCTCGGTCACGCCCAAACCATAATAGATCGCGCCGTTGCCGCCGGTGGCATAGAGCCGCGCGGCACCGCGGATGGTCTCGGCCGGCACGCCGGAAATCGCCTCCACGGCCTCCGGGCTGTTGCGCGGCTCGGCGACGAACGACGCCCAATGCGCGAAGGCGCTCCAGTCGCAGCGCTCGCGCACGAAGGCCTCATCGACGAGACCTTCGGTGACGATGACATGGGCCATCGCCGTCAGCACGGCGACATTGGTGCCGGGCTTCAGCGGCAGGTGGAAGGCCGCTTCCACATGGGGCGTGCGCACGAGATCGATGCGGCGGGGATCGACGACGATAAGTTTCGCACCCTGCCGGAGGCGCTTCTTCAGCCGCGAGCCGAAGACCGGATGCCCGTCGGTCGGATTGGCGCCGATCACCATGACGACGTCGCTATGCTCGACGGAATCGAAATCCTGGGTGCCGGCCGAGGTGCCGAAGGCCGTCTTCAGGCCGTAGCCCGTCGGCGAATGGCAGACCCGGGCGCAGGTGTCGACATTGTTGTTGCCGAAGCCGGCGCGCACCAGTTTCTGGACGAGATAGGTCTCTTCGTTGGTGCAGCGCGACGAGGTGATGCCGCCGATCGCGTCCTTGCCATAGGTGGCCTGGATGCGTCGGAATTCGCTCGCCACGCGCGCGAGTGCCTCGTCCCAGCTCACCTCGCGCCAGGGATCGGTGATCTTCTCACGGATCATCGGGTTGAGGATGCGGTCGCGATGCGTCGTGTAGCCCCAGGCGAAGCGTCCCTTGACGCAGGAATGCCCGCGATTGGCCTTGCCGTCCTTCCAGGGCACCATGCGCACGACGTCCTCGCCGCGCATCTCGGCCTTGAAGGTGCAGCCGACCCCACAATAGGCGCAGGTCGTCACCACGGAATGCTCGGGCTGGCCGATGGCGATGACGGACTTCTCGGTCAGGGTCGCCGTCGGGCAGGCCTGCACGCAGGCGCCGCAGGAGACACATTCCGAACCGAGGAAGCTCTCGTGCATGCCGGGCGAAACCCGGCTGTCGAAGCCGCGCCCCTCGATGGTCAGGGCGAAGGTGCCCTGGACCTCCTCGCAGGCCCGCACACAGCGCGAGCAGACGATGCATTTCGAGGGATCATAGGTGAAATAGGGGTTCGACTCGTCCTTCGGCAGGAAGCGGTCGTTGACCGCGCCGGCGCGGCTCGCGACCACGTGGTTCTCGCCCTCGTAGCCATAGCGCACCTCGCGCAGGCCGACGGCGCCGGCCATGTCCTGCAATTCGCAATCGCCATTGGCCGCGCAGGTCAGGCAATCGAGCGGGTGGTCGGAGATATAGAGCTCCATCACCCCCTTGCGGATCTGCGCGAGCCGCTCGGTCTGGGTGCGCACGACCATGCCGGCGGCGACCGGCGTCGTGCAGGAGGCCGGCGTTCCGCGCATGCCGTCCACCTCGACAAGGCACATGCGGCAGGAGCCGAAGGCGTCGACCATATCGGTGGCGCAAAGCTTCGGGATCTGCGTTCCCATCTCCATCGCGGCGCGCATGATGGAGGTGCCGACGGGCACCGCGACGGTCCGTCCGTCGATGGTGAGGCTGACCATAGCCTCGGAACGCGCGGCAGGCGTGCCGTAATCGGTTTCGTGGATGAGGGTCATGGCAGGGGCCTCATGATAGGTCCGAGGCGGGCACCGGCACCCCCCTCTCTGTCTCTCCCCCGCAAGGGGGGAGAGCACGCTAATCGTATCGCGACACACGCAATGCAGCGTTTCCCTCCCCCCTTGCGGGGGAGGGTTAGGCGGGGAAGGGTTAGGGAGGGGGGTAACACTTCACCCAGGTCCATCATGCCGCTCATTCCGCCGCCTCCATTCTACCATTGGGCGGGAGAAGGCCGAAATCTTCGCGGAAATGGGTCAGCGCGCTCATCACGGGGTAGGGCGTGAAGCCCCCAAGCGCGCAGAGCGATCCGAACTTCATCGTCTCGCAGAGATCGGCCAGGAGTGCCGCATTCGCGTCGACATCGCGCCCGGCGATGATGCGATCCACCACCTCGACGCCGCGCGTCGAGCCGATGCGGCAGGGGGTGCACTTGCCGCAGCTCTCGATGGCACAGAATTCCATGGCAAAGCGCGCCTGCCGCGCCATTTCCACGGTGTCGTCGAAGACGACGATGCCGCCATGGCCGATGAGCCCGTCACGGGCGGCGAAGGCCTCGTAGTCGAAGGGCGTGTCGAACAGGGCAGGGGGGAAATAGGCACCGAGCGGCCCGCCGACCTGCACCGCCTTGACCGGCCGGCCGGTTGCCGTGCCACCGCCAATGTCGTCGACCAATGCGCCCAAGGTGATGCCGAAGCCCGTCTCGAACAGCCCGCCATGGCGGATATTGCCGGCGAGCTGGACCGCCATGGTCCCGCGCGAGCGACCGAAGCCGACTGCCGCAAAGGCAGCCGGCCCCTCCGCCAGAATGAAGGGCACCGAGGCAAGGGAGAGCACGTTATTGATGACGGTCGGCGCGCCGAACAGCCCCTTGATGGCAGGCAGGGGCGGCTTGGCCCGCACCTGTCCGCGCTTGCCCTCGATCGATTCGAGCAGCGCCGTTTCCTCGCCGCAGACATAGGCGCCGGCGCCGATCCTGAGTTCGATGGAAAAACTGCGTCCGGAGCCGAGAATATCGGTGCCGAGAAGGCCAGCCCTCTCGGCGATGGCCAAGGCCTTCGCCATCACGTCGTTGGCGTGGGGGTATTCGGAGCGGCTGTAGATATAGCCGTGGCTCGCCCCCACGGCGAGACCGGCGATGATCATGCCCTCGATGAGGATTAAGGGATCCCCCTCCATCAGCATCCGGTCGGCGAAGGTGCCGCTGTCGCCCTCGTCGGCATTGGTGACGACGAATTTACGCGAGCCCTCGGCGGCCAGCACCGTTTTCCACTTGATGCCTGTCGGAAAGCCCGCGCCGCCGCGGCCGCGCAGCCCCGATTGCGTCACCTGGTCGACGATCGCTTCCGGCGCCAGCGCCAGCGCCGCCGCGAGCCCCTTGAGGCCACCAGCGGCCTTGTAATCGTCCAGCGACAAGGGATCGACGACGCCGCAGCGCGCGAAGGTGAAGCGCGTCTGGCGTTTGAGGAAGGGGATCTCCTCGGTCAGGCCGAGATAGAGCGGATGCGTGGTGAAAGGCGCGGCCCCACCTCCGCCGCGCGGAGGACCCTCCCCTCGAGGGGAGGGATCGGCCAGAGCTGCCACCAGCTCCGGCACGTCGCTCGGTGCGACCGGCCCGAAGGCGATCCGGCCGGCCGGCGTTTCAACTTCGACGAGGGGCTCCAGCCAATAGAGGCCGCGCGAGCCGTTGCGCACCAGGGTGACCGCAAGCTCCTGCCGGGCCGCTTCGGCGGTGATCGCCGCCGCAACCGCATCGGCGCCGACCGCCAGCGCGCCCGAATCACCAGGGACGAAAATGCGCATCGTCATGGCGCCACCTCGGCGATCAGAGCGCCGGCCTTTGCCTCGTCGAGGCGACCGACAACCCGCCCATCGACCATGGCGGCGGGTGCGACGGCGCACAAGCCGAGGCAATAGACCGGCTCGAGGGTCACGCGGCCGTCCGCCGTCGTCTCGCCCATGGTGACGCCGAGGCCTGCCTCCACCAGCCGCGCGACACGCTCGGCCCCCATGGACTGGCAGGCCTCCGCCCGGCAGAGTTTCAGGACATGCCGGCCGGCCGGTTGGCTGCGGAAATCATGGTAAAAGGTAACCACGCCATGGATTTCCGCGCGTGAGCGGTTGAGCTTCTCCGCGACGATCGGCGCCGCCGCCGGGGGGATAAAGCCAAAAGCGGACTGGATCGCGTGAAGGATGGGCAGCGTCGCCCCCTCCACCGTCTCGAAGCGTGCGATGATGGCCGACAGCTCATCGCGCTGCGCGCCACTCAAATCCTTCGGCTCGACCGCTGTCCGGTCGTCCCCGTGGCGCGACTGAGACATGATGACCCGTAACCTCCCATTTCGACCCCACCTCGGGCGTCTATTATCATTCTAAGGTAAGAGGGCAAGCTTCGCCAATCCACGTGGGAGCCAATGCGACCTGACGACGCTGGTGGTCCGTCCGATTGCGATAACGCAAGCTGAATGCGTTGCGTGCGTCCCGTCACACATGCGCGCAGACGCTTCGGGATCCGGAAACGGGAACTAGACCGTTCACCCGTTGTTTTCGCTGACAGCCGCCGTCTGATCGGACAGTATTGCCGGCGCCAGGGGAGGCAATCCCGGATCATCGAGAGCCTGTCGAGGAGCTACCATGCCGACGTCGTTTCTGAACGACCTCTTGCAAACGCTGACCAACCGGGGCCGCACGTTCCTGGGCCTGCCACCTGATCCTGCGCTGAGGGCCGATCCGAGCGCGCTTGCGGAGCAACTCCTGTCGGAACGTGGCGAGGCGTCGGGCGTGGCGCTGGCGCAGGCGCTCCTCGACAGCTATGCCGCGGCCCCGCCTGAGGCGCGCCTTGCCTTCCTGCGCGTGCTCGCGGAGCGTTTCGGCGCCGATCGGGCGCGGCTCGACCGGGCGCTGGAGGCCTTTCGCGCCAATCCTGACGACGACACGATCCACGAGCTCCACAACGCGGCGGAGGCACGGCGGCAGGAACTCATCCGCCGGCTGAATCTCGCCCCCGGCGGCACGGCGGCGCTCGTCAAGATGCGTGA
This sequence comes from Chelatococcus asaccharovorans, assembly GCF_003201475.1. Taxonomy (GTDB): domain Bacteria; phylum Pseudomonadota; class Alphaproteobacteria; order Rhizobiales; family Beijerinckiaceae; genus Chelatococcus; species Chelatococcus asaccharovorans. The sequence continues at coordinate 3,156 of NZ_QJJK01000012.1, read as the reverse complement.
GGACATCCTTGAACATCTGCGCGAGGAGCCGGCGCTCCGGTCGGTCGACAGCGATTTCCGGCATCTCTTCTCGTCGTGGTTCAACCGCGGCTTTCTCGTGCTGCGACCGATCGAATGGAGCTCACCCGCGCATATTCTCGAGAAGATCATCCGCTACGAGGCCGTCCACGCCATCAGTGACTGGAACGACCTGCGCGGGCGCCTGGAGCCCGCCGACCGGCGCTGTTTCGCCTTCTTCCACCCGCAGCTCGGTGACGAGCCGCTGATCTTTGTCGAGGTCGCCTTGACCCGGGAGATCCCGGGTGCGATCGCGCCGCTGCTGGCCCAGAAGCGTGATCCCATCCGCGCTGAGGATGCGACAACGGCCGTGTTCTATTCCATTTCCAATACACAGAAGGGCCTTGCCGCCATCTCCTTCGGTCATTTCCTGATCAAGCAGGTGGTGCAGGACCTGAAACGCGACCTTCCCAACCTCAAGACCTTTGTGACCCTCTCGCCGGTGCCGGGCTTCGCCGCCTGGCTCAACCGCGAACGCCGGGCGGAGGTGTCCGATGCGCTGGACGAGGCGGACAAGGCCACGCTCGCCGCCCTCGACGAGCCGGGCTGGCACGAGAACCAGGCCGGCTTGCCGGCGCTGCGCAAGGTGATGCTGCAGGCCGCCGCCTATTATTTCCTGAAGGCGAAGAGCCCGCGCGGCACGCCGGTCGACCCGGTCGCACGCTTCCATCTCGGCAACGGCGCGCGGCTGGAAAAGCTCGACTTCCTGGGCGATCCCTCACCCAAGGGGCTGACGCAGTCCTACGGTCTGATGGTCAACTATCTCTATGCCCTTGACGATATCGAGGCGAACCACGAAGCCTATGCGCGCGCCGGCGAGATCATCGCCGCACCCGCCATTCGCAAGCTCGTCAAGGCCGATAAGCCGCAACGCGCGCTCGCCACGGTGACGGACTGAGGCTATCAGACCAAGAAACGAATGGAGCTTACGCCCTATGACCTCACACCTGCTCTCCGGACTGATGGCCAAGGCCCCTGCCGCGGACAAGCCGTTCATTAAAGTCGCCGGCGGACGCACGATTACCTATGGCGATCTGGTGAAGGAGAGCGCAAGGCTGGCCGCGACACTGGTCGAGCTCGGGGTTCGGCCGGGTGATCGCGTTGCCGTGCAGGTGGACAAGAGCGCCGAGGCCATCGTGCTCTATCTCGCGACGGTCCGGGCAGGCGCCATCTTTCTGCCGCTCAACACCGCCTATACGCTCACCGAACTCGACTATTTCCTCGGCGATGCCGAGCCGCGCCTCGTCGTCTGCGACCCGGCGAAATACGATGGAATCAAGGAACTCGCCGGCCGGCACGGGATCGCGGCGGTGGAAACCCTTGACGGCGAGGGCAGGGGCAGCCTCGTCGACAAGGCCGCCGCACTGCCGGACGCCGCCGCGGCGGCTTTCGTCGACGCGCCCCGCGGCGCGGATGACCTGGCCGCCATCCTCTACACCTCCGGCACGACAGGGCGCTCCAAGGGTGCCATGCTCAGCCACGACAATCTCCTGTCGAACGCGCTGACCCTGGTCGACTACTGGCGCTTCACGGACCAGGACGTCCTGCTGCATGCGCTGCCGATCTTCCACACCCATGGCCTGTTCGTCGCCACCAACACCATCCTGGCGGCCGGCGCCACCATGCTCTTTCTCCCGAAGTTCGATGCGGACAAGGTAATGGCGCTTCTGCCTGAGGCCACGAGCATGATGGGCGTGCCGACCTTCTACACGCGCCTTCTCCAGCATGACGGACTGACGCGCGATGCCACCGCCCATATCAGACTGTTTGTCTCCGGCTCGGCGCCGCTGCTGGCCGAGACGCATCGAGAATGGCGCGAGCGCACCGGCCACGCCATTCTCGAGCGCTACGGCATGACCGAGACCAACATGAACACCTCGAACCCCTATGACGGCGATCGCATCGCCGGCACGGTGGGCTACCCCTTGCCCGGCGTGGACCTCCGGGTTGTTGATGCCGATACGCGCCAAGCCGTCGGCCCCGACGGCATCGGCGTCATCGAGGTGAGGGGCCCCAATGTTTTCAAGGGTTACTGGCGGAATCCTGAGAAAACGCAGGAAGAATTCCGCGCCGACGGCTTCTTCATCACCGGCGACCTCGGCAAGGTCGATACGGCCGGCTATGTCCATATCGTCGGGCGCGCCAAGGACCTGATCATCTCCGGGGGCTTCAACGTCTATCCCAAGGAGATCGAGGAGGCGATCGACGACCTGCCGGGCGTCGTTGAGAGCGCCGTCATCGGCCTGCCGCATCCGGATTTCGGGGAGGGCGTGGTCGCCGCCGTGGTCGCCGATCCGCAAAACCCGGCCGATCCCGCAACCATCGCGGCGGCGCTGGCCGAGCGCCTCGCCAAGTTCAAGCAGCCGAAACACGTGTTCATCGTCGATGAGCTGCCGCGCAACACCATGGGCAAGGTCCAGAAGAACATCCTGCGCCAGCGTTTCGCGGATGTTTTCCAGAGACAGGCCGGCTGAGCCACGCAGAGACGTGTCAACGCCTACGCCGGCAGACAGCAGCATGCCTGCCGGTGCAGCTGAGAACAGATCCGACGAGAAGGATCGGAGCAAGTCCGAAAAAAGATGGCCTTGCTCTGGACGCGGCCCGCAAGACGCCGCGGTGGTAGCCGGGACGAGGCCATCTCGTCCGTAAGCGGTCGTTACAAGCGCGAGATCAGGACCATAACCCGCTGTGAAATCTTATCTTTAAGGCGGCGAGGCGGAATGCCGAGGGGGCTCGATCTACGGCCGATGGGACACTGAAAACCACTTACGCCGAGATGCTGAATACGCATAAGCATGATTATGGAACCTAAGAGGACAATTGAGGATGCGACACCTCCAAGCGTTGCGAAGCAAGCGCCTGGCGCGTTCCGGAACGAGTATCCGCATTATTGTTCAATAGGTTAGGTCGCCCGCTTCGACTGCCCGCCCGTGGCCGCCAGAGCTTTGTTCCGCGCGCTATCTTCGCGCGGACCGGCATCCATGTCGCGTAACAATGCTCTAGATGTCGTTTCCAAGAAGGTTGTTCAGCCTCTGGAATGGCGGGATGCCGTTGAGGGCCGAGTGGGGTCGTCGGGTGTTGTAGGCGTCGATCCAGGAG
>NZ_QJJK01000011.1 GCF_003201475.1 Chelatococcus asaccharovorans | reverse complement strand
CTCCTGGATCGACGCCTACAACACCCGACGACCCCACTCGGCCCTCAACGGCATCCCGCCATTCCAGAGGCTGAACAACCTTCTTGGAAACGACATCTAGGGATAGCCGCATGGCGGCTTCTTCCTTCCCCACCCCCCTCCCGATCGACGAGGCGCTCCCCGCGCTGACGGGGCATCTGCGCGCGGCGTCGCATGCCGTCCTGGTCGCCCCGCCCGGCGCGGGCAAGACGACGCGGGTGCCGCTCGTCCTCATCGGCGAGCCGTGGGTCGCGGGCGGGCGCATCATCCTGCTCGAGCCGCGGCGGCTCGCCGCCCGCGGCGCGGCCGCGCGCATGGCGGCGACGCTCGGCGAGGCGGTGGGGGAGACGGTCGGCCTGCGCGTGCGGCTCGGCTCGAAGATCGGCCCGAAGACGCGCATCGAGGTGGTGACGGAGGGCGTCTTCACGCGGATGATCCTCGACGATCCGGAATTGACGGGCGTTGCCGCCGTTCTCTTCGACGAGTTCCACGAGCGCTCGCTCGACGCCGATTTCGGCCTGGCGCTGGCGCTCGATGCGCAGGTGGGCCTGCGGCCGGATCTGCGGATCCTCGTCATGTCCGCCACCCTCGACGGCGCGCGCGTGGCCCGCCTCCTCGGCGATGCCCCCGTCGTCGAGAGCGAGGGGCGGGCCTATCCCGTCGAGACGCGCTATCTCGGGCGCGATCCCCAGCGCCGCATCGAGGATGAGGTGACCGAGGCCGTGATGCGCGCGCTGCGTGCCGAGCCGGGCTCGCTGCTCGTGTTCCTGCCAGGGCAGGGCGAGATCCGCCGGGTCGAGGAGCGGCTCGCCCAACGTATCACTGATCCGGCCGTCGATCTTGCGCCGCTCTATGGTGCCATGGACCGCGCCGCGCAGGACAAAGCGGTCGAGCCGGCCGCGCCCGGCCGCCGCAAGATCGTGCTCGCCACCTCGATCGCCGAGACGTCGCTGACCATCAACGGCGTACGCGTGGTGATCGATTCCGGGCTCGCGCGGGTGCCGCGCTACGAACCGGATATCGGGCTGACGCGGCTCGAGACCGTGCGCGTATCGCGCGCTGCGGCCGACCAGCGACGGGGCCGCGCGGGCCGCACCGAGCCCGGCGTCTGCTACCGGCTGTGGGAGGAAGCCTCGACAGGTGCGCTGGAGCCCTTTGCCAAGCCGGAGATCCTGGCGGCGGATCTCGCGCCTCTCCTGATCGCCGCGGCGGCCTGGGGCGTCGCGGATCCCGCGACGCTCGCCTTTCTCGACCCGCCGCCCAAACCGGCCCTGGCGGAGGCGCGGCGCCTTCTCGTCGATCTCGACGCGCTCGATGCCGATGGGCGTCTCACCGAGACGGGCAGGCGGCTGCAGGCCCTGCCGCTGCCCCCGCGCCTGGCGCGTATGGTGATTGCCGCGGCGGGCGAAGGGCAGGCCGGCATGGCCGCGGAGATTGCCGCCGTGCTGGTGGAGCGCGGGCTCGGCGGCACGGGCACGGACCTCGCTGAGCGTCTTGGCCGGTTTCGGGGCGAGCGTTCGCCGCAGGCGCGCGACATGCGCCGGATGGCGGAAGGCTGGGCCAGGACGGCGTCCGTGGGGCCCCGCGAGCCTGACGAGCCAGGCGATGCCGGTGCCTTGCTCGCGCTCGCCTTTCCCGATCGCATCGCCAAGGCGCGGGGTAAGCCGGGCGAATTCCTGATGGCGAACGGGCGCGCAGCGGCGCTCGATCCGGCCGACGCCCTGGCGCGGTCCCCCTATCTCGCCATCGCTGAGATTGCCGGCAGCGGGGCGACCGCGCGCATCCTGCTGGCCGCGCCTCTCACGCCGGAGGCCGTCGAGCATCTGGCAGAAGACCGCATCGTCACCACGACGGAGGTCACCTTCGACCGGCAGGCGCGGGCGCTCAGGGCGCGGGAGGCGCGGCGGCTCGATGCGCTCGTGCTCGGCGAACGGCCCTTGCCGGTGCCCGCAGACGTGGCGACGGCCGGCATTCTCGCGAAAGGCATCGCGGGCCTTGGCCTTGCCGTCCTGCCCTGGACCAAGGCGATCAGCCAGTGGCGCGAGCGGGTGATGTTCCTGGCGCGCGCCGAGGGCGAGGAATGGCCCGACTTGTCCGATGCCGCGCTCACCGCCGGCATCACGGACTGGCTCGGGCCCTATCTCGTCGGCAAGGCCGGCCTGGCGGCGATTTCGGCGTCAGACCTGGACGCCGCGCTGAAGGCGCTTCTCCCCTGGGACCTGCAACGGCGGCTGGAGGCCGAGGCGCCGACCCATGTCACCATGCCAACCGGCTCCAACATTCCCGTCGACTACGGCGGGGAGGAGGGGCCGGGCATCGCCGTGCGCGTCCAGGAGCTGTTCGGGCTCACCAGGCATCCGACACTGGCCGGCGGGCGCGTGCCGCTGGTGCTCAGCCTCCTGTCGCCGGCGCATCGGCCGATCCAGATCACTCGCGACCTGCCGGCCTTCTGGCGCGGCTCCTGGGCGGATGTCCGCAGCGAAATGCGTGGCCGCTACCCCAAACATCCCTGGCCGGAAGACCCTGCCAGCGCGGCGCCGACCACGCGGGTGAAGCCGCGGGGGACCTGAACCTCAGGTCAGGGGCTCGATCATCGCGAGCACCATCTCCGCCGTGACGGGATTGAGCGCCATGGCGATGTCGTAGACGAGGCCGAGCCGGGTCAGGGCCTTCACGTCGACGTCGTGGGGCATCGGCGAGAGGGGATCGACGAAGAAGATCAACGCATCGATGCGGCCCTCGGCGATGAGGGCGCCAATCTGCTGGTCGCCGCCGAGAGGGCCGCTCTTCAGGCGTTTGACCTGAAGCTCCGGGCAGCGCTCGATGACGCGCGCGCCGGTCGTGCCGGTCGCGAAGAGGTCGCAGGCCGACAGCTTGAGCCGATGGGTGGCCGCGAATTCAGCCATCGCGTCCTTCTTGGCATCATGGGCGACAAGAGCGATGGCAGTGCGACGCATGGGATGTCCATTGAAGCGAGGGAGCGTGGAATCAGGAAGAGGATAGCCCCGCTCGTCCCGGAGGGAAACGATGACAGCCTGCGCTCCTCGCCCCGCGGCACTGACCGACCGCGCGATGTGCCGGAAACGACTTCACAGGTTCGGGCCCGATGCTCTAAAAGGCCGTACGACTTTAGTCGGCAAATCTTGGGGAGGCGAGGATGAGTGCGGCGAGCCGCGACCGTCGGATATCGACGAAGGACATCAGCGCGCGCAGCGCCGATGATCCGATCGTCGCCCTGACGGCCTATACGATGCCGATGGCGAAGCTTCTCGATCCCCATTGCGACCTGATCCTCGTCGGCGATTCGCTGGGGATGGTGGTCTATGGCCTGGACTCGACGCTTGGCGTCACCCTCGACATGATGATCGCCCACGGCCAGGCCGTGATGCGCGGCGCCTCGCGTGCCTGCGTCGTCGTCGACATGCCCTTCGGCAGCTATCAGGAATCGCGCGAGATCGCCTTTCGCAATGCCGCCCGCATCATGGCCGAGACGGGCTGCGCGGCCGTCAAGCTCGAGGGCGGGGTGGAGATGGCCGAGACGGTCGCCTTCCTCGTCGCGCGCGGCATCCCGGTGCTGGGCCATGTCGGCCTCAAGCCGCAGTCGGTGCACAGCCACGGGGGCTTTCGCGTGCAGGGGCGCGACGAGGCGATGGCCGAGGCAATTCGCCGGGACGCGGAGGCGATCGCCGCCGCCGGGGCCTTTGCCGTGGTTCTGGAAGGCACCGTCGAGCCTTTGGCGCGGGCCATTGCGGCGGATCTCGCGGCACCGGTGATCGGGATCGGCGCCACGCCGGCAGCCCAAGGCCAGATCCTGGTGAGCGAGGACATTCTCGGGCTCTATGGCGAATTCACGCCGAAATTCGTGAAGCGCTACGCCGACCTGGGCGCAGCCGCCGCCGAGGCCATCGCCGCCTATGCGCGCGAGGTGCGTGCCCACCAGTTTCCCGCGCCGGAGCATTGCTTCGGCGTGGTGCCGGCCAAAGCCTCCGCGAAGGTCAAGCCTCTGCGCAATACCACAGCCCCAGCGAAGGCTCCTGCCAAGTCGTCTGCCAAGTCGTCTGCCAAGCCTTCTCCCAAGCCTTCCAAATAGTTGGATGATCCCATCATGAGTGCAGCCTTGCCATCACAGCCAGCGATTGCCGAGACCGTCGCGGCATTGCGCGCCATCGTGCGGGGCTATCGCGCCGCGGGCGAGACGGTTGCTCTCGTGCCGACCATGGGGGCGTTGCATGAGGGCCATCTCCAGCTTGTCCGCGAAGGCCGCAAGCGCGCCGACCGGGCGATAGCGACGATCTTCGTCAATCCCACCCAGTTCGGGCCGAACGAGGACTTCGCGCGCTATCCGCGTGACCGGGACGGCGACCTTGCCAAGCTCGCGAGCGCCGGCGCCAGCGCGGTCTTCCTGCCGACGGTCGAGACGATGTACCCGTCAGGCTTTGCGACAACCGTGAGCGTGGCGGGGCTGACAGAGGGGCTGTGCGGTGCCTATCGTCCCGGGCATTTCGCCGGGGTCGCTACGGTGGTCACCAAGCTCCTCATGCAGGCGCTGCCGGATGTCGCGCTGTTCGGCGAGAAGGACTACCAGCAGCTCCAGGTGATCAAGCGGTTCGTGCGCGATCTCGACATTCCGGTCGAGATCCATGGCGTGCCGACGATCCGCGAGGCCGACGGCCTCGCCCTGTCGTCGCGCAATGCCTATCTCACGCCGGCGGAACGCGCGGTCGCCCCGCTGCTCCATGCGCTTCTCGATGAGATCGCGGCAAAGCTTCAGGCTGGACAGGACGCCGCGCCCTTGCTGGAGGCCGGGATGGGCCGTCTGGGTGAGGCCGGCTTCGGGCCGGTGCAGTATCTCGCTTTCGTGGACGCTGACACTCTAGAGCCCATGGGCCGGGCTGACCGCCCCGGTCGGCTGCTGGTGGCCGCCTATCTCGGCAAGACGCGATTGATCGACAACATCGCTGTGCCGCCGCGGGGCGCTTGATGGCTTCTTGCGAGCGGGCCCAAAGGACGGACTTGCTCGAGGCGACGTTTCCTCATTCACCGCGCCTATCCCTCCCCTTCAGGGGAGGGTGGCGCCGCAGGCGCCGGGTGGGGAAACGTGCCCCCCGTGCCGACCCGTTCGGCGGTAATGCCTGCATGGCCATTGGAGCATCGTTCCCGGCCTCGCGAACCCTACCCGACCTCGCTTGGCGCGAGGCCACCCTCCCCTGAAGGGGAGGGATCGGCGACGGCGGTTCCCAAAGTCATCCCCAAGGGTTCCCAAAGTCATCCCGAAGGGTTCCCGAAGTCATCCCGAAGGGCTTCTCAAGTCATCCCGGAAGCGGCGAAGCACGGTGATCATGGCTTCTGGGCTCGTCGCTACGCTCGCGCCCGGAATGGCCTAACTCAGTTCCCCATGCGTTGGTTCCACATGCGCTCACCGACAAGGCATCCCGTACGCCCCTGGCCGGTCGCCGGAGCGCGCTCTACGCGCGGCTGGGCCTGGGCGAACTGCGGCGTCGGTGCGACGATGCCGGCCTGCTGGATCAAGGGCGCGATCCGGCCGAACTCATTCTTTGGCGTCTCGTCGCTGTCGGCGATCTCGGTCACGAGCTTGGTGCGGATCACATGGCTGAACTGCTGTAATTCGCGCACCTGCACCATGAAGGCGCCCACGCCGCCGATGACGCAGTCGCGGTAGTAGCCGTCGAGATCGGAGATGTCGGTATAGCCCGGCCGCTTGAGCAGGATCGGCAGGCCGTTGATGGTGATGCCCTGCGCGATCGCCTCGTCCCGCGCGTCCGTCACGGCGCGTCCCTCGTTGTTGGGCCCGTCGCCCGATACATCGATCACCCGCCGCATCGCCTTGAGTCCGGCAGCATTGAACAGCGCGGCAGAGAAGTCGATGCCGCCGGAGATCGACGTGCGAAAGGCGCGCCGTATCGGTGCTTGCGCGAGGACTTCGACGAAGGAATCCGCGCTCTCCGGTCCTTCGATGATCCGCCAGGGCACGATCACGTCCTGACTGCGCTGGCCCGCCCATTCCACATAGGTGATGGCGATGCGGCCGACGGCGCCCTTGCCGATTGCCTCGAGCACCTCACGGGAGCGCAAGGCATCCATATAGCCCTGTCGCTGCAGTTTTTGCTCGTCTTCGTCCATGGAGTAGGATATGTCGACGGCCAGGACGAGCGCGAGATCAACCTCCTGCTCGGCCGCCTGTGCCGTGTCGACCCTCAGGCCGATCATCCCACAGGCAATCAGACCACCCGTGAGGAACAAGCTGCCAAGCCGCAGCTTCTCGCATACACGTGCCAACATCGTGCCCGCCCTCAAGTCATTGTTGAGGCGAAAGACGATAGTGTGACACCAACGGCAGACGACGCCAAGTTGCTTGAGGCAGCTTGGCCTTATCGATCACGCCCTTGTGTGTGTGCAATCCCGAATTGCCGGCGCAATGAGCGCCAAAGCTTTGGTGAAAACTTCATCAATCGAAAGGTCGGAGGTGTCCAGCAGCTCCGCATCTGGCGCCGCCCGTAAAGGTGCGTCCGCGCGCCCTGCATCACGTGCGTCGCGAATGCGAATGTCGGCGAGAATTTCAGCCTCGTCCGCCGGCTGCCCCCGCGTGCGCAGCTCAAGCGCGCGCCGCATTGCCCTGACTTCGGGGCTCGCGGTCACGAAGAGCTTCACATCCGCCTCCGGGCAGATCACGGTGCCGATGTCGCGACCATCGAGAACCGCGCCGCCGGGCGTCGCAGCGAAGGCGCGCTGAAAGGCGATGAGCGCGGCGCGCACGCGCGGCTGCGCGGCCACCACCGAGGCGGCCTCTCCCATCGCCCGCTCACGCAGCCGCGGATCATCGAGAAGTGCCGGCGCTAGGACCTGCGCCGCCCGTTCGGCGGCAGCCTCGTCACTGAGGGCGTCGCCGCGGTCGAGCAGCGCCATGGCCACACCCCGGTAGAGGAGCCCCGTATCGAGATGCGGAAGGCCGAAATGGGCGGCAAGCCGCTTGGCGAGGGTGCCTTTGCCGGATGCGGCCGGGCCGTCGATCGCCAGGATCACCGCCGCTAGCCCAGGTCGGCGCCGAGCCGGCGCATCAGCGGTATGAAGCTCGGGAAGCTTGTGGCGATCATGCCCGCGTCGTCGATTGCCATGCCTTCCTTCGCCCCGAGCCCGAGCACGAGGAACGCCATCGCGATGCGGTGGTCGAGGTGGGTGGCGGCGGTGCCGCCTCCACGGACGCCGGCGCCCGTGCCGCCGGTGCCTTCCACGATCAGGTCATCGCCCTCGATGCGGGCCTTGATGCCGGCCGCGGCCAGGCCGTCGGCGACGGCGGCCAGACGGTCCGACTCCTTCACACGCAATTCGGCCAGGCCGCGCATGCGCGTCTCGCCACTGGCGAAGGCCGCCGCGACGGCGAGGATCGGATATTCGTCGATCATCGAGGGCGCGCGCTCGGCCGGAACGTCCACGCCCTTCAGAGCGCTGAAGCGCACGTCGAGGTCCGCGACCTCCTCGCCGCCGTCGGCCCGGCGATCACGCAGCGTGATATCGGCGCCCATCTCCAGGAGCGTGGTCACCAGACCGGTGCGCAAGGGATTGGCCATCACGCCTTCGAGCACCACCTCGGACCCCGGCACCACCAGGGCAGCGACGAGCGGAAAGGCGGCGGAAGACGGATCGGCGGGCACCGCGACCGGGGCCGCGTGCAACTCCGGCTGGCCGGTCAGGGAGACGCGGCGCCCGTGGGTCCCGTGCGGTTCAACCACGACCTCCGCGCCAAAATGGCGCAGCATGCGCTCGGTATGGTCACGCGAGGCTTCCTGCTCGATGACGGTGGTCGTGCCCGGTGCATTGAGGCCCGCGAGCAGAACCGCCGACTTGATCTGGGCCGATGGCACGGGTGTCTGATAGGTGATCGGGATCATCTCTGCCGCGCCGCGCAGCGTGATCGGGCAGCGGCCGCCCGGTTCCTCGGCGACGACGGTGGCCCCCATCATCTCCAGCGGGTCGAGAATACGCCGCATGGGACGTTTGCGCAGCGAGGCATCGCCGTCGATCGTGGTGGTGATGGGATGCGAGCCCACCACGCCCATCATGAGGCGCGAGCCCGTGCCGGCATTGCCGAAGTCGAGCACTTCGGCGGGCTGGACGAGACCGCCGATGCCGACACCCCTGACGGTCCAGGCGCCCTCGCCGGTGTGCTCCACAGTGGCGCCAAGCGCCTTGACAGCGGCAGCCGTGCGCAGCACGTCGTCCCCCTCCAGGAGGCGCGTGATCTGCGTCTCACCCACGCTGAGGAGCCCAAAGATCAGCGCCCGATGCGAAATGGACTTGTCGCCGGGGATCGAAATGCGACCACGCAGGGCTTGGGAGGCGCGCGCGGCGAGGGGAGTGGGGCTCGAATGGGACGACACGGCGGCACAGATCTCGGTGAGGGTGGATCCGACGGCGAGCAGGTGCCCGCCACGTGGGCCATTGCCTATCACGGGACTGTGCAACCGTCACCTCGATGGGGGTGCCGAAGAGGCGTTTCCTGCCCTTCCACGCTAAAATATGCGTCCGAACGCGTTTTCAGTTTGACAGGGGCCGGAGCCCCGACTAACGGGAGCGCTTCATTTCCATCGGCGAGAGTGCGATACCGTGGCGAAACCGGAACTCGGCACCAAGCGCGTCTGCCCGACCACAGGCCGCAAATTCTACGATCTGAACAAGGATCCGATTGTGTCCCCCTTCACGGGCGAATCGTTCCCGCGTTCGGTTTTCGAACCCCAAGCGAAGTCCGCAAGCCGGCCTTCGAACGATGATGAGGACGATACGCCCGCTGCCAGCGATGCGGTCGAGATCGTTTCCCTCGAGGAGGCGGACGAGGCCGAAGTCGGCAAGAACCTGCCTGCCGACGACGATATCGAACTCGATGACGACATCGAGGAAGATGAGACATTCCTCGCCGAGGATGAGGAATCCGACGATGATGTCAGCGATCTGATCGATGGCGACATTGCCGACGATGAAGAGACTTGAGAAACGTCTCAGGACGTGATTATAGACACGGGCCGCTGATTTGGCGGCCTTTGGCAAGCGTCCCCAAACGCTGCCTGAGACGAGCGGGGCCATAGCTCAGTTGGGAGAGCGCTTGAATGGCATTCAAGAGGTCGGCGGTTCGATTCCGCCTGGCTCCACCATCGTTTTTGTTATCGGTATTGTATCTCGCGGATTTGCTCATTTTTTAGGCGCCTAGCCTTTGTGAGCGAACCGGGCGGACGTCCCAACGTCACGCCGAGAGTTAATGGGGTCATAGCTCAGTTGGGAGAGCGCTTGAATGGCATTCAAGAGGTCGGCGGTTCGATTCCGCCTGGCTCCACCATCTCCTCCTTCGCATCTCACCCAGCAGTCCGGATGCGTCGCGATCGACGCGTGAAGCCCCGTTTGGCGATGGCTTCATGACCTTGTGCATGGCTCACGCCCCCACCGGATCCGCTGCCGCCCCGTCGAGATCGGCCCCCGACGCACGGCGAATATGAAGGCTGGCGCGAGCCTCCGCAGCCGCCGCGACATCCCCGTGCCCGAATAAGGGGATAACGGGAGATCCGATGGCCTTTGCCGTCGCGGAGCTTTTCCCCATCGTTCGCGTGAAGCGGCCTTCAGCTGGACAACCCTTGACCCTTTGGAGGGGAGCCGCCATATCGCTGGGGTAACCTGGAAGAGCTTCCCGGTTATGGGAGTGCCATAAGGGCTCCACCACGAAGTGCCTCGCAACAAAGGGCTTCGCTCATGTCTAGGGTACCGTCGTTGTCGTCACCATTTCTGCTCGGCTTTGATGAGATCGAGCGTGCGTTAGACCGGGTCGCCAAAGCGGCGACCGATGGTTATCCGCCCTATAACATCGAGCGTGTTCCGCGTTGTGACAATGAGCCGGAGAAACTCCGCATAACCCTCGCGGTGGCTGGCTTCACGCAGGACCAGCTTGAGATCACGCTTGAAGAGAACCAGCTTTGCATCCGCGGCCGCCAGGTGGATGACCGCACCCGGCATTTCCTGCATCGCGGTATTGCCGCCAGGCAGTTCCAGCGGACGTTCTTCCTTGCCGACGGGATGGAAGTGATGGGTGCGGATCTCTCGAACGGCTTGTTGTCCGTCGACCTCGTACGACCCGAATCCGAACGCGTCGTCCGACGTATCGACATTGTCTCCCGCGATGGGGGATGATGTCGTGAATTAGGGTTTTGGGAACGATTCGGGCGCAGCCTTTGTAAACGTTGGCTCGAATTGTGCAGGTGAACGAACGCTACTCTGGAACGTTTCCCACTCGAGCGGGTCGCTCGAAAGACCGGAAATCGCTCTAGATCAACAGCTTCGGGCGTGTTCTGAGCAACCTCGTTGTCAGAGCACCCCCCAGGAGGGCGCGATGACCCATAGTGATGCGTTTGAGTTTAATGGCGACGTTCTGGACAGCGATGCGCTCGCGGCTGCGGGCGAGGGCAAGGTTGCCTATGTGCGCGCGATTCGCTCCGAGGAATTCAACCGGCTGTTCCCCCAGGCGCCCGAGATTCAGCCGGGGCTCGAGCTTTTCGCCCTGCTTGGGGCGGACGGGACGCCCATCCTTCTGACCGATTCCCGTGATGCGGCGATCGCCAATGCCTGGGAGCATAATCTGGAGCCCATCAGCGTCCACTGAGTGGGCGTCGAATCGGGGGTGACGGTTGCATCTCGCCGGTCTTGCACCGGACGGGCGAAGGCGGGCATGAGGCCCGCCTTTTCTTTTGAGATAGAGCTGTTGATTCCAGACGGAAGGTCGGCGTCATTCCGGGCCGGCCCTTCGCACCTACCTGTCCGCGCGGTGTTCATGGATTCCGGGCTCCTCGCCAACGCGAGGCCCCGGAATGACCGCGAGGATGGCTACGTATTCTGCCGTTCGCCAAGGCCGCAACGCGCCAGCGTCATCCCGGAAGCGGCGCAGCCGCTGTCCGGGATCCATGAACACGACAGCGCCCAATGAGCCATGCCGGTGTTCATGGTTTCCGGGCTCGGCCTCCGGCCGCCCCGGAATGACCGCCTGGTTCTCTCAACTGGGCCCCAGGTGCGATCAGCCGCGTAGCGTCGCGCCCGTCTTCTTGGCGACGGCCGCGACGATCTTGGCTGACACCGCCTCGATGTCCTGATCGGTCAGGGTCTTTTCCGTCGGCTGGAGCACGACGGCGACGGCCACCGACTTCTTGCCCTCGCCGACGCCCGCGCCTTCGTAGATGTCGAAGACCGAGGTGTCGGCGATCAGGTTGCGCTCGGCGCCCTGGGCAGCCTTCAGGATGTCAGCGGCGGCGACACCCGCTTCCACCACGAAGGCGAAGTCGCGCGTCACCGGCTGGAAGTCCGGCAGGGACAGCTTCGGCTTGACCTTGGTGGGCTTCGCCTTGGGCGGCGGCAAGAGGTCGAGCGTGATCTCGCAGGCGACGATCGGCCCCTTGGCGTCGAGGGCGGCGAGAATGCGCGGATGAAGCTCCCCGAACGCGCCGATGACTGCCTTCGGCCCGAACTGCAGCGTGGCGGAACGGCCGGGATGGTACCAGGCTGGCCCGCCGGCGACGACCTGCACGCCGGCCGTGGCGATGCCGAGCGCCGTCATGAGGCCGAAGGCGTCGCCCTTGGCGTCGAACGCATCGACAGGCTTCGCCTCGGCGTCCCAGCGGCGGCCGGTACCGGCCGCATGGGCCGTGCCGCGACGCACCGCAACGGCCGTGATGGTCTGTCCCTCCGGCTCGTCCGAGGCGAACACCTGTCCGACCTCGAACAGCGCGACATCGGCGAAGCCGCGGTCGGCGTTGCGTTGCAAGGCCTTGACGAGCCCCGGAATGAGGTTCGGCCGCATATCCGAGAGGTCGGCGGCGATCGGGTTGGCGAGCGCCAGCCGGGCATCACCGCCGCCGAACAGCACTGCCTCGTCATGGCTGATGAAGGACCATGTCACGGCCTCCACGAGGCCGCGGGCGGCGAGGGTGCGCTTGGCAAGCCGCGTGCGCTTCTGCAGAAGCGTCAGCACAGGCGCGGCCACGGTCGCATGGAGGCGTGGGAAGGGCGTGGACGCAACCCGGTCGAGCCCGGCGATGCGGATGATTTCCTCGGCGAGGTCGGCCTTGCCTTCGATATCCGGCCGCCAGGAGGGGGCGGCCACCAGCGCCGTGTCCCCCTGGTTGTCGACGTCGAAGCCGAGCGCCACGAGATGCGTCTCCATCTCGGCCTGGGGCAGGTCCAGCCCGCTCAGGCGCTTCACCTCGCTCCAGGGGAAGCGCACGGGTGTGTGGCTGTCGCGTATCACACCCGCCAGCGTCACCTCGCTGGGAACGCCGCCGCAAAGGTCGAGCACGAGCCGTGTCGCGAGCTCGATGCCCGGCAGGGTGAAAGCCGGATCGACCCCGCGCTCGAAGCGGTAGCGCGCATCGGTGATGATACCGAGCTTGCGGCCGGTCTGCGCGATGTTCAGCGCATCCCACAGCGCCGACTCGATCAGCACGTCGGTGGTGCCCTCATCGCAGCCGGAGGCCTCGCCGCCCATGATGCCGGCGAGCGACTCCACACCCTTGTCGTCGGCGATGACGACCATGCCGTTATCGAGCTTGTAGGTCTTGCCGTCGAGCGCCAGGATCTCCTCGCCGTCCTGGGCACGCCGCACCACGAGATTGCCGCTGACCTTGGCGGCATCGAAGACGTGCAGCGGCCGACCCCGGTCAAAGGTGATGTAGTTGGTGATGTCGACAAGCGCGTTGATGGGTCTGAGGCCGATGGCCTTCAGGCGCTTCTGCAGCCAATCCGGCGAGGGGCCGTTCTTCACGCCGCGCACCAGCCTGAGCGCAAAGGCGGGCGCAAGATGGGCGTCGTCCTCGGCGAAGTCGAGCGAGACTTCGACGGGGCAGAAGCCCTCACCGGGGATCGTCGCCACCGGCGGCGTGTTCAGGCGGCCGAGCCCCGCCGCTGCGAGATCGCGTGCGATGCCGGCGATGCCGAGCGCATCGGGACGGTCGGGCGTCACCGCGATCTCGATGACGGCATCGTCGAGCTTCGCCCAGCTCGCATAGGCGGTGCCGACGGGCGCATCCTCGGGCAGATCGATGATGCCGTCGTGGTCTTCCGACAGTTCAAGCTCGGCCTCCGAGCAGAGCATGCCGTTCGACTCGACGCCGCGGATGACGCCTTTGCCGAGGGTGATGTTCTTGCCGGGAATGTAGGTGCCGGGCGGCGCGAAGACCGAGGTCATGCCGGCGCGGGCATTCGGTGCGCCGCAGACGACCTGGATCGGCGTGCCGTCGCCGGTATCGACCATGCAGACCCGGAGCCTGTCGGCATTGGGATGCTGCACGGCTGACACCACGCGTGCGATGACATAGGGGGCCAGCGCCTTGGCCTTGTCATCGATGCCTTCGACCTCGAGGCCGATGCGGTTGAGGACGGCCGCGACCTCGTCGGCGTCCGCCGTGGTGTCGAGGTGGTCCTTCAGCCAGGAGAGCGTGAATTTCATGGAACGTCCCTTTTCAGCTCAGGCCGTGCACAGCGTGTGCCGTTACCCACCAGCCATCCGCGGAAATGTTGTTGGCCCTGTTGATCGAAGCGATGACGTGACGTTGTCCCTCGTAGGTAGAGGCTACGTCGAGCAGAGGAAGTATTCGAGAACGCATGGTCTGATCGATCGCGGTTAGCATCGCATCCGATTGGATCAGGCTCCGATAGGTTATTCTTTGCAGTTTCTCGTCCATCTCCGGCGCCAGTTGACCAATTCGCGCTGTGAGGTGGCACTGGAAAGCCTTCGGCGAAGCGTGGTCGCCTAGCCGCCTCGAAAAGACGCCAAGATTGATAAACGCTTCCTGTCCCCACATGGAGCGCTGCACGTTCACCACGAGGATCGCGTCATCAGTTGTCTTCCGCCAATTCAGGTCCTGGGCACGATAGCCTTCCGGCTTGAGAATCACGCCCAGGGAAGCTTTCAGGCGCCTGATCGCTTCTTTGCGGTCATCGTCATTTACGTCGTCCATGGGACTTGCCTCGCTCCAACCTGCGCGGGCGATTCCATGCCAATGAAGCCCGCTTCGTCCGTGAACAGACAAGACAAGGCCATGCGTCATCAGCATTGCGTTGTCACCCGCTCAGGTCGACAACCCGCCCGCCAGGGTCGGCAGGTCGAGCGGACGGAAGCCGTAGTGGCTCAGCCAGCGCACGTCGGCCTCGAAGAAGGGGCGCAGGTCCGGCATGCCGTATTTCAGCATGGCGATGCGGTCGATGCCCATGCCCCAGGCGAAGCCCTGGTACTCGTCCGGATCGAGCCCGCAGTTGCGGATGACATTGGGATGCACCATGCCGCAACCCAGGATCTCCAGCCAGTCCTCGCCCTCGCCGAAGCGGATGTCGCCGCCCTTGCGCGAGCACTGGATATCGACCTCGGCCGACGGCTCGGTGAAGGGGAAGAACGACGGGCGGAAGCGCATCTTGACGCTGTCGACCTCGAAGAAGGCCTTGCAGAACTCCTCGAGGATCCATTTGAGGTGGCCGAGATGGGAGGTCTTGTCGATGACGAGGCCCTCGACCTGGTGGAACATCGGCGTATGCGTCTGGTCGCTGTCGCAGCGATAGGTGCGGCCGGGGCAGATCACGCGGATCGGCGGCTTCTTCGACAGCATCGTGCGGATCTGCACGGGGCTGGTGTGCGTCCGCAGGAGCTTGCGCGTGCCCGTCTCGTCCGGCGCGAAGAAGAAGGTATCGTGCATCTCCCGCGCCGGATGGCCGACGGGGAAATTGAGCGCGGTGAAATTGTAGAAGTCCGTCTCGACGTCGGGGCCTTCGGCGATGGAGAAGCCCATGTCGGCGAAGATCGCCGTCAATTCGTCCATGACCTGGCTGATCGGATGGATGCGGCCGCGGGTCTCGGGGCCTTCCTGCACCGGCAAGGTGACGTCGACGCGCTCGGAGGCGAGCCGGGCTTCAAGCGCCTTCTCGGCCAGCGCGGCCTTGCGTGCGGCGAGCGCAGCCGACACCCGGTCGCGCAGGCCGTTGATGAGCGGGCCCTTTTCGCGCCGCTCATCCGGCGTCATGGCGCCCAGCGTCTTCAGGAGCTCGGAAACCGAGCCCTTCTTGCCGAGCGCGGCGATGCGCACGGCTTCCAGAGCCGCCTCGTCTTCGGCGGCGGCAATGGCTGATGTAATGGTCGTTTCGAGCCCGGACAGGTCGCTCATCGGTTCCCTCGGCGGCGTGACGCGCGGTCGGCCTGCGAATGCGAAGTCGCATCTGGTGCCATTGCGGGAGGCAATTGGCGGCGGCACGATCAACGTCGATGACAGTCAGCGCGGCCCGGGAGTGCAAAATGCCCGAGACGCAACAAAACGCCCGGCGGCGATTGTGCCGCCGAACGTGATCGGCCCCGGTATGGCGAGAGGGGGCGATGAGCCCCCGCGATCAGGCTGCGGGAAGCGCGGCCTTCGCCTTCTCGACGATCGCCCTGAAGGCGTCCGGCTCGCGGATGGCGATGTCGGACAATACCTTGCGATCCATCTCGACCCCTGCCTTGCCGAGGCCATCGATAAATCGGCTGTAGGTCAGCCCGTGCTCGCGGACAGCCGCGTTGATGCGCTGGATCCAGAGCGCGCGGATCGTGCGCTTCTTGTTCTTGCGATCGCGGTAGGAATACTGCATCGCACGATCGACAGCCGCCTTGGCGGTGCGGATCGTATTCTTGCGGCGGCCATAGAAACCCTTGGCTGCCTTAAAAACCTTCTTATGCTTGGCGTGGGATGTCACGCCGCGTTTGACGCGGGCCATGATCGATCTCCTGGGATAGGTTCAACGTTGCGGGGAGGTACTCAGCGGCTGTTGGGGAGGAAGAACTGCTTCACGTTCCTCGCATCACCCTCGAACAGCGTGGTGGTGCCCCGCTGGTTACGGATGAACTTCTTCGTCCGCTTGATCATGCCGTGGCGCTTTCCCGCCTGCGCGGCAACGACCTTGCCCGTCCCAGTGATCTTGAAGCGCTTTTTAGCGCCCGATTTCGTCTTCAACTTGGGCATTTGGCTCTCCCGTCAGCCTTCCCGGGCGGTTGCCCGCCGATCACGGCTGTCACATTGCATGTGAGCAAAAAGAACCGCCACGGCAGCCCTAGTGGCCGGGCGGTTCCAACGAAGGTCGGGCTTATCGCAGAAACGCGCCCGCTTGGCAACTGATCCGCCTGCGCTTTCGACAGGCGTATCCTGTGGCATATCACCCCGGCAAAGACCGCCGGGTCGCACCATCTGTCAGCGCGGCGCCAGGATCATGACCATCTGGCGGCCTTCGAGCAGCGGTTCGCTCTCGACCTTGGCGATATCAGACATCTCGTCCTTCACCTTCACGAGGAGCTTGTAGCCGAGATCCTGGTGAGCCATTTCGCGGCCGCGGAACCTGAGCGTGACCTTGACCTTGTCGCCTTCCTCGAAGAAGCGCTTCACCGCTTTCATCTTGACCTCGTAGTCGTGGTCATCGATGCCGGGACGGAGCTTGATCTCCTTCACCTCGACGGTCTTCTGCTTCTTGCGCGCCTCGGCGGCCTTCTTCTGCTCAAGGAACTTGAAGCGGCCGTGGTCGAGGATCTTGCAGACTGGCGGTACGGAGTTCGGTGCGATCTCGACGAGATCGAGGCCGGCTTCCTCGGCAGCACGCAGTGCGTCGAAGAGCGCCATAACTCCACGGTTCTGACCCGTTTCGTCGATCAGCTGAACTTCGCGGACACCTCTAATGTCTCGGTTAGCGCGGGGACCCTCCTTCTGTGGAGCCGCGATGGATCTCATAGGCCTACGAATGGGAGTGCTCTCCTGTTGCCGTCTGGTTGAGCCCTATTATCTGCATGTGCCGAGCCATCTCAAAAGCCCTGCGTCACATGGAGTTACCAGGACGGATGGTTCGTGGTTAGCAAAATACGCTGAGCTAACAACATTCACGTCAAGAGCCCAGAAAGTCAACAGATTCCGGGCCAGCTACCGTTTGTGGAGCGAGTCTGATGCAAAAGTATCAGTCGTTTCGAGCGGTTTGCGCTCGATAAGGGCCGAATAGATGTCCAAAGTCTCGTTCACCATGCTTTCAAGCGAGAAGTTTCTTTCCACATGGCGCCTTGCGCGCACGGCCATGCCTTGCAAGGCGGTGGCCCCCATATTGAGTGCTTCCCCGATGGCATTCGCGAGGGTGTCGGCATTGCCGGGCGGCACATGCCAGCCGGTGCGTTCAGAGGCCGGCACCTGGGGCGGACTGAGCACGGTTTCGGGGACCGCGCCGAGATCGGCGACGACGACGCAGGTGCCCATGGCCTGGGCTTCCACGGCGACACGGCCGAAAGCCTCCGGCTCCGTCGAGGGCACGGTGACAACCGAGGCGGCGAGAAAGGCCGCCGGCATGTCGACGCAATGGCCGACGCGGCGGACCACGCCCTTGAGGCCGAGCCTCTCGATCTGCTGGTCGAGCTCGCGCACGTAGCCGTCGCGCCCCTGATGGTCGCCGGCGAGAACGAAGGCGACATCCCGCAGGCCAAGGTCGACGAGCTTGCGCGCGGCGTCGATCAGCACGGTCTGGCCCTTCCACCCGGTCAGACGACCGGCCAGCAGAACGATCCGCTCGTGCGGCGGGATGCCCCATGCTTTGCGCAAGGCCTCGACGCGATCCGGCGGCACGGCGCTTGCGGAATACTGGGCCAGATCTGTTCCGCGGTAGACGACACGGATGCGGCCGTTGGCGATGGGATGGGCGGCGCGGATGAGATCCGCCGTGTAGATCGAATTGGCGATGACCACATCGCCGCGCGCCATCACGGAATTATACATCACCTTCACGGCGGAGCGCCCGGCATAGCTGCCGTGATAGGTTGTGACCAACGGGATCTTTAGCGTGCGGGCCGCGGCGAGCGCCACCCAGGCGGGCGCGCGCGACCGCGCGTGGAGGATCTCGACGCCATCGTTGAGGCAGATGCGGATGAGCCGACGCACGTTGAGCGCCATCGCCAGCGGGTTCTTGGTGCGGGCGGGGAAGGGGATCCAGACGCCGCCCTTGGCCTGCAACTCGCCCACCAGCCTGCCGCCCTCAGTCGCGACGAGCGCGCGTGCCCCAACGGCAGCTAGGCCGGCCGCGATATCAACGGTCGTTCGTTCCGCGCCGCCTGCTTCCAGCTCCGGCACGATCTGCAGGATGGCGCGGCCAGCCAGGGGATGGTTGGTCCCTGTCGGCAGGATCAGCGGCGCTCCCGCTCGTGTCGATTGGGTCACCAGTGTATGACGCCTCCTGATCGATTCGTGCATGATAGTGCAGGAGAAAGTCTTATGGGCAACACGCCGGATCTGCAATTCCTTGGCGTTGGCGACGGTGAACGCCGCCGCGACATCGCGGTGCTGTCACGTCCGGGTGCCGGTCCGGCCGTCGTCTGGCTTGGCGGGTTCCGCTCGGACATGCGCGCCACCAAGGCGACGGCGCTGGACGAATGGGCCGCCGAGGCGGGCCGGGCCTTCCTGCGTTTCGACTATTCCGGGCATGGCGAATCGACCGGGCGTTTCGAGGACGGCACGATTTCGCGCTGGCTGGAGGAAAGCATCGCCGTCATAACCACGCACACGGACGGCGCGCCTGTCCTGGTCGGCTCGTCCATGGGCGGCTGGCTTGCGCTGCTTGCCACGCTCCGCTTGCGCGCGGCGGGCTCGCCGCACGCGCCTTCGGGGCTCGTCCTGATCGCGCCGGCGGTGGATTTTACCGAGCGGCTGATGTGGCACGCCTTTCCCGAGGAGGCGCGGCGCGTGATCCTGACGGATGGGGTGTTCATGCGGCCATCGCAGTATGGCGAGCCCTATGCCATAACCCGTGGATTGATCGAGGATGGCCGCCGGCATCTGTTGCTCGACGGCGCCATCGAGCCGGGATGCCCGGTCCACATTCTGCAGGGCATGGAAGATCCGGATGTGCCGTGGCGGCATGTGCTCGGCTTCGTGGAACATCTGCCCGGCGAGGCCGTGACCCTGACCCTGATCAAGGACGGCGATCACCGCTTGTCCCGCCCGGAGGACATCGAACGTCTCGTCGCGGCCGTCGCGGCTATGGCGTGAGCAGCTGGAGCAAGTCCGTCTGTTGCGGACTTGGCTCCGCTCAAAAATTGACGAGCAAATTCACCGGCTTGGATGGTGCCAGACGATTCCATCCAAGCCGGATTTGCTCTAGGGGCTTGCGTCCACGCCGCTCAAGACGTTGTCCGGGTCCCAGCCGTAGCTCAGGGTCTCGAAGCGCATGGTCAGCGCGTCGATGAGCAGCAGGCGGCCGACGAGACCCTCACCAAACCCGACGATGGCGCGGATCACTTCAAGGGCCATCAGCGATCCGACGAGCCCCGGCAGGGCACCGATGATGCCGGCCTCCTCGCAGGTCGGCACCGTGCCCGGCGCGGGCGGTTCGGGAAACAGGCAGCGATAGGTCGGGTTGGGCCGCCCGTCCGGCCCGCGCTCATGGGCGCGTATGGTCGTGAGGGAGGCATCGAAGGTGCCGAGCGCGCCCATCACCAGCGGCCGCCCGACGCGGAAGGCCGTATCCGACACCAGATAGCGTGTCGCGAAATTGTCCGAGCCGTCGGCGATGACGTCATAGTCCGCCAGGAGCGCTTCCACATTGCCCGGGACAACCCGCAGGCGATGCGGCACGACCTGAACATGCGGATTGAGGCGGGCGATCGCATCGACGGCGCTGTCGACCTTGGGTCGGTCGATGTCGGGGGTGCCATGGATGACCTGGCGCTGCAGATTCGAGAGCGACACGATGTCGTCGTCGGCAATGCCGATCGTGCCGACGCCGGCCGCGGCCAGATATTGCAGGAGCGGCGAGCCGAGGCCTCCGGCACCGATGACCAGCACGCGGGCGGCCTTCAGCTTGGCCTGCCCCGGACCGCCGACGTCCCGCAGGATGATGTGGCGCGCATAGCGCTCAATCTCTTCGCCAGACAGACTCACCATTCACCTCGTCCCGGATCAGCCGCGGTTCCGCTATCGCCACGTCATAGTCTTATGGGACCCGCGGACCAAGCCCGCTCCGGCTGATCAGACATGCCGCCTTTATCTATCCCGTTGTACTATAAAAGGATTTTTCCGAAAACAGATTGCCACCCTTCGGCTTGATGCTCTAGGGTCTGATCTGGAGTTTCGCGTGCCAGGTCCAGATCTGCTGTATCCAGACCGGACGTCGGCGCCGGTGACATCCCTTGCGTTCGAGCGTCTTGCTGCAACCCATCTTGCTACAGCACATGGCGGGTGTCGCTGCCGGATGCAATGAGCGCCGCGATATGGGGTGGCAAGGTTGGGGGCGATTGCTAGAGCGAATCCGGCTTAGATGGAATCATTTGATTCCATCTAAGTCGATGAATTTGCTCGTTAATTTCTGAGCGGACCAAGTCCGTAAAAGACGGACTTGCTCTAGGGTGGCAAGGTGACGACTGTGGGCGGGACTGCCGGTAGCGATGTCGAGGCGCTGTTCGCGGCCGCAAGCGCGGCACGCGCCCATGCCTATGCGCCCTATTCGCAGTTTCGGGTGGGAGCGGCCGTCCTGACGGCAAGCGGTCGCGTGTTTGCCGGCGCGAATGTGGAGAATGCGTCCTATCCGGCTGGGCTCTGCGCCGAGGCCGTGGCGATCGGCGCGATGGTGGCCGCCGGCGAGAGACACATCACCGCGGTGATGGTGGTGGGTGAGGGGGATGAATTGACAATGCCCTGCGGTGTCTGCCGGCAGAGGCTCAGCGAATTCTCGGGGGCGGATACGCCCGTCCATGTGGGTGACAAGGGTGGCGTCAGGCAGAGCTTTCGCTTCGGCGATCTTCTGCCTTTTGCGTTCGGACCTTCCAATCTCGCCCGATAAGGGGACCCCGCCCGTGACGGACACATCTCAGCCACTCTTGTATCAGGCCCGCTCCGTGCTGGAAGAATGGGGCGTCATGGGCCCGTTCGACCATGCGCTCGTGCTCGGCACGGGCCTCGGCAACATCATCGAGGACGTCGAGGGCGCGATCCAGGTGCCCTACGCGGCCATCCCCGGTTTCCCGGACAACGGGCCGGCCGGGCAGCCCGGGCAGGTTGTCTCGGGCTATATGGAGGGCAAGCGCGTGCTGATCTACGGCGGGCGGGCCCATTATTATGAGACGGGCCATGCGCGCACCATGGCGCTGCCGCTGGCCCTGCTCGGCATTCTCGGCAAGCCGCCGGTCCTCCTGACGAATGCGGCCGGGTCGGTGAAATCGACCATCCGTGTCGGCAGCCTCTGTGTGATCACCGACCACATCAATTTTTCGGGCCTCAACCCGCTGATCGGCGACCGGGAGGAGGGTCGTTTCGTCGACATGTCGGATGCCTATGACAATCGCCTCCGCCGCCGGCTGAAACTTGCAGCCATCGCCGCCGGCATCACCCTGAACGAGGGCGTCTATATGTGGTTCTCGGGGCCGAGTTTCGAGACGCCGGCGGAGATCCGCATGGCGCGAACGCTCGGCGCCGAGCTCGTCGGCATGTCGACGGTGCCGGAGGTCATCCTGGCGCGGCGCTTCGGTCTTCGCGTCTCGGCGATCTCCGTGGTGACGAGCTATGCCAGCGGGTTCGAGGATGTGCCGCAACAGCATGGCGTGACCAAGGACATCACCATACCGGCGGCGGCCGGCCTGAGACGCATCATCCGCGGCTTCATCGCGCGGCCCGACGAGATTTAAGCATTCGCCTTCCGGCATCGACCGACGTGCTCATCGCGTGCGTCAGCCGCGCGTGTCATTCCGGGACGCGCGAAGCGCGGGCCCGGAATCCATGAACACGGTCGGTGGCCCGAAAAAACGCTCCGGTGTTCATGGTTCCCGGACAGCGGCTACGCCGCTTCAGGGATGACCATTGCGTTTCCATGCGCTCGAACGCGGCTTCCAGGACGACACACCGAGGCGCGGCGCTTCAAACGCCGGCTGTTTTCGGGAAGGCAAGGCGCTTGACGCTGGTGATCGGCCAGCCGCCCCTGGACAGGCTGCGCTCCACGACATCGATCAACGGCTCGATCACGACCATCATATGATGGGCATTGGCGTGCAGAAGGCGCTCCGCGTCGACCATGATGCCGACATGGCCCTTCCAGTAGACGAGATCACCGCGCGCGAGGCCGTGCCCCTGTTCGCCACCCGCGACGGGGGCCGCGGCCGGTGACTGTTCCTGCCGGTAGGTATCGCGGGGCCAGTTGACGCCGGCCGCCCGCAGGCTGACCTGGACGAGGCCGGAGCAATCGATTCCCAGCACGGTCTTGCCGCCCCAGAGATAGGGCACGCCGAGGAAACGCTCGGCGGTCGCCACGAAGTCGCGGTCGCGCCAGGCGCGCAGGGGCGCGATATGCCGGGCAAAGACAAAGCCACCATCCGCCAGGCGCGCGAAGGGGGCCGGCCCCGTCGCGGCCACGGCGATCTCCGCCGCATAGGGCAGCGCGCTGAGTGGCGGCAGCTTGATGCTGGGGCCGGGGAAGACGAAGGTGCGCGGAACGGTGACGGCGTGGTCTGGCGGCAGCGATGGGCGCCCCAGGGCCTCCGCGGGGAGATAGCCGACATAGCCGTCGCGCAGCAACTGGCCCCAGACCCAACCCTCGCGCTCCTCATAGACGGCGACGGGCTCGCCGGCGAGCGCTTCGGTATCGAGCGGCGCGTCCGGCACGGGCTCCCGCCGCAGCGGCGCCGTCGGGGCGGTGACACGCAGGAGTTGCGGCGTCACGAAGGCCTTGGCGTCGACTGTCCCACGCAGATGCGCGGCTGCGATATCCGGGCGGGCGGCAGTCAGACGGGGATCGAAGGCGTTCATCGGCGTGTCCTGCTCGTCGCGATTCCTTGGCGCCCTATCACGGCAATGTCATGTCAGCGCTGTCATGGCCTTAGTGTCAACGCCTTGGCCACGACGATATCGCCAAGGCGCTCGACGGCCAGCGCACCCTTGACCGTGCGCTGGACGATGACGTTGCGGCGGTCCTGGTCATCGCGGCGGCGGGAGACGAGATCGAGCTTGCCCATGCTGTCGAGCGCGCGGGTGATCACCGGCTTGGTGACGCCGAGCTTGCGCGCGAGGCCACGGACCGTATGGGGCGGGGTGTCGAGATAGATGGTCAGGAGAATCGCCATCTGTCTGAGCGACAGGTCGATATCCTCGTCACGCACGAGCTCCAGCGAGACATCATGCCACAATGTGAGGGCCTGCAAGGCACGGAGCTCAACGGACATCGGTCTGGGCCGGCAGTCGTTACGGACCCGTATTCATATCGACGGAAGCGGCTGGATCACAATCGCTTCCTCGTGGCGAGGTTAAGAGAATGTGGCCTGATGGACGCGCCGCGTTACCGGCCCGGCGCGTCCCGACCATGGAGGGCGGCTCACCGGCCGAAGCGTTCCTTCAGATAGGCATAGACGAGCCGCGCCGCCTGCACTTCGCCGCCTTCCGGCCGGCCGGGCTTGGCCGACGGCGTCCAGCCGAAAATGTCGAAATGCACATAGGCGCCGGCTTTGTCCACGAACCGCCGCAGGAAGAGGGCCGCGATCACCGAACCGGCGAAGGCGCTGCCCGCGATATGGTTCACGTCGGCGATCTTCGAGGATAGCATGGTGTCGTAAGGCGACCAGAACGGCATGCGCCAGACGGGATCGTTCACCGCGCGCGACAGGCTGGCGAGCCGTGCGGCCAAGGCGTCGTCATCCGTATAGAAGGGAGGCAGATCCGGACCCAGCGCCACACGTGCAGCACCCGTCAGGGTGGCATAGTCGACGATGAGGTCCGGCGCTTCCTCATCCGCGAGCGCCAGCGCATCACCCAGGATGAGCCTGCCCTCTGCGTCCGTGTTGCCGATCTCCACCGTGAGGCCCTTGCGGCTCTGCAGGATGTCACCGGGGCGGAAGGACGAGCCCGAGATGGCATTCTCCACTGCGGGGATCAGCACGCGCAGGCGGACGGGCAGCTTCGCGCCGATGACGAGGTCTGCGAGCGCCAGCGCCGCCGCTGCCCCGCCCATGTCCTTCTTCATCAGGGTCATGCCGGCCGGGGGCTTGATATCGAGCCCGCCGGTATCGAAGGCGACGCCCTTGCCGACCAGCGTCACCTTGGGGTGTGCCGGATCACCCCAGGTCAGATCGATGAGACGCGGCGCGACCGCCGAGGCCCGGCCGACAGCGTGGATCATCGGGAAATTGCCGGTGAGGAGATCGTCGCCCACCGTGACGGCGATGGTCGCGCCGTGGCGGCCGGCGACGCTCCGGGCGGCGGCTTCGATGCCGTCCGGCCCCAGATCATTCGCGGGCGTGTTGATGAGATCGCGGCCGAGCGCGACCGCCTCGGCGATACGGGTGACCTCTTCGCCATCGACGCCGGGCGGGAGAACGAGGCGAGCCTTCGGCGGCGCCTTCTTCGTGCGGTAGCGATCGAAGCGGTAGGCGCCCAGCAGGAAGCCGAGGACGGCATTGGCCGCCGCCGCCTCCGGCAACCGCTCGAGGCGGTAGGTGCCCTCGGGCAGGAGCGGCGGGAGCTTGCCCGGCAGGAAGGGATCCGCCTCCGCCTTCAGCGGCGCCCAGCCGAACAGCACGGCTGCGATGCCGCCAGCCGCGTCGGGGAGGACGAGATGGCTGCCCGTGTCGGCGGCAAAGCCCTGCGCCGTCGCGAAGGCCTTGGCCGGTGCCGGCAGGGTGGCGAGTACCTCGGCAAGCTCCTCGCTCGAGACGATGATCAGTGGAATGGAATCGGCGACAGACGAGGGAGCGATGGACGGATGCACGGACGATCCTCAAAACTGAATGACGCGCTCGCAGCAGCGATGACGGCGCTGTCTTTTGCGTAGCACGAATGTAACTGGTCTTCGAACATTGATCTGTTGCGATGCCCGGACAGCCTGGTTGGCCGGCGGCGGCTTTTGCTTGGCGGAGGTGGCCGGTAACCTGCCGTTAGGGTTAATCGGGTATGAATGAAGCTATACCCGGACAGGCCATCATCAGGTCGACGCGAGCGCATGAACCCTTTTCCTCCAGCCGTCGCGCTCGCGCGACCTCCCTTGCGCAGGCGGGTGACGCGGGGACCGATCGTCGGCCTGGCGGCGGCCTGCATGCTGTCGTTGGTGCTTGGCGGATGCATGCCGGATTTGTCGAAGGCCGACATCACCGGGTCGATTTCCCTGCTGAAGCGCAAGGCCGAGCCGACCGAGCCGACGGAGGCCGACTGGCGCGAGCTGGCCGACAAGGCGGGCAAGCGCTACGAGGCCAATCCCGAGGACCGGGTCGCGGCGCTGGCCTATGGGCGCTCGCTGCGCGAGATCGGTCAGCACCAGCAGGCCGTGGCCGTGTTGCGGCAGGCCGCCTTGCGCGCGCCCGAAGACAAGGCCCTTCTGTCCGCCTATGGCCGGGCGCTGACCGATGTCGGCAATCTGCGCGAGGCCGCGGATGTGCTCGCACGGGCCCATACACCCGACAAGCCGGACTGGCGGGTGCTCTCGGCCCAGGGAACGGTGGCGGACCAGATGGGCGACCACACCGGTGCGCGCCGCTACTACGAAGCGGCGCTGCGCCTCTCACCGGGGGAGCCATCGGTGCTCTCCAATCTCGGTCTGTCCTATGCGCTGTCGCGCAACCTGCCCGAGGCGGAAAAGGCGTTGCGCCAGGCGGCGGCCAGCCCGAAGGCCGACCAGCGCGTGCGCCAGAATCTGGCGCTCGTGCTGGGGCTGTCGGGGCAGACGACGGAGGCAGAGCGCCTTCTGAAGCAGGACATGCCGCCTGAAGCCGCGGCCCGGGGGCTCGCCTATCTCAAGCAGCTGACGGGCAAACCAGCCATCGCTGCCCGCCCCGCGCCGGGAACCGGTCCGCGCGCGCCGGGAACCGCTGCGGCGCAGGCCCGACGTTCCACCGCCATTGAGACGCAGGCGCACAGGTTGGCGCCCGCCGCCAAGGCGCCGATGCGACGTGTCTCTTCGGTTGCAGACGAGGTGGACGCGGTTGAGGAACAGGCCACGCAGGCCATGCCGCTTGGCCTGCCGCTCAGGCCTTCCGTTGAATGACGACGATGTCTTAAAATCATCGGTTTGGTCGCCGTTTGCCGCGGACTGGCGTGACTATTTCCATCGGAAAACCTGGATGAGCGCCGGCGTGATGATCACCATGAACAGCACGGGCAGAAAAAACAGGATCATCGGCACGGTCAGCTTCGGCGGCAGCGCGGCCGCCTTCTTCTCCGCCTCGTTCATGCGGGCGTCGCGGCTTTCCTGGGCCAGCACCCTGAGTGCCTGGCCCACGGGTGTTCCGTAGCGTTCGGCCTGAATGAGCGCGGTCGTCACATTCTTCACCGACTCGACGCCCGTGCGAATCCCAAGGTTCTCATAAGCCTGCCGCCGTTCAGCGAGATAGGAGAGCTCGGCCGTCGTCAGCATCAGCTCTTCGGCCAGCGCTATCGATTGCGCGCCGATCTCCTGGCTCACCCTGCGAAAGGCCTGTTCGACGGACATGCTGGATTCCACACAGATGAGCAGCAGATCAAGCGCGTCCGGCCAGGCGCGCTTGATCGATCGCTGCCGCTTCTGTATTCTGTTGGCGAGAAAGAGCTCCGGCAGCTTGATGCCGGCATAGGTCGCAGCGATCACGATGCCGAAGCGGACCATGCCGGGAAACTGGCCCACCTTGAGCCCGAACATATAGGTGATCGCCAGAAGGCAGAGGCTAATTGGTGAGACGAGGCGAAAGAACAGGAAGTTGATTTCTGCCGAATTGCCGCGATATCCCGCCATGCTCAATTTCATCTTCGCGGTCTCTGTCCCGAGCCATTGCGAAAGATTGAGCCGATCGACGATTTGCTTCATATAGGCCTTGGGCGCCGGGCGCAGACTGGCGCGCTGGGCTTGGCTGGCGTTGAGCCGCTCGCGCTCGCGCTGGCGGATGCGTTCCCGCTCCGATGCCACGGATTTCATGCGTTTGCCGAGGTTGTCCCCTGCGACGAGCGGCATCGCGAGCGTCAGCACCGTCACCCCAACGGAAAGCGCGATGAGGATGCTGAGCAGGAATTGCTTCTCCGTGATCATGACGATCAATGTTGACATGGCGCAACCCTCACGCTTCTCGCGACCGCAACAGGACAGACACCTCAGATGTCGAAGCTGATCATCTTCTTCATGACCAGAATGCCGATCGTCATCCAGAGGGCCGACGCGGCGAGCGCCAGCATCCCTGAGTTCGTGGTCCATAGGAAGGCGATATACCTGGGGCTCGTCAAATAGACGAGTGCAGTGACCACAAAGGGGAGCGCGCCGATGATGGCAGCAGACGCCTTTGCCTCCATGCTCATCGCTGTGATCTTGCCCTTCATCTTGCGCCGCTCGCGCAAGACACGGGACAGATTGCCCAAAGCTTCGGAAAGGCTCCCGCCCGATTGCTGCTGCACAGCGATGACAATGGCAAAGAAATTCGCCTCAGCGGCCGGGATGCGTTCGGGCAGGCGACCCACGGCGTCGGCCACGGGCATACCGAGAACCTGTGCCTCGACGATCGCGCGAAATTCACTGCGCACCGGCTCGGCTGCCTCGCTTCCGATGATCTTCAGACAATCTCCGACCGGCAGGCCGGCGCGAATGCCGCGCACGATAATGTCGAGCGCATTGGGCAACTCCGCGATGAAGCGGTTGATGCGGCGCTTGGTGAGATAGGACAGGATCCAGCGCGGGAGGCCAAATGTGCCGACGAAGAGCCCGCCGGCGGCGAACCACGGATTGCCGGAAGCGGCGCCGAGCAAGATGCCGACGACGATGCCGACAATCACACTTGCCATGAAGAAGCGTTTTCTGCTCCAGGGAAGTCCGGCGCGCGCGAGCCGTGTTTCCAGCGGAACCCTATGCTTGGCCTTCTGCCGAGCCTCGAGATCCTTCAGGCTTTGGGCGATCTGGTCACGTCGGTTGGCCGCGCCGTTCGCCCTTTCGATGGCACGTTGTGCCGGTGGCGCGACGAAGGTCTTCTGCCGCTCCGCAGCGCGTGCGCGCGACGAAATATACGGGAAGACGAGCGCATATGTTGTCGCGCCCGTGGCAACCGTCGAAAGGACAATGACAAATAGATCATCGATAGTCATGATATCATCTCGTTGCGTCGCTTCTCTTTGGTGTCACGACGAGCCGACGAGGCCGGCTTGCTGCTCGATCGTGTCGAGCGCGCGCGCCAGCCGATGTTCTTCGCCGAAATAGCGTGCGCGTTCCCAGAAACGTGGACGGCCTATTCCGGTTGACCGATGATGACCGATGATATTCCCGTTGGCATCTTCCCCCACCATTTCGAAGGTCATGAGATCCTGGGTGATGATGACGTCGCCCTCCATGCCGAGCACTTCCGTGATCTGGGTGATGCGGCGGGATCCGTCGCGCAGGCGTTGCGCCTGCACCACGACATCGACGGACGCGCATATCATCTCTCGAATGGTGCGCGACGGCAGCGAGAAGCCCCCCATGGTGATCATCGATTCCAGGCGCGAGAGGCCCTCCCGCGGCGTGTTGGCGTGGAGCGTGCCCATCGAGCCGTCATGGCCCGTGTTCATTGCCTGGAGCAGGTCGAAGGCCTCCGGGCCGCGCACCTCGCCAACGATGATGCGTTCGGGGCGCATGCGCAGGCAGTTGCGCACGAGATCACGCATCGTGACCTGGCCCTGCCCCTCGAGATTGGGGGGGCGTGTTTCCAGTCGCACCACATGCGGTTGCTGCAATTGCAGCTCGGCAGCGTCCTCGCAGGTAATGATGCGTTCGCGGTCCTCGATGAAGCGGGTCAGGCAGTTGAGCAACGTCGTCTTTCCAGATCCCGTGCCCCCGGAGATAATGACGTTGCAGCGTATACGTCCGATGATCTGCAGAAGTTCGGAGCCCTCCGGCGATATGGATCCATAGCGCACGAGATCATCAAGCGTCAGCTTGTCGCGGCGAAATTTTCGGATGGTCAGGACCGGTCCGTCGATCGACAGGGGCGGGCCGATGACATTGACGCGTGACCCGTCCGGCAGGCGGGCGTCACAGATGGGGGATGCCTCGTCGACACGCCGCCCGACCTGGCTGACGATGCGCTGGCATATGTTCATCAGTTGCTGGTTGTCACGAAACCGTACATTGGTCTGCTGAATACGGCCGGATACTTCAATATAAGTGCGATCCGCACCGTTGACCATGATATCGGCGATGTCGTCGCGCGCCAGCAGCGGCTCAAGCGGACCATAGCCAAGCACGTCGTTGCAGATGTCCTCGAGGAGCCCTTCCTGCTCGGCGATGGACATGACGACACTTTTCAGACCGATGATTTCCGTCACGATATCACGGATCTCGTCGCGCGCGCTCTCCACGTCGAGCTTGACCAGTTGTGTCAGATCGATTGCCTCGATGAGAGCGGCGAAGATCACGTTCTTTGTTTGATAGTATTCGTCGGAGTGGCGTGGCGCATCTTGCGAATGCGATGGGGTGGACGCCGTTGCGGTGGGGACAGCGTGCGGCGCGATGGCGCGCGGCTTGGTGATGGCGGGCTCGGGCTTGCGAGCCAAGGCGTCCTGGCCGGATCTCTTGCCAAACATTGCAACGACGCTCCCGTAGCGTGGCGCGCAGCGCTGATCTCTCGCGATCACACGATATGCTGCGTATGAGCTGATAATTGCGAAGTCTATTCTTTCTTTAGGGTCGGATCCATTGAGCGGGCAAAATCCGCAACAGCCGGACCTGGTCCGGCACGGCTGGACTTACCCCTGGCTTTTATCTCCCCGCAGGCTGGCCAGTCTGGCGAGCAGGGGCTGCAGAAAGCCGGCTTCTCGGTGGCCTTTCCGCGTGCGCCCCATGATGGTCGCTGCCAGCTCGTTCAGGGTGCATGTCGCGCGGCCGTTGGGCTGAACGTGGTGGAGCATGTGGCCGTTATTGGCGGCGTTGCCGAAGAGCTGCGCGTCGAAGGCGATCGTCGCAGCCGGGTCTAGGCCCACGGCCTTGGCGAAATCGGCAACACTGATTTCAGGGCGCTTCGGCAGACCGAGCTGATTGAGCACGAGGTGAGGCGGGCGGTCTGATGGCCTGGCGTGGCGCAGCACGTCGATCATGTTCTTCGCGTTGCGCAAATTGGCGAGGTCCGGAGCGGCTACGATCACGATGATGTCGGCGTCCACGAGGGCGTGGCGTGCCCAGGATGTCCACGTATGGGGCATGTCGAGCACGACGGCGGGATGGGTGGAACGGAGCGTCCCGAGCAGCTTGTCGACGACGGTTTGATCGAGATCCCACGGGCGATCGAGAAGCGCCGGGGCGGCCAGCAGGTTGAGATTGTCGGTGCATTTCACCATGAGGCGATCGACGAAATTGCCGTCGAGCCGGTCCGGCGCGGCGAGCGCGTCGGCGACACCCTGCGGCGGATCGAGGTTGAGGTCCAGGCTCGCCGTTCCGAAGGCGATGTCGAGGTCGACGATGACGGAGGCAAAGTGGAGCTCGCGCGCGATGGTCGCCGCGAGATTGTGCGCGATGGTCGAGGCGCCTGCGCCGCCCTTGGCACCGACGACCGCAATGGTCCGGCCGAAGGCATCCGTATCCGGCCGGTTGAATATGCCGGTGATCGTCCCGATGAGATCAAGCGGTTCGATCGGTGCGATCAGGTATTCGCTGACGCCGCGGCTGATCAATTCGCGATAGAGCAGGATGTCATTCACATGGCCGATCACGATGACCTTTGTTCCGGGATCGCACGCATGCGCCAGTCCGTCGAGGGCCTTCAGCGTCTCGGCGCGCCCCGCCTGGGTTTCGACAATGATCACATTGGGCGAAGGCGAGCTGCCGAGCGTCCCTTCCGCTGCCGTAATGCCGCCATGGTGCACGGCGACCTGCGCACGCATCATGTGCCGATCGCGCGCTGCGGCGAGAATGCACGCCGTCGTCTCCGGCGTTTCGCAAAAGGCGGCCACCGTGATGCGCGGCACAGGCGGCATCGCAGGCGGCAGCGGCTCGGCCGGGGGCTTAGGGATGGCGGAGCGCAGGACTGGTGTCGTCATTGGCCGAGATCCTCGACGCGCTGGGAAGACCGGTAAAGTGTCGAGGGATCCTTGCCCTGGCGCAGTTGCCCGATGCCGCGCAGCCGTTTCTGCGTGTCCGGCACGCCCTCCTGGCGCGGGCGCGCGAGGTCGAGCGGATCGGCGATCTGGGCTGCAAAATTGGTCTGATAGGCGCAGCCGAAATTCCAATAGGCTGCATTGGTCCAGCCGTCCGTCGAAGCGGCGTTTGCGAGGTCCGCGGGCCAGCGGCCACAGGGGCTCGCAACGGCCGCGCCAAGCCGCATGAAGCTGAGGCGTAACGTCGGCACGGCGTCGCTGTCGCCGGGATGATAGCGCGTTGTCGCGATTGCGGCGGCGCTGACCCCCGCTGCCGCGAGCGCCCCCCGCGTCGCCTGCAGCGTGGCTTGAACGGACTGTTCCTGCCCGATCTCCGCGGGAACGAAAAGGCGGATGCCGCTCTTGCCATGGAGCCGGTAGTTCGCCGCAAAGGCGCGGACATCGTCGGCCTGGCGCCTGTCGAGATGGCGCTGACCGGTGACAGCGATGTTCAGCAGTTCCGTCCTATCGGCGATGACGACGGGATGGCGCTCGCGGTAGTCGTAAGCAATTTCCGTGCTGTCCACGCGTCGGTTCGCGCCGCAGGCCGCGAGGGAAAGGGTAAGGGCGAGGCAAGGCGCGGCGCAAGCCGCGAGCCGGAGCATGCGCCTTTCGGGGAATGGGCTGGGGAGGCTGGGAACGAGGGCGCTAGTCATTGATGAAGCCGATGCGATTGGGAGCGCTGGCGTGGGCGGGCCTGCCGGTCTTCGGCCCATAGATGCGATTGACCCGTCCGAGGAACACGCCCTGCGGATCCATCGCGTCGGCGAAGCCATCGTCCGGTCGCGCGATTTCATGGGCGCTTACCGGCTTGGCGATATAGGGGCTCACGGCGATCATGAGCTCCGTTTCCTGCCGCTGGTAGTCGCGCGAGCGGAAAAGGACGCCGAGAATGGGCAGGTTGAGCAGCCCCGGCAGGCCGGTGATGGCCTGGCGCGAGTTCTGCTGAATGAGACCTGCCGTGACCATGGAGCCGCCCGAAGGGAGCTCCACGGTCGTTTCGGAGCGGCGCACCTTGAAACCCGGAACGCTGAACGAGGCATAGCGCGTGGAATTCTGCGTATCGATCTCCGACACTTCGGTCGCGACGCGCAGGCTCATGCGCCCCTCGCTCAGGACAACAGGCGTAAAGGTCAGCGCGACACCGAACTTCTTGAATTCGATGGACGGCGTGCAGGTCGATGTGCCAGTCCCCGAACAGCTGTAGCCGGAGGGAATAGGCACCTCGCCGCCTACGAGGAAGGCTGCCGTCTCGCCCGAGATGGCCGTCAAGGTGGGCTCGGCCAGTGTGCGTGCGACGCCGGCCTGCTCCAGCGCGCGCAGCGTCACGCTGTTCTTGGAGCCGAAGTTCGATACGACGGAGTTGTCCGGAACACCCTGTACGGGAAAGGCGTTGCTCGTGACCGCGTCGAGGGAGATCCGGCCGAGATTCCAGGTGCCGGTGGCATCCACCCCCAATTGCTTCAAGACATTGCGCTGGACTTCGGCAATGGTCACCTTGAGCATCACCTGATCTCTGGCGCGTATTGTCAGCGCGTTGATGACATTGCCCTTGCCGCCGCTCCCAGCCGCTCCTGTCGCGACGAAGGCACCTGCAACGTCGGCAATCTGCTGGGCTTCCACCGCCGAACTGGTGGAGCCGGTGAGCAGGATGGATTCGCCGACCGCGCGTGCTTCCACCGTTGCATGCGGCGCCACCGCTTTGATGGTCTGCCGCAGGACATTCATGTCGCGGCCAACGGTAATGTCGATGGAGGCAAGCTGCTGGCCGTTGGCATCCAGCGCGATGATCGAGGTCGCGCCGTCGCCGGCGCCGATGATGAAGAGCTTGCGCGCTGAACGCACGACGGCATTCGCGACTTTGGGGTCCGCGACGAAGACTTCCTTGGCGTCGCGCGACAGGTTGATGACCGTCGACCGCCCGATCGACAGGTCGATGCGCCGGATCTGCGCTGGCTCGAGGCTGAAGCCGGGCCTGAGGCCGTTGTCCGCCGAGGCCGGATTTGCAGGCAGCAGCAGGGCCGCGAGCATGGCGATGACCATGGGCCGTAATGTGCGTCGTCCCTCGTCAGTCCGCCGGCGGCGGACAGGGGGGGGCGCGGGCACGGGGATCGGGTCAAGCGCAATGGACATGTTCTCAGCGCCCCCCGATCTGGGACGCGACGCCGAAACGGACGACTGTCATGCCGTCGTTCGGATCGTCCTCGATAGCCGCAGCGTTGGCGTCCGTGAGCGAGCGCAGCACGAGCGAGAGTTGCCCGCTCTTCTGGGCGCGCGCCAGAATTTCGGCCTGGCGGGGATCAACCTCGAGCGTCGCATTCTCGCCGCTCACCACACGTTCCCCCGCCTTCTCCTGGACGGTCTGGCCGATGGCAAGCACGCGAATGTTCTGCAGGATGGTCTGGGCCAAGATCGTCTCGTTGCTGCCCTGTTGTTCGCCGCGGTAGGTGCGGATGACGTCGACGCGATCATTGGGCAGAATGAAGCCGCCCGCAGAACTGCTGCCGCGGCTGTCGATGGCCACCGCCACGGCCCGCTTGCCCGATGGAAGAATGGCGGACATGAAGCCGGAGCCGTTCGCCTTGATCAGATTCTCCCGGCGTATGAGATCGCCGCCGCCCATGCTGGTGCGCGCGATCGTGCCGGTGAATTCCGTCGTCGCATCCGGGGTGTCGCGCTTCGTGATCGCGTAGGAGGGGAGGCTCTCCGCCGGCCAGGCCTGCCAGCGAAGGCTGTTCGCCTTCAATGTTCCACCCATGCCAATATCGCTCGCAGCCACCAGGGCATCGACGGTCTGCAGGGCCGGCTGGGTCGGAGGCACGGGGGCTGGTGTTGTGGATGATCCATGCGCGAGATACGCGGCCGAAACGCCAGCCGCCACCGCTATGCCAAGAACGACGAAACGTGCTGATTTCATTGCCGCCACAATCCAACAATACGCCGAAGCATGATCCGGGGGGCAGCCGGTCTGCAAAGAGACCGCCGCAACAGGCCACCCGACAAAGCACATGCCGACCGACTGACCACGATAGGCCATGAACATCTGGCTGGAACGCGCCAGCGATGACCGCACGCAAAAGCTATTCTTCCTTTGTGCGCCGTAAACGTCAATTTATGGCTAATAGAATAAGAATATCGCCCGAACGAAATATCGCTTTTTGGCGGAAGTGGAGTTGCATATTGCGCAGAATGCCAGGGGAAATAAGTAAATCTATAAATATATACATTGTCTATAAGCCCATTGTGGCTTTCCAGAGCGCGCTATCGGGATAGACGATCAGGGCCGCTGCGGCGAGGGCGACCCCGTACGGAACACCGGCGCTGATCGCGTGGAGACGACGTGCCCAAGTCCATGTCTCAGCGAAGACAGGGAGCGGCAGGCGCCTCGCGGCGAGGAGTGTCAGGGTGAGGGCAGCGCCGATCAGCGATGTCAGGAGAGCAAAGTCCAGCAACGGCAGGGTCGGGCCGAACCAGAGTGCCGCTGCGGCCGCAAGTTTCGCGTCGCCTCCGCCGATCCAGCCGCAAGCGAAAAAGCCGAAGGTCACCGCGAGCACGAGCATGGCGGTCGTCGCGTGGAGGCCGATCGTCATGGCGGGCAGCCCCACGGTGGGAGCGAACAGGGCAAAGCTGATGACGAGAGCCATGGGGATGCGATTGGGTATCGTCATTGTCATGATATCGTTGACTGCCGCAAATATCACGAGAAGTGGAAATGCGATCAGGAGAAAAGCTATTGTCATAGCAAGCTCATTCGTTATACGAAATGATCGATTATTATATATTCGGCAATGGATATTCGATTTTATGTGGAGTAAACGCGAAAAGCGGTCGCGCCGCCGACAGGCAGTTCGCGACCGCTTTGCATGGTCTTGCCAACCCGCGAGGCGTTGTAGGCCGGATTGCGGGGTCTTGCCTTCGATTTGGCAATTAGCCGCCGGTTGCGTTGGCCGCTTCCGTCGACAGCCGCGTTCCGATGCCATTGAACAATGCGGTCAGCCCACCTTGAAGCTGCGTGAGGGCGCCAATGATGGCGACAGCCACGAGCGCCGCGATCAGGCCGTATTCAATGGCGGTTGCGCCGGTTTCGTCTTGAATGAAACGTGAAAACAACATCGTCATACCTACTGCTCCTTGCACCAGGTTCTCATCATCAAACGCCTCTCTTTGTTTGGCGCCATCGGAACCATGGCCAACCGTAGCACCTCAACCATTGCGCCTCAGTTAAATTCCGGGAAAAAGACATACAGAGTTTTCCGTTCTTATCGTATGGTCAAGAATGGATTTATAATAAAAAGTTATATAGAATCAGTAATTGTGAATTATTTATCAGAATAAGTTCTACTTCAAGATCTATATTTGTTGTTTTAATATTTCTGATTTTCGCCCATAGAGGCCTGCTTTATGGGGTTGATGGGCGGTATCGATCAAGTGGCCGCGCGATGATTAGGTGAACGTTCATTGTTCATAAAGTAGGTTTCCTGCTATCCGCATTTGCCCAAGGGGCGCGAGAGATGCACAAGCTTTGCCCGCCTGAGGCTCGCCACAGGACGCGGATCGACCTGCGGTCCGACATATCGATTGGGGATAGACTGCGAAGGTTCGCGTCTTCCATGCCCCTGATGCGTAGTGACAGGGCCATCGCGACGTGCCTCATCGCTTTGGGCGCCGCGATCATAGCGGGAGGCGATGACCTGTGTGCCGCGCCGATGGAGACGATCAGTGTCAGGACCAACCAGGCCAGGATCGTGCGCCTGCCCGAGAATGCGCAGACCGTGGTCGTGGGCAACCCGTCGGTCGCCGATGTCTCCCTGCAGAAGAACAACGTCCTTGTCGTCACGGGCAAGAGTTTCGGCATCACGAATGTCATTGCTCTTGATGCGCAAGGTGCCGTCGTTGGGGAATCGCAGTTGCGTGTCGAGGCATCGCGCGATGGAATTGTGATGGTGCAGCATGGCCGGCAGCGGCAGAGCTTTATCTGTGCGCCAAGCTGCGAGCCGACGCTGGCCATCGGTGACGACACGGAGGCGTTCCGAACATTGAAAGGCCAGATCGAGGATCGCAATGCCCTCGCTGCGGGGAAATAGTCGGGAGGACGCCTCCTGCTTGCCGGATTGTCGCGGCCGCCGCTGGGGGGCTGGCGCGTTCGCGCGCGACACGGGCGGCGTGACCGCCATCGAGCTTGCGATGGTCGCGCCGATTTTCCTCGCGCTTGCTTTCGCCATTATCCAGACAGCGCTGATCTTCTGGGCGCAGCAGGTCCTCGAGACCAATGTCGACGAAGGCGCGCGCCTCGTCTTGACCGGCCGCTCGCAGTCGGCCGGCATCAGCGACGCTGCGCGCCTGACAAGCCTGCGCGACAGCATCTGCGACGGCGGGCCGATCGTGATGGTGGGGGTCAGCGAATGCCAGGCGAACCTCCACCTCGACGTCCGCGTTCTGTCGAGTTTTAACCAGGCGGACCTGAACATGCCAATCCGCGATGGGGCCGTCGATGTCTCCGGCTTCGGCTACCAGCGCAGCAGCGCCAACCAGATCGTCCTCGTGCGTGCCGCGCTCGAACTGCCCGTGTTTGTCGCCTTCGGCAATCCGGCCCTCGCCAATCTCGCCAACGGCAATCGCCTGATCATGGCGACAGCTGCCTTCCGGACGGAGCCATTCGAGTGACTGGACCATGGCATTGCAAGCTGCGGCCGACTTGGCATAAGTGCGGTTCTTTCACCCGCTCAAGAGACGGCGTGGCGGCGATTGAATTCGCGCTTGTCATGCCGGTCATGGCGCTCATCTATATCGGTTTCGTCGTCATTACCAACGGCGTCGCCCTTAACCGCAAGGTCTCCATCGTGGCGCATACGCTCGCCGACCTGACGGCGCGCGTGCAGATACTCTCCGACAGCGAGCGTGATCTGGTCTTCAGTGCCGCGCGGGCGGTTCTCGCGCCCTATGCGACGGGGGGAGTGACCCTGGTGCTCTCCAGCATCTATATCGACAGCAATGGTGTCGCCAAGGTGGTCTGGAGCGATGCGAACCGCAGCGGGGCAGCCCTTGTGCCTGGGGACGTCTACACCTTTCCCGCCGGTGCGGCAGGCCTCGCCATACGGAACTCCTCATTGATCGTCGGAGACGTCACCTATCCCTATTTCGACGGCTGGGCTGCCGTGTTGCGCTCGCTCGGCTTTCCCATCACGGCCTTTCGCGATGGCGTGCTCACCATGCGCGAGACGCGCGCGATGGCGCCGCGCGTCGTCCCACGCATAGCGCGCATCATCAGCAACGGGACCGTTTATCAATAGCTTTGCGCAAACAGGTGGAATGTCGCCCCCGTTTCCGCTAGAGCGAGGCGGCAAACCTGCGCGCTGCGGGAATGCCATTCAAGCTGCGCAGGTCATAGCCGGCGCGGTCATTCGGCAACGAGGTCGCTGCAGGGATGGACGATTGTGACGATGCGGGCTGAACGATCCCGACCACGTGTCGTCGTCTTCGACGTCGGCGCGGTTCTTATCGAGTGGGACCCGCGGCATCTCTATCGCAAGATCTTCGCCGCCGACGAGGCACGCATGGAGCAATTCCTCGCCGAGGTCTGTACGCCTGCCTGGAATTTGGAGCAGGATCGCGGCCGTCCCTGGTCCGAGGCTGTCGCCGAGCGGACCGCGCTCTTCCCGGATTGGGGCGCGGAAATCGCTGCTTTCGATACGCGCTGGAGTGAGATGGTGCCGCATGCGATCGACGGGACCGTCGCCTTGCTCGGCGCCCTGCGGAGCACGGGTGTGCCGACCTACGCCATCACCAATTTCTCAGCGGACAAATTTGCGATCGCGCGGGAGCGCTTTCCGTTTCTTGCCGACTTCGATGGCATCGTGGTTTCCGGCGAGGTCCGGCTCGTCAAGCCGGACCCTGCAATCTTCTCGCTCTTCCTGGAGCAGAACGGGCTTACGGCGGCGGAATGCCTGTTCGTCGACGACAACCCGGACAATATCGCGACGGCGCAGGCGATGGGCTTTACCGCCCATCTGTTCAGGAAGCCGGAGCTCTTCGCCGATGCGCTCAAGGCTTCGGGGTTTTCCGTCTAAATCGCGCGCGCAATCAGCGCGACAGGAGCGATATGCCCCCTTTGCAGGGCGCCCAGCACATTCTCCATACGCTGCCCACCGGCCGGGCCCATCAGCAGGTGCAGGCCGAGCGGCGGCGCGCCGTCTTTAGCAACCTTCGCCCGCATGGCTTTTGCGAGATCGAGCGCCAGCGCGGAGCGATCATGCGCCGCGGTAATGACGAAGCCGGCGTCCTCAAGGGCATTGCGATAGGTATCGGGACGCTCGACATGGCTTGTTGCGCTCGTCTGCGCCCAGGGCATAGGGAACGGCAGCTCCACATCGTCCAGGCGCATGACGTCATAAACGCCAAATCGGCCGCCCGGCTTCAAGACCCGGCGGATCTCCGAAAAAAGCGTGGTCTTGTCGGGAATGTTCATTCCCACATGGATGAGCGTCGCGGCATCGAAGTGGCCGGACGGGAAGGGCAGCGCGAGTGCGCTCGCCTGGGTGAACGATACCTTGTCGCTGAGGCCGCATCGCTGCGTCAAGGCCGTCGCGACGGTGACGTAATCTTCGGTGAGGTCTATGCCGGATACGATGCAGCCGCAGGTTTCGGCGAAATAGCGAGCCGGCCCGCCAATCCCCGAACCGACATCGAGCACGTGCTCGCCCTTTGTCAGCCCAAGGTCGCTTGCAAGGGCGGCGGTTGCCGCATGCCAGCCGAGGTGGAATTCGTCAGCCCCGCGAAGGTCGGCGGATGACAGATTGTCGATATCCGCGCCGGTCGCCCGGAGCGCATCCAGAATGGAGGCTTCGAGGCCTTCGCGGCTGTAGTGGCTGGCAACCTCTCGTTCAGTATCCATGGCCAGTTCCCCTTGATGGCCGGAAAGCGGCGATGGGCGGCTTTCCGGCTTGGGTGCGGGGTTGGCTGACCATTCCGTCGGCCGTGCCTGTTCGGCCCGGTCCGTCAGAAGGTCTGGTTATAGGCGCCAACCTCCGGATTCTCGCGAAGCACGTCGTCGATCGCCTTGAACATCTCGCGCGTGCGCGCTTCCGACACCGGGCTCTCGATGACGACGACGAGTTCCGGCTTGTTGGAAGATGCGCGCACCAGGCCCCAGGTGCCGTCCTGCGAGACGACGCGCACCCCATTGACCGTGATAAGATCGCGGATCGGCTGGCCGGCGACGGTCTCGCCAGCGGCATGCATGGCTTCGAAGCGCTTCACGACGCGATTGGCCACCTCGTATTTCACCTCGTCGGCGCAGTGCGGGGCCATGGTCGGCGTGCCCCAGGTCTTCGGCACCTCGCGATAGAGGTCGGCCATCGACTTGCCGGGGTTGCGGTCGAGCATGTCGCAGACGGCAAGCGCCGTGACGAGGCCATCGTCATAGCCGCGGCCGACAGGAGCATTGAAGAAGAAGTGGCCGGATTTCTCGAAGCCGGCGAGCGCGTCGAGGTCACGCACCCGGCGCTTGATATAGCTGTGGCCGGTCTTCCAGTAGTCCGCCTTCACGCCGTTCTTGATGAGCACGGGGTCGGTCACGAAGAGCCCGGTGGATTTCACGTCGACCACGAAGGTGGAGCCGGGATGGAGCGTGGAGAGGTCGCGCGCCAGCATCACGCCGATCTTGTCCGCGAAGATTTCCTCACCCTCATTGTCGACCACGCCGCAGCGGTCGCCGTCGCCATCGAAGCCGAGCGCCACGTCCGCGCCGACTTCGCGCACCTTGTCCGCCATGGCATGAAGCATCTTCATGTCCTCGGGGTTGGGGTTGTAGCGCGGGAAGGAATGGTCGAGCTCGGTGTCGAGCGGCACGACTTCGCAGCCGATCGCCTCGAGGATCTGCGGCGCGAAGGCGCCAGCCGTACCGTTGCCGCAGGCGGCGATGACCTTGAGGCGGCGCTTGAGCTTCGGCCGGTTGGTCAGGTCGGCGATGTAACGGGCAGGGAAATTCTCGATGAACTCGTAGCCCCCGCCGTCCCGCGTTTTGAGATCTCCGGATAGGACGATCTCCTTCAGCCGGCCCATCTCCTCGGGACCGAAGGTCACGGGGCGCTGGGCGCCCATCTTCACGCCGGTCCAGCCATTGTCGTTGTGCGAGGCGGTGACCATGGCGACCGCCGGCACGTCGAGATCGAACTGGGCGAAATAGGCCATCGGCGACATGGCGAGGCCAATGTCCTTGACCTTGATGCCGGCCGCCATGAGGCCGGAGATGAGGGCATATTTGATGGAGGAGGAATAGCCGCGGAAGTCGTGCCCGGTGACGATTTCCGGCTTGGTGCCGAGCTCGTGCAGAAGCGTGCCGAGGCCGATGCCCAGCGCCTGCACCCCCATGAGGTTGATTTCCTTCTGGAACAACCAGCGCGCGTCGTATTCGCGGAAGCCCGTCGGCTTCACCAGCGGCAGCGACTCGTAGTCATAGGTATTGGGGGTGAGGGACGTCCGGGGCTTTGGAAACATGGGCACCACTTGTTGTGACAGCAAGAAACGTGAACGTTCATCGCAGACAGGACCATACGCGCGGATGCGTGTTTGGCAAAGGCATGATGAACGC
The DNA here is from genome assembly GCF_003201475.1 of Chelatococcus asaccharovorans. GTDB lineage: Bacteria > Pseudomonadota > Alphaproteobacteria > Rhizobiales > Beijerinckiaceae > Chelatococcus > Chelatococcus asaccharovorans. The sequence goes on along the minus strand of NZ_QJJK01000011.1, from coordinate 258,778 downwards.
GACGTTTAACATCGCGATGAAAGGGACGATTTCATGCCCGTCCGGGGGGCGGCGTCATGCGGGTCGGGTTCCCCATCCCTCTGGCCTGCGACCTTCGCCGGGAATGACACGGAGCGGCGGAGCTCGCCCTTGCTATTTCGATTTCCGCCCTGCTGGCCCTCGCGTGCGCCGCGCTGATCCCTCCCCTGAAGGGGGAGGGTGGCGCCGCAGGCGCCGGGTGGGGGCGACCTGATGCTGACCGGACCGGCAGAGAGCAACAATTGCACGGCCCGCGGAGCATGGCTCCCGGCCTGGTGACCCCACCCGGCCTCGCTGGGGCGAGGCCCCCTCCCCCCAATGGGGGAGGGATCAGCGCTGGCCGGGGCCGAGGCATGTGCCGGATTCGACCATCCGACCTTACACGGAACCCACGGGCGGCTTCCTACTCCCGCACCGCGCTGCCGTCTGCCGTGTCCAGCGAGAACGCAGCGGCGAACAGCGCCCTGGTGTAGTCTTCACGCGGGTTGGCGAAAAGGCTCTGCGCATCGCCCTGCTCGACGACGACGCCATCGCGCATGACGATGACCGACGAGGCGAGTGCCCGCACGACCTTCAGATCGTGACTGATGAAGAGATAGGCAAGCTTCTTCGCATCCTGCAAGGCGCGCAGGAGGTCGACAATCTGGGCCTGGACCGACATGTCCAGCGCCGAAGTCGGTTCATCGAGCACGATGAAGCGCGGCTCGAGCGCCATGGCGCGGGCGATCGCGATGCGCTGGCGCTGCCCGCCGGAGAATTCATGCGGATAGCGATCCATCGTCGCGGGATCGAGCCCGACGTCGATGAGCGCGCGGGCGACGACCTCGCGGCGATCCTCATAGCTGAGCCCGCGCTTCTGCGCGAGGAGGCCTTCCTCGACGATCTCGGCGACGGACATGCGCGGCGAGAGCGACCCATAAGGGTCCTGGAATACCACCTGCATGTCGCGGCGCAGCGGTTTCACCGCGCGCGAGGACAGGCCGTCGATGCGGTTGCCAAGAAAAACGATGGGGCCTTCGGACCGGATGAGCCGGAGCAAAGCGAGGCCGAGCGTCGTCTTGCCCGAGCCGGATTCGCCGACCACGCCGACGGTCTCTCCCTCGCGCACGGTTAGCGAAATGCCGTCGACGGCCTTCACATAACCCGTGGTCCGCCGCAGGAAGCCCTGCTTGATGGGGAACCAGACCTTCACCGGCCCGGCTTCCACGACGATGGGCGCTGCGGGATCGGCGCGGTGCGGCTCCCCCTTGGGTTCCGCTGCGAGAAGCTTCTGCGTATAGGGGTGTTGCGGCCGCGTGAAGATCTCCTCGACCAGCCCGGCCTCGACGATCCGCCCACCGGTCATCACGCAGACGCGGTCGGCGATCTTGCGGACAATGCCAAGGTCGTGGGTGATGAACAGCATCGCCATGCCAAGACGACTTTTCAGGTCCGCCAGAAGCTTGAGGATCTGCGCCTGCACCGTCACGTCGAGCGCGGTGGTCGGCTCGTCCGCGATGAAGAGATCGGGCTCATTGGCGAGCGCCATGGCGATCATCACGCGTTGGCGCTGCCCGCCCGAGAGCTGGTGGGGATAGGCATCGAGCCGGCTTTCCGCATCGCGGATGCCGACGAGTTCGAGCAATTCGAGAATGCGCCTGTGCGCGGCCGTGCCGCTCAATCCCTTGTGCAGCCGCAAAATCTCGCCGATCTGGCGCTCAATGGTGTGGAGCGGATTGAGCGAAGTCATCGGCTCCTGGAACACCATGGTGATGTCGTTGCCGCGTACCTGCCGCAATTCATCCTCGTTGAGCGCCATGAGGTCGCGGCCCTTGAAGAGGATGCGGCCGGATGGATGGCGCGCTGCGGGATAGGCGAGGAGCCTCAGGATCGACAAGGCGGTGACGGACTTGCCCGAGCCCGACTCACCGACGAGCGCGACCGTCTCGCCCGGTGCGATCGTGAAGGAGACGTGATCGACGGCCAGCGTCTCCTTGCCGTCCTGCCGGAAGGCGACCGACAGATCCTCGACGGAGAGCAGGGGGCCTTGCGCGGATGTGGCGTTGGCGGTCATCCGGGCGGCCTCATGTATAGGTCTTGCGCGGATCGAAGGCGTCGCGCACCGCCTCGCCGATGAAAATCAGCAGCGACAGCATGAAGGCGATGACGAAGAAGCCGGACAGGCCGAGCCACGGGGCCTGCACATTGGCCTTGCCCTGGTTCAGGAGCTCGCCCAGCGAGGGCGAGCCCGGCGGCAGGCCGAAGCCGAGGAAATCGAGCGAGGTCAGGGTCGTGATGGAGCCGTTGAGGATGAAGGGCAGGAAGGTCAGCGTCGCCACCATCGCATTCGGCAGCAGGTGCTTGAACATGATGGTGATGTTGGAGAGCCCCAGCGCCCGCGCAGCCCGCACATATTCGAAATTGCGCGCGCGCAGGAATTCCGCGCGGACCACGCCGACGAGCGCCACCCAGGAGAACAGCAGCAGGATCCCGAGGAGTACGAAGAACCCCGGTGTGATCACCGCCGATATGATGATCAGCAGATAGAGCGAGGGGATGGAGTTCCAGATCTCGATGATCCGTTGCAGGACGAGGTCGGTCCAGCCGCCGAAATAGCCCTGAACGGCGCCCGCGATGATGCCGACGACGGACGAGATGATTGCGAGCGTGAGCCCGAACAGCACCGACAGGCGAAAGCCGTAGATGATGCGGGCGAGGACATCGCGGCCCTGGTCATCCGTGCCGAGCCAGTTCCACTCGATATCCCAGCACGTGCTGCCGCCGGTTCGTTCGGCGATGGGGCGGCACTGGGCGTCGGTCAGCATCCAGGTCGGCGGCGAGGGCGCCGGCACCGGCAGGTCGAGATTGTGGGTGGAATAGGTGAAGCGGATCGGCGGCCAGATCATCCAGCCGTTCGCCTTGATCTCGTCGGCGATGATGGACGCACGGTAGTCGGTCTGCGCCAGGAACCCGCCGAACTTCTCTTCCGGGTAATCCACGAAGACCGGAAACAGAAGTTCGCCCTTGTAGAAGGCGATGATGGGCCGGTCGTTGGCGATGAATTCCGCGAACAGCGTCACCACGAAGACGACGGCGAAGATCCAGAACGACCAGTAGCCGCGGCGGTTGGCCTTGAAATTGGCGAGCCGGCGCAGGTTGATCGGCGAGAGATTGAGGAGCCCGCCGCGGCGCGGCAATGGCGGGGCGAGGCGCTGTGCCGGCGCCGGCATTTCGCGGGGAAGGGCCGCTTCGTTCATCGCCCGCCCTCGCTCCAGCCCTCTCCCGGCCGGGGAGAGGGGGAAACGCGGACATCTTTCGCCGTCATACCTCCGATGGCAAGGCGCGCGACGCGGTGCACGGCAACCGGCTTGATGACCGCTTCCGGATATTGCCAGGATCTCGGCATCGATCTCGGCATCGTCAAACCTCCCGCGTCTCGAAGTCGATGCGCGGATCGATCCATGTGTAGGTGAGATCGGAAATGAGGTTCACCACGAGGCCGAGCAGGGAGAAGATGAAGAGATTGGCAAAGACGACGGGATAGTCGCGGTTGACGATGGACTCGAAGGACAGGAGCCCCAGCCCATCCAGGGAGAAGATGGTCTCGATGAGGAGCGAGCCCGCAAAGAAGGCCGAGATGAAGGCGCCGGGGAAGCCCGCGATGACGATCAGCATGGCATTGCGGAAGACATGGCCGTAGAGCACCTGTCGCTCCGTCAGCCCCTTCATGCGTGCCGTCAGCACATATTGCTTGCGGATTTCGTCGAGGAACGAGTTCTTCGTCAGAAGCGTGGAGGTCGCGAAGGCGCCGAGCGCCATGGCCGTGATCGGCAGCGTGATATGCCAGAAATAGTCGAGGATACGCTCAGGCCAGCTGAGGCTCGCCCAGTTCTCGGAGACGAGCCCTTGCAGGGGAAAGATCTGCCAGAACGAGCCGCCGGCGAAGAGCACGATCAGGAGAATGGCAAAGAGGAAGCTCGGAATGGCATAGCCGATGATGACGACCACCGAGGTCCAGATATCGAAGCGCGAGCCATCCCGGACGGCCTTGGATATGCCGAGCGGGATGGAGATCGCATAGGACAGGATCGTCATCCACAAGCCGAGCGTAATGGAGACGGGCAATTTCTCCTTGATGAGATCGATGACGGGGACGTCGCGGAAATAGCTCTTGCCGAAATCGAGGGTGGCGTAGTCGCCGAGCATCTTCAGGAAGCGCTCGTGGGCCGGCTTGTCGAAACCGAACTGCTTTTCAAGCTGGGCGATAAAGGCCGGATCGAGCCCCTGGGCGCCACGATAGTTCGACGAGCCGCCGCCGGCTCCGCCCTGGCTGCCGAAATCCCCACCGCCCCCTCCGATGCGCGAGAGCGCACCCGCATCCGTGCCCTGCAATTGGGCGAGGATGCGCTCGACCGGGCCGCCGGGGGCGAATTGCACGAGAATGAAGGAAATCAGCATGATCCCGAGGATCGTCGGGATCATGAGGAGGATGCGGCGGGCGATATAGGCCAGCATTCAGCGTGCGACCTTCGCCGTCATGGCTGCTCGCTGGAACTGCCGCCCTCGCCTGGTCATCAAGCTCATCCCTTCGCCCCGATTCGCTTGGCTTTCTCCTCGTCATACCACCATGTATCCGGCGCGCCCGTAGAATGTTTAGGCATCGTCCCAGGTCGGGAAAAGACATCCCAATAGGCAAGCCATCGCTCTGAGCGGTACCACATGGGTACCCAGTAGCGGCCGGCGCGCAACACACGGTCGAGCGCCCGGCAGGCGACCTTGAGGTCGTCGCGGCTCCTGGCATTGCCGATGACGTCGATGAGATGATCGATCGCCGGGTTCTCGATGCCGCTGAAGTTGCGCGAGCCGGGAGTTCGTGCCGCCTCGGAGCCATAGATAACGCGGAGCGAATCGCCTGGCGTCAGGCTGCCGCCCAGTGCGCTGGAGACGATGTCGAAATCGAAATCGTTGGTGCGCCGCTGGTATTGCGCGGCATCGATGATGCGTGAGCGGGCGTTGATGCCGAGGCGCTTCAGATTGGCCTGGAAGGGCTGCGTGTGCGGCTGCAGGACCGGCGTTGAATCAAGAAACTCGATCTCGAAAGGCTTGCCGTTCGGCAGGCGCAGGATGGCGCCCTCGCGCTTGCAGCCGGCCTCCCGCAAGAGTTGGTCCGCCCGGCGGAGAAGGTTTCGATCGGAGCCGGAGCCGTCGGAGACCGGCGGCGTGAAGGGCTCGCCGAAGACGTCCGCCGGCAGCTTGTCGCGGAAAGGCTCGAGAAGCGCCAGCTCCTCCGGCGAGGGCAGGCCTTGCGCCGTATTGTCCGAGTTCTGGAAATAGGAGGTCAGGCGCTTGTAGGAGGAGAACATGATATTGGCATTCGTCCATTCGAAATCGAATGCCAGTCCGATTGCCTCACGGATCCGCGGATCCGCGAACATCTCGCGGCGCAGGTTGAAGTGCCAGCCCTGTGTCGGGATGGCAGCGCCGCTCTCGAGCTTCTCGCGCTTCACGCGCCCCTGGCGAAAGGCCGGGAAATCATAGCCCGTCGCCCAGATCCGCGCCGTATATTCCTCGTTGAAGTTGTAGGTGCCGGCTTTGAAGCCCTCGAAGGCGACCTCGCGATCGCGGTAATAGTCGTAGCGGATGCGGTCGAAATTGTTGTGCCCGACATTGACCGGCAGGTCGCGCCCCCAGTAATCGGCGACCCGCTGCAACTCGATGAAGCGGCCCTGCTCGAAGCGACCGACGCGGTACGGCCCCGAGCCGAGCGGCGCTTCCAGCGTCGCCGCCTCGAAGTCGCGTTTATCCCAATAGGCCTTGGAGAAGACGGGCAGGGTCGCGATCATCAGATGGAGATCGCGGTTATGCCGCGGCGAGAGCCTGACCACCGCCGTATAGTCTCCGTCGGCCCTCACCTCCTCAAGCTCGGTCAGGAGGGCGCGGAATGTCGGATGTCCCTTGTCCTTGAGCACGGCCATGGAGAAGGCTACATCATGGGCGGTGACCGGCGAGCCGTCATGGAAGCGGGCCTCGCGCCGCAGCAGGAAGCTGTAGGTGCGCTTGTCGGCCGAGACATGGACGGAATGGGCCAGAAGGCCGTAGAGCGCGTCCGGTTCGTCCTGGCTCGTCGCCATCAGGGTGTCGAAGGTCTCCGGCACACCGGCCGCGCCGTCGCCTTTCAGCACGTAGACGTTCAACGTGTTGAAGGTGTCGAAGGCCTGGTTGCCGATGCTCTGCTTGAGCTGCAGCGAAAGCGTGCCGCCTTTCGGGGCCTCAGGATTCACATAGGAAAAATGTTTGAAATCGGCGGGATACAGCAGATCTCCGAACGCAGAGAGACCATGGCGCGTGATCTCGCCGGCTTCCGCCGTCCCGCCGGTGGCGCCGTTCCCGGTCTGGGCGAGCCCGGAGCGTGCCGCGAGCGTCGCGCCGGCGAATGCCGATCCCGCCTGAATGAGGCCGCGCCGGGTGAGATGGACAAAGCTTCTGCTCACGGGTTTCTCCCCACCCTGCTGTTATCGTTGGCTGCGGCGGCAGCCTTCGACCACCACACGGTTGGGAAGGCGGCTCCGCCGAAATAGGGCATGGTCTTGGGATGGTCGAAGCGATCCCAGCGTGCCGTCAGTTCCTTCATGAAGTAGTATTGAGGAACGACATAGGCGCTCCACAGGAGCACGCGGTCGAGCGCATGCGTGGCCGCCACCAGTTCCTCGCGGGTCTTGGCATAGATGATCTGCTCGATCAGCGCGTCGACGGCCGGGTTCTTGATACCGGCAAGATTGTAGGAGCCAGGCTGGTCTGCCGCGTGCGAACCCCAGAAATCCCGCTGCTCGTTCCCGGGTGACAGGGATTGCGGAAACAACGTCGCCGTCGCATCGAAATCGAAGCTGCGCAGCCGGTTCTGGTATTGGGCCGCGTCGACGATCCGCAGGCTCACCCCGATACCAAGACGTTCGAGCGCGGCCTTGAAGGGCGCCGCCCAGCGCTCCATCGTCTGATCGTAGCCAAGGATTTCCATCGTAAACGGCGTGCCGGTTCTTGCATCGACGAGCCGGGTGCCCTTCAGCTCGTAGCCCGCCTCGCGCAAAAGTCCCAGCGCCGTGCGCAGGTTGTCGCGCTTCTTCTCCGTGGTGCCGCCGACGGGATTGGCGTAAGGGGTGGTGAAAACCTCCGGCGGCACTTTGTCCTTCACCGCGTTGAGGAGTTCGAGCTCGCGCCCCTGCGGCAGGCCGCTCGAAGCGAGTTCGGTGCCAAAGAAGAACGAATTGATGCGCTCATAGCGATCGAAGAAGATCGTGCGGTTGAGTTCCTCGAAATCGAACGCGTAGTTGAAGGCCCGCCTGACGCGGATATCCTGGAATTTCTCCCGGCGCAGGTTGAAGACCATTCCCTGCATGATGCCGAGATTGCGGATGGGAAATTCCTCGCGGACGATGCGGCCGTCGCGGGCGGCCGGAAAATCGTAGGCGGTCATCCAGTTGCGGATGACATTCTCGCGCCGCCAGTCGATGCGATCGCCCTTGAAGGCCTCGAACAAGACGGTCGCGTCACGAAAATAGTCGTAGCGGATCTCACCGAAATTGTTCGTGCCCCTGTTCACCGGCAGGTCTTTCGCCCAGTAGTCGGCCACCTGCTCGTAGACCGCATAGCGCCCCGCCTCGAAGGTCTTCATGCGGTAAGGGCCCGAGCCGAGCGGCGGTTCCAGCGTCGTCGCGGTGACATCACGCGGCGTGCCGTTGGCGGTCTTGCCCTGCCACCAGTGTTTGGGCAGCACGGTGAGCTGGCCGACGATGAGCGGCAGCTCGCGGTTCCCCTTCTCGTCGAAGGTGAAGGTCACCTCGTTTGGCCCGGTCGCCTCCGCCTTCGCCACATTGCGCCAATAGGCCATGTACATTGGGCTGGTCGCTTTCAGGGTCTCGAAGGAGAAGATGACGTCCTCCGGAGTCATCTTCGTGCCATCGTGAAAGCGGGCCTGGGGCCGCAGGCGAAAGGTCACTGAAGATATGTCGTCGGGATAACTCACGCTCTCCGCCACCAGCCCGTATTCGCTGCTGATCTCGTCGAGGCTCGACGTCATGAGCGTATCGTAGATGCGACTGATGCCGATCTCGAGCTCCCCTTTCAGGCCTGTCAAGGCGAGGTTGAAATTGTCGAAGCCGCCAATGGAGCCAAGGCGTAGCGTGCCGCCCTGGGGCGCCGAAGGGTTCACGTAGTCAAAATGCGCGAAGCCCTGCGGGTATTTCGGCTCGCCCACCAGGGACAATCCGTGCCGCCAGCTCATTTCAGCCTTTGCCGCGGAGAAGGGCGCGACCAGGGCCGCGAGACAGGCGATGGCTACGAGGCGAAACTGCAATCAACCACTCCGTTTCCAGACATCTACACGGGTCGGCGGACGGCATGCGCCGCAAGCAGGCCGGTGGCGCACTATGGCGCTTCCCCGGCTTGCCGCCAACCTTCAAGAGGTTGCGTTCGACGCCCCCACGCTCTCCTGCGGCAAGGACGCGCGCGCTGCGGTCGAGGCTGCGGATTCTGCATGGATCATGCCGTGTCTACGAGACGATTGATCACAAATGGCGGTCAATAGATCGCGAGATTTGATGGTTTCTGGCCGCTGATCCGCGCTAAGAGCTTGCCGTGGAGTGCGCTTGTGCCGTCGGGGACGGCGCCGGGAACACGCGAGGCGACTGGTTACAGCCATGATCGAAACGGACAGCCTTATTTCCTCTCTTCGACGCGAGGCCATCGAGGCCCCCATCAGTGGTATCGTCGATGTCTTCAATTATGGTCGTCATCGCGAGGGTTTGATCCCGCTGTGGGTCGGGGAGGGGGACCTGCCGACCCCGTCCTTCATCGCCGAGGCGGCCGTCGCCTCGCTCGCCGCCGGTGAGACCTTCTACACCTATCAGCGCGGCTTGCCTGAGCTGCGTGAGGCGATCGCCCGCTATATCGGTCGCATCTATGGCCGCCCGGTTTCGCCGGAGCGCTTTTTTGTGACCAGCGGTGGCATGCATGCGTTGCAGACAGCCTTCCGCATGGTATCGGGCGCCGGTGACGAGGTGATCGTGCCGACGCCCGCATGGCCGAATTTCGTGGCCGGCGTGGGCATTTCCGGCGCGCGGCCGGTCGAGGTGCCGATGACCTTCACCGACAAGGGCTGGCTTCTCGACATCGATCGGATCGCTGCGGCCATCACCCCGGCAACGAAGGCCCTGGTGATCAACACGCCGTCCAATCCGACGAGCTGGATGGCCACCGCCGAGGATATCGCGGCCGTCCTCGCTCTGGCGCGTCGCCATGGCCTGTGGATCATCGCCGACGAGATCTACGGGCGCTTTGTCTATGACGCGCCGGCCCCGGCCCCGTCTTTCCGCGACGTGATCGACGATGAAGACCGCATCGTGTTCGTGCAGACGATGTCGAAGAATTGGGCCATGACCGGCTGGCGTGTCGGCTGGCTGGAGGCGAACCCCCGGCTTGGCCAGACCATCGAGAATCTGATCCAGTATTCCTCGTCCGGCACCGCTGCCTTCATGCAGCGCGCCGCAATCGCCGCGCTGGACCAGGGTGAGGCCTTCTTTGCCGAGCAATTCGAGCGTGCCAAGATCGGCCGGGCGATCGTCTCGCAGGGCCTTTCTGCAACCAATCGCGTTCGATTTGCACCTGCGCAGGGCGCTTTCTACCTGTTCTTTTCGGTCGACGGTGTCGAGGACAGCGCACGCTTTGCCAAGGTCCTCGTCGATGAAGCGGCCGTGGGCCTGGCGCCAGGCACGACCTTCGGTGCGGGGGGCGAGGCCTTCTTCCGGCTGTGCTTCGCGCGGAAGAGCGCCGATCTCGAGGAGGCCACCCGCCGGCTCGCCACGGCCCTCATGCGCCTGGCGCGCTGAGGGCGCTTTGGCCAGGAGCCCATACGGGGCTGCAGCCGGTGCATGGCCTGCACCTGCGCGTTGCGCCATGAGCGTTTGACGGACAGTTGCAGAACGCGCGATAGGTCTTCTATCCCCTGCGCGCGCTGAACCGCGCCTTCGTCATCGAGATGGTATGACCCGCATCGGTTCCGTTCTCCTGGCATCCGCGCGTCAAGTCGCGCAGGTCGCCTTGGCCGGAGCCGGTGGCCTGTTATTTGTTACCCTCGGCGTTCCTGCGGCCTGGGTGGCAGGTCCAGTCAGCGCCGTCGTCTTCCTGTGTCTCATCCGCCGCTCCGTGCCAATGGCGCGGCCTCTGGTGGAGACCGCCTTCCTGCTGGCCGGGTTCAGCATGGGGGCGACGGCCACTCCCGAAGCGCTCAGCGCACTGACCCGCTATCCCGTCAGCCTCCTGCTTCTTGCCTTGTCGGTTGTCGGCGTGCTGGTCCTGACGTCGCTTTGGCTCAAGCGCAGGTCGGGCTGGACCCTGGCTGACGCGGTTCTTGGTTCGGCGCCTGGAGCTTTGTCGACGGTGATGGCCGTTGCAGCGGATCGCGGGGGAAACGTTGGATTGATTGCGGTCGTGCAATCCTTCCGCCTCTTTGTGCTCGTACTGATCCTACCGATGATCATCGTGTTCTCGGGCGCCGCAACAGAGGTACCACAGACAGGTGAGGTGCTGGCACCCTTGCCCTTCACCGTGATCATGGCGCTGTCATTCATGCTTTCGCTGGTGTTGCACCGCTTGAAAGTCGCTGCGCCGATGCTGCTTGGCGCGCTCGTTGTCAGTGTCCTCGCGCATGGTTTTGGTCTGGTGCAGGGCCGGTTGCCGGTACCGCTCTATACGCTGTCACTCGTGTTGGTGGGCGCCTTCGTCGGATCGCGCTTCGCCACCATCAACCGGCCCGCCCTGATAGCGGCCTTCCCGGCCGCCATCGGATCCTTCGTCGTTTCCTTCGCGATCGCCTTGGGATTTGCCGTGGTCTCCTGGCAACTGGCCGACGTGACCTTTGCCGCGGCCATCATCGCCTTCGCGCCCGGTGGCCTTGAAGTCATGACGGTGCTGGCGCTTCTGCTCGGGCTGGACCCGATCTTCGTCGGCGCCCATCACCTGGCGCGCTTTATGCTGGTCGCGGTCCTGCTGCCGATCATCATCGCGACCATCAACCGGATGGAAAGCCGCCGGCTGCAGAATGCCTATGTGGCCGGCGACGAAACAAAGTAAGGGCCGGCCGCCGGCGAGATCCTTGCTTAGCGCGAGATCCTTGCTTAGCGCTTGACGAGCTTGGCGGCCAGCGGTCCGATGACCGTGAGGGCGGCGACGCTGCTCGGCACGGGGACTGTTGGGGCACCGTTCAGCGTGCCTGTCGTGATGAACTGGCCCTTCCTGAGTCCCCCGCAATGGCGTGGAGGCGCGGCGAGCAGCGCGTTGAGGGGAGTTGCGGGATCGACCTGCGGGTGGGCAACGGTCTTGTCCCAGATCGTCTCGCCATCCCGCATCACGGTCAGATGCATGGCCTTGAGGTCCGGTGCGTCGGCCCAGCGGCTTTGAGCCGCCAGATAGTAACCGCCGTTGGCGAGGCCGTCCGCGAGCATCGCCAGGAAGGGCTGCGCTGCCCGGTCCCGGTAGCGGGACTGGATGAGCTCCATGCCCAGCGCGATCTGCGAGACGACGGATTGCGCGTCTGCGACCGGCGCGTCCGCGGGCACGTCTGCGTCAAGGATATAGGCGATTTCCACTTCGATGGCGCAGGGCGCGCTGCCGAATACGGGAAGTTCCGGGCCTCCGTGGCGGCTGACCCGGGCCATGATCGGCGCACACATCGGTTGGCCGTCCGCATCGAAGCCGGCCTTCCAGCCGACGACATCCTGATCGAGCAGCTGGACCACGCGCTCCTGCACCGCATAGGCTTCCGCGGCTGAGCTGACCAGGTTGGCGGGCAGGCTTTCGATGGCCGTGCCGGTGCGATGCGCCTCCGCCAGGATGGTTGCGGCATCCTGGATGCGATCCGGTAAACTCATTGTGTCGTTGCCTTGATCGTTGGTGTCTCGGGTCGGGCGGGAATGTCTCGGTCGATGCCATCGCGTCACCCTGAATCAGGCGACGAACGGGGGGTCAAGCGATAGAAGGTGTATCGCTGCCGGGGAAGGTCTCTTTCAAGGCCTCGTCCAACAGGGCCTCGCGATGCCGCAGGGCCTCACGCAAGGGACCGCTGGGCGAGCCTGCGCTCGCCATGAAATCCATCATGATGTCGCGCATGGCCGGATAGCGTCGGCTCAGGTCTTCGAAGTCGCCCAGTTCGACATCGGGCGGCTCGACCCCGATCCATTCGGACGACCCCAGAAGGGCAAAGCCCTGGTGGTGTTCGAGGCGTGACATGTGAAAGGTGCCGCCCGGGATGAGAAGCTGCGGCCGCATGCCGGCTTCGAGATCCGGGCCGACCACGCGTATTTCTCCCGTGCCGTCGGGATAGAGGAGGAGGACTTGGAGGGGATCGCCGAGGTAGTGGTGATAGATCTGGTCGCCGCGGATGCGGTGCATCACAATATGGGCATCGGTCGTCACCATGAAATAGAGAGCCGACCCCGCCGGACGCGGGCCCTGATAGCCATCCGGCAGCGATGATGCGGGCAGACTGTGATGGCTGCGATAGGTTTCCTGGACGTACCCGCAAGTCGGGTGGCGTTTGAGCCCCAGGGTGGCCATGATGGCGCTGGCTGTCGTCATGATCGTCGCTGGCCCCGCTCTTCCGGCATCACATGCTGCGCTCCGCGCACCAATTTTAGCTGCCTCGTTGACTTTACTCGTGCTTTTCGCATCATCGATGGCGAACCCATCTCGTCAAATGCTCAAGGCGCGCCTATCATCGACCTGAGTCAGCGACAGGTCAACGCGTCCCTGGCATAGGGCGAAAAGGTCGGGATCAAGAGGCGCGCGATCGGATGCGTGGAACCGAAGCGCTACCTTGGCGTTCATATAGCGGTGGGTAAGGGATCGAAGTATGAATATCATCGGCTATCTGATTAGCGCCGCCGCTATCAATCTCGCCGCAGTCGCGCTGTTTGCATACGCCGTGCGACGCCCGGCGACGAAACTGGTGCCTGTGCGGTTGCGCAGAGACCCAAGGCGCCGTTAAGCATCAACCAACGGCCCGGCGTATAGCACGGCCCAAAGCCGTGGCGGCGTCTCCACGTCCAATGGGGGCGTTCACGATGCCTATGCGGCCGATGTAGCCAACAGCAGCGCGTGCGTCTTCATTGGCGACGGGGCGTATTGGCGACGGGGTGTTGACGCGATTTCTCCCCGAGCACGTCCGTCTGCTGCGGGACTTGTTGCGCTCCAGGCTAGAGCGCGTTTCGATCTGATTGCATCGGATCGGCGCTCTAACCTCTTTTATTTCAAGCATAATCTTATCGATCCTCGTTTCACTCCGGTCGGATTATGCTCTAGACGCGCCCATTCACCCGTTGCCGGCTTGGATGGCCTCAGCCGATTCAATCAACAGATTGTTCATTCGAAGCCGGATTGGCTCCAGGTAGGAGAACAATGCATGGCCATCACCGTTCTGACGCATGCGATCGTGACGATCTTGATCTGCGGTCTCGTTATCTGGCTCGTCCGGTTCCTGCCCTTCGATGGTCGCGTCAAGATGATCATCCGGGTCGTCGTCATCGTGCTCGCGCTTGTCTCCATCGTTCGCTCGCTTGATCTCCTGGCGATTTCCGCGCCGCCTTCGACAAAGATCACCGAATAGCGTTCCAAGCCGGCCTTCCGTCTGGGAACCGTCCACCTGGAGTACGTCCGACTTTTTCGGATTGGCTCCACTCCCCAATGAACATGCAAATTCACCAGCTCGGACAGCATCTGCTGACCAATCCAATGCTGATTCAATCCAAGCCGGATTTGCTCTAGTGTGACGCCGTCGAACCGCGATGGAGTAAGGGTTGCATGGCGACCGTCACGACGATCGAACTCGCTCAACTGGCAGGTTGCGACGTCAGTGACATTGCCGACTTCGTTGCGCTGGGCATCCTGTCCCCATCGGATGGATCCTTTGCGACGGCTGATGCCAGCCGGGTGCGCCTTGCGCTGGCGCTTCGCGAGGCAGGCCTGGACACCACGGTGCTGGCTGCAGCGATCGCGGATGATTTGCTATCCCTGGATTTCGCCGGCCAGCTGATGTTCGAGCCCATTTCCCTGTCGGCGAGGGGGAGCGAAGACCTGTTGGCGTCGCTCGGTCTCGACGCCGGGATCGCCGCGCGATTGCGCAGTGCGATCGGCCTGCCGGCCTTGCGGCCGGATCAGCCGTTGCGTGAGGACGATATCGAATTGATGTCGCTGATCGCCGCCGCGCGGGCCTTTGGTCTCGGTGATGATGCCCTTGCGCGCGTCCTGCGGATTTTCGGCCAATCCGTGCGGCGCAGCGTCGAGACGATGCGGGATCTGTTTCGCGGCGAAGTCGAGGAGCGCATGCTGGCTTCCGGCGTCTCGCGCCGCGACATGTTGGTGCGCGGCGCGGAGATGCGGCTGCAGTTGCAGCGGCTGGGGTTCCGCGCGCTTTTCCTGCTCCAGCGGCGCATGCTGGAGGAGGCCGTCTTCGACAATGTCGTCATGCGCGTGCAGGAGGTCCTCTGCGAGGCGGGCCTCGGTGAAGCGCTCAACCGCAGGCCGCCCACGGTCGCCTTCATCGACCTTGCGGGCTTTACGGCATTGACCCAGGCGATGGGTGACGAGCACGCAGCCGACTATGCGTCGCGCCTCGAGGCCCTCGCCCAGGACGCGGTTTCCCGGCATGGCGGGCGGCTTGTCAAAGCCCTCGGGGATGGGGTGATGCTGCTCTTTCCAGAGGCCATCCCGGCGCTGGAAGCCTGTTTTGCCATAGCAGACCGCGGTGCCGTGGACGGGTTGCCGCCGGTTCGCACCGGGCTGGCCACGGGCCCGGTGGTCCCGCGAGACGGGGACATCTTCGGCGCCACGGTCAATCTGGCTGCGCGCATCGTCGCGCAGGTCGATCCGTCCACACCGGGGCAGATGCTGGTCTGTCCGGATACCCGGGACGCCGTCATGGCCGCTCGGCCGGACGCGTTCGCGTTCCATCCGCGTTCGCCGGTCGTCCTGAAAGGTGTTGAGAAGGCCGTCGTACTCCATACCGTCGCGCCGCGCGCCGAGCCGCCGACGCCGGACGCTGTTTAGGGCACCAGGACCGCCGCGCCTTCGAACCGGCCGGCGCGCAGATCATCGAGCGCCTGATTGGCGTCGGCCAGGCGATAGCGGCTTGTGGTCGTGGTGATCCCGGCCTGCGGGGCGATCTTCAGGAAGTCGAGCCCGTCCTGGCGCGTGAGGTTTGCCACCGAGACGATCTGCCGTTCCTCCCACAGGAGGCTATAGGGGAAGCTCGGGATATCGCTCATGTGAATGCCGGCGCAGACGACGCGGCCGCCTTTGCGGACGGCTTTCAGCGCGGCCGGGACAAGGGCGCCGACCGGGGCGAAAATCAGGGCGGCATCGAGCAGGTCAGGCGGCATTTCGTCCGATCCTCCCGCCCAGATGGCGCCGATTGTCTTGGCGAAGGCCTGGGTCGCGACGTCTCCGGGCCGGGTAAAGGCATAGACGGTGCGGCCCTGCCAGGCGGCCACCTGCGCGATGATATGCGCGGCGGCGCCGAAGCCGTAGAGGCCAAGGCGCTTGCCGTCTCCTGCCATCGCGAGCGCGCGCCAGCCGATGAGCCCCGCGCAGAGAAGCGGCGCGAGCGCGACGTCGTCGCCGTCCTCCCCGAGCGGAAACGCATAGCGGCTGTCCGCGATGGAGGCGGTCGCGAAGCCGCCGTCACGGGTGTAGCCGGTGAACAGCGGCGCGTCGCAGAGGTTTTCATGGCCGCTCGCGCAATAAGGACATGTCCCGCAGGTATGCCCAAGCCAGGGAACGCCGACACGCTCGCCGATGGTGAGATCGGTGACGCCGGCGCCAAGCGCATCGACGCGGCCGACGATCTCGTGGCCCGGGATGATGGGCAATTTCGGCGAGGGCAGGTCGCCGTCGACCACGTGAAGGTCGGTTCGGCAGACGCCGCAGGCGGCGACCTTGACGCGGATCTCCCCGGGACCGGGTTCCCTGTCCGGCAGTTCGGTCCAGACGAGCGGCGTTCCCAACGCCCTGAGCTGCATTGCAAACATCGCCGGTCCCTAACAGCCTCCGGTCACCCCGCGTGACCTCCTGCGTGATGTCACATGTGATGTCACATGCGGCCTTCCATCATACGCGCCTTGTATTCCGCGTTGTAGCCGGCGGCGATGGCGGCATCGACTAAGCCGCGCACGGCATCCTCCGCGAGGCCGCGCGGCGTGCCGACGAAGGCATCGGCGAGCGACATGACCACCGACGTCGCGGCGAGCAGGCCATCCGTCTCTTCGAAGGGTTCGACGAACGCCTCGATCGCGGCGCGATGATCGACATCGGGCGCGCGCAGGGCCTCGGCCAGGGCTCGCCCGCGCAGGAATGTCTCGGGTTGGATGGACATGGCGGGAATGACCGGCTGATGGGGGATTCTCTCCCATGATGAACCTGCCGGATTTGTCGGTCAAACCTGCGTGCGGCGCAATCGTAAAGACAAGCCCCGCGATTCGGGCGAAGCTAAGCACACCACATCCGGCGCACGCCCGTGAGGGGGTAGCGTCTGGACTGTACCGGCGGTCTGGCGAAGGGAAGGGATGGTGCTGCCAGAGAGGATTGAACTCTCGACCTCTCCCTTACCAAGGGAGTGCTCTACCACTGAGCTACGGCAGCCAATCGACGTCCGGCGGCGCGTGCCTGCCTGAAATCGCGCGGACACTGCCACAAGGCATTCGCCCGCGCAAGCACACAGATGCCACTAAATGCGTTCTTCCACGCCTGTTGACAGCCTCACGCCGCCGCGGCCTGCGGCTTGAGGGGCAGGCCGAGTTTCTGCCACACCGCGACCAGCCCGTCGGCGAGCCCGTCGATGAGATCGTCGCTGTGGAAAGGTGTTGGCGTGATGCGCAGCCGCTCGGTGCCGCGTGGCACCGTGGGATAGTTGATGGGCTGCACATAGATGCCGTGCTCCATGAGCAGCATGTCGCTGGCGCGCTTCGTCAGTTCGGGGTCGCCGACAATGACGGGCACGATATGCGTCGGGTTCAACTTCACCGGCAGCCCGGCGGCATTGAGGACGGCCTTGGTGCGCGCAACCTGGGTGCGATGCCTGCGGCGTTCCTCGCTGCTTGTCGCCAGATGTTCCACAGCGGCATGGGCGGCAGCGGCAATGGCCGGCGGCAGGGCGGTGGTGAAGATGAAGCCGTGCGCATTCGAGCGAATCGCATCGATGATGAGGTCGCTTGCGGCGAGATAGCCGCCGATGCAGCCGAAGCCCTTGGCGAGCGTCGCCTCGATCACGTCGAGGCGCTCGAGCGCCCCGACTTCCTCCGCATAGCCGCCGCCTGACGCGCCATAGAGGCCCGCCGCGTGGACCTCGTCGATATAGGTCATCGCGCCATAACGCTCGGCGAGATCGCAGATGGCATGGATCGGCGCGACGTCGCCGTCCATCGAATAGACACTTTCGAACACGATAAGCTTGGGCCGGGCCGGCTCGGCGGCGGCCAGGAGATCTTCGAGATGGGCGAGGTCGTTGTGCCGGAAGATGACCTTTTCGGCGCCGGAGCGGCGCACGCCCTCGATCATCGAATTGTGGTTCTGCGCATCGGAGAGAATGAGGCAGTTGGGCAGAAGCTGCGCGATTGTCGCGATACCCGTCTCGTTGGAGACATAGCCGGAGGTGAAGACAAGCGCCTTCTCCTTGCCATGGATGCGCGCCAGCGATTTCTCAAGCTCGACGATCGGCAGGCTTGTGCCGGCGATGTTGCGCGTGCCGCCGGCGCCGACCCCCATGCGCTGCGCCGTGCGCATGGCCGCCTCGATCGTGACCGGGTGACGGCTCATGCCGAGATAGTCGTTGGTGCACCACACCACCACGTCGCGCGGTCCATCCGACGAATGCCAGATTGCCCGGGGAAATCGTTCGACGTCGCGCTCCAAAGTCGTGAAAACCCGATAGCGACGCTCATCGTGCAGCGTGTCGACGGCGGAGCGGAAAAAGTGGTCGTAGATCATGCGGCGTCCCATCCGGCGGGGCCTGATCGCACGCAATCGCGGTCCTACCCTGCGTCAAGGCGACAGGATAAGCCCAACCGCTATGGCGAGCTGCGCCTGTCACATTTTGAGGAATTCCATATTGGCGCGTATCAGACAAGACGTCGAGACGCCGCAGGCGATAAATCTGAACGGGATGTGCGAAGCCTTTGGCGTAACACCGAAACCGCGTCCGCAGGGTATTCGCTGCAAGGATTTGCTGACCCTGAGTTCAGGGCAGGGCGCCTTGGCACTTGTGGCCCGGGCCGGAGATGTCTATCGCTTTTTGATTGTGAACTGCGCGTTGCATCGATGAACGGGCGCGGCTGCTGAAGTGACGGTGTGAATGAATGGCTTGATCACGGACCGCCATGGCGAAAAGTGAGACGGATAGCCGGCAGGCGCGGCTGGCGGCTGCCTTGCGGGACAACCTGAAGCGCCGCAAGGCGCAGGGCCGGGCGCGCAAGGTCGCGGTGTCGGGCCAGGGTTTCCATGAGGGATCCGATTCGCCAATGGCGGGGACCGGCAGCCAGGGCACGCCGGCCCCGGGACCGCATGATGATCCTGCAACGCATTTCCACGGGGCGGGCGGCCAGCATCCAGTGAAAGAGGACTGATTATCGATGGATCGAATTCGCATCGTGGGGGGCGAGCCGCTTTTTGGTACGCTGCCCATATCCGGGGCCAAGAATGCGGCCCTGCCCCTCATGATCGCTTCTCTCCTCACGGATGAGACGCTGGAACTGCACAACGTCCCGCGTCTGGCGGATGTCGGCCTGCTCCTGCGCATCCTCGGCAATCATGGCGTGGACCACAGCATTGCCGGCAAGCGCCAGGGGCAGACCGCCGAGACGGGGCAGACAATCCGCCTCAAGGCGAGCAGCATCATTGACACTTTCGCCCCCTACGAGCTCGTCTCGCGCATGCGGGCGAGTTTCTGGGTGCTTGGCCCGCTCGTTGCCCGCATGGGCGAGGCGCGTGTGTCCCTTCCGGGTGGCTGCGCCATCGGCACGCGGCCCGTCGACCTTCTGCTCATGGCGCTGGAGCGGCTCGGTGCGGAGATCGAGATCGATGCGGGCTACGTGCAGGCCCGGGCGCCAAAGGGATTGCGGGGGGCAGAGATCGTCTTCCCCAAGGTGACCGTCGGCGGGACGCATACGGCGCTGATGGCGGCAGTTCTGGCCGAGGGCACCACGGTGATCGAGAACGCGGCCTGCGAGCCGGAGGTGACAGACCTCGCCCTTTGCCTGGCCAAGATGGGGGCGCGTATCACGGGCGCCGGCACCACGCGCATCGTCGTGGAGGGCGTGACCAGCCTCGGCGGCGCGGAGCATTCCGTGCTGCCGGACCGTATCGAGACCGGCACCTATGCGATGGCCGTTGCCATGACCGGGGGCGATGTTCTGCTGGAAGGCGCCGAGCCCGACCTCCTGCAGTCGGCGCTCGACGTGTTGGTTGAGGCCGGCGCGGAGATCAGTGCCAGCAACGCGGGAATCCGCGTGAAGCGCAACGGCGCGGGGCTTGCGAGCGTCGACGTGACGACGGAGCCGTTCCCGGGTTTCCCCACGGATCTGCAGGCGCAGCTCATGGCGCTGATGACCCGGGCCAACGGCACGTCCCGCATTCGCGAGACCATCTTCGAGAACCGCTTCATGCATGTGCAGGAGCTGGCTCGCCTCGGCGCCCGGATTCGCCTCGATGGCGATGTCGCTTATGTCGACGGCGTCGAGCGCCTCAAGGGCGCGCCCGTCATGGCGACCGACCTGCGCGCCTCCGTCTCGCTCGTCATCGCGGCCCTGGCCGCCGAGGGCGAGACAATGGTCAACCGCGTCTATCACCTCGATCGCGGCTTCGAAGCACTCGAGAACAAGCTTGGGCGCTGCGGCGCCCGCATCGAGCGCATCTCCGGCTGAGCGGACGGCCTGCCCCAGCGCAGGTCGCGGACGGCAGGCCGGCGACCGGCGATAAAAAGCCGCCGCTGGTGTCAGCGGCGGCCCGATTGAGGTGCGTTGGTTGGCGCCGGCTTACTGGATGATGCCGCGCTTGCGCCCGAAGCCCGGGATTTCGCAGCGGCATGCCCCGCCGGACGGACCGACGGCCGGGCAGCTTCCGCGCGAGGTTACGCAATAGCGGCCCCCGCGGGGGCCCCGGCGATCGTCCCAGCCGCCGCGGCGGCCGTCCCAGTCGCCCCGACGCTCGTTGCGGCGCTCCCACTCCTGCTGGCGCCGCCATTCTTCGCGCCGCCTTTCCTCGCGGGGATCATAGCGAGGCGGGCCACGGTCATCATAATAGTCGCGTCCATAGCCGGGAGGGGCATACTGGGCCAGCGCTGTCTGGGGCACAGCCATCCAGCCTGCCACCAGCAGCGCGAACAGCGACAGAAAAAGGCGAAAAGACATTGTTTCCTCCAAACCCCGCGTCCAGCCGCGTCAAGGCAGGCTGCAACGCGGGCCGATCGTCAGCGCTGCAGAGCCGATGGCACGACCTGCACAGATTGAGTTGTGGTCTCAACGCCTAATGCCAGGGAATGTTTCATCGACCCCCGAGCCGCCGCATCTGTTGCGTCGGCCCCCACCCGGGGATAACAAACCATGAGTGCGTCAATTTTTGGTAATTTCTGAGACGCATGGGGACCGAATATGGACGAGATCAAGCTGGTTGCCCTCGACCGTGAAGATTTGTCCGTCATCTCGGCACATCTGCAGGATGCGCTGCTGCGTGTGGAGGATCTGACCTATCTGCCGCAAAGGCGCTGCTTTGCGATGGCTGTCCACCGCTTCGAGTGGGAGGCGCCGGCCGAAGACAAGCCCCGGCGGCGGCTGGCTGCCCTGCATTTCAACCAGGTCGAACGGGTTCGCCGCAACAAGATCGATCCGGCGCGCAATGGCGAGGTCCTGAACCTGCTCGCCATCGATTTCATCGAGACCGACGCGCCGTCCGGTCTCGTGATGCTGTTGTTCTCAGGCGGGGCCGCCATCGAGCTGCGCGTCGAGTGTATCGAGGCGCAGTTGAAAGACCTTGGCCCGGAGTGGGAAGCGCCGGCCCGCCCCAAACACGACGTGCCCTGATAGCGGCGCGCATCCCTGTTCCTCGCACCAGTCCCACGCCCGAGAATGTAGCAAGAGACGTATGACCAACGCGCCAGACAATTCACCCTCCGGCATCGGACCGCTGGAGCTCGACAGTGCCGCGACGGATTTTCCCGCCCGCTTCGCTGCTCTTCTCGCGATGAAGCGCGAGGTCTCGGAGGAGGTCGACCAGGCCGTCGCCCGCATTGTGCAGGCCGTCGTCGCCGGCGGCGATCAGGCGGTGATCGATTTTTCGCGTCAGTTCGACCGGCTCGACCTGACGCCGGAGACCTTGCGGGTGAGCGAGGGCGAGCTCGACGCGGCGGCGGGCGCCTGCGACGGCGAAACGCTGGCGGCGCTCAAGACGGCGCGTGACCGGATCGAGGCGTATCACAGCCGCCAGTTGCCCAAGGACGAGCGGTTCACCGATGCGCTGGGCGTGACACTGGGCTGGCGCTGGACGGCGGTTGCGGCCGTCGGGATCTATGTGCCGGGCGGCACCGCGAGCTATCCGTCGTCGGTGCTGATGAACGCCGTGCCCGCCAAGGTCGCCGGCGTCGCGCGCATCGTGATGGCCGTGCCGACCCCCGACGGCGCGGTCAATCCGCTCGTCTTCGCGGCCGCGCGGCTTGCGGGCGTGGACGAGGTCTACCGGATCGGCGGCGCGCAGGCGGTGGCGGCGCTCGCCTACGGCACGGATACGATCCGCCCCGTGGATAAGATCGTCGGGCCCGGCAATGCCTATGTGGCGGCCGCCAAGCGGCGCGTCTTCGGACGCGTGGGCATCGACATGATCGCGGGGCCTTCCGAGGTCCTGGTGCTGGCGGACGGGTCGGCCAATCCGGAATGGATCGCCGCTGACCTCCTCGCCCAGGCCGAGCACGACACGGCAGCCCAGTCCATCCTCGTCACCGACGACCGCGCGTTGGCAACCGCGGTGAAAGCCGCGGTCGCGGGGCAGCTCAAGACCCTGCCGCGCCGGGAGATCGCCGGTGCCAGCTGGCGGAATTTTGGGGCCATCATCCATGTGGCGTCGCTGGCCGAGGCCATCCCGCTGGTCGATCGGCTCGCGCCGGAGCATCTCGAGATCGTCGCGGCCGATGCTGACGCGCTCGCGCGGCGCATCCGCAATGCCGGCGCGATCTTCCTCGGCGGCCATACGCCGGAAGCGATCGGTGACTATGTCGGCGGCTCGAACCATGTCTTGCCGACCGCGCGTTCGGCACGCTTCTCATCCGGCCTCGGGGTCCTCGACTTCATGAAGCGGACGTCTATCCTTCACTGCACGCCCGACAGCCTCGCGGCGCTCGGTCCGGCGGCGATTGCCCTCGGCCGGGCAGAGGGACTTGACGCTCACGCGCGTTCAGTCAGCATCCGGCTCAATCGATAATTGTGACAGGAGAAGAGGGTTGGGAGACGCCAAGCATCGCCGCCGCCTCATGTCCGTCACGCTTGATGAAGTCTCGATCGGCCGGGGCAACCCGGATCAGGAGCACGAGCGCGCAGTCGCCATCTGGGATATCCTCGAGGCCAATTCCTTCGCCGTGCCGGGTGACGATGGCGGCCCCTATTGCCTCAACATCTCGCTCGTGGAGAAGAAGCTCGCGCTGGATATCCGCCGCGAGAGCGGCGATGCGGTTATCGTGCATGTCCTGTCCCTCACGCCGTTTCGCCGGGTGATCAAGGACTACAAACTCATTTGCGACAGCTACTACGCGGCCATTCGCAGCGCGACCCCCTCGCAAATCGAGGCGATCGACATGGGCCGCCGAGGCTTGCACGACGAAGCCTCCGAGCTTCTGCGTGAGCGTCTCAACGGCAAGGTCGAGGTCGATTTCGACACGGCCAGGCGCCTGTTCACCCTGATTTTTGCGCTGCACTGGAAGGGGTGAGCCAATGGCGGAGCCGTCGCCTGCCGGGGCTCGCGAGGTCAGGGCGGTTCTGTTCATGTGCGCCCATAATGCGGTGCGCTCGCCCATGGCGGCGGGCATCGCCCGCCATTTCTTCGGCCGCGCGATCTATGTCACGTCCTGTGGTGTGCGGCCCGATGACCTCGATCCCTTCGCCGTGGCGGTCATGGACGAGATCGGGGTGGCGATCGGCGATCACGTCCCCCAGTCGCTGGATGACCTTGCTGATCTCAGTTTCGACCTGATCGTGACGCTCTCGCCGGAGGCGCATCACCAGTCGCTTGAACTGACGCGAACGCAGGCCTTCGACGTGGAATACTGGCCGACCCATGATCCTACGGCTGCGGAAGGAACGCGGGACCAGAGGCTCGACGCCTATCGCAGTGTCCGTGACCAGCTGACCCAGCGCATCCTTCAGCGCTTCTCGGGCCCGAGCTAGAGCGGGTCCGACTTGAATGGATGTCTGATCCCATCCAAGCCGATGAATTTTCTCGTCTATTTTTGAGCGAAGCCAATCCGCAACAGGCGGACTTGCCTAAGCTTCAATCGACATTCAAGAATTGCTGCACGTGTTACCCTTGTCATCATCGGGCTTGACCCCGAAATCGGATTTATCCGAATTTCGGCTTGTGATCAGGAACCCGGCAACAGCCGAGTTCCGGTGATCCCGATCGGAAAGGCGCTTCCATAAATCGGGATGGCAACGGAACTCGGCTGTTGCCGAGTTTCGCGTTGGACACGTTGAAGTCGGCAAGCCCGACTTCAACGACAAGCCCGGCCATGACAGCTGAAACGCAGAATGTCGATTGAAGCTAGGCTTCCTTTTCCCGGCTGCGCGACCATTTTACCAGGCCGGCCGCTGCCAGTACGAACAAGGCGCCGACGGCGGCGGCCGCATAGAGCACGCGCGCGACCGGCATGAGTGCCCCGTCGTGGGCTGCGTCCGGGAAGGCAAGCGCCGTACCCAAAGAATTCAGTTGCGCCACCACCAAGGGGTCGGAGACCAGCATTTCGCCTGCGATCCAGCCGAGCAGCAGAGCGCCGGCCCAGACGAAGATGGGAAAACGCTCGAGCAGGGCCATGATCAGCGTGGATCCGACCATGATCAGCGGGATCGACAGGATCAGGCCGAAGATGAAAAGCCACGGATTGCCGTGGGCCGCAGCCGAAATGGCGACCACATTGTCCAGGCTCATGACGGCGTCCGCAATGGCGATGGTGCGCACGGCCTGCCACAGGCTGGTGCTTTCCCGAATGTTGTGGTCGCTGCTCTCCTCGCCCACCGCGAGCTTTACGGCAATCCACAGGAGAAGCAGGCTGCCCGCGACGCGCAGGAAAGGTAATTCCAGCAGGTAGCTGATGATCAGCGCGAAGATGATTCGCAGGCATACCGCCGTGCCCGCACCGAGAAAGATACCCACTCGCTTCTGCCGTGCGGGCAATGAGCGGCAGGCCAATGCGATGACGACGGCATTGTCGCCTGACAGAAGCAGGTCGATCCAAGCGATTTGCAGGATCTGCAGCAGGATTTGCGGGTCGAAGGGCATTAGGACTTAACTCGATCGGATGGCCGGTGGCGATGATGTCTTCGGAACTGCCGGCACCAGTCTATACACGACTGATGGCGCTCACGGCGGTGCCTGGAGCACATCAGTCATGCGTCAAACGGTCAAGCGCCCAAGCCGCCGCGATCTCTTTATGCTGCGTTGACCGATGCGGCCCAACCTTCGGTGTGCGTGCGTGGG
Source organism: Chelatococcus asaccharovorans (assembly GCF_003201475.1). GTDB lineage: Bacteria > Pseudomonadota > Alphaproteobacteria > Rhizobiales > Beijerinckiaceae > Chelatococcus > Chelatococcus asaccharovorans. The sequence goes on along the minus strand of NZ_QJJK01000011.1, from coordinate 234,013 downwards.
CTGGAGCCCGTGAGTGCGGCACCTGGTGCATGGGTCGGCATTTTCATTGTCCTTGCCATGCGTTTTTGGAATATGAGGGTCGCGTCGTGGATATTTTTTAGTGATTCGGCGTTATCGTTGGCCGAAGCAAGCTGAGTCGACGCTTCTGTTGGCCTTGGTGTTGCGGTAGGTCATTGACGATATTGAACGGAAGCTCGCCCCCTCGACTGTCGACGATCGTGAAGGGACGCCTGACGGCTCCTGTCCTGGTCTGTTTCCATTTTTGGCCACCTATGTCCCGCCCGTCCGGCTTCGGCCGGCGTAGGCTCGGCCCGGACTTTTCCCCTGCGGGTTATGAAGGTTGAATCATGTGGCAAGCGTGGATGCGGCTATCACGTGACGTGACGCTCCTGAGTTTCGAGGCCCAGGAAGTCATCGCTTTGCGAATGCTGCGGTTGGCGGGTGGCGGCCCGGTTGCGGAGGCGGAAGTGAACCGGATGGTCGACGAGAAAGTCACGGCCTTCGTCGAAGTTGCCGCCACGATCGCGACCGGCGGTGCGGCTGAACATGTGGTCAGCAAATTGCGGCGCAAGGTGCGCGCCAACGGCCGGCGGTTGCGGCGCTGACATCGGGATGAGGCATCTGGCGATCGGGCACTTGCCTGTGGCCGATCTGTCAAACGGACGCGGGCTACTTTGGTCGACCTTGGCTCACGCGCAAGCTGCGAGTCGCAAGCCGGACGGGAGACCGCGGGACGCTTTGTCTTGGAGACGTCCTATCTGGTACCGCAGACGAGCCGCTTTTCCAGTCTGCTCGCCGATGATCTTGCCGTTTGGACCCGTCCGGTCACCGGATCGCGATAGCTTGTGACGGCGCAATCGCTGGCGAGGGTCACCATGCGACCATCACGCGCACCGAACAGCACGGCGAGACCGCCCCACAGGATCACACCAGCGGCAATGGCACAGGCCCAGCCCCCGATCATGGCCGATTTCCGTTTGAGAGACGGCCAGGAGCGGTCGATGTTGGGCGATACCGTCGATTTTGTGCAAAGGCTGAAAACAAATGACATGTGATCGAGACGCCTCATGCCCGTAACGGGCTGGAAAACTGGCGCTCGGTCTCGGAAGATGCGGGCGGGCTCTCCCGAGCGCCCTGTTCCGGAAATGCGTTGCAACTGGGGAGTTTTCACGGCATCTCCGGCATAGAGCCCGAGCAGGACCTGTGTAGCGGCTGCAAGGCCATGGGCGATGACATGGAAGTTTCGGTTTGTAACGAAGCGTTACAGAAATCCGCTTGATGCTGCGTTTGCGTATCTCTTAAGAAGCGCGTACCGCCTGATCTACAGCGCGAAGGAGCATGGCGCATGTCGGCGACCGCTGCCCAGCCCCATGTATTGATCGTTGATGACGACCCGCAGATTCGTGGAATGCTGGTGCGCTTTCTGGCCGATCATGGCCTGCGCACCACCGAGGCCGCGAACGGCGAGCGCATGTTCGCGGCGCTCGCCGGCGGGCGTTTTGACATCATTGTTCTCGACATCATGATGCCGGGCGAGGACGGTCTCTCCCTCTGCCGACGGCTGCGTGCGGACAATGCGGTGCCCATCGTTCTCCTGACGGCGATGAATCACGATGCGGATCGCATCGTCGGCCTGGAGCTTGGCGCTGACGATTACGTCAGCAAGCCTTTCAATCCACGCGAACTGCTGGCCCGTATCCGCGCCATTTTGCGGCGCATGCAGGGCGCCGGCCCGGTCAGCGACGCCCAGGGACCCGGTCGCGGCGGCTTTACCTTTTCCGGCTGGCGGCTTGATGCCTCGCATCGCACCCTGCATTCGCCCGAGGGTGTGCTGACGGACCTCACATCAGGTGAGTTCGACCTGCTTTTGGCCTTTGTCGAGCATCCGGAGCGTGTCTTGAGCCGCGACCAACTGCTCGATCTCGCCCATGGGCGGGTCGGACAACTGTTCGATCGCAGCATCGATGTGCAGATCAGCCGTCTGCGCCGCAAGATCGAGGTCGATCCGCAGGATCCACAGCTCATCAAGACCGTCCGCAGCGGTGGCTATATCTTCACCAGCGCGGTCATGCGGGGCGACGGTCCGTGAGCTTGTGGCGCCGGCTGTCAGCGACCAGTCTGGCGACGCGTATCGGTATAGCGGTCACGCTGACGCTCGCGGCCGTGCAGATCGTCAATATCGTGGCGTTTCTGCTCGTGCCCCGTCCCCACCTCACCCTCTTCCAGGCCGGCTGGATTGCCGATGCCGCGATCGAGGCCTATGACCTTGCGCGGCGGACGCGGCCCGAAGCCCGCGTTGCGGCGCTTGAGGCCTTGCCAACGGCGCAATGGCTGCAATTTTCCGTCGACGATCGTCCTCCGGCGCCGCCGCCGCCGCCTTTGTCCCTCTGGCAACCCTGGGACTGGTTTGGCGGCGCCCGACCGCCCCCGCCGCAGGGGCAGCCCTTCGAACAGGAGGCGCGGTGGCCCTTTGATCGGCTGCTCCTGTTGCTGCGCGCGGGGCTCGACGGCAAGGCTCTCCCGGTTATCCTCACGCTGGACCCGCCCGACAGCGAAGGTGGCGGCTTTGGCCCCCCGTCGATCAGCGTGATTCCCCCAGGTGCCGACGCCCTGCCGGCATCGCCCAATATGGCCGTTGCGCGTGACACGGTGCTGCCACCAAGCTTTGTGATCGGCTTGCCGCTGGAGAGCGATGCCGGCCGCAACTGGTTCACGGTGCAGCCGAAGGAGGGCTCGTTCCGAAACCGCTTCTTCGAGTGGAACCGACTTCGCACGCTCGCGCTGTTCGTCTTGAGCCTTGTCATCATTGCCGTGCTCTCGGTGTGGATGGCGCGCAGCATGCTGAAGCCCCTCCGCCGGCTTGCCACCGCGGCGGAACGGCTCGGCCGGGAGCGGGCCATGACACCGATCGAGCCACCGCCGATCCGCGAATTCGCCGCCATTGCACGGGCCTTCAACGATATGCAGGTGCGCCTGAAGCGTTTCGTCGACGAGCGCACGATGCTTCTGGCCGCCATCTCCCATGACCTGCGCACGCCGCTGACGCGGCTGCGCCTGGTGGCCGAGTATCTCGACGACCCGGCGCAGCGTCGGCAGGTGATGTCAGATATCGCCGAGATGGAAACCATGGTCGAGGCGACGCTGACCTTCGCCAGCGAGGAGGCCAAGCGCGAGGATCATCGCCCCGTCGATATCGCCTCGCTCTTGATCAGTCTCTGCGATGACGTCACGGACGACGGAGGGGAGGCCCGGTATGTCGGGCCGGACCACGCCACGGGCCGTTGCCAGCCTGTGGCCATGCGTCGTGCGCTGGCCAATATCATCCGCAACGGTGTCAAATATGGTGGGGCCGTGACCGTCAGCCTCGTTGTGGCGCCGAAGACGATGAAAGTGCTGATCGAGGACAATGGGCCGGGCATCGCACCGGAGGACGTCGAACGGGCGTTCGCCCCGTTCCAGCGGCTGGAGACGTCGCGGAGTCGGGAGACGGGGGGCACCGGACTTGGGCTGACAATTGCCCGCGACATCATCAGCGGACATGGGGGCAACATCGTTCTCGAACCCCGGAACCCCGGCCAGGTCCCCGTCGGACTGAGAGTTTCCGTGACGCTGCCGCGCTAATCCACAGCTTTACCCCAGCCTTGTACCAGATCAAAGGAAGTTGAAAAGGTACAAGAGGATAATGACGGATACGGGGACGCCTAGAATCCAGAGAATGATACCACGCATTTCTGCCACCTTTCGTCGTGTCTCGTTATCGACAATCAGCCATCCCGCGTTTTTGTTCCGGATAGGATTCGAGCGGGGCGATAGTCTGTTGTGGCTGCCCGTTGTGCGTTCTATGTTTCCACGCAAGCTCCGCAGGCACGCGATGACCAGGCGCCGGTGCGGGCTGGTCCCTGCGCGGTAAAATCCGGGGCGCGGCGTAGGCAGAAGGCCGTTTGGGCAAAACGCCGTGTGGGTGAGTGGGGATAACCTCCTCCGGAGAGGGGGCACAGGCCCGCAGGGCGCCGGATGTTGCCCAAGGTGCTTACACTTTCGGCCGTGATGCTCTAAGGACAAGGCATATGCGCCATCAAGACGAGTGATCGTCGCGATGTCCGATGACATGTTATGGCCTTGCGACTATCTCAGTTTCGTCCCGATTCGCTGTCAGCGGACATTCCATCGCCTTGGTGCCGGTGTCCCGCCGTCGCCGAATTCCTTCCAGTAGATCGTACCCTCGTGGGAGCGTAACCATGACCAATGTTCCGCCAAATTCCGAGGACCAATCGAGCAGCGTCGCGGCTCTCGGCCTGCGTTGGGCTGCGTTGCGCGGCATGCTTGCGTCCCCGCTGATCAACGCCGACGATCAGAAGTCGCTGCGCGATGACCTGCTGCGCGAACTGCGTACCGTTGAGCGTTCCATCGGTAGCATCGAGGCCCGCAACACCTTTGAGGTGTCGGCCAAGATCGACGTGATAAAGGAAGCTTTGAAGCATATCGGCTTTGGCGATACCGGCTGGGGCCAGGACCTGCTCGAGAGCATTCGCCGCGATGTGATGAACATGGCGCATTCCGTCGCCAAGAACGATCCGCGCCAGCCCGGGCATCCGATGCGCCCCGTGGGCCGCAGCATGGAAACACCCACGCCGGGGCCCGCCCCTCAACAGCAGCCGCGCTCGGAAAGCTGAGGCAGGCTCAGCGGACCGGGGACGGCCTTGGTCTCTCGACCGCATAGCCATGCGAAGAATGCGAAGGCCACCCCGGGCGGACCAGGGTGGCCTTTTCCGTTTCCGCTTACGTCAGGATTTATTGGGCGCCAACCGGCTGGATGCCAGCCTTCGTCACCGCCGGTGGATTCCACCGCCCGGTCAGGGCGGCCGGCTTGGGTGCGTAGAGACGCATGGTCAGGTTGAACGGTCCCTTCGGCGCGGGGAGCCAATTGTTCTCTTTACCAGGCCCGGGGTTGTCGTTCTGGAAGTAGAGATCGAGGGAGCCGTCCGGGTTGTAAACCAGCGGCATCCAACTGCTGAGGGCAAAGCGGTTCATCGTGTTGGCGACCTGGAAGCCCTCGTTGTCATAGAGGGTGACCGACCAGAAGGCATTGACCGGCGGTATGTCCTCCTTGTCGAAGTGGAGCACATAGCGATCGGCCCCCGTGAGCGGTGCTCCCGTGGAATCGCCGAGATTGATCGGATAGATCGCATCTTCCGGCAGATTGGCCCCGAGTCCGAGTTGGGTGACGATGGCCCGCTTCAGATAGTAGTTTCCATAGACGCCCATCGTGTTGGTATTCATCGACCATCCATTGACGACGGTCGCGAGGCTTTTGAGCTTCCAGTCCATCAGCGCCCTCGCCTGGGCCGGCACCGCCTCCAATGCCTTGCGCATGGCGGGGTCCAGACTCGCCATGTCGAAGCTCTTGCCGGGGACGATGCCGATCTTCTTGAGATTGGCGATCATCGGCTCGTCAGTGATATGCGGCCTCTGCACCTTCATCAGCTCGGCGGCGTAGCTGAAGAAGCGTTCAGCCGACATCGTATCGACCTGTATCTTAGGCGGTGTCTTCATGTCGACGCTCGGGTCGATGTTGACCTTGACGGGTTGCGGCTCACGGCCCCATTGGGACAAGGGCGTGATCTTGAAGCCGGCCTGGATCTTGTGGACCGCATCATAGTCCGCTGGTCCGTCCGTCTTGGTCCGTCCGATCACCCAGACATAAGGGGTCGGCGAATCAATGCGCTGGGTGCCTGCCGGCAGCTTGAATTCTTCGACGAAGCGATCCCGGAGATCGGGCCGCCAATCCTGGGGCGCCACGAGGAAATGGCCTTCCGCGGTCCCGGTGGTGCGCCAGCCCGGCGACGCAAACACGTCGGTCCACATGTCGAGCATGGGCAACAGATAATAGCGCCCGCCTGTGTCCGGGACCGAGATGACGACGGGCTCCTTGAGGAGATCGAGCCACGCGCTCGAATACAGCGTGTCAAAGTTGGGCCTGACGACGCCACGGAAATTGGCGGGGGGATACTCGCCGATGTTCACGAACGTGTTCATCGGCCCTTTGCCGAGTTCCTTGCCGGCTTCCATGTTGGTGGACTGCAGCCGCGTCACGTCCATGGTAATCAGCGAATAGAAATAGGTGTAGGCGTCCACACCTATGGCCCGCGCCTCTTCCGGAGTAAGGGCGACGTCCGCGGCTTTCACCGTATGGGAAAATCCGACCCCTGCCGTCAGGGCGATGGTCGCAGCCAGAATCTGAAATGGTCCACCAACACCGCGTTCAATACGACACAACATGGAAGTCTCCCTGGTGCCCTCGTTTCACTCTTCGGGGCATGCTCTACAGCGCTCATCAATCTCAGATCGGCTGCCAGATGCTTGACAAAGCGGGACGTAAATTTGACCTTGTGGCCCATACTGGGCTGAGTACCATCCATGTCGGAAACGCCGCTTTATCGGGCAGGTCTGGGTCATATTGTCCCCCCCGGCTATATCCGGATCGGGACGTCCATCACATTGCCCGCGGTGCTGGAAAGACTCGGGTTTTCAAGTGAGGTGCTCTGTCGCGAGGAAGGGGTGCACCCCGATATCTTTGGGCACCCCGACAACACCATGCCCTATGACCATTTTTGCCGTTTCCTGAGCCGGTGCGTACGCGAAACAGGCCGCGACGATCTCGGTCTTTTGATCTGCGAGACGACCGGTCCTTCATCACTCGGGCTTGTCGGCTTCCTGCTGCAGCAGGCTCCCGATGTCGGGAGCGCGCTTGCCGATCTCGTCCGCTACCTCCGTCACAGCGACCGCGGCGCGTTCACCTTTCTCAACCGCAGCAAGGATGTGGTGAGCCTCGGTTATGTGATCTACGACGGCGATGCACCCGGCGCGGCGCAAGTTTACGATGGCGCGATCGCGATCGGGCGCAACATGATGAAGGCTCTTTGCGGTCCGCGCTGGACGCCGACCGAGGTTTGGCTGGCGCGACCGAAGTCTGCATCCACAACACGGTACGAGCGATTCTTCGATGCGCCGGTCCGCTTCGAGGCCGAATATAGCGCCCTTGTCTTCTCCGGATTCTGGCTGGACACGCCCTTACCCAACGCTGATCCCGCGCTGCGGGCCATGCTCAAGGAGCAGATCGACCTCCTGGAGCGTGAGGACGGCGGCACTCTCTCTGAGCAGGTCCGACGCCTCCTGCGGACGGTGCTTCTCACCCGGCGCGGTTCCCTTGATGACGTACGCCTTGGTCTGCATATGACGCGCAAGACCCTGTCGCGCCACCTAGCAGCCGAAGGGACGACGTTCACGAAGCTGTCGGACGAGATGCGCTTTGAGGTTGCGCGGCATCTGCTCCGCAATACCTCCATGCCCATGAGCGGCGTCACCGCCGCTCTTGATTATTCCGAGGCCAGCGCGTTCTCGCGGGCCTTCAAGCAATGGTCCGGAGTATCTCCGACAGAATGGCGCAGGCAAAACAGACCCCCGCCGCCGCTGCAGGCCTGACGTTTCTGACGTAGCGGGACACATAGGCGCTAGGGATCGCCGTCCGCGCCGCCGACAGTCGGCAGGGACAGATCACCCGGCTTCACGTCGAGCCCGAACAAACTGTTGTGCAGGTCTGTCAGGGCGGCACCGATGGCGCCGATCAGCGCGGCGCGGTTGCCGATCCGGCTGATGGCGAGCCGCGGCGGAACGTGCCCGCAACGGGCGAGGTGATGGCGGATGCGCTCGAACAGCTCGGTCCTGACGCCGATACTGCCGCCGAGAACGATGACTTCCGGGTCTATCAGCGCCTGTACGGCGATCAAGGCCGGCGCGATCAGCCGGGCCGTTTCGTCGATCGTTACGGCGGCGATCGCGTCCCCCGCCTCGAGGGCCGTGAAGATCTCCCGCACGGTTGTGCCGGCGGTGCCGCCATAGTCGCGGTAGCGATCGGCAATACCCTTGCTGCCGACGGCGGTTTCCAGCGTTCCGAGCATGAAGCCCCTGGGATCATAGGGGTCGCCGCCGATGGGCAGATAGGCGATTTCGCCGGCGGCTCCGCGGGCGCCACGCAGCAGCTTGCCGTCGGCGACGATGCCCATGCCGATGCCGGTGCCGAGCGCGATGAAGGCGAAGGTGCCCGCACCCGCGCCGTGGCCCTGCCATTGTTCGCCCTTCACGGCGAGATTGACGTCATTCTCGATGGCGATGGTGATGCCAAGGCGCTCACGCAAGGCGCCCGCCACGTCGATGCGATCGACCCCCGGGATATTCGGCGCCACATGGATGGCGCCGCTCTCGGGATCGACCACACCGGGCGTGCCCATCACGCCGAAGCGCAGGCCTGCGGCGGGCACGCCCGCCCGCGCGGCAAGACGGCGGGCGAGGGCGGCGATCTGCTCCACCACATGAAGCCCGCCGCGCAGATCGGTCGGCACTTCTTCTTCCGCCAGCACGGCGCCGGCGAGATCGGCGACTGCCATGCGGAGCTTGGTGCCGCCGAGATCCATGCCGAGGACGAAGGCCGCCCTGTTGTTGATCTCGTAGGTCACGGCGCTGCGCCCGAGCACACCCTGCGTGCGTCCGCGCTCGCGCAGCCAGCCGTCGTCCTCCAGTTCGCGCACCACTTCGGATATGGTCTGTTTCGACAGGCCGGTGATCTTGGCGATCTGCGCGCGCGAGATCGGCCCTTCATCGAGCAAGGCCTGAATGACGGTGCGCAGCGAGATCTGCCTGGCGACAGGCGTGGACGGTGCGTCGGTTGCCAAGACGACCTCGCGAGCAATGAGCCGGATCCATAATGTCTGGGAGGTTGACTAAATTACCGGCGACCGCGCGTCAACTCGCCGGCCATGTCGCGGGGATATGGCCGCGATGCGGCTGAAACACGCAAGTTTCGGTTGCATTCGTCAGGGAGCTTTACAAAGATAGCAGGAGCTCGATCCGTCTCCGACGTAACTCGGCTTCGCTGTCCTGAAGCGTCGGGATAGGGGGCTGGCAATAAACGCCGCTGAAATGCGCCTTCCCGAGGAAACCGGCATGAACCTTTCCGTCATTCCCACGCTGCGAATCGGTTTCATCGGCTCCGGCTTCATTGCGCGCTTTCATCTGCAGGCGCTGACGGGTGTGCGCAACGTGGTCGTTGCTGGCGTCTACAGCCCGCGCGCCACGCGCCGCGAGAGCTTCGCCGCGCTGGCGGAAAGCCTCGATCTCGGGCCTTGCGAGGCCTTCGACAGCCTGGAGGCGATGCTCGCCTCGGGCGCGATCGACGCGGTATGGATCACCACGCCGAATCATACGCGGCTTGCGACCATGCGTGCCATCCATGCCGCGGTGAAGGAGGGGCGCGCGCCGCTGCGGGCGGTTGCCTGCGAGAAGCCGCTCGCCCGGACGCTGCGGGAGGCGCGGGAGATGCTGGCGTTGGCCGAGGATGCGGGGCTCATCCACGGCTATCTCGAGAACCAGTTGTTCTCCACCGCCGTGCAGCGCGGCCGCGACATCATCTGGCGGCGTGCCGTGCCGGCGACCGGGCGACCTTATCTCGCGCGCGCGGCGGAGGAACACGCCGGTCCGCACGAGCCCTGGTTCTGGCAGGGCGAGAAGCAGGGCGGCGGCGTGCTCTCTGACATGATGTGCCACAGCGTCGAGGTGGGGCGTTTCCTCCTGACGGCGCCCGATGAGCCGCGCGATGCGCTCAAGCTCGTCTCGGTCAATGCGACCGTCGCCAATCTCAAATGGACCCGGCCCGGCTATGCGGCGAAACTTGCCGCGGCCATGCCCGGGGTGGACTACGTCAATCGCCCCGCGGAGGACTTCGCGCGGGGGATCCTCACCTTCGCTGGCCCCGATGGCGAAACCGCCATGGTGGAAGCGACCACCTCCTGGGCCTATGTTGGGCCGGGGCTGCGCATCACGCTCGAATTGCTCGGTCCGGAATATGCGATGGAGTTCTCCTCACTGAACACCGGGCTCAAGGTGTTCCTCTCGCGCGCCGTGGAGGGCGATGCCGGCGAGGATCTCGTCGAGAAGCAGAACGCCGAGCAGGGCCTGATGCCCGTGCTCGACGACGAGGCCGGCATCTACGGCTATACGCTGGAGAACCGCTATTTCGTCGACTGCTTCCGCCGCGGCGTCATGCCTTTCGAGACCTTCCGCGACGGCGTCGCGGTGGTCGAGATGCTGATGGCGCTCTACCGCTCCTCCGAACTCGGCCGCACCGTCGAATTGCCGGATCCTGCGCTCGAGGACTACGTGCCGGTGGTGGCAAGGGGATAGGGGCAGCCTGAGCCAAAGGGAAGTTTCCGAGCAAGGTCGCGCTGGCGCAGAGCGCGGACAGGCAGGCCTCCTCGTCCATCCCAGCAATCCGTGCCACACTCCCGGCGAATCGCGGCAGGCGGCGCGGATATCCGTTGGTCCGCGTTCAAGCTTTCAGGGAGCGCCCATGATCGTCGTCTTTGGCTCGGTGAACATCGATCTCGTCAGCAAGGTCGAGCGCTTTCCCCATCCCGGCGAGACCATTGCCGGGGCCGACCATGTGGTGGCGGCGGGCGGCAAGGGCGCGAACCAGGCGCTCGCGGCCCGGCGCATGGGAGCCGAGGTCGCCTTCATCGGCGCGGTCGGGACGGATAGCTTCGCGGATCTCGCATTGGCGCATCTGCATGCGGATGGCGTCCATCTCGACCGTGTGGTGACCGTGGATGGTGTGAGCGGCACGGCTTTCATCACTGTCGATGCGGCGGGCGAGAACCAGATCGTGCTGTCACCCGGGGCCAATGCGCATGTGAGGGCCTCCGCCCTGGAGGACGTCGTCGCCGGGCCGGGCGACAGCCTGATCGTCCAGGGCGAGGTCTCGATGACCGAGACCGAAAAGGCGCTGGTATGGGCCAAGGGGCGCGGACTCACGCGCATCTTCAACCTGGCGCCAGCGCGGCCGGTTTCCGCGCGGCTGTTGTCCCTCGTCGATATCCTGATCGTGAACGAGGAGGAACTGCGCCAGGTCGCCCAGCGCTCCGGGGTGCACGGCGGAGCGAGTGATGTGGTCGAGACATTGGCCGCTGATCTCGGCCTCGGCGTCGTCGTGACGCTGGGGGCCCAGGGGGCGATGGCCCAAGTGGAAGGGCAGGCGGCGCGTTGCCCGGGTTTTCCTGTCGATCCCGTCGATACGACCGGGGCGGGTGACGCCTTCGTGGGCGCCTTCGTGGCGGCGCTCGATGCCGGCCTGAGGCTGGAGATCGCCGTGCGCCAGGGATGCGCCGCCGGTGCGCTCGCCTGCCTCAAGCAGGGAGCACAGCCGAGCCTGCCGACCCGCGCTGCGGTCGATGCATTTCTCGACAAGCAGGAGCTGGTTTAGAGGCCAATCGATCGCGAAGGTTTGGCGCATCCCTCCCTGAAGGGGAGGGTGGCCTCGCGTCAGCGAGGTTGGGTGGGGCTGCGAGGCCGAGAGTCATACGCTGCTGACTAGAGGGTCCGTCTGTTGCGGACTTGCTCCGCTCATAAATTGACGAGCAAAATCATCGACTTGGATTGAATCGGCTGATTCAATCCAAGTCGGATTTGCTCCAGGTGGCAATTGTCGTCTGCTTTTGCCGGGTTCGCCACAGGCTGGACCCCACCCGGCGCCTGCGGCGCCACCCTCCCCTGAAGGGGAGGGATCAGCGCGACGGATGAGAGCAACCGAGCCTGAAGATCGCAACCAACGTGATGACGTCAGGCCCTGACCTCTGGCCGGACTTTGGGTCCGGTTCAGTTCGGTACAAGGGTTCAGCGGCCGACCTGGCTCACGAACTTGGTGTTGAGGTAAGCTTCCACCGCCTCGATGCCGCCCTCAGAGCCATAGCCGGAATCCTTGACGCCGCCGAAGGGCACTTCCGGCAGGGCGAGGCCGAGATGGTTGATGGTGATCATGCCGGTTTCCATGGCATCCGACACCGCTGCCATGCGCTCGCTGGAGCGCGTGAAGGCATAGCCGGCGAGGCCGAAGGGCAGGCGGTTCACTTCGGGCACGAGGGCGCCGAAATCCGAGAAGCGCGAGAACAGGGCGACCGGGCCGAAGGGCTCCTCATTCATGATGCGCATGGACGGTGTCACGTCCGTGAGCACGGTCGGCTCCAGGAAGTTGCCGGTGTTGCCGACACGCTTGCCGCCGGTGACGAGCGTCGCGCCGTTCTGCACGGCGTCGTTGATCAGCTCTTCCACCGCGAGGCGGCGGCGTTCGCTGACGAGCGGGCCCATGGTCGTCGACGGATCGAGCCCGTCGCCCACCTTCACCGCCTTGGCGCTGGCGACGAAGGTGTCCAGGAATTCGTCATAGGCACCGTCCTGCACGTAGAAGCGCGTGGGCGAGATGCAGACCTGGCCGGCGTTGCGGAACTTGGAGCCGGCCATGATCTTGCCGGCCTCGGCGACATTGGCGTCGTCGAACACCACGACCGGAGCATGGCCGCCGAGTTCCATGGTGGCCCGCTTCATATGCGTGCCCGCGAGCGCGGCGAGATGCTTGCCGACCGGGACGGAGCCGGTGAAGGACACCTTGCGGATGACGGGATGGGCGATGAGATAGGACGAGATTTCTGCCGGATCGCCATAGACCAGGTTGATGACGCCCGCCGGCAGGCCGGCATCGGCGAAGACGCGGATGAGTTCGGCCGGTGAGGCGGGGGTGTCTTCCGCGGCCTTCACGATGAAGGAACAGCCGGCAGCAAGGCCGGCGGCAATCTTGCGGGCTACCTGGCTGACCGGGAAATTCCACGGCGTGAAAGCGGCGACGGGGCCGACCGGTTCCTTGATGGCGAGTTGCTGCACGCCCGGCGCGCGGCCCGGAATGATGCGGCCGTAGGTGCGGCGGCCTTCCTCAGCGGCCCAGTCGATGACATCCGCCGAGGTCATCAGTTCACCCTTGGCCTCGGGGAGCGGCTTGCCTTGCTCCATCGTCAGCAGCGGCGCGATGGCATCCGCGCGTTCGCGCAGGATGTCGGCGGCGCGGCGAAGCAGCTTCGAGCGCTCTAAAGCCGAGACCTTGCGCCAGGTCTCGAAACCCTTCTGGGCCGCCTTCAGCGCCCGGTCGAGGTCCACTTTGTCGGCCTTGGCGAAGCTGCCGATGGCCTCACCCGTGGCGGGATTGAGCACCTGCAGGCTTTGCCCTTCCGTTCCCGGTGTCCAGGAGCCGTCAATGAAGAGCTGAACCTCGGGATAAGCGGGTGTGGTCATCGTTAGATACTCCAGGGATCAGGTCCGTGTCGTGGCCCGCAACCGGGCCTGAGCCCGACAGGCTATGCGAAATATACCGTCCGGCGTTGTGATAAACCCTTCATGCGCAGCGAGCCATGTCTTTTCGCGCAATGCACATCAGATGGATTGGCAGAGGTCGATGATCAATGGAGGTCGATGATCAATCGAGGCGCGATGATCGGTGGCGGCATGTGCCGTAGGGGTCAGTGGCCAGGCGTAGTCACGGTCACGGTTCGGACGGCTCTGCGGGGTGCCGCCCCCATGGGGAGGACGCATCCTGCGCGCCCTCACGGGAACCTGATGCGCTTCAAGCCGTTGAGTTAATAGCGCGATTGCGTTTGAGACCCACGCAGTCGTGCTGCGGCGCTCGCTCCCTCACTGTATGGGGCGGGCGCTTTGCTGTAGCGCCTCGCTGCGGCCGGAGTAGCTTGTCGAGCCTGCAGATCCAAATCGGTGCGTGGGGAATCCCTACAACCCCGTCGATTATGATTCGCCAGGGCTCTGTGGATCCGCCTTGGTTCTGCTCATCCCTATGGGCCGCAGTGCGCGCCAGCGTTGGCGCGCGTGTTGGTCCCTGGCGGCAACGAGATAGCGGAGGACGCCATCCAGCAGTTCGCTGGAATGCCCCTTGGCGCGGAGATCCGCAATGGCTGCGCGGTGGATACGTATCCGCGCCTGAACGGCGCTGATCGTGTCGGTGTCAGCCTCGACTCTGTGAATGTCGGGAACCATGGTGCACCTCCCAGCGTAATACGCATGGTAGCGTAAAAAGTTCCCTGCCACATTCAACGCATGTTTAAATTATCCGGCACGTGGCCGAGCTCAAGCGGGACCCCGGCCGCCAGCGAGCATTTCACGATCAGGTCGGCGATTTCGGCGTTCGTCAGGGGAGCATCGGGATATTCGGTACGGATCAAAGACACACCGCCGACGACCGACACGAAACTCCGGGCCTGGATGCCTGCAACGACGAGCTTTCGGATCTCCTCAATGATCAAATCCTCAGGCTCGGACCATTCTGTGCTGACCAACGTCTGTCCCTCTCGATGCCCTTGCCGTCGGCGCCCTTGCCCTCGGCACCCTTGCTCTCGATGCCCACCGCCTGTGACGCCCGTGTCGGCTGAGGCTGGGCAGGGAGCGGTTGAAGCCGCCCCTCGCGTTCCGCCGAAGCTCTCGCGCCAAGCGGTTTTTTTTGCGCCAAGCGTTTTTTTTTGCGCCAAGCGGTTGTTATGGCCAAGCGGTTGTTATGGCCAAGCCACGTGTCCGCGTGGGGACCCTTGCGGATTCCTAACAGCCCGTGGAGCGCTGTAAGCGACCTCAGCCTTTCAGGCAGGTGCTCATGAACGCCTTGCGCTTTTCGCCGGTCAGCGCCTGTTTGGTGGCGTCGGCATTGCAGTCCTTCATGCGCTGCTGCGGCGCGGTGAGCGCCTTCTGTTCGCCGCCACCCGTCTTGCCGGCGAGGCAATCCGACATGAACGCCTTGCGCTGGTTTCCGGAGAGCGACTTCGCCTTGGCGTCACTGTTGCATGTCGTCATGCGCTCGCGCTGGGCGTTCTGGGCTGCAGACTGAGCCGCTGCGGGTGGGGAGAAAGCGAGGGATAAGATGCCCAAGGCCACGACTGTGGCAAGAACAGTCCGCGTGATAAGAACAGTCCGCGTGATCATGCCATCCTCCCCTTAGAAGCATAGATTATCGCGCGATTCGCGCTGACGGTGTTGCCACATGGTCCGTAATCTCAGTACCCATTATGGCAGATTGATGCGGCTGCGGGATTGAATTCGACGCGACCGGTTCATGACTTGCCATCTTCACCATTGCTGGCCTTCCGGTCCGGGTCATGGGTGGCGCCGCGACAGGTCCACGTCTTTTTGCTAGTTGTGTCGCCTCCAGCCTTCGATAACATACGTAAGATACAATATTGTGAGGCTGAGGGAGAGGCGCCTTGTTGTCAATTCGCCAGATCGTCATCGCCGCGAGCGCTGCCCTTGCGCTTGCCACACCGGCCAAAGCGCAGGAATTCATCAATATTCTGACCGGTGGAACGTCGGGCGTGTACTATCCGCTCGGCGTCGCCCTGTCCAAGATCTATACGGAAAAAATTCCCGGAAGCCGGCCTTCCGTGCAGGCGACGAAGGCGTCCGTGGAGAATCTCAACCTCCTGCAGCAGCGCAAGGGCGAGATTGCCTTCACGCTCGGGGATAGCCTGGCGGACGCATGGAACGGCGTCGAGGACGCGGGCTTCAAGACAAAGCTCGACCGGCTCCGCGCCATCAGCGCGATCTATCCGAACTATATTCAGATCGTCGCTTCGAAGGAATCCGGCATCAAGACCCTGGCGGACCTGAAGGGCAAGCGCCTGTCCGTCGGGGCGCCCAAGTCCGGAACGGAACTCAATGCGCGCGCCATCCTCAAGGGTGCGGGGCTCACCTATGCGGATCTCGGGAAGGTGGAATATCTTCCCTTTGCCGAATCCGTCGAGCTCATGAAGAACCGGCAGCTTGATGCCACACTGCAATCGTCCGGGCTTGGCGTCGCCTCGCTGCGCGATCTCGCATCCGCCGTCGAGATCGTCGTCGTCGGCATTCCCGAGGAGACGGTCAAGAAGGTCGGTACGCCTTATGTCGCGGCGACCATCCCCGCCAATACCTACACCGGCCAGACGGAAGCGGTACCGACGGCGGCTGTCGTCAACTATTTCGTGACCCATGACGGCGTCAAGGACGATCTCGCCTATGCCATGACGAAGGCGGTCTTCGACAATCTCGATACCTTGGGGGCGGCGCATAGCGCGGCGAAATCCATCAAGCTCGAGAACGCCCTTCAGGGGCTGCCGGTTCCGCTGCATCCGGGAGCCGCCAAATATTTCAAGGAGAAGGGGCTCACCCCGCCGCAATGAGGCAGACCATGCGATGCCCAAGGCGCTTCGCCATGCGGAGCGCGGGTAATCCGGGACCATCGGGGACGGCCGTCGGAAGCGGGGTCCGGACTATCCGATGCCCGGGCGGGCCGATCAGGCATCGGATCTTCGCCCTGAAGGCTGTCCAGTTCAAAGCGCTGCGGGAAATGTGATGGCGATCGAGCCACAGGTGAACATTGAGCGTCAGGAGACATCCCCCCCTGCGGCGGTTGTCGACCCTGAACATGGCTTGCCCGAGGGCTTCGGCCCCGGACGCTCGGGCCAGCTGTTGTTCTGGATCGCGGTCGCGTTCTCGGTTTTTCAGATCATCACCGCCTTCGGTCTCCCGCTCGATCGCGCCTTTCTCCCCGGCGTCACGCTGATCCGCGTGGTGGGAGCGATTCTGACCCTCTGGGCGGTGAAGATCGTTTGGGACAGGTTGCAAGGCCGGCCCACGATGGGGGCGCTCTTTGCGCTCGTTCCCCTGGCTGTCGTTTACATCGTCGTCTCGCATTTCAGCGGCGGCGTCCCGAGCCAGATCGTGCGCACGATGCATGTGGGTTTTTTGTGCCTCGTCGCGGGCGCCATGCTTGCGAACCACCGTGCCACCTCGCGGGCCGGATGGCTGATCGGATGGGGGCTCGGGCTGGCTGGCTTCCTCGTGGGCCTCTATCACTGGGCCTTCTACTTCGACCTCGTCAACCGGGCGGGCGAACTCACCCCGGCGGATTTCGTGGTCGGCATCGCGGCGCTCGTCATTCTTTTCGTGCTGGTCTGGCGCGTTATGGGACCGGCGCTGCCGATCGTCTCCGG
The DNA here is from genome assembly GCF_003201475.1 of Chelatococcus asaccharovorans. Taxonomy (GTDB): domain Bacteria; phylum Pseudomonadota; class Alphaproteobacteria; order Rhizobiales; family Beijerinckiaceae; genus Chelatococcus; species Chelatococcus asaccharovorans. The sequence goes on along the minus strand of NZ_QJJK01000011.1, from coordinate 217,115 downwards.
ACTGTTTCTCGCCTATTGCCTGTTCGGCCAGTATCTTCCCGCGCCGTTTGACCATCGCGGCTATGATGTCGAGCAGGTGATCGAGCATATGTCCTTCGGGACAGAGGGTCTCTACGCCGTTCCGACAGCCGTATCGGCCACTTACATCTTCCTGTTTATCCTGTTCGGCGCGTTTCTCGAGCGTGCCGGCATGATCCAGCTCTTCACCGATATCGCGATGGGGGCGTTCGGCGGCGCACGTGGCGGTCCTGCTAAGGTCGCCGTCTTTGCATCGGCGCTGATGGGCACGATCTCCGGTTCCGGCGTCGCCAATGTGGTTTCGACGGGCCAGTTCACCATTCCCCTGATGAAGCGCTTCGGCTACAAGGCGGCGTTCGCCGGTGGTGTGGAAGCCACCGCCTCCATGGGGGGGCAGATCATGCCCCCCGTCATGGGCGCTGTGGCCTTCATCATGGCCGAGACGATCGGCGTGCCCTATGCCGATATCGTGCAGGCCGCGGTCATTCCGGCCATTCTCTACTTTGCCTCCGCCTTTTGGGCGGTCCATCTGGAAGCCGGCAAACGCGGCCTCGTCGGCATGCCGAAAAGCGAACTGCCGAACGCCCTCGCGTCCTTCCGCGCGAAGTGGTTTCTCGTTCTGCCGCTCGCGGTCCTCGTCTATCTGCTCTTCGCCGGATATACGCCGCTCTATTCGGGCTCGGTCGGGCTTGCCCTGACGGTCGTCCTTATCCTCGGGGGGGCGATCGCTGCGGGGCTTACCCATGAGGTGATACGCCTGGTGTTCTGGGTTGGCCTCGGCCTTCTTGCCGCGAGCTTTTTGATCGTGGGGATCTTCGTTATCCTCGCGCTGGTGACGGTGCTCGTCATCGCCAGCCTCTTCGTGCGGGGCGGGCCGGACACGTTGATTGCCTGCCGCGCAGCCCTGGCCGATGGTGCCCGGCAGGCACTGCCGGTCGGCCTCGCCTGCGCCGTCGTCGGGATCGTCATCGGGACGATGACCTTGACGGGCGTCGGGACGATCTTCGGCAATTGGGTGGTCTCGATCGGCAAGGGCTCGCTTATCCTGTCGCTGATCCTCACGATGTTCGTCAGCCTGTTTCTGGGGATGGGCATACCGACGATCCCCAACTACATCATCACCTCATCGCTTGCGGCACCCGCCCTGCTCGAACTCGGCGTGCCGCTGATCGTCGGGCATATGTTCGTCTTCTATTTCGGAATCATGGCCGATCTCACCCCGCCGGTGGCTCTTGCTGCCTTTGCGGCCGCGCCGATCGCCCGGGAGAACGGCTTCAAGATCGGCTTTCAGGCGATCCGCATTGCCCTGCCTGGCTTCGTCATTCCCTATATGGCGGTTTACGATCCGGCCTTGATGCTGCAGCCGGAGCCTGGGCTGGACGGCCTGAGCTATTGGCTGGCAGCGGCCTATATGGTGTTCAAGACATCGCTGGCCATCGGCCTGTGGGGAATGGCGTCGATCGGCTATCTCAACGCACCTATGCTCGTCTGGGAGCGCGTATTGGCGGCAGCCGCAGCGGCCTTCCTCTTTCTCGCGCTGCCGATAACCGATGAGATCGGGTTTGCACTCGGTATCTTCACGATTGGATTTCATATCTGGCGTTGCCGGCAGCCGACCGCCGCAAGGATCTGAGGGCGCGCGATGGGGCTCTGCCTTGCCGCCGCCGGCGCCCTCGTTCATCTCGGCGTTTCCCAGCTGACCTTGAGCTGGACGCATTCGGTCCAGAAGGTCGCGTGGGAGGAAGACTGGCGCGCGGTGCCCCAGGGCCTCCTTCTTGAGCAAGCCCGTGTCATGGGGACAGGGGCTGGCATGGAGCCGCCGCCGGAGGCGCATCGCGAGGGCAACTTCTGGGTCTGGAAGCCCGATCTTGCCCCACTGCCGACTGTGATCCTGCGCCGTTCAGGCGCGACAGATGATTGGCGTCTTTGCATCGCCGGCACGTGCAGGCCTTTGTCCGATTTCGTTCCGGCCGCAGCGGATCCTGTCGAACTGAAGCCCTGTGCCTGAGGACCTGGCGCGCCTGAGCGAGAGTGCGGGCCTTGTGTTCCACCCCCTTGCATGTTTGAAAGGGGTGGACGTCGATTGCCGCGGAGCGGCGGGAGCAACAGCGGCACGTTCCGCTCGCGCGGCTTGCTAAAGGTGTGTTAAAGGTTAATTCCAGTTGTCTGGACGGTGGGGGGGCACCATGACGGACTATCCGGATATACGCGCCGTGGGGGCGAGTATTGAAGTCGAGCTTGAGCAGGGGGTGACACTCGTCGCCTACATCGGGGATGAGGCCGTTGCGGGCGAGATCGAACAGCTTTGGCGGGTGAGGCATAACCTCGCCGCTGCCGCCGCGCATGTCTCGCACCAGCTGTCGCAGATGGATCGGCGGCGCCATGTCGATCGCGATCTGCGCCGGGTGCTGGCTGATCTCAGGCTTCAGATCGATAAGCTCGAGACGATCTATGGGGTTCAGTGCGAGTAGGCGGGTTTGCAGGGCATTTCCCGCGGATGCACTCTGCCGTGTATCGCTTATCCGAGGGATCGCCGCAATTCCGCAAAGCGTTGCTCCAGGTATTCGATAGCTTCCCGGGTAGCGCCTGCTTCATCCTCGACTGGAAGCGGAAGAACTGGATCAAAATTCTTGATACCTTTGATGACCTCTCGCGTGATTTCATCAAACTCTTCCGCAAGCCTGGGATCGTGCGCGGACCTCTGCAGAAGAATAACCACGATGGCGTGCAGTGCATTGGCAAGCAAGGCATTGAAATGCGCGTTCGCCCGCCAGTAGCGAGTGTCGTCTTCGCCCATCGTTCCAGCGCCCTTATCGCGAGACCGGCAGAGCTCATTTAACGTGAAGGCGCAGGGTTATCCAGTGAATGCTGTACATAGCGGCTATGTCAAAGCAGGGGGGCGCTGGCACTGCGACCCGGCACGGCGTGACGGCCCTTTCGGGCGAAGGCGGCGCCATGTGCATCTGCGGCCGAAATCATCGCCTTGCGACGTAACCGCATGCCCTCGAGCATGCTGAGTTTGGAGGAAATCCCGCCGTCATTCCGGGGCCTCGCGTGAGCGCGGAGCCTGGAATGACACGGTGGTTCCGTATAAAATCAGCATTCCCTCGGTGAATTTGCTCGTCAATTTTTGAGCGGAGCCAATCCGCAACAGACGGACTTGCTCCAGAATGCTATCCGCGCTCCAATCCGGTGATTTACAATAGTCATTGTTAAGACTTACGTATCACCGGCATGATGTCACCGTGTAATCATGCTGCGAAGGACATCAGGCGGTGGTGGTCCTGTGGCAATGATCCGGCTCCGGAGCGGAACAAGGCGGCGGCGAAATAAGCCGAATCCCGGCCGGGTAAATGGATGTGTCGCGACGATGGCGCATTTGGTCTGGACCGTTCCTTGTTGCGCATGGACGTCAAACGGCCCGGGCCTCGCCCGATACCCATGCGACGAACTCCGTTGCCGCGAACGTGGTCCCGAAGGCATTGCTGCCGCAATTGTCGGGAGGGTAAACCTTCCAAGACATCGTCGGCGTTTCAAGTCGGATGAGGGATCCGCGGATCAGCTTTCATTTCCGCAGTCGTGCCAGCGCCAGGATTGTGGCGGCGAATGCCGCGAGGGTCAGGCCGATGGCGACCATGCCCGCCGGCGTCATGCGTCCACTGGCTTGCAGCGACATCCAGTTGCCCACGTGGAGGTTGAACACCCCCGTCATTTCTTCCGGGTGCGTCGGTGCAGGCTGAATATCGTGGGAGAGAACATCGTTCTGGTCGGCCATAACGCAACCTTCTGCAGACGCAACGGGCCAGATCTTCGCGCCGGCGCAGAATGCGGTCAAGGCGACCGCCACGTTCGTCGATTTCGGCACAGCGTCCGCTTTCAGGGGAGGATATGCGCGATAAGCGCCGGTCACTTCCGGAGGCTCGTGGGTTGGACGTCTGCAGCAGGCCCTAGATTCTCATCTTTAAGACAACCGACCCCGTCTGGTTCAGGTATCCCGTGGGGCTTGCCTGGATGTTGTAGTGGATACCGAGGCTCATGTCGTTGTCGCTATGGCCGACGAGGCCGGCGCCTGCCGAGAACAGCCATGGCGAGACATCCGGTCCATAGGTCGCAAAGCTGCCACCCCCGGCATAGGTTGCGGTGATGCGCGTATCGTTGTCGAGAAGGTTGTAGCCGACGCCCCCCTGCATTGTCAGGGCTACGCTGTCGGTCAGCGCGTAATCGACCTTCAGGTCGGCCGTCATCATCAGTTCCTGATAGAGCTGCGAATTCACGCGCAGATCGAGCGCCCCCGCGCCGGACTCGGCATAAGCATCCGCATTGATCTGCAGATAATCGAGCCGCAGCGAAGGCGTGAGCAGAGCCTTGTCACCAAAGGCAAGCGTCCGCCGCACGCCAACGCCGGCATGGGCGCTATAGCTGTCATAGTCGCTGGATGCGGTCGTTCCCATGAACTGGATGGTGCGGCGCGTGTCGTTCCGGTTGAGGCCGACGTCGAGCCGCATGTCGAGCGACATAGCGTGACCCAGGTCGTATGTGCCATAGGTACCGATGAGGTAGCTGTTGACATCGAGCTTGCCGGGGACCGCGCTCCAGCTTCCGTCGATCCTATTGTTGAGATAAGCGAAGAAGGCCCCCAGCGACAGGCCAGGCGCTACCGTGCCGTCGACACCGGCCACGACGCCGCCGCCATCCGACTGGTACCCGGGAGCGCCGCTCCGGCTGCCTTGATGCATGAAGGTGCCGAACGGCCTCATCCAGATATGGCGGTGGGCAGGCTCGGCGTGGGTGGGCGCCCGTCCTTTCGCGTCGATGTCCTCAAGTCGATCGACGACGATCTGCTGGAGCACCCGCTGGGAATTGGCCGTTGCCTGCGACGCGGCACCGTTGAGCACCGGCAAGGTCTGGCTGAGGGCGCTCGACAGTGCCGCGCCGCTTATCGCATTGAGCGCATCGAGCGTCGGGCCCATGGGCCCGAACAGGCCGGCCGGCGTGCTGGCTATGGCATAGAGGGCTTCGGCCGCGCCGATCGCCGAGCGGTTGTTCATCGCCGCTGCGGTCTCGCCATAGGGGCGCACGACGGAGACGGACGTCAGATCGCCCGTGAAGATCGCCGTCGCATCGTAGGAGCCGAGGACCATCACGGCCGTGGAGGCATCGCCGGCGATCCCCCCGTAGAGGCTCATCAGTTGCGCATCGGTGAGTGTGTTGAACAGCACCCTGCCTTCAGGCGTGATCGATCCAAGAAGCGTATAGGTCTTTGGGCTGCCGGCAGGCCCTTTGCCCACGCCCCAGAAATAGCCGTTCTTGTAGTCTGTGATGACGAGTGTGCCGGGCGCAGCGGTGCCGAACAGGGCCGGACTGACGATCCGCCAGGGCGTGCCTCCAGTCCAGGCCCATTGTGGGGAGGAATTGGCCGGGACCGGCAAAGGCGGGGGTGGCGTGAAATTGGCCGGGTCGTAGGGCAGCATATAGGCCCAATGGCTCACCAGCAGGCTTGTGCCGGTGATCATCTGCATTTCCATCGCCGTCACGCCATCGCGGGTCTGCATGGTGCCAAGCCCGATGGTCGTCGCGCCGCCTGTCGTTGGCGTGAACACCATGGCGATCTCGCCCGACGGCGTAACCCGCCCCTCGATGTTGGAATCCGAGGTCGTGACGAGCGGGCCTATGGTGAGCGTCGCGGAACTCGTTCCAGTGAACACGCCGTTGACGGACGTGCCGAGCGTCCAAATGGTCTGGTCGCCGGTCGGGATCGGATTGGCGAAACTCGTCGCCGGCGCTGTATAGGCCAGCAGCTGCGGCACCGGCACGTACCAGTGCGTGTTCGAGATCGTGGAATCCCAGGGGCCCGATTGCGCGGCGGCAATGCCGGGACAGACAAGCGCGGCCGTGGACAATGCGACAACACCGAAGCTTACAGGCTTTACGCGAATATGAAGCGGCATGAGATTTCACTCCCCGCGTCAAATTCGATGAGTCGCGGGATGTCGGCAAGCTGGACTTATAAGGAGGGACGGCAGGCGCTCCGCTCATACACGATTTCTGGAGAGCGACAACGTGACGGCCAGTGAACCCGCGCCAGCGGTGATCGGTATGGTCAACGGAAAGAACGCAATATCACCACCGATGGCGGATATGTCTTTCTGGTCTAACGTCCGGGCAGGTGGCGCAACGAGCATCGTCCAAGCTGTATAGAATACAAACAGGCCCCCAGCCACTTGGATATCGGCTAACGAAACTCCGAAGAAGTACAGAACATAAGATTCGAAGAACAATGTAAGCACCAACAATGTTGCGCCATATGCCGCGACCTGGTAGGCAAGCGAGTGACGTTCGGACAGAGAACGGCCCTGTGTTTGTTCCAGAAAGACCGGCGTCATTCCGATGGGGTTCACCATTGCGAACATCGACGCGAAACTGAACGTGAACATGCTCAGCACAGAAGTTGTCTCCAGCATCTGCTTCCCGCTCAAACGAAGAACTATCGGTCCGGAAGGTTCCCGCCATGGCCGCTTCACACTCAGTGCTGCGGCCATTGAGGCCAGGTAGTCCCGGTCCATCCCTTTTCGTCATAGTCAGCCATGCACCGGTCAACGAGAGCTTCCATGTCCGCTAGGCATCCGCTGCCCTCGGCGTTCCTCAAGACCTGCACGCGGACTTCCTCGGGCGCCCCGGCATAGTTGAGTTCGTAGAGAGCGTGCCGGCCGGCGAACTCGGTGCCGGTCGCATCCCACAGCAGCTTCATGATCTTGATGCGCTCAATATGGCCGATGCCGTTCGAGCCGCGCACGTATTGCGCCAGATATCGATCGATGTGCGGATTGGCAAAGTCTCGCACGGAAGAAGGCAGGTAGATCAGGGCAGAAGCAACAGAGCGGCGGATCATGTCGATCACCTTTGGATAGGCCTCCGACATGAAGGTGCGATAGCAAAGTGCCGCCTCCAGGTTCGGTAGAACGGCGCCGTTCACCCAGTGAGCGGGGTTGTAAGCCATCGCATTCGAGAATGCCCAGAACTGATGTCGAATCGCGATCACTTCGCCGAGAATGGCCTGATTGCTCCGGAATGCGTCACCGCCCGTGGCGCGCAACGCCTTGGCCAGCAATCCGGCGAGAAAATCCATCTTCACGGCGAGGCGTGTGCAGCCCTGGAAACAGTAGCCTTGCAGGAAGCCCGAGCCCAGATGGAAAGATGCGATCCTGGGTTGGTCACGAAGCACCAGGACGTCGTCCCATGGCACGAAGACGTCGTCGAGGACGAGGATAGCGTCATTCTCGTCGAAGCGTGAGGAGAGGGGATAATCGAACGGATCGGCTGTCACGCTGGCCGTCTGCTCGTAGGATGTTCGGCAAAAAATCTTCACACCCGGCGCGTTCAGTGGAAGGATGAACATCACCGCCATCGAGGGGTCGTCGCTCATCCCTGCCGAACTCTGGGCCAGGAAGTTGTAGTGTGTTAACGCGGAGGAGGTCGCCACAACCTTGGCGCCAGACAAGTAGATTCCAGCATCCGTCTCCCGCGTAATATGGACGAAGACGTCCTTCACGGCATCTGCCGGCTTGTGGCGATCGACTGGAGGATTAACTATCGCATGATTCATGAACAGCACGGATTCTTGAGCGCGCCTGTGCCAGGTCCGGGCATTGTCCTTGAAGGGACCGTACCAGTCGGCATTCGCACCGAGCGTATTCATGAGCGCAGCCTTATAGTCGGCGGTACGGCCCATCCAACCATAGGACATGCGTGCCCATTCGGCGATCGCCCCCTGCTGGGCAACCAAGTCTGCTGACGAGTGGGCCGCGCGGAAGTAGCGATGCGTGTACCCTCCCGATCCGGTATCAGTCGGCGCCGTCAAAATGTCTTTTGCCCGAGCCTCATGCAGAGCATCATACATTCGCGCGATCGATCGCGCCGCGTTGCGCATGGACGGATGCGCCGTGACGTCGCGGATCCGTTCGCCGTTGATGTAGACCTCGCGCTCATCGCGCAGGGTTGCCAGGTATTCCTCGCCTGTGAAGGGCCTCAACTTCGAGGCGCGATGGTCCTCGGCCAGCATGTTCTCTCCTATCCAAAGCTTGGCGGCTGGATACAAGCCGAGGGGGATAGATTCGTTTCCACTTGAAACACGAAAACTGGCTATTTGGCGCTGGCGGGGCGGGTATCCCGAAGGAAGCTGGGGTAGGCCACCCTCGTCATCATCATTGCCCAGGTACTTCGCGCGCTATGGAACGCAGGAACGCTCAGGGTCTTGAAGCCGAGCCGCCGGAATATCCACTCGATGCCTCGTGGTTCACGCCGCCGTTTCCACCTGAACAAAAGTAATGTACCAATCGCTGGTCATGTTCGCACAAGCATTGGTTGCGATATGAAAAGCTGGCTCGGCACCTGGCTCAGCTTTGCGTCTTCAGCGCCGTGCCGGTTCATTTGACAAATATATTCGGCGTGACCCTAGTCCCGAGACATACTGGGGAGAAGCCCGCCGATATCTTTGGGGTAGTCATAGGCTGACAGCATACGCGCTTTGGCGGAGAAGTACGCCTGCACCCAAGCGTATCGATCGCCGGTCTTTGAGAGGCCAACCGAGTCAGCAATATTTTCCAAGCTGATTGTCTGGCCAGCACAACCCCAGTTACCTTCAGGCACCTCAGCGATGACGACAAGGATGCTGGCACCGGTCGCGGCAGGATCGGTCGTGCCGGTCGCGGCGCGTATGGCCGCATTGACCGACAGGTGGACGTCATGCTTGTGGCTGGCGTTCATATAGCCTTCCGGAATGGTCACATGAACGAGAAAACATCCAGGCGGGGAGATAAAGCTGTTATCGGTTTCGCCGCCAACCCACCAGTCTTCGCTCGGTCGTTCGCTGAAGAGAACCCAGGCGAAAGCGCGTCCACCATGCGTATTGGCGCCGCCCTCCATCGTGACCAGAACGTCGGTCAACCGCTTCGCGAGATCTGCCTTCATCGTCTTGTCAAGGTCGCCGGCACGGTAGCTCACGTTCATAATGGGCATGTCAGTTCCCTCTCCTCTTGGCGGGCACGCTGCCGGGACAAGCCGGATTGGTCCGGTCGCCGTGGCGGATCGGAGACGTGCAACGCGCGCGATACGGACAAGGCGAGGAAGCTGCGTTCAGCTTCGTCGGCCCACGCACCGCTGTTCTTGGGAGCTTCCCGCGCTGCAACGGAATGCCCCGGTCGCGATCAGTGGCCAGCATGATCGTGCTCCCATGCCTTGATGTTGTCGTCATCGATCATGATTGTCTCGACCACGATGATGTCGCTGTCATCCTCACCGATGTCGATTGTGATGGCTGGATCGTCGCGATCCGAGAAGCCCGCGCTGTCACGCCGACCAAGTGCGACGCCGTCAACTGTAGCAGAGCCTTCTCGGACGAAAATGTAAGCGCCGTGTCCCCTGGAGCGGAGCGTGTAGGTGAAGCTGCGGCCCGCATCCGCCATCAGTCGAGAGACGCGCAGGTCCTGTGGGATCGGTAGGGCCGTGTCGGCGTCGCCGACAAGCTGCACGATCGTGTTGCGGCGTCTGCGATAGTCGAAATGGGCGCGATGATAGGTAGGCGGCAAAAAAAGCTGCCTGGGCATCAACCAGAGATAGATTGCGTGCATGTCTTCCGACGTGACGCTGAGTTCTGAATGCTTGCCGCCTGAACCCGCTGAGAAGACGTAGTAGTCGCCGGCTCTCAGCTGATCGACCATGCCTTCGCCGGCCGTATTGATATGCGTAAGCTGCCCCTCGAACACGAAGGCGCAGATCACGAAGTTGTGGTGCGGATGCATATTGTAACCGCAACCTGCGCCGTGGAAGATCTCGTCGCCAAATACGCGGACTGGACCGAACCCTGGACGGCCGCTCTGGTAGTCGTGAAAGTTGAAGCTTGATGCACGGGTAACGAAGCCATCCGGATGCCCTGCAATATAGGACGAACGGGTGCCGTCAGACCGGATCGTGTCATGGCCGCGTTCATGGTCGCGGATGATGAATGACTTGCTCATTGTGAGTGGCTCCTGATCGGTGGGGCTTATGCGGCGCTGGCGAGATCGGAGCCACCCTCGGCATAGCCGATGAACACCATCTCGAACATGTGCTTCGGGGTCCCGCAGTCGGGGCAAACCCAGGTCTCGGGAATGTCGGCCCAGCGCGTTCCGGGGGCGAGGCCGTGCTCGGGCAGTCCCAGTGCTTCATCGTAGGAAAAACCGCAGCCAAGGCACATCAGCCGCATGAAAGGTTCTGGATTCATGTCTTTGTCCCTCCTCAGTCCGCGCCAGGGGCGGCATTTTCTTGCATCACCCGGGCATCACCTTCCTGTGGACTTCGGCCCACAGGTCTTTCAGAATTCATCGCCGTCCAGAGATGGACCGTGAAGTCCTATGGCTTGTTGCCGCAACGGATGTGATGCCACCTTATTGAAGGATGCAGCCTGCGTCTATCCTCAGAACTGGGGATGGGATCGAGATTTCACGGGTGCAATGGTGTGGCGACGTCCAGGTTGAGCAGACAGGATACTGGATGACAGTGCGAACGTGCGGGGGAGGAGGCTGCGCCAATGGGTGGCCCGTTTCAACCTCATGCATTGTCGATCTTGTGAGCCATACTGGTAATGGCGATGGCAAGGCCCTTTTTTACAATGTATCTGCCTCCGGAGGAGGATGAATTCTCCGTCAGCACTGGAGTTTGCTCCATCGGTTTCAAAAAAGCCCAACAGTTCTTCCAGGGCCGAGCCACCATCGAAGTAGTCAAGCCACGGTATATTTGCTAAGCGATCCAGTGCGGGGTGTCATAGAAGTCACCCTGACAGTCACGGGGCAAGCCAATGGGTCGCAATGATAATCATGAGGCTATGCTACGCTCGATGCTGTCATAGCCGATCATTGGATACGCACTATGAGTGTGACCGAGACCTCCAGCTCCAGCCTCTGGCCGTTCTTCGCCGTGGACCTCAGCTGGCGCAACTGGGTGTTTGCACTACGCACGGCAGTTGCCGGCGTGGTGGCCCTCGCGATTGCCTACTGGCTGGAGATGCAGGATCCGCAATGGTCGATTCTGACGGTCTATCTGCTGGCGCAGCCCACGGCCGGCGGGGCGCTCGCCAAGAGCACCTATCGGATCATCGGCACCATTGCCGGTGCTTGTGTGGGGCTCGTCATTCTCGCCCTCTACGCGCAGGCGCCCATCCCACTGGTGGCCGCTGTGGCGCTCTGGCTGGGCGCGTCATTCTATGTTGCCGCCCGGCTGCGCAACTATGCGTCCTACGGCTGGATGCTTGCGGGCTACACGGCACTTCTCGTTGCGTTGGAAGGCGCAGCGAATCCGCTGCAGGCTTGGTCGATCGCGTTCGATCGTACGGGCGAAATCATCATCGGTATCGCCTGTGCGACAGCGGCAACAGTGTTGGTGATGCCGCGCTATGCGGGCGTTCTGCTCCGCGAACAGATGGCGCGCCTTTTCGGTGATCTCAGCCACTATGGCGCGGTAGCCTTGCGTCGTGGAACGCCACCCGAAACCTTTGCGGCGCTTCGACGCGCCATGGTGGAAAAGATCGTCGGCTTTGATGCCCTTCGCTCCTATGCAATGTTCGAAGCACCGGAGATGCGCGCCGATGACGTGCTGATGCGTCGGGCGGTCCGCGAGTTCCTCGGTGTTCTCGCCGTGGCGAGAGGGCTCTACACGCGTATCGATGACTTCAAGGGCGACGCTTCGGCGCCCGTCATTGCGCATATGCAGCCTGCCCTGGATGAAACGGCGAAGATCCTTCAGTTTATCGCCGATGACCCGAAGGCGTTTGCCGATCCGCACCGGGTGCGCGCCGCATTGCTGAAGACACGGGCCAGCCTCGGCACCGCCGCGACGGGGCTGGAAACGCTTGCGGGTCGCGTTCCCTTCGAGACCCTGACCGACGGCGTGCTGATCCTCCATCGCACCGGAGACCTGCTGCATGGCCTCTCGATGGTCATGGCGAGCGAGGCGGCAAGCTTGCGCCGGCGGCACGCGCCCAGCACAAGGCGGCCTCTCGAAGCCTTGGCCTCCTCTTCACATGTCGAGGCGGCGCTGATCGGAGCCCGCGCCGCACTGGCGATCATTCTCGGCTGCGTCGTCTGGGCCGCGACCGGGTGGGAATACGGCTTCACCGCGATGACCGGCATGGGGCTCGCGTTGTTCTTCGCGGTCAACCAGGATCAGCCTGGCAAGCTTGGCCTGCGGGTCATGCTATGGACCGTTCTCGCCATTGCCGTCTCCTATTGTGCCATGGTCCTCGTTCTACCGCGGATCGAGGGGTTCGAGGCGCTGGCTCTCCTTCTAATCGCCCTCCTGATACCGGGCGGGCTCATGGCGGGCACACCACAAACCATGTGGTCAGGCGTCATGTTCGCGGGCTTCATCGGCGCGCAGCTTGGCACCGGCAACAGGTTCCAGCCCAACGACCTGACTTTCTTCAATTCCAACATGGCCTTTGTCCTGGGTGTTTCGGCATGTCTCGGCCTGATAGCGCTGCTTCCCGTGACCTCGATGGCGAACCGCGTGCGCTTCTGGAGACAGGCGGTCGGCCGCATGCTTCCGGATGCGGCGCGCGGCACGCGCCATGAGCGCAAAACTCTCACTGCGATGATCGACATGCTGGCGGAACTGCTGCCGCGCCTGTCCCTCGACCGGCCGGGCGATGAGGACTTTCTTCGCGGCGCACTCGGCGCGGCCTCCATGAGCCTGGAGCTCGGCCGTCTCAATCGCGTGAAGCAGTCGCCAGACCTGGCGCCGGAGGCCGCGGCCGTTCTCGGCGACTTCCTGGACAGTTTCGCCACAGCGCTGGAGGCCTTGTCGCGCGCCGGCGAAAAGCAGGCCGCACGACTTACTGACGCCGAACGCATGACGCGATCGGCACGCGACACTCTCGGTGCGCTTCCGCTGGAACCTGGCCCGTCGGCGGCTCTGGTCATCCGCGCCGGTGCCTCGCTGCGGTTCATCGCGGATCGGTTCGACATCGACCGGGCGTTTTTCGCCCGTCCTCCTGTGGAGGCGTGAGCCGTGCCCTCCATGTCGACCGCTGCCTTCTACACACCCGAGGCCTTCGGCTTCTACCTTCCGCCATTCATGATGTGGGCGGTCGTCACGCTGTTGCCTTTCCTCGCCCTGCGTTGGCTGCTGGGCGTGGCGGACTTCTACCGCCTGATTTGGCACAGGCCGCTTTTTGACACAGCGCTCTACGTCATCATGCTCGGCATGATCATCCTAGGCTTGCCGGCCGTTGGGGGAGGACAGGGATGAGACTGGGACTGCCGGTTGTAAGGGTCGGAATGACGTGCCTTGTTGTCGTCGGCGCGCTCGTCGTCGGCTGGCGGCTTTGGGCGTATTACACGCTGGCGCCATGGACCCGCGACGCTCGCGTGCTGGCCAATGTCGTCGAGATCGCTCCGGACGTGTCCGGCCTCGTATCGTCGGTCAATGTCGTCGATAACCAATTGATCAAAAAGGGTGACTTGCTGTTCGTCATCGACCGGGAACGTTTCAGGGTCGCTGTGGAGCAGGCAAAGGCAGAGGTCGCGGCGAAAGTGCAAGCGCTGAAATATGCGCAGGATTCAGCCGACCGCGATGCCAACCTCGCGCGCAGCGACAGCGGGGCCATCTCGCCGCAGATGATGGAACGCACGGCGATCTCGGCCGCGGAGGCGCAGGCTGAACTCGAGGTGGCGCAGGCGGCCCTCGCGACGGCGGAAATCAATCTCGCTCGGGCGGAGGTGCGCTCGCCAGTTGATGGGTGGATCACCAATCTCAACGTGTTCACCGGCAATTACGTGACGACAGGGCAGGCCGCGATGGCGCTCGTCGATCGCGACTCGTTCTATGTCTATGCCTATTTCGTCGAGACCAAACTGCCGGCGATCCGCGTAGGCGACCCTGCCAGGATCGAGCTCATGGCGGGAGGGGTGGTCATCGATGGAACAATCGCCGGCGTGAGCCGGGCCATCGCCAACACAACCGACCAGAGCGGTCTTCTGGCCAGGGTCGATCCCGAGTTCGACTGGATCCGGCTCGCCCAGCGCATTCCCGTCCGCATCAAGCTTGGGCAACTGCCTCCCGACCTTCAACTCGCCTCTGGCATGTCGGCGACCGTGGTCGTGACGCCGCGCAAGTCACCGACGCATTAGAATGATGCGCTCTCCAAAGACCCTGCAGTCTATCTGGCCTGCTGTCGGTTTCGTAGGTACAGAGGACAAAGTGTTTTGCGAAGCCGGAAGGTGGGCATGCCGGGGCGGCCTTAAGCCAACACGAAATCCGTGAAGGTGGCGGCGCCGAGGCCGGTGAGGACGAAATCGGTGGTGACGAAGAAGGTCAAATCGCCGTTGACGCTGATGCAGATGACCGGCTGTCTGTCGAGGGTGACGCAGGCGATGGGGCCGTCGGCGAAGACGCTGGCGACCGCCTTCATCAACGCCTGGGCGTCGCCGCCCAGGCATTGATGAAGGCGGTCTCGGTCATGCCGGGATAGAGGGAGACCCACCAGGCATAGCCGTTCGGCTCCGGCGCCCGCCCGAGGAAGGCATTGTACATCTGTGCGGTGAATTGTTGGGCGGGCATGGTGGCATCTCCCAAGGCGCTGTTGAGCACCGAGAACGCATTTGCTGTAATTAGGTTTTCCGCGGAAATCCGCTGAACAGCATTATCTTTTGCAACGTGTAATTTCCATTTTCCGCAAGACCAAAGCAAGCCTCTGCGTTTCCGTTTATGGAAATAAACTTATTATCCTCAAGATCTCGATCCGATGAATATGTGAATGATATTTTATTGCTGACGAGCCATCCCAAGAAATGGTCGATAATCATTTCCGGTGCAAGCCCATGTGCATCGATATCAAAACACGGACCACCAGTCACGCGCGATGAATCAGACTGTCCAGGGTAGATATAAGAAAACATCAGGCTATGTCTATCGTGTTCCTCCTCGAAGAAGAACTCAACATCGCCATACGAAAGAATCAGTTTGTCCTGACATCGGTCGTCACCTCCGCCATAAATTCTGACAATATTATCCCTTTCATCTCCGGCTCTGAATCCACAGATAATGCCACTTCTGACGGTCTCTGCTAAATCGATAATGCCTGGGCTCACAGGGGGGGAGATTTCTTTACTAATCATCATCCGATCTTTCGTCCGCTTTGTCTGTGCCTCTAGATCCCTCATTTTCTCTTGACTGGTCTATTGCGTCAGACTTGCTCTTCGCTCGGTCGGCGAATTCCTGTATTTCCCCAATTTTGCCTTTGACATTCTGCGGATCGTCTCTAAGTAAATCGACGGCATTCTTCGCTTTATTGGCCAAATCTCTCATCCCCTCTGGAGTGTCGAGATGCTCCTTAACCTGATCCACGGCGTCTTTCAGCTTGGGATTATCCCTATCGCGGCCTCGGGTCCCTTCAAGTACAAAGCCATCTTGCGGCCCGGGACGAATGGTTACCTCGATTTTTCCCGGGGAGCCTTGTATCCCGGATACATCTGCGTGAACCCCCTTTGGGCCCCAGTCTGGATGTGGACCCTTTATATCAACACGTTCAACCGCTTTGTCTACAGCTCGGTCCGGTGCAGATGTTGATTGAGGAGCCTGACTGAGATCACGTCGGTCGCGACCACGGGTCAGCCTACGGACCCGAAGAGCAAGCAGCTTTTCATCCTGCTCGCCTGGGTGAGCATCTTCGGGACCTTGAAGGTTCTCGGCCGCAGCGTGATGCCCTCGGGCTATTTTCCGTTCTTCGAGACCATGCACAGCATCGGCATGGTGCTTTATCTCGGCCTCGTCGGCTATTCCATCATCCTGTTCATCCGCAACAGGATGCCCCTGTTCTCGGTCAACGGCCTGATGTTCTTCACGCTCGTCGCCTTCTTCGGTCCCATGTACTTCACGGACACGCTCGAAGGTGCCTTCCTCAGCTATGCGATCGCCCATGCGCTGCAGTACCTCGTCTTCATGGCGATCATCGCGCGTGGCACGGAAAAGGACGGCCGGGCGCCGCTCGTCGTCAACATCCTCTATTTCCTGCTCATCGTGGCCGGCGTCGGCGCCTTCTTCGTTCTGCCCAACCACCTCGCCAACAGCGTCTTCTACGGAAGCAGCGATGCGGCGGCCTTCGCCATCGATCTCGCCGTCGGCGCCGTTCTCGGGGCGACCATGGCCCACTTTCTGATCGATGCTTACACGTGGAGGCTGTCGAACCCGACCTCCCGCGCCTATGTGCGACAACGGTTCGCTTTTCTGTTTTCAAAGCCGCCCCGATCCCGCGGGGCCTGAATCGCGCCGTCGAGAGACAGGCGCGGAAGCAGAAAGTCGGAATTGCGGCAGCGCGTCGGGATCGCGATGGCGATGCGGAGGTGATCCATATTGATGCCAGCCGGTCGCTCGCGGCCTTCGATGACCTGCCGACGGTCAGCGTTCTTCTCGACGTGGCCCGGCTCGCGCGCTGGCTTGCGGACAGGATCGCGATGATGGACGAGCGCAGGGCCGCGTGAGGAACAGAATGCAATTTTGCATCGAATGATTTCAAGGACTTGGCAACCGGCGCAATTTTGCGCCGCTTCCTCGTGACCGACGCGGCAACGCTGACGCTGTGGGATCAGGCGGTGGCGCGCGCCAGATCCTCGCGAGATAGATCATTCTCGGTCAATCCGAAGATTGGTCATCTCCCTTCCGCTCTGGGAGTGTGTTCAGAATGGCCTCAAGCATATTTTGGGCCTCCTCAAGCATTCCCTTTACTGCAATTTGTTTCCCATCAATCATGAGCGACGTCGATCTACCAAGCGTCTGTCCAACGAAGAAGTCGTTTAGGAACACTTTTTTTGCTCGCAGAATCTGTTTGGTGTCCTTTACTTTTCTAGGTGTTTTTCCACGTGTGAGGCGGCCGTGTTTAATAGCGAATGCGGTATCTCGAAGATTTCGATAAAGGGGGTACTTGTCAGCGTAATGATCCCTGAAACATTCGTCTTTCTCGTTCATTGTAGATACTAATGAATCTTGATGGTCGTGCAATTACCAGAAAGCGATGCCCATAAATGCGTCTATCGAGAGTGCTGCATTTACAAATGCCCGCAGCGATCCATGCTCCAAAAATAGCCTCGCTAATATTCGGATAAAACGCATCGATATAGAAAGATCTTGGCGTTATATTTGTCACCGCAACTTCCATGCTTCTCGGCTCCATCGGACGGAGTCGAGCATTGATGGGGCGGCTAGAGCGTCGTGGAGCGAATTTGACATGTGAATCCCGCCTGACATCAGGCTCCAGATCAAATGTCAAATTCAAAAGCTCCACTGGAACCAATAACTTGCTAGTGGTTCTCTTGACTCCGACATTGGCTCCGAGGCCCGTATCAGGCGGATGCAAATGTCGGAGTCGAACCACTAGAGGGCGGTGGGAGGTAAATCGGCCACCTTGGCCGATTTCGACCCCAACGCTGTTGTCACCTCCATGAACCGGCGTGCCGATCGCTCCGCCATCCCGAGCCCCGCCTCGATCCATGGCAGGAACATCCGGTGGGGAAGGCGTTGCTTCTGGCGGATCAGGGCGAGGCCGATCTCGATGATGCTTTCAGCGGCGAGTTGCATGCAATCGCGGATCCGCTCAGCCGCTGCACGCGCAGACGCTAGCGCCGTCGTCCAACCCGGTTGACGCCGCCGTTCCAATTCGTCGGCTTAGGAGCGGCCACCGCTCTTGCGGCGGGCCGGGGGTAAAGTCGAACGCCGGGACGAGCCACACAGCCTTTCGGGTAGCCGATATACCGACAATAAACGACAGCCGCTTCAGCCGTCCGTGTCGTGGCGTCTATGCTTAGCAAAGCCAAAGGCAATCCCAAAGCGACAGCGAACCCCATTAACTTGCTCATACGCGAATCCTCCCATCCTTAACTTCGCCAGACTACAGCGAACCGCGAGTGCCATCACCCATCATTCTCCGCGCTCAGTTCGTCCAGCTTCAGGCCTTCCGCGGCCGGGCGGTCTTTCCTTAGGCGAACGCCGGGCCCTTCGCCACTCTCCGCGATGAAGATGACACCCGCGGTCTCGAGCGCGGCGCGCATCACCTGGAGGCTCGCCCGTTGAGGTGACGACTTCTCATTTTCGAAGTTTCGAACGGTGACTTCGCTCACGCCTGCCGCCTGAGAGAAGTCTGATTGCGTCCAGTTGAGGAGGCCGCGAGCGGCTCGGGATTGAGCTGGGGTCATGTGGGAATGATAGCGGAGTTTTCGGAAAACGCAAGAAACGTCGAAAACCAGCTTGACTAACTATTATCTCTAATCATAGCTCCTGTCGGAAAACGAAGAGATAAAATACCTGCCATGCCGAACTGCACTGTTCCGGCAGCCGCCCGAGGCTTGCCAAAATTCCTGATGCCCGAGGAAAAGCCAGCGGAGGCCATGGAGGCTGACGGGGCAAGATATGCCACTTGGATCCATCGGGGCGGCGAAAGAAGCCGCGAGGCATGCCTGAGGGTGGCCGCACGCGGGATGCCGTTAGCCGGCTGGATCTGGAGGTCACGCTTTGCGACCTATGTCACCTGACACGGCTCGTTGAGATGCTGACGATCGAGCGAGAACGCTTCGAAGGAGACGCTCGGAACGAAGCGGCCATCATTGATAGCGCTCTCCGGGCCAATGGGATGGCCCGCAAGGCCTGGCGCTGTTCTCCCAGATCCGAGAGGCCCGGCCATGACCGGCGAGTCTCGCTATTCGGGCCCCGGCTATTATGAGCTCCGGCAATGGGGGGAGCCAAGCTTCATCACCTATGTCCGGCCCTGTGTAAAAAGGCGGGCGGGCTATCCCGATGCATCCGGGTTGGAGCTCTTCGCGAGCGAAGGCCAGGAGGCGGGGCTTCAGCTGCCGAGGAGATCCGTCGAGCGGTGCATCGTCCGCAAGGTCGAGCGATGAGGCTGCCTATTTCGCCCGCCTTTCTCCCAAGAACGCACAGCGAACAAATGTCGCCTTTCGTGTTGCGCCGGTGTTGCGTGGAGGAGCGGGCACCCCTCCGTAACATATTGAAAAATATAGTAGCGCGTTGCAGGCGCCTGCAACACGCCTTTGCAGCCTTTCGGGTCATGAAAAACCCGCCAAGTCATTGATTTAGCTGGCGAAATGGCTGGTAGCGGAGGACCGTGCTAGCCTCAATAGACGAACGCAAGTAGTTGATATCATTCACTTGGGAAATTGGCGCGAGGCAATGATCCGCGCCATCGCTGACCTTGACCTCGATTGAGGCAGTATCTCCCGTTTCCTTGAAGAGATCTACATGCGTATCGAAAATTTGGCGGTCTTCACGCCAAGCCGATTGACGAAGGGCGGCATTGAGCTGCTCGCGAGCTTCACCCTCAACGCCCATGGAATCCGCCTTCGCGATCTGACCCTCGCGCGGGCCGGGAACGGTGAATTGTTAGTGTGGTCCGCGCGACGCAACCGGGACCCCGAGCCAATCGCGACTTTCACCCAGGAAACGCGCCGCGAGATTGCGACACTGGTTCAAGAGCGCATCACAGGTGCGCAGCGGGTGGCCGCGTGACGGAGACCGCTCATCCACTTTCTCTCGACGAAATCGCCGGCCGGATCGGTGGCCAGGTTCATGGCTCATTTGTCATCGGCGCCCAGGTGCTGGGACAGGGAGGCAACGTCCGCTGGTCGCCGCAAGGCCACCTCAATGTTTATGCCGAGGGTGCAGCCCGATACCATTCCGGCGATCTCCGTACGGCGACCCTCATCGCTCTCGGATTGCCCGTCGCTGAAAACGACAACGACCCCGACGCGCCGCGAGACCTGCCTGTGCTCCCGCGGATGCACCCCGCGCCGTGGACACCGGAGTCCGCTGGTGGCCTTCTGGGCGAGGTCGCGACGTGGGTAACATCGACCGCGATCATCCCGGTGCCGGAGCTGTCTTTGGCCGCCTCGCTGGCCCTGCTCGCGGGCCTGTGTGGTGATAGGGTGCTCGCCCCGACCGAGGCGGGCGTGAACGTGTTCATGACCACCCTCCTGGCCACAGCCGGCGGCAAGGGACATCCTCCGCGCGCCGCTCGCGAGCTTGGTGACGCCGCCGGCAAGCTCGGTGCTGTGTCGAATGGCGACCCTACGTCCTACGCAGCGCTGGAGCGCATCCTTCGCCGCAGGCCCTCGACAGTCATCGTCCTCGACGAGTTTGGGCTTGTGCTTCAGGACATCAATGCTAGGCACCGTTCAGCGCCGGCCGCATCGATCCGGAAGTTTTTGCTGGCGATCTACGACCAGGCAAATAGTCGGTTTGACGGTCGTGCATATGCATCGGCCGAGACGAAAGGCGACGACTCGCCTATCGAAGGACCTGCCCTGACCGTGCTCGGCATGACGACGCCAGGCACCTTGTATGAGGGTCTTTCCGAAGCCTCGATATCCGATGGGTTCATCAACAGGTTCGTTTTCTTCAGTGCCAGCCCGCCGGCAATCGTGAAGCCTCCGTCCCTGGGAAGACGGGCGCGACCGCCTCAACTACTCGTCGATCTTCTCAGGGATGCGATCGACAGCCTTCCGCGAATGGACGGCCTAGCCGGCGCCTTCAACAAATTCGTTATCCCCTTCGAGGGAGGTGAAGGCGGAGAGGCTTACGGGCGGTGGGGCGAAGTCTTCTCCTGGCAACATGATTTGCGCTGGGACGAGACCGAGCGTCATATCAACGGCCGAGCCGCTGAGAACACACTTCGCCTCGCCACCCTTCGCGCCATCAGCCGAAACCCAGCCGCCCCGGCGGTGTCGGTCGACGATATCGAATGGGGCTTCGCCATCGTGCGCCGGTCCATCGGAATCATTAGCGACGGCATCAAACGGCACATGGCAGCATCGCCAGCGGGATCTCCTACGATCCCTCGGCATTGATGGCAGCGTACCCTTCGCGAAAGCGCGCGCCAACGTCAGGCTTCCGCCCGCGCCAGCCAACGACCAATTGCCCGCACTGCCTTGCGGCGGACCGTCCGTGCGGGCCAGCTTCCTCGGATGCCAATGTTCCCGCACTGGCGCGATGCCAGCGCTCAACGATGAAGCGACACTCAATCGCATCGTCGATATGGAAGTGGCGGCTATCGTGAAAGCCAAACTGCCACCCGAGCAGCGGACAGCGTTGGACGTGGCGATATTCGCGGAGAGTTTCCGCAGCGTGGGCGAAGCATTCGGAAAAGTCGACAAGAATGCAGAGCGCCACGGCAAGCGGCTCGTGCTGCAGGCAACAAAAGAATTGCAGAAAATTCTCGAAGACATCGAGGAATGCCGTCCCCTTTTGCAAAGTGCCGCCGTCTTTCAATAGGGAACGGTGCACTACCTGGGCGGGACTCCACGGAGCCCGCCCCATTTCCCCACCGAGTTTCCAAGGCCGCCTCCGGGTGGCCTTTTTCATTCGGCCGGCCGTCCGGAGACAGCAGGCCGATAGCGAACCGGCGGTCCGGCCTCACCGCCGGTTCGCGCCCCGCGTTCTATTGGCAAACTCACACCCGGCCGAAGCCGGGCGTTTTGTTTTCCGCGTCACATCATTCATCCGAAAAAGGACTCTCCTAATGAAACTCACCGTGACGGCCGTCGCGCACGCGACCGGCGTTCCACCAGCCTTACTGATGCAGTGGGTATCTCGTGGCGTTGTTTCTTATGGCGAAGGTGACGAGCCCCCGGCCGGGCAGGGCATTGCTGCCGTCTTCGGCAGACGACGGCTAACGCAGGTTGCCATCACCGGCGCGTTAACCCGCGCGGGTGCGATGCCTGGACGAGCGGCACGTCTTGCCTTCGCCTTTAGCGATCGCGAGAACGGCGTCGATGAGGACGGCGCCTTCCTTCGCCGCACAGCATCGGAACTATTTTCCAGCCGCGAGAGCTTCCTGGTCGCCGCGCCAACCGATCCTCCCGTGGTTGTCGGCGTGCCTCCCGGAACAGCGCATTCCCGCATCGTCGCGGCTGCCTGTAATTGGACCAATCCCCCCGGCACGCTGGTCCTGCATCTCGATCCGATCGTCCTCGCCGCGTTCTCCCGCGCCGCATCCCTTCATTGAGGATCCCTATGAAAATTCTCGACAGTCTCGCCGCGCTGATCACGGTCGCGCGCGATGATAAGGCGACTTCCACCATCATCGCCGAAAGCCTCGAGAAGGCTCGCGCTGAATATAGAGCCGCGGCTACCGCGCTCGCGACAGCCGAGGCCGGCTACACCGACGCGCTACTAGATAGCCCGAAGGCTGCCCGCGCCGCGCACGATGCGCGTGCCGATGCCCGAGTCGAACTCGATCGGACCACCGCTCTGGTCAGTCGACTGGAGATCAGGCACGGCGAGACGATCGAGCGAGAATCCGAGCAAGCTTTGACGTCGGAAAAAGAAGCTGTTGAGGCGGAGGCGAAGGCCGTTGCCCGCGCGTTGCGCGAAGAATATGCACCGGCCGCCAACACAATTGTCGCCCTGCTGGCGCGATTGCAAAAGGCGGAGGCAGCGGTGGCTGCGGTAAACCAGAAGCTGGCGGACGCCGGTCGTTGGGAGGCGGAGAAGCTCGAGGCGGTCGAGCATCGCCGAGATGCTCTACCGTTGCCACATGATTTTCACGGGATGACGCCACGCAGCCGCCACTCAGTGCTGGTATCGACGCTGCGGCGGGTCGAGGGAGTTTGCGATGGCTGGTTTGCCGGGAACGTGATCGGTCGCAGCATGACCGCCGTTGAATTGTCGAGTCTCGACGTGCCCGAATATTATCGCCGATGACGTGCGGCCCATCATGCTGCGCGCGTTGCAGGGAGCCCTTCGCCGGCGACGCGCCACCACCTGAGCCGCTGGCGGTAGAAGGCGAGGGTGCCTTCACCCGCAAGGTGAACCGTGCCCCGCAGTTCGCACAAGCTGATCTGTGGCCGATCGCCATCCACGAATCCGGACATGCGGTCGTGGCTCTCCTGTTGGGCTGGGCGATCGGGTCGCGGGGCGTTGATATCGCACAGCTCTTTTCCGCTAACCTTGCCCGTCCTCCGGGGGCGACGTTCGCATATGAGCATGTCGCCGTCCTTGTCGCGGGACACACCGCAGAGCGGTGGCTCGGCCGTCGCATCTGGCGGCCCGAGGCCCCTTATCTCCATTTCTACCTGGCCGCGGCGCGAGCGGGGGAGGCGCGGACTTGCGACAATTGCCGCGCCTTCGCGGCGCTGGTGCAGGATCGGCCTGACGATGACGACGAGATGGTCATCGCGCTCTATCGGCATTTTGAAAAGCGCGCGATCGATCTCGTGACGACTCCCCGGATCTTCAGCGCGATCCAGGAAGTTGCGCGCGAACTGATGCAGCGGCGCGTCATGCAGGACGATGACGTTCGAAGGTTGATACCTCCCGAGATGCTCCCTGGCGGGTGCCACGCCCCAATGTGGGCCTCTATGGGGTACAGCAACGACGTCAGCCGCGTCGCGTTACCGCGGGTTTAGGCGGAAGCGGAACCCTCTGGGAGAATTCTGCAGCCGGCCGTTCCTCGGGGTGCCTCGCCGTCGCGGTGCGCACCCCCGCGGGGAAGGACCCGACGGCGCCCGTGAAACATCCTGTTTCACAAGGTACTTCCCGACCACCCGGCCGGCCTGCGCGGCGGCGGCAGCCCTAAAAAACGCTAGTTCCAGCCTAGATTCCGAGGTACGCACCTTTGGGCCAAACACGGCGCGCACCAACGATTCCGGGGTGCGCACGGTGCGCACCCGGATGCGCCCTGGCGGCCAAGATCGCAAATCTGCGCGATCTGCCCTTCGCCCTCTTTAGGGGACGAGACAGCGCGCGCCCTCGCCCACCGATCGGTATCGAACCAAGCCGATCCTGGCAAATCAATCAGTGCGACAGCCCGCCTGCAGGGCCGCTTCCCTCGCGCGCTGATAACTCTCGATCACGGCAGCATAGTTTGGAGCGACGAGGCCGTAGAGATAGGCAAGATCGGCCGCTTCGGGACGCGCCCAGGTCCGGTGGAGTTCCGACAGCAGCGCATTGGCCGAAGTCGGTCTCACGCCGGCCTGCACGAAACGGGCGAGAGATGTGCGCGAGACCATTTCACTGGGATCGCCCGACGCATCCAGCACCGCATAGACGTCGTATCCGGCCGCGTGTGCGTCGAGCGCGGGAAACATCACGCAAACGCTGGTCCAGACACCGGCCATGACGAGCGTCTTGCGGCCCGTGGCTCGGACCTGGGCTACGAAATCGTCGTTATCCCAGGCGTTCACCTCCCCCTTGCGCGGGACGTAGACGGCGTGAGGGGCGAGTTCATGGATCTCCGGCATAAGTGGCCCGTTGGTGCCGTCGGGTTCCGAGGCAGTCGTGATCACCGGGATGTTCAGGAGCGTACAGAGCCTCGCGATCATCTCCACATTGCGCCGCAGGTCGGCCACCGGAATATCCTTGACCGTCTGGAACAGCCCGGACTGATGATCGAGAAGAAGAACCAGTGTATCGGACGGGTTCATAAGCGCTGCGCCCCCACCGGTCGGAAGCACGCTTGATTTTTTTGACGACGTTTCCATCTCTATTCTCCCGCGCCATTGTTGATGTGTCAGATTGACTGGCTGAGAATGACATAAAGCGCCAAACGCGCCGCCACGTGAGGCGTCGTCGGTTCCATTCAACTTCGGCAATTACTGGTGCCTCAGGGGGCCCCGACCATCAATATTACCTTCGGCTGACGACGATATACAAGTGAGCTAGCATATTTAAGTAGACGTTGCTGGGTCGCCACCGGGCACCGCCGCGCGCGTCCGCAGCTCGCGCCGCAGGCGCTTATTCTCCAGCCGCAGCGCCGCCATTTCGTCACGCATGGGTTCAAGCGCCACCCTCAGTTCGGCCTCGGTAAAGCGCGGCGTGATGTGCTGCGGGCAGTTCCAGTCGAACGCCTCGACGGTGATCAAGACGACGCGCTCGATGCGGTCTGTATAGCCTGGCACCGCCAGCCGATCCCGCAGCGGCGGGTCGTCGACCGCATCGATGATACGCATGCGGCCAAGGATCTTCAGGCGGCGGCGATGGGCGTAATCCATCAGGAAAAGCGACACGCGGTCATTGGCCTGGACATTGCCGGTGGTGATGTACTGCCGATTACCGCGGAAATCCGCATAGCCCAACGTCGCGTCGTCAACGACCCTGAGAAACCCGGCGGGTCCGCCGCGGTACTGGACATAGGGCCAGCCGGTCTCGGAGACGCTGGCCAGATAGAAACCGTCGCGCGCGGCGATGAACTCGCGCTCGGGCGGCCCGAGACGCTGGCGCTGGAAATTCTCGCCGGAGCGGCCGCGCTCGCCCGTCCGCGCCCACTCGGCCGCGCTGCCATAATGTTCCTGCGCGGCCGCGACCGAGGGCGTCGTCGCGATATGGAGATATTTGCTGCTCATGGCGGTTGTACCTCACGGTCCCCCGGAGCGGCGGCCCGTTACAGCCGCCTATCAGTCTTGAAGCGCCCAGTCCGCCACCTGCCAGCGCAACTGCCCCCGGTCGGAGACGATTCGGCCGAGCCCCGGAAAGGGCATATGCGTCGCGGCGATCAGCGCGCCTTCCGAAGCGGCCAGCGGAAAGAAGCGGTCCCGCATCGCCTGGGCCGCCGGACGGTCCTGCTCGAACAGGAAGACCACGTCGGTGGCAGCCGGATGCACGACGGGGAAGAGCATGTCCGACACCATGATGAGGCTCTGCCCGCCATCCTCGATCCGTACGCCGATATGGCCGGGCGTGTGGCCGGTCAGGTCGACGATGGAGACGCCTCGCGCGATCTCGCGCTCGCCGTCGATCGCCTGGAGCTTGGGGTAAAGGCGCACGAGCTGGTCCGCCATGCGGAAGCTGGTCTGCAGATAATCGGGAGCGCCGTTCGCCTTGGCCGGGTCCGTCCAGTGTTTCACGTCGCGCCGGTCGACATAGAGCTCTGCCTTGGGGAAGGTTTTCTGTCCTCCGACGATCAGTCCGCCCATGTGGTCCTGATGCATGTGCGTCACGATCACAGCGTCGATCTGGTCGCGCTGCAGGCCAAGCGCGCCGAGCGCCTGCGGCAGCGCGCCGGTCTGCCCGATCGAGCCGGCCGGGCCGGCATCGATGAGGATGCGACGCGCGCCGTCCTCGACCAGGTACTGGTTGAACAGGAATCGCACGCCGCTCGGCCGGGCGGTGTGCTGCACAACCGCAGCCTGTTCGACCTCGGCCGGCGTGCGGCCTGGAAAGAAGGTGTAGGGCATGTCGGCGAAGCCGTCCGTCAACGCCGTCACGGTGAAGCGGCCGATGCGGATCTGAGCCAGCGGCGTGACGCTGGCTGGCGCCGCGGGCGTGGCTGCAAGACCCGGCGTCGCGCCGAGGATTGGCGCGAGCCCACTGCCGATGAAGCCACCCCCAAGGGCACCTCCCCCCAAGAGACCAAGCGGAAGACCACTGGCAAAGGCGCGGCGGGACAACGGAGACATGGGGCCTTCCCTCTTCATCATTGGACGTGGCAGAGAGCCGACCGGCCCTACCAGATGAGGCGAAAGGTAGGACATCCAGATCTGGGGGAGTATCGTACGGATTTGGGAGATAACCTCCCGAAATTCGGAAGGGCATGATGGATCGTTTCGAGGCGATGTCGGTACTGCTGGCGGTTGTCGAAGCAGGCAGCCTGTCGGCTGGCGCGCGGCGGCTGCGCAAGCCCCTCGCCACGGTGAGCCGCAATGTCGGCGAGCTGGAAACGCATCTGGGCGTCCGGCTCGTCCTGCGCTCCAGCCGCGGCCTTGCCCTTACCGATGAGGGCCGCGCCTTCGTCGCCGCATCACGTCGTATCCTGGAAGACCTGGAGGCAGCGGAGCACCAGGCCGCAGGAGATTACGGCGCGTTACGCGGAGGGCTGCATGTGACCGCGCCGATTGCTTTCGGCGAGCACCATTTATTGCCGATTGCGCTGGAATTCCTGAAGGAACAGCCGGAGATCAACCTGCGCCTGACGCTGGCGGACCAGCAGATCAGCCTGACGGACCAGCATATCGACGTTGCTCTGCGCATCGGGCACCTGGTGGACAGCGCACTGATCGCTACGCGCGTGGGTACCGTGCGCCGGGTCATCTGCGCGAGCCCCGCCTATCTCGCCCGGCGCGGCGTGCCGCGCCAGCCTGAGGATCTTGCACAGCACGACGGCATCAGTTTCCAGGGCTTCGCGGTCGCCCCGGAATGGCGCTATCGTCGCGATAGCGCTGCTTTCGCCATCGAGCCGCGCCCAAAGTTGGCCGTCAATACGACCGAGGCGGCCATCCAGGCGGCCCTGGCTGATCTCGGAATCATCCGCGTGTTGTCCTACCAGGTGGCGGATGAGTTACGGGCAGGCCAACTGCTGGTCCTTCTGCCGGATTTCGCGCCGAAGCCGCTGCCCGTCAACCTCATCTACGCGCGGGCCGAAATGCTGCCGCTGAAAGTCCGGTGTTTCCTAGATTGGACGGTGCCGCGCCTGCGAGCCCGGATGGCTGGGCTCCATGCAGAGGATTCGTGAGGGCAATGGCGAGCTTCAGGGCAATATCGCCAACAGCTCCTGGCGCAAAGGACGGACGTTTGGGGTCTCGCGCGGAGCCTCTTCCCTTCGGCCCCAGGCCGTCCCTGCCGGGCTCGATCTGCATACCCACGACTTCAGCAAGTCGGGGTACACAACGGCCATCGAGGCCAAGCGCAAGCCGGGTGCGGTGGAGGATGTGGGCTGACAGCTACCACGGCCCGTCTGTGAACATGTCTCACGGGCGGGTCCTCCCGGCCATTGAGAATGACGGGTGTGCGACATCCTGAGATATCGCTAGCGTGTGGGGGCTGGAATGACTCCCACTTCCGATGGTGATGGAAGAAGGGCGACTAGGACACGCTGATCATGGTATGAGAAAGTGAGAATCAAACCACTTGCCGAGCGCGCCCTTGTTCTCTATTTGTTCCATGTTATGGCTATCCTAAAACGCATCCGCGATCCCATTCACGGCCTCATCACCTTTGATCTCGATGATCCCGTTGATGGTACAGCATGGGAGCTTATTAACACGCCTGAGTTCCAACGGCTCAGGCGTGTGAAGCAGCTTGGCGTCTCAGAGTTCACATATCCCGGCGCCACACACACTCGTTTTGCCCATTCAATTGGCGTCTTTCACCTCGCCAGGCAGCTTATGAGTGTTGCCCAACGTGATGTGCCAAAAGCACAACGAGACGAGCCTAGAGAGCGGGCGGCTCTGCTCGCCGCGCTTCTTCACGATCTCGGTCATGGTCCCTTCAGCCACGCATTCGAAAATGCCGAAAAGGTGCGGCTTCCCAAGAATCAATACAAGGATCATGAGGATTGGACGGGAGATCTGATTTGTCAGCCAGGCGGGAATATCCGGCGCATCTTAAAGGATAAATTCCGTAGAAATGGCGAAGTCGCCGACGAGATCGCGGCCATGCTGCGCGGCAAGAAACAGGATCTCTATTCGTCAGTGGTATCCAGCTCGTTTGACGCTGATCGACTTGATTACCTTCGACGGGATAGGATGATGACCGGCTCTGGTGCCGGTGCAATTGATTTCGAATGGCTTCTGGACAATTTGCGTATCGTCGATGTTCCGGCCAATAGTGGGGAGGACATCGAAGATTCCGACGGGGATACTATCCAAGCCTTCTCTTTCGAGGAAAAAGCTCTTCAGGCAGCGGAAAGTTTTATACTTGCCAGATTTCATCTTTATTCGCAAGTGTATCTTCACAGGACGACGCGTGGCATCGAGCAGATGTTGACGGCCTTTCTTTTGGCGTTCAGTGCGGAGGCATCGAAGGGTGCGCGGGCTGATCTCCCTGTATCAGTGGATCATCCATTGCGCGTTTATTACGCTAATCCAACACCTGACCTAGATTCATATATCGCGCTCGACGACACAGTTGTCTGGAATGCGCTGGAGGTATCTGCTGCTAAGGGCAATGGAAAGATTCAAGATTTTGCGGATCGCATCTGCTCCCGGAAAATCCTGAAGTGTGTCACAATTGATATAGTGAATCCACAAGAGGCAGATAAAGCCCGACGCAGATATATCGACGAAAATATGAAGGATCAGATTGGGGTTTCCGTCTTCGAGGATCGGGCTAATTTAGCTATCTATAAAGACCCGAGCAAAGAAACTGTAAAGCCCCATAAGCGCGTTCATATTCGGCGCGATGGAGGGAAGGTTGTTGACATCACATCCTTATCAAAGCCGGTGGCGGCCCTCTATCAAGAGCAAGAAATACTACGTTATTACTTTGCTAATGAGAGCGATCGGGTAAGTGTCCTCAATGTCACGGGAGAGAGCCATGCCGCAACTTGATGACTTGGTGGTCGGGGTAGTTGCGTTGTCAGACGGAGCACTAGTTGGCCGCATCCGCCTCCAAAAAGTGGTCTATCTACTTGATAGGCTTGGCATGAAGAGCGACGTACCGTTCGAATATCACCACTATGGGCCGTATTCTGAAGCGCTTTCGGACGCTGTGACGGATGCGAAGTTCTGGGGCCGAGTTGAAGAAGAGGTGAGCTTCCGATTGAACGATGGGGCACCTTACAGCACGTTCAAAACCCGAAGCAAAGCCCCTGAAACTCTCGGGTCGCTGAGTTCCGGGGATGCCAGGCGCTTACTCGCAAAGTTCGCGGGCTGCACGTCCACTGTTCTTGAGCTCGCGGCCACTATTCATTGGCTTGCCTTCGAGGAAAAGGTCGCTGATTGGCGTGCCGAAATTAAGGTGCGGAAAGCTGGTAAGACAGGCAACGGTCGTCTCGAAGCGGCGTTGACATTACTGAAAGAAGTCGGTCTAGCACCCACCTAAACTGTCGCTTTTGCTCAATTCGCCAGGCGAGGCTCTGCGCGGCGTGCCGCCGCTATCCGGCGGGAGATCTTGTAGCTGTGCGAGGCGGGGCCGGCGCGGGCTGTGACGTGGCTGAGAAGGAAGTCCAAGAGGCTGTAGGCAGCGCATATGCGGCCTTGAAGCTGGTGGAGGTCATCTAGGCACGCGGACGGGGGTTATGGGGACGTAGAGGCTCGGGTGAGGGGTCATCGATTTCATTGCGCCTCACACGCCGTAGCGCCTGCCTGCCTCGTCAGCAGTGATGTTGCAAAGACGGGGCGGGCCTCCGCCGTGCATGTGGCCAAGTGGGTGCGTGAGTTCCCAATAGCGGCCATCGGCTGGATCTTGGAAAAGGACGGCCCATCCCTCGAGAGCAATGGCGATCTTGGTGAGGTAGTCGTAAGTCAGATAATTCATCCGCTCCATGATCGAAGGATCATCCTGCCAATGATGCTCCGCCGTGATCACGGTTTCCTCTGGCCGGATGGGGACGTGGGGGCTCGCGAGGTGGGTCATGGCTCACGCCTTAGTTGATTTCGCCACCACACCTAAAACCGACTTGCGGTCGACGAAGCCGACGCGATCGTCCCGACTATCGGTCGAATTGTCGCGATTGTCACCGAGAACGAAATATGAGTCGGGCGGGACAGTGTTGACGTAGGTCGTATCCCAGTAGCCTGTTTCTCCGGCGATCTCACACACCTCGAACGGGCCGGCCTGGGCCTGCTCAGAAAAGCACGCGACGCCTTTTTTAGGTTTCCCAGCAGCTATGTAGTCGCGATTTGGGAGCCGCTTCCGATCGATGGGCTTGTCGTTCACATAAAGAACGCCCTTTTTCATCTGCACTTTGTCGCCCCCGACAGCGGCCACCCGTTTGATCCAGACAGCGCGGTATTGTTCCGGAAGGAAGGCGATTACATCGCCGGTCACAATCGGTCGCTGCCATTCTTGAACGGGAATGATCTCAATGGTCGAACCCTTGGGATAGTTGGGCCACATGCTGTCAGCTCCCATCGTCGTCGTCACTGCTATGGCAAGCACAGCCGGGACGATAGAGATCGCTAGGGCTCGTATGCTACCCATCGTTTGCACTCGTCAACTCGTCGGGCCGGATGCCTTCGTCCTGCCGCTTCGCGAGACGGACGCCGGGGCCGCCTGCTGCGGAGGTCGCATCCTCGTCGATGAAGATGATGCCGGCCGCTTCGAGGGCGGCTTGGATATCACGTAGCGTGCGCTCGTAAGGTGTCCGCTTTCCCGCTTCGAAATCGGTCAGTGTGGCTCGCCCCACCTTAGCCGCAGCGCACAAGTCGGCCTGCGACCAGCCCAGGATTGCCCGAGCCGCTCGACAGCGAGGAGGATCAATCATGTTTTTTTCCCAATGTAATGTAAAATACATTTACTTTCGCCAAAGGTCAGGCTTTAATTATGGTGTTAGCTGATTTGCCTGACTTGGGCAACTCTGCAACACCCCCCGCTCGGCCGCTTTGTGCTCTGTGCGCGTGCCGAGCGGGGGCACCCCAGAACCGAGGAGACCACCGAGATGACCATGACTGCTGCCATCGCCGCCGGCGGAGTTGCGAGAAGAAGAAGATGCGCTCGCACCGCGGAGCCTGGGTCCGTTGTCGAGCTGACCAACGGGCGAGAGGTAATGGTGACGACGATCAACTACGGCCTCTTGCGCGCGCCCGTGGCGTGGATGTTGTCGTCGTGGAGGCGCTGGACCGCCTATCTCGCGGTATGGCGGACCTCGCGGGCATCCACAAGCAGCTTGAGTTCCTCGGTATTGAGATCGTCGCCGTCAATGGCGGGCGCGTGGACACAGCTGCCATCGGCATCCACGGGCTCGTGGGCCAGATGCAGCGGGAGGAGGGGGCACGGAAGGTGCGACGTGGCATGCAGGGCGTCGTGCGCGACGGTCGCCATGCTGGCGGTCGGGCCTTCGGCTATCGTCCTGTTTCGGGCAAGCCGGGCGAGCTGGAGATCGTGCCGGAAGAGGCCGCGATCATTCAACGGATCTTTCGGGAATATCGATCAGGCGTGTCGCCGAGGACGATTGCTGCCAAGCTTAACAGCGAAGGCGTGCCGCCGCCGCGGGGACAGCGATGGAACGGTAGCACCATAAATGGCAACCGCCAGCGTGGGCACGGCATTCTGCAGAACCCGCTATACGTCGGCCGCAACATCTGGAACCGCGTCCGGATGGTCAAGGATCCCAACACCGGCCGCCGGGTGTCGCGTGTCAATCCTGAGTGCGAATGGCTCGCGTCGGATGCCCCGCATCTCCGGATCGTGGATCAGGAAACTTTTGATGCTGTTCGCGGTCGGAAGGAAAGCCGAGGGGGCGCACATGCCGCTCACGCGCCGCGGTCAAAGCGTCTGTTGTCGGGGCTGCTGCGATGTGGCGGCTGCGGCGGCGGGATGACCATCATTGGTCGGGATCGTTCGGGGCCGCGCATTCAATGCAGCACCCAGCGAGAAAGCAAGGCCTGCGACAACGGCGCGAGGTACTACGTCGAGAAGATTGAGCGGCTGGTCGTCGACGCCCTCCGGATCCAGCTGGCGAGCCCGACACTTATTAAGGAGTATGTCGAGGCCTATCGTGAGGAGCGGCGCCAGGCCGAGGCCGGGGCTCGACGTGACCGGGCTCGGATCGAGCGAGGACTGGCGGACGCGAATGCTGCAATCAAGCGGCTGGTCGATGCCCTTGCCAAGGGCGTGATCTCGGAGGAGGACGTCGCCGAACGTATGGTCGAGCTGCCCGCCGACAAAGAGAAGTTCACGGCTGAGCTGGCTCTGGCCGGTCAAACCACCAATGTCATCGAACTTCGGCCGCAAGCCGTTGAGCGCTTCCGGGAGAACATGGAGGCGTTGGCGGTAATCGTGGCGAGAGACGGCGAGATCAGCCTCGATCTGGCCGAACCATTTCACGCTCTTGTCGAGAGCGTGGTTGTCAATCCACGCCGTGCAGGGGAGGAATATGAGGTAAGCATCAACGGACACTTGGCGAGCCTGATCGGCTCGGATGCGTCGTCTATGACGTTGGTAGCGGAGGAGGGACTCGAACCCCCGACACGCGGATTATGATTCCGCTGCTCTAACCAGCTGAGCTACTCCGCCAACCGATGCGATGGCATCGACGCGGATGCGATATAAGGAAGGGGTGGGGTCACTGTCAATCGCCAGCTTCGGTACGACCCAGGAAAAGTTGTGCTGGCACGCCGGACTGCGCGGGATCATCGGGAGCGCGCGCGGCACCGGGGCCTTCGATCCCCCCGTGCAGGTTCTGCTGTGCGCTGCGCCCCGCATATCACAGGCGATGATGGACCGTGCCCAAATGTTGCGTCCGGGACCGTTTCGTCTGCCGATAATTTTCGCGTTGAAAATCAGAATGTTAGTCGTCTGCAGATGCGCCGCCCAA
This sequence comes from Chelatococcus asaccharovorans, assembly GCF_003201475.1. Classification (GTDB taxonomy): domain Bacteria; phylum Pseudomonadota; class Alphaproteobacteria; order Rhizobiales; family Beijerinckiaceae; genus Chelatococcus; species Chelatococcus asaccharovorans. The sequence continues at coordinate 183,874 of NZ_QJJK01000011.1, read as the reverse complement.
CCCGTGATGCCTCGGCCTTGCCCATTAACCCGGCATCGGACGCATGGGCCTTAATCATCGGGAATCCTGATATCCTATGCCTTGATTTATAATTGGACGGATTTTCTTATTCGATCCTAATCTTGGAGCTCGAGTGGACACGCCGGGCTTGATTGCGGATTGATGATGACGACGATCCAGGTTGAATATCCCGAAGTTGACGTTGGTAAAAACCGCGCCCTTGATCCCATACATCTGCAGATTTTGTGGAACAGGCTTATTTCTATTATGGATGAGGCAGATATCGCGCTGCTTCATTCGGCGTTTTCCACAATTGTCGCCGATTCCCGTGACTATGCGGTTATTCTCCTCGACCGGCACGCGCGTTCGATTGCCCAGGCGCAGATCTGCGTGCCTGCCTTCACCTGCTCCCTGCCGAGCGCGGCGCGCACCATGCTGCAGGACTTTCCGCCCGATAGCCTGAAGCCCGGCGACGTCCTGTTCACCAACGATCCCTGGATCTGCCACGGCCACCTGCCGGACTTCTACGTGATCAAGCCGATCTTCCACGGCGGTGAGATCGTCGCCTATTTCGCGGCCGCGGCGCATGTCTCGGATGTCGGCGGGCGCATGGACGAGTTGATGGCCCGTGACGTCTACGAGGAGGGCATCCGGCTTCCCCCCTGCAAGATCTATGAGGCCGGCGTTGCCAATCGACCGGTCATGAACATCATCGCGGCGAACACCCGCCATCCGCGCCTCGTACTCGGCGACCTCGGCGCCATGACGGGCGCGGCGACGGTGGTCGAGGAGGGGATCGCGCAGTTCATCGGCGACTATGGCGCGGCGGCCCTCGATGAGGTCGCCGACCAGATCCTGACGCGTTCCGCACGCGCCATGCACGATGCCATCGCTGCCCTGCCGGATGGTGACTACCCCTACGAGATCGAATGTGACGGCTTCCGCAAGCCGACACGCATCAAGCTCAATCTTAAGGTGCGCGGCGATGCGATGATCCTGGACTATACGGGCTCGGACGATCAGCGGGCTGATGCCTCCATCAATTGCGTGCTGAACGTCACCCACGCCCATTCCATGTTCGCCGTGAAATGCGCGCTGGTTCCTACGGTTCCCAACAACGAGGGGCTGTTCGGCCCCGTCACGACGGTGGCGCCCGAGGGCTCCATCCTGAACGCGCGCTTCCCGGCGCCGGTGCGGGCGCGCTCGATGACGAGCTTCCACCTGCACAACGCCATCTTCGGCGCGCTCAGGCCTTTCGTGCCGGATCGCGTCCAGGCCGGTTCAGGTTCCTTCTGGTGGATGACCTGCTCCGGGCGTGATGCGGCCAACGAGCCCTTCTCGGTCCACGTGCTGCCCAACGGCGGCACGGGGGCGGTCATGGGCAAGGATGGCTTCCCGACTATGGCCTTCCCCGGCAACGGCAGCCTCACGCCCATCGAGATCATCGAGAATCGGGCGCCGCTGGTCGTCACGGAACGCTCCATGGCCCCCGATTCCGGCGGCGCGGGGGAATTCCGCGGCGGGCTCGGGCAGATCATCCGGGTGCGGACCCTGCGCGGGCCGGCCAATCTCACCTTGCGCCCGGACAAGGTCTTCTTTCCGCCGCCTGGCCTCGATGGCGGCCTGCCAGGCGGCAAGGGCGAATTCATGATCGATGGCGAACAGGCGCCGTTTGAACCCTTCACGCTGCAGGAGGGCCAGGAACTGACGCTCAAACTGCCCGGTGGTGGTGGTTACGGCGATCCCGCGCGGCGCGATCCGGCGGCGCTGGCGGCCGATATCCGCAAGGGCTTCGTCAGCCGGGCCAAGGCGGCGGAACTCTATGGCGTCGTGCCGGAGGCCGAGTGACGGACATGACCAGGACATTGCGCTTAGGCTTCGATATTGGCGGGACCTTCACGGATTTCGTGCTGCTCGACCCCGAATCGGGCCGGCAGACCATCGCCAAATGCCTCACGACGCCGCATGATCCGGCCGAGGGCGTGCGCCAGGGGCTCTCCGAACTCTTCGGCGGCGAACTCTTCTGCGGCTTGGACGTCGATGCCGACGCCCTCGAGATCGCGGTTCACGCCACCACGCTCATCACCAACGCGCTCATCGAGCGCCGCGGCGCGCGCGCCGCGCTGATCGCGACGAAGGGCTTCCGCGACACCGTCGAGATGGCGACCGAGCTGCGCTACGACAACTATGACGTGCAGATGGAGATGCCGACGCCCTTGGCGGAGCGGGATCTGCGCTTTGACGTGACGGAACGGCTGGACCGCGACGGCAATGTGCTGGTGCCACTCGATGAGGACGAGGTGCGCGCTCTCGCGCGCAGGCTGGTGGCCGAGAAGGTCGAGGCCGTTGCCATCGTCTATCTCCATTCCTTCCGCAATCCCGTGCATGAGCGCCGCACCGCGGACATCCTCAGGGAAGAGATACCCGGCCTGCTGATCAGCTGTTCGAGCACGGTCTCGCCGGAGATCCGCGAATACGAGCGCAGCACTACGACGCTGGCGAATGCCTATGTGCAGCCGATCGTCAGCCATTATCTCGACGCGACGACGCAAACCCTGCGGGAACGCGGCTACGTCAGGCCGCTCCATATCATGGTCTCGTCCGGCGGCGTGTCCAGCGCCGAGACCGTGAAGCAACTGCCGATCCGGATGCTCGAATCCGGGCCGACGGCGGGCGTTCTCGCCGCGATCGAATATGGCCGACGCATGGGCATGCCCAATCTCGTCACCTTCGACATGGGCGGAACGACGGCCAAGATTGGCCTCGTCATCAACCATGAGGCCAAGAAATCCAATGTGTTCGAGGTGGGGCGGGTCTCGCGCTTCCAGAAGGGCAGCGGCCTGCCCATCCGTATTCCGGTGGTGGAACTGATCGAGATCGGCGCCGGCGGCGGCAGCATCGCGCAGGCCGACGGGCTCGGCCTGCTCGCGGTCGGTCCGCGCAGTGCCGGTTCGGCGCCGGGGCCGGCCTGCTATGGCCGGGGCGGCACGGCACCGACCGTGACGGACGCCAATCTGGTGCTCGGATACCTCAATCCCGACAACTTCCTCGGCGGCGACATGAAGCTCGATGCGGGCGCGGCCTGGAGCGCGGTGGAAACCGGGCTCAGCCAACCGCTCGGCCTCGGGGTTGAACGCTGCGCGGAAGGCGTGTTCCGCGTCGTCAACGAGAACATGCTGGCGGCCTGCAAGGTGCATATCGCCGAGCGCGGGGAAGATCCGCGCAACTTCTACCTGTTCTCCTTCGGCGGGGCGGGGCCGGTGCACGCCTATGAACTGGCGCGGGCGCTTGGCATGAAGGGCGTCGTGGTGCCGCCCGGCGCCGGCGCCGCCTCCGCCTACGGCCTCGTGGCGAGTTCGGTGGCCTTCGATCTCGCGCGTTCGCATGTCACAAGCCTCGACAAGGCGGACTGGCCGCGGGTGACGGCCGTCTATGAGGACATGCGGGAAGAAGGGCTCGCGATCCTGCGCGAGGCCGGTGTCGGCGCGGGCGAGACCCCGATCATCCGCCGTTTCATGGATCTGCGCCATCTCGGCCAGGGTCGGGAGGTCGCGGTGGAGATCGACGAGGCCACCTTCGCGACGGGAGATCTTGAGGGCATGTCCCAGGCCTTCTATGCGGCGCACCGCCTGCGCTACGGACATGCTCATGACCATTTGCCGGTCGAGCTCATTACCTGTCGCATGACCGTCTCGGGACCGTCCGTCCTGCAGAGCGGAGCCGCTGCGACGCAGGCGGTTGCGCCGGGGGTACCGGAGGTGAAGGGCAGGCGCCCGGTGTTCTTCCCGGAGCTCGGCCGCTATGTCGAAACGGCCATCTACGACCGCGGCCAACTCGCGCCTGGCATGAGCTTCGCCGGCCCTGCGGTGATCGAGGAGCGGGAATGCACCATCGTTGCAGGTCCATCCGCTTCGGTGCGCATCGACCCGCTCGGCGCGATCTTCCTCGATCTCAACACGCCGAAGCGGATGAGCTGACGCGAGAGGTCGATTGTCACAACACAAGAAGGAAAAAGGGGAACAGGCATGAAGATCAGCAGACGTACCTTCAACGCGGCGCTTGCCGGGCAGGCGCTGATGGCAGGCATCCTCGGCCGCGGCTCGCAGGCCATGGCACTCCCCGCGGGGACCTTGACCGTTGCGCAAGGCTTCGACCCCGTTTCCCTGTGGCCGAACTTTTCGACCACGCAGGAGCAGATCAACGTCGGCAGCGCCATCGTCGAGTCCTTGTTCTGGGTCGATCCCAAGACCAACAAGACCGAGCCGGTCCTCGCCGAGAGTTTCGCGCTCGAAGACCCGAAGACGGTCAAGATCGTGCTCCGCAAGGGCGTGAAATACACCAACGGCGAGGCCTTTAACGCAGATGCCGTCGTCAATACCTTCAAGATATTCACAGACGTCAAGACAACGCCGGCCTATGGCCGCTACTCGGCTCCGATCGACCGCGCGGAAAAAGTCGACGACTATACGGTCAAGCTTTATCTGAAGCATCCCTATCCGGCGCTTCATCTCATCCTCAGTCAGATTTACATCGTGCCGCCGAAGTACTGGGCGGAGGCCGGTGGGGCGGAAGGCTTCGGCAAGAAGCCGATCGGCACCGGTCCCTATGTCCTGACGGAGTGGATCCGCGACAATCGAATCGTCATGGACGCGAACCCGAACTATTGGGGCAAGGTGCCGGAAGGCATCAAGAAGCTCGTCTGGCGCCCCGTTCCCGATGATACGGCGCGCACCAACGGCCTGCTTGCGGGCGAATACGACATCGCCACCAACATCCCGATCTCGGCAGCCGCGCAGATCAAGGCCCAGAAAGGCCTGCGTGTGGTCTCCGTGCCGAGCTACCGCATCTTTACCATCGGCTTGTCGAACCTGCCGGAGCACCCCGGCCCGCTGCACGACAAGCGCGTGCGCCAGGCGTTGAATTACGCGATCGACAAACAGGCTATTCTCGACAGCCTCCTGCAAGGCCAGGGGCGGCTCTTGAGCGGCCAGATCCTGCGCAAGGAGCAGATCGGCTTCGATCCAGCCGTCAAGGATTATCCCTACGATCCCGCGAAGGCCAAGGCGCTTTTGGCGGAGGCCGGCTTCCCGAACGGCCTGACGATCACCTTCAAATTCCCGACGGGTCGCTATGCCCAGGATCGCGAAGTGGCCGAAGCGGTTGCCGGCATGCTCGCCGAGGTCGGGGTGAAGGCCGAGATGGTCTCGCTGGAAGCGGGAGAATTCCTGCGGCAGCTGAGCGCGCGCGAACTTGCGCCTATGGGCTTCGTGGGCCTTGCGCCGGCCGATGATCCCGATCCGCAATGGGCGCAATACCGCTCGGATTGGCGCTACTCCTATCTCGCAAACCCGGAAATCGACAAGTTGATCGATGCCGGGGCCCAGGAGGTCGATCCGGTAAAGCGCGCGGAGATCTATAAGAAGGCGGCGCAGATCATGCATGACGAAGCATCTGTACTGTTCCTTTATCAGGCGGTTGACCTCTATGGCGTGACCGACCGCGTGAAGGATTTCCTGCCGCGCGGTGATCAGCGCTGGACGCTCTACGGCATGTCCATGGCCTGATTTTGTGTCCTCAGCGTTACTGCCATCCCTGTCGCGGCGGCGTCCCGGGGCAGGGTCACATCTTGGCCGGGCCTGGCCTGTCAGGACCGGCTGCTTTCAAGCCTCGTGAACAGAGGGCGCCATGCTCGGTTACGTGATCAGACGGATCCTCTACACGCTGCCATCCCTTTTCTGCATCCTGGTGGCGTGCTTTCTGCTGACGCGGCTGAGCGGCGATCCGGTGGACCTGTTCCTCCCGATCGACGCCTCCGAGGAGGCGCGGCAGGCGTTTCGCGAGCAGAACGGGCTTGATCGGCCGGTTGTGGAGCAGTTCTTCGTCTTCACGGAACGCGTGATGCGCGGTGACTTCGGCAATTCATTGCGCTTTCAGGAGCCTGCGGTCGATCTTCTTGTCGAGCGTCTTCCGGCGACGCTCGAACTCGCCCTGGCGACCCTGGCGCTGTCGGTCATCATCGGGATCCCGGCAGGTATCGCCTCCGCCTACTTTCGCAACTCGCCGCTCGATTTCACGGTGCGCGGGGTCACTGCCTTCGGACAGGCGGTCCCGACCTTCTACTGGGGCATCTTGTCCATCATCATCTTCTCGGTCTGGTTGCGCTGGCTGCCGAGCACCGGCAGCGGCACGATCTGGCATCTCATCCTGCCGGCGACGACGCTCGCCTCGACGATGCTTGCGCTGGTGACGCGCGTGATGCGCTCGACCCTTCTGGAAACGATCCGCCAGGACTATGTCCGCACGGCCCGCGCCAAGGGATTGGGGGAGATGGCCGTGCTCCTGCACCATGCCGTCCGCAATGCGCTGATCCCGGTTGTCACCATCGTCGCGCTGCAGTTCGGCGTCTTGATGGGCGGTGTCATCGTCACGGAGACGGTCTTCGCCTGGCCCGGGGTTGGACGGCTCGCCATCCAGGCCATCTATGCGCGGGACTATCCGGTGGTTCAGGCTGTTGTCTTCTTTTTCGCTGTCATTTTCGTGCTGTCCAACCTGGCAGCCGATCTCATCCATGCTGTTCTCGATCCGCGCGTGAGGCTGAGATGAGCGCTGTGACCTTGACTGTGGCGCGCTCCCGCAATCCCAAGCTCCTGGCCTTGGGACGCCAACTGCGGTCGCCGGTCGTGCTGATCAGCCTCATCTTCCTTGTCGTCGTGCTGCTCTGTGCGTTGTTTCCGGGCCTGTTCGCGCCGCTCGATCCCTATCATCAGAGCATCGTCAGGCGCCTGCGCCCGCCGTCCTTTCTGACCGGCCAAGGCAACAACTGGCTGGGCACGGACCAGCTCGGGCGGGATATCCTCTCGCGCATCATCTATGGCACGCGGGTGACGCTGGCGATCTCGCTCGCGGCGGTGATCATCGCCTGCGTGATCGGCACCGTGTTGGGTCTGATCGCCGGCTATGCCGGTGGCTGGGTCGATGCGCTGGTTCTGCGGGCCATCGATGCGCAGCTCTCGTTTCCCGTCATTCTTCTCGTCATCGCCGTCACCGCCGCCGTCGGGGCCTCGGTGCCGGTTCTCATCGTGCTGATGGGCGTGTCCGCCTGGCCGCAGATTGCCCGCATCGTGCGCGCCGACGTCATATCCGTACGCGAGCTCGAATATGTGGAGGCCGCCCGCGCCATAGGCGCCTCGCCGATGCGCATCATCCTGAAGCATATCGCGCCGAATGTCCTGTCCGCGCTGATCGTCGTCGCCACCTACGAGCTCTCGCGCATGATCCTCATCGAGGCGACGCTGAGCTTTCTCGGGCTCGGCGTGCAGCCGCCGACCCCGACCTGGGGCGGCATGATCAGCGAGGGCCAGAAATACGTTCAGACGGCCTGGGCGAGTTCGGTTTTCCCCGGTGCCGCGATCACCTTCACCATCCTTGCCATCAACATGCTGGGCGACGCCTTGCGCGATGCGCTCGATCCCCGGCTGGCGAACGAGCAGACATGATGTCCTGCCGCTGACTGCAACGGCCGCGCCGGCGTCATCGCGACAGGCCGGCCGTCCCCTTCCGATCCGTTCTTGAAAAGCCTCATGGAGGAAATGATGACGCACGCCCCCAATGCAAAGCCTTTGATCATAGACGGGCTCAATTGTGCGGCTGTAACGCGCGAACAGATGCAGCGCACCCTCGATGGCGGCGTCTCGGCGATCAACCTGACCGCTACGCGTCCTCAGGCCGGCCTGCACGACGCGCTGCTGCAGCTCGAGGAGCTGCGCAAGACCGTTGCGGCGATGCCGGATCTCGCGACGATCGTGACGAGCGTCGCCGAAATCGAGGCGGCGCACGCGGCAGGTCTCGTCGGCATCATCATCGGCTCGCAGAACTCGCTGATGGTGGAGGGGGATGTGGCGCTCCTCGGCACCTTCAAGCGTCTCGGCATGCGCATCATGCAGCCGACCTACAACGAGCGGAACGCTTTCGGCTATGGCGCGTCCTTCGTCAATGACGGCGACCGCGGCATGACCGAGTCAGGGCGGGCCTGGCTTGCGGCCATGGAGGCCAACGGCATTATCGTCGACCTGTCGCATTCGGGCCTGAAGACCAGCGCGGATTTCATCGCCGCCGCGAAGCGTCCGCTGGTCTTCAGCCACGCCAATGCCTACGCCCTTCATCCGAGCCCGCGCAACAAGACCGATGCTCTGATCCGCGCCGTGGCCGACAAGGGCGGCCTGACGGGCGCTGTCGCCTGGCCGCCGCTGCTGCGCTTCGACAGGATGCCGACAGTCGAGGATGTCGTCGACCACTTCATGCATCTCATCAAGGTCGCCGGCGTCGAGCATGTCGGATTCGGCGGCGACATTCCCGAGGGCTTCCCGCCCAATCCCGAAGGCTGGGCGAAGATGTGGGGCCAGCACGGCATCTATCCGAATGTCACCGGCCCGATGGGCGACTGGTATACCTACGAGAACCGCGCCACCGACGGCATCAATACGATGAGCAAGGTCAGCGCCATGTTCGACCGCCTGAAGGCGCGCGGCGTGCCCGAAAGCGACGTTGACAAGATCATGTCGAAGAACTGGCTGCGCATCATGCGGGACGTTTGGGGCGAATAACGGCGGCGTCCCCGGCCATTCGCTTGGCGGCGGAGCGCGCGGGTGGGGCGACCTTGCTCGCGCGCGCCCGCTTGGGCTCCGGCAGGGCAGGCTGCCCGAGTCCCTGCTGCCCAAGTCCACGCCGTCCGAGGGAGGTCACCTCCTCGGCGAGCATGGCATGAAAGGTCTTGCCCGCCTCCGACAGGGGGCGGTTGGCGCATACGGACATGATCCGGAATACGGGCCCGTTGGGCAGAAGCCTCATGGCAACGCGGTCGCGGTCGGAATCCGCCCAGACCGTGAGGCCGGGCAAGATCGAACACCAGTCGGAATTGATCAAAACCTTGATTGCTGCCGATAGGGAGGTGATCTCGATCGCCTGGCGCGGCTCGCAGTTGTGATCGGCGAGATAGCGGTCGACGACCTTGCGCCAGCGGCTCCAGCTCGACGAGACCACGAGCTTGAGGCGCGACAGCTGGCCGGGCAGGTTGAGATCCCGCATAGCCGCTTCGCGGCTCCGGCAATAGGCGAGATAGGCCGGGCTCTCCAAAAGAACGGTCGCGTTCTCGGCGAGGTCGGTCTCCGGCATCACCACGAAGGAAAACTCGCCGCGCTTCACGCGTTCGGCGAGGGAATGGTTCTCGTCCTCGATGATGATCAGCGAGACGTTCGGGTAGACGTTGACGAAGCGATCGAGCGCGGCTGGCATTACGTGCCGCGCGATCCAGGGCGTGACGCCGACCCGGAGCTCACCCTCCTCGCCACGGAAGCGCTGCAGATCGCGCAGGGCATCGGCATGGGAGCGCAGAAGCTCTACGCAATGCCTGTAGTAGGCTTCCCCCGCCGGGGTTGGCACCACACGCTTGCCGCGGCGGTGGAAAAGCCGGACTTTCAGGCTCTCTTCCATGCGCTGGATGTGCTGGGAAACCCCGGACTGCGTGGCGTTCTCGCGCCGGGCGGCGGCTGAGAACGAGGCTTCCTCGAAGGCCGCGACGAACAACCGGAATTCCTTCAGTCGGCACATGCCACACTCCCCACGCGTTAACCTTGGCCGAAAGGCAAGAAGCTTGCCGTCACGGCGACAGGAAACATGCAGGCTCATTCATCGAAGGGCACGCTGTCAACTCGGGTTTTTTGGGGCCCGTTTGCCCATGCGGGGGCGGAGGTCATAGCGCCGGCGTTGCCGAGGGGGAGATTAGGTCACGCCGCCCGCAGCGCCCGCCTGAGATGCAGCAGCGGGTAAGGACGGCCATCATGGTCCCGGGATGAGCGGCCGACCTCGACAAAGCCGAGCCGTTCATAGAACAGTCGGCCGCCCTTGTTCTGCTCGTTGACGTCGACGAACAGGGCGGCCCGGCTGCGCGCCGCCCATTCCACCAGCGCCCGGCCGCCCCCCTGTCCGTGACGGTCGGGATGCACGAACAGGCTGTCGATGTGGCTGCCGTTCAGGCCGAGAAAGCCGAAGGCCTGACCGCCGTGGTCCACGACGACGGCCAGGTTTTTGGCTGTCGGCAGATATTCGTCGCGTACCATCGCGGCGATCGTGGCCAGATCACGCGGCGCGAGAAAGTCATGCGTCGCGCGAACGGCGGTGTCCCAGATCTCGAACAGCCGCGGCTGGTCATCAGGCGTGGAGGGGCGGATCAGCATGGTCGTGTCGTCAGGCCCATTCGCCCTTGCGGAAGACGGCCGTGCGGCTGCCATCCGCGCCGACACCGTCGATGTCGATCTCGTCCGAACCGATCATCCAGTCGATATGGATGAAGCTCTTGTTGCCGCCCTTGGCGGCGATCTCGTCCGGCGTCAGTTTCGCACCGTCCAGAAAGCACTTCGAGTAGCACTGGCCGAGCGCGATGTGGCAGGACGCATTTTCGTCGAACAGAGTGTTGTAGAACAGGATGCCGCTCTTCGAGATCGGCGAGGAATGCGGCACGAGGGCGACCTCGCCGAGACGCCGCGCGCCCTCGTCGGTATCGAGCACCTTGTTCAGCACTTCCGCGCCGCGGCTTGCCGTCGCATCGACGATGCGCCCGCCCGCGAATGTCACTGCGATGTTGTCGATCAGCGTGCCCTGGTGCGACAGCGGCTTGGTGCTGCGCACATAGCCATCTACCCGATGCGCATGCGGCGTGGTGAAGACTTCCTCGGTCGGAATATTGGGGTTGCAGACGATGCCGTTCTTGGCCTTGGAGGCGCCACCCTGCCATTCGTGATCGTCGGCGAGGCCGATCGTCAGGTCCGTACCGGGGCCCTTGAAATGCAGGGCGCTGAAGCGGCGCTCGTTCAACCAGCGGGTGCGGGTGTTGAGCGCCGCGTTATGCGCCGCCCAGGCGGCGACGGGATCGCCAGCATCGACGCGCGACGCCGCGAAGATGGCATCCGCGAGCCGGCCCACCGCGGTGGCCTCGTCCTCGCCCGGGAAGACCTGCGCCGCCCAGGACGCGCCGGGAAAAGCGACGATATTCCAGTTGATGTCGAAGCCGGCGATCTTCTCCAGCGCCGGCTGATAGGCGACGGAATTCGCCTTGTTGGCGCGGGCGACCTTGCCCGGGTCCTCACCCGAGAGGAGCATGGGATTGTCGCCGACGATGGCGAGACGCGCGGTATTCTCGGCGAAGGCCTTGGCGATGCCATCGTAGAGCCAGCCGGTGGCGCGGTCGAAACTCTCGTCGGGCGCGTAGCGGAAGCGGGCGAGCGTCATCGCCTCATCGGAGAAGAACGGTGTGACGAGGCCGGCGCCGGCCTTGTAGGCATGCTCAGTGATACGCCGCACCAGGGGCAGGGCGACGATCGGCGCCGTGAGAAACAGATTCTGGCCGGGCTGCAGGCCGAGCCCGACCTTCACGGCCACTTCCGCGAGCTTGTCGAGCTTCACGGGATCGATGGGGGAGGGGGCTGTTGCATCTGTGGTCATGGGCGCTCAACCTGAAATTATCCGAAGTGCGAGACATAGCCCGCCTTGGCGCGGCGCGCGACGGGAAATGAAACGACGCGAAGATTGCCGAGGACGCGTCCGCCGTCAATTTGGCGGGTCCGGCCTTGACCGCGGGGGCTTTCTCGCGATCTCAGGCGGGGCCGTGATCACCCGTCGCCGCCACGAGGCCCCTGATGTCATGGCCCCTGATGTCATGGCCCCTGATGTCATGGCCCCTGATGTCATGGCCGATGCGTGTGGCGAGCACCTCGGAGGACGTCAGCCCTGCCAGCTCGCAGTTGCCCGCGAATTTCGTCAGGATGAAATCCAGATCGACCGGCCGGTCCTTTGCGCCAAGATTGATCGCGATGCGCTTGGTGAGGCGGCTGTCGTTGTCCAGCACCACCGTGACCGCGCCGCCGTAGTAGCGCGGGAAGTCCAGGGTGGCATCGCCCATGCAGGTGACACGCCGGGCAAGGTCGAGAATCGCCGGATCCGCCAGTTGCTCCGGCGTCAGCTCGCCGAGGCCGAAGCGCCGCGCCGCCAACGCCGTGGCCACCAGGAAGGGGAGGGCGAATTGCGCTTCCGAGACGCCTGCAGGTTGCGCCTTCGCCGCTTTGGGCTCGGCGATCTTCGGCAGGACGGGCGGCGGAACACGCGCCTCGACGCGGGCGATCGCCTTGATGTCGATGGCGTGGGTGAGCGCGAGATCGATCGCCGCCTCGATGCAGGCATGGGTGTAGTAGGCGGCGGGAAACGGTTTCACCGCGACGGCGAGGGTTTCCCAGCTGGCGCCGAGGGTCGCCAGCATCGCATCCGCTTGATCTGCCGGCATGGGCGCATGCGTAAAGCTGGCGAACAGCCCGTGCTGGCCTTCAAAAGCGCCCTGTGCTCCGGCGATGCCCTCGCGTGCCAGCGACGCGGCGAGGAGGCCACATTGCGCGGCCCAGCCGGCGTGGAAGCGCTTGCCGACGCCGCCACCTCTCAGGAACTGCATCGAGCCGGAGGCCATCGACAGGGCGAGGCCTTGGGCATCCACAAGCTGCTGGGCCGTGAGCCCGAGCAATTTGCCGGCGGCGAGCGCCGCGGAAAAAACGCCGACCACGCCGGTCGGGTGGAAGCCGGCCGCCTGGAACGCGCCCGGCGCCAGCGCGCCGACGCGGGTGCTGCATTCGAGCCCCGCGACATAGGCTGTGACGAGAGCGTCGTCCGCCGCGCCTGTCATCTCGGCTGCGGCCAAGGCCGCGGCGAAGGCGGTTGCGGTCGGATGCAGGACGGCGCCCATATGGGTGTCGTCGAACTCCAGGCTGTGGATCAGCAGCCCGTTGAGCAGCGCCGCGTCACGCGGCTGGAACCGTTCCGCATGGCCGACGACGGAGCACGCGCCCGCACCGGCCAGTGACGTGAGCGCGGCGACGAATGCCTCATCCATGCCGCGGGCGCGGGCCGCGATGCCCGTGCCGATACCGTCGAGGATGAGATGGCGCGCCCGCTCCATCACCACGGCCGGAATGTCCGCCGGCGTCAGACCGCATACAAACTGTGCGAGGACGTCTGCAATGGCCGGCGCTGTCATCGCAGCCTCATTCCTGCTGTCGCTTCGGGACGCACTCACTCGTGGCGCAGGCGCGGATCGGTCGCGTCCCGCAGTCCGTCGCCAAGCAGGTTGAGGGCAATCATGACGGTGAGGATGGCGAGGCTCGGGAAGATGACGAGCCAGGGGGCATCGAGCATGTTCTCGAAGCCGTCGCGGATCATGCCGCCCCAGGTCGGCGTCGGCGGCCGCACCCCGAGGCCGATGAAGGAGAGCGAGGCTTCCGTGCGGACGGCGGTGGCGAGCCACAGGGTGCCGAGCACGACGACCTCGTCGGCGATGTTCGGGATGATGTAGCGCACCATGATCTTGAGATCGGAAAAGCCGATGGTGCGTCCGGCTTCCACGAATTCGCGGTTCCTGATCGACAGCGTCGGCGCCCGGGCGATCCGCGCGAAAGGCGCGATGGCGGTAAAGGCGATGGCGACGATGAGGTTCATCATGGTGGGGCCGAGCACGGCGACGACCAGCAAACCCATCACCAGGCTGGGGAAGGACAGGAGGACGTCCATAGAGGCCATGATGATGCGATCGGTGCGACCGCCGAAATAGCCGGCGACCACGCCGAACGCGCCGCCGATGACCATGGCGAGCGAGATCGACGTGATGCTGACGAAGAGCGACACGCGCGCGCCCCAGATGATGCGCGACAGCGTATCGCGCCCGTAGGTGTCGTTGCCGAGCCAGTGTTCCGCCGTGGGCGGCCCCAGGTTCAGGATGATGTTCTGCTCGTCCGGGTCATAGGGGGCGATCCACGGAGCGAGGATCGCCGCCAGCGTCACGATGACCATGATGGTGGCGCCGAGCGAGGCCGCCTTGTTGCGGCGGACCCAGCGCCAGACCTTGCTGCCGGCCGACCTGCGGATCTCGGGAACTGCGCTCATTTGTTGCGAACCCTCGGATCGATGACGCCATAGATGAGGTCAGTCAGAATATTGGCGAGGACGATGAAGACGGCATAGATCACCAGCATCGCCTGCAGCGTCGGATAGTCGCGCTGGTTGAGCGCGATGACGATCAATTTGCCGAGGCCCGGCCTGTTGAAGACGATTTCCGTCAAGACCGAATTGCCGATGAGCACACCGAGATAAAGACCGATGACCGTCACGATAGGGATCAGCGCATTGCGCAGGGCGTGGCGGCCGACGACGACGCCGGGCGGCACGCCCTTGGCCTGCGCGGTGCGGATGTAGTCCTGGTTGATCACCGCGAGCATGCTCGAGCGGCTGACGCGGGTGATATAGGCCACCATGATCAGGCCGAGATTGAGCGCCCGCAGGCGTTGTGCCGGATCGGCATAGCTCGCCTCGCCGATCACCGGGAAGAGCGGAATGGTGATGGCGAAGGCCAGGAGAAGCAGGATCGCGGAGATGAACGCGGGGAATGACAGGCCGAGCAACGAGAAGAAACGGACGACGTAGTCCGCCCAGCCGTTGCGGTAACGCGCCGAAATCACGCCGAGCGGCACGCCGAAGATGACACCGATCAGCAGCGCCGCCCCGGTCAATTCGAAAGTATAGGGCAAGACGCGCCAGACTTCCGTGAGCACCGGCTGGTTGCTGATCATGGAGCGGCCAAGATCACCCTGCAGCACGGACCCGAGAAACGAGAAATACTGCTCGATCAGCGGCCGGTTCAGCCCGAGCTGCTCTCGCAATGTCTCAAGCGCCGGGGCACTCGCGGATTCGCCGAGAATGACGATGGCGGGGTCGCCGGGAGCCACGCGCACGACGAAGAACACGACGGTGAGTACGCCGAGCAGGGTCGGAATGGCCACAAGCAGCCGCTTGAGAATGAAGGTCAACACGGATGCGGGCCTCGTCTGTCCCCACGGCATGGCGCCGCCTTGCGGCAACCGCGGCCGCGAGGCGAGCGGAAGGAGCGTGAGCGCATGTACCACCGATAGCTGCGAATGACCGTCACCTTAGGGGGCGGGTGATATCATCGTCAATATGAAATTTTCACTTGAATGATGTAGTCACAAATGCGAGCGTTTCATCAATGTGACGGCAGCGGGTTCAGGAGATGGAAGGCAAAGTGACGACTTATGAAGCGCGGAGCGTCGCCGACCTGTGGCTTGGGCAGCAGATTCGGCAGACGCGGAAAAAGCGTGGTCTTTCCATCTCGGCACTCTCACAGACCTGCGGCCTTTCCGTCGGTCTCGTCAGCCAGATCGAGCGGGGACTGAGTTCGCCCTCGGTCAGGGTGTTGCGGCTCATTGCCGATGCGCTCCAGGTTCCGTCCGAGACGCTGCTGAAATTCGGCGAGGCGCCCAGCGTCGACGAGAAGGGCATTGTCGCGCGGGCCGGCAGCCATCCCTCGCTCAATGCGCCGGAGAAGGGCATCGAGAAGGTGATCGTCACGCCGCAGCCCTCGGCCGGTATCAACGTCTATCGCGCCTATATCGAGCCGGGTGGCTCGACGGGCGAGGAGCTCTTCACTATCGAGCGTGGCGAGCAGGTCGGTCTTGTTCTGCAAGGACAGCTCGAGCTCTGGATCGAGGACAAGGCCTTCATGCTCAATCCGGGTGATAGTTTCCGCTATCACAGTAAAGCGCCTCACAGATGGCGTAATCCCGGTCAGACGCGGGCAGAAGTTATTTGGGTTGTCGCCGCCGTTCCATTGAGCAGCGACTAGTTCTTCACAGGGGTGAATAAAAATGCAATTGAAATCGGCCATCGTCGCGCTTGGCTTGTCCATCAGCGCGGTCGCTCTTCTTCATGCCGCGCCCGCGCTGGCGCAGGACAAGGTGCTGTCCGTGGGCATGGCGGCGTCTGATCTCGGGACGCTCGATCCGCACCGTGGCGCCGCCACCCAGGAGAAGATCCTGCTGGCCTGGATGTTCGACGGGCTGGTACGCTTCAAGCCCGGCTCGGTCAGCCTCGATGACATCGAGCCGGATCTCGCCGAGAGCTGGACGATCTCGGATGACAAGAAGGTCTGGACGTTCAAGCTGCGCGAGGGCGTCAAGTTCCATGGTGATTTCGGCACGCTGACGGCCGACGACGTCGTGTTCTCGCTGCAGCGCGCGGCTGATCCGAAGCGTTCCTCATTCTCCTCCGACTTCGCGAATATCGAGAAAGTCGAGGCTGTCGACCCGCTCACCGTGAAGATCACGCTCAAGAAGCCTTCGTCGTCGCTCCTCTATTCTCTCGTCAACTTCCAGGGCGGGTTCATCGTCAGCAAGAAGGCCGTCGAGCAGTATGGCGACGACTTCCGCACCAAGGCCGTCGGCACCGGCCCCTTCGCCTTTGATGACTACAAGGCCAGCCAGTCGGTGACGCTGAAGGCGCACAAGGATTATTTCCGCGGCACGCCGAAGATCGACAAGATCATCTATCGCTATATCCGCTCGGACGCGAGCCGCGACCTTGCCTATACATCTGGTGAACTGGACCTTATCTATGGTCGCCAGGATCAGAAGTGGGCCGAGCGCATGAAGGGCCTGAAGGATACGGTCCTGGACGTGATGGAGCCTGCCTATCAGGGCACGGCCTATCTCAACATGTCGCACAAGCCGCTGGATGATATCCGCGTCCGGCAGGCCATCGCGCATGCCATCGACACCCAGCAGGTGGTCGACTTCAAGGGCCGTCTCGTGTCGACGCTGCCGACGACCATCTTCCCGACGGCGACGCTGGGCGCCGATCCCGATGCCAAGCTGCCCGCCTACGATCCCGCGAAGGCCAAGCAACTCCTCAAGGAGGCGGGCTACGGCGACGGCCTCAAGTTGAAGGTCATCGCCAGCCAGAACGTCACCAGCCTCGGCCCGGCACAGATCGTCCAGTCGCAGCTCAAGAAAGTCGGCATCGACATCGAGATGGATGTCGTCGAACACGCGACTTACCATCAGCAGATCCGCCAGAACCTCAGCGATATCGTCGTCTACGGCGCCTCGCGCTTCCCGGTCGCCGGCAATTACCTCAAGGAATTCTACCATTCCGGCAGCGCCGTCGGCACGCCGACGGCGGTGACGAACTTCTCGCACTGCAAGGTTGCCGACAAGGAGATCGACGAAGCCGCCGAGGAGATCGAGCAGGCCAAGCAGATCAAGCTGTGGAAGGTGGCCCAGGAGAAGATCATCGCCGACGTCTGCGCGGTGCCGCTGTTCGAGCAGAAACTCGTCTGGGCGCGCCGCGCCGGTCTCGACTACGGCTACAAGCTCGATGGCTCCCTGTCCTACGGGCCGCTGATCACCGAGAAGACGACGCTCACCAAGTAATAGGCCTGGCAATAGGCCTGACACTAGACTTGCGTTAGGCCATGTTGGTAACGCTGAGTATTGGCTAAATAAAACCATGAGACCGTCTCTGGCATCATTGAATCGTCGCCGCTTCGACATCGTCGTCGTCGGCGGCGGCATAAATGGCGCGGCCGCTGCCCAGCAGGCTGCCGCGCAGGGCTATTCGGTCGCGCTCTTCGAGAAGGGCGATTTCGGCTCCGGCAGCACCGCGCGCTCGAGCCGCCTTCTCCACTGCGGCCTGCGCTATCTCGTGCCGGGCGGGCCGCTGACGACGTTTCTCTGGCACCCGGACCGATTCATCAAGGCCGTCAATACGGTGCGCCGCTCGATGGCGGTGCGCAGCGATTTCGTGAAGACGCAGCCTGAGCGCGTCCGCAAGATCCGCATGCACTATCCCATCTATCACGGCGGGCCCTATGCGCCGTGGCAGGTGGACAGCGCCTTCCTCCTGCTGCGCAGCCTGGGCGAGGGCGGTGTGCCGCTGGATTACGAACGCGTGCCGGCGCAGAAGGCGTTGGCCGAGCAGCCCTTTGTGCCATGGCTCCGGGATCTCGACAAACTCCGCGCGGTCTCCTGCTACACCGAATACCAGATCGACTGGCCGGAGCGTGTGGCGATCGACATGGTGCGCGACGCCGAGCGGCTCGGAGCTGTCGCGCGCAATTATACGCCAGCCGTCGGTGTGCAGCGCGATGGCGAGGCCTGGCGCGTGACGCTGGCCGATGCCGGCACGGGCGAGCAGGCCACGGTTTCAGCGCCCGTGGTTCTCAATCTCGCCGGCATCTGGGTCGACGACGTCAATGCGCTGACCGGGCAGCCCGTGTCGCCGAAGATAACGGGCACGAAGGGCGCGCATATCGTCGTGAAGCTGCCGCCGGAATGCCAAGGCCATGGCGTCGCCGGCGTCACCCGCGCCGGGCGGCCGTTCTACTGTATGCCCTGGCGCGACCTGCATTTCTTCGGTCCGACCGAGACGCTGTATGAGGGCGACCGGGACGCCATTGCCGTCGATGCTGCCGATCTCGAGTTCCTGCTCGCCGAGACCAACCATCTCGTGCCGGGGCTCGGCATCACGCGGAGCGATGTGGTGTCCACCTGGGCGGGCGTGCGGCCGCTGACCTACGAGCCGGGCCTGCCCATGGGCGCCCGCAACCGCAAGATCCATGATCTGTCGGCAGAGGGATTGTCGGGCCTGTTCGCGCTCACCAACGGCTCGCTCGGCGCGCACCGTGCCACGGGGCAGGATCTTGTCGCCGCGGCCGCGCGCTTCGTGAAACCGTCCGGCGAGCCGGGCACCCTGTCACGGGCCGCGCTGCAATTCCCCGACAACACCAATTCCGCGCGCCTCGAACCCGATGCGTCCACCACGCTTGCCGACGTCCGTCATGCGGTCGGCGTCGAGCAGGCGCAGACGCTGGAGGACGTACTGCTGCGTCGCACCGGCCTCGCGTGGTCGGCCGACCAGGGACGGGCCGCAGCCGCGCCGGCGGCGGAGGCCATGGCCGCCATGCTTGGCTGGGATGACGTGCGGATCAAGGCCGAGGTCTCCGGCTATCGCGCCATGCTCGACAGGCTTTACAGCGTGCCGGGCGCCGGCGGAGATCCTTCGTCGGTCGCAACCGGTGAGGGCCGCCATGCGTCGCGCGGTTGACCAGGACCGGCCGTCTATTTCCTTCTTCATCAATGGGCAGCGCTTTACGGGCAAGCTGGGTGATACCGTGCTGACGGCCGTTCTGACACAAGCCGGTCATCTGCGAACATCGGAATTCGAGCACCAGCCTCGCGCGGGCTTCTGCCTGATGGGCGCCTGCCAGGATTGTTGGGTGGTGACCGAGGCTGGTCCGGCGGTGCGCGCCTGTTCGACGCTGCTGGAAGACGGCATGGCCTTCGTGATCGAAGGGCTTCCAGGGACATGAGCGGCCGGCCTTCCCCGGAGATCAGGCCGGTCGTGGTCGGTGCCGGCCCTGCGGGCATCCGGGCCGCGGAGGCGCTCGTTGCTGCCGGTCTGCGCCCGGTCGTCCTCGATGAAGGCGAGCGCGCGGGCGGCCAGATCTATCGGCAGCCGCCGGCCGCCTTCAGCCGGAGCCGCAAGGCGCTTTACGGCTTCGAGGCCGGGAAGGCAGAACGACTGCACGCGACATTCGCGGCGCTTCGCGCGCACATCGACTATCGCCCGCGGACGCTCGTCTGGAATGCCGTGCCTGGCGAACTGCATGTCATGGGCGACGCCGGGCCGGCGACGGTGCCCTTCAGCCATCTCGTGCTGGCGACCGGCGCGACCGATCGCATCTATCCCTTCAAGGGCTGGACGCTGCCGGGCGTCTTCAGCATGGGCGGGGCGCAGATCGCGTTGAAGGCGCAGGGATGCACCATCGGCGAGACGGTCGCGCTCGTCGGCACCGGGCCGCTGCTCTATCTCGTCGCCTATCAATATACCAAGGCCGGTGCCCGCATCGCCGTCATCCTCGATAGCGCGCGCTTTACCGACCAGATCGCCGGGGCGCCGGCCATGCTGCGCCAGCCGGCCACGCTGGCGAAGGGCCTCTATTACGTCGCATGGCTCAAGGCGCGGGGGATCATGATTGTCAATGGCGCGATCCCCATGGCGGCCGAGGGTACGGAGCGCGTTGAGCGCCTTGTCTGGCGCACGCCTGCGGGCGAGGGCCGGGTGGCCTGCGATGCCATTGCGCTCGGCTACGGCCTGCGCGCGGAAACCCAGATCGCCGATCTCCTGGGATGCCGCTTCAGCTATAGCGCGGCGGAACACGAGAGCCTGCCCGCAAGCGATGCGACCGGGCGCACGTCCGTTGCAGGCGTCTATATCGGGGGCGACGGGGCGGGCATTCTCGGCGCGGATGCCGCCGAGGCGGCCGGCACGCGGGCGGCTCTCGCCCTGTGCGAAGACGCCGGCCTCGGCGTTGATGGGGCAGCCACGGGCGCGCTCGAGGCCAGGGTCGGGCGCTGGCGCGGTTTTCGCGCAGGGATCAGGCGGGCCTTTCCGGAGCCTGTCGCGGCCGATTTCGCGCTCGCCGACGACGTCATTCTGTGTCGCTGCGAGGAGATCACGGTCGGCGCCCTGCGCGCCGCCTGCCGTGAGGATGGCGTCGATGAATTGAACCGGCTGAAGGCCCTGACCCGCATCGGCATGGGGCGCTGCCAGGGGCGGATGTGCGGGCCGGCGGCCCGCGCGCTCCTGGCCCACCATAGCGGACGATCGCCGGGCGACGTCGGCCGTCTGCGCGGCCAGGCGCCGATCAAGCCGATGCCTCTCGCGCCCATGCCTCTCGTTTTCGACGAGGCGAAGCCGTGAAGAATTTCGATACGGATGTTGCGGTCGTCGGTGCCGGGCTGATCGGCAGCGCGACCGCGCTTGCGCTGCGCCAGCGCGGCGTGGCGGTGGTGATGCTGGAGCGTGATCTCGGCGGCTCGCGGGCCAGTGGCGTCAATTTCGGCGGCGTCCGCCGGCAGGGCCGCTCGCCGGCGCAACTCCATCTCGCTGCGCGGGCGCATCCCATCTGGGCGGATCTCAAGGCAAAGATCGGCATCGACGGCGAATATGTGCGGTCGGGCCATATCAAGCTGGCGCGCTCCCAGGCCGACCTCACCGCGCTGGCGGCCTATGCCGCGCGTGTCGCCGATTTCGACCTCGGGCTCGAGATCCTGGAGGGCAGGGCGTTCCGCGAGCGCTATCCCTGTTTCGGGCCGGAGATCATCGGCGGCTCCTTCTGTCCCGGCGACGGGCAGGCCAACCCGCGCCTCGTCGCGGCCGCCTATGCGCAGGCGGCGCGGCAGGCCGGTTGTGAGGTGATCGAGCGTTGCCCGGTGACCGGGATCACGCGCGAAGGTGATGGCTTTCTCTTGCGCTGCGGCGATGCTGTCGCGGTACGCGCACGCCGGCTGGTCAATGCCGCGGGGGCCTGGGGCGCCGGGATCGCGGCGGCGCTCGGAGACGACATTCCGATGCGCTTCGACTACCCGACCATTCTCGTCACCGAGCCGTTGCCGCCGATCGTCAGCGTCAATATCGGCATCGAAGGGGGCGGCTTCTACGGACGGCAAGTCGAGCGCGGCAATCTCGTGATGGGCGGCGGCTTCGGCGTGGCGAGCGGCGACGGGGCGTCCCGCCCCGACAGTGGCGCGCTGGCGCGCATCGGCGGCCGCGCCGCGGCCATCCTGCCGGCAACGCGTCACGCCCGCGTCATCCGCATCTGGGCCGGCATCGAAGGCTATACGGCCGACAAGAACCCCTTCATCGGCGAAAGTGCAAACGTGCCGGGCCTTTTCCATGCTTTCGGCTTCAGCGGCGGTGGCTTTCAGATCGCGCCGGCCGTTGGCGAGGTGCTTTGCGAACTGATCTGTGAGGGTCGCAGTTCCACACCCGTTGAAGCCTTCCGTCCGGATCGCTTTCAACAACAATCCGCCGAGCCAGGGAGGACACCGTGAGCCTCGTCATCATCCGCAAGACCGCGCCTGTGGCCGCCTGGCTGGACGCGCTTGCCTGCGCTTGCCCGGATCTCGATGTGCATGTCTGGCCGGAGACCGGACCCATCGAGGATGTCGAGTTCGTGCTGACATGGGCGGCGGACAGAGGCGTTATCGCGCGTTTCCCCAATCTCAAGGGCATCTTCTCGCTGGGGGCCGGCGTCGACCATATTCTCTCGGACCCGACCGTGCCGACAAACCTGCCGGTCGTCCGCATGATCGACCCGTCCCTGACGCGCAACATGGTGCAATATGTCGTTCTCGCCGCGCTGCGCCACCATCGCCGCTGGGAGGAGATGCTGACCAATCAACGGGCGCGCCGCTGGCAGCGCCCCGATGTCGGCCCCGCGCGCATCGGCATCCTCGGCATGGGCGAACTCGGCCAGGCCTGTGCGCGGCAGTTCCTGTCGCTCGGCTATGCCGTGAGCGGCTGGAGCCGGCGTGGCCGCCCGGTTGAGGGCGTCGAGGTCTTCGCGGGCGATGATGGGCTTTTCGCCTGCCTGGCGCAGAGCGATATTCTCGTCTCGCTCCTGCCGCAGACGGCCGCGACAGAGAACCTTCTCGACCGTTCGACCCTCGGGCAATTGCCGCAAGGGGCCTATCTGATCAATGCCGGCCGTGGCGAGCATCTCGTCGAGGCGGATTTCCTCGCGCTCCTCGACGCGGGCCATCTTGCCGGCGCGGCGCTCGATGTCTTTTGGCAGGAGCCCCTGCCGCCCGAGCATCCGTTCTGGACCCATCCCGCGATAACCGTCACGCCGCATGCCGCGAGCTGGACGGTTCCGGCCACGGCCGCCGCGCAGGTGGCGCAAGCGATCGAGGCGCTGCGAAACGGCAAGCCGCCGCGTGGCCTTGTCGACCGCACGACGGGCTATTGAGAGATCCGGCCATCCAGTGTCGGGACTGTGGCCACGCCATCGTCGTGATGTCCCGAAGGAACCGCATCGTCATTCCGGGGCGGGCCGATGGGCCCGAGCCCGGAATCCATGAACACGAAGGCAAACCAGGAAACTGCCGGCCCGACGCGTCTTCTTGTTAGATCCGGTGTTCGTGGATTCCGGGCTCCTCGCTGACGCGAGGCCCCGGAATGACCTACTGCTTCTTCACCTTGCTCGCGTCCATCTTCACCGACGGATCGAGGAACTTTGTGGTCACGATGGTCGTGGCGTCGAAGGGCTTGTCGAGGCCGATCATCGTCAAGACGAGCTCGTAGTCCTTCTTGACGCGGTCGGCGTCGATCCAGCCGAGCGACTTGGCGACGGTGAACTCGTCCGTCATCATCTCCTTGATGCGCTCCCACTGGTTGGTCTGCACCTGCCGGTCGAGCCCGGAGGTGGCAGCGATCAGCGCGTCGAGGCACGGATTGACATCGGCGACGCAGGCGGCGAACGCCTTCTGGCTGACCTTCACGAAGGCATCGATGACCTTCTCGTTCTTGGCGAGATAGGCGCCGTTGACGATGATCGAATTGCCGTAGGGGTTGAGGCCCACGTCCTTCCACGGGAGATAGCCGAGATCGGCGCCGAACTCGCGCACCTTCAGGTCATGCTCGTTATAGAAGTCGCTGATGATGTCGACGGCCTTGCTCTTCAGCGAGGCCATCTTGGCCTGGGGGGTGATATTGACGAAACTCACCGCCTTCGGATCGATGCCGGCGGCCTTGGCGAAGGCCGGCCACATCACGCGCGAGGCATCGCCTGGAGGATTGCCGATCTTGTGCCCGGGGAAATCCTTGGCGCCGTTGATGCCCGAGCTCTTCAGCCAGTAGAAGCCCTGCGGCGTGTTGGCGTAGACGCTCATCACGGCGACGACGTCGGCCCCCTTGCCACGCGCCACGATGGCCGTGGCGAGATCGGCGATGCCGAGCTCGGACTGGCCGGCGCCAACCTTCTGCGCGGCGACGCCCGATCCCTTGCCAACCTCAATGTTGAGGTCGATGCCCGCCTTCTCGTACCAGCCCTGCGCCTTCGCGTAGTAATAAGGTGCATGGTCGGCCGTCGGTGTCCAGTTGAGGATGAGGTTGAGCTTCTCGGCGGCTTGAGCTGAACCGCTGGCGACGGACAAAGCCAGCACGGCGGTGCCGATCATCTGGACAATCTTCATGACAATTCCCCTCTGTTCGTCGAAAGCGCGCCGATACATCACGAGCGGCTGGTTTCTCCCGCACGGGATGACGGCGGTCGGGCCTCTGTGTCGCGATTGTGGTCTCACGGCCATCTTGGTCCCATGGCCATTGTGGTCCCATGGCCGTCGTGCTTGTCGCGCGATCCATAAATCGCTACCAACCCCGTGCGAGGGCGTCAAATACTTTTCAACCAGTTGGTTGGTAATTTGCGACGAAGTGATAAGCTCGCCGGCGGGCGAGCAGCGCTGAAGGAGGTCGTGATGGCTGAGGTGATCAGTACGGGAACCCGGGGGCCGCGTGCCCGGCGCGACCCCGTGGCGAGCCGGCAGGCCCTGATGGCGGCCGCCCGCGTCGAATTCGCGCAGAAGGGGCTGGCCGGGGCCCGGGTCGATGAGATCGCGGCGCGCGCCGGGGTCAACAAGCAACTCGTCTATCACTATTTCGGCGACAAGGACGGCCTCTATCTCGCCGTCCTCGAATGGATCTACGACGAGATCCGCGCGCAGGAGCGTACGCTCAATCTGCGCGGCCTGGCGCCGGACAAAGCCATCAAGCGCCTGATCGAGACGTCGTTCGACCATCTCAAGGACCATCCCGATTTCGTGGCGCTGCTGAACGACGAGAACCGCCATGGCGCCACCCACGTACGGTCGTCGTCGATGTTGCCGGAGATGCATTCGCCCTTCGTGGCGCTGATTGCCGAAACCTTGGAAAAGGGCACGGCGGCGGGCGTTTTCCGGCCCGGGATCGACCCGATGCAGCTCTATATTTCGATCGCCGGCCTCGGCTATTTCTACTTTTCCAATGCGCCGACGCTGTCGGCGATCTTCAAGAAAGACCTCATGGCACAGGCCGCCTTGAAGGCGCGGCGTCGCCACATCGTCGACCTTGTGATGAGCTCGATCCTCATCAAATAATCAACTATCTAGTTGATATCTGCGTTCGCTTCCGCTAGCCTTCCTGCAATCCTGAAAGGAACGGGAACGGTGTCGGAGCAAACTATCCCTCTCGTCCGCGACCAGTCCGCCGAGGTGATCGCGGCGCGCTGGCGTTCAGCCGGCCGCATCGGCGTCATCGTCGCGGTGCATCTCGCCGTCCTCGCCTTCTGGCAATGGGCGGTCGACTGGTTCGCCATACCCGCCTTCATCCTGCCGTCGCCTGCGGCGACGCTGGCGACGCTCGGCTCGGCCCAGTACGCCTGGGTCTCGAATACCCTTGTCACCGCTACGGAAATATTCGGCGGCTACGCGCTCGGTGTCTTCATCGGCGTGACCCTGGCGTTGATGTTCTCATGGTCACGCTGGCTGGCGCTGATCTTCCTGCCGTTGTTCGTGACCTTGAACATGATTCCGAAGGTGGCGCTCGGCCCGCTGTTCATCGTGTGGTTCAGCTACGGCATCGTCCCGAATATTCTGATTGCCTTCAGCATCTGCTTCTTCCCGATCCTTTTGACGACGGCGCGCGGCCTCGGTGAGGTCGATCCCGACCTGCTCGATCTCGTGCGCTCGCTCAAGGGCACGCGCTGGCAGCTGTTCCGCAAGATCCAGCTCCCCGGCGCCCTGCCTTACGTGTTCTCGGGCATGAAGGTCGGCGCCATCCTGGCGGTTGCGGGCGCCACCGTCGGCGAGTTCATCGCCTCGGAGCGCGGCCTCGGCTACCTGATGATCCAGGTGCAGGCATCGCTCGACACGCCGGCCATGCTGATGGCCGTCATCCTCCTCACGCTTCTCGGTGTCCTGCTGTACGCGCTGGTGCTCCTGCTGGAGCGGCTGGTGATCGTGAGGGATGTCCGCATTCAATGAGGTCCATCGTGACAACCACGCCTTCCGTGCTGACGGCCACATCCCTGCCGGCGCGCATCACGTCGATCGCCGAACTCGACGATCTGCTGTGCCGGCCCTCGCAGGCCCTGATCGATGATCTCGCTGATGTCGACGGCGACATCATGATCGTCGGGGTGGGCGGCAAGATGGGGCCGACTGTCGCCGGTCTCGCCAAGGCGGCCGCGCCGCACAGGCGTGTCATCGGCGTGGCGCGCTTCTCCGAGCCCGGCTTGAAGGACGCGCTCGAGGCGCGGGGCATCGAGACCATCGTCTGCGACCTTCTCGACGAGGCGGCCGTCGCGGCGCTCCCCAAGGTCGACAACATCATCTTCATGGCGGGGCGCAAGTTCGGTGCCGGTGGTGATCTTGGATTGACCTGGGCGATGAACGTCCATGTGCCCGGCATCGTGGCGCAGGCTTTCCGCGGCTCGCGCATCGTCGCCTTCTCCACGGGCTGCGTCTATCCCTTCGTGCCCGTGGACGGGCGCGGCGCCGATGAGAGCGTCGCCGCCGATCCGCCGGGCGAATATGCCCAGTCCTGCGTGGGGCGTGAGCGCTTTTTCGAGTATTTCTCGGGAAAGTTCGGCACGCCGGGCCGGCTCTTCCGGCTGAACTATGCCATCGACATGCGTTACGGCGTGCTGCACGACATCGCCACGAAGGTCCTCGCGGGCAAGCCCATCGACGTCACCATGGGCCATGTCAATGTGATCTGGCAGGGGGATGCCTCGGCCCAGGCTCTGCGTTGCCTGAAGCATTGCACCACGCCGACGACCCCGATCAATGTCAGCGGCTCCGAAATCCTGGCGGTGCGCGATCTCGCCGTGCGCATGGGCGAGCGGCTGGGCACGACCCCCGTCATCACCGGCACGGAGGCGCCGACCGCCTGGCTCACCGATACCTCGCTTGCGGTGAGCCTGTTCGGGGAGCCGATTGTCTCGACCGCGCAGATGATCGAATGGACGGCCGACTGGGTGGCGCGCGAGATGCCAAGCCACGGCAAGCCGACCAAATTCGAGGTGCGGGATGGGCGCTACTGAGGCCATAACCCTGGACGGCGTCAGCCTTGGCCGTCTCCAGCCCGGCGAGGCGGCGGCGGGGCTTGCCCTGTCCGACGCCGCCGGCTGGAACCAGACGGCGGATGACTGGCGGCTGTTTCTGGCGATGGCCGATGTCTTCGCCGCGCGCGCCCCTGATGGCCCGGTGGTGGCCACTGCCGCGCTCTTGCCCTATGCGTCCGCTGCCTGGATCAGCCTCGTGCTGGTCCATGCGGACTGGCGTCGCCGGGGGCTGGCGACGGCGCTGATGCGGCATTGCCTCGACGTTGCCGACCAGAGGTCCCTGACCTGCTGGCTCGATGCGACCCCGGCAGGCGCCACGGTCTATGAGCAGCTGGGCTTCCGGCCGGCGGGCGAACTCGTGCGTCTGCGCCGCAAGGCGGCTGGCCTGTCGAAGCCGGATACGCCGCGTGGGTGCGGGGCGGGGGATGTCGCGGCGCTCGTCGCGGCCGACGCGGCCGCCTTCGGTTTCAGCCGCGCGGCGGTTTTGACTGAGATGGCGGGCCGCGCGGGCTCGCAGCTTTATAGGAAAGGCGAGGCGATTGCGCTGGTGCGCGACGGCCGCAAGGCGCGCCAGCTCGGCCCGATCCTCGCGCCCGACGAGGCGCGTGCGACGGCGCTGGTGGATGACATTCTGGCCGGCGAGGCCGGCGAATTGGTGATCGATCTCGCGGCGGATCGCGGCGTCTTGCGCGCGCATCTGATTGCGCGTGGCTTCGTCGAGGAGCGCCCGTTCCTGCGCATGCTGCGCGGTGCGCATCATGTTGCTGGTATCGGTGAAGAATTCATGGCCGGCGCCGGGCCCGAATACGGCTGAGGGCGGCTCAGGAGCATTGTCAAGCGAAGTGGAAACCGGTTCGCGTGAAGCCAATGCGTAGAGATAAGGACTTGGACCATGTCCGGCGAACCGGCGTTCGCGGGAATAGTCCAGGATGGCGCGATGGACTGCTGCAGAGGCTGAAGCAAGAGGCTTGATCATGGGATTGCATCACACGGACCTGAGCCCGGACGTTCTCGGCCTTCTGCGTGAAGGCGCCGTCATCCCGGCGCATCCGCTGGCCCTCGATGCGGGGCGCCAGCTCGACGAGCGCCGCCAGCGTGCCCTGACGCGCTATTATCTCGACGCGGGCGTCGGTGGGCTCGCCGTCGGTGTGCACACCACACAATTCGCCATCCGCGATGTCGGGCTCTACGAGCCGGTGCTGAAGCTCGCCGCCGAGACGGCGCGGGCCTGGACGGACCGGCCGCTGGTCATGGTCGCGGGCCTCTGCGGCACGACCGACCAGGCGATCAGCGAGGCGAAGATCGCCGTCGCCAATGGCTACCACGCCGGCCTCCTCAGCCTCGCGGCGATGAAGGGCAGCAGCGTCGATGCGCTGATCGCCCATTGCGAGGCGGTGGCGCGGGAGATCCCGCTCATCGGCTTCTATCTGCAGAGCGCCGTCGGCGGCATGACGCTCGGCGTCGATTTCTGGCAGCGCTTCGCGGCGATCGACAATGTGGTGGCGATCAAGGTGGCACCCTTCCACCGCTATCGCACGCTCGATGTCGCGCGCGGCGTGGCACTGGCCCGCGCCGAGGATCGCGTCACGCTCTATACTGGCAACGATGACCACATCGTGCTCGATCTGGTGACGCCCTTCGATGTGCGCCGCGGCAACGGCGAGACGGCGCGCGTGCGCTTCCGCGGCGGCCTGCTCGGCCACTGGTCGGTCTGGACATCGAAGGCGGTGGAGCTGATGCAGCGCTGCCGCGCGGCGCGCGAGGCGGGCCATGTCGATGCGGACCTGCTGGCGCTCGACGCGCGCGTGACGGACTGCAACGCCGCCTTCTTCGACGTGGCCAATAACTTCCACGGCTGCATTGCCGGCTGCCACGAGATCCTGCGCCTGCAAGGTCTGCTCGAGGGCATCTGGTGTCTCGATCCCGAAGAGGGCCTCGGGCCGGGCCAGAAGGCCGAGATCGACCGCGTGCGCGTGGAGCATGCCGATCTCGGCGACGACGACTTCGTCCGGGCCAATCTCGCGCGGTGGCTGGCATGAGCGGGGAGCCCTTCATCAGCCTGCGCAACGTGCGCAAGGTCTATGGCTCCGGGGCGCGCGAATTCCTCGCCGTCTCGGACGTGACCATGGATATCGCCGAGGGCGAGATGGTCTCGCTCGTCGGCCCCTCCGGCTGCGGCAAGACCACGGTGCTCAAGATCCTTGCCGGCCTGCACACGGCCGATGGCGGCACGGTGGCGATCGGCAATGCGGACACGCCGTTCAACCCCGGGCGGGACGTCGGCATGGTGTTCCAGCAGGCGCTGCTTCTGAAGTGGCGCACCATCATGGACAATGTGCTGTTGCCGGCGGAGATCGTCGGCCTGCCGATGCGCGAGGCGCGTGAGCGGGCGAAACACCTCCTCGCCATGGTCGGTCTCGGCGGCTTCGCGGAAAAGTACCCGCAGGAGCTCTCAGGCGGCATGCAGCAGCGCGCCGCCATTGCCCGCGCCTTGATCCATGATCCGAAACTCATCCTCATGGACGAGCCCTTCGGCGCGCTCGACGCCATGACGCGCGAGCTCATGCATATCGAGATGCTCAGGATCTGGGGCGAGAGCGGCAAGACGATCATCTTCGTCACCCACAGCATCCAGGAAGCCGTGTTCCTCGGCACCCACTGCGCCGTGCTGACGGCCGGCCCCGCCCGCATGGCCGATTATTTCCCGATTACCTTCCCCGGCGAACGCACCGTCGCCTTGAAGACGCATGAGAACTTCGGCGAATACTGCCGGCGGATCTATACGGAGCTCGGCTTTCCCGCCGGGCATTAGAATAGCACCGCGCTCGACAAGCATTTGCGCTGGTGATGGATCCCCTTTCCGTCGCTGTGCGACGCCGGGGACGACATGCGGGATGAGCCGCGCCGATCCTCGCTGCCCGGGACGCGGCGCTGATCCCTCCCCCTTGGGGGAGGGTGGCGCCATAGGCGCCGGGTGGGGTCGACCCGCCGGCTGGGCGTAAGTGTTGCATGGCGGCCGGAGCATAGCTTTCGGCCTGGTACCCCCACCCGACCTCGCTGTCGCGAGGCCACCCTCCCCCTAAGGGGGAGGGATCAGGGGCGGCGGTTCTCGGGTGACATCCCCGGCGAGGGCTTCAGCCCAAGGCAAGGGGATCCAGTCCTGCACGCTTCACGCCAGCTCAACCTGCGGCGCGGGCCCCTCGCCATAGGCCTCGCTCGCCGTCAGCAGCTCGCGCGTATAGGGATGGTTGAGTGTGCCGGCGCGCAACTGTGCGGCGTCGAAGCTGTCGACGATGCGGCCACCCTGCATCACCGCGATGTCGTGGCACATATGGGCGATGACCGCGAGGTCGTGGCTCACCAGCACGAAGGTGAGATTGCGCGCATCGCGCAGGTCCATCAGCAGGTTGAGGATCTCCGCCTGGACCGAGACGTCCAGCGCCGATGTCGGTTCATCGAGCAGCAGCACCTCAGGTTCGAGCATCAGCGCGCGGGCGATGGCGACGCGCTGGCGCTGGCCCCCCGAGAGCTGATGCGGAAAGCGGAAGGCGGCGGCGCGGGGAAGGCCGACGGATTCGAGCGCCTCGCCGACGACGCTGAGGGGCTTGTGGATCCCCTGGTTGCGCAGAGGCTCCAGCAACTGCGCCTGGATGGTCTGGCGCGGATGGAGCGAGCCGTAGGGGTCCTGGAAGACCATCTGCACGCGTTTGAAGAAGGTCTTCGGACGGTGCGGCGGCAGCGGCGTGCCATCCAGCAGGATCTCGCCGTCATAGGTGGTGTTGAGGCCGGCCAGCGCCCGCAGCACGGTGGACTTGCCGCAGCCGGACTCGCCGACAAGGCCGAAGGTCGAGCCGGTCGCGACCTTGAACGACAGGCCTGCGACCACGAGTGGCGCGTCATGGGCGAAGCGGATGTTGAGATCCCTGACCTCGATCATCGCGCCGCTCCCGCTCCCAGAAGCCAGGCCGGATCGCGCGTGAGCACCGGCAGGCGGCGCTGCTCGCTGTGGATCGAGGGCAGGGAGCCGAGGAGCCCGCGCGTATAGGGATGCTCGGCCTTGTCGAGCTCGGAGGCCTTCAGCGTTTCCATGATGCGCCCGGCATACATGATGACGACGCGGTCGCAGAAGCGGCGCACCAGATTGAGATCATGGCTGATCAGGATGAGGCCGAGGCCGCGGCTTTCGATGAGCTCGTCGAGCAGCGTCAACACCTCGAGCCGCACGGTGACGTCGAGCGCCGACGTCGGCTCGTCGGCAATGAGCACATCGGGACCGGCGATGAGCATCATGGCGATCATCACGCGCTGGCCCATGCCGCCGGAAATCTCGTGCGGATAGAGCTTCGCGACGCGCCTGGGATCGCGGATCTTCACAGCCTCCAGAATCGACAGCGTGCGCTCGGCCGCCTCGCGCGCGCCTGCGCGTCCCGGATGATGCAGCCGCCACGTCTCGGCGATCTGCTCCCCCACCGGCACGACCGGATTGAGCGAATATTTCGGGTCCTGCAGGATGAGGCCGATGCGCCGGCCCCTGAGGCGCATCATCTCCTTCTCGCTCGCTTTGAGCAGGTCCACGTCCTTGAAGGTGAGCCGATCGGCGGTGACGCGCGCCCCCGGTGGCGACAGGCGCATGATCGCGCGGCCGATGGTCGACTTGCCGGCGCCGGATTCGCCGACGATACCGAGCTTCTCGCGCCCCAGGGTGAACGAGATGCCGTGCACGACCTCCACCGCCGCCTCGCCGCGCCCGAAGGCGATGCGCAGATTTTTGGCTTCGATCAGAGGGTTGGTCGCGGTCTTCGCTGTGTCCATCATTCGCCACCCTTCGGATCGAGCACGTCGCGCAGCGCGTCGCCGGCGAGGTTGAAGGCGAGGCTGACCACGGCGATGGCAATGCCGGGCGCGGCCACGACCCATGGGGAATCCAGCATGTATTCGCGGCCGGTGGAGACCATGGCGCCCCATTCGGCCATCGGGGGCTGCGCGCCGAGGCCGAGGAAGCCGAGGCCCGCCGCCGTCAGGATGACGCCCGCCATGTTGAGGGTGATGCGCACGATCACCGACGGCAGGCACATCGGCAGGATGTGGCGCGTGATGATGCGCGTTCTCGAGGCCCCCTGCAGGCGCACGGCCGCGATGAAATCCGCGTTGCGCAGCGAGAGCGCCTCGGCGCGGGCCAGACGCGCCATCGGGGGCCAGGCGGTGAGCGCGATGGCGATGATGGCGTTGGTGATGCCCGGTCCGAGCGCCGCCGCAAAGCCGAGCGCCAGCACGAGGCCTGGGAAGGAGAGGAAGATGTCCGTGACGCGCATCAGCACTTCGTCCGCCCAGCCGCCGAGATAGCCGGCACAGGCGCCGATGATCAGGCCGATCGGGGCCACGATGATGGTGACCAGCATGATGATGTAGAGCGTCGTGCGTGCGCCGTAGACCACCCGCGTGAAAACATCCCGCCCGAATTCATCCGTGCCGAGCCAATGGGCCGCGGAGGGCGGCTGCAGCCGGCCCATCATGTCCTGGGCGGCGGGATCGTAAGGGGTGAGCCAGGGGGCCGCGATGGCGGTGGCGATGAGAAGGAGGATAATGCCGAGCCCCAGGAGCCCCAGCGGATGGATCGTGAAGCGGCGCCAGCCCTGGTAGAGCTGCTGCACGCTGGCCTGGAAGGCGTCCTTCGGGGTATCGGTCTTGAGCCAGCTTTTCGGCCGCGCACCGGAGGATGTCATGATCGCCGTCATCGCGTACGCGGGTCCAGGATGCGGTAGAGCTTGTCGGAGATGATGTTGATCGTCAGGAAGACGATGCCGATGAGCAGCACCGCGCCCATCACCACGTTCATGTCGTTCATCTTCAGTCCCCGGGTGAGATACTGTCCAAGGCCCGGCCAGCCGAACACGGTTTCGATCAGCACCGCGCCGTCGAGCAATCCGCCGAAGGTCAGCGCGATCACGGTGAGGAGCTGGACGCGGATGTTCTTGAAGGCATGGCTCCAGATCATCTGCCGGCGCGAGACCCCCTTGGCACGCGCGGAGATGATGTATTCCTGCCCGAGCTGCTCGAGCATGAAGCTGCGGGTCATCCGGCTGATATAGGCCACTGAATAGTAGCCGAGGATGGCGCCGGGCAGGATGATATGGGACAGCGCGTCGCGAAACACGTCCCATTCCCCCTGCAGGGCGGTGTCCAGCAGCATGAGCCCCGTGATCGGCGGCACCAGCCCCTCGTTGAGGATGTCGATGCGCCCGGAAGCGCCGACCCAGCGCAGCTTCGCGTAGAAGACAAAGAGCGCCATCAGGCCGAGCCAGAAGATCGGGATGGAATGGCCGGCGAGGCCGACAATCCGTGCGATATGGTCGATCAGCTTGCCACGGTTGACGGCCGCCACGATGCCGAGCGGAACGCCGATTAGCGTGCCGCACAGCATCGCGACGAGGGCGAGCTCGATGGTCGCGGGGAATACCGTGAGAAGATCCTGTGCGACCGGCCGGCCGGTGGTCAGGGATTGTCCCATGTCACCGGTCAGCATCCGGCCGATGTAGGATGCAAACTGCCGCCAGATCGGCTCGCCGAGGCCGAGCTCGTTGTAGACGCGCTCGTAGGTGGCCTTGTCCACCTCCGAGCCGGTGACGGCAAGGACCGGGTCCGCGGGCAGGAGCCGCCCCATCGTGAAGGTCAGCAGCAGAAGGCCGACCAGCGTGACCAGGATGGAGACGGCCTTGCCCGAGAACTGGCGCAGGCGCAGGAAACGTTGCGGTCTGTTGAAGGCTTCGTAAGTCGTCATCCGGCGCCTCGAAGCAAAACGTCAGTTCTTTTTCACGTCAAACCAGCGTGTCGACCAGGTGGGGTGACCGACATAACCTGTCACGCCCTTCTTGATGACATAGGGGTCCGTGCGCTGCAGGGTGATGATCAGCGAGGGTGGGAGCGCCTGATAGCCTTTGTCGACCTGCTGGAAGATCGCCTTGCGCTTTTCAGGATCGGTCTCGGCCTTCGACTCATCGACGAGCTTCAGCAGCTCCGGGGCCTCGAGCGCGGTACGCCAGAGGTAATAGCCGCCGAGCTTCGCCTCGTCGCGATTGTCCGGGTTATAGGCATATTGGACGAGCGTGCCGAAGGGGTCGGGCAGGCGGGTGCCGGAATTGCCGACCAGCACCTGGAACTTCCGGGCGCGGAAATCGGGCGTATGCTCGCCGGGGACGATCTCGAACTCGACGCCGGCCTTGCGCGCGCTGTCCTGGAGCGCGACGGCCATCTTGAGCAGCGCATCCGACGAGGGGTAGAGCGTCTTCTTGAGGCCGTTGGGATAGCCGGCCTCGGCGAGGAGCTTCTTGGCCTTTTCCGGGTCGTATTCATGACCGGTGGGCTCAGTCGTCGGCGCGCCGGCCATGCCCTTCGGAATGATCGACTGCCACGGAAAGCCGTTATATTTCATCGTCGTGGCAGCCAGCGGCTTCCAGTCGAGGATGTGCTGGAACGCTTCCCGCACCTTCGGCTTGGCGAGGTCCGGATCCTGGGTGTTCATGGCGATGTAGTAGAAGCCGAGGCCTGGGCCGGGATCGATCGTCGCGCCCTTTGCCTCGAGCGCCTCGATGTCGCCGCTCGCCATATACTGGCCGACGTCGATGTCGCCGGCGTCGAGCTGCAGACGCATGTTGCCGGATTCCGGCACGTGGCGCATGACGACGCGCTTCATCGCCGGGGCACCGCCCCAATAGTCGGCGCGCGCATCCGTCAGCAGGATGTCGTTCGGCCGCCATTGCGTGAGCTTGAAGGGACCGCTGCCGGCGCTGTTGCTCTTCAGCCAGTTCTGCGCCAGATCGCCATTCTTCTCATTGGCGAGCGCCGTCTTCTTGTCGATGATGCCGAGCGAGGCGCCGGCCAGTGAGTAGAGCACGAGATCGGTCGAGACCGGTTCGGGCAGCTTGATGACGAGCGTCTGCGGGTCGGTCGCCGTGACCAGGCTGTCCACATTGTCCTTGGTGAAGCCCCAGAGCGCGATGTCTGTCGAGCCGACGGCGCCCATCTTGATGACGCGCTGGATGGTCCAGGCCGCATCCTCGGCCGTCACGGGATTGCCGGAGGCAAACGTGGCGTCCTTGCGCAGCGTCATGGTGATCGTGCGCTTGTCGTCGGAGATCGTCCACTTCTCCGCCAGCATCGGCCGGATGGTGGTGAGGTCGTCCGGGTTCACCATGACCAGGTTGTCATAGAGGTTCGAGACGACTTCCGACACCGTGCGCGCGTTGATGGCGGCCGGATCGAGCGCCGGAATGGCGCCGAGATTGGTCCCTATGACGAGCGCGTTGGGTGGAGACGCAGCAAAGGCGCCGCCGGCGCCGGTGATCAGCGCCACTGCCGCGAGCCCGGCCAGAAGTCGGTATCTCATAAGGTGTCCTCCCTCGATGGACTGATGGTGCCGGGCATTTTTGCCCTTCGATGCACGTGATCTTGGAATTGGCACTTGATCTTGATTATCGGGGGCGGGCTCGTTGCGTGGCCCGCCCTTGATTGAAAAGAATACCGCAAATCCCGGCGTGGCCAATGGCCGGTTGCGGCTGAATGTGAGGTGCGGGCTTCACGGGAAGGCGGTCGAGCCGTCCGGGCGCGTCGCGACACGCCGCTCCCAATGCACATAGGCATCGGTCTTGAGAACGTCCTCATCGATCTCGACACCCCAGCCCGGCCTGTCCGGCCTGAGTTCGAGATAGCCGTCCTTCGGCAGATAGGGATCCTTGATGTACCAGGTGCCCTCCAGGCCCTCGCGCTCCACGGGCTTTTCCTCGCCGCCGCCCTGCAGGAAGTAGCCGGGCCCCTGCGGCAGGCGGTATTCCAGGATGCGGAAGTTGGGCTGGGCGGCGGAGAAATGCAGGTTGACCGCGGTGGCCAGCGGTCCCATCGGATTGTGCGGGGCAACCGTCACATAATGCGCCTCGGCGATCGCCGCAATCTTGCGCATCTCCAGGAGGCCGCCGATGACGCAGATATCCGGCTGGATGATGTCGGCGCCGCGCACGTTCAGGAGCCGCAGGAACTCGAAGCGGTTGTAGAGCGACTCGCCGGTCGCCAGCGTGCAGGCCATCTGGCGCTTCATGTCGCCCCAGACTTCCACGTTTTCCGGCCGCACCGGCTCCTCGAAGAACATGGGATCGTAAGGCGCAAGCGCATTGCCGAGCTGCACGGCCTGATGCGGCTCGAAGATGCGGGCATGGGCGTCGAAGGCGATTTCATAGTCGTTGCGCACGGTTTCCCGCAGGCTGCGGAAGTATTCCGCGCTCGTGCGCACAACTTCACCCCATCTGTTCTGATGGATATTGATGCGGTAGGGGCTCAGCTTGAAGGCGGTGAAGCCCCAACCTTCATTGAGCCGGTCGAATTCATCCCGTGCGGCGGGCGCGTCGGGGGCGGTATAGACGCCGGCATAGACGCGTACCCGGTCCCGCGCGTTGCCGCCGAGCAGCATATAGACCGGCACGCCGAGCGCCTTGGCGGAAATGTCCCACAGGCAATGGTCGATCGCCGAGATTGCCGCAAGGGTCATGGCGCCCGGTGGAAAGCGCGACTGCTGGAGAAGATACTGGATGATGAACTCGATGCGCCGGGGATCGCGGCCCTCGAGGAAGGTGTAGAGATAGTCGAGCAGCGGCGCGAGCGCACGGTCCGGCCCGTGGTTGTAGCATTCACCCCAGCCGGTGATTCCCTCGTCGGTATCGATTGCGACCAGAAGGCGCGGACGGTCCTTGTCGCGCGTCATAAAGGTCCGCAGGCGATTGATCTTCATGTGCGCCCTCCAATTGCCCGTCGCTTCTTGATGTGGGCCCTATCGCGGCAGCTCGCCCGCGGTGCTGTCGGCCCGCATGAGCTCTGCCTTGAACAGATCCGCGCCTGAAGCCAGGGGCAGCCCGAAGCTCTGGGCTGCCGCGAATTCCGGCGCACGCCGATCGCCGAGCATCGATCGCGTCTGTGACTAGACCTAGCTCATGAATCTTGATATATCAAGTCGCAATATATCAGACATCAATCCATTGGCCCGCGACGTCGCGGGCGGCTTTTGAAGAGGCCTTCTTGCAACGCCCGTTGGAGACCCTTGATCCGAACCTGCTGAAGGGCCTGCGCGAGCACGTCCATGAACGCTTGCGCCAGGCTATCATCGCGGGGCAGTTGCCGACGGGCATGCTGTTGAACGAGCGCAAGGTGGCGGCCGAGCTCGGCGTCTCCACCACGCCGCTGAAGGAGGCGCTGCGCCGGCTTGAGCTCGAGGGGCTGGTCAGGACCGAGCCGCGGCGCGGCATCCGCGTCACCTTCGATGCCGGGCAGGCGGAGGAGATGGCGCTGGCGCGCGCGGCGCTCGAAAGCATGGTGGCGCGCCTTGCGGCCGCCCGCATCACCGACGAGGCGCTCGACAATCTGCGTGGAATCACCGAGGGGATGAAGAAGGCGACGCAGTCAGGTGCGGTCAGCCGGCTTATCGAGCTCAACGAGGCGTTCCACGACGCGATCCACGCGGCGTCCGGCTGCCACTATCTCAAGCGTCTCCTCGTCGGGCAGTTGATCTACGACAAGGCCGCCCGGCGCTTCCTGCTCGGCGACAGGGACGAGCGTGGTCGTGCGCTCGTGGAGCATCTGGCCATTTTGGCCGCTCTCGAAGCGCGCGATGAAGACGGCGCGGAGCGGGCGATGCGCGATCACATCGTCCGGTCAGGCAAGCAGCACGTACAGACGGCGTTCGAACGCCGCTAGGAGTTGAGGACATGGGAAACGCCAACGGATCGGGATCAGCATTGCGGACGGCGCTCGCGGGAATTTCCGGCGTGCACGTCACGCCCTATGGCAGTGACGGGGCTGTCGATCGCGCACTTCTGGCCGATATCGTCGAGCGAATCGTCGCGGGTGGCATCCATAACGTGGTCGCCGCCGGCAATACCGGCGAGTTCTACGCGCTGACGCCGGATGAGGTGCGCCTCGTCCATGACACGGCTGTTGCGACGACCGCCGGCCGCAGCCGCGTGACCGCAGCCGTCGGGCGCTCGCTCAAGGAGGCCATTGCGCTCGGGCGCCGCGCCAAGGAGATCGGCGCGGATGCGGTCATGTCGCATCAGCCGCTCGATCCCTTTGCAGCACCCCAGGCGCAGGCGGCCTATTTCCGCGCGATCGCCGATGCGGTCGAGCTGCCGCTCGTCGCCTATGTGCGCTCGGACGCGATGAAGCCGGACGATCTCCTGTCGATCGCCAATCACCCCAACGTCGCCGGCGTGAAATTCGCCACGACCAATCTGATGCTGCTGGCGGAATGCGTGCGCGCCAGCAGCGCCGAGACGGCGATCTGGGTTTGCGGGCTGGCCGAGGGATGGGCGGCGCCGTTCTATGCGCTCGGCGCGCGCGGCTTCACCTCGGGCTTCGTCAATGTCGACCCCAAGCGCTCCCTGGCGATCCACACCGCGCTGGAGGCCGGCGACTATGCGCAGGCGCGCGAACGCGTGGCCGAGATCGCACGCTTCGAGATCCTGCGCACCAAATACGGCAACGGGGCCAATGTCACGGTGGTCAAGGAGGCGCTCGGCCTTCTCGGCCTGGCGGTCGGCCCGGTGCGCCTGCCCGGCCTGCCGGTGCTCGATCCCGCCGACAAGGACATCCTGAAGAGCGAGATGGCGCGCTGGGGCCTGACGGGTTGAGAGCCTACGTGTCATTCCCGGCGGGCTGCGTAGCAGCCCGGGAAGGGAATCCATGACCACGACCTCTCCTGAAAAGTGAGCTGGATTCCCTTCCCTCAGGCCTTCGGCCTTCGCCGGGAATGACACTGAGGATGGAACCCAGCGGGCCAGATTTAATCAGCGTTTTGTCAGGCAGCGCGTCGCCGAGGATAACACGGGCCGAGCGCGCGAGCGCCTTCGTCCCGACTTAAGCCGCTCTTTTCGGCAAGGGGCCGACATAGCGGGATTGCGGGCGGATCAGGCGGTTCGCCGCTTCCTGCTCCAGGACATGGGCCGCCCAGCCGGCGACGCGTCCCACCGCGAAGACGGGCGTGAAGGTCTCGCGCGGCAAGGCCAGGGCCTCCAGCACGAGTGCCGTATAGAACTCGACGTTGGTCTGCAGCGGGCGTGAGCGCTTGCGCTCCGCCAGGATGGCGAGCGCGGCCCTTTCCACCTCATCGGCGAACTGGATACGGTTGGCGCCGGCGCGCAGTGTCGCGGCCACGTGCTTCAGGACATCGGCGCGGGGATCGCGCACGCGGTAGACCCGGTGGCCGAAGCCCATCAGCCGCTCGCCGTTATCGAGCGCCTGTTCGAGCCATGGCCTGATCCGCTCGGGCGTGGCGATCTCATCGAGCATGTCGAGCACGGGGCCGGGGGCACCGCCGTGCAGCGGCCCCTTGAGCGCACAAAGGCCTGCGATGACCGACGAGACCATGCCCGCGCGTGTCGACGCGACGACCCGCGCCGTGAAGGTCGAGGCGTTGAGACCATG
Organism: Chelatococcus asaccharovorans; assembly: GCF_003201475.1. Taxonomy (GTDB): domain Bacteria; phylum Pseudomonadota; class Alphaproteobacteria; order Rhizobiales; family Beijerinckiaceae; genus Chelatococcus; species Chelatococcus asaccharovorans. The sequence continues at coordinate 144,591 of NZ_QJJK01000011.1, read as the reverse complement.
GTCGATGACCGTGACGAGATAGGTATCGAGCGCGTGGATCTCTGCGGGCGATGCCGCCTGGCCGCGCAGCATGCGCAGGAAGTCCGCCGCCTGTCCCAGCGCCGCGTCCGGCGCGACCGGGGCCAATCCGTCGCGATGGCGGGTGATGGCGGCGACGAAGACCGGCATGGCCGCCGTCACAAGGACATGGCCCGGAATGGGCGAGGCATCGGACAGCCCGGACAGCATCAGTCGCAGCGCTTCCACGGGGCTCAAGCCGGCGCTCATCGGCAGGAGGCGCTCGGCGATCGGGAAGGCTGCGACGCGCGCCGCGCCGAGCGCGTGGCGAACGGCCATTGCGTCGCCGGCCGCGGCCAGATCGCGCCACAACAGGCTCGACACCGCCTCGAAGCTCTGGCGTCCGGCGAGCTCTTCGAGGTCGAAGCCACGGATGATCAGGCGTCCGGCCTCGCCATCGACATGGCTCAGGGCGGTTTCGGCCGCGACAACGTCATCAAGTCCAACAGACATTGCTTGTCTCCTTTGTCGGAGATAACTTGATCCAACGATGCATATCGTCAATATTGATTGATATTATCAATATAAGGTCAGTGCCGTGGACGTCATCGACGCGGGCGAGGCGGTGGAGAGGCTCGGTGTCAGCCGCGCAACGCTCTATGCCTATGTGAGCCGAGGGCTGGTGCGGGCCGTGCCGGATGCGGGCGATCCGCGACGCAGCCTCTACAGCGCCACCGATATCGACGGCCTCGTGACGCGCAAGCGGCGGGGGCGGAAGCCTGAGCGTATCGCGGCGAGCACCCTCGACTGGGGTGTGCCCGTGCTTACGTCGCATATCACGCGCATCGAAGGCGGCAGGTTGAGCTACCGTGGCCATGACGCGCTGGAGCTCGCGGCGACTGCCTCCTTCGAGGCGGTGGCCGCCTTGCTCTGGGGCTGCGGCGACAGCGATCCCTTCGCGGCGCCCCTGCCGGCGGTGGAGCCTGCGTGGGATGAACTCTCGCGGTTGATGGCGGCGCGCCCCCTGCCGGAGCGATGCACGGCACTCCTGCCGCTGATGCCCGGCGCGAGCGCGACGCTCTGGCGGCGCGAACCGCGTCTCATCTGGCCCGCTGGCGCTGCGCTGCTGCGGACGATGGCCGGCGCCGCGGTCGGCCGTGCGCCAAGCACCGCACCGATCGAGGCGGTATTGGCGGAGGCCTGGCGGCTTGATCCGGGCGATCGGCGGGTCGATCACCTGCGCGCGGCGCTCGTTCTCCTGGCGGACCACGAGCTCAATGCATCCGCCTTTGCCGTGCGCGTCGTCGCGTCCACCGGCGCCTCGCTCGCGGCCGCGCTCGTCGGCGGGCTCGCGGCCCTGAGCGGACCGCGCCACGGCGGCACCACGAGCCTCGTCGAAATCCTGTTCGACGAGATCGAGCGCACGGGGGATGCCGCGCGCGTGGTCGACGAGCGCCTGTGGCGCGGCGACCTCCTGCCGGGCTTCGACCATCCGCTTTACCCGGATGGCGACCCGCGCGCGGTCGCGCTGCTCGGCCGGCTGCCGTCTGATGGTGAGCGTGACGCGCTCATCGCCGCTGTCGGCGCGCTCGGCAAGCGGCCGAATGTCGATTTCGCGCTTGTTTCCCTCAGGCGTGCCTTGGGCCTGCCGCGCGGCGCGGCCTTCACGCTGTTCGCAGTCGGCCGTACGGCCGGATGGATCGCCCATGCGCTGGAACAGCTCGCGGACGGACGGCTCATCCGCCCCCGCGCCCGCTACGACGGCGCTGAGGAGTAGGCGGCGAGGATCAATCGACATTCAACTTGAGGGCGCATTCTCGCGCTCGTGTCATCCCCGGCGGGCTGCGCAGCAGCCCGGGAAGGGGATCCAGAGATCGAGCGCGCCGAGCTTCATGGATCCTCTTCTCATGGATCTTCTCCCATGGATCCCCTTCCCGGCGGCCTTTGGCCACCGCCGGGGATGACACGGAGGTTCTCGTGCTGGCCTAACTTCAGCGTTGTGGCCGGGTTACCCCACCCGACCTCGCTGACGCGAGGCCACCCTCCCCGAGGGGGAGGGATCGGCGCGACTGCTCCCTCGTGTCATCCCCTCAATCGGAGCGGACGATCACCCGCCTCAAGCCGACAGCTGGTAGCTCCGGGCCTTGTCGCTCTGGTGGCGCGCCAGGATCTGGTTGGCCATCTTCTCGGCGATCATGATGGTCGGCAGGTTGGTGTTGGCGCGGGGCACGGTCGGCATCACCGAGGCGTCGACAACGCTTAAGCCCTCGACACCGATGACGCGCCCCGTGCTCGCGTCGACCACCGCCAGCGGATCGCCGGGATCGCCCATGCGGCAGGTGCCGGAGGCGTGCCAGCCGCCGATGGTGTGTTTGCGGACGGTGGCCTCCAGGAGGTCGTCGTCCGCCAGAACCGCCGCGAGCGCCGGGCCGGGCGCCAAGAGCCGCTCTATGACCTGCCGGCGTAGCGCCGCCGGCCCGTCGGTGAGGAGCGCGGGGCCGATGGTCATCAGCCAGTTGCGGGCGCTGATCTGTCCGACAAGCGCGGCCATGGCCCCATGGGTTGAGGCGAAGGGGTCGAGCGCGGCCACCCGCATCTCCGGCGTCGCGAAGACCGCCGCCATCCGGCGGAAGACGGCTTTCATGCGCGTGAGGTCGCGTGGGTCCGTCAAGAGCTGGAAGGCGACTTCCGGATAGACATTGGGATCGGGCGAGGTCAGCTTCACCCAGCCCTGGCTATAGGGCTTGTTGATCCAGCTGAACAGCGAGCCGATCCGCCGGCCGATGGGGTGCCAGGCGGATTTCGCGACGACGACGGTGAACATGTCGTTGGCGGGCGCATCCGGCATGTCCGAGGTGTAGCGCAACGCCATCTGCACATGGCGGCGCGGGGTCTCGCCCATGCGCGCGCCGGGTTTGATCCAGGCCGACATCGACATCGACGGATGTTCCTGCAGGTTGGCGCCGACGCCGGGCAGGTCATGGACGACGGGGATGCCTGTGGCGCGCAGATCGGCGGCGGGGCCGATGCCGGCCCTCAGCAGAATCGCCGGCGAGCGCAACGCCCCGGCCGCGAGGATGATCTCCCGGCCACGAACGATCTCGCCATTGACCTCGACGCCGACTGCGCGGCCGTCTTCCATCACGATGCGCGAGACGACGGCGCGCGCGCGGATCGTCAGGTTCCGGCGGGCGCGGGTCGCCGCGTCGAGATAGCCCATGGCCGCCGACCGGCGCTGCTTGCGGTCGGTCGTCAGGGCCATGGGGAACCAGCCGTCGTCAAAGCAGCCGTTCTGGTCCTCGATATTGCGATAGCCCAGCCGTTTGAAGGCGCCCGCCGCGGCCTTCGTAAAGCCCGGCCAGACCGCCTCGGGCACGCGGCTGATGGTGATGGGGCCATCCGTGCCGTGGAGCGGGCCGGTATAGTCGAGGTCGGTTTCGAGCTTGCGGAAATAGGGCAGGACCGAGGCCCAGTCCCAGCCGGCTGCGCCAAGCTCCGCCCATTCGTCATAGTCGTCCGGCGTGCCGCGATTGCCGAGCTCGCCGTTGATGGTCGAGCCGCCGCCCATGACGCGCGCCTGGCCGTAGGGCTTCAGCGGCGGCCGGCGTGGGTCGTTGTGCGGCACGGGCTCGAAATAGGCTTTCAGGCCCTGCCATTGATAATTGGCGTTGAAGGCGGCCCGATAGGGATAGACGTCCTTGATTTCGTCCGGCTCCTGGCCGGGAAGATGGTCCTCGCCCGCCTCGAGCAGGAGCACCTGGTTGGCGCTCCGGGCCGACAGGCGATTGGCGAGGACACAGCCGGCGGAGCCGCCGCCGACGATGATGAAGTCCCAATGCTGCGTCATGATGTGCTCTTGAGGAACCTGGTCTTTCGTACGCGGCGGTCACGCCTCGGCGACGTCTTCAGCCCTCAGGCGTGAAGACGTGGAGCGCCTTGCGGTGCCGGGCGATGTAGTCCCAGTCGTAATCGACGCCGAGGCCGGGGCCTTCGGGGACGGGCATGCAGCCATCCGCGCCGATCGCCTCCAGCTCGTCGCTGTAGCCGGAACCGAAAACGGGCGGCATGGGGTTGCGCACGCCCGGCGCGACCAGCGACAGCTCGTACCAGTTGCTGTTGCGCATCGCCGCCATGCAATGGCGCTGCGACGGGCCGGCGGCGTGGATCTCGCAATCGAGCCCGAAGGCCTCGGCGAGATGGGCGATCTTCATGGCACCGGTGATGCCCATGTCGTAATCGGGATCGGTGCGGATGAAATCCGTGGCGCGATCGGTCAGCCACGGCACCTTGGCCTCAAGCCCCCGCACATGCTCGGTCAGCAGCAGCGGCGTCTTCACGTGCTCCTTGAGCTGGCGCGCGGCATGGGGTGACCAGCCGGCGTCCATGAACGGGTCCTCGTACCAGTAGTAGTTGCCCTCGTCACAGGCCTTGCCGACATAGATGGCGTCGGCGAAGGTCTTGAGCTCGCTGGCGGCGTCATACATCAACGTCATCTTGTCGCCGACGCGCGCCGCGCAGTGGAGCAGGTTCGCCGCCTCCTCGTGCCGGTCGCCTTCGCCCCAGCCATGGATCTTGTAGCCGCGGAAGCCGAGCTCCAGGCATTCCTCGGCAAAATCGGCATAGGCCTCCTTGCTGTCCAGGATGCCGGCGCGCCCGCCGTTGAGCGTGCTCGCATAGGTGGGCAGGCGGGTGCGATAGCCGCCGAGCAGCCGCCAGACCGGCTTGCCGACCGATTTGCCGGCAAGATCCCACAGCGCGATATCGAGCGCGGAATGTCCGACCGCCATGAAATGCCGGTGCATGCGCTTGAGCTTGTTGTAGATGGCCTCGCGCGCCTCGGCATCCTCACCCAGGATATGCGCGGCGAGGCCGCGAACCTGTCCGACAAGAACGCCGTTCTTGCCGCTATGCGCGGTGCAATATTCGCCCCGCTGGCCGTCGGCGGTTTCAATCGACAGCGCGAAGGACGGCACCGCGCTGGTGGCGCCCTTCATGACGCAGCGGTTGCCGCTGGCATCACGGCCAAGGCCTTCGACCATATACTCAAATTCGTGAATCTCGACGCGTGTGATGCGGCTGCCTGGCCGTGCTGCCGTCGGTGTGCTCATGGTGGGCGGTCTCCGTCCGCGGCGTTTGTCGGTTCTGTGCAAAGGCACTTGTCAACGCCGATCTGTCTGACTAGTATCGTTGTAGTCCGATAACTTGGAGCGCGTCAATGTCCGATATCAGCGAGCAGGAGAGCCGGGTCGATGCGGCCTACAGGCATCTCGTCGCCTACATCGACCGTGAGAACGTGCCCGAGGGTAGTCGTCTGCCGTCGGAGAGTGAGTTCGTGGAACGTTTCGGCCTCTCGCGTGCCAGCATCCGGGAAGCATTGGCGCGCCTGAGGGCGGAGGGGCGGGCGGTCTCGCGCCGCGGCTCCGGCACCTACACGGCAAAGGCGCTGCCGGCGGAGCTCGTACGCCTCTCGGCGATCGATTCGGTCCAGGATCTCATCGACTGGCACGAGTTCCGCGTCGCGCTCGAGAGCGAGGTCGCGGCGCTGGCGGCAGAGCGGCGCGACGACGCTGATCTCGCGCGCATTCATGCCGCGCAGGAGGCCTTGATGGCGACGCTCGAAAGCGAGCACGGCCAGGCGGAGGACGCGGAATTTCATCGGTCCATTGCCGTCGCGGCGCACAACCTGAAGCTCCTGGACGGCGTGGGCGCACTGGCCAATCACATCTTTCGCTGGAGCGGGCAGACGCGTGAACGCGGCATTCTCACGCTCAGCGAGCGCCGCGAAATCATCGCGGCGGAGCATGGCGAGATCATCAAGGCGATCGCCGAACGCAAGCCCGACCAGGCACGCTTTGCGATTCGCCGCCATCTGTTGAACGGCCGGGCGCGCTTTCTCGGAACACTGCGCCTGTAGGCGAGCCGGATCGGCGCTCAGAAAAGTAGTCAGACAGGACGAGAATCTGTCCGTCAGGGAGGATATGGGGATATGGCAGGCACAGGATCCAGGCTGATCGATCGTCGATCGGCACTCAAGGGCGGTCTCGCGGCGGGTGTCGCGATGCCGTTCATTGCGCGGTCGGGCTTTGCGCAGGGCGCGGGCACCGTCCGCATCTGGACCTTCATGAGCGCGGAAGGACAGTCGCCGCGCGAGAAGGTCTTCAAGACGCTGATCGATGAATTCGAGGCGAAGAACAAGGTCAAGGTCGTCGTCGAGCCGCAGCCTTTCCAGGAACTCGAAACAAAATTCGTGGCCGCGGTCGCGCAGAAGCGTGCGCCGGATCTTGTGTGGCTGCGCGACACCTTCCTCAGCCTCGTCGTCGACCGCAAAGGGCTTGCGGACCTGAACGAGGTGCTGACGCCGGACTTCAAGCGCGATGCGCTGCCGGACATGTTCGAGGTCTTCACGCAGAAGTCGGTCTTCGACGGCAAGCGCGTGTCGTTGCCGATCTGGCCATCGCCCGCGCAGATCATCTTCTATCGCAAGGACACTCTGCGCGAGATCGGCCTCGACGCGCCGCCGCTCGCCTGGGAGACCTTCACGGATGCCGCTGCCAAGCTCACGAAGGGGGATCGCATCGGCTTCGGCCTGCCGACGAGCGACAACAGCGTCTCGGCCTTCATCAACATCATGTCGGGCTTCGGCCCGGAGATCTTCGACAAGACGACGGGGCGCCTCAATCTCACCGGCCCGCAGGCGATCGAGACGGCGAATGTGGTGCGCGCGCTTGTGGCCAAGGGCGCGGTGTCGAAGACCCTGCTGAACGCGATGGGCGACGACATCCAGGACCAGTTCGCCGCCGGCCGCTTCGCCATGGCGCAGGCTTTTGCGCCGCGCTTTCAGCAATATCAGAAGATCGCGGCCGGCTACGACCCGAAGGAACTCGCCGTTTCCGCCTGGCCGTCCTTCGGTGGGCGCCCGCCGGCCGTGCTCCTTGGGCCTTACTGGACGGTTGGCCTCGCCGCCACCTCGCAGAACAAGGAGGCGGCGGCCGCCTTCCTCGAATCGCTGTACACACCCGCCGCCTCGATGCGCTGGGCCAAGGACGCGGGCCTCATTCCCGATCGACGCTCCGTCATGAAGGATCCGTGGTTCGAGAAGCCCGAGGCCGCCGTCACGCGGAATTTCTACGAGCTTCTGTCGGGCAAGGGCGCTTTCGTCTTCCCGCAGCGCGTGCCGGATATCACTAAGATTTTCTCGGTGCTCAATACGTCTCTGCAGGAGATCATCGGCACGGACGAGAAGGTCGAGGTGATCCTCGCGCGCGCCAAGACGACGCTCAACTGGTAGGAAACCACGACAGATGGTCAGCGTTCCAGCGTCTGGTACGACGCCTTTCACCCGGTCGATCGAAGATGCGGCGCGCGCCGGGCGCCGCGTCGGGACGACGCTGGTCGGTCCGGCGGTGCTCGTCGTCATCGCCGTCAATATATTGCCGGCGTTCTTCGGCTTCTATTCGAGCCTGCGCAAGATCTTCTTCTTCGGCGACGAAGGTTTTGCAGGGCTCGACAATTTCAGGTCTCTTTTTGCGGACCCCCTCACCTGGGAGGCGATTGGCCGGTCGCTCATCTTTACTTTCGGGGCGCTGGCGCTCGCCGTTCCGCTGGCGCTGCTCGCGGCGCTGGCGGTGCGCGAGCTCGGCGCGCGCGGCCGCATCCTGCTCACAATCCTGCTGGTGCCGTGGGCGATGAGCCCGATCGTCGTCGCGCTGTTGTGGAAATGGATTCTGCTGCCGTCACCGGGAGGTCTGTTTGCCTCCATCCTCGCCACATTCGGCATGCCGCCCGCCAATCTCCTGTCCAACCCGACCTGGGCGATGCCGACGGTGATCGCGGTCGCGGTGTGGCGGACCTTCGCCTTCGCCGCCATCATCCTGACGGCGGGCCTCGGCCAGATACCGAAGGATCTCTACAAGGCGGCCGCTGTCGACGGGCTGACGGCGATGGAGCGCTTCTCGCGCATCACCGTGCCGCTGCTCGCGCCGTCGATCCTCATCGTCCTGTCGATGCTGACGATCAGCTATTTCAACGAGGTCCAGGTCATCATCGGGCTGACCTCGGGCGGGCCGATCCATTCCACGACGACGCTCGCCTACCAGCTCTATCTCACCGGTTTCGTCGAACTCGACCAGGGACGCGGCAATGCCATCGCGGTGGTGATGTTCCTGATCAATCTCGTGCTCATCGTTGGCTATGTCCAACTCCTCGGCAACAAGAAGGGCGGTGAGGGATGAACCAGGGCATGCGTCTGACGGGTCGCGCGGCGCTTCTCGCGGCGTCGGCCCTGGCCTCGGTGGTCGTGCTCGGCCCGATCATCTGGGCCCTGTCCACGTCGCTGAAGTCGGACAACCACATCTTCGCGGTGCCGCCGCGTCTCATCCCCGATGAGCCCACGCTGATGCATTTCCAGCGCCTCGTCGCGGAAGGGGTGCAGTGGAGCTTCCTCAACAGCGCCTTCTACACGGTGGTCTCCGTCGCCTTTGCGGTCGCGGTCGGGGGCACGGCGGGTTACGCGCTGGTGCGCTATCCTGTTCCGGCCAAGCGCGCGCTGCTCGTCCTCTTCATGGGCGTCATGTCGATCCCGAGCTACGCGTTGCTCCTGCCGACGCAGGTGATCTTCGTCAGGCTGGGGATCTTCGACACGCGGCTCGCTCTGCCGATCCTCTATGCCGCCCATGTCATTCCCTTTGCAGTGTGGATGACCCGGGCGCATTTCGCCACCGTGCCGCGCGAGCTGGAACAGGCCGCACTCGTCGACGGCTATTCACGCTTCGAGGCGGTGTGGAAGGTGATCATCCCCGGGGCGCGCCCGGCCTTGATCGCGGCTGCGGCCTTCGGCTTCCTCTATGCCTGGAACGACTACATCACGGCGACAACGATGGTGGAATCGCCTGATCTCAGGACGCTGCCGGTCGCCCTCATCTTCTTCCAGGGCTTCCACGGCCGGGACTGGGGCGCACTGATGGCCGGGGTGGTCATCGCCACGCTACCGCCGATCGTCCTCTTCCTCGTCTATCGACGTTATCTGATCGGCGGCTTCTCGGAAGGCTCGGTGAAGGGATGACCCCCGCCGCCGTCCGCGCCAGCCGCCAGCCGGATGACATTCCGCAAGACGCAATTCTGCAAGGTGAGATCCAAGGAATGAACGTGCACAGCCAGGATATCGCATCACGCGCCGTGGGCCAGTCCGCGCGTTCGGTCCGCTTCGTCGATGTCGCCAAGCGCTTCGGCTCGGTCGCGGCGGTCGCCGATGTCAACCTCACCATTGCGCCGGGACAGTTCGTGACGTTGCTCGGCCCTTCCGGCTGCGGGAAGTCGACGACGCTCAGCATGATCGCCGGGCTCGAACTGCCGAGCCAGGGCCACATCTATATCGGTGACAGGGACGTGACGACGGTTCCTCCGGCGGACCGGGACATCGCCATGGTGTTCCAGTCCTATGCGCTCTATCCGCATCTCACGATCTTCGAGAACATTGCCTTCCCCTTGCGGGCAAAGCGCAGGCGCACCACCGAGACCGAGGTTACCCGCAAGGTGACGGACGCCGCGCGGATGCTCGGCCTCGACAAGCTGCTCGCGCGCTTCCCCCGCGAGATCTCCGGCGGCCAGCGCCAGCGCGTCGCGCTCGGGCGAGCGATGGTGCGCACGCCGACCATCTATCTCCTCGACGAGCCGCTCTCCAACCTCGACCAGCAATTGCGGGTGCAGATGCGCTCGGAGCTGAAGGATCTTCACCAGCGGCTCGGCGCCACCATGCTCTATGTCACCCATGACCAGGGCGAGGCGATGACGCTCTCGGACATCATCGCCGTGATGTCGGCCGGGCGCATCGAGCAAGTGGGTGCGCCGCGCGAGCTTTACGACCGGCCGGCCAATCTGTTCGTCGCGCGCTTTCTTGGCGAGCCCGGCATGAACATCCTGAACGGCGATATCGGTGACGGCCGGTTGCGCGGGCAGGGCGTCGCGATTGCGCTTCCGCCGACCGTGAAGGCAGGGCCCGGCGGGCTCTGCGCCGGCATCCGTCCGGAGGATCTCGTGCTGTGCCCAATCCCCGAGGCCGAGTTGACCGGGGTGGTGCGGACCGTCGAGTTTCTCGGCTCGCGCTGCCTGATGCGCGCCGATATCGGCGACACGCTCGTCACCGCCTTTCTGCCGGCTGAAGTCACGACCCAGCCCGGCGAGACCGTGGGTCTCAAGGCGTCCTACCCCGGCCGCACGCGCTGGTTCGACGTGGCGTCGGGCCTCGCGGTCGGCCATTGAGGCGATCGCAATGCGACAGATCCTGAGCATCGAGACGGCGGAAGCCCTGAAGGCGGCAACGGCGGCGCTGGACGTGGGCGCCGCGCGCGGCCATGCGCTAGCGGTCTGCGTGACCGACGCGAGCGGTACGCCGCTTGTGCTGCTGCGCGACGATAATGCCCGGCAGACGACCGTCGAGATGGCCGTCAACAAGGCCTGGACGGCGGCCGCGCACCGGCGTGCGACCCATGAGCTCGCCGCCGTCGTACAGCCCGGCCAGCCGGGGTTCGGGGCCAATATCCAGTTCGGCGGCCGGCTGTCGCCCTTGCCGGGCGGATTGCCGATCGCGATCGAGGACGCCGTCGCCGGCGGCATCGGCGTCAGCGGCGGCGACGCGGAGACCGATATCGCTGCTGCCCGTGCGGGTTTGGATGCCATCGGCTGAGCGGTCTTTCGCCCCCTCATCCGTGCGCGCGACGACGGTGTTGCGCGGCGCGCTCGATCAGACTGTCGGCTGTTCGTGACGTCGGGTCGGCCGCGCCGGCAGGACCGCGCCCTGCAGGGCGCGCGCGGCAGGGTGGGTGAAGTGAAGCGGCCGGGTCACCGGGACGTCCTCGACGATGCGCCCGCCGTCCATCACGACGACCCGTTCGCAGAAGCGATGGACGAGCCTGAGGTCGTGGGTGACGAAGAGAAAGGCCGTGCCGCGCGCCTCCTGGATCTGTTTGAACAGATCGATGGTCTGGATCTGCAGCACGAGGTCGAGGTTCGACACCGCCTCGTCCAGCACGATAAGCTCGGGCTGCGGCGCCAGGGCCCGCGCAATGCAGACACGCTGCAACTGTCCGCCGCTCATCTGCACGGGCAGTTTCGTCGCATCGTCAGCCGTGAGGCCCACCTCCAGAAGGAGCTCGCGGACGCGCGCGGCGCGCTGCTCCTGGTTGAGATCGGTGAGATGACGCAGGGGCTCGGCAATGATGCGCTCCACGTTATGCCGCGGGTTCACGGCCTCGAGCGAATCCTGGAACACCACCTGCACGGCGCGTCGAAAGGCGGCGAGGCCGGCGCTGTCGAGCGCGCCGAGCGCGGTGCCCCTGAAGCGGATGTCGCCGCGGTCCGGCTTCTCCAGGCCAAGGATCAGGCGCCCGAGCGTGCTCTTGCCGCAGCCGCTGCGGCCGAGCAGGCCAAGCGTTTCGCCCGGCCGAATGGTCAGGTCGATGCCGTCGAGCACCACCTTCGGCGCGGCGCTGCCCATGAGCGAAAAGGTGCGATAGCTGCGGCCGAGGCCGCGCGCTTCGATAAGCGGCGTCACGCGGCCTCCTCGTCGACATAAAGGGCGAGATGGGCCGCGATGAGGCTCTGCGTGACGGGATGTGCGGGCGCGTCGAAGATCGCGCGCACCGAGCCGCGCTCGACGATGCGGCCCGCGCTCATCACGTGAACGTCGTCTGCAAGGCGGGCCACCACGCCCATGTCGTGGGTGATGAGAAGGACGCCGAGATGACGCTCGCGCGCGACACGCTCGATGAGGTCGAGCAGGCGCGCCTGCACGACGAGATCGATGTCCGTCGTCGGCTCGTCGGCAAAGAGAAACGGTGCGCGGGTCAGAAGCGCGAGCGCAATCATCATGCGCTGGAGCATGCCGCCGCTCATCTCGAACGGGTGGAGACCGAGAACGCGCGCGGGATCGTCAAGCCCGACCTCCGCCATGGTGTCACGGATCGTGTCTTCGGAGCCGGCGTCCCGGTGGCCGACGGCGGTCAGCGTCTCCAGCGCATGGGCGCGCATGGTCTTCACCGGATTGAAGGCGCTGCGCGGGTTCTGCATGATGGTGGCGATGGTGCGGCCGCGGATGAGGGAAGGGCGCTGTTCCACGCCGTCCAGGAGAACGCGACCGGTGCGGCGGCTCACCCCGGCCGGCAGGACACCCTGCGCGCCGCTCGCCGTCAGGGATTTGCCAGAACCGCTCGGTCCGACGAGTGCGAGGATGCGCCCCGTCTCCAGGGTGAGCGTGAGCCCGTCCACCAGCGCGATGTCCCGGCCGTGCCGCTGTGTGGTGATGCCGAGGTCGTCGATCGTGAGCGTCGGCATCAGTGCTGGTGCTCCGCTGCGAGATGCGGGTCGAGCTTGTCGCGAATGGCATCACCGGCGAGATTGAACGCCGCCACCGCCACGAACAGCGCAAATCCCGGCCAGAACAGCAGCATCGGCTCCGTCCAGACAAACTGCCGCGCGTCGTTGATCATGACGCCCCATTCCGCTGTCGGCGCCATCACGCCGAGGCCGAGGAACGACAGGCCGGAGACGTGCAGCATGATATGGCCGATGTCGAGCGTCGCCAGCACGACGAGCTGGGCGAAGGTCGGCGGCAGCAGATGCTCGATGAAAATGCGCGTCCGGCTCGCGCCGGCGACCCGCGCGGCGAGCACGAAGTCGCGTCGCTTGAACGACAGAACCAGCCCGCGCACGATGCGGGCATACCAGGCCCAGTGCGACAGCACGATCGCGATGATGACATTGACGAGGCCCGTGCCCAGCATGCCGACCATGAACAGCGCCAGCACGATGGTCGGGAATGTCAGGAACACATCGCAGCAGCGCATGATGAACTGGTCGGCGCGGCCGCCGAGGACGGCCGAGGTGCCGCCGATGGCGATGCCGAGCGCGATGATGCCGGTGAGTGCGATGGCCACCGCGCCGAGCGAGACGCGTGAGCCGTAGATCAGGCGGGAAAGCATGTCGCGGCCGAGATGATCGGTGCCCAGCCAATGGGCGAGGCTCGGCCCCTGGAGGCGGCCCGGCAGGTCGACGGCATTCGGATCATAGGGCGCGACGAGAGGCGCGGCGACGGCGGTGATGAGAAGGATCGCGACGAGGGCGCAGGCGATCCGGGCACTCATGCGCATGTTTGAGAAGAACCCGCGCGGCGATGCGACGGCGGAGCCTTCGTGATCGGCGATCGCTGCCATCAGGCGCTCCCGGCGTTGAGGCGGATGCGTGGATCGGCCCAGGCGTAGAAGATGTCGACGAGGAGGTTACACAGCACGAAGATCAGCACCATCATCAATGTGAAACACTGGATGACCGGATAATCGCGGTTGAAGATGGCCGAGACGGCATAGCGGCCGAGCCCCGGCCAGCCGAATACGCTCTCGATGACCAGCGTGCCGCCGATGAGCTCGCCGGCATGCATGCCCGTCGCGGTGATGATGGGCAGGATGGCATTGCGCAGCACATGGCCCCGCTCGACCTTGCCCGCGCTCAAGCCCCTGAGCCGCGCGTAATAGACATGCCGCTGCCCGGCCACCTCCAGCATGCTGGCGCGCAGAAGCCGCGCGTTGATCGACAGCGACATGAAGGATACGGCGATGACCGGCATGACGAGATTGGCGGCGGTGCCGCGCCCCATCGGCGGCAGCCAGCCGAGCTGCAGCGAGAACAGCAGGACCAGCAGGAAGCCGAGCCAGAAGTTGGGCATGGAGACGCCGAGGAAGGCAATGCCGCGCACCACCTGATCCGGCCATTGGTCGCGATGCCGGGCCGCCCACATGCCGAGCGGCACGGAAACGAGCATCGTGAAGGCCAGCGCGATGCCGGCGAGCTGCAGCGTCGCCGGCAGGAAATGCAAGACCTCCGGCAAAACGGGGCGCTGCAAGGCGTAGGAGGTGCCGAAATCGAGCCTCAGCGCATCCCACAGCCAGACGAAATATTGCGTCAGCAGCGGCTTGTCCAAGCCGAGCATGGCATGCGCTTCGGCAAGCGCCTGGTCGGTCGGCGGGATGCGCGAGAGGCGGAGATAGTCGAGCGCCGGGTCGCTCGGCCCGAGCCGCAGCATCAGGAAGATGACCAGCGAGGCTCCCAGCAGCATCGGGACGAGGAGCAGGATGCGCCTGATGATGAACGCGGCCATCGGCGGCTCAGCGGTTTGCGGGCTTGATGGCTTCGAACGGGATCTCGCTCGACATGGCGCCGAAGGGGACCTCGCCGAGTGCCGGTTTGGCGACGGCGATCGCCGTCACATAGGTCAGCGGCAGGTAGACCGCCTGCTCATGGAGGCTGGTCAGGATTTTGGCATAGAGCGCCCGGCGCTTCTCCTCGTCCGTCGAGGTGAGGGCCGCGCCGATGTCGGCATCGATCTCAGCCTTGTCGGGCAGGCCGAGCTGCGCCTGATAGTCCGCGTGGGAGGGCAGACGCATGGAACTGAGGAAAGCATGCGGATCGTAGGGTGCCCCCCAGGTGCGGTTGAAGATCATGCCGAAGCGCCCGTCACGCTGGCGGGCGTAGACGCTGCTCTCTTCCTCGCCGACGAGCACGACATCAATGCCGACCTTGCGCAGATCCGCCTGGATGACCTCGGCCATCGACTTCGCGACCGCGTCGGGTCCGACATAGTTCAGCTCGATCGCGAGCGGCTTGCCGTCCTTGGCGCGGATGGCCTGGCCGGGCGCGAGCACCCAGCCGGCCTTGTCGAGGAGGGCGGCGGCCTGGGCGGGATCGAAGGCATAGGGCTTCAGGCCGACATCCGCATAGGGCACGTTGGGCGCGAACAGCGTATCGGCGCGCTTCTGGGTGCCATACAGCACCGTCTTGATCATCGTGTCCTTGTCGACGGCGTGGTTGATGGCCTGGCGCACTGCGAGCTCGTTGGTCGGCGCGCGGTTGGTGTTGATGGCCAGCGGCCGCGTCTCCAAGGGGCCGGAGATGCGCGTGTTGTAGGTTGTGCCCTTCTGGAAGCGCGCGAAGGTGTCCGGCGAGATCGGGCCGTCGGAGCCGTAGATGAGATCGATCTCACCGGTCTCCAGGGCGATGGCGCGGGTGTTCGGATCGGGAATAACCTTGACGACGACCTGCTCGAAGGCCGGCTTCTCGCCCCAGTAGTTGGCGTTGCGCTTGAAGACGTCGTGTTCGCCGAGGCTCGTGGCATCGAGCGTCCAGGGGCCGGTGCCGATCGGCGCCTTGATGCCATCCATGGTGCCGCCCTTCTCGCCGAACTGGGACGGTGCGACGAAGCGGAACGGCCGCGGCAGCGCCAGTTCCTGGAGGACCGGATAATAGGCGTCCTTCAGGGTCAGGCGTACGGTCGCATCGTCGAGGGCCTCGGCCTTGACGATCTGGTTGGCGAGCTCAAGCCAGGCATGGCGTTTGCGGTTGGCGAGGACCGCATCAAAATTCGCGACGACCGCCTCAGCGTTGAACGGCTCGCCGTTCGAGAATTTGACGCCGGGCCGCAGCTTGAAGGTATAGCTTTTGCCGTCCTCCGAGATGTCCCAGGACTGTGCCAGCCACGGGACGACTTTGCCGTCGGCCCGGTAGCGCACGAGCGGCTCATAGACCATCGCCTGCGCGAACATCTGGTTCGGGGAATAGAGATGGGGATTGAGTGGGCCGACATTTTGCGGCCAGGAGAAGTTGAGCGTTTGCGCCTGCGCTGTCTGGGCGGGTGTCAGACATGCCGCAGCGAATAAGAAACCCACCCCACCGAGTATCCCGAACAGCTTGCGCATTGCCGAGCCCCACCTGTCATTGCTGCACTCAAGTATGATGATTTTATAGAAACTTCATACTCGTGGCGCAATCGGGATTCCGGCGATGGCAGCGAAACATCGTGTAAAACTATGGTTTGCCGCATTTCCATGAAATGCGCGGCAGCGTGCGCTCCGTTCACCGTTCGTCAGTCATCGTGATGATGGTGGCCGTGGGAATGCCCCGTGGCGTGCGTATGATCATGGGTGTCGTCGACACCCACCGGCATGACATGCAGATGGCCGTGGCGGACGCCCCGCTGGCTTGAGACGCTGTCGGCGAAATGCTGCATGGCTTGGACGGGGCCCTTCAGAATTGACACCTCCAGGCAGTGATCGTGATCGACATGCACATGCATGGTTGCCACCGACAGGTCGGAATGCTCGTGGTGGTTCGACGTCAGGCGGCTGGCGAGCGCCCGGGTGTGGTGATCGTAGACATAGGACAGCACGCCGTGGCCGCGCGATTTGCCGGGCAGCGTCTCCGCCATGGCCTCCTCGCGTGAAAACTCGGCACGGATGACGTCACGCAGGGCTTCCGAGCGGCTTTGATACCCCTTGCGCGCGCAGAGCGCGTCGATAGCGACCAGCAGGTCGTCGTCAATCGTCACGGTGATCCGTTGCATCGCGCGGCATCCTCTCTTGCGACCGTCTCTTGCGACCGTCGCCGACAGCATGGCGACTATCCGCGTTCTGTGCTCCGCCTTGCGGGGATGCGTGTCAAGAGAGGGGTGTTTGCCGGCGGTGATGCAAGCCGCAATCTCAGAGTTCGAAGGGATGCGGCAGCACGGCCCATTGCCAGAACGGCAGGCCGTCCACGTCGAACGGCTCGCGCAGGAGAACGAAGCCTGCGGGATCCGTGCGGCCGGTGTCACGCATGGCATTGGCGAGGGCCTGTTCGAGGCCGTAACTGAGAGGAAGTGTAACGACGGCGTCTCGTTCGTCCCTGACGGTCAGCTTTGCCCCGTCGAGGGCGATGATCGTCAGCCGTCGTCCGGCCCAGCGGTCGCTCACCCCTGACGACGGAGTGACGGGAGGCTCAAAGGCCAGGCTCAACAGTCTTGCGAGGTTGTGCGTGATGGTCAGGATCATGCGGAGCCATTCGGTGAATTCTCCATACAGTCAATCATATTTGTATATTTAATTAAATAACATAATCAATCTGTTGTTTTTTGGGGCCCAGGTCAGCGCTTTCGGCGAAGCGATCGAACATCAGCGCCGCCGATGAGAGCGGGCGCCCGGCGATGGCGAGCCGGTTCAATGAACGCCCAATGGTCACGCCGGGCACGGTGATGATCTGCAGCTTGCCGAGCGCGAGCATATCGGCGGCGGCCGTCCGCGAGATCACCGCGATGCCGAGGCCCGCGGCGACGGCCTGCATGATCGCTGCCGTACTGTCCACCTCCATGGTCTCGACGGGCACCACGCCGAGATCGCGGAGCGCGCTGTCAACGACATCGCGGGTGCCGGAGCCGTGTTCGCGGACGATATGGCGGTGCTGGGCCAGGTCCCGCGCCGTTGCCTTCCGCGCCATGGCGAGGGGATGGGATGGGGCCGAGACGATGACGAGTTCATCAACGCGCCAGTGCGTCAGCGTCAGGCCGGGAAGATCGACGGGCCCTTCCACGAAGGCGAGGTCGATCGAGCGGGAGGTCAGGAGATTGGCGATGTCGCGCGTGTTGGCACTCGTCAATCGCAACTGAATCGTCGGGTGGACCTCGTGGAAGAGGCCAAGGATGGGGGGAAGGATATAGGTGGCGATGGTCGTGCTCGCGCCGATGTGCAAGCCGCCGCGCTCGATGCCGCGGAAGGCTTGCAGTTCCGCCTCCGCGCCGCGCTCGATGGTGAAGAGAAGGGTTGCGTGGTGGAGGAGCGCCTGGCCGGCGTCCGTCAGAACGACGCCGCGGGTGCGATCGAGGAGGGCGATGCCCACCTGGCGCTCGAACTCGCGGACGCCCTTGGAGACGGCCGACTGGCTGATGGCGAGTGCATCGCCCGCGCGGGAGAAGCTCCCGCATTGGGCAACCGTCGTGAACAGGCGCAGAAGGTGCAGGTTGAGCGCCATGGCGCATCCGTATGAAGAAAAGTCATGTCGAGATGAAAACTATGCGTTTGCATCCCGCTGAAATCAATTCACATTGCGGCCATGGTCTCCATCGTGTCTGCGCTCACTTCGGATCGGCGCCACCACCCCGCCTTCACTCTCCTGCCAGGCGTCGCGCTCTGCGCGGCCATCGGTTGCATGGCCTGGCTGGTCGAGGCTGTCGAATACCGCATCAGCGGGCATCCCTATATCGAGGCGCTCGTCCTGGCCATTCTGCTCGGCGCCGGCATCCGCGCCGTCTGGACGCCCAGCAAGGTCTTCACCCCGGGCATCCTCTTCAGCGCCAAGACTCTGCTCGAAGTGGCCGTCATGATGCTGGGCGCGTCGCTGAGTGCCACGTCGATCATCGCCGCGGGAGGGCCGCTTCTCATCGGTATCGCGGGCGTGGTGGTCTCATCGCTGATCGTCAGCTACGGATTGAGCCGACTGTCGGGATTGCCGCACACCATGGCGGTGCTGATTGCCTGCGGCAATTCCATCTGCGGCAATTCGGCGATCGCCGCCGTCGCGTCGGTCATGCGGGCGGATGGCAACGACGTCGCCGCGGCCGTCGCCTTCACGGCCCTGCTCGGTGTCGTGATGGTGCTGCTCCTGCCGCTGAGCGTGCCGCTTCTGGCCATGAGCGAGCTGCAATATGGCGCCATGGCCGGCCTCACGGTCTATGCGGTGCCGCAGGTCCTTGCCGCGACCATGCCGGTCGGTCTCGTCAGCGCGCAGATCGGCACGCTGGTGAAGCTCGTCCGGGTGTTGATGCTCGGACCGGTCGTTTTCGCCGCTGCGCTGGCATCGCGGGATACGAGCCACGGGGCGGTTCGCCTGTCCTTCTTCAAGCTGGTTCCCTGGTTCGTCATCGGCTTTGCGGTGCTCAGCGTCGCGCGTTCCCTGGGGCTGATCCCGGACGCGATTATCCCGATGATCCGCCAGATCGCCACGGTCTTCACGGTGCTGGCGATGGCGGCGCTCGGGCTTGGTGTGAATGTCAGCAGCCTGCGCAAGACCGGCTTACGCGCGACGATTGCGGTGCTCGCATCGATGGGGGCGCTGCTCCTCATGAGCTATGCACTGGTGACGCATATTTCCATCAGCCTCTGACGAGGGACATCATACCAAAGCGCGAAGATGCTGACGCATCCGCGCCTGGGCGACGCTCAGGCGCCACGCGGGCTTGACCAACGCCCGAATCGACCTCATCGCAGGTTGCTATCAGGCCTTCCAGAACGGCTCGGTCGCCTTGAAGGCCCTCCACCGGCCGGTCAGGGACTTCATCGCCTCGATGCGGTCCCGCTCCAACCAGCCGGTCATGAGGCCGATCGCCCGGTGGACGGCCGGCGCCTGGGACCGCGCGGCGATAGCCTCGAGAAGCTGGTCTGTCGTGGTGACATCATTGTCGACGCCCAGGGCATCCTGCAGTTTGGCAAGCCGCTTCAGATAGGCCTTGGCATGGCTGTCATCCGGGAAGAGCGGCAGGAAGAACTCCGCGGCGTAGCGCAGCTTCTTCAATGTCAGGCGCAGGCCATGCCGGGCCTCCGGCTCCAGATTGCGAAAGCCCGCGCCCTGCTTGAGGGCCTTGCGATGCAAGCGGGACAGCGCGCGCTCGGCCAGCGCTGCAACCGGCTCGGTCAAGACGTTCAGGGTTTCGCTGTCGATGGCGTTGCGCCAGGCGCGGCGTGCCACGATCTGCCCGAGCGACAATGAGAAGCGGTTCGTCCGCTCGGCCGCCAGCATGGCGCGCACGGCTGTGTAGCTCTGCTGGCGGACCGGTTCGGCGGCGGCACGCAGCGCCTCTGCATCGAACCCTGGCAGCCCTGCCGCGGCGATGCCCTGCACGGTCGAGGTCAGGAACACGTCCCAGTTGCGTGCATCGCCGAGCGCTTGCGCGATGGCTTTGGCCTCTGCGGACAGACTTTTCAGGCAGGGGGCGGGGACTTCGCGGTGAAGCAGTGCCAGCGCGGTGCGCAGGCGCCGCAGGGCGACCCGCATCTGGTGCACGCCCTCGGGCGCCTTGCCGTGCGCTGCGGCCGCCGCGTTGCGAACCATATGGGCGTGGCAACCCGACAGCAGCTTGGCGATGGCCGTGTCGACGCTGTCCTCGGCGGTGAGATCGGAGGGACCGGCGCGATTGGCAGCCGGTTCCGTGCCGAGGGCAAGGGCGTAACCACGCTCCGCCTTGCTTTCCCTGCCGACCTGGAGCGGCGCGAGATCGAGAAGCGCGAGCCCGAAGTCGTAAAGCGCACCGATATCGCCTGCCTTGAGCTCCAGCTCGATCTCGTTGATGGGAGCCTGCCTGTCCGCCACCTCGATCGTGCCCTCGTCGAAAGCGAGCTCGATCGTCGCGTTGCGAAGCGCGATGGTCCGCGTCCGGCGGCGTACACGCGTCGTGAACACGGGTGCGATCGCGTCGGCGGCAAGATGGGCGATCGGGTCGCCGATGTCGGAGAGGGGGAACAGGCTGAGGTCCGGCTCCATGCCGGAAACGGGCGTTTCCCATTCCGGGCGGCTCAGCTGGCTGACGTCGGGGGGCAGCTTGATGGTCTGGATGCAGCGCTTGCCGCTTCGCCGCACCCGCAGCGAAACACCATGTGCGGCGAGCCGATGGTCCGGCGTGTCGAAATAGACGGCTTCCAGATGCCGCACCGTCCCCTTGTTCCGCGCATGCTGAACGATAAAAGGGGCATCATGGATCTGTTCGAGCATGCCGGGCGCGGCCAGGAGCTTCAGCTCGATCTCGCGGGGAGCCTCGGCCGCTGCAGCGTCCGGGCCGCCTTCGTCTGAGTGGGCCGCATCGCTGGGCATCGCGTCCAACCCCACACTCCCACACATCGATCACCCTCATAAGCCCTGATTATATCCGGCCAAGTTGCAGGCGTCTGCCGTTAATTGAAGCGGCCTGCGTCACGAGATCGTCGCCGCACTCAGCTTTAGCCCCAATAAGCCACAGGTGATATCTCAACGATATGACACAGATCATGGCTTGATCACGCGTAAGATGTGACGTCGGCGTGGGCGTCGCTGCGCTCGATATTCCGGGCCGGGGGGACTATCGTGTCGGCCGCATACCTGCGGGGGCCTGCGCGCCCGCGGTGATCGACAGCCAGACCGACAACGGACCCGCACGGGAGGATCGCATGATGCAATATGGCAGACTTGGCACCACGGGTACGGAGATCTCGCGTCTGTGCCTCGGGTGCATGACCTTCGGGGTGCCGGGCCGGGGTGACCACAGCTGGACCCTGCCCGAGGACGAGAGCCGGCCGCTGCTGCGCAAGGCGGTGGAAGCCGGCATCACGTTCTTCGATACGGCAAATGTCTATTCCGACGGCACCTCGGAGGAGATCATCGGCCGCGCGCTGAAGGACCTCGCACGCCGCGACGATATCGTCGTTGCGACAAAGGTGTTCAACCGCATGCGTCCCGGTCCCAATGGTGCGGGCCTGTCGCGCAAGGCGATCATGACCGAGATCGATCACAGCCTGCGCCGTCTCGGCATGGACTATGTCGATCTCTACCAGATTCACCGCTGGGATCCGCATGTCGAGGCGGAAGAGATCATGGAGGCCCTGCATGACGTCGTGAAGGCGGGCAAGGCCCGCTATATCGGCGCCTCGTCCATGTATGCGTGGCGCTTCGCCAAGGCGCAGCAGGTGGCCGAGCGCAATGGCTGGACGCGTTTCGTCACCATGCAGAACCATCTCAATCTGCTCTATCGCGAGGAAGAGCGAGAGATGCTGCCGCTGTGCCAGGACCAGGGCGTCGGCATCATCCCATGGAGCCCCATGGCGCGGGGGCGCCTGACACGCGACTGGAACGAGGAAACGGAACGCACGCGCACAGACCGTGTCATGCACAGGCTCTACGATGCGACCGCCGAAGCGGATCGCCGGGTGATCGAGCGGGTGGCGGAGATTGCCGCCGAACGGGGGGTGCCCCGGGCTCAGGTCGCCCTTGCCTGGGTCATTCAGAAGCCGGGCGTCTCGGCGCCGATCATCGGCGCCACCAAGCCGCAGCATCTCGACGACGCCGTTGCAGCGCTTTCGCTCATCCTTTCGCCGGACGAAATCACGCGCCTCGAAGAGCCCTACGTCCCGCATGCGGCGATGCCGCTGGCTTAGGGCACGTTTCGTTCCGACGGAATCGTCTGATGCCAGCTAAACTGATGAATTTGCTCGTCTATTGTCGAGCGGAGCCAATCCGCAAAAAGACAGGCGTGCTCTCGGACGGATCGGCATCTAGCAGTCGGCACCGGTCATCCCGGGACGGTCCGCAGGACACAAGCGGTAGGCTTGGGCCCGCGGATGCAACAGGGATGGGCAGGCGCTTGATCCCTCCCCTTCAGGGGAGGGTGGCCTCGCGCCAGCGAGGTCGGGTGGGGTCGTGAGGCCGGGAGTGGTGCTCTGCTTGGCAGTTGTCGCCGTTCATCGGCAGGGCCAACGCCAAGTCGCCCCACCCGGCGCCTGCGGCGCCACCCTTCCCTGAAGGGGAGGGATCAGCGCGGCAGATGAGACAATGTCGCTTGGTGCACCGCGACTGTCTTGATGACGCGGTCAATTTTTGCCTGGGGTGCACCCTGCGTGCGTCGAGGCGTTTACGGTCTCACGCACGCAGTCGGCGTCCTCAGTTCGGCCGGGCCACCACGGTCACGAAGGCGGTCACGGCATCTTCGAGGGCGCCGCCGTTGTCGATCTCGACGTCAAGCGGAACGGCGCGCAGGGCGGTCGCGCGGTCCAGCCGCTTGGTCGCCTCGTCCTCACTCTCCCGCGCCCGGCCGAAGATCCGTGCGGCCAGCACATCGCGGGAGGCGGTGATGCCGATGACGGTGACATGCTGATAGCGCAGCCGCGCCGCCTGCAGCACCGTCCGCGAGACGTTGCAGATGACGGTGGCGCCACTGGCGATCGCCGTGTCGACGGCCCGCGGCACGCCATAGCGATGACCATGGGCTTGCCAGTGCAGGGCAAAGGCATCCGCATTGACGAGAGCGATGAAGGCATCCTCGTTCAGGCTGATGTTGTCCTCGTCGGCCGACGGGGGGCGGGTGACGCTGCGGCGGGGGAAGACATAACGATCGTCATGCGCCAGCCGCGCGCGGGCGCCGCGCAGCACGCTGTCCTTGCCCGCGCCGCTCGGCCCGACAACGAGCACAAGTCGGCCCGGGCCGATGCGCTCCTGCGGTGCACGGTCCTCTCGGGATCCTGGACCCACGTCCGTTTCGCCATCCATGATTACGCGACCCGGTTGCCCTGTCGGTAGACTTCGCGGACGACCGGATATCCGTCGACCAGCGCCACGCGCAGGACATCCGCGCGCTTGCCGGCGGCGATTTCGCCGCGATCGGTGAAGCCCGCAACGGCTGCCGGCGTTTTCGTGACAAGACGAATGGCGCCGGGTATGCCGCCGACGGCCGGCACATCGGCGAGCGCCATCGCGCCCACGAGCAGGCTTGCGGGCACGTAATCCGACGACAGAATGTCCAACAGCCCCTCCTCGGCGAGATGACGGGCCGAGACATTGCCGGAGTGGGAGCCGCCGAGCAGCACGTTCGGCGCACCCATCAGCACTGACAGGCCGGCGCCATGTGATGCAGCGGCCGCCTCGATGGTCGTGGGGAATTCGGCGACCGCCACACCGAGGCTGAGCGATTCCGCGACGTGGTCCTCGGTGGTGTCATCATGGCTCGCCATGGCGATGCCATGCGCCTTGGCAAGGGCGACGATCCCCTCCTTGTTGCCGGCTGCGAACAACTGCGCGTAGCGCTTGCGCTCGGCGAAGTAGTCATCGAGCTCGGCGTCGGTCTTCGTGGTCTTCCCACGGTAATAGTTGCGCAGCTTTTCCTCGTCGCGAAACTGGCGTTCGCCCGGCGTATGATCCATCAGCGACATCAGCCGGACGTCGAAATGCGCGAGATAGCGGCGCGCGTCGTCCACCATGCCTTCACATGGGATTTCGCAGCGCAGATGCGTGTAGTGGTCGGCGCGCAGCAGGCCGGTGCTGCGGGCCCTCGCGATCGACTGCCCGAGCTCGAAGAGGGCCGAACCCGCCCCCTTGGCGTTGTCGAAGTCGCGGCCGACACGCAGGCTGTCGAGGACGGTGGTGATACCGGCGGCCGCGATCTGCGCGTCATAGGAGAAGACGGCGGAGAAGGCATCCCAGTTGACCTTCGGCCGCGGCGAGAAATGGGGCTCGAGATGGTCGGTATGGAGCTCCACCAGACCCGGGATCAGAAGATCGTCCCCGCAGTCGATCGCGCCCTGCGCGATCACGTCTTCCTCAAGACCGACAATGAAGCCGCCGTCCATATGCACCGTCCCGGCGATCTCGCGGTCCGCGAGGACGATGCGGCGGGCGGCCAGGGTCAGCGAGCCGGTGGAGAGGGAGGGCGGAGCATGCTTGTTCATGGAACTCTCTAAAAGGCTTTCGCCCACCGCACGGGGTGGGTCAAGGCTATTCATCGCTCAATTATTCGCGCGGAGCCGATCCCGATCCGCACTCTCAGGCGGTCACGTGGCCGCGGGACGCGAACCGATGATCGCACTTCGCAACCGTGTGGACAGGGCATCGATGACTGCCACCGTGGCCAGGATGAGAATGACCAGGAAGGCCACGTGCTGCCATTCGAGCGTGCGAATCTGCTCGGACAGATGAAGCCCGATTCCCCCCGCGCCGACAATGCCTATGATGGTGGCCGAGCGCGTGTTGGACTCGAAGTAATAGAGCAGCTGGCTCGCGAAGACGGGCAGCACCTGCGGCAAAATGCCGAAGCGAACCGCCGCGAGGCGGCCCCCGCCGGCCGATAGAACGCCCTCCACCGGCCGGCGGTTTGCGGTTTCGATCGCTTCCGAGAACAACTTGCCCAAGGCGCCCGTGTCCGAGCACATGATGGCGAGAACGCCGGCGAAGGGGCCGAGCCCGACGACATTCACCCAGAGCAGTGCCCAGATCAGCGTGTCGACGCCGCGCACCGTGTCGAGCAGGCGGCGTGACAGGAAATGCACGATGCGGTTGGCCACGACATTCTTGGCGGCGAGGAAGCCGAACGGCAGGGCAAGGATGGCGGCCAGCACCGTTCCGAGGGCTGCGATGGCGACCGTTTCGCCCAATGCGTGCACGAACAGGAGAAAGCGGCTCATCGTGCCGGGCGTCGGCGGCCACATGAGAATGACGAACTTGCCGAGCTGATCGAGGCCCGCGATCATCTTCGCAAAGGAAAAGCCGAGTTCCGCGAAGCCGGTGATGAACAGGGCGAGCAACCCGACAGCCAGCATCACACCGAGAATGCCGTTGCGGGTCACAGGCCGGAAGGCATCGGCATAGCGGGTACGCAGATGCGGCAGTTCGCGCAGCGCATCCTCGCGCAGGCGATTGACGCCGCTTGCGGTGTGGCCTGCAAGAGATGACGATGACGGCGCGTTCATGCGGGCATCCCCGTCAGCGCGTGACGAATGCGCTCGGTGACCATGTCGATGAGCATGACGGTTACGATGATCAGAATGAGAATCGCGCTGACATCCGAGTAGTAGAACTTGCGGATGGCTTCGAGGAGATCCTGGCCGATGCCGCCTGCGCCCACGAAGCCCATCACGGCGGCGCTGCGCACGTTGATCTCGAAGCGCAACAGCGTGTAGCTGACGAAGCCCGACAGGACCTGCGGCAGGACCGCGAAGCGGATGAGGGCGACACGGCCGGCCCCGGTGGCGCGGATGCCCTCGACCGGCGCCATGTCGATGTTCTCGACGATTTCGGAGAATAGCTTGCCGAGCGCTCCCGTGCCGTGAATGGCCAGCGCCAGCACGCCGGGTATGGGGCCGAGGCCAAAGGCAATGACGAAGACGAGCGCGAAGACGATTTCGGGCACGCTGCGGCAAAATTCCATAAAGCGCCGCGCCGCGAAGCGTATACTCGGAGATGGCGTGAGATTGAAGGCGGCAGGAAAGCTCAGGATGAAGGCGCAGACGGCGCCAAGCGCCGTGCCGAGATAGGCGATGAGCAACGTCTCGCCAAGAAGCACGGTCCATTTGCGGAGGCCCCAGAACCACTCGCCGAGGTCCGTCCAGACAGGCTCGCCATTCGCGAGATGGGCGAGCCGGACGATATAGGAGCCGAAAGCGCCGATGTTCTGGAAGAGCTTGCCGAGATTGACCTCCGTCATCCATCCCGCGGTGGCCATGGCGGCGATGAACACGGCCAAGCCGAGGAGCACGCGGGAGCGTCGGGCGCCGATCTCGCGCTCGTAACGGAGCGCGAGTGCCCGGCTGTGGGCAGGCGGCAGCGTGGGGACGGATGTGGTCATGGGCGATGCGCGATCATGTCGCCTTCATCGGGGGGGTCACCGCCCCGATGAAGGCGAGAGCGATCTCAGCTCGACTTCTTGCGCAGGCTGTCGACGAAGCTGTTCAGCTCGATGATCGGCTTGTAGGCGGCGTTGTCGACCGGCTGCCACGGGCCCTGCTTGCCTTCATAGATCTTGTCGAAGGCGGCCTTGTCCTTCGTCTGGATGTCCATGAACGCCTGGCGGATCTTGGTCTTCAGATCCGGCGGCAGGGTTGAGAGCATGGCGAATGGCGAGTTCACGATCTGGTCGGACTTGAAGATGATGCGGAAATCGTCGGCATTGACCATGTTCTTGCGGGCCATCCGCAGAAGGTTCGATTCCTGCTCGTCGTTCCACCAGTTGGCGGCGACATCCACCGTGCCCTGGTTGAGGGCGATGACGGCGTTCTCATGGCTGCCAGTGTAGACGACTTTGCCGAAGAAGGCGGCCGGGTCGATCTTCATCTGGTTCAGCGCGAAGCGCGGCACGTTGTTGCCGGACGTGGAGTTCGGATCGACAAGGCCGAGGTTCTTGCCCTTCAGGTCCTCGATCTTCTGGTAGGGGCTGTCTTTCTTCACGTAGAAGACGGAATAATAGCCCTTCGTGCCGTCGAGGTTGGTCTCGATCGCGAAGGCTTCCGTGTTCACGCCGGTCATCAGCGCGCGTGCAAAAGACGAGGGGCCGTAGGAGGCAATTTGGATGTTGCCGGAGCGCTGGCCCTCGATGACGGCCGCGTAGTCATTGGCGATGCGCAGCTTGACGGGAACGCCGAGTTCCTTTGAGAGGTAGGCCATCAGCGGATTGTAGCGCTCGGTCACGCCCGATGCATTCTCGGCGGGGATGATCGCGAAGGTGAGTTCGGGATACTGGGCCTTCCAGTCCTGCGCGAAGGCCGCACCCGTGGTGAAGAGGCCGACGGCGGCGGCGATGACGAGACGACGGTTGAACATAGGGATCTCCGATCCAGATTATCGTGCGCTGTGGGCGGTATCCGACAGAATTCGCGGCTAACCATTCGATTGAACTCAGGGAGCACGGGGCGCTTTTGGCAGGCACCGAACCCGGTACACATGCGGGCCGAGGGATTTGGGGGCGTCGAGGCCGTCACGCCGGCATGGACAACGCGTTTGCCATCGCGGCCTGCGGATGCGGCATGGCGGCCGCCTTCCCAAGCACGTCCTCAGCCTCCAGGCCGTAGAGATCACGCGCCACATCGTCCGTCAGCGCGTCCGGTGCGCCATCGAAGACGACCCGGCCGGAGGCGATGCCGATGAGGCGATCGCAATAGGTCCGTGCGAGATCGAGTGAATGCAGGTTGCATATCACGGTTATTCCATAGTGCTTGTTGATGCGCAGGAGCGCGTCCATCACAACCTTCGTGTTCCGCGGGTCGAGCGACGCGACGGGTTCGTCGGCGAGGACGATCTGCGGCTCCTGCACCAGCGCACGGGCGATCGCGACACGCTGCTGTTGGCCGCCGGACAGGCTCTCGGCGCGCTGGGCGGCAAGGCCCGCGATGTCGAACTGCTCGAGCGCGGACAGGGCGATCGCCTTGTCCTCGTCCGACCAGAGCTTCAGCACGGCGCGGGGAGCTGGAACATGATTGAGCCGGCCCATGAGCACATTGGTGAGCACATCGAGCCGGCCTGAGAGGTTGAATTGCTGGAAGATCATGGCGGCGGATTGGCGCCAGCGCCGGAGATCGCGGCCGCGCAGCCCCGTGATATCGACGCCGTTAAAGACGATGCGACCGCTGGTCGGGTCGACAAGACGATTGATCATGCGCAGCAGGGTCGATTTTCCTGCGCCGGAACGACCGATCACGCCGATGAAGCCGCCGGGTTCGATCTCCAGCGACACGTTATCGACGGCCGTCTTCGTCGCGAACTGGCGCGAGATATCGCGAATGCTGAGCAAGAACCCCTCCGCAGCCAAATGCCTTATCGCCATGCCCCACCGTCTCCGCCATGCCGGAGACGGATCGCCGAGACTGGAGCGGTCACAGGTGCCACGCGCGCCCCTCGGGCGGACGCCAACATCTGAGCCGCAGTCGATCCCGCAGCCTTGCAAACTACATCGATGGTGAGGCTATAAGGCTCTCCTGCAACACTTCCGTGACAGGGCGCCGTGCAAGCGCAATGGTGCTGGTTCGGGGATGTTGATACTGTTGATAAAGATATGTCGGCTAATAGATATTTGGCTAAATACTTATGATGGCAGCCGATGACTCAACCGCCTGCTGGCCGTGTGTGGCGGCGCGCGGCGGCGCGGCCTGCTATTCGATGATGATCTGGATCCGATCACCGCAATTGGCGCTGATGCCGAAGGCGATGGGACGACCCTCAGCGTCGATGTCGATCTTCTGCGTTTCGAGAACCGGCCGGCTTCGCGCGATCTTGAGCAGGCGGGCTTCCCGGGCTGTCGGCATGCGGCTGATGATCCAGGTGCATTTGCGCGTATAGTCGTTGACGCCGAAGGCCTTCAGCGCTTTCGTGTGGGAAACCGTCTCGCGCAATACGCTGTCAAATCCGCGGAAGCGATCGGCCGGATAGAAATTCTGGCTGAGACCCATGGGACGCCCATCGACCGAGGACAAGGTGTCGATGACGAGGACGTCGGCGCCGCGCGCCAGCTCCAGCCTTTCGCGGACGAGCGGGTCGGCCGTTTCGATGGCCGTCGACAGGATCTCGCGGTCGCCGGCGATGTTGAAGCGGCGCATGTTGTCGGTGAAGCGGGTGCGCTCGCCCACGGCATAGGGGACGGTATCCTCGGCGACGAAGAGGCCGCGCCCGTGCTCGATGCGGATGAGCCCTTCCTTTTCGAGCTCGGCCAGCGCGCGCCGCGTCGTGAAGCGGCTCACGGAGAAATGTTCGGACAAGGCCGCTTCGGGCATGATCTGCTGGCCTGGCTTCAGCGTCTGGTCGCGAATCTCCGTACGCAGGGCGGTTGCCACCTTCTGCCACAGGGAAGGCGCTGCCGTTCGTGCCTTCGTGGAACTGCCTCTTGCCGGCGATGCTTCCATCGATGCTTCCATCTCGTTTCGGTCCGTGTTGTCCCGCGCAGGGTAGCCCGCGGCGCGTGTCGTACTGTTGCGATATGACACGCGTATAGGCGCACCCATAGTCCGATCGTGTGTCACGCCGCAATGTCATTCAATTGATATAATGGTGGCATAGAGATCCGCATGATATAGAAAAGATACGGACCTTTCAAATTAGATCCGTCTATCTTTGGCAGGCATACGGACCGGGCAGAGGCCTCGCCTCGGCGGTCCGGGTGTGGGATTGCGGAGGCGATCGACGCGGATGACAAGCGGGCAAACGGCCGGGAACGGGGTCGGGCAGACGGCTCAACATGGGACAAAGGACAGGGTTGAGGCGCGGCGCTTCTGGATGAGCGTGCTCGCCCGCGCGCCGCGGGAGGAGTTGGAGGCCGTTTTCGCGGGCCTCGCTGCCTGCCCTGAGCATCGGTTCCTGCGCCCGCCGGAAATCGGCCTCGTCATGGTGCAGGGACGCGCCGGCGGCGGGGGCAATGCCTTCAATCTCGGTGAGATGACCGTGACCCGCTGCGCCCTGCAATTCGCCGACGGCACGGTTGGCCTCGGCTACGTGCAGGGGCGGGATCGCCGGCGTGCGGAGATTGCCGCGATCCTTGATGCATTGCTGCAGTCGCCGGGGACGCATCCCGATCTCGAGCAGACCGTTATTGCGCCGCTTGCGGCGGCGCAGGCCGCCCGGCGTGACGCCCGCAGTCGCAAGGCGGCATCGACCAAGGTTGAGTTCTTCACCATGGTACGGGGAGACAATCCGAAATGACGCTCGCATTCGATTCGGCCGGACTTGGGCCGGGCTTCGCCGATCCTGTCTTCGACAGCCAGTCCGTCTTCCGCAGCGTGCTGAACGCCGTCGCCTATCCCGGCGCGATCGAGCGGCTCGCGCACCGACCGGGGGCGCCCGAGGGGCTCGATCCGGCAATGGCCTCGGTCGTTCTCACGCTCTGCGATCTCGACACCCCTATCTGGAGCGATGCCGCGCTTTCGAGCGAGGCTGTGTCGACCTACCTGCGCTTTCATTGCGGTGCGCCCCTGGTCGCCGCGGCTGCGGATGCGCGTTTCGGACTGATCGGCGACGCGGCGGCGATGCCGCGCCTTGACGCGTTTGCCATGGGCGACGAGCGCTATCCCGATCGGTCGACGACCCTCGTCGTGACGGTGCCCTCGCTGACCGAAGGGCCGCAGCGCCAGTGGTCCGGGCCTGGCATTCTCCGCCGCCGGACGGTCGCGGTCGCGGGGCTTCCGGACTGGTTCTGGGCGGATTGGGCGCTCAATCAGGGGCTTTATCCGCTCGGGGTGGATGTTCTTTTTGCATGCGGCGATGCGGTGATGGGCCTTCCTCGGGGCATCACGGTGAAGGAGTAGCCATGTATGTCGCGGTAAAGGGTGGCGAGCGTGCCATCCTGAATTCTCACAAGCTGGTGGCGGAGGAGCGCCGTGGCGATCCGGCGGTGCCGGAGCTCGGTCTCGCGCAGATCACCGAACAGTTCCGCCTCGCCGTCGATCGCGTCATGAACGAAGGTTCCGTCTACGATCCGGAGCTTGCGGCGCTCGCCTTGAAACAGGCGCAGGGGGACAGCATCGAGGCCATCTTCCTGCTGCGCGCCTATCGCACCACCCTGCCGCGCATCGCGGTGTCCCGCCCCATTGAAACGGCTGAGATGGCCGTGCGCCGGCGCGTCTCGGCCGCCTATAAGGATATGCCCGGCGGGCAGGTTCTCGGGCCTACCTACGACTACACGCATCGGCTGCTCGATTTCGCCCTGGCGGCGGAAGGCGAGACGGTTCCGGAGGCCGAGCAGGCCGCTTCACCGCTGCCGGAGACCATGCTGCCGGTGCTCGATATTCTCTCCCACGAGGGCCTGATCGAGGAGGAGGTGGCGGACCGGGAAGGCGAGCCCGTCTTCGACGTCACCCGCGATCCCATGTCCTTTCCGGCGGGGCGCGATCAACGGTTGCAGAACCTCGCGCGCGGCGACGAAGGCTTTGTCCTGGGGCTCGCCTATTCGACGACGCGCGGCTACGGCGGCAGTCATCCCTTCGTCGGTGAATTGCGCATGGGTGAGGTCTCGGTCGAGATCGTGCCGGAAGAGCTCGGCTTTCCCATCGACATCGGCGATATCACGGTCACCGAGTGCCAGATGATCAACCAGTTCAAGGGCTCGGCGGAGAAGCCACCGCAGTTCACGCGCGGCTATGGGCTGAGTTTCGGCCACTGCGAGCGCAAGGCCATGGCCATGTCTCTCGTGGACCGGGCGCTGCGCTGCAAGGAACTGGGCGAGGATGCGCTTTACCCCGCGCAGGATGATGAATTCGTCCTCTCGCATACCGATAATGTCGAAGCCGTCGGCTTCGTCACCCATTTCAAGCTGCCTCACTATGTCGACTTCCAGGCAGAGCTCGAACTCGTGCGCAAGATGCGCGCCGAGCAGGCACGGGTGGAACCGCAGGAGGCCGCGGAATGACCGGCGACTATAATTTCGCCTATCTCGATGAGCAGACGAAACGGATGATCCGCCGGACGCTCCTGAAAGCGCTCGCCATCCCGGGCTACCAGGTGCCGTTCGGTGGCCGCGAGATGCCGCTGGCCTATGGCTGGGGCACGGGCGGCATCCAGGTCACGGCCAGCGTCATCGGCCCCCGCGACGTGCTCAAGGTCATCGACCAGGGCGCCGACGACACCACCAATGCCGTGTCGATCCGCCGCTTTTTCGAACGCGTTGCCGACGTGGCGACGACCGAGAAGACGACGGACGCCACCATCATCCAGACGCGCCATCGCGTCCCGGAGGCCAATCTGGTCGAGGGGCAGATCCTCGTCTATCAGGTGCCGCAACCCGAACCCTTGCGCCGGCTTGAGCCACGCGAGACCGAGACGCGCAAGATGCACGCCTATGGCGAATACGGGCTGATGCAGGTGAAGCTCTACGAGGACATCGCGCAGTTCGGCCATATCGCGACGACCTACGATTATCCTGTCATCGTCAATGGACGCTATCTCACCGCGCCGTCGCCCATCCCGAAATTCGACAATCCCAAGATGCAGGACAATCCCGCGATCCAGCTCTTCGGCGCCGGCCGCGAGAAGCGCATCTACGCGATCCCGCCCTATACCACCGTGAAGAGCCTCGATTTCGACGATCACCCGTTCACGGTCCAGCGCTGGGACGGCGCCTGCGCGCTGTGCGGCGCAACCGACAGCTACCTCGACGAAGTGGTGCTCGACGACAGGGGCAAACGGATGTTCGTCTGTTCCGATACCGACTATTGCGGCCAGCGCCGCGCCGCGGGCCATGTGGGCGAGCAGCCCGATATGGATGATGCGCTCGAGCCGGAGGCGAGATGATGACCACGGTATCAGCCACAAGGCCCGAACGAATGACGCGCGCATCGGCTGCTGTCCGCAAGCCCCTCCTCAAGGTGGAAGGCCTCAACAAGTCTTTCGGCCGCACGGTCGCCTGCCGGAATATCGATTTCACGCTCTATCCGGGCGAGGTCATCGGGATCGTCGGGGAATCCGGCTCGGGCAAGTCGACCCTGCTCAATTGCCTCTCCGGCAGGCTGGCCCCGGACGCCGGCTCGATCGCCTATGATCTGCGGCGTGGGTCGGAGGACGCACCGCTCGTCGATATTCTCACCTTGTCCGAGCCGGAGCGCCGCATGCTGATGCGTACGGATTGGGGCTTCGTTCACCAGAACCCGCGCGACGGGCTGCGCATGGCCGTGAGCGCCGGCGGCAACATCGGCGAGCGGCCCATGGCGATCGGCGCGCGCCACTATGGCGATATCCGGCGGGAGGCCGAGGATTGGCTCGCTCGCGTGGAGATCGATATCGACCGCATCGACGACAAGCCGCGTGTGTTTTCCGGCGGCATGCAGCAGCGCCTGCAGATCGCCCGCAATCTGGTGACGCGGCCGCGCCTCGTCTTCATGGATGAGCCGACCGGCGGCCTTGATGTCTCGGTGCAGGCGCGCCTGCTCGATCTCCTGCGCGGACTGGTGCGCGATCTCGGCATTGCCGCCGTGGTGGTGACGCATGACCTTGCGGTGGTCCGGCTCTTGGCCGACCGCCTCATGGTGATGTGGCGCGGCGACGTGGTGGAGGCGGGATTGACCGACCAGGTGCTCGACGATCCCCATCACCCTTATACGCAGCTTCTGGTGTCTTCGGTGCTGCAGGCGTGAACGTCGCAAGGATTGATATGATGGTCGCCAGAATAGATGTTCGCAGTCTGAGTAAAAGTTTCACCCTGCACACCCAGGGTGGCGTGCGGATCCCGGTATTCGCCGGCCTTGATCTTCGCGTGCACGCGGGCGAATGCGTGTGCCTGCACGGGCCATCCGGTGCCGGCAAGTCGACGCTCCTGCGCTCGCTCTATGCCAACTACAAGCCCGACAGCGGTGAGATTCTGGTGATGCATGACGGCGCAGCCATCGATCTCGCCAGCGCCGAGCCTTGGCGCGTGGTGGAGGTCCGCCGTCGCACGGTCGGCTACGTCAGCCAGTTTCTGCGCGTCATACCGCGGGTCCCGACACGCGATATCGTCGCCGAGCCGGCGAGGATATGGGGACTGCCCGGCGAAGAAGCGGACGCGCGCGCCGGCGACCTTCTTAGCCGACTGAATATCCCGCGGCGGCTTTGGTCGCTGGCGCCAGCCACCTTTTCCGGGGGCGAGCAGCAGCGGGTCAATATCGCCCGCAGCTTCGTCGTCGACTATCCCGTTCTTCTGCTCGACGAGCCGACGGCCTCGCTCGATGCCGCCAACAGGCAGATTGTGATCGCGCTGATCCGCGAGGCCAAGGCGCGCGGCACGGCGGTCGTGGGCATCTTTCACGACGCGGAAGTACGCGAGGCCGTTGCCGACCGGCTGTTTGAAGTCGCACAGTTCCAGAGGGCCGCATGACCAGATTATCCGAGACGGCGCTGATCCATCCGACCGCCGATGTCAAGGACAGCGAATTGGGCCGCTATGTCGATATCGGCGCGCGCTGCCATGTCGCGCGGTCGCGTATCGGCGACTATTCCTATGCCGTCGAAGGTACGCAGATTGCCTATGCGGATATTGGAAAGTTCTCCAATATTGCCGCTTATGTACGCATCTACGCCAGCATGCATCCGATGCATCGCGCCTCATTACATCACTTTTCCTACCGGTCCGGCTGGTACTTCGATGGCGAGAGCGACGACGCGGATTTCTTCGATTGGCGCGCGGGGAGCCGCATCACGATCGGTCATGATACCTGGATCGGCCATGGTGCGGTCGTCATGCCGGGTGTGACGATCGGTACCGGTGCCGTCGTTGGTTCCAATGCCGTCGTCACGCGCGATGTTCCCGACTTTGCGATTGCCGTCGGTGTGCCGGCGAAGACCATCCGTCAGCGGTTCCGGGATGAGGTGGCGCAGGCGCTCATGGACCTCGCCTGGTGGGATTGGCCGCACGACAGACTTCATCAGGCGCTGCCCGATTTCAGGGCGATGTCGGCTGAGGAGTTCATAGAAAAATACAAATGAAAGGCGCGTATATATACTTTGAAATATTAGATAGATTATGATTTTCTGCTGATTTATTTCTGAAATCTGCTCTCGTCATAAAACTGATGCGCGGCAAGTATATAAGATAGCCAATATATATCGATCCGAAGGATATGGATATGCTGGATCTGTCACGTCGTTCATTCATGGCGGGAAGTGCTGCCGCTGCGACGCTCGCGGCCACGGGGGTCTCGGCGCAGGCCAAGCGCCCGGAGCTGCGCATCGCGGTGCAGGGGCTGCCGGTCACGCTCGAGCCGGTCAATGCCATCGGCAATGTCGGCAATCGCGTCACCAACGCGCTCTTCGATACGCTGATCCGCCGGGATTTCTTCGCCGACGGCTCCGGCACGGCGACGGCGCTGGTGCCGGCGATCGCCAAGTCCTGGAAGCGGGATGATGCGCGCACGGTAACCGTGACCATCGCCGACGGCATCAAGTTCCACAACGGCGAGACCGTCACGGCCAAGGACGTGGCCTTCACCTTCTCGGCCGATCGCGCCTGGGGCACGAAGCCGATGGTGCCGCGCGGCCCGCTGTTCTCCGCGAATTTCGAGAGCGTGGAAGCGCTCGACGACAAAACCGTGCGCTTCAAGACCAAGGCCGATGACTTCAGCCTGGAGAAGCGCCTGGCGTCGTGGATCGCCTGGGTCGTGCCGGAGAAGCTCTATCGCGAGCAGGGACCGGAGGCCTTCGGCCTGAAGCCGATCGGGACGGGCCCCTACAAACTTGTCGAGTTCATCCCCGGCGACCGCGTCGTCCTGGAGGCGTTCGACGATTACTATCTCGGGAGGCCGACGGCCTCACGCGTGACTTTCCAGGTCGTGCCGGAAGTCGCGACCCGCGCCGCGGGCCTCATCAGCGGCGATTATGACATTGCCTGCGCGCTGACGCCCGACAACCTGCCGATGCTCACCTCGCAGTCCCACGTGGAAGCGCGTTCGTCGCAGATCGAGAACGTGCATCTCGTCGTGTACCAGTCTGATGCACCGGTGCTCTCCGACAAGCGCATGCGCCAGGCGCTCAACCTCAGCATCGACCGCGACCTGATCAACAAGACGCTGTGGGGCGGGCTTGCCGGCATCACCAACGGCTTCCAGATCCCGCAATATGGCGTGGTCTACGATCCGAAGCGCCCGGGGTTCAAGCATGATCCGGCCGCGGCGCGTGAGCTGGTGAAGGCGGCGGGCTACAAGGGCGAGCCGATCACCTTCCGCACGTTGAACGATTACTACGTGAATTCGGTTGCCGCCATCCAGATGATGCTGGAAATGTGGAAGGCTGTCGGCATCAACGCGCGTATGGAGATCGTCGACCAGTGGAGCCAGGTGCTGGCGCCGGGGCTGCAGATCCGCAACTGGTCGAATGGCTTCCAGATGCCCGACGCGGCGACGCCGCTTCCGAGTGACTGGGGTCCGAAGGGCTCGGTCCAGACCGTGCATGGCTGGAAAGCGCCGCAGGCCTTCAATGACCTCGCCGCCCAGGTCGCAAGCATGCCCGACGGCGACGACCGCCGCGGTGCCTTCCAGC
This sequence comes from Chelatococcus asaccharovorans, assembly GCF_003201475.1. Taxonomy (GTDB): domain Bacteria; phylum Pseudomonadota; class Alphaproteobacteria; order Rhizobiales; family Beijerinckiaceae; genus Chelatococcus; species Chelatococcus asaccharovorans. The sequence goes on along the minus strand of NZ_QJJK01000011.1, from coordinate 108,315 downwards.
GCCTCCTCGACATCTGGGAGGACGAGGCGCCCGGTGCGGTGCTGTATCGACCGGTCGAGATCTATGGCGTCCGCCGTGGCATCAACTGGAAGCCGGTGAGCTTCGAGTTCATGGATCTGCGGCCCTACAATCTCACCTTCCCCGGGTGACGCTGGGCATGGCCGGGCGTCCGACGGCGCGTATCGAGGTCGAGGGGCTCACCCTCGCTTCGGCGGCCGGAGACATCCTTGTCAATGACGTCGACCTCGCCGTGTCAAGCGGCGAGATCGTCGCCCTCGTCGGGGAGAGCGGCTCCGGCAAGAGCCTGACGGCGCTTGCCATCCTCGGCCTTCTGCCGCGCGGTATCATGTGGCGCGGCGGCCGCGTGCGCCTCAACGGCACCGATGTCACCGGCCTCGCCGGGCCCCACGCGTCCATCCGCGGCCGGCAGATCGCGGCCATTTTTCAGGACCCGCAGGCCTCGCTTGATCCGCGCTGGACGGTGGGGCGCTATCTCACCGGCCAGTTCCGCCGCTACGGCGCCACGAGCCAGCGCGCGGCGCGGGCGGCGGCTGTCGATATGCTGGCACGCGTCGGCCTTGGTGATCCCGCGCGCATTCTCGGGGCCTTTCCCCACGAATTGTCCGGAGGCATGGCCCAACGGGTGATGATCGCCGGGGCGCTTGCCGCCGGGCCGCAATTCCTGATCGCCGACGAACCGACGACCGCGCTCGACGTGACGACGCAGGCGCAGATTCTCGACCTTCTGGAAGATCTTCAAGCGGATACGGGTCTCGGCGTGCTGCTCATCACGCATGACCTCGGTGTCGTCGCGGAAATGGCGCAGCGCGTCGCCGTGCTGTACGGCGGCACCGTCATGGAGACGGGGGAGGCGGCCGACGTGCTCGGCGCGCCGTGGCATCCCTATACCCAGGCGCTGCTCGCCTCGATGCCTGACCTTGCACAACCGGCGCCGCCACGGCCCATCTCCGGTTCGCCCGGGGATCGGCTTGCCGCCGGCACCGGTTGCCCGTTCCAGCCGCGTTGCCGGGATGCGATCGCGCTTTGCGCGCAACGTCCGCCGTCGGTCGTCGTCAGCGGCAGTCACCGCGCGGCCTGCCATCGCAGCGAGCCGCGCCTGCCGCACGGGTTCGGCGGGGACAAAACCCAACCGCAGACGTCGGGATATCCCTTGCCCGCAGCCGGCACATCGTCAGCGGAGCGCCGCCATGTCGGTTGATCTGGATATGCCGGTTGATCAAAGGTCGGCTGATCGAACATCGGCCGAGGTGCTCGTCGCGGCGCACGGCGTCGGGCGGTCCTTCAGCGTCGGTGGATGGATCGGCGCCCGCCGCACCATCGCCGCCGTTGGCCATGTCGACCTTGCGATCAGGCGTGGGGAGACGCTGGCGATCGTGGGCGAGAGCGGCTGCGGCAAGAGTACGCTCGGCCGCCTGTTGCTCGGCCTGGAACGCCCGACGCGTGGACAGGTGCTGTTCGCCGGACAGGATCTCGCCGGCTTGAGCGAAGGCAGGCTACGGCACCTCAGGGCGCATATGCAGCTCGTCTTTCAGAATACGCTGGCGGCGCTCGATCCGCGCATGACCATTGGCGAGCAGGTGCTGGAGCCGTTCCGCATTCATCGCAATGAGACCGGGACCGTCGCGCCGCCCATTGAACAACTGCTCGCCGATGTCGGCCTCGGCGCCGCGCTGGCCGCGCGCTTTCCCCACCAGCTGTCCGGCGGCCAGCGCCAGCGGGTCGTCATGGCCCGGGCGCTGGCGACGGAGCCGGACTTCGTCGTCTTCGATGAGCCGGTCTCGGCACTCGACGTCTCCGTCCAGGCGCAGATCATCGCCCTCATCCGCAGCCTGCAGCGCCAGCGCGGCTTTGCCTCGGTGTTCATTTCCCACGATCTCCGGGTCGTGCGCCATATCGCCGACCGGATCGCCGTCATGTATCTCGGGCGGGTCGTGGAGGAGGGGCCGATTGCGACGGTCTTCGCGGCGCCCGCCCATCCCTACACCCGCGCGCTGGTCTCGGCGGTGCCGCGCATCGCGGTTGGCACCGCGCGCCAGCGCGTACGGCTTGCGGGCGAGCCGCCGAGCCCGGCCGCGATACCCGCGGGATGTCCCTTTCATCCTCGCTGCGCCCTCGCGCAGGATGTCTGCCGCGTGGAGCTGCCGCGCATCACTGCCGTCGGCGCGGGGCATCACGTCGCCTGTCATTTCGCGGCTGTGGCAGCCGAAGATGCTGCCCCGTCAACCATGACCGCAACCACAACCGTGCCGTCGGCCCCGCCGCGGCGGCAGGCTCACGCCTGAGCCACAGTCGAGATCATCACGAGAGGGCATCCCCGATGCGCGTCGTCACCTACAACATCCAATATGGCAAGGGCCGCGATGGCCGCTATGACATCGATCGTGTCGCCGACGTGCTCGTCGGCGCCGACATCGTCGGCCTGCAGGAGGTCGAGGCCTATTGGGAGCGCTCCGGCAATATCCACCAAGTCGAGCGCATCGCGGAGCGGCTGGGCGGATACCACGCCGTGTATGGGGCGACGGTCGACATCGACAAGCGCCTCGACGGGCGCCATGTCCGCCGCCAGTTCGGCAACGCCATCCTGTCGCGCTGGCCGATCATCACAACGCGCACGTTCCTCTTTCCGAAGCTGACGCCGCTGACGGCCCATGCCATCCAGCGCGGCGTGACGGAAGCGACGATCGAGACGCCGCTTGGCCTGATCCGCGTCTATTCCAGCCATTTCTCGCATCTGTGCGATGAGGAGCGGCTTCTCCATGCCCAATTGACCCTCGACGTGCATCGCCGCGCGCAAAGCGACGGCCCCGTCTCGGCCGGCGGGCACCCCGATACCTCGTGGCTGGAAGAGCCGCCGCCGCCGGTGCCCGCCGAGGCGATCCTGATGGGTGACCTCAACCTGACGCCGGACAGCCCCGTCTACGAGCTGCTCGTCGGCCCGACCAGTCACATGTACGGCCGCCTCAATCCGCCCGGCTGCTTCTGCGACGCCTGGGTCGCCGCCGGCCACGCCGAGACCGAAGGCGATACCATCTATCGCGACTGGGATGGCAAGACCGGCAAGCGCATCGACTACATCATGGTCACGCCCGGCCTCCGGGCCAAGGTCGCCTCGGCCGAGGTGCTGCGCGACGCCGATGCGTCCGATCACCAGCCGGTCGCGGTCACATTCCGCGACTGACATCCCATGTTCGGCTTCGCCACCGTCAAGATCCTGCGCGCGATCATCACCCTCTGGGCGGTGATGACCTTCGCCTTCGTTTTCATGCGCCTGACCGGCGACCCCGCCCGCGAGCTCCTGCCGGACAACGCGACGGAGGAGGTGATCGCGCTCTTTCGCGCCCGCTGGGGGCTCGATCAGACCCTGTGGACGCAATATGTCGTCTATATCACCAACCTGATGCGTGGCGATTTCGGCCAGTCGCTGGCCAATGGGCGGGAGGCGCTGACGGTCGTGCTGGAGCGCCTGCCGGCCACGCTGACGCTGACCGGGACGGCCTTTGCGCTGGTGCTGGCGATCGGCATTCCCGGCGGCGTCATCGCGGCGCTCAATCGCGGCCGGCCGCTCGACCAGGGCATGATGCTGTTCTGCTCGCTCGGCTACAGCCTGCCGAATTTCGTCCTCGGGGTCACGCTCATCTTCCTTCTGGCGGTCGGGCTGCGCTGGCTGCCGAGTTCCGGCAGCGCGACGCCTGCCCATCTCGTCATGCCGGTCATCACATTGGGCTTCTCAGGCGCTGCCGTGATCGCCCGCTTCACGCGCTCGGCCGTGCTCGAGGTGCTCGAGCAGCCCTATGTGCGGGCGGCGATCGCCGCGGGCGAGACACGCGGGCAGGCCATCCTGAACCATGTCCTGCCCAATGCGGCGATCCCCATCGTCACCATCATCGGCTTTTCGCTCGGCGGGCTCGTCGGCGGCTCGATCATCGTCGAGCAGGTCTTCGGCTGGCCGGGCGTCGGACGGCTGCTGGTCGATGTCGTAGGCCTGCGTGACCTCGCCGTCGTGCAGGCGCTGGTCATGCTCTTCGCCACAACGATGACGCTCGCCAATCTGTCGGTGGACCTCGCCTATGGCTTCCTCAACCCGAAAATACGCAGGCGGCACTGAATGAGCGTGCTCGATATCGGCCGTCGCGTCCGGATCGGTCGGCGCTGGGGCAAGCCGCCGCCGGTGGCGATCGCCATCGCCTTCCTCTGGATCGCCGTGATCCTCGCCGCCTCGATCGCGGCGCCGGCCATCGCGCCCTTCGGCTATGCGGAGCAGCAGCCGCTCTTGCGCCTGAAGCCCCCGGCGATCCTCGGCTACGACAACCCCTTCCTGTTCGGCAGCGACCATCTCGGCCGCGATGTCTTCAGCCGGGTGCTTTATGGCATCCGCTTTTCGATCGTCATCGCGTTGTTCGGGACAGTGCTGGGCATGCTGATCGGTGTCGTGCTCGGCATGCTGGCGGCGCGGCTGCGCGGGTGGTGGGAAGAGGCCATCATGATGCTTGTCGACATCCAGGCCTCGCTCCCCTTCATCATCTTTGCCATCACGGTCGTCGCCTTCTTCGGCAAGAGCTTCTGGCTGCTCGTTCTTATCGTCGGCTTTGCCGGCTGGGAGCGTTACGCGCGGCTTGCCCGCGGGCTCGTGCTCGACGCCGAGACGACGGGCTATGCCGGGGCGCTGCGCGCGCTCGGGGCCGGCTCGCCGCGGATCTATGTCAGGCATATCCTGCCCAATATCGTCGGCGCGCTGATCGTGCAGATGACCCTCAACTTCCCCGAGGTCATCCTGCTGGAGACGGGCCTCAGCTTCCTCGGCCTCGGCGTGCAGCCGCCGCTGACGTCGCTGGGCCTGCTCGTCAACGAAAGCCGCAACTATATCGTGCTCGCCTGGTGGATGGCCGCCGTCCCCGGCGCTGTCATCGTCCTGACGACGTTGTCGGTGAGCCTCATCGGCGACTGGATGCGGGATCACTTCGATGCGCGGCTGCGCTGAGCCGAGGGCGCGGGCTCAGGCGGTGCGAGAGCAAGGCAAAGGCCAGCGAGATCAAGGTCGCCATGCCGATCGTGACCGTGCTCATCGCCATGCCGAGCTGTACCGAACCCTGGTCGAATTGAGGATGCCTACGCCCGGCGTTTCTCGGGGAGCGCGTCGGGGAAGACGGAACTTCAGGTGGGCTGAACGAAGCTCGGGTCCATATGGAAGATCTCCCAGGCATGACCATCGAGATCATGGAAAGCATGCTGATACATGAATCCGTAGTCTTTCGGCGCGCCGTAGGTTTTCCCGCCTGAAGCGACAGCTTTGCGCACCAGGTCATCGACAGCCTCGCGGCTTTCGAGGGAGAGTGCGATCAAGACCTCGGCATCCTTCGATGTGTCGCAAATGTTACGCGGCGTGAATTCCTTGAACTTCGCCTCCGTCAACAGCATGGCATAGATCGTATCACTCATGACCATGCAGGAGGCGGTCTCATCGGTGAACTGGGCGTTGAACGTGAAGCCGAGTGATTTGAAGAACGCAATCGACGCGTCAAGATTTTTCACGGCGACATTGACGAATATAGCTTTAACCATGGCGTTTCCTTTCGAAATTTCCATCTCGGGTTGTGGTTGGCTGTGTCTGTCTTGGAATGACAGTTAAACGGTGTCTTGCTGGCCCCAGCCTGCTGCATGCAAGATCAACCAGGCTCCGATGGACGGCGACGCCGTTCAGGCGATCTGGCGCAGGTCGTTGCGAAGACGTTCGGACCCGTCTGGACCAAGCAGCGTGTCGACGATGGCATGTTCCCGTTTCCAGATCGGGACGGCTTGGGCGAGCAAGGCCTTGCCGTCCGCGGTCAGCGAGAGAAGTCGGCTGCGCTTGTCCTTCGGATCGGGGGCGATCGTCAGGAGTTCGCGCCGTTCGAGCGGTTTCAGGGCCGCTGTCAGCGTTGTGCGGTCCATGGCCAGAAGCGAAGCCACGGAACCGATTGCCGGTGGGTGCGGCCGGTTCAGCGACATCAGCAGCGAGAACTGCCCGTTGGTCAGACCGAGCGGCCGGAGTGCCTCATCGAAACGCCGTGCCAATGCGCGAGCCGCGCGCTGGACATGCAGGCACAGGCAGGTATCCCGTACCAGAATCGTTGTTTCAAAAGGGATCTCGACCGGCTTTGACATGACGCAATAATGTTGATATCAACGTAATTGTCAAGCCATAAGCCGATAACCGATGCAAGGGAGGATCGCCATGCAAGGCAATCCCGTCATCTCTCGCGACGAGTGGATAACAGCCCGCAAAGCTCTGTTGGACAGGGAAAAGGAACTGACGCGGCTACGCGATGCCGTCAATGCCGAAAGGCTGGCATTGCCATGGGTGAAGGTGGACAAGACCTATGTCTTCGATACGCCTCACGGGAAAAAGACTTTGGCTGATCTCTTCGATGGTCGCAGCCAGCTCGTGATCTACCATTTCATGTTCGGGCCGGATTGGGAGGCCGGCTGCCCCGGCTGCTCTTTCCTGGCGGATCATCTCGGTGGGGCCTTGCCGCATCTCGAGCATCATGATGTGACGCTGACGATGGTGTCGCGCGCGCCGCTCGAGAAACTGGAAGCCTACAAGCGGCGCATGGGCTGGCATCTGCCCTGGGTGTCCTCCCACGACAATGATTTCAACTTTGACTATCACGTATCGTTTCGGCCAAGCGAGATCGCCAGCGGTCATATATTCTATAATTATTCTGCTTTGCCGGCGAGCGAGGGTCTCGATGAACTGCCCGGTCTGAGTGCCTTCGCCAGGAACGAGGCCGGCGAAATCTTCCATACCTATTCCGGTTACGCGCGGGGAGGCGAAGATCTCCTCGGTGCTCTGATGGTGCTGGATCGCGCGCCGAAGGGACGCAACGAGAAATCCACCTTGGATTTCGTGCGCCGCCACGACGAATACGACGCTGCGCCGCAAGTCACCTGTTGTCATTCATAAGGATAAGCAAAGATATGAAAGTTGAACCGCAGAAAGAGCATCGCTGGCTGGAACAACTTGTCGGCCAATGGACCGTGTCCATGCCGGGCTGTGGAGAGGGCTCGGAGGTTCCCGTAGAGCCCTGGTCCGAGACGACGCGCATGCTCCATGGCGTCTGGCTCGTTTCGGAAGGGGAGGGCGAGCAGCCCGGCGGCGGGCCGGCGACGACGATTCTGACCCTGGGCTTCGATCCGGCCAGACAGTGTTTTATCGGCTCGTGGATCGGGTCGATGATGACCCATATGTGGATCTACGAGGGAACGCTGGATCCGGCGGGCAAGGTTCTGACCCTCGATACCGTCGGGCCGTCCTTCGAGGATCAGTCCAAAACGACCCGCTATCAGGATATCATCACAATCGAGGACGATAATAACCGCACACTGTCGTCCCGCTTTCTCGCGGAGGATGGCACGTGGAAGCCGGTTATGACGGTGCACTACCGACGCAAGGCGTGACCCAGACGGTTCCAAAAGACGCTTCTGAGATGAGATGCTACTGAGATTGGAGGACAAACGATGGCGGGTTCAACGGGCAAGTTCGTCTGGTATGAGTTGGCGACCAGCGACAGGGCGGCTGCGGAGACATTCTACAAGAATGTCGTCGGGTGGACGATGCAGGATTCCGGCATGGTCGATTTCGCCTACACCATCCTCAACGCGGGTGAGCGGCCCATCGGCGGTCTCATGACCTTGCCGCAGGAGGCCTGCGATGCCGGCGCTAAACCCGGCTGGATGGGTTACATCTGCGCCGACAACGTTGATGCCGCGGCGGATGCTGTCGTCAAAGCCGGCGGCAAGATCTACCGCGCGGCGGAGGATATCCCGAATGTCGGGCGCTTTGCCGTCGTTGCGGACCCCCAGGGGGCGGTGTTCACCCTGTTCAAGGGACAGGGGGAGGAGCAGCCCGACGCCGCGCCGGGCGCCAATGGCCATGTCGGCTGGCATGAGCTCATGACGACCGATCACAAGGCGGCGCTCGCATTCTACTCTGGCCAATTCGGCTGGCGAAAGGACGAGAGCCTGGATATGGGCGCCATGGGCATCTACCAGCTGTTCGCCTATGACAGCCAGGCTGTCGGCGGAATGATGGACAAGCCGCCGGCTGTCCCTGCGCCCTTCTGGACCTTCTATTTCAATGTCCCAGACATCGATGCCGCCGTCGCCAAAGTGAATGCCGGTGGCGGCCGGGTCATCAACGGGCCGATGGAAGTGCCGGGTGGTGCCTGGATCATCCAGGCGCTCGACCCGCAGGGCGTGGTGTTTTCGTTGGTTGCGCCGCCCAAGGGCGGGATGGCTCCGTCGATGTAGGCGTGCCGTCCGGCGTCCATCTTTGAGCGGAGGCAATCCGCAACAGGCGGACTTGCTTCAGATCACGAAGTTGTCGGCCGGCTCTTCGGGGCCGGCCGTGGCGTCCACCGTCACCGGAATGACCCAGTTGGCGGCGTAGCTCTCGCGATCCGGCTGGGGCGTTTCCGGCTGGCGGTTGCCCAGGGCATCCGTGGCACGGGACTTGAGGCGATAGCGGCCCGGGGCGGGCGGCGTCCAGATGAATTCCCACAGGCGCCAGCCGTGCGGTGCGGCCGGGCCGACGAGGGTCGCGGGCTGCCAGGGCGCATCGTCGCCGGTGGCAATTTCGACGGTACCGAGGCCGGCCTCTCCCGACCAGGCCGCCCCATGGATTCGGAAGGGCCGGCCGGCTTCCACGATGGCGCCATTCACGGGCTGGGCGATCTGTGACTTGACGTTCATGGTCGTCAGCGGTGCGACCATCGGCTCGCCGAGCGTGCGGTCCCACTGGATATAATCCCGCGTCTGCCAGTAGCCGGTGAAGGGCTGCGCGACGACACGGATCTCGACGAGCCACTTGATCCAGGCCATCCCATACCAGCCGCCGACCGCCGCCCGCAGCGGAAAGCCGTGCTCGGGCATGAGGGGCTCGTCGTTCATGGCGTAGGCAAGAAGCGCGCTGTCCGACAAGGCCTTATCCAGGGGCAGGCTGCGCGCGAAGGCAATCTCACCCGGCGATGCGGTTTTCTTGCCGGCATCGACCACGCCGCGGTCGGCGCCAACCAGCACCACCTCGACCGCGTTCGTCCGGATGCCGGCCTCGGCCAGCACGTCCCGCAGCAGGACGCCTGACCAAAGGGCATTGCCGACGGCGCCATCCTGCCACTGCAGGCCTTCCCTGGCGGGTTCATAGAAGACGCGACCGTTGCCTGCGCATTCCATCACGGCGGCAAGCTCCGTCTTCGGCATGGCCTTGAGCGCATCGAGATCGAGCGAGAGCGGCTTGTCGACGGCCCCTGTGACCGTCAGGCGCCAGTCCGGCACCGTCAAGCGCGGCGTCGGGAAATGGTTGCGGATGTAAAACTGATCGTTGGGGATCAGCCAGTCCGACAGTCTCGAGAAGGGATATTCGACATTCAGCGGCGACTGTTGCCGGACGATCGGCGCGGGCTGCTTGCTGTCTGCCATGGGCCGTGGTTCCCTCGGGGTGCGTGTCTCATGTCAGGGTCGTGGCGAGCGCGTGGTTCGTTGCCAACATGTACATCCCATTTGTATCGGCTCCGCGGGCAAATGTCGGGAACAGACGACCACCAGGATGTTTATAATCTAGGATCAATCGACATTCAGCCCTTTCAGCTGTCATGGCCGGGCTTGTCATTGAAGTCGGGCTTGCCCGACTTCAACTTGTTCAACGCGGAACTCGGCTGTTGCCGAGTTCCGTTGCCATCCCGATGTATCGAGGCGCCTTTCCGGTCGGGATCACCGGAACTCGGCTGTTGCCGAGTTCCTGACCAAAAGCCGAAATTATCTCGGACGCTGCACGGTACTGTCGCCCGATTCATGTGATCACGACTCTCGAGATCCTTGAAACCTTACGGCGCGTCGCAATGCGCGGGCGGTATGAAACCGCACGCAGGCTGCGATCCACCATCGGCGGCGTGTTCCTCTATGCTGTTGCCACCGCGCGTGCCGATACGGATCCAACCTTCGCCTTGCGGGGTGCCCTGGCCGCACCGCAGAGGAGATCCTGGACCGCCTTGACCGAGCCAAGGGCATTCGGGGCGCTCCTGCGGGCAGTCGACGGCTTCGAGGGGCAGGCCACGACGACAGCTGCGTTGAAGCTCTTGGCGCTACTGTTCCCTCGTCCCGGTGAGCTAAGGGCGGCCTACTGGTCCGAGTTCAAGCTGGCTGAGGGGGTGTGTGAGCTACTCCCCGAAATCCGGACAGTGACGGAAGCTACGATGTGACGTCTGCTGATCTCCTGGGTATCGGGGAGTAGCTCAGTTTGGCGACCAGACCTCTCCGCTCACGCAGGCCTTTGCCCGGTTCGTCACCTCGTGTCCACAGCTCAATCAACTGGCCGGCGTTGCGGTGTTCGCCTACGGCTCGCCGTCGACCGACGAATATGCGCGGCGGATGGCCGAACGTCTGAGGCTTTCGGTCTATCCGACCATCAGCGTGATTGCGCCGCGCACCGACCGGCTGACGGAGGAATATCGGATGGCCAGAAACTATTGGCCCAAGGGAATTGCGCGGCCACGCAAGCCGCCCGTGCATTACCTTCTCCAGCGGGCAAGGCCTGCACCTGGAAGGCGCCAAGCGTCTCGGAATCGTTCCTCCGAACACTGTTGACCAGTAAAGTCTCCCGGCGGTGCTTCGGGCGTCGGCGCACCATGACGCGCCGGCGTTTTCATCCCTGGCCGCGAGACAACCCCGACCCGATCAGAGGCGGGCCCGGATTGCCATCCAGATCTGAGCCATGATCACGCCGGGAATCGTACGGCTATCCGGCTTCACGTGATGCACGAGCGGTCTCTTGCCGGTCGCGTGCAGCGCTGCGCGCGCCCCGTCATGCTGCGCGAACTTAGCGATGCAGGCTCGCTTCATCAGCTGCCAATGGTCCCACGTTCCGATCAGCACCCTCTTTCCGCCGTAATGGAGCTCCTCGCTGCGCGGCGCGTAGTAACCGGCATCCCTCGCCGCGCTTCCGTAAAGCCCGGCGAGCCGCTGGCGGTCGGCTTCGTCCGGGAATTTCAGACCCTGCCAGAAGCCTTCGATCCCGGCGTAGGTCATCCCGTCGAGAACGAACGGCGTGTGAGCGAAGTTCGAGATCAGGCGCAGCTCGCCGGGCGAGCGTGAGGTGATGTTCAAAGGCTCGCGGCACGCCTCTGCTTCGTTGCCCATGGCGTGCAGAGCCGCACCGCGATCCGCGCCGCGCAGCTTGAACACCTGGCCGGCATGCGCGGCAATCCAGTCGGACCATTCGGCCTCGTCGCCGTCGCCGGGTCTCAGAATGACGAGGCCCTTTCGCAACATGAACCGCATTTCCCGATACCTCCCGCCGCCAGGATCGACGTTCGCAGGTTTTCGCCCATGGGGCAAAATGGAGAAAGCAAACGCTTCCGAAGCGATCGGAATCGCGTCTTGCGCGATGGCCGCTGGGCGGGCCTTGCACTCCATTCTTTTCAGGCTCAGGGTCTTGAGCCTATAATTGCGCGTCTCTGCCGAGCGACATTTCGCAGTCCAGCCGCGGGGGTTTCGGCGCGCATGATTTGCACGAGCTGCCAGCAACATCTTCCCGACGGCGTGAGCCGTTGCGCTGCCTGCGGCACGAAGCAGCCGCCACCCGGCCCAGTGGCCCCGCCGTCTGGAAAACCGCCCTACGATCCCCGCCGCCCATCAGGGCGGGGCGTCTCGACCGTGCGGGCGCTCTTCCGGCTTTCGACGACGATCACCGGTTCGAAGCCCCCGAAGTAGGGCGCCGACCGCCCATCCTCTCGCGGGGTTCAGATCCGTTTGGAAAGCTTTACTACCCCAGTCGCGCCGGTTCTATAGGATGTGAATGACTGCATCACGCCCGTTCACTGCGCCGCGCGGGTCTGCAACGGAGAGAGGCCGTGAAAAATCCTGAGCTTCCCGGCGGAGCGATCGCCAACAGGGAAATCCATTTCCTATTGCTGCTCGACGGCTCGACGTCGATGACCGGCGAAAAGGTCCAGAGCCTGAATTTCGCCGTCGCCGACGCCATTCCCGAGATGCGGCGGGCCGCGGCAAAGAACGCCAGTGCGCGGGTGGTCGTCCGCGCCCTGCGGTTCAGCACCGACGTACAGTGGGTGCTGCCGAACGGAGCGCTGTCGGCGGAGGCGCCGGAGCCGGTGCCGCTCACCGATTTTCAGTGGGCCGACTACGTCCGCGCCGACGGAGAGACCGCAATGGGCGAAGCCTTCTCGCGCCTTGCCGACGAGTTCGAGAAACTGGCGACCCGCGGCCGGTTCTTTCCGCCGGTGATCATTCTCGTCACCGACGGCTATGCGACCGACGATTTCGAGGCCGGCCTCGAGAAGCTGATGAGCAACCCGCTCGGCAAGATCGCAACCCGCCTCGCCATCGGCGTCGGCAACGAGGTCGACATGCACTGCCTGGAGAAGTTCGTCGGCAACCCCGAATTCCCGCCGCTGCATGCCTCCGACGCCTACAAGCTGCCGGAGATGATCCGCTGGGCGTCGGTCACTGCGATTGCGCGCTCGTCGCGCCCGAGCGGACCAGCGACCCCGCCGCCGCTGGACCAATGGATCACCTGGGACGATGCGAAGGGCAAGGTGTCGTGACATGCTGCGCGAACGCTCGGAGGGGCAATTCGCCCTGCTCAGAAGCGGTCAGCGTCTAACGGCTGAAACGTCGGGCGTCGACATCGTCGTCGAGCAGCATATCGCGGGCGGCGGGCAGGGCGACGTCTACGCCGTTTCGATGGGCCACCAGCGCTATGCCCTGAAATGGTACCGCTCCGAGTTCGTCCGCCAAGACGGGCGGCTGCGCGAGCGCTTGCGCCGCCTGTCGCGTCGCGATCCGCCCAGTCCACGCTTTCTCTGGCCGATCGACCTCGTCACCAGCGCCGACCATCCCAATACCTTCGGTTACATTATGCCGTTCCGCGATTCGCGCTTTCGCGATTTCGACGGGGTGATCATCGGCGCCGTCACGCCGTCCTGGCGCGTCGTCGTCACCGCCGCGCTGGAGACGGTCCAGGAGTATCGTGCGCTGCACTCCGGCGGCTGGTGCTACATGGATATCAACTTCGGCAATGTCGCTCTGGATCCTTCGACCGGCGAGGTGAGGATTTGCGACAACGACAACGCGGACGTCAACGATGCGCCGATCGACGTGGCGCTCGGCACGCCACAATTCATGGCTCCGGAAATCATGCGGGGGCAGGCGCGGCCGACCATCGCGACCGACTTGTGGTCCCTTTCGGTGCTTCTCTTCTATGCGCTGTTTCGCTGCCATCCGCTGCTCGGCGCGCGGGAGTATGCTTGCCCGATCATGGATGCGGCCGCCGAGAGACGTCTTTACGGCACCGAGCCGGTGTTCATCTTCGATCCGCAAGACGCTTCGAACCGCCCAGTGGACGGTTATCATCGCGAGGCGATCTTTTACTGGCCGATCTACCCTTCGTTCATGCGTGAGATGTTCGTGCGCGCGTTCACGAGCGGGATCGCCGACCCGCGCCACGGGCGCGTGCTGGAAACCGAGTGGCGCACGGCACTGGTGCGACTGCGCGATGCGATCGCCCTGTGCCCGTATTGCGGGACGGAGAACTTCTTCGACGCCGATGCGGACGAGGCCGGAACGTGCTGGGCGCCCGCCTGCCGCCGGCCGATGCCCCGGCCGGTCTGCCTGCAGGTCGGCGATGATCTCGTGGTGGCCGATGAGCGCGTCTCGCTCTATCCGCATCACGTCAATCCGCGCCGTCGGTTCGACTTCGCGACAGCCGTCGGCGATTGCGTGCGCCACCCGGAGCGGCCGGAGCTGATCGGACTGCGAAACGGCACGCCTTCGCCGCTGAAGATCAAGCTAGCCGACGGCCGCGAGCGCGAGGTGGCGCCGAACCAGATCGTCGAGCTGCAGCGTGGCATGCAGATCGACTTCGGCAGCGCCAAAGCAGAGGTCGTCTGATCATGCCGGCCGTCAAGGCTGCTGCGAACTGGCAGATTGCGACGCAAAGCGTGCGTGGCGCGTCGCATGAGCAAAGCGGCGCGCCGAACCAGGATGCGGTCGGTGCTCAGCTCTTGACGGAAGCGCGTGGCGTCGTGCTGGCGGTGGCGGATGGCCACGGCGACGATCGCCACGCACGAAGCGACCGGGGCTCGCGCTTTGCCGTGGCGGCCGGCATCGAAGTCGTGGCGGCCTGGATGGAGCAGGCGGCGACGCTTGCCGAAGCCGACCTCCGGCGCTCGGCGCAGGGCCTGCCCGCACGCATCGTCAAGGCGTGGCGCGCCAAGGTCGAAGCCGACGTCAAGGCCGATCCGCCCGCTGATCGCCACGACCTCGAAGGCGAGGGCGTGGAGTTGCTGTACGGCAGTACATTGGTTGTCGCAGGCATCGGTGGCCGCTTCGATGTCTTTCTGCAGGTCGGCGACGGCGACATCCTCAGCGTGGCACCGGACGGTGCGGTGAAGCGGCGGGCGCGTGGCCGCACGGACCTGCCGAGTCATCTCACCGAATCGATGTGCCAGGCCGACGCGGTCGATCGCTTCCGGATGGAGTTTGTCATGCGCGGGCGAAGAGGAGGCGACGCACTGGTGATGCTGTCGAGCGACGGCTATGCGAACTCCTTCGCCGACGACGCGGCATTCCTGAAAGTGGGGCTCGACCTGAAGGGTCTCCTGGAGGGCCGGGGTCTCGATCACGTTGCCGACAAGCTGGCGCAGTGGCTCACCGAGACCTCGCATGAAGGCAGCGGCGACGACATTTCATTGGCGTTGGCCTGGGATGCTTCGCCAAGGGAGAACCGACGCCGCAAACGCAGGCTGCTTGCTCGCGCAGGGCTTTCGTTGGTGTTGCTCGCGATACTGATCCCGTTGGTGACATGGGCGTACTTTCCATCCGCCTGGAACAACCTGAAGCCTGCGAAGTGGCCGCAGGTGCTTGCCTCGCTGGTCGAAAAAATCCAGGGCAGGCAGGGCGCGGGGGACGCCGTCCAGGCGGCGCCTGAGGACTTGCCGCCGCTGCCGTGATGGGCCGCCGTTCGCGAAGATATCACAAGCGCCGATCCGGCCGTCGCTTCGATGTCGAAGCCGGCCGGACCGGGTCGTCTGCATTGCGACAGGCAATACCTTAACTTGCCTCAGAGCTTGCCGAACAGAAGGGCGCAGCCGACGATGCCGGCCGCGGCGCCAAAGAGCGTGACGTCGTCGAGCGGGACCATTCGGCGACCGAAGAGCCGTTCGCTAATCTTGCCAAAGCCATAGGTCGCTGCGACGAGGATGAGTCCGGGGATAACCATTGGGAATGCCCTTTCCTGCTGATGAACGTGGCTCTCTCTAGCGCTGCGTAATGCGCAAGGGGAGCAAACAGATCGGAACGAATCCGAACGGAGCGGCTAGCGGGGATCGGCAGGCCGCGCCTGGCGAAGCCGAAGAGCACGTGTCTGGCCGCGCTACCGGCACAGCACATCCTGGTCGGGCACAGGCCTATTTCCAGTCGCGCGCTCCTGTGCTTCATTTCAGTTTGGAAGGGTTTGGTACCGGTTGAATAGCGGCCGCCCTAGTCTCGGCAGGTGAAACACTGAATCAAATGGAGCCTGCTGTGGCCGACCACATCAAACCGTCTCGTGCGAACAAGATGGGGACGCTGAAGAGCACGCTGCTGCCGATCGCATCGAACAGCATCGCGTTCGACAAAATCTACCTGGTCATCGCCCTCGCAACCGCGGCGACGGTGACCATGCTGCTCCTGACCGGGACTGACCAGACGTTCGCGACGATCGTCGCTTTCTACATCACCTTCGTTCAATGTGCGGTGATCTATTATCTCTGCGGTCGTCGTGAGCTCTGGCCGAGCATGATCGGCGTGTTTGCGATCTCCTGCCTGGCCTTCCTGATGACGAATGTATTCGGCGCCATGGCGGGTACATTCAGGCCGCCTTGGGTGATGGCACTGATCAATGACGCCAGCATTGGTTCCCGGTTCGTCGGGCACTTCGTTGGCGCCGGCGCGCTGGAAGAACTCTACAAGGCGCTGCCGCTTCTTGCCTTGGCGATCCTCGGTCTCGTCTGCAGGTCCGGCCCTCCGCACCTTCGGGCAATCAGCCTGACCGAGCCTCTCGACGGCATTGCGCTCGGTGTGGCGTCTGGCGCTGCCTTTGCTCTTCTTGAGACGATCTATCAGTACTATCCGCAGGCGATCACCAACACCATGACGGCGCTGAAGGACCACCCGGACTCGGTTCGGCAGCTTGCGGGTTTGTTGTACGGTCTTGAGGTCCTGGTGATCCGGGCGATTTCGCAGATTGGCGGTCACATGGCGTGGTCCGGGTATCTGGGCTATTTCATCGGACTTGCTGTGCTGCGGCCGAAGGCGGCGCCGCTCTATCTCGTCGTGGGCTACGTGACGGCGAGCATGCTGCACGGCGCATGGAACGCAGCAGCAGGCTCGCAGCAGCTGCTGGGTCTGGTTGTCGCCTTCATCTCGATCGCTTTCCTCATTGCGGCGATCCTGAAGGCCCGGCGAATGTCGCCGACCCGCAGCCAGAATTTTGCAACGAAGGCATTCTCGGTGGCGGGTATTGCTCCTGTCGTGTCGCCGGTACCGCCGGCCGCAAGGGCTGAGCGTGCGGCGCCGCTTGCCAACGTGGCGCCGCCGCGCAGGGAAGTCATGCCGGAGAAGGTCGCGCCGCGTGCGGCTGGCGCGTTCGTGCTGAAGATCGGCCCGGTCGAGTGCGTGGCCGCGCCGGGCGTGAAGATCGAGCCGCGCATGCTCGGTGCCGCCGGCGCCGGCCGGGGCCGGGCGCCGATCGCCGAGGTGGTCGGCGACGCGACTGGGCTGGGGTTAAAGAACCTCGGTGAGAAGGCATGGCACGTGACGTCGCCGGAAGGCCGTAAGGTCGAGGTCGGGTATGGCCAGGTCGCTCCGCTTGCGAAAGGTACGATCATTGACTTCGTCGGCATCGAATGCGTCGTGACGACCGGCTGACCAGGAGGGCTGCTGCAGTGAGCGATTCGGTCAACGAGGTTCTGCGTGGCATCGTCGAGCGGCACGGTCAGGTGCTGCTCGACGATCACCGCCGGTGCGAGAGTTGTTTGCGTGACACCCCGCTTGCGCCGAAGGAGATCGCAGGTGTGATGGCGGCGCTGAGGGCAGGAATCCCGAAACGTCTCAGCGCGATGCCAGCGATTGGCGACAAGGGGATCGCCAATTTTGCCGCTGAGCTTTCGGACTCCAGCGGTCTGAGCGAGCAACTCGCGCTCACCTCGGTCGCGGCGTGGGCCTTCGCGTTGCAGCCGCAGCGTGTGGAGAAATACGAGAAGAAGGACGACAAGAAAGCGATGCAGCAGGACGAGACGGCCGTCTCGAAGGCATCCGTACCCAGCCTCAGTGAGGCGATCGTCGCCGCGATCGTCATTCCGGTGATCTGCTACGGCGCCTATGTTTTCGGCACGTTCAAGGTCTTCGGCTTCGAGGTGCCGGCCTGGATTTTCGCCCTGATCGTGGTCGTCAAGGGCGGTCAGTCGATCGGAAGCTATCTTTCCTTCCGCTTCGGGATGAAAGCATAACAACGTTTGTGCACTGGGCTCCAAAGAGGGGCAGGTCATCGTTTGCCAGCGCGGCACCGTTGGAAGCCTTCTTTCGTCCGCCTACGCAATCGGTTTCTCCGCGGTGGGTGTCGTCCTTCGCACGTGCGTCCAGTCGTGCAGGACGATGCCCGCGACGCCGAGACTGGCCACCAGGCCAACGATGTTCGCCAGGTTGGGATCCCACGGCCAATAGTCGTGTCCGCCGAAGCCGAGCGCGACGACCATGTAGACGGCCCCGAGGATCGCGCCGGCGACGAGCAGGCCCGCTGCAAGAACATGGGGCAGGTCCGCCCGCCGGCCCGTCAGCACCGACCAAGCCAGCCAGGCCAGGACGAGGCTGACCGCACACTCGGCCCAAAGCCAGATGAACTTTTCATGAAAGATGAAGCCGGTCCTGACCGCCGACACAGCGCCGCCCAGCTCAACACCGAGCTTGAGGAAGCACCAGAGCGCCGCCAGCATGACCGCAACGGCGATCCAATGGGTGCGGCCCAACCGGCCGGTACGTCGTCGCGCGCCGGGACGCCATAGCAGTGCTCCGACAAAGCCCGCGATACCGAAAATTCCGGTCGCAATAATCGGCGGCTGCGACTCGACAAGCGCCAGCTGTTGTTCGCCCGAGCGTTCAAGGATGGTCGCCAGAGTCTGCCACTCGCCGACGGCCGTCAACAGAACGACGACACTCAAAGCTGCTGCCGGCCACCTGACCCACTGGACTCCTCGCAACAGCATGGCGGCCACTAGGATGCTCAAGGAACCGGCGACATAGGTTGCGATCGTAACGAAGGGGTCCGGATATCCCTGAACGACGAGCAGCACCGCGGCTTGGACGACGAGCAAATATGCAAGCCATCCGCTCCTCGCAGGCGAGCGGGCCGGAGCGGGCGCCGGTGGTGGATCCGGATTCGGTTCTTCATGGCGCTCGCTGACGCCAACTGGACCCGAAACCTTGACGTCAAGCCCCTGCGCCCAAGCCTGCAGTGCACCCCGGGCCAGGTCCAGGTCGAGGCCGGTGTCTTCCGCCAGTCGCTGGGCATAGTTCGATATCGCAACCGCGGTCAGTCCTGACGCCCGATGCTGGAGGATGCGGGCCGGCAGGCCCGATTTCAGCGCCGCCGTCAGGCCGATGATATCACGCCGGGGCAGCTGCGTGTCGCGCAGGCATGCTTCGCAGCGGCGGTGATCCTCGAGCAAGGTGACGCCGTGCCTGCCGACGATGTCCTTGAGGACTGTTGCTGCTGACTGGTTCATCGGCAACTACGCAAGGGCTGTTTCGTTAGGCCGCGCATCCTCCCGCTTGCGTTGGAATATGACGAGTGCGGCAACGACGAGGTCGGCAAGAATACCGACCATCGGAATGATGCGAAGATGGTAGGGCAGACTGACGTTCGGATCGTCGGCCGCGAGCGCGATGAGGTCGGCGACGCTGAGCAGCACGCTTGCAGCGAGCAATAGCGTCACGAAAAGGCGAGGCAGGTTCATCCGCCGGCCCGAAAGCACTGACCACGCCAGCCACACCAGTGCGAGGCTGACCGGAAGGTTCAGCCAGAGCCAGAGGAGTCGCTGATGGAACGGATTGCCCAGGGTCAACGCAAAGACGATCCCGCCAAGCGCCACGGCGAGACTGAATATGCGCCACAGCGCAGCCAGCAGCACCACAACGCTAACGCGGTCGACGGGATTATCCGGCGGAAGGCCTTCTGTTCGCCACAGCAGCAATCCTATCGCCCCCGCGACAGCAAGACATCCGGCGATGATGAGTGGCGCAGCCGGCACGCCAAGAATTGCGAGGCCAGAGATCGCGAGCAAAATCGTCACTGAGCACAATGCGACGGCTGGCCATTTGACCCAGGCTGCTTGGCGTAGCACCAGCGCGGCGGCGATGATGCAGAACGAGCCCGTGATGTAGGTAGCTATAGAGATCGCAACGAACCGGTACCCCTGACCGGCAACCAGCACAAATCCTATGATGACGAATAACCAGACACGCCAGTCGGCTCGGTGCGAACTGCTCGAAGCCGGCACGACAACCGCAGCTGAAGGGGGTGTCGCGTCTTCTTTTGCCGCCTCTGGCGTTTTTGGAGCGTCTTCGGGTGTGCCGTCTGCACTCCGCTTGGGCGGCCCGGCGTCCGCTTGCGGCGATCCTTTGGCCGGCAGATCGACCCTGAGCGCGCGGGCCCAGGCTTCTAGAGTGGTGCGGGCCAGTTCTTCATTCAGGCCGGTCTCCTCAGCCAATCGCTTCGCATAGTTTGCGATTGCGATCTCGGTCAGGCCCGAGCTCTGGAATTGCTGAAAATGCGCCGGTATGCCCGATTTCAGGGCCGCGACGACGCCGTTCATCTCTCTTGGCGACAGGTGCGTGTCGCGGATGCAGGCTTCGAAACGCCGTTGCTCGCCGAGCAAAGTCGTCCCGTGCCTGACGAGGATGTCCCTCAGGACGCTTTCGACACTCAGGCTCATCCGCAGGCCCCGCCCCAAATGCAGCTTCAGTCTAGTTTACGCGGCGCACCCGCGTCCAGCGTCGGCGGCCTTCCGACGGCGGCCCTTAATCTAGGGTCAGGACCCATTCATCTGGTTGAAATGGTGTGAGGCCATTTGGCCGGATTGAAGAAGCGGAGGCGAAGGAAGCCATTCGGCTTTCGAGCGCTGCGCGACGCCGTTGCCGGCCAAATGGACCACATCCGAAGGACGCCGAAACGGCTGCGACCTGCAGCGTCGAGCCACTCGGCCGATGGAACCCCATCGACCTTCGCGTCTCTCCAGGAATCTCTTTTCGGCATCTCCTTGCCGTTTCAGGCGCCATTTCCATCATATGAATGGGTCCTGACCCTAGCTACTGGTGCGCATGACTACGCTGCTGCGCGACTTTCGCCGCCGCGCCGTCGAGACCAGAAAGCGTCGGCTGACGACGTGGCACTGGTCCGGTCCGGCGGCGACGCGGCCCTGGAGGAAGCCGGCGAGGTGGTTCAGGCCGCTGGCCTCGATCGGCTGCGCACGCAGCACGTCCATCGCTGATCCCGGCAGCGCCTCGCGGGTGAAGACCGCGAGCGCCCGATGCATTCCGCCAACTGCGTCGAGCTCGGCGAAGCGCGCGGGCGATCCCTCGACCTGACGCGGGAAGACAAGCTCGGCGTCGACCTCGGTCGCCGTCCAGCGCGGGTTCGGTCGAAGGCTGCTCCAGCCGAACCGGTCCTGCATGAGCAGGACGCCATGTTCGAGACCGGGGTTCGGGATTCGCAGCATGATCTCGTCACCCGCAAGCAACTGAAGCACGCCCTCGTCGGGCTTGTCGTCCGGGTCGATCAAGCCCTTCTCGCCATTCACTACGATCTCGAGTACTTCATCATCCGGCAGAGTGCGGACGAACTTCTCCCACGGGCCACGTCCGGATTCGAACGTGGCAAGCGCAGTCTTGAATTCGTTGATGTCCTCCATCTCCAGGATGGCAGCCGGCAGGCCCCAGATATCGATGAATGCGCGATAGTGCTTGGTCGGAATGCAATCGGGGTTTTGCGGCGCGACGCTCACTGCGTCCTTGTAGTTCACGCCGGTCAGCCAAGTGGACAGTGTGCCGGCCGAGATATTGAGCTCCTTGGCGAGTTGATACTGAGTCTTGACGATCGGGTGATAGCCGTAGAGCCAGCGCAATTTTTCGCGCAGTTGCGGAATATGCGAATATCCCTTCGTGAACTTCGGCTGAAGCGTTTTTTTGCCACCGCGCTCGTCCACCATTGCTCGTCCTCGGCCCCAGAATTCGCTGGCTGCAGGATAGTATGACATTGGTCCTGCCGGGCCAAATATGCCCGAACCGAACCGAATGGGTCCGGCGCGGGTCTAATCATCTCATCAGCACATAGGGCGCCCAGTAGTACGGATGCGCCTCGCGGGCGGGTCGGTTGGTCGAGGCATCGTCATCGTCTGGGTCCAGGAGACCCCTCGGGGCCCCGGCAGCTCCGCGGGCCGAGCGGCCGGTGAGCAACTGAAGCTGCGCCTGACGCAGCGCGTCGGCCACAGCGAAGTCTTCGCGAAAGCGAAGCCGATAAAACTCGCGCATCAGCGCCGCGCTGGTGAAGTCGCGAATTGGCCAGAGGGTTGCGATGACATGGGCGGCGCCGCGGTTCAGCGCGAGCGCGCCGAGCCCTTCGAACTCGCTGCCGCTCTGCCGGTGGCCGCCGCCTACCGCCGTCTCGCATGCGGAGAGCGTCAGCAGATCGACGCCGTCGAACCGCAATTCCGCCAGCTGGGCAAGTGTCAGTTTCGTGCCATCGCCGAGCAGCAGATAGGACTCATTCTCCCGCGCAGGACGAAATACGAAGTGGCTCGCAATGTGGACGATGCCGTCGCGCCGTTTCAGCGCGCTGCGGAGCGCGTCGGCGGTGAATGCCGTGTCCAGGAAGATGCCGCCGTCGACCACGCCGTGAGCATTGTCCGCCGTGCCGACGATCGCGAACAGTTCGTCGCGCACGCCTCGCAGTGCACGATGATTGGCGAGCGCGCGCGTGACGCCGAAGCCCGCTGCGCGTCGGATCGGCGCGGGCTCGGTAATGCGCCCGGGACCGTGGCCGCCGGCGCTGACAGTGAGTGCGAAACGCTCCAGAAGGTGCCGCCGACCGTCGTGAAGAACGCCGAGTGGCAGGTAGCGCAGAACGCCATCGAGTGAAATCGTCAGCCGATCCGTCTTGTTATCGTCGAGTTCGGCCTCGATGGGACCGATGAGCAGCTCATGCAGGGCAACCGCGTGACCTCGCCAGGATGCGGAGCGTTGGGCGATCGAGGCGCGCAGCGCGAGGACAAGGCGGTGCACTTCGCCCGGTACGAACGCGTTATGATAGTGCCGCTGACCGCCGGCCGTTGAGACGATGATCTCGACGCCGTCCTGCGCCAGCAGATACTGGAGTTGAATGCTACCGGCGGCCAGATCGTCTTGTGGGACCGAAGCGCGTCGCGACGTGACTTGTGTAGTGGCAGCCGCGGTTGCGCTGTCCGTTTCGGCAAAATCCGCGCGCAAGCGCGCGAACCAGCTTTTCAGCACCGCGGCTCCTCCGGCCGTTACTCCTTCGCTCTCTGCCGGCGTCAGGTGCGTGGTGTGCTTCAGCGTGTCGCGCATCTCGCGCCGCACGGCGGCTTCCATATCCGCCTGAGCCTGCTCGAACGGCGTAAGTCGCACGAGCGTGACCGGCCTCAGCACGCCGTTCGTCACGTCGTCGAGCTCGAATTCTTTCAGCATCGAAATGACTTGCAGTGCCTCCGGCAGGCGGCCGCTGCGAATCAGGCTTTCGGCAAGATGACGATAGATATCCTGCCGGGCCCCGAGGAACGCATGCTCGTGGGAGGCGCTCGCGTGTCGAAGGCGCTGCAGGCCGTTCACGCACAGCTTTTCGAAGAGGATCGCCGCGGCCGGTGCATTACTTTCGGCGAGCAGCGAGCCAAGCAGAAAGTGAGCCCTGGCCTCGACGGTTGGCATGTCGAGCGCGGAGAGCAGAAGCAGCGCCTCGAGCAGGGCGTCCGTAGCGCCGTCGGTGTTGCCAAGCCGTGTCCGCATCCAGCCGACTTCCATCAGGCTGCGCGCGACGTCGGGATGCCCCTGCGGCAGCAGACGCCGGCGCAACGCAAGACTCCGTTCGCACGAGCGCAACGCCGCATCGTCCTGGCCGGCTTCGGACAGCAGCAGGCCAAGATTGGAATGGAGTTGAGCGATCTCGACGTGCTCATCACCGGATAACCGTCGGCGCAGCCGCAGCGCCTGATCATGGATCGCTTGTGCGAGCTCGATCTCGTCCGGCCGCTGGTAGGTGCTGGCGAGATTGGCGAGCGTGGTCGCGAGCGTATCGTCGACATCGGCGCGGTCGGCTGTCGTGGCGCGCATCAGCGCATCCTTCGCGCGAATAAACGCGACGCGAGCCGCGCTGACGTCGCCGACGCGTGCGAGTACGGCGCCGAGGCGCTGCGTTGCCCGTGCTGCTGCAACGCTGTCCTGCCCGTGCGCGGCGATTGCGATTGCAAGAGCACGCTCGCCAGCGTCGTGCGCCTCCGTGAGGCGACCCATCGCGATGCAGGCGTCCTGAAGGATTTCGAGAGCCGCAAACTTCGTGGCGTCGGTGTCGGCAAAGTGAGTATCGGTGAGCACGAACGCGCCTTGTGCGTAGTGACGTGCGTCTTCAAAGCGCGCGAGGTTGAGGCAAGCGCCAGCCAGCGCGAGCCGCGACGAGACGATGCTTCGCGCCGCAGCAGGCGACGCCTGGCCTGCCGCGAGCAATGCGTCCGCAGCAGCCCTTGCCTCGTCAAACCGCCCGGACCGCAGCAGTTCAGCCGCTCGGTCCTTCTGCAGGTTGTTCTGCACTCTGCTCCGCCCGCGCGTCGCCGGCCTGCCGCGCCGGCCATGGCCATTCTAGCAGCCGGGGATCGCGCAAAGGAACCCATCAGGGTGCGTTCCGGAGCCTGCCGGCGAGGATCGTCTGCGTGTTCCCACGCGCCCGCGGCTCACACATCACACTGCCGCTCGTGGCGACCCACAAACGATGTCTGGCGTGGGCATGGCTCGACCAGGTTGGCGGCCATCGTTAAAAATGAGGAAAGCGGCTGGTCCTCGGCGGAAGGCCGAACGCCATTTCGATCATCACACCGGGTGACGGCACAGCCGGTATTCCACGCAACGCGCGATGACATGTAACGCGGGACATTGAAGACAGGCTATCTCTCGATCGCCACGATGGTCGGCCTAGCGACATTCTTCACCATACCGGTAGACAAGGCCTCCCTCGCGCGGCGGGCGGACGCGCCGCCGCTTGCAAGATCGCGGCGCACTCGCAGTACCATGGCTTCGCCAGCGAGATCACACCACATCAAAGCTCTCCTGATTCCAAGGGGGCATCACGTGTCGTGCCCTAGGACGGATGCCGGTACGGCAAAACCAAAGGGTTCCGAATCCGCGTGAATCTGGCGCGCGAGCCGCGTGCAAGGCTTTGGCGCGAGGCGGCTTCGGACCGATTCGGAAAGCTTTGCTGATATTGTGACCATGCATTCGCTAGGCTTCGGGACATCGGAACCGGAGTTGTCAGGAGCAGGACATGATCAGAGAGAATGCAAATCGGACTGATCGGCCCGCCGCGGCGGAAATGGGGCACGCCGGCGTCGTGGCCGCCTCGGCGCTTGTCGGTGTCGTCGCCTGGGCGTTGCTTGCAGGCATGATCGCCCTCATGAATGCGGACGTCGTCAATGACGCCACCGCAAGCCACGCGGGACAATTCGCCGCGCGCTACGCTCTGAACTTCGGCGGCACGATAGGCGCCGTGGTCGGCGCGATCATCGCCACGTGGCGATCCGGAGGCCGTAGCTTTGCCGGCTGGATCACCGCGGGTGCCCTGGTGTTGTTCTTCATCAGTGCGGGAATGGGTGCGAAATGAGAGGCGCCCGCATCATGCCGCGGCTCGAGGGAGCGGCGTCTAGCGCATTTTCGAGCGAAGTGGACACCGGTTCGCGTGAAGAAAATGCGCTAAATCAAAGACATGGATCATTTTCGCGATTCGGAGAAACGCGAAAATGCTCTAGCGTGCTGGTGGTGGGGCGGCATTCACGGACGCCGCCACGGCCCGACCCCTCTTCGTGGAGGTGGTCCCGACGCGCTCGGAATCGGCGAAGGGAAGGACCTGCACTCAGCTTCGCAACGCGTGCGATCATCGTGGCTTCATCGTCGAAGAGAAGCCCGCGGTGCAGGCGGCGCGCTGTGCACGCTACTGGGATTTCTGCATGAAGACCGGCATCTATCACGACGGCAAGCGCAGGATCCCGAGCGTGATCAGGGAGTAGATGGACGCAAGGCGCCCGGCGAGATGCGTTGCCATCGGACGTCCGGCCACCGGCACATGCTGCGACAAGGTCAGGCCGACCGTGGTTGCGGCAAATGGAGACAGATCATGAGAATAACAGCATCAATGGTGATCGCCAGCGTCATGTTGCTCTCGGATCTGTCAATGTCGTTAGGCTCGGCGTGTCACTTTCTGCAAATGGCCTCCGATCGACGACCGATCATGCCGAGGCCTGCCGGCCATCTCCTCCGCGGCTTTGGAATCTTCTATGATCCGATCCTCAAAGTGTCGCGCCAACATAACGGGTGGGATCTGTCATTATCGCCGAACAGGGTGGTAAAGGCCGTAGCTCCCGGGATCGTTGCGGAGCTGCAAACAGCGGGACCATCCGCTGGCGTCGTCACGATTGATCATGGTGGCGGATGGTCCACCGTCTATGCGCATCTTGATGGAATCAATGTTCGAGTGGGGCAATGTCTTGAGCCGGGCCAGAACCTGGGATCGCTTGGCGCGCCACGCGTTACCAATCGGCCATCGCTGCATATTGAGATCAGGCACGATGGAAAGGCCATCGATCCCAAAGATATTTTTCAGTGACGGGAAATTGTCCGGCCACCAAGGTTGATCAGCTTTCACAGACAACCCGAGATCGAGCGCAGTGGCTTAAGATTTAACAGGAAAGGCATAGTGCGATGAACCTTATGAATCGTCGTTCACTCATGACCGGCATCGCGGCTTTATGCGCCAGCACCTCTGTGGGCCACGCCGCGACGCGATGCAGTGCGTCGGGCGGCATTCAGACCTGCACGTCCGGATTGGAGCTCAGCAAGTTCGATCCGGTACGCCAACGCTGCGAGGAATGGTGCTGGGCAGCCTGCATCCAGGCCGTCTTCTCGATGAAGGGCCGCGAGACGGCTCAGGAATGGGCCGTCGAGAAGATTTTCGGATCCAATACCTGTCGCGGCGCGACCACGCCCCAGATCATCCAGGCTATCAACGGCGAATGGATCGACCAGTACGGTTTCAAGTTTCGAGCCGGCGCAGAACGCCTGCCGGATGCGGCGATGTCGGTCAGCACGAGCGTTCTGCCACAACAGGCCGACAAGATTCCGTCCAATGCCGCCCTCAATATGTTCTCCAACGATGGAGCCAAGCGCGTCGTGGCCGAACTGGATGCAGGCAACCCGCTGATCATCGGAGTGGCCGGCGCGGCAATCGGGCACGCAACCGTTCTGACCGCGGCTACCTACACCAAGGATAGTAACGGCTTCATCGGTTTGAAGGAACTGGTGGTTCGCGATCCCTGGCCTGCAAATCCAAATCGAAGAACGCTGCAAGCTTCCGAAGTGCGCGGAGTGATGACAATCGTTCGTGTTTGGCTCGACTGATGAAACTGGATTCCTGAGACGAGTCCCGTGCCGCTGGTCACAAGACGTGTTTTCCTTTTTGTCCTCGTCAGCACATGTCCTGTGCCAGTCTGCTCATCAATATGAGCCTATGATGCGCTTCAAGCGAGAAATGGATGCCAGCTCGCACGAGGACATGCGACAGAAGCGGCAGCAATTCCAGGAACGATCACGAAAATGGCAGTCTATCCTGCTCGAGATCCAAGCCAGAGCCGCCATCGATTCATCGGCCAAAGGTCAGAGGCTTCTTCGACGCACCAATCTGCTTGCGACGTATGAGCAGCGGCAACGCGATGAACGCGCGCGGGGCTGGCGAGATGCAAGGAAGCGCTTGATGGCCTTCGATGCCGGTCAAAGGTCTGCGATCATCGATCTATGGCGGGATTGTCCCTACCCCGCGGATCCCGGCTATCTGTCGTTTCTCCTCGGCCAGATCGAGCGCGGGAAGATTGATCCGTTCGCGCCGCCCTGGCGTGTCCGAAGACGTTGAAGATGTGACTCGGGTCCGCTGGCATGTCGTTCGATCTATTGGCTTTCATCCGTTCGCACATTTCCGCGGCGAATCTGGCACTCAAAGTGCGAACGCGCATCTTGCCGACATTCGAGATCGCCAGCTATGACGAGTGTGGACCGATGCGTCAGCGGCGGCCCCTTTTCCGGGTGACAATACTAGATCGCGCCATTGAGATCACAGGTTTTCTTTCGACGATGGATGAGATCGAGGAATATGTTGCAAAATGTAGCTCACGTTTGCCCTGCTCGGTCGAGCGATGCGGTGTTCGTGTCGAATTCTATGCGACTTACTGCTCCATGGGAGCCGTTGAGCAGTTTTTCCATCGCGAGGCGCTGATCGAAGGCTTTAAGTCTGTTCGTCGATCACGGGTGTAATGCTTCTTTGATAACATCGTCATGTCGAGCGCGGAATCCCCGCTATTGTCAGTCGGATCGGACGATTTCCGGACTTGATGGCAATGCGCGGCCATTGATCACGCTTCGTCGTGGGGCGCGATGGGCTTGGAAAAAAGTATGCTGCTGGTCCCAAGGTAACGAAGAAGAAGCACGGCATGGTCTTCGATGTCACGCTGCATGAACGGTCGCCGCCATGCGTTGCAATCGAGCTACCGTTCGCCCAGAATTCTCACCTCAAGCGGGGGAAGCGACAGTGACTGAGATCCTGAAACGCGTTGGTCTCGTGGTGCTCACGGCGGTCGCCGGCGCCGCCATGGGGACGATCGTCGCGCTGTTGTTCGGTGTCGCGAAGGGGTTGCTTGGCGGCGGTAGCACGGTCTCGCTTGCCGGAGCTTTGGTGGTGGGCATCGGGTGGTTCGGCGCGATCAGCGCCCTTGTCGGAGCGCTGATCGGCAAGGACACGGCCGAGGAGGAGGGCAAGCAGCCGACACGCGCAGCCAATATGGTCGCATGGATCGCCGCGGTTGCCATCGCGCTGCTGTGCCTGTCGGTGTTGTTCGGACGCTAGGAGCCTGTCCGAGTAATTCATTCCATTGGGTTACGTCAATGCCACGCCGTTAGCATGGTGACAGGCTGTAGAGGGGAATGGCCGTCAAATCGTCGCAGGACCTATGGACCGCACGGCCACGCCGTGCGACGGCGGGTCCCGCTTCGCGGGGGGGTATCGTGATCAGGTCGTGCAAAAGGAAGGAAGGCGCGCCCATCCACACATTGTCAGGGCGGCTCGTTTCGGAATACGCGCCAGTCGAATTTGACTTGGCGCATGGTTTCACCCACTTAGGACCCGTCACTATCCAGTCCCTGCCGGGGCGTGTTTCATCCTCTGTCGTTGCCAAGGACGTTTATTCATGAAGGTCGTTGTCGTCGAATCTCCGGCCAAAGCCAAGACAATCAATAAGTATCTGGGTAGCGGCTACGAGGTTCTGGCATCCTTTGGGCATATCCGCGATCTGCCGGCCAAGGACGGTTCGGTCGATCCCGATGCCGATTTTGCCATGGTCTGGGAACTCGAGGATCGCGGCGCCAAGCGCATGTCGGACATCGTCCGGGCGGTGAAGGGGGCCGATAAGCTGATCCTCGCCACCGACCCCGACCGCGAAGGGGAAGCGATTTCCTGGCATGTGGTGGAGGCGCTCAGCGAAAAAAAGGCGCTGCGTGGCATTCCGGTCGAGCGTGTGACCTTCAACGCGATCACCAAGGACGCCGTCCTCGACGCGATGGCGCATCCCCGGCAGATCGACCAGGCGCTGGTCGACGCCTATCTCGCGCGGCGGGCGCTCGACTATCTCGTCGGCTTCACCCTGTCGCCCGTGCTGTGGCGCAAACTGCCGGGCGCCCGCTCCGCGGGACGCGTGCAGTCGGTGGCGCTCAGGCTGGTCTGTGACCGTGAACGCGAGATCGAGACCTTCGTGCCGCGCGAGTATTGGTCGCTCATCGCCCTGCTCGCAACCACCCAGGGGGCAACCTTCGAGGCCCGGCTCGTCGGCGCGGACGGTCAGAAAATAAGCCGGCTCGATATCGGCAAGGGCGAGGAGGCGGCGGCCTTCAAGCGCGATCTCGAAGCGGCCGCGTTCCAGGTCGTCAATGTGGAGGCGAAGCCCGCCCGGCGCCATCCGCAGCCGCCCTTCACCACCTCGACGCTGCAGCAGGAGGCCTCGCGCAAGCTGGGCCTTGCCCCGGCGCGCACGATGCAGATCGCGCAGAAGCTGTATGAGGGCGTTGCGATCGGCGGCGAGACGGTTGGTCTCATCACCTATATGCGAACGGACGGCGTCGACATGGCACCGGAGGCGATCGCATCGACGCGCAGCGTCATCGGCCAGGAATTCGGCGAGCGTTATGTGCCGGCGCAGCCGCGCAAATACAGCGTCAAGGCCAAGAATGCCCAGGAGGCGCATGAGGCCGTGCGCCCGACCGATCTGTCGCGGCTGCCGGCCGACGTGCACCGCTATCTCGATGCCGACCAGGCGCGCCTCTATGATCTCATCTGGACGCGCACTGTGGCGAGCCAGATGGAATCGGCGACCTTCGAGCGTACGACCGTCGATATCGCGGCCAAGGTCGGTGCCCGCGTGCTGGATCTGCGCGCGACCGGGCAGGTCGTCGTCTTCGACGGCTTCCTGAAGCTCTATCAGGAAGGCAAGGACGACGAGGCTGACGAGGACGGTGGACGTCTCCCGGCCATGAAGGCCGGCGAGAGCCTGGAGAAACGCGAGATCCGCTCGACACAGCATTTCACCGAGCCACCGCCGCGCTTCACCGAGGCGAGCCTCGTCAAGCGTATGGAAGAGCTCGGCATCGGCCGTCCCTCGACCTATGCGGCCGTGCTCGCGGTGTTGCGTGAGCGTGAATATGTCAGCCTCGACAAGAAGCGCCTGGTCCCCGATGACAAGGGCCGCATCGTCACGGCCTTTCTCGAGAGCTTCTTCCGCCGCTACGTGGAATATGATTTTACGGCGGATCTGGAAGAGAAGCTCGACCAGGTCTCCAACCACGAGATCGACTGGAAGGCCGTGCTCCGCGACTTCTGGCGCGATTTCATTGTGGCCGTCGACGAAACCAAGAGCCTGCGCATGACGCAGGTGCTCGATGCTCTCAACGAGGAGCTCGGGCCGCATATCTTTCCCGCCCGCGCCGATGGCGGCGATCCGCGGCTGTGCCCCTCCTGCGGAACCGGCCGGCTGTCGCTCAAGCTTGGCAAGTTCGGTTCCTTCGTCGGCTGCTCGAATTACCCGGAATGCCGCTATACGCGCCAGCTCGCAGCAGGCGGCAACGGCGATGCCGAGGGCGTGGGCGAGGCCGGCGGCGGGCCGAAGGTGCTCGGTCGCGATCCGGCGACGGACATGGAGGTCACCCTTCGCGATGGTCGTTACGGCCCTTATGTGCAGCTGGGAGAGGGCGAGAAGCCGAAGCGCCAGACCCTGCCGAAGGGAACGGCGCCGGATGCCGTGAGCCTCGAGATGGCGCTGAAGCTCCTGTCCCTGCCGCGCCAGGTCGCGACGCATCCGGAGACGGGCAAGCCGATCCTCGCCAATATCGGGCGCTTCGGCCCCTATGTGCAGCACGAGAAAACCTACGCCAATATCGGGCGGGATGACGACGTGCTGGAGATCGGCGCGAACCGGGCCATCGACCTCATCGTCGCCAAGGAGCAGGGCGGCGGCCGACGCGGCGCGGCCGATCCTGGCCGCCCGCTCGGGGACGATCCGGAGAGCGGCAAGCCCGTGGTTGTGAAGGCCGGCCGCTACGGGCCTTACGTCACGGATGGCGAGACCAATGCGACCTTGCCGAAGGGCACGGAGAGCGACGTGGTCACGCTGGACGAGGCGCTCGCCTTGCTGAAAGCGCGCCGGGAGGCTGGCGGCGGCAAGAAGAGCGGCCGGAAGGTTGCCGCCAAAAAGCCCGCGGCGAAGAAGGCCGCAGCCAAGTCGCCAGCGAGCAAGACGGCGGCTACCAAGAAGGCGGCGGCCAAACCAGCCTCCGGTAAGGCCGCGTCCAAGAAGGTGGTGTCCGGATAGGCAGCGGCGGCCGATGCCGCCGCGACGGTGGGGGACGAGCCTGCCGCGCGCGCTTTCAGGACGGTTGCCGGCGGACGACGATCAATTCGGTCGTGGGGATTGATCGGTGTCGCGTTTTTCACGTGGCAAAGATTCAGGGTCCCGAGCACGCGTTCATTTCCGTTGGGCTGCGGGCATAACCCTGGAACTTCCGGAGGCTGAGCTCGTTCCTTTCATGAAACTTTACTATAAAGGAGCGTGATATGAACTGGGATCGTGTTGAAGGAAACTGGAAGCAGTTTAAGGGCAATTTGCAGCAGCAGTGGGGTAAATTGACCAACGACGATCTTGATGTCGTGCAAGGCAAACGGACTGAGCTTGCCGGCAAGTTGCAGGAGCGTTACGGCGTTGCGAAAGACGAGGCCGAGCGGCAGATCGACGAGTGGCTGAAGAAGACCCATTAATGCTCCATCATTATTCACCCTGGTGCATTGTGAGCGAGAGACACTGAGCTCACGATTGATCCTGCTGCCCCGATCGTGAAACGCGCCGGGGCGGCGGCGCCGAAGAGCAGGAGCAGGTGCCAGGAGAATGGCGCCCGCTGCACGGGAGCAGGGCAAAGGCCGGCGATTTTCACTACGTTTGCGCTTCGGCGTTGATCTCGTGCGTCCCGCGAATAACAATATGCGTGCTTGACCGAGGAGTAGCTTATGGCCACTAAGCCGACAGAAGAGGACTACGGCGCCGAAATCGCCAAGCTTCGTGAGGACATCACGCGGCTGTCCGACAGCATTGGGCAACTGGTACAGCGCGAGGCCGACAACGCCGCTGCCCAGTTGAGGACGTCGGTCGGACGTGCCGCGGAGGCGGTGGCTGGGCGGGTCAATTCGGTTGCCGACGATGTCGCCCGTACGGGGCGCCAGCTGGCATCGGATGCGCAACATGGTGTCCGCAACGCTGCTTCGGAGCTTGAGTCGAACATCGAGCGCAATCCCCTGACGGCCGTGCTGATTGCGGGTGGCATCGGTCTCGTGCTGGGTCTTCTGAGCCGCAAGGGATGATCGGGCTTCTCAGGCAGTTCGCCGCCGGGGCAATCGCGCCCGTGCAGGCGGCAGCTCGCCGCACCCTCATCGACATTGTGATGCTGGCGGGGGCGGGGGTCCTGTTTCTCGTCGCGCTTGTCTTTGGTGCGATCTCGGCGACGCAGTGGTTAAGCCTGCGCTACGGCTTCGTGCAGGCAACAGCCATCATGACCGGCGTGTTTCTGGCTGCAGCCATTGCCGTGCTCCTTGTCCGGATCGTCGTCAACCGCCGGCCGTCCGCCCGGGGTGGTGCAACGGGAGGTGGTGGAGCAGGAGGCGGTGTAGGGATGGACGCCGCTGCGCGTGGTGGCCTTGCTGGCGGAGCTTTGGGCCAGGGCCAGCAACGGAGTGGGCTGACGCCAGAGGAGCTTGCCCTCCTTGGGACCCAGGATATCGTCAAATCGCTGACACCCTTCCAGTTGACCCTGGTGGCCGGGCTGGCTGGTTTTGTCGGGGGGCGGCTTCTCGACAAGAATTTCACGAGCAAGTCCAAGTCGCCGTGATCCAAGTCGCCCTGATTCAAGTCGCCCTGAAGACGGGATCGCGCGGGAGTTGGTTGGTCATTCTCGCCGCTGCGCCATCACCTTAGAGCAAATCCGGCTTACGTGGAATCGTCGCATACCATTTAAGTTTTTGAATGTGCACGTCAATTGTTGCCTGGAGCAAGTCCGCAACAGACGGACTTGCTCCAGACGCCACGACCACTGAAGCCATCACCACTCGCCCTGACGTTGAAGTCCGGACCGGGACATGGCCTCCACCCAACGCTTGGGGCGCTGCTGGCGATCAACTGCGGATGGCCCCACCCCTTTGACGGGGTGGGTATCCGGCCGGGGGGGCTGAGACAGTTGCCTTTTCTCCCTATCCGTTGACCGCCGCGCTGTCGGCGCGATGGGAACGGCGGTCGAAGAAGAGCGCCTGGCTGATGATGGCCTTTACCGCATCCGCATTGAAGGGCTTGGTCACGAGAAAGGTCGGCTCGGGCCGCAGGCCGGTGAGCAGCCGTTCAGGGTAGGCGGTGATGAAAATCACCGGAATCTCGATCTCCGACAATATGTCGTTCACGGCATCGATTCCGGAACTGCCGTCGGCAAGCTGGATGTCGGCAAGGACGAGGCCCGGCTTCTGGGTACCGACGGCGATAACGGCTTCTCGATGCGTACGCGCAATATTCGTGACGCGATGGCCCAAGCCTTCCACGAGAGCCTCAAGATCCATCGCGATGATCGGCTCGTCTTCGATGATCAGGATATCGGTCGCCAGTTGATCCGATATGTCTTTGTTGGCCTCTGCCAGAAGGTCGGCCACTTCATCCTGGCTACAGCTGAGCGTTTCGCTGATCCGTGGAAGGGAAAGGCCTTCCACCGCCTGCAGGAGGAAGGCGAGCCGCGGACGGGGCGGCAAAGCTTCCAGCCTGCGCTGCACGTTGGCTTCCGTTCCGATCGCGCTATCGGGATTGGGCGCCTCGTTGAGGGGGACTGAGTTCCAGACGCGCAGCAGAATACGAAAGAGGGCGACACGGAGATCCGGTGTATCCTCGACTTCCGCTGGATCGGCCAGGATGGCTTCCAGCGTGGCAACGGCATAGGCGTCTCCACCACTTTGGGTGCCAGCCAAGGCGCGTGCGAAACGGCGCAGATACGGCAGATGCGGTGCAATCGCCTGTGAGAGGGACATGAACGAACCCTTTTTCCTTGCGTTCAGACTTATCATGAGTCACGAGACGTAACGTCACTTTAATGGCAATACCTATTCGGGCGCGAGGGGAAGTATGGCGCGCAGTCCGTTTTCAGAACGCTGCTTTCATTGAGAAGTTCCGATGATCTGGAACCTTTGCGGTGGCCTTGCGTTTAAATCGTCACCAAGGGAAATGCCCCGGTTTGGTGATAGAGTTGGCTGTTGACATGCAGTGGAGGTGCTGATGAACCGGGAGGAACGTCCGCGAGGTGCGCGGACTGTGCCTACTGACAAGAGCGCACTGGAGCATTCAGCTAGCATCCCCAAACCGGTTGACCGTGGCGCTGATAGCAAGACGACCCCTGCGCAAGACCAGATTGGGCTTCAATTGCGGTCGATGTATGATGATATATTGAACGAGGCGACGCCAGAGCGTTTTTTGAAGCTCCTTGAGGACTTGGACCAGAAGACGAAGTCGAAGTAATAGCCATCGTCGATATCCATACTTGATCATTGCTTTCGGGATCTTCGCGCTTGCGCGGTCATGGTATGAAATTCGCATGAGTTTGGCGCCGGTCCGGCCGACGCCATCGACGACGCTGGGAGCCAGCAGACAATAAGGGACGCAGGCTCGTATGCGCCGCCGCCGCTTCACCCATCAGTCCCGGCCGGAAGGCCGGCCCGCGAACTCCGAGCCGGACAGGGCCATGGGCTTTGTCCATCCGGCTTTGTGAGGCGCCGAGGCATACCATGACATTCGGCCACAGCCTCCGCAGCAGGATCGTCATTACCCTTGGGTTTGTCCTCCTGCCAGCGGTCATCCTCGCCTTCGTCTGGATCTTCACCAATGTAAACGCTTTACGCGAGGCCAAGGTGGCCAACGCGGAACGGGCGGCGTCCGCGATGGCACTTCAGGTCAACGAATCGCTGCGGGACATGGTTCTCGCGAGCGTCGGTCTCGATGCCAATCGGGGGGGCGGTCAGTCCGCAGCAACCTGTGATCGCGAGTTGAGCGCGATCGTCGGCGCGCAGGCGAGCTACGTTGGCGGGGCGGTTATCGACGCGGGGCGTGTATCCTGCGCGCTCGGTGCGTCAGCGGCAGACTTTGAGCGGCTTGCGTCGCCGGAACGCCTTGCGCGAATCCACGCTGGCCTGGCGACGGGTGCGCCACTCGTTCTGGAATTGCTGACCGATGCCGAGGCCGGGCATAGCCTTGAGGCGAGCGGCCTGAGCGTGGCGAGCGATGGCTATCTGCTGGCAGCGTTTCCAGGCAGCAGGAGCACGGACGAACTGTTTCTCGTGCTCCTGACCAAGGCGCGTATCACGACCGATTTGGCCACCCACTTTATGGACATTGCTCACGGAGCGGCCCTGTTTGGCCCGGACGGAACGATCCTGGCGGAGTGGCGGGCGGACAGCTTGCCCCAGCGCTGGCTGCCGGCCATGCCGTTAGGGAGTGCCGCCGACAAGGGCACATCCATCTCCGGCGACAGCTTCCGCTATTTCAAAATTCCCTTGGCACGCACGGGCCTTGTGCTGCTGGTGGGTTATCCTGAAGACGTCTTCTTCGCCTCCGAGCAGAACATTCTCTGGGTTACGCTGTTGCCGCCTGTTCTGATGCTGGGTGCCGCAGCGGTTGGTGCGCTGCTGGCTGTGGATCGTCTCGTCATCCAGTGGATCGTCTATCTCCAGCGCGTGACGAGGGTCTACGGCAGCGGGCGCTATTCCGTCCGCGCCCTGCGCCTCAGCCAGGCGCCGCGGGAACTCGGCGAACTCGGCTATGCCTTCAACCACATGGCCGACAATATCGCCCACCATGCGACCGAGCTGAGTTCAGCGATCGAAGACAAGGAACGGCTGCTCCGGGAACTGCACCACCGGGTGAAGAACAATTTCCAGGTCATTGTGTCTCTGTTGAGCCTGCACAAGCAAAGCCTGCCGGTCCAGGAGCGCGACGACATCCGCTTTATCGAGGACCACGTGAATGCAATGGCGGTGGCCTATCGCGTGGGCTACAGCTACGGCGAGATGGGCGACGCCCCGGTGGCGGAACTTCTCCACGACATCGTCGATGGTCTGCGGCGCACGGCGGACCTCGCGCCTGCCCATGTGGTCGTGGAAGTGCCGCCGGTGAGCACACGGATCGATCTCGATCGGGCGATCGGCATCGGCCTTTATCTTGCGGCCATGCTGCCGGCTTATCTCGACATGGTGCGGGCGGATGCTCATTCGGCGTCGTCGCCCATGAAGGTGCGGGTTGGCGCGGTCGTCGAAGGGGATAGCTTGCGGCTTGCTGTTTCCATCCGGCCTGCGGAAAGTGCCGTTCAGCTGTCGCACCTGCGCAGCCGTCTCACACGAGCCTATATCCGGCAGTTGTCCGCACGGGAGGTTTCTTCCGACGATATGACGGAAAGGGCCATCGCCATTCCGCTGGACGCCGATGACAGAGAGGGCGGCCCTGTTGGGGCGCGGCCGGCAATGGGCTTCCGTATCAGCGGTCGGCAGGCCTGAGGCGGCAGGCTGGCTGCATCCGCCACGGAATCGTTTTGACAGGTGAGAGCGAAAATGTGACTGCCACCGGGCGAGCCCTGGGACACAGGCTCTGCCCGGCAGGCAACCCCTGGAGCAAGTCGGTCTTCTGCGGGCTCGCTCCGCATAGAAAAGACGAGCACATCCGGCTTGGATGGCATCCGCTGATCCATCCAAGCCGGTGAATGTGTTCGTCGATTTGGAAGATGAGCAGGTCCGCAGCAGACGGAATTGCTCTACAGGGGCGATTGCCGCCCGCGTACGATGCTGACAATCGCCGAAATAATAAACAGGACGATTGCTACGTAGAAAATGATCTGCGCGATCGAGATTGCTGTTCCGGCGATGCCTCCGAAACCGAGTACCGCAGCGATGAGTGCGATAACGAGAAACGTTATTGCCCAGCTAATCATGGCATGTCCCTTTATTCTATATGAAGCTTGTGTCTGTCTCGCCCTTCTCCTCGCGGCACGTATGCAACGCGTCTGCTGGGAGGCGCACGTATCAGAGGGCTAGTGGTTCTGCTCCGACATTTGCATCCGCATGATACGGGCCTTGGAGCCAATGTCGGAGTCAAGAGAACCGCTAGCAAGTTATTGGTTCTAGTGGAGCTT
Organism: Chelatococcus asaccharovorans; assembly: GCF_003201475.1. Classification (GTDB taxonomy): domain Bacteria; phylum Pseudomonadota; class Alphaproteobacteria; order Rhizobiales; family Beijerinckiaceae; genus Chelatococcus; species Chelatococcus asaccharovorans. Next base: position 71,154 of record NZ_QJJK01000011.1, on the reverse strand, counting down.
TTGAATTTGACATTTGATCTGGTGCCTCATGTCAGGCGGGACTCAAATGTCAAATTTGCTCCACTAGAGCATATCCGGTGAATTCCGGTTCTCCGGATATGATTGAAGTCTTTGTTTCCAAGCATCGTCTTCACGCGAACCGGTGTCCACTTTGCTCGAAAATGCTTTAGACGCTTATCGCGTCGAACGGGCCTTGTGTGAGAAACGCATCCCTGCAAATGAAGTTCCCCAGCAATTCAAGGCCGCAAGTTATAGTAAATAATTTCCTGCCTTTTCGTATCACGCGCACCGGCTGTGCCCCTGATAAGTCTCCGCGCGCTATTGCGATGCCGGTTTCTGTTCCCGGGCATCGATTCATCGCCGCTGTCTTGGCTGGTGATGATGGGTGCGTCTCGATGAGGCGGCCTCGCCGCATGGCCTCGCCACACTGGTCCCGGAGGGGGAGTGCTCACGGTTTTGGCCTGGCGGCAGATGCGAGAAAGGTTGAAAAGTCGAGTGCCCCTCTAATCCACCGGTGATGAGAAACGTGTACTGTTCTCGCCCATGGAGCTGGCTTGGCGGTGGAACCATCGGTTAAGCTTCGCGTTCCTGAAAAGCGAAGATGCTTTGGCCTGGGTCTCGCACCGGGCTTGGGGTCAGCCACTTTGTCATGATGCCTGGTGGTGGGCCGTTAGTGGAGTCAAGCAATATGGGGGCGCGTCGCTCTGCAGATGAAGATGCGCAGGAGTTGCATCCCGGGGATCATCTCAACGGTGGTCCACAACACGATGATATTGCGCCCGGGATTGAATGCGGCGTGCGTTTGCAACACTCGTCTATCCTGCCCGACAGAATGAGGGGTCCGATTTCACCTGTGCCGCAGGGGGCGTACGCCCATTTTGCCGAACGGCTGAGTGCTCTCTACCAGACAACGCTTGAGCAGCCTGTGCCGGATCGCTTTCTAGAGCTGTTGGACAAGCTCGATCGCAGGGAAGGGCAGGGGTGATGGAGGCGAGTGCGAACGTCAAGCAGGACCTGCTGAAGGCAATCCCCAATCTGCGTGCTTTCGCGATATCCCTTTGCGGAAATCCGGAGCGGGCCGACGATCTTGTTCAGGAAACGTTGATCCGGGCGTGGGCCAACCTGTCGTCCTTCACCGAAGGCACGAATATGGTGGCGTGGCTCTATACGATCCTTCGCAATGTCTTCTACTCGGAGTACCGGAAGCGCAGCCGCGAGGTCGAGGATGTGGAAGGGCGCATCGCCGCCACCCAGGCGTCGCCGCCACCGCAGGAAGGGCATATGAACCTGCGGGATTTCCGCCAGGCACTCGATAAACTGCCCGACGATCAGCGCGAGGCGCTCATTCTCGTTGGTGGCGCTGGCCTGTCCTACGAGGAGGCGGCCGAGATCTGCGGTTGCGCGCTCGGCACCATCAAGAGCCGCGTGAACCGCGCGCGTACGCGGCTTGCGCATACGCTCGCGGTCCAGTCTGCCCATGAATTCGGACCTGAGGCGGAGTGGCAGGCCATCCTCGATCGTACGGGCTCATCGCGCGCCAGCCGTTGACCCTTCAGATGGCGAAGCCAGAAGCAGGGTACGGCGCGGCTTTCCCGTCACATCCGCCGCCTTTCGGCGTTTCGCGGCGCGGAGAGCAAGTTCGTCCATTGCGGGCTTGCTCCGCTCAATACTCAATGAGCAAATTCAGTCGCCTGGATTGTCTCGCCTCATTCAACCCACGCCGGGTTTGATTCTGGCATTGCAACGACCTGGCATTGTAAGGGCCTGGCATTGCAACGACTTGGCATTGCAAGGACCTGGCATTGCAAGCGCCTGCCCTTGACATCGGGCAGGACGTGGCGCATCTCGTGAAAATAAACGTTCATTCTCATCGGTGCGCCTTTGTCCGACATGCAAGCTGATTCCGGCGACAGGCACGGGCGCATCCTTGATGCGGCCGAGCGATCCTTTACCCAGGCCGGGTTTCACCGCACCACCGTGCAGGATGTGGCGCGTGAGGCAGGCATGAGTCCCGGCAACCTCTATCGCTATTTTCCGTCGAAAGATGCCATCGTCGCGGGGCTGGTCGAGCGCGACCGCATGATGCTGCGCGAGGATTTCGAGAGCTTCGCGCAGGCGGAGCGGCTCGATCTCGTCTTGCAGGCGCTGGCGCACAAGCATTTCGAGGAAGCGCCGCGCGCCAAAGCCGTGCTTTGCTTGCAGATCTGGGCTGAAGCGACCGTCAATCCGGCGATTGCCGAGGCCAATATGACGCTCGAGAACGACCTCGTGCATGGCATCGAGCGCCTGATCGCCGCCGGCCAGGCGCGTGGCGAGGTGGCCTCCGGCGTTGACGCTGTAGCTACCGCCCAGCTCATCATGACCATGAGCAGCGGCCTGTTCGTGCGCCGTGCCCTGTTTCCCGATTTCGACGCGGGAAGCGAGATCGAGACCCTCCTCAATGTCATTCGCGGCGTTCTGCGGGGCGACACCTTGCGTGGCGTGGTGCCGCATTATTCGCCGCTGGACACTGTTATGGCCACCGAGACACATCGATGAAAGCAAGTCACATCATAGCCGTGGTCGTGATTCTTGGCGCCGGTGCCTGGATTGGATCCGGGGTCGTCGGGCGTGAGCATCCCGAGGCGGAGAAGACGGAAGCGGCCGATGCAAAGGCCACGCCGCGTTTCCGCGTCTCGGTCGTGGAGACGCGGAAGGAGGATCACGCCCGCCGCATCGTCCTCTCCGGACGCACCGAGGCGGATCGCCGTGTGACGGTGGCGGCGCGCGCCAATGGGACGGTTATCGACCTCAAGGTCCGGCGAGGCTCGGTCGTCAAGACCGGCGATGTCATAGCGGTGCTCTCCGATGAGGCGCGCGAGGCCATCGTCGCCCAGGCCAGCGCCAAGCTTGAGCAGCGCCGCGCCGAGCTGAAGGCGCGCCTCACGCTCATCGAGCAGGGCAATATGGCCTCACTGCAGAAGCCCTCGCTGGAAGCTGAACTGCGCGCCGCCGAGGCGGGCCTGGCGCAAGCCGAGGCGGAGCGCGACAAGAGCAAGGTGCGGGCGCCGATCGACGGGATCGTGAATGCGGTCCCGATCGAGAAGGGGCAGGCGTTGCAGGTGGGCGCGGCGGTCGCCGATGTGGTGTCCATGGATCCCATGCTGGCCGTCGTCGAAGTGGCGGAGCGCCAGCTGGCGGGCATTCGCGTGGGTGACCGGGCTATGGTGCGCCTGGTATCCGGCGGTGAGGTCGACGGCAAGGTGCGCTTCGTCTCCACCACTGCGAGCCCGCAGACGCGCACCTATCGTGTCGATGTGGAAATTGCCAATCCGAAAGGTGTGATCCCCGACGGGGTGACGAGCGAGGTGATGCTCGATCTCGCCCCGGTGCCGGCCACGCGCGTGCCGCGTTCGGCGCTGACCTTCTCGAATGAGGGGCGCCTCGGGGTCCGCACGGTCGGCAAGGACGGGGTCGTCGCCTTCTCGGACGTGATCATCGTCCAGGACGGCCGTGAGCAAGTCTGGCTCAAGGGCGTGCCGGATGGCGCGGCAGTCATCGTTCAGGGTCAGGACTTCGTCAAGGAAGGCGAGGTCGTCGAGGCTGTGCCGGCGGGCACGCTCGCCAAGATGTAGCGATGGTTTCCGGTCCCCTGGGTGGCCGGGCATGAGCTGATGGTCCGGGTCTTTCTCATCCGGATCGCCCGTTTCTGATTAAGAAGGTGGAGACAGGCGCGGCCCCTGCGCGGGGCTGAGCATCCTCCAGGAAACCATGGCCAATCCGGTTGACTACGCGATATCGCACGCGCGCCTGACGCTCTCCATCCTCGTGTTCCTGTTGCTGGCGGGGTGGTCCGCCTATGTCAGCATCCCGAAGGAATCCGAGCCTGATGTCCGCGTTCCGATCATCTACGTCAATGTCACGCAGCGCGGCATCAGTCCGGAGGATTCCGAGCGCCTGATCCTGCGGCCGCTGGAAACCCAGCTCAAATCGGTCTCAAACGTCAAGGAGATGCGCGCAGCCGCCTATGAGGGTGGCGGCTATGTGCTCGTGGAGTTCGAAGCGGGCTTCAACTCGGACGTGGCGCTCGCGGACGTGCGGGCGAAGGTGGACCAGGCGAAGCGCGATCTGCCGCGGGATGCCGACGAGCCCATGGTGCAGGAGGTCAATCTCAGCCTCTTCCCGGTTCTTGTGGTGGCGCTCGGCGGCGACGTGCCGGAGCGGACGCTGCTGCGCCTGGCGCGGGATGCCAAGAGCGCCATCGAGCAGGTGCCTGGCGTCCTGACGGCCGACCTGCGCGGCGCGCGCGACGAAGCGGTCGAGATTATCGCCGAGCCGATGTTGATGAAGAGCTACGGCATTTCGCTCAATGATCTCATTGCCTCGTTCTCCGCCGGCAACAGCCTCGTGGCCGCAGGTGCGCTCGAGGGCGCGTCCGGCCGCTTTGCGGTGAAGGTTCCGGCCTTGATCGAGAAACCGGGAGACGTGCTGAAATTCCCGATCGCGGCCTCCGGATCGGCCGTCGTGACGCTTGGCGACGTGGCGGAAGTCCGCCCGACGTTCAAGGACGCGGTCTCGATCACGCGGGTGAATGGCAAATCGGCGATTGCCATCGAGGTGGTGAAGCGTACGGGGGCCAACCTCATCGAGACCGTGGATACGGTGAAGAAGGTCGTCGAGGATCTGCGCGCCACCTGGCCGACCACCGTGCAGGTGACCTTCACGCAGGACAAGTCCAAGGACATCCGCTCGATGCTGCATGAATTGCAGAACAGCGTCATCACCGCGGTTCTGCTCGTCATCATCATCATGCTGCTCTTCCTCGGCGGCCGCGCGTCGCTGTTCATCGGCATCGCTATCCCGGCGTCCTTCCTCGCCGGCATCTTGGGCCTCCAGCTTGCGGGGCTGACGGTCAATATCGTCGTCCTGTTCTCGCTGATCCTGGCGGTCGGCATGCTGGTCGACGATGCGATCATCGTCTCGGAATTCGCCGAGCGCCGCATGGCAAGCGGCATGCCGGCGCGCGAGGCCTATTCGCTTGCCTCCAAGCGCATGGCAGGACCGGTGATTGCCGCCACGGCAACCCGCGTGGCGGCGTTCTCGCCGCTCCTGTTCTGGCCGGGCATCGTCGGCGAGTTCATGAAATACATGCCGCTGACGCTGATCGCGACCCTGTCGGCATCGCTCGTCGTCGCCCTGTTCTTCACCCCGACCCTCGGCGCCATGCTCGGGCGGGCGAGTGCGGTGCATGACGAGCGCGTGGCTGAACGCGGGCTCTATATGCGGGTGGTTCGCCTGTCGCTTCGCCATCCACTCGTAACCCTCGGCCTTGCCGTCGTCCTGCTGGTCGGTGTCATCTCGACCTATGCGCGCTTCGGCAATGGCGTGGAGTTCTTCCCGTCCGTCGAGCCGGATTATGGCCTCGTCCAGGTGCGCGCGCGGGGCAATCTCTCGATCGCCGAGAAGGACAAGCTGGTGCGGGAGGTCGAATCACGGCTTCTCGGCCTGCCGGAACTCGGCACGGTCTACGCGCGCTCGGGCGAAGGGCAGCGCGGCTCCGACGAAGTGACAGAGGATACCGTCGGCACGGTGCAGTTTGAGTTCGTGGACTGGCGGCAGCGCCGCCCGGCCCATCTGATCATGGAAGAGCTGCGCGAGCGCACCAAGGATATTCCGGGCGTGATCATCGAGGTCACGCAGCCGCGGGCCGGCCCGCCGACGGGCAAGCCGATCACCCTGCAGATCACCGCGCTCGATCCGGACCGGCTGTTCCCCGCCGCGCGGAAGGCCGCCGAGATCCTGCGGGCGCGCTCCGATACGCGCGATGTCGATGACGGCCTGCCATTGCCGGGTATCGACTGGAGGCTCGAGGTCGACAAGGCGGAAGCTGCCAAATACGGGGCTAGTCCCAACGTCGTCGGCACGGCCGTCCAGCTCGTGACCAATGGCGTCAAGGTGGCCGAGTACCGGCCGAACGACACCGACAAGTCGGTCGACATCCTGGTGCGCTTCCCGGAAGAGCGCCGCAGTCTCGATCAGCTCGACGACCTGCGCGTCAATACGGCGTCCGGCGCGGTGCCCATCGGCAATTTCGTGGTGCGCGAGCCGGACAAGAAGGTCGGCCTCATCAACCGCGTCGCGGCACGCCGCGTCGTCACGGTGACCGCCAATGTGGCCGAGGGGGTGCAGAGCGCGGCCGTGCAGCAGGCCGTCATGCAGGAACTCGCCAAGGCCGACCTCGGCCAGGGAGTCTCCGTCAAGCTCAAAGGCGAGGACGAGGAGCGCGAGAAGGCCGGCGCCTTTCTCATGAAGGCTTTTGCCGCGGCGATGTTCCTGATCTTCGCCATCCTGCTGGCACAGTTCAATAAGTTCTCGAGCGTCTTCCTGGTGTTGTCGGCGGTGGTGCTCTCGACGATCGGCGTGCTCATCGGGCTCATGGTCATGGGGCAGGCCTTCGGCGTGGTGATGACCGGCATCGGCATCATCGCCAACGCCGGCGTCATCGTGAACAACAACATCGTGCTGATCGACACATACGACAGGCTGCGGGCGGAGGGCACGGCTGCCTATGAGGCGATCATCGAGACCTGTCGCGAAAGGGCGCGCCCGGTCGTCCTGACGGCCGTGACGGCGGTGCTCGGCGTGCTCGCCATCGCCTTCGGCGTCAACCTCGACTTCGTCACCCGCGATGTGTCCATCGGCGCGCCGTCGACGCAGTGGTGGGTGCATCTGTCGACGGCGATCGTATTCGGTCTCGGCTTTGCGACGGTGCTGACCCTCGTGGTTACGCCGGCTGCGCTGATGACGATCGCCAATCTGGCGGGCTGGCGTGAAAAAAGACGAGCCCGGCGCAAGGGCGGATTGACGGGCGGATCCGCGCCCTCCGGATCCGATAAGGCTTTGGGATCGGATGCGATGTCTGGCGGGTCCGCGCCGCATTAGGGACGGCTGAGGTCGACTATCCGCCCGGCAACGGCGCGTGAGACTCTGGCGCTTTGCTGCACGGCACCCTACCTTCTCCGGACAATGAACCGGAGACGACCATGTTCGACGCCAAGAAGCTTCTCGACGTCCTTGTAGCCTCGGCCTCATCACAGGGCCCTCAGGGTTCTGCCAAAGCCCCGGCCGCAGGCCAGAGCGCAACCGGGGGGCCCTCAAGCGCCGACCTTGGCCCCGATGCGACCTCAGGCCTTGGCGGTCTCCTCGGCTCTGTCCTCAGCCAGTTGGGAGGGGCAGGTCAGCCCACACAGGCCGGTCCCGCCGGGTCCAGTTCCGGTATTCCGGGCCTTCCCGGCGCCTCTGGCACCCCGAATGTCGGTGACCTCGTCACCAAGGCACGCGATTTCCTGCAGAGCCCCGCGGGCCAAAACGCCGCCAGCGCGGTGATGGGCGGCCTTGCCGGCCTTCTTCTTGGCTCCAAGTCGGGGCGCAAAGTCGCCACGTCCGCCGCCAAGATCGGCGGGCTCGGCCTCATCGCGGCGCTAGCCTATAAGGCCTATCAGGGCTGGCAGAGCGGGCAGCCCGCCTCAAGTGAAGCCACGGCGTCGGTTCCGGCCCTTCCGGTGCCGTCGGGCACGGCCTTCGATGCCAGCGTCGCCTCCCAGGATACGGCACTTGTTCTGGTGCGCGCCATGATTGCGGCCGCCGCTTCCGACGGGCATATCGATCCCGAGGAGCGCGGGCGCATCGTCGGCGGGCTCCAGCAGGCGGGCTTCGATATGGAGGCCTCCCAGTTCCTGGATAAGGAATTCTCAAACCCCGCCAGCATCACGACCCTTGCCGCGGCGGCGACGACGCCGGAGATCGGCACGCAGATCTATGCGGCGGCCCGCCTCGCCATCGATCCGGACACGCCTGCCGAAGCAAGCTTTCTCAAGGAACTGAGCGAGGCGCTGGCGCTTGATCCCTCGCTTGTCGCCCATCTCGATACGGCGGCGACGAGCGTGAAGGTGTGAGCCTCAGACGATTGTGGGGCGCTGCCCGCCGATAGTGTCATCCCGGGGCGTTGCGCAGCAACGCGCCAGGGATCCATGAATACTGTCAGTGGCCCATGAAGATGCGACGTGTTCATGGATCCCGGACAGCCGCTGCGCGGCTTCCGGGATGACAGTCCAGGATTTATCGCTCTACCCAGCTTTCAGCCGGGGCGGTTCTCGCTGAGGAAATTGCCCATGCGGTCGAGGGCCTTGCGGATGTTCTCGGCCGAATTGGCGTAGGACAGGCGGATATAGCCCTCGCCGAGAATGCCGAAATCCGGCCCGCCGATAACCGCGACCCCGGCCTGTTCCAGCAAGGCATTGGCGAGGGGTTTTGCCTTCCAGCCCGTGCGGGAGATGTTGGGGAAGGCGTAGAAGGCTCCCTTGGGCGTGGCGGCGCTGATGTCGGGGAGGCCGTTCAAGCCCTCCACCACGATGCGGCGGCGCTTGTCGAATTCGGCGACCATCGCCGCGACGCAGTCCTGCGGCCCTGTCAGGGCGGCAAGTCCTGCCCACTGGGCTGCGGCATTGACGCAGGAATAGGAATTGACCGCGAGCTTGCGGGCGGCATCGAGCAGCGGCGCCGGCCAGACCGAAAAGCCCATGCGCCAGCCCGTCATGGCATAGGTCTTGGACCAGCCGTCGAGAAGGATCAGCCGGTCCCGGATCTCGGGATAGGTGAGAAGCGAGACATGCTCTTCGCCGTCATAGAGCATCTGGCCGTAGATCTCGTCGGACAGGATGGCGACGTCGGGATGGCGGGCAAGACCGGCCACCAGCTTGTCGATTTCGGCCTTCGGCGTGACGCCGCCCGTTGGATTGGCGGGTGAATTGAGGATCAGGAGCCGCGTCTTCGGGGTGATCAGGCCGAGCGTTTCCTCTGCCGAGAAGGCAAAGCCGTTTTCCTCGCGGATCGGAACCGGCACGGGCGTGGCGCCGGTGAACTCGATCATCGACCGATAGATCGGGAAGCCGGGATCGGGATAGAGGATCTCCGCGCCGGGTTCGCCGAACATGAGGATCGCGGCGAACATGGTGACCTTGCCGCCGGGTACGATGAGGATCGCATCGGGCGAGACGGTCACGCCGAGGCGGCGGTGGATGTCGGCGGCGACGCCTTCGCGCAGCGGCAGGATGCCGGTCGCCGGCGTGTAGCCGTGGTGTCCGTCGCGCAGGGCCTTGACGGCGGCCTCGACGATATGCGGCGGTGTCGGAAAATCCGGTTGGCCGATCCCCAGGTTGATGATGTCGCGGCCTTCCGCCGCGAGCGCCGTGGCGCGCGCCAGGACAGCGAAGGCATTTTCTTCACCAATGCGGGCAAAAGCCGGAACGATCGTGGGCATGCGTTTTCCTCCTGGGCTCAGGCGTAGCGCGGCACAGGCTGCGTTTCAATCCGGGCCGTACGCCATAAGGCATGCCAGACTTGTGGTTGCGGGGCGGCTTCCGCGACATTCGAGCCTTGTGCAGGACGCAATCGTCATACGATTGATTTTAGGCGCCATTTCTGCTGATGATTTTTAGAGCCAATCAAATCAGCGGTCCCGGCGCCCGGGAGCGCAGGCACTGCATCAATGGGAGGTCTCGGCGATGGGCAATTCCGGACAGGCCAAAGCGAAGCTGCGGTCGCGGCAATGGTTCGACAATCCCGACAATCCGGGAATGACCGCGCTCTATCTCGAGCGCTACCTCAACTACGGCCTGACGCGCGAGGAGCTGCAATCGGGCAAGCCGATCATCGGCATCGCGCAGACCGGCTCGGATCTGTCGCCCTGCAACCGCCATCACATCGAACTGGCCAAGCGCACGCGCGCGGGCATTCTGGCGGCCGGCGGCGTGGTCATGGAATTCCCGGTCCACCCGATCCAGGAGACGGGCAAGCGCCCGACCGCGTCGCTGGATCGCAACCTGGCGTATCTCGGCCTTGTCGAAGTGCTCTATGGCTATCCGCTTGACGGCGTGGTGCTGACGACGGGCTGCGACAAGACGACCCCGGCCTGCATCATGGCGGCGGCGACGGTGAATATTCCCTCCATCGTGCTGTCCGGCGGGCCGATGCTGAACGGCTGGCATCACGGCGAGCGCACGGGTTCCGGCACGGTCGTGTGGAAGGCGCGCGAGCTTCTGGCGGAAGGCAAGCTCGACTACGAGCAGTTCATCGAGCTCGTCGCCTCGTCGGCCCCATCGGTCGGCCACTGCAACACCATGGGCACGGCATCGACCATGAACTCGCTCGCGGAAGCGCTGGGGATGAGCCTGCCGGGCTGCGCGGCGATCCCGGCGCCCTATCGTGAGCGCGGCCAGATCGCCTATGAGACCGGCAAGCGCATCGTCGAAATGGTCTGGGAGGACCTGAAGCCCTCCGATATCATGACGCGCGAGGCGTTCGAGAACGTGATCGTCGTCAACTCGGCCATCGGCGGTTCGACCAATGCCCCGGTCCATATCAATGCCATCGCCCGGCATATCGGCGTCGAACTCAATGTGAAGGACTGGGAGACGGTTGGCCATGAGGTCCCGCTCCTGGTCAATCTGCAGCCGGCCGGCCAGTATCTCGGCGAGGAATATCATCGGGCCGGCGGTGTGCCGGCCGTCGTCAGCGAGCTGATGAAGCATGGGCTGATCCGCGAGAAGGCCCTGACCGTCAATGGCCGCACCATTGGCGACAACTGCCGCGACCGCGCGGCGACGGATGGCGACGTCATCCGCAGCTTCGAGACGGCCCTGATGCAGGACGCCGGCTTCATCGTGCTGTCGGGCAACCTGTTCGACTCCGCCATCATGAAGACGAGTGTGATCTCGGATGAGTTCCGCGACCGCTACCTGACGAATCCCGAAGATCCCAATGCCTTCGAGGGCAAGGCCTTCGTGTTCGACGGCCCGGAGCAGTATCACAAGCTCATCGACGACGAATCGCTCGGCATTGACGAGCATTCGGTGTTGTTCATGCGTGGTGCCGGGCCGATCGGCTATCCCGGCGCGGCCGAGGTCGTCAACATGCAGGCGCCGGCCTATCTCCTGAAGAGGGGCATCACGTCTCTGCCCTGCATCGGCGATGGCCGGCAGTCGGGCACCTCGGGTTCGCCCTCGATCCTCAACGCCTCGCCGGAGGCAGCGGCCGGCGGTGGCCTCGCCCTTCTCAAGACCGGCGACCGGGTGCGCATCGACCTCGGGAAGCGCAGCGCCAACATCCTCATCTCCGATGCGGAACTGGCAGAGCGGCGCGCGGCGCTTGAGAAGGCGGGAGGCTACAAATACCCCGCGAGCCAGACGCCATGGCAGGAAATCCAGCGCGGCATGGTCGATCAATTGTCCGAGGGCATGGTGCTGAAGCCCGCGGTCAAATACCAGCGGGTTGCCGAGACCTACGGCGTGCCGCGCGACAATCACTGACCGGATCGGCTTGCCGCGGGCTTATGCGCCCGCGGCGGCCGAAGATCATCCCTGTCGGTTTCGCAACGAGTTCCGCGCCCAGTGCAAGGCGCCCTTGTTCTGAGGGTGTTGCTGCGGGCCTGGAGCTGTGCTTCATCCGTGGGTAGGCAGCGTCGGGCGGGGCGCTTGTCGCGTTAGAGGGATGTTGTGCGGCTTGTGCCGTCGATATCTCTTCAGTGAAGCGCCGATAGTCCCGGACATATCGGTCAAGGCGACAGACACTGTGGGAGGGGGCCGTGACCACAACCGTTCAACAGCGGCGGCGGGCTTTGCGCAAGCTCCATGAGGCCAGCAGCATTTTCGTCATGCCGCATCCATGGGATATTGGCACGGCGCGCTATCTCCAGCATCTCGGCTTCAAGGCCCTGTCGACGACCAGTGCGGGCATTGCTTTCTCGCAAGGGTTTCCCGACACGGAATGGGCCGTGCCGCGGGACATGATGCTGGATCACATCCGCGAGATCGTCGACGCGACGCATCTGCCTGTCAGCGCGGATTTCGAGGCCGGCTATGCTCACGAGCCGGAAGGCGTTGCGTCAAACGTGCGCCTGTGCATGGCGACCGGTGTCGCCGGCTTGACGCTTGAAGATCTCACCAACGACGCCAACAGGCGCCTCTATCCCATCGAACTCGCGGCCGAGCGCATCGCGGCGGCGCGTGCGGCGATCGACGATGTCGCGGCGGGTGCCGTCCTGACGGCCGCGACCGACAGCCTGCAGGTTGGCGAAGGCTCTTTCGACGACGCCTTGCGCCGCCTCGTCGCCTATGCCGAAGCCGGGGCCGATTGCCTCTATGCCCAGGGTCTCCTGTCGCGTGAGCAGATCTCCGCCCTGGTCAAGGCGGTTGCGCCGAAGAGCCTGCAGATCCTGGTGCCGAGCCATGCGCCCTTCACCATGAAGGCCTTGGAGGAGCTTGGCGTGCGGTGCATCAGCGGCGGTTCCGGCCTCTGCCGCGTCGCCTGGGGCAGCTTCATGCAGTCCGCACGCAAGCTGTCGCAGGGCAGCCTGGAGATCTACGACGCCGCCGTTCCGTTTCCGGAGATCAACGGCTTCTTCCGGCAGGACCTCGCCAAGGGGCGCCGCAAGCTATGAGCGGGCCGGTGACGACCGCATCGGCATCCGTCGCACCTGCCCGTGGCGTGCCCGCACGCACGGTTCTTCCGGGGCGCTACTGCCGCCTTGAGCCGCTTGAGGCCGCGCGCCACGCGCCGGATCTGTGGCGGGCGCTCGCCGGGCATGATCGCCTCTGGGATTTTCTCATGCAGGGGCCGTTCGCCGACGAGGCAGATTTCACGGCCTATCTGGCCGAGCGCGAGGACCGGTCAGAGGCACTTTTCTATATCGTGGTCGATGCCGCGAACGGCCAGGCGGTGGGTTGGGCATCGCTGATGGAAATCCGCCCGGCGCATGGCGTCATCGAAGTCGGCAACGTGCTGTTCTCGCCGCTCCTGCAGCGGACACCGATGGCGACCGAGGCGATCGCCCTTCTGGCGGCTTATGTCTTCGATGAACTGGGCTATCGCCGCTTCGAGTGGAAGTGCAATGCCCTGAACGCCGCGTCGCGCCGGGCGGCCGTGCGTTTCGGCTTCACTTTCGAGGGCATCTTTCGCCAGCACATGATCGTGAAGGGCAAAAACCGCGATACCGCGTGGTTCGCCATGCTGGACAGCGAATGGCCGGCGCGCCGCGCGACCTTCGCGGCCTGGCTCGATCCCGCCAATTTCGATGCCGACGGGCAGCAGCGCATCGCGCTGTCGACGCTCCAATCAACCAAGGACAACGGGTGAGGAAGGCCTGATCATGGCAGGACGGCTGGCGGGGAAAAGATGTCTCGTAACGGCGGCGGGCCAGGGGATTGGCCGCTCGTGCGCCGAATTGTTTGCCCGTGAAGGGGCGACGGTCATCGCGACGGATCTCGATGCCTCCAAGCTGGCGGGCCTCGACGGGGCGACCTGCCGGCCACTCGATGTGCGCTCGACCGAGGCTGTCGAGGCACTTGCCAGGGAGATCGGGCCGATCGATGTGCTCCTGAATGCCGCGGGCTTCGTGCACCACGGCAGCGTGCTCGAATGCTCCGAGGCCGACTGGGATTTCTCCTTCGACCTGAACGTCAAGTCGATGCACCGGACCATCCGCGCCTTCATCCCCGGCATGCTGGAGAAGGGCAAGGGCTCGATCATCAATATCGCGTCCGGCGCTTCATCCGTGCGCGGCATCCCCAACCGCTACGTCTACGGGGCCTCGAAGGCGGCGGTCGTCGGCCTGACCAAGGCGGTTGCGGCGGATTTCATCAAGCGCGGCATCCGCGCCAATGCGATCTGCCCGGGCACCATTGAATCGCCTTCGCTGGACGACCGCATCGCGACCCTGGCTGCACAGACCAACCAGTCGATCGATGCGGTGCGGCAGGCCTTCATCGATCGCCAGCCGATGGCACGGCTCGGCACGGCCGACGAGATCGGCTGGCTTGCCGTCTATCTCGCTTCGGATGAGGCGAGCTACACGACCGGGCAGGTGCATCTGGCCGATGGCGGTTTCGCGCTCTGAGCATTCCGGCGGCCATGCCGGCGGGCGGCCCGGATAGACCGGGCGGCCCTCCCGTCCGGTCGTTGCGTCGCCTTCAGCCCTTGCGCGGCCAGGGCGTCTCGACGACCGGCGTCACCGGCCCCTTGCCGTCGAACCACGAGACGAGGTTGTCGACGACGAGCTGGCCCATGGCGTCGCGCGTGTGATGGGTCGCCGAGCCCACATGCGGCAGCAATACAATATGGTCCATGGCGACGAGTTCCGCCGGGACCTGCGGCTCCTTCTCGAAGACGTCGAGGCCGGCCGACAGGATGGTGCCGTCAGCGAGGGCCTTGATAAGCGCCTTCTCGTCGACCACGCTGCCGCGCGCGACATTGATGAGAATGCCGTTCGATCCGAGCGCCGCGAGAACCTCGGCATTGACGATCTTATCCGTCTCATTGCCGCCGGGAATGACGACGATCAGGACGTCGACGGCCTTGGCGAGGCCGACCAGGCTATCGAAATATTGATAAGTCACATCCGCCTGCGGCCGGCGGCCGTGGTAGGCGACCGGCAGGTTGAAAGCCTCGCAGCGCCTGGCAATGGCCTTGCCAATGCGGCCAAGGCCGAGGATGCCGACTTTGCGGCCGGCGAGCGTCGCCGTGAGCGGATAGGGCTTTTCCAGCCAATGGCCGGCACGCAGATAGCGATCGGCCTGGGGAAGCTGGCGGACGGTGGATAAGAGGAGGCCGAGGGTCAAATCAGCCACTTCGTCGCTCAGCACATCCGGGGTATTCGTGACGAGAACCCCCTTTTTCGCGGCATGGGCGGCGTCGATCTTGTCGTAGCCGACGCCGAAGCTCGCGATGATCTCGAGCGCCGGCAGCCGGTCGATGAGCGCTGCATCGACAGCGCTGCCGGCGGCGATGCCGCGCACACGGCCGCCGATGTCGGCGAGCAGGGCGTCTTTGTCGGCGGCTTCCCACAGGTTATGGACCGTGAAGCGCCCGGTCAGGCTTTTCGCCACGATGGATTGCAGCGGCGCGGTCATCAAAAGCTCCACGGCGCCCGCTCCATCGCTCGTCGTTACCTCACTCACTGATCGTCTCCTCATTGACGGCCAGGGGCCTTGCCCCACCGCTCTCCCGGACAGGCGCCGGACAGATATATCCGGCATTTTCGCCCGCACCATGCCCAAACTTCGGACCGGGTGCCAGCCCTTATGGTTTGGCTGATTCCTGCCTCCCGCAAAGCGGCCTAGGCAGATTTGTCAGATTATTGAAATTCGTCGTTGTGATAGCTAGCCTAGGCATTGCATGATCCCTAGCATGGGCATGCGTGGTGCATGTATGGTCCCTTTTCAAGAAGGCCATGCGGGGAAGCGCGGCCGTAACAGCGGCAAGTGGAGGCAGCAGTCAAAGATGGCATCCGTAGAAATCAGAGAGGTCCGTAAGGCTTTTGGCGCGACGCCGGTTATCCACGGGGTATCGATTGATATCACCGACGGCGAGTTCGTCATTTTGGTCGGGCCGTCCGGCTGCGGGAAGTCGACCCTCCTGCGCATGGTGGCCGGCCTTGAAAGTGTCACGGGCGGTGAAATCCGCATCGGTGAGCGCGTGGTCAACAATGTCCCGCCGAAAGAGCGCGACATTGCCATGGTCTTCCAGAACTATGCGCTCTATCCGCATATGACGGTCGCCGACAACATGGGCTTTTCGCTGAAGCTCAAGAACGCCCCCAAGGCCGAGATCCAGCAGCGCGTGAACCGCGCGGCGGAAATCCTTGGCCTGACCAAGCTGCTCGACCGCTATCCGCGTCAGCTCTCGGGCGGCCAGCGCCAGCGCGTCGCCATGGGCCGCGCGATCGTGCGCGATCCGCAGGTGTTCCTCTTCGACGAGCCTTTGTCGAACCTCGACGCCAAGCTGCGCGTCCAGATGCGTACCGAGATCAAGGAACTGCACCAGCGGCTGAAGACGACGACGGTCTACGTGACCCACGACCAGATCGAAGCCATGACCATGGCCGACAAGATCGTCGTGATGCACGACGGGATCGTCGAGCAGATGGGTGCGCCGCTTGATCTTTATGATCGTCCGGCGAACCTCTTCGTCGCCGGCTTCATCGGCTCGCCGTCGATGAACTTCATCAAGGGCAAGATCGTTTCCGACGGGAGCCCGCGTGTCGTCACCGAGAGTGGTGTGGCGCTTCCCGTGAAGGAGGTCCCCCAGGGATCGGACGGTCGGCCGGTGGTCTATGGCATCCGTCCCGAGCATTTCATCATCGACGCCGAGAAGGGCATTCCTGTCGATGTCGCGGTGGTGGAGCCCACGGGTTCGGAGACCCAGGTTTTTGCCAAGCTCGCCGGTCAGGACATCGTCGGTGTGTTCCGTGAGCGTGTCACGGTAGGCCCCGGCGACAAGCTGCCTCTATCACCTGATCCTGCCCTGGTTCACCTGTTCGATCAGGAAACGGGCAACCGGATCTGAAACGACAAGGGGGCGTCGCCATGCGGTGATGCCCCCTTTTCTTGACAGCAGAGCGTCTGCGGGTGGCTGCACCTGTCAGACATCATAGGAGGGCATGGGCGCGTAAGCGCGAAGGCTTGTCCCGCGTCTGAACCTGGAACACCAGGCGATGCAGTGTGCGAGCCGGCTTCTGGGGTGCCCATCAAACGGTGAAAGGGATTGCCGGCGCGTTGATTTTCAAAAATCGGGGAGGGCAGGCGATGCCGGCTTGAACGGCTGCTTTCCGTGGAGGAACGCTAATGACGATTTCAAGGCGCGATCTCATGATTGCAGGTGGCGGCCTGGCCGCGAGCGCCGCGGGGTTGCCGTTGCTCGGTGCCCAAGCATTTGCACAAAGCCCTACTTACGAGCCGGAAAAGGGAGCGTCCCTGCGGGTTCTGCGCTGGTCCCCCTTCGTGAAGGGCGAGGAAGACGCCTGGCTCGCCAATACCAAGAAATTTACCGAGGCGACCGGGGTCGAGGTCCGTATCGACAAGGAAAGCTGGGAGGATATCCGCCCCAAAGCGGCCGTGGCGGCCAATGTCGGGTCCGGCCCGGATATCATCTGGGTGTGGTTCGACGATGCCCAGCAATATCCCGATAAGCTGCTCGACGTGACCGACTTCGCCACCGCGCTCGGTGCCAAATATGGTGGCTGGTATGAGGGCCTCGAAGGCTATGCCAAGCGTGACGGGCGCTTCATCGCGGTGCCGCTGGCGGCGATCGGCAACGCAGTCTGCTATCGCGACAGCTGGGTGAAGGACGCGGGCTTCTCGACCTTCCCCGACAAGACCGACGCCTTCCTCGAAATGTGCAAGGCTCTGAAGGCCAAGGGCCATCCGACCGGCTTTACGCTGGGTCACGGGGTCGGCGACGGCAACAATTTCTGCCATTGGGTTTTGTGGAGCCATGGCGGCAAGATGGTGGACGAGAACGGCAAGGTCGCCGTCAACAGTCCCGAGACGATCGCGGCGCTCAAATATGTCCGCGAGCTCTACCAGACCTTCATTCCCGGCACCGAGAGCTGGCTCGATGTCAACAACAACCGTGCCTTCCTCGCGGGCGAGGTTTCGGTGACGGCCAACGGCGTGTCGCTGTATTACGCCGCGAAGAACGACCCCAAACTCGCCGAGATCGCCGCTGACATCCGCACGACCAACTTCCCTGTGGGGCCGGTCGGCAAGAAGGTCGAACTGCACCAGACGACATCCGCGGTGATCTTCAAATATTCGAAGTTCCCGAAGGCGGCGCTCGCCTATCTGCAGTTCATGTATGACAAGCCGCAGTTCGATGCCTGGCTGACGGGGGCCAGCGCCTATTGCTGCCAGCCCTTGAAGGCTTTCGCCTCCAATCCGGTCTGGACCTCCACCCCGATCCACGCGCCCTATGCGCTGGCCTCGGAAACGCTGCGGCCAAACGGCTATGCCGGCCCGCTCGGCTACGCCTCGGCGGCCGTCATGGCGGATTATGTGGTGGTCGACATGGTGGCGGAAGCCGCCACCGGCCAGCGGACGCCCGAAGAAGCGGCGAAGCGCGCCGAGACGCGCGCCAACCGCTATTACAAGGTCTGAGGCGGAATTTCGCTGGCCAACGAACAGGAGCGGGGGCCGCCTTCGAGGGCCCCCGCGAACTATGCTCAGTTTCTGACTTGTTGCAGGTGCATCGTGGGCCGGCCCCGTAGCTTCGCCCGAACACACGCGTATGCCCGGATCCGGCATGCGAGCGAATAGCCGCGCCCTGCGGCGCAGTTGCGCGGATCGCCGACAGGTGGGCGCTCAGGCTGCTGACCGAACGGCGCTTTGTGCGCCGTTGCAGCACGCATGGCACTGCCAGTCGGCAAGAATTGCTCAAGAATTGTTTCAGCCGGCATGACGAATTCAAGGAGCGACACATGAGTATCGCCATGACGAGAAGCGAGGCGGGGAGGCCCGCACGGCTGTTTGACCTTAGCCAGGGGCGCAATCTCCTCGGTGTCCTGTTCTTGCTGCCGGCTGCAGTCTTCTTGCTGGTGTTCCTCACCTATCCGCTGGGGCTCGGCGTCTGGCTGGCCTTCACCGACGCGCGGATCGGCCGTGCCGGCGTGTTCATCGGCCTGGACAACTATGTGTCGCTCTGGGGCGATCACGTGTTCTGGCTATCGGTGTTCAACACGGTCCTTTACACGGTCGCGGCATCGATCCTGAAATTCGCGCTGGGCCTGTGGCTCGCGCTGATTCTGAATGAGCATCTGCCCTTCAAGGCGTTCTTCCGGGCCATCGTCCTCCTGCCCTGGGTGGTGCCGACCGTGCTGTCGGCGATCGCGTTCTGGTGGATCTTCGACGCGCAGTTCTCGATTATCTCCTGGCTCCTGATCAAGATCGGGCTGATCGAGACGCCCATCAACTTCCTCGGCGATTCCACCAATGCGCGCGCCTCGGTGATCGCCGCCAATGTCTGGCGCGGCATCCCCTTCGTGGCGATCTCGCTGCTCGCCGGCCTGCAGACCATTCCGCAGTCTTTGCATGAGGCCGCGACGCTCGATGGCGCATCGGGCTGGCAGCGCTTCCACCACATCACCTTGCCGATGCTGACGCCCATCATCGCGGTGGTGATGACCTTCTCCGTGCTGTTCACCTTCACGGATTTCCAGCTGATCTATGTGCTGACACGCGGCGGACCGCTGAACGCCACGCATCTCATGGCAACCTTGAGCTTTCAGCGCGCGATCCCCGGCGGCCACCTCGGCGAGGGCGCGGCGATCGCGGTCGCCATGATCCCGTTCCTCCTGGCGGCCATCCTGTTCAGCTATTTCGGCCTGCAACGTCGCCGCTGGCAGCAGGGTGGGGCGGACTGACGGCGTAACCGGCGTTCGGAAGCTGTTCCGGAACAATGTGAAACGGCTTTCGTGAATCGTGTGAAGGCAATGCGATTGAGCGCTTTCGCGACTTGCGTGAAGCGCAGATGCTCAAAATAAGGAAAGGTGAAGCCGATGTCAGTTGCATCAGCCGCCAAGATTTCATCAGTACCGGAAACCGGCGATGAAGGCGGAATGCGCTACCTCGACCGGTTGCCACGCCGCGTTGTGCTCGTTTATCTGCCGCTTCTCGTCTTCATGATCGTTCTGCTCTTTCCATTCTATTGGATGGCGATCACGGCGATAAAGCCCAACTACCAGCTGACGGACTATAACAACTACAGCCCCTTCTGGGTGGTCGGGCCGACGCTCGATCACATCCGTTACCTCCTGTTCGAGACGTCCTATCCGGGCTGGCTGTGGAACACGATCGTCATATCCGTCGTCGCGACCTTCGTCTCGCTGGTGACCTCGGTTTTCGCGGCCTATGCCATCGAGCGGCTGCGCTTCACGGGTGCGAAGGTCGTCGGCCTTGCCATCTTCCTCGCCTATCTCGTGCCGCCGTCGATCCTGTTCATCCCGCTCGCGCTGATGGTCTTCGGATTCGGCATCTACGATACCAAGCTCGCCCTGATCTTCACCTATCCCACCTTCCTCGTGCCGTTCTGCACATGGCTCCTGATGGGCTATTTCCGCTCCATTCCCTATGAATTGGAGGAATGTGCCCTGATCGACGGGGCATCACGCTGGCAGATCCTGACGCGTATCCTGCTGCCCTTGTCGATCCCGGGGCTCATCTCGGCCGGAATCTTTGCATTCACCCTGTCGTGGAACGAATTTATCTACGCGCTCACCTTCATCCAGTCATCGGAGAACAAGACCGTCCCGGTCGGCGTCCTGACGGAGCTCGTACGGAGCGACGTCTATGAATGGGGCTCGCTGATGGCCGGTGCGCTGCTTGGCTCGCTCCCGGTGGTGATCCTCTATTCCTTCTTCGTCGAGCACTATGTCTCGTCGATGACCGGTGCGGTCAAGGAATGATCTCCGGCGGCGTGGCGGCACGGCGCTTGCGTTGCGCGACCACGCGCTCGCGATGGATGAGGTAAAGGCCAGAGGCGACGACGATCGTGGCACCCGCGATCGTGTAGCTGTCCGGCACGGCGTTGAAGATGAGATAGCTGAACAGCGTAACCCACAGGAGATGGGTGTAGCTGAAGGGCGCGATAACCGGCGCGGGCGCATGCCGGAAGGCCAGGATGAGGAACCAGTGCCCAAGCGCGCCGGCCAGGCCGCAGATCGCCATCACCAGCCAGACCAAGGCGGATGGTGGCGTGACCCAGATGAAGGGCATGATCGGCGTCAGGACGACGATGCCGGCGACGCCGGAATAGACCATCGTGGTCTCGGGAGAATCCCGGGAGGCGAGCATGCGCGTGCTCAGGGTGTACCAGGCGCCGCAGAAGGCGCTCGCTATGGCCAGAAGTGCCGCGGGCTGGAAGCCGCCCAATCCCGGGCGGGTGACGATGAGCACGCCGATGAAGCCGACGAGGATGGCGGCGAGCCGGCGTGGCCCGGCCCATTCGCCAAGCACCGGGCCGGCAAGGAGCGCAACCATCAGGGGACTGGAGAAGGCGATCGCCGCCACCTCCGGCAAGCCGAGATAGGCGAGGGCGAAAAAATTCAGCGCCGTGGAAGCCAGCAGCAGGGCGGAGCGCAGAGCCTGCAAGCCCGGCGCCTTCGTCCGGAACACTCCCGGCCGCGTGAAAGGGTTCAACAGCGCCAGAACGAAGACCACGCTGCCGAAATAGCGGACCCAGGCCGTCTGCAGCGGATCGAAATACTGGTTCAGCCATTTGGCCGAGGTGTCGATACAGGCAAAGCCGAGGACCGCCGTCAGGCCAAGGCCGATGGCGACCAGTGTGCTGCCGGTGACGGGGGGTGACACCGCTTTCGGCGCCGAGGCCGATGGGCCGGCGCCCGGGCTAGGCTCGGCCATGGCAACCATGTCCTCAGCAACCAAGTCCTCGGCAACCAAGTCCTTGGCAACGAATTCCTCGGCAACGACGTCCTCGCCGTCCTTTGCGCGTTGCACGTTCATTAATCCGGTCACGGCGATGCGAACTCTCAACACAAGGCTCGCAGCCATGATCGCGGCTCTACAACAATAAAGCCTGCCATCCAGATCAGCGAATGTCCAACTCCCCGCCACGATAAGCTATCGCGAGACCTTGCGCGACTTCGCGGGCTGCAAGGCTCGTCTGCATAACACGCAGCCGCCACTGGGCGATTGCACAGGCGAAGACGCCTGCTCGCGTTCAGGCGGCGACCGGCTCATCCAGTTCAGCGTCGTCATCCTCGTCGCCGGGCAATGATCGTCCATTCGGGCCTTTGCCGGAGAGGTTCTTCGCCATCTTGCGGAGATGTTTGCGAAGGCGCTTGCGGTCCTTGCTATCGAGGTCGTCGAGCAACTGGGCTTCGGTCTCACGCCAGAGGGCGTCGATGGCAGCGACCTTCTCGGCGCCCTCCTTCGTCAGGCTGACGACGATGATGCGCGCATCGCCCGGCTCCGACCGCCGCTCGACAAGTCCCTGCGCGGCGAGGCGTGCGACGGTCTTCGATGCCGTGGGCGGCTTGACGCGGAGGAGGTCGGCCAGTTCGCCCATTGTGGTGGGCTCACCGGAGGCCAGCGCCTGCAGCACCTGTTCCTGGCCGGGAAACAGCCCCATGGAGGCGAGCCGCTCGCCGATCCGGCTGCGGTGGAGGCGCGCGGCGTAGACGAGGGCCCAGCCGATGCTCTTGGCGACGGGATGCTTCATGGGCCTGCACTCTCCTCGGCGTGTGGACTTACAAGGTCGGTTGATCGTGCCGCGTAAAGATTGCCACCGAAATAATGGGTGCCTTGTGATGACGTTGCAATGACAATCAGCGGCGGAGGAACCTGTGCGGCCCACGCCGCGTGGGCCAGGGCGCGCCATTTGCAGCGCCATCCTTGTGGGCTTTCGGAATGGTCGCTATTGCAGGGGCTCGAGGAAAAGGATCGCGCCATGCTTCCATCTCCCTTCTGGGCGGACCTGACGACAACGGATTTCGATCGCGCGGCTATGGAAGACGTCATCGCCGTCCTGCCTGTCGCGGCGGTGGAGCAGCATGGCCCGCATCTGCCGCTTGGCACCGATGCGATGATCATGGAAGGCTATGTCACGCGGATTGCGGCCGGTTTGCCGGCTGATCTCTCCGTCTCCTTCTTGCCGATCCAGTCCATCGGACATTCGCCGGAACATCTCGCCTTCTCAGGCACGCTCACCTTGTCCGCGGAGGCCGCCATCGCTGCCTGGCGCGGTATCGGCGAGAGTGTCTACCGGGCGGGCTGCCGCAAGCTCGTGATTGTTTCCTCCCATGGCGGCAATTCCGCGGTGGTCGACATCGTCGCGCAGAGCCTGCGTGCGAACTGGGGACTGACGGTCGTCACCGTATCCTGGCAGCGGTTCGGCTATCCCGCCGGCCTGTTTGACGCGGAGGAAATCCGCCACGGCATTCACGGCGGCGACATAGAAACGTCGCTGATGCTCGCCTTCCATCCCGACAAGGTGCGCATGGAAGAGGCGGAGGCGTTCCCCTCGCTCACGGCAGAGATGGAGCGGGACTACACCTGGCTGCGCCATCCCAGGCCGGCCGGATTTTCCTGGATGGCCCAGGATCTCAATCCGGCGGGTGTCGTCGGCGACGCGGCAGCAGCGACAGCCGCCAAAGGGGAGGCCGCGGCCGCCCATGGGGTCGCTGCCTTCATCGCGCTCTTGCGCGAGGTGCAGTGCTTTTCACTATAGGCCACGGCGGGCGCGACCTCTCCCCGCCGCGGCGAGCCCGAGGGTAAGGCGGATGCCCTGCCGTTCCAGCGCGAAGGCCGCCTTGTCCCCGGGCGCCGTGATTGAACGCCGCGGGGCGTGATTGCAGCGCTCGGTTCACTCGGCCTTCCAGGGGAAGATCCAGGTCTCGGTGAGCGCACGGTTGCCGGAGCGAAGGAAGGCGCGGATATCGACCTGCTGGCCGGGCTCCACCTCGATGTCGATGGCGGCGCGCAGGCCCCGCACCTTCGGGTTGGGCACGAGATAGCTGCGCACCACGCGTCCCGCTGACAGGGAAGCGTCGATCTCGACGAGATTGGGATCGCGCGCGAAATAGGCGAGGTCATCGCCCGCAAAATCAATCAGGAAGCGTCGGGTGCCGGGCTTCACCTCTTCCGGTGACCCGGCGGCCTTCGGTTTCGTCTGATAGGTATTCAAGGCCCGACCGCCGGGATGGAGCTGGTCGGCATTGCCAAGCGACGTGATTCGATAGCGGTAGACGAGCGTCTGGCCCGGCTCGGCCGGTGTCCGCGGCACCCAGCTCGCGACGATGTTGTCGTTCGTCTCCTCATTGGTCGGAATCTCGACCAGCTCGACATGGCCTTCGCCCCAGTTGCCGCGTGGCTCCACCCAGTAGCCCGGCCTGAGCTCGTAGTGGAGATCAAGGTCCTGATAGTGCTCGAAGATGCGGTCCCGCTGCAGAAGACCGAAGCCGCGCAGATTGTTTTCCACGAAGGCGGAGGTCGCCAGCTCGCGCGGGTTGCGCAGCGGGCGCCAGATCCATTCCCCGGTGCCGGAATGGATGAGAAGCCCGTCCGAATCATGCAGCTCGGGGCGATATTCGTCGAGGAAGCGCCGGTCGTTCTCGCCCACGTAATACATGGACGTGAGCGGCGCGATGCCGAGCCTGGTGATCGTCTTGCGCGGAAAAAGCGTCGCGGTGACGTCGACGACCGTTTCCTTCGAGGGATAGACAAGAAACTGGAAGGCGCCGGTGATGGAAGCACTGTCGAGCAGCGCATAGATCACGACCCGCTCTGCATCGGGGGTCGGATTCTCGATCCAGAATTCGCGAAAGAACGGGAATTCCTCCTCCCCACCCGCGTTGATGGCGAGGCCGCGCGCGGACAGGCCATAGCGCTGGTCGCGGCCGAGGAACCGGAAATAGCTCGCGCCGAGGAAGGCGATGAGCTCATCATGGACGCGCGGATCGTTGAGCGGGTAATGAAGCCGGAAGCCGGCAAAGCCCGTATTAACCGGCAGCGGCTTGTCGAACTTGTTGCGCCCATAGTCGAAGAGCTGAGCCGAATAAGGAACCGGCGTCGGCACACCCTCGCGGATGATGTTCACGGTCACCGGCCGCTTGAACAGGAAGCCGGGGTGGAACATCTGCATGCGGAACTGGCCACCGCCCTGGGCGAGCAGGGAGCGCTCCGGGCGGAAGCGAATGTCGCGATAGCTGTCGTAGTCCAGACGCGCGAGCGGTTCCGGCAGGGGGGGTGGGTTGGGCTCGAACGGCACGGCGCCGAGCTCGCGGGCCCGCCGCACCACGTCGTCATAGACGAATTGCGGGGTCGCTTGCGGCGGCGCACCGCCGGAGGACGTGTCGGTTTGCGCAGGAGACGTCTGGGCCAGCGCCATCGTGGGGGAGAGCAGGGCGGTGGCGGACATCAGTTCGAGAAGGCGGCGGCGCGACAGCTTTTTCATCAGGCTCAAACGTTGGAAGGCGACCGTTGCGATGATCGCACATCTAATGACAATCAGAGGCGCATTCCATCAGATTTCGCAGGATAGTGAAGGCCCCGTGAGGCCTCGGTAGGGCAGGACGCCGCGCTGCAAAATTCTTTCGCTTTTCCTCATTCTCCCCTTGAGCTCGGCGGCGAACCGCACTATGTACCGCTCTGCCCTATTTCGCACGTGCCTGTGGCCGTGTGCTAGTCGGTGGGCATCCGGACAAGAGGCCGGACAGCCGCCCGGAACGCCAGACCCCATCAGGTCTTCGTTCCGAACACTTGACTGGCAGCCGGAGGCGAAACCGGCGCACCCCGTTCTCAAGCGGGGGACGCGGCTTAAAGCAACGACGGAACGGGCTTTTTTGGTCTCTGCCGGCTTTCCACAGGCCGGCCCGGGCTACCGAAGAGGCTTGTCCTTCATTGCCGGGCGTGCGGAGGGAGTTTTCCCATCCAATCCAAGGCAGCACGGTCGGTTAACAGCCGTCACCGTCGTCGCGTCTCCACAGCGCGTCGGCGTGGATAGCTGTCTCCGCATCATGCCGGGCGCAAGACGCGCCCCTTGTGATTTTTTGGGAGAGTGCCATGACAGAGCGCATTCGCGAATTCCTGCGTAACCGACGCGAAGACGGCCCCTGCCTGGTGGTCGATCTTGAGGTCGTCCGCGACAACTACATGGCCTTTGCCAGGTCGCTGCCTGACAGCCGCGTGTTCTACGCGGTGAAGGCCAATCCTTCACCGGAAGTGCTGTCGCTGCTCGCCTCGCTGGGCTCGTCCTTCGATACGGCTTCGGTCGTGGAGATCGAGATGGCGCTGGCTGCCGGCGCGACGCCCGACCGCATCTCCTTCGGCAATACCATCAAGAAGGAGCGCGATGTCGCGCGTGCCTTCGAGCTGGGCGTGCGCCTCTTCGCCGTCGATTGCGCGGCCGAAGTGGAGAAGGTTGCGCGTGCGGCACCTGGATCGCGGGTGTTCTGCCGCATCCTCTGCGACGGTGCCGGCGCCGAATGGCCCCTGTCGCGCAAGTTCGGTTGCGAGCCCTCGCTCGCGGTCGAGGTGCTGGAGCATGCCCATCGTCTCGGCCTCGAGGCTTACGGCGTCTCCTTCCATGTCGGCTCGCAGCAGGGCAATCCGCAAGCCTGGGACCAGGCGCTCGCCTCGGCGGCGGGTGTGTTCCGTGCCTGTGCCGAGCGCGGCATCCATCTGTCGATGGTCAATCTCGGCGGCGGTTTTCCGGCTAAGTATCTCCGCGACGTTCCCGCGGTGGAGACCTATGGTTCGTCGATCTTCGAAGGCCTGATGCGCCATTTCGGCAATGCCATCCCGGAGACGATCATCGAGCCGGGCCGTGGCATGGTGGGCAATGCCGGCATCATCGAGGCCGAGGTCGTCCTCGTCTCCACGAAGAGCGCCGAGGAGGATATCCGCTGGGTCTACCTCGACATCGGCAAGTTCGGTGGCCTGGCGGAGACCATGGATGAGGCGATCCGCTACCCGATCCGTACGCCGCACGACGGCGACGAGATGAGCGATTGCATCATTGCCGGTCCGACCTGCGATTCGGCGGACGTTCTCTATGAGCGTACGCCTTACGCCCTGCCGGTCAGTCTCGCCATCGGCGACAAGGTCTTGATCGAAGGGACTGGTGCCTACACCACGACCTACTCGGCGGTGGCCTTCAACGGCTTCCCGCCGTTGCGATCCTACCATATCTGAGAGCGCTTCAGGCGCGGCCGGCATCGCCCGGCCGCGCGCGCGGTGTCCAGGACGCAGCGAGCTGGATTCCGGCGCCGCTAGAGCATTTCCGGCGAAATCCGGTTCGCCGGAAAGGCTCTGTCTCCTTGGCTTTACGCAATTCCGGACGCGGAACCGCTACACACTTCCGCGGGAATTGCTCTAGCTGCCGGCAGGCGCCGGCGGCCCGATTTCCATAAAGGCAAACAAGAACGACGAGCGGCGATCTGATGTTATCAGATCGCATTGGCTCCACGACATCCTGATGGCCGGTATGCGGCCCAGCGGGGTGACGTGCGGCCGATGGCGCTCCCACGGCGTGCGCGAAGGAGCCACGACCATGATCATGATCCGCGATGAAATCACCGCCGACATTCCGGCGCGCGAGGGTCTGCTCGACCGGGCGTTCGGGCCCGGCCGCTTCATGAAGACCTGCGAGCGTTTGCGGGAAGGTCGCCGGCCGGCGCAGGGCCTCGCGCTCAGCGCCATCGATGCCGACGGCGCGCTTGTCGGCACGCTGCGCCTGTGGTCCATCGCCACGACGTCCGCCCATGAGGCGCTGCTGCTCGGGCCGCTGGCCGTGAGCGCAGAGCGGCAGGGCAGCGGGCTTGGCTCCGCGCTCATGCATGAGGCGCTCGGGCGGGCCGCGGCGCTCGGCCATGGTGCGGTTGTCCTGGTGGGCGATGCCCCCTATTACCGGCGCTTTGGCTTCTCCGCCGGACGGACGACGGCGCTCAGCCTGCCTGGTCCTTACGAGCCCGAGCGCTTTCTCGCCTGCGAACTCAGGGCCGGCGCGCTCGAAAACGCATGTGGTCTGGTCTTTGCTACCGGCAAGCTGCTATCGGTACCCGTCGACATTGAGGTTGCGCAGGCTGCGTGATCTCGATGAGTGTGGCTATACGCTATCCAACCGGAGGATTTGGACTTCCTTCCGTCCGCCCCATGTAACGGCGCGCCAGCGCCGAGGAGAGAAAGAATGACAGACTGGCCTGTTCACGCCCGTTTCGACGGCCCTATCGTGCTGGTGGGCTTCGGCTCCATCGGTCGGGGTGTCCTGCCGCTGCTCGAGCGGCATCTCGCGCATGACAAGGCCAAGTTCACGATCATCGCCCCTGAGGGGGACATCCGTGGCCTGGCGAAGGAGCGTGGACTCAACTTCATCGCGCGTGCTCTCACGCCCGACAATTTTCGCGAAATCCTGACGCCACTGCTCACGCAGGGTCCCGGCCGCGGGCTGATCGTGAACCTGTCGGTCGATGTCTCGTCGGTCGCCATGATGGACTTCGCCCGGGATGTCGATGCCTTCTATATCGACACGGTGGTGGAGCCCTGGGCCGGGTTTTACGCCAACCCGCACGCCAGCGTGGCCGAGCGCTCGAACTATGCCCTGCGGGAGAGCCTGCTCGACCTGCGTCGCCGCCGGCCCGGTGGGGTCACGGCCGTGAACTGCTGCGGGGCCAACCCCGGCATGGTCTCCTGGCTTGTGAAGCAGGCCCTCGTCAATGTGGCCGCGGATCTTGGCATCGATGCGGGTGCACCGGCTGGCCGCGAGGAGTGGGCGCGGCTGATGCAGCGTGTCGGGGTCAAGGGCATCCATATCGCCGAGCGCGATACGCAGCGCGCCAAGTCGCCGCGCCCGCGCGGGATCTTCGTGAACACCTGGTCCGTCGAGGGCTTCGTCGGCGAGGGACTGCAGCCCGCGGAACTCGGCTGGGGCAGCCACGAGAAAGACCTGCCGCCGGAAGGGCGCCGTCATGAGACGGGTTGCGGCGCCGCGATCTATCTGATGCGTCCCGGCGCCGGGACGCGCGTGCGTTCCTGGACGCCGACGCCGCAGGCGCAGTACGGCTTTCTCATCACACACAATGAGGCGATCTCGATCTCTGACTACTTCACGGTGCGTGATGGAGATAAGGTCGCCTATCGCCCCACATGCCACTACGCCTACCATCCCTGCGACGACGCTGTGCTGTCGCTCGACGAGATGGCCGGTGCGCAGTGGCAGCCTCAGCCGGAGTGGCGCATCCTCGACGAGAACGAGATTCTGGACGGCATCGACGAACTGGGCGTCCTCATCTACGGCCACGGCAAGAACGCCTATTGGTATGGCTCGCAGCTCTCCATCCAGGAGGCGCGGACGCTTGCGCCCTACCAGAACGCCACGGGCCTGCAGGTCACATCGGCGGTTCTGGCGGGTATCGTCTGGATGCTCGAGAATCCCGATCGCGGCATCGTGGAGGCCGATGAGATGGATTATCGCCGGTGTCTTGAGGTGCAGCGGCCGTATCTCGGATCCGTCATCGGCACCTATACCGACTGGACGCCGCTCAAGGATCGGGGCGTCCTGTTTCCGGAGGATCTCGACCTCGACGACCCCTGGCAGTTCAAGAACGTTATTGTGCGCTGAAAAAAGCGACGCATAGTGGCAGGGTGAATTGTCGCTTTGCCGGAAAAGGCGGGCGTCCCTTTGGACAATCCGCAACTTTTCCCAGCCATCCTGATGGCGCAAACAGGGCCTGCCGGAACGGCCGCACGGGGTGACCCGGTGCCGTTTCGTCGCCCGCAAGGACTGAGTGGACTGATGCCGTTTTTTGACGACTTCTACGCCGACAAGCTGCGGGGAGGGCTGGGCCGCGACGACGCGGAGGCGGTCATCGATCTCAGGGGCAAGGTCCGATTGGATGCCGAGGCTCATCTCCTCGCGCTGCTTGAAGGCCGTGGCGGCCGCCCCGTCCGCAGCGTCGCCATCCTGATCGATCCCGCGACGCCGACCAGCGGCGAGACGCTCTTCCAGCCGGTCGGCCGGCTGTTGCTGGACGGCAAGCGCCGCGGCGTCGTGGAACGGCTTTTGCCGCTGCCGGCGCGTGATGGCCTTGGCTTCTTCGTGGTGTTCCCGGCGCAGCGCTGAGGGCCCCTCTCAAGCGCGCGTTGCGGCCGGGCGCCGTCGGCGGCGATGGAACGGCTTCGCGAAGGCGCGGATAAAGCCATAGCCGGCGAAGAACGCGAGCCCACCGATGGTGAAGCTCTCCGCGGTCACCGGTGTCGCGGGCTCGAAATCCTGCCAGGTGTTGCGCGTGATGTCGGGATCCGCGGATTGCGCGAAGACCACGAGGCGCCACAGGGGCCCTGCTTCGCGAAAGGCCTGCTGCTGATCCTCCAGCCGCGCGAGACGCCCCGTGACCTGAGCCATGCTGGCACCATGGCGGGCCGTGAAGCCGTCGCCGCTCTGGGCGAGACGCTTCAGGGCCTCGCCGCGGTCGATGCCCGCCGCGCTCGCGTCCGTATCGAATCGCTGCACCACCCCCTTCAGCTCGTCGATCGCTCCGCCGAGACGCTGGCGATATTGCTGCGCGAATTCAGGCGCCTGCGTGCCGGCGACGGCAGCAAGGAGACCGGTTGCGAGGCCAAGCGTTCTGGAGATCATGGCGTTCTGGAGATCATGCCCTGATCTTTTAAAGCACAGGGTTAAGGAATGGTATCGGTCGGAATACCCGCACGTCATCAAGTCAGTGGCAGTCGCCAAGCTACGGCTCTCATCCGCCGCGCTGATCCCTCCCCTGAAGGGGAGGGTGGCGCCGAAGGCGCAGGGTGGGGTCGACCTGTTGCCGACCCGCCGGAAGATGGCAACAGCTACGTGGCCAGCGGGACATCGCCCCCGGCCTCGTGACCCCACCCGACCTCGCTGACGCGAGGCCACCCTCCCCTGAAGGGGAGGGATCACCCTGGCGTCCATGAGAAGGGCTAGGGGTATGGAGCCTGACAGCCTCTAGGATGCGTCCCGTGCTTCAGACAGCGCCGCTTCCACGTCGGCGCGGGTGATCTCGTCGGCGGCCAGCGAAATCTTGATGGCGCGCGTTTCCTGGCCCGGCTCCATGATCAGCACGACAGTCTCGGTGCCGGGGCAGGAAGGGTCGGCACAGATGATTTCATTGGCCGCGATCACCGTGTCCTCGGACAGGC
This sequence comes from Chelatococcus asaccharovorans, assembly GCF_003201475.1. Taxonomy (GTDB): domain Bacteria; phylum Pseudomonadota; class Alphaproteobacteria; order Rhizobiales; family Beijerinckiaceae; genus Chelatococcus; species Chelatococcus asaccharovorans. The sequence continues at coordinate 40,660 of NZ_QJJK01000011.1, read as the reverse complement.
CCGCGATCTCACGCACCAAAAGCTTGATCGCGACCAGAGCCGGGTTTTCGCCGCGCTTGTCCTTGCGTCCGAACAGGCCGAACCGCATCGCGCGTCAGCTCGGAAGGGTGAACAGCCCGCCGTTGCCGGCTTCATCGCCGAAGGCAAGGCTGCGGCCGCTGTCATCCCAGGCGAGCGCGGTGATCGACGCGCCGGTGGCGTTCTGCACCAGAAGCTCCGAAGCATCCGTCAGGCGGATGAGGAGAACGGTGCCATCCTCATAGGCGCTGGCCAGCACCAGCGCTCTGGGATGGAAGGCGACACGAGCCACGCGCACCGGCCGGACGCCGCATTCACGCGGAGCGCGCCCCATCGGGCCCTGTTTGTCGAAGGGCCAGATGATGGCCGCCTCCGCGCCCGACGTCGCCAGCCAGTTGCCGTCATGCGACCAGGACAGGGAGCGCGTCTTGCTGGGATAGCCGCTCATCCGCATATCCTTCCGGTCGGAGAGCCGCCAGCCATGCAGGGAATTCTCCTGCATGGCGGTGACGACATACTGGCCGTCCGGGGAGACCGTTACGCCGAGATGCGATCCCTTCCAGGCCAGCACATCGGGCGTCGCATCGGTATTGGGAAACCAGAGCGTCACGCCATTGTAGTGGGCGATTGCAAGGCGATAGCCCTTGGGCATGAAGGCCAGGCCCTGCGCCGTGGTCGGCGCGGTGAAGGAGCGCAACTGGCCCTTGCCGTCGCGCGTGCGCACCGTCTTGCCCGCGCTCCAGGCGATGGCCCCGTCGCGGCCGCCGGTGACCGCGTCGATCCAGCGGCCTTGCTCCTTGCCGCGCTCGGCGCTTGTGCCATCAGGGGCGGTGGCGACGACACGCCCGTCGTCCCCGCCGGTGATCAGCGTGTCGCCCGCCCGAGCGGCAACGAGGATGCCGCCACCGGGGTGGGGGGCCACACGCGCCGCCTCACGCCCGTCGGTCAGGAGCACCCGGCCGTCGGCCAGGGCGAAAGCCGCCTTCGGTCCGAGCCAGGCCAGACCGATGACATGGGCGCCGGCCTCCACGGCCACGACATGCTCGGCGAGGGATTGGGACGGAGCGGGGGCAAGGGTCATAGTGTCTCTTCAGTTCCGGCGGCTACAACGTCGGCCCGGGTAGCGGGACGGCTCTTGTGGCCGGCCCGATCGCGGGCGCTGGAGCAGAGCTAGACCGATCAGGCCGCGCAGGCAAGGAAGCCCTTGTTCAGCGCCTCCCGATCGAGATTGCGGCCGATGAAGACGATCTTCGATTGCCGTTTCTCGCCGGGTTTCCAATCCTGGGTCAGATCCCCGTCGAGGATCATGTGCACGCCCTGAAAGACGAAGCGCTTGGGCTCGCCCTGGAAGGCGAGGATACCCTTGGAGCGCAGGATGTTCGCGCCCTCCTGCTGGACGAGATCGTTGACCCAGGGCATGAACTTGGCCGGGTCGACATCGCCAGGGATCGTGAAGGATACGGACTTCACATCCTCATCATGGTGATGGTGATGGCCTTCCTCCAGGAAGTCCGGCTCCAGCTCCAGCACCCGATCGAGATCGAAGGCGTTGCGGCCGAGCACTTCGGCGATGTCGATGCTTGCGCGCTGGGTGCGATGCAGCTTCGCATAGGGATTGATGGCGCGGATCTGCGCCTCGACCGCCGACAATTCCTCAGGCGTCACGAGGTCGGTCTTGTTCAGGATGATGACATCGGCGAAGGCCACCTGGTTCTTCGCCTCGGGCGCGTCCTTCAAACGCTCGGTCAGCCATTTTGCATCGACCACGGTGACGACGGCATCAAGCCGCGTCTTCGATGAGACGTCCTCGTCCATGAAGAAGGTCTGCGCGACGGGCGCGGGATCGGCGAGGCCCGTCGTCTCGACGATGATCGCGTCGAACTGGCCCTTGCGCTTCATCAGCCCGTCGATGATGCGGATGAGGTCGCCGCGCACGGTGCAGCAGATGCAGCCGTTGTTCATCTCGAAGACTTCCTCGTCGGCACCGACGACGAGGTCGTTGTCGATGCCGACCTCGCCGAACTCGTTGACCACGACGGCAAATTTCTTGCCGTGCGGTTCGGAGAGGATGCGGTTCAAAAGCGTCGTCTTGCCCGCCCCGAGATAGCCGGTGAGGACGGTAACGGGGATCTTATCCGACATGGTGGCTCCGCTAAAATGGAGACGCTGGGCGCGGTCCGCGCCAGCGTCGGGGGTCGGCCAGGCGCCGGCCCGTCGGGACAACTGCTGGCGCTTACATATTCACCCGAGGCGGCCGGCTCAAGCCCCGTCGCCGGCCGGACACCGAGGCTCCATACGCGGCCGACGGATGGGCTCTTATGGCTTGAGCGCGTCGGTGAAAGCTTTGACGTTATGTTCCATCATATCGATATAGGTCGGCGCCGGTTCGCTCGGTCCCGACAGGGCATCGGAATAGACGGTGCCGCCGATCCGGGCGCCGGTTTCCTTGGCGATTTGGTTCATCAGGCGAGGATCGCTGATGTTCTCCAGGAAGACCGCCGGAATCTTCTCCGCCTTGATCTGCCGGATGATCGCCGCGACATCCTTCGCGGATGCCTCCGTCTCCGATGAAACCCCCTGCGGCGGCAGCACCTTCAGCCCATAGGCGTTGGCGAAATAGGCGAAGGCGTCATGCGAGGTGACGATGCGGCGGCGGTCCTCCGGAATGGAGGCGATCGCCGCCTTCACTTTCGCGTCGAGCGCGGAGAGCTTGTCGAGATATTGCGCGGCATTCGCCTCGTAGACCGCCTTGCCGGCAGGGTCGGCGGCGATCAGCCCGTCACGGATGTTGCGGATATAAATTGCGGCATTGGCAACCGACTGCCAGGCGTGCGGATCATCCGGGCCATGGTCGTGCCCATGATCGTTCTTATGGGCATGTCCATGGGCCTCCTTGGCCCCGGCCTTATGGCCGCCCTTGCCGTGATCATGGCCGTCATCATCATCATCCTCGCCGCTCAGGGGCGTGATGCCCTTGGTCGCGACGATCTGCGGCGCTTTCGAGCCCGCGGACTTGACGAGGCGCGGCATCCATCCCTCGAAGCCGAGGCCGTTGACCACCACAAGCTTGGCCGCGGCAACCTTGCGCGCGTCGGCCGGCGAGGGTGAAAACACATGGGCGTCGCCGTCCGGCCCGACCAGCACCTCGACGGCAACCCGGTCGCCACCGACGTTGCGCACGAAATCACCCAGGATGGAGAAGCTCGCCACCACCGGCAAAGGGGTGTCGGCCGCCCATGACGGAGATGGAGCGAGGGACAGGCCGCCCATGACGAGGGCAGCCATTCCAAATGATATAACATTGCGCTTCGTGGGCATGGTTTGTCCTTCAAAACCATCAGGCCAGCGAGGGTTGGCCTTGTGGGAGATCGAATGCCTTCGACGATCGCGGGCGCCGCGAACGGTCAGGCCGTGAGGTGGCGCTGCGGTATGAGGCGCCAGATGAGTCCGCCTGCTCGGCCGAAGACGAGCGAGGCAATGTGCACGCCGCCGGCGACCAGGATGATACAGGGACCGGTCGGCAGGCTGGTGTGATAGGAGATGATGATTCCGACGAGGCCGGACAGCATCCCTATCAGTGTCGCCAGCACGATCAGGCCCGTTATCTCCGAGGTCCACAGGCGGGCGCTGGTCGCCGGGAGCATCATCAGCCCGACGGCGAGAAGGGTGCCGAGGGCCTGGAAGCCGCCCACCAGATTGAGCACGACCAAGGCCAGAAAAATGAGGTGGCTCGGCCCACCGGCCCGGCTCACCGAGGCGAGGAAGGTGGGGTCGACGCATTCCAGCACCAGCGGGCGATAGATCAGCGCGAGCGCGACGAGCGTGACGGTGGTGATGCCGGCGATCAGGATGAGCGCGGCATCATCAAGGGCAAGCACTGAGCCGAACAAGACATGGAGCAGGTCGACATTCGAGCCGCGCAGCGAGACGAGCGTGACGCCGAGGGCCAGCGATATCAGGTAGAAGCCGGCGAGGGAGGCATCTTCCCGGAGCGCCGTGACACGGGCGACGAGGCCCGACAGCAGCGCGACTGCGAAGCCAACGATGAGACCGCCGAGCGTCATGGCCGGCAGCCAGAGCCCGTAGAGAAGGTAGCCGACGGCGGCGCCGGGCAGCACGGCATGGGCCATGGCGTCGCCGGTCAGGCTCATGCGGCGCAGCATCAGGAAGACGCCGACGGGGCCAGCGCCCAGGGCAAGGGCCAGCGTGCCGACGAGGGCGCGCCGCATGAAGTCGAATTCGACAAAGGGCGCCAGGACAAGATCGTACAGCATGTCAGGCAGCGGTCCGTTCGCAGTAGGCCGCATCCGGATCATGCGATTCGATCATCCTGCGGGCGCGCAGCAGATTATCCGCGATGAGCACGTCCTGGGTCGCGCCCCAGGCGACGGGTTCGCGCGCCAGAAGGAGCGTCTCCGGAAAAGCGCGGCGCACGAGGTCGAGGTCATGCAGCACTGCGACCACCGTGCGCTTTTCACGGTGCCAGCGATGCACGAGATCGATGAGGTCGAGCGTGGTCTTCGCATCGATGGCGGTGAAAGGCTCATCGAGCAGGATGAGCTCGGCATCCTGGAGCAAGAGGCGCGCGAAAAGCGCACGCTGCATCTGTCCGCCGGAGAGTGTGCCTATGGTGCGCCGTTCGAACCCGGACAGTCCGACCGCGGCCAAAGCCTCCTCGATCGCCCGACGCTGGGCGCGGCCGATCCCGCCGAAGAGGCCGGCCTGCCGCCACAGCCCCATGGCCACGAGGTCAAAGACGGTTATCGGGAAGCTGCGGTCAATGTCCATCGCCTGCGGAAGATAGGCGATATTGGCGCGCCGGCAGCCCAGCCGGATGCCGCCGTCGAGCGGCCGCAGCGCGCCCATGATACCCTTGAGCAGCGTGGATTTGCCGGCGCCGTTCGGACCGACAATAGCCGTAAGGCTTCCTGCCGCAATCCCCCCATTGAGATGATGGACGGCCGGATGGCGGTCGTAGCCCAACGTGACATCGTCGAAGCCAATGACGGGTTTCGCGGTCGTCGATGAGGGCGCGTTGGCGGACAGGGCGCTCATCCCAACACCAGTGCCACCGCCGCCCACAAGACCGCGATCAGCACGGCGCACATGGCAAGGCGCTGCCAGGCCGAAATGCGCAGAAGCGAGGCCGTTGGCGTGAGAGCGACGGGGTGGTGGTGATGGTGGTGCGGAACCATGCGATCAACGGGGAAATGTTCTAACGTAACAAAACTCATCACGAGACGAAGGCAGAGTCAATGCGCGTCCTGCCGCTGGGAGGGACGGCCACGCGCATTCGGCGATCGGCCGCGACCTGCGCGGCCCATCGCGACCGTCATGAGAACGGGCGGTACTGGTAAAGCCAGGTCTCGCTGAGGACGGCGTCACCGGACCGCAGGAACAGGCGCATGTCGACGGGGTCGGTGCCGTTGACGGCAAGGTCGAACTGCGCCCGCCAGCGTCCGGGATTGTTGCCGGGTACCGGCTGGGTGAAGGCGCGGCTGAACTCCCCGCGTGAAGCCCACAGAACAGGCTCCGGTGCGACATTCGGCGGCAGTGCCGCGAGGGGCTCGCCCGCGAATTCCACCATGAAGCGGCGCACGCCCTCCGGACGCTGCTGCCCCGGCGTATTGGCGCCGCTGAGCCGCGTCGCGATGCAGCGGGCGAGCGGCGAGGGATGGGGCTCGTCGGCCAGCCAGTGCAGACGGTAGGCGAAATCGAGCGCGTCGCCGGCCTTGGTCGGCTCGGCCGGGTTCCAATAGGCGACGATATTGTCGTGAATCTCGTCGTCGGTCGGCAGTTCGATGAGCTGTACGGAGCCTTTGCCCCAGCTCCCCTTGGGTTCCACCCAGGCGGAGGGGCGCAATTGGTAGCGTACGCCGTCCTGGTAATTGTCGAAGTCGCGATCGCGCTGCATCAGGCCGAAGCCGCGCGGGTTGTTGTCGAGGAAGCTCGATATGACGATCGAGGTCGGGTTGTTCAGGGGGCGCCAGATCCGCTCGCCGGAGCCTGTCCAGATCGCGAGGCCATCGGAATCATGCACCTCGGGCCGCCAGTCCACCGCCGCCGCCTTCGCCGTCTCGGAAAACCAATACATCGACGTCAAGGGCGCGATGCCGATCCGCGCGATCGGTTGCCGCAGGAAAAGCCGAGCATCGATGTCCATCACGACGCCGCGCGTGCGGTGCATGACGAAGCGATAGGCGCCGGCGAGGCTCGGCCCGTCGAGGAGGGCGTAGACCGTCACGGAATCGCTGTCGGCCGGGGAGGGCACGAACCAGAAGGCGGTGAAATCCGGAAACTCCTCCGGCACGCCTGCGCCGGGCGTGACCGCGATGCCGCGCGCCGACAGCCCGACCTGGCCGAGTTCGCCCACCCCGCGGAAATAGGACGCGCCGAGAAAGGTGACCCAAGGCTCCTTGTCTGCCCAGTCCTTGCCCGGCTCGCGCACCCAGAAGCCGGCGAAAGCCGAGGGCTGGGCGGGCAGTTTCTGGGCGACATGGTCTTCGTTCATGGTGAAATAGTCGGGCTGGTAGAGGATCTCCCGCGCCTTGCCGCCGGCGACCGCGAACATCTGCACGGTCTTCGGGAAGAACTGCCCCACATGCATGAAGGTGATGGGGAAGGGCGACTTGCCATCGGCAAAGAGGGCGTAGTCCGTCTTGAATTTCAGCTTGCCGTGGGCGTCGTAGTCGATCCTGGACACGATCGCGGGGTCAGGCCGCGGGGGCGACTGGTAGGGCTTGGCGGCGAGGTCGGCCGCATATTTGCGCAGCCAGTCATAGGAGAAGGGCCGGGAACGGCCGAACTTCAGCCCACCGGCCTGCTGCGCGATGGCAGCAGTGCTCAGGCCGGCTGTTCCAAGCGCTTGGGCCGCGAGGCCCGCGACCATGATCTGGCCAAGCATACGTCGGTTCAGTAGGGACACGATACTTACTCTCGGCGGATGCGCCCGAAGGAACGCGTCTCGAAATCAGACATTACCGAAGGGATTGTACTGGTAAAGCCAGGTTTCCGTCAGAACCTTGTCGCCTGCTTTCAGGAACAGGCGCATGTCGACGGGATCGCTGCCTTCGACCGTCAGGTCGAACTGGGCGCGCCAGTGACCCGGCACGTCATCGGGCACGGCTTCCGTGAAGATGTAGGAAAACGTGCCGCGCGAAGCCCAGAGCACCGCCTCCGGCTTGACGCCGTAGGGGAGGTTGGCGAGCGGCCCACCGATGAACTCCACCATGAATTTGCGCACGCCCTTCGGACGGGGCTGCCCGGGCTGGCCGCCATTGCCGAGCCGCGTCGCTATGCTGCGTCCGAGCGGTGTCGGGAACGGCTCATCGGCGCGCCAATGCAGGCGATAGGCGTAGTGGTAGCTGGCACCGGCCTTGGCGTCGCCCTCGGGGACCCACATGGCGACGATATTGTCGTGGATCTCGTCGTCGGTCGGGATCTCGACGAGTTCAATCGCGCCTTTGCCCCACTCGCCGAGCGGTTCCACCCAGAGGCTCGGTCGCCGCTCGTAGTGGACACCGTCGAGATAGTGTTCGAAGGCTCGGTCGCGCTGCAAAAGCCCGAAGCCGCGCGGGTCGTCATCGCCGAAGGCGGAGACGCCGGTGCGGCCCGGGTTGTTCAGGGGCCGCCAGATGCGCTCGCCGCTGCCTGTCCAGAGGGCCAGGCCGTCGGAATCATGGACTTCGGGGCGCCAGTCCACGGCAGTGGGCTTTTTCGCTTCGCCGTACCAGAACATCGAGGTGAGCGGCGCGATGCCAAGGCGCGCTACGTCCTTGCGCAGGAAGATGTGGGTGTCGATATCCATGATGACGCCGGACGTGCGGTTCATCACGAAACGGTAGGCGCCGGCCACGCTCGGGCCATCGAGGAGCGCGTAGACGGTGACAGTATCGCCGTTCTCGGCCGGGGTGTCGAAATAGAAATGGGTGAAGTCGGGAAATTCCTCCGGCTTCCCCGCAACGGCTACATCGATGGCGATGCCGCGGGCGGAGAGGCCGTATTGGAACAATTCGCCGATCGCGCGGAAATAGGAGGCGCCGAGGAAGGCCACCCAGTCGTTGCGTCGCCAGTCCAACTTGTCGTCGAAGCGGCTTTCCTGGAAGCGGAAGCCGGAGAACCCACTGCCGGGGGGCAGGGCATGCGCCGGGCTGTCCGGCGGCATGTTGAAATAGGAATCGTCGTAGATGATTTCCCGGGCCTCGTCCTTCGACACCACATGCATCGCGACCGGGGTCTGAAAGAACTTGCCAAGATGGAAGAAGGTGACGGGATAGCGGCCTGGCCCTTCGCCGAACAGCGCGTGATCCGTATTGAAGTGGATCTTGCCGTGTTCCTCATAGGTGAGCTTGTCGAGGACATCCCCGGGCGGGCGCCTGGGCGCCACATAGGGCTGGCCGGCCATGTCCTTTGCCCGGGCGATCAGGGCTTCATAGGAGAACGGAGCGGCTGTGCCGAGCTTCAGGCCATTCGCGGCGGCCCTGGACGGGAGGCCCGTGGCTGCCACGAGGGCAGCGCCGGTCGCCGAGGCGAGGAAGGTGCGGCGGTTGAAGAGCGCTTTGCTTGGATCCATGGAGCCGTTTCAACAGGGCTGGGGAACAACGCGGGGTTATAGTAGCCCTTTTGCCTGCAATCGTGGCGCGAGCATGGTCGCACGTTGCCGGACCCGTGACGGACGCCGATTACCCGCGGGAATCCGATCCGAAAATCGGTTCGACCTTCAGGGCATTGCGCGCGAAGGCGACGATCGCCCACAGGGCGAGCAGGGTGAATAGGCCCATGAAGATATACTCGACCGTGGTGCCGAGCTGGAACAGCCCGGCAAGGGCCCATCCGCCGGCAAGCGCGACGCACAAGAGCTCAACCGCGACGAGAACGATCGCGCTTCCCACGGTGAGGAGGCTTTTCAGGCTGAGGCGGTTGGTGTTCGGCACGGACGTTCCTCGCGACGGACGATCGATCGAAAGTATCAGAGCTTGGACAAGGCCGTCTCTCCACTACCGCAAAGGGGCGGCAGCGGCAACATGCGCGGACGTCGGCTGGTGACATCGTGATGTCATGCTTGGTGATGTCATGATGGCCATGAGCGTGATGCGCATCGGAGCCTTATGAATGCGAAAGGGATGGCCTGGCGATCGTCGTATGGCACTGTGTACAATTTTTAATTGAATAGGCGGCGCGATGCGTCTAGGGGTTGCTTTGCGACGATGCGACCGGCCGGCCTTGCTCCGGAAATCGGGTTGCGTCGCTGGTGGCGCATCCCCGACGTGCCTCCCCAGCCATGGCGGGATGGAGCCAGTTCTGCTTCTATCGGAGGGACACGATCGCTAGAGAGGAACGAGCAGATGCCAGTTGCCGACGATTCGCTGCGTGCCTTCATGCCGTATCCCGACGTGCCCGTTGCATCGGCGGCCAGCGGGCCGTTGGCGGGGCAACGGCTGGCCGTGAAGGATCTCTTCGATGTGACGGGTTATCCGACCAGCATGGGAAGCCCGGTGTTCCTCGCCGCCTCTGGCGTGAGCGCGACGACGGCCCCGGTGGTTCGGCAGCTTCTCGAAGCGGGAGCCCAATTCGTCGGTAAGACCATCTGCGATGAGTTCGCCTATTCGATGATCGGCAAGAACGCCCATTTCGGGACGCCGGTGAATGCAGCCGCGCCGGACCGGGTGCCGGGCGGTTCGTCCTCCGGCTCGGCATCAGCGGTCGCGGGCGGTCTCGCGGATATCGGGCTCGGCAGCGATACGGGCGGATCGACACGCTTTCCCGGCAGTTTCTGCGGGCTGTTCTCCATCCGCCCGACCCACGGCAGGCTTTCCCTCGAGGGGGCTGCACCGATGGCGCCGAGTTTCGACACCGCGGGCTGGTTCACCCGCGATGCCGTCCTGTTCGAGACTGTGGCCGACGTGCTGCTCGGCGAAGATACGTCGCCGCTCGGCGACGAGCCGGAGCTTCATCTCGCGGACGATGTGTTCGCGTTCGCCGATCCGACGGCGGCCGCGGCGCTCCGAGCGGCGATCCAGCGCGCAACGCTGCGGATCGGTGATATCCGCGGACAGGATTTCGATGTTTCGGACATCGGCGATCTGGTCGTGGCCTTTCGCCGATTGCAGGGGCGAGAAGCCTGGACAAGCCTCGGGGCACTGATTGAGCGCTATCGCCCCCCGCTCGGGCCGGGCGTGGCCGAGCGCATCGCTTTCGCGCGCGCCGTCACCGATGCCGAGGTGGAGAGCGCTTCCATCGTGCGGGATGAATTCCGGGCGCGTCTTGCGCGTATCCTCGGATCAGACCGGGTCCTCCTCTTGCCGTCTGCGCCGGATGTTGCCCCGCTCTTGGCCGACGGCGATGTCGAACTCGATGATTTTCGCACCCGGGCCCAGCGGCTCGCGGTGTTTGCGTCTCTGACGGGCTTCCCCCAGGTGACGATCCCGGTTGCCCAGAAGGACGGGGCGCCGATTGGCCTTTCCCTGCTCGGACCCGCCGGCTCCGACCGTGCCCTTGTGGCGCTGGCGCACCGTTTCCATCGCGCAGCGGCGCTGCGCCTCGCCTGAGAGGAGCTTTTTCGACGTGACTCCACCTGATCGCTACGCCGTCTATGTCGCTCCCGCCGCCGACAGCATTCTCTGGCGTTTCGGCTCGGCTGTTCTCGGCTATGACGCCGAGAGCGGGGAGGACGTGGAGCAACTCGTGCCGGCCGGGACGAGCCCGGAGCGCTTCCATGAACTGACGGCAGATCCACGTGTCTATGGCTTCCATGCAACGATCAAGGCACCCTTCCGCCTCGCGCCGGGCGAGACTGAGGAGCGATTGCGGGAGGCTTTCAGCCGCTTTGCCGCGAGCCGGCGGCCGTTCCAGCTGCCCCGGCTCGTGCCGCGGGCGATCGGTGGCAGGTCCGGCGCGGGGGCTTTCATCGCGCTTGTCGAGGCGCAGCCGACGCCGGCGCTGGCGGCTCTGGAGCGGGCGACCGTCGAGGCCTTCGAGCCCTTTCGTGCGAATCTGTCGTCGGCGGACTACGCGCGCCGCCAGCCCAACAAGCTGTCCAGCCAGCAGCGCGCCTATCTCGATCGCTACGGCTATCCGTATGTGTTCGAAGAGTTCCGCTTCCACATGACACTCACCAGCCGCGTGCCGGAGGGGGAGGTGGAGCAGGTGCTGGGCGGCCTCACGCGGCTCCATGAGGAGATGGTTTCGGCCGGCCCGGTGGTGGTTGACCAGTTGGCGCTCTGCCGCCAGCCGCCGGGGAAGCCGGATGCCGAGGAGGCGCCGCGCTTCCGCATCATCGCCCGGCACGCCTTCGCCGGGGGCTGATCAGCCTCCGCCGGACGCCCAGAGACCGGACAGCAGGGCGACGCCGGTCAGCGCAACGAAGGCCGCGGCCAGCACCTCCAGCGCAGCGATGACCAGCGGGCCGCGCCCGCGGCCGCCTGCGATCCCGAGGGCCAGCCTCTTCATGAAGACGGCAAGCGCCGCCAGCGCGCCGGTGGTGATGGCGGTTCCCAGCGCCATGGCGAGCGTTGCCGCGACCCCGGCTGCAAAAAGGCCCTGACCGAGCGCAAAGACCAGAATGATGATGGCTCCCGCGCAGGGGCGGATGCCGGCCGCGAGCACGACGCCCGCCCTGTCTCGCCAGTCGCGAAGGCGATCGAGTTCGGCTGGAGGCGGAATATGCACGTGACCGCAGTCCTGGCCGCAATCCTCCCCGCAATCCCGCGGCGGCGCGCCGAGCCCGGCGATCGCAACGACATTGCCGGCCTTGCGCCAGAGGACAACAAGGCCGAGCAGCATGACAGCGCCGAAACTCGAGACCTCGATGGCATTGGCGGTGGCACTCACGGTTGCGGCCGTGGCGCGGATCACGCGTGCCAGGATCGCCACGATGGCGATCGCGACCCCCGCCTGCAGCAGCGCGGCGGCGGCGCTCAGTCCAAGCCCCCGCCGCAAGGACTGGCGGCTCGCGACGATATAGCCGGCGATCACGCTCTTGCCATGGCCTGGCCCGGCCGCGTGAAAGATACCATAGGCGAAACCGATCGCCATCAGCGACCAGAACGCCGCGCCGTTGTCCTTCATTGCGCGCATCGCGCGAATCAGGAGTTGATAGAATTCGCCCTGGACCGCGAGGATGAAGCCGCCAATGCCGGTCGCGGCGGGAGCCGCTTCCCTGAGGCCCGTCCCGAAGGGATTGCGCGGGGCGGGAGGGGGAGCGAACCAGGCCTCGAGGGTCAAACCGAGACAAATCAGAACGGCGCCCACAACGGCGAGGCCGGCAATGGCGACCGCGAGCCGCGCGAGCATGACGCGCCCGCTGCGCCTGGCCGTCATTGGGCCCGCGCCGTGGTCCAGCGTCTCACCCCCGCTCACGGGCAGGCGACCAGAATGCGGTTGGAGAACTGCATGCCGAAATTCGCGTTGGCCGTCAGTGCCTCGAAGAAGGCTTCCGTGAGTTGCTGCTGCTGCGCCTCGTCCGGCTTCTTCGGCCGGATGATGCGGGTGGTGCAGCCGTGCGGCGCGCCGCGGGTCGCGGCCGCATCATCCCCATCGGCCAGCGCAAAGGCGACGAAATAGGTGCCGTCGTAAATCTCGACCGTCAGCATGCGGTTTGCGGGCATCGGCGTCTTTATGGGCAATGTGAAATTGAGTGTCAGGCGCCCATTCTGGAAGTCGAGGCTGTAGTCCGTCGGGTTCGCGAAGGCGAGGGCCTTTCCATTGGCCTTGCCTTTCGTGAAATAGCCGAAATCACTGAGCGAATCGACATTGACCTTGGCGAGATCGGCGAGTTCGGAGGCCGAGAGCTTGCCGTCGCCATCGGTGTCCAGCCCCTGCGTGGCATAGCTTGAATAAGCCTCGTCAAAGGTCCAGCTATGGCGGACGGCCGTGATATCCGCCTTGTCGTCATAGACGAGCTCGCTCTTGGCCGTCACCCAAACGTGAGGATGAGCGTGAGCGGTGGTCGTCCACAGTGCCATCGCGCCCGCCAAAGCGAGCGCATGTGATAAACGGGGCATCATCTGTCCGGTCCGGCCGATAGCGGAAGATTTCCCAAGGCTTTGCCTTTCAGTGCGGCAAAAGCAAGACCGGAGTGCGGAAAGCCGCCTGCGCCTTGTTTCGCCACCGGAGAACCCTCATCTCTTATCATTGACGAGCCGGACAACTTATGTCAGCGTTCCTGACATAAATCCGACGCGAGATCGGAACCCATCCGGCACCGTCGGCGTCTTATGAGACGCAGGAGGGGAACGCATGACGCATGATTCCATGTCTCATGGTACCGGGTCGCAGAGGGGGGCAGAGCCGCCCCGTGATCCTGCGAAGGGTGGGGCCGCGCCCCTCAAGGACGTCCATCTCGACGACAAATACGATCTGACCAAGGACCGTGTGTTCATCACCGGTACCCAGGCGATCGTGCGTCTCATGCTGATGCAGAAGGAGCGCGACCGGAGGGCCGGCCTGAACACGGCCGGTTTCGTCTCCGGCTATCGCGGGTCGCCGCTCGGGGGCCTTGATCTGCAGTTTGCACGGGCGGCACGCCAACTCAAGGCATCTGATGTCGTCTTCCAGCCGGGCCTGAACGAGGACCTGGCGGCCACCGCCTGCTGGGGCACCCAGCAGGCCGAGATGCGCGGCGAGGGCCGGTTCGATGGCGTGTTCACGCTGTGGTACGGCAAGGGCCCCGGCGTCGACCGTTCGGGAGACGTTTTCCGCCACGCCAATATGGCCGGCACGTCGCGCCATGGCGGTGCGATCGCCCTGATGGGCGACGACCACACGGCCGAAAGCTCGACGGTGGCGCATCAGACGGAATTCCTGTTCGTCGACACGATGATCCCGATCCTCAATCCCGCCGGTGTCCAGGAAATCCTCGACTACGGGCTCTACGGCTTCGCCATGAGCCGCTTCGCGGGGACCTGGGTTGCCCTGAAGGGCGTCAAGGATACGGTGGAGTCGACCGCCATCGTGGATGGCTCGCTGGAGCGGCTCGGCATCGTCATCCCGGAGGATTTCCCCATGCCGCCGGGCGGACTGAATATCCGCCCCTTCGACAAGATCCTTGAACAGGAAGCGCGCCTGCATGAGTACAAGCGGGACGCCGCGCTCGCCTTCCTCAGGGCCAACGGGCTCAACCGCATCATCACCTCGGGCGGTCGCCATCCGAAGATCGGCATCGTCACCGTCGGCAAGAGCTATCTCGACGTCCGCCAGGCTTTCGACGACCTCGGCATCGACGAGGTGCGCGCCAATGATCTCGGCATCCGCCTCTACAAGATCGCCTGTCCATGGCCGATCGGGCGCCAGGAGCTGATGGATTTCGCCCGTGGGCTCGATCTCGTCATCGTCGTCGAGGAGAAGCGCTCTCTGATCGAAGTGCAGGTGCGGGAGGAACTCTACGGCTCCGCCAACCAGCCGACCTGCGTCGGCAAGAAGGACGAGGAAGGCCGCTGGCTGTTCCCGGTGAAGGGTGCGCTCGACCCCAACGATATCGCCATCGCCATCGGGGAGCGCGTCCTGCGCTACCACCCGGGCGAGGAGCTCGCGGCCCGCGTCGCCCGCATCCGCGCAGCGCAGCGCATCCTTGCCGAGACGGCGGATGCCGGCACGCGCATCCCGCATTTCTGCTCGGGCTGCCCGCATAACTCGTCCACCGTGGTGCCGGAGGGGATGCGCGCCTATGCCGGCATCGGCTGCCACTACATGGTGCAGTGGATGGATCGCTCGACCGACGGCTTCACCCAGATGGGCGGGGAGGGCGCCAACTGGATCGGCGAGGCGCCGTTCTCCACCCGCAATCACGTCTTCCAGAACCTCGGCGACGGCACGTATCAGCACTCCGGCATTCTGGCGCTGCGCTTCGCGCTCGCGGCCAAGACCAACGTCACCTACAAGATCCTCTATAACGACGCGGTCGCCATGACCGGCGGCCAGCATGTCGAGGGCGACCTCACCGTCGAGAAGGTGGCCGCCCAGGTGCGGGCCGAAGGGGTGAGCCGCATCGCGCTCGTGTCCGATGAGCCCGACAAATATCCGCCCGGCACGCATTGGCCGGCTGGCATGACCCGCCATCATCGCGACGATCTGGATGCGGTGCAGCGGGAACTGGCAGAGGTGCCGGGGGTCTCGGTGATGATCTACGACCAGACCTGCGCCGCCGAAAAGCGCCGGCGCCGGAAGAAAGGCACGTATCCGGACCCGGATCGGCGCGTCATCATCAATGAGCTGGTGTGCGAAGGCTGCGGTGATTGCAGCGTCACCTCCAACTGCGTCTCGGTGCAGCCGCAGATGACCGAGTTCGGGCGCAAGCGCGTCATCGACCAGTCCAACTGCAACAAGGACTTTTCCTGCGTCAAGGGCTTCTGCCCGTCCTTCGTCTCGGTGCACGGGGCGAGCCTGCGCAAGGTGGAGGCCAAGCCGCGCCCGGCCCATGCGGCGATGGCGGACGGCTGGGAGGCGCGGCTGCCGGAGCCATCCCGCCCGACCCTTGGCAACAAGCCCTATAACATCATCATCACCGGGGTCGGTGGCTCCGGTGTCGTCACCATCGGCGCCCTGCTCGGCATGGCCGCGCATCTCGAGGGCCGGGGCTGCGGCATGATCGATATGGCCGGCCTCGCCCAGAAGGGTGGAGCGGTCTACAGCCATGTCAGGCTCGCCGCCGCGCCGGAGGATATCCATGCCATCCGCGTCTTTGCGGGCGAGGCGGACCTCGTGCTCGGCTGCGATCTCGTGGTGACCGGCTCCAAGAAGGTGCTGGCCGCGGTCGCCAAGGGAAAGACCGCGCTGATGGTGAACACGGCGGAGGTGCATCCCGGCGACTTCACCCGCAATGCGGACTATGTCCTGCCGGTCGCGCGCATCAAGCGCGCCATCGCCGAGGCGACGGGCGGGAGCGGCACCTTTTTCATCGATGCCAATGCCGTGGCGATGGCCGTACTCGGCAATTCGATCGCCGCCAACATGTTCATGCTCGGCTTCGCCTATCAGCACGGCAAGGTGCCGGTGTCCGCCGCGGCCCTGGAGAAGGCCATCACGCTCAATGGCGAGGCTGTGGATATGAATCTCGCCGCTTTCCGCTGGGGACGGCGTGCGGTCTGCGAGACCGAGGCGGTGGGGGCGCTCGTCGATGCGGCGCATGAGCCGACACCGGTGCGGCATCTCTCCCAGACACTCGACGAGATCATCGAACGGCGGGCCCAATTCCTCACCGGCTACCAGAACAACGCCTATGCCGAACGCTACAGGCAGTGGGTGGCGCGGGTGCGGGCGCGTGAAGCCGCCGTGGGCTCCTCCACCGCGCTTACGGAGGCCGTGGCCCGCTACCTGTTCAAGCTCATGGCCTACAAGGACGAGTATGAGGTGGCGCGGCTCTATACGGACGGCAATTTCGCCCGCCAGCTTGCCTCCACCTTCTCGGGTGACCGGATCAGGCTGGAGTTCCACCTGGCGCCGCCCCTTCTGAGCCCGCAGGATGCGCATGGTCATCCCCGCAAGATGACCTTCGGGCCGTGGATGCTGCCGCTGTTCCGGGTGCTCGCCGCCTTCAAGGGCCTGCGCGGAACGGCTCTCGATCCTTTCGGGCGGACCGAGGAGCGGCGCATGGAGCGCCAGCTGATCCAAGACTACGAGACGTTGCTTGCCGAGCTCATCGAGAAGCTCGATGCCGGCAATCATGCCCTTGCGGTGGGGCTCGCCTCCATTCCGGAGAAGATTCGCGGCTTCGGGCATATCAAGCAGCGGCACCTCGAGGCCGCCAAGCGGGAGGAGACGGAGTTGCTGGAACGGTTCCGCACGGGCGTTCCGCCGTTCGCCGTGGCTGCGGAATAGGGGAGGTGCGATATCGCGTGGTGGAGGAATTTACACAAATAAAGCATATGCTTATGGAACTGAACGCATTGGTATTTTTCCCGCGCGGCTCTACTGTGGTGGGATAATTCAAATAAATATGCGTCACATGCGTTGCTGAAATGGCGCGAATTCGAAAGGCTTGGGCGTTAGGATGGAGATGAATACGCAATGCCGGTTGGATTCGGGTTTGTTTCATTTGATTTCGATCTCACCGTAACGCGGCAGCACACGTGGATCGATTGCGGCATCCATACGCCGCTGGCAGAGGGCGACGCCCGCCTCGGCCTGATCACGTTTCAGGATGGATCTCTTTTGATCAGGTTGATCAACGCCCTCTGCGGGCAGGGTCTCGCCGTATGCATCAACTCGCGCCAGTATGCGTCGACGATCTTTTTCAGTCTCAAGGCGCTTCCCGGCGGGGAGAAGTTGATCGCCGATTTTCACGGCTCGCGCTTTTTCGTCTTCGGGCGGGAGAGCCTGCAGGTCTCCAAGGCACAGGTGCTTGCCAGCGCGTTCGGCGCTGATGTCGGGGGGCTCCATTTCGATGACGATTCCAAGGAAGGCCGCGGATTCGTTGGCAACCATCGCTTCTGCCAGATGGCGGCGGGAACGGGCTTCTCGCTGGGCATATCGAGTAGCCTGCTAAGTGGGCTCGTGGATATTCCGCTTCATTTCTCGGGGCTCATGACGCCAGACATTCCCCTGAGCTACAACTCGCTCAATCCGCCGCCGCTCCAATATCCGGCGCTGACTGCCGGCGCGGCCCGCTGGCGGCACAGCTCCGGCGTGTCGCTCGTGACCTTGGTCAACGAACTGCGCACGTCGTTGATGCTGACGGAAACCGATCCGGTCGCCAAGCGGCGCGGCATCGTGTTCTAGTGTCCCGAATCCGAAATTCGTATCATTTCCGGAAGGTGTCGTTCGAATTTCGGATGAGATCAGGACACTAGCTAGCTAACGATTCTCGTGTGGTTTTCGGATTTGAAATTCGTCCATCACCCTCGATCCATTCTGTAACGAATTTCAAATCCACCACACGAGCGGCAACCGCGCCCTTCCGAAGCCACCCCCTTTGACATGCCGCTTCGCCCCGCGAAGCCGAAAGCTTCGTGCGGCTGTGGCAGTTTGTCCCGTTGTTCTGCGCCCCGCGACGTCTGACCTGAGCATGGACGGCCAGAGCCGACGGCTCGACCGGCTTCGTGCTTTGAGTTTCGTGCTTTGACTTGCGCTGATCGATCAGGTTCATGGTTTTTGATTGGTGCAATGCAGAACTATCGTGATCGACGGAGGATCGTTTGGACAAACCGGTTGCCATGGCACCTGCCCGCCCCCTGGACCATCCGGCGATCAATCCGCGTCGCATCGGTGTGCTCATTGCCAATCTCGGCACGCCGGAAGGGACCGACTATTGGTCGATGCGCCGCTACCTCAAGGAGTTCCTCTCGGATCGCCGCGTCATCGAGACGCCGCGTCTTCTGTGGTGGTTCATCCTCAACGGCATCATTCTGACGACGCGTCCCGGCCGCAAGGGCAAGGATTACGAGACGATCTGGAACAAGGCGCTGAACGAGTCCCCGCTCAAGACCGTGACGCGGTCACAGGCTGAGAAGCTGCAGGAGACGCTGACGGCGCTCGATGATCGTATCGTGGTGGAATGGGGGATGCGCTATGGCCACCCCTCGATGAAGGCCGCGCTGACATCCCTGCAGGAGAAAGGCTGCGACCGCATCCTTCTGGTGCCGCTCTACCCGCAATATGCGGCCGCGACGACCGCGACCGCCTGCGACAAGGCCTTCGAGGCCTTGATGCAGATGCGCTGGCAGCCCACCCTTCGCGTCGCTCCGCCCTATTATGATGATCCGGTCTATATCGACGCTGTCGTCACCGGGCTCAGGCAGAGTATCGCGGCGCTGGACTTCGAGCCGGAGGTCATCCTCGCGTCCTTTCACGGCATTCCCAAAGAGTATCTGATGAAGGGCGATCCCTATCACTGCCAGTGCGTGAAGACCTGGCGCCTGATGCGCGAAGCGATGGGCCTCACGCCGGATCAGTTCATGATGAGCTTTCAGTCGCGCTTCGGCCGTGCGGAGTGGCTCCAACCCTACACCGACGCCACGGTCAAGGCGCTCGCAGAGCGCGGCGTCAAGCGGCTGGCGGTCGTCATGCCTGGCTTCTCCGTCGATTGCCTCGAGACGCTTGAGGAGATCGCCGGCGAGAACGGCGAGATCTTCCACCACCACGGTGGGGAGAAATTTGCGGCCATTCCCTGCCTCAACGATTCGCCCGAGGGCATGCGCGTCATCAGTCACCTGGCGATTCGCGAACTGCAGGGCTGGATCAGCCCGGCGGCCGGCTGACGACCGTCAGCGCTGATGCGCGGCCGACAGGGAGCCATCAGCCGCGCTCGCGGCTGGCGATGATCGCCCTGAAAACGCACGATAGCCCGCAACAATTTGCTCAGCATGGCTGTTGGCTACTACCTATGCGGGCATATCTTGCCTTGTGCGCGAAAAACGTTTGATCGACACTCCTCGGGATAGCCTCGAAGGGGGATCGCCATGCCGTTGCTCGGCTACGATATTTTTGTCATTGCCTTGATCGCTTTGATCGTCCTCACCGTTGCACTCGGCGTGCGGACGGTGCCGCAGGGATATAACTATACCGTCGTGCGCTTCGGGCGCTATTCGCGCTCCCTGAATCCGGGGCTCGGCCTCATCATCCCTTACGTCGAATCCATCGGTCACCGCGTGAACACGATGGAGCAGGTGCTGGATATTCCGAGCCAGGAAGGCATCACGCGGGACAACGCGGGCGTCACCATCGACGCCGTCGCCTTCTATCAGGTGTTGGATGCGGCGCGCGCGTCCTACGAGGTTTCCAACCTCTCGCAGGCCATCCTCACCCTGACGATGACCAATATCCGCACCGTCGTCGGCTCCATGGATCTCGACATGCTTCTGTCCCATCGCGACGAGATCAACGACAGGCTTCTCCGGGTGATCGACGCGGCGGCCTCACCCTGGGGTGTGAAGGTCACGCGCATCGAGATCAAGGACATCGAGCCGCCCGTCGATCTGGCCGACGCGATGGCGCGACAGATGAAGGCCGAGCGCGAGAAACGGGCCGTCGTGCTGGAGGCGGAAGGGCTGCGGCAGGCCGAGATCCTGCGTGCCGAGGGTCAGAAACAGGCGCAGATCCTGGCGGCGGAGGGCCGGCGCGAATCGGCCTTCCGCGATGCCGAGGGGCGGGAGCGGCAGGCGGAGGCGGAGGCGCGCGCGACCACGATGATCAGCGAGGCGATCGGCCGCGGTGATCTCGCGGCGGCAAATTTTCTGGTCGCGGAGAAATATGTCGACGTGCTGAAGGCGCTGGCTGCGGCGCCCAACCAGAAGGTTCTGGTGGTGCCGATCGAGGCGGCCGGTCTTGTCGGCACGGTTGCGGGCCTCGCCGAGATCACCAAGAGCGTCTTCGCGGAAGGCGGCTCGGGCACGGCGGCGGCGCGGCGCACCATCGGCCAGCCTGCGTCTCTGAATGCGCCGCTGGCTCCTGCCAATGGCGTGCCGACAGCTCCGCGCTAGCGGCCGGGCGAGGTCAGCACCCATCGCTCCTTGACGCGTGTGGACAGGTGCCGGGGTGAAGCCACCAGCACCCCCGTCGTCATTCCGGGGCGGGTCGAACGGTCCTAGAGCATTTTCGCGTTTCTCCGAATCGCGAAAATGATCCATGTCTTTGTTTTAGCGCATTTTCTTCACGCGAACCGGTGTCCACTTCGCTCGAAAATGCTCTAGCCCCGAACCCATGACCACCACGGCCGACAAAGAGAGTGCCGCATCCGCGGCGTCGTCTCGTCCGATGCCGTGTTCATGGATTCCGGGCTCTTCGCTGGCGCGAAGCCCCGGAATGACCGCGACCTTCGGCAAGGCCAACGCACGCGCTGGCACTGGCCATCTGTTCTTTTCCGTTGCGGCGCGGCGTCGCGGAAGGCCACTCCTTTGCGGGCTCGCCCCACAGGGCCTCCCGCTCTACCTCATCCTGGTCATCGCAGGCGCCAATCCGGCCGCTTACCAAGCATTAACCCTGATCAACTAGCCTTCATTAACCATGCGAAGGCGGCGCGGGCATTTGTTGTCTTCGTCTCATGTCGGCGCGCGCATGTCCCGTCTCATGAAGCGATGAGCGTTTGATCTTGGTGTGCGATTGGCTCCGATTTCGTCGAGTGATCTCGATCGCACAGCCCATGATAGCGGCGGGCGTCGTGTTTGCCGGCCTGCCGGCGGTTGCGCGGGCGCAGGCTGTCGATGCCAATGACGCGCCCTTCCAGCTTCTGCGCGGCAGTTCCGGCCCGCTCGTTCTGACGCCCCAGCCGTCGGAGAAGATCGCCCCGTTTTTCGACCCATCGCCCATGTTGATGAACAGCCGGGATCTCGGTGCCGGCCCTTTGCCCGCGTCGAGCTTCACCAACACCCAGAGCCGGGTGACGCTCGTCAATCCCGCGGTGCGTGATCGTGTCTACGCGGATCTCAGCGCTCCGGCGCCCAGTTCCTCAACAGAGCCCCGCCGCCGGCGTCCGCAGCCCGTCGATCCCTATGAGCAACTCGGTCTGACGCTCGGTGGCCTCAAGTTGTTGCCGGCGATCGAGGCTGATGTCGGCTATGACAGCAACCCCCGGCGAACGGATACAGGGGTCAAGGGCTCCACCATGCTGCGGACCATGGCGGAGCTCAAGCTGCAATCGGACTGGCAGCGCCATTCCCTGACCGGGTCCCTGCGTGGCTCTTATGATGCATTCCCCGGGATGACCGACGTCAATCGTCCAGCCGGCGAGGGACGTGTCAATCTGCGGCTGGACGTGCTGCGCGGGACGCAGATCGAATCCGAAGGGCGCTATATCGTCACCACCCAACAGCCGGGCAACCCCAACCTGCCCAACGGCGTCGTGAATCAGCCCATCACCGCAAGCTTCGGTGGCACGCTCGGTCTTGTCCACGCCTTCAATCGCCTGTCTGTCGGGGTCTATGGCGATATCGACCGCAGCACCTACGGCAATGCGAAACTGGCCGATGGGACTTCCGTGAGCCAGGACGACCGCAACTACACGCAATATGCCGTTCGCTTGCGGACCGGATATGAGCTCAGCGCCTACCTCACGCCCTTCATCGAGGGCCGCCTCGACAAGCGTCGTTACGACGAGCACTTCGACAGCTCCGGCTATGCGCGCAATTCAAACGGCGTCGGCATGCGTGTCGGCACCGCCTTCAATCTTCCCGGGTCCCTGACGGGGGAGATCGCCGCAGGCCTCGAGCATCGCGTCTACGACGATCCCCGACTTGCGGACCTCAACGGCCCGATCGGTGAGGCGTCGCTCGTCTGGACGGCGACGCCGCTCACAAAATTGCGAC
Source organism: Chelatococcus asaccharovorans (assembly GCF_003201475.1). Classification (GTDB taxonomy): domain Bacteria; phylum Pseudomonadota; class Alphaproteobacteria; order Rhizobiales; family Beijerinckiaceae; genus Chelatococcus; species Chelatococcus asaccharovorans. Next base: position 18,410 of record NZ_QJJK01000011.1, on the reverse strand, counting down.
TGCGGGCGAGCAGCACGATCGGCGAGACGACGGTGGTCGGATCGAGCGGCGTGGTTGTCATGCAGGCCGGGGCCGAGGTGGAGCACGCGCTGCGGCGCAATCTGACTGTGACGGGAGCGCTGGCCTTCTCCAACAACAACTATCAGGACGTCTACCTGAAGGAGCATGGCATCACGGGCTCGGTGCGGCTCGACTGGAAGATGACCCGCACATTGGCCTTCCGCGCGAGTTTTACCCACGAACGCCTGGATAGCACATCGGCCAATTCCGATTACACCGCCAATATTTTCCTCGTGGGCCTGAGGCTGCAACGCTGACGGCTGAAACGGCGACTCGCGACAAATCGACCGATGTCAACGGATTTGAAAGGATCTCAGGCGACCACTGGACGCCTAATGGAACAAGGGTTGGTTTACCCTCCAGGTGGAGCATCGCGATGGCGTTTCGTGCGGGCAGGAGCCGGCGTTCGGCGGGGCAAATGGCTGCCTGGCCTGGGCGGCACGTCGCGGCGGCTGTTCTCGTCGGCCTTGCCCAGGTATCCTGCTCCTCCGACAGCTATTTGACGACCGCGTCCATCAGCCCGACCGCCAGCGCATCCGCGACCACGACGCGTCTTTCGCGGCCGACGGTGCCCACTCAGGAGGCAACCGCGGTGCCATCCGCGTCCTTCGGCGCCTTCACCAATGGAATCTGGGACAGCGCGAAGGCGCAGGGCGTGTCCCGCCGCACCTTCGACCGTGCCTTCGCCGGCCTGACGCCGGATCCCAAGGTGATCGCGCTGACGAAGAAGCAGTCCGAATTCGTGAAGCCGGTGTGGGAGTATCTCGGTTCGGCCGTATCGGAGCAGCGGCTGGAGCGTGGCGGCCGCGCCGTGACGGAGTCCGCCGCCACCCTCACCAAGGTCGAGGCGGCCTATGGGGTCGATCGCCGCGTCGTGGCCGGCGTATGGGGCATGGAGACGAATTTCGGATCCTATATGGGATCAAGCGATGTGATCCGTTCACTCGCCACGCTGGCGCACGCCGGATATCGCGGCGATTTCTTCCGCGGCGAGCTGGTGACGGCGCTCGTCATCCTCGAGCAGGGCCATATCGATCGCGACGGGATGGTCGGCTCCTGGGCGGGCGCCATGGGCCAGACGCAGTTCATGCCGACGAGCTTCATGGCCTATGCGGTGGATTTCACGGGGGATGGCCGGCGCGACATCTGGACATCGACGCCGGATGCGCTCGCTTCCACGGCGAACTATCTGAAGAAGCACGGCTGGGAGACGGGTCTGACCTGGGGCTTCGAGGTCAAGGTGCCGAAGGGCCTGACCTATGGTGCGGGCCAACAGAGTTTCGCCGCCTGGTCTCAGGCCGGGGTGCGGCGCATGGACGGCCGGGCGATGCCGGCCCGGGGTGAGGCGCGCATCCTCATGCCCGCGGGTGCCCGGGGGCCCGCCTTCCTCGTGACCAAGAATTTCGATGTCATCAAGCGCTACAACAATTCCGACGCCTATGCGCTTGGTGTCGCCCATCTCGGCGACCGCCTCTACGGCGGCGCGCCGATCCAGGCGCCCTGGCCGACGGACGATCTTCCGCTCGATCGTATGCAGAGCGTCGAGCTGCAAAAGCACCTGGCCGCGCACGGCTTCGATGTCGGCGAGCCGGACGGCAAGCTTGGTTCGCAGACCCGCGCAGCCATCGCCTCATATCAGGAGCGCGTGGGGCTGCCGGCTGACGGCTATCCGAGCGTCACGTTGCTTGAGCGTCTGCGCCGCAGCGGCAACGGGCGTGCGACCTGAATGAAGATGCGGCGTCGATCGCGAAATGTGATCGTGCCAGGCGTGCGTATCAGGCGTAAACTGTAACAATCAGGCCCGTATCCCTGGCGCTTGTGGGCGGTCGCAGCATGCGGTTTTGCCATTTGCCTGCCAGGACGCGTGGCCACGGCCGAATCGGAAGGATCCCGCGAGTACCTTCACTCAGGGAAGAACTGCGCAATGCACCTCAAACTGCGACGTCGCGTGAGCTTACTTGCTTTTTTCGCCCTGGTCGCCGTCGTCGGGGTCGTTGCGGCGGGATCCGCCTTGGTGTCGATGGCGACACCGGTCGTGGCGCAAACGGACCCGCTGACCCGCTTTCTGGATGGCCTCTTCAAGCAGCAGCGCCTGCCGCCGCAGCAGGTCGTGCCGCGCCGGCAGCCACAACGGACGCCGACCCGTGCGGCCCGTCCGCGCCGGGCGCCTGCGCCTGCCCCGGTCGTCGTGCGCGACCAGCCGCAGGAGGCCAAGCCCGCGGCCGACACGTTCATCCTCGTCATGGGTGATTTCTTCGCCGAATCCCTCGCGGACGGGTTGAAGGATGCTTTTGCGGAGATGCCGACGATCGAGGTGTCGCGCAACGTTCGCCCCAACTCCGGCCTGGTGCGTGACGATCACTTCGACTGGCCAAAGGCCGCGCGCGACCGTCTCGCCGATGCTGCGCCCCTGACAATCGGCGTGATCGCGATTGGTGCGAATGATCGCCAGGCCATGCGCGATGGTGATACGTCCGTCGAATTCGGGACGGATCGCTGGCGCGAGCTCTATGGGGCGCGGATCGATGCCGTGGAAGCCGCCTTCGCCGCAAAGCAGGTTCCCTTGATCTGGGTCGGGATGCCGCCGATGCAGGCGGCGCGATATTCCGCGGACATGCTGAGTCTCAACGCGCTGATCCGCGAACAGGCGGCCAAGGCCGGCAGTCACTACGTTGATATTTGGGAAGCGTTCTCGAATGACGACAACCGCTTCACCGCCTCGGGGCCCGATATTCAGGGCAGGCAGGTGCGGCTGAGGAATGCGAACGGCATCAATTTCACCGATGCCGGGGCGCGCAAAGCGGCGCATTTCGTGGAGCTCGAGATCCGCCGGCTCCTCACGGAGCGCAACAGCGCGACGGTTCTTGCCTTGCCGCCGCGGGGCGACACCCCGGCCGAGGTCGCACCCACCGCGCCGCCTGTCAAAAGCGACGATGCGCTGGCCTCGGCCTTTCCGGCATTGCCGGATCAGCCGGGCGGCCTTGCCCTGCAGCCACCCCGTCCCATCGCCGGCCCCATCCTGCCGCTGAACCGTCGCGAGATGTCGGCGGGGGGCCAGCTCGTGCGCGCCCGGCCGGTCCTGTCGGGTTATGGCGGGCAGCTCGTCGAACGGGTCTATGGGGTGGGCCGCGTGCCGGAGCCTCGCACCGGCCGCTCCGACGATTTCCACTGGTCCGACGGGCGGTAGGCGCCTGAGCCTTTCAGGCCTGATTGACCCCTTGGCGAGCTGATTTCACAAGGGGCGCCACGGCGTCAGTCCGGGTTCGGGCCGACAGGCCCGAACCCGGAATGACGGCGCGATCGTCTCTTCAGCGCGGCAGGATGCTCGTGCCCATGAGGAATTCGTCGATCGCACGCGCAGCCTGGCGACCTTCGCGAATGGCCCAGACGACGAGCGATTGGCCGCGCCGCATGTCGCCGGCGGCGAATACCTTGTCCCGGGACGTGCGATAGGCCTCCGTGTCGGCCTGCACGTTGCCGCGCTTGTCGACGGACACGCCGGACTGGTCGACGAGACCGGCTGTGACGGGTCCGGCGAAGCCGATGGCGAGGAAGACAAGGTCGGCCTTCAGCACGAATTCCGCACCGGCAATGGGCTGCCGGCGTTCGTCCACGCGCACGCAGTTGACGCCCGTGAGCCTGCCCTTCTTGCCAGCGAGACCAAGCGTTGCCGCCTGGAACTCACGCTCGGCGCCTTCGGCCTGGCTCGACGAGGTGCGAAGCTTGGTCGGCCAGTAGGGCCAGATCGCCAGCTTGTCCTCGATCATCGGGGGCTTCGGGCGGATGTCGAGCTGGGTCACCGAGAGCGCGCCCTGGCGGAAGGCTGTGCCCACGCAGTCGGAGGCGGTGTCGCCGCCGCCGATCACGACGACATGCTTGCCGGCCGCAAGGATTGGCTCGTCATGGACGGTTTCCTGTCCGTTGCGGCGGTTCTGCTGCACGAGATAGGGCATGGCATAGTGGACGCCCTCGAGCTCCTGGCCGGGCAATTTCGGATCGCGCGGCGCTTCCGCGCCACCGGACATCAACACGGCATCGAACTCCTGTTCGAGCTCGGCGAAATCCTTGTTCACGCCGATATTGACGCCGTAATGGAAGACGACGCCCTCGGCTTCCATCTGCACCACGCGGCGGTCGATATGGTGCTTCTCCATCTTGAAGTCAGGGATGCCGTAGCGCAGCAGGCCGCCGGCCTTGGGCTCGCGCTCAAAGACATGGACCGCGTGGCCGACACGGGCGAGTTGCTGGGCGGCGGCAAGGCCGGCCGGCCCCGAGCCGATAATGGCGACGCGGCGGCCGGTCACGGTGCCCGCGACCTCCGGCTTGATCCAGCCGTTATCCCAGGCCTTGTCCGCGATGGTCTGCTCGATGGTCTTGATGGTGACCGGCACGTTCTCCAGGTTCAGCGTGCAGGCTTCCTCGCAGGGGGCGGGGCAGATGCGGCCGGTGAATTCCGGGAAGTTGTTGGTGGAATGCAGGTTGCGCGCAGCTTCTTCCCAATCTCCGGCGAAGACCAGGTCGTTCCAGTCGGGGATCTGGTTATGGACCGGGCAGCCCGTCGGCCCATGGCAGAACGGGATGCCGCAATCCATGCAGCGTGCCGCCTGCCGCGTGACATCCTTGTCGTCGAGCGGCAGCGTGAATTCTCTGAAGTGGCGAATGCGATCGCCAGCGAGCTGATACTTCGGCTCCTGCCGGTCGTATTCAAGGAAACCTGTGACCTTACCCATCGTCCTGTCCAGCTTCTGCCCCGTCATGGCCGGGCTTGACCCGGCCATCTCGATCGGAAGGCGCAATTCTCGTGTCGGGATCCCCGGGACAAGCCCGGGGATGACGTTGTGGAGAAGAAAACGACTACTCCGCAGCCTGCAGCGTGCGCGCCCGCTCCATCTCGCGGATGGCGCGCCGGTATTCGACCGGCATCACCTTGACGAAGCGGGTGCGGTAGTCGGCCCAGTTGTCGAGGATCGTCTGCGCCCGGGTCGAGCCGGTGTAGTCGCGATGGTTGACGATGAGCTGCATCAGCCGCTCCTCGTCATGGCGCGACAGGTCGCCCAGAATATCGATCCGGCCCTTGGTTTCGAGATCGCCGCCGTGATGGTGGAGGCGCTCAAGCAGGTCTTCTTCCTCTTCGACCGGTTCGAGATCGACCATCGAGAGGTTGCAGCGCTTGGCGAAGGAACCGTCTTCGTCGAGCACATAGGCGATGCCGCCGGACATGCCGGCCGCGAAGTTGCGGCCGGTCTGGCCGATGACCACGACAACGCCGCCGGTCATGTATTCGCAGCCATGGTCGCCGGTGCCTTCGACGACGGCGACGGCACCCGAGTTGCGGACGGCGAAGCGCTCGCCGGCCACGCCCCGGAAGTAGCATTCGCCGGCGGTTGCTCCGTAAAGCACCGTGTTGCCGACGATGATCGAACGCTCGGCGACGACCTTTGATTCCGCCGGCGGATGGATGATCAGCTTGCCACCCGACAGACCCTTGCCGACATAGTCGTTGGCCTCGCCCTCAAGCTTCAGCGTCACGCCCGGTGCCAGGAAGGCGCCGAAGCTCTGGCCAGCCGTGCCCTTCAGGTTCACCGTAATCGTGTCGTCGGGAAGCCCCTCGTGGCCGTGGTGCTTGGCGATCTCACCGGAGAGCATGGCGCCGGTCGTCCGGTCCACGTTCCTGATGCTATGCGTCAGCGTCACCGCTTGCCCGGCGGTGAGCGCCGGCGCGGCTTCCGCGATGAGCTTGCGATCGAGGATGTCGTCGATCGGGTGCTTCTGGCGCTCGGCGTGCCGGGTTGCGATGTCGGCGCCGACGGCGGGCTGGTGGAACAGCCTGTCGAAATCGAGCCCCTTCGCCTTCCAGTGGCTCAGGGCTTCCATCTTGTCGAGGATGTCGGTACGGCCGACGAGATCCTCGATCCGGCGCACGCCGATTTCGGCCATGCGCTCGCGCACGTCCTCGGCGACGAAGAAGAAGTAGTTGATCACGTGCTCCGGCAGGCCCTTGAAGCGCTTGCGCAGCACGGGGTCCTGCGTCGCCACGCCGACCGGGCAGGTGTTGAGGTGGCACTTGCGCATCATGATGCAGCCGGCCGCGATCAGCGGGGCTGTCGAGAAGCCGAACTCGTCGGCGCCGAGCAGGGCGCCGATGATGACGTCGCGACCGGTGCGCAGGCCGCCGTCGACCTGCAGCACCACCCGGCCACGCAGGTTGGAGAGCACCAGCGTCTGCTGGGTCTCGGCGAGGCCGATTTCCCAGGGCGAACCGGCGTGCTTCAGCGAGGTGAGGGGGCTCGCCCCCGTCCCGCCGTCGTAGCCGGAGATGGTGATGTGGTCGGCGCGCGCCTTGGCGACGCCGGCGGCAACCGTGCCGACGCCGACCTCCGACACGAGCTTGACCGAGACATCGGCCGCCGGATTGACGTTCTTCAGGTCGAAGATCAGCTGCGCCAGATCCTCGATTGAATAGATGTCATGGTGCGGCGGCGGCGAGATCAGGCCGACGCCCGGGGTCGAATGGCGCACCTTGGCGATGATCGCATCGACCTTGTGGCCGGGCAACTGGCCGCCCTCGCCGGGCTTGGCACCCTGCGCCACCTTGATCTGCATCACGTCGGCATTGACGAGATAATGCGCCGTCACGCCGAACCGGCCCGAGGCCACCTGCTTGATGGCCGACCGCCGCGAGCGGCCGTCCGGCATCGGCAGGAAGCGCTCCGCCTCTTCGCCGCCTTCGCCGGTATTCGACTTGCCGCCGAAGGAGTTCATGGCGATGGCGAGCGTCTCGTGCGCCTCACGCGAGATCGAGCCGAAGGACATGGCCCCGGTCGTGAAGCGCTTGACGATCTCGGATGCGGGCTCGACCTCGTCGAGCGGGACAGGCTCGTTGCCGAGCTCGCGTGCCGTCTTGATCCGGAAGAGGCCGCGAATGCTCGTTGCGCGATTGCCCTGTTCGTCGATCAGCCTGGCGAATTCCTGGTAGCGTTCGCGGGCGTTGTGCCGCACCGCATGCTGCAGCGTCGCCACCGTGTCCGGCGTCCAGACATGGCTTTCACCACGCAGGCGATAGGCATATTCGCCACCCACGTCGAGAGCTGTGCGATAGATCGGCGCGTCGCCGAAGGCGTCGCGGTGCCGCAGCACCGTTTCCTCCGCGATCTCGGTGAGGCCGACGCCTTCGATGCTGGTCGCGGTACCGAAGAAATACTGCGCGACGAAATCGCTCTTCAGCCCAACCGCGTCGAAAATCTGGGCGCCGCAATAGGACTGATAGGTCGAAATGCCCATCTTCGACATGACCTTGAGGAGGCCCTTGTCGATCGACTTGATGTAGCGCTTGACGATCTCATAGGCGTCCACCTCCTCGGGGAAGTCGAGGGCCTCGTGCATCGACAGCAGCGTCTCGAAGGCGAGATAGGGATTGATCGCCTCCGCGCCATAGCCGGCAAGGCAGGCGAAGTGGTGCACTTCGCGCGGCTCGCCGGTTTCCAGGACGAGGCCGACGGAGGTCCTGAGGCCCTTGCGGATGAGGTGGTGGTGCACCGCCGCGGTGGCGAGAAGGGCAGGGATGGCGATCTTGTCCGGCCCGACCATGCGGTCGGACAGGATGATGATGTTGTAGCCGCCGTGGACGGCCGCCTCCGCGCGCTCGCACAGCCGCCCGAGCGCACCTTCGAGGCCGGCCGCGCCTTGCAGGGCCGGGAAGGTGATGTCGAGCGTCTTGGTGTCGAAGCGGTCTTCGTAGTGGCCGATGCAGCGGATCTTCTCGAGGTCTTCGTTCGTGAGGATCGGCTGGCGCACTTCGAGCCGCTTGCGGCGCGATGTCCCTTCGAGATCGAGGATGTTCGGCCGCGGTCCGATGAAGGACACGAGCGACATGACGAGCTCCTCGCGGATCGGATCGATCGGCGGGTTCGTCACCTGGGCGAAGTTCTGCTTGAAATAGGTGTAGAGCAGCTTGGACCTGGCCGACAAAGCCGAGATCGGCGTGTCGGTGCCCATCGAGCCCACCGCCTCCTGGCCGGTGACGGCCATGGGCGGCAGCAGCAGCTTGATGTCCTCCTGCGTATAGCCGAAGGCCTGCTGGCGATCGATGAGACTGACATCGGTGCGGGACTCGCGCGCCTGCACGGGCGGGAGTTCCTCCAGCACGATCTGCGTGCGCTCCAGCCACTCGCCGTAGGGGTTGCGGGTGCTGAGTTCCTGCTTGATCTCCTCGTCGGAGATGATGCGCCCCTTTTCCAGGTCGATGAGCAGCATCCGGCCCGGCTGCAGACGCCACTTCTCGACGATCTTCTCCTCGGGAATGGGGAGAACCCCCATCTCGGAGGCGCCGACCACGAGGTCGTCGTCGGTCACGAAATAGCGGGCCGGCCTCAGGCCGTTCCGGTCGAGGGTCGCGCCGAGCTGACGGCCATCGGTGAAGCAGATGGCGGCGGGGCCATCCCAGGGCTCCATCAGGGCCGCGTGATACTCATAGAAATGCCGCCGCTCCTCGCTCATGAGCGGATTGCCGGCCCAAGCCTCGGGGACGAGCATCATCATCGCGTGGACGAGCGAATAGCCGCCCTGCACCAGGAACTCGAGCGCGTTGTCGAAACAGGCGGTGTCGGACTGACCCTCGTAGGAAATGGGCCAGAGCTTGGCGATGTCGTTGCCGAAGAGCTCCGAGTCGACCGAAGCCTGTCGTGCCGCCATCCAGTTGACGTTGCCGCGCACCGTGTTGATCTCGCCGTTATGCGCGACCATGCGGTAGGGATGGGCCAGCGACCAGGTGGGGAAGGTGTTCGTCGCGAAGCGCTGATGCACCAGCGCGATCGCCGACTGGAAGCGCGGGTCGTTGAGGTCCGCGTAGTAGTCGCCGAGCTGGGTGGCGAGCAGCATGCCCTTGTAGACAAGAGTGCGCGACGACAGGCTGACCACGTAGTAGCCGGCCGTGCTCGCGTCCTTCATGTCGTAGATGGCGTTGGAGATCACCTTGCGGGCGATGAACAGGCGCCGTTCGAACTCGTCCTGATCGGCAATGTCGGGCCCGTGGCCGACGATGATCTGGCGATGCAGCGGCTCGGTCGGCTTGACGGTTTCGCCGAGGCCGGAATTGTCAACGGGCACGGTGCGCCAGCCGAGGAAGGAAAGCCCCTCTTCGATGATCAGACGCTCGACGATTTCCGTGACAAGGCGGAAGCCTTCCGTGTCGCGCGGCATGAAAAGATGGCCGACAGCGTATTCGCCAGGCTCCGGCAGCGTGATGCCGAGGCGCGCGCATTCGTCCTGGAAGAACAGATGGGGGATCTGCACCAGCATGCCGCAGCCGTCGCCGGCCTTGGGATCTGCGCCGACGGCGCCGCGATGGTCGAGATTCCTCAGGATCGACAAGCCGTGCTGCACGATCGCATGGCTCTTGCGGTTCTTCATGTCCACTGCGAAGCCGACGCCGCAGGCATCGTGCTCGTTACGCGGATCATAAAGACCCTGCGCCGCCGGCATGCCGTGATCGGCGGCCGACCGCGCCGGGGACTGTGGCCACTTGGGTGTATCGCCCCCACGAAGTCTGTATTCGTTCACCATGGAAGGCTCCCTCCCTCGACGCTGCGTTCACGCGCAGACAGCTTGAACCCCAGTATAGGCCACTCAGGCCCAAAGGGACGCAAGCCATCGACTTTTCAGGAGGTCCGGTCGCGCTGCGCGCCGCGTCCGCACCTCGGCGGGCGGCGACGAAATGTCGAGAGCCCGCTAGCCCCGCGCGATGCGCGTAGCCGCTTTCTGGTCTCGTTTCGTTTTTACCGACCGTGCCATCGTCAAACCGTCAACCGTGGTATCTCGCCCGTGCAATGAGGCGCAATGGGACAGTATCGCTGTCCTAACTTGTCGGAACATGCCAGATTTTTTTTTGCCGCACAAGCGCCCAATTGCGCGCGTCTGCACATAAAGTTCTTTGATTGGCGTTTGGAACGAAATTTTGTGACCGCTGGCCAGTGTGTTGCGGAATGATCATTCGTTCGCGATCATTCCAAACGAGCACGTTCTGGAGCCCTCTTGGGGGGCTTTTACCTCCCGCGCCGCTTTGCCTATGCTGTGCGAGCCGGGCGCTCGGGGAGAGACAGATCGTGAATTTTGGCAGTGACAATGTCGCGGGGGCGAGCCCCCGTGTTCTCGAAGCGCTGGTCGAGGCCAATCGAGGAACAGCAAGTGGTTATGGCACGGATGGCTTGACCGGCCGGGTCACCGCACGGCTGTCCGCGATCTTCGAACGCGACGTCGATGTCTTCCTCGTGACCACCGGCACGGCCGCCAATGCGCTCTGTCTGGCGGCGATGGTCGACCCGTGGGGGGCCGTGCTGTGCCACGCCGAGGCGCATGTCGCCACGGATGAGTGTGGCGCGCCGGAGTTTTTTTCCGGCGGCGCGAAGCTCGTCGGGCTGCCGGGGTTCTGCGGCAAGATGACGCCGATGTCTGTCGAGGCCGCCCTGACCGGCGGTCACGCGCCGCCGCCCCATGCCGTCCTGCCCCAGGCCCTGTCCCTGACCCAGGCGACGGAAATGGGCACGGCCTATACGGCCGCCGAGATCGCCGAGATCGCCGGCATCGCCCATGCGCATGGTCTCGGCGTGCATATGGACGGCGCACGTTTCGCCAATGCCTTGCTGCGGCTTGACGCAACACCCGCGACGATCACCTGGAAGGCTGGTGTCGACATCATGTCCTTCGGCGCCACGAAGAACGGTTGTCTCGGTGTCGAGGCCATCGTGGTCTTCGACCGTGCCAGGGCGCGCCACCTCGCCGAGCGCCGCAAGCGCTCCGGCCATCTCCTGTCGAAGGGGCGTTTTCTGGCGGCGCAGCTCGATGCCTATCTCGCCGATGACCATTGGCTCGATCTCGCCCGGCACGCCAATGCAATGGCGGATCGGCTGGCCGCCGGGCTCGTCGCGCTGGGGGTGCGAATCGCCGTGCCCGTGGAAGGCAACGAGGTCTTCGCGGTCCTTCCGCGGGCGATGCATGATGCGCTGCAGGCCAAGGGGGCTGTCTATTATCGCTGGGCGGGCACAGGCGTGCCCCCGGGCGATGCCCCCCGCGGCGAAGAACGCCTTGTGCGGCTGGTGACCTCCTTCGCGACCACCGTCGATGAAGTCGACCTCTTCCTCGCGGCGGCAGGCCACGTCGATCATCGTGAATAAACTATGAAGATGCCGTATAGGCGCCTCAATCGACCCTAGAATCCAGGCCGATTGTCAGTATCGAGCGAGGCCAAACATGCCCGGCCAAACTATAGTCCAGCCGAGCCTACCCTTCATGCCGATTGCGGTCTTACCCGCAAGGCGGCGTGCGGGCATTATCGCCTCAATGGTCGTCGCGGCTGGTCTGTCGTTGACAGCCGGAGCTCTTCCGGCCGCTGCGCAGTACTTTTACGACAGGCCGCCCGGATATGTGCCGCTTCCGCCCGAGCCGGTGCCGGAAGCGCCTTGGGTAACAGAGGCGCCTCGGGCCAGGCGCCCCTGGGCGCCTCCGCCGCGCAGCTATGCCGATGACGCGATGCCCCGCGGCGCCGTCGAATCGCTTCTGGCGCGACGGGGCTATTCCGTGGAGGGGCCGCTGCGTCGCCGCGGCGATGTCTATGTGGCGACGGTCATGGATCGGCGGGGCACGCTGCTGCGCCTGGCGGTGGATGCCTTCGACGGCACCATTCTCAGCCGCCGTGTGGTGGCGGAGGTCGTTCCGGACTGGCGTGATGCGCCATCGCCGGGTTCGCGCTGGGGGGCGCCCGACTGGGATGATGAAAGCGACGCCGCGCCCGGACGCCGCTATGGCAGCCGTGGCGTGGACGAACGCTATGCGGCCCGTGAGCCGGCGCGTCCCGTTGAGCCGAGGGTGATACCGGCGCCTCCCATGCCGCGGTCCATCGCGCCGAAGGCGGGTGAAACGCGGGCCCAGCCCAACATTCCACACCCGCCGGCGCGTCCGCAGAGCCTCGGCAGCGATGAGGGCTCGGGAACGCCGAGTCCTCCTGAGGTCGCGCAGGCTCAGCCAGGGGATCCCGCTAGATCCCCGCCGCTAAAGTCCGTGCAACCCGAAAGGCCGGCCGTCGTGGACATCGTGCCTCCGGATCTGCCCGAGGTGCCGCCCCCGTCGTTCTGAGCATAAGCCCGTAGAGACGCCAGCTTTCGGGACGAATATCCCCCGCCTTGACGAAACGCCATAGGGGTTCCGTTCTGTCGCAGGCTTCGGCTTCAGCCGATAAAAAAGGCGCCTCGCTGAGGCGCCTTTCGCAAGTTCTGTTCATGCAAGTTCCGGTTCACGGCTGTGCAGGTGGAACGGAGATCTCCGTTCCACCGTGACGACCTTTACGCGGCCACCTTCGCCTGCTCGATCACTTTCGGCTCGACGGCCTTTGCCGTCTGCGAAGAGATCGGAATGAAACGCGGCTTCTTCGCTTCCGGGATCTCACGGACCAGGTCTACGTGAAGAAGTCCGTGCTCGAGGACCGCGCCCTTGACGAGCACATGGTCGGCAAGCTGGAAGCGGCGCTCGAAGGAGCGCGCAGCGATACCCTGATAAAGGACATCAGGCTTCTGTTCACCGTCCGCGACCTTCTTCTCTCCGCGGATTGAAAGCGTGTTTTCCTTCACCTCGATGCTCAGATCGTCATCGGTGAAGCCCGCGACCGCGACAGAGACGCGATAGTCGTTCTCACCGGTCCGCTCGATGTTATAGGGCGGATAGGTGGAGGCGCTGTCGACGCCAGAGGCTTGGTCCAGCAGCGAGAAAAGCCGGTCAAAGCCGACGGTGGAACGGTAGAGGGGTGCAAAATCAAACTGACGCATAGCATATCCTCCTAAGAAGCGACATGCGGAGCACCCGCCGTCATGGCCGGGTGCCGCTCGTTATGCAGCCGATCTCGGCCTGCATGACAAGGATTTGGGAAGGACATTCTGGCATTTCAAGACCCGCGACGCACTCGTCCGTGGCGGAGCCGGACGCCCGCGCGTATAATCGATATATCAATGGGATACGGCTTCTTCGGTGTGGTTCAACGGTTGTCGCGGTCGAGGATTATTTTGGAGCTTTTCGCAACGCCAGACAACGCCGTCCCGTCGGGCGCAGCCGTTTCGACGGTGCCGACGAGCGACGGTATCAACCTGCGGGTCGCCCGCTGGACGCCGCGGGGGCGCAAGCGGCCGCGCGGCACGGTCCTCATTCTCCAGGGGCGGGCGGAGTTCATCGAGAAGTATTTCGAGACCGTCAGTGATCTGACCCGGCGTGGATTTGTCGTCGTGGCCTTCGACTGGCGCGGGCAAGGCGGATCGGACCATCAACTTGCGAATCATCGCAAGGGCCATGTGTCCTCGTTCAAAAGATACCGGCGCGATCTTGATGCCGTGATCAACGAGGTCCTGGCCGTCCACTGTCCCGCGCCCTATTTCGCGCTTGCGCATTCGATGGGCGCCGCGATTCTGTTCGATGCCCTGAGTTCAGGCGAGAATCGCTTCGAGCGGACGGTGGCACTCGCCCCCATGCTGGCGATTGCCCGTATCAAACACCCGGGGCTTGTGCGTGGCCTTGCGGAAGCGCTCGGGCTTCTTGGTCTTTCCCGTCGGTTCATCCCGGGCGGCGGCGCCACGCCTCTTGGTACGAAGCCCTTTCTCGACAACCGCCTGACGTCCGATCCGGTTCGCTACACCCGTAATGCGGCCATCGTCGCGGCCGCACCGGGCCTCGGCCTCGGCGATCCCACCATCGGCTGGGTTCGCGCAGCCTTCCGTTTCATGGCGCGGCTCAATACGCGCCGAAAGGCTGAAGCGATCACGGCCCAGGTGCTGGTGATCGCCGGCGGTGCCGATCCGGTGGTTTCGACCTCCGCGATCGAACGCTTCAGCCTGTATCTCAAGTCGGGTCACGCGATCGTGCTGCCCGGGGCCCGCCACGAGCTTCTCATGGAGCGGGATGATATTCGCGAGACCGTGTGGGCGGCTTTCGATGCCTTCATTCCGGGCACGGAGGAAGCCGAGCCGCCGAGCCCTCACGCCGACAGCAGCGACAGCGCGGCGGCGTGAACCCTTGCGTCGCCGGCGACGACGACGCTGCCGCCATCGGTGACGGGGTTGCCCTGCCAGTCGGTGACGATGCCGCCGGCGCCGGTGATGATGGGGATGAGGGGGAGGATGTCGCAGGGCTTCAGGCCGGCTTCGATGACGAGATCGATATGGCCTGCGGCGACCATGCAGTAGGCATAGCAGTCATAGCCGTAGCGATGGAGGCGGCAGGCCTCTTCCACGCGGCGGTAGGCGGCCAGCGCCTCGCCCTTGAACATGTGGGGCGACGTCGTGGAGATCGTCGCCTCGGCGAGGCTCGCGCAGGCGCGCGTTTTCAGCGCATGGTCTCCCGCCGGTCCGCGATAGCGGGCACCTTGCCCGTCGCCGACGAAACGTTCCCCGGTAAAGGGCTGGTGCATGAGACCATAGACCGGCTGACCCTTGTGTTTGAGCCCGATCAGCGTGCCCCACAGCGGCAGGCCGGCAATGAAAGCCTTCGTCCCGTCGATCGGGTCAAGGACCCAGACGTAATCGGCATCCGTCTGCTCATCGCCGAATTCCTCTCCGGCAATGCCGTGGGCGGGAAAGGTCGCCCGGATCAGCTGCCGCATGAGGGCTTCAGCGGCCCGGTCGGCCTCCGTCACGGGATCAAAGTCGTGCCCGCCGGATTTATCCTCCGCGCGAAGTGCTGAGCGGAAGAACGGCATGATCACCTGGCCCGAGCGGGTGGCGAGATCATCGGTAAAACGGGCGATGTCGACGACTGTCATTCCGGAGCCTCTGTCGGCTGAATCGAATGGGGCCGGCGTCCCGTCACGTGCCCGGGGCGCTCCTCAGATGTTGAATTGTCCCAAGCCTTTAACCAACTAAGCCCAAGCCGGTGAATTCTTTTTTTTAGGATGCCAGCGAAAGTTTCGACAAGGGACTTGTTTTTTGTGCGGTGCGGTGGCATATTGTTGCAGTGCGGTACGGCAACTGAGGTTGCTGTCCCGCTGCCCTCCTTGGGCGTTTCCTCCCTAGACTTGGGCCGCGCGCGAAAGTGGGCGGCCTTTTTTCTTGTCCGCAGGGAAGGGGCCCCCGGGACCGTGCAGTCCAAGCGGTCCGCTACTCTGCGGCGATGGCGCGTGGCGCCAGATCGTCCGGCAACGATGCCAGCACCTTGGTGAAGACGAGCGCGAGGTCTGCGGCCACCTTCTCGAAATCCGCCGAGCGCTCCAATGTCCGCTCGTTCATGTAGAGCGCCCGGTTCGTCTCGATCTGGAGTGCATGGCGCCCGGCATTCGGCTCGCCGTAGTGCTCGGTGATGAACCCCCCCGCATAGGGCTTGTTGCGGACGACCCGGTAGCCGCATTCGCGCAATTCGTGTTCGACACGTTGCGTGACGCAGCTTGCGCAGCTCGTGCCATAGCGGTCCCCAAGCACGAAATCAGCCCGCAGTGGCTCCTCGCGCGAAGCGCCGACCGAGGGCATGGAGTGGCAATCCACGAGGAGGACGCTGCCGAATTGCCGCATGGTGCGCGATATCAGCTGCCGCAGCGTGCGGTGATAGGGCTTGTAGAGCCACTCGATCCGCCGCAAGGCCTCGCTGACGGCAAGCTTCTCCCGATAGATCTCCTGGCCGTCACCGACGATCCGCGGCACCGTGCCGAGGCCGCCGGCGACACGCAGAGATCGCGTGTTGGCGAAGGGCGGCAGCCGGCCCTCGAACATGCGCGGATCGAGTTCATAGGGTTCGCGGTTGACGTCGAGATAGGCGCGCGGGAAATTGGCCCTCAGCAGCGGGGCGCCCAGGCCGACCACGGAGCCGAAGAGGGCATCCACATGGGTGTCTTCGGACCGGCGCAGGCTGAACGGGTCGAGGCGGGCGGTTGCGAGAAAGGCTTTGGGGTAGATTCGGCCGGAATGGGGGGCATTGAAGACCGCGGACACGGTCTGCCGTGCCGGATCCATGACCTGGAAAGGCGATTCGAATTCCGGTTCAACGGGATAGGACATTTCAGCAATCAATTGTTAGGGCAGAATAGCATTGCAACCCAGTCAATTTGGCTTTTTTAGCCACGCATGTCCATTGAGGGCCATGTCCTTCACCGCCTGTTTACGTCAGCGCGGCTTTATTGGAAGGAACGTGGTTCGGGGTAATGCGTATTGAACGCCATGAACAAAATTCTTCTCGCGGAAGACGATAACGATATGCGGCGCTTTCTGGTGAAGGCTCTCCAGAATGCCGGATACGACGTGGCTTCCTTCGATAACGGGCTCTCGGCCTATCATCGGCTGAGGGAGGAGCCGTTCGAACTCCTGCTCACCGACATCGTCATGCCGGAGATGGATGGAATCGAGCTGGCGCGTCGCGCGACGGAACTCGATCCGGATATCAAGGTGATGTTCATCACCGGTTTCGCGGCGGTCGCCCTCAATGCGGATTCGCAGGCGCCCAAGGAAGCGAAGGTGCTTTCCAAGCCCTTCCATCTTCGTGAACTCGTCAATGAGGTCGAAAAACTTCTGGCCGCCTGACGGGCGTTTCACAGGCTCGCCATAAAAGCTTCATCAGGCGTGTTTGGGTGGCTTGCGCTTCCGATCATGTCGAGCTATATCGGCGGCCTCGGATGTGACCCGTACACATCCTCCGGCAAGCGGGCCGGGCCTCCAAGCCCATCCGTTTCCGGCTTCGTCCGTGTTTCTCCGCTCTTGCGCGTTCCAAAGGCGCCGCATAAAAGGGGCGAACAGGTGGCGAACCAGTCATTCGTCTGTTTGAGTTGGCCGATCGGCTGATTTCTGCTGGCGTAGGGCGCGTAGCTCAGCGGGAGAGCACTACGTTGACATCGTAGGGGTCACAGGTTCGATCCCTGTCGCGCCCACCATCACTTTCATCGGCCATGTTCGGGAAGCCCGCTTCCAGGACTGGCTTGTCGGAGACCTCGGACATGAAAATCCGCAACTCGCTCAAATCGGTCCGCGGCCGTCATCGCGACAACCAGCTCGTGCGCCGCAAGGGCCGCATCTACGTCATCAACAAGACCCAGAAGCGCTACAAGGCTCGTCAGGGCTAATCGCGCTTCGCTTTTGTTGCTGTTCCGACGCTTCGGTTGCCCGACCCCTATGGTCGGGCTTTTTGCGTTGACAGCAGGCGCGATCACACGTTCGTGCGGGGTCGGGGCTAGGGCAAATCCGGCTTGGATGGAATCGTCTGATACCATTTAAACTGATGAATTTTCTCGTCAATTTTTGAACGACGCCAAGTCCGCAACAGACGGACTTGCTCCAGGCGTGGCTTTGACCGCCTCGGCCTTTGGGCCTACATTAGGCGCATGCGTACCGCATCTCTTTCTCTCCCGACGGTTTTCGGCACGTTCCTCCTCCTCGCGGCCCTGGCGCCGGCGGGCGGCTTCGCCCAATCAGGAGCAGGTCAGCGTGGGAATGCCACCGCGGCGCCGCAGCGCGCCGAGACCGCGGCGGAGGCCCCTCCGCCAGCAGATTCGCGCCGGGCGATGCTCGATGAGCTGTTCGCGCGCCTGGCGGTATCGCAGGATGAAGAGGAAACCAAGGGTATTACCCGCCTGATCGAGCGGCGTTGGTTGCAGTCGGGCAGCGACACCGCGGATCTCCTGATGAGCCGGGCTATCGCGGCCGCCAGTGCCGACAAGGATGAACTGGCGATCGAGCTCCTGGACCGCGTCGTCGTTCTCCAGCCGGATTGGGCGGAAGCCTGGAACAAGCGGGCGATCGTCTTCACGTCGCTCGGCGATGATGACCGGGCGATTCTCGATCTGCGTCGCGCCGTTGCCCAGGAACCCCGCCATTTCACCGCCTGGACGGGTCTCGGTGTCCTGTTCCGTAAAGCCGGCGACAAGAAGAGTGCCCTCGCGGCCTTCCAGCAGGCGCTTGCGATTGCGCCGCATCTACCCGATGTCGAAAAGGTGGCGGAGCAGCTCGAGCTCGAGGTCAACGGCCGCGATATTTGAGGCCGCCCGGGTTTCCCGCGGGACTATGTCCCTGCGCCCGGGAGGTCCGGATTCATGCCGCTGCGCAGCACGCTGCCGACACTGCCGCCAGCGACGATCGGATTTGTGGATACCGGAAGGCGCCGGGGCGGAGGCCCTCAGCCGGGATGAAGACACGCGATGCTTAGAGCAAATCCGACTTAGATGGAATCGTCTGGTGCCATCTAAGTCGGTTAATTTGCTCGTTAACTTCTGAGCGACGCCAAGTCCGCAAAAGACGGACTTGCTCTAGGTGTCGAAGCTATGAAGGTTGTTCATCCGGGGCCGGGATGTGAGGCTGGGGTTGCGAAGCACCAACCCTAACCGGAGCACCCGGATGAACGTTCAT
>NZ_QJJK01000010.1 GCF_003201475.1 Chelatococcus asaccharovorans | reverse complement strand
CAGGATCGCGCCGACGGTCGAGCGAGGCAGGCCGAGCTCGCGCGCGATGGCCGGGCCACTCAGGCGCCGCCGGCGAAGTCCCTCGACGGCCTCGATCGTCGCGACCGGTGTCGCATGCGGCATCCGGCCGGGCGCCGAGCTCCTGTCGTGAAGCATCCGCTCGCCGCCCGCCCGGAACCGGGCCAGCCACTTGTAGGCCGTGCGCTCGGAAATCCCGGCCGCTCGCGCAGCATCCGCGACGCGCCAGCCCCCTGCCACGATCCGATTCACCAGAAGGACTCGACCGTGAACGGTCATCCGCGCATTCTCATGCATGTTCATCCGGGCGCTCCGGTCAGGGTTGGTTGGCTTCGCAACCCCAACCTCACATCCCGGCCCCGGATGAACAACCTTCATAGCTTCGACATCTAGATGTCGCGCGTGTGACGGAAAAACAGCGCCATTCCTGGCAAATCCGATGCGCCGGCACCGTGATCGCGTCCGAACCGCCGCGCGATGACCTTGAAAGGTGATCGGTCGAAGAATTGAGCGCGTTGCTCGCGCGAAATCGGTCTCCCCTTTTCCGTGCGATGGTCTAAATCTTGGCTCCGAGCACGGCGACTCACCGTTTCGCACGGATGGTCGCCGGTGTGAGAATGCGAGCGTCCCTGCTGCGAAGCGTCATGCCGGCGTCCGCACAACAGGGCCGCCTTCGCCCGGCAAGGAGAAGCGAATGGCCAAGACCGGCCCCCACAAGGAGAAGACGGGCCCACGCAAGGAGCTGATGGAGCGTGAGCTTCTCGACCATGCCACGGAGCTTTTCGCCCGCAATGGCTACGCCGGGACGACGCTGCGCGACATTGCCGATACGGCCAATATCGGCCGCACCTCGCTCTATCACTATTTCAGCTCGAAGGAGGCTTTTCTCGCGGCGCTGGTGGAAGAGGTCACGCTGACATCCTCCACGTTGCTGATCGAGATTCGCCGCCGGACGGATCTGACACCGCGCGGCCAGCTCGAGGCGGCGGCCCATATGCTGGTCATGAGGGTCTTGGCCCAGCCGTCGCATTTCCGCGTTCTCGAGCGCGACGAGGCCAATCTGCCGCCCTCGCTGGCCGAACGCCACCGCAAGGGCAAGCGCGAGGCCTTGGCGGAACTGGCCGCCATCATCGATGCGGGTATCAGATCCGGAGAGTTCCGCGCGGCGGAGCCCCAGATCGCAGCGCTGACGATTTTCGGCATGTGCAACTGGCCGGCCTGGTGGTTCAATCCGAAGGGTCAGCGCGATGCCGCCGCCGTCGCCGCCGTCGTCACCGGCATGGCCGTCGGCTCCATATCGCGCCCGGAAGCGTCTCGCCGCGCCGGGCCTTCCGACGTCATTCATGCGATCCAGGACGAACTCGGGACGCTGGCACAGATGATCGGGGCCTCGGTGGATCGCCCCGAGCCGTCGGAGAGCGGGCCGAGCGCGGTGGTTCATCAGAAACGATAGGCGCTGTCCCGCCGCCGATCCGGCGCGGAACACCGCGCGTGCCCCAGAGCGCGGCGCCGTTCTTCGCGTGTCGGCTCTGTCGTCATGGCGCTCCCTCAGCCAGGCGCGATCTCGCTCGTCGCATCAGGTCGAGCAGATGCAGCGCCGCAGGCGTCAGTGGCAGATCGGCGCGGCGCACCACGACGAGGGCCGGGGCGGTGAGCTGCTCGACCACGTCGATCGTGGTCATGGCCTGCCCAACCGTCTCGAAATCCTGCCATTGGCTTGGCACCATCGCGAGCAGATCGCTGTTGGCGAGGCAGGTCAGCAAGGTCAGCGCCGATTGACTGCGCACGGCCAGATGCGGGGCCGGCAAGTCGTGACGGACGAAAAGGGTATCGATCTCGGCGGTCTCGTCCGCCGTGATCGAGGTCGTGACCCAGTCCTGACCGACGAGTTCGCGCAACGAGGTCGCACCCGCCAGCGGATGCCCGGCTCGGCAGAGCACGACGCGGCGGTTCTGGAACAGCACTTCGCGGCTGAGCTCCGGGACCGCCTGCGCCCCGCCCTCGGGGCCGATGTAGAAATCGACGGAACCGTCCCGCAGCCGGGTTTCGAGCGTCGGGTAAAAGCCCTCGATGATATGCAGCTTGATGTTCGGGTAGCGCGCCCGAAAGAGCCGCAAGCTGGATGGCAACAATGCCAGATGCGCGGCGATCGAGAGGCCAACCGTCACGGTGCCGGTGCCTGCACCGCGCAGCTGTTCCATCTCCTCGCGAGTGCGCCGAATCTCCGACAGGATCGAGCGCGCACGCGCGATAAAGGCCTGACCGAAGGGGGTGGCGACGACGCCACGGGCGCGGCGCTCGAAGAGCGGTGCGCCCAGCTCGCGTTCGAGCAGCGCGAGGCTGCGCGTCAGCGCCGGCTGGGCCATGCGCAGATGGCGCGAAGCGGCCCGGACGCTACCGCGTTCGGCAATGGCGACGACCTCCTCGAAGTGATGAAGCTTCATGCCGGCTCCCCGTCCATGTATCGAGCGATATCATATCAGTATCGATCCGGCATTGTTGTCATCTTTTCGGGCATATCCAGCTGCGCTAACGCTCCCATATCGAGCATGCAGGCTCCGCACCCGGCCTCCGGGGAGAACGGTGCCGCCGGGAGAGAAGCGCATGGACATCATCAAGCCCGCCTTCCATCACGTCACATTCAAAACGAGCCGCCCCGCGGAGATGGTCGCCTGGTATGGCCGTGTGATCGGCGCGACGCCGACTTTCCAGGATGAGAGCAATGCTTGGACCACAAATGACGCGGCCAATCACCGCGTCGCCTTCGTGTCGCCGCGCGGCCTCAGCGATGACCCAGACAAGCGCAGCCATAACGGCATGCATCACAGCGCCTTCGAATACGGCAGCTTCGGCGATCTGATGGCGTCCTACGCCCGGTTGCGCGACGAGGGCATCCTGCCGGCCTTCTGCCTCGACCACGGCCTGACCGTTTCACTGTATTATCGCGATCCCGAGTCGAATTTTGTCGAGCTGCAATGCGACAGTTTTGGCGACTGGGAGCGGTCCACCGAATGGATGCGGACCTCGGCGGATTTCAAAACCAACCCGATCGGAACCTTTTTCGATCCCGAGCGGGTCTACCAGGCCCATATGGCCGGAGTTAATTTCGACGTGCTGCATGTCGGCATGCGCAAGGGCGATTATGCGCCGGCCGGTCCGCCGCCCGATTTGGGAATGCCGGTCTGAGCTGCGGCGGAGGCGTGGGGATGACGCTCCAGTTGCTTCCCGAGGATCGCGCGGCGATCGAAGAGCTGATTCAACGTCATGCCTGGCTGATCGACCATGGGGAGGCGAACCGGATCGGTGAATTGTTCACGCAAGATGCGACGCTTCATGGCGTCGGAGCCTGCAAGGTGGGACGCGCCGCCATCGCGGCCTGGGGCGCCGAGCGCGCAGCGATGCGCGGGCGCCGCTCCCGCCATGTCCACAGCAATATCCTGATCGAGCCCGTCTCGCCCGACGCGGCGCGTGGCTGGCTCGTGCTGACGCTCTACCGCCATGACGGGCCGGGGCTAGGTTCGGCAGCCCCGCTCCTGATCTGCGAATATGCCGACCGCTACCGCAAGGAGCCGGACGGAGCCTGGCGTTTCGCCGAGCGGCGTCTCGCCATGCTCTTCGGCGAGGCGTGAGGCCATGATCCCTCCGCGCCGGGGCGCCATCCCCTTCCAGCGCAGCGCGACAACAGCCATCCGCCGGGCCTCATGACGATGCTGGACAGAAGGAAACCCTCCGTGCAGGCGACCGGGACGGATATCGAGGTGCTCATCGTCGGTGCAGGCCCGGTCGGGCTTGCCGCCGCCATCGAACTCGGCCGGCGGGGCATCAACTGCCTCGTGGTCGAACGCAACGACCGCGTCGGCTATGCGCCGCGCGCCAAGACGACCAATGTCCGCACGCGCGAGCATCTGCGTCGCTGGGGCATCGCCGATCGGCTTCGCGAAGTCTCGCCGATGCCGCGCGATTATCCCTCGACCGTCATCTTCGCCACGCGCATGACCGGCCCCCCACTCGCGCGCTTCGAGAATGCCCTGAATGGCAACCTGGCCCGGAACGATCTGTATTCGGAGGCGGCGCAATGGGTGCCGCAATATGTTCTGGAGGAGGTTCTGCGCGAGCATGCCGCCTCGCTGCCCGGCGTGTCGGTCCGCTTCGGCTTGGAACTGGCTGGTTTCGTTCAGGACGAAGATGGCGTGGTCGGCGAACTCAGGGTGCTATCGACGGGCGCGACCGAGAGAGTGAGGAGCGCCTTTCTGATCGGAGCGGACGGCGCCCGCAGCGTCGTGCGCGACGCGATCGGCGCGACGATGCTCGGGGATCGCGCCTATTCTCGGAACTCCAACGTCATCTTCAGGGCTCCGGAGCTCGCCAGCCGTCATCAGCACGGCCGGGCGATCATGTACTGGTTGGTCAATCAAGATCTGCCTTGCGTGCTCGGGCCGATGGATGGCGAAGGTCTGTGGTTCTTCATGGCCACGAAACTCGCGGACGAGACCGATCCGGAGAGGGTCGATCCCGCCGTGTTGATCCGCCGGGGCACCGGCCTCCACGATCTCGACATCGAGATCCTGAGCCAGGATGTCTGGGCCGCACACAAGCTCGTGGCGGACCGTTACGCCAAAGGACGCGTCTTCCTGGCCGGCGACGCGTGCCATCTTCACCCGCCCTTCGGCGGGTTCGGGATGAACATGGGCATCGGCGACGCCGTCGATCTCGGCTGGAAGCTCGCGGCGGTGCTGCGCGGCTGGGGCGGTGGGAAACTGCTGGCGAGCTACGAAGCCGAGCGCCGCAACGTCCATGAGCGCACCATCGCCGAAGCCGTGATCAATCACGGGATGGTCGGCAACCAGCTCGTCAGGCCGGGGCTGGAGGATCCGGGGCCGCTCGGCGAGGCGACGCGCCGAGAGGTCAGCGAGATCATAGAGGCCGGCAAATTACGCGAGTTCCGCACGCTCGGTATCGTGCTCGGCTCGCGATACGCGGATTCGCCGATCATCGTGCCGGATGGCAGCGCGCCGCCGGAACAGCATGTCGTGCTCTATGTGCCCTCGGCCCACCCCGGCTGCCTCGCGCCGCATCTCTGGCTAGCGGACGGATCCTCGCTCTACGATCATTTCGGCCAAGGCTTCACCTTGCTCTTGACGGAGGGCGAGCGATCGCAGGCGGAGGATTTCGCGGCCGAGGCCGCCTCGCTGCGTATCCCGCTCACCGTCGTCGCACCGGAGGATCGCCGCTTGCCGGCGCGCTACGGCGCACGCTTTGCCCTGATCAGACCGGACCAGCACGTCGCTTGGCGCGGTGACATCCTGCCCGAGGACGCCACGAGCATGCTCGCGCGTGTCACCGGCGCGACGGCATCATCCGAGACCAGCGCCTGACGATTGGGCGCCTTGACGATTTAGACATAATCGTCGTAAATTCGACAGATAAGTCGCATGCCCAATTTAAACCGGCGCAGCGACAGACATCCTGGGGAGGATGAACTGTGAAACTCCTGGTAGCCATCGGCCTCGCGCTCGCTTTGACCGTCAGCGCGCAGGCTGCGGACCCTCTTAAACTGGGCTTCGTCACGACACTCAGCGGCGCCACCGGCGCCGTGGGCAATGAGGCGCAGCGCGGCTTTGACATCGCTCTTCAGCAACTCGGCGGGCAGATCGGGGGGCGCGATATCAGCGTCGTTCTCGTCGATGACAAGGGCAGCGCAGCGGAGGCGGTCGAGATCGCCACGCGGCTGGTCGAGCGCGACAAAGTCGACCTGGTCATGGGCCTGGCCAATTCGGCCGTGCTGATGGCGGGCTCCAAGCGTCTTCTCGCCTCGGGGAAAATCGTCGTCGGCGCCTATGCCGGCCCTTCGCCCTTTGCCGGCGCCGGTTGTCATCCAAACGCTTTCTTCACCAATTTCCAGAACGACCAATGGGCCGAGGGAATGGGGGCTTATCTCAATGCGAAGGGGGTCAAGAGGCTTGCCTTGATGGCCCTCGACTATCAGGCGGGATGGGATCACCTCGCAGGCATCAAGCGGACCTTCAAGGGCGAGATCGTCAGCGAGGTGCTGACGCCGTTCACGCAGCTCGATTTCGCCGCCGAATTCGCGCAGCTGCGGCCCAAGAAACCCGATGCCTTGTTTGTGTTCTATGTCGGCGGCCCGGCGGTGTCCTTCGTCAAGCAGTTCACCCAGGCCGGTCTCAATACGCAGATACCGCTCTACTCGCTCGACGCCCTGACGGATCCGCTGACCCTGCCGGCCCTGGGCGCGTCGGGGTTGGGAATCGTCAGCACGGCAACCTGGAATCCCGAGCTCGACAACCCCGCGAACAAGCGTTTCGTCGCAGCCTTCAAGGCGAAATACGGCCGCGTTCCGGCCAGCTACGCTCAGGCGCATTATGACGCCGTGATGCTTCTCGACGGCGCGATCCGCCAGCGCGGTGGCGACATCAGCGATACGGATGCGTTTCGCCAGGCGCTTCGCGAGGCCCGGTTCGACTCCGTCCGTGGGCCGTTCGCGTTCAACAACAACCATATGCCGATCCAGAACGTCTATGTTCAGCAGGTCGTCGCGGGCGCGGATGGAAAGCCTTACGTCAAGCTGATCGGTATCGCCGCGGAGAAGGCCTCCGACAGCTATCATCAGGACTGCCCGCTGAAATGACCATCGCCCTGCTGGTCGAGCAACTGATTAACGGATTGCAGCAAGGACTGATGTTGTTCCTGATGGCGGCAGGAGTGACTTTGGTCTTCGGAATCATGCGGCTCATCAACCTCGCTCACGGGTCGATGTTCATGCTGGCAGCCTATGTCGCTGTCGCGGTCTTTGCGGCCACCGATTCCTATCTGCTGGCCTTCATCGTCGCTTTGGCGGGGATTTCCGTCCTCGCCATGCTTTTGGAACTGGCGATATTCCGCCCGCTCTATGCGCGCGGCCATCTGGACCAGCTCCTCGCCAGCTTCGGCCTGGTGCTCGTCTTCAACGAGATCGCGGTGATGGTCTGGGGCCGCGAGCCGCTCTATCTGTCGATCCCGCCCCTGCTGAGCGGACAGGTCGAAATTCTGCCCGGCGTGCCATACCCGGTCTATCGGCTCGCCGTCTCGGCACTGGCGATCGCCGCCGGCCTGGGGCTCTGGCTGATCTTGTCGCGGACACGCCTCGGCATGCAGATGCGCGGCGGCGCCGAGCGACGCGAAGTCATGGAGGCGATGGGCGTCAATATTCGCGCGATCGCCACGATGGTCTTCGGTATCGGCGCCTGTCTCGCCGGCGTGGCGGGATTGATGACCGCGCCGATCATGCCCGTTCAGAGCGGCATGGGCGATCCGATCCTGATCCTGACGCTGGTCGTGATGATCATCGGCGGGGTGGGATCGCTGCGCGGCGCCCTGATCGCCGCGCTGATCGTGGGGGTGGTCGATACGTTCGGCCGCATCCTGCTTCCGCAGCTCATCGGGCTGAATGCCGGCTCGGCACTCTCGAACATGGTGATCTATGTGTTGATGGCAGTGGTACTGGTCATTCGGCCGACGGGCTTGGTCAGGAGCGCGACATGACGCGCGACCTGCGGTGGCCTGCCTTCGTCCTCCTCGCCGCGACCGCCTTCGCCCTGCCCTTCATCGGCGATTCCTACATCGTCCAGCTGGCGACGCGGATGCTGATCTTCGGCATGGCCGCGCTCGGAATCGATTTTTTCCTGGCCTATGTCGGCCAGCTCAGTTTGGGCCACACGATCTTCCTCGCCAGCGGCGCCTATCTCACCGCCTTGCTGACGATGGCGGGGCTGGAATCGGCGCTCCTGGTTTGGCCGATCGTCCTGCTGGGCGTGGCCCTGCTGGCACTGGCGGCGGGGATGCTGGCTCTGCGCACGGGCGGGCTCTACTTCATCATGATCACCCTGGCCTTCACGCAGATGCTGTTTTTCTTCCTGCAGAGCCAGAGAGGCCTGGGCGGCGACGAAGGGTTTTCCGTCCCGCAGCGAAACACGCTGCCGCTGCTCGATCTGTCGGATCCCCGCAACCTCTATCTTCTGGTTCTGGTCCTGCTTCTCGGCGTGATCGGGCTGATCGCCTGGATCAGGGCGACGCCGTTCGGCGCGGCGATCGAGGCCTGCCGGGACAATGCTCAGCGCCTTTCGGCGATGGGGCTCGACCCCTATGGCTATCGCCTGTCCGGCTTCGTGTTCTCCGCCGTGATCGTCGGCCTCGCGGGCATCCTCTACACGAATAATACGCTTTATCTCACGCCCGCGCTCTCCGGCTGGTATTTGAGCGGCGAGCTGTTGATGATGGTCATTCTCGGCGGGAGCGGCAGCCTGCTCGGGCCTGTCCTCGGCGCAGCGCTGTTCGTGCTGCTCCAGGAGCAGCTCTCGCATATTACGCCGCACTGGATGGCTGGGCTCGGCGCGCTGCTGGTGGCGCGCGTCATGCTGATGAAGGATGGGTTCTGGAACGTCCTTGCCCGGAGGCTCGGTGGGGATGACAGCCATTCTTGAGACGCGGGCCTTGCGCAAGAGTTTCGGCGGGCTCGTCGTGACGCGCGATGTCGATCTGACCTTGGAAGAGGGCGAGACGCATGCCTTGATCGGCCCCAACGGTGCCGGAAAGACAAGCCTCGTCAATCTCTTGTCCGGCACGCTGAGCCCGACGGCCGGCGACGTCCTGCTCGCAGGCGAGATCATTACCCGCCTGCCGAGTCATCGCCGCGCTCGCCGCGGCCTCGCACGGACATTCCAGATTTCGACGCTTTTCGATAGCTTCACCGCCGAGAAGAGCCTCGTCCTGGCGCTGCTCGCGCGGCAGGGCCATTGCTATCGGCTTGGCCGCATGGCCGGCTTTTCGTGTTTGCGGGATGAAGCGCGCCGGCTTCTGGATCTGGTCGGTCTCACCGGCCGCAACCTGGTCCCCACGGCGAGCATGTCGCATGGCGAGCATCGCCAGCTCGAACTCGCCCTGGCGCTCGCCGCGTCGCCGAAGGTGATGCTGCTCGACGAGCCGATGGCGGGCCTCGGTGGCGAAGAGACGGCCAAAATGATCGAGCTGCTCAGGAGCTTGCGGGGACGGTACACGATTCTGCTCGTCGAACACGACATGGACGCGGTCTTCGCCTTGGCCGATCGGATCTCGGTCCTCGCGGAGGGGCGCCTGATCGCGACGGGCAGCCCTGCGGACATCCGGAGCAATGCCGGGGTGAGGCAGGCCTATTTCGGAGACGACGATGGCGATTGAGGCTCCGATCCTAGAGGTCGATCGCGTCAGCGCAGGCTATGGCCGCGGCACCATCCTGTTCGACCTCTCGCTCGCGGTGCGCCGCGGCGAAGTCGTCGCGCTGCTCGGCCGCAACGGCATGGGCAAGACGACGCTGGGCCGCGCCATCACGGGAGGCGTCAAGCTGACCTCGGGCGAGATCAGGATCGACGGCCGTTCGATCGCCGGGTTGAAGCCATACCAGATCGCGCGCTGCGGCCTCGGCCTCGTTCCGGAAGGGCGGCTGATCTGCGGAGGTTTGACGGTTCGCGAAAACCTCGCCGCCAGCGCGGTTCGCGGCGCCTGGACACTGGAGGGAATCTACGATCTCTTTCCGCGGCTGCGCGAGCGCGCGGATCACGCCGGCGGGGCGCTTTCGGGCGGTGAACAACAGATGCTCGCGATCGGGCGCGCCCTGATGACGAATCCGCGCCTGCTCCTGCTCGACGAAGCCACGGAAGGGTTGGCTCCCGTGATCCGCCAGCAGATCTGGGCGGTGCTCGCGCGACTTAAGAAAGGAGGCCTTTCGATCCTTATCGTCGATCGGAATCTCCGCGCGCTGCGCAGCTTCGCCGATCGCTTCGTGGTGCTGTCGAAAGGCCGCGTCGCATGGGAAGGTGACGCAGCCGCCTTCGACGCCGACACGCGGACGCTCGAAACTTATCTCGGCGTCTGATGCTTCGCATGTCATTGGTCTGGCTGCTATCGTCGCGACGGTGATGGATCGAAGAGGCCAATCCGAGAAACTGCCGGAGGAGATCGAAGGCCTTCTTGGATGGGTCGGCGTCACACAAGTCACGATCGTGCAGGCCATCGTCGACGCGGAGCTGTGGCGGGGCGGCAGTGCATAACGGCGCCGCGCCGGACGCGGTGCGACAGGGACCGTGCTTTTCGAATACGATCCCTTCTCGGGCGGCCGGCCGGTTCATTGAACCGGCTTACCGCCATGGTGGATGCCGCTTGCGAGCCGGCGCCCGCAAGGGAGGCTGCGCCGCGGGCCGGATCGCCCGCGACCTTGCTGATGAATTCGCCAGTAGCCGACCCGCGCCCTTGCGGGCTTGGCTCTTCGCGGCCGTGGGTAGCGGTCCCGCGAACCGCGGGGGGAGGCAAGATAGAGGAAAGGCCGGACGGGGATCGTTCGGGAAGAGCGAAATGGAGACAAGCGAGGTCGATTATCTGAAGGTCCAGGTGTCCTGCGCTGCCGTGCTGGAGAAGGCCGGCTTCGCGGTCGATGTAAGGGAGAGCACGCGCCGGGTGGTGAAGCACCGGCGCGGCGATGACATCGTCATCGTGATCCATGACGGCAACGGCCGGTTCGATCCGCTGTCGGACGCCAAGGGCGACGTGTTCTCGCTGATCCTCCATCTCGACGGCGGCAGCTTTACTGACGTGCTCGCGACCGCGTCAGAGTTGGTCGGCTTCACGCCGGCGGAACCGGCCTGGACACGAGAGGCGCGGGATCATGAACCGGCCGCCTCAGCAGCCTGAATAAGGAGCGCATCCAGCAACGCATCTACAAGACCCGCGCCTTGGTGCGCGCCGATGTCTTCGATTATATCGAGACGTTCCACACTTAAACCCGCCGCCACAGCCATCTCGGCGGCATCGGTCCCGAGGCATTCGAACGCGCTTCGGCTTGAGGCTTGGCCTTGTCCACGAAACCGGGATCAGTCCAGTCAGGGAAGGCTAACTTCCATTTTCTGCCCGCGAAACTCTCGGAGCAACCACTTCCGAAATGTCCGGGCTACGGGTGGCAGATCGAAGCCCTTGGCCCAAGTTAGCCAGTAATTGCGGTCGGTCTTTGTGACCGCTCGCCATGGGCAGATCAGTCTGCCTTCCGCCAGTTGCTTCGCCACAAAATGTGGATTGACCAGCGCCAGACCATGATCCGACAGCGCGGCGGCAAAGGCGGTCTCGTTGCTCTGGAACAGGATGCGTTCGCGCGGCGTCTCGCGCTCCAGCCCGGCCGCCTGTTTCCAAAGGTCAAGGTGATGCGGCGTGTTCGCGCTATCCAGCACCACGATATCCCCGAATCGCAGCGGCGGGATCAGACCCTTGCGCCGCAGATAGCCAGGGGTACAGACGGCCGCAATTTCCTGCGCGACCAGGAGCTCATGACGCATGCGAGGCCATGTGCCCAGCCCCAGCCGGATTGCGATCACCGCCTGTGGGTCGATGGTGTCGCTGCTGTCGCCGGTGCGGATGTCCAGCTGCACGCCAGGATACAGGCTGCGGAAACCGTCCAGGCGTGGCAGCAGCCATGCCTTCAGGAACCACGGCGCGCACCACAGGACCAGAGTATCGGGCGCCGGTGCCGCCGAGGCCTGCGCAGTGGCCGTCCGAAGATCGTCAAAGATGCGGCCTATCGCCAGCCCATAAGCGTGGCCCGCGGGGGTCAGCCGCACCTGGCGGTGCAGCCGTTCGAACAGCGGCTGGCCGAGATGCAGCTCCAGCTGGCGGATCTGCTTGCTGACCGCGCCGGGTGTCAGATGCAGCTCTCCGGCGGCCAGCAGAAAGCTCTGCCGCCGGGCGGCGGCCTCAAAGATGCGCAGCGTGGGAAGGGGCGGGAGCATGGCCGGACTCGGTTGAATTTCATTCACCTGAAGCGACGAGCCGTCGTTTGTCAATGCACGGACGGGGCGCTGAGATAAGGGAAACCAGGATGATGGCCGCAAGCGGTTCAGACGCTCACCCCCATCAGCAAGGAGTGCCACGAATGTCGAAACGTCAGATCAAGTTGGGCCTGTCCATGCGGCAACTGGGCTATCACGCCGGTGGTTGGCGCCATCCGGCGGTTCCGGCCGACGGAGCGATGCGGATCGCGCATTTTGCCCATATCGCGCAAACCGCCGAACGGGGGCTGTTCGACATGGTGTTTCTGGCGGACGGTCTGGGCCTGCGGCAGCGCGACAATCCGCCCGGATCCTTAGCGCGGTCGGACCGCAATGTCGAACTGGAGCCGCTCACCATGCTGGCAGCGCTGGCCATGGTGACCAGCCACATCGGTCTGGTCGCGACTGCCTCGACCAGCTACAATGAACCGTTCCACATCGCTCGGAAATTTGCCTCGATCGACCATATCAGCGGCGGGCGGGCCGGGTGGAACATCGTCACCTCATGGTCCGAGGAAGAGGCCTGGAATTTCAATCGCGACCGGCATTTCGACTATGATGAACGTTATGACCGCGCGGCTGAATTCGTGGAGGTGACCAAGGGCCTGTGGGATTCCTGGGATCAGGACGCCTTTGTCCGTGACAAGGCCGAGGGCCTGTTCTTCCGGCCGGATGGGCTGCATGTGCTGAACCATGCGGGGCCGCATTTCCAGGTGCGCGGACCGCTGACGGTAGAACGGCCGGTACAGGGCTATCCGGTGCTGGTGCAGGCCGGAAGCTCGGAAGCCGGTCAGGAGATCGCCGCCGCCAGTGCCGATGTCTGCTTTGTGGCCCATACCGATCTGGGCGATGCGCAGGCCTATTACCGTTCGGTCAAGTCAAAGCTGGCCCGGCATGGCCGCGACGAGGATGCGCTGAAAATCCTGCCCGGGCTGCTGGCCATCGTCGCCCCGACCGAGGCCGAGGCGCGGAACAAATACGAAGAGTTGCAGGCCCTGATCCACCCGCTGGTCGGGCTGGCGCATGTCTATGGCCCGATGGGCGATCTGTCGGCCTATCCCATAGACGGCCCCGTGCCGGTGCCCAACGACCCTCAGCATCGCAGCCGCGCCAAGGTGCTGCTGGACATGGCGGCCCGCAACAACTGGACCATCCGCGACCTGTATCTGGCCGCCTCGATGGGCCGGGGGCACCGCACGGTGATCGGGACCCCCGGACAGGTGGCCGATGCCATGCAGGAATGGGTTGATGGCCGGGGCGCCGACGGGTTCAACATCATCCCGGCCACCTTGCCCGGCGGGATCGAGGATTTCGTCGATCTTGTGGTTCCTGAACTGCAGGACAGGGGCGTTTACCGGACGGTCTATGAAGGGGCGACGCTGCGCGAGAATCTGGGCGTGCCGCGCCCCGCCAGCCGCCATGCTTGAACGTACCACGAGGTTGGCAGGGGGCCGGGCGACATGAAGCATCTGATCGAGGAAATGACCCACCCGGAGTTTCAGGAACGGGCGGCCCAGGATCCGGTGATCCTGATCCCGCTAGGTAGCCAGGAAACCCAGGGGCCCAGCAACCCGATGGGCGATTTCATGCTGGCCCGATTGCTGGCCCGGCGCGTGGCTGAGGAGACCGGGGCGTTGGTGGCGCCGGTACTGCCTTTCGGCTTTGCCGATTGCTTCCAGACGGTGCCGGGGTCGGTGCAACTGGCGCCCGACACCTTTCGTGCGGTGCTGCGCGACATGCTGCTGTCGTTCCTGAACCATGGGCTGCGGCGGCTACTGGTCTTCAACGGCCACACCGGTAACACTGCACTGATCGATCTGGTACTTCGCGACCTGCGCAACGAACGGGGGGTGATCATTCCCTGGCTGAACATCTGGCCGCTGGTGCCGCAATCGGTGCGGCAGGCGGCGCATGGGGCTGATGCGCCGCGCGCCTTCGGCCATGGCAGCGATCCCATCGGTTCGGTCTATGAACACCTGCTGCCCAGTCTGACCCGGCGCGAACTGGCGCGGCCCGAGCCCCTGCGCCGCAGCCTGATGGGCCTGCCTACGGCCGGGCTGACCGGGCTGCGGCTCGACGAAATCACGCTGAATGCGCCCGTGCGGATCGCCGATCACTGTGATCTGGTGGTGGGCGGAGATCCCTCGCTGGCCAATGCGGAGGCGGGTCGTATGTTTGCTGACTACATCGTGTCGGCAACGGCGCGTGTGGTGCGCCATCTGCAATCGCTACCGGCAGATTGCGAGGGCTAGGTACATGCAGCCGCAGGACATCTTCAATGCGCTTTTCGGCCGGCTGGAGGATGCCGAGATCGACCAACTGGTCCGCCGCTGGCAGATCATGCAGCGGTGGCTGGCGGAACTGGACCGTAGCCCCGAGCTGCCTCCGCCGGACACAGGCGTCGGCGCGCCGGATTTCAGCTTGCCACCCGAGGGGCCGCTAGACAGCATCACCGGCCTGACTGCGGCCTTTACCCGGCGCGACCTTTCGCCGGTGGACCATACGGCCGGGCTGCTGGACCGGATCGAACGGTTGGACGATACGCTGCACAGCCATGTGACCGTCACCCGTCCGCTGGCACTGGCGGCGGCACGGACGGCCGAGTTGTGCTATCGGGACGGCGCCCCGCGAGGGCCGCTGGACGGCGTGCCCTTCAACCTCAAGGATATCATCGACGTGGCCGCGGTGCGCACCACCTGTCAGTCGCGCCTGCGGCTGGATGTCGTGGCGACACGCGATGCGCCGGTGGTTGCGGCCCTGCTGGCAGCAGGCGCGGTGTTGACGGGCAAGAGTGCGACGCACGAATTCGCCTTTGGCGGGCCGACTGATGACGTGCCCTTTCCCCAGCCACGCAACCCGTGGGACAGGCAGCGCTATGCCGGAGGCTCGTCCAGCGGCGCGGCCGTTGCGCTGGCGGCCGGGCTGGGGCATCTGGCGGTGGGCAGCGATACGGGCGGGTCGCTGCGTATCCCCGCAGCGCATTGTGGCGTGGTGTCACTGAAACCGACGCGCGACCGTATCAGCACGGCGGGCGTCGTTCCCCTGGCACCCCCGCTGGACCATGTGGGGCCACTGGCGCGAAGCGTCGCCGATTGTGCGCAGGGCTTTGGCGTGATGGTCGGGGCGCCGGCGGCTGCCGCGGATCGCGACCTAGCCGGGCTGACCATCGGCATTCCCTATAGCTGGCTGGATGCTGAGGCGCAGGTCGCCCCCTGCATCCGCGCCGCGATGGACCAGATGGGGCAGCTGGTGCAGTCCATGGGCGCGCGGTTGCGCGGGGTGCTTCTACCGCACATGGCATGTTTCCGGGCGGTCGTGTCGCTGCTGACGGCCTGGGGGGCGTGGCAGGTGCACGGACCGTCGCTGCGGGCGAGGTATGCCGACCATTCCGACGTGTTCCGCTGGCGCGTGGCTCCGGCCGCCCTTCTTCAGGCACAGGACTATGCGCGGATACTGGCCGCGGCGCCAATGCTGGTCACGCGATTCCGTGCGGCGACGCGGGGCTGCGACCTGTTGCTGACGCCGGCCACCGCCACAACCGCGCCGCTGCTGGCCGGGATCGACGCGCTGGCCGATCCGCTGCGGCCATCCTCGTTCCTGCAGGTGGCGAACCTGACCGGCCATCCGGCGCTGACCATCCGGGCCGGGTTCGATACGGCGGGCTTGCCCATCGGGCTGCAACTGGTTGGCAGACACGGCGCCGATGAGGCGTTGTTGGCAGCGGGCGCCGCCATCGAGGCGGCGATGCCGCGCCGGCCGCGTCCCGATCAGCCCGCGATTACCGGCCGATAGCCCAGCGTGCGCGACACCTGCGCGGCACTTTCGGCCACCAGCGCCGAAACCCTGTCCACAGAAAGTTCAGGCGAGGACCAGGCGGCATAGGCGGCGCTCATCGCCGCCATCGTGCGGCCCGAGTTGTCGCGCACCGGCGCGCCCACTGAGATCACGCCCGCGATGTTTTCGCCGTTAGCCACCGCTACGCCCGTCAGCTGGATCTGTTTCACCTGCGCCAGCAGCGTGTCGACATTGGTGACCGTGCTGGGGGTGATCTGGGGCAGCGGCTCGCTTTCCAGCAGGCGGCGCGCCTCGTCGGGGTGAAGACCGGCCAGCAGCACCTTACCCATGGCCGTGCTGTGTAGCCAGGTCAGGCTGCCCGGCACACTGCGGATGGCGATGGGTCCCTCGCTTTGCAACGAAAGCAGATAGATCGCCCGGTTGCCGTGCAGCCGCCCCAGATAGCCGTTTAACAAATGCGAGCTCGCCAAACGTTCCAGATGCGGCTGGGCGGCGGCGATCAACGGGTCCTTCTGCATCAGCGTCCAGCCCAGGCCGAGTACCCGGTAGCCGATGGAATAGCGCTTGGTCTCGGGATCCTGCACCACGTATTGCAGCGAAGACAGCGAGTTCACCAGTCGCTGCACGATGGTTGCGCTGATCTCAAGACGGCGCGCGATTTCCCGCACGCCCAGCGGCGTGGAGGATTTGTCAAGGATCTCGAGTATCTCGAGCCCCCGTTCCAGCGACTGACTGCCCGCCATAATAACCCTTCTTCCATCGGTCACCGACCGTGCATGCCCACGATCGCCCCTAGTTGACAACAAGAATAGCAGTTCCTATCAGTATCGCAACAGTGTAACGATAATAGTTACAATTCAGAGCGCCGGGACCGACCCATGAGAAACCTCACACGATGCGTACACCAGCCGGCCGTCTCGCATGAGGGGTTCGCCGCCCTGGTCCCGGGTGTGCATCGCGCCTCGACCATCGTCTTTGCATCGG
Organism: Chelatococcus asaccharovorans; assembly: GCF_003201475.1. Lineage (GTDB taxonomy): Bacteria > Pseudomonadota > Alphaproteobacteria > Rhizobiales > Beijerinckiaceae > Chelatococcus > Chelatococcus asaccharovorans. The sequence goes on along the minus strand of NZ_QJJK01000010.1, from coordinate 294,898 downwards.
CGCAGGACTATCGCGACCGCAAGCAGCGTGGCCCTGACGGCTATTCCTATGGCCTGAACGGCACCCCCACTGCCCGAGTGCTCGAGGCCCAGATCGCCGCGCTGGAAGGGGCGGCGCATTGCACGCTGATGCCTTCGGGCATGTCGGCGATCAGTCTGGTGATGCTGGCCGTGCTGCGCCAGGGCGACCGGGTGCTGATCCCCGATAGCGTCTATCCGCCTGTGCGGAAATTCTGCGCCACGATGCTGGCCGGTCTGGGGATCGCGCATTCCATCTATCGCCCTGATGCCTCCGACCTGCCCGGGCTTCTGGGCGCGGATGTGCGGCTGATCTGGATGGAATCACCCGGATCAACGACGATGGAGGTTCAGGATCTGCGCGCCATTGCGGCTCTGGCGCGGGCGCATGGCATCCTGACCGGCTGCGACAACACCTGGGCCACGCCGCTGTTGCTGCGGCCGCTGGAGTTGGGCGTCGATATCGCCATGCAGGCGCTCACCAAATATGCCGGCGGACATTCCGACATCCTGATGGGCTCGGTCGCCGTGAACGACCGCGACCTATACTTGAGGCTGAAAGAGGCGCGCACCACGCTGGGCATCAACGTGTCGCCCGATGATTGCAGTCTGGCGTTGCGCGGGTTGGCCTCCATGGGGGTGCGGTTGGCGCACGCCGGGCGGGTGGCGCTGGAGCTGGCGGGGCATCTGCGCAGCTTTGCCTCGGTGCGGCGGGTGCTGCACCCGGCCTTTACCGACTGCGATGGTTCGGCGATCTGGGCGCGCGAAGCCTCGGGCCACAGCGCCACCTTCACAGTCCAGCTCGAGGAGCCCTCGGTCGCTGTACTGGATGCGGCCATCGAACAGGCGCGGTTCTTCGCCATCGGCGCCTCCTGGGGCGGGGCGCATAGCCTGATGGTACCGATGACAGTGGACGACATCCGAAACTGGCCGCCGGTGCCGGGGGCCACATACATCAGGCTCAGCATCGGGCTGGAAGATCCGCGCGACCTGCGCGACGATCTCGACCGGGTTTTCGGCTATTTGGACGCCGCATTGGCGAAAGCGGCCGCGCCATGAACTATTATATCCGGCGCATCATCGTGGCGCTGCTGACGGTGCTGGTCTCCTCCAGTCTGGTGTTCTTTGCCATCCGTATCCTGCCGGGCGATCCGGTGCTGATGCGGCTGGGCGAAAGCGCCGCGACGCCCGAGGTGGTGGCCCAGATGGCCGCGCGGCTGGGCATGGATGTACCGGTTCCGGTGCAATACCTGCACTGGCTGGGCGGGCTTGTGCAGTTCGACTTTGGCAATTCCATCGCCACGGGGCGGCCGGTTGCCGAGGAGTTGGTCAAGCGGTTACCCCGGTCGCTGGAGCTGATGGCGGGTGGCATTCTGGTCAGCCTGTGCATCGGCATTCCCTTGGGGGTGGTCGCGGCGCGACGCCCCGACAGCCTCATTGGCCATACCGCATCGGTCGTGGCACTGGTGGGGCTTTCGGCGCCCACCTTCGTCAAGGGTCTGATCCTGATCATCCTGTTCAGCATCACCTTGGGTTGGCTGCCGTCATCGGGCTACACTCCCTTTCTGCAGGATCCCGCGGCTAACCTGCGCGCGATGATCCTGCCGTCGCTGACGCTGGGTCTGGGCTTTGCCGGGGTGGTACAGCGTGTGACCCGGGCCAGTCTGGCCGAAACGTTGAACCGGGATTACGTGCGCACTGTGCGCGCCAAGGGTGTGTCCGAGCGGCGCGCCGTCTATCGCCACGCCCTACCCAATGCGATGATCCCGGTGATCAGCGTGGTGGGCATGCGCATCGGCTCGATGCTGGGCGGCATGGTGGTGATCGAAAGCCTGTTCAACTGGCCTGGCCTCAGCTCCTATCTGATTGAGGCCTGCTATGCACGCGACTATCCCGCGATCCAGGCCAGCCTGTTCATCATCTTTCTGGTCTTTTCCTTCATCAGTCTGACAATGGATGTGCTGATGGGCGTGATCAACCCGAGGCGCCGCGATGTCTGACACCTTTGTGCGCAAGATCATCGCCAAGATTCTGGGTCAGGCCGACTGGCGCCTGTGGTTCGCGTTGCCGGTCTTGACGATTGCCTTACTTTTCGCGGCTTTGGGCGAACGGATCGCGCCATATTCTGTGACCGGCTATGATTATACTGCGATCCTGACCTCGCCGGGTCCTGCCCACTGGTTTGGCACAGACGAACTGGGGCGCGACATTCTCAGCCGGCTAATCGTCGCGTCGCGCACCTCAGTTCTGGTGGCGGTGGGGGCGACGCTGCTGGCCGCGGTGGCCGGGTCGCTGATCGGGCTGGTGGTCTCGTATGTGGGTGGGCGGCTGGAGGCGGCGGTGACCAGCACCGCCGATATCTTCATCGCACTGCCGGACATTTTCTTCGCCATTCTGGTCATGTCGCTGGTGGCGCCAGACCCCATGGTGCTGACGGTGACCATCGGCGTCATCTACACGCCCCAGTTTATCAAGATGGTCAGCGCCATGGTCCAGTCCGCCCGGCATGCTGATTATGTGACGGCCGCGCGTGCAATGGGGGCCAGCGGCACGCGCATCATCTTCAGCGATATCCTACCCAACATCATGCCGATCATCGTGGTCAAGTTCACGCTGACCGTATCCTCGGCGTTGCTGCTGGAGGCGAGCCTAAGCTTTCTAGGTCTGGGATCACCTCCGCCGACCACCTCGTGGGGCCAGATGGTGGGCAGCCTGAAGCCTTATATCTACAACAACCCTTGGCCAATACTGTTTCCAGCGCTGACGATCTTTCTGGTCATCATGGCGGTCAACGTGCTGGGCGACTGGGTGCAGGATTACATCAACCCGGAGGCCCGGCGATGACGGCGGTGGCTAAGCAGACCCCGGCGCCGGCCATTCTGTCGGTCGCCGACCTGGCCGTCGGCTTTGCCCGCCGCGACGGCGGCACGGCGCCGGCGGTGCGGGGGGTGTCGTTCGATCTGCACCGGGGCGAGGTTCTGGCGCTGGTGGGCGAATCCGGTTGCGGCAAGTCGGCCACCGCGCTGGCGCTGATCGGGCTTCTAGCGCGCACGGCCCGGGTCGGGGGACGAGTCGATTTCGGCGGGCGCAACCTGTTGCAATTGCCCGAACGGGAATGGGAATCCATCCGCGGCCGGCGCATCGCCATGATCTTTCAGGATCCGATGAGCTCGCTGGACCCGCTGTATCGGATCGGCGACCAGATTGCCGAGGTTCTGCGGCAGCATCTGAACCTGTCACCGGCCGCGCTGGCTGCGCGGATCCGCGAACTGCTCGTGCTGGTGGGCATCCCCGATCCCGATCTGCGCCTGCGTCAATATCCGCACCAGCTTTCTGGGGGGCAGCGCCAGAGGGTGGTGATCGCCATGGCGCTGGCCTGCGACCCCGAGATTATCATCGCCGACGAACCCACGACCGCGCTGGACGTGACCATACAGGCGCAGATCATAGACCTTCTGTCCCAGCTGAATCGGCGGATCGGGATGGCGATGATCTTCATCTCGCATGATCTGGGCGTGGTGTCGCGCATCGCCCACCGGGTGGCGGTCATGTATGCGGGCCAGCTGGTGGAAAGCGGCCCCTGCGAACGCGTGCTGCAGGCGCCCGCGCATCCCTATACCCGGGGCCTGCTGGCCTCGGTGCCGGCGGCCGGTATGGCGCCCAAGACCCCGTTGCAGGCGATCCCCGGCATGGTGCCCGACATGGCTCGCCTGCCGCCCGGCTGCGCGTTCCGCAACCGCTGCGCGCAGGCACACGATGTCTGCCAGACGCCGCCGCCCCTCGAAACCCACACGCCCGGCCGTGCAGCGCGCTGTTGGCTAGCGGCACAGGAAAGCAGGATCTGATGGCGACCAAGGCTGAATTTATCTGGATGGACGGCGAAATGCTTGCCTGGGCGGATGCCCGGCTGCATGTGACCTCCGAAGCGGTCCTGCGCGGCGGTAGCGTGTTCGAGGGGCTGCGCGGCTACCCCGATGCGTCAGGCCGGCTGAACCTGTTCCGCGTGCCCGAACATCTGCTGCGGCTCCGCCAGTCGGCGCGCTTCATGCGTCTGCCGATTGCGTGGTCGGACGACCAGCTGACCCGCGCGATGTGCGATCTGGTTCGGGCCAACGGGTTTGACCAGACCATCCATCTGCGCGCCACCGCCTATTTCGGCGAGGGGCTTGGCTATGGCTGGCGGCCCGAAGACATCGCCTCGGGCCTGTTCGTCTTTGCGCTGCCAAACCCGCGCCGGGCCGGCGCCGCGACTGGCATCCGCAGCGGCATCAGCAGCTGGCGGCGCAGCCCCGACAATGCGGCGCCTTCGCGCATCAAGGCCTCGGCCAACTACCACAATTCGCGGTTGGCGCAGGTCGAGGCGCAGCTGCGCGGGCATGACGTGCCCATCATGCTGAACCAGCAGGGAAATGTCGCCGAAAGCCCCAGCTCTTGCGTGTTCATGGTGCGAGAAGGTGTGCTGATCACCCCGCCGGTGACCGAGGACATTCTGGAAAGCATCACCCGCGACACGGTCATGCGGCTGGCACGCGACCGGCTGGGGGTCAGGGTGCAGGAACGCCCCGTGGGCCGCAGCGAGGTGTATATCTGCGACGAACTGTTCCTGTGCGGCACGGGGCACGAGATCCTGCCGGTGGCCGAGATCGACGGCTATGCGGTCGGCGACGGCATCCCCGGCCCGCTGACCCGCCGCCTGCAAGCGCTGTATGACGACTGCGTGTCGGGCCGGCTGCCGGATTATGTGCATTGGCTGACGCCGGTGGCCGGCTGACCACGGGTCAGGCGGGCAGTGCGGCCAGCCGGTGAAAACCGCGGTCCATGTACAGCAGCGGGGCATCCGCGCTCTCCGTGAGCGTCACCCCGCGCACCGCGCCCAGGATGATGGAATGCGAATGCCACGGGACGATCTGCGCCACCGCGCAGTCGAATACCGCCAGTGCGCCCTCGGGCGCGGGAGTGCCGCCGCCAAGGCGCTGCCAGCTGCCGGTACTGAACCGTTCGTCCCGGCGGTCTGGCGCGCTGAACTGCCCGACCAGAGGCAGCGCCGCATGGCCCAGGACGCTGACGCAGAACACCCCCGACCGTTCGATCACCGGCCAGGCCGAGGCGCTGCGGTTCACGCAGACCAGCAGGGTGGGCGGCTCGGCGCTGACCGAGCTGACCGCTGTGGCGACGAGTCCGGCATCCTGCCCGTTCTCGCTGGCGGTGACCAGGCAGACCGCGCCCGCCAGCCGCCGCATGCCCAGCCGAAAGGTGTCGCCCGGCATCTGCGGCGTCGCCGGGCCGGTCATGCCCCGGCCAGCCGGCCGACGGGGGTGGCCGGAAGGCCAAGGTTCCCGCGGAGCGTATCCGCGGCATAGGCGCTGCGCGTCAGGCCCCGGCGCCGCAGGACCGGTACCACTTGATCCACGAAATCAGCCACATCCACCGGAGACTTGGCTGGCAACAGGTTGAATCCGTCCGCAGCGCCCTGCGTGAACCAGGCCTCCATTGCATCGGCTACCTGTTCGGGTGTGCCGACCACCACATTGTGCGAATTTCCGATCGACGTGCGCCGGAACAGCTCTCGGATGCTCCACCCATTGTCGCGCGCGATCCGAACCATCATCTCGCCACGACTGACCACGGCGATGTCCTGACGCAGGTCAGGAACCGGGCCATTCAGATCATGGCCCGACAGGTCACCAAAGAACCGGTACAGCTTTTCCAGCCCGACGATATCGTCGATCTGGTCCTGCATGTCGCGGTACTTGGCTTGTGCCTCGGCCTCGGTACCGCCCAGCACCGGCAGGATGCCGGGCAGGATCATCACTGCAGCGGGGTTGCGCCCATGTTCGGCGATCCGGCTCTTCATCGCGGCATAGAAGGCCTGCGCATCCGCCAGCCTGTGCTGCACTGAATAGACGACTTCGGCAAAGGCTGCGGCGAAATCCATGCCGCCTTCGGACGCGCCGGCCTGAAAGATCACTGGGCGACCCTGCGGGGTGGGGGGCTGGTTCAGCGGCCCCCGCACCTTGAAGAACTGGCCCTTGTGGTCCAAACGGTGCATCCCTGCCGGTTCGACAAAGACCCCCCGGCTGCGGTCATGCACAAAAGCATCGGCATCCCAGCTGTTCCACAGGCCAAAGCAGACCTCCAGCGCTTCGCGCGCGCGTTCATAGCGCAGCTCCTTGGCCAGGATCCGGTCTTCACTGAAATTCTGCGCCTCGTCATCGCGCGAGGAGGTGACCACATTCCACCCCGCCCGCCCGCCGCTCAGATGGTCAAGCGAGCCGAAGACACGCGCCAGCTGATAGGGTTGGTGGAAGGTGGTCGAGGCCGTGGCCACCAGACCCACATGCGACGAACAGGTGCTTAGCGCCGACAGCAGGGTCAGCGGCTCGAACTCGGCGCCCACGGGGGTGCGGCCAAAGGCGCCCTTGGGCGTGTCGCTGACGGTGATCGCGTTTTGGTCAGCCAGAAAACAGACGTCCAGCAGGCCGCGCTCGGCAGTAGCCACCAGGTCACGGTAAAAGGGCAGGCTGATCGCCCCGTCGGCCGGAACGCGCGGATCAAGCCAGGCGCTGGGGTGATAGCCCAGCCCGCGCATCGACAGCCCGAGTTTCATGCTCCGGTGATCCGGCATCTTTCAACCTCCAGTTGCGGGTACGTCCAATGTCTGTTGCGGGCGGCGGTTGCTCGCCTGCGCAGTTTGGATGGACAGAGCTTGCGTGTGCCCTGGTATCCAGTCAATCTTGATAAACATGATCAAGGTATGGAATGGGTGGCCATGGTCGATGAATTCATCGATGCCGATGAGGCCGTAGCACTGCTGGGGGTCAAGCATGACACGCTTTATGCTTATGTCAGCCGCGGCCAGATCCGGTCGCGCCACAACCCCGGCGGCAACCGGCGCCGGCTATACAGCCTGCGCGACATCACCGAGCTGAACCGCCGCAAAGAGATCGGGCGCAAACCGGTGGATGTGGCGGCCTCGGCGCTGAACCTGGGTTTTCCCGCGCTGACCAGTGCGATCAGCCAGGTCGAGAACGGCCGCCTGGTGTACCGAGGGCAGGATGCGGTGGAACTGGCGCAGCGGGCAACGCTGGAACAGGCGGCGGCGCTGCTGTGGCAATGTGACGTGCGGTTGTTCGACCGTCCTCCGCCGTTGATCGGACCGCCCGACCGGGCGGTGTATCCGGGTGCCACGATCGAAGAACGGCTTCGCCATGACCTGCCGCGTCTTGGCCCCTCGGTGCCCATCTGGCAGCGCGAAGCCCACAGCCTGATCGGCACGGCCATCGACATGCTGCGCGGGGCCACCGCGCTGCTGATCGGCTGCCCGGCCGACACCGCGCCGATCCACCTGCAACTGGCCCGCGCCTGGGACGTGCCGCCGGAACAGGCCGATTTGCTGCGCAGGGCGCTGGTGCTGGCGGCCGATCACGAACTGTCGCCCGCCACGTTCTGCACGCGGGTCATCGCCTCGACCGGGGCCAGCCTCAGCGCCTGCATCTCGGGCGGGCTGGCCGCCTTTGGCGGGCCGCGGCACGGCGGTGAGATTGGCATGATTGAACAGCTGTTCGCCGAGGCATCCGCCTCTAGCCATCCCGAGCGCGCAATCATCGACAGGCTGGCGCGGGGCGACCGGTTGCCGCGCTTTGGCCTGCAGATGCACGAACTGGGTGACCCGCGGGCGTTGCTGCTGTTGGCCGGGCTACCGGCCGATCCACTGCGCGATGCCCTGCTGCACACGATGGAGGCGGTGCTGGGCAAGCGGCCGGCTTTCACCTTTGCACTGGTCGCGATGCGACATGCGCTGGGTCTGCCGGATGAGGCGGCGCAGATCCTGTTCCTGTGCGGGCGGCTGACAGGGTGGATCGCACATGTGCTGGAACAGAATGGCGACCAGAACCTGATCCGCCCCCGTGCTCGTTACTCTGGCGAGCCGCCGCCGGAGACCGGTTCTACCGCCTGACGTGCCGCAGCAGATCCGCGCGGTTCAGTCCCGCGATGCCCATCGCCGCCGCATCGCGCCCCGCACCGCCCACGCCCGGCTGCATCGTCTGACCCAGCGCCAGCAGCGCCGCGGCCGTGGGAACGCTAACCCGCGCGACCTCGGCTAGCGCGACGAACGGCACCAGACCAAAGCCGAAATCCTCAGTATAGTACCGGTGGGTCAGGGCGTCGGGCGCGCGAATGCGGGCATTGGCCTCGCCACCCGAAATGGCCGCGCGCAGGTCGGTGGCATCTGCATTGGCCGATGCGGTTCCGATCCGCTGCATCTCCGCTACCAGCGGGGGCAGATCATGGCCAAAGGCCGCGGCCACGCGGCGACGTTCACCGTCCAGCTTCGCCATCACCCGGGCCACCCCTGGCGTCATCGCATCGACGTAAAAGGTGAAATCGCCCTGCCGCGCCTCGACCCAAGCGGCCGCCATCACGCTGCCGGGCGGGTGAAGCACCATGTTCACATTGGCGAGACCCGTCGCCAGAACATCGCCCGCGTCATGGCTGCCGGGAAAAAGAGCCAGTGCCGTGTGCAGAGCCTCATCGCCGCCCGGCAGCGCGGCAGCGCGCAGGGATTTGGCCCGGCCGGTCACTGTCACTTCATCGGGCAGGTACTTGCGCGCGACATAGGCCAGCGTGGCGAATTCGGCCACGCAGGGCGCGACACCCACCTGCGCCTTGAAAGCCGTCGCGAATTCCAGCGCGCCGCCGGTATGGCCGGGGTTCAGCACCACGGGGCGCGCCGCGTTCCAACCCGCCTGCGCCATGGCGCGCGCAATGCCGGAATGAGCGAATGTGGGCAGCGAAACGACGGCGGCCTCGGCCCAGCCGGCATGCGGCGCCATGGCGGTGTCGATCACCACGGCGCCGGTCCGCCCTTTGCCCAGCACGCCCTTATAGCCGATTCCGTTGGCGCGCAGCGGGGCCATCGTCGCCTCGGATCGCCCGACCAGCCGCACCTCATGGCCCGCCAGCGACAGTTCCACAGCCGAGGCCATGGCACCCGAACCTGACCCGATCACCAGTACGCGCATCTCAACCCCCCAGGCGGGCGCGCAAGTCACCCAGTTCGCGTGCGGCCTCTTCGACCGCGCCCACATTGAACCCCTGCGCCAGTTCGGCGCTGTGGCGTGCCAGCGCGCGCTGGCCGGCTGCAGAATAGACGACTCGCCCGTCATTCTCGACGGACACGCCATCGGCCTCGTCAAAGCCGCGGTTCCAGGCGATGGCCTCGGCCTCGGTCAGCCCCGGCGGCAGGTCCAGCGTGACGCCCGCCTGCGAAACCTGCACCGGATAGCCACCCGGAAGCCCGCGAGGGCCCGGCACATGCGCTCGGCCCGACCACGCTCCGGCCAGCCCCAGCAGCACCGGCACCGCGCCACCGCCCGAAATGAGGTTCAGGTCGCGGTAGGGCAGTTGAAGGTGTCCGGTTAGCGCCTCGGTATCGACGATCTCGACGCCGTCCACCCAGGCTCGCACCGGTGCGCCGCTGCGGGTGCCGGGTGTGCGGCGCCACTGGACAAGATGATGGTGGTGCCCCAGCACGCGCAGGTGCTGCCGCTCTTCAGGCCGCAGAAGCCCAGCGATCACCGATGAATAGATCGACACGTTGCCGACGCCTGTGGCGACCGGCAGCCCCGCGCGCGCCAGCAGGGGGTTCACTCCATCGGGATAGCAGGTGTTGACGAAATGTGCCCCCGGCACCGTCCGGGCGACCGCAGCCGCCGTCCGCGCCGACAGCACGGAGTGAAAGGCGATGGTGATGCCAAAGCCGCCTTCGGCCACCACGCGTGACCATTCGCTATCCAGCACATCGACCTTCCAGGGCGATTGCATCGAGGCCGATTGCACCACCACCCGTGGCTGCAGCCGGCCCAGCACTGCATCCAGCCGGTCGGGGCTATCGAAATCGACACTGGCGCTGTCGAACCGGGCCGGCCGGCCGTGCAGTGCCGCCCGCGAATTGCCCGCCAGTGCGAGCCAGCCGCAACGGGCGGCATTACGTCCGCCAATCACCACGCGCAGCGGTGTATTGGCGGCCAGCGCCAGGTCGGCCACCATCACCTCGGCGAAATAGCCCGATCCCAGGATCAGGATGTCGCAGCCGGCGGCCTCTGCGGTATCGTTCATCTGGTGCTCTCCCTCAGCCGACACGGATCAGCCGGTCGGTATTGGTGTGGTCCGACAGCAGTTCCGCCCCCGAAGCGGTCACGCACAGAAGATCCTTGTTCTGCATCCCGTAGCCAAAGCCCGTGCGGTAGCAGAGCGGCTCGAACCCTAGGACCATGCCATCCTCCAGCCGGGTATCCTGTCCCGGCCGGCCGATGGTGGGGGTCTCGCCGATATAGGGGTCTTCGTGCAGATGCAGGCCGATTCCATGTGCCACGAACGAGATCGGCGGCAGGTTCATCGTAGCCAGCCGGCCGATGAAATCCTGATATATGGCCAGACAACTGGCCCCGGGGCGCACCTGATCAAGGATGCGCTGCTTGCAATCGGCCAGGAGCGACCAGATCTTTTCGGCCATGGGCGGTGGTTCCACGACATAGGCCGTGCGGCAGACGCCCGCCTGATAGCCCGCCCTGACCGCAAAGATCTCGACCCGGCAGATGTCGCCCTTTTGCAGGATGCGGGCGGTGGGGCCGACGTTGGGCAACTGGCTGCGTTCGCCCGTGGCCACGATCAGCAGTTTGAAATGCTCTGCCCCCAGTTCATAGACCCGGCGGGTCAGGGCGGCGGCGATGTCCATTTCCGAACTGCCAGGGCCTACGGCGGCATATGCATCGGCAATCGCCCGGTCGGCAATGCGCGACAGCTCGCGCAGAAGCGCGATCTCGGCGGGGGTCTTGATCTGCCGCAGGCGGGCCAGCATGGCATCGATGGGTTCGAACCGGGCGGCTGGCATCAGACGGACCAGCCGGGCGAAATCGGCTGCCGGAAGGTAATCCAGCTCAATCCCGATCCGCGCAGAGCCCAGCCCCAGTGTAGTCAGTCGGTCGGCCAGCACGGCCATGGGATCGTCGCGGAACTCGGCCCAGACGGTCAGATGCGGGGCGGGGGCCTGGCGGCGGATCGTCGACTCCTCCATATCCACGCCGAACAGCGACAGGTCACCTGCCGCCGACAGGATCGCCATGGCGTGGCGGTGGCGTATCAGCGGCTGCGAAGGCACGACGAACCCGGTCAGATGGGCAAAACCCTCGGGCGAGCACGAGATATTGGCATCAAGCCCGTCGCTGCGCATCGCGGCGACCTGGCGGGTGATGATTTCCTCGCGCGGCGAGAGGGTGGCATGCAGCGTCATGGGAATGGTCCTTTGCGAAACGGTCACGACACGCGGTAGCGGTCGATCTTGGCCTCATCGACGGCGATACCCATGCCCGGCGCTGTGGGCACGGTGATATGGCCGTCCATCAGCTCCAGTGGCGCAACCAGCAGGTCGTCCGAGTAGTAGATCCCGCCGATAGTGCCGGTCTGGAACTGGGCCGGGGTTGAAACGGGGATCACGTTCGACAGCGTGGCCGCGGGAGCTGCGGCGGCAAGATGCACATTGGCAAGGTTGCCAACCCCGGTTTCGACCGAGCCGTTGACGTTGCAGACGATGCCCGCGGCCCGGCAGACGGCTGCGGCCTCCATCGCCTTCCACAGCCCGCCCGCTTTGGTGGTGTAAAGCGAGACGATCTGCGCCGCGCGGGCTTGGGCGATCTGTAGCGCATCGTGCGAGTTCCAGGCGGATTCGTCGGCCATGACCGGGGTATCGATGGCCCGGGCCACTTCAGCGATGCGTTCGATCCCAATGACTGGCTGTTCGAAATAGGCCAGATCGAACTTTTCCATCGCGCGGAAAGTGCGTATGGCCTCGCCCGGGGTGGCATAGCCTTCGTTAGCGTCTACGCACAGGCGAGTGTCAGGGCCAACGGCCGCGCGGATTTCGCCTACGATGCGAATGTCGCGGGCGGCGTCAACGCCGACCTTGATCTTAATCGAGCGGATGCCCTCGGCCGCGACTTTGGCCGCCTCGGCCACCGCCTCCTCGACCGACATCAGGCCGATTGAATGCGTGACCGCCACCCGGTCACGCGTCAGCCCGCCCAAAAGCGTATGCACCGGCACGCCTAGCCATTTTCCGGTCAGGTCCAGATAGGCGAACTCTATCGCGGCCTTGGCATAGGGATATCCCTTGATGATCGTATCCATGCGCCGGTGCAGGCCGATCACATCGCCCAGCGGGTGGTCGTCGATGGCTGGGGTCAGATAGCGCTCAATCACCAGCCCGGCCACGGCGGTGCTTTCGCCGAAGTAACGGCCGAACTCGCCGCCCCAGTCCTTCAGCGCGGGCGCCTCGCCCCAGCCGGTGCGGCCGTCGCTGTCGGTCATGCGGACCATAAGATACTGGCCGATGGGTTCGGTCAGGCCGGTCCACTGATGCCGGCGTCGGGTGGGAAGGCGAACAAGGATCGTCTCGATCTGCGAAATCGTCGGCACTGCAGGCTCCGTCGGGTACAGCTGTCCCTAGGCGCTGCGGGCATGGCCGCGCGCTGAAGGGAGGGGATTGGGTCTTGGAACGGGCGGCCGGGCCGCGCCGGAAGTCAGCTGCGGCGCGGCCTTTCTTCGCCCGCGATCATCCGCAGCAGGCCAAAGCTCAGCTCGATAGCGACTACACCCAGCGCGCTGATGATGATCATGATGCCGCTGGCCGAAGCGATGATCGGATCGGCCCCCTGCGAGGCATAGTTGAAGATCTCAGCCGGAAGGGTTTGGGCGCCCGGCAGCGCGGTGAAAAGCGAGATCGTCACCTCGTCGAACGAAAGCAGGAAGGCGAACAGCAGACCTGCCGTGATGCCACGCATGCCCAGCGGCAGGACGACCCGCATCAGCGTCTGCGCATAGGAAGCCCCAAGGGTGTAGCTGGCCAGTTGCAGCCGCGGGTCCAGCCCGCCGAGGCTGGACATGGTCAGGCGCAGCACATAGGGCGCGGTGATCAGGATATGGCCCGCCAGCAGCGCATAGGGCGCCGTCGGCACGGCAAACTGCCCGAACAGCTGCAACAGCGCGATGGACAGCACGATATGCGGCAATGTCAGCGGCATGGTCGCCAGCGTGACCAGCAGCCCGCGGCCCGGAATGTCGCGGTTGACCAGTACCACCGCCGCCGCAACCCCCAGCGCCCCCGAAGCCGCCGCAGTAATGGACGCGATCTCAAGACTGTAACGCAGCGCGCGCATGAAGGTGTCGTTATGGTACACCTCCTGATACCAGCGCAGCGACAGGCTGGGAGGCGGAAAGCTGATATAGCCTTCGCCGGTGAACGAGGCGCCCAGCACTACGATCATCGGCGCCAGCATGAAGATGCAGAATAGGATGGCGTAGATGCGGCCGCCGGTGCGCAAAAGGCCCGTGGTCATGTCAACCTCCCACCCGGGTCATCACTCGGCGGCTCAGCAGGGTCAGCGTCACCAGCACCGACATGGTCACAGCCAGCAGCACGATGGCCAGTGCCGAACCCGTGGCCCAGTCGCCCACCACTAAATTCTGCTGGTAGATCAAATAGGGCATCGTCTTGTTGCCCGATCCGCCCAGCAGGATCGGCGTGCTGAAGGACGTCATCGACAGCGAAAACACGATGGCGCAGCCTGCCACGACACCCGGTGCTGACAGCGGGAGGATGATATCGCGGAAAATCTGGTAGTTCGAGGCCCGCAGCGTGGCGGCGGCCCGAAGGTAACGCGCGTCAATGCGCGACATAGCCGAGTTGATCGACAGCACCATGTAGGGAATGTAGATATGCGCCAGACCCACCATGATGGCGAACTCGGTCTTGATCAGTCGCGGGCGGATTTCGGACGGCAGCAGTGACGGCAGCCCGCCCGGTCCCAGCAGCACCATCCAGCCATAGGTGCGCACGATTACGCTGATGAACAGCGGCGAGATGATCACGAACAGGAACACTTGCCGCCACCGCCCCTGAAAGAAGAACAGCACCAGCGCCGCCGGATAGCCCAGGACCAGCGCGCCCAGCGTGGCCGCGAGCCCCACGACGACCGTGCGCCACAGGATGCCCAGATAGTAGCTGTCGGTCAGGATCGACGTGTACTGGCTCACCGATGGAAAGGCCGCGTCGACCCCGGTGCCAGTCAAGCTGTTGCCGGCTACGATACCCAGCGGCACCACAAAGAAGAAAAGCAGGATTATGAAGAGCGGGGCCAGCATGGCGCTGTAAAGCACCAGGCGGGGCCAGTCGACCCTGAGGGAAACAGCCTCAGCCATCGGACCCCTCCAGCAGGGCACCCGCCTGTGCCGGCCAGCCGATCCAGACCGGTGCGGACAGATCAAAGTCGGTCTCGGCCCGGGCCGAGAACATCGCCTGTACCTCGCCCCCGTCAAACCGGACGGAGTAATAGCGGTGCGGGCCAGCCTCCAGCATGGAGGTGACCCGGCCCTCGAACCGGTTGTCGGTATGGACCGCGGCGCCGATAGAGATGTCTTCGGGCCGCAGGTACAGCTCATAGGTGCGGCCCGGCTGCATCGGCGTTGCGGTGCGGATTTGCGCGTCTGCGATCTCCAGCGTGTCTGCCGCCGCAGCGCGGCCCTGCAGCCGGCTGGACTTGCCGATGAAGCGGGCGACGAAGCGGGTGGCCGGTCGACGATATAGATCGCGCGGTCTGCCAAGCTGTTCGATGCGGCCCAGATTCATGATCGCCACTCGGTCGCAGACTGCAAAGGCCTCATCTTGGTCATGGGTCACGAAGATCGTGGTCACCTTCGCCTCGCGCTGGATACGGCGCAGCTCCTCCTGCATCTCGCCACGCAGGCGGGCGTCTAGGTTCGACAGCGGTTCATCCAGCAACAACACCTTGGGCCTGATCGCCAGAGCGCGGGCGATGGCCACGCGCTGCTGTTCGCCGCCCGACAATTCCCGCGGAAGGCGCCCGCCCTTGGCACTCAGCTTGACCAGATCCAGCAGCGACTGGATGCGGGCGTCATAGTCGGCCATGTCGTGGCTGACACGCAGGCCATAGCCGATGTTCTCGGCCGCCGTCATATGCGGGAACAGCGCGTAGTTCTGGAACACCACGCCGACTTCGCGCTTCTGCGACGGCAGGCCCGTTACGTCGCGCCCACCCAGCCTTACCTTACCGCGTTCGATCGGTATGAACCCGGCGATCACACCCAGCGAGGTGGATTTTCCGCACCCCGAAGGTCCGATCAGCCCGAACAACTCGCCCGGCTCAATGCCGAGCGAGAAGTCCGCAAGCACGGCCCCGCCACCGTAGTTGACCTCGACCTGTTCAAGATCAAGCGAAACGCCGGCCGGGTTCGTGATGTCCTGTAAGCGCATCAACCCTCGACCTCCCGGTTCCAGCGCTGCACCAGATCAGGAAGCAGCGTCTGCATACGGCGCATGTCGGGGACGAATAGCTTATCGGGGGCTGGGTGGAATTCGCGCAGCGCCTCGGGGATCTCGATCCCCGGCACGACGGGGGTATAACCGATCACCTCGGCCAGCTTCTGCTGGACGCCGGGGGTGTACAGATAGTCCAGCCATGCATAGGCCGCGTTGATATGCGGCGCGTTTTTGACGATGCCCAACGAGGCGCTGTAGCCCACCGCCCCCTCTTTGGGTGTCACGAACCGGGCCGGGAAGCCGCTGTTCTGGTACTGCATGGCGCGAGCGGCGATGTGCGACCACATCCACAGATCGCCCGACTGCACCATGGTATCCATCGGGCCAGAGGCGGTGAAGAAGTCGTAGACATTGGCGCGCAGCTTGCCCAGCTTGGCAAAGGCCGCGTCGAAATCATAGGGATCGCTGCCCAGCGCCTTAGCCAGGAGCGGCAGGGTGGCCACCGTGCTGGTGCTGCCGATGTTCAGCATGCCGGTGTGGGCGCGGTATTTCGGGTCCCACATGTCGAACCACGAGGTCGGTGGCTGCAGCCCCTTCTCCTTGAAGATGCGCTCGTTATACAGGAGGCCCGCCGTTGTATTGCCCAGCGGCAGCGAGCGGGTCTCGGTGCGGCGTTCGGCCGGAATGTTCTGGGCGTTCGGCATGCGGCCAATATCCAGCTCTGCCACCAGCCCTTCGTCGGCAACCTGATAGGTCTGCGCGCCCGCCAGCCAGATCACATCAATCGACGGCGTGCCGCGCTGGGTGCGCAGCTTGGCCACGTTTTCAGAGGTGGGGCTGGAGACATAGGTCAGCCGAAGCCCGCCGTGGTTGGCGGCAAAGGCGGGAAAGATCTCCTGCTCGATCAGCTTCTGGGTGATGCCGCCGGTACCGGCAAAGATCAGCTCGTTTTCCACGGCGGCATGGGCACGGCCAACCCAGGGGGCCGCCAACCCCAGGGCGAATAGCCCGCTGCCGGTCTGCACCAGTCGCCGCCGGCTCATCGCGGTGGGACGGCCTGTCGTGATCTTGGTCATTGTGGTTCCCCTGTCGATTATTTGACCATTTATGCCCGATGCCAACCGGGCCTAGAGCGCCGCGGTGGCCTGCACCTCGATCTTGAGTTCGGGGGCGGCCAGTTGCGACTGTACACAGGCCCGCACCGGTTGCGCGCCGGGCACCACCCAGCCGTCGTAGACGGCGTTCACCGCATCGAAATCGGCCATGTCGGTCAGCCAGATAGTGACGGCCAGCAGCCTGTCGCGCGTGGTCCCGGCCTTGGCCAGCAGGCCGTCCAGCTGCTCTAGAACCACCCGCGCCTGCCCAGCCGCATCGGTGGGGCCGCCGCGCGCGGTCAGCCCACGCAAATAGACCGTTCCGTTGTGGATCACGCAGTCGCGCATCCGCACGTTGTCGCCTATGCGTCTGATATCATGCATTCATGAGCTCCCTTTGAAAATCGGGCCGGCGCAGCTGGCAGACCGATACGCGGCGTAGATCAGCCACCGACCGCCAACCCCCGATCATCATCGCGTTGCGCATTTCGGCCGCCAGGATGTCCAGTACCGCGGCCACGCCGCGCTCGCCCGCCACCGCCAACCCCCACAGATGTGACCGCCCGATGGCACAGGCGGCGGCACCCAGTGCCAGCGCCTTTATCACGTCGGTACCCCGGCGCACGCCGCCGTCCAGCAGCACCGGCACCTTGCCGGCCACGGCATCCACCACCGCGGGCAGGGCGTCGATCGTGGCCAGGGTCCCGTCTAGCTGGCGCCCGCCGTGGTTGGACACCTGAATGCCGTCGACCCCCGCTGCCACCGCCTGGCGCGCGTCATCTGGATGCAGGATGCCCTTGATCACCAGCGGCCCGTCCCACTGGCCGCGCAGCCAGTCCAGATCGGCCCACGTCACATCGGGGTCCAGCACGCTGGCGATATAGGCGGCCATGTCAACCAGCCCGCCCGTGGCGCGGCCTTCGAAATTGCGCAGCGAAAACTGCGGCGCCCCGGCCATGCGCAGCCACCAGCGATAGCGCAGTGCCGTGTCCACCAGCCGCGAGAAGCGAATTCGCCGTTCCATGGTAAAGCCGTTTCGGCTGTCACGTTCCCGGCGCCCGTGCACCGGGCAGTCGGTGGTGACCATGATCGCCCGATAGCCCGCCGCTTTGGCGCGCTGCAGGAATTCGGTGGTCAGCCCGCGGTCCTTGTACAGGAACAGCTGCAGCCATTTGGGCCCTTGCGAGCCAGCCGCAATGTCCTCCATGGATTGCAGTGAACCCGCGCTCACCTGCATGATTGTTCCGCAAGCGGCAGTGGCGCGGCCAGTTGCGGCCTCGCCCCCCGGCCACAACAGGCCCGAGGCGCCGGTGGGCGCCGTCATCACCGGCAGGGTGATCGGGCTGCCTAGAACGGTCGTGCCCAGTTCCACCTGCGATGCGGCGCTGAAGCTGCGGGCGCGCAGCCACAGGTCATCGAACCCCGCCGCGTTGCGCGCAAGCGTCCGTTCGTCCAACGCGCCGCCGCGCACGAAATCGTCGATCATCCGCGGCAGCACGCGATGCGCAGCCTTGCTGTAGTCGTCGACCGAAACAAGCTCGGCCCTGGCGCGGGCAGCCTTCATCGGCGGGGTCCAGATTCAGGTTGCCCTAGCGGCGTTCGATTGCTAGCAGTGACCATATTGAGATCCCTAACTGTGATCACACATTGTAATCACATTTTCTGCCTGTCAAGCCGCCAGCAAGAAGAATCCAGACCTGCCGACAAGGAGAGTTGATGTTGCCCATGAATGAAGCACCGGATGGGGCCGATGACGACGGAACGGCTTCGGGCCGTGGCAAAATGCAAGACCGCGTGCTGGCCAGCATCCAGTATGGGCTGATGTCGGGGCTATTCGTGCCGGGGCAGGCGGTCAGCCTGCGCAAGCTGGCGTCAAGCCTCGGCACCAGCGCCATGCCGGTGCGCGAAAGCCTGAGCCGGCTGCTGGCCGCGAATGTGCTGGAGGAACTGCCCAACCGTTCGTTGCGGGTGCCGCGCATGTCGAGCGGCACGCTGAGGGAGCTGTTCGAAGTCAGGATCCGGATTGAAGGGCTGGCTGCCCGGATAGCTGCGGAAAAGGCCGTGCCGCAGCTGATTGATTCGCTGACGGCGATCAACCGCGATCTTCAGGCCGAGCATCGTGACGGCAACATGGCCGGAGTGCTGCAGGTCAACCAGCGGTTCCATTTCACCCTATACCGCCATGCCGAATCGGACATCCTGATGCCGATCATCGAAGCGTTGTGGCTGCGGTCAGGCCCCACGATGTATTTCTCACTGAACTCGCCCAATCTGTGGGATACCTCGTCCCATATCGAGCTGCTGGCGGCGCTGTCGCTGCGGGACGGTGCTGCGGCGGAACTAGCTATGGCCCAGGACATCCGCAAGACCGGCACCTATCTGGTCGAACAGGCGACCAGCCCACAGGCAACCGGCCCGCTGGCCCAGCTGGGGCGACTGGGCCTTTAGGTGGGTCTGGGGCGGTGAGGGATGGGTTGTCCCCTCAACCGGACGGCGCTATGCAGGCAGCGCGTCGAGCAGCCGGTCGATATCGCCGGTGTCGTTATAGAAATGCGGCGCGATCCGCAGATTGCCCTGCCGCACCGTCACATCCACCCCCGCCAGCACCAGACGTTCGTTCAGTTCGGCGCTGGGCAGTCCGGGATGACGGAAGGTCAGGATGCCAGACCGCGCCGCCGGTTCTGACGGGCTGTGGATCAGATAGCCCTTGCGCTTCAGCCCCTCTATCGCGTGGGCGACTAGCGCCATCGCATGCGCCTCGGTCAACTTTGTGCCCAGCGCCAGAATGGTGGAGAGCGAGGCTTGCAGTCCCCACAACCCGGGATAGTTGGGAAGCGCCTCTTCGAACCGACGGGCATCGGGCTGCATCAGCCCGATGTCATAGTCTATGTCGGTTTCCTCGTTTGTCATCGACCCGGGGCCGATGGCATGGGGATGCAGGTGGCCTAGCGCGCTCGACCGGCAGTAGAAAAACCCCGTGCCCATCGGCCCGCCCAACCATTTGTGCCCGCCGGCCGACATAAAATCGAAATGCGTACGAGTGGCGTCGATATCCAGTACGCCCGCGGCCTGGATGGCGTCGTAGTTCAGCAGAACGCCGCGTTCGTGGCACAGCGCGCCCGTCGCCTCCATATCCTGCCGGTAGCCGGTCGAGAACTGCACGCAGCTGACCGAGACCAGCCGGGTGCGGCTGTCGATCAGCTGGGCGATGTCATCCACCAGCACGCGGCCGCCCGCCGCCTTGGCATCCACCCAGCGGATCTGCACGCCGCGGCGCTGCAGGTTCAGCCAGCAGTACACGTTCGACGGATACTCGATATTGGCGATCACCACATTGTCGCCCTCGCGCCAGTCGATGCTGTTGGCGACGATATTCAGCCCCTCGGTCGTGTTCTTGACGAAGGCGATCTCGGCGGCGCTGGCACCGATCAACCGGGCAATGGCGGGCCGGATATGCTCTTCGGCAAAGCGGATCCGGTGGGGCGAATTGTTGCGCCCGTTCAGTTGCAGGTCGCCCAGCTGCGCATGCACCGCGCCGACCACCCGGTTCGACAGCGGCATCAGCGAGCAGGCATTCAGATAGGCACGGCGATAGACGATGGGAAAATCGCTGCGGGCTTCGGCCAGGTTCATGTTCGGGTCCTCGGGGTCAGTCCAAAATGCGCAGGCTGCGATCCATAGAGGAGATCAGCGTGAAGCCGGTTTCGGTGACGATGCCGGTATCTTCGCACATCATCCCGCCCCAACCGGGTTCGTAATAGGGGGTTTCAAGGCAGAAGGTCGATCCGGCCTGCAGCACCGCCGTGCTGCCCGGCGTGATGATGGGCAGCTCATAGACCGACATGCCGATGGCATGGCCCAGATGGTGGCGGCGCACGTCGGGAAACCCTGCCTCGGTGATGCCCTGCAACCCGGCTTCGAATATCTCGCCGGCTGTCACCCCGGCGCGGGCCGTGTCGACCTCGGCCTTCAGGCCCAGGCGCAGCGCCTCGTACCGGGTCTGCTGCAGGGGTGTGGGTTCGCGCATCACGGCGGTGCGGGCCAGATCGGATTTGTAGCCGTAGTAGTTGCAGCCCACGTCAAACCGCAGCAGGTCGCCCGGGGCCAGCGGTCTTTCGCGGGCAAAGGCATCGGCAAAGGCGCTGTCGAGCCCGCCCACTACGGTGACATTGCGCGGGTAGCCCCCGCCGACCGACATGGCGGCGGCCACGACCGCAGCCACCTCCTTGTCCGTCACGCCGATGCGGGCCGCCTGCATCCCGGCCTCGATGGCGGCTTCGGTCATCCGGGCCGCGGCCCGCAGGAGGGCAATCTCACCCGGCAGTTTAACCGCACGCACCGCCAGCATGAAGGGCACGGCGTCTGCATGGCCGATCCCCCGTGCCTGCAAGAGCGGCACCACCGGCGCGGGCGCGTGGTCCATTTCAACCCCCAGCCGGCGGGGGGCGACGACCGACAGCGCCCGATCCAGCGCGGTTGGGAAATCGGGGTGCTGTGGCGTGGTATGGGCCGATGGTGTGGTGCCGCTGAAATAGAAGGTGCCAAAGGTCAGGATGTCGCTGATCGGCACCCCGGCTTCGATGGCTGCGGCGAAATCGGCCGCCGGAACCACCAGCAACAACCGGTCAGGCGTGACGACGGCGCAATGGACATACCGGCGGTTGATCGCCGCCGGCATGCTTTCATAGCCCGTCGCATACAGAAAGTTCTCGGGGCTGAAGAGCAGGACCGCATCCGTATCGGACCTTTCCAGCGCCGTGCGCAGCCGGGCCAGCCGGGCCCGGGCCAGATCGGTCAGCGATGTTGGTAGGGGGACGAAGGGCATGGGGTCGCTTTCTTCAGGGCACGGTAACAGTGTAACCAATATCGGTACAACGTAACGATTATGGTGGCGCGCAATAACTGTCAACACTGTCACGATAGTCGTAACAAATTGGGTCTGGCCGACCAGAGCCCCCTTGACAGAGGGCCTGACAAGCCTTTATCAGAAACGCTGTAACGATAATAGCAACACTTCCGTGACGACAGGGGAGACCTGCATGGTAGATCGCCGACAGATGATGCTGGGTGCCGCGGCGCTGGGCATGAGCAGTTCGCTGGCATTTCGCGCCTTCGCCCAGTCCCCGGCCGCTGGCAGCGGAACGCTGACCTTTGGCACGCTGGGCCTGCTGGCGGGGCTGGATCCCCATGTCGCGGCCAGCTCGGTCTGGCGCAAGACGCTGACCGTCATCTATGACCGGCTGATCGGCTATGACACCAAAGGCCGGATGGTGGGCGAGCTCGCCGAAAGCTGGGAATTTACCGACCCGTCGACCTTTGTGGTCAGGCTGAAATCGGGGGTGACCTTCCACAAGGGCCAGCCGTTCACGGCCGCCGATGTGATCTATACCTTCGCGCGTATCCAAGATCCCGCGGTCGGCGCCACGCTGGCCAAGCCGCTGGCAGGGGTCAAGGTCGAGGCGCGGGACGATCTGACCGTGGTGTTCAGCCTGCCGCAGCCAGATGTCAGCTTTCCCGCCGTGCTGGCCACCGAAGAGGTCGCCATCGTGTCTGCCGGATGGATGGCCAGCGCCCCCAATGTTGCGGTCGAGGCCAACGGAACCGGCCCCTTCATGCTGAAAAGCTTTGATCCCAAGGTGCAGACGGTGGTCACACGAAACCCCGCCTTTTATGAAGGCCCCGCCAAGCTTGAAACTATCACCTACCGGTCCATCGCCGATGACAGCGCCCGCATCAACGCGCTACGGACGGGCAGCGTGGATGTTATCGACACCGTGCCGTGGAACCAGATCAACGCGCTGAAGGCCGCATCGGGGATTACCGTGTTCTCGGCACCCGCGGCGTTCATGAGTCTGTTTTGCAATGTGTCGATGCCGCGGCTGGCCGACCCCAGGGTACGCCGGGCCATCGCCTGGGCAATTGACCGCAACGCGGTGTCGATGGCGGCGTTCTTTGGCTATGGCAAGCCGCTGTCTGGTATGCCGATGCCGGCGACCTCGGCCTTCCACAACCCAGATACCGCCGATGCCTTTGGCTATGACCCCAAAAAGGCCAAGGCGTTGTTGGCAGAAGCAGGGGTCGAGGGGCTGAAGATCGACTTCATGGTGGCGCAGACGCCGGCGGTCTATGTCGTCGTGGGCCAGATCATCGCGGCTAATCTGGCGGCTATCGGCATCAAAACCAACATCCAGCTGGTCGATTTTCCTACCGTGGTCGACCGTAAGAACACCGGCAATTATGATCTGATCCTGTACGGAACCAATGTACGGGGCCCCGATCCAAACCTTGCCTATGACTATTTCTTCGGTCCCGGCACCGGGTTCTGGGCAAACGGCGCGAAGTTCGAGGATGCCCGCGTCAGCAAACTGCTCGCCGCCGGCCGGGCCGAACAGGACGAGACGCGCCGCAAGGAGATCTACCGCGAGCTGGAGCTGTATCTGCTGGAACTGAGCCCGTGGATATTCATCTCATGGCGCGATGACGCGATGGCCTATAAATCCAGCCTGCAGGGCATGGCCCAACTGGAAGGGGCGCTGAATGTGGTGACGCTGCCGATTTCGGCACAGCACCTGCACTGGGCCTGATAGGATTATACCTTCCGGGCGGGCGGCCTGCCCCGAAGCTGGCATACCCAACCAGTCAAGGAGCCTGCCGTGTCTTCCACCGATGCCATCGTGCAGATCAGGGACCTGAGCATGACCTATGGGTCGGGCCGTTCGCTGCTGGGTGGTGGTGGGCCGGTCGTGCAGGCCGTGCGCGGCGTGTCGCTGACCATCCGACGCGGCACCACGCTGGGGCTGGTGGGCGAAAGCGGCAGCGGGAAAAGCACCCTTGGACGCTGCGCGACGCTTTTGGCCCGGCCCACGGCGGGCGATGTGCTATTCAAAGGGGAATCACTGGTTTCGGCTGACCGCCGCCGCCTCACGGCGTTGCGGCGGGGGTTTCAGACCGTTTTCCAAGACCCTTATTCATCGCTGAACCCACGCAAGACCGTGGCCCGGCTGATCCGCGAGCCGCTGGATATCCACGGGTCGGGGAACCCGGCCTCGCGCGTGGCGCGGGTGGCCGAGATGATGCAACTGGTCGGACTGCGCGAGGATCAGGGCAGCCGCTTTCCACACGAATTTTCCGGCGGCCAGCGCCAGCGCATCGCTATCGCCCGCGCGTTGGTGCTCGAACCCGAATTGCTGGTGCTGGACGAGCCAACCAGCGCGCTTGATGTTTCGGTTCAGGCGCAGATTGTCAACCTGCTGCTGCGGTTGCAGGCCGATCTGGGGCTAACCTATTTCTTCATCTCTCACAACCTGCATTTGGTCCGTCACATCAGCGACGACGTGGCGGTCATGTACAAGGGCCAGATTGTCGAGACCGGTCCTTCGGCCCAGTTCTTTGCCAACCCGCGCCACGACTACACCCAGCAACTGATCGCCTCCGCGGTCTGATCAGCGTGGGACAACGGGTCAAAGCACTGCATCCTGACAAAGCCTGCACTTCCGGGCTTTGTCGCAAACTTGCCATTTGGACCAACACATTGATCGGATACGGTATTCAGGCCGCCAGGACTTCAAACTCGTCGACGAGTGATGGTGCTGGATTGTGGACGTACCTCGCCTGTCGTTTGCGCATGGTGTGGACCATTTTCGATCCCGGACAGGATCGTCGCGGCAGGCGGATGTTTTGAAGCCGATCATCGAGCTTTCGACGCTTGATACGTCTATGATCTTGCGCAATGCAATTGTTCGGCATTGCTTTGCCGAATGCAGACCGGCTTCAGCGATCGACGCGACCGACTTCGCAAGCGGCCTTCGCCATCGCAGGCCATGATTGCCTCATGATTGGTTTGGCTGCTCCTCATGATGTAAGAAAGCTCGCGAAGCGCGAATTACATTATTTACTGGACGCTATACAGCATCTCCAGATGGCGCAATGCCTTTCGACACACTACGCAGGACGTCCGAAAATTGCCTCGAAATGATCGAATTCTGCAAACCCAGAGGGTATATTAAGCTTGTCATCAGCACGACTTCTGGCAGGAACGGTCGCACCACCAGTCCGCTTCTGATGTATTTCTCGGCTGCTAGAGGGTTCACAATTCCGATTCCAACTCCCTCGCAAACAAGAGCGCAAACAGTTGCAGAGGAGTAGGCCTCTGCAACGACGCGCAACCTGATATTACGATGTCCAAAGATTTGATCGATCTTGATGCGTGATGCATCTTCCGGCGAGGGAAGCACAAATGCTTGGCCCGCGAGATCTTCCGCCGTGATCAAGCCCTTTGCTGTTAGCGGATGAGAGGCTGTCATCACACAGACGGCCGCGTATCGCTCGAAGAGCTGACGCTCGACGCCGCGCAGATCAATCTCATTTGAGACGATGCCGATGTGGTATTCCCCTGAAAGGATGAGCTCGCGGACAGAGGAAGAACCTACGACTCGCAGCGTCACCGGAACATGGGGATTGGCCTCCTGAAACAACTTCACCGCCCGCGGCGCAAGCGTATCGCCAAGGGCGGGCAGACTGGCAATTCTGAGGTCACCGGAACCGAGATTGCGGATTCGCGCCGCGGTCATTCGGATCCTTTCGATGCCCGCGAACGCGTCCTCCGACTCGCGGTACAGCATCTGCCCTTCCGGGGTCGGGATCATACGACGGCGCTCACGGGTGAACAGCGGGAATCCGACTTCGCGCTCCAGTTCGGCAATCGATCGACTGATAGCGGGCTGAGTCACGTTCAGAATATCAGCGGCTCGAGAGGCGGTTCCGCAGGCCATCAGTGCGCAGAAGGCTTCAATCTGCCGGAAATTCATATCGCCGTTCACCTCGGTTGGCGGAGCCCGCCCGTGTGTTCTCTTATCCTCCTAGTATAGCCGTCAGCAAGAGTGCGGGATATGGCAGGAAACCCAGGATGCACACAGACGCACGGGGCCAGGCGATCAAGCCTCGGTGCTGCGGCTTCCCCGATGCGCAGCGCAAACTTCGCGGGCCGCGGCGACTTCGGAAGCTCAGCCCGGTCGCGTGGCCCACATCGAGATCATAATCCGACCGGAGCGAAACCAGGCTCGACAAGTCTTGCTGGATAGAAGAGGTGAGCGCCGATCTGCTTCAATCAGGTCGAAACGCGCTCTACTGTGGCAGCGCATCGAGAAACTGGGCGATATCATCATCGTTGTTGTAGTAGTGAGGCGAGATCCGCACGATATCGTTCCGCAGCGAGATCACGACATGTGCCGCGGCGAGTGCTGCATGGATCGCTGGCGCCGGCAGCCGGGGCGATTGGAATGACACAGCGCCGGACCACTCCTCACCGGCACGGCTGCTGATCACGGTATATCCGCGGGCGAGCAGTCCCGATACTGCCCTGTCCGAGAGGCGGCGGATCTGGTCCCGCACGCGAGCCATCCCGACCTCGTTAAACAAAGCGATCGCGGCGGTCAGCCCAACGAGCCCCTGATAATTCAGGATGCCGGGCTCGAAGCGACGCGCGTCCGGCCAGAGTGGCAGGTCAAGGTCGAGATAGTCGAGCGCGAGGCTACGGCTGACGCTGCTCTGGCCGAGATAGCTCACACCAATCCGCTCGATGAGCGCCTTGCGCACATACATCCAGCCGACCCCCGTTGGCGCCAGGAGCCACTTATGCGACGATGTCGCGAGGATGTCGATGTCGGTATCGCGGACGTCGAGCGGCAGAGCGCCGAGAGCCTGAATGGCATCGACACAGAATAACGCGCCCTTGGCGTGGCAGGCGGCCGCGATCGCTTTTAGATCATTGCGATAGCCCGTGCTGAATTCCACCCAAGAGAGCGCTACGAGGCGGGTCCGCTCATCGATCGCCGCCGTCACGGCGTCCTGCGGAACGCGCCCTTTCACGCTCGCCACGGTGACGATCTCGACGCCGCGGGACTTCAGATTGGTCCATGGGAAGACGTTGGCCGGAAACTCCTGGTCGGCGATGACGATCCTGTCGCCCGGCCGCCAAGCCAGGCCCTGCGCGACGATATTCAGCGCATCAGCGACGTTCTTGGTGAAGGCGATCTCTTCGACGTCGGCATTGATAAAGGCTGCAGCGGCCTCACGCGCCTTCGCGACAAGCTCGATGTCGCTCGGTATGCTGATGTTGCCGTTGGCATGATCGTCGATATAACTGCGCAGGGCCTCGGCAACGGGATCGCTCAGCGTGCCCATGGATGCGTGATTGAGCCAGATTTTCTTGCGGGTGACCGGGTAAAGGGCTCGGTAGACTTCGAGGGGCCTTGACCGCACCGCATCGAGTGGCGCGTCAACTAGAGGCATTCATAGTACTCCGGAACAAGCTTACTCAGGACCTCACGTCCGTCTTCAGTAATGACGATCGTATGGCCAAGCATCATCGCCGAGCCCGTCCGGGGATCCGACCAGACTGCATGGAGGAAGAAGGTCATCCCCGGCTGGGCGATCATCGGGTTGCCGGTGTAGAGCAGCGGCGGCGAATCCGGCAGGCCCTTCGGGGGGAAGGTCGCGCCAACGGAATATCCGGCCGAGGGCTGTCGCTCGTTCTCATATCCGGCTTCGTCGAAGACGCGCCGATGCTCGCGGTCGATATTGCCGATCGGCTCGCCCGGCATCGCGGCCTCCGTCATTGCGTGCAATGAGGCATTGGCGATCTCGAAGATCTCCTTGTGCTCGGGCTTGGCCTTGCCGATGGCAAAGGTGCGGAAGATTCCCGCATGGTAGCGCCGGTAGATCCCGCCCCATTCGCAGGTGAGCTGCTCGCCAGCACGCATCGTTCGCGAACCGGAGGAAGCGCGCGTCATCATTGCATTCGGCCCGGAGGACATGATCACCTTGGCGATCGTGATATCGCCGCCGCCACGAAGCACCGCGGCGCCTGCGGCGGCCTCGACCTCGCCTTCATGCACATCCGGCCCCGCGCACGCGGCCACGACGCGAATAACCTCGTCCGCCAGGCTGGCGGCGCGTCGCACATAATCGAGCTCGAGGGGCGATTTCACGACGCGCTGCAACGATACGACGGTCGATGCATCGATCAACGTGCACCACCCGTCGCATGCGACCCGGACCTTCTCCCAGTTGGCGGCTGTCAGGCCATGCGTGTCGAGCTCTATGCCCAGGCGTTTGCCCTGGAGCCCCTTTTCCTGAAGAATCGTCTTCAACTGTTCGGCTGGATTGGCGCCCTCGGCGTCCACCCAGATCCGGATATCCTCGATCGTTGAAGTCAGCCTGGCCTGAGGCAAGTCTGGCCGGCGCGTCATCAGAGTGATGGGCGTCTCGTCTGTCGTCAGGATCGCGCACTGGAAGAACTTGTATCCGCCAGTATCGAAGCCCGTGAGATAATAGTGGCTCTCCTGCGCAAATATGAGCAGCGCATCCAACCCGCGTCGTTCCAGCTCTGCTCGAACATTTCGAATGCGGCGATCGAATTCGGAAACAGGAAAGTGCAGCATGTCGCGATTACTCTGGACTATGAGCCGCGGCATCGGGGCCGCCTCGGAGAACGCAACATTCGCGATAAAATGTAACGTCGTCAACTTGACACTGCCAAGTATAACGAAATTTACTATAAATCCCATAAACCGTTATATATAATTTTATACGCATTTGAACATTGATCGTGCAAATCAGCCCAATTCCATAACTTAAATGTCGATCATCATGCTAATTCATGATGGATCGATCATTCAGCTTGACCATGTGAGGAATCTGAGAGCTCCTCTCTGTTCAAGAAATTTTCAGAGTGATATCGATGATTGTTGGCGAACACGAATTGACGCGCCGCCAGGCGCTGCTGCCGGCTGCGGCAAGAGGAGCTGCCGTCGCCGCCTCCTGCATCATCGGCTCATGCCGGGAGTTGGCGGGTCACGGCTCTCGAAGCCGGTGGCACCGTGGCAGTCCATGACGGCGGTCTATGGCGATGTGCAACCCTCGCCTCATCGCCTCTCGCTTCATGCCACTCTCACTTGGAGCCCCACGCGGGAAACGGCATCCTGGCTGCCGGCTCTGAATGCGACGTGCCGAGCATCGTCCGCATATCCCATGAGCCGCCCCGGGCGCGAGGGACTGCGCCGTTGACGCTGCAAGTCAATGCGCTGCAAATGCGCCGACGCCCATAGAGAGCCGCCTCCCATGATGCCGCCCACATCCTCTGCCCCCCATTCTGCCGGTAGCGCCGGCGCCCTTCTGACAGACGCCCGTCTAGGCAAGAAGCCCGCCCCCCGCCTGCGGCGCTACTATCTTGAACCGGGACTGCGCAAGGAACTGCCGAAGCTTCACCAGATTCTGGCTGTGGACCTTGCCCATGTCGTGATGCTGGCCGAGCGTGGCATCATTCCCGCGACGCAGGCGGCACGGCTTGTCGACGCGCTCCGGGATCTCCGCGCCGATCCGGAAGCACGGCTCCGCATCGAGCCGGAGCGCGGCAGCATGGTGCTCCAGATCGAGGCCCATCTGACAAACGCCGTCGGCGAATCGGATGCTGGCGCCCTGTCGACTGGCCGCAGCCGCATCGACCAGGGCGCGACCGTCCGTCGCCTCTATGAACGCAACGGCACCTTAGCTGTTCTGGACCGCCTCGTGGCGCTGCAGGACGCCTTG
Source organism: Chelatococcus asaccharovorans (assembly GCF_003201475.1). Taxonomy (GTDB): domain Bacteria; phylum Pseudomonadota; class Alphaproteobacteria; order Rhizobiales; family Beijerinckiaceae; genus Chelatococcus; species Chelatococcus asaccharovorans. Next base: position 265,865 of record NZ_QJJK01000010.1, on the reverse strand, counting down.
CTCGCTCTTGCCGCCCGCCACAGCCGGACGCTGATGCCGGGCTATACCCATTTGCAGCCCTCCCAGCCCTGGGTGTTTGGCCACTACCTGCTCGGTTTCGCCAACAAGATCCACCGGGCTTTCGTCCGGATGCTCGAGGCCTATCACCATCTCAACCTGAGCCCGCTCGGCACGGTCGGCGGCTCCGGCTCGCCCTGGCCGCTGGATCGCCGGCGCACGGCGGCGCTTCTGGGATTCGCGGGATTGGTGGAGAACGCCCGGCTCGGCCGGGATATCCAGTATCTGGCCGACATCGCAGCCGCGGCCTGCCTGATCATGAACGAGATCAATGATCTGGCAACCGACTTGCAGCTCTGGTCTTCGAACGAGTTCGCCCTGGTGGAACTTGATGCCGGCTATTGCGGCACAAGCAGCATCTTCCCGCAGAAGAAGAACCCGATCGCATTGGAGGGCATCCGCACTGCCGCCGCCCAGTCGATGCACTGGTTTTCCAATGTTCTGGCCCTCTGTCGGGGCATGGGCTCGGGCGATCTGGCGATGCGCAGCCCGGGCCATGTCGACGCCGTGTTCGAGACGACGGCGGATATGACGGATCTCATGACCGGCATCATCGAGACGCTGATTGTCCATCCGTCACGCATGGGCGCGCGGGCACAGCTGGGATGGACGACGGCGAGCAGCTTGGCCGACCTTTTGGTTCATCAGGGAACTCTGTCCTACCGCCAGGCGCATCACGCGGTTGGCGCTTTCGTCCGCCATTGCGTGGAAAACGATGTCGCCGTCACCGATGCCACTGCCGGGCTGTTCGCGTCGGTCACCGGCCTCGATATGGCACTGACCGATGCCGAATTCCGGAGCGCGCTGGACCCGGCAACCTTCATTGCCGCCTGCACCAGCCAGGGCGGCGCGGCACCGGAACAGGTCGACGCCCTCTTGCGCGCCGCCGCCGCCGATCGCGAGGCAGATCGCAGCTGGCTCGACACCGAACAGCACCGCCTTGCGTCATGCAACGCGGAACTCGACCGCGCTGCAGAAATCTTGGCTGCGGCGCGGCCAGCCGGAAGTCATCATCATCCGGACCTCGCTCATGAATGATCCAAGCAGATAAACTGAATACTTCTATGCAAAACATCGCTTACGTTGGACACAGAATAAGAAATCCATGATTGAAACGTAGATTCATCGTGAACTGTTCATCACGGACACAGGCCGGCCAGCGTCGATACAGGCGTGTTTTCACGGCCCCGGCACGTGAAGCGCCCTTATAAGCGAGGGTTGCGTCCGATGAGGACAACTACGGATCCCCGGATATGGGGCCATCCGATCAAATCCAAGGGGAAGTGCCATGAAACGGCGGACATTTCTTTCACTCGGCAGCGCGGCTGTCGCGGGCTCTGCCTTCGGCGCGAGGACGGTCTTCGCGCAGACCAAGCCCGCCAAAGTGCTGCGGTTCGTGCCTCTTGCGGATCTCGCCTCGATCGACCCGATCGTGTCGACGGCGGTTGCCACGCGCAATCATGCCTATCTGATTTACGAGGGGCTTTACGGCCTCGACGCCAATCTCGCGCCGCAGCCGCAGATGGCCGAGGGACACCTGGTCGACGATGACGGCAAGCGCCTGACCTTCAAACTGCGCAGCGGCCTCGTCTTCCACAATGGTGAGCCGGTACGCGCCGCCGATGTTGTGGCGTCGCTCAAGCGCTGGATGAAGCGCGTCCCGCACGGCATCACCCTAGCGGATCGCACAGAGTCTCTCGAGGCGCCGGACGATCGCACGGTGGTTCTGCGTCTCAAGCAGCCCTTCCCGGCCGCGTTGTGGCTGATCGCCAAGGCGACACCGAGCACGATGCCGGAATATCTGGCCAACACCGACCCCAGCCAATCGATCAAGGAGGCGATCGGCAGCGGCGCGTTCCGGTTCGCCCCGGGTGAATACATTCCCGGCGGACGCGCCGTGTACGAGCGCAACGATCGCTACCAGCCCCGCCAAGAACCGGCGAGTTACACAGCTGGCGGCCGCCAAGCGCTGGTAGATCGCATCGAATGGCGGTCGATTCCCGACGTGTCCACGGCAACCTCGGCGCTGATCACGGGCGAGGTCGACTGGATCGACCAGGTGCTTCCCGACGTGCTCCCGCTCCTGAAGACGAGCGCGGACGTCTCGGTCGATCGTCTCGACCAGTATGGCCTCATTGGCGAGTTGATCTTCAACCATCTGCAGGGCCCGACCGCCAACCCGGCGATCCGCAGGGCGATTCTTGCAGCGGTGGATCAGACCTCGGTGATGCGCCTCACCATGGGCGACGACAACCTGTGGAAGGCCCCCATCGGCTGTTTCACACCCGGTACGCCCTCGGCCAACGATGCTGCGATGGACGTCCTCGGCACGCCGCCGAAGAGCAAGGCCGAGATCCAGGCGATGCTGAAGGAGGCCGGCTACAACAACGAGCGGCTCGTAGGCCTTCACGCGAGCGATCATCCCTTCTACGGGCCCATGATGCAGGTTGTGGCCGCGCGCCTCACCGAGGTCGGCTTCAATGTCGATGACGTCACCATGGACCTCAACACGGTCTACCAGCGGCGCCTGAGCAAGGAGCCGCTCGACAAGGGGGGGTGGTCGATGTTCATTACCGCAGGCAATGGCTTCCTCGACTTCAGCGATCCGGCGAGCCCGAATATCTTGCGCGGTATTGGCGAGAAAGGCTTTTACGGCTGGCCGACGAATGCCAAGCTGGAGAGCCTGCGCAACCGTTGGCTCGCCTCCGGGGATCTTGCCGAGCAGAAACAGATCGCGGCCGATATGCAGCGCGAGGCGCTGACGACAGGCCATTGGGCGCCGCTCGGCCAGTACTTCCAGTACAGCGCCTGGCGCAACGAGTTGAAGGGCATGAACAAGAGCCCAGTGCCGCTGTTCTGGGGCGTGTCCAAGGGATGATAACGGATCATTCTCGCGGTCGGGATGCGGACGCAAGCCAGCTCGCTGGCCTGCTCCGCCAAAAGGTGTTCGACGAGGCGCGCGATCTCGATGCCATCGTGACCGCTGATCCCGACCATGTCGGGTACCTCACCGGCTATCGCAGCATGGCCCACGACATGAGCCGGCATTATGCGGTTGCCGCGGTGGCGACGCGTGATGGGGCCACGCTCGTTCTGGGCGCGGCGGACGCGCCGCCTGCCCTGGAGGTCCTCGGCGATCCCGCATGCCTGTTCCGCTACGGGACCTTCTTTGTCGAGACGCGCGGCAGAAGCGGTATCGCGCTCTGCCGCGACTCGGTCCCGAGCTTCGGTGAGGCCTTAGCAGCGGCCCTGCACGGCCTTGCCCCTGGGCTGCGCCTTGGCGTCGACCGCACCGGCCATGCCTGGCGAACGCTGCCGGTCGACGAGAGCTGTCCTGATGCCCGGCCGGCGTTGATCGCGGCCCGCCGCACGAAGCTGCCGGGCGAGATCGCGAGGATCCGGAAGGCCGCCATGCTCCTGGAAGAGGGTGTCGAGGCCGCCTTTGCTCTTGCCAAGGCGGGCGTCAGCGAATGCGAGATCGCGGCGGTGGTGACGCAGGCGATTGTCGCGGGTGGCGGCGTTCCACGCGCGATCGCCGTGACCTCCGGTCCGCGTTCCGGACTTGTGGACGCCTTCCCGTCATCGCGCCTGCTTGAGAGAGGCGATCTTCTGCGGCTTGATCTCGATTGCACCTATGACGGCTATTGGGCCGACGTGGCGCGCACGGGTGTCATCGAAAATGCTTCCCCCCTGCAACGCCAGCGCTTCGACGCTACCGCTGCGGGTCTCGAAGCGGAACGGGCAGCGCTCGGGCCCGGGACAAGGGCTTGCGACCTGTTCGCGATCGCTGTCGGTGCAACCCGCCGCGCCGGGCTCCCCGCCTATCGCCGGCAGCACTGCGGCCATGCCATCGGCATCGAGGCCAACGAACAGCCGCGCCTGGCACCTGGCGACGAAACGGCCCTCGAGGCCGGAATGGTGCTGTGTATCGAGACCCCCTTCTATGAACAGGACTGGGGCGGCCTGATGAGCGAGGACATGGTCGAGATCACGGCGTCGGGCTTTGCGCCTATCACGACGCTGCCTGCCGACCTGCGAACCTGTGGGGGCTGCTGACATGCTGTTCTATGCCGCGAAGCGGATCATCTACACGATCCCGGTTATGCTCGTTGTCGCCATTGTCGTCTTCAGCCTGCTCTATCTCGCTCCAGGCGACCCCGCCGCGGTCATCGCGGGCGAACAGGCTACGCCGCAACAGGTCGAGCTCGTCCGGGCGAGCCTTGGCCTCGACCGACCCTTCCTGGTGCGCTTCCTGGAGTGGATCGGGCAGATCCTCAGCGGCGATCTCGGCACCTCGATCTTCAGCAATCTCCCCGTGTCGCAGCTGATCCTGCAGCGCATCGAGCCAACCCTGTCGCTGATGGTTCTGACCCTCATTATTGCTGTCGGCCTGGCGGTCCCACTCGGGATCCTGGCGGCCTGGCAGCACAACACCAAGACCGACAAATGCGTAATGACCTTCGCGGCGTTCGGCTTCTCGGTGCCGGTATTCGTCGTCGGCTATTCGCTGGCTTATGTTTTTGCGGTGCAGCTGAAATGGCTGCCCGTACAGGGGTTCACCCCCATATCGCAGGGACTTGGCCCGTTCCTGCGCAATCTCATCTTGCCAGCGATGGCGCTTGGAAGCGCCTATATCGCGCTGATCGCGCGGATCACCCGCGCCGCCATGCTGGAAGCGCTGGCGCAGGACTATGTACGCACCGCCCGCGCCAAGGGGCTCAATCAGTTCATGATTCTGTCGCTTCACGTCTTCAAGAATGCCGCCCTGCCGGTCGTGACCGTCGTCGGCATCGGTGTCGCGCTCCTGATCAGCGGTTCGGTCATTACAGAGAGCGTATTTGCAATTCCCGGCCTTGGGCGACTGACGGTCGATGCCATCCTGCGCCGCGACTACCCCGTCATCCAGGGCGTCGTCCTGATGTTCAGCATGGTCTACGTGCTCGTCAACCTGGCCGTTGACCTCATCTACACGCTAATCGATCCGCGGATTCGGTACTGACATGAGCGCGATTTCTGAAACATCTCCGCCGGTGCTGCGCCGTGTCGCGGGTCTGTTCATCTGGCGCGATCCCGTGATGTCAATCAGTGTCGTCGTGGTTCTTATCCTGGTGGTCATGGCGCTCGCCGCCCCCTGGCTTGGCACCGTCAATCCAGGGCAGCTGGCGGCCGGTCCGCGCGCAGCGTTGCCTTCGGCTGCCCACTGGTTCGGCACCGACATGCTCGGCCGCGACGTCTATTCCCGCGTCGTTTACGGCGCGCGTGTCTCGCTGGTCATTGGCTCGGCTGTCGCGGTCATTTCCGTGGTGATCGGCCTGGTCATCGGATTGGTCGCCGGCTCTGTGCGCTGGCTCGATGGCGTCATCATGCGGATAATGGACGGGCTGATGTCCATCCCCTCGATCCTTCTTGCCATCGCGCTCACGGCGCTGACGCGCGGCTCGGTCCAGAACGTGATTCTCGCTATCACAATTGCAGAGCTGCCACGTGTCGCCCGGCTGGTGAGGGGCGCCGTGCTGACGGCACGCGAGCAGACCTATGTCGACGCAGCCATCACAACCGGTTTGCCCCTGACGTGGATCATGATTCGCCACATCATGCCCAACACGCTGGCGCCGCTGATGGTGCAGGGCACGCATATTTTCGCTCATGCCATGCTGATCGAGGCCGGGCTGTCGTTCATCGGCGCCGGCACGCCGCCCAACATTCCATCCTGGGGCAATATCATGGCCGAAGGCCGGGCCCTCTGGCAGATCAAGCCCTATCTCGTGTTCTTTCCCGCGATATTCCTGTCTTGCGCGGTGCTGGCGGTCAACATGATCGGCGATGGTCTCCGCGATCGCTTCGACCCGCGGATGCGGGGCACGTGATATCGCACAATCGGCGGTCCCCGCCGGGCCATTTCGCTCAAGCGGCATATTGGGGCGGGAGCCGCTCCCCTCTTTTGGCGTGCGCCCCTCAGGGGGCTCCACCCGAGCGCGTGCGCCTCACCACGTTGAACCGAAGGGCCTGCCATGGCTGATCCCACTGAACCGTCCGCGAACCAGGCCGCGTCTCTCGCCGACCAGACACTCTGTATCGCCCGTTCGATGGCGCCCGCTGATGGCTTTGCCAGCCTGACGGTTCCGATCCATCGCGCCTCGACAATCGTCTTTCCCGATGCCGAAGCTTATCTGAATCGCAACAATCACGGGCCCGACAGCTACAGCTACGGCCTGCATGGCACGCCGACGAACCGAACGCTGGAGGCCCAGATCGCCGCCCTCGAAGGCGGGGCCCATGCACTGGTCGTACCGTCGGGCCTCTCCGCCATCACCCTCGTGTTGGCCGCCTTTCTGAAGCCGGGGGAAAGCGTCCTCGTTCCCGATACTGTCTATCCCCCGGTCCGCAGTTTCTGCGATCAGTATCTGACCTCGGTCGGTATCACCACGACCTACTACGACCCTCTGCTCGGGGCCAGCATCGCCGAATTGATCGACGCCTCGGTGCGGCTCATCCTGGTGGAATCGCCCGGCTCGACGACGATGGAGGTGCAGGATGTCCCGGCCATCGTCGCGGCTGCAAAGGCCCGCGGAGTCCTGGTGGCTTGCGACAATGCCTGGGCAACGCCTCTTCTTTTCAAGCCGCTGGCGCACGGCGCCGACTTCGCGATCGAGGCGGTGTCGAAATACATGGGTGGGCATTCCGACCTGCTTATGGGCTCCGTCGCCGTCACCGATTTCACGCTCTTCACGCGGCTCAAGGATGCGTTCAAGCTCTGGGGGCTCGGCGTTTCGCCTGACGATTGCTCACTCGCGCTGCGCGGTTTGGAAACGCTCGCCGTGAGGCTGGAGCGTTCGGGAGCCGCCGCCAACGACCTCGCCCATTGGCTGCAGGACCAGACGGGCATCGAGCGGGTACTTTATCCGCCGCTTCTAGATTCGCCGGGCCATGCGGAGTGGCGACGGGATTTTCACGGCGCGAGCGGTGTCTTCACCGTCGTCATCGAGCAGCGATATGCCCCCGTAATCCCGACTGCCCTCTCCCGTCTTCGCCTCTTTGCCATCGGCGCATCCTGGGGAGGAACGCGCAGCATTGTTGCCCCTATGGATATTGCAAGCGCGCGAACGGTGCGACCGTGGAACGGAGGTCTCAGTTTGCTCCGCTTCAGCATCGGACTAGAATGCATCGATGACCTGAAGGCGGACCTTAAGCGCTTGCTGATTGGTTTATCCGCCAAGACTTAGGAACCCGATCTGGTCGTCCTTCCTTATCACCGAAAGCCGCCGAAGCGAGCGGTCTCACTCCGTCAATAGGTTTCGCGCGTCCCTCTGATGTTTGATTGACGAACTGTGGAACCCGGACAGTTCACTAACCTGGTGGCAGCATATCGACGCACGTGCGGAGGACAAATCCTGCTTCCGCGTGTCCATGTGTTTCGCCGCGGCTGCCGGACGGTCGCCTCCTTGATCGTTCGGTTCACTCGCTCGACCTGCCCGTTGGTCCACGGGTGATTGATCTTGGCGAAGCGATGCTCGATCCCGTTCTCCCGGCAGCGCATGGCAAACATATGCGTGGTGTAGCGGGCTGTAGGGCCGTTGTGCATCTCGCCTGGCGGCAGAACCATGAAGGCTTGAGAGACCTGTCCCTTCCGATGCTCGCAGAAATCAAGCGCGAGCTGAGCATGGCATTGGGCGTCCTCCACCCGGAGAAAGGCGTCGCCCTACGCGCGACATTCATCGTGGACCCGCAAGGCATCATTCGCTTCGTCTCGGCCAACGTGACGTGCTCCCCATTTTCCTGCCGGTTATAAGTTAGGTCCGGCTGGGCTTTGGTCCTCATGGGACCGGCTTGCGAACATCGACGGCGATCAGCCACCGAGGCTCGTATGGGGTCGGACGGTATTGTAGCCGATCCGCCAAGCCTCGATGATCCGCCGCGCCTCGGCAAGCGAGGCGAAGGCGTGCTCATTGAGGCACTCGTCACGCAGGCGGCCGTTGAAGCTCTCCACGAAGGCGTTCTGGATCGGCTTGCCCGGGGCGATGTAGTGCCATTCGATGGCGGTCTCCTCGCAGAAGGCGAGAACCGCCCGGCTGACCAGCTCGGTGCCGTAGCACGTCGGGAAGGAAGGGGCCCCAGTCGGCGCGCGGAGCCATTGCGTCGCGCGGATCGCCGCGATTGCGGCCGCTGCACGTGCTGTTCGCGACGACGTCATCATCCTGTGCCACGGCGGGCCGATTTCCACACCGGAGGACGCGCGCTATGTGCTCGACCAATGCCCGGCCTGCCATGGCTTCTACGGCGCCAGCAGCATGGAGCGCCTGCCCTCGGAGATCGCGCTCACCGAGCAGACGCGGCATTTCAAGACGATCCGTCGCACGGGCGGCGACGTGTCCTAGAGCATTTTCGCGTTTCTCCGAATCGCGAAAATGCTCCATGTCTTTGTTTTAGCGCATTTTCTTCACGCGAACCGGTGTCCACTTCGCTCGAAAATGCTCTAGAGCCGCTGAATTTGCTCGTTAATTTTGGAGCGGAGCCAAGTCCGCAACAGACGGACTTGCTCTGGAGATCCTGGAACGAACCGAATCTATTCGAGCAACAAGACTGCGGGAGAAAACGCGATGGCCAAAGTTTATGTCAGCGGTATCATCGACGCGCCCATCGACAAGGTCTGGGCCTATGCGCGCGACTATAATGGTCACGGCGAATGGCATCCCTTGATTGCGAAAAGCGACGTCGAGGATGGCAAGTCGAGTGATCAGGTCGGCTGCGTCCGTAATTTCACGACGACTGCAGGCGGCCACCTGCGCGAACGTCTGCTGTCCTTCTCCGATCTCGACCGCAGCTTCACCTATAACATCCTCGTCTCGCCGATGCCGATCGAGAACTATGTGGCGACTTTCGCGGTCAAGCCCATTACCGAAGGCAACAAGACCTTCGTGGAATGGTACGCCACCTTCGACGTCGGCCCGGAGGACGAGGCGCGCATTCGCCAGCAGGTCGGACAGGATACCTTCGCAGCGGGAATCGTCGCCCTGGAGAAGGCCATCAAGGCGCGGTAGGATCAATCGACATTCAGCGCTTTCGCTGTCATGGCCGGGCTTGTCCCGGCCATTCCGACGTATCGAGGCGCCTTTCCTGTCGGGATCATAGGAACGCGGCTGTTGCCGCGTTCCCGACCCATGGCCGAAATCGGGTCAACCCGATTTCGGGGACAAGCCCGGTGATGACAGTGGTAACTCTTACAGCATGTCCTGAATGTCGATTGAACCGAGAGCGTGCTGTGTTTGGATGGAATGACGGGATGTTGCTTCGTGCTCAGCGCTCGCTGCCCGAGGCCAGAAGGCCATAGGCGCGCATCTTGTTGTAGAGCGTCTTGCGCGAGATGCCGAGATAGGCGGCGGCGCGCCCGCGGCGGAAACGGTTTTCCTTCAGGCCGTGGAGGATCCAGTCCATTTCCGATTTGAAGCTTCCCATGGCGGCACGGTCGGTGCTCAGCGGCGGCAGATGCTTTTCCGTGATCACCTCCCCGGGCGCCGCGAGCGCCGCGCGCTCCAGCACGGCAATCAGTTCTCGCAGGTTCCCCGGCCAGGCGTGGTCGGCCAGCATGCGAAAGGCGGAGGCGTCGAGGGTCTTGCGCTGCCCGGCACGCCGTCGTTCGATGGCGCGCAGGGCTTCCTCGATCAGGGTCGGCAGATCCTCCAGCCGCTCGCGCAGTGGCGGCAAGGTTATGGTGAAGCAGCCAAGCCATTCGGCAAAACGCGGATCGGCCGCCGTATCCGGCAGGCTGCGCAGGTCCTGCTTGGCAATGCCGAGGCAACGCACGTTCAGGACAATCGAGTTGTCGCCGCCCATGCGCCAGAAGCGCCCGCTTTCAACGGCCTCGATCATCATGGACTGGACGTCGGGCGGCAACATGTCGACGTCATCGAGCATGAGCGACGAGCCATGGGCGATCTCAAGCCAGCCGAGCCTCGTCTTGGCGATGGCGGGATGGGCGCCCGCCATACAGCCGAACAGGTCGAGCCGCAGCCGCTCCGATGGCTGATTGGCGCATTGGAGCACCACGAGATCGCGCGCCTTGCGGGTCCCCGCGGTGTGGAGCGCCCGGGCAACATCCCGGCGGCCCGAGCCCGTCTCACCGACCAGCACCACCGGGTGATCCGTGCCGGCGAGGCGCGCAAACATCGCCCGGGCATCCTCGGCCGCGCGGGAGTGTCCCCATAGGGCCAATGGAAAGCGCCGCTTGTCACGATTGGACTCGAGGCCCTCCACGGTCTGGCGCAGGACGCCGATGGCCTTGAAGGCCGCAGTCACCACCTCGATGGCGGCCTCGGAGGGCACGCGATCGATCGTCGAGCCCCCGATATAGCCATCGACCTCGGCGATCTGGCAGAACTCCTCGAGTTGCCGTGGGCTGACGATCGGCCCTCCTTCGACCACGCAGCGCGTCGTCGGCGATTCCGTGCGCACCCGCTGCGCGATCCGATTGGCGATGAGTGCGGCTTCCTCAATCCGGAGATCGGAGCTGGCGCCAAGAACACCACCGACGTTCCATCCGAGATCGATGTTGACGATATCGATTCCCGCAGCGGCCGCCTGCGCCGCTTCCGCCTCGTTCTGGATATAGGCAAGGGTGGCCAGGCCCTGCGCCTTCGCGCGCTGCAGGAGATCGAGCTCACGGTTGAAGCCGACACCGCTTTTTTCCAGGAAGGCGCGGTAAGCGCCGTCAATCAGCACGGCCGTCGGGAAATTGGCGATGCCGCCGAACCCGCCGGCCGCGATCCGCTCGATGAGGGCATCGAGGTCAAGGCGCGGATCGAAAGAGGCCGCGCCGAAGAAGACGGGAACCGTCGCGCGCGGCAGGATCTCCGTCGGCGCGAAGCTCATCACGAATTCATTGCTGTCGCGCAGGGGCAGCATGGCGGCAATCGAGGGCTCGCCTATGCAACGCATGCGCCCCGCCGACAGCGCGATGAGGAAATCAGCCCCGCCGCGCGTGGCCGACTGCGCCGCCATGCCCGTGCCGATCGCGGCGCCGACGAGAAAACGGCGACGCGCGCCGCGCGTCACCGCAAGCTCACTCCTCAATCGATACAGGGCTTCCTGCAGCGCGCCCTCCTGAAGTCCCTCTTCGCGGGGGGCATTATGGGGCCGGACCTCGTCCCTGGCCACTTCAGCCTTCAGCCGAAGGAGCGGATGTAGTCTTGCACATGGATGGTCTGCCCGCGCCGGGCGCTCTCGATGCCCGCGAAGATCAGCGCGGCCGCCTGGAGGTTGTCAGCGACATTGGTCTCCATCTCCGGGCCACCGTCGAGCCAGGCGCAGAATTTCTCGATCAGCCATGTGTTGAGCCACTTGTTCTGCGTGATCAACTGGATCTTCTGGCCCTGACCTTCGCGACAGCGCTGGCGCTTGAGAGCGCTGCGGGTGAAGACCTCGATCTCGCGGCTGTTGAGGATGGCGGTGCCGAGTTCACCGTCGACGCGGATATACTCCTTCGTCCAGTCGTTGAGCCCGACCGCGGCGGAGGACGAGCCCTCATAGACGCCGCGCACGCCGTTGGCGAAGGTCATCATGACGATGCCGTCCGTGTCGCCGGCATATTCGGCCCAGTCCGGCTTCCAGGTGCTCGCCGTCAAGGTCTCGCATCGGGCGCCGGCGAGGTCGGCGACGAGATCGAGATGGTGCACCGCGCCCTCGATCATCAGCGGGTCCTGCATGGTATGCCGGAACAGGGCGCCCCAGCCCATGTGCTCGCGCATATCCGCGAAGTAGCGGCAGCTGATGTTATTGACGCGGCCGATCTGGCCCGATCGCACGATCTGCCGCAGCGTCGTCTTGTCCTGGTCGAAACGGTGGCTCATGGTAACGGCCATCTTGCGGCCGGCCGCCTTCACCTTGCGCGCGATGCGGGCCGAGCCCTCCATCGTGTCGGCGATCGGCTTCTCCGACAGAATGTCGATGCCGAATTCGATGGCGAGGTCGACGATCGCCTCGTGGTGGTTCGGCGGCACGACGACCGTGCAGAAATCGGCTTCCCCCGCGTGATTGGCGAAGGCGGCGCGGGGGTCCGTATAGGCGCGCTCAGGCGGCAGCCTGAGGACCTTGCGTCCGAATTCGACCGCCTTGGGGTCGATATCGACAACCGCGATCACCTCCACGGTGCCATCGGCGATATTCGGCTCGAGCCACGTGCTGCACCAGCGGCTGCCGAAGAGGCCGACGCCGACGTGAATGACCTTTTTCGTCATGTCAAATTCTCTCCGGATGCGGCTCAGCGATGCCGTGCGTGTGGTTCCACAGATGGCCGATGCGCTTGTCGCGCTGCAGGGTCGTCTCGAAGAACACCGCCTTGATGGGTTCTGGCGCCAGCGGCATGTCGTGGTGATGTCCCATGCCGATGCTGACGCAATCCCCGGGGCGCATGTCCATTGTCTGATCGCCGACCACGACGGTCGCGCGGCCCTCCAGAAGGATCCAGTACTCGTCGCAATCGTGATAGTGGGAATCGACCCGGGTCTTTTTGGGGTAATTCACGGGATCACCGGCATTTGTCGCGGCCGGGTCTTCCGCGACCCGGAAGATCCCGCAGCCGCCAAGGTCCTTGCCCCAGTCGCCGGACAGGGCCACCACCTGGGCTGCGGGGGATCCGGGCTTGACCTGCCACCCCTTGTCTCCGCCGAGGAGATCGAGGTCCGCGAATTGTCCTTCCTTCAGGACGAAGGAGCCGCCGCCGGCGAAGACCTGGGCCGTGCCGAGCGTGCAGAGCAGGCGCGTCCTGGCATGGCTCCGGCGGCGGGACACCGCATCCTCGGGCTTCAGGTCAATGATCTCGAACGCCTTGAGCTCGCACCAGGGTGGCGGGGCTTCATCGTGGCGGTAGACGGGCATCGCAACCTCCGCAATCACTTCGGCCGGGTGCCTGCCGCGCCCGATCCGGCGCGATCCTTGTTTCCCCCCGAAGCGTCATTCATCGCCGGTCATGGTCGCCAGCGTGGAACCGCTTATCTCAGGTCCTCGGCTTGTAGTGAAGCCGATGGCCTGTGTAAGCTGGGTAAAATTGGGAAGGCGGAGAACGCCCGATCGCGGGGAGGATCCCATGAGCTCAAGCGGAGCGGAATGGCTCATGGATGGTGGGCTCATGGAGGGCGGGCTCATGGAGGGTGGTCTGATGGAGGGTGGCACCGTCACGCGGCCCTGCCGTCTCCTTGACCGCCTGCCGCGCGACGCCGATTTCCTGGGCGACGACACCCTCCTCATCTGCCCCTGGCTCGAAGGTCTCGATCTCGAGGCGGGCCCCTGGCTTGCTGCCCTGTCGATCCATGACTGCAACGCCTATCTGGAAGGCGACTGGACCTTCATCGCCTCGCCGGCAGAGCGGGAACGCTGCTATTTCGGCGTCTTCGCCCTCGACCGCCTGCGTTCTCAGGACGGGCTCTTCGCACTTTTGCGACGGCGCGGCGTCGATGCGATCGTCAACCTCCCCAGCATCACCTTCTTTGACGGGGCGACGGCCCAGACGCTGGACTCGCTCGGCTTCGATGCCAAGGCCGAGGCGCGGTTCCTCGACAAGGCACGACGGCAAGGATTCCGTGCGGCGCTGTGCGTGAGGGCGGGCGATGACCGCGCCGGCGGCAACGGAGCCTGCGTACTCCACGAGGGGCCGGGGCACCCCTTCAGCTTCATTCGATGAGACACGGATGGCACGCCATCCACAAGCGGCTATCCCTATCCTTGCAGCGCAGTATAAGAATTGTAGATACCGACGTTGCCACGTGCGGCGCGCTGGAGCGGCCCGGCCGGTCAATCGGCGCCCTGGAGCCAGATGCCGGCACGGTGGCGCAGGCGCGCCGAGCGCGAACGCCAAAGGGGAACCGCCATGAGAATGCGTGCCGCCGTGCTGCGGGCAAGCCCGGTTTCCGCGCCGTTCGCGCTGAGCCGGCCACTGACTGTCGAGGAGGTCGAACTCGATGAACCAGGGCACGGCGAGGTCTTGGTCCGCGTCCGCGCGACGGGCCTGTGCCATTCGGACCTTTCGGTCATCGACGGCAATCGTCCTCGCCCGGTGCCGATGGTTCTCGGCCACGAGGCCGCCGGCGAAGTCGTCGGGGCCGGGCCGGGCGTGGACGATCTGTCTCGCGGCGACAGGGTGGTCATGGTCTTCGTACCGTCCTGCGGGCATTGCATGCCCTGCGCAGAGGGGCGCCCGGCCTTATGCGAGCCGGCGGCTGCGGCGAATGCGGCCGGTGAGATGCTGGCCGGCGGTCGCAGACTCTCGGTCGGGGGCGAGCCGATCCATCACCATATCGGCGTGTCCTCCTTTGCCGAATATGCGGTGGTGTCGCGACGCTCGCTTGTGAAAATCGACACGGACGTGCCCTACGAAATCGCGTCTCTCTTCGGCTGCGCCGTGCTGACCGGCGTCGGCGCCGTGGTGAATTCTGCCAAGGTCAAGGCGGGAGAGACGGTCGCGGTCGTCGGTCTCGGCGGTGTCGGATTGAGCGCCCTATTGGGCGCCGTCGCTGCCGGTGCCTCGCGGATCGTTGCCGTGGACCTGTCCCGGGACAAGCTCGCCCGCGCCGGCGATCTCGGCGCCACCGACGTTTTCAATGCCGGTGAAGAAGGCGTCGTTGATGCCATCCGTGCGCTCACGCGTGGCGGCGTCGATCACAGTTTTGAAATGGCGGGTTCCGTCAAGGCGCTCGACCTCGCCTTTCAGATCACCTGTCGGGGCGGGACGACGACCACGGCGGGCCTCGCGAATCCGAACCATACGCTGTCGCTTTCACCCACGCGCCTCGTTGCCGAAGAGCGCAGGCTGCAGGGCTCCTACCTGGGCTCCTGCGTCCCCACCCGCGATATTCCGCGCTTCATCGCGCTCTACCGGCGGGGAAAGCTGCCCGTCGACAAGCTTTGGACGAGCTCTTCCAGCCTTGAGACAATCAACGAAGGTTTTGATGCACTTCATGAAGGACGCACCATCAGGCATGTCATAACGATGTAATCTGTAGAAACCTGACTGAAACTTGACGCAGACACGTCCGAAACGGGTACCGGCAGAGCGCTGGCGGACGAGACAAGGAAATAACCAACCGATGCTCCATTTCATCAAAAGCCGAGCCTTCGCCGTCCCAATGATGGCGGGCGTGCTCATGACCGCTGTCAGTCCCGCATTTCCGGCCGGGCAGGCGACCAAGCTCTTCACGATCGTGTCTGAAAAGGACGAAATCGTCGTTGGGCTCACGAAGGAAGACGCAGCGCTCGGCAGCGATGCCGCCGCGATCGGCAAGGCGCTTCGTGAGCGTGGTTCGCTGACGGTGTGGCGTTATGCCGTTCGCAAGGCGAAGGACGGCGAACTGGAGCAGGCGCCGCTGTCGAAGATCAGCGTGCAGGCTCAAGGCAATCTCAGGGTCGAGCCCTATGCGACGCCGTTGCGTGTGGTGCCTGCGGAATAGCCCTCCGGGACCCTGCGCCGCGCCACGAATCGGCCGTGTCGCTGCGGTTTGCACGCAAGGTCTCGCGCGGATGTTCTGGACGCTGGATCCTCCGTCGCGATCGAAAATCCGGCCTGCTTCCCATCGCTGACAAGCTGAGGCCTGAATCGCTCGGGAAATTCGCGCCGATCTTGGTCGCGGCAGCGATCTCTGCCTTTGGAAGGACTGCTCATGAACTCATCGTCCGAACTCCGCGAAGGCGAACCGGAGCGGGCGAGCGGGTGCCTCGGCGCATTCGAACCGAGCGAAGCGCAACTGCTGCAAACAGCCTTCAGCAGCGTGCTGGGTCGGGCGGTTTTCGTCGATGCGGCCTATGTCTGCCGCTGCGCGAACCAGGAATTCCTGGATTTTGTCGGCCTTACAGAGGCGCAGCTCGTCGGCAGGTCCATTCGCGCGGTTCTCGGCGATGCCGCGCTCGGACCGGGCCTCGCGCAGGTCGACAGGTTGCACCGCGGCGAAGCCATCCGCTGGGAGGGGTGGGTCGACTATGGGTCACGGGGCCGCCGCTACGTGCAGGAGACGGTCACGCCCTATCGACGGACAGCGGATAGCGCGATCGTCGGCTTCATTGGCATCGCCCGCGACCTGACCGACCTGAAGCTGCGCGAGCAGGAGCTCGCCGAGCAGGTGGCTTTGCAAAAGGCAACGGAAGCCCATCACGCGGCCGTGGTGCGTGCGGCACTTGATGGCGTGGTGGTCATTGACGGCGATGGATTGGTCGTCGATTTCAATCCGGCGGCTGAAACGATCTTTGGTTACTGCCGGGATGCGGTGATCGGCCGCCCGATCGCGGACCTCATCATCCCGCCGGAACATCGCGCCGCGCACCAGCGTGGCCTGAAATCCCTTCTCATGACCGGCGCGAGCCGCGTCCTCGGGAAACGTCTCGAACTGCCTGCGCTCCTGTCGACGGGTGAAACGATCCCGATCGAGCTGACCATCACCGACGTCACGCTCGTCGGTCGACGTCTCTTCGCCGCCCATATCCGCGATCTTCGGGCGGCGAAGCGGGCCGAGGCCGAGATCCGCGCGCAGCGCAATGCGTTGTACCAGAAGGAAAAGCTCGCTGCGCTCGGATCGCTCCTGGCCGGCGTCGCCCACGAGTTGAACAATCCGCTCTCGATCGTCACCGGCCAGACCATGATGTTGCGGGAGGCGATGGAGAACCTCGCCGTCGCGGATTCGGATGACCTGACCCGGCGCTGTGATCGGATCGCGACGGCCGCCGATCGCTGTGCGCGGATTGTACGCAGCTTTCTCGCGATCGCCCGCCAGCGGGAGGCGGAGCGTACGCCGACACGGCTGGAAGCGGTCGTCGAGGAGGCCCTGGAGCTTCTCGCCTATACGATGTGTGCGTCAGGCATCGCGATCGAACGCGATTGGCCTGAAGACCTGCCGAAGCTCTTGCTGGATCAGAACCAGATCCATCAGGTCGTGCTCAATCTTCTCGTCAATGCGCAGCAGGCGCTGGAGCAGGCGGGCGGTGAGGATCGCAAGATCATCGTGCGCATCGCAGTCGACCGGCAGGCCGGATCCGTTTCGCTATCGGTCGACGACAATGGGCCCGGCGTGCCGGAAGCGATCCGGGGGCGCATCTTCGACCCATTCTTCACGACCAAACCGCAAGGGGCGGGGACCGGCATCGGGCTGGCCGTGTCGCGCGGCCTGGTGGAGGCCCATGGCGGGAGCTTGAGGCTTGATGATGCCCCAGAAGGCGGTGCGCGCTTTACCCTTCTTTTGCCATACGAGCCTGCCCTTCAGGGCGGCGAGGCGATCCGCGAGACCTTAGCGCCTGCTGCCCGGGCGATGCCTGCGTACCATGTCCTCATCGTCGACGACGACGCGGCGATCGCGGAACTCCTGGCGGAGGTGGCCGGTCGTATCGGCTATGTCACGACCCGCGCGCAGAACGGCGAGGATGCGAAGGCCAAGATCGAAACGTGGGGCGGGCGTTTTGACGCCATCCTCTGCGACATCCGCATGCCATCGGGCGACGGCCCGGCTTTCTACGATTGGTTGCGGGAACAGTACGCGCCTCTGGCCGACCGGGTGGGCTTCGTGACGGGCGACACGCTTGGACCCCTGGCTGGACGCTTTCTGGCAGATTCGGGTTGCCCCGTGCTCGAAAAGCCTTTCTCTCCCGAGGAGATCCGGACTTTCCTCGCGCATCTCACAAATCCCGGTCGCGATACCTAGAGCAAATCCGGCTTAGATGGAATCGTTTGATGCCATCTAAGCCGATGAATTTTCTCGTCATTTTTTTGAGTGGAGCACGTCCGCAAAAGACGGACTTGCTCTAGCGGGGGAGAACGGCTCACGAGGTCGGGAACAATGCTTCCCCCACCATGCAGCCCTTGCCCTGAGCCGGTCGGGCCGGAACATCGCGTCATCATCGCATGCGCGAGGTGGTCTGAAGGGTGCCGCCGTCGTCGAAGCGACACGAAACTGCACACGATGTGACACACAAGTCTGCTTGGTTTCGTGGGGGGATGGGGAGCGACCACATGCTTGTCGTTAACGACCTGCGGAAAACTTTCGGCCGGCGTGCTGCCGTCGACAGCCTGTCGCTGTCGATTCCGACCGGGCAGATGGTGGGCGTCATCGGCCGCTCCGGCGCCGGCAAGTCCACGTTCCTGCGCCTGATCAACAGGCTGATCGAGCCGACCGGCGGGAGTATCGCCTTCGACGGCACGGACGTCACGCGCCTCACCGGCCGCGACCTCCGGCTGTGGCGGGCCTCGTGCGGCATGATCTTCCAGCAGTTCAACCTCATCGAGCGCATGGATGTACTGACCAACGTGCTGGTCGGACGCCTCGCGCATCACGGCTTCGGCTCGTCAATGGCGCGGGCGTTCTCCGCCGCGGAGCGGGCGACGGCCATCCGCGCCCTCGACCGTCTCGATCTGGCGCCGCAGGCGTTGCAGCGCGCCGGCACGCTCTCGGGCGGCCAGCAGCAGCGCGTCGCCATCGCCCGCGCTCTGGTGCAGTCGCCGCGGCTGCTGCTCGCCGACGAGCCGATCGCCTCGCTCGATCCGGCGAATGCGGCACGGGTCATGGACGCGCTTCGACTCATCAACCGCGAGGACGGCATCACGGTCATCGTCAATCTGCATACCATCGACACAGCGCGGCGCTACTGCGACCGCATCGTCGCCATGCGCGACGGCCGCATCCAGTTCGACGGCGCGCCCGACGGTCTGACGGGCGCCGTTCTCGCCGACACTTACGGCGACAGCGCTGTCGGCGGCGCGATTGACGAGGCCATCACCTCGACCGAACTGCCGCCGGTCCGGCAACTGGAAACCGCCTGAACCAAGAGCTCCCCTGGAGATACGACCCATGCTGAAAGCCCGCCTCGCAATCGCCGTCTTCACCCTTCTCCTCGCCGCCCCGGCCGTCGCCGGAGACTGGA
The DNA here is from genome assembly GCF_003201475.1 of Chelatococcus asaccharovorans. Classification (GTDB taxonomy): domain Bacteria; phylum Pseudomonadota; class Alphaproteobacteria; order Rhizobiales; family Beijerinckiaceae; genus Chelatococcus; species Chelatococcus asaccharovorans. Next base: position 246,923 of record NZ_QJJK01000010.1, on the reverse strand, counting down.
AGGACAGCTACAAACAGGTCAAGCTCGGCGTCACCTCGGCCGAGAATGAAAAGGATCGCATGGCGCGGGTCGAGCCGCTCAGGAAGTATCTGGAGCAGGAACTCGGCGTTCCCGTCGAGATCTTCACGGCCGGCAGCTATGACGGCGTCATCCAGGCGCTGGCGTCGGGACAGATCGAGGTCGCTTCGCTCGGCTCGGCCGCCTACGCCGCCGCTTACACGGAATCGAACGGCAATGTCGTGCCCTTGGTGACGACGCAGGAGCAGGACGGCTCGACCGGCTATTACTCCGTCGTCGTCGTGCGCTGCGACAGCGGCTATAAATCGCTCGCCGACCTGAAGGGCAAGGTCCTCGCCTTCGCCGACCCCGATTCCACCTCAGGCTACATGGTGCCGTATTTCAACATGGTACAGCAGGGCTTCGACCCGAAGACCACGTTCAAAGACATCCCGTTCTCCGGCTCGCATGAGGCGGGCGTGATCGGCGTCGTCAACAAGCAGTTCGACGCTGCCGCCACCTACATCAACAATGAGACGAACGGCATTCCGCAGCGCATGCTGTCGAAGGGCATGATCAAGGCCGGCGAAGCCTGCTGGATCTGGCAGTCACCGGAGATCACCAACGGCCCGGTGACGGCGCGCGCCGATCTGCCGAAGGATTTGATGGCGGCGCTGAAGGCGGCGTATCTCGCCATGCCGACGAAGGCGCCGGACGTGTTCAAGACGGTCATGGGCGGGCCGACGGCGACGCAAAAGGCCTATATTGAGGTCGACCATCCGCGCTACCAGTGGATCATCGACATGCGCGCCTGGCAGAAGAAGCAGCGCCGGGCCGGCTGACCTCGTCCACAGCTCCCCGCGCCGGCCAAGCCGGCGCGACACGCCCCGGATCCGCCATGACCGACATTTCGCTGGCCGCCCAGCATTTCGAGATCGCGTTTGCGGCAACGCGCACGCGACAGCGGCGTACGCAGGCGCTGGCCGTCGTCGCCTTCGCGCTGGCGGCACTGGCGGCGGCGCAGTTCAGCGGCTTTTTCGACGTCAACGAGATGTCGTTGCCGTCGGGCGAGCGCGTCGCCGGCTGGAAGCTCCTCATCGGCCTGCCACGGCTCGGCGACTATCTGGCAAAGACGGTGCCGATACTGCACTGGCGCACGCTCGGCGCTGACCTCGGCGAGTGGTTCTGGCGCTGGCCGACCTGGGCAAGGCTGCTCGGCGAGACGATCCTCATCGCCTATATGGCCACCCTGATCGGCGTCGTCGGCGGCTTTCTTCTGAGCTTTCTGGCGGCGCGCAATCTCGCACCGAACCGCATCGCCTATCATGTGGCACGACGCTTCCTGGAGGTGGTGCGCACCGTGCCCGACCTCGTCTGGGCACTGATCTTCGTGTTCTCCTTCGGCGTCGGCCCGCTCGCCGGCGTGCTCGCCATCGGCCTGCACACCACGGGGTCGCTCGGCAAGCTCTACGCCGAAGCCAACGAGAATGTCGATCTTCGCGCGGCGGAGGCGATCCGCGCCGTTGGCGGCACCTGGTTCGACGAGATCCGCTACGGCGTGGTGCCGCAGGTGATCCCGAACGTCATCAGCTACACATTGCTGCGCTTCGAGATCAACGTGCGGTCGTCGTCGGTCATCGGCTACGTCGGTGCCGGCGGGCTGGGTCAGGAAATCCGCACGGCCATCTCGATGCAGGAATACACCGATCTCTCGGCGCTGTTCGTCATCATACTTGTCACCGTCGTCGTCATCGACTCCGCCAGCGAAAAATTGCGCCACCGCATTATCGGCCTCACCGGCAAGGGAGGGCTCGGCTGATGTTGTTCGTTCCGACACGCCCGCCCATCGAGGGCATCATCGCCGAGATCGAGACGGCGCGTCGGCTGCCCCGGCGTCAACGCCTCGCGATCGCTACGACGGTGGGGATCCTCCTCGGTACGCTCACCTGGTGCCTCTATGCCTTCGATTTCAGCCCACAGCGGCTGTGGCATGGCCTCGGGCGGCTCGGCGACGTCGTAAGTTTCATGCTGCCGCCCTATATCTGGACGACATGGGACGAATGGCGCGGCGTGCTCGGCGGCCTCGGCGAGACCATCGCGATGGCGTTCATGGGAACGCTCATCGGCGCCATCGTCGCTTTCCCGCTCTCGTTCCTCGGTGCCCGCGTGATCGTTCCGATGCCGTGGCTGCGCCTCGCCAGCCGGCGCGGCTTCGACACGCTCCGGGCGGTCGAGACGATCATCCTGGCGCTGGTGTTCATCCGCGCCTTCGGCCTCGGCCCACTCGCCGGCGTGCTGGCCATCGCGGTGTCGGAGGTCGGCACGCTCGCCAAGGTCTATTCCGAGGCGATGGAGAATACCTCGGCGCGACCGGTCGAGGGCGTGCGAGCGGTTGGTGCCGGGCCGTTGCAGACCATCCGCTACGCTATTCTGCCACAGGCGCTGCCGGTGATGCTGTCGGCGGCGCTGTACCAGTTCGAGTCGAACGTGCGTTCCAGCACCATCCTCGGCATCGTCGGCGCCGGAGGCATCGGCTTTCTGCTCTCCGACCGGATACGCGCCTATCATTGGCAGGAGGCGTGGTCGATCATCTTTCTGATCGTCCTGGCCGTCTTTGCCATCGACACCGCCTCGGGCTGGCTCAGGATGCGGATCATCGATCCGCGCCCCGCAGCGACGCCTTAAGCCACGCCGGCGCTTTCGAGCTTGCTCCGCTCGACAATAGACGTGCCCATTCACCGGCTTGGATTGAATCGGCTGATTCAATCCAAGCCTGCTTTGCTTTAGAGCATTTTCGCGTTTCTCCGAATCGCGAAAATGCTCCATGTCTTTGTTTTAGCGCATTTTCTTCACGCGAACCGGTGTCCACTTCGCTCGAAAATGCTCTAGGAGACGCGGCGCCCGGCGCGCCACACCTGCTTCAGGCAGGGGTGGCCGTCGGCGAGGGCGACGTGCAGCAGATCGGCGCGCTTGCCCGGCGCGATCTCGCCGCGGTCATCAACCCCGGCAATTCCCGCCGGGGCCTTGGCGACCATGGCGACGGCGCGCGGCAAGTCGATGCCGAAACGCGGCTCCTCGGCGAGCGCGAAGGCGCAATCGAGCAGCGAGCGCGGCACGTAGTCGGACGCCAGGACATCCACCAGCCCCTCCGCCAGGAGGTCGGCGACGGCGACGTTGCCGGATTGCGAGCCGCCGCGCAGCAGGTTGGGCGCGCCGGCGACGATGGCCATGCCGGCGGCGCGGGCGGCACGCGCCGCCTCCAGCGTGCACGGGAATTCGGATACGGCGACGCCATCGGCCTTCGCGAGCTCGATATGCGCGACCTCGGTATCGTCATGGCTCATCAGCGGCAGCGCGCGCTGATGCGCGAGATCAACGACCCGGGGCCGGACGCGGGCGCCGATATCTCCGGCGTCCGCAATCGCTTGGTCCATCTCGGCGCGCAGTACGTCGGCCGACTTGCCGGTCTCCTTCTGCCGCCGGTCGATATAGGCGGTGAGATCGCGGCTCTGGCGCAGGCCGGGGACGTGCTCCATGACGGAGACGAGGCGGACCACGGGGCGATCGATGTTGGCGGCAGTCAGTTCGGGCGTCAGCGCGTCAGTGATCTCGCAGCGCAGATGGACGAGATGCTCCGCGCGCAGCATCCCCTTGGCCTGCGCCGCTTCGATCGCTTCGAGCATGGGCGCGAGGATCTCGCGCCGCTCCAAGGTGGCGGTGGCGCCGACGCACAGGCTGTCGAACACGGTGGTGATGCCGCCGCCGATGACTTGCGCGTCATGCGCCAGCAGCGCCCGCATGATGTTCCAGCGGACATGGGCGCGCGGGAAGACGTGCTTCTCGAAATGGTCCGTGTGAATGTCGACGAGCCCGGGCAAGAGATAATCGCCGCCAAGGTCGAGGCTGCCGGCCGGTGTCGGGCCGGTGCCGACGTCGAGGATGCGGTCGCCGGCGATGACGACGAAGCCATGGATCACGCGGTCGGCGAGTACGACGTGGGCATTGCCGAAGGATATGGCCACATCTGTGGCGGCAATGGGATGCGGGGGTAAGTTCACGTGGGGGAATCTCCGGATCACTGACGGCGCCGGCGCCGCGGCCGGCGACTATGACGTCTCCGGATGACGCTGCGATGTAAGCGCTCGCGGATTTGCCATCGGCGTCCCGGCGAGCCGTGGCTTGAGCGCGGAGCCGAACCTGCTCGGCGACGAACTCTGCGAATGTTTGGGGCTCTTTCTCAGATGGCATGGGGAGGTAACGCGGCGTGAGATCGAGCTGCGCGGCAAGGTCATCGACGGAGAGCCGCCGCAGCTGACTGAGCCGGCAAGCGGCCTCTTGATTTTAATTAGAACAATTATAAATTAGGCGGGCAGCTTCGACATCTGCACGATCGGGATGATACGACCATGACGACGATCACAGGCCCGGTGCCGCTTTGCCCCGCCAGCGCACAGCCCTGCACGTGCTTCCGTCCATTCGAGCGCTCCTGCCATGCAAGCGCGGCCGAGCAGGCCAGGCGCTCCTCTGGGTGGCTCGGCGACCGTATCCCGCGTGCGCTGACCCTCTTCGGTCATGACTTCGAGACCATCGAGGTCCTGCGTGTCGTGGTCGTCGCCGTCGCGGCGGCATTGGTCTGGTTCCAGGCGGTCCGTCCCGTGGCGGGCTTGGATCTCGTTGGCGTGGCGGCCCTGCTTTTCGGAGCCTGGCCCATCTTCCGCGAGGCGATCGCGAATATCAAAGAGCGGCGGATGACCATGGAATTGTCCATGTCGATCGCCATTGTGGCGGCCGCTGCGATCTCGGAATTCTTCACCGCGCTGGTGGTCACCTTTTTTGTGCTCGTTGCCGAGGAACTCGAACATCTGACGGTCGATCGCGGGCGCGCGGCGATCGCCGACCTCATCGACGTGATGCCGCATGAGGCGACCGTGCGCCGCGACGGCGTGATCGCGACCGTGCCGATCGATACGATTGCGGTCGGCGAGCACGTCCTGGTTGCGCCGGGCGAGAACATTCCGGTCGACGGTATGATCAGCTCCGGCCTGTCCTATGTCGATCAGGCCCACATAACCGGCGAGTCCATGCCGATCAAGCGCAGCGTGGGCGACACGGTCTTCGCCGGTTCGATCAACCAGTCGGGCGCACTCGATATCCAGGTCTCCCGTATCGGGCGCGACACCAGCTTCGGGCGCATCATCGACGCGATCGAGAACGCGGAGCAGTCCCGCGCGCCTGTCCAGCGCCTGGCGGATCAACTGGCCGGCTATCTCGTCTATTTCTCCTTCGCCGCCGCGGTCGTGACCTACCTGCTCACCGGCGACATTCGCGACACGATCTCCGTGATCATCGTCGCCGGCGCCTGCGGCGTCGCGGCGGGCACGCCTCTGGCCGTGCTGGGCGGCATCGGCCGCGCCGCGCGCAACGGCGCCATCATCAAGGGCGGCATGCATCTCGAGACGCTCGGCCGCATCGATACGATCGTGCTCGACAAGACCGGCACCCTGACCTTCGGCGAACCACGCGTCTTGGCGATCCATCCCGCGTCTGGCCGCAGCGAGGCGGATTTGCTCGGCCTGGCTGCCACCGCGGAGCTGCGCTCGGAGCATCCGCTCGCCAAGGCGATCGTCGCGGAGGCCCGCGCCCGCGGGATCGCGGTGGCCGAGCCTGACAGCTTCGTCTATACGCTCGGGCGGGGTGTTGCGGCGCAACGCGGCGATGACCGCATCCTGATCGGGAGCGTCAAGCTTCTTGAGGCGGAGGGGATCGACATTCCAGCCGTGCATGGCGGCGATGCCGTGTCCTCCGAGGTCTGCGTTGCCGTGAACGGGCATTACGCCGGGAGCTTCGCTGTGGCGGACGAGGTCAGGCCCGAAGCGGCAGCCGCGATCCGTGAATTGCATCGCTTGAAGATCCGCACCATCCTGCTCACGGGCGACAATGCGACCGTCGCGCAGAGCGTTGGTGCGGGCCTCGGAATCGATACGGTCGAGGCCGGCATGCTGCCGGAGCAGAAGCTCGCGCGCGTGCGGGCGCTGGTCGCGTCCGGCGCCAAGGTCGCCATGCTCGGTGACGGCATCAACGACGCGCCGGCCTTGACGGCGGCCAGCGTCGGGATCGCGATGGGCTCCGGCACCGACGTCGCCAAGGAAAGTGCGGACATCGTGCTGCTCGCCAACGACCTCGAGCGTCTCGTCGCGACGGTCCGGATCGCCCGGCGCACGCGCGGCGTGATCTGGCAGAATTTTTCCGGCACGATAACCGTCGATGCGCTCGGCATCGCGTTGGCCGCCTTCGGTTTCTTGAACCCGCTCCTGGCGGCCTTCATCCACGTTTCGTCGGAACTGATCTTCATTTCGAACTCGGCGCGCCTGCTCCCCGCCGCCGACGCGATGCGGTTACCGCGAAAGGCGCCATAGGGTCCATGCCGATCACAGGGTGGGAACCGAGACCGGTCGCCATCCTGCACGCCGTCGTGTCGAAGGAATCATGGACATCGGAGGCATCCGGGCGATGCCGACAGGCGCATCGGCCCGCCCCAAACTTTTCCTCTTCACCCCTTGACGCGGCGGGCCATGGCTGGCCATTGCTGCGATGCCGTCGAGAGGAGAGGAACCCATGCTCGAGCGTCTCATCGAGGACTGGGACGATGCCTATGCCAACGGTGCCAACATCGCCGGTGGCGATCGCTGGCCTGACATCTGGGTCGAGGCGGCGCAGGCCTTTCGCGACAAACTATCGGCTGAGGGTCGCGCCCGGCTGGACATCCCCTATGGCAGCGGGCCGCGTCACCGGCTCGATCTTTTCCTGCCCGAGACTGCGGCGCGAGGCCTTATGGTCTTTGTCCATGGCGGGTATTGGATGGAATCCGATCATCGCGCCTGGTCGCACCTTGCGGCCGGATCCGTGGACAGCGGCTATGCCGTCGCGATGCCGAGCTACACGCTGTGTCCCGGCATCCGCATTTCAGGCATCGTCGCGGAAATGGGGGCAGCCATCACCAGGGCCGCGGACCTGATCGACGGTCCGATCGCGCTCAGCGGACATTCCGCCGGGGGGCACCTCGCAAGCCGCATGGTCTCCGCGACGTCACCGCTTTCGGACGCGATCCTCGGCCGCCTCCGCACTGTGGTCTCGATCTCGGGACTGCACGATCTGCGTCCCCTGATGAAGACAGCCATGAACCAGACATTGCGCATCGATGAGCCGGAAGCGCTGGCGGAGAGCCCGGCCCTTTTGCGACCGCTGCCCGGTGCGCGCGTCATCTCTTGGGCCGGCGGGGCCGAACGCCAGGAGTTCCTCCGCCAGAGCGCGCTTCTGGCCAATATCTGGACCGGGCTTGGCGCGCGGACGACGGCGATCGTCGAGCCCGATCGCCATCATTTCAATATTGTGGACGGTCTCGCCGATCGCGAACATCCCCTGACGAAGACGCTTCTTGATTAAGAGAGCGCACCGGGGGGTGGTCTGACGGCAAGGCTCAGGACCAATAGATGTGCCCCACGGCGGGGCGAACCCACCAGTGAATACTGGATGGAATCTCGCCGTCATGCCGGGGCCTCGCGTCAGCGAGGAGCCCGGAATCCGAGGCGCCCGGAACCCGAAGAGCCCAGGAACCCACGAACACCACGCTTAACCGGGGAGGCACAGTCCGATGCGCCTTCTTCTTAGAGCATTTTCGAGCGAAGTGGACACCGGTTCGCGTGAAGAAAATGCTCTAGACCGCGTGTTCATGGATTGCCGGGCTCGGGCCTTTCGGCCCGCCCCGGAATGACACGGTGGTTCCGTATAAAATCAGCGTGCTCTGGGTACTGTCAGCTTGACGCATTCGGCAATCGACGTGCCGCGCGCATATTCGAAAGCTTGACAATTCCTCGCTCTTCCAATTATGCATATGCATTATTGGAGGGGCGGCTTTGAGAACCGACTTGGCGAGCGAACTGAATTTGGCGAGCGAACTCGTTGAGAAGCGGCGAGAACGCTACGCGGCGCTAAGTGACCGTGTCTGGGGCACGCCTGAGACCAATTTTCGAGAGACAGCCTCTGCCGGCGCGCATATCGACATGCTTCGCGAGGAGGGGTTCTCCATCGGCTTGCAGCTGGGCGGGCTGGATACCGCCGTGTCCGGCGCGTTCGGGACCAAAGGACCTGTCATCGCCATCTTGGGCGAGTTCGACGCCCTGCCTCAGTTGAGCCAGGAAGCAGGCTTGGCTGAATGCCGGCCGCTCGTTCAGGGTGCAAACGGTCATGGATGCGGTCACAATCTGCTCGGCGCCGGCGCGCTTATGGCCGCTGCTGCGGTGAAGGAATGGCTCTCGCTCTCGCATTCGCCCGGCCGCATTCGTTACATTGGCTGCCCTGCGGAGGAGGCGGGCAGTGCCAAATCCTTCATGGTACGAGAAGGTCTGTTCGATGACGTGGATGTCGCCATTTGCTGGCATCCCGGCGCTGTAAGCGGCCTTTTCGCGCCGACCTCGCTGGCTTGCATCAACGCGGATTTCCACTTTAAGGGACAAGCAGCTCATGCTGCTGCAAGTCCCCATCTGGGACGCAGCGCGCTCGATGCAGTCGAGTTGATGAATGTCGGGGCGAATTACTTGCGTGAACACGTCCCGCCGGGTGCCAAGTTTCACTATGCTATCGTCGACGCAGGCGGCATGGCGCCGAATACGATTCCAGCCAATGCGTGCGTGCGCTACATGATCCGGTCGCCGCGTCTCAACGATGTGTGGCCTCTGTTCGAGCGCATCAGCGACATAGCACGAGGTGCTGCTATGATGACCGGCACAAGCGTGGAAATCGTGCGCCTGGCCGGATGTGCCGAGCTGGTTGGCAATAGGGTCTTAGAGTTGCTTATGGGGCAAGTCTTGGAGAGGCTTGATCCTCCGACCTTCGATGAAGCGGACCAAACGTTTGCCCGTGCTATCCAAGCGACGCTTCAACCGAACCAAATCACAAACGCAATCGCGCGCCTACGCGAAGCGCCTCCCGATGGAATGGCGCTGTGGGGCGGTCTCATGGACCCTTCAGTGGAATCGGACCTGGCGATGACCTCAACGGACGTCGGAACCGTAAGTTGGGTCGTCCCAGTCGTCCAATGCCGCGCGGCGACTGCCGCGCTTGGGACGCTCGTCCATACGTGGCAGATGACCGCGCAGGGGAAGTCGCCAGCTGCGCACAAAGGAATGACTTTCGCCGCCAAGGCGATGGCCGAACTTGCCATTGCTCTGTTCCGCGATCCGGCGATCATCAAGGCGGCGAAGGTCGAACATGACGCGTTCCGCAAGTCGAATCCCTTCCGTAATCCTGTAGCGGGCGTGGATATCGATCTCGTTCGTCAGGTGGTTGGGTGAATTGCACTCGTGTCGTAGTGCGCTCGCAGACGTTGCTGACTGGCAGGGTAGCGCGTAATACTATACGAGAGGTAGCCAGTACTCACGTAGACCTGTCTTTCTATGCATAGCAGCGCCGCACCAGGCCTCACCTGCAATGCCTCAGCATGTGATTCACTGGCTTCCTCGGCGAAGATAGAGTTGTCGCCCGTCCTCCATGGCACGCGCAGGACCAGCCATTCGGACGGGGGCGTCTTATCGAAATCGATGTGTTCCGCATCCGGAATTGTATCAAGGTTGAATAGTCTTTCCTCCAAGCAGTAAATAACGTCATCCGCCCAATCGCGGGTAACGATACTGAGGACGCGCCCGCTCCGCATCCGCAGCTTAGCGCGATCGCCCGATGTTGTTCTGCGAACCACGCGAGAGAGTACTTCGTAACGGCGCTTCTGGTTACGAGCGCTAATCTCGGTGGCCGGATCAAGGGCCTGCAGGATGACAGATTGGGCCGGCGGGCGGCGGACAAAACTCCCCGCACGCTTGCGCCGCATGATCATCCCTTTTTGCTCGAGCAGCATCAGCGCCTTGGCAACTGTTGGCCTCGAACAATTATACTCGGCCGCAATCTCATGCTCCGTCGGGATGCGGAAACCAGTATGCCAGAGACCCGAAAGTATGCGGGTCTCGAAATCCTCGATGATCCGGAGATGAACAGCCAGGGCGCCACGGCTCGTAATCATTTTCAGGTTCCCGGGCAAATTAAGGCGGGTACTCGCCACTCAGTTCCTGCGGATCGATCATCAGCCAACGACAGCCAACTCCGGCGCAGTGACGTTGCAGCCTCACTGCGCGGCATAGGACATCTCCGGCCGATCGAAAACCCAAATTGCACTGTCATCCTCAGAAAATATTGTATGTGCATTATTGTAATGCATATGCATATTGACTCGATGGGCGTCTTCGGTCACGCTCATTTTGAGGGGTTCGTTTAGGAGGGGGAAATGGACTGGCGACAGGCGCGGCGCTCATTCTACTATCAGGATGCACCTGATCCAGTTGCTCCGCCGCTGAACCCGGCAACGACCGCGCTGCTCGTCGTCGATGTTCAGAACCATTTTCTGAAGCGTCCCGATCCGGCAACCCTCAATGAAAGCGAGCGTAAGCGCTACGACGCTTGGGAGCCTTTCCACGAGCGGATGCGCCAAACGGTCATTCCTAACATCTCGTCGCTCCTTGGGGAGATGAGAAAGCGCGGCGTAGAATGTATCCACGTGCGCATTGCCGCTCTCACACGGGACGGTCGTGACAGATCATTGAGCCAGAAGCTGCCTGGATTCAACAATCTGCTCCTGCCCTTTGACGAGCACGCCTCACAGATCGTCGCAGAACTGACGCCAGCTGAGGGTGAGATCGTTGTAACGAAGACGACCGAGAGTTGCCTCACGGGGACAAACTTGCGGTTGATGTTAAACAATATAGGCATCCGGACCGTAATTTGTGTCGGAATCCTTACTGATCAATGCCTCTCGTCAACAGTAAGATCGCTGTCCGACGAAAGCTTCCACGTCATTCTGGTGGAAGATTGTGCCGCAGCCGGCTCGCACGATCTCCACGAGCGCGAGCTTGAAATACTGAACATGATATACTGCAATGTCATGAGCAGTGCCGAGCTGGTTTTCCTCATGGACGAACAGGCGGCGATCCATGCATGAGAGCGGCGATCCTAAAGCGGCACGCGCGATCGATCCCGTCAAGCTCGACCGGTTGGCGCGCATGGCTCTCACCGTCGGCGTCGATCTGGCCGAAGGGCAGAACTTACTGATCATTGCTCCCCTGGCGACTTTGCCCATGGTGCGGTTGTTGGCGAGGCATGCCTATCAAATGGGTGCTGGCCTTGTAACTCCCATCTTAACCGATGAGGACATGGCCCTTATTCGGTGTCGACATGCGTCGGACCATAGCTTCGATCAAGCGCCATCCTGGCTCTATAAGGGTATGGCAGAAGCGCTCCGCGCGAATACGGCCCGCATCGTCGTGATGGGAAGCAACCCGACGCTGCTCGCAGGGCAGAACTCAGACGGAATCTCACGGCTCAACAAGGCTGAGTGGAAGGCACATCGCCCGGTCTTGCAGATGACCGCCGGGTTTGGGATCAACTGGGGCAAAGTCGCCTACCCAACACCAGCTTGGGCGGCCGCGGTGTTTCCCGATGTTGATGCGGCAGAGGCCATCAGCAAGCTTTCAGACGCGATATTTGCGGCGAGCCGCGTCAACGTCGACGATCCGGTTGCTGAATGGCGAAACCATAACGCGAATCTCCATGCCAGGGCCGACTGGCTGAACGGCAAGCGCTTCGCCTCACTTCGATTTCGCGGACCGGCGACTGACCTGACCGTTGGTCTCGCCGATGATCACCGTTGGAAGGGGGGCTCATCCGCGACCGCAAACGGCAGGACAATTACACCCAACATTCCAACTGAAGAGGTGTTCACGGCGCCGCATTGTGAACGGGTGTCGGGCCATGCACGCATGACAAAGCCGCTCGCGATCGGGGGCACTCTCATCGAGGGGATTGAGGTGCGGTTCGAGGCAGGTCGGCTCGTTGACGTACGGGCATCGCGCGGCGCGGACATCTTGAGGCGTATGGTCGATACCGATGAGGGGGCGAAGCGCCTTGGCGAGGTCGCGCTCGTGCCCGATAGCACGCCGATATCGCGCTCGGATTTGCTCTACTATGTCACAACATTCGACGAGAATGCTGCGTCCCATATTGCTTTCGGTCAATGTTATGCCGACTGTTTTCGCGACGGCATCACGCGCAGCCCGGAGGAGGTCGCAGCGCGTGGTGGCAATTCGAGCCTGATACATGTCGATTGCATGATCGGTTCGGGTGAGATCGATGTCGATGGCATTCATGCCGACGGCGCCGTAGAGCCGGTCATGCGTCAAGGTGAATGGACTTGAGGGCGAAGCAATAGAAATGCTTCGCCCTCAGTATAACGCGAAAACGATGAAATAATCCGGAGGCCGGGATAATGAACCTGTTCAAAACTGCCGGAATTGGAACCACCGCGCTATCGCTTCTGACATACATGGCTTTCGCGACACCAGTTGTCTGCGCCGAATTGAGGACCAACCTGCCGGCTGACCCGGCAACGATCGATCCGATAGTCGCCTCGGAACTGATAGCTGGCGACGTGATTCGCAATATATATGAATCATTTACGGCAATTGATAGTCATGGAAATGTCATACCGTCACTAGCAGAGAGTTGGGAGGCTCTCGATGGCGGCCGGGGATTTCGCATACATCTAAGGAAAGGCGTCAAATTTCACAGCGGACGCGTTTTTACGGCCAAGGACGTGAAGTTCAGCTTGGAGCAACTCCTGCTTCCGACGAGCAAAGCAGGACTGAATTCGCCTCATGCCAGCGCTATTGTTGGAGCAGACGAGGTCAAGAGTGGCGCGACGACCGAGCTCAAGGGCGTGAAGATCGTTGACGATTATACGGTCGAAATCGCGCTTAAATCGGTCAATCCTCTGTTCCCGCTCTATCCAATCTACATGATGGATAGCGGCGTGATCGCGGAGGCCGGTGCCAACTGGGCGACGAAAATCTCTGCCGGTACCGGGCCGTTCAAGTTCGGGGGCTGGTCGCGCGGTCAGCAAGTCCAGCTTGAAGCGCATAAGGACTATTGGCGCGGCGCACCAAAGATCGACGGCGTTCGCTTCATGATTGTGCCGGACTCTAACACGGCGATGTCGATGTACGAAACCGGCGGTCTTGATCTCTTGCGCGTGCCTGCAGATTTGGTCCGGCGGGTCATCGGCGACGCCGCGATGAAGGGTCAGCTTGTCACGAGCCCGGAGGCGCGCGTTCGCTATCTCGCGATGAACGCAGAGCTCTACAAGCCCTTTGAGGACAAGCGTGTGCGCGAGGCGTTCTGCATCAGCCTCGATCAGGCCGAGATGATCGAAGGCCTGTATTATGGGGCGGCTCTTCCGTTTTATGGGGCGGTCCCGCCGGGAATTGGAGGGTATAATTCCAATCTGAAGCCGATAAACGTCGATCCGAAGCGTGCCAGGGCGCTGCTTGCCGAGGCTGGATACGCTGGCGGCGCCGGCATGCCACCGCTGAATTTTTCGAACCTCGAGCCTAACAAGACGGAATCGCTATACATCACTTCGAAAATCAAGGAAGCGCTCGGCGTGAATGTCGGGGTTGAGATACTCGAGCGCGGTACCATGCTCAAGTCGATGAACTCCCGGCAGCTCCCTTATTATTATTGGGGATGGAGCCTGGATTATCCAGATGGCCTCAATTTTCTAGAAGCGCTTTGGTATGGGCCGAGTCCGTATAATCGGGGCTGGAAGAACGCAGAATACGATGCGCGGATCGCCGAAGCCAAGGCCATCGCCGATAACGATGCGCGATACAAAGTCTATAATCAAGCGGAGAAAATTCTGCTCGACGAATGGGGCATGTGCCCCCTGCCGCTGCAGCTTCAGGTCGTTCTGGTGAAGCCCGGCGTGAAGGGTGTCAAGCTGACGTCTTCTCGCCTCGAGCCATTTTGGGATGTCTCGATCAAGCCGTAGAATCCTGACCTGTGAGCTGAAAATACGATGTTACGCTATATATTAAGACGTTTGTGGAGCCTGCTCCTCGTCTGGGCGGTAACAGTTACGGTAACGTTCTTCGCCATGCGGATGGTGCCGGGCGACCCTATTACCGTTATGCTCAGCGACCAGTCCGGTAACGTAGATCTTGCGGAAAGGTTACGAGCGCAATATGGTCTTGATCGGCCGCTTCTGTACCAGTTGTTTGACTATCTCGCCGGCATAGCGTCTGGAACATTCGGACTTTCCTATCGCTTCGTCGGCTATAGTGTTATCAATGTTATCGCAGGTGGTCTTGCAATCACGCCAATTCTCGCGCTTGTAAGCTTTCTTGTAGCGTTGCCGATCGGTGTGGTTCTCGGCGTATCTGCCGCGGTGCGGGCAGGCGGTTGGCTTGACGCTGTCATCACGATCGCGCTGGTTGCGAGCATCTCGATACCGAGCTTCGCGCTGGCTGCTGTGCTGGTGTGGGTATTCTCAATAAAGCTCGAATTGCTGCCTGTTGCGGGCTGGGGCAGTGTTGAGCAAGCGATCCTCCCGATCATCGTGCTGGTGGTTGCGCCGACCGCCGTCATCGCCCGTCTGGCTCGCACCTATATGCTTGAAGTCCTTGATTGCGACTATGTACGTACGGCCCGGGCCAAGGGCGTGCGCGAGTCTCTCGTCATCTATCGGCACGCCATGCGCAATACGCTGGTGCCGTTGCTCACGTCCGTTGGTATCATTTTTGGCGCGTTACTGTCAGGCGCGTTTATCGTTGAGACGGTTTTCAATATTCCAGGTCTCGGTCGGATAGCCGTGGAATCAATATTGGCGCGCGACTATCCAGTAACGATGACAATAGTTCTTCTATTCACTGCGTTCTACACGCTGATCAATTTCGCTGTTGATCTGCTTTACGGTATAGTCGATCCACGCGTACGCTTGACTGGAGATGCGTCGTGAGTGCGCCTACGCTATCGCCGTCTTTACGGGTGCGATCAGAGTTCCTTGCGCGCTTCATGGGCACACCGAAAGCGATGATTGGGTGCGCGATTGTAGGAACGATGGTGCTTATCGCCATCTTTGCACCTTGGCTGGCGCCGACGGATCCGACGAAGATCAATGTTCTTCATAATTGGCGACCTCCGAGCAGTACCAATTTGCTCGGAACTGACGAGCTAGGCCGAGATGTTCTGAGCCGATTGATTGCTGCTGCACGTATTTCCATGCTGATAGCCATTTCCGTTCTGGCCATCATCATGTCGATTGGCGTCACCTCCGGTGTATGCGCCGGCTGGGTCCGCGGCAGGATCGACGGACTGGTCATGCGCGTGGTCGACGTTACCTTCGCGTTTCCAGAGGTCATCATTGCTATTCTCGTTGCGTCCATTCTTGGGCCAGGTGTCCTGACCACGATCGTGACGCTCTCGCTCGTGTGGTGGCCGGGCATCGCCCGCCTTGCCCGTTCGCTTGTGCTTTCAGTCCGCAACGAGCTCTATATCGAAGCGGCGATCTCCTGCGCCACGCCGATATGGCGTATCATGCTATGGCATGTTCTGCCCAACATCTTCCCGCAATTGCTGGTGCGCGCGTCACTGAGCGTTGGCATGATTATCATGGCGGAGGCGGGCTTGAGCTTCCTCGGAATTGGTGTTGTGGAGCCGAATCCGACGTGGGGCGGCATGATCCGCGAGGGACTGCCAAATCTCCGCACGGATCCGCACCTGGCGCTCTCCGCCAGCGCCGCGCTGATGATCACGATGATCGGCTTCAATCTACTCGGTGATGGCTTGCGTGACGTGTTCGATCCAAAAGTGCGGCGGTGATGAGCGGCGCGTTCAGCCGACACGGACGTCTCAAGGCGGATCTCGCAGGGTGGTCCGTCACTATCCCGACTGCTTTTCCGAAGTACAACGACCGTAATGCAGACATAGGAGAGCAAATTGACTAAGAAGGGTGTTTGGCTTGAAGATTTGACTTGGCCGGAGGCGAAGGCCTGGTTTGATCGTGATGCAGTCGTCATCATACCCATTGGGGCTGCCTCGAAGGAGCATGGCCATGCGCTGCCGCTATGCACAGACTATATACTGGCCAGGGACATTACCGATCGCGTGCTTCAGGAAATCCCGGTTGTCGCCGCACCGGTCGTCAACATCGCCTATTTTCCAGCCTTCCGGCGCTTTCCCGGAAGTCAACATATCTCACCGGCGACGTTCGCGGCGTTGCTCGACGAAATTCTTTCAGGATTCTATGATCATGGCGTAAGAAATATGTTGATATATAACACCGGGGTTTCGACAGAAGGGACTGTTGAGAACACGGTTCGTGAGTTCTACGCGCGAACCTCTGTTCGAGTTGGTGTTGCTCACATCCTTTCTTTGGGACTCAGCGCCCACAGTTTGCTCAAGCAGAAACTCGGTGGGCATGCATGCGAGCTTGAGACGTCGATGATCCTGGAGTTGGATGAGAAGCGTGTCTACATGGACAAGCTTGTGACCGACTACGGCAATATGCTCGATCAGCCAAAAAGCGCGTTCTATTTCCCCGCCATTTTCGGCCGCGATCCGAACAGTGGCAGAGATTACACTGCAACGGGTGTTCGTGGCGATGCGACGCTGGCCAGCAAGGAGAAGGGAACTGCGATCGTATCGGCGATCGTGGATGATATCGTCAACGGGATAAAGGCGCACTACCCGGACGCCCTTGCGAAATCGTCATGAGAAAGACCCGATCATGGGGAGCGATCTTCCATTCATCAACTTGGCTGACGACGGCATTGTGCCCACGCCCAGGGAGATGGCGCGACGGCTCGCTGATTTGACCGCGGATGGCGATATCGCCGCAGATTACTATGGCGACGGTGGTCCGGTCGAGGCGCTTGAGAGGGCGGTTGCCACCGTTTTCGCCAAGGAACGGGCGGTGATGGTGCCAACGGGCACGATGGCAAACAGGCTTGCGCTGCAACTCATGGCCCGCGGCCCAGGTCCGCGGGTCATTGTCCATCGCGATAGCCATGTGTTCAATGATGCAGGCGACAGCGCCACGGCATCTGGTATTACCTTAGTGCCGGTTGCGGGGAGGGGAGCCGGGTTTGATCCTGAACAGGTCTTGGCCGAAATAGCCCGAGCAGCCAGCGCTCGCGTCAAGGCGACGATCGGCGGGATTGTTATCGAGACTCCGAGCCGCCGACTGCACAACCGCATCTTCGACCAGGCGGCACGCGATGGCGTCGTGGCTGTCGCCAACACGCACGGAATTCCGTTGCTGCTGGATGGCGCGCGCGTCTTCATCGAGTCGGCATGGACGGGACGCTCGCCAAGCGAAATCGCGAAGCCGTTCGACTTCGTTTATTTGTCGCTTTACAAATACCTCACTGCGCCCTTCGGCGCAGTGCTCGCGGGGCCGGCGGCCGCCTTGGACGGCCTTTTCCACGAACGTCGCCGACAAGGCGGCGGCCTCTATCAGATGTGGCCCGCCGCGCTGCTGGCACTCGATTCACTGCCCTCCCAGACTGACTTGTGGCGCCAGACCAGGCTGGCATCAGACGCGGTTCTGGCGGCGCTCCGGGCAGGCGGGGCCGAGGTGAATATCTATCCTGACGGGTCAAACTGCGCGACCCTTTCGATCGTACGCGAGGCGGCACTATTTGGAGACACCGGTGAAAGTGCACGGTCCGCGCGACTGAAGTTCGCATCACCTTCATCTGGAAGTTTGGCGATCAAGGCCAATGCAAGTTGGCTGTTGGCTTCACCCGACGATGTGGCAAATCGGATCCTCTCCGCGCTTAGACTGTGATGGGCGTCGCGTATGTCATTGCGCGTGCGTCCGACGACATCGGAAGTAATGCAATGAAGACCGTAAAACACCGTCGTGGCTGTTCGACGCGAAAGATTCGGCCCTGAGCTTCGCGGCCGGGGATTGGGCGACGGTTGAGGATGCGCACGGGGAACATATTGGGAGTCACCGCCGCCGACCGTGCTCGGCTTCGGGCCCTCATTGCCGCCCCGGCCTCTCTTTGCCGTTGCATGAGCTTTTTCATCCTAGGACCAATCGACATTCAGCGCTTTCAGCTGTCATGGCCGGGCTTATCATTGAAGTCGGGCTTGCCCGACTTCAACTTGTTCAACGCGGAACTCGGCTACAGCCGAGTTCCTGACCAAAAGCCGAAATTCGGATAAATCCGATTTCGGGGACAAGCCCGGTGATGACAATGTAACTCTTGCGGCAATTCTCGAATGTCGATTGAGCCTAGAGCATTTTTGAGCGAAGTGAACACCGGTTCGCGTGAAGAAAATGCGTAGAAACAAAGACCTGGAGCATTTCCGTCTTTTGCGGACGCGCTCCTTTTTAAAATCAACGAGCAATTTCATCGGCTCGGATCGCATCGGCGGATTCGATCCAAGCCGGGTTTGCTCCAGGAATTGGGTCCTGACACTCGCTAGCCTCGCGTCGAAGCAGTCACCTCGATCTCGATCTTGGCCTGCGGCGCCGGAAGCTGGCAGACGAGGAGCGTATTGGTCGGGCGGATGTCGCGGAAGACCTCGCCGAGGACTTGCGCCACGTCCTTCAGATAGCCCGCATCGGTGATATAGACGCGGCAGGCGACCGCGTTCTTCAGGCTCGCGCCGGCCTTGACGAGCGCGGCATCGATGGAGGCGAGCGCGTTGCGCGCCTGTTCCGCAACGCTCTCGGGGAATGCTCCGGTGGTGTCCTGGCCCATCGTGCCGGAGACATAGATGGTCGGTCCGTCGATCACCGCCTTGGCGTAGCCGGCGAAGTCTTCCGACGGCGCTCCGGAAAAGATCCTGTTCTTCATAGGTGAAGCTCCTCACGTTGATTGAGGAGACAGTAGCGAAGGCCGGCTGGCGCGGAACGCGTGCGGCTTGCGCAAACGGGCGAAGCTTTTAGGAGACCGGCACAGACCGGCGCTCGCGTTCGCCCAACCAGGGGACGGACGCGAGGACGGGCGTCACGCCAGCCATTCGCGCAGATCGATGGCGTCTTCGCCGGGGATCGTCTTGCGCGCAAACTCCGCCTCGCGGCCGAAGGGCATGGTTGCGTCGATGCACAGCCGCCCCCAGTGGTCCTTGTGCGGGTCGCGATAGAAGCCGGGAATGTCGTTGAGGATCATGGCGCGGGTGTCGGCGCGGCCGCGCGTCATATAGGCCCACATCACGTCGTCGAGATCGTAGATGTCCACGTCCTCGTCGACGACGATGACGACCTTGTTGTAGTCGAGATGGGAGCCGAGTGCCGCAAGGATCGCGTGCTTGCCCTGGCCTTCATAGGTCTTGCGGATCTTGATGATGGAGATCATCACATTGGGACGGCAACAGACGTCGATGACCCCGGGCATCTGCGACGCCACGTGGCGGTAGATGCGGGCGGCGGTGACGGCTTCCAGCGGCCGCAGATCCTCCGGCGAGCCGCACACCAGGCCGTGGAAGACGGCGCCGGGCCGGTAGCTCACGTGGCTGACCTCGAAGACATGGTTGTCGCCGACGCCGACATAATTGCCCATGAATTCGCCAAAGGGACCCTCCGGCCGCTTCACATTCGGCAGGAACCGGCCCTCGACGACGATATCGACGGATGCGGGCACGTCGAGGTCGATCGACACGCCACGTCGCATCGGAAGTCTGGCACCGCTGATCTTGGCCGCCATCGTCAGTTCCGAGGCCTCATAGGGCAGGGAGGCGCAGGCGGCCAGGAAGATCTCGGGCGGGCAGGAGAGGAGGAGCGCCGCTTCCAGCGGCTCTCCCCGTTGCTCGGCCTTTGCCTGGTAGCGGGCGAGATCATGCGTCCCGCCGAGGCGCACCCGCAATTCCTTGTCCGAGACATACATGGCGCGGTGAAACGACAGGTTTGGCACGCCTGAATCAGGCTCGCGCGCCAGAAAGATGGCGGAGGTGAAGTAAGGCCCCGCGTCGCGTGCGTGATAGGTGATGGCCGGCAGGTCGGAAAGTGTGCCCGCGACGAATTCCGCCTGCACCGCGGCGGGCGCCTGCTCCAGCACGTCGGCCTCGCGCGCCGCAATACAGGCATCCGTCAGTTCGATCCATCGCTGGCAGAAGGTTGTGCCGTCGCCGGCGCCGATCAGGCGGCAGAGCCGCTCGTGGCTGCCATAGAGATTGGAGGCGACCGGGAAATTCGTGCCTTCGACCGTCTCGAAGAGCACGGCCTGCTCGCTGGCCTTCTGCACGGCTTTGGTGATGGCGGCGAGTTGGTGGCGCGGATCGACGGAACGGCGCACGACGCCAAGTTCGCCGCGCCGGGACAGATCGTCGATGAATCGCCGCATGGTCGTCTCCTTCTTGATTTCGCCAGTAAAGCCCCTCGCGGCTGCGGATAACAGCTTTCGCTTTTTCTTCGCCAGCCCTAACTTTTTGGAATTCGGCATTACGCGACAGGCGCCCCTTTGCAGGAAGGGGACGCTCGGCCATGTTTCGGCTGAGCCGAGAGGATGCCCGATGACCCGCACGCTTGAGATCCGCAACCCGCGCACCGGCGCGAATGATTACGTGATAACGCCGCTCGACCGCCAGGCGCTGCAGCACCGTTGCGAGGCGCTTCGCGCCGCCCAGCCCGCGTGGCTGGCGCGCGGCATCGAAGGCCGCGCGAAGGCGATGCTCGACCTGTGCGACGCCGTGGACCGGCATTATGACGCGATCCTTGCGGCGCTCTGCGCCGACACCGGCCGCCATGAATGGTCGGTCAATGAAATCGAGGGCCTCAAGGGCATCACGCGCATGCGTTGCGCCACGGCGGCCGAGGCTCTGGCCGAGGCGAGCGGCCAGTCCTCCGACCCGACGCTGCGCTTCCAGCAGCAGCACGTACCCTATGAGCTGGTCGGCATCATCTCGCCGTGGAACTACCCGCTGATCCTCTGCATGATCGACGCGATCACGGCCCTCTTGGCCGGCTCAGCCGTGGCGATCAAGCCGTCGGAGGTCACGCCGCGCTTCATCAAGCCCTTCCGCCAAGCCATCCAGGAGGTGGACTATCTGCGCGACGTGCTCGACGTCTTCGAGGGCGACGGCGAGACCGGCGCCATGATCGTCGACCTCACCGACACGCTGGTCTTCACCGGCTCCGTGCGGACCGGCCGGAAGGTGCAGGAGCACGCGGCCCGGCAGTTCAAGACCGTCTTCCTCGAACTCGGCGGCAGCGACCCTGCGGTCGTGCTGGACAGCGCCGAGCCCGATTTTGCCGCGGAGATCATCGTGCGCGGGTCGGTGGAGAATTCAGGCCAGCTCTGCTGCGCCATCGAGCGCGTCTATGTGCAGCGCGGCGTCTACGACGCCGTATGCAAGCGGGTGGTGGCCCGCGTCGAGGCGCTCACGATGAACATGGACGACATCAGACAGGGCGAACTCGGCCCGATCATCTTCGCCCGCCAGGCGGATATCCTGCGCGACCAGCTCGCCGACGCCGTCGCGAAGGGTGCCAAGGTGTTGACCGGCGGCAAGATCCGCGAACACGGCGGCGGGCTGTGGTGCGAGCCCACCGTTCTCGTTGACGTCACGCAGGACATGGCGATCATGCGCGACGAGACCTTCGGCCCGATCATCCCGATCATGGCCTTCGATACCGAGGAGGAAGCGGTCAGGCTTGCCAACGACACGGAATTCGGGCTCTCTGCGGCTGTTATCGGCGATGAGGCCAAGGCGATCGCGCTCGGCAGCCGCATCAATGCCGGTGGCATGTGGATCAACGATTTTGATACGATGGGCGGCGTCGGCGCCCGCGCCGAGAAGACGGCGTTCGGTTGCTCGGGCCTCGGCGGCACCCGCTATGGCTACGGCGGCTTCCGACGTTTTCTGCGCAAGAAGGCGATCGTCATTCGTTCGGTGGCCGCCTGAGCAGGACACGCAGAGATGACCGATTTTTCCAAGACCCGCGCGGCCTTCCATCTGCCAGACGGGGTCATTTATCTGGACGGCAATTCGCTCGGGCCGCTGCCCGTCGCGGCCGGCGAACGGCTTACCCGGATGCTGACGCAGGAATGGGGCGACCAGCTCATCCGCGGCTGGAACACGGCCGGATGGTATGTGCAGCCGCGCAAGGTCGGTGACCGCGTGGCGCGGCTGATCGGCGCCGCGCCCGGCACGGTGGTGATGGGCGATACGTTGTCCATCAAGGTCTATCAGGCACTGTCCGCCGCGCTGGATTTCGTGCCCGAGCGGCGCGTGGTGCTGTCCGACAGCGGCAATTTCCCGTCGGATCTCTATATCGCCCAGGGGCTGCTCGCCTCGCTCGGCTGTGGCTATGAACTGAAGGTCGTCAAGCCCGAGGAGGTGGAGGCCGCCATCGACGATAAGGTCGCGGTGACGCTCATCACCGAGGTCGACTATCGCACCGGCCGTCTTCACGACATGAAGCGTCTCACCGCCAAAGCCCATGCGGCCGGCGCCATCACGGTCTGGGACCTGGCGCATTCCGCCGGGGCGCTCGCTGTGAATGTGACGGAAGCGGACGCGGATTTTGCCATCGGCTGCACGTATAAATATCTCAACGGCGGTCCCGGCGCGCCTGCCTTCATCTATGTCGCACCGCGCCATGCCGAGCGCGCGCGTCCCAGCCTGTCGGGCTGGATGGGGCATGAAGCGCCCTTCGCCTTCGATCTGGACTATCGCCCGGCGCCGGGCATCGAGCGGATGCGCGTCGGCACCCCGCCGGTCATCGCGCTGACCGTGCTCGATGCCGCCCTTGACGTCTGGGAAGGGGTTGACCTCAAGGACATCAGGGCGCGGTCCATCGCCTTGAGCGAGCGCTTCATCGCCGGGGTGGAGGCCGCCTGTCCGGTTCTTGAACTCGGCAGTCCGCGCAATCCGGCAGAGCGCGGAAGCCAGGTGTCCTTCCGTCACCCCCATGCCTATGCGGTCATGCAGGCCTTGATTGCGCGCGGGGTGATCGGCGATTTCCGGGCGCCCGATTCCATGCGCTTCGGCTTCACGCCGCTTTACCTCGGCGAGGCCGACGTCGACAAGGCGGTGGCCGTTCTCGCCGAGGTCATCGACAAGCGGCTATGGGACACGCCAGACTATCATCGCAAGGCATCCGTGACATGACGAAGCCCTATGATCCATCCGTCGAAGGCGCGGAGATGTCCTTCGCGCGCAAGATGTCCTACGGCGATTACTTGCATCTCGATGCGGTGTTGAACGCCCAGGAGCCGCTCTCCGATGCCCATGACGAGCTTCTGTTCATCATCCAGCACCAGACCTCCGAATTATGGATGAAGCTCGCGATCCATGAGATGGGCTCTGCGGCGAAGGCGATCCACGACGACCGGCTGCAGCCGGCCTTCAAGATGCTGACGCGGGTCGCCCGCATCTTCGATCAGCTCAATTCCGCCTGGGACGTGCTCCGGACCATGACGCCGTCCGAGTACAACATCATGCGGCCGTCGCTGGGCCAGTCCTCCGGCTTCCAGTCCTGGCAATATCGGGCCATCGAATATCTCGCGGGCAACCGCAACCTCGCCATGCTGCGGCCGCATGAGCACCGCCCCGAAACGCTCGCGCGGCTGGAGGCCATCCTCAACGCGCCGTCGATCTACGACGAGGCGATCGCCCTTCTCAAGCGCAACGGTTTTGACGTGGGCGACGAGCCGCGCGCCGACATCCGCCAGACCCGGGCCGTCAATCCCAAGGTGCAAGAGGCCTGGCGGCAGGTCTATGCCGATCCCCAGCGCCATTGGCCCTTGTATGAACTCGCCGAGAAGCTCGTCGACTTCGAGGATTACTTCCGCCGCTGGCGCTTCAACCATGTCACGACGGTGGAGCGTGTCATCGGCTTCAAGCGCGGCACGGGCGGCACGGGCGGCGTCTCCTACTTACGCCGGATGCTCGAGGTCGAGCTGTTTCCCGAGCTCTGGCATGTCAGGTCCGACCTGTGAGCGCCAGGCACCTCGCGCCGTCGTGACAAGACCCGGCCTGACGCCTGTGCCGCCCTCCCGTGGGGTCGGGTGCGGACGCCCGCATGCCAAATCGTCACAATCAATGATAATTTGTCCGGACCGTGCGAACGGGCTGGAGACAAGAATGGACGATCGTGAGGACGCGGCCGGCACCAGGGGCCTGTTTCGCGCCTATTTTGGCGGCGAGGACGGATCCGTCGCCACCACGTTTCGCAACCTGGCGACCGCGGACGTTGTGCGCCGCACCGACGAGCGCCTCGGCCTGACCTACGCGCGTTTCGATCTCCCACCCGAAGAGGGCTGCGGGGCCTGGCATTTTCTGTCGCCGGCCGAAGGCATCTTCGCTGTCCTGACCGATTGCGAATATCACACGATCCGCCACGAGCGCGTGGTGGCCGAAGGTCTGATCGAGTTCCATTTCCTCCTGGAGGGGCCGGTCGAGCTCTCCCTGCCGCAGGAGCTGGACGCGACAGCCCCGACCAATGTCTCGCTGATTGCCTGTCAGCAGGCGCCGGGAATGGCCTACGACGTCGTCTGCCAGCCCGGAACCTACAAGATGGCCAGTTTCTATGTCAGGCCGGAGCTCATCAGGGAGAGTTTCGGCATGGATCTCTCGCAGGGGATGGCCCGCCAGTTGCTGTCGCCGCGCGAAGGCACCATGGCGATGACGGAACAGAAGATCGATCCGGAGTTCCTGCGCCTCCTGCGCGGCCTGTTCGAGATCAGGTTCTCCGGGCCGCGGGATCTCACGCTGGCGGCAGCGCGCATCCTCGAACTTCTCGTCTTGTCGGTGGATGCCGTCGACCGCGGCGGCAAGGCGGAGGAGCAGTCGATTGTCTTCACGGCACGCGAGCTCGCCATGTTCGACCGCGCCCGCGAGGTCCTGGCGGGCGACTTCTCGGAATCGCAGACCATCCCGCGGCTCGCCCGCAAGCTGGGCACCAACGCGACCAAGCTGAAGAGCGGCTTCCGGCTGCTTTATGGCACGACGATCTTCGCGTTCCGCAACCGCCACCGCATGCATCGCGCGATGCAGCTTCTGGCGGAGGGCGACACGCCGATCGCGGCTGTAGCCCATGCCGTCGGATTCCGTCATCAGGCCAGCTTCACATCGGCCTTTCGCGCGCATTTCGGGCTCACCCCGACCCAGGCCCGCCAGCGTTTGGTGCCGACTGACGCGCCCTAGAGCATTTTCGAGCGAAGTGGACACCGGTTCGCGTGAAGAAAATGCGCTAAAACAAAGACATGGAGCATTTTCGCGATTCGGAGAAACGCGAAAATGCTCTAGGACATCCTGAGTTCGGACCGAATCCCGCCGTCATTCCGGGGCCTCGCGTCAGCGAGGAGCCCGGAACCCATGAACACGCGATTTGGGAAGAAGGCGCACCGGACTGTGCCTCCCCGGTAGAGCGTGGTGTTCATGGGCTCCGGGCTCGGGCCTTTCGGCGCGCCCCGGAATGACACGGTGGTTCAGTATAAAATCAGCATGCTCTACTCCGCAAAGGCGGAGCGACCGGACCCGAGCCGCACGTCCGGATCCGGGATGGGGATGGCGTCGATCAGGCTGCGGGTAAAGGCGTGCTGGGGATTGCGCCAGACATCGAGCGCGGGTCCCTCCTCGACGATCTGGCCCTGGTACATCATGGCCACGCGATCGGCAAAGTTCTCCACGAGCATCAAATCATGCGTGATGAACAGGTAGCTCATACCGAGATCGCGCTGCAATTCCCATAGGAGATTGACGATCTGCGCCTGGACGGACACGTCGAGCGCGGAGACGGGCTCGTCGCAGATGAGCACCGCCGGGCGGAGCGAGAGGGCGCGCGCGATGCCGATGCGCTGCCTCTGTCCCCCGGAGAATTCATGGGGGAAGCGCCTGCCCCAGTCCGGGCGCAGGCCGACGCGCTCCATGAGTTCAAGAACCTGCCGCCGGCGCTCCACTGCCGTGCCGATGCCTTGCACATCGAGCGGCTCGCGGATCAGATCCTCGACACGCTTGCGGGGATTGAGCGATGCGAACGGGTCCTGAAAGACGCATTGCATGCGCGGCCTGTGCCGCCGCGCCTCGCGCCGCGAGAGTCCGACGAGGTTGTTTCCATCCAGCAGGACCTTGCCGGACGTCGGCTTCTGCAATCCGAGAATGCAGCGCGCCAGCGTGGTCTTGCCGCAGCCGGACTCGCCGACGAGGGCCAGCGTCTCGCCGGGATGGAGATCGAGGCTCACGCCTTTGACCGCGTGGACCCTTCCGCGCGTCGTCTCGAAACTGCAATGGAGATCGCGCACGGAAAGGACGGGGGTCACGGCGCTTGAGGTCGTGGCAACTGAGGTCATGGCGCTTGAGGTCATGGCACCAGCTCCCGGGAAACGGCCCTATGGCAGGCGACGCCATCGACGAAGGGCGGATCCTCAAGGGCGCAGATGTCGCTCGCCAGCATGCAGCGCGGCCGGAACCGGCAGCCGGACGGCATCTCGGTGATGGCCGGGACGACGCCGGGGATCTCCGTCAGCGGTGGCTCCCCGGGGCGCCTGCGTCCCGGGCGCGGCGTCGCGGCCAGCAGTCCACGCGTATAGGGATGCTGCGGCGCGGCGAACAGCATCCGTGTCGTCGCCTCCTCGACCTTGCGCCCGGCATACATGACGGCGACGCGATCCGCCATCTGCGCCACGAGCCCGAGATTATGGGTGATCAGCAGGATGGCGATCCCCATGTCGTCCTGCAGGTCGTGCAGAAGTCTCATGATCTGCGCTTGCACGGTGACGTCGAGCGCGGTTGTCGGCTCGTCGGCGATCAGGAGGTCGGGACGGCAGGCCAGCGCCATGGCGATCACCACACGCTGCCTTTGCCCGCCCGAGAGCCGGTGCGGATATTCATGGATGATGCGCGCCGGCTCCGGCAGCTGGACCTGCGTGAGGAGATCGACGACCCGCGCCATCGCGGCGGCGTGGCTGACCGCCTCATGCTCGTGAATGACTTCGGCCACCTGGTCGCCGATCGAGAAGACGGGATTGAGCGCGGCCATCGGCTCCTGGAAAACCATGCCGATCCGGCGTCCGCGCACCTTGCGCATCGCCTCATTGTCCGTCACGGGCAAATCGGCGCCGTCGAAGCGTATCACGCCGCCACTCTTCTCCAGGCCATCAGGGAGAAGGCCCATGACGGCGAGCGACGTCAGCGACTTGCCGCATCCGCTTTCGCCGACTACCGCCAGCGTCTCCCCACGGTCGATGGACAGGGACACGCCACGCAGGAGCCTCGCCTGCGGGTTGCCGCGGATGCGGACCTTCAGATCCGCGATGCTCAGCAAGGGGGCGCTCATCAGCCCTTCCTCTGTTTCAGGCGCGGGTTGAGCGCGTCATTGAGGCCCTCGCCGACGAGATTGAGCGCAAGCGCGGTGAGCAGCAGCGCCACCCCGGGGATGGCGATGATGTACCAGGCGTCGCGCAACTGGCCGCGCCCCATGCCGATCATCGTGCCCCAGGTCAGCACGTTGGGATCGCCGAACCCGAGAAAGGAGAGCGCCGATTCCATCAGGATCGCCGTCGCCACAAGGATGGTCGACATGACGATGATGACAGGCAGCACATTGGGCAGGATCTGCGCGAAGATGATGCGCAGGTCGCTCATGCCGGCCACCACGCAGCCATGCACGAAGGCCCGCTCGCGCATAACCATGAATTCGCCGCGCACGAGGCGCGCGACGGCCGGCCAGGAGACGGCCGACAAGGACAGGATGATCACCGTCACCGACGGTCCGAGAACGGCGACGACGGCGAGCGCCAGCATGAACTGCGGCGTCGTCTGGAAGAGTTCGGTGATGCGCATCAGCACGTCGTCGGTCCAGCCGCCGTAGTAGCCGGCAAAGGCCCCGACGAGCACGCCGACGATCGCCGCCACCAGGGCCGAGGCGAAGCCGACCAGCAGCGATACGCGCGCGCCGTAGAACAGGCCGGCCGCCATGTCGCGGCCGAGGCTGTCGGTGCCGAGAAGCGTGTCTGCAGATTCGCCCGGCCAGGTGAGCGGGGCGCCGACCATGTCGTAGGGATCCCCGGGAAACACGAGATGCGCCGTCAGCGCCATCAGGATGACCGCGGCCAGGAGCAGGATGCCGAGCGCCGTCGTCCAGTGCCGCAGGATAAACGAGATGGAGCGCATCACCGCAGTTCCACCGTCGGATTGATCACGGGATAGATGAGATCCACCGCGAGATTGGCGATGACGACGAAGACCGAACTGAGTACCAGGATCGACAGCAGGAGATTGAGATCGCGCTGCAACATGGCGTCGAACATCAGCCGGCCGATGCCGGGCCAGGAGAATACCGTCTCCGTCAGCACCGCGCCGCCCAGGAAGCCGCCGATATTTGTCCCGACGACCGTGACCAGCGGCAACACGGCATTGCGCAGGGCATGGCGATAGGCGACGCGCTGCTCGGAGATGCCCTTGGCGCGCGCCACCCTGATGTAGTCGAGGCTCAGCACCTCCAGCATGCCGGCCCGGACCAGCCGGGTGTAGATGGCGAGATAGAAGAAGGCCTGCGTCAGGGCAGGCAGGGCGAGATGCCGGGCGATATCGAACACGCCGGCGATGCCGCCATCCGGCGCGGTGATGTCGCGCATGCCGCCTGTCGGCGCCCAGCCGAGCCACACCGAGAAGACCAGGATCATCATCAGGCCGATCCAGAACGGCGGCGTGGCGTAGAAGAGAAGAGCCACCAGCGAGATCAGCCGGTCTGGCAGGCGATTGAAGTAGCGCGCGGCGGTCACCCCGAAAAGGATGCCGATCACGAGCGCGATGACGATGCTCGTCGCCATGAGCAGCAGCGTCGCCGGCAGCCTACTCAGGATCAGCGTCGAGATAGTCTCGCCATAGCGGAAGGAATAGCCGAGGTTGAACGTGGCGATCCGCATGAGAAACGTCGCGAGCTGCTCCCACAGGGGGCGATCCAGGCCGAATTCCCGCCGAAGATTGGCGAGGTAGCCCGCGTCCGCGGTGCCCGCCTCGCCGGCGAGCGCCTCCGCCGCGTCGCCGGGCGCAAGTTGCAGCAGGAAGAAATTGATGATCGCTATCCCGAGGATCGTGAGAACGGCCTGCAGAATTCTCTTGCCGATGAAGCGAAACGGCAGATTGCGTCGCGGTGCGGACATTTCATTCCCGTGTTGTCAGGCGAGCGGCACAGGGTGGCCCGGCCCATGCCACTGTATCCCCAGCGCCATCCGATGGCATCGGTCGCGCGCGCCTGCGCGACAGACAGCGCGAAGGGCAAATGTCCCGGCGTGCCTATAAGGCTAAGCGCGGGATTGTGCCCGCGTCCGGAGCGCGCCGCCGGTGCCATCTTCGATCGGCAGATTGATCGCCGACGCCGCCCTGTCGCGGACGTTCAGGCGGACGTCGCCTTAATCCAGGCTCAGCGTGGCATAATGGCTGCGTACGCCCTCAGGCCCCGTTACAAAGTTCTTCGCTTTGGCATTGGCGACCGTGACGTAGATGGGTCTCACCAGCGGCAGAATGGGCAGATCCTCCATCGCAATCTGCTGGAACCGCTTGAACATGGCAGCTCGCTTGCCCGCGTCGGGTTCGACCGCCGCCTTCAGCAACAGCGCGTCCATCTCCGGGTTCTTGTAGCCGGATGCATTGACGAAAGGCGTGCCCTGTTTGATCGCGCCGGACTGGTAGAACCGCTGCAACCCGATCGAAGGATCGGCGGTCACCGATGCCGGGAACATCGACAGGTCGAAATCATATTCGCCGTAGACCCGCCGGATGAAGGTCGGCACGTCGACCGACTGCAGCTCGAGCTCGACGCCGACCTTGCGGAACTGCTGGCGCAGGAACTGCCCGGCCCGATCATAGGTATCGCCCACGGTCGGATAGATGAGACGGAGCTTGAAACGCGTGCCCTTCGCGTCTTTCTTGTAGCCTGCCTCGTCGAGCAGAGCCTCGGCCTTGGCGACGTCGAAGGGATAGGCTGGCACGTCCGCGCTATAGAAATGCGGCAGCGTCTTCGGGATGGGACCGGTCAGGATTTCGGCCAGCCCATACCAGACGGTCTTTGCCATGAGGTCCCGGTTGACCGCATGCATGAGCGCCTTGCGCACCTGCGGCTTGGCGAGATATTCGTTGCGCAGGTTGGTTTCCAGCACGTCGAGGCTGTTGTTCATCTCCGTGCCGCGCGTCTCCACCTTGAACGCCGGGTTGTCCTGGAAACGTTTGACCTCGTTGAGCGGAATGGGCCCGTCGCCACCCAGGTGCAACTCGCCGGCCTCGAACGCCGCGACGCGCGCGCTCGGCTCGGGGTAGATGCGCACGAAGAGCTTGTCGAGGAGCGGCTTGCCTTTGTCCCAGTAGTCGGGATTCTTCTCCAGAATGATATGGCTGCCGCGCTGCCATTCGACGAATTTGAAGGGCCCCGTGCCGATCGGCGCGTTGTTGGCCGGGTTCCTCAGCACGTCGGTGCCTTCATAGACGTGCTTCGGCAGCATCGGCGATTCCCAGCCCGCCAGTGCATAGAGGAGGGCAGGGGTCGGCTCGCCGAGCTTGATGATTGCGGTCAGGGGATCCGGCGTCTCCACCGCCGTCACCTTGGCGAAGACGCCGCGGCCGCGCGGATGGTGTTGCTTGAGGATCTCCATGATCGAATAGGCGACGTCGGCAGAGGTGAAGGGCTTGCCGTCATGCCATTTGACGCCGTCGCGCAGCTTGAAGGTCATGGAGAGCCCGTCGGGCGCGATCTCCCAGGATGTTGCCAGCGCCGGCTGCGGCTTGAGATCGAAATCGTAATGGAGCAAGCCTTCCGTCATCTTGCCGGAGATCACTGCGACGGGCGACGCCGTATTGAAGGCGCTGACCATGGCGTTCGGCTCGGGATTGATCGTCATGACCAGCGTGCCCTCCGCGGCCGACGCCGCGTAGGGCATCAGGGCGCCGGAGGCCAGCGCGGCCGAACCCAGCAGCAGCAATTGGCGGCGGTCCAACAGGATTGCGGATTTGGCGTCGTCGCTCATCTTACGTTCCACTCTCTCGTCCGCTCGGCAACGCTGCACGCGGAGCTTTTCAGGATGGAGTATCGACAGCTCCATGCGGTCTGGCCAGAGCACGCCTTTTTTCTTCCGGGTTTAGCTTTTTGGAAATCCGTCCATTCCGGGACGGTTTCACGCCGGGCACGGTTGCGGGGTCAGCATGATTTGCGACAAATGAGCCCGCAACAAGAGGGAATCCCGCAGCGATGCCTGGACCGGCCGACATGACAGGAGCGCAGCTCTTCGCGCGCACGCTGAGCCACTGGGATTGCGGCCCCGTCTTCCATGTGCCCGGCGAAGGCATTCTGGAAGCGCTCGATGCGCTGGCCGATGTCGATGTGCCGCTGATCGCGTGCCGCCATGAAGCCGGGATGGCCTATATGGCACAGGCGGCCGGACAGGTGCGGGGCAAGCCGGGCATCTGCCTTGCCGGGCGCGCGCCCGGCGCGCTCAATGCCGCGCTCGCCCTTCATACGGCCTTCACCGATGCCGCCCCGATGATCCTCATCATCGGCCAGCCGCCGATGCGGCAGGCAGGGCGGGAGCCCTTCCTCGACAATGATTTCTCGCTCGCCTTCGCCCCGGTCGCGAAGTGGATCGGAACCTGCTCCGAGGCCGCCCGCCTGCCCGAAATTCTCTCGCGGGCCTGGGCGACGGCGATGACCGGACAGCGTGGCCCGGTTGTCGTGGCCATCAACGAGGATGTCTGGATAGAGACCGTGGACGCGCCGGTCCTGGCGCCGCCCGTCGTCGCGCGCCCGCGCGTCCCGGCCGCCGACGCCGATGCCATCGCGACGAGGCTCGCCGGTGCGGACAATCCCGTGCTCGTCGTCGGCGGCACAGGATGGTCCGAGGCAGGCGTCACCGCGCTGAGAGATTTCGCGGAGACCACGGGCCTGCCGGTGGTGACGTCCTATCGCCGCCGCGATCTCATGCCCGCCGATCATCCCTGTTTCGCCGGCGAATTGGGCATAGGCGCCGACCCCGCCGTTCTCGATGCGGTGGCCCGCGCGGACCTCGTCATCGTGGCCGGCATGCGGCTCGGGGAGATCAACACCTTCGGTGCCGGTGTCTTTGAGGGGTTTCGCCTGCTGTCGGCGCCGGAGCCGGCCCAGACGCTCGTCCATATCCACCCCGACGCAAGCGAGCTCAATCGCGTCTATCGCGCCACGCTGCCCGTTTGCGCCGAGGCCGAGACTTTGTTCGAGCCACTCGGTCGCTCGCTCGCTGCACATAGCCTGCCCGACTGGTCTGAATGGCGGCTTGGGTTGCGCGGGGCGCGGGAGACATTCGCCACGGGCCGGCCGGGCCACGGCCCCCTCGACCTGCGCGCGGTCTGCCGCGTTCTGCGCGAGGCGCTGCCGCCCGATGCCATGCTCACCGTCGGCGCCGGCGCCTATGCCCATTGGCCGCAGCGCTATTTCCCGCACACGGTCTACGGCACGCAGCTCGGTCCGAAGAGCGGGGCCATGGGCTACGGATTGTCCGCGGCGATCGGCGTGCAGGCTTCCTGCCCGGGACGTCGCGTCGTGGCGATGGCGGGCGACGGCTGCTTCCTGATGCACGGTGAAGAACTTGCCACCGCCGTGCTGCACAAGCTCCCGGTGACCGTCATCGTCGTCAACAACAACAGCTACGGCGCGATCGCGGCCAGTCAGAGCCGGCATTTCGGCAGGACGGTGGGGACGGATCTCGCGCCGGTGGACCTCGCGGCCTATGCGCGGGCCTTCGGCGCCGCGGGATTTCGGGTCGAGACCACCGCGGATTTCGCGCCGGCCTTGGCCTCGGCCTTGGCGACTGATGGCCCCGCGCTGATCGAGCTCATGACGGGACCGGAGGCGCTGCGGCCGTGAGCGGACAGCGCATCGTCGTCATCGGGGCGGGCATTGCAGGGCTCGTTGCAGCGCGCAGACTGTCGCGCGCGGGTCATAGCGTGCGCGTGCTGGAGGCCGGCGAGATGCCGGGCGGCCGTGTCGGTGACCGGCAGGTGCGCGGTATCCGCTTCAATGCCGGCGCCCGGCTGCTTTATGATTTCAGCCGGCCGTTCAACAGCCTGCTCGACGAACTCGGCCTGACGGCGGCGCTCGTTCCGGTGCGGCATCTCTCCGCCCAATGCGTCGGCACCGACGGACGCTGGACGGTCGAACTCATGCCCGGCGTGAAAAGTCTGTTCACCCCCGGCCTCTCCCTGATGGAACGGCTGCGCTTCCTGTCGTTTGCGCGGAAGCAACGCGCCGCGCGCAGTCACACTGACCCCGACGATGCGGCCTCCGCCTTGGCGGAGGATGACATCACCCTTGCCGACTACATCAGCCGCGAACTTGGCCCGCGCGTGCTGGAGCGCATGATCGAGCCCGTTTTTCGCGGCACCCGCAGTTGGAATGCCGAGGACGTGTCGGCTGCCTTCTTCGCCTCCGTGACCCCGCATCTCATCGGGCGTGACACCGTCCATGTGCTCGCCGGGGGCATGGGAAAGCTGCCGGCGGCGCTGGCATCCGGCCTGATGGTGGACTGCGCGACACGGGTCGTCGGCGTCGAAACGCCTGCCACGGGCCCCTGCCGCATTCATGCCGAGCATGACGGGAAGCCGGTCCAGCACGAGGCCGATCTGGTCGTCTGCGCGACCGAGGGTTCGCGCGCCGCGCGGCTTTTTCCGCAGCTGCGTGAGGAGGACCGCGGCTTCCTGTCCAGCGTGCGCTACAACGCACTGGGCATCGTCCATTATCAGCTCGGCCGTCAGGTCGCGCCGGCCATGAAATTCTTCACCCGCGACGCGTCCGGCCCGCTCGCCACCTGGCAGCAGGTGCCCGGCAATGATGCGACGGGGCAGGCCCCGCAACTCTATGCCCAATTGTCGCCCGAGGCAGTGAGGGAGGCGCTGCGCCGCGACATGACCGACAGTCTCGACCTGTTCGTGAGGCCGCAGGTGCTGACGCTCTGTCCGACCCTGGAGCGCGACTGCGTGGACATGCACAACCAGTGGATCGCGCATAAGCTGCCGGTCTTCTATCCGGGCTATGCCCGCGCCGTTGCACGCTTCCGCGACCGCCAGTCAGAGGTGCGCCGCCGGGTCTATTTCTGCGGCGACTACCTCGCGCAATCGCTGGTCACCGGCGCCGCCGCCAGTGGCGAACGCGCCGCCGCCGATATCGCACGCCACTGGGCTTGAAATCGTGCCGGCTTTGGGACTTGTCTCGGTCGTCGTCCCTAACCTGAAAGCCCCGCGAGCCCGAGGTTCACAACCTCCAGGCCGCGTTTGACGACCGCTTGCCGCCATGCGGGCTCGTCAGGGGAATAGGCATGGAGCATCATGGCCTTGACCGCGTCGGCACGAGGGTTCAATGCGCCGCCGTTCAGGTGGAGCCAGCCGTCGAAACGCACGGCATCGCGCACCACCTGTTCCGACCGGGTTCCGAATTCCAGTCCGATCGGCGTCC
The DNA here is from genome assembly GCF_003201475.1 of Chelatococcus asaccharovorans. Classification (GTDB taxonomy): domain Bacteria; phylum Pseudomonadota; class Alphaproteobacteria; order Rhizobiales; family Beijerinckiaceae; genus Chelatococcus; species Chelatococcus asaccharovorans. The sequence continues at coordinate 212,623 of NZ_QJJK01000010.1, read as the reverse complement.
AGACCGGCCAGGGTGCGGCGCGTTTATACCCGTCCAGGATGGAGGCGGCGCTACCGGCATAGCTGGTCTTTGGGCTCCTGGTATGGGCGACATGGCCATACCAGGCGCTGCAGCGCTTGCCCTCCGCGCTGTCGGGCGCCATGCCGCTGAGGCACTCGCCGAATCCGAAGGGCCCGAGCCCGGTATGAACATCGATCAGCCCGCAGATCTCGGCCGCGTGCAAATGCTCCTCGGCGATGCGCTGGACCGTCCGCGCCGACCAGGAGGGCGTCAGGCCGCCGTAATAGAGCCCCTCGGGGTGCGAATACTGGCCGAGCTTGATGGCCGAGCGCAGCGCCTGTTCGCCCTTCTCCAGCCGGTAGGCCTCGAGTTTCGCATCGGAGGCAGCGAGGGCCTCTTCGGAGAAGTCGGCGGGGATCACGATATCCGCGATGTCGCGATAGCCCGGATTGTCGAGATCGCCCGGATTGTCCCAGTCGATGAAATGCCGGTTGAGGTCGATATTGTCCTCGTTGAAACGGCGGTTGGAAGCAAAGCCCCAGGGATTGATGGCGTGAACGAGCAGGAGCGCGACATCGCCGTCCGCGGGGAGATCAATCCGATCCAGCGCCGCGAGCTGGATGGCCGATCCGGCATAGCCCTCAACGCCGTGCAGCCCTGATTCCAGGATCAGCACCCGGCGTGCGCTCGCGGGTCCCAGGCGGGCCGCATCGGTGAACAGGGCCTCGCCGGCAGGACCGCGCGATGGATTGTCATAGGGTGCGATGGCAGCCTGTCTCGCCTCTGCGGCCGCACGGAAGCGCTGCCGCGCCTCAGAATAATCTTTGGAAAAATAGCGTTCCACGCCGGACGGCTCCCTTCTTGCTCCCTCCGACATTCTAAGTGTAAGCAGAGAAGCGCAAGTAATGTGGTTCAGGAAGGAAACAAAGGCATGAAGAATCGACTCATTCGGTCAACACGCTTCCTGTTCCTCGTTCCGCTCGTTCTGAGTGCCGCAAGCGCGTGGGCGGGTCAAGCCGATGATACGCTGCGGGTCGCCGTTACCCGCGAGACCGACTTCGTCGATTCCATCCACACCAGCAGTGCCGATTCCGATCTCTTCGGAACGATTATCTTCGATACGCTGATCTATGCCGATCGCGCCACCGGTGAGTTCAAGCCGCTGCTCGCCTCCTCCTGGACATGGACAGACGATAAAACGGTCGTGTTCAAGTTGCGTGAGGGCGTGAAGTTCCAGAATGGCGAGCCCTTCAACGCCGACGACGTTGTCTTCACGTTCCGCCAGCTCATGGACATGGACAACAAGTTCCGCCAGCAGCAGCAGGACTTCGGCAATATTGCCTCTGTCGAGAAGATCGACGACTACACGGTGAAGGTGACGTTGAAGCAGCCGGAACCGACGTTCGAGAACGTGCTGGCGTCCCGCGTCGGGATCTGGCCCAACGACTATACACAAGCCAACGGCCACATGGTTCATGCGACCAAGCCGGTCGGCACAGGCCCCTACGCGCTGAAAAGCATGCAGAAGGGGTCCGCCTACACGCTCGTCAAGAACAGCGATTATTTCGATGGCCCGCGGGCGAAGCCGACCATCGGGACGATCGAGGTCCGCGTCATCCCGGAAACCCAGACCCAGATTGCCGAGCTGATGTCAGGCGGTGTCGACATGGCGCTGTCTCTGACCTCCGCGGATGCGACGGCGCTGCAGGGCGCGCCGGGCGTCGCCGTCCAGACCGGCCAGGCGACCCGCATGTATTTTCTCAGCATGAATGTCGCGGGTAAGGAGAATAATCCGCTCGGCAATGCCGATGTGCGGAGAGCGATTTCCTATGCCGTCAACAAGCCGGAACTGGTGCATGGCCTCGTCAGCCCGGACGCGGCCGTGCTGGCGACGAATTGCAATCCATCCCAGCGCTTCTGCATCACCGATGTGAAGCCCGTTTACGACTTCGACCTCGCGAAGGCCAAGGCCCTGATGAAATCGGCCGGCTATCCCGATGGTTTCAACGTGACCCTCATGGCGGAGGCGAGCCTGCGGCCGATCGGCGAGGCCTTGCAGGGTTATCTCTCCGCCATCGGCATCAAGGTCAATCTCGAGACCCTGCCGCTTCCGGCCTGGCGCGAACGCTACATCAAGGGCGAATCGCAGATGAGCATCGTCGGCTGGGGCAGCGGGGTGTCGTCGCTCGACATTTCCAATTCGCTCGGCATCTTCTTCAACGGATCCTCCACCGACTACGTCAAGGACAAGGACATCACCGCCTGGAATGCGACCGCGTCGCGCACCATGGACAAGTCCGAACGCGAAGCCCTCTACCGCAAGACGCTGACGCGTATCAACGAGGAGGCCTATGTCCTGCCGCTCTACGGCGCGGTTGCGACCTATGTCACCTCCGATCAGGTGAAATTCGCCGTGCCGGCCATCGACTTTCCCGACATTTCGCAGGCTGCCTGGGCGAAGTAAGAGAGCTTTTGGGCCAGTGTGATGTGGGGCTTCATACGCGGCAAGGTGATCGTATCGCTTCTCGTGATGCTGACGGTGTCACTGGTGGGATTTGCGCTGCTGCATCTCTCCGGTGATCTCGCTGCCACGCTCGCGGGGGAAAACGCCAGCGCGGAACAGATCGAGGCCGTGCGGCGGCAAATGGGGCTCGATCAGCCCCTGCTTGCGCAATATGCGCAGTGGCTGGCCGGGGCCTTTCGCGGCGACCTCGGCGCATCCTTCTTCAGCCGGGAGGCGGTGTCCTCGCTGTTCATGGCCCGGATCGGCACCACGGCGATCCTGGCCGTCGGCGCGCTGATTCTGGCGATCGCCGTGAGCCTGCCGCTCGGCATGCTGGCGGCGCTCCGTCCCAATTCCTGGCTCGATCGTCTGGTCAGCGCCCTCGCCCTCGCCGGCCAGGCGGTGCCGAGCTTCTTTCTGGCGCTGATGATGGTGAGCCTGTTCGGGGTGACCCTGCGCTGGCTCCCTATCTCCGGCTCCACCACCCCGCTGCATTTCGTGATGCCGATCACGGTTCTGGCGATTGGCGCCATTCCGGCGCTCATGCGGATGACACGCTCGGGCATGCTCGAGGTTCTCGATCAGGATTATATCCGCACGGCCCGCTCCAAAGGCGTGTCGGGCGTCCGCATCATGGTGCGGCATGCGCTGCTCAACGCTATCCTGCCGCTCATTTCGCTGTCTGCGGTGCAACTCGGAACCCTGCTCGGAGGATCGGTGATCGTCGAATCCGTCTTCGCGATCGACGGGATCGGTCTCCTGACCTATCGCTCTATCCAGCGCGGCGACTTCCCGGTTGTCCAGGCCACGCTGATGTTCGTATCCGTCGCCTATATCGTTCTCACGCTCCTCGCCGACATCTTGAATGCGTGGCTCGACCCGCGTCTGCAGCAGCGGCGGACGGGCTGATGGCCGACACCCACGTCCCCGCCCTGCCCGACAGGCGCCTTCGACTACGCCGGGCCCTGCGCCACGGCGGCTTCGTCTTCGGCGCGGCCATTCTGATGCTGGCTCTGGTCGTTGCGATCTTCGCGCCGCTCCTTGCCCCCTACGATCCTGTCGCCCAGAACCTGTCCGCTCGCCTCATTCCGCCATCCTGGATGCAGGGTGGCCGGCCCGATCATTTGCTGGGCACCGACCACCTCGGCCGCGATTATCTTAGCCGGCTCATCTACGGCAGCCGCATCTCGTTGATCGTCGGCTTCGCGACGATGGTGATCTCCGGGGTGATCGGCTCGACGCTGGGCTTCGTCGGCGGCTATTTCGGCGGCCGGGTTGATGACGTCGTTACCTATATCATCAACAGTCGCCTCAGCATGCCGGGTCTCCTCGTGGCCCTTGCGGTGATCTCCCTCGTCGGCGGCTCGCTGCTGACGATCGTGCTGGTGCTCGGGCTGTTGTTCTGGGATCGCTATGCGGTGGTCGTGCGGACCGCGACACAACAGGTGCGCAGCGCCGATTTCGTGGCGGCCGCGCGCGTGGCGGGCGCCTCGGCCCCAGCGATCATCTGGCGCCAGATCCGCCCGAATGTGTTCCACCACATCCTGGTCATCGCGACGCTCGAAATGGCAATGGCCATCCTCAGCGAGGCGAGCCTGTCCTTCCTCGGCCTTGGCATCCGCGCACCAACGCCATCTTGGGGGCTGATGATCGCGGAGGGACGCACCTATCTGTTCGCTAAGCCCTACCTGATATGGATTCCAGGGATCGCGATCTTTCTGCTCGTGCTCGCGACCAATCTCCTGGGCGACGGGCTCAGGGATTTATCCCAGCCGGAGCGCCACACGTGAATGGCGGGAGCGAACAGGGGCGCTGAACGTCGCGTCCGGATGGCCCCGGTCATGCCGGGATGCTTTGCGGCACGTTCCAGCTGGACAGCGAATCGATGAGGCGGCCGTATTCGAGTTCAGGGCCGCCATAGGCGTCGGCCGCGAATTCCTCGAGGCCCTTGCGATCGCGAACGATGACACGCCCCCGGTCGGCGTAGACAAATCGCTTGCCCTCCAGGACATGAAGCGCGGTTGTGACGCTCGCACGCCTGACGGCCAGCATGATCGCCATATACTCGTGGGTGAGTGGGATCTCACCGTCATCGACCCGGTCCAGGCACATGAGGAGCCAGCGCGCGAGGCGCTCCTCAACGGTATGGACCGCGTTGGAGAGTGCCGTGTGCGCTGTCTGAATCCACATGGCGTGGGCGAAACGGCTCATGATCTGCCGAACCCGCGGCCGGCTGGCCAGGATGTCGCGCAGCACATCGCTATCGACGATGAACCCATGTCCCTCGACCTGCATGATGATTTCATGGGTACTGACCGAAACGTCGAGAGCGAAGGCGACCGGGAGCACACCTTCACGGCCGACGAGGCCGGTTTCCGCCCTCTGTCCCTCCGGGGAATGGGCAACAATGGACCCTATGCCGGCCTCGAGAAAATAGGCGTGCTCCATCTCCTCCTGCTTGCGGGCGATGAGATAGCCCTTGGGGAGAGAGATCGGGATCAGATATGGGGCGAGCGCAACAAAGTCGTCGTGCGGAAGCAGCGCGAGAATTCGATTACGTGTCCCCGATTGCATGATCGCCATTGGCCCATCCTTATTGCTTTTGCCGTTGAAACAAGCTTGCCGGTCCCGTCGCAAACGTGCGCGCGCCCTCCCTCAGTCCGAACGGCTGCGTTACGGAAATGTGCGATTCCGTACAGAAACCGATGCGGCCGGTTTTCTCGCATAAGACTGCGCGATTGGGCGCGTCCTTACATCCGCGCGCCCAATCGAGAACCGATCGGGCCGTCCATGACGCCGCCCTGATATATGAAGGAGAGGGCGATGAACGAGGACGTTTCCGATGAAAATCCTGATAGGGGCACGGTTGAACATTTAGGCCAGGCCATGCATCAGCTCTTCATCCGCGCTATCGGCAACCGCTCTGCAATCAATGCTCGTGCTGAAGCAGCTCGTTTCGTCCGCGAAATGCCTATGATCGGCAAGTCCGAAGACGATATCCGGAAAGAGATTGTGGCTGGCGCCATTGCGCGCGGTATCCCTGTTCTGATGTAAGAGAAGGAGCGGCGTCTCCTGATAAAATGCTCCAGGTCAAGGTTTGTTCCTGGCTCACTGGGGTTCGCAAGGCGGGCATGGTGGCGTCACGGTGCCGTACATGGGAACGAACGCCGCCGTTGCGACGTTCATATCGGCTGCTGATGTATCGAGCAGATGTGGTCTGCTCTCCAGCTGCGATCAGTCTGATGGATGGCCTCATGAACCTGCCGCCGCTCCAGGGTCTGCCCCCTAACCCGTCTCGGCTAACGCGGCCTTCGCGGCGTCCGTGTCGGCGGCGCGTCATCAAGCAGTCGGTTTCAAGGCTTTATCCCGGCCCCGTGGCAGCCGGGTGCAGCGCGTGACGCCACAAGCGATTACATCGAAACGCGACCTCCGCAAGGCGCAGCCCCTGTGGGCCGGAAGCCCGCGCAGTTCTGTCATCGCACGGAAAATCCCGCGCACGCGACGCTACGATGTCGTCATCGTCGGAGCAGGCATCAGCGGTGCGCTCATGGCCAATGCCCTGGCGGACGGAAAGCGTTCACTCCTCGTGATCGATCGCCGCGGACCGGTGCAGGGCTCGAGCCTGGCGAGCACCGCCATGATCCAGCACGAGATCGACGTGCCCCTGTTCGAACTCTCACGAATCATCGGGAAGTCCCGTGCCGAGCGGGTCTGGCGACGGTCGGTACAAGCGGTCGAGGGCTTGAAGACGCTCGCGGATGGGCTCGGTATTTCCTGTCAGTTCGAGGAAAAGAAGACGCTCTATCTCGCTGGCGACGCCTATGGAGCGCGTGCGCTCCAAAAAGAAAAAGAGGCCAGAACCGAAGCCGGACTGAAGGCGCATTATCTTGACGCCGCAGACCTGGGACAGAGCTTCGGTATTGATCGGCGTGCGGCCATCGTCAGTGACAGTTCCGCATCGACCAATCCCGCGCAGATGACGGCCGGCTTCCTGCGGGATGCGCGCAAGCGCGGTTGCGAGATCGTTGCCGGGGTCGAGATCACGGATCTTCATGCGGGCGATGAGGTGGTGCTTGCGACCTCCACCGGACATCTGCTCCTGGCGCGACATGTGATTTTCTGTACCGGATACGAGTTTCTGAAATCCCTGGCCAACAAAGACCATCGCATCATCTCGACCTGGGCCATCGCGAGCAGACCCGGGCTGAAGCTGCCGGCTTGGCTCACCGAGTTTTTGGTGTGGGAAGGCGCGGACCCCTATCTTTACTTCCGGACGACGCCTGACGGGCGGTTGGTCGCCGGTGGTGAGGACGAGAACAGTCCGGATGCCTATCTGTCCGAAGACAAACGGACGGCCAAGGGCCGCATCATCGCCGAAAAGGTTGCCGATTTGCTGCATTGCGCGATCGGAACGCCGGATTACGTGTGGTCGGCGGGCTTCGGCAGCACTGAAACCGGTCTGCCGATGATAGGTGAGGTGCCGGGCTTGAAGAATGTCCATGCTGTCATGGGCTACGGCGGTAACGGATTTACCTTCAGCAAGATCGCCGCGGAAATCATTCCGGCGATGATCAATGGACATCCCGATCCGGACGCCGCACTATTTCCGTTTCGGTAATGGCTGGCGTATCGCCTATGGGCCCCCAGCTAGTCGCGCTTGAGCTTTCGATAATCCATGCCCGTCTCGGGGCGACGTGGTCCCCGCCGCGTCAGCCCGATCGACGAGGGCCTCGCGAAGCATTGAGCGCGGCAGCGGCACGAATAAGAGCCTTGAATGCCTCCTCGTCGACCGTATCACCCGCGTGGACGTCGATGGCACGCCGGGTATTGCCATCGAGGCTGGCATTGAAGAGGCCGGATGGGTCGCCAAGCGCGGCGCCTTTGGCAAAGGTGATCTTGACCGCATTCTTGTAGGTCTCGCCGGTGCAGATCATCCCGTCGTGATACCATACCGGAACCCCTCTCCACTTCCACTCCTCGATTACCGCGGGGAGGGCTTGCTTGATCAAGCTGCGCAGGCGGGAGAGCGTTTCACCCCGCCAGTCACCGAGTTCCCTGATCCTCTCGTCGATCAAGCGGGATGGGGACTTTTCATCTTGCGATCCGCCCGTGTTCATGGTCGTTCCTGCTTCCCTCGTTCTGCCGCTTTCGCCGAACCCAGGCTCGGGAGGCTCCTCGCCTATGCGTGGAGACTGGCGCTGGCCCTTCTATCCGCCCCGGATCGACCCGTCCAAATTTCAACTCAAGGCTGAGGTCGAGCCGAGGTCGACCGGATGCGGCAAACCCGCCCCGTCGAATATTCAGAAAGCCTTGCTCACCTGCCGGTGGCAACGTCCGGGTTGGCGACAGGCTTGGCCGCAGTCTTGGCCGCAGTCTTGGCAGCAGGCTTGGCGGCGGGCATGGCGGCCAAGTCCGCGATCTCCTTTTCGCCCAGTGTCTCTTTCTCGAGAAGCCTGCGCGCCGACCGTTGCAAGGCGTCCTCGCGCTCGCGCAGCAGCGCCACCGTGCGCGCGAAGGTTTCATCGACGATCCGGCGCACCTCCTGGTCGACCGTGGCGGCTGTCTCGTCGGAATAGTCGTGCTCCGGGGGGCCGTAATAGGGCTGGTCGGTCGCCAGGAAGGAGCGGCGATCCGTTTCCAGCGCGATGGGGCCCAGCTTCTCTGTCATGCCATAGCGGGTGACCATGGCGCGCGCGATATTGGTCACCTTGATGAGATCGTCGGCGGCGCCCGTGGAGAGATGACCGAACACGATCCACTCGGCCGCCCGTCCGCCGAGCAATACGGCCATCTTGTTTTCCAGTTCCTCGCGGGTCATCAGGAAACGATCTTCGGTCGGGCGCTGGATCGTGTAGCCGAGCGCGCCGACACCGCGCGGAATGATCGATACCTTATGGACGGGATCGACCCCCGGTAAGGCCATCGCGACCAGCGCGTGGCCCATCTCGTGATAGGCGACGATCTCGCGCTCGCGCGGATTGAGGAGACGGTTGCGCTTCTCGAGGCCTGCGACGATCCTCTCCACGGCATTGTTGAAGTCCTCCATCGTCACGGCATCGGCCTTGCGACGGGTAGCGAGCAGCGTGGCTTCATTGACAAGGTTGGCGAGGTCGGCGCCGGTGAAGCCGGGCGTCAACGCGGCGATCTGCTCGGGGGAGACATCCGGCGCGAGCTTGGCCTTTTTGAGATGCACACCCAGGATCTGGACCCGGCCGGCTTTGTCCGGCCGGTCGACCAGGACCTGGCGGTCGAAGCGTCCCGCGCGCAGGAGGGCGGGATCGAGGATCTCGGGCCTGTTCGTCGCTGCGAGGAGGACGAGACCCGCCGAGGGGTCGAAGCCGTCGAGCTCGGAGAGGAGCTGGTTGAGCGTCTGCTCCTTTTCGTCGTGTCCGCCTGCCATGGGGCCTATTCCCCGCGCGCGGCCGAGGGCGTCGAGCTCGTCGATGAAGATGATGGCCGGTGCCTTGGCGCGGGCCTGCTCGAAAAGGTCGCGCACGCGCGCGGCGCCGACGCCGACGAACATCTCGACAAATTCCGAACCGGAAATCGAGAAGAAGGGGACGCCGGCCTCACCCGCGACGGCCCTGGCGAGCAAGGTCTTGCCGGTTCCGGGTGGCCCGACCAGCAGGATGCCTTTCGGCATGCGGCCGCCGAGCCGGCCGTATCCGACGGGGTCCTTGAGAAAATCGACGATTTCCTTCAACTCATCCTTCGCCTCGTCCACGCCGGCGACATCCTTGAAGGTAACGCCGGTGTCGGACTGGACATAGACTTTGGCCTTCGACTTGCCGATCTGCATCAATCCACCGCCCAGCCCGCCCCCCACGCGTTTGAGCATGTAGATCCAGACGCCGGCGAAGAGCGCCACCGGAATGATCCAGGAGAGCAGATCGCGCAGGAGCGTGCTCTCGATCTGGCCGGTGACGACAACACCGTGATTCTGGAGCTGGCGCGCCAGATCGGGCTCGACGCGCGTGGTGATGAACATCGGCTTGTCGTCGATCGGCTCCTTGAACCGGCCCTGGATGTACCGATCGGAGACGGCGACCTCGGCAATTTTGCCTGCGGCGACATAGGTCTCGAATTGGCTGTAGGGGATCTGGGCGACCTGGGTGGCGGTCGTGAACAGGTATTGGAAACCCATCAGCGCGGCGAGAGCGATGAACCAGTACCAGATGTGGAACTGCGTCTTCTTGTTGAGATCCATGGCCATCACTCCGAATGCGCGCATTCAGGGGGAAGTCTGTCGTCGAACTCTTTCGTGCCGTGGTTGCGACGCCGCGTCAACGCCGGCGGATGGATCGGCCTGGGTTGGCCGCACGACTCTGGTCCTCTCGCCAGGGGGTGCCGAATTGTTTGGCGTGCTCCCCTTGAACCGTGATCGCCGATGACGCGCGCGATCTCACTCGCCTGCGTCGTCCGGTCGAGACTACGGCATCACCGTTAGGGTCAGGACCCATTAATCTGGTTGAAATGGTGTGAAGCCATTTGGCCGGATACAAGAAGCGGAGGTGAAGGAAGCCTTTCGGCTTTCGAGCCCTCCGCGACGCAGTTGCCGGCCAAATGGACCACATCCGAAGGACGCCGAAACGGCTGCGACCTGCGGCGTCGAGCCACTCGGCCGATGGAACCCCATCGACCTTCGCGTCTCTCCTGGCATCTCTTTGCCGTTTCAGGCGCCATTTCCATCATATTAATGGGTCCTGACCCTAAGGCACATGGCCGGGAACCAGTGGAATGCGGGCTCGTTATTACCTCATGACCTCTGCCCGGGCTTCATGGAATGGGGTGCGTGGGGTGCCTTGGCTCTCCCGGCCGCCGATGGTGGCTGCCGTGGGCGCGAGGTGAACACGCGTGGAAGGGGCCGCACAGTATAGCGCCTGTTCGCTGGACATATCTGAAGGCCGGCCGCGGCGTCCTTCAACCGTGCATCACGAGCGACGTCCATCCGCATCACAGGCCTAAGGGAGACATGTCATGGCAACGGACGCCGAACTGCGCGCAGCGCACCAATCCGAGGGACTGAAAGGCGGCGATCCGATCCCGCCGCTCCGTGCTGATGATCACACGACTGAGGATCCAGCCGTTGAAACGCCGGTCGAGGCGCGCCAGGGGTTTCTTGATCGGCCGGTCCTTGTCGTGTTGGTCGTGGGCCTCGCCCTTGCTATGCTCGCATGGGTCGCGGTGGAGCTCTTTTCGCCATAGGGAGGGCTCCCTGGCGGGCGGATGACCATGGACCAGGACGCATCTATGGACCAAGGACGCATCGCGATCGAGGGCGGCGGCTCTTCCCATAAGCCCTCTGCGCGGTCGACCTGCGAAAGGCAACAGCAACGAGGGACGGTGTCATGGCTCCACGTCCGGTCTGGAAGGGCTACCTCAAACTCTCGCTGGTCTCCTGCGCGATCGAACTGACCGCGGTGACGGACCAGAGCGAGAAGGTCTCGTTTCGGATCATCAACCGGAAAACCGGCAATACCGTGCGCCGCCAGTATGTCGACAGTGTCACCGGCAAGCCCGTTTCCGACGATGATGAGGTGAAGGGCTACGAGATCGGCGACAACGAGTACCTTCTCGTCGAGGAGGACGAAATCGACTCCGTGGAGATTGAATCATCTCACACGACGGCAATCGAATATTTCGTCGACCGATCCGATATCCCGGATATCTATTTCGATACGCCCTATTATGTCACACCCGCCGACGAGGTCTCGGAAGAGGCCTACGCCGTCATTCGTCAGGCTATGAAAAAGGAAAAGAAAGCCGGCATTGCCCGCATGGTCCTTTACCGCCGCGAACGACCGGTGATGATCGAGCCCTTCGACAAGGGGCTGCTGCTCACGACGCTGCGTTACGACAAGACGGTGCGCAAGCCCGATGAGATCTTCGGAGAGCTTCCGGATGGAGAACTCAATGACGAACTGGTCTCGCTCGCCACCCATATCATCGACAAGAAGCAAGCATCCTTCGATCCATCGCACTTCGAGGATCGCTATGAAGAGGCCTTGCTGGAACTGATTGAAGCCAAGCGGAAGGGCCGGAAGCCGCCCGTCGTCCAGGCGGCGGAAAGGCCGGCCAATGTCGTCAACCTGTTCGATGCCTTGAAAAGGAGCCTGGCCGGGGAAGAGGAGGGGGCGTCGGCCCGAGGCTCGCGTGCCCGGACATCACCGACCAAGAAGTCACTGCCCAAGGCATCCTCCAAGACATCAGCCAAGGCATCATCCAAGACAGCATCATCCAAGGCATCATCATCCGGCAAATCCCCGTCCAGGGCAAAATCCGCATCCAGCACGAAATCCGCCAAGGCGAAGAAGAGCGCATGATCGCCGTCTGCGGACAGGAGGCTTTCGGTGTCCAGTCTCGACCTGTATCGCGCCAAACGTGATTTCAAAGCGACCCGCGAGCCGCAGGGCCGATCGGTGCGACGCAAGGCAAAGGCGCAGGGCGGGGCCTTCGTCGTCCAGAAGCATGCAGCTAGGCGGCTGCATTATGATCTGCGGCTTGAACATGATGGCGTGCTCTGGTCCTGGGCCGTGACCCGCGGCCCCAGTCTCGATCCCGACGAGAAGCGCCTCGCCGTTCATGTCGAGGATCACCCGCTGGAGTACGGCGGCTTCGAAGGCACGATCCCGCCCGGACAATACGGCGCCGGATCGGTCATCGTCTGGGATGAGGGCACCTGGTCGCCGGAGGGCGATCCGGCCGCCGGGATAGAGAAGGGCCACCTTTCTTTCACGTTGACCGGTCACAAGCTGAGGGGAGCCTGGCACCTTGTCCGGATGAAGCCGCGCCGGGGTGAGAAGCGCGACAACTGGCTCTTGATCAAGGCGGATGACGACTTCGCACGGCGGGACGATGACATCCTCGAGACCGCGCCCGATTCGGTCAAGACGGGCCTTTCTGTGGACGAGATCGGTCAGTCCGATACCCATGGCGGGGTGTGGACGCGTGCCGAGGCTGCCAGTAAGGGCAGCGCGAGCAAGACCCGAGAGCCCGAGATCCCAAGACCCGAGAGCCTAAAACCCGGAAAGCCGCCCTCAAAGCGGAGACAAGTCGCACGGTCAGCGTTCCACGGTTCATAGAACCATGCCTGGCGACTTTAGAGGACAAGGCGCCGGAGGGGGAGGGCTGGCTGCACGAGGTCAAGTTCGACGGCTATCGGCTGCAAGCGCGCGTCGTCGACGGCGAGGTTACCTTGCTGACACGCTCCGGCCTCGACTGGACCGAACGTTTCGGCAAAGACCTGCGCGAGACCCTCGCGGCCTTGCCCTGCGATCAGGCCCTCATCGATGGCGAGGTCGTTGCGCTCACGGAGGCGGGCATCTCGTCGTTCTCAGCGCTTCAGGCCGCGCTTTCCGAGGGCAGGGTCGGCGATCTCGTCTATTATGCGTTCGACCTGTTGTATCTCGACGGGGAGGATCTGCGCGATGAACCCCTCATCGCGCGCAAGGACCGTCTCGAGGGATTGTTGCAAGGCCTCGGTGCGGACAGCCGGTTGCGCTTCAGCGAGCATTTCATCGAACAGGGGCATGTCATGCTCAGTCATGCCTGCCGGATGGGGCTGGAGGGTGTGATTTCCAAACGCATCGACGCGCCCTATCGCAGTGGCCGCGGTCGTGACTGGATCAAGTCAAAATGTGTCCAGCGACAGGAGTTCGTTATTGCCGGCTATGTTCCCTCGACAGCCGGGCGCGCGTTGCGATCCATCGTCGTCGGGTATTACGAGGATGAAGCGCTCAAGCCCGCAGGGCGGGTCGGTACGGGTTTCACGGTGAAGTCAGCGGCCGCGCTCAAGGCGAAGCTCGACACAATAAGGACTGAAAGTTCGCCCTTTGCGGGGGCGGCCGCGCGCGAAAAGGGTATTGTCTGGGTCAAGCCGGAACGCGTGGCCGAGGTTGCATTCCGCGCCTGGACGGCCTCGAAGACGCTGCGCCATGCTTCCTTTGTCGGCCTGCGCGAGGACAAGGTCGCGGACGACGTGATCGCCGAGCAGACCGCCACACCCATCGCAACCAGACCCATCGCAACCAGCGGGCCACCGAGCAGCCGGCGTAAGGGGCGGAGCCAGACGATGCGGGCCACGACGAACGTCAAGCTCAGCAGTGCCGACAAATTGCTATGGCCGGAGGATGGCCTGACAAAACAGGGGCTGCTCGACTATTACGCGCGCGTCTGGCCCCTCATCCAGCCCTTTATCGTCGACCGGCCGCTCAGCCTGCTGCGCGCTCCGGACGGTATCGAAGGGCAGACGTTCTTTCAGAAACACGCATCGCCGGGCATGCACAAGGCCATCGCGAGAATGCGGGACAGCGAGGGCGAGGAATTGCTGTTCATCCGTGATTTCGACGGGCTGGCAGCGCTCGTGCAATTCGGGACCGTCGAGATCCATGTCTGGGGCGCGACCATCGACGCCATCGAGACGCCGGATCAGATCATTTTCGATCTTGATCCCGATCAAGGGATCGGTCTGCCTGAGCTGCGCGAGGCAACGCTGGCCGTGCGCGACCGGCTGGACGAGCTCGGTTTCAAGAGCTTTGCCAAGACGTCCGGCGGCAAGGGCTTTCATGTGGTCGTGCCGCTGAAGCCGCGGGCGGACTGGGGCCATGTCAAGGACTTCGCACGCGATTTCGCCAAAGCCATGGAGCAGGCCGAGCCGCGCCGCTACACGGCGACCCTCTCCAAGAAGGCCCGCAAGGGCCGCATCTTCATCGATTATCTGCGCAACGGGCGCGGTGCCACGGCGATCGCGCCTTATTCGACGCGGGCCCGCGCCGGCGCGTCCGTGGCGATGCCGATAGAATGGGCCGATCTGGGTCGAACCAAACCCGACACGTTTCGCGCAAAGGATATCCTGGAAGGCGCCTTGCTCGAAGACCGCTGGCCCGGGTTCTGGCAGCCATCGCGTGGGCTGTTGACCGACAAGGCGTAGCGCCGAGGAGAGTGCCGCAGCCCGGGCAAGGTTTTTGGCGGGGATGTGGACTTGATCGCGATTGACGAAGCGGGCTGATCCGTCCGAAATCGCCAGGACGCGCGGGCGATACGATCGAAAGGCCAGCAAGCTATGACGGGTGCAGCCGCTCAAGCGAGCAACAATCTTTGCATTCGCTTCCACGGTGCGGCCGAGGCCGTTACCGGATCATGCTTTGCACTGCAGACAGGGGATGCGCATATCCTCGTCGACTGTGGCCTCTTTCAGGGCTCCAAGACGGAAAAAGAGCTGAACTATCGGCCATTTCCGTTCGATCCTGCGAAGATCGACGCTGTCCTGCTGACTCACGCGCATATCGATCACAGCGGTCTCCTGCCCAAGTTGGCCAAGGATGGTTATCCCGGGCCGATATACGCCACGCCCGCGACGATCGATCTCTGTTCGGTGATGCTGCCGGATTCAGGCCACATCCAGGCCATGGAGGTCGAGCAGCTCAACCGGCGCAATGCCAGGCGCGGCCTGCCAAGCGTCCAGCCGATCTACGACGCGGAGCAGGCGACGCGGACACTCACGCAATTCCGGCCCGTGCCCTATGGATCATGGCGGGATGTGGCAAAGGGCATTCGGGCGCGATTCTGGAACGCCGGACACCTTCTTGGCTCCGCCTCGATCGAAGTGGAGGTCACAACTGGGCAGGACAAGCCGCTTCGGCTGCTCTTTTCCGGCGATATCGGCCCGAACCAGAAGCTCCTCGAGTCGCAGCCGACCGGACCGACAGGCCTGGACTATGTCGTCTGCGAGTCCACTTACGGCACCACCGATCGCCATGAGGCGTCTCCCGCGCGGCGGATAGAGGCCCTGCGCGCCGAGGTCGCGGCGGCGGTGCGGCCGTCGGGTGCGCTTCTTATCCCCTCCTTCGCGGTGGAGCGGACGCAGGAACTCATCGTCGACCTGGTCCAGTTGATGAAGGACGGCGCGATTCCCGACGCGCCCATCTTCGTCGATTCGCCGCTCGCCACCCGGGCGAGCGAGGTCTTCGCCAAGCATGCCGGGGAAATGGCGGCGGGTGAGAGGCTGCGCGACGCCTTGCAGGCCAAGCAGGTCCGGTTCACGGAGTCCGTGGAGCAGAGCATGGCCATCGGTCGCATCCGCAGCTTTCATATCATCATCGCGGCGAGCGGCATGTGCGAGGCGGGGCGCATTCGCCATCATCTGCGTAACTGGCTCTGGCGCTCCGATGCCACGGTTCTTCTGGTCGGTTACCAGGCACAGGGCACGCTCGGACGAATCATGCAGGACGGCGCGATGCGCGTGCGCCTCATGGGAGAAGAGGTGCAGGTCAGGGCGCGCATTCGCGCGATCGACCTCTACTCCGGCCATGCCGACGCGCCGGAACTCGCCGCCTGGCTCGCTGCGCGCCAGCCGATCGCCGGCAACGTCTTTCTCACCCATGGCGAGCTGGAGGCCATCGACGGGCTGAAAGCCAGACTGGCCGCAGACTTTCCGGCGCTGCAGGTTGTTGTCCCCGCGCTTGATGACGCCTTCGCGCTGACCGGCGCACCCGCCCGCCAGACGGAGCGCGAGCGCCCGGCACGCATGGCGCCTCACAGTGCCGGTCGGCCGGATTGGCACAACGACCTCTCGAGGCTCATTCTCGACATCAACGATACGGTCGCTGGGGCAGCCGACGAACGCGCCAGGGGGGTCGTTCTCAGGCGCCTGCGGCGGGCACTTGAGGCGGACTAAGGCGACGTCGCAGCGCGTCGTAGGTGAGCCAATACAGTGAGGAGCACGCGCCATCGGCACCATGTCGGAGATTGCACTCTCTTTGACGCGCATCAAGGACAGTCTCCTCCGGCGTGAGCAGTCTCTGGCTGAACAAGTCGGAAAATTCCCGGCTGTCGAAGGGGCTACAGTGCGCGCCGGTATGCTCGTCTATGCGGGGCACCGGTGGCACTGTCCCGACCCACGCATTTCAGCATTCGGCTGAGGCGTATTTGGAGCACCGCCATGACGCGCGAGACCTCGAACCACGATCTTGTCACCCGAACCGGCCTCGTGCTGCATGTGCGCCCCGTGCGTGTCGGCGACGAGAAGGACCTCGCCGAATTCTTCGCCCATGTGACACCTCAAGACCTCCGCTTTCGGTTTCTGGCGAGCATGAAGGAGGTCAGTCACGAGCGCCTCAGCGACATGACACATGTGGACCATCATCAGACAGAGCATTTCCTCGCCTTTGACCAGGACGGCCAATCGATCATCGCCACAGCCATGGTGGCTTGTGACGTTAATCTCGAGCGGGCCGAGGTGGCGATTTCCGTTCGCGCGGACGACAAGCACAAGGGTGTCGCTTGGGAATTGCTCCGCTATGTCGCCCGTTATGCAGAGGCAAAGGGCGTCAAGGTACTTGAATCGGTCGAGAACCGTGAAAACCGTGAAGCCATAGAACTGGAACGGGAGCAGGGCTTTATTGCGGTAAGCCATCCAGAAGATCCAAGCCTGGTGTTGATCCGCAAAAAGCTCAGCTAGAGCATTTTCGCGTTTCTCCGAATCGCGAAAATGATCCATGTCTTTGTTTTAGCGCATTTTCTTCACGCGAACCGGTGTCCACTTCGCTCGAAAATGCTCTAGAGCGCGTTTCGATCGGATTGCATCAGATCGGCGCTCTCACCTCCTTTATTTCAAGCATAATCTTATCGATCCTTGTTTCACTCCGGTCGGATTATGCTCGAGTTGAACGAATCTGACTCAATGAGGCGGTCTGTTCTCTGCGACGCCGCCTTCAATCTGGCGCCTATCGCTCAGTCCCGACGCGCGGCGGGTGGGCTTACGCCGTCTGTGCCTTCGCGCTGTGCCGCCCAGGTGAGCAGCGCGTCCAGAGCCGGGCACAAGGCCTGGCCCCAGTCTGTGAGGCAGTATTCGACCTTCGGGGGCACCTGATGGTGGACAATGCGGCGCACGATCCCGTCCTTCTCCATCTGGCGAAGCTGCTGGATCAGCATTTTCTGCGAGATTCCCGGAATTGCACGTTCGAGATCGGAGAAGCGCAGAACATGGCCACCAAAGAGGTGAAACAGGATCACCAGCTTCCAGCGCCCCTCAAGGAGCTTGAGCGCGTTCTCGACGCCCTCGGCTGCCGTCTCTCGCGTATAGGTGTGTTGCATACCTTTTCGTAAGTACCTTACTTTTCCGTGTGTTCTTGCACTTTAGGAAAGTTAGGCCATTTTCGAGAACCGGACAAGCTCAACCCGGAGATCGATCATGCCCCTCTCATTTCCCCAGCCCATAGCCGATTACTTTGCCGCGGATACGACGGATGGTGTGGCGGTTGCCAAATGCTTCACGCCCGATGCCGTTGTCCTCGATGAGAAGAAGACATACACGGGGCACGACGCTATCGCGGCCTGGAAGGCCGCGGCTTCCGTACAATACGATTATGTCGCGGAACCCGTGGCCATTGAGAATCAGGACGACAGGGTCATCGTCACCGCACATCTGACGGGAAATTTCCCGGGAAGCCCGGTCGACCTTCGCTACGCTTTCACGCTCTCAGGTGATGCGATTTCCCGGCTGGAGATCGTCCCATGAGCTTCGATCTTGGCCTTGATGGAAAACGCGCCCTCGTGACGGGCGGCACGAGGGGCGCCGGCGCTGCGGCCGCTCGCGCACTGGCGGCCGCAGGCGCGCGCGTCGCGGTAACGGCCAGAACGGTGCCCCAGCATGGAACGGGGACCATCCAATACATCGCGGCCGACCTGCTGACTGCGCAGGGGTGCGCCAAGGTTGCGGAGGAAGTGATCGCGACATTCGGCGGCATCGACATCCTCGTCAATATGCTCGGAGGATCGAGCGCGCCTGGAGGCGGCTTTGCGGCATTGACCGATGAGGAATGGCAAAAAGAGATCGATCACAATCTCATGCCCGCGGTCCGGCTCGACCGCGTGCTGCTTCCTTCGATGATTGCGCAGGGAGCAGGCGTCATCGTCCACGTGACGTCGATCCAGCACGAACTGCCCCTGCCGGAATCGACGACGGCCTACGCCGCAGCGAAAGCGGCGCTATCGACCTATAGCAAGAGCCTGTCAAAGGAAGTGACCCCCAAGGGGATCAGGGTGGTTCGCGTGTCGCCGGGCTGGATCGAGACCGACGCCGCCGTGGCGCTCGCGGAACGGCTCGCGAAGGACGCCGGGACTGACTATGAGGGCGGCAAGAGGATCATCATGAATTCGTTAGGCGGAATTCCGCTTGGTCGACCGGTCAAACCAGACGAGGTCGCCGATCTGATAACCTTCCTGGTATCCCCGCGCGCCGCGGCCATAACCGGCACCGAATATGTCATCGATGGAGGGACCGTGCCCACCGCGTGAGGCGTGAGAAACCCGTCCCCACCGCGCTTTGGCAGACGCGGGCGCCTTGGCGGTCGCGGCTCCGCTCTGTGAGGGTTCGATGTCCTGCCCGGACGGTGGGGCCGTGGGTGATGGCTGGATGAGGACATTCAGCCCGCATAACGGGCGATGGTAACACCCTGCGCTTCCAGCCTGTCGCGAAGCGTACGGGCCAAGGCGACGGCATGGGGGTTGTCCCCGTGGACGCAGATGGAATCGATCTCGACCTTCAGCGTCTTGCCGTTGACCGAGATGATGGCGCCGGCGTCGAGCATTCGCATCACATGGCTGGTTGCGTCGTCGGGATCATGCAGCACGGAACCGGGCTTGCCGCGGTCCGTGAGATTGAAACTGTCGTCATAGGTTCGGTCAGCATAGATTTCGCGAAAATAGGCCAAGCCCACCTTCTCCGCTGCGCGCTCGGTCGGCAGGCCCGGCATGACGAGAAAGAGCGTGTCGGGCGCTGCCGCCTTGATGCCGCGAGCCGCCGCCAAGGCGAGGGGTTCGTCGTCATTGCACATGTTGCCGAGTGCACCATGCGCCTTCACATGCGTCATGCGATGACCGGCGAGCCCGGCCACCGCGGCGAAGGCACCCACCTGGTAGGCCACCAGATTCTCGACCTCGCGCGCAGTCAGGCCCATGATGCGCCGTCGCCCGAAATTGATCAGGTCGGCGAAGCCGGGATGGGCCCCGACTGCAACCCCCTTGGCCTTTGCGATCTCGCTCGTTCTGCGCATGATCTCGGGATCGCCCGCATGGAAGCCGCATGCGATATTCGCGGTCGTCACGATCTCGAACATCGCGGCGTCATCCCCCATCGTCCAGGGGCCGAAACTTTCGCCGACATCGGCGTTGAGATCGATCTTCATGGCATGCACCCCGCGATTTGCTTTTGATACATACGCCAATGCCCGAGGCACGAAAGGGCCAGCGTCGCAAAATGTCAGATCTGATGCCGCCTGCTTGCCGGCCTGGCCGCACAGGGCCTTACGGCCGCTCTACGGCGATGATAAATCCGTCATAGCCCCAAGGCACCCTGCGGGCCCGCGAATTCACCGAAGAGGCGATCAGGGATGGATGATGTGACGATGGGCCACGGCGCTGGACACGCGAGTCATGGCTCGGCCGGCGAAGTGTTCACGGCCTTCCTCAAGCTCGGCCTCACCTCCTTCGGCGGACCGATCGCGCATCTCGGGTATTTCCGCGACGAACTTGTCCTGCGGCGCCGATGGATCGACGAGAAAGGCTATGCCGATCTCGTCGCCTTGAGCCAGTTCCTGCCAGGCCCGGCGTCAAGCCAGGTGGGCTTTGCGCTCGGGCTCCTGCGCGGCGGCCCGCTCGGCGCATTGGGAGCCTGGACAGCCTTCACCCTCCCGTCGGCCATCCTGCTCGTTCTCTTCGCCTATGGCGCGGCAGCGTTCGGCGGCCCCATCGGCAGCGGCATCATCAGTGGCCTGAAGATCGTGGCCGTCGCCGTCGTGGCGCAGGCGGTCTGGGGGATGGCCAGGAACCTCTGTCCGGACCGCCAGCGCGCGACCATTGCCCTCGGAGCCGTGCTGATCGTCCTACTCGTCGCGGGTTCGTTTGGGCAGGTGGTGGCCATCGCCGGCGGCGCCCTGGCCGGGCTCCTGGTCTGCCGCACGGGACACGCGGCGATCACAAGCCATATCGACTTCCCCGTCTCGCGGACGTTCGGCGTCATATCCCTCACGCTCTTTGTCGCCCTGCTGTTCGCGCTGCCCCTGGTTACGGCCGCCACGTCCTGGCAGGGGCTCGCCGTCTTCGATGCGTTCTACCGTGCGGGCTCACTCGTTTTCGGCGGTGGACACGTCGTGCTGCCGCTCCTCGAAACCGAGGTGGTGGGCCGCGGCTGGGTCAGCCACGATCAGTTTCTGGCGGGGTATGGTGCGGCGCAGGCCGTGCCCGGGCCGCTCTTCACCTTCGCGGCCTATCTGGGCGCCGTGCTGGGGCCAGAGCCCCATGGCCTCATCGGGGCTGGCATCGCGCTGGTCGCCGTGTTCCTGCCGGGCTTCCTGATCCTCATCGGCGTCATTCCGTTCTGGGATAGCTTTCGCAAGGGTGAAAGCGCGCAAGCCCTGATGCGCGGCGCCAATGCCGCCGTCGTCGGCATCCTCGGCGCGGCCCTCTACGATCCGGTCTTTACCAGTGCGATTGTTGGCGCCCGGCCGTTCGCGCTGGCGCTCACCTGCTTCGTGCTGCTGATGGCGTGGAAAGCGCCCCCCTGGGTCGTCGTCATCGTCGGCGCGGCGGGTGGCGTTCTGATCGGCCTGGCCTGACGCCTAGAGCAAATCCGGCTTAGATGGAATCGTTTGATCCCATCTAAGCCGATGAATTTGCTCGTCATTTTTTGAGCGGAGCAAGTCCGCAAAAGACGGACTTGCTCTAGTGGTGCGACTTCGACATTTGCATCCGCCTCATACGCACCCGACGGCCACGGCATCTTCGTGCGCCAGCCGCCGGTCGTGCTCGACGACGGCGCCTGGCTTATCCCGGTCTTCCACTGCGTCAGCGTGCCCGGCACGAAATGGGTCGGGGACCGCGATGTCAGCGCCGTACGCATTTCGACAGACGAGGGACGAAACTCCGGCTTTTCAAAGCGTCCGCCGGCACACAGCCAATTCGCCTTTTTGCGCGATTTTGCACGTCTTAACGCCTCAAATTCTGCCGCCACGCGCACAATCCGGTGGGTGCGCAACCGTGCCGCGGCTCGACGATCCGATGATCGCGTCACCCCGGTAACGGTCGAGCTTACACGCCGCGACACGGAGGCATGAGATGACGGGCACGGTCACATTATCCCAAGCGCAACCGCGACGGGCCACTGCCAGCCTTAGCGTCACACTGATGGTGAATGGCGCGATCCATGATCTTTTCATCGATGTGCGCACGAGCTTGCTCGACGCTTTGCGCGAGCATATCGGTCTGACCGGCGCGAAGAAGGGGTGCGACCATGGTCAGTGCGGTGCTTGCACCGTACATATCGACGGTCGCCGCGTCGTTTCCTGTCTGACGCTCGCGGCGCAAGCTCAAGGCTACGACGTCGGCACGATCGAGGGCCTTCAAGGCGTCGATGGCGCGCTGCATCCGATGCAACAGGCCTTCATCGATCACGACGCACTCCAGTGCGGCTACTGCACGCCGGGGCAGATCATGTCCGCGATCGCTTGCGTCCAAGAAGGGCATGCCAAATCGCTCGATGAAATCCGCGAATACATGAGCGGCAACCTCTGCCGTTGCGGCGCCTATGTCGGGATTGTCGCGGCGATCGAGGACGTCGCGGCCAGGACGCAGGGGTAAGCCATGCAGCCGTTCACCTATGTCCGCGCATCCAATGTCGGCGACGCCGTGAAAGCCCTCAGCAGGGGCGCGAAGCTGCTCGCAGGTGGCACGACGCTCTACGACCTCATGAAACTCCGGATCGAGCGACCCGAGCGAATCATCGATATCAATCACCTGGGCGAGTTGAAGCACTTCGACACCTCGGGAGAGCGCGAGCTCGTGTTCGGGGCGCTCGCGCGGATGAGCGAGGTGGCCGCCGACGCCGGCCTCGTCCGAGACTATCCCGCCATCTCCGAGTCGCTTTGGCGTGCCGCCTCCCAGCAACTGCGCAATATGGCGAGCCTCGGCGGTAATCTGTTGCAGCGCACGCGGTGTCCCTATTTCCGGGGCGGGGAGCCATACGCCTGCAACAAGCGCGACCCTGGCAGCGGGTGCGCTGCCGCTGAAGGGCTTGACCGCGGTCAGGCGCTTCTGGGCGCGAGCCCTTCTTGCAGCGCGGTGTATCCGGGCGACTTCGCCGCGGCCCTCGTCGCCTTCGACGCCGAGATCGACGTCGTCGGCCCGGGCGGTGAACGGGTGCTTCCGTTCGAGGAGCTGCATCGCGAGCCTGCCGACACGCCTCAGAAAGAGACCACGCTTGAGCCCGGCGAGATGATCGTTCGCATCCGTATCCCGGTCACGCCGCTCGGTCGGGCCTCGACCTTCCTGAAGGTTCGAGATCGCGAATCATACGCCTTCGCGCTCGCTTCGGCGGCGGTGGCGCTCGAGATGGACGGCGATGTGGTGCGCGACGCTCGCGTGGCCGTCGGCGGCCTTGCCACTCGGCCCTGGCGTGCGCGGGCGGCCGAGCGGCTGCTGATCGGCCGCCGGTTCGACGAGAGCGCAGCGCGCGCTGCGGGCGAGGCGGCGCTCGACGGCGCGATCCCTGGTCGTTCCAACGCCTTCCGCATCGAGCTCGGTATTCGCACCGTCACAGACGCATTGATGACGGCAAGACAGAGGGCCTGACACCATGACCGACGTTCCCTTCCCGAACGTTCCCCGCGAGGATGCCCGGCAAAAGGTCTGCGGTGCTCCAATCTTCGGCGCGGATAGCCCGCGGCCGGGCCTGCTGCATGCCGCGCTTGCAGTCTCCACCATTCCGAAGGGACGCATCCTCGATATCGACACGCTGGCGGCGAGCGCCACCCCCGGCGTGCGTCAGGTCCTGACACATCAGGACCTGGCTGACTTGCAGCTTCCGGGCTTCCTCCTCGGCGGCTACGGCTTTCAAAATTTTCAACCGTTGCGCTCGCCGGACATCGCCTACCGAGGTCAGCCCATCGCAGTCGTCGTTGCCGACACCTTCGAGGCGGCGACCGAAGCGGCGGCGCTGGTCCGCGCAACCTACGCGGCGGAGGCGTTCTGCCCGACCATCGATTCCCCTGGCGTGGACATCGTTGACCAGGCCGACACACCCATGGGCCAATTTCTCACGGAGCCCGTCGCCGCCGACGCCGACGCGGCTTTCGCGGCGGCGCCTATCAAAGTCGACATTGAACTCAAATGTCCGGCGCAGCATCAAAATCCCATCGAACTCATCGCCACGGTGGCCGAGTGGGAAGGCGACACGCTCATCGTCCATGAAGGCACGCAGAACGCTGAAGGCGTCCGCCACGGCCTTGCGCGCGTCCTCGGGATCCCTGCCGGGCAGGTGGAGGTCATCTCGCCGTTCGTCGGGGGCGGCTTCGGCCAGAAGAACTCACTCCAGATGCAGACTGCGCTCGCCGCTGCCGCGTCGCGACGTGCAGGCGCTCCCGTGAAGCTGGTCGTGCCGCGGACCCAGCTCTTTCAAGGCGCGAGCTTTCGTCCCGCTTCCCGGCATCACGTCCGGCTCGGCGCCGACGTCTCCGGCACGTTGCTTGCGGCCATCCATGAGACGGACGCACAGTCCTCGCGCATCGACTTCTTTCCCGGTGAGTATGCGGCGACCAGCGCGCGTCTTTATGGCTGGAGCGCGTTTCGCGGCCTTCATCGGCTGATACGCACGGACACGCAGACGCCGGGCTTCATGCGCGCGCCCTTTGAGCATCCCGCTTGTTTCGCGATGGAAACGGCCATGGACGAGCTTGCCTATGCAATCGGAATGGATCCTGTCGACCTGCGTCTCGCCAATGATACGATCCTTGATCCGATCACCAAGCGCCCATTTAGCTCGCGTCACGCCGGTACGTGCCTGCGGCGCGGCGCCGAACGCTTCGGCTGGCAGGCCCGGAGCGCAGAACCTCGGTCCATGCGCTCAGCCGACGGCTCTTTCGTCGGTTGGGGCGTGGCGCTCGGCGCCTATCCCGGCATGATGGTCTCGAACGTCGTGAGGCTGACCGCCAATAGTGACGGTGGCGTCGAAATCGCCATGGGGGCCCATGAGATGGGACAAGGCATGCGAAGCGTGATCGCGGCCGTGGCGGGCCGTAAGCTCCGGATCTCGCCCGGCGCGGTCACCGTTGTCATCGGTGACACACGGGCCGCTCTACAGCAGCCGACGGCGGGCTCCTGGGGCTCGGCTTCCGCCGCCCTGGCCATCGAGGCTGCCGCCGACGCGATGTGGAAGGCGCTGGCGAAGCTTACGCCTGATGGTGTCGTCGAAGGCAGATCCCCATCGGAGATCCTAAAGGCCGCAGCCAGGGATTCGCTCGATGTCGAAACCATGGTCAAGCCGCCGGGCCAGCCGGACGATGTCTTTGGTCTTCTTCGTTCGGGCCTCGTATCCCGGGCCGGACCGGTCTTCGACGATTGCGTCTCCTTCAGCTTCATCGCTCATTTCGTGGAGGTCCACGTGGAGCCCCGGCTGAGGCGCATCCGTGTGCCGCGTGTTGTCAGCGTTGCCGACTGTGGCCGCGTGATCAGCCCGCGGACGGCGCTGAGCCAGGTGCGCGGCGGTGTCGTGTGGGGGATCGGCGCGGCACTGCGTGAGGCAAGCGAAACGGATCCGCGCTACGGCGGTTTCTTGAACGCGGACCTTGCCGAATATGCGATCCCCGTGAATGCTGACATCGGCCGGATCGACGTGGAATTTATCGACGAGCCTGATGGTCTGCTGGAGAGCGGCGTCAAGAGCCTCGGCGAGGTGTCGCTGTGCGGCGTGGCGCCGGCGATCGCCAACGCCGTCTTTCACGCGACAGGCCGGCGTCTGCGTGAGCTGCCGATTCGCATCGAGCACGTGATGTAGGCGTCCGCGATATCGAGCACCGGAGATTATCGAAACACAGCGGACCGCCGGTCGCCCGGTCACCCCAGCTCCTCCTGGGCGGGGATCCGTTCGCATCCCGCCACCCTTTCCTGCACCCAGCTGGTACGAGACGATCGGCAAACCGTGCGCGCCGCGAAAGTGAACAGCCCAGGGCCGACACGGGCCGGCGCCCCGGTCGCAGAAGGCGGTGCACGGGTACGGAGTTCAGTCACGACCGTTAATCAACGGGCCGGGACTGCGCCGGCTTGGGAAAGTTTCGCGCCGAGCAGTGCCATGGCGTTTTCGCTGTAGATCCGCTCCACATCCTGAGCGGACAGACCCGCTTGGCTGATGTAATCGACAGCAAGTTGGTAGAGATCGCCCTGCCAATATGGGGTATCGGTCCCGAGCAATAAGCGGTCCGCCCCAAAAGTTTCGCACGCACACCGAAGCGCCGCTGGATGTGCATTCACCGTATCAAACCAGAGATGCTTCGCTTCCACGCTCGGTATCACCGTGCTCGTCATGAAAACGGGCGCCTGCACGTCGATTCGCTTCGATAGGAACGGGAGGCATCCGCCCAGATGGGACGAAATGAATTTTATCCCTGGAAAACGCTCGGGAACGCCGGCCCGTATGAGCTGCAGGACGCAAATCGTATCTTCGAATGGCGAGCCAAGCGGGCCATCGAGCCTGGAGTTCGTGACCAAGCTTGAGGCGAGGCCTACACTACCAGGGTGGATGAACACGACAGCCCCACGCCGATCGAGTTCGGAGAACAGGCCATCGAACCAGGAATCCGCCAGCGGCCTGCCCAGGATGGTCGTGGACACCGTTACGCCGATCATCTCCAATTCGTGGAAGCAGCGATCCATTTCAGCGATTGCGGCGTCGATATGCGGCAGCGGCAAGGAAGCGAACGCGGCAAAGCGGTGACGGCCTCGCTTCACAACCTCCGCGAGGATGTTGTTGGCGAGGCGCGCCGCGTCCAGGCTTTGGTCCGGGTTCTGAAAGTAGGGGTCCTGAGGCGAGACGGACAATATCTGAACGTCAACGCCCGCCTTGTCCATCATCGCCAGGCGCCGGTCGATATCCTCGGACGTGTCACCGGCGTGAAGACCACGCGCAATCGCGGTGCCGACGCCTGTACCGCCGAAGCTGTCCAGCAGGTCCAGATAGGCAGCAGGATACAAATGGGCGTGAACGTCGATCTTCATGTCGGCCTCACCGTCTTTGCTCTCCGGGCGGTTGCCTCCGCGGCCGTGCATGACGGGGCGATCCATGCAGAGCCTTTGGCGCGAGCAATGTTCAGTCTTCCGGTCAGCAAAGCGAGTTAAGAGTTGTAAACTCCTCTGCGGTTGGCCTGGACGCCCAATGTCGGTGGCAACTGCCGCCTCGCGGAGACGGCCTATGCGCTGCCTGCTTTCCTCGGGATCGGCGCTGCTCTCGCGAAGCCGGATTGGGGCAAGATGCTGTTCGCATATTGCATGCTCGCCTCCCACCATCCGATGCTGGTGGCATGGCATAACACGGCTTGGCTTGGCCATTGCAGCAACGGCAGGCTGTGGCGTGCAAATGAAGGAGCTGGGCGGCGCCGCTCGGCTCGTGTCATCCGCGCCGAGGTGCCACCGCTTCCGCGCCTTGTTGAATGTTCGGGCTCTCGCCCCGTCGCGGACCCTGTTTCAATCGGTTGCCGGTTGCTCGACAGGACGCGGTTCGAACATCTCGGCATGATCCTTGAGCAGGATCGGCAGTGCGTCCAGAAGTTTGGTGGTATGATGTCGCGTCAGCGCCTCGGCGACGTCGGCGTTGCCCGCCGCGACGGCCTCGAGGATCGCCTCGTGCTCGCGGATATTGACGGTGTAGAGGTGGACATAGCTCGGATCACGGGCCTTCGCCCTGCGCAGCTTCAGATAGCGGATACGGTCGATCTGGACCCTGTGGTCATCGACGATCTTCCAAGCCAGCTCGAACCCGGCGGCGGTGATGACGAGGCGGTGAAATTCGTCATCGAGCCGCATGAAGCGCTCGATCTCGTTGTTCTCCGCTGCCGTCTTCTGGAGCGCCACGCAGTAGCGGAGCTCCTTGAGCGCCATGGGCGTCGCATGCGCACTGGCACGGCGCGCCGCGGCGCATTCGAGAGCCTCCCTGACGAAGCAGGCCGCCTCGACCGCGGGGATCGAGATCCTCAGAACCTGGGTGGCCTTCTGCGGCAGGGAACGGATCAGACCCGTATCCCGCAACTGCAGCAAGGCGTTGCGGACGGGGTGCCGGCTCAGGCCGAACGCATCGGCAAGATCCTGTTCCGATAGTTTCTCACCGGGCGCGATGTCGAGTCGGACCACGGCGTCCCGGATGACGCGTAAGAGCTGAGCTGCAGCGGCCTCCCCCGGAGCAAGCGGATACCGGTCTGCAAGCCACTTCAACGCCGTCATGCATTCTCCCGCAGCAGATCGCTTTCCACCTTGTTGACATAAAAACGTCACTATGCGCAAGTGGGCCACTAGTCGCCTAGTTGTGCAGAGATTGGTGCCCGATGTCGCCGCCCGTCCAGAAAGTCGTTTCGAATCCGCAACTGCCCAAAAAGGTCGATGTCGTCGTCATCGGCGGAGGCATCGCGGGCGTCAGCACTGCCTTCTTTCTTGCCCGCCGGGGGATATCGGTCGCTCTTTGCGAGAAAGGCGAGATCGGCGCCGAGCAGTCGAGCCGGAACTGGGGCTGGTGCCGCACGCTCAGCCGGGATCCGCGGGAACTGCCACTGGCGATCGAGAGCCTCAGGCTCTGGCGGCAGATGAACGCGATGACCGGCCGCGAAACCGGTTTCCGCCAATGCGGCATACTCTCGCTTTGCGCGACGGAAGCGGAGATGGCCGATGCGCGCCGTGCCGACGACGAAGCCAGGCTTTACCAGTCCGACGCCCGCATGATTGGCCCGGAGGCTATTCAAGCACTGGTGCCGGGGACCGACCGGCCCTGGATCGGCGCGCATTTCGCTCCGAGCGACGGGCGTGCCGAACCTGCGCTCGCAGCCCCGGCGATCGCCGAAGGCGCACGTGACGCGGGGGCCTGCATCCTGACCGGCTGCGCTGTTCGCGGTGTCGAGACGAAGGCCGGCGCGGTTTCAGGAGTCGTCACGGAAAAAGGCACGATCGCTTGCCAGTCAGTCGTCCTTGCGGGCGGCGTCTGGTCGCGTCTTATGTGTCACAGCCTGGGCCTGCGCCTGCCCCAGCTCAATGTTCAGGGCAACGTCATGCGGACGGCGCCGCTGGAGGGGGGGCCTGAGGTCTCGGTCCGAGGCCGCGGCTTCGGCCTGCGCAAGCGCCTCGATGGCGGCTACAATATTGCCTACGGTCTCTCGAATGAAGCGCAGATCGTACCCGACAGCTTCCGGTATCTGTTCGACTTTCTTCCGCGTCTGATGATCGAACGGAAGTCGATCCGGCTTCGCATTGGCAAGCGCTTCCTTCAGGAGGTGCTGGATGCGCGCAAATGGGGGATGGACGAGGTCTCGCCCTTTGAGCGGACACGGATTCTCGACCCAAAGGTCATTCAGTCGGACATGGATGCCGCGCTACGCAACCTGCGCGCCGCATTCCCCGTCTTCGACAAGGCTGAGATCGTCGAATCCTGGGGCGGACTGATCGACGCGACACCTGATGCCGTTCCGGTCATCTCCGCGGTTGACGAGTTGCCGGGCTTCTTCCTGAGCACAGGTTATTCCGGACATGGTTTCGGCATCGGGCCGGGCGCCGGCCGGCTGACCGCGGACATCGTGATGGGGGCACCGACCGTCGTCGATCCCGCTCCGTTCTCTTTCAACCGGTTGCGCAAGGGTTCGAAGCCCGTGCTCAAGCAGGACCTGCGCCGGAACTCGCTGCAGTCGCAGGGGATCGGCGGAGCGAACTGACGTTTCCATGAAAAGCAAGGGGAAAAAGACGTGGTGAAAGCACTGACGAGAGTGTTGGCGGCCCTGATGCTGCTCGCGGCGGCATCGGCGGCATCGGCGGCGTTCGCTCAGGATACGCTGCGCTGGGGGTACAACGCGGCGCCATTCCCGCCCTGGACGAACAAGAGTCCGGCCGGCGAGTGGTACGGCTTCGACATCGACATCATGAATGCGCTCTGTTCGGAGATGAAGGCGAAATGTGAGATCGTCCCGGTCGCATGGGACGGTATCATTCCGGCGCTCCAGGCCAACAAGATCGACATCATCTGGTCGGGGATGTCGATGACTGCGGAACGCGAGAAAGTGGTCGACTTCACAGACCGCTACCGTCGCGGACCTGCGGCCTTCGTAGCGCCAAAGGCGATGAAGGTGGAAATCACCGCGGCAGGTCTTAAGGACAAGATCGTCGCCGTGACGAAGGCCACGAATTTCCAGCGTTACCTTGAGCACTATTACGGCAGTGCGGCAAAGATCAAACTCTACGATACACTCGACGATGCAACCGCCGATCTCGTCGCCGGCCGCAACGATGTCGTCATGGGCGACATCCTGCAGTTGACGATCTTCATGAAGAATGCCCCCGGCCAGCCTTTCGAGATCAAGGGCATCACACCCGTCGATCCAATTCTCGGCCGCGGCGCAGGCGCCGGCGTGCGCAAGGGCGATACTGTCCTGAAAGATCGCATCAATGCGGCGCTCGCCGCCATCCGCAAGAGCGGCGAGTATCAGACGATCGCGAAGAAGTATTTCGAGCACGATCCCTACGGCGAATAGTGCGAAACGGCGAGCCGGCATCGCCGGCTCGCCTGAAGAATGGCGGTTGGGATGCAGTTCGACTTCTCGACGTTCTTGGTGCTGATCGGCTTTGGACCGATGGGCTGGGGCGCGCAACTCCTGCGCGGCGCGGCGACGACGATCGAGATATCGGTCGCGTCCTATGTTCTGGGATTGGCGCTCGGCCTTGTCGGCTGCTGGGCCAAGCTCTCCGGCGGCCTGATCGCGACAAGGGTCGCCGAACTCTACACGACACTCGTGCGCGCCATCCCGGCGCTGCTCCTGATCATTCTCCTCTACTATACCGGCACGTCCATGTTCGACGCCGCGATGGGGTTGGTCGGGCTTAAGGGACGCATCACGCTCAGTGGTTTCGCCACGGTCGTCTTCGCGCTCGGGTTCATCAAGGGCGCCTATATGACCGAGGTCTTCCGCGGGGCGATGGTGTCGACCCCCAAGGGAATCCATGAGGCGGGCAAGGCGCTCGCATTGCCGCCGCTGATCCGCTTCCGCCTCGTGACCTTTCCGCTCATGCTGCGGATCGCGCTGCCTGGCCTCGGAAACCTCTGGCAATCGGCCCTGAAGGACTCCGCGCTCGTGAGCGTTGTCGGCTTCGAGGAGCTTCTGAACGTCGGCAAGATCGCGGCAAGCCAGACGAAATTCTATCTCAGCTTCTTCCTCCTGGTCGCCGCGATGTTCCTGGCCATCTCCTTGATCTCAAACCTGTTTATCGACCGTCTGGAACGGCGTCTGAATCGGGGGTTCGTCTGAGATGGACTTTCCGTTCTTGGTGGAGATGGTTCCGCAGCTCGTCGACGGATTCTGGACGACGCTGAGCCTGTGGCTCCTGTCCCTGAGCGCCGGTCTCGTCGGGGCGATCTTCATGGCGATGATGCGGATGTCCTCGTCGGGCTGGC
The DNA here is from genome assembly GCF_003201475.1 of Chelatococcus asaccharovorans. Classification (GTDB taxonomy): domain Bacteria; phylum Pseudomonadota; class Alphaproteobacteria; order Rhizobiales; family Beijerinckiaceae; genus Chelatococcus; species Chelatococcus asaccharovorans. The sequence goes on along the minus strand of NZ_QJJK01000010.1, from coordinate 181,658 downwards.
TCCGAGAGCCGGCGAAGGCCTTTATCACCGTTATCAGGGGCACCCCGCTCCTGATACAGGTCTACATCCTCTATTACGGCTTCGGGAACCTCTTCGCCCAGATGCCCTCGATCCGCTACAGCGTCTTCTGGCCGGTGCTGCGCGAAGGCTACTGGTACGCATGGGCAGCCCTCACGATCAGCTTCGCCGCCTATGGCGGGGAGATCCTGCGCGGCGGCATCGCCGGCGTGCCCAAGGGCGAGATCGAGGCGGCCCGTTCGCTGGGCCTGCGCAGTTGGATGACCTCGCTGCTCATCATCCTTCCCCGCGCGCTCCGGATCAGCCTTCCGGCGCTCGGCGGACAGAACATCATCCTGCTCAAATCGACCGTCCTCGCCTCCACCATCACTGTGATGGATCTGCTCGGCGTGGCCAACTACATCCGGATGCAGACATTCAGGGTCTACGAGCCGCTACTGGCCGTGACGGCCGTCTTCGTCATCCTGACGTGGATATCGGCGCAGATCGTGACCTGGCTGGAGCGTCGCTACAGCTATGGCGCGAGATAGGGGCCCGTCCAACCCGACGATCCGCATTCCACACTGAAGGACTCCCCGGAGCTGGTGCGCCCGGCCACACCCGGTGTCCGAGCCTTGATGACCATGGATAACAGGCGCGTGTCGCTGGCGCGTTGGCATCGCTGACAGCGCACTTTCAAGAGGACAAACGACATGAACAATCCCGCCTTTGCCACCCACCGCAAGATCGGAGGCGACCTCGAGGTCTCGCGCATGGGCTATGGCGCAATGCGCCTGACCGGCCAGCCGGGCAACTGGGGTCCCTACCCCGATCCCGAGGCCGCCAGGACGGTGCTGCGCCGCGCAGTCGCAATCGGCATCAATCTGATCGACACCGCGCATGCCTATGGTGCCGGCTACAACGAGGGTCTCATCGCCGAGGCATTGCATCCTTACGATGCCAATCTCGTCATTACCACCAAATGCGGTCTGACGAAGATGGGGCCCGGCATCGCCTATCGGGATGGGCGCCGAAAGGCCATCAGAACAGGCTGCGAGGCAAGCCTGTCCCATCTTCGGCTCGAGCGTATCGACCTGCTGCAACTGCATTGGGTCGACGAGGATACGCCGATCGAAGAGACTGTCGGCGCGCTCGCCGAACTGGTGAAAGACGGCAAGGTTCGCCATGTCGGCGTCTCCAACGTCACGCTCGACGAACTCGAGCGCGCCCGAAGCGTGATGCCCATCGCATCGGTGCAGAATCGATTCAGCTTCGCGGATCGCTCACAGATGGACATCGTTCGGTATTGTATCGAACATGACATCACCTTTTTCCCGTACGGCCCGCTCGATGGCAATCCCGCCAAGATCGGGGCACCGCTGGCGGATCAAACCGGCGTCCTTGCCGCCGAGGCAGCCAAGCGCAGCTGTACGCCGTCGCAGTTTGCATTGGCGTGGCTGTTGGCTCTCAGTCCGGTGATCGTGCCCATTCCGGGAACGCGTTCCGTCGCGCATTTGGAGGAGAATGCCGCTGCGCTTAAGGTTCAGCTTACACAAGCGGACGCTGCCGCACTCTAGGGTCAGGACCCATTAATATGATGGAAATGGCGCCTGAAACGGCAAAGAGATGCCGAAAAGAGATTCCTGGAGAGACGCGAAGGTCGATGGGGTTCCATCGGCCGAGTGGCTCGACGCCGCAGGTCGCAGCCGTTTCGGCGTCCTTCGGATGTGGTCCATTTGGCCGGCAACTGCGTCGCGGAGGGCTCGAAAGCCGAAAGGCTTCCTTCACCTCCGCTTCTTGTATCCGGCCAAATGGCCTCACACCATTTCAACCAGATTAATGGGTCCTGACCCTAGCCTGGCAATCCTGCGGTATAACGCCGGGCCTTGTTCTGTCACCACCGGCGTGTGAAGCGCCGCTCCTGCGTCGGGCCTTACTGCAAAGAGCTGGTGCTTCGCCAGGGAGGCATGACGCCAAGGCGCCGCATCCGGCGATGGACGGTGGTGCGATCAAGGCCAAGGTCGCGGGCAGCGGCAGAGACGTTCCATTGCCGGGCTGCGAGGACGGCGATGAGCTCATCGCGGTCGGACCGGCCGGCCGATGGGGCGGAGGCGTGAAGCGGCCGGGCTTGCGCGTCCGGCAGCCTATACGCCAGTGGGATTGGCGACATCACGTCGGTTGGCCTCCGCAGGACGTCCGGCAGGTCTTCGGGCTGGATGAGGCCGCCGCTCGCCACGGCGCAGGCATAATCAAGCGCATTCGCAAGTTCGCGCACGTTGCCGGGCCAGCTATAGCCACGCATGAGCAGCATGGCCTCGTCCGCGATGTCCAGGCTCTCGCCTTCCGTCGATTTTCGCTCGGCCAGCAGTCGCTTCACCAGCCAGGGGAGATCGGTCCGGTGGCGCAGGGCGGGCAGGGCGAGAACGGCACCGCTGAGCCGGAAATAAAGATCCTCACGGAAGCATCCGGCCTTCACCTCGGCCACGAGGTCGCGATGGGTCGCGGCGATGACACGGATATTGACCGGGATCGGCCGTGAACGCCCGAGCGGGGTGATTTCGCGCTCGGCCAGTACACGCAGGAGCCGCGTCTGCAGGGCGAGCGGCATGTCGCCGATCTCATCGAGGAACAGCGTGCCGCCGTCCGCCTCGATGACGAGGCCTTTCTTGCCCTTGGCGGCCGCGCCGGTGAAGGCGCCGGGCTCATAGCCGAACAGTTCGCCCTCGATCAGTGTTTCGGGCAATGCCGCGCAGTTGACGGCGATGAAGGGCTTGCCGACGCGTCCGCTGGAGGCATGGATCGCTTTGGCCAGATATTCTTTGCCGCTGCCGGTCTCGCCGCAGATCAGCAGACTCATCTGGGTGTTGACCAGCTTGGCCGCACGGGCTGCGACTTGGTGCATTGCCGGCTCGTCACGGAACAGCGCCTGCAGCGGCTGGGGCAGGGTGGGCGTCGGCGCCTCGCTCGCCGGTATGCCTGCCGGACGGCCCGGCGGCGGCAGGGTCTGGGCGAACAGGGGCACGCCGCTTGCCGAGAGCCTCACCATGCGCTGGCTTGCCGGCCGCGAATGGGCGAAGCGCGGCAGATCGTCAACGGTGAGGTCGAGGAACTCCGAGATAGGGCGCCCCACCAAGGGCCGGCGGTCACCCTGCGACCCGCCTTCGCGGCAAAGCAACTCACGGGCCATGCTGTTGAAGCCCAGGATGCGCCCCGAGCCGTCCACGGCCAGCGCATGCGCAGGCTCGACATCGGCGAATTCGGGCGAGGCGGCGAGCTTGATGATCCATTCACGCCGAAAGCGGTTGATCAGGTTCGCCGTCTCGATCTTGTGGGCAAAGGACTTGACGAATTGCAGCGCCAGGAACTGGCTGTCCTTCGGGCTGGGGGACCGGAGCGCCGAGATGTCCAGGACTGCGGCGAGGTTGCCCGCCGGATCGAACACCGGCGCCGCCGTGCAGGTGAGTGGAATGTGGGTGGCGTCGAAATGGTCGGTCTGGTGGACGACCAGGGCCGCGCCGGTGGCGATGCAGGTGCCGACAGCGCAGGTGCCGGCGTTCTCCTCATGCCAGTCGGCACCCAGATAGAGTCCCGCACGCATCAGATTGTTGTCGAAGGTGGGGTCACCGATAAAATCAACGGTGACGCCCTTGGAATCCGTGAGCAGCATCACGTAGCCGAGGCCGGCGACCTGGCGGTAGAGCGTCTCCGCACCGAATCGGGCGGTCTGGAGGAATTCCTCCATCGCGTCCTGATGCTCGCGCAGCCGCGCCTGCGTCACGATGCAGGGCGCGCGCAGCACCTCCGGGTCGAGATTGTGTTCGCTCACGCAGCGCCGCCAGGAATCCTGGATGATGGCGTCCCGTCGTGTCGCATGGCCGTTTGCCGTTCGCACAAGCTCGTCGATGTGCGCAGCCTGATCGTAGCGCATGGGTATCCTCCCGGAGGCGGATCTTGTTCTTGCGCCGAGTGTCGCCCCGATCGGCGGTTCCCGCAAGCATGGTGACGGCGGCCTCCGGGCGCGGCGGCGGTTCCCTCCCCCCGTGCGGCGCCACAGGTGTCGCGCCCTCGGCCACAGCTGTCGCGCCCGTCGCCGCAGGTTGCTCGCCTGGCTGAAGCTGCCGGGATAGCGAAATCAAAAGGTTAGCCGATCCTGCGGGCTTGGCCCGCGGTTTGCTGAGAGGAGGACAAAAAAGAAGGACGCAGGGAAGGAAACCGGATGACGCCGAAGGTCGGCATTATCGCCAATCCGATTTCGGCGCGGGACATACGCCGCGTCGTCGCCAGCGCCAACGGCGTGCAGATCGCCGACCGCGCCAACATCGTGCTGCGGGCGTTGGCCGCACTCGCCGCCTGCGGCGTCGCGGAGGTGGTGATGATGCCGGAGCGCGGCGGTATCGGCGGTCATGTGCTGCGCGGCATCGAGCGCGCGCGCGGCCAGAGCGCGGCGCGCTTTCCACGGCTCAATTTTCTCGACATGAAGATCACCGGCACGGTGGAGGATACGCGGTGCGCCGCCCGGATGATGGCCTTGGCCGGCGATGTGGCTGTCATCATCGTGCTCGGTGGCGACGGCACGCATCGCGCGGTGGCGGGCGACTGCGGCACGGTACCGATCGCCGGCATATCAACCGGCACCAACAACGCCTTTCCCGAACATCGCGAGCCGACCATCACCGGCCTCGCCGCCGGGCTTGCCGCCATGGGCCTGGTGCCGCCGGCCGTCGCCTTCGCCGCCAACAAGACGATCGAGGTGAGCATCGACGGCGGTGCGCCGGAGATCGCGCTGGTCGACGTCGCCATTGTCACAGACCGCTTTGTGGGCGCCCGCGCGCTCTGGCGAACCGAGACCTTCCGTGAGCTCTATGTTGCCTTCGCCGATCCGGAGGTGATCGGCATGGCGGCCATTGCAGGCCTCGTCGAGCCGGTCACGCGCAGGGAAGCCGGTGGTCTCGCGCTGATCCTCGCGCCGGCCGCCACGGCGGCGATGCGCGTGCGCGCGCCGATCGCCCCCGGTCTCGTGGAGATGGTCGGCATCCAGTCTTGGGCCCGCATGCCGGCCGGCACCGTCTTCACGCCAGCGCTCTCTGCGGGCGCCATCGCCCTCGATGGCGAGCGCGAGCTGTTCTTCGACCCGCACCAGGATGTGGCGGTGAGGCTGGTCGATCGGGCGTTTCACACCGTGGACGTCGCGGCGGTGATGCAGTTCGCCGCCCGGCAGGGGCTTCTTCTCGACCGGCCGCTCGAGGGCGCCAGACCATAGCAACCGCGCGAAGCGTAACGACCGCGCAAGTCGTGACACCTGAGGAGGATAACAAGGCATGACCAACAATCCGTTTCCGCTCCCAAAAGACGAACTGCTCGCCGCCTATCGGACCATGCGTACCATTCGCGACTTTGAGGAGCGGCTGCATGTGGAATTCGCCAAGGGCGATATTCCCGGCTTCGTGCATCTGTATGCCGGCGAGGAAGCCTGTGCCGCCGGCATCATGAGCCACCTTACCGATGTGGATCGCATCGCCTCCACCCATCGCGGCCATGGCCACTGCATCGCCAAGGGAGTCGACGTCCACGCCATGATGGCGGAGATCTACGGCAAGGCGACCGGCGCCTGCCGCGGCAAGGGGGGATCGATGCATATCGCCGACCTCTCCAAGGGGATGATGGGTGCCAACGGCATTCTCGGGGCGGGCGCGCCCCTGATCTGCGGGGCGGCACTGGCGGCGAAGTTTCGCGGCGACGGGGGCGTGGGCATCACCTTCTTCGGCGACGGCGCCTCCAACCAGGGCACCGTGCTGGAGAGCATGAACCTCGCCGCCATCTGGAACCTGCCGGTGATCTTCGTGGTGGAGAACAACGGCTATGCGGAATCGACCTCGGTCGACTACGCCACGGCGGTGGATTCCTATGTCGACCGCGCCTCGGGTTTCGGCCTGCCGGGGGTGACGGTGGATGGGACAGACTTCTTCGCCGTGTACGAGGCCGCGGGCGAGATCATCAAGCGCGCCCGCGAGGGCGGCGGGCCGGCGCTGCTCGAATGCAAGATGATCCGCTTCTTCGGCCATTTCGAAGGCGATGCCCAGGCCTACAAGGCCAAGGGCGAGAATGACTACAACCGCACCAACCGGGATTGCCTGAAGATTTTCGCGGGCCGCGTCACGTCCGCGGGTGTGGTGAGTGCGGCGGAGATCGCCTTGATCGACCGCGAGGTCGCGGCCCTGATCGACGAGGCCGTCGGCCAGGCCAAGGGCGCCCCGCTGCCGTCCGCGCGCGACCTCCTCACCGACGTCTATGTCGCCTACTGAGCAACGCTTTCAACAGAATTGCAGAACAGAACCGCAGAGGAAACAAGATGGCCCGCAAGATCAGCATGAAGCAGGCGATCAACGAGGCGCTGGACCTCGAGATGCGCCGCGACCCCACCGTTATCGTGCTCGGCGAGGACATCGTCGGCGGCGCCGGCGCCCCGGGCGAGATTGATGCCTGGGGCGGTGTGCTCGGCGTCACCAAGGGGCTGCACGCCAAGCACGGCAACCGGCTGATGGACACCCCGCTGTCGGAGAGCGCCTATATCGGAGCGGCCATCGGCGCAGCCGCCTGCGGCATGCGTCCGGTGGCAGAACTTATGTTCCTCGACTTCATGGGCGTGTGTTTCGACCAGATCCTGAACCAGGCCGCCAAGTTCAAATATATGTTCGGCGGCAAGGCCAAGACCCCGGTGGTCATCCGCGCCATGGTCGGTGCCGGTTTCCGCGCTGCCGCGCAGCATTCGCAGATGCTGACGCCGTTGTTCACCCATGTGCCCGGGCTCAAGGTCGTCTGTCCGTCCGACGCCTATGACGCCAAGGGACTGTTGATCCAGGCGATCCGCGACGACGACCCGGTGATCTTCTGCGAGCACAAGGCGCTCTACGGCAGCGAATGCGATGTGCCGGAGGAGAGCTACGCCATTCCCTTCGCCGAGGCGAATGTGGTTCGCGAGGGCAAGGACGTCACCATCGTCAGCTATGGGCTGACGGTCCATCGCGCGTTGGAGGCGGCCGAGACACTGGCCAAGACCGGCGTGCAGGCTGAGATCATCGACCTGCGCACCCTCTCGCCCATCGATTGGGACACGGTCATCGAGAGCGTGGAAACGACCGGCCGGCTCGTTGTCGTCGACGAGGCCAATCCACGCTGCTCCATTGCCGGCGACGTCGCCGCCCATGTGGCGCAGAACGCCTTCGGGGCATTGAAGGCCGCACCGCAGATGGTCACCGCACCGCATACACCCGTGCCGTTCTCGCCGGTGCTGGAGGACCTTTACATCCCCTCGGCAGACGCGATTGTCGCCGCGGCGAACAAGACCACCGCCCGCGCTCTCGCGGCGTGAAGGAGTACGTCATGAACGAACGCATCAAGCCGATCGTCATGCCCAAATGGGGCCTCTCCATGGCTGAGGGCAAGGTGACCGGCTGGCTGAAGTCAGCCGGAGCCAAGATCGCGGTGGGCGACGAAATCGTCGAGGTCGAGACGGATAAGATCGCCGGCGTGGTGGAGGCCGGCGATACCGGCACACTGCGCCGGGTCCTTGGTGCCCCGGATACGGTCTATCCGGTGAAAGCCCTCATCGGCGTCATCGCCGCGGACGACGTGCCGGACGAGGAGATCGACGCCTATGTCGCCGAATACGCGGCTCACGCGGCGGAGGCGGGCGACGAGGAGGAGGCCGGGCCGCGTTACGAATTCGTCGATACGCCCGCCGGGCGGCTGCGCTATGCGAGGCGAAGCCAGACAGGAGGTGGTGATGGCGCGCGCGCCATCATCCTCGTTCACGGCTTCGGCGGTGATCTCGACAACTGGCTGTTCAACATCGATACGCTGGCCGAGGCCGGCACCGTCTATGCGCTCGACCTGCCGGGACATGGCCAGTCCGACAAGGCGGTGAAAGACGCCTCGCTGAAGGGGCTGTCCGAGGCGCTGATCGGCTTCATGGATGCGCTCGACATCACGTCGGCGCATCTCGTCGGCCATTCCATGGGCGGGGCTGTTGTTGCACAGACCGCGCTCGACCAGCCGGGCCGCGTCTCGTCGATCACGCTGATCAGCTCGGCCGGACTCGGGGAGGAGATCAACAGGGATTATACCGACGGTTTCGTGGCCGCTGCCTCCCGCCGTGATCTCAAGCCGGTGCTGGAGCATCTGTTCCACGATCCGGCAACCGTTACCCGCCAGCTCGTCGACGACCTTCTGAAATACAAACGGCTCGACGGGGTGGACGCGGCGCTCAAGGCGTTGTCGAGCGCGCTATTTCCCGGCGGACGCCAGAGCGCGGTGCTCGCTGAGGCGCTGAAAGCCGCTCCAACGCCGGTGCTCGTCATCTGGGGCGAGAGCGACCAGGTCATTCCGGCCGCCCATGCCGCCGCGCTCGGCGACCGGGCGCGAGTGGACGTCATCGGCGAGGCCGGCCACATGGTGCAGATGGAGAAGGCGGGCCGGGTCAACGAGCTCGTGCTCAATCACATCACGGCCTGATGCGCCGTTATCCCCATTGAAGCGAAGGCCGCGGCGCAAGCGGGCGGCCAAGGAGGAACCATGCCTGATCTCAGGGACAAGAGCATCGTCATCACCGGCGCGGCCGGTGGCATCGGCGCCGCCATTGCCAGGGCGCTCGCCGCCGACGGGGCCTTTATCACGGTTGCCGATCTCTCGTTGGACGCCGCCGGCAAGGTCGCGGGGGAGATCACCGCCGCGGGTGGCAAGGCCATCGCCGCAGCGGTGGACGTGCGCGAGCGCGCGCAGGTCCGCGCCATGATCGACCGTGCCGTCGAGGCCTTTGGCAGGCTCGACGTTCTCTTCAACAATGCCGGCGTCGCGCAGACGAAGCCCTTCCTCGACATCACCGAGGCGGACTGGCGCTTCGTCACCGACGTCAATGCGCTCGGTGTGCTGATCGGTATGCAGGAGGCGGTGACGACCTTCCGCAGGCAGGGCGGCGGCGGCAAGATCGTCAACACCGCCTCCATCGCCGGCAAACAGGGCTATGAGCCGCTCGCCCATTACAGTGCCAGCAAGTTCGCCGTGGTGGCGATGACGCAGGCCTGCGCCCGCGCCTTCGGCAAGGAGGGCATTACCGCCAACGCCTTCTGCCCGGGCGTCGTCGCCACGCCGATGTGGGACACGATCGACAAGGGTTTCCGCGACAGCGGGCTGACCCACAATGTCAACGAGGCCTTCGACACCTTCGCCGCCGGCGCGGTGCTGGGGCGTCCTTCGCGGCCGGACGACCTCGTCGGCGTGGCGCGCTACCTCGCCTCGTCGGATTCCGACTTCATGACCGGCCAGTCGCTGCTCGTCGACGGCGGCATGGTGTTCGTCTGAGGGAGGGCGGGATATGACTTCGTCCGAGGATCTGCCGCGCCAGTTGAAGGCGATGAACCTGCGCTTCGGCGCGCTCGCCAAGGCGGCGCCGCAGACCATGACGGCTTTCCGCGCGCTGATGGGCGAGGCGTCGAAGCCGGGAACCCTCTCGTCGGCGATCAAGGAACTGGTTGCCGTCGCCATCGCCGTGCATCAGGGCTGTGGCGACTGCATCCTGTTCCACGTCGCCAATGCGATCCACCACGGCGCCAGCCGCGAGGAATTGTCCGAGGTGTTGTCGGTCGCCGTCGAGATGGGGGGCGGCCCGAGCGCCGTCTATGCCGGCCGGGCGCTCGAAGCCTATGACGTCTTCGCCGGGGAAAAGAGCTAGCAGGCTGTTGAAAAACGGTATTCCGAGCCGCTAGAGCATGCTGTATTTGGATGGAATCCCACGGTCATCCCGGGGCGTTGCGCAGCAACGGGCCCGGGATCCATGAACACGCGGCCCGAGAAAAGACGCATCGGACTGTGCCTCTCTGGTAGACCATGGTGTTAATCGGTTCCGGGCTCGGGCCTTGCGGCCCTTGGCCGGGAATGACACCGTCGCAAAATGACATCCGTCGGACAGGCGATCCAAGCCGGATGAAAGGCGGGGACGTGATGTGGCTCCCGCATTTGCCGCATTGCACAATTATTTCGCTTGCGCAATATGAGGCATGGCAACCCCGTCCCTTTCAGTCCTTGTCATCGATGAGAATCGTATTCGCGCCGCGATCATCGAGGCGGGGCTGCGGGAGGCTGGCCATAGCCATGTGACGCTCGTGCACGACGTCACGGGCATTGCGATGCGCATTGCCGAGATCGTGCCGGACGTCATCGTCATCGATCTGGAAAATCCCAATCGCGACATGCTGGAAAACATGTTCCAGCTGTCCCGCGCGGTGAAGCGCCCGATTGCCATGTTCGTCGATCGCTCGGACAAGGCCTCGATCGAGGCAGCGGTCGAGGCTGGCGTTTCCGCCTATGTCGTCGACGGCCTCAAGCAGGAACGCGTCAAGCCCATTCTCGATATGGCGATCAGCCGTTTCAATGCCTTCTCCCGGATGGCCCGCGAGCTCGAGGAGGCGCGCAGCGAGCTCGAAGGGCGCAAAGTGATCGATCGGGCGAAGGGCATTCTCATGAAGTTGCGGGGGCTCTCCGAAGAGGAGGCCTATACGCTCCTGCGCAAGACGGCGATGAACCAGAACCGCAAGCTGGCCGACGTGGCGCAGGGCCTCGTCACAGCGGCCGACCTGCTCGGGCCGGAGGGCCGTTAGGAATGGCAGACCACGAGATCAATGCCGGCTTCATGCCACTGTTCGACAGCGCGGTGCTGATCGCCGCCCGCGAGATCGGCTTTGCCGCTCGGGAGGGCATCGAACTCAAGCTGTCCCGCGAGACCTCATGGGCAAACATCCGCGACCGCATCGCGATCGGCCATTTCGACGTGGCGCATATGCTTGGCCCCATGCCGCTCGCCTGCAATCTCGGCCTCACCCCGCTCGCCTCCGACACGATCGTGCCCTTCTCGCTGGGGCTCGGCGGCAATTGCGTGACCGTGTCGAACACCGTCTGGGAGGGAATGGCGGCCCATGGCGCCAGGCCCGACCTCGATCCGCTGCGGAACGGGGCCGCCCTTCGCGAGCTGATCCGCGCGCGCGCCGCCATCGAAGCGACGCCCCTGCGTTTTGCCGTCACTCACCCGCATTCGGGGCACAATTATGAGCTGCGCTACTGGCTCGCGGGCTGCGGTATCGATCCCTCGCGGGAAGTCGAGATTGTCATTGTCCCACCGCCCTTCATGGCCGATGCGCTGGCGGCGGGGCGCATCGATGGCTACTGTGTCGGTGAGCCGTGGAACAGCGTCTCGGTCGTCGCCGGGAAGGGGCACATCGCCACGGTGAAGGCGGCCATCTGGCGTGCCAGCCCCGAGAAGGTGCTCGGCGTGCGCAAGTCGTGGGCCCGGGATCATCCGGACGCCCTGTCAGCCCTGTTGCGCGCGCTCCATCATGCGGCGCGCTGGTGCCAGGATCCCAGCAATCACCATGAACTGACCGCGCTGATGGTGCAGCCGGGCTTCCTCGGCCAGCCCGCCGAGATCCAGATGCGCGCGCTGACCGGCTTGCTCGACGTCGGCGGCGGCGTGCTGCGGCAGGTCGACGATTTCTTCCTGCCCTTCGACAAGGCCGCGAACTTCCCCTGGAAGAGCCACGCGCTCTGGTTCTACACCCAGATGGTGCGCTGGGGCGAGATCCGGCACACGCCGACGAATGCCGCGATCGCGCGTGACTGCTACCGTCCCGACCTCTACCGCGCGGCGCTGAAGCCCTTGGGCGTCGCCCTGCCTGGCGCCAATGCCAAGGTGGAGGGCGCCTTGACCTCCGCAACCCCCGTCGGCTCGAGCGGCGCGGGCCTCGTGCTTGGCCCGGACGGCTTCTTCGACGGGCGCATTTTCGATCCGGACCAGATCGACACCTATATCGCGGCCCAGGCCGGCGGCCTATCCCCGCTGCCGTGATCGGGCGCTCGCCTGCACCGAAGCTGTGCAGCCGATCCGAGCAGGTGACTAGCTTTTGGTCGGTTCCGCTCTGATAGATCCGCGCGCCGACGGCGCCTCCACCCCTGGATTCCTTGAAATCTTTCCAATTCGAGTTGTTGGCACGGTTCCTGCTTTATTGATTGCGGGCCAGTAGGCCACCCCATTCGACGTCCAACGCCGGGCGTCCTCCAAGGCAAAGCCGCCGATCAGGACAACGCGATTCCATCATGGGAAGCGCGTTTGGACCTGGCCGGCGGCTTTTCTTTTTTTTCGCACCTTGCACCCTGCATTGCCTCCGAGACAGCACGACCAGGAGATCGAAATGACAGCAAGCCGGACCCTGAAGAGCACTTTCGCGCCGAACCGCCGCCGGTTTCTGAAGGACGTCGCCGCGACGACCGCCCTGTTGGCCGCTGGGCGCCAGTTGCTGCCCCAGGGTGCCTATGCCGCTGCTTCCGGCCCTGAGGTGTCCGGGGCCAAACTCGGCTTCATCGCATTGACCGACGCCGGACCGCTGTTCGTGGCAAAGGAGAAGGGGTTTTTCGCCAAGCACGGCATGCCGGATGTTGAAGTGCTCAAGCAGTCGTCGTGGGGAACGACACGTGACAACCTCGTGCTCGGCGCGGCGGGAAACGGCATAGACGGTGCCCATATCCTGACGCCCATGCCTTACTTGATCACATCCGGCGCTGTCACACAGAACAACCAGCCGACGCCCCTCTCCATCCTCGCGCGCCTCAATGTCGCCGGCCAATGCATCTCGGTGGGCCAGGAATATGCCGGTCTGAAGCTCGGCGTGGACGCCACGCCGTTCAAGGCAGCCCTGGCGGCCAAGAAGGGCACGGGCAAAGAAGTGAAGGCCGCCAACACTTTCCCGGGCGGCACCCATGACTTGTGGATCCGCTATTGGCTCGCGGCAGGCGGTATCGACCCGAATAGCGACATCCAGACGATCACCGTGCCTCCGGCCCAGATGGTGGCCAATATGAAGGTCGGCACGATGGATTGCTTTTGTGTCTGCGAGCCGTGGAACCACCAGCTGGTGAACCAGGGGATCGGTTACACCGCCCTCACGACCGGCGAACTCTGGGACAAGCATCCGGAGAAGTCATTCACGCTGCGCACGGATTTCGTCGAGAAATATCCGAAAGCCACCAAGGCGCTGCTCATGGCGATCATGGAAGCCCAGATGTGGTGCGAAGACATGGCGAATAAGGAAGAACTCGCGCAAATCTGCGCAAAGCGGAACTGGATCAACGCGCCGTTCAAGGACGTGGTCGATCGCATGAAAGGCAACTTCGACTACGGCAACGGCAAGGTCGTCGAGAACAGTCCCTTCATCATGCACTACTGGGCGGATAACGCCTCGTATCCCTTCCGCAGCCATGACCTGTGGTTCCTGACCGAGGACATCCGCTGGGGATATCTGCCGAAGAATACCGATACGAAAGCGCTCTTGGACCGGGTGAATCGCGAGGACCTGTGGCGCGAGACCGCCAAGGAACTGGGGGTGTCCGCCATTCCGGACTCAACATCGCGGGGCGTCGAGACATTCTTCGACGGCAAAGTATTCGATCCAGCCAATCCGTCCGCTTATCTCGAAAGCCTCGCCATCAAGCGCATGGTCTGACGCGTCGCAGCGACGCCCGCTCCGCGAACCAGCCTGGAAGGAACCCGCAATGACAGCCACGGCGGCAAAGACGCTCCCCGCTGCAGCCCCGTCGCCCCGCCCGGGCGCGACGATCCATACGCTTCCGCTACCCCGGAAGAACCTCGCCCAAACCATCCAGCGCCAAATCGGCAAGGTCGCGGCACATCTTCTGCCGCCGCTCATGACACTGGCGGTGATCGTTCTTGTGTGGGAGTTGCTCTGCTCCCGCCCGACATCTTCGCTACCGCCTCCCTCGCAGGTGCTCACCGACACCTGGAACCTGATCGTGAACCCGTTCTACGACAATGGCGGCAACGACAAGGGCATGGGCTGGCAGCTCTATGCGAGCCTGAAGCGCGTGGCTCTCGGTTACGCGCTTGCCTCTTTCGCAGGCATCGCGCTCGGCGTCCTTATCGGGCAATCGAGCCTCGCCATGCGCGGACTGGACCCGATCTTCCAGGTGCTACGCACCGTGCCACCCCTGGCATGGCTGCCGCTGTCCCTCGCCGCATTCCGCGACGGGGAGCCGTCAGCCATCTTCGTCATTTTCATCACCGCCATATGGCCAATAATCATCAACACGGCCGTGGGTATTCGTAACATTCCAGCCGATTACGTCAACGTAGCCCGCGTGTTGCGGCTCAATGGAATAGAGTATTTCCGCAAGATCATGCTTCCGGCCGCCGCGCCTTACATCTTTACGGGGCTGCGGATCGGTATTGGTCTGTCCTGGCTTGCTATTGTGGCAGCCGAAATGCTGATCGGCGGTGTCGGCATCGGCTTCTTTATCTGGGATGCCTGGAACTCCTCGCTCATCAGCGACATCATTCTCGCCCTGATTTATGTCGGTCTGGTCGGCTTCGTGCTCGACCGGATCGTCGCCTTCATCGGCAACCGCGTCACGCGCGGCACCAGCGCAGCCTGAGGAGCACGATCATGGCCCATCATTATCTCTCCATCGAGGGGATCGGAAAGATCTATCAGCGCGACCGTTCGAAGACCGAAGTCCTTCGCGATGTCACGCTCGGCGTCGAGAAGGGCGAGTACATCTCGATCATCGGTCATTCGGGCTGCGGAAAGTCGACGCTGCTCAACATCGTCGCCGGCCTGACGCCGTCCAGCGTGGGCGCGGTTCTCCTGGACGGAAAGGTGGTGGATGACCCGGGACCGGATCGGGCCGTCGTTTTCCAGAACCATTCCCTGCTTCCCTGGCTCACCGTCTACGAGAACGTCGCACTTGCGGTCGACAAGCTGTTCAGCCGCAGCAAGTCCCGTGAAGAGCGACGGGAATGGACGATGCGCAATCTCGAACTGGTGCAGATGACGCATGCGGCGGACAAGCGTCCAGGCGAAATCTCCGGCGGCATGAAGCAGCGCGTCGGCATCGCCCGCGCGCTCGCCATGGAGCCGAAGCTCCTGCTGCTCGACGAGCCGTTCGGCGCGCTGGATGCCCTGACACGCGCGCATCTGCAGGACCAGATCATGCAGATCCACCAGACGCTCGGCAATACGGTGATCATGATCACCCACGATGTGGACGAAGCCGTCCTCCTCTCCGATCGCATCGTGATGATGACCAACGGTCCCGCTGCCACCATCGGCGACGTGCTGGAGGTTCCGCTTGAGCGCCCGCGCAGCCGCATCGCGCTCGCTTCCGACCGAACCTACCTCAAATGCCGCGAGGCGGTGCTCAAGTTTCTCTACGAGCGTCACCGCTTCGTGGAAGCCGCGTGAGGGCCGCCATGACCGAGAAACTCGTCATCATCGGCAACGGCATGGCGCCGGGGCGCATGCTGGAACATCTCTTCGAGCAGGCGCCCGGCCGCTATGCGGTCACCATCTTCAACGCCGAACCGCGCGTGAACTACGACCGCATCATGCTGTCGCCCGTGCTGTCGGGAGAGAAGAGCTACGAAGAGATCGTCATCCACGGCGATCGCTGGTACGTCGACAACGCCGTCACCCTCTACAAGGGCCACAGGATCATCGCCATCGACCCGGTGGCGAAAACCGTGACCTCCGACCACGGCGTGACGGAGGGCTATGACCGACTGGTGATTGCCACCGGGTCCGTCCCCTTCATCATCCCGGTTCCCGGCAACAACCTGCCGGGGGTCCTCACCTACCGCGATCTCGACGACGTCCATGCGATGCTGCTCGCCGCGCAGTCGCGGGCGAAGGCGGTCGTCATCGGCGGGGGCCTGCTGGGGCTCGAAGCCGCGGCCGGCCTCAACGCGCGCGGCATGGACGTCACCGTGCTGCACGTCATGCCGACCCTGATGGAGCGGCAGCTGGATCCGGCAGCCGGCTACCTCCTGCAGAAGGCGGTCGAGGAGCGCGGCATCAAGGTGATCACCAAGGCCAATACGCAGGCGATCATCGGTGATCCCCGCGTCGAGGGGGTGGCGTTGGCCGACGGCTCGGTCGTCCCCGCGAGCCTTGTGGTCATGGCCGTCGGCATCAGGCCGAATGCCGCCCTCGCCAGGGATGCCGGCCTTGCCGTCAACCGCGGCATCGTCGTCGACGACGCCATGCGCACGTCCGATCCGGACATTCTCGCGATCGGCGAATGCGCCGAGGTGGGTGGGCAGGTCTACGGGCTCGTCGCGCCCCTCTATGAGATGGCGCGGGTCGCCGCGTCCCGGCTGGCCGGCGACGACACCGCCGCCTTCGTCCATGCGGATACCCCCACCAAGCTCAAGGTCACGGGTATCGACCTGTTCTCGCTGGGCGATTTCGCCGATGGCGACGACCGCCAGGAGATCGTGCTGCGCGACGCATCCGCCGGGGTCTACAAGCGCCTCGTCCTGAAGGACAACCGGATCATCGGCACGGTGCTCTACGGCGAGACGGCCGATGGGGCCTGGTTCAACGACCTGAAGAAGAAGCAGACGGACATCTCCGAAATGCGCGACACGCTCATCTTCGGACAGGCCTACCAGGGAGGGGCCCCCCTGGACCCTATGGCGGCCGTTGCAGCCTTGCCGGATGATGCGGAGATCTGCGGCTGCAACGGCGTGTGCAAGGGCAAGATCACGGGCGCGATCGCAGGCAAGGGGTTGACCTCGCTCGACGACGTCCGCGCCCATACCAAGGCGTCGGCCTCCTGCGGCTCGTGCACGGGGCTCGTCGAGCAGTTGATGGTGCTGACGCTCGGCGACAGCTACAACCCCGCCGCCGTTCAGCCGATGTGTTCCTGCACGAGCCTCGGGCACGACGACGTGCGCCGGCTCATCAAGGCCAAGGGTCTGAAGACCATCCCGGCGGTCATGCAGGAGCTGGAATGGAAGACCTCCTGCGGCTGCGCCAAATGCCGGCCGGCGCTCAACTACTATCTCGTCTGTGATTGGCCGGATGAATATGCCGACGACTACCAGTCGCGTTTCGTCAACGAGCGCGTCCACGCCAATATCCAGAAGGACGGCACCTATTCTGTGGTGCCCCGCATGTGGGGCGGCATGACCTCGGCCCGAGAACTGCGCGCCATCGCCGATGTCGTCGACAAATTCGCCATCCCGGCCGTCAAAGTCACCGGCGGCCAGCGCATCGACATGCTCGGCATCCGGAAGGAGGATCTCCCGGCCGTCTGGGCGGACCTCGGCGCGGCCGGCTTCGTCTCGGGCCACGCCTATGCCAAGGGCCTGAGGACAGTGAAGACCTGCGTCGGCTCCGACTGGTGCCGCTTCGGCACCCAGGATTCGACCGGGCTCGGCATCCGCATCGAGAAATTCATGTGGGGCTCGTGGACACCGGCCAAGGTGAAGATGGCGGTCTCCGGCTGCCCGCGCAACTGCGCGGAGGCAACCTGCAAGGACGTCGGCGTGATCTGCGTCGATTCCGGTTTCGAGATCCATTTCGCCGGTGCCGCGGGCCTCGACATCAAGGGCACGGAGGTCCTCGGCCTCGTCAGAACCGAGGACGAGGCGCTCGAGGTGATCGTCGCGCTCACCCAGATGTATCGCGAGCAGGCGCGCTATCACGAGCGCATCTACAAATGGGCAAAGCGCGTCGGCATCGCCGAGATCAAACGCCAGACCCTCGACGATCGGGAGAGGCGCAGGGGCTATTTCGACCGCTTCGTCTTTTCGCAGCGTTTCGCGCAGGTCGATCCCTGGTCCGAGCGGGTTTCCGGCAAGGACAAGCATGAGTTCAAGCCGATGGCGACCGTCGGATACGCGGCAGCAGCGGAGTAAACGCCATGACATGGTTCGCTATCGGTTCGATGAAGGACATCCCGCGCCGCGGCGCCCGCTGCGTTCAGACCCCGCAGGGCAGGATCGCCGTCTTCCGGACGGCGGATGATCAGATTTTCGCCATCGAGGACCAATGTCCGCACAAGGGCGGCCCCCTGAGCCAGGGACTAGTCCATGGCGCCGCCGTCACCTGCCCGCTGCACAACTGGGTCATCTCGCTCGAGACCGGCAAGGCGCTCGGCGCCGATGAAGGCGCGGTAAGGACCATTCCTGTGAACGTCGAGGGCGAGCGTCTATTCATCGCGCTCGATGCGATCGCGGACAAGGCGGCATAACCGGCCATGGCGATCGCGGACGCGAGCCCGGTGAAAACGACCTGCCCCTATTGCGGGGTGGGATGCGGCGTTCTGGCGAAGGCCGATGCGGGCGGCGTCGTGGAGGTCCGGGGTGATCCCGACCATCCCGCCAATTTCGGCCGCCTCTGCTCGAAAGGCTCTGCCCTCGCGGAGACCACGGGGCTCGACGGGCGGTTGCTCTATCCCGAAATCGACGGCCGGCGGGCGCCGTGGGATGAGGCGCTGGATCTCGTCGCCGGGCGGTTCAGCGAGACGGTCCGGATCCATGGGCCGGATTCGGTTGCTCTCTACGTGTCCGGCCAGCTCCTCACCGAGGACTATTACGTCGCCAACAAGCTGATGAAGGGCTTTATCGGTTCGGCCAATATCGACACGAATTCGCGGCTCTGCATGGCGTCATCGGTCGCCGGGCACCGCCGCGCCTTCGGGGCGGATACGGTTCCCGGCACCTACGCGGATCTCGAACAGGCCGATCTTATCGTCCTGGTCGGGAGCAATCTCGCCTGGTGCCATCCCGTCCTCTACCAGCGCATCGCCGCTGCCAGGGAGAAGCGGCCGGACATGCGGGTCGTGGTGATCGATCCGCGCCGCACCATGACTGCCGATAGCGCCGATCTGCATCTGCCTGTCCGCGCGGACGGCGATGTCGCGCTCTTCGCCGGGCTCCTCGCCTATCTCGCCGATCAGGGAGCGTTGGATGCGGCCTATATCGAGCGCCACACGACGGGGTTCGACGCCGCGCTCGCGGCCGCACGCGCGTTCGGCCGGATGGAGATCGCCAACCGCACGGGGATACGACCGGCCGACCTCGACCGCTTCTACCGGCTGTTCGCCCAAACCCCGAAGGTGGTGACGGTCTATAGCCAGGGCGTCAACCAGTCGGCCGCGGGCACCGACAAGGTCAATGCCATCATCAACTGTCACCTCGCGACAGGGCGCATCGGCAAGCCCGGCGCCGGGCCGTTCTCGGTGACGGGCCAGCCCAATGCAATGGGCGGCCGCGAGGTCGGCGGCATGGCCAATATGCTGGCCGCCCATATGGAGCTCGGCAATCCCCTGCATCGCGAGCGGGTGCAACGCTTCTGGAAGGCCCCGGCGATTGCGGACAAGCCGGGGCTGAAGGCGGTCGACCTGTTCCGGGCGGTGGCCGACGGGCGCGTCAAGGCGCTGTGGATCATGGCCACCAATCCGGTCGATTCCATGCCCGATGCCGATCAGGTGCGCGCCGCCCTCGCGGACTGTCCCTTCGTCGTCGTCTCGGATGTCCTGGCGGCGACCGACACGGGACATTACGCGGATGTCAGGCTGCCGGCCGCTGCCTGGGGCGAAAAAGACGGCACGGTGACGAATTCGGAGCGGCGCATCTCGCGCCAGCGCCCCTTCCTGCCCTTGCCGGGGGAAGCAAGGCCGGATTGGTGGATCGTCGCCGAGGTCGCCAGGAGAATGGGCTTCCGATCCGCCTTTTCCTATGCCGGCCCGGCTGCGATCTTCGCCGAACACGCGGCTTTGTCCGCCTACGACAATAACGGCGCGCGCGATTTCGACATCGGCGCCCATGCCGCTATCGGTACGGCAGAATACGATGCGCTGACGCCGTTCCAGTGGCCGGCGCCAGCGGCGCGGGAGACGAAAACGGCGCAGCAGGCGAAGGCGCCCGGCGACATCCGCTTCTTCGCCGGGGGCGGCTTCTTCACGCCGGATCGCAAGGCCCGCTTCATCGCCATCGCCGCTCAAGCCGAGACGTGGCCGCAGGACGCGTCCGCGCTCATCCTCAATACCGGACGCGTACGCGACCACTGGCACACGATGACGCGGACGGGCAAAAGCCCGCGGCTCTCGCAGCACCTCGCCGAGCCATTCGTCGAGATCCATCCCCACGATGCCGCTCGGCATGGCATCGGCGATGCGGACATCGTGCGGGTCGCGACGCCGCGTGGCGCTATCCTTGTCCGGGCGCTCGTGACCCGGCGGCAGGCGCCCGGATCGATCTTCGTGCCGATCCACTGGACAGACCAGTTCGCCTCCAACGCGCGCGTCGGCGTTCTCGTCGCGCCCGCGACCGATCCGCATTCGGGGCAGCCGGCGCTGAAGCATTCCAGGGCCACCGTCACCCGCTTTCCGGCGCAGTGGTACGGATTTGCCGTCCTGCGCCACAAGCCGGACGGGATCCCGGCGGATTACTGGAGCCTCGCCCGGTGCGAGGCCGGCTGGCGCGTCGAACTCGCCTTCGCCGGCGACAGGGATTGGGCCGGTCTCGCGCGGGGGCTGTTCGCGGCCTCGCCGGAGGCCGAGACGCTCGTCTACCACGATGAGGCCTTGGGCCGGCATCGCTTCGCCTGCTTCGAAGGGCGCCGTCTCGCGGCGGCACTCTATCTGGCACGCGACGCTGTCGCTGTCTCCCGCAGTTGGGCGGTCGAGCAACTCGCCGCCGATTGTCCCGACCAGCCCACACGCTTCTCCGTCATCGCCGGGCGTCCGGTGGCCGGTGCCTCCGACCGCGGCGCGACGGTCTGCTCCTGTTTCGGTGTCGGCGTCAATCAGATCGCCGCGGCCGTCGGGGCGGGCTGCACGACCGTCGCGGCGGTCGGCGAAAGGCTGCAGGCGGGCACCAATTGCGGCTCCTGCCGCGCCGAAATCAGGGGGATTATCGATGCACATCGTCTCCAGGCAGCCGAGTGAACGCACCCCCGTCGCGCGGGCGCCCGCGCGCATGGCGCCGCTCGCGGTCCTGCCGATCTTTCTCGCGCTCAGGGGCAAGCGGGCGATCGTTGCCGGTGGCACGGAGGCGGCCGCATGGAAGGCGGAGCTTCTGGCCGCTGCCGGGGCTTGCGTCCATGTCTATGCGCGGCACGGGGATCTGGCCCGGGTCTTCGTCGAGCGCTTGGAGGACCCTGACTGCCACAGCTACGTCCATCACGACCGGCCCTGGGGCGCCGACATCTTCGCGGATGGCGCCATCGCCGTCATCGACGCGGCGAGCGACGCCGAGGCGGAGGCGTTCTCGCGAGCGGCGCGGGCGGCCGGCGTACCGGTCAATGTCATCGATCGGCCAGCCTTCTGTCAGTTCAGCTTCGGCACGATCGTCAACCGCTCGCCTGTCGTCGTGGGCATCTCCACCGATGGCGCAGCCCCGGTCCTCGGCCAGGCACTGCGGCGGAAGATCGAGACCCTGCTGCCCGCATCGCTCGCCGATTGGGCGGCCCTGGCGCAGGCCATGCGGGCAACCATCGCGGAGAGGCTGCGGCCGGGCCGAGGACGGCGCGATTTCTGGGAGCGCTTCAGCGACCGAGCCTTCGGTCCGGCTCCACGCGCGGAGGACGCCCAGGACCTTGTCGCCGCGATCGACCAGATCGCCGCGAATGCGGATATCGGCCGTGGGCGCGTCACGCTCGTCGGCGCGGGTCCCGGCGATCCCGAACTGCTGACGCTGAAGGCCGTTCGCGCGCTGCAGGGCGCGGATGTCATCCTGTTCGACGATCTCGTCTCAGACGAGGTGCTCGAGCTTGCGCGGCGGGAGGCCAAGCGCATCCTGGTGGGCAAGCGCGGCGGTCGCGAGAGCTGCCGCCAGGATGACATCAACGACCTGATGGTGCGGCTCGCCGGCGCGGGCAGACGGGTCGTGCGCCTGAAATCCGGCGATCCCACCCTCTTCGGCCGCGCCGGTGAGGAAATTGCACAGCTGCAGGCGGCAGGCATACCGGTGGACATCGTCCCCGGCATCACCGCGGGCATCGCCATGGCTGCGGCGCTTGGCATTTCGCTGACGCACCGCGACCATGCCAAATCCGTGCGATTCGTGACCGGGCACTCCCGCCGCGGCGGCCTGCCGGAGGACGTCGACTGGCGGGCCATCGCCGATCCCTCGGCAACGACGATCTTTTACATGAGCGGCCGGACGGCGGGCGCGATCGCAGACCGCCTCGTCGCGCATGGCCTGTCCGCCGACACGCCCGCCGCCGTCGCATCCGCACTCAGTCGCCCCGAACAGACGCTCGTCTCCACGCGCCTGAAGGACCTGGCGGCTGTGGTCGCCTCGATCGGTCTCTCGCAACCTGTGGCGATCGGCATCGGCCAGGCTTTCGGCGCGACGGGCGCCTTGACGCGCAATCAGGAACAACCTTCACAGACTGCGGCAGTGCGGCGCGCGTGATTGCAGCGCCGGCGATCCCTTGCGCTCTCGCTCGAACATGCTCGTGCTTGCAATGCCGGGCGCGGCTGGCCCGCCTGTCAGGGGGCGACCCGGATGATCAGCTTGCCGAAATTCCGCCCCTCGAGCAGCCCGATGAAGGCTTCTGGCGCGTTGGCGAGACCTTCGACGATATCCTCCTTGTAGCGCAGCTGTCCGGATCCAACCCATGCGCCGGCCTCGCGCAGGAACTGCGCCTCATGGGCGGCGGCGAATTCGGTCTGGATAAAGCCGCGGATCAAGAGGCTCCTGCTCAGGATCTCGCGCATGAGCACGGGAAGCCGGTCCGGGCCGCTCCCGCTCGGTGACGTGGCGTTGTAGCCGGCGATGAGACCGCACACCGGCACGCGCGCATGTTTGTTGAGCAGCGGAAAGACGGCCTCCCAGACCGCGCCGCCGACATTCTCGAAATAGACGTCGATGCCGTTGGGGCAGGCCGCGGCCAGTTGCGCGGGGAAGTCGACGGCGTGATGATCGATGGCCGCATCGAAGCCGAGGGCGTCGCGAACATAGGCGCATTTCTCCGGCCCGCCGGCGATGCCGACGGCGCGTGCGCCCTTGATTCGCGCGATCTGTCCGACGGCTGAACCGACTGCGCCGCTTGCCGCCGCCACGACGACGGTCTCTCCCGGTTTGGGCTCGCCGATCAGCAGCAGGCCGGACCAGGCGGTAAAGCCCGGCATCCCGAGCACTCCGAGCGCCGTGCTGACAGGCGCAACCGCCGGGTCCAGCTTGCGCAGCCCCGCGCCTTTGGACAGCGCATAGCTCTGCCAACCCGAATAGGAGAGCACGATATCGCCCTCCACGAAGTCCGGATGACGCGATGTCTCCACGCGCGCCACCGTGCCGCCCGGCATGACGTCGCCGATCGCCGCCGGGGCTGCGTAGGATTTGGCCGTGCTCATCCGGCCGCGCATGTAAGGATCGAGCGAAAGATAAAGAATCTTGAGCAACACGTCTCCGTCCCGAGGCTCGGGCACGGGGATATCTTCGATCCTGAAATCGCTCGGCTTCGGCGCGCCTTCCGGCCGGGCGGCGAGCAGAATGCGTGTGTTGACCGCCATAGGGGCCTCCTCCAGGTCCTTGATGGCTCATCATCGCACGGATCGGGACAATTGCCTCACCCCCACCGTCATTCCGGGGCCTCGCACCAGCGAGGAGCCCGGGTTCGGGCCTGTCGGCCCGCCCCGGGATGACAGTGGTTCGTTCGTAAAATCAGCCGCGCACATCTAGCCGCGCTTGACGTTCCAGAAGGCCGGCAGGCCGTTGAGCATGCCGGTCAGATCGGCGCGATGGGCGGTGGCAAAGAAATACTGCCCCAGCGGTGCATAGGGCACGTCTTCGAAGGCTTGCAACTGCATATCGGCGGCGATTTTTTTGCGCGTGGCTTCGTCGGAAGCCGCGAGCCAGGCATCGCGCAGCGCCTCGATCTTCGGGGCGGTTGGCCAGCCCGGTCCGGTCGGCTTGCCATTGCCGCGAATGAAGGCGTGGCCGGCCGGCGTCGACTGGTCCATACCGCTCCAGAATGTGCTGAAGATGTTCCAGCCACCCTGTTCAACCGGATCTTCCTTGAAGCGGCGCTGGACCAGCGCCCCCCATCCCATGGCCTGATAGTCGACATTGAAGCCGATCTTCGTCAGCATGTCGGCTGTCATGTCGGCCAGCGCTTTCAGATTGGGAATATCCGCCGGGGCGAGCACGACGACCTTCTCGCCGTTATAGCCGGCTGCCTTCACGGCCGCCTTGCTCTTCTCGAGATCGCGCGGCCCGGTCAGCGCCGCCATGCCCGCATCGCTCGCATAGGGCGTGCCGGGGCAGAAATAGCCGACGCCATCATGCCACAGGGTCTTGTCGTCGCCGACGATGGCCGTCATGAAGTCGCGCTGGTCGATGGCGCCGAGAACCGCACGCCGGAGTGCCGCATTGTTGAACGGCGCGATG
Organism: Chelatococcus asaccharovorans; assembly: GCF_003201475.1. Lineage (GTDB taxonomy): Bacteria > Pseudomonadota > Alphaproteobacteria > Rhizobiales > Beijerinckiaceae > Chelatococcus > Chelatococcus asaccharovorans. Next base: position 157,420 of record NZ_QJJK01000010.1, on the reverse strand, counting down.
AGATGGTTGAAGCGCAGCGTGCCGATCTGCCCCGTCGGGTCGGCGACGCGCACATTGACGCTCTTGTCGCCGCGCAGTGCCGGCAGGAGATCGGCGTCGGGCGTCCACCACCAGTCGATCTCGCCCGACTTCAGGGCGGAGAACGCGGTCGAAGGGTCGGGAATGATCGTCCATTCGACGCGGTCGAAATGGACGACCTTGGGACCGGATGTCCATTGCGCCGTGCCGTTCGGGCGCGGCACATAACCGTCGAAGCGCTCGTAGACGAGACGCGCGCCCGCCACCCGTTCATTGGCGACGAACTTGAACGGCCCGCTGCCGACCATTTCCGTGATCTGGGTGAAGGCGTCCGTCTTCGCCAGCCGCTCGGGCATCATGGGGCATATGCGCGGGTATGACTTGCCGAGCGCATCCGGCAGGAGGGGGAACGGACGTTTCAGGCTAAAGACGATCGTCTTGTCGTCGGCGGCGGACAGCTCGTTGGTGGCAGCCATCAGCGCGCCGCCGAAGGAATCCCGTTTCGCCCAGCGCTGGATGCTCGCGACGCAATCGCGAGCGAGCACGGGCGACCCGTCGTGAAAGACGAGCCCGGGGCGCAGTGTCAGTTTCCAGGTGAGGCCGTCGTTCTCCGTGACGACGCCGTCGACCATCTGCGGCACGGCGCGATAACTGTCGTCCTGTGCAAACAAGGTATCAAAGACCATCAGCGAATGGTCCCGCGCGGGGTAGGTTGGCGTCCAGACGGGATCGAGACCTGCGACGTCCGTCTGCGGCACGAATTTGAGCACGCGCTGCCGCTCCGCCGCGATGACGGCTGGTGCCGCGATGGCCGCTACGCCGAGCGCAGCACTCCCCTTCAAGAATTCCCGTCTACGCATCGCCCCACTCCTCTGGTTTTCGTTTTTCATGGTTATTCCGGCGCGCGGCCGGCGCCGCACGCGGCGCTTAGCGACGGCCCCTGTTCGCACTTTGGCGTTGTCGCTCGGATGACCCGCTGCTAATGTTATATTTACAATACAAACAAACACTAACCGCAAGAGCCATTTAAGGCCGAGTTCGAGGGGGTTTTTCTTGCAATCGGATGAGACGGATCATTTTCGCCTGTCCGGCGACATCGCCCTTGTTACCGGCGCCTCGCGCGGTATCGGGCAAGCCATCGCCTTTGCTCTGGCGAAGGCGGGCGCGCATGTCGTTCTCAACGCGCGCGACCCCGGACAGCTCGAGGCAAGCCGGTCGGAGCTGGCCGCGCAGGGCCTTTCCGTTTCTGCGATTGCATTCGACGTGACCGATCCCAGCGCGGTCGCAGCCGCTGTCGCCGAGATCGTCGAGCGCCATGGCGGCCTCGACATCGCTGTCGGCAATGCCGGGCAATCGTTGCGCAAGCCAGTCGGCCAGTTCGACAGGGCCGAGATCAGCCGCCTGATGGACGTCAACCTCGGCGCGGCGCTCGTTCTGGCGCAGGCGGTTGCGCCCGTGATGGAGGCGCGCGGCGGCGGGCGCATCCTGCTCACAGGGTCCATGCTCGGCCAGATCGCGCGGCCGAACAATGCGCTCTATTCCGCGACGAAGGCCGGTCTTGCCGGCCTCGCCCGGGCCCTGGCCGTCGATCTCGGCCCGCGCGGCATTCGCTGCAATGTGGTTGCGCCGGGCGCCGTGCGGACAGCGATGACGGAAACGGCGGCGCTCGATCCGGCCGTCGATGCCTTCGTGAAGCAGCGGACGCCGCTCGGCCGCTGGGCGACGCCGCAGGATGTCGCGGCTGCCGCGCTCTTCCTGGTGTCACCGGCGAGCGCTTTCGTCACCGGGCAAGTGTTGTTCGTCGACGGCGGGATGTCGGCCCAGGCCTGATCATGGAGGCCTGATCATGGAGCGGGTTGCATAGCCCGGGTGCGCGAATGCCAGGATCGTATGCGCAATGGTGAACTACTGTATTCGCCGGATCTTATCGACCATTCCGGTCATGCTGTTCGTCGCGTTCTTCGTTTTCAGCCTGCTCTATCTGGCGCCGGGTGATCCGGCGCTCATCATTGCCGGGGATCACGCCAGCGCGGACGATGTCGCCCGCATTCGCCAAGCGCTGGGGCTGGACCAGCCTTTTCTCATCCGCTTCTGGGATTGGCTCGTGCGGGTCGCGCAGGGGGATCTGGGCCATTCCATTTTCACCAGCCTGCCGGTCGCGCATATGATCGGCCAGCGGGTTGGTCCAACCTTGTCGCTGATGGTTCTCACCATCGCTTTTTCCGTCACCATCGCCGTTCCTGTCGGCGTTCTCGCCGCCTGGCGGCGCGGCTCATGGGTCGATCACGTCGTCACGGCAGGCGCCGTTCTCAGCTTCTCGGTTCCGGTCTTCGTTGTCGGCTATCTGCTCGCCTATGTCTTCGCGGTCGAGCTCGGATGGTTGCCCGTTCAAGGTTATACGCCGCTCGACGCAGGCCTCCTCCCGTTTCTCGGCAATCTGATCTTGCCGGTCCTGGCCCTGTCGGGCGTCTATATTGCGCTTATCGCGCGTATAGCGCGCGCCGCGATGATCGAGGTCCTGACACAGGACTATGTACGCACCGCCCGTGCCAAAGGCCTCGGCCATCGGGCCGTCCTGTTCGTGCACGCCTTGAAGAATGCCGCCGTGCCGATCATCACCGTCATCGGGATCGGGGTGGCGCTGCTGATCGGCGGCACCGTCGTGACCGAGAGCGTATTCGCCATTCCGGGCCTTGGACGTCTCACGGTTGATGCGATCCTGAGGCGAGACTACCCGGTTATTCAGGGTATCGTATTGGTTTTCAGCATCACCTATGTACTGATCAACCTTGCGGTTGATGTTCTTTACACCGTCTTTGATCCCCGCATCCGGTATTAGGGGGGCGCCATGACTGTTGAAGGAGCGGCTATGCGCCCGGAAACTGCATCCGACGGCTGGGTTAAGACATTGCGGCGTCTGGCAAGCCACCGCGCGCTGCTCGTGGGAACCGTGATTCTCGCCATCCTTGTGATCGTCGCGATTGCAGCGCCGCTGCTTGGAACGGTCGATCCCGCGGCCCTGTCGCCCGCGCGTCGCAACCGCGCGCCGTCGGCGCTTTATTGGTTCGGCACCGACCAACTTGGTCGCGACATCTACTCGCGCGTCCTTTACGGTACGCGCGTCTCCCTGATCGTCGGGCTGGCCGTCGCCATGCTCTCGGCCGTCGCCGGAATCGTCGTCGGGATCATCGCGGGCTACGTCCGTTGGACCGACGGCCTTATCATGCGCATGATGGACGGGTTGATGTCGATCCCGCCCATCCTGCTCGCGATCGCCCTGATGACGCTCACCCGCGGATCACTGGGCAACGTCATCCTGGCCATCACCATATCCGAGATCCCGCGCGTCGCCCGGGTGGTGCGCGGGGCCCTCTTGAGCCTGCGCGAGCAGCCCTTCGTTCTAGCCGCCGTGGCCACCGGCGTCAGCGTGCCACGGATCATGCTGCGCCATATTCTTCCAAACATCATGGCGCCGGTTATCATCCAGGCCACCTATATTTGCGGCGCGGCCATGTTGACCGAGGCCATTCTCTCCTTCATCGGGGCCGGCTTGCCGCCCACCATCCCGTCCTGGGGCAACATCATGGCCGAAGGCCGCGCCTTGTGGCAGGTGAAGCCCTATATGATCGCCTTTCCCGCGATGTTCCTGTCGATCGCCATCCTTGCTGTGAACCTTGTCGGCGATGGGCTCCGCGACGCACTCGATCCGCGGCTGCTGGAAAGGTGACGAATGCCGGCCCACCGCTGACCCGGGGGGAATTGTTTCCGCGCGCTTTCAGCGGGGAGCTTGCACCGGATGTTTCCAGCGTGGCGCCGTAGGCCTTTTGGCTAGTTGAAATCCGGCCGCAGTCGCTACTATTGGGCATCGTTATGTGATTCTGCTGTTGATTGATTCAATGTTCACGGCGAATAGTCTGGGCAAAAGGGGAATGAGATGACGCGGGTTAGCGCCAAGGAAGGAAGCCGCGTCAACGCGAATCTCAAGGCCCCGCTCTATCATCAGATCTTTCTCATCCTGCGAGACGGGATTCTCGGCGGGACCTTCAAGGTTGGGGATGTTCTGCCTGCCGAGCACGAAGTCGCGAGCCTCTATGGCGTGTCCCGCATCACGGCGCGGCGGGCGTTGACGGAGCTCGCGCTCGCGGGGTTCGTGTCGCGGGCGCGCGGGCGCGGCACCATCGTTCAGTATCGACCGCCGACCCCGCCGCTGCGGGCCTCGGTTGCGGCCTGGCTCGAAGGAGCGGCTGTGATGGGCCAGACCACGACCGTCAAGGTGATGGAGTTCGGCTATGGGCCCGCGACCCAGATGGAGGCCGAGGCGCTCGAGCTGCCGGTGGGCACGGAGGTCCAGCAGTCCCAGCGCGTCCGCTATTTCGGCGACTTTGCGATATCGCTCCTTGTCACGGTCATTCCCGCGCGGATCGGCCGGACCTTCGATCGCGCAAGCCTCGCGCGGACGCCGATGCTGTCCCTGATCAAGCGCTCCGGCGTCAAGATCGGCCATGCGCGGCAGAGCATCACGGCGACCCTTGCCGATCAGAACATGGCCACGCGGCTTTCGACCGAAATCGGTGCGCCGCTCTTGAAGGTGCAGCGCGTGGTTTGCGACCAGGCCGACGAGCCGATCGAATATCTGACGGCCTATTATCGTCCTGACCGCTATCAGCTTGAAATGGTGCTGAGCCCGTCGCAGACGGTGGAGACAATGAGCAGCACGCTAAGCGAACTCACCATGCAGACGGCTGAAGCCAGGAAAGGCAAGCCGTAGCCCGTATTTTGCTGCCGAGATCATTGTGTCGGGGCAAAGCTATCCAGAATTGGCCCGGAATGCGCGTGTCATCCTGCACGTCTTCCCCGGGTATGGGGCTGGCACGATTACGCCGCGCCCTGTGCGAGGGCCGAGGGCGGCGTAGTTGGCGCTTTACCCGTCCGACGAGGACTTGTATGTCTTATTGATAATACAAACGAAACTGTGCGCTCCGCAACGCGACCCTGCGCCAGTAAGCCGTCGGGTGCGAGTGTCGCTCGCGTAGTAGAATACAGAGTGGAACATGATGCATTCGACCGGTCCGTCCAGTGATGTTCGTAGCGGCTCCGCAAGGGGCATGATCGTCGCCGACGGCATCCGGGCGGCGGCCGGCCGGACACCAGCGAAGACGGCGATCATTGCCGGTGAGCGGCGCCTGACCTTTGCGGGTCTCATCGAGCGGATCGATCGGCTTGCCATTCTCGCTCACGACGGGCTCGGACTTTGGCATGGCGACCGTGCCGCGATCCTTGCGCCGAACTGCCTGGAATATATGGAGATCATCGCCGGATTGTCGTCGGCCGGCGTTGCCACGGCGGCGATCGGCCCTGCGGCCTCCGAGCCGGAAATCCGCTTCATCTGCGAGGATTCCGGGGCGCGCGTGCTCTTCGTCGATCCGGCGCTTGAAGAGAAGGCGCGCGCCGCGATACCCGCCAGCGTTGAAAAGGTCATTCCGCTCGGGCCGCTCTATGAGGATCTGTTGGCCAGATCGTCGACGCGGCTCTGCCCGGTGGACGTCAGTGAGACCGATATCTTCAGTATTCCCTATACATCCGGCGCGACGGGACGCCCCAAGGGCGTCTTGCTCTCGCATCGCAGCCGCGTATTGTCCGCCTTCTGCCTGGCCGCCGAGCATGGCAGTTATACGCCGGACGATCGTGCCGTTGCGACAACCCCGATGTTTCATGGCGCCGGTCTTCTCATGGCGCTGGCACCGGTATTCTTCGGCGGAACGGTGGAAATTCTTGCCAAGTTCAATATCGAGGTTCTACTGGCGACAATTACCCGTTTGCAGGCGACGTCGGTCTATATGGTTCCGACGCATCTTGCCGCCTTGCGCAATCTCGGCAGCAAGGCGAGCCAGTTCGATACGCGTTCGCTGCGCACCGTCGCATCCGGCACCGCGCCGCTGTCCCAGACCCTGAAACAGGAAGCGATCGCCTATTTCGGCGAAGGAAAGCTCTATGAGCGCTACGGCTCGACCGAGGCGGGCGTGACATCATGCCTGCGTCCGCAGGATCAGTTGCGCAAGATCGCCTGCGTCGGGTTGCCCCTTCCCCTGACGCGCCTCAAGGTGATGACGGCGGATGGGCGGCAGGCCGGCCCCGGCGAGGTCGGTGAGCTGGCGATTGCCTCGCCCTATATGTTTTCAGGCTACCTCAATCTTCCCGAGCAGACGGCCGAGGCCTTCCGCGACGGCTGGTTCATCAGCGGCGATCTCGCGCGGATCGACGAGGAAGGCTACCTGTATCTGGTTGATCGCAAGAACGACATGATCATCTCGGGCGGCGAGAACATTTATCCGCGCGAAATCGAGGAGATCCTGCTCGCGCATCCCGGCGTAGCCGAATGCGCCGTGACGAGCGTGCCCGATGCCTATTGGGGCGAAGCCGTTGCAGCCTTCGTCGGCCTGCGGCCTGGCGCTGCCGTGACGCCTGACGAGCTGGCCGAGCTCTGCCGGGCGCGGCTCTCGCGTTACAAGGTGCCGAAGGCGTTCATCTTCGTCGAGACATTGCCCCGCAACAGCATGGGCAAAGTGCTGCGCCGGGAGCTGAAAAATCTCCTGCCGCAGGCGCCGGCGGGATCGTAGACGCGCGAGCGGTTCGCCCGCTCCTGAATGACGCGGTGGTTCCGTTTGAAAATGCGCTACGCGGCGGTGGGACGCATGCCCATGTAGAGCTGCGCAACCCGCTCGTCGTCCAAGAGCGCCTGCGCGCGATCCTCAAGACGAACCTTGCCGAGTTCAAGGACATAGCCGCGGTCGGCCGCAGCAAGCGCCTTGCGAACATTCTGCTCGACCATGAGAACAGCTTTGCCGAGCTTGGCGAGGTCGCGCAATACCGTGAAGACCTGATCGACGATACGCGGCGCGAGCCCGATCGACGGCTCATCGAGCATCAAGACCTTGGGATCCATCATGAGGGTGCGCGCGAGCTCGAGCTGCCGCTGCTGGCCGCCGGACAAGCTCGAGGCCTGAAGGCCACGCAGCTCGGCCAGCGCCGGGAACATCGCTTCCATTTCCTCATGCCGGCGCTTCAGGACAGCGCGGTCCTTGATCAGGTAGCCGCCCATCCTGATATTCTCGGCAACGGTCAGTCGCGGGAATATGCTCCGGCCTTGGGGGATATAGGCCAGGCCCTCCAGCAGCAGCTTTTGGGCGGGAAGGTCGGTGACATCCTTGCCATCGAGTTGCACGGTGCCCTGCCGCAGCTGGATCAGGTTGACGATGCCCTTGAGCAATGTCGATTTACCGGCGCCGTTCTGGCCGATGACGCAGACGATCTCGCCGGCGCCCACGTTGATGTCGACGCCGTTGACGATCATGCGGCCGCCACCGTAGCCGGCTTTGAGGTCGCGGATGGCGAGGATGGGCTTCGATGTCTGTTCGCTCATCTGTGATATCAGCTCAAATAGGCTTCGATGACCTGGGGGCTGGCCTGAATAGCGGCCGGCGGGCCATCCTCCAGGACCCTGCCCTGGTGCAGGACAACGATACGCTCGGCGACCGACATGATGAATTCCATGTTATGTTCGATCACGACGAGCAGGAGGCCCATCTTCGGTGCCTGATCGAGCAGGAAGTCGTGCAGTATATTCAGCAATGTCGGGTTGACGCCGGAGGCCGGCTCGTCGAGCAGCAGGACCTTGGGGGCGCCCATCAGCGTCGAGGCGATCTCGACAAGACGCTTCTGGCCGAAGGAGAGGTCGCTCGCCGGCCTGTTGGAGAAGCGTTCGAGACCGACCATCGCCAAGAGCTCGCGGGCCTTGTCCACCGTGTTGCGGTTATGCGCGCGTCCGCGGAATATGCCGGCCATCTCGCTGCGCAGGGTCTTGTCCTGGGCAGAGAAGAGCATGTTCTCCAGGCAGGTCGCCTCGGGCAGCACGCGGCATTCCTGAAAGCTGCGGGCGAAGCCCAGCCGGGAGAGACGGAACGGCGGCAGGCCGTCGACACGCTCGCCCATGAAGCGCACCTCCCCGCTGTCGGCATTCTGGCGCCCGCAGATGATGTCGAACAAGGTCGTCTTGCCGGCTCCATTCGGCCCGATCAAGGCGACGATCCCCGGCTTGTCGACGCTGAAGCCCGCGCCGTCCAGGGCGACCACGCCGCCAAAACGCTTGGCGATGGCTGAAACCTCAAGGATTGGCGCCATCGGTCTATCCCTCGCTCTTCACGGCGTGGGGGCTTGCGCCCGGTTGCTCATCCGCAACGCGATCCCGCTTCATCTTCGACAAGAGGCTGTCGGCAAGGCCGATGAGGCCACGATTGGCAAAGAGGGCGATGAAAACGAGCACGAAGCCGAAGATGATCAGGCGGAATTCTGCCGCGACACGCAGGAATTCCGGCAGGGCGATGAAGATGAACCCGCCGAGGATAGGGCCGGCGAGATAGCCGGGGCCGCCGACGAGCACGATGGCGACGATATTCATGCTGGCATGCAGATCGAACATGGTCGGGGCCGCGACACGCAGGAAGGTGACGCTGAGCGCGCCGCCCACGCCTGCAATGGCGGAGGCGATGACGAAGGCGGCCAGCTTATGCGCGAAGACGTCGACCCCGCGCGACGCCGCCATGGTCTCATCCTGGCGGATGGCGCTGAGTGAGAAGCCGAATGGCGACCGCGCGATGAGCCACTGAACGAGCAAGGTTCCGAGCGTGGTCAGGAGCGCGAGCCAGTAGAAACCGCGGGGCGTTCTGAATTCGATGGTAAAGTCACCGATCGTCAAAGGACGTGGGCGCGGAACACCGGGCAGGCCTTGCGCTCCACCGGTAATCCCGTCGAGGTTGTTGAAGAACGTATAGACGATCATCCCGACGCCAAGCGTCACGATGACGAAGAAGTGGCTGCGCAGCCTGAGGCAGGGGATGCCGACGAGGAAACCCGCGAAGCCGGCGACAATCGCGGCGGCGAGCATCGCCTCCGGCAAGGCCCAGCCCGCACCTTTCATGAGGAGCGCGGCGGTGTAACCGCCAATTCCCGTGAAGGCCATGTGCCCGAGCGACAACAGGCCGGCCTGGCCGTAGAGCAGGTTGAGACCAATCGCCGGAATGACGGTGCACAGGGTCAGCGTGAGGGTGTTCACGACATAGGGCTGGTCCGGGAGAAGAACCGGCACGCAGGCCGCACCGATGACGGCGGCCAGAAGCGCGAGACCTTTCAACGACGTCATGGCTCGCCGCGCTCCCGCTTGCCGAACAGGCCATAGGGCCGGAACAGGAGAATGCCGATGAGGGCGGCGAAGACCACCGCATCACGGTAGTCCGTCGGAAGGACCAGCGTCGCCTGCGCCTCCAGTATGCCGATGACGAAGCCGCCGATGATCGCCCCCGGCACGCTGCCCATGCCGCCCAGCACGATGGCCGTGAGGCCCTTCAGGAGGGGCAGATCACCCATGGCCGGCGAGATGAGGAAGAGCGGGCCGAGCAATGCGCCCGCGAGGGCTGCGAGCGCGGTCGCCAGCGCGAATGTCATCAGAAAGATGCTGTCGGGGTTGATGCCCACCACCCGCGCGGCTTCCAGGTTCTGGCTCGTCGCACGCAAGGCTGTGCCAAGACGTGTATGGCGCAGGAACAGGTCGAGGGCGACGACGGCGACCAAAGTCACGCCGATGATCACGAAATGCTGGGCGGTGAAGGAGAGCGGTCCGAGCCTTATCTTGCTTTCGACCGTCTCGACACGCATGTGGAGGGCAAGCGGTCCGAAGAAATAGATGATGCCGTTCTGCACGATCATGATGAGCCCCATGGAGGCCACGATCTGCATGCTCAGGCTGCCGCGCAGATGCTGGAAGATGCCTTTCTCCAGCAGGCAGCCCACCAGCGCCAGCACCAGCATGGATCCAAGGATCGCGACGAAGTAATTCCCCGTCAGTTGCGCAAAGATGACCTGGCAGACATAGGCGCCCGCCATGAAAAGGACGCCATGGGAGAAATTGAGGACATGCATGACGCCGTAGATCAGCACCATTCCCAGCGCGAACAGGGCGTAGATGGCCCCCATCATCAGTCCGTTCATGCCCTGTTCGGCAAAGGCCAGCATGCCCCTTTACTCCAATCCTCGAAACGACGCCGTCAACTGCCGCAGGCCGCAGCAAGTGCTGTCGGCATGCTGATCGTGCGGGTCCCGTCCTTGCCCCAACGGGTTATATAGAAGAGCGGTGATGCCTGGTTGTTCTTGTCGAGTTTCAGCTCACCGGCAACGCCCTTGTCGTCGATCGTCGTCAAGGCGTTGCGAATAGCCTCCCCGGCACAGCAACCGCGCGCAACGGGCCGGCGAAGGGGAACGGCCACGCCCCGCTGCAGCGACATAAACTTGCCGTCACGTCCGTGGGTGCAGCAGCGCGAGACGTCGACACCCGTATAGGTCACCATCGGGCCAAGTCCGAAACCAGATGCGCCGCCTGTCATGCCTGCCGCTCGCCTGTTCAAATCGAGCATTGCGTCGTCTCTATTCAGCCGGGCGGCAGCGTGCATTCAGTCCTTGGCGGCACGCTTCGCCTGCTGCTCAGCCTCGTGCTTCTCGAACATCTTGCGCTGGGCAACGGCCGACCGCGAGCCATATTCCATGCCGTGCTCGATCGACCATTTCAGCGACTCGTCACGATTACGGTTGGCGCCGCTGAAATGCGGGATGACATAGCGCGCCACAAGTTCCCAGGATTTCTTCGTCGCCTCGAAGTCCGCCCAGTTGTGGGCAACTTGCAGGAAAGCGCCGAAATCGCCCTGCTTCTCATAGAGCTGCTCGATCTTCGCAATCAGATCATCCGGCGTGCCGATAACGCCACCGTGGTCCTTGACGACCGCCTCCACCAGACCTTCGAATGTTTCGCCGCGCGTCTTGCGTTTGATCGTCGGATTGATGGCTTCGCGATAGTCGAGCCAGTGGCGCAGACCGAATTTGACATTCTCGAGTGCCTGTTCGCGCGTCTCGGCAATATGTGTGAGACCGGCGAGGCGCAGGCGCGCACGATCCATGACATGCCCATGCTCGGCGGCGACCTCGTTGGCGATACGCCAGTTCGTGCCGAGCACATCGAAACCGGTCGGGCTTGTCGCCGCCACGCAGAGCATGCCGAGGCCATACTTGCCCGCGTTACGTCCGCCGGATGGCGTCAACGTACTGGCCACGCACACTTCGAGGCGCGGATTGGTATAGGGCAAGAGATGGACGCGCGCGTCGACCAGGTTATACCACTCGGTCTTCTCCGTGACCGTTTCACCATCGAGCAGCCGCAAGACGACATCCAGCGCCTCGGACATGCGATCCCGCAATGTTTCCGGCTCGATGCCCATCATCATGGCGTCGGCGGTCAGAAGCCCCGGCCCGACACCCATCATGATGCGGCCACGTGTCTGGTGATCGAGCTGAATGATCCTGTTGGCCACCGTCAGCGGTGAGTGATAGGGCAGGGATATGACGCCCGTGCCGAGCCGGATGCGTCTTGTGCGCTCGGCGACGGCAGCAATGAAAAGCTCCGGGCTTGCGATGATTTCCGCGCCCGAGGAATGGTGCTCGCCGATCCAGGCTTCTTCATAGCCCAGCCGATCGAGATGTTCCACAAGCTCCATGTCACGCTGAATGGCGAGCGTTGGATTTTCCTTGTTCGGATGAATAGGCGGGAGAAACATGCCATGCCGAAGCGGTATAGAAGCCATTGAAGTCCATCCACTCTGAATGTGCCGTTTGCGCTGACTTATAATCATCCGAGACCGCGAGCCGGCAAACCCCGTCGACTGCGTGTGTCATCGCCATTCTTATGGTTATAAACGTATAACAATGCGCCTTCGAGTGGCAAGGCGATAACGCGGCGCGAGGAAGGAATCAGAGCTGGTATGATAGCGGGGATTCGGCGCCGCGCATAATCGTTCGTTTAGCCCCGAAAGCCTGGTAGTCGGCCTCACCGGGGACCGCGCCGGCGCCGCGCGGCGCCCGAAACCGCGGTCTCCTATGCGCCGCGGGACGGCCCGGTGTGCTTGACAGGTGGGGTATTTGTATTAATGATATGACAAGTTGCGCCGGTAGGATGTCGTCAAGCTGAATCAGCCCGCCGGGGATCATCTGACCTGCGGGTCGCGGCTGTAAGTCCGATGGTATAGTACGTCTTATCGTGGATACCGTCATGAACTGAAGTAAGTGCGACGCGGTCAAAAGGGGCGGAAGCAGGTTGTTGCCTTGTCGGTGTGCACGGCCTCTGGCCGGGAAAGCTGCGTGCGGGGAAATCCTTTCGCGAGGAAAGCCTCTTGGCTTGGCTGTCGTGAATGAGTATTGCGTACGCACCCGGGTATCAGGCAGGAGATCTGTAGAGTTATGAACTTGCGAAACCGTCTCTTGACTGATGCTCCGCTCGTCGCGCCTGGTATATTCGATGCATTGACAGCGTCGCTGGCCGCGGCAGCCGGCTTCGAAGCCTTGTATGTCTCCGGCGCAGCGATCGCCTACACGCGCCTTGGCCGTTCGGATATCGGTCTTGTCTCGATGGCGGAAGTTGCGGACGTCATCACGCAGATCCGCGACCGCGTCAAAACCCCACTCATCGTCGATGCCGACACCGGCTATGGCAATGCGCTCAACGTCCTCCGCACCGTCAGGTTGTTCGAGCGCGCCGGCGCCACGGCGATCCAGATCGAGGATCAGTCGTTTCCGAAGCGTTGTGGCCATCTGCGTGACAAGAGCCTGGTTTCCGCCGGTGAAATGGCCGGCAAGATCAAGGCGGCTGTGGATGCGCGCGCAAGCGAGGAGACCTTGATCATCGCGCGCACAGACGCCATCGCAGTCGAGGGGTTCGAGGCGGCGCTGGAGCGTGCCCGTCTTTATGTTGAGGTGGGCGCCGATATCCTCTTCGTGGAGGCGCCGCGTTCACGCGAGCAGATGGCCGCCATCGGCCGAGAATTCGGGAGCATGCGCCCCCTCATCGCCAATATGGTCGAGGGCGGCGATACACCGCTCAGCAGTGCCGAGGAACTCGGCGAAATCGGCTTCAAGATCGTCATCTTCGGCGGGGGCATTGTTCGCGCTCTGGCGCGAACGGCGCAGGAATACTATCAGTCGCTTGCTACGCACGGTACCAATGCGCCCTTCAGCGACCGGATGTTCGACTTCACCACGTTGAACGATGTCATCGGCACTCCGGAGTTGCTGGCGCTCGGCAAGAGCTACGATTCCATTCAGCCAGCGCGCCGGACTGAAGAGGCTGGCGCCTGATTGCTACGAGGGGCGATCTGCAAGGGGAGGGGGCCGCTTGCGCCGGCGGCTCCAGACCGTTGATATAGCACGGCGATCGGCTGAGCGCCTCACATTCATCCGCCGAACGCGCGGCATGGATGGCTCACCCCTGGCAATCACCGGCGCGCGGCCGGCCGGCGTGAAGCATTGTTGAGCGGGGGATCAGCCGCTTCCGCAAGCGGCCGCGAGCTCGGCCGGAAGCACGACCTTGCGGGTGCCGTCAGCGCACCATTGCGTGACATAGACCGGCGGGTTCGCCTGTCCCTTGCCATCGAATTTCACCTCGCCGATGACGCCGTTATAGGTCAGCTTGGTGAGCGCATCGCGAATCTTCGCACCATCCGTCGTTGTCCCGGCTGCCTTCATCGCTTCGACCGCGACAAAGATCGCATCGTAGGATTGTGCGGCGAAGCCGTGCGTTTCCTCGCCGTACTTGGTCTTGTAGGCGGCGCTGAACGTCTTGATGCGATCGAGCGGACTATTCGGGGGGAAGGCGTTATACTGCACCATGCCGTCGAGATATTTGGCGTTGAGCCGCTGCAGGAAGCGATCGGAGCCCATGGCCAATGTCCCGATGAGCTGGATGTCGACCCCGGCATCGCGGAGCTGGCGGATGGCCAGCGAGCCCGGCTCCTCATCCATCAGAAGCACGACGGCCTTCGCGCCGGAATTGCGGATATTGGTGACGTGGCTGGAGAAGTCCACCTCGCCCACATTGAAATAACCGACATAGCCGATCTTGGTGCTGTCAGGCAGAAGGCTTTTCATGGCCTCGATGCCGCCACGCCCCGTATCGTTGTTCCAGGCGAGAAAGGCGAGCGGTGTGAGCTTGGCCTCCGCGATGTACTTCGCCAGACCCTGGTTAAGCTGGGTGTCCCGGGCGTTGATCCGGAAGAAATAGGGATTGCCCTGTTCCGTGAGGTTGCCGGCCGTGGGCACCGTGATGATCAAGGGCACCTTGAAGTCCTCGGCGACGGGAGCTTCGGCGGCGGCGACCGGGCTGCAGAGTTCCCCGAGCACGATCGGCACCTTGTCGACGGTTGCCAGGCGCTCCATTGCAGAAGAGCCTTCCGCGACATTGCAGCGGGTGTCGTAGGTCTTCAAAGCCAATTCGTAGGTCTTGCCGCCTACGGTGAAGCCGCCCGCCTTGTTGATCTGCTCGACGGCCAGATTGAAGCCGTTCTGCTGGAATTTGCCGGCTGGTGCGAGCGGTCCTGTCTGCGCAGTCACCACGCCGAGGGTTACGGTGCCGTCCGCGGCCAGCGCCGCGCCCGTCAGCATCGCCGTGATCGTGACGGAAGCCGCCAAGGCCTTCGTGCTGTTTCTCATGGAGCCACCTCTGGTTTTTTGCTCGCCGAACGTGTCGTTATGGGGTGAGACCGTAAACCCTCAAGGCATTGTCCCGCAAAAGGAGCCTCTGGGCGTCCTCGCGCAGGCCGAGCGCCTCGATCTCATCGAGCGTGCGCTTGAAGGCGAGCACCGGATAGTCCGTGCCGAACATGACCTTATCACGGCCATAAGTGTTGATGTAGTGGATGAAGCTTGCCGGCCAGTATTTCGGGCTGTGGGCATCCGAGGCGATGTAGACGTTCGGGTGTTTCCACGCCATCGCGATCATCTCGTCCGTCCACGGAATCCCGATATGGATGCCGATGAGCTTCAGTTCGGGAAAATCGCAGGCGATATCGTCGAGAAGGATAGGCCGCGCGACGCTTCGCAGCGGACGCTTGTCATAGTAGATCAACGACTGCCCGACCTGCATCTGGATGGGAATGCCGAGCTCGCAACACTTGGCGTAGAACGGGTAATACTTGCGATGATTTGGCTCGAGCTCAAACCAGTGTGGATAGGTGTGGGCCCCGATGAAGCCAAGCTCACGCACCGCCCATTCGAGGCGCCGCACGCCTGCCATGCCTTCGGTCGGGTCGACGCCGGCCAGGCCATGGAAGCGCGTCGGATGGGCTGCGACGGCCTCGGCGATCCATTCATAGGGCATGTGCCATGCGCCGGGCGTGCCCTCTTGCCCCAGCTTGCAGGCGATCAGGAAGGCCCGCTCGATGCCGGCCTCATCCATCTGCGCAAGCATCTGTGCGTGCGTGACCGACGCAACATCGTCTGCCGCACGGCCGATCTTCTTGGTGTGGAAGGTCCTGGTCCATGCCGGGCGCGCCGCGACGATCTGCGGGGTCAGCGGATTGACAACGACATCGATGACGCCTTGCACCAGAACGGCCCCTCTTTTTGTTTTCGCTGATTATATTGGTATATGTTTAGAACATTTAGCAAGCCTGAATTCGGAGGGCTCGACCTCCCTGGCGGTCAGGCGTCGGGAAGCGGCGGCGTCGTGAATGTCTCGGCGATCGGCACGACGCGCGCGAAGCCGAAGGCCATCACGGCGAGGGACGCTTCGTGCCGTGCGGCGTCAAAATCGGCACAGGCTTCGCGCGGCAGAATGACCTCATAGTCGCGTTGCGCCAGGTCGCGCACGGTGGTCTCGACGCACATGGACGTCGTGACGCCGCCAACGATGACACGCTCGATCCCCCGGGCCCGCAGGATGACCTCGAGTGAGGTGCCGTAGAGCGAGGAATGTCGTGCCTTGTCGATGATGATGTCGTCAGCGGCCACATCGACGAGCGCCGTCAATTCGACATCGGCGGTGCCGGCCCTGAGCCCGCCCATGCGGCAGAGATTGGGACGCATGCGGCGCACCAGGCCTGCGTCGGAATAATCGGCACGGAACATCATCCGCGTCCAGGCGACGGGAATGCCGCGCTCCCGCGCCTCGACGGCCAGGCGGTTGCATTCGCGGGCGGCCGCTTGAAGCGTGGTGATATCCCAGCCGAGCCCGGCGATCGAACCGCCGGCATCACAGAATGCGTTCTGGAGATCGACGAGCAGCAGGAGTGAATTGATACGCGCGACCATGGAACTCCCTCGCTGCACAGCGGTCGCCATTCCGGGCAAGGCCGATCGGAACGCTGATCCCGACGCATAGTATACCGACCGTATTGCTATAGGACTAGGACATTCAAGCAAGCCGCAGAACAGGCGGCAATTGTCAGTGATTGTCCTCGCGGATCATCGTGGCGGCCTTCTCGGCGATCATCAGGGTCGGTGAATTCGTATTGCCGCTCGTGATGAAGGGCATCACCGAGGCATCGGCCACACGCAACCCGGCCACGCCGCGCAGCCGCAACCGTTCATCGACCACCGCCGTCGCATCATCGTCCGTTCCCATCCGGGCCGTTCCGACGGGGTGGAAGATCGTGGTTCCGATCTGCCGCGCGGCTTCGAGCAGGTCGTCATCGGTCCTCGCCGCGGCGCCGGGGCGATACTCCTCGGGGCGGTAACGCTGCAGGGCGGGCATCGCCACGATGCGGCGGACAATATTCAGCGAGTCGATGGCGACGCGCGCGTCCTCCGGCGTCGTGAGGGCGTTCAGGCGGATCGCCGGCTGGGCCGCGGGATCGGGAGAGGCGAGCCGCACGCTCCCCCGGCTCGTCGGCCGCAGGTTGCAGACGCTGGCGGTGAAGGCCGGAAAGGCGTGGGGCATCTCGCCGAACTTGTCGAGCGACAGCGGCTGGACGTGGAACTGGATGTTGGGCGTCGCCTGATCAGGGGACGATCGCGTGAAGGCGCCGAGCTGCGACGGCGCCATCGTCAGGGCACCGCGCCGAAGCAAGGCGTATTCGAGCGCCATCGCTCCTTTGCGCAGAAGGGAGCCGTAGTCCTCGTTCAACGTGCGGATCCCTGAGACCCGGTAGATCGGTCGGAGCTGAAGATGGTCCTGCAGGTTTTCCCCGACGCCCGGCGCGTCGTGGATCACGGGGATGCCGAGGGCGCTGAGGTGGCCGGCATCACCGATCCCGGACAGTTGCAGGATCTGGGGCGTACCGACCGCGCCGGCGCAGAGAATGACCTCGGCGCGGGCGCGCACGCGCTTCAGTTCGCCCCTCTGGACGAAGTCGACGCCCGTCACCCGGCCATTCTCGACCACGAGTTTCGCAACATGGGCCTGGGTTTCCAGCCTCAGCCCGGGGCGATTCAACACGGGCTTCAGGAATCCCCGCGCGGCGGACCAGCGGCGGCCCTGTTTCTGGTTGACATGGAAATAGGCGATACCCTCGTTGTTTCCGGTGTTGAAGTCGTTGGTCCGGGGGATGCCGGCCTCGACCGCCGCCTCCAGGAAGGCATCAAGCAAAGCCCAGCGCACGCGTGGCGCCTCGACCCGCCATTCTCCTCCGACGGCGTGATGCTCGCCCGCGCCGAGGAAGTGATCGAGATGGCGGCGGAACAGCGGCTGGACGTCATCCCAGCCCCAGCCCGTGAGGCCGAGGTCACGCCACCGGTCGTAGTCCTGACGCTGGCCGCGCATGTAGATCATGGCATTGATGGCCGAACAGCCGCCGATCACCTTGCCGCGGGGGTAGTTGAGGACGCGGCCGTCAAGGCCCGGCTCCGGTTCCGTCGTGAACATCCAGTCAGCACGGGGATTGCCGATGGCGTAGAGGTAGCCGACCGGCACGTGAAACCAGATCCAGTTGTCGCGCCCGCCCGCTTCCAGAAGACAGACGCTGCGTTGGGGATCAGCAGACAGCCTGTTGGCCATGAGGCATCCGGCGGTGCCGGCGCCAACGACGACGTAGTCGAATGTCCCCGCGTCGATCATCGCGTCCCCCCGTTTTCTCGTTCTTGTGCACGCAAGCGCCTATGACCGCCGCATGCGTGTCGGTCTTCTACATTGGACAGGTTATTGATGGAATGGAGGCCGTCGCCAGCCGGGCGCCTGCCCGCCGGCTGGACGCCCAGGGCGAGTATCTAGAGAAATTCGTAGGCGGCGAGGAGCGCCAGACCGATGAGAACGGCCAGCGTGACCTTGGACAGGAGGATCTTGCCGGCGATGCCCATCCATGTCCGCTCGGGATATTCGTAGTCGTCATTGGGAATGTGGCGCACTGCGATCTCCACTTTCGTCCGACTGAAGCACAGAACGCCACGGGGGAAAAGCACGACGCGCGCGAGCGATGCGCCATTTGCGACCACAGCAGCGGCGGGTGCCGCGCGCGATTGCGAGGTGGTTCCCTTTCGCGAATCGTTGTGCCTGCCACGGTGAAATATTGGGATTGCACGCCTAGAAGTGGGACAGCGAGCGCATGTCACCGGCGGAAGGACGGGATAGAACAGTCCGTCGCATGGGGCGGTTGCATCTGCGGTGCAGATGGTCTTCCCGATGCATGTTCACGACGCCCTTTGCCTTCGGTCTCTTGGATGAGCCCCCGTCCAGCCTCGACAGTCGTCCAGGGTCGCGTGAACGCGGTGAAGAGCTCTCACAGAGCAAGAGGGTCACAATGTCCATGTCGCGTCGCGTTGCCTTGGCAACGCTTTTCTCGGGTGCCGTCCTGGCACCCACAATGAGCTTCATCGGCCCGGCGATGGCGCAGGTCGTCAGCGTCCGTGGTCTCGGTCCCGTCACCGTCGAAACCGCACGCGTGCGGGTGGTCTCCGTCGATCCCCAGACCCGCAATGTCGTCGTGGAGCGTAGCGGTCGTCAGTGGCGCATCACTGTGCCCGACGCCTTCGGCAGCCTCACCGCACTGCGCCGCCGTGATCGGCTCGACATCAACCGCGTGGAGAGCGCGGTCGTTGCCGTGACGCGCGCG
Organism: Chelatococcus asaccharovorans; assembly: GCF_003201475.1. Taxonomy (GTDB): domain Bacteria; phylum Pseudomonadota; class Alphaproteobacteria; order Rhizobiales; family Beijerinckiaceae; genus Chelatococcus; species Chelatococcus asaccharovorans. The sequence continues at coordinate 138,491 of NZ_QJJK01000010.1, read as the reverse complement.
GCACCCGGCGTGAAGCCGGATATCATGCTGACCGAGACCGTCAACGATGGCACCTTCGACAATCTGCCCGCCCGCTGGGTGATACGCCGGGTCACGGTGACGGCCGAATTCAGGCGCATTGATCGTGGGATGGTCGACTATGTCGGTCCCGAAGGCCCCCGGTCCATCCGCGTCGTCGATCCGGCGGTCATCAGTTCGCTGAGCGCGCTGCGTCGCGGTGACATGATCAATCTGGTCTTCACCGAGGCGACGCAGATCGTCCTGACGCCGCGTCGCCTCTGACGCGTTCCGCACGCTCGCGACGAATGAGCACTCCATCCGCCGGGCGGTTGCCGCCCGGCGCGCCTTTCGTGCGTCGGGGGCGCATCGCCATGGGCCGTTCCGGTTGTGAGATGCCGGCGGCTTCTTGTCCGGCACCGCGTGATCGCATAGCAGTCTGCCGTGGGTTGGGAACCGCGGCATCGGCGCGGCAAGCCGCTAAAAGGTCCTTGCAATGTTCGGTTTCGTCAGCAAGACCGTGAAGCGGGGGGCCGCGGTCCTCGCCATCATCGCCGTTCTTCTCATCGGCCTCCGCATCTACGATATCGGGCGGGGCCCGCCGCTCGAGCCCTGGCACACCTATGTGCCCGACGAGCTCTCGCGCGCAGAACTCGATGGGGCGAGCCTCGAAGACTATCTGACCGCCGAGAACCGAATATTCGCGGACGTCCGGACGGAGGTGACACAAAAGCTGGAGGCGGAGGACCGCGTTCCGGTCAATCGCTATTTTGAAGGCAGCCCGATCCACCCCGGGCATTTCAAGCAGGACTGGAATCGCTCCTTCATCCTCGAGCCTCAGGGCAAGCCGGTCGGCGTTGCGGTCTTTCTCCACGGCCTGACGGACGCGCCCTATAGCCTGCTCCATCTCGCGCGCCATTATCGCGACCGCGGCTTTCTGGCGATTGCGATCCGGCTCCCGGGCCACGGCACCGTTCCTGCCGGCTTGACCGAGGTGGACTGGGAGGACTGGCTTGCCGCGACGCGCCTTGCCGTGCGGGAGGCGAGGAAGCGTGTCTCGGCGCCCGCGCCGCTGCATCTGGTCGGCTACTCGAATGGCGGCGCGCTGGCGACGATGTATGCGCTCGAGGCGTTGGAGAACGGGACGCTCGCGCGGCCGGACCGGATCATCCTGATGTCCCCGATGATCGGCGTCACGGCCTTTGCACGCTTCGCCGGGCTTGCGGGCCTGCCGGCGATCCTGCCCGCTTTCGCCAAGGCGGCTTGGCTCAGCGTGCTCCCGGAATTCAATCCCTTCAAATACAACTCCTTCCCGGTGAACGCGGCGCGGCAGTCATACCTCCTGTCCAGCACGTTGCAGCAGAAGATTCAGCAGTTCGCGCGGGACGGCCGGCTCAAGGATCTCGCGCCGATCATCACGTTCCAGTCGGTCATGGACTCAACCGTCAGCACGCAGGCGATCATCGCCGCGCTCTATGCGTACCTGCCGGCGAATGGCAGCGAACTCGTGCTGTTCGATCTCAACCGCGCCACCAGGCTTGGGCCACTCGTGAGTGCGGCGTCCGACACGCTCATCAGCCGGATTGTGCCGCCGCCGCCGCGGGCCTACCGCGTGGCGATCATCACGAATGCGAGCCCGGATTCGGGCGACGTCGTCGAGCGCGTGACCGCGGCCGGCGGCAGCACCGAGACCGTGCGGGAGCTCGGCCTCACCTATCCCCCCGATGTGTTTTCGCTCTCCCATGTGGCGCTACCGTTTCCGATCACCGATTCGCTCTATGGGCTCAAGCCTGATCGGAGTGAGGATTTCGGCTTGGCGCTTGGTGCCATTGCCGCGCGGGGCGAGCGCGGAACTCTGGTCATGGATCTCGATACGCTGCTGCGGATGTCGTCGAACCCGTTCTTTCCCTATCTGGTGGACCGGGTCGACGAAACGCTGGCAGATGTGCAGCGCCCGGCGGCATCCGCGCCGCGATAGGGCACAGACCTGCCTCAGAAGCGCCAGACGAGAGGCACGTAGAACACGGCCATCACGAAAAACCAGAGCATCAGCGGCGTGCCGAGCTTCCAGTAACTGGTGAAGCTGTAGCCGCCGGGGCCCATCACCATCATGTTGGTGGCGGTGGCGATCGGTGTCAGGAACGAGGCCGCGCCGGCGATGCACAGGCTCATCAGGATCGGCCGCGGGGACACGCCCATGCCGTTCGCCGAGGCCATGGCGATCGGAATGACGAGCATGGTCGTCGCCGTGTTGCTCATGATCTGGCCAAGGCCTGCGGTGAGGACGAAGAGCCCGGCGAGAAAGACGGTCGGCCCCGCATCACCGGTGAGGCCGACGAGATGGTCAGCTACAAGCTGGGCCGCACCGGATTGCACCATGGCGACCGAGAGCGGCATCATCGCGCCGACGAGGATCACCGTGGTCCAGTTGATCGCGCGATAGGCTTCCTCCACCGTCAGGATGCCGGTGAGGATCAACAGGCAGGCAGCAGTGAGGCCGGCGACGGCCGGCGGCACGATGCCCGTGGCGAGCAGGATCACGAGGCCCGCCAGCACCGTGACTGCGACGCCGGCGCCTGCGCCCATCGGCACGGCCTGGCGCCTGACAAGATCCGGTGAATTGACGACCAGCACGTCGGGATCCTCGAGGTTGAGGTCGAGCGCCTCCCAGCTTCCCTCGAGCAGCAGGGTATCCCCGGCCTGCATGGTGTCGCCCGGTTCAAGATCGACCCCCGCCCGCTGCACCGCGAGCACCACGAGGTCGCCGCTGTCCGTGATCATCCCCGGAAACATGATGCGTCCGATGAGGGCCGATCGCGGCGGTATGACGACCTCGGCGAGGCCGGAGCGGCGATTGAACAGGCCGCTGTCCGGTTCCGTCCCGCTTTCGCGCAAGGCGAGGTGTTTTTCGGCGGCCAGATTGGCAACCGCCTCTGCCTCGCCCTTGACGAGCAGGTAGTCGCCCGTGGCGATCGTTGGCGTGCGCAGCGGTAAGCCGGATGCGCCGGCCTGCGCCGCCATCAGCGCAAGGCGCGGATTGTCGGCGATATCGAGATCGGCGGGGGATCGTCCCGCATAGGGTGAGGTCGCGCGCACGCGCAGTCTGAAAACGCCGTCGCTCAATCCATAGTGCTCGACGAGCGTCTGGGCGTGCCGGCTGAAGTCGGCAGGCAGCCGTGCGCTCGTCTTCTCAGGCAGCAGGCGCCGCCCGAGAATGAGGATGATCGCCATGGTGCCGGCGAGCAGGGGAAGCCCGACGAGTGCGAATTCGGCGAAGGCGAAGCCTTTGAGGCCCGCGTCCTCCAACGCCTCCGAGACCAGGATGTTCTTCGGCGCGCCGGTCAGCAGCAGGTTCGAGCCGGCATGCGCTGCGAAGGCGAGCGGCATCAGGAGTTGTGAGGGTGACTGGCGCAGGCGGATCGCCGCCATCACGACGACCGGGATGAGGGCTGCAACCGCGCCGCCTCCGCTGATCAGGGCACTGAGACATCCGACAGCCGTCATGATGATGATCAGCAGGCGCGCACGCCGGTTCTCGCCGGCCTTGGCGATGAGCAACTGGCCCGCCCAGGCCGTGACGCCGGTCTTCTCCAAGGCCGCGCTGACGATGAACAGGCTGGCGATGAACATGACCGCGCGATCGCCAAATCCCGCCAGCGCCTGCTCGAGCGTGACGACGCCCGCGGCCCAGAGCGCCAGCGCCGCGCCGAGCGCGACGACGATCACCGGGAGCCTGTTCCAGGCGAACAGGGCAATGGTGATGGCGGTGATGAGCGCTGTGCTCTCGATCGCACTCAAATGTGAGGCCACTCCATGATACGTTTGCGCTCTGTCAGTTCTGCAGCATCAGCGTTGCGCCGAAAAGGACAACGAGCCCGATCAGCCACAGTCCGGCGGTCGACCAGCGGCGCAGATGATCATCGGCCAGCGTGATGCCTGTGACCACGCGGCGAATGGCCGGCTCGCCGGCTTCCGCCAGGACGACGATGTCGCCTTCCGGGATCGATCCGGAGAGCCACGGCAGCCGCCGGACGATCAGCATCGCGACCCCGCCGAGCAGCATGGGCCAGGTGACCTTCCACAGGGCCTCGGGCGTGAGCAGGCTCGTCAGGGGTTCGCCGGTCAACCCGGGGTAGAGTGACCAGGGAATGACGAGCGAGGCAAGCGCCGCGACGAGCCAGGGACCGATCTGCCCGAGGGGCGCGCGCGACCCGGGATCGCGCTTCATGTCACCGGCCACGGTGATGAGGAAGTGGAGCATCAGCAACGTGCTGCCAGCGCCCGCCAGCGCCATGGCGAGGCTGAGAAATCCGTATCCGAGCATCGGCTTGGTCGCGAGCTTGGCGAGCGCGCCGCTGGTCAGCGGCATGCCGCCGAGGCTGAGCGCCAGGATGGCCGTGAGCAGGAAGACCGGACGCAGTCGCGGCCCGCCCGTTGCAGCGAGAATCCCGACCGCGAGAAAGAGCGCGCCTTTCACCAGGGTATGGTGAACGGCGTAATAGGCGACGAGGTTGGTCGATCCCGCCTCGGCCGTCGCGAGGCCGACGCCGAGGAGCACGGCGATGAGGCCCATCTGGCTGACAGTGGAATAGGCCAGGATGGTCTTGGCGCGGGTCTGCGTGATCCCTACGGCGACGCCATAATAGGCCGTGATGAGGCCGAGCGTCATCAGAACCGGTCCCCAGAACGGCAGGCCCGCGTCGAACGGCAGGAAGCGGATGAGCCCGATCACGCCTGCCTTCACCACCACGCCGCTGAGGACGGCGGAGGCTGGCATCGGCGCCGCCGGATGCGCAAGCGGCAGCCAGACGTGCAGGGGCACGAGGCCCATCTTGAGGGCGAAGCCGAGGACGAGAAGGGCGACGATGCCGTTGCGCATCGGTGACGCCGGCAGCGTCGCGACCACGTCCCGGATCAGCGGATTGGCATCCGGATGGCTGGCGGCGAGCATCACGAAGGCCAGCAGGAGAAAGGCCTCTCCGAGAAGCGCCAACACGACATAGACGCGGCTTGCCCTGTGGGCGCGTTCCGTCTGCTCATGCACGATCAGGCCGAAGGCCGCGAGGCTCGCCAGCGTGAAGAGCAGGTAGAAATTGGCGACGTCGCCCACGATGAACAGGCCAAGGCTTCCGGCGAGCGTCAGCAGCCACCAGACGGCGAAGCGCGGGGCCGACGGCTCGTGCCCCATATAGGACGCGGTGTAGGCGCCGGCTGCGCTCCAGAGGAGCGCCGCGCCGCCGAGCAGGACCGCCCCCGGCCGGTCGAGCACGAGCGATAGCCGGAACGGCGGCGGAAAGAACACGACGGTTCCATCCGGCGCGAAGACGGCCGCGAGCAGCGCCGGAAGAGGCGCAATCACGATGAGAAACGGAACTTTTGCGCGAAAATTCCGGGACAGGCAGAAGAGCGCCATGGCGAGCGGCAGCAGGATCGAAGCCGGCAGCAACAGGCCCTGGATGCTCATGGCGCCACCACTGTAACATGCGCGGCGCGGCCGATCTGCAGGAAGCCGAAGGGCTGGAGCGGCACGAAGCCAAGCAGGACCGCGGCGATGGCGAGCGCCAGGGCGACGATCTCAAGGCGGCGGGGGATCGCCTTGCGCAGATGGAGCGGGGCCGCGGGCGTTGCGAGCGCGCGGTCGACCACGCGGAAGACATAGCCGGCGGCGAGCAGGCCGCCGATCAGGATCGTCGCCGCGAGCCAGGGGTGGCCGTTCACCACGGCGGCCGTCAGCAGCAGGCATTTCGCGACGAAGCCGCCGCTCGGCGGTATGCCCATCAGCGAAAGCCCCGCGAGACCGAAGGCTGCCGCGCTCATCGGCAGCACCCGGCCGAAGCCGCCGAGTTCGGCGATGCGGTCATGGCCAAGGGCTTCGGCAATGACGCCGGCGGCGAGAAACATCGACGCCTTGGCGAGCGCATGCGAGACGAGCTGGAGCGCGCCGCCCGTCCAGGCGATCGTCCCCCAGACGGGCAGATCCTCGGTTCCGGCCGCGAGCGGAAAGACGATGAAGAGATAGCCGATCTGCGCGACGGTGGAATAGGCGATCATCAGCTTCAGGCGCGCCTGCGTCAGCGCCATCACGCTGCAGAACAGGATCGACGCCCCGCCGAGGATGGCGAGACACTGCCCTGCCAAGCGCGCGGCCTCAGGGGGCGCAACGTCGAGCACGAGACGCAGGATCAGGAAGACCGGCGCCTTGATGACCAGCGCCGAGAGAACGGCGCTTGCGGCGGCAGGCGCGCCGGCATGGGCGGGCGGCAGCCAGAGATGCAGCGGAAACAGGGCCGCCTTGGCGAGAAGCCCCACGATCATCAGGGCGAGCGCGACGGAGACGACCGGGCCGCTCGCCTGCATGCCGGACAGCATCTGCAGGTCGAGCGTCCCGAAACGGCCATAGAGCAAGGCGGTGCCGAGGAGATAGAGCAGCGATCCGAGAAGCGCGAACATCAGGTAGCGCAGCGCCGCAGCGACGGTTTCCGCGCGGCCGTCGAGGCAGACGAGGGGAACCGCGGCGAAAGTCAGGAGCTCCAGGGCGACATAGAGATTGAACAGGTCCTCGCCGAGAAAGACCACGTTCAGCGCGCTCCAGATCGCCATGAGCAGGATCCAGAACGTCGTGGGGGCCCTGCCGTCGCGCATTGCGGGATCGAGCCCATGCTGCGCCCTGGCGAAGAGGCCGGCCGCCGTGATGACGACGGCTGTCATCACGAGCATCACGGCCGACAGCCCGTCGGCCCGCAGCGTGAGGCCAAGAGGAGGCGACCAACCGCCGATGGCGTAGACCAGGCCGGTCCCGCTTCGGAACAGTTCGACCGCGATGGTCACGGCGACGGCCAGCCCGACGGCCAGGGTGCCGAGGGCGACACGCGCCGTGTGGCGAGGGCCGAGGGCGAGCATCGCCAGCACCGCGCAGACCGGCAGCATGACAGCGAGAACCAGCAGATAGCCGTTCGTCGCGGTGAAATGTCCCTCTGCCGTCGCAAGCGAAGTCATGGCTCGCCCCGCGATTGCGATGCGGAGGGCGCCTCGCTGTCGAAATCGCGTCTGCCGGTCAGGTCGAACAGCCGTCGCAGCAGGGCAACGGCGAGCGCCGTGGCGGAGAAGGCGACGACGATACCCGTGATGACCAGCGCCTGGGGGACCGGGTCGCCTGCAAAGCCGGCCGCCGCGCCACGCCGGGCGATGACGCCGAAGACAAGAAATATGCCCGCGCCGATGAGGTTGAAACCGACCACCCGGCGCAGCAGGCTCGGATGGGTGATGACCATGAACAGGCCGATGCCGACGAGCGCCGCGCCGCCGAGGCCGAACAGGGTGGTGGGGGTCAAGGCGGCGGTCACGGCTCAGGCGCCTTCTGCGCGGGGCCGGCGACGAGCATCGCCAATGTCGCCGCGATGGACAGGGTGAGAGCGGCCTCGATGCCGAGGATCAGGGGCTTCGCGATAGGCTCCGGATAGGAGAGGAAGCCATCCGCGATGAAGAAGCCGAGAAAGCCCACGGCGAGGAACAGCGCGGGGCCGCCGACCAGAAGCAGGCGAAGCACGCGATGGGCCGTGTCCGGTGGCTGCCGCAGGCCGGCAAGCATGACGATCAGCCACATCGCGGCGAGCACGGTGCCCGCCTGGAAGGTGCCGCCCGGCGCGTCGGCGCCGACCCAGAACATGTAGACCGCGATCACCACGCCGATGGGCGGCAGCACGCGTGCGAGATAGACGAGAGGTTCGGGCGCGACGGCTGGCGCGAGGCTCGGTGCGCCGCCCCAGGTGCGGTCGGGCGCAAGCGACCAGACGCCGACCAGCGCGAGGAGAAGAACCACCTTCTCCAGTAGCGTATCCAGTGCGCGATAGGCGAGCAGCACCGCTGTTACGGGATTGCCGAGGCCGGTCGTGTCAAGCGCCGCCGCTGCGACGGGCGCGAGCGTCGGAGCGGGCGTCGGAAGGGCGAGAACGGCGAGCGCGAGCCCCGCGGTCACAGCCGCTGAGGCGAGCGCCGCGGCGATCGTGCCGACGTTGCCCAGGCGCCGACGCCCGTCATGTGGACGGTCCTGTGCGCTGTCCTGCGCGAGAGGCTTGCGCAGGTGGGCCTCTGCGCTCAAGAGCAGCACGCCGGTGACACCGCCGCCAATCGCCACCTCGGTCAAGGCGACGTCGAGTGCCGAGAGCCGAACCCACGCGAGCCCGAGCAGCAACCCGAAGGCGATGAAGGCGACGATCGCGTTCCGGTCTTCGCGCGTCATGGCGATGTGCCCCGCCAGCGCAATCAGCCAGGCGACAAGGGCAAGGTCGAACAGCAGCGTCATGGGCCGGATTTGCGGCGGTTGAGGCTGCCGGCGATCAGCTGGCTCGCCGTCGCGGCGGAGAGCTGCGCCAGCAGCCAGATCAAGATCAGCTTCAGCCCGTCCGTGAGGCTGGCGGCTTGCGGCAGGAGCCCGAGCACGATCAAGGCGAGCCCGAGATTATCCGCCTTGCTGAGGGCATGGAGACGGCTCAGCGTATCGGGAAAGCGCAGGAGGCCGATCGTGCCGGCCAGAAACAGCAGCGCGCCGGCGGTGACCGCCAGGAGCGTGAAGACATGGGCGAGGATGGTCATGTCTTCTCCTTCGTTGGCTGCGGGTCTTCGTCTGGCGTGTCCTCCTCGCCCCGGGTGAAGGCCGCGCAGGAAAAGGCCGCGAACAGCATCAGCAGCAGGGCGGCATCGCTTGTTGCCGCGACACCCGATGCAGCCCCCAGCAGCAACAGGGCGGCGACACCACCCGTGCCCAGCAACTGAACCGCCATCATGCGTTCGACGGCAATCCGCGAGCGCAGCACCCGGAACAGGCCGAACGCCGTGGCCGCAAGAATGGCGAGCGCCGCTGCGGTGAAGACATCAGCCATGTTGCCCGCCGTCGGTCAGGGTGCGGCAGAATGCGGCCTCATCGGCGGCGAGCTGCTGTGCGACCGGCTCGCGTCGATCAAGGCAATGGATGAGAAGCGTGCCGTCGGGTTCCGACGCGACCGGCAGCTTGCCGGGCTGAAGGCTCATGATGGCTGTGGCGGTCGCGCGGATCATGCCGGCGGGAAGCGCCGTCCGGAAGGTCACGAAGCCCGGCGCCACGGCCGGAGGGGTTGTCACCGCGCGCCACGCCACATCGATCCCGGCCACGACAGACTGCATCAGGAAGCGCATGAGGAAGCGCATGATGCCGGGGATGGACAGCCTTGCCCCCGCCGGCCATAGCGCTGCGCTGGTCCAGGTCGCGGCCACTGCCGCGACGAGACCAACGGCGAGGTCTTTCGGTGCAGGCCCGATCAGGATCATCCACAGAAGCAGAAATCCGGCGCTGCGCAGAATGAGACCGGATCGTGAGGTTCGCGCGTCAGGCGTCGTCGTCGTCATCATGGGGGGACATGCCCGAGACCATCCGGCGAACGGGTCACTGCAGCCTCCGATCGTGGAAAGGCGATAATCAAGCGGTCATTTGGCGATCGCGACACGCATGGGCTCCATAGCAAAAGCCGCGTTATCACGCTTCCGGGACTTCGCAAAAGCTGCTTTCCTTCAACCGCGAAACAGGTCTCTATTGTCAACGACACGAGTTCGGCGGATATGCAGCCTCCACGCCGAGGCGATATCATTCAGTGTGGAGAAATCGCCTAGCCAAGACGCATATCAATGCTTCATTCCATTGCGGATAACAATCCGTAAAACTCTGACTAACTCGTTGATATTAAAATAGCATTCACCCCGTTTCCGGTCATCGGCTTCCCGTCCCACGGCTGTGCCCAGCGTCCCATTCTCGGCGCCGGTCAGCCAAGCGCAAGCTAAAGCATGTGCAAAGCGCGGGGATCGAGGCTATGCCCGCTGGAGAGCGGATCGTTCAGTTGTCGCCGCGGGTGTGGACGGCGCGGGGGAGTTTTTGACGGATGCTGATGAAGATGCGCCGCGCGGCGGGTACCTGACCCATGCGACCGATCATTGAGCCGCGCGCCGGCGATGCCGAGGATGATGTCTGCAGCACCAAGAAGCGGTCGCTGCTTGCCGTCGCGGGAAGTCTGCTTGGGGAAATCAACATCCCCAAACTGGCGTTGGCCTGGGTCATCCTGGCGCTGATCCCCGGCGTCCTGCTGGGTCTCGTGCCGCTTATCGCCACGGCGTGGTTCGCCTCCGTGTCGGGCCGCGTCTATGCGATTGCGGGCATCGGGTCGTTGATGCTTCTGGCTCTGTTTGCGGCGATCGGGTGGTATGCCTTTCGCCCGCTCTTTCGCATCGCCGAGCGGAACTTTTGGTCCTTGAATTCTCTTGTGGTGCAGCCGGGTTACGCCTTATGTCGCGAGGGGTTGCGCCATCTGGCCGAGCGTTTCCTGACGACTGGCGCGGGCGAGACCAAACGCGCCTATCTCCGGGCGACAACCGCCATCGGGGCGGGGCTTCTTGCCTGCGGCATTGCCTCCGCAATCGCCTTGACCGCGTGGCCGCATACCCGCTGGTCCGGTGGCATGGCCGATCTCGCCGATCCCCTGCGATTGATCGTTCCCGCCCTCGCGAACACGATCTCCGTCATGGCGGGCTATCTGGCGGTGGCTTCGTTGGCCTGGGGGCTGGCCGACGGCCTGATGGATCAGCCGCGGGATCTGGCGCAGTTCGATGACGCGCCGGCGACCGCGCGCAGATGGCGGGTCGCGCATCTCTCGGACATCCACGTCGTCGGCGAGCGCTATGGCTTCCGGATCGAGAGTGGCCGCGCCGGCCCGCGGGGCAATGAGCGCCTTCATCAGGTGTTCGCAAGGCTGGATGCCATCCATGCGCGCGAGCCGCTGGATCTCCTGCTGATCACGGGCGATATGACCGATGCGGGGCGCTCGGCCGAATGGGCGGAGTTCCTCGACGTGGTGGCAGCTTATCCCGCGCTGGCGGAACGCTGCTATATCCTGCCCGGAAACCACGACGTGAATATCGTCGATCGTGCCAACCCGGCGCGGCTCGAACTGCCGACCAGCCCGGGCAAGCGCTTGCGGGAGATGCGGGCGCTGTCGGCCATGGCCGGCATGCAGGGGGACCGCGTGCATGTCGTGGATTGGGAAGGGAAGCGCATCGGTCCCAGCCTGACACAGGCGCTGGAGCCTCACCGCAAGACCATCGCGGCCTTCGCCGATGCCGGCAGCCTGCGCCTGTCGCTCGGGCTTGGGGACATCTGGGACAGGGCTTTCCCGATGGTCCTGCCGCCGACGGAGGAGGAGGGTCTCGGGCTCGTCCTTCTCAACTCCAACGCGGAGACGCATTTCTCCTTCACCAATGCGCTGGGCCTGGTGGGTGAGGAGGACATGCGGGCCATGCTCGCGGTCATCGCGCAATTTCCAAAGGCATGCTGGATCGTCGCGCTGCATCACCATCCGGTGGAATATCCGCAGCCCGCCAAGGCGTTTTCCGAGCGGATAGGCACGGCGCTGATCAACGGCAGCCTGTTCCTGCGCAAGCTCAAGCCGCACGGCCACAGGATCGTTGCGATGCACGGTCACCGTCACATCGACTGGATCGGGCGGTGCGGCCCGTTGAAGATCATCTCCGCGCCATCGCCCGTCATGGAGGCGACGGACAGCGAGCCGACGCATTTCTATATCCACACGCTCGCGGCGGCCGATGGCGGGCTTGCCCTGCTCGCGCCGCAGCGGATCGATATGGAGCCGAGCCCGGCCGACGCGGCCGGGCTCACGTCCTGATGGCTGAGCTTTCGACGGCCGGACGCTTGTCCTTTTCAGGCGAACCGAGCAGTTCTGCGAGCCAGAGGCTCGCGGGGTGCTGCGCGCAGAACGTCAGCAGGGCGATGGTGATCGGCACGCCGATGAAGGCGCCGAAGATGCCCCAGAGATAGCTCCAGAAGAAGACCGAGAACAGCACGACCGCCGGGGAGACCGACAGGGCATTGCCCGCGACGCGCGGTTCGATATAGCTGCCGACGACGAACTGGATGAGATTGAGGCAGGCAAAGACCGCGAAGACGGCCTGCCAGGATTCGAAATGCGCCATTGCGAACAGGGTCGGGAACACGGTCGCCACAAGGGGGCCGAGGAAGGGGATATAGTTCAGCGAGAAGGCGATGAAGCCCCACTCCTCGGCAAGCTGGAGACCGACGACCTTGGCGAAGGCAAAGACGAGCAGGCCGGTGATCACGCTCATGGCCGTCCTCACCAGCATGTAGCGGCGAATCTTGCTGGCGGTCTGCGTGCTGCCGACAAGAAGAACGTTGCTGACCTCACGGTTGCGCATGCTCCGCAGCTTCTGTCCGAAATCATCGACTTCCAGGAGGCCGAGGATGACGTAGACGAGCACGACCAGCCAGAAACTCATCGTCGTATTGAGCCGGCCGGTGATGGTCTGGGCGGTGCGCAGGATCCAGCTGACGTTGAAATTCTCGGACCACGCCCCCGCGACCGCCACGCCGTGCCCTTCCAGCCACAGGGTGATCTGGTCGTAGAAGGCCTGAAAGCGCGCCGCGTCGCTGACGATCCAGCGTCCCACGCGGCCGAAGGCCCAGACGATCATCGAGCCGAAGGCGAAGAACACCACCACCATGACGATGACGCTGATGGCAAGAGCCAGCAGCTTCGGTAGAAAGCCCTGCAACGCCTTCTGCAGGGGCCAGACGAGGGCGATGATGAAGAGCGCGAAGGCAACCGGGGCGAAGACCGAGCTGGCGATGGACAGCGCGGCGACGGCCAGGATGATTGCGATCAGCACGAGGGCGCTCTGATGGATCTTGCCGGTGGTCATCGAAATTCCTGGTGGGGGGCTGGTCTGAAGGGGGACAGCATCGAGATGCTCATGGCTGGCTATATCAGACCCCTTCGGTCAATTCGTCGAGGTCGAGTGTCGAAACTTTGCCTATAGCGTCCCGGTGCTGCCGATAGAAGGCCTCCGCGGCCCGTCTCCCCTCGTCGTGGAGCATGGTCAGGAATTCCCACTCGGCATTGAGCTTCGAGGAATAGCCCAACTCGGCCATGGCGTCGCTGGTGATGCGGTGAATGCGCATGCCGGCCCAGCGCGCGCCCTCGCCACTCTCGGGGTTGGCCTTCTGCCGCAGGAGCGCCATCATCCGCAGCTCTTTCAGCAAGACCGCGTTGAAGGAGACCTCGTTGAGGCGGTTCAGGATGTCACGCGCCGTGCGCGGCGTGCCGGGACGTTCAACGGGATTGATCTGGACGAGAATGGTGTCCAGCGCGTCGCTCTCCTTGATCAGCGGCGTCATCGTCGGGTTGCCGGAATAACCGCCGTCCCAGTAGCTTTCGCCATCGATTTCGACCGCCTGAAACAGGGTCGGCAGACAGGCGGAAGCGAGCAGGACCTCAGGCGTGATCTCGGTGTTGCGAAACACGCGCCCGCGGCCTGTGCGCACGTTGGTCGCGGTGATGAAGAGCTTGATCGGGCTCTTCGCAAGTCCATCGAAATCGATGACGTCGGACAGGATATCGGTCAGCGGGTTGTTGCCGGCAGGATTGAGGCTGTAGGGCGAAACCACCCGCGACATCATGTCCATCGCAACGAACAGCGGCGAGTTGTCGAGCGTCCAGCGTCCCAGGAGGATATCGAGGGGGCTGCGCTGGAAGGGGCTGAAACGCGCCGCTTCCGACACCTTCTGCCAGAACAGGTGCAGGGCATCTCGCGCGCCCTGGCGTCCGCCGGTGATATAGCCGGACGCCAGGACCGCTGCATTCATGGCGCCCGCCGAGGTTCCCGAAATCGCGTTGATCTCCAGCCAGTCCTCTTCGAGGATCCGGTCGAGCACGCCCCAGGTGAAGGCACCGTGGGCGCCGCCACCCTGGAGCGCGAGATCGATGGTCAGGGGCGCGGGCTTGCCCGCGTTGCCGGGCTGGTCCGCTTCAGCCGATCGGGGAGCATGGGTCACGTCGTTCCATCCTGGTTGCAAGGTGAAGCCCTCTCGTCATGGCGACTTCACCAATCCTGAAAAGCCGGCGACTGCCAGCAGGCTGAGCGCCCAGCCGATGATCGACTGGAAGTAGAAGTAGTTGATGGCGACAAGGCCGCCCGGTACCAGCGGATTGGGACGCCAGAATGCCTTCTGGCCCATGTCGAGGACGGGGAGCAGTGTATCGAGCGAATACATCGACGGATTGAAATCCGGGTAGCTCGACGCTTCCCAACGCTGGCGGAAGCAGCCGAGCTGGCTTTGCCCCGGCTCCGCCAGTCCCTGCGTTTGCTGTGTCGCCAGCAGCGAGCGCTGCTCGGTGCGTGGAACGCCGCATAGGGTCCATTCGGGAGACCGCAGGACGACGGCGCTGTTGGGCATGATCGCGCCGCGATGCTCGGCATAGGTGAACACGGCGACACCGAGAGCCCAGAAAAGGAGAAGCCAGACGAAGGCCAGCAGCGGCTGCCGGCCATAGGCAAGCGTGATGCCGAGAATGCCGTCGGTGGCGCCAAGCAGGGCGCGCAAGGCGCGGTTGTGCGCGCGTTGCCGCCGTGCGCGCCGCTGCAGGCGCTCCTTGACGACGAGCACGGCGCGGGCATCCTCGCCATGACCCATTTCGCGGAAGACGCTCGCCAGCTGCTCATAGGGCTGCGGCCAGAAATCCTCGCCCCAGCGTTCGGGCGCCTGCCGCGCGAGCCAGTCGAGCCGGCTTTTGGCATCGACGGGCCCGTCGATGAAGGCGCCGTAGCGGCAACGATTGAGTAGAAGATTGCCGCTCTCGGGCCAGGACGGCACATCGTCGTGGATGGTGCCGATCGAGGCCCCGGTCAACGCCAGAACACCGAATATGCCCGCCTCGCGGCGCAGAAAGAACGCCCCTTTGACCGTGGCCCGGCTCAATTCCAGCCCCATGCCGTCCGGATTGCGGAGGCTCGCACCGGAGCAATCGACGTCGCCGTCGATCGCCGACGCCGTCAGGCGCATTTCGCCCTCGATGCGGGCGCTGCGCAGGACCACGCTGCCGTTGGTCTCGATCGCGCTGGCATCGATTGCGCTCCCTTCGGCAGAGGCGATGCTGGCGCCGGCACAGTCGAAATCGGCAGAGAGCAGCGCGCTCGAGAGATTGACCCCGCCACGGATGGTCGCGCCGCGCAGGAGCACGTTTCGGACCTCGAGGCTCGATGCGAGCAACGCATAGCCGCCGGGGGAGCGCAGGGTCGCGCCGTCGCATTCGAGGTTTCCGCCGAAACGCGACTGCGCGACGTTGACGGCGCCGTTGATCTCGGCGCCGCGCAGGTAGATGCCCCCGCGCGCCTCGAGCCGCTCGGCCTGAAGGCCCGGGAGCCGGGAGCCGTCGAGGAAAAGGCGGTTGATGATCGCAGCCCGCAGGATGGGCGCCAATTCGAAATGGCAGTCGTTCAGCCCGATATCGCGGAAGACGCGGCAGGCTTCGAGATCGAGGACGTCGGTGATCCAGGCGCCGCTGATTCGGACACCTTTCTCATGCGGCCGGCATCCCGGTTCGCCGCCGAGCATGAGGAAACGCAGGAAGGGCGCGCGAATGACGCGCGTCGGATCGGCGTGCTCCGGACGTGAACCGTCGCCCAGCCGGTCGAAATCGCCGCTGAGAAGTCGGGCGACCACCTCCGCTTCCGCCGGCAGCAGCGGCTGAAAATCGCGCAAATGCATCGTTGCGTTGGCCCATTGGGCCTGTTCCGCTTCGTCGCCGAGGCTCCATTCGGTTGTCATGGAAACGCGGCATCGGATGAGCCCGACGCGGCGACCGTCAGCCGCACGTCTGGCGGGGCGACATCTGTCATAGGGCTCATCGATGTGGCTCCATCGTTGCAAGCGAAGGCGCGGAATGACCCGATGCTGCCGCATCGGCAGCGCGGCTGATCAGAAACTCTGCGAGCAACGGGACAGGCCGGCCGGTCGAAGCCTTCGACCCGTCAGAGATCGAGGCCCTACGGGAGATGTCGATATGCGCCCACGGATAGGCTTTGGCAAAACGTGCAAGGAAACAAGCCGCGGTTGTCCCATCCCCGGTGCGGCCGCCGAGATTGCCGGTGCCACTGACGCGGCTGTCGGGTTGGCCACATTCGTCGTTCCAAAGGGGCAGCTGCCAGGTCCGGTCCCCGGACATCCCCGCGCACCGCATGAGCTCGGCCGCCAACGCGTCGTTGTTGGAGAACAAGCCGCTGGCATGTGGGCCGAGGGCTGCGGCACAGTCGTCAGTCAGCGCTGCAACATCGACGACGCAGGCCGGCAGAAAGCGTTCGGCATAGGTCAGAAGATCGCAGAGGAGGAGGCAGTCTTCCTCCTCCCGCGAGCGGATCTCGATCATCTGGCCGGACAAGCACCGCACGCAGTAACCGGACCTGCTGTCTGGGCCGTCGATCGTCGTCTCGGCCGCGGCGACCAGCCCGATCACGTTGATGGGCAGGCTGAGCCGCGCGACCGTGCGCATGGCGCCGAGCACACCGCCGAGGCCGCTCACGTTGGCGTGCATCGCGTCGGCGCCGGCTTCCCCCGGCACGGGCGGGGTGCTGGCTCTATCGAAGGTGATGCCCTCGCCGATGAGCACGATCGGCCTGCCACGCCCTCTGCGCGCATTGGATTGCATCACGATGAGCCTGCAGGAATTGGCGGCTGCCTTCCCGACCTCAAGAAGTGTCCCCATCCCGAGCGCCGCGATGTCCTGTCGCTCGAGCACCTCGACCTCTAGCCCGAAGGCTTTACCCATCTCCGTGGCTGTCTTGGCGAGAAAAGCCGGCGTGCAGATATCGCCCGGCAGATTGCCGAGATCCCTGGCCAGGCTGACGCCTTCCGCAACGGCAATACCCTGGCGCAGAGCGCCGATGAGTTCAGCCGTGAGGGTCTGCGGAACGAGCAGCATGATGCTGTGCTTGGCCCGGTGACGCCCTCTTCGGCCTTCTCGGACATCTGGTCGCCTGAAGCTGTCGCCGCCATCGGCCAGGAGCTGCGCGGCGTGCTGGATCCGCCAGTTCAACGAGCGCTCAGGGACCGGATGCTCCGGGAGGGTCACCACGGCATCCGAAACCACGCTGTCCGCGATAAAGCGCGCCGTTGCCGCGAGCGCCAGCCTGTAAGAGCGTTCTGAAAAGTCAGCAAAAGGACCAAGGCCGACCAGCAAGATGCGGTTGGCGGCAGAGCCCGGAAGGTGATCGAGCAGCAGCATCGCTGCGGGCGTCACGCCGAGCGCGCCGCGTGCCAGGACCTGCGACAGCCTCCCGCCGGTTCGCGCGTCGAGTCGAAGCGCGGTGCCGGTCAGTGGGCCCTCAGGGAATACGCCGAGAACGAGCAATCCCGTCTTCAGCCGTTCCGCATCGCCGACCGCGGGGGTGATTTCCAGGGAGTGTTTCCACGTGGGCATCATCGCATCGCTTGGCTCAGAAGGGGCGAACCCTTCGGGTCCGCTTGGCTCAGAAGGGGCGAACCCTTCGGGATGGCCGGCGCCCGAACAGCGGCCTCCGCCTGCCGCGGAGCAATCGGTCCGCAGCTCAGGAAGGAGGTATGGCGGGACGGCTGGCCGGTCGGGCCGCGGCGGAGCGCGCAGGGTCCGGCGTCACCGGCAGCGGGCGCACGCGCTGGCCGGGGTGGAGTGCCTGAATGCCCCCGGAGACGATGATCTCCCCCGGTTCAAGTCCCTGTGAAACGATGACGTCATCCGGATCGAAGCGCAGGATATCGACGTTGCGCAAGGAGACCGTCGACGAGGCGGGATCGACGATCCAGACCGCGGGCGACTGGCCTTGCTGCGTCAGGGCACTGGCCGGGATGGTGATGATAGCCGCCGTCGAGACTTCGAGCGTTCCAACCACGGTGGCGCCGAGCTGCATGGCCGCCGGTGGATCGATCAGGCCGACCTTGACCGTGAAGGTTCGCGTCACGGGATCGGCCTGTGGCGACACCTCGCGGATGCGGCCGAGCGCGGTCACGGTCGGGGCATCCGCCAGCGCGACGCGGATCGTACTGTCGCCGACCTGGGTTTCCAACAAGCGGGCGGGCACGTTGAAGACCGCATCCCGGCCGTCCTCGCGCGCCAGCTGGATCACGACCTGGCCGGGCTGCACGACCTCGCCGGGCTCGATGGTGCGCGCCGTCACGATCCCTGCGATGCCGGCCCGCAACTCGGTGAAACCCAGCCGGTCCTGCGCCAGCTCGAGTTGCGCCTCGGCATTCTCGAGCTGGGCCTGGGCGGTCTCCTCAGCCTTCAGGGCCTGATCGAAGCGTGGCCGGGTCGTGAACCCCTGGGCCATGAGGCGCTCCTGGCGCTCGAACATGTTGCGCGCGGTGTTGACCTCGCCCCGGGCCGCCTGTAGCGCGGCCTTCGCCGCGGTGAGTTCATTGCGTTCCAGGGTCGGATCCAGGCGGGCGACGACCTGGCCGGCGGCAACCCGATCGCCAACATTGACCTGCCGCTCGATCACGCGGCCGCCGATGCGGAACGCGAGCCCCACATTCTTCTCGGCCTGGATCTCACCGCTGAGCTTGATATCGCTGGACAGCTTGCCGGCTTCCACCGTGACGACGCGGACCGGCCGCCCTTCGGAAGGAGCCACCGCCTCATCCTGGCAGGCGGCAAGCGTCAGGATGAGCATGGCTGCCATCGTGAGGCGCAGGCCCGGGGCTCGGGGGAAGCGGAGCTGCCTTCTTGAATGTGGGATCATTGCGCAGATACTCCCGCGGTGGCCGTCGTCGGCGCCTCGGTCCCCGTTCGCGCGGATGCGCCGCGGTTGAAGACGGTGACATAGAGCACCGGCAAGAGGATGAGCGTGAGCACCGTCGCGACCAATAGCCCGCCCATGATGGCGAAAGCCATCGGGCCCCAGAATACGGTCGGAGCGATGGGGATCATGCCGAGCACCGTCGAGATCGCGGTCAGCATGATCGGCCGGAACCGCGTGCTGCTGGCGTCGAGGGCCGCATCGACAATGGTCTTGCCGGTCGCGCGTTCGGCCTCGATCTGGCCCACCAGAATCACCGCATTCTTTGTGATGATGCCGATCAGGGCGAGAATGCCGAGGAGCGCGACGAAGCCCAGCGGTTTACCCGCGATCAAGAGCGCTCCGACGACGCCGATGAGACCGAGCGGCGCGATGGTGAGCACGATCCCCAGCAGCCGGAAGCTCCTGAGCTGAGCCATCAGGACCGTCAGCATGATCAGCAGCATCACGGGAACGACCGCGATGACGGAGGCCTGCGACTTGGCGCTTTCCTCGACGGTTCCGCCAACGGCGATGCTGTAGTCGGGCGGCAGCGTCTTGTTCAAGGCATCGATGGACGGCTGCAGGGCGGAGACCACGGTTTCCGGCAGGATGCCGGGCGCGACGTCCGCAGCGACGGTGAGATTGGGCACGCGGTCGCGTCGCCAGATCAGCGGGGCATCCAGCCCGTAATCGAAGGCGACGAATTGCGACAGGGGTGCCGACCGGCCACCGGGCAGGGCCACCTGCATGGTCCTCAGCGTCTCCAGCGAAACGCGGTCGGCGTCCTGGGCCCGCACCACGACGTCGACGAGGTAGATGTCGTCGCGCACCTGCGTCACGACCGTGCCCGATACAACGGCGTTGAGGGCCGTCGCCAGCGCCTGGGAACTGAGGCCGAGGCGACGCGCCTCGTCCTGATCGACCCGCAGGCGCAATTCGCGCGCGGGCTCGATCCAGTCGAAATTGACCTGCCTGGCATTGGGATCCGCGGCGACGGCCTGCGCGACCTTCATCGCGATCGACCGCACTTCGGAGAGGTCCGGCCCGCTCACCCGATACTGCACCGGCCATCCGACCGGCGGCCCGAGTTCAAGCGGGTAGACGCGTGACACGACGTTGGGAAAGTCGTTGGCCAGCATCTTCTCAAGCTTGGCCTGCAGCCTTTCACGGGCGGGCACGTCCTTGGCGACGATCACGGCCTGGCTGAAGAAGTCGTTGGGGAGCTGGGCGTTCAAAGGCAGATAGAAGCGGATGGCGCCACGTCCCACATAGGTGCTCCAGCGCTCGATATCCGGATCGCCCTTCAAGGCCGCGTCGAACCGGCTCACGAGCGCTTCGCTGGCATAGATCGATGCATTCTGCGGAAGGGTCAGGTCGACGAGCAGTTCAGGCCGGTCCGAGGCCGGAAAGAACTGTCGCGGCACCAGCGGCAGCGCCAGCACCGACAGGGCGAACAGTCCAAGCGTCACGGCGATCGTTATCCAGCGCAGTTTGATCGCGCCGGACAACATCTGCCGGAAGGTCCGCTCCACCCGTCCGGGGGGCGCTTTCGCTGCATCGGCCTTCGGGGCCTTCAGCATGGCGACGCCGAGCACCGGCGCAAAGATGATCGCGACGAACCAGGACACCACCAGCGCGATGCTGACGACCGCGAACAGCGTGAAGGTATATTCGCCGGCGGAACTCGCCGCGAAGCCGATCGGCACGAATCCGGCGATCGTCACAAGAGTTCCCGCCAGCATCGCCATCGCGTATTTCTTGAAGGCGTAGGTCGCGGCCTTGGTCTTCTCGTCACCGGCCGCGAGGCGGGTCACCATCGCGTCGGTGGTCGTCATGGCGTCGTCGACGAGAAGGGCGAGCGCGATGATGAGCGCCCCGAGCGAGATGCGCTGCATGTCGATGCCGGCCACCAGCATCACGGCGAAGACGACGGCGAGGGTCAGCGGGATCGACAGCGCGACGACGAGGCCGGGGCGAACGCCGAGGCTGATGAAGCTCACCGCCATGATGATGGCGATCGACTGCCACAGCGAGGTCATGAAATCATCGATGGCGTGATCGACCGTCACCGCCTGGTCGGCAACGAGCCGGGGCTCGATGCCGAGCGGCAGGTTGGCGGTGATGTCAGCCATGGCCGTCTTGATGTTCCGGCCCAGAGCCAGGATGTCGCCACCGTCGCGCATCGCGATACCGAGACCGATCGCCTCCTGTCCGTTGACGCGGAACATCGGTTGCGGCGGATCGGCATGGCCGCGCCGTATCGTGGCGATGTCGGCGAGACGGACCATGCGGTCGCCCACCGGGAAATTGACATTGAGCAGGTCGGCTTCCGACTGGAAGGCGCCGGAGACGCGCAGCGAGAGCTTCTCGTCCGCTGTCTGGATGACGCCGGCGGGGCGGACGATGTTCTGGCTCTGCAGCGCCGCCAGCAGCGTACTGCGATCGATGCCGAGATTGGCGAGCTCCCTGACCGAGAATTCGACGAAGATGCGCTCGTCCTGCGCACCGATGATCTCGATCTTCGACACGTCCGGGACGAGCAGCAGGCGCGACCGGATCGCCTCCACGTGGTCGCGCAGTTCGCGGCCGGTGAAGCCGTCCGCGGTGAAGCCGTAGATGATGCCGAAGGTATCGCCGAAGCGGTCGTTGAAGAACGGCCCGACCGTGCCCGCGGGCAGGGTATGGCGCATGTCGGCGACCAGGTTGCGAACGCGGTACCAGGTGTCCTGGACGTCGCGGGCCGGCACCGATTCCTTCAATTCCACGAAGATCGTCGTCACGCCCGGCGTCGTATAGCTGCGCACGGTATCGAGGCCCGGCGTCTCCTCGAGCTGGCGTTCGAGACGCTCGGTGACCTGCGTCAGCGTGTCTTCCATCGTCGCGCCCGGCCAGGCGGCGGATACGACCATCGACTTGATGACGAACGACGGGTCCTCGTTGCGGCCGAGCTTCATGAAGGCCAGCACGCCGGCGGCCACGGCGATGATCATGAGATAGATCACGACCGAACGGCTCTTGAGCGCCCATTCCGAAAGGTTGAAAGTCATCGTGTTTCCGCCCCGGTCAGCCGGACCTGCTGGCCGTCCTGCAAAAGATTTGCGCCGGCCGTGACGACGATGTCGCCAAGCGCCAGACCCTTCCCGATCAAAGCCGTGGCCGGGTCGGTGCTCAGCACGTCGAGGCTACGCATGGAAACGGTCAGCTTCTGAGGGTCGACCACCCAGACGCCTAAGTCTTGCCCCCGGTGGACCAGGGCGGTCGATGGAATGGCGAGAACCGAGGCCTCGCTCCCGCGCAGCATGCCCGAGACCGTCGTTCCGAGCCGGAAGGCGGGAGGCGGATCGGACAGGCCGACCCAGACCCGGAAGGTTCGCGTGACGGGGTCGGCTTGCGGCGCGACCTCGCGCACGCGGCCGACGGCCGTCACGGTCCGGTCGCTGGAGAGCGCAACCTGCATGGGCATATTGGGAGAAAGGGTGCGCACGACATCGGCCGGCACCTCGAAGACCGCATCGCGGCCGTCCCGTCTGGCGAGTTGCACGATCATGCGTCCCGGCGTCACGACCTCGCCCGGCTCGGCCCCGACCTCGGTCACCACACCCGGCGCGTCGGCCGTCAGGACCGTAAAACCGACCACATCTTCCGCGGACTGGAGGCGCGCCATCGCCGAATCGACCTGGGCCTGTGCGGCGGTTCGTGCCTGTTCCGCGATCTCGAAATCCGCGCGGGTGGTCACATTGCGCGCGAGCAGATGGCTCTGGCGCTGATACTGGTTCTCCGCTTTGCGCATGAGACCCTGGGCGGCGGCGAGGGCGGCCCGGGCCGAGCGCAACGCATTGAGCTCATTCTCCGGATCGAGGCGGGCGACGACGTCGCCCGCGGTCACGGTCGCGCCAACGCCGACATTGCGTTCCGCCATGCGTCCGCCGATGCGGAACGACAGGGCGGCGCTGTCCTTGGCCTCGATATGACCGGTGAAGATCATGTCGGCGGCCTCGGGTGGCTTTTCGACGGTGATGGTGCGCACCTTTCGAACCGCCGGGGGCGCCTCGGCTTCCTCGCGCTGGCACGCTGCCGTCCCAAGGGTGATGGCGACGAGAATCATGGCCGGAAGGAAACGCTCTTTGCCGCGCGCACTCATGCCAGAGACCCACGCCGTGTGGTGCTGGCGCGCCGCAACATCCTTGCGCCGACATATCGATGCATAAGGAATAGCTTTCCCTGCAAGCCGTGCGGTCCCATCATGTCGTTCCCCGAGAGCCACAAGAAAAAGACCGTCGGATCTTTGAGCAAGTCCGTCTGGTGCGGATCGGCTCCGTTCGAAAACAGACGAGCCGATTCATCGACTTGGATGGGAAGGAACGATTCCATCCACGCCGGATTTGCGCGAGGTGCAGGTCAAGGTTCATCACGCCGAACGTCCCAGGTGGCTGGAGGACGCTAGCAATAGTCCCGTAGAGGGGGATGAGCTCAGAATCCCAAATCTTCGCTGCCTATCCCAATCTTCAGACCGGCGGCGCGGCCTCACCCCCCATGGCGAGCGGCAGCGGCGCCCTCTTCCTGAGGCTGAGGACGACCGGAAGGAATAGGAGAAAGCCTGCGGCCGAGATGGCCGCCATCAGGTCATAGATCTGCTCGCCCCACGACCCGTAGAGGTAGCCGGCGAGGCTCGTGAGACCCGCCATGAGGCCGGCCCATGAGGCCGCCAGCCAAGTTTGAGCCTGCGCCAGCATTCGCGGAGGCGCAAGCCTGGCGACCAGAAAGACGCTGCTGAGATGGGTCGCGCCGAAGGTCAGGCCATGCAGCATCTGCAGGAGGAAGATAAAGGCGAGGTCAAGGTTCGCTGCCATTCCCAGCCAGCGCAGCGTCGCCGCCGCCGCACCGGCGGCAAGCAGGACCGCCGCGCCCGTCGAGCTGCGGGCTGCATAGCCCACCAGGCCGAAGAACGTGATCTCGGATAGAACGCCGGCCGCCCAGAGCCCGCCCATGGCGCCGCCGGAAAAGCCGAGGCTTTGCCAGTGCATCGTGCTGAAACCATAGATCGCGGCATGGCTTGCCTGGACAAGCGCCGCGCCGGCTATGGTCAGTGCCAGCAGAAGAGGCTGTCCGGGTTGTCCATCGGCTCCAACAACAGTTGTCGCCACCGCCTTGGGCAGACGCATCGCCGCAACCGCCATGGCGGCCAGCGCCGTCACCACGGCCGAGATGAACAGCATCTGGACGATGGTGGATACGGGAAGCCAGTCGAGCATCAAGCCGGCGGTGAGATTGGCCAGGGCAAAGCCTGCCGACCCCCACAGGCGGATGCGCCCATAGCGCAATATGGCGGATCGATGCTCCTTGAGGTTGCGCAGGGCCACCGTGTCCGTCAATGCGATCAGCGGCCCCTGGGCAAGGGCGATCGCGATTACCGTAAGGAGGATGGGCAGGAAACCCCTGGCAAAGGCCAGGACGCCCGTTCCCAGAGCGACGGCGACAGAGCAGACGACGAGCGCGGTTGATATCCGTTGGCTCCGGTCAGCGAGCGCGCCGACGAGAGGGTTGGCGACGACGCGGGTGAGCAACGGGGCGGCGAGGATAATCCCGATCGCCTCGCTGTCCAGCGATTGAGCCTTGAGCCAAAGCGGAAAGAACGGCAGGTTGATGCCGAGTTCGAAAAACAGGGCCGCGTAGAGAAACGAGAGGCGCCCGGTCGCCCGCATCATGTCGAAGGTCGCACGTCGGTCAGCTCTCCCATCTCGGCATTCGACCGATTGATGAGGGGGGGTGCTGATCCCCTGTTCCGACACCCGCGGGCGAGGAGGTGTCATCGTCAGTGGCCTTGTCGCCGGCCAAGACGTCAAAGGGCGCAGCGCCGTGGCGGGCGATGCTGCGCTCGCGCACTTCGCTGGGGCTGTAGCCAAATTCGCGCCGGAAGGCCCTGCTGAAGGTGGAATGATCGGTGAAGCCCACCTCATTGCCGATAATGTGGATTGGCAAGGCATCGCGTGGGGCAGCAAGGCGGCGGTGCGCTTCCTGCAGTCGCTCGCGGTTGATGAAATGGGCGACGCCGCCAGTCTGTTCGAAAAGCCGATAGAGTTTTGATCGGGACATGGCCATCAGCCGGGCCAGTTGATCGGGGTTGAACTCCGGCGACGCCATGTTCTGGCGAACGGCGATACGGATCCGGCCAATGAGCAGGTCGCTCAGCGACATCCTCTCGGCATCGCCATGCGGCCTGCGTGACGTGATGCAGGCGGCCACGAGGGAGCGCGTCGCCACAGCGAGCCCCTGGGCATGCTCCGCCGAAATATGGGGCAAGTGCTGGGCGAGGCTTTCCATATGGCCAGCAAGTATGGCGCCCAGTTCCGGGTTGATCTCCAGGCCGTGCGCCCTCTCGAAATCTTCGCGTTCGTCCCGGCAGAAGTCTCTCGGCAGGAAGAGCGTCAATACTTCCGTATCCCGTGCCTTTCCCTCGAAGGGCATGGCAAGTGAGCGGAAGCTGAGGTGGGCCGGGGACCTGAAATCGGGATAGGCGCTGCCGCGCCCACGCTCATGGGCCAGTACGACGCACCAATGATCCAGGAAGGACTTCGGCCGATGCAGCCAATGGCGTTCGGGCGCGTTGGTGTAGAATGTCCTGGTCAGGACGATGTCGCCGAAGGTCCAGGATGAGAAGTCGGCTTCGAACGGTCCGGACGACTCGGATGTCGGCAGAAGATCGATCGTGTCGGAGAGCATGGAGCGCCACGCACCGAACTGATCCTGAACCGGAAGTTCGCCGGTTGAGAAATGCCGAACGAAGACGCCTCCGGCGGCGGCGCCCGAACTGGGGTGAGAGAAAGTCGCCACGCCATCTTCCTTCCACCTGCGCTGCACCATTCTGGATGCATGTGCGAACGGTAATAGCCGAATCCAACGATGACAAGCAAATGTGCCGCCACTGAAATCTAGGCAGGTGCCCGATAGGGTTGTAACCTGTATTCGCGTTGTGACGTGTGGGCGGAGTTCTCAATTCTGTGACAGTTTCTCCCAACCTAACGTTGGGTGGCTGTGTCAAAGATCCGTATAGGCGCGGTGATAAGGAGGCTGGCCGCGGAGCCGACTGCGTCCGCAGTCATCAAGGGGGACGACAGATCGGAATCGGTGATGACCTGCCCCTGCAGCAACCTGTCCCCGATCAGGCGGACCGCCTCTGGGCTCGCGGCGTAGAGGTCGTGGTTGATCCGGTCGCCGGCATTGATGGCGCTGAGATCGATGACGGTAATTCCCGAGAGGCCTGCCAGCTGCTGCTGGTAATCTTCGCGTGACGGGTCGATGCCGCCCAGGCGTGTCGCGCCGCGGGAGATGAAACGCGAGAGCTGCAAGGCCCTGTCATGTTGTGCGACAAACAGCGTCACCTGTGGACGGTGGGGTCCCATGTCCTCGATCTGTCGGCGAAACACGCCGATGTCGAGATCGGGCGAGGCCAGGATGAGATTCTTGATCTTGCGCGGGACACCGCCGCGCTCGAGAGCCAGTTGACGGACCGCCTCCACCGCAGGCCAGCTTCCCATGGAATGGGCGAGAATGACGATCTCGCCGACCGACGGGCTGCTGGCGGCGACCTTAAGCAGATAGGCGAGATCAGAGCGCGAATAGGACGCATTGTCGAAGTCGCGGCTGTAGTCGAGCAGACGGCCGCGCGACGGCCATGAAAACAGCACCGGAGCCGCATCGGCGTCAGCGTCGTAGGTCAATTGGGCGAACCGGAAGACCGCGCGATCGAAGGGTGTGTTGAAGCCATGCACGAAGACGAATACCCGCCGCTTCCGGCCGCTCGTCGTCTTGAACCAGCCGGCCAGATGAGACTTGGCGATGGGCGTTGCGGAGAGAACGGCGAAATCCGTCTCGGGATTGCCCGGGACCGTTCGCGGCAGCTGGATGGTGCCGACCTGACGATCCCGGGGTATCGAGACGACGATATTTGCGAATGACACCGTGTCGCCGCGGTCTCCGCTGAAGAGCACGCCGGGATCCAGGGAGGGGGCCCGGGTCGTTGCCGCCAGCATATCGACCCGCTCCGTGCCCGGAACGGGCTTGACCGGCTGCAGCATGCCGCGCGGCACCGAGGTGCAGGCATTCAAGCCGAGCGCAAGCGCAAGCCAGAGGATCCTCCCGCGCCATGGAGACAACGCGGCCGGCATTACGCGCTGGCTCCGCGGCTGACACGCCAAACGATCACCGAAGCGGTTGCAGGGGGACCGGACCGACAGGCGCGTGCTGGGTGATGTTCTGTGCCGGGCATCGGTCTCACGTCGGCATTCTCGGGCTGTCAGTATCGGATCACAGAACCTGCGGAGGCCGAACGAACATAGAGAACCGCCTGGTTCGCAGCAAGCTGGGGAGCGTCCGGTCGATGCCGAGGACGACGGCGCCAACTTTGGGACAGGAAGCCCAAGAATTGGGATTCTGTGCGGATGCCCAATCTGCACTGCGAACTAAGTTTCCCAGGGTTGGCGATGTGGGCGTGAGCCCGATGGCGTGCCTGCGTTCTGCCCTGCCGGGGCGAAAACATTGACGCGGGGAGGGGCAAGATGACGATCGAGAGTGCCGCACCAAAGACGGCGATGCAGAGATTTCTCGATGCGGTCGAGAAGGTGGGGAACATGGTTCCTCATCCCGTTGTGATCTTTCTCATCCTCATCGGCATCGTCATGGTGCTCTCGGCCGTGCTCAGCCTGTTCGGCGCGGCGATTACCTTCGAGCGCATCAATCCCGAAACGCACAAGGTCGAGATGGCCTCCACGGCCATACGCAGCCTGCTCAATATCGAAGGGATCCGCTTCATCTATGTGTCGCTGATCCCGAATTTCATGAGCTTCACCGCGGTGGGGCTCATGATCGTCGCGATGATCGGCGCCGGTGTCGCGGAGGAATCCGGCCTTGTCACCGCCCTGATCCGGAAGCTCGTCATCGTTTCACCCCGCTGGGCGTTGACCTACATCCTGTCCTTCGTGGGCATTCTCGCGAGCATCGCGGCGGACGCCGGTTATCTCGTCTTGATCCCGCTCGCCGGCATCGCCTATCTGGCCGTCGGGCGGCACCCATTGGCCGGCCTTGCCCTTGGCTTTGCGGCCGTCGCCGGGGCGTTCACGGTCAATATGCTGATCAAGCCGCTCGATGCGGTGCTCGTCGAATTCACCAATGACGCAGCCCATCTCGTCGATCCCAGCCGCTCGATCGGCCTTGCATCGAATCTGTGGTTCTCCATCGCTTCGGTGCTGTTCCTGACGGTGGTCATCGCCTTCATTACCGACCGCGTGATCGCACCGCGTCTCGGCACCTATGATCCGAAGCTGGCCGCGGAGGGGACGACGACCGAACAGGGGTCCGAACTGGCTGCCCACGAGTCGCGCGGGCTGCGTTTCGCCGGCTTTGGGCTGCTGGCGCTGATCGCCGTCTTCTGCCTGCTGACGCTGCCGTCCGGGGCCCCGCTGCGCAATCCCGACAGCGGCGAACTGATCGGCAATTCGCCCTTCATGAACGGCCTGATCGCCTTGATCATGCTGATGTTCCTGGTGACGGGCTGGGCCTATGGCATCGGCGCGGGCACCCTGAAAACCCTGCCGGAAGTGATCGCGGCGATCGAGAAATCGATCAAGAGCCTCGGCGGCACGATCTTCCTGTTCTTTGTCCTGAGCCAGTTCGTCGCCTATTTCACTTATACGAATATCGGCACGGTGATGGCGCTCAGCCTGTCGAGCGCCCTGCAGGCGGCCAATATCGGCGCATTGCCGCTGCTGCTCGGCTTTATCGTGGTCGTCGCGATCATCGATCTGCTGCTCACCGGCGCCATCGCGAAATGGGCGATTTTTGCGCCGGTTTTCGTGCCCTTGCTGATGAAGCTCGGGGTCGAGCCCGAGGCCGTACTTGCGGCCTATCGTGTCGGTGACTCGCCGATGAACGCGATCACGCCGCTCAATGCCTATTTCGCGCTCGTTGTCGGCTTCGTCCAGAAATACGACCGGAATGCCGGCGTCGGCACGGTCGTGTCCCTCATGCTCCCCTATGTCGTCTGGATGTTCGTGTTGTGGACCGCGCTCTTCGCGCTCTGGAAGATGCTCGGCTTGCCCTGGGGGCTGTGACGGGCGGTCGCGCGCAACGGAACACGGCAATTTTCACCTGATTGGATGGACATCATGAAGAGCCCCGCCATTCCCCTCGACGTCGAAGCCGCGGTCGATCATCTGATGCGCTTTCTTGCGGTTGAAGGCGTAACCGGGCAGGAGGCCAATATCGCCGCAGCCGTCAGCGACGCCTTGAAGAAGGCCGGCGTGCCGGCGGAGGCCATCCGCTTTGACGACGTCAACACGCGCATCCCGCTCCCGACCGAGACCGGCAACCTCATCGTCGATCTGCCCGGTACGCGGCCAGGGCCGCGCCTGTTGTTCTCGACGCATCTCGACACGGTACCCCTCTGCGCCGGGGCCAAGCCCCGCCGCGAGGGGGATCGCATCGTCTCCGACGGCACCACCGCGCTGGGTGGCGACGCGCGAACCGGCGTGGCCCTGCTTGTCGTGCTGGCCGAGACACTCATCAAGAACAAGCTCCCCCATCCGCCGATCACGCTGCTCTTCACGGTCCGCGAGGAAAGCGGCCTGCATGGCGCGCGTGAGCTCAATCCGGCCGATCTCGGCGGCGCGGTCATGTGCGTCAACGTCGATGGCCAGCTTGCCTCGGAGCTGATCGTCGGGGCCGTCGGCCAGGAGAACTGGGAGGTCGAAATCAAGGGGCGGGCGTCGCATGCCGGCGTCGCGCCCGACAAGGGCATCTCAGCGACCCTCGTCGGCGCGCTCGCCCTGGCCGAGGTCAAGGCGGAGGGCTGGTTCGGCAAGGTCGTCAAGGACGATGGCCGCGGCACCAGCAATATCGGCATCTTCGGCGGCAAGGACGGCAAGGCGGCCGGCGACGCGACCAATGTCGTGACGGACTATGCCTTCCTCAAGGGCGAGGCGCGCAGCCCCGAGCTGAGCTTCGCCTCCAAGATCGTCGACGCCTACGAGGCGGCTTTCGCCAAGGCCAAGGCCGCAGTGACGGATCACGCGGGCGACACCGCGGACGTGGCCTTCCGCCGCGCGGTTTCCTATCCGCCCTTCGAACTCGGCCAGGATACAGCGGTGGTGAAGCGTGCAGCGAAAGCGCTCGCGCTTCTCGGCATCGAACCGACCTATCTGTTCTCCAACGGGGGCCTCGACGCCAACTGGCTGGATAAGCACGGGGTTCCGACGATCACCATCGGGGCCGGCCAGGCCGAGATCCACACGATCAAGGAATATGTCAATCTCAGTGAGTATGAGAAGGGTTGCCGCCTCGGTGTCCTGATGGCGACCCTGGACGAGTGATCACTGGCCTGAACGTTCGCATTCCTCATGCTGGCCGGCTCCGGCGGGCAAGAACCGGTCGAACAGGGAGCTGAGATTGAGCCCGATAGCCTATACCGGCACCATCATCGCCGTCGCGGTCGTCCTGTTCGTCTCGAACAGGATCCCGGTTGTCCTCGTCGCGATGATGACCGCGCTTGCGCTTTGGGCAACCGGCGTCCTGACCTTGCCCCAGGCGCTCGGCGGGCTCGGCGATCCGGCGGTGATCTTCATTGCCTCGCTGTTCGTCGTGAGCTCCGGGCTCGAGGTCACCGGCGTCACCGCCTGGGCCGGGCAACTGTTGATCAAGGGCGCGGGCGAAGAGAGCCGGACGCGGCTTCTCCTGTTCACCATGGGGCTTGTCGCCGTGCTCACGGCCCTGATCAGCGTCAACGGCGCGGTTGCGGCCCTGCTGCCGGTGGTCGTCGTGATCGCGGTTCGGCTGAAGCGCAATTCCTCGCAGCTGCTCATGCCGCTGGTCTTTGCCGCGCATGCCGGCTCGATGCTGGCGCTGACCGGCACGCCCGTGAACGTGCTCGTCTCCGAGGCCGGCAGCGACGCGGGTGTCGGCGGTTTCAGCTTCTTCGAATTCGCGCTCGCCGGCATCCCCCTGCTGGCGGGGACCATGGCGATCATCATCCTGTTCGGGCAGCGCCTCCTGCCCGAGCGCAACGGCGCAACCATGCCCGCCGATTTCAGCCGCCATGCCAAGACCCTGGTCGAACAATATGGCTTGGCGAGCGGTATCTATCAGATGCGGGTCCGCGCCTCCTCGCCCTTTATCGGAATGAAGCCGGCAGAGGTCGCGCTTTCGGACTATCCGGGATTGCAGCTGGTCGCCATCCAGGACGGCGAAACCGCAGGACCGCTTCGCCGGCCGGTCGTTGCAGAGGGCGACCACCTCCTGGTGCGCGGCGAAGCTGAAGCTGCCGCGCTGCTGGCGGGGGACATGCATCTCGCCTTCCGCGAAACGGGCAAGGCCGGACAGGGCGAGGAGACGCTGTTCAATCAGCGTTCCGGCCTTGCAGAGGTGGTGATCCCGCCGCGCTCCGGCCTGATCGGCCAGACCGTGTTCCCGGGTATGGTGACGGAGAGCGGCGACCTGATCGTTCTTGCGGTCCAGCGTGCCGGGGCGGAACTCGCGGCCGCCAAGACGGCGGGAGAGGCTGGCGGCATCGCGTTGCAGGCCGGCGATACCATGCTTCTTCAGGGCACCTGGAAGGCCCTCGATATTCATCTCGACGATCCCGACGTGCTGGTCGTCAGCTCGCCCGAGCTGGTCCGCCGCCAGGCGGTGCCGATGGGGCCGGGTGCAAAACAGGCGGTCATCATTCTGTTTGCCATGGTTCTCCTGCTCGCGACGGGCATCGTCCCCCCCGCGGTGGCCGGATTGCTGGCGGCGGGGGCGATCATCCTGTCGGGGATCATGAATGTCGAGCAGTCCTACCGGGCGATCAGCTGGACCACCGTCATTCTCGTCGGTGCCATGATGCCCCTGTCCACCGCCATGGTGGAAACCGGTGCGGCAAAGCTGATGGCGGAACGTCTCGTCTATATGGTGGGGGATGCCGGACCGATCGCGCTGCTCGCCGGCCTGTTCGTGCTCACCGCTATCATGGGCCAGCTCATCAGCAACACGGCGACGGCCCTGATCGTCATTCCGATCGGCGTCGCCGCGGCGACCAGCATGGGCATTTCCCCGAAACCGGTACTCATGAGCACGGCGGTGGCGGCGGCCGGAGCCTTCCTGACGCCGATCGCCACCCCGACGAACCTGATGGTGATGGGCCCGGGCGGCTATGCCTTTGGCGATTACTGGAAGCTCGGCCTGCCTCTGCTGATCTGGTTCTTTGTCGTGGCGGTGTTCCTGGTGCCGCTCATCTGGCGCTTCTGACAGGCCCCCGAGCACGGGGCAGGGAGGTCGAATTGGTTTTCATGCGCGGAACGATGATCGCCGGCGGGCTTCTGCTCGCAGCGATCTGGTCGGGTGGTGCCGGGGCTGCGCCTGTCGCACCTGCGAATGTCGTCATGCCGGCGACTGGCCTGGCGCTCGCCCAATGGGGCCCCCCGCCGAACCGGCATGTCCGGCCGCGCCCGCCGCGTTGCTGGTGGGAGAACCGCCGCGTGAGAGACCATCGCGGCCGCTGGGTTGTCCGCCGCGTGCAGGTCTGCATGCGCTGAGCAGGGGGCTTTCCTCACGTTACGGAGACAGCCCTGCCGCCGCAGACGGCCCGCGTGGTTAGGCTCCCATAGGGCGGACCACAACGCAGTGATCCAGTCTATTGGGATGTGCCGCCTATCGCTGCATCAGGAGCGGGAGATTGCCGACGCGTGCGAGCACGTCCTGCGCAAGGGCCAGCATGGCCGGCTGGGGCTGGGTGGTGTCGAGCCCCCTGGCCCTGCGAACATGTTCGAGCGCGTCGTCGAACGTCCTGAACCGCTCCGGGTGGGCCATGTGCAGGTAGAGGGCGACCACGGTCACCGACCGGCTGCGGCCACCGCGGCAATGGACCAGCACATTGCCCCGGCGATGTGCGGGATAGTGAGGTTTGCCCGGGCTGAGCTGGCCCAGCACGCCGTCGAGCGCCAGCACGGCGGCGAGCAGATGCTGCGGCCGGTTTCCTGGCCCGTCGATCAGGCCGATATGGGTGCGACGGATCGAAGTTCCATCGCCAAGCATGAGCGGCTCCAACTCGATATTGACGGCGAGATTCATCGTCGCCGTGATATCGTTCTGCTGTAGCAGCTCCGGATCGTCGGCCGCGACGCGATTGCCGATAAAGAGCGTTGACCCGTAAGGCTCTATGGATCCGAGAATCGGAAAAAGAACCGGGATCCGGTCTTCCTGTTCTTCCGTGAGCGAATGGGCAGCGGTGGCCATGGTCATCCGTATATTCCGTCTCTGATTGTCATGGCGCGATACTCGCCGTGGGCTCGGTGATTGTCGGGCTCAACGGGTGTGACAGGTGCGATCCGAACTCGAAACTGCGGTCGAGCCGGATGCGGTTGCCGAGTCTCTCGCGCAGAAGGGCCATGCCGTCCCTTTTGGCGAAGGCAGGGACGATATGCCGGGCTCCGCTCGTCCTTGCAAGGTCAAGAATGTCACGCAGCCGCGGATGAACGTTCCAGGGCAGCCATTGCGCCTGCCCTGTGGCCAGGAGATGGGCGGCGGGTGTACCCTGCGGCACGTGGCCCGAAAAAATGAAGCGGAACCGGGCATCGCGGCGCCGCACGAGGTCGGCGGAGAGGCCTGCTTCGCCATTCGCTTCCGCCGCGACGATGACCTCCGTCGGTTGCCAATCCTGGCCCGGCCCCGGCCTTGCAAGAAGCGCTTCGCGTTCGTGGCGCGGCAGCGTTGCGATGGCGTCGTGATGGCCGGCCAGCAGCCCCTCGATCTCCATGCGGATCTGCGGACAGGCCCGTGGTGCAAGCCCGCGCGCCAGAAGGGTGAGCACCATCTCCGGGCCGCGCCCTGCGGAAGGGACGGGCAGGACCGCGCCGCCCGCGCAGGCCGAGACAATCCTGTCGATCTGACAGGCAAGCGTGGAATCCCGGTCGCCATACGAGGCGTCGGTCACGACGCATAGCGCGGGCGGAGGCTGGTCGAAGGGCAACAGGGCCGATTCCACGCTCCAGTCGCCCGTGTAGAGGAACCCGCCTTCCGCCGGAAAATGAAACCAG
The DNA here is from genome assembly GCF_003201475.1 of Chelatococcus asaccharovorans. Classification (GTDB taxonomy): domain Bacteria; phylum Pseudomonadota; class Alphaproteobacteria; order Rhizobiales; family Beijerinckiaceae; genus Chelatococcus; species Chelatococcus asaccharovorans. The sequence goes on along the minus strand of NZ_QJJK01000010.1, from coordinate 104,790 downwards.
ATCCCGCCGGGCGCATGGCCGCTCCGCCCCAGCCGGACGCGGACGCCTTCGATGTCAGCGTCTCCGATCTCCGGCAGGATCCGGAGGCGGTCTGTATGGGCGATTGCTGGCGGGAGCTGTCGGATCGTCGCTGCCGACGCATAGATGGGAGGGTTGCCGAGCCGGGCCGCAAGCCGCAGGCCGCCGGCATGGTCGGTATGCGCATGCGATACGCAAATCGCATCGACCGCGCCAAGCGCGCTCACGTCCGGCAGCACACCCGGCGCAGGTCCCTCGCCGAGGTCCAGCAGGATGCGGCGTCCTTCGATCTCGAGCAGGAAGGCGGCGGGAAGCTTGTCACCCACCCCGCTGACTACGGTCAATCTTGCCATGGCAGCGCCCCTTTGGGCAGGCGCCCAGCCAGGAGGGAGGCCGCGAGCATGAGCAGCAGCACGATGACAATCATCAGGCAGCCGACGGCAGCGGCAAGGGTCGAGGAGCCGCCTTCCTCGAGAAAGACGATCATCGGGCCGATCGTCCGGGCGCCCGATGAGACGAGGAGGATGGAGACCTGGATCTCGTTGAGCGCGCTCATAAAGACGATCACGCCGGCGGCGACCGCGGCGGGTGCCACGAGCGGCAGGATGACGTCGCGCATGCGCTGGAGGAATCCGGCTCCCGCGGCCTGTGCCGCTTCTTCCAGCGAGCGGTGAATTTGCGCAAAGCCACCGAGAATCGGCCGCAGGGCCAGGGCGAGAAAATGCGCGAGATAGGCGGCGAGGATGATCCAGACGGTCCCATAGATGCTGAAGCCCAGGAGAGGCAACGGCTTCAGGAAGAAGAGGATCATCGAGACACCGAGGATGATGCCTGGAAGAGCATAAGAGATCTCGGTCGCGATCGCGAGAAGCCGGGGCAGAGGCCCTTTCTGCCATGTCAGGAAATAGGCCAGGAACACCGACACGGCCACCAGGATGACTGTTGCACCGGTCGTCAGGGACAAGCTGGTCAGGAAGGCGTCGCGAATTGCGCCGTGGTGGAAGAGGGCGTTCTGATAATTGACCAGGGTGAGATTGGCGACATTCAACGACTGGCCGAAGCCCCTGACGAGCGAGGTCGCGACGAGCGCCGACAGGGGCAGGATGAGGGTCGCGACGAGGAACAACCATGCGGCGGCTTCGACCCACGGCCGATAGCGGCCGAGGTCGACCGCGACAGGATGTCCGCCACCCTCCACGCGTATGTCAGCGCGGCGCCCGAACAGGCTGTTGACGCCGAGGCCGACGACCGTGATGACGGACAGGAAGAGGGCGAGCGCGGCCATGTCGGCCAGCGCGGATGGTCCATAGCTGTTGAGCTGCTGATAGATCAGCGTGATGAGGGTCGGGAAGCGGGCCGGAATGCCCAGCATGGCCTGAATTCCGAAATTGCCGATCGCCGAGACGAAGGCGAGGGCCGCGCCTGCAACGATGCCTGAGCGTGCCAACGGCAGGACGACCGTCGCGAACAGGGTCCAGTTCCCCGCACCGGCAGCGCGTGCGGCCTCCGCCAGATTGGGAGGGAGCCTGCGCAGGGCCGCCCGCACCGTCAGGAAGACCAGCGGCGCGTTGTAGAGGCCGAGCAGGATGATGATGCCGCTCGCCGAAAACAGCGGGTGGCGGGCGCCCGGAGGCAGCGCCAGTCCGAGCAGCCCGAGAACGGGGCTCGTTGGTGAAAAGGCCTGCACCCAGGCAAGCGCTGTCACCTGGGGCGGAATCATCAGCGGCAAGACGAAGCCGAACACCCACACGGTCTTGCAGCGCATGTCGGTGTGGACCGTCAGGATCGCCGCCATGGTCCCGATAACGACGGCCACCGCCGTCGACGCGACCGCGACATGGAGCGAATTGACCGTCGCCACGAAGGTCCGCGTCTTCAGAAGGAGATCGGCCAAGCGCCCGAAATCCACCGCACCATCGGGAGCAACGGCCGTGAGCACGAGACGGGCCAGCGGCGCGAAGGACAAGAGGGCGACAAAAAGACAGAGGGCAGCCAGCACCAGCCCTTGCGACCGGAAGGGGAGCGTCGGCCAACGCCGGCGCTCCCGCGGCATCGATACGGCGAGATCCGCCATCCGATCAGCCGCCGAAGATCGATGTGAACGTCTCACGCACTTGGCGGTCCGTGCCCACGGCCTTGTCCGCATCCATGGGCAGGAGTTTGATATCCGAGAGTTTGGGGAAGCCGGCGGGCGGCGTCACGGATGGGTCGATCGGCATGTTGCCCTGCTGGGCGACGAGGGCCTGTCCGTCCTTCGACAGCAGAAAATCGACGAATGTCTTCGCGGCTTCCGGATGTTTCGTCGTGGAGAGGATAGCCACCGGCTCGGTGATGAAGGAAACGCCATCCTTCGGGAAGATCAGGTCGACCGGCGAGCCGCTCGCCTTGGCGCGGATGACGTCGGCATCGGCGATGATCCCGTATTTCGCAAGACCGCTGGCGACGGCCTTCAACGCGGGACCATTGCCGCCTTCAGGGGTGACGCCAATCTTGGCAAGGCCCTTGTAGAAGTCCCAGCCGATGCCTGGCACGTCGACGACGCTGTGGAGATGGTTGAGCGCGGCTCCCGAATAAAGGGGACTCGGCACCGCAATCTGCCCGCGATTGTCCTCCGTCAGCAGTTCGCCCCACGTCGCGACCGGTTTGGCGCTGGCGGTGTTATAGGCAATGCCGGTCGCGACGATCTTGGTCCCGAAGAACATCTTGTCCTTGTCATAGGTACCCGCGTCGTAGCCCCCGACTTTCGCATCCGGATAGGCCATCAGGCGGCCTTCCTTCTTGAGGAGGCCAAGGTTGATCGTGTCGGCCACGAGCAGGACATCGGGCTTCACGGCCCCGGCCTGGATCTCGGCGCGCAGCACGTTCATGAGCTGGCTTGTCCCGTTGCGGGTCCATTCCACCTTGATGTCGGGATGTTTCGCCTGGAAGGCGTCCACCGTCTGCTGTGCGATTTCCGGCGATTGGGACGTGTAGAGCGTCAGTGTCTCGGCGTTGGCGGTGCCGGCCATCACGACGAGAGCAAGGGCAGGGATCAGGCGCATTGTGGGTCTCGATTCAGATAGGGGAGGGACAAGGTGTTCAAGCGGCGGCCGGGATGACCCAGCCGTCATCGATACGCACCGCGATGGCGGCGCCCGGTGAGAGCGGTTCGCTGTCCGGCGCGTGCAAGGTCAGCGAGACCTGCGGCATGGCATCGGCATGGAAATCGATCTGGTTATGGCTGCCACGATAGATCACACGCTCGACAGTGGCGGCGAAACCTGCCCGCTCATTGCGGACCAGCTTGAGCCCCGCCGGATGGACGCAGACCCTGGCTTGCGATGTGCGCTGCTGGTCGGTGCTGGCCCGAACCTCGTGGTACGTGCCGAAAATCTCCACCATGGCGTGGCCAGGCCGCAAACTCGGATCGACATCATCGGCGGGAAGGATCAGACCGTTGCCGATGAAGCGCGCCACCATCTCGTTGCGCGGCTCGCGATAGAGCTCGCGCGGGGGGGCGAACTGGACGATCCGGCCGGCGTCCATGACAGCGATCCGATCGGCGAGCGCCATGGCTTCCGCCTGATCGTGGGTGATGTAGATCATGCTCGCGCCGGTACGGCGATGGAACGCGACGAACTCGTTTTCCATGGAGGCGCGCAGATGGACGTCGAGATTGGCGAGCGGTTCGTCGAGCAGCATGACGGTCGGGTTGGCGGCAAGGCAGCGGGCGAGCGCGACGCGCTGGCGCTGGCCACCGGAAAGATCCGATGGGGCACGTTCGCCGAGACCCTCCATGCCGACGACGGCCAGCGCTTCAAGACTGCGGCGCGTCCACTCGGCCTTGCCGACGCCGGCAATCTTCAGCGCATAGCCGACATTCTCCATCACGCTCATATGCGGCCAGAGCGCATAGTTCTGGAAGACGATGCCGATGTTGCGCTTCTCCGGCGGGACGTTGAACCGGCTTGACGATACGGGAACGTCGCCGAGGCGGATCAGGCCGGAGTCGAGCTTCTCAAAGCCGGCTATCAGCCGCAGCAAGGTGGTTTTGCCGCATCCCGACGGGCCGAGAACGGCAACGAAGTCGCCAGCTTTGACGGCCAGGCAGACGTCGTCGAGGACCTTCCTGGTCGTGTAGCTCTTCGTAATATTTTCAAGCAGGATATCGGCCATGTTCTCTTTTAACTATCTGTAATAATTATAGAATATTTCCGCATGGAGGAAGTATTGCCTTGCATTTGCACACGAGTGCAAGGTAGTCTGGCTATGCTTCAGTTTTGTGACGGCAGCGCCGCTTGTGGCGCGTGGCGGGTGGTCATGGATGTGGGGACCAGACGATGACGGGACGCTTTGTGACCTCGGCCGACGTTGCCAGGCTTGCGGGCGTGTCACGCTCGGCGGTCTCGCGCACCTTCACGCCCGGTGGCTCCGTATCGGAGGCCGTGCGCGAAAAGGTTCAGGCCGCGGCGCGTGAGCTGGGCTATCGGGTCAACAGGCTGGCGCAGGGGCTGCATACCGCGCAGTCGAATCTGATCGGCATCTTGGGGGCCAATCTCTCCGAGCCGTTCATCGCGGCGCAGCTCGATGCCTTGAGCGCCATGCTGATCCGGCGGGGCCTGCATACCCTTCTGCTCAACGCGGAAGCGGGTGATATGACGACCCTGATGAGCCTTGTGCTCGAATACCGTGTACGGGCCATCATCGTTCTGTCGGGCGCGCCGCCCGCCGACATCATCGCGGAATGTCTCAGGAACAATCAGCGGATGATCCTGATCAATCGCGGCGACTGCGGCGGGAGCGTTGATACGGTCGAGACCGACGACGTCTTGGGCGGGACGCTTGCGGCCGAGCATCTTCTGGGGATCGGACGCCGCAAGATGGGGGTTGTGCGAAGCCGCGCGAATACGCCGAGCCAGCGCCGGCGGGCCGGGGCTTTCCTCGATCGCGTCAAAAAGGCCGGCCTGCCCGCTTTCGAATGGGTCGATGGCGATGACAACTACGGCGCCGGGTGCGCGGCCGCCCGCGCCCTCCTTCCGCAAGGGGGCATCGATGGCGTCTTCTGTGTGACGGACCGCGCTGCATTGGGATGTCTCAATACGGCGCGCTTTGAACTGGGGCTGTCGGTTCCTCGCGACGTGGCGATCATCGGCTTCGACAACATCGCCGAAGCCGCTTGGGCTTCGCATGGGTTGACGACGATCAGCCAGCCCGTATCTGCCTTCGTTGATGCCATTGGCGATATTCTCGACAACCCGCGCGCCGGGGATGCGCCAGCCGTCAGGTCCCTCGTTCCTGTCGAGATTGTTCGACGAATGACCGCATAGGCGGCATGATCCGGCTCCTTCCTCATGAAGTGGGGGCTGATCGCCGTCCGCATCACAGCAGTGAACCGATCATCGTCGGCCACGATCCTGTCGTGGTGCGGCGCCGCCTTGCCGACGGCATGGTATTGTCACGCCTTTACGATGGTATTACGTCCGGCTCCCGGGCCGGCGCCGCGCTGGCCGGCCCGAATTGCGGAGGACCTCCATGAGTGTCGGCCTGATGGCCCTTCTCGACGATATCGCCGCGCTGGCCAAGGTCGCCGCAGCCTCGCTCGACGATGTCGCCGGCATGACCGCAAAGGCGGGAACGAAGGCCGCCGGCGTCGTGATCGACGATGCGGCCGTGACCCCCCGCTATGTGACGGGTTTCTCGGCTGCGCGCGAATTGCCGATCATCGGCAAGATCGCGCTGGGCTCGCTGCGGAACAAGCTTGTGTTCCTGCTGCCGGCCGCCCTGGCGCTCAGTCTGCTGGCGCCGCAGGCGATCATGCCTCTCCTCATGCTCGGTGGGCTCTATCTCTGCTATGAGGGCGCTGAGAAGATCTACGGGCTCCTCTTCCCCCATGCGGCCCACGCGCATGAGGCCGAAGTGGAGCCGATCAGCATCGATGCGCAATCCTTCGAGGACGGGAAGGTCGCCGGCGCGATCAGGACCGACTTCATCCTCTCGGCCGAGATCATGACCATCACCCTGGGCACAGTCCCCGATGCGGGCCTTCCAACCCAGGCTTTGGTGCTGGGCGTGGTCGGCATCGCCATCACTGTGGCGGTCTATGGAGCCGTGGCCCTGATCGTAAAGGCCGACGACGTCGGTCTGATGCTCGCCCGCGTATCCGCGTCGTCGCCGATCGGCGTTCTGTCCCGCCTGATCGGCCGGGTGCTCGTCCGGGGCATGCCCTATTTCCTGAAGCTCCTCGGCATCCTCGGCACGGCAGCGATGGTCTGGGTCGGTGGCGGCATCATCCTGCACGGCTTTGCGGGATACGGCTACGGCTGGCTGAGCCATCTCCTGCACGATGCGGGCGCCGCCGCCGCGCATATCCTGCCCGCCGCGGGGGCCGTCGTGTCCTGGCTGGTCGAGGCGGCCGGCGCCGGCATCGTCGGCGTTGCGATCGGGGCGGCCACCATCCCCGTGGCCAGCTATTGCGTCGCGCCTCTCTGGCGATGGATCAGGACACGGTTACGCCGGACCAGTCCTGCATAACGATCCAGGAAAAAGCGGCCGCTGATGCGGCTGTCGAGGCGGTGGCAGCATCCCGCATCGCCGGATGCCTGATCGGTCTGGCCAAGGGCCACGCGCCGATGTCTTCGATCCCGTCCACCCGCTTATGGCGGCGCGCGGCGCCGTTCCACCGGAGCTTGCATACCGCGCGATGGCCCAAGAATCCGGCAAGTGTGCGCCTGGCAATTAGGCAAGGCGCACAAAAGGTCGGCTTGACGGTGCACAAGTGGTATACCAAAGTTATGCCATGACAGACGCAGATGACGAGATCGAGGATCAACCCTCGAACGCCGAGCAGAATATGTCGGCAATCGCCTTCGAAAAGATCCGCGGCATGATCGTGGCCGGCGAGATCGGCGGCGGTTCCGTGGTGCAGGAACGACGCCTCGCGGCCGCCCTTGGCCTGTCACGCACGCCGGTACGCGAGGCCCTTGGCCGGCTTTCGGGCGAAGGCTATGTCCGGCGCGAAGGGCGGGTGCTGACGGTCAACCCGATCCTCGTCGAAGACGTGATGGAAATCCTCACGGTCCGCAGGGCGGTGGAGAGCGAGGCGGCCGAGATCGCCGCCGGCCGCTTCGATCCGGTAAAGCTCTGTGCCATCCGCGCGGCGGTCAACGGCATGATATCCCCGGCCGAGGTGACATCGGAGCGCCATTGGTCCGTCGATGACCTTGTTCATCTCTCGATCGCGGAGGCGGCGGGCAATCGTCTGATCGTGCGCCTCGTCACCGACCTGCGTCAGCGCACCCGGATGTTCGGTTTGACGCGCATCCCGCGGCGCTTCGAACCGGGCAAGCTTGAGCATCTCGCCATCCTCGATGCCATCGAGGCGGGTGATGGCGCGGCGGCCAAGGCGGCGATGCGTCTTCACATCGACAATGCGCGCAAGGGAATTCTGAATTCGCTCGCCGGTGAGGGCGGGCGCGACTGGCATAGCAACGGTTAGGACGCAAGAATGGCAGGCCGTTTTCTTTATTTGCAGAACGGAACAAGTAATACCACCGTATCGCGCTTGCCGGACTTGTTCCGCGATACAGGCCTTTCCGTCGAGATGATGTGGGCTTACAACGGCGAATTTCCTGATGATGTCAGGAATTATGATGGAATATTCATTTCGGGAAGTCCTCACGGGGCCTATGAGGATATTCCGTTCATTCACCGCGAGCATCACCTGATCCGGGAGGCTGCGGCGGAAGGCGTCCCGATGCTCGGGATATGCTTCGGCAGCCAGATTCTCGCCTCGGCCCTGTGCGGCCGTGACCAGGTCTTTCGCCGGGCGACCTGTGAGGTCGGCAACAAATGGCTCGACACGACCGTGGCCATCCGCACCGACCCCATCGCCTCCGAGATCGGCGAACGCGTCTACATGTTCGTCTGGCACAATGACGAGGTTCGTGCGGGGCATCCGGACATGACCATTCTTGCGTCGAGCGACGCATGTCCCAATCAGATCTGGCGCTATCAGAACAAGCCGATCTGGGGCATCCAGGGCCATCCGGAAGTCACCCGCGCCGAGGCGGTTGGCTGGTTCGAGGCGAGCCGCCCGCGACTTGAAAAGGACGGCGCGGACATCGCCGAACTCCAGGCGACAGCGGACGAGGCTCTGCCTGCCAAGACGATGCTGTCACGCTTCGCGCGCCTGTGTGCGGGCGGGAGCAAATAGCGGTTCAGTCCAACTCAAAACAAAGGGGAACTGGCATGATGCGTAAGGGAATCCTCGCTGCGGCGCTGATGGCGGCGCTCATTCCGGCCGCCGCTAAGGCCGCGGACGAGATGGTCTTTTCGAGCTGGGGCGGGTCCTATCAGGAGGCCATCCGCAAGGCTTGGCTCGAGCCCTTCGCGAAGGCGACGGGCGCCAAGATCGAAGAGGACACCAATCCCGAGGTCGCGAAGATCAAGGCGATGGTGGACACCAATTCGGTTGCCTGGGACGTGGTGACCGCCGGCGGCGGCGGCCTGATGCGCGGCGTCGCGCTCGGACTGTTCGAGCCGATTTCCGCGGAGATGGTGGACCAGAGCGACGTCTTGGACGGCGCGCGCAACGCATATGGCGTGCCGTCCGAAATATTCTCCACGCTGGTTGGCTATTCGACGAAGGCCTTTCCGGCGAGCGGCCCGCAGCCGAAGACCTTTGCCGACTTCTGGGATGTCCAGAAGTTTCCCGGCAAGCGCACGCTGCCCGACAAGCCGGAAACCGTTCTCGAGGCCGCCCTGCTCGCTGACGGCGTTGCGCCCGGCGATGTCTATGCGACGCTCTCCACCGAAGCCGGCATGAAGCGTGCGCTGGACAAGATCCGCAGCCTGAAGCCGAACGTCGCCGTCTGGTGGTCGAGCGGCGCACAGCCCGTCCAGGCGCTGGGCTCCGGCGATGTCGTCATGGCGCTTGGCTGGAACGGCCGCTTCCAGTCTGGCATGGACTCCAATCTGCCAATAGCCATGTCCTGGGATCAGCAGATTCCGCAGGTCGGTTACTTCATGATCCCCAAGGGTGCGCCGAACAAGGCGACGGCCGTGAAGTTCCTGAACTTCATTGTGAAGCCTGAAAACAGTGCAAAGCTCAGCGAATACGTCTCCTACGGCCCGGCGACGAAGGGCGCTTGGCAATTCATCGACAAGGCGCGCGCCGAGAAGCTGCCCTCGACGCCCGAGCGCCTGAAGAACGCGCTGTTCCTCGATATCAAGTGGTGGGCTGCGAACGGTGCCAAGGCCACCGAAGCTTACACGGCAATGATCAAGGGCTAGTCATGGTGACGCAGAATTACTGGTTCCCGCGCGAAGACTATCTCGCGCGGGTCGAGAAGGTGCGCGCGCAGCTCGCGGCCCAAGGACTGGACGCGCTTGTGGCGTTCATGCCGGAAACCGTCACATATCTGACCGGCTTCTTCACGCGCGGCTACACGTCCTTCCAGTTCGCGATCATCCCGGTCACGGGCGATCCCGTGCTTTTCTGCCGCGATGTCGAGGAATACTATCTGGACGCCACCTGCGTCTTTCCCGGCCGGGTGATGTGGACGGATTCGGACGACCGCAACAAGGTCGCCGCCGCGGCGATCACGCGCGCGCTCGGCCCGAAGGCCCGCATCGGCGTCGAGATGCAGGCCTGGCCTCTGAACGCCGCGCGTTTTGCCGGCCTGCAGGCGGCCCTGCCGGAGGCGACCTGGACCGACGTGTCCCAGCTTGTCACCGTCATGCGCTTCATCAAGTCGCCGGCGGAGATCGCCTATCAGCGCCGGGCGGCCAAGGCTGCCGAGGCCGGAATGGCGGCGGGCATCGCTGCAGCCAAGGAAGGCGCGACCGAGCGCGAGATGGCGGCCGACATCTGCGCCGCCATGATCCGCGCGGGCAGCGATCTGCCGGGCCCGGGCGTCCTGTCGTCGGGGGAGCGCGCCTTCCATCTCCACGGCGGCTATTCCGACAGGGTGTTGGCGCGCGGCGATATCGTGCAGCTCGAGACGACCCCGAATGTGCGTCACTATCATGCGCGTTTCATGCGCCCCATGAAGGTGAGCGTGGCGACCGACGCGGATCATCGTATCGTCGAGACGCTGATCAAGATACAGGACGAGGCCATCGCCGCGGTCGGCCCTGGTGTGAAGGCCACGGTTCCGGACCGCATCTACCGCGAGGGCGTGCTTGGCGCGGGTCTGCGCGAGACCTATACCAACAAGACCTTCTATTCCGTCGGCCTGCTCCTGCAGCCGAGCGGCGGCGAACCGCTGGAGGCCGAGCCCACCTCGGCCTGGTCGTTCGAGCCCGGCATGACCTTCCACACCTATGTTCTGGCGAAGGGCTTCGGCATGTCGGAGACGATCGCCATTACCGAAACGGGCATCGAGCGACTGACGAATTTTCCGCGGCAGCTTTTCGTGAGTTGAGGGATGGCGGCCGCGCATATTCAGAATGGAGCGGGATACGGCCGGATGCTCGGCCGACCTGCGGCAGGCTTGCCCGGTTGGCTCGGAATACTCCCCTACGGGCTGGTTCTGCTTGCCGTCTTCGCGGTGCCCGTCCTGTTTCTGCTGCGGCTTGCCTTTGGCGACGCCGGCTTTTCGCTCGCCCATTTCATCCGCATCGCCGAGGTCCCGATCTACCGGTCGGTTCTCCTCACGACGCTGTCGATCTCGGGCATGACGACGGTGCTCGCCGTCGTCATGAGCTATCCGCTCGCGTATCTGATGGCGACGGTGAGCCCGCGCGTCCGGTCGATCCTTGTCGTCGTCGTGTTGCTGCCGTTCTGGACGAGCGCGCTCGTCAGGACGACGGCCTGGATCATTCTTCTCCAGGGCAATGGGGTGCTGAACCGCATCCTCATGGGGACGGGCCTGACGTCGGAGCCCATCACCTTCGTCTATAATCTCTCCGGCGTGCTGATCGGCATGACGCATGTGCTGATGCCCTTCGTCGTGCTGCCGCTCTATGCCGCCTTCCGCGGCCTCGACCTCGCCACCGTCCAGGCCGCCGAGGGACTGGGCGCCGGCCCCTGGACGGTTTTCCGGCGGATTGTCCTTCCCTTGACGGCGCCCGGCGCCATGGCGGGCGCCATGATCGTGTTCATGAACGCGATCGGCTACTATATCACGCCGGCTTTGATGGGCGGTCCGGCGCAGACGATGATCGCGCAGATGATCGCCGACAATATAACGCGCGAGCTCAACTGGGGATTTGCCGCGGCGCTGTCCACCGTTCTCCTCGCGGCAACATTGCTGATCTTCGTCATCTTTCAGCGCATCTTCGGCCTCGAGCGGCTCATGGCTGGCGGGGGCGGCACGCGGGGCGGGGAGGCGTTCCGGCTGACCTCGCGGGGGCGCACCTCCGGCGGCATCCTGACGGCGGCCTGCGGCCTCCTCGTCGCGCTGTTCCTGATCGCGCCCATTCTCATCGTCTTTCCGATGAGTCTCGGCTCCTCGCCGTTCCTGTCGTTTCCCCCGACGGACTACAGCCTGCGCTGGTACGCGAATTTCTTCGCCACATCGAAATGGCTCGATGCCTTCCTCAGGTCGTTGCAGGTTGCGGGCCTATCCGTCACGGCATCCGTCGTTCTCGGTACGCTCGCCGCCATCGGCCTCAGCAGAACGGGCCGCCGCTGGCGCCCCCTCCTCGAGACCGTCTTCGTTCTGCCGATGATCGTCCCGGTCATCATCCTCGCCGTCGGCCTATACTATCTCTTCGCACCGCTTGGACTGGTCGGGACCATCTGGGGTCTTGCGATCGGCCACACGGTGCTGGCCACACCCTTCGTCTTCATCACGGTGAGGGCCGCGCTGAAGGCGTTCGATACCAATCTGGAATTGGCGGCGCGCGGGCTCGGCGCGGGGTGGGTGACCATGTTCCGGCGGGTGATGCTGCCGGCCATTCTGCCGGGGATCCTGGCGGGAGCGATCTTTGCCTTCATCACCTCCTTCGATGACGTCGTTCTCGCGCTCTTCCTCACCAATATCCGCACGCGGACCCTGCCGAAGCTGATGTACGAAGGTGTCGCGCATGAGATCGATCCCACCATCATCGCCGCGGCGGGCCTCATCATCCTCGTGACCATCGCCGTCCTGGCGATCAATCTTCTCCTCTCGCGGAGGCGCTGACATGTCGATCCGACATTTGGGAAAGCCGGTTCGCATAGAGGGGGTGCGCAAGGCCTACGGGGCCGCCGTCGCGCTCGACGGCATCTCGCTGGATATTGCGCCCGGTGAATTCTGCACCCTGCTCGGGGCCTCGGGCTCGGGCAAGACGACGCTGCTCAAGGCCCTTGCGGGCTTCGAGACCTGCGATGCGGGCAGCATTCTCGTGGATGGCCGCGATATCGGGCCGGTGCCGGTGTCGCGGCGCAATATCGGCATGGTGTTCCAGAATTATGCCCTCTTCCCGCATATGACGGTCGCGCGGAACGTCGCCTTCGGGCTGGAAATGCGCGGGCTCTCCCGCGCCGAGATCGGCAGGCGCGTCGACGGCGCGCTCGCGCTCGTCAGCCTGGAGGGTTATGCGGGGCGCTTCCCGCGCGAACTCTCCGGCGGCCAGCAACAGCGCGTGGCGCTCGCCCGCGCGCTGGTGATCGAGCCGGATATCCTGCTCATGGACGAACCGCTCGGCGCGCTGGACAAGAACCTGCGCCAGGCCATCCAGCAGCAGTTGCGCGACCTGCATCAGGCGATCGGGGCGACGATCGTCTATGTGACGCATGATCAGGAGGAGGCCCTGTTCCTCTCCGATCGGATCGCCCTGATGGACAGGGGCCGGATCATTCAGGCCGGGGCGCCCGAAGATCTCTATTTCAAGCCCGCCAACAGGTTCGTCGCAGGTTTCCTCGGCGAGTGCAATTTCATTCCGGCCGGCGACGGTCGGCCGGGCGAGGTGGCGGTTCGGCCGGAGCGAACCCTGTTGGGTCATGCCGCTGCAGCCGCGGAGGTGCGCCTCGGCGGCCAGATCCGCTCCGTCGTCTTTACCGGCACGGGTTACCGCGTGATCGTCGATGTGGCCGGACGGGTTGTCACGGCGCTGACGGATAGCGATGACAAGGTCGCCCGCCTGCCGCCCGGCAGCGACGTCATCGTGGGCTTTGAACGCCGCCACGCGATGACATTCGCCGCCTGAGCCATTCAAGAACAGAAGAAGTGTGAGGAATTCGATGCTGCTCGATGAAACGGCCGCAGGTGTTTATGTCATTGCCGTGACACCTTTCCGCGATGACGGTGCCCTCGACTTGAGCAGTCTGGACAGCATGGTCGATTTCTACCTGGAGAAGGGTGCTGACGGCCTGACTATCCTGGGCATGATGGGCGAGGCGCCCAAGCTGACGGGCGCCGAGTCCGTCGCGGTCGCGCGCCAGGTGCTGCGCCGCGTCGACGGACGGGTTCCCGTTGTCGTCGGCGTGTCCGCGCCCGGTTTTGCATCCATGGTCGAACTGGCGCAGGCGGTGATGGACCTCGGCGCGGCCGGCGTCATGGTGGCTCCGCCCTCGACCTTGCGCACCGACGACCAGATCGTCCAGTACTACCGCACGGCCGGCGACATGCTGGGGGCGACGCCCTTCGTGCTGCAGGATTTTCCACTCAGCACCCAGGTCCAGATCTCGCCCGCTGTTCTCGACAGGATCATCGCGGCGGTGCCGACTTGCGTCATGATCAAGCATGAGGACTGGCCGGGACTGGCCAAGATCGAGGCCCTGCGCCAGACGAGCGCGAAAGGCGGGCGCCGGGTATCCATCCTGACCGGCAATGGCGGCCTGTTCCTGCCTGAGGAACTGCAGCGCGGCGCCGATGGCGCGATGACGGGCTTTGCCTATCCCGAGATGATGGTCGGTATCTCAACGCGGCATGCGGCCGGCGATAGCGAGGGTGCGCAGGACCTGTTCGATGCCTATCTGCCGCTGGCCCGCTATGAGCAGCAGCCGGGCCTTGGACTGGCCGTGCGCAAATATATCCTCGCCAAACGCGGCGCCATCGCCAGCGCGAGCCTGCGTCGTCCGGGGCCGAAGCTCGGGGCGGCTGATATCCGTGAGATCGAGCGGCTCATCGCACGCCAGACACGGCGGCTGGACAGCCTCCGGTAGGCCGCCCGATACCGCAGGGCGGCGCGACGGAGCCCTTCACCGGTTTCGCAGGGGCTTCCGGCCTGCGCAGGGGCGCCTTCCCTCGCCTCTTTAAAGCGGAAGGCGGTTGCATGGTTCTGGAAATCCTCTACTCAGATCCGGTCTGAGAGTGGGCCGAGCCATGAAACCTGCACCGTCCCTTGCGCAACTATGCCGCGACCTCGCAGAAGGCCGCACCAGCAGCGAGACGCTCGTCGAGGATTGTCTGGCGCGGATCGCCGATCCCGCTGGGGAAGGCGCACGCGCCTTCATCAAGATTGTGCCGGACCAGGTCCGCGCGGTCGCCAAAGCCATGGATCTTCTGCGTGGAGTCCATGCGGCGCCATCGCCTTTCGCCGGCATTCCCATCGCGGTGAAGGATCTGTTCGACATCGCCGGCGAGGTGACGACAGCCGGATCGCGCGTCCTGGCAGACGCGCCGCCCGCCACCCGTGATGCGCCGGCGATCGCGCGGTTGCGGCGCGCCGGCTTTGTCGTCATCGGTCGCACGAACATGACCGAATTTGCCTATTCCGGCCTTGGTCTCAACCCGCATTACGGCACGCCTCTATCGGTCTGGCGCCGCACGGAGGGCCATGCGCCCGGCGGCTCCTCTTCGGGCGCGGCCATTTCCGTGGCCGACGGCATGGCTCATGGCGCTATCGGGAGCGACACCGGCGGCTCCTGCCGCATCCCGGCGGCCTTCAATGGTCTTGCCGGCTTCAAGCCGACCGCGCGCCGCGTGCCGCTGGAGGGCGCCCTGCCGCTGTCGCCCGCGCTCGATTCCGTCGGTCCGATCGCGCGCACCGTGGGCTGCTGCGCCGCGCTCGACGCCATCATGGCCGATGAACCGCTCGACGTGCTGCAGCCGGCGTCGCTGACGGGGTTGCGTGTCCTCGTGCCGACGACGGTCGCGCTCGATGACCTCGATGCGGAGGTCGCGACGGCGTTCGCCTCCGCGCTCCGGCGCCTCTCCGCGGCCGGGGCGCAGGTGGTCGAGGCGCCGTTCCCGGAATTCGCCGAAGTCGCCGGCATCAACGCCAAAGGCGGCTTTACCGCCGCGGACAGCTATGCCTGGCATGCGGCTCTCCTGGAGAAGAGCGAGGCCGGTTACGACCCGCGCGTCGCCGTCCGTATCCGTCGCGGCGCGAGCCAGACGGCAGCCGATTACATCAATTTGATTGCGGCGCGCCATTCGCTGGTTGAACGGGCCGCGCGTCGCCTTGCGACCGTCGATGCCGTCGTGATGCCGAGTGTGGCGATGGTGCCGCCGCGTATCGCCGATCTGGCCGATGATGAGGCCTATTCCCGCGCCAACCTCCGCAGCCTGCGCAACGCGACGCTGATCAATATGGTCGATGGCTGCGCCATCTCCGTGCCCATCCGTGAGGGCGGCACCGACGCACCCGTCGGCCTGATGATTGCAGGCCCCGCCGGCGCCGATCACCGGATCCTGGCGATTGCCGCCGCGGCGGAGGCCGTGGTGTCGGCGGCGCCTGCCTGATCAGCGACCGCAATGGACATGTCGAGCAATTTTACCATTGTCTAACTCACGCTGCTGATCCTGTCCGCCAGCCGCGTCATGATATAGGCTGTCAAGCGCCGTCCCCGGCGAATTCTTCATCGAGAATCTCGCCGGGTGAAGAGCTCAAGCACCAAAATCAATCAAGACGGTCTTGTGGCGCAGGTTCTGCTCGACGGCCTGCCGGCCGAGATCCTTGCCTATCCCGGAGCTCTTGAAGCCGCCTGTCGGCAGGATGAAATCGAGCGTGCGGCTGTAGCGGTTGATCCAGACCGTGCCGGCCTTGATGGCGCGCATGGCGCGCATGGCCCGGCCGAGATCGCGGGTGTAGACGCCGGCCGCCAGCCCATATTCAGGGTGGTCGGCGAGGGCGAAGCCTTCCTCTTCGGTCTCGAAGCTCTGGATCGTCAGAACCGGGCCGAAGACCTCTTCGCGCACGGCCGCCGTCTCGCCATCGACCTGCGTCAGCAACGTCGGCCGGTAGAACGCTCCGCGCAGCCCCTCCACGCGCCCGCCGCCGAAGACGCAAGCGGCACCCTGTTTCAAGCTGGCACCGACGATCCGTTCGATGCGTTGCGCCTGCTGTTCCGAGATGATGGGCGCGAAGGAGGTGCTCTCAAGCCAGGTCGGTCCCGGCGCGATGTCGGAGAGGAGCTCCTGCAGCAGCGTAGCCAGGTGCTCCGCCACGGTCCGCTGGACAATCAACCGCGAGCCCGCGACGCAAGCCTGCCCGGCATTTGCGAGCAGCGAGCCGGCAATGCAGGCGGCCGCCTTTTCGAGGTCCGCGTCGGCGAACACGAGCTGGGGGCTCTTTCCGCCGAGTTCGAGGGTCACCGGTTTGGGGCCGCTGTCCGCGGCCGCCTTCATCACGGCGATGCCGGTCCGCGTCGAGCCGGTGAAGGAGAGCTTGGCAATGCCGGGATGGCGGCAGAGCGCCTCACCGACGATGCCGGTGCCGTGGATGACGTTGAGGATGCCGGACGGGATGCCGGCCTCCACGGCGAGCTGCGCCAGCATCACGGTCGAGAACGGTGTCAGTTCGGAGGGCTTCAGTACCATCGCGTTGCCGGCGGCGAGCGCGGGCCCGACCTTCCACGAGGCCATGCTGAGCGGCACGTTCCAGGGCGTGATCGCGCCGACGACACCATAGGGCTCGGATAGGATCAGGCCGAGATTGTCGGTGCGCGTCGCCGCGACATCGCCGCCGAGCTTGTCGGCCCATTCGGCAAAAAAGCGGATGCCCTCAGCGACGCTCGCGACATCGCCGCTGATGGCCTGTGCGATCGGTCTGGTCGAGCCCAGAGCCTCGAGCTGGCCGAGTTCCGTGCCGCGTTCCTCGATCAGGTCGGCCCAGCGCCGCATTGCGCGCGCCCGTTCGCGCGGCGGCCGGCTCGCCCAGCCGCTCGCCGCGACGCTCCGGGAGGCGGTCTCTACCGCCTCCTCGACGAGATCGGCATCGGCGACCGGGACTTCGGCATAGTCGACCAGATCGGACGGCCGCGCGACCGGAAGGCGTTCACCGGTTCCCTCGACGACGCGCCCACCAATGAAATGGCCACGCGCAAAATGGAGGCTGTCGGGGTCGAAGCTGCCTGAAGGCGACATGGCGCTGTCTCGTCGTCGATCGGGATCGAGGGATTGCGGTGACATCGGGGAGCGCGAGAGGCCGGCTGCGGCCTCTCGCTTGGGCAATCCCCGATTTCGCAGGGCTTGCCGGTTCGCATCCGGACGGGGTCCGCCGCGGATGCGGGAGCCTCAGCGGACGGCGAGCGCGTTGGTCAGCTCTTCCAGGTTGGTGGTGTAGGTCAACGGCTTGCGGGTCGCGACCACGACGCTCTGGTCATGCAGGGGGAGTGCGGCGAAATCCTTCATCGTCAGTTCCATCGCCTTGGCTTCGAGCGCCCTGCGCTTGGTATCGTCGGTGGTGACGGTGAAGGTCCCGATCAGGGCGTCGAGATCGGGATTGCTATAGCCGCCATAATTCCAGCTGCCGGTCTTCTTCTCGGCGTTGTAGGTCTGGAAGGCGTGGACCAGCACGTCGGTCTCGCCGCTGGCGGCCGCGCTCCAGCTTGACAGGAAGATGCTCGCGCCGCTCGCGGTGCGCGGGTTGACCATCTTGAAGTAGGCCGAGCTCGGCTGGGTCACGACATTGGCGCGCAGGCCGATGCGCGAGAACATCTGGCCGAGCGCCTGGCAGATCTTGGCGTCGTTGACATAGCGGTCATTGGGGCAATGGACCGTGACTTTGAAGCCGTCGGGATAGCCCGCTTCGGCGAGGAGGGTCTTGGCCTTGTTCGGATCGTAGGCGGGGACGCCGAGCGTCGCCGAATAGCCGCCGAGCCCCTTGGCGACGAGCTGCCCGGTCGGGAAGGACAGTCCGTTCATGACGCGGTCGCGAATGGTCTCGCGGTTGATCGCCAGCGAGAGCGCCTCGCGGACGCGCCGGTCCTTCAGCGGGTTGGTCTTGAGCGGGGCACCGTTGTTGTCGGTGATGAACGGCGAGACCTCGTGGCCCTGGTCGAGATTGACGTAGACGTTCCGCATGGACGGGCCGGTATGGACCGCGAAATTGGCATCGGCCCGGATGCGTTCGACGAATTCCGGCGGCACGCCGTCGATCATGTCGACATCGCCGGCGAGCAACGCCGCCGTGCGGGCAGACGGATCAGGCAGGAAGCGGAAGCGGACGCTGTCCCATTTAGGCTTCTCGCCCCAGAAATTCGGATTGCGCTCGAGCACGAGCTCGCGACCGCTGGCGAAGCCGGCGAACTTGTACGGGCCGATCGAGACCGAGCCCTTGGCGCTGGTGAAGTCGGCCTGGGTCGCGGTTGTGGCGATCTCGGACGGGATGATCGGGACCTGCGACATGGCGAAGGCCAGGGTCGGAGAGGGCGCGGCGGTTGTCATCTTCACGGTCAGCTTGTCGACCGCCTCGATCGCGGTGACGCCGTTGAAGAGGCCGGCATAGGAGCCCACCGCGTTCGGATAGTCCCGCGCGCGCTTGTAGGACGCCACGACGTCCTCCGCGTCGAAGGTCGAGCCATCGGAGAAGGTGAGGTTCGGCCGCAGATGGAAGGTCCAGCTCGAATCCGTGGTCTCCCAGCGCTCGGCCAGGTAGGGCAGTACGCGTGCCTCGTCGTCGAGCGTCGTCAGGAAGCCGAGATAGTGGCGGTAGTACTGGACGTTATTGCCAGACCAGAAATAGTGCGGATCCATCACCGCCTCGATGCGCATGCCGATCTTCAGCTCCTCGGCCTGCGATGTCGCCGTAACGGCTAGTAAGGCGCCGAGCGCCGCGATGGTGGTCTTGATCATCTTCATGCGTTGAACCCCTCTCTCGTTAAACGCGGCTTTGATGCGCCGCTGTCTGGCTGGTCTGCTGTGTCGCTGCGGGGCCATGGCGGCCAATCCCACAGCGTCGTGGGCTCTCAGGTCTTGGCGTGGCTCTCTCCGAGGGCCGGGAACTCGGCGCGGATATCGGCGAAGATCGCCATCATCTGCTCTCGGACCGGCCTGCCGGCATGCGACCCGTTCTCGACCGCGGCGAAGACGCGGTGCTTCAGGAAATGGCGCCAGACCACCGGGCTGTCCGCCAGGAATTCCGTCAGCGTCGCATAACGCTCGCGCGTCCAGAGTTGCTCGAAGGCCGACCGGGCCGGGCCGTATTCGAAATGCCGGTCCGGTGTAGCCGGCATCCCGGCGCGCAGCCTCGCCGTTTCGGCGGCATCGATGTCGCCATCCCTGATCGCGACGCCATAGTCCTGCCGGGCCCGCTCCAGGCTCACGAAGCCGCAGCGCCAGTCGCGCAGCACGGCCTGCGGGTCACGCTCACGCGGCAGGCCGTAACCGCCTGCGCCCGGCCCGACGACCCGCACGACGTCACCGGGGCCGCATTTGATCACGTCCCGGTTGCCGTGCTCGACGGCGGCGGGCGTGCCCGGATTGGTCGTGAAGGTGGAAGTCGCGCCGGAGCGTCCCCCGAGTGCACCGGCCGAGGCAAAGACCGAGCGATTGCGGTTGCGCGCGGTGACGACCGTGTTCGGCGCCGAGACCCGGAATTCCATCACTGTCGCGAGACCGCCGCGATAGCGTCCCGGCCCGGCCGTGTCGGGCTGCAGCCCGTAGCGCTTGAACAGGATCGGGACTTCGACCTCGTTGATCTCGATCGGCGTGTTCTTGAGGAAGGCGGAGAGGCCGCCCGAACCGTCGGGGCCGTCATGCTTGGGCGTGCCGCCGCCGCCGCCGCCGACCGGACCGATCGAGGCGACAACGACCCGGTTCTTCTCGTCGACGGTCCGGATGTTCATGATCGCGTTGCCGCCTGGAGAGTTGGCGGGCATGCGCTCGGGAACGGCCAGCGAGAAGCAGCCGAGCGTGGCGATCTGCGAGACGGCGCAGGTCAGCGAGCGCATGCCGACCGCGGCGGGCGCCTCGCAGTTCATCACGGTGCCGCTCGGCATGACCGCCCGCGTCGGGCGCAGCGTTCCGGCGTTGAGCAGCAGTCCCGGATCGAGCGTCGACAGTGCATAGGTTACGCCCACGAGCGCGAGCGGGTGGCGCTGGCGCCCGCCCGTCGGCATGTTGAGCGACGAGGTCAGCTGCGGGTCGGAGCCGGTATAGTCGAGCTCGAGCTCGCTGCCCTTGACCCGCATGGTGATGGCGATCCGGCAGGGAAAGCCGTCGTCGCCGTCCTCGTCGGCATAGTCGGCGTAGAAATACTCGCCGTCGGGAATGCTCTCGATAATCCGCCGCGCCTGCGCCTCCGCATAGTCGAGGATGCCCTCGATGCCGGCGCAGAAATCCTCGACGCCGAAGCGCGCGACAATCTCGTGGATCTTGCGCTCGCCGATGTTCACGGAGGCGAGCTGCGCATTGAAGTCGCCCCAGTTCTGCTCCGGCGCGCGTACGTTCAGCCGCATGATGCGGGCGACATTCTCGTCCATCCTGCCGCCGCTGACGATCTTCAGCGGCGGGATGCGGATGCCTTCCTGGACGATCTCTGTCAGCGTGCGCGACAGAGATGCCGGAACGGCGCCGCCCACATCGGTGTTGTGGATGTGGCCGACGACGAAGCAGATGATCCTGCCCTCGTGGAAGACCGGCTTCCAGATATGGATGTCGGGCGAATGCGTTGCGACGTTGCCCGCGTAGCTGTCATTGGTGATCGAGATGTCGCCTTCGCGATAATCCTCGATCAGGTCGAGCACCGGCTTGTAGTCGATGCCGCTGTACCAGGGGGCGCCGAAGCTGCGCGGCGACGCGAAGGCGAGGCCGCTCGGCGTCACGATCTGGCAGGAGAAGTCCTCGGTCTCCTTGACGAAGGTCGAGTGCGCCGTGCGCATCAGCGTGAACGCCATCGCGTCCGCCGCGGCGGCGCAGTAGTTGGCGAGGATCTGGAGGTTGCGTCCGTCGATGGCCATGGTCGCGTCGCTCAGTTCGAGGCTGGGGTGATGACGAGGTTGCCGAAGCTGTCGACGTCGACACGCATACCCGGCGGCACGCAGGTGGTGGTGTCATCCTGCGCGATGATGGCGGGCCCCGGGATCGCCTGTCCAGCCAGGAAGTCCTCGCGGCGGTAGAGCGGCACCTTCATGTCACTGCCGTCGAGATGGCAGGACACCTCGCCCCGCGGCGCCGGGCTGCCCGTTCCGGCTGCGATTGGCAGCAGGCGCGGCTTGGCGGTCGGCGAGGCAATGACGAGGCGAAGATTGATCATCTGCACCGGCGCGCGCCGGTCGGCATGGCCGAAGACGCGCTCGTGCTGGGCATCGAAGGCCGCGCGGATCGCCGTGAGATCGCCTTGGCGGACCCACTCGCTCTCCAGCGGAACCTCGATCTCGAAGCTCTGCCCCTGATAGCGCATGTCGCCGGAGAAGCTGAGGCGATGCGGCAGGCCCGCGCCGTGCTCGCGGTCGAGCCAGGCTCTGGCCTCGCGGGAGAGGGTCTCGGCGGCATCGAGCAGTTCCACCGTCAGCTCCGGCGACAGGACCCGGTACAGCATGCGGATGAAGTCGTTCTTCAGATCGGCGACGAGGCCGCCGAGGGCGGAGAGGACGCCCGGAGTAGGCGGTACCACGACGCCCTTCATGTTCAGTTCCCGGGCGAGGAAGCAGGCCATCATCGGCCCGGCCCCGCCGAAGGCGAGGAAGTGGAACTCGCGCGGGTCGATGCCGAAGCGCGAGACCAGCCCGGACACGTCGGCGTACATCAAGGAGATCGCGATCTGGATGATGGTCTCAGCCGCGTCCTCGACCGAAACGCCGAGCTTGCCGGCGAGCTCCCCGATCGCCCGGCGCGAAGCCTCCACATCCACCTTGACCGCGTTGTAGCCGAGATCGCCATGGCCGATCATGCCGCAGACGACGAAGGCATCGGTCACCGTCGGGCGGGTGCCTCCGCGCTGGTAGCAGACCGGGCCGGGCAGGGACCCCGCGCTTTCAGGCCCGACGCGCAGCACGCCGAGATCGTCGATCCAGGCGATCGAGCCGCCGCCCTGACCGACCGACGTCACCGAGACGGACGGGATGAAGATCTGGAAGTCGCCGATGATCTCGCCGGTGCCGTATTCGGCCCGCCCGTTCCTGATCACCGCGACGTCGGCCGAGGTGCCGCCGATATCGAGGCTGAGCAGCTTGGGGAAGCCGCAGGTCTCGGCGATGAAACCGGCGCCGATCACGCCGGAGGCGGTGCCCGACAGGATCATCTGCACGCATTCCGCCTTGGCCTGGTCGACCGCCATCACCCCGCCATTCGATTTGGTGATGCGCGGCGGCACGCCGACGCCCATCTCGGTCAGCGCGGCCTCGAAGGATTCCAGGTAGTTGATCACCTTCGGCTGGACATAGGCGTTGATCGTCGCGGTGATCGTGCGCTCGTATTCGCGGATGATCGGCCAGATCTCGGCCGAGCAGGAGGTCAGCAGGTTCGGCGCGAGTTCGACCACGATCTCGCGCACGCGCGCCTCGTTCGTGCCGTTGCGGTAGCTGTGCAGCAGGGCGACGACGATGCCCTGCGCCCCGGCGGCCAGAGCGCCCTCGACGGCGGCAGCGACGCTCGCGCGGTCGACCTCCTGCAGGATCCTGCCGTCACGGTCCGTCCGTTCCGCGATCGGGAAGACCATGTCGCGCGAGATCAGCGGCGCCGGCCTGCGGCAGAACAGATCGTGGATATGCGGGATCTTGAGGCGCGCCAGCTCGAGCACGTCCTGGAAGTTCTCGGTCGTGAAAAGGGCAAGCTTGACGCCCTTGCGCTGGATCACCGCATTGATGCCGACCGTGGTGCCGTGCGTGAAGTAGCCGACCTCCTCGGGCGTGATGCCGTGGCGCTCCTTCAGCGCGGCAAGGCCGGTCCTGATCTCGCTGCCCGGCTGGTCGGGGCGCGAGAGCACCTTCAAGGTGCGGATCGAGTGATCGCGTTCGTCCAGAACGGCGAAATCGGTAAACGATCCGCCGATATCCACTCCGATGCGATAGGCCATCTGCGCGCTACTCTCTGTTCTCGATCGTGGTGTCGGCGGCCTCGCTCGCGCGGGGCATGGGCTTGACGACTTCCATCATCCGCTCGGGATGGGCGAGCGGCCTCCAGCCGGCGCGTTCGTAGACCGCGTGGGCATCGACGGTGGTGAGCATCCAGCGCGTGACGCCGGCGAGGTCGGGATGCGTCTGGATGGCCTGCGCCAGCCAAGAGCCGAGCCCCTGGCCGCGATGGGCGCCATCGATGAAGACATCCATCAGATAGGCCAGGCGCGTGCAGTCGGTCACGAGCCGCGCAAAGCCCACCTGCTCACCGGCACAGTAGAGGCCGAGCGACATGGCGCCTTCGATCGAGCGCGCGACGCAATCCCGGGGGACGCCGCGCGCCCAGTAGGATTCCTCCGCCAGGAATCGATGGACGCGGTCGAGGTCCAGCCGGCCACGGTCGGTGCTCAGCGTATAGGGGCCGCGATGCCATTCGACCGGGCGCGTTTCATTGGGCAGCATGATCGTCCGCCCTCACGCCGGTTCGGGCATGCGCCGGACGGCGCTCCGGAAGCGCGCGGCGTGCTGTGTTGGAATGGCGACCGGCATGGCAGGGCTCACATGTCGAGATGGCAGGCGGAGAGATGACCGGGCGATACTTCGCGCGCCTCCGGCCGCTCTGAACGGCAGCGGTCGGTGGCGAGCGGGCAACGCGGGTGGAAATGGCAGCCCCTGGGCGGGTCGATCGGCGAGGGGATCTCGCCCTCGACGGGCCGGAAGCTGAGCTTCTTGGCCTCGAGCCGCGGCGCGCTCGCGATCAGCGCGCGGGTGTAGGGATGGGCGGGGCGTGAGAACAGCTCGCTGGTTGCGGCGATTTCGACGATCCTGCCGAGGTACATGATCGCGACGCGATGGCTGAGCCGTTCGACGACCGGCAGGTCGTGGCTGATGAACAGATAGCTGCAGCCGGTCTGCTCCTGGATGTCGGCGAAGAGATTGAGGACCTGGGCCTGGATCGAGACGTCGAGCGCCGAGATCGGCTCGTCGCAGACGATCAGCTCCGGCTCCAGCGCCAAGGCCCGTGCGATGCCGACGCGTTGCGCCTGGCCGCCCGACATCTCGCTCGGCCGCCGCTCGGCGAAGTCCGGCGGCAGTCCGACCTGGCGCATCAGCTCGCCGACGCGGGCCGCGATGTCGTGATCGGCCTTATGCACGATCAGTGGTTCGGCGATGATGTCCCGAACGCGCTGACGCGGATTGAGTGAGCCCGACGGGTTCTGGAAGACGATCTGGGCGCCGAGGTCGACGGCGTGCGGACCCTCGTGCCGCGTTGCCTGCCGGGCGAAGCGGATCTGCCCCTCGCTCGGACGGTACAGGCCGACGATCAGCCGGCCGAGCGTGGACTTGCCCGATCCGGATTCGCCGACGAGGCCGAGGATTTCGCCGTGCCCGATCTCCAGCGAGACATCGTCGAGTGCCCGCACCCTGCGCCTGGGGCCAAGGCCCAGGAAGCCGCGGCGGCCGAGATCGAAGCTCATGCCGACCTTGTCGATCGTCAACAGGGCGGTTCGCTCGGGCCCCTTCTGCTCAGGCAAGATCTGTTCAGACCGAATCTGCTCAGCCATGGGCCGCCTCCGCGAGTTGCTGCGCGAACCGACCGGCGACGATGCAGGCGGCGCGATGACCCGGCGCGACCTCGTCGAAGGCGGGCCGCGCCTCGCAGGCCGGCTTGACGAAGCCGCAGCGCGGCGCGAAGCGGCAGCCCGGAATGCTGTGGGCATTGCCAATCGAGCCGGGGATCTGCGGCAGCTTTCGCATGTCGCGATTGCGATGCGGCACGGAGGCCAGCAGCCCGGCCGTATAGGGATGGGCCGGGCGCTCGATGACGTCCGCGATCGTTCCTTGTTCAACGATGCGGCCGGCATACATCACGGCGGCGCGGTCTGCGAGGCCGGCAACGATCGAGAGATCATGGGTAATCCAGATCACAGCCGTGCCGGTCTCGGCCACCAGCTTCTGGACCTCGTAGAGGATCTGCGCCTGGATGGTGACGTCGAGGCCGGTCGTCGGCTCGTCGGCGATGATCACCTCGGGTCGGTTCAGCAAGGCGATGGCGATCGAGACGCGCTGACGCATGCCCCCGGAGAGCTCGTGCGGATAGGATCGCATGCGCTCTTCGGGCGAGGGAATGCCGACGCGGGCGAGGACGTCGCGCGCTTCCATCCTGGCCTGGCGGCGCCCGATCGGGCGATGGGCCAGCGCGGCATCGACCATCTGTGCGCCGATCGTCAGCATCGGGTGCAGGGAGGACATCGGATCCTGGAAGACCATGGCGATGCGGTGGCCGCGGACCTGCCGTAGCCCCTCCTCGCCGATCTGGCGCAGGTCCACCCCGTTCAGCATGATGCGACCGCCGGTGATCGCGCCGGGCCGGTCGATGAGCCCCATGATGGAATAGCCCGTCACGGACTTGCCCGAGCCGCTTTCGCCGACGATCCCGAGGATCTCGCCGCGCCGCACCTGCAGGCTGACCGCATCGACGGCACGCAGGGTGCCGTGCGACGTCGCGAATTCGGTCGTCAGGTCCTCGACCGACAGCACGGCGTCTTCCGGTGAATGGGAGGTTTTCTGCTGCATCGCTCAGCCCCAGGGATTGTTCATCTGGCGCATGCGCTCGCCGATGAGGTTCACGCTGAGCAGCAACAGCAGCAGGACGAGGCCGGGATAGACGCTGAGCCAGTATTGCTGTGCGAGCATGTAGGAGTAGCCGTTCGAGATCAGCAGGCCGAGCGAGGGCTCGGTGATCGGCAGCCCGACGCCAAGGAAGGAGAGCGTCGCCTCCAGCGAGATCGCGCTGGCGATCTCGACCACGATCACCACCGCCAGCGGCGCCACCGAATTCGGCAGGAGATGGCGGAACATGATCCGGCTGCTGGAGAATTTCAGTGTACGGGCGGCATCGATGTATTCCTTCGTGCGCTCCACCATCGCGGCGCTGCGCAGGGTCCGGGCGAAATAGGCCCATTGCGACAGGGTGATGGCGATGATCACCTTGTCGAGGCCGGTGCCGAGCAGCGCGACCAGCACCAGCGCCGTCAGGATACTGGGGAAGGCCAGTTGCAGGTCGACGAGACGCATCAGGATCGCGTCGACCTTACCGCCGAAATAGGAGGCGAACAGGGCCGCGACGACACCGATGACGAGCGCGATGGAGGTGGCGACGAGCGCGACCGTCAGGCTGACGCGCAGCCCGTAGAGAACTGCCGAGAGCAGGTCTCTCCCCTGGTCGTCCGTGCCGAGCCAGTGGATATAGCCGTCGACGCTCGCAGTGCCGGGCGGCAGACGTGACGACAGGATATCGATGCTGGCGAGGTCATAGGGGTTCTGATTGGCGAGCTGCGGGGCGAAGATCGCCGCCAGAGCCAGGAGGACCAGGGCGACGAGACCGAGCGCCGCTGTCGGCAGTGCGAGAAATCGCTTCAAATAGGCGAGCATTCACTTGCCTCCCTGGAGCGAGATGCGCGGATCGAGCAGGGCGCAGATGACGTCGACGGTGAGGTTGATGACGATGAAGATCGTGACCGTGAACATGAGATAGGCGATGATGACCGGCCGGTCGGAGGACCGGATGCTGTCGATGATGAGGCGCCCGCTGCCGGGCCAGGCGAAGATCGTTTCGGTGACCACCGCGAAGGCGAGCAGCACCCCGAAGACGATGCCGATGACCGTGATGACCGGGACGACGATGTTCCGCAGCACATAGACGAACAGGATGCGTCGTACGGTCAGGCCCTTGGCGCGGGCGAAACGGATGAAGGTCGCGTGGAGCGTTTCCTGAACGCCCGAGGCGGTGAGGCGGATGAACAGGGCCATCGGGAAGGCGGAGAGGTTGAGCGCCGGCAGGAGGACATGCCGCAGGCCGTCCAGCGTCGCCAGACTCGTGGGGACGCCGAAAATGAACCCGATCTCGCCACGCCCGCCGGTCGGGAGGACGCGCGCCTGGATGGAGAAGACGATGATCAGCGCCAGCGCCGTCCAGAACGAGGGCAGGCTGAGCACCACCATCGAGATCGCGCTCGCGCCGCGGCCGACGAGCGATTGCGGCCTGTAGCCGGCATAGAGGCCGAGCGGCAGGCCGACGGCCGCCGCGATCGTCATGGCGACGAGCGTCAGTTCCAGCGTAGCCGGAAAACGTTCGAGGATCAGCCCGAGCGCCGGCTGGCTCGTCACATAGGACTGTCCGAGATCGCCCCGCAGAAGGTTGCCGACGAAACGGAAGTATTGCTCGTGAAGCGGAAGGTCGAGGCCGAGCTCTCGCGTTACGCGCTCAATGACGTCAGCCGGTGAGTTCGGATTTATCAGCGCCGTGATCGGGTTGCCAAGCGCATAGATCGCGACGAAGGCGACGATCGACATCAGCCAGATCAGAAATAGTCCCTGCAGGATACGCTTCAGGACATAACTGGCCATCGACGATGCTTCTCCGGGCGTTGGGCAGCGCGAGTTGCGCTTCGAGCGAGCGGCTCACATTGCCTCTCCGCCGCCGCTCGGTCGTATGGGTTGAATTTCATTATATTGATCGGTTGTCAAGGGAATGATCGTGAGCACTCTGCCCGGCCGATGGCGGCCTGGGCGCTGTGATCGGCAAAAAAACCACTTGAATCTTTATATGGAAGCAGATTATGCCCATATTCCCGTCAGGTCATCGTCTCCCGCTCCGGGAAAAGCGGTGGCCGATTGCGCTCTGGCCCGTCAGTGCCTTGGGTGATTAATTCAATAAGATGGAATTTTGAGCGCGATGCCTGAAAAGAAGGCGCAAGACATCAAGGTGGGCGAGGCCATGCTGCCCGTCGAAGGCGACACGCGGCAGATCGGCGAGCGGCTGCGCATCCTGCGTGCCGAGCGCGACTTGACCATCCTCGAGCTGGCGGCCAAGGCCGGCGTCTCCGCCGGCATCATCAGCCAGATCGAGCGTGGAAACTCCAATCCGTCGATGAAGACGCTGCAGCGCCTGCGCGCCGCGCTCGGGGTCAATCTCTGGGAATTCCTGGAGCGGTCGGGCGGGGCGGCGACGACGCAGGACGCGCCCTTCGTGCGCCGCGCCGCGCAGCGCCCGCGCATCGTGGTCGGCGAAACCCGGCTGGTGAAGGAACTGCTTTCGC
This sequence comes from Chelatococcus asaccharovorans, assembly GCF_003201475.1. Lineage (GTDB taxonomy): Bacteria > Pseudomonadota > Alphaproteobacteria > Rhizobiales > Beijerinckiaceae > Chelatococcus > Chelatococcus asaccharovorans. The sequence continues at coordinate 76,542 of NZ_QJJK01000010.1, read as the reverse complement.
CGCGCCACGACGAGAATCTGCGTTTCATGTTCGTGACGCTGCCGCCGGGCGGGATCAGCGAGGACGTGCTGATCGGCACCGGCCAGAAAGGCGGCTACGTCATGTCCGGCAGGGTCGAGCTGACGGTCGGGGAGCGCACCGCGCTGCTCGAGGAGGGCGACAGCTTCCAGTTCCGCAGCAACACGCCCCACCACATCGCCAATCGCTCGGACCAGGAAGCCAAGCTGCTCTGGATCATGAGCGTGCTGGACACGCATCTCTAGTACGCCTGCCGCATCCCTATCCACCGCAAGGAAATCCGCCGATGTCTCCTCCGGTCGCCCGCATCCGCAATGACGAAACGTTGCCTCGAGCGGCCGATGTCGTGGTGATCGGCGGCGGCATTGCCGGCGTCACCGCCGCCTATCAGCTCGCAAGGAAGGGGCATTCGGTCGCTCTGGTCGAAAAGGGCTATGTGGCGGGCGAGCAGTCGAGCCGGAACTGGGGCTGGTGCCGCCAGCAGAACCGCGACCTGCGCGAGCTGCCTCTGGCGCAGCGTTCGGTCGAGATGTGGGCAGGGCTCAACGAGGAACTCGGTGCCGAGACCGGCTTTCGGCGGACGGGCCTCACCTATTTGACCACGAAGCAGTCCGATCTCGATGCGTGGTCGCGCTGGTGCGACCGTGCGCAGGAGATGCAGATGCACAGCCGCATCCTCTCCGCCGCCGAGGCAAAGGCGATGTCGCCGGGCTCGACCGAAGACTGGATCGGGGGCGTGCATTCGCCAACCGATGGCAAGGCGGAGCCCGCACTTGCCGTACCGGCGATCGCGGAGGGCGCCCGCAAGCTGGGCGTCTCCATCCATCAGGATTGCGCGGCGCGCGGGCTCGAGACCTCCGCCGGCCGCGTCTCTGCGGTCGTCACTGAGAAGGGCACGATCCGGGCCGGGGCGGTTCTGGTGGCCGGCGGCGTCTGGACCTCGATGTTCTGCCGTCATCACGGCATCGACATGCCGCTCGCCGGCGTGCGCTCCACCTCCTTTTACACGGCGCCGGCACCGGAGATTACGCAGGGCGGCATCTCGACGCCGGACATCACCTTCCGGCGCCGGCTCGACGGCGGCTATACGATCGGTATCAGCGGGCGCGGCCTGCTGGAACTCACGCCGCAAGGGCTGATGTATGCCAGGCCGTTCTGGCGCACCTTCAAGAAGCGCCACAGGCTGCTGACGATCCGCGCCGGAAAGTCCTTCTTCGAGGGACCGGAGGCCTTCCTGCGCTGGAGCAATGACAGCGTCTCGCCCTTCGAGCGCATGCGCACCTATGATCCGCCCGCGCAGGAGAAGCTGATCGGCTTCGCGCTGAAGCGGATCGCCGAGATCTATCCCCAGCTCGCGGGCGTGAAGATCGTACAGAAATATGGTGGGCTCATCGATTTCACCGCCGATTGGGTGCCCGTGATCTCGGCGATCGACAAGTTGCCCGGCCTCTACGTCTCGGCGGGCTTCAGCGGCCACGGCTTCGGCAGCGGCCCGGCCGCGGGACGGCTGGCGGCCGATCTGATCGCCGGGGATGCTCCGATCGTCGATCCTCATCCCTACCGCTACAGCCGGCTTGTCGACGGGACGGATCTGGGCGAGCCGGGACTGATGTGAACCATCTGCGCGCCTGCGGGCGGCGACGGTGCGAGAGCCGTTGCCCCATCGGAGATGCATGTAAAGCGGAGATGGATGGCAAGCGAAGATGAATGGGATGACATCCGGGATGAACGCAGAGGAAATCCTGGCTTGCCTCGTGGCCTTTCCATCCGTGGTCGGCCAACCCAATGGCGCCATCGTGGACTGGATCAGGACCTATGCCGAGGGCTGCGGCGCCTCCGTGACAGTGCTGCCGGGACCGGAGGGAGACCGCGCCAATCTCTTCGCCACGATCGGACCGGCCGAGGTACCGGGCCTCATTCTCTCGGGCCATATGGACGTGGTGCCGGCCGGCGAGCCCTGTTGGAGCTCCGATCCCTTTGTTCTGCGGCGCGAGGGCAAGCGGCTCCGTGGCCGAGGCGCGAGCGATATGAAGGGCTTCCTTGCCTGCGCGCTGGCGGCCCTGCCGGCATTGGCGGCCAAGCCCCTCGCGCGCCCCGTTCATTTCGCCTTCTCCTATGACGAGGAAGCGGGTTGCCAGGGGGTGCCGCACCTCATCGCCGCCTTGCCCGGCCTCTGCGCGCGCCCCGAGGGCTGTATCGTCGGCGAGCCGAGCGGCCTGGTCGCCGTCCGCGGCCACAAGGGCAAGGCCGCCGCGCGCATCGCGGTGCGCGGCCGGGCAGGGCACTCGTCGCGGCCGGACCTTGGCCTCAATGCGATCCATGCCGCCTCCGCCGTGCTCGCCGCTGCGGTGCAGCGCGCCGAGGCCCTGGCGCGCGGGCCTTTCGATACGCGCTTCGAGCCGCCCTATTCCTCGCTTCAGGTCGGCCGGATTGGCGGCGGCGAGGCGCTGAACATCATACCGGAGAGCTGTGTGCTCGAGGTCGAGGCCCGGGCGATCGCGGGCGTCGACCCCGAATCCCTGCTCCTTCCGCTGCGCGAGGCGCCCGCCGCCCTGGTAGCGCTCGGCTTCCGGACCGACTGGACACCCTTGAGCGCCTATCCGGCGCTCGCCTTGTCAGCCGAGGCACCACTGGCTTGTCTCATGCGGGAACTCACCGGGCACGAGCCGGTCGCCGCAGTGAGCTACGGGACGGAGGCGGGCCTTTACCAGGCCGCCGGCATCGACGCGATCATCTGCGGCCCCGGCGACATCGCCCGCGCTCACAAGGCGGATGAGTATATCGAAACGGACGAGCTCGCGGCCTGTCTCAGGCTGATCGAGGCCCTCGGCGAGCGCATGGCCGCCTGAGCCGACCGCAGCGGCGCGATCCGCGACGGCCTGGCATGGCGCTTTGGAGCATGATCCGACCGGAATGAAACGAGGATCGATAAGATTATGCTTGAAATAAAAGAGGTTAGAGCGCCGATCTGATGCAATCGGATCGAAATGCGCTTTAGGTCCGTCCGCACCGCAGCAGCTGTCGGCACGCCTGCGCATCGCAGCGTTCATCCCACCCCATCACAGGTGTGGTTGCGGAATGTGTGCGCATTATTTCGTAGATTGGCCCCGTCGTCCCGCCACGAGAGATTGCCTATCCGGAGCGCATGCCAAGCCGATCGACTGTCTCAGCAGGCGGCTTCGGCTGTTCGATGTATAGTGGCAGGCCATTGGTCGTATATTGAGCTGCGCCGATAATAATTACTTTTCGCGTAAGTAGTCTTATGGAACTTAAGAACAAAGGCGTTGGCCGCGGCGGCACCCAGGTCGGCGTAGGGTCGAGACTCAACGCAGCCAATAGGCGACGAGAGCGGCGAGGCAAAGCGAAGCCAGATAGTTCCTGGCGAGCTTGTCGTAGCGTGTTGCGATGCGCCTGAAGTCCTTGAGCCGACAGAACATACGTTCGATGGCATTGCGGTCGCGATAACGTTTGCGGCCGAAGGGATGGAAGAATCTGCGGTCGTCCTTGTTCGGGATGACCGGTCGCATGCCCCTCCCGACGAGGTCTTCGCGGACCGCATCGCTGTCATAGGCCTTATCGGCCGGAAGCTCGTTCGCCGGTGGAGCGGCGTCGAGCGTGATGGGTAACATCCTGATTTCTGCGGCCTGTCCGGGCGTCAGTGCGAGGACGAGAGGCCTGCCTCTATCGTCGCTTAGGGCATGGATCTTAGTCGTTCAACCACCGCGGGAGCGACCAATCGCCTGACATTGCTCCCCCTTTTCAGCGCCCGCCGCCGAGCGATGCGCCTTGATGTGGGTGCTGTCGGCGAGAAGCTGCCGGTGCGTGCGCCCGTCTCCGGTCAGAGCTGCGTAGATGCTCTGCCAGATGCCTTTCCGGGACCAGCGATTGAAGCGGTTATAAACCGTCGTGTAGGGCCCGTATTCAGCCGGGCAGTCGCACCAGCGGCTGCCGCATCGAAGCACATGCACGATCCCGCTCAGAATGCGCCGGTCGTCGACCCGCGGTGGGCTGCCATAATGCGGCAACAGCGGCTCAATCCTCGACCACTGCTCGTCATTCAACCAGAACAACCGGCTCATCGGACTTACCTATCCAATGAGCCGTTTGAATCACAATCAATCCGTTGAGTTTAGACCCTAGCGCTTGACGAATTTGGGCGTGAACTCGCCGTAGAGGCCGAGAATGTCCTCGCTCACCAGGATCTGCCCCTGGGCTGCCGGCGAGGCGCCGGTACCGATCACCGGCGTGCCGAGATCGGTGGCAATGGCGCGCGCCAGCGGCTCGACGGTGCCTTCCAGAACCACCGCGAAGGCCCCCGCCGCCACGATCGCCTCGACGTCCCGGCGGATGGCCTCGGCCATCGCTTCATCGCGCCCCGACATGCCCGAGCACCGAAATGCCGCGCGCGACGAGGAAGGCTACCGTCTCGGCCATCTCGACGCCGCCCATCGAGCAAACCGGCCTCCGCAAGGCCGAAGGCGCCGAGGCAAAGACCGACGACGATCGCCCCGCGCCGCTGCGCAGCCCGGAGCTCGGTCACGATGCATGCGGAGACCGGTTCGTCCACGTTCCGCCATCCGGGAAGAATGAGGATATCGGCCTCGCGTGCAGCCTCGAGCGGATGGGATGCTTCGATCGTCAAGCCGCCGCTGGCCGCGAACCGAGGGAAGCTTGAGCACACGTAGATCTGGTGCTCGCCCGCGATGAAGGGTTCTCCGAACACCGCGAGCGGCGTGGAGAGCATGAACGGGCTGATTCCTTCATAGGCGAGAACGGCAAGGCGCGTTGGCCCGATCTATACGAACAACGTCCATCGGGCCACTGACAACAGGGTGTTCCAGCCCGTAGAGGTGGGGACAACCCAAGGAGCTTCCCGATGACACGCACCTTTCTCGTGATCGACATCCAGAACGATTATTTCCCCGGCGGCGCGTTGCCGCTCTGGCAGGCCGAGGAGACCGAAGCGCGGATCATGGCCGTCATCGGCTGGGCGCGCGCCAGCGGCGACAAGATCGTCCTCGTGCGCCATGTGTCCAAGGCGGCGACCGGCCTGTTTGCCGCCAACAGTCCCGGCGTTGCCATTCGCCCGGCCATCCTCGACGCGGCCGGGGACGCTCCGATCGTGACCAAGGCCTATGCGGACGCGTTTCAGGATACCGATCTGGCCGACCATCTCGCCGGGACCCGCGACCTGCTGGTCTTTGGAATGATGACGCAGAACTGCGTCGTCTTCACAGCCCTGTCAGGCATGGCCAATGGATTTCATGTGCAGGTCATCGGTGACCTTTGCACCGCGCCCATCGAGGTCGTCCATCGGATCGCGCTGAATGCCCTGGGCTCGAAGCTTCGTGTATCGAACGCTGAAGAGGTCTGAAACTGACAGCCGCTTCTCGAGCGCTGGCCTCAGGCGGCACGACTGCCGACGCGCACAATTACGCCATGGACCGCATGATCCAGGTCGGCGTCGTCACCGTGACCTGGCAGCAGGTGCTGCCGGAGTGGCAGCGCGACTGGGCTCGCCGCGACACCTATGACGGCGTCATCTCCGTGGTGAAGGAGCATTCGGGCGACTACTTCTCCGTTCCGGAGAGCGACATCGTCCATCTGCGCGCGGTCCTTACCGTGCTCGGCGGCAAGGTCGTGCATGGCGAGGGTGACCATGGTCACCGGCATTACCACCGCGATGACCTACGGGCCGGATGGCTCACGCCTGAAGAAGGTCGCCAATACCGGGCCCAACCGCACGCCGCAGACGACGCTCTATCTCGGGCCGGAGATCGAGCGGGGACCGGACGGCGTCTGGCAGAAGTACCCCTATCCCGACGTCAACAAGCGCGGCACCGCCGCGACCTTCCTGCACCGCGACCACCTCGCCACGGTGCGCTCGGTCACCGACGCCGCCGGCGCCGAGGTTCTCCACCGCTACTACCGGCCCTATGGCCAGATCCCGATCACCACCTCGACCTTCAAGGAGGCCAAGGCCTTCATCGGCGAGCGCCAGGACACCGAGACCGGGCTCCTCTATCTCAACGCCCGCTTCTACGATCCGGCGCTGGGGCACTTCATCTCGCCGGATTGGTATCTCCCCACCGATCCCGGCGTCGGCACCAACCGCTACGCCTATGCCTTCAACGATCCGATCAATAAGTCTGATCCGAATGGGCATGTCGATGACGCGGGGGTTTATGAGTTCAACAACGACCCCGCGAACCAGCCTGGCGGCGGTGAGAACTACGCGGGTGAAGATGCCGCGGGTCCGGATGATCTGACGACACAGGGGTTGCCTCTCATCGGACCGGCCATCGTGCTGGGTTATCGAGGCTGCGTTGCTAGTGCAGGCTGCAGTGCATTCATGCTTGGGGTGGGCACATGGGCGCTTCAAGGTATTCTGAACAACAAGCCATCGGACCCCAATGCGAGCGCACCCACCAATCAGCCAACGACAAGCGGAACCAGCAGTGCGGCTCCAGGGGCTCCGGATCCTGAGGAGCCTGAACAACCAGAAAAGAGAGCTGAAACCAAAGTAAATTCCGGTCACTCCCGAGCACCTGAGACATCTGATCCCAATTCTATCTATGAACAAATTGATCAACAGACTGGACAGGTCAATAGCAGGACATTTTATGATGGTAATGGTCGATCATTCGCTAGACAGGACTTCACACACGAGCACGCCGGCATGAAACCTCACGAGCACCAACGAACCTTTGACGCAAGCGGGCGGCCAATCACGGAGGAGAAAACGGGTTACCCTAGTCCTGGATATAATAGGTCACCAACCAAGCCTTAGGATGTCGAAATGAGCTCTTTCGTCTTTGGTGTCATACGCTCCAATTTATTTGCGACGTCCAATGAGGTGTGGCGCGAACTTTGTAAGCGATTAATTGAAATTGGAATGGATAATAACACATTCTTCCAGTTCGGCTGGGGTATATCGCAGCCGGATGTTCGGAGAATGATTGAAGAAGAAGCTGGAAGCATCGATATGACGCATATGATGCCGTTTCTTCTCCTGGCCAACCCCTTTGACGACACGTCAGACACGTTGTTCCAGGGAACTCCTTTGATCGAAGCGATTGATGATTCATCAAAATTTCGTCCGGTGATAGCGCGGATTTGTAACTCGCTGGGCAGGGCGTCGTCGATGACGGGTGGGGAACTATTGCTCTTCCTATCTTATGGATACTCAATAAGGAGTGATTTCTCCCGTAGAGAAAGCGATCTTGGATCCTTAGGCAATAGCCTATTCACCTTGCTTGATGGTAAGTACACTTTACCAAGTGCGATATTTGTTGTGAAATTTGGGGATATATGACATGCCCGCCCAACAATTCACCGCACAGATGTACAATGCCTTCCTTGGGCGGGCGCCGGAGCCCAACGGCTATGCCTGGTGGGTCTCGCTTTATCCCGGCATGACCGAGACCGCCTTCATCAATGCCTGGGCGGCGACGGCGGAAGCCAAGGCCCTCAATCCCTGGCTCGACAGCCCGACGCTGACCAATGCCCATATCTTCATCGCCTCGCTCTACGTCCACCTCTATGACCGCATCCCCGATGCGGCCGGCCAGACTTATTGGGCCAATGAGCTGCAGGCCAACGGCATTGCGCCGGTCCTGCTGACGCTGCTGGGTGTCGGGGGCACGGACGGCACTGTCCTCGCCAACCGCACCGAGGTCGGCGTCTATTTCGCCGAGAAGTTTCTGGCCGCCGGTGCTGCGCCTGCCTTCGCCTGGCAGCAGTCGATCCTGAACAGCGTCGATCTGGGCCTTGGCCGCGCCAAGACCTACAATATCACTGGCCTGCCGAGTTCCATGATCTATGACCTCGCGAGCGAAATGCTGGCGGCCTCCAACCCGACCGGCACTATCGTCGGCTTCGTCCACAACGGCGCCAAGCTCGGCCTCGTGCCGCTCTATCTCACCGCGACCGGCACAACGCCGATCTCAGACGCAAGGCGCTGACCGCAATCACCGCCAAGATGGCCCGCGTCGTGCACGCCGTCATCAAAAGCGGTGACGATTACCGGCCCTTTGTCGAGGGGCCGGTGCCAGGTGGGAGAACCCCTCTCAGCAGTGCCGTGAGGGCGCAGCCTGCGCAACGCGACGCTGATCAACATGGTCGATGGTTGCGCCATATCCGTGCCCATCCGTGACGGTGGCACCGACGCACCCGTCGGCCTGGTGATTGCAGGGCCCGCGGGCGCCGATCGCCGGATCCTGGCGATTGCCGCCGCGGCGGAGGCCGTGGTGTCCTCGGTGCCTGCCTGATCAGCGGCTGTTGCGGACATCGCGCCCGGCCCTGAAGTATCCGGTGTTTGTAAGGAAACCTGAAACAGACCGGCATGCCCTAGAGCAAATCCGGCTTAGATGGAATCGTTTGATGCCATCTAAGCCGGTGAATTTGCTCGTCATTTTTTGAGCGGAGCAAGTCCGCAAAAGACGGACTTGCCCTAGCGTCCCCGCATCTGGTCGGGCAGCCACAGGGCGAGCTCGGGCAGCATGTAGAGCAGGAAGCACAGGGCGCTCAGCATGATGGCGTAGGGCAGCGTCGCCTTCATGATGAGCCCGAGCTTGGCGTCGCGCGCGACCGACTGGACCGCGATGAGGTTGAGGCCGATGGGTGGCGAAAGCTGCGCCAATTCCGCCTGGATGACGAGGAAGACGCCGAACCAGATGTCGTCGAATCCCATGGCCTTCAGCGTCGGATAGAGCACCGGCACCGTGAGCAGCATCATCGAGACGCCTTCGAGCATGGCGCCCAGGACGAGGTAGAGCACGAACAGGAAGGTGAAGAAGACGAAGGGCGAAAGGCCCATATCGACGAGCGCCCTGGAGACGCCCATGCCGATGCCAGCATGCGTGACGGCGAAGCCGAGGATCTGCCCGTTGATGATGATGAGCGACAGCACGCAGGTGATCGAGATGCTGTTCACGCAGGCGCTGCGGAGCGCGGGGAGACTGAGGCGGCGATACATGCCGGCGATCACGAAGGCGAGCAGGCAACCGAAACCGGCCGCCTCGGTCGGCGTCATGATCCCCCCGTACATCCCGCCGATGATCGCGAGGATCAGCACGGAGATGGGGGCGCAATCGAAGAGCGCACGACCTATGTCGCGCAGGGTGGCGGGTGCGCCGGGCGGTGGCACCCAGCCCGGGTTTGCCCGCGCCTTGATCGCGACATAGATCATGAACATTACCACGGCGATGAGACCGGGCACGATGGTCGCCACGAACAGCTCGACCGCCGATGCCTGCACGACCGAGGCATAGATCAGGAGGAAGATGCTCGGCGGGATAAGGTTTCCCAGGGCGCCACCGCCCGTCAGCGTGCCGAAGGTGAGGTGGTCGTTGTAGCCGCGTTTGCGCATCTGTGGGATGGCGACGGTGCCGATCGTCAGCGTAGTGGCCGTCGACGATCCGCTGATCGCCGAAAACAGCGCGCTTCCCAGGATGTTGGACTGCGCCAGGCCGCCGGGCACGCGGCCCATCAAGACGCTGAGGCCGGAATAGAACCGTTCCGCCGCGCCGCTTTTCAGCAGCACCTCGCCCATCAGGACAAACAACGGCACGGCGACCAGCGTGAAGGAGTTGGTCGAATTCCACACCACGTCGCCGAGGCTCGGCCACAGCGTCGTGCCATGGAGGAGCGTGAGCCCGATAATGCCCGTCAGGCCCATGGCGAGCGCCATCGGCACGCCGATGCAGATCATAACTGTGAGAAAGGCGACGTAGATGAGGAGGCTTAAGTCCCAGCTCATAGCACGTCCCCCTCGCCCCAGGTCGCGGTGTCGTCCTCCTGCCGGCGCGGCGGCAGGCCCGACAGACGCCGGAGGATGTCCTCGAGATAGGCGAGCACCAGCATCAGGAAGCCGATCGGCATGATCGCCTGCGGCAGGTAGAGCGGGGTCTGCGAGGGTTGGATCGATTTCGTGCCGAACTGCCAGGAGAGGTCGAAGGTCTGCCAGCACGACCACAGCAGGATCAGGCTGGTGACGAGGCCGAGGACGCCGGCGACCACGCCCATCGCGGTGCGAAGACGCGGCAGCCTGTCGATGATGAGCGTCATGGTGAGGTAGCTGTCGGAGCGCAGCAGGTGCACCGCACCGAGCAGCACGAGCCAACTATAGGCATAGCCGCCATATTCATCGGCGATCAGCGTGGAGAAGCCGAGGAAGTAACGCCCTGCGACCTCGATATTGGTCAGCACCAGCAGGGCCAGCAGCACGACGATCGCCAGGGCGATGGCCATGCGCTCAAGCGGCTGGAGCACCGCGCTGAGGGCGAGCGCGAGTTTTCGCGGGGCGTCGTTCACCGGGCGCCCTCCCCGAGTGCGGCGGGGTTGAGGCCATAGTCGCGCAACGCGCCTTCCCGGGTCACTCTGCCCTCCGCGATGTCGTGCAGCAAGGCGCGCGGCGCCCGCTCGGCCGGATCGCCATAGCCGCCGCCACCCGCCTCGTGGGTGACGAGGGTCTGGCCGGGCTCCAGCAGATAGCGGCCCTTCGGATGGACGGCGGTGCCGTCGATCTCGATGCGCCGGGCGCGCCCGGGCTTGCCTCCAAGTACGCCCTCCGGCGGGAATTCGGTGCGGCCCGCGAGGCAGGAGATGGTCAAGGCCTCGCCGCCGTCGTTGACAAGTTCAATGCGTTGGCCGAGACCGCCGCGGAAGCGGCCCGCGCCGCCGCTGTCGGGGGCGAGCGCCTTGGAGACGACCAGCGTGCCCGAGATCTCCTCCCACACCTCGACCGGCGTCCCGGTCATGTTCGACGGGCTCGGCGTGGTATCGGCACCGTCGATCCCCGCCAGGGCGCCGAACCCGCCGGAGGCGAAGAAAATGCTCGACACGCCCTCCCCTTCGCGGTTTTTCCCTTGAACATTGATGACGTTCAGCATGCCGCTGTCGGCCTGGACCTGATCCGGCAGTGCCGCGGCGAGCGCGCCGAACAGCAGCGGCTGCACGAAATGCCCGATGACGTGCCGTCCGCCGGTCGGGCTCGGCGGGAGGGCGTTGAGCAGGCAGCCGGCAGGGGCGGAGACGTGAATGGCGAGGGTCGATCCGGCATTGTTGGGGATGCGCGGCGTCGTCAGGCACTTGATCGCATGGAAGGTCATCGCCCTGGTGTAGCAAAGCGGAACGTTGATTGCCGCTTTGATCGCGGGTGATGTCCCGGAAAAGTCGGCGAAAACCTCGTCGCCCCTGATCGTCACCTCGGCTGCGAGCCGCAGAGGTTCTTCGGTTCCCTCGACCATGATCGCGTGCTGCCAGGTGCCGTCGGGCAGGCGGGCGATCTGGGTGCGCAGGCTGCGGTCGGAAAAGTCGATGATGGCGTCGGACAGGGGCTGGATGTCCTCGATCCCGTATTCGTCCATCAGCTCGTTGATGCGCCGGCCGCCGACCGTGGTGCTGGCGACATTGGCCATGATGTCGCCGAGCGTCTGCTCCGGTACCCTGACATTGCATGCGATGATGGCGCGCAGCACCGGATCGACGACGCCGTCGCGCACGAAGAGAACGGGCGGCAGCCGCAGCCCTTCCTCGTAGATCTCACGGCCGACGGCGGAATAGCCGACGCCGCCGATATCGGGCAGATGCGAGATGCTCATGACGTAGCCGATCAGCCGTGTTTGGCGGAATATCGGCTGCATGACGTTGATGTCGAACATATGCCCCGTGCCGATCCACGGGTCATTGGTCATGATCACGTCCCCCGGCCGCAAGATCTCGGGCGGGAAGACTTGCAACAGATGCGCCAGCGTCGCCTGCGCGGTGCCGGTGAAGGACGGCACGCTGTAGGTGCCCTGCGTCAGCGCGCGGCCCTTGGCATCGAAGATGACGCAGGACAGATCGTAGCTTTCGCGCACGTTGGTGGAAAAGGACGAGCGCACGAGGGCCGTCACCACCTCGTCGGCGATGGAGACCAGCCTGTCCCAGAAGATGCCGAGGGTGATCGGGTCATAGGTCATCGCTCAGACTCCGATGTCGATGATGAGATTGAGGTGCGGATCGACGCTCAGCCGGTCGCCGGTCGCCAGAACGCAGGTCGATTCCCGCTCCTCGATCAGGGCCGGGCCGTCGATCTTTGTGCCAGGCGCGAGGGCATAGCGGTCATAGACCGCGTAGGGCACCATGGCTTCGGCGTCGGCCGACCAGGCTTGCCGATGTCCCTTCAGGGCCGATGCCGAAGCACCTTCAACCGACAGCCGATAGTGCGTGCCGTTGCCGGGGGCGGGACCGATCGCCTCGACCTTCCAGTTGACGATTTCAGCAGGCTGGTCGGGAAAGGCCAGGCCGAAGGTGCGGGCGTAGACGGCCGCGAAGGCCTGTTCCAATGGCACGGGGATGCAGGCATCGAGGCCATCAATCTCGACCTCCACTTCGTAGCCCTGTCCGCGATAGCGCATGTCGAGACGCATGACGTGGCCGATCAAGCCGGATGGCGCGCCGGCAGCGACCAGGACTGCGGTCGTATCCTCCATCATCGCCGCCAGTTCGGCGCGCAGGATCTGCACACCCGCCTCATCCAGGGCCAGGCGGCGGGCGCGCACGACCTCATAGGCCAGGGGGCTCGACAACAGGCCGAAGGCCGACATGACACCGGAGCCGTTGGGGCAGACCAGCCTGCTCACGCCGAGCTTCCGGGCCACCCGCGCCCCGTGCAGCGGGCCGGACCCGCCGAAGGCGACCATGACCGACTTGCGCAGATCCACGCCTTGCTCCGCGGCGTGGGTGCGGAAGGCGCGGGCCACGCTCTCGCTGGCTACCTCACGTACGCCGAAGGCCGTCCGCATGACCTCGACGCCCATCTGCGCGGCGATGTCCTTCTCCATGGCGATGCGGGCGGCCTCGGGATCGAGCCTCATGCTGCCGCCCAGGAACGATCCGGCATCGAGATAACCCAGCAGCAGGTTGGCGTCGGTGAGCGTTGGGCGCGCGCCGCCGCGCTTGTAGCAGGCCGGGCCGGGTTCTGCGCCCGCGCTGACCGGGCCGACGGCGATCAAGCCGCGGTCGTCCACCTGCGCGATGCTGCCGCCGCCGACGCCGATCTCGATCATGTCGAGCACGGGAATCTTGACGGTGAGCCCGCTGCCCTGGCGGAACTCATGGATCCGGGCGACCTCGAGGTCGTAGCGCTTCAGCGGCCGTCCGCCGCGCACGAAGCAGCCCTTGGCCGTGGTGCCGCCCATGTCGAAGGACAATACGCTGTCGAGCCCGAGCTCCGACCCATGGCGCGCCGACATCAGCGCGCCGGCGGCCGGACCGGATTCCAGGAGGCGAACGGGATAGCGCCGCGCCATCGCCGGCGTCAGCGTGCCTCCGCTGGAACTCATGACCAGCAGCTTGCCGGCGAAGCCCGCCTGCCGCAGGCCGCCTTCCAGCCGGTTTAGATAGCGGTCGACCACCGGCTGGACGTAAGCATTGAGCGTCGTCGTCGTCCAACGGCCCAATTCGCGCACGAAGGGAAAGATATCCGACGAGGTGGAGACGGAGAGATCCGGGAACCGTGTGGCGACGAAGTCCGCCGCCGCCGCTTCGTGCCGCGCGTCGACATGGGAATGCAGGAAACAGATCGCGACGGACCGGATGCCATGCGTGTCGACAAGGCGCTGCACGGCGTCCTCGACTGCGCTCAGGTCGAGAGCCTCCACTTCCGAGCCGTCATAGCGGAGCCGTCCCGGCACCTCGATGCGCAGCGCGCGCGGCACGACGGGTTTCGGAAAGGCGATCGTCAGGTCGAACAGGTCGTAGCGCCGCTCGGCGCCGATATCGAGCAGGTCGCGAAATCCTTTCGTGACGAGCATGGCGGTGGACACGCCGCGCCGTTCGATCACCGCATTGGTGACCAGCGTGGTGCCGTGGACGATGGTGCCGACGTCGGCCGGCGACAGGCCGGCCTCGGCCGTGATCGCACCGGTTCCTTCGATGACCGCCCGCGATGGATCGTCCGGCGTCGTCAGCCTCTTGTGGGTCCGGGCGATCCGGTCGCCGTCGTCGAACAGTGTGAAATCGGTGAAGGTGCCACCAATATCCACGCCGATGCGGAAATGCTCACTCACTGTGTTGTCTCTGTGTCTCGGAAGGAATTAAGGATGGAGCGGATGATCGCCGCGGCGCGGCGGATGCCGGCTTCGGTCAAGCCCCGATGGGTGACGAGACGCAGCACCTGCGGCTCCAGGCACAAGGCCATGACGCCGGTGTCGGCGAGCCGCCGGCGCAGCACCTCCGCGGCCCCCTCCCCGGCAAGGCGGATCATCACGATATTGGTGGCCGGCTCGGCGATGGCGGCGTCTTCGCCGATCTCCCGCCAGAGGAGATGGGCGAGCGCGTGGTCCCGGGCGATCTCCGGCCAGCTGTCCAACGCCGCGAGCGCCGGCGCGCACAATGTTGCGCTCGGCCGCATGCCGCCCCCCAGCCGCTGGCGTATTGTGACGGCCTGCCGGATCAGGTCGCGGCTGCCTGCGAGCATCGCGCCTACGGGTGCGCCGAGCCCCTTGTTCAGGCTGATCGACACCGTGTCGAAGCCCGCGGCGATCGCGTCCGGACGCACGCCGAGAGCAATGGCCGCGTTGAAGAGACGCGCGCCGTCGAGGTGGGAGCGGACCCCACGGTGGCGGGCCATCTCGGCAATGGCTCGCGTCTGGTCCGCCGGCAGCGGCAGGCCGCCCTGCCGGTTGTGGGTGTTCTCCAGCCAGACCAGGGCTGGACCAGCCCGTGATCCATCGTCCTGCGCAAGCGCCCGGGCCCATTGCTCCGGATCCGTCATCACGCCGCGGAGTACGACCACGTCCAAGCCCGCGAGCGACGATGCGCCACCTTCTTCGGAGGTCAGGACGTGACAGTCTTCCGGTACCAGCAGCAGGCCCCCCTGTCGCCCGGCGAGCATCGCCGCGCAGAGATTGGCCATCGTGCAGGTCGGGAAGAAGAGCGCGTCCTCCTTGCCGAGGAGCGCTGCGGCCTTCCGCTCGAGGGCGCTTTCGTGGTCGTCGCCGCGCAGTTCGAACTCCGGCGCGGCGGCCAGCGCGGCCTGCATCGCTGCAACGACCGCGGGTGACGGCGGCGACAGCAAGTCGCTTCGCAGATCGACGATCGCGGCGTGAGGTCCGGTATCTGGCATGGAAGGATCTTCAGATGGCGCCGCGCGTTCAGCGGCGGCGCAAGCCCGCGGGACGCCTTACGGCGGCCCGATCTAGCGGTTCGGAGGGTTCCTTGACGGAGCGCCTGTCACACCCTGGACGCCGGGTGCCTCGCGACGCGGTCAGTTGGTGCCGATGCAGCCGGCGCGCGCCAGCCCCAGGAGCTTCTTACCCGTTTCGCCGTGCTTGTTGGCCCATTCGTTCCACATCGGCAGCATCGTCGCGCGAACGTGGGCATAGTCTTCGCCGGAGGGATCAACCAGCTTGACGCCGTTTGCAGAAAGGTTGGATCGTGCCTCGCCCTCCCCCTTTGCGGCCATCTCCATATATTTTGGTTCCCATTCGTCAACCTTGCGCAGTAATATCGTGCGCAGGTCTTCAGGCAACTTGGCCAGCTCCGCCTTGTTGATCATTGTGACCTGGTGACCCATGGCGAAATTGGCCATAAGACCTGTATTAACGATCTCGTAGGCGCGCCATTCATTGGCCGAGAGCGCCGAGGTAATGGCACCGTCGATGACTTTGCGCTCAAGCGCTGGGATGACTTCCGCCGAGGAAATCGACACCGGAGATCCGCCGAGGAGCTGGACCATATTCACCTGCTCGGGATTCCACGTGCGTACCTTGAGGCCCTTGATTTCCGTAGACTTGGTGATCGGGCGATTGAACCAGAAATTCTGTGCCGGCATCGTCCAGTTCATCGCGACGTCGACCTTGAAGCGATCGCCGATGACCTGATCGACGACCGGGCCGATGCCGACGATCGCCTTTTTGAACGCGTCGAAGGACGTACAAAGGAATGGTAGCGACAGCACGTTCAGCTCGGGGACGTCGCCGGACGCGAAGCCCACCGCCATGTCTCCCATCTGGACCTGGTTGGTCGCAACCGCGCGCAGGACATCGGGCGCCTTGTAGGGCAACTCGCCCGCGGCGAAGACATTGATCTTCAGGCGGCCGTTCGTTGCCGTGCCGACGTCCTCGGCGAACTGGCGGGTCAGTTTCACTGCGTTGTCATTGACCGGGAAATAGCTGAAGTAACGCCACTCCACTTTGTCCTGGGCGAAAGCGGTCGCGCCTGCACCGACGAACGAGCATACGGTGCACAGCAGGCTGAAAGCCAATCTTTTCATGTCGTTTTCCCCTCGTTGTGAGAAAAGCTTAGCTATGGGCCCCCCGTGGGGCAAACCCACAGATTGCTCGATAATTTGCTCATCGATCTGGTGCTTGACGTGATGCGACATGCGCGGACAGGGCCCTTTACAGCCGTTCCGACTCTGGCAACCTTGGGCGGAGAACGTAAGCGCCGGTTATGGCGGGATAGCGTGACGTCGCCTTGCGTCGGGTCAGTGGCCGAAGGGAAGATCGATGGGTGACGGGAGCGAGCCGGATCGCGGCAGCGACAACATCAGCAGCACCGAGCTCAGTGAATTTGAGTTCACGATGATCACCTTCTTCTACGGCTTCTCCCGCTGGGTGGAGATGTGCATGAACTCGGCCGATGTGCGCGGGCTGAAGGCATTGGACATTCTGGTCATGCATGCCACGCATTCGCGGGCGCGTGGCTTCTCGCCGAACGAAATCGCGGCGACGCTGAACATCGACGACATGCATCTCGTGGCCTATTCGATCAAAAAGCTTCTCGCCGCCGGCCTGGTCATGCCCGTGCGCGAGGGTCGCCATCAGGGCTATGTGCCGACCGAGGCCGGCGAAGCCGCCTGCCGGGGTTATCTGAAGATCCGCGAGGAGTATCTGCTCGCAAGCCTGCGCCATCTCCGCGAGGACCGCGCCGAGATCAGTCATGCGGCGCGGATATTGCGACTTTTGACGGGGCTCTACGATCAGGCCGGGCGCTTTGCCGTCGGTGATGCCGCGAGCCGACGCCAGATCCCGCCGCCGCCGGTGCGCACCAAGCGCTGATGTGCCAGCGAGACAGGCGGCCGGCGGTCCCAGGCGCAGCGCAAGGGCGGAACCAATCTGCCCCTTCTCCGTTGAATCGCGTTGTATGCGTGTGGGGCCGCGCCAGTGGTTGGTCCTTGATAAATGGAATGCGCGTTCTTGGCAGCTTTGCACAATCGGATCGAAGAATTTTCCTGTTATTGCCGAGATACCCCGGTTAGTCTGCTCTACGACGAACGACCTTCAAGGAGAAAGGGATTGCTATGAGCAAGCACTTGATTTTCGCGATTGCTTGCGGATTGGCCCTTTCCGCATGCGCACCTCAGCGGCCAAGCCCGGTCGTAGATGCGTCTTCGGCGAAGCAGATCACACGCAACGGCGCCACCCTGACGCTGCCGGATGGGACGACTGTCACGCCGGACGCAAGTGGAGGCTTTGCGCTTCCCAATGGCGCTTACGTCAGCCGCGATGCGGGCGGCGGATTGCTGTTGCCGAACGGGGTGCGCTGCGTACCGAATGCTACAGGTTATGCTTGCCCCTGAACGCTGGTGGAGCAACATTGACATGTGCCTCCGGCCTGACGTGAGGCTCATAATTAACGAGTAAATCCAACGGCTTAGAGAGAATTGCCTGATGCCATCCAAGTCGCGGAATTTGCGCGTCACGTTTTGACCGGAGTCAAAACGCGACAGATGGACTGGCTCTAAGCGAGTCTGCGTGTGGCGGTGATGAGTTTCTCAGTATCGGCGATCTCTTCCTCGAATGCCCTCAGGAATACAGCCACGAAATCACGAAGAGCCAGGGATTTTTCCGTCCGGCGCGGGTAGACGATTGACAGGCTGTACTGGATGGTCGGGGCGAATCTGCGGACGATCACTCTGCTCTTGTCTGCCAAGGCTGCCGCCAGTGGATCGACGATCCCGAGGCCGAGGCCGCTGTTGACGTAGGACGCCACGGTCGAGGAAAAGAGGCTTTCGACGCGCACGCGAGGATGGGAATTCGCCAGTTGCAGCAACGCGTTGAGCTCAAGGCGCATGAGCGAGCTCTGGCCGAGCGCGATGAAATCCTGCCCGTCCAGGTCAGCCGGCCCAATGACGTGCTTTGCGGCCAGCGGATGCTGGCGCGGAACGAGGCAGACGGCCTCCGAGGCCGGCACGTCCTCATGAATGAGGTCGTTGCGTCCCGGCGGGATGGCCACGAAGCCGATATCGACGCTGCCATTGACCACGAGATCGATGATATCCAGCGATTGCCCGCTGTGGATCGAGAGCGCCATGCCCGGATAATCGCGCAGGAAACGCTCCACGGTTTTCGGGATGCAGGCGGTGGACAGCGCCAGGATGGAGGCGATGCGGAGTTGTCCCCCATTGAACTCCCGGATCGCGTCGGCCGCTTCCCGGATGCGCTCGGTGCTGACGAAATGGCGCTCCACCTCCCGGTAGAGTTCCTTTCCCTCGCGCGTCGGGATGATCTGCGTGCCCTCGCGCAGGAACAGCGTCAGCTTCAGCTCCGCCTCGAGATCGCGGATCAGCCGGGTGACCGCCGGCTGGGAAATGGACAACAAGCGCCCTCCCCCGGTCATGCTGCCCGTCAGCATCACCGCGCGGAAGGCCTCCAGTTGACGAACATTCAGCGGTCGCGGAATAAAATGCATTCCTTACTATGGGCGAAGATGCGGCGTGGCCGCAACGGCCCGTGTGACGTGTTGGATACCCCATCGGAATGGGGCATCCGTTACGGGCTTATCTGCTAGTCCGTTCGGTCACTTCGCGACGTCGATCTTCAGCTTGGAAACGAGGTCGGTATAGAGTTTCACCTCGGATTCCAGCATCTTGCGCGCGGCCTCAGGCGTATCGGCCACCGCCTCCGCACCCATTGTGGCGAGACGGGCCTTCACATCGGGCTTGTTGAGAACGGCCACGATCTCCTTGTTCAGCCGCTCGACCACGGGCGCCGGCGTGCCCTTCGGCGCAAGCACCATGCCCCAGGAATTGGCGGCGAAGCCCGGGATGCCGGCTTCCGCGACGGTCGGCACATCGGGATATTGCGGAGCGCGCGCCGGCCCGCCGGCCGCCAGCAGCTTCAACTGGCCGCTCTTGATATGGCCATTGACCGCCGGCAGCGTATCGAAGCCCATGTGAACGACGCCGCTCATCAGGTCAGGCATGGAATCGCCGCTCCCCTTGTAGGGAACATGGATCATGTCGATGCCTGCGGCATCGGCAAACCAGGCACCGAACAGATGCGAATTGCTGCCGGGCCCCGCGGACTTATAGGCGAGTTCACCGGGATGCGCCTTGGCATAGTCGATGAACTCCTGGACCGTGTTGGCCTTTAGCGCCGGTGTCGTGACCATCACCATCTGCGTGATCGCCGTTGTGGTGATCGGCGTGAAATCCTTGACCGGATCATAGGGCAGCGGCTTGATGAGGGCCGGAGACAGGGCATGCGAGGCCACGACCACGCCGATCGTGTAGCCGTCGGGTGCCGATTTCGCCAGCGCGTCGATGCCGATGACGCCGTTGGCGCCGGCGCGGTTCTCGACGGTGACCGGCTGGCCGATCGCCGACGCCAGATGATCGCTGATGAGCCGCGCGGTGATGTCCCCCTGCCCGCCCGGCGCATAGGGCACGATGATGCGGATGGCCCGGGACGGATAATTGTCTTCAGCGAGCGACGCAGAGCCCATCAGGGCGAGAAGGCCCACCGAAGCCGCGCAAACGCGTAGAAACCTGTTCCTGTTCATTGAACCTGCTCCTTCATCTTGCCATGCGACAGGCCGCGGTCCGGCGCGGCAATATTCAGCCTCAGCATGTCGCGCAGAAGCTGGATGATCGACATCGAACTCTCGCCGACGGTGCCGTCGACGATGAAGCGCGACGTGCAGTAGCGCATCTCCCAGCCGCCAGCGTCGAGGCAGGCCTCCAGGATCTTGCGTTCCATCTCCGGGGTCTGGATGAGGTCCTGGTCCTTCAGGAGGAACGCGACCATGGCGGCGATGCCATAGGCGCCCCAGTTGGAGATCGAAGCCGGCAAAAAGACATCCGTGTCGATCACCGTGATGACGCCTGTTCCGCCGGGATATTGGCATTCGCGGCCATAGGGGTGGAAATCGCGCATGAAATCATAGATGCGGCCAAAGCCGATCTCGTTACCATTGTCGCCGATGCCGATCGTCAGGATCTTGTTTTTCTTGGCCTCGATAAAGAGGTGGCCAAGGTCGACACAGTTCTTCGGAACGCCGGTCGAACCGTGGACGATACCCTGATCGTTGGGTCCGAGCCGTTCGATCGACAGAACGGCGGCAGGTTTGTATTCAGCGATGATGTCCCTCGCCCATTCGGCCGTCTTGTCGCGGTCGTTCGGGGCGGTGATCAGCGCGCCACCCATACGGCGGTTCTTAGCCAGCTCGAATTCACGCACCATGACGGCGGCGGCCTTTGCCGACGCGACCACCGGGGGCGCATGGCATTCCTCGGTCACGAAGACTGGAATGGCCTTGAGCCCCCAGTAGATGACCCGCGCCAGGGCGGCTGCGCCGGGAGGGCCGTCGCTCTCGCCATTCGGCACTTCGGGATAATATCCGGCGCCGGTGACGATGAAGACGACGTCGCCCGGCTTGACGGCGCCGACCAGGGCCTCGGCAGCACGGGCGCTAATGGGCCGGCCGCCGCCTTCCTCGCGCGCAGCCTCGTAGATCTGCTTGACGATCCCGTAGTTCATGCCACGGTTTCTCATTTCGACAGTCACAAGCCTGTCGACGTATTCGCCCATAATGTCTGGCATAGTTTTAGCCTCTAGATGCCTGTCAGGTTGAAGAAGGAAAATGTCTGCAGTCTCGTCGCGGATACGTCACGAGGTCTCAGTCTTCGACGAAAACCTCCTTGCGTTTCTTGCGAACGAAGGGCGAGACGATCGTGAAAAGGAGAATGGCGGTGAGAAAGAGCATCGCCGCAGAGAGCGGGCGCGTCACGAATACGCTTGGGTCGCCGCGTGAGAGCAGCATGGCGCGCCGCAGATACTCCTCCATCATCGGGCCGAGGATGAAGCCGAGCAAGAGCGGGGCAGGCTCGCATTTCAACCGGTTGAGGATGTAGCCGGCGACCGCGAAGCCCGCGCCCATGTAGATTGCGGAAATACGGTTCTGGACGGTGTAAAGTCCGATCATCGAGAAGATGACGATGGCGGGGTAAAGCATCGAATAGGGGATCTTCAGGAATCTCACCCAGATGCCGATCAGCGGCAGGTTGATCACCACCAGCATCAGGTTGCCGATCCACATGGAGGCGACAAGTCCCCAGAACAGATCGGCATTGGCGGTCATGACCTGCGGGCCGGGCACGATGTCATGGATCATCATCGCGCCGATCATCATGGCCATGACGCCGTTGCCCGGGATGCCGAGGGTGAGCATGGGAATGAAGGAGGATTGCGCGCCGGCGTTGTTGGCCGCCTCGGGGGCGGCGACGCCCTCGGGCGCGCCGGTCCCGAACCGCTCCGGTGTCTTCGAGATCTTCTTCTCGATCATGTAGGAGGCGAAGGACGACAGCGTGGCGCCGCCGCCGGGGAGCAGACCAAGGAATGACCCGAGCGCCGTGCCGCGCAGGACGGGCTTCCAGGAGAGGCGAAATTCCTCCCGGCTCGGCCACAGTCCCCCGACATTGTCCGTGACCAGCTTGCGTTCCTCATCCTTGCCGGCCGCATTGCCGATGATGTCGCTGAAGGCGAACAGGCCCATGGCAAGCGCCACGAATTCGAGCCCGTCCACCAATTCGAAGGACCCGAACGTGAAGCGCTGGACGCCGCTCGTGACATCGGTGCCGACGGTGCCGAGCAGGAGCCCGACCAGGATCATAGCAATGGCCTTCAAGAGGCCGCCCGACGCCAGCACGACGGCGGCAACCAGGCCTAGCACCATCAGCGAGAAATATTCCGCGGGGCCGAACGACATGGCGATCCGCGACAGATAGGGCGAAAAGCCCGCGATGAGGAGCGTCCCGACCGTGCCGGCAAAGAAGCTGCCCAGCGCCGCGATCGCGAGCGCCGAGCCCGCGCGACCCTTCCGCGCCATCTGATGCCCGTCGAGGCAGGTGACCACGGATCCGGATTCACCTGGCAGGTTGACAAGGATCGCGGTGGTCGAGCCACCATATTGCGCACCATAGTAGATGCCCGACAGCATGATCAGCGCTGAAACGGGCTCAAGCGCATAGGTCATCGGCAGCAGCATGGCGATGGTCGCCAGCGGTCCGAGACCGGGAAGGACGCCGATGGCGGTGCCGAGCAGCACGCCGATAAAACAGAACATGATGTTCTGCAACGTCAGGGCCGTGTCAAAGCCTGACGCCAGATGTGACAGCATGTCCATCATCGGGCCCCGGGAAAGAGCGGCAACTGAATGCCGAGCGCGACGACGAAGACGAGATAGGTGAATGCCGTCAGAAGGAGTGCCATCGCGATGACCGGTACGACGCGTGGGCGTCTTGCCGCGAGGCTGGCGATGACGACGGTGATCGGCACCGCGACGATCACGCCGAGAGAGGTCAGCGTGGCGGCGCCCAGGACCAGCGACAGCGTAATCAGGCCCAGGCTTTTGATATTGAAGGCTTGGATCGCCTCGCCCGTGCTGGCCCATGATTTCAGAATCAGAACAAGGCCGATGACAGAAAGAAGAATTCCGACGTAAAAGGGAAATGCGCCAGGACCCAGACGCGCGGAAGACCCCAATGGGTATGAATATGCGTAAATAGAAAAGAATGCTCCGATCAGTAAAAAAAGTATTCCGCTTAAGAAATCTGCGGATTTTCCGCTTGCGGGACGGATGGCATATCCCTTCATTGTGGTTCCCCAAACATAGTGAAAGCGACGTACTGCCGCTCATATTATTCTAGCTATATTTTTTGTCGCGGCGACGGCAACGGTCAAATACAAAATTGACATGCTATAATGTGCTGGCGTTATGCGGCGTGCTGTCGATCTGGGCAATTCACCGTCAAATGCTCACGGATGTCGCGTTCGATGGCGGCAGGGTGAAGGCTGCGGCCTCGCCGTGCGGAAAAGGTGAGCATTTCAGCGTCTGGTGGCTCAAGGGTGCCTCCTCCCCTCGCCTCCCCCTTCGCTCCCCCCTGCACAGGAGGACATTGGCGCGAGATCACCGGGGGCGGCCTTTTCGGGTCATCTGTTCCTTGCAGCCTCCATTTTTGAGCGATAAGTAACAAAATCGCGCAAAGAGGCTGAGGGACAAATCCCACGACGGAGGCAGGAGCGGCGCGCTCCGCGTGTTGCCGCTTCTCCGGACCCTCCTCCCGCGCAATTCCCGCGCCGTGGGCCTCGCCTGCCGCGCCGCCACCCCCCTCCTCGCGAGCCAAGATGGGACCGTCGCCGATCGCCGGCATCGACGCGGACTTTGGGACTCGCAGTCGGGTGCAAGACCCTCCCCTCCACGCCCCCTCCCCTCCACGCCCCCTCCCCTCCACGCCCCTTCCCTCCCCCTTCACACCTGTCACCTCGAACATGGATGGGGCCTGAGGACGGGGTACCGCGGCGGCCCGTTGATTCGGCCGAATCGCTCGAGGCCGCAGGACGAGCACCCGCGGACCACGACGAACAACCTGGAAATCAACGTGCAGCCCCCGCGCGACAATGAGGCAGGACGTGCCGAAAAATCGCGTTCGGCCTATGCAACATATTGATTATAAATAGGAAAATGAATCTCATCGGACGGCGATGGACAGACCGCGGCGGGCGAGCGATCTGGCATCGCTGGCAATCCGCTTGCGGGCTTGGGGGAATCGCAGGATAGTCCCGATAATTTCCAGAAACTGGGAATTTTATCGATACTCACCCATGAAGGCCGATGAGCGTGACTCTGCCCATTCAGACTCAGGACACGAGCTTTGCTGACATCATACTTCAGCAGAGCAGCGAGATCTCGCGTCGGCTCGATTTGCTACGGCTTGAGAACTTCCCGCCCGACGCGCAGAAGCCGCTGCGCCGGTTCTCGCTGGCCGAGGCCGCGGATTTCGTCGGCGTCTCGCAGAGCTACATCAAGAAGCTTCATCTTCAGGGAAAGGGCGCGGAGCCCTTCGTCACGCCCACGGGCCGCAGATATTACACGGCGGCGCAGATGAACGAGCTTCGCGCCGTGCTCGACCGTTTTCCCGGCCGCAAGGGCTCCGACAAGCTCCAGGTCATCTCGGTCGTTAACTTCAAGGGCGGTTCAGGCAAGACCACAACCGCCGTGCACCTGTCGGAATATCTCGCGCTGCGCGGCTTCCGCGTCCTCGTCGTTGACCTCGACCCGCAGGCGTCCCTCACCGCTCTATTCGGGATTCAGCCCGAGCTGGATGGCAATCCCTCCTTCTACGACGCGCTTCGCTATGACGAGAAACGCGTGTCGATCAGCGCGGTGCGGCGGGCGACGAATTTCCCCGGGCTCGATATCGTGCCCGCCAATCTGGAACTGCAGGAATATGAGTACGAGACGCCGATCGCGATGCACGCGAAGGACTCGAAGGCGGGGCGATCCTTCTACACACGCATCGGATCCGCGCTGGCGGAGGTTGATTCCGACTACGATGTTGTCGTCATCGATTGCCCGCCGCAGCTTGGCTATCTCACCCTGACCGCACTCGCTGCGGCGACCTCCGTGTTGATCACGGTGCATCCGCAGATGCTCGACATCATGTCCATGAGCCAGTTTCTCCTCATGCTCGGCGACATCCTCAAGAGCATCGAGGCGGCCGGCGTGAAGGTTTCGCTGGATTGGTTTCGCTATCTCGTGACGCGGTATGAGCCCGGTGACGTGCCCCAGCAGGAGATGGTCGGGCTCATGCAATCGATGTTCGCCAGGCAGATGCTGAAAAACCCGATGGTCAAATCAACGGCGATTTCCGACGCCGGCTTGACGAAGCAATCCCTCTACGAAGTCGAGCGCTCGGAATTCGTGTCGTCGACATACGACAGGGCCCGGGAATCACTCGACGGGGTCAATGGCGAGATCGTCGATCTCATCTTCAAGGCCTGGGGGCGGGTGGAATGAGGGCTCCGTTGTCAGCCGTACAAAACCGCTGTTTCGCGCGCAGGATCAACAGCTTATAAGGATGCGAGAAGCCAGTCATGGCCCGTCGGAACATTTTTCAGAACATCAAGGAGGCTGAGAACCGCGAAGCGGAGCGGCCTGCGGCGTCCGGATATACGGCCAGGGGCGCGACACGCAACATGCTTGCGTCGATCGGGGAGCTTGCGGAGAAGGCCGCACGGGCCGATCAGATCATCGAAGGTGCCTCCGTCATCGAGCTCGACCCGGAACTGGTCGACAGCTCTTTCGTTTCGGACCGGATGGACGACGACGGGGCCTTTGGCGAACTGCTGGAGGCCATCCGCGAGCGCGGCCAGGATTCGCCGATCCTCGTGCGCCCTCACCCGGCGGATGCGGGCCGCTACCAGATCGTTTTCGGGCATCGCCGTGTCCGTGCGGCGCGCCAGCTCGGCCGCAAGGTCAGGGCAGTCGTACGGACGATCTCCAACACCGAACATGTCATAGCGCAGGGGCAGGAGAACTCCGCCCGGGAGAATCTGTCTTTCATTGAGCGCGCGCTCTTTGCGCAGCGGCTGGTCGACCAAGGCTATGACCGGCCCACGGTCCAGGCTGCGCTCGCCGTGGACGCGCCGATGTTGACGCGAATGCTTTCGGTGTCTGGCCGGGTTCCAGAAGATCTCGCGGTGGCGATCGGTTCCTGCAAAACGATCGGCCGGGATCGCTGGCTCACGTTCGCCCAGCTCGTTGAAAGCCCTGATGCGAGACAGGCGGCCTTGGACCTTGCCGGCCAGCCTGGCTTCTCTGAACTGGCTTCCGAGGCTCGGTTCGAGAAGCTCCATGCGGAATTGAGGGCAAGGGCGAAGCGCCGGGGCAGCGCCGCAAAGCCGATCAAGGACAAGTGGCAGCCTGAGGATAGGGCGATCGCCGCAGAATTGACCGATACCGGACGTTCCTTTTCGGTCGCCTTTAAATCGAAAGGCGGCGCCCAGTTCGGCCGGTTCGTCGCCGAAAGCCTCGAGCGGCTCTATGGCGAATACAAGCAGCGCAACAATGAAGGAAAGGGTTAGGTCGCAAAAGAAAAAGGCCCCCGAAACGGTGTCCCGGAAGCCTTCCTCTTGATTGGCGTCTAGAGAATCGCATTTCCGAGAATCATCGTCAAGTGTTGAAGCACACTCAGCGCCTTTCGGCGGGTGGATTTCTTTTGCCTAACGACAGGTGAAAGAAGATGCAGAGGCACATTGCAACCACGCCTTTCGGGCGGGGAACGCTGACGCTTGGCCAAATCGCCAGCCAAATGACGGCGAGAACCGTCCCTGCCGAGGCGGTCGTTCACAAATGGCAGGTCTTTCAGCACATCCGCGAGGCGCGCGATCGTCTCGGCGCGACGGATCGTTCGCTGGCGATCCTGAACGCCCTGCTGTCCTTTCATCCGGAGACGGCGCTGACGGGGGCGGCCGAACTGGTCGTGTGGCCGTCGAACGAGCAATTGATGGCGCGCGCCAACGGCATGCCTGCCACGACCTTGCGGCGGCACCTGGCCGTCCTCGTCGGATGCGGGCTGATCGTCAGGCGGGACAGCCCGAACGGTAAGCGCTTCGCTCGCAAGGGACGGGGAGGGGAGATCGAGCAGGCCTATGGCTTCGATCTGTCTCCGATCATAGCGCGTGCCGAGGAGATCAAGGCACTCGCCGAGGAGGTCCAGGCCGAGAAGAAGGCGCTTCGCGTTGCTAGGGAGCGGTTGACCTTGCTGCGCCGCGACATCGTCAAAATGATCGATGCAGGCATTGAAGAGAATGTGCCGGGCAACTGGGGCAGGGTGCAGCAGGCCTATCAGGAGATTATTCTTCAATTGCCGCGCGGGGCCTCCCGGCCACTTGTCGATGACGTCTGCGCCCGCCTGTACGACCTATGGGTTGAGACTCGCGAGGTTCTGGAAACATTCACAAAAACCCAAAATATGGATGCCAATGAGTCCCATTCCGGCGGTCACATACAGAATTCAAACCCAGACTCACAATTTGAATCCAATACAGCATTCGAGAAAGATGAAGCTGGAAGTGCCGCCGCGCAGACGGACAATGTGCAGAGCCTGCCAAAACGTGAATTGCCTTTGGGCATCGTGCTGGACGCTTGTCCCGGCGTGATCGACCTCGCTCAAGGCGGTCAAATCCGGCACTGGCGGGATTTATTGGGCGCCGTGGAAATCGCCAGACCGATGCTCGGCATCAGCCCGAGCGCCTGGAGGGAGGCGCGTGAAGCGATGGGGGAACAGCAGGCCGCGATTACGCTCGCCGCAATCTATGAGAGATCGGAGCAGATCCATAACGCCGGTGGCTATTTGCGCAGCCTCACCGAGCGTGCGCGGCAAGGCAAATTCTCGACCTGGCCGATGATCATGGCGCTCCTCCGGGCGAAGCTCGACGCGTCACAGGCCGAGGCGGCCGGGAAGGGGTCGCTGCATCCTTCCCGGCGCGAGCCAAGTGGCTTCGAGGTTTCGGAAACCCTGCTGCGGGGCTTGGGCAAACGGAACCGGAGGCCGCATGAGAAATAGCGGGGACGGCGTGTTGCCGGGGCGATCGCCCGTGCTCGTCGAAAGGTCGCTATCCAGAGCCAAACATCAGCGATCTTGCTCTGCCAATGCTTCACCAAGCTTGCGCAGGGGAAGCACCTCGATGTCATGGCCGAGGGGAAAGACCTCCGTGCCGGGATAGACGACGATGCGGCGTTCCGGCTCCAGGTCCTCGCAGGCGTGATGAAAGCCTCGCTCGGCCTTCGGGCTGAGGCTGCGCTTGATCTCGACCGCCCATCGCCGGCCGCCGGGCAGCGTCACGACGAGATCGACCTCCGCGCCGGCGGAACTGCGATAGAAGTTCGTTCGGGAGCCATCCGGCATCGCGGCATGCACGGTCTCGATGACGAAGCCCTCCCAGCTCGGTCCGCTGACCGGGTGGCCGAGGAGGTCGTCGAGCGTTTCCAGCCCGAGAAGTGCATGGACAAGTCCGGAATCGCGGATATAGACGCGGGGTGATTTCACCAATCGCTTGCCGGCGTTGCTGTGCCAGGGCTCGAGCCGCCTTACCAGAAGCAGGTCGACCATCAGATCGAGATAGGAGGCCACTGTTTTGCCGTCGACACCGAGCGACCGGGCGAATTCCGCCGCGTTCAGCAACCCGGACTGATGATGGGCGAGCATCGTCCAGAAGCGGCGCAGGGTCTCGGCCGCAATCCGCGGCCCCAGCATGGGGATGTCGCGCTCCAGATAGGTTCGGATGAAATCGAGGCGCCAACGCTGGCTGACACGATCGGTCGGTGCCAGCAGGCTATCGGGAAATCCCCCTCTCACCCAAAGCCTGTCGAGTTCCTCGGTTTTGACTTCGAGACCATCGATCGGCTGAAGTTCGAGATAGGCGATCCGGCCGGCGAGGCTTTCGCCGGATTGTTTCAACAGATCGATCGAGGCCGATCCGAGCAGGAGAAACCGGCCGCTGCGCAGGCCCTTCCGGCGGCCGCGATCGATCAACCCCCGCAGATTCTGGAACAGGCCGGGCACACGGTGCACCTCATCGAGGATGACCAATCGGTCTTCGTATCGCGAGAGGTAAAGCTCCGGCTCGGCGAGTTTCGCCCGATCGGCATCCGATTCCAGATCCAAATAGATCGATGCCCGCTGTTCGCCGATCTCGAGCGCGAGCGTCGTCTTTCCGACCTGACGCGGGCCGAGAAGGGCAACCGCTGGATTGCTGTCGATGAGCTCCCGGAGCTCGCTGGCTTTTCTGCGCTTGATCATCCCTGCAATTATGGATCGGCATTCCATAAATGCAAGGTTAATCGCCGTCGACGGCTCGTGCATGCGAAGCACGGATGCGACGGACGGACTTGCTCTAAAGCCCTGCGGCCTTCGTGAGATTGACGCGGAAGCGATCGCGCCGGCGCTGGTAGCGCCGCGTCATTTCGGCGGAGGCATGGCCGAGGTGCCTCTGGACATGGCGTTCATCGACCTCCGCGGAGGAGGCGAGACCGGCGCGCAGGGAATGGCCGGCGAATTTCTGCGCGCGCTCGCCCGCGGAAAGATCGCCGCGCACGCCGGCGGCCAACGCGGCGCGTTTGACGAGGCGGGCAACCTCCCGGTCGTTCAGCCGCTCCGGGCCGACGTCCTTGCCGCGGCCGGTGACGCGGCGGAAGAGGGGGCCATGGCTGATCCTTGCGAGCTTGAGCCATGTCTGCAGCGCAACGAGCGGGCAGGTGGCGTCGGCGGAGCCGCGGCCGATCTCGACCTCGCGCCAGCCGGTCTTGCCGCGCAGGGTGACGATCATGCCCTTGTCCAGGACCTCCACCCAGCCGCGCCCGTCTTCGGTCTGGTCGCGGCCAACGTCCAGCCCGACGATCTCGGAGCGGCGCAGCCCGCCGGCAAAACCGATCAGCAGCATGGCGCGGTCGCGCAGGCCGCGCAGGGTGCCGCGGTCGAGCATCTCCAGCATGGCGCGGATGTCTTCGGGGAGCACCGCCTCCTTCTGCCGGGGCGGGGCGGCGTGGGTGTTGCGGATGCCGGCGAGGACGGTGGCGATATGCCGGTCCTTGCGGTCGAGCGGCGTGCCGCGCTGAGCATAGTTCCAGCATAGAGACGACAGCCTGCGCTCGATGGTCGACACGGAATTTGCCTTCTTGTCTCCACTCACCGTGCCGGAGGCGCAGGCGGTGATATAGAGGCCGACCAACTGGGGGGAGGGGGGCAGCGGATCGAGGCCCTGGCGCCGGCACCAGCCGGAAAAGTGCTTCCAGTCGGATTGATAGGCCCGGCGCGTGTTGGCCGAACTCGCGACCTCCACATAATCCCGGGCGCGCCCGGCGAGCCGCTCGAGATGTGCCGGCAGCGCGGCGGACTCGGCCGGAAGAGGGGAGGGGAGATCCCGGCGCATGTCGGCCGAAGGCTGGGGACGCGAAATATCGACACCTTCTTCCGAGCCCGGAGGCTGCGCGGAGCCCTCCGGAGCGTCCATTTGCGGGTTCTGGGCGGCGATTTCGCGCATACTCCTATATAAAGTGCAAAACATCCGATAATGCAACATTATCGGACATTAATTATTCCGGACAGCTGCGGCGGTTTCATGTTCAGATACTGGCATAAAGCGCCGCACTGAGCTACGCTCCGGCATGGCCTCGCGCGCGCGAATCATTCCGGACACCCCTCCCAGCTTTCCGCCCTTTCCCGGCTGGGCGCGGCCGCCAGCCTTCGGCGAAGCCGTTGACGACACGGACTTTCTTGCCGGCGCGGCGCTGTCCGCGCTCAACCCGATCGTCTGTCACGAGCACCCGCTCGGCAGCCTCTGGCGCCAGCGCCTGGCGCTGGCCTGCGCCGCGGCGCTGGCATGGCGGGAAGGGCGGACGGAAGACGAAGGCCTGCTGCGCGACCACTGGTATCACCGGCGCGACGGCGACGATCCGGGCCCCGCCGGGCGCCTCCTGAAGGCATGGCGTTGGCTCGGCGATCGATCGGTCATGCGCACGGCGGACTGGGAACTCAACCTCGCCGCGCTGCTGGCGCACCGCTTCGACGAAGCCCTGCAGGACGTCATCGCCTTCGCGACCGACCAGCTCCGCGGGCAGGGGAGCCCGGTCGGCGCGGCTGCGGCGGTCGCCGCAACCAGCTTGCGGTTCCGGCCCGACTGCCGGCCGCTCGCGCTCTGGCTCGCCGACGCGGTGCTCGCACATCGCCTGAAATGGCCGGCGCCGGTGCCGCTGTTGGCGGCGCATCTGAAGCGCGGTGATCTTCGCCACGCCGCGGCGCATGGCGACGGCGACAGTGCATGGCGCGTTGCCTGCAATCTCGCCTATGCGCGTGGGGCTGCGGTGGCGGCAGACCTCTACGGTGACCTCGCGCGCCGCGCAGAAAAGCTCCTCGAAGCGGCGCCGCGACTGCGCGGCAAGGACGCCGACATGATGGTGGCGATCCTGCTGTGCGAGGACGCGCAGCCGGCCAGGATCGGCAGGGCGGCGAGCGACCGGTCAAGCCGGCGGCTGTTCGAGCGCCTGGTCGCGCTCGGTGCCGTCCGCGAACTCACCGGCCGTCCCACCTTCCGCCTCTATGGACTCTGAGCCATGGCAAGGCGCGCGCGATCTCCTGAAGCCTTCGATGTCGAGCTCGCCGATCTGCCGCCCGAGCTGCGCTGGCGCGAGTGGATGGGCCGCGTCGAGGCCGTCATCTTCGCCTCGCCGACGCCGGTGGCCCGTGCGGTCCTCGCGCGTGTTGTCGGCCGCGACTGCAATATCGACCTGATTATCGACGATCTGCGGGAGGAACTGCGCGGGCGACCCTATGAGCTCGTCTCCGTCGCCGGCGGCTGGCAGCATCGCACGCGGAAGGCCTTTGCCGATGCGATCCGGGCTGCGACAGGACGCGGGGCCGAGACGCGACCGCTATCGCAGTCCGAGAGCCTGGCGCTGATGGCGATCGCCTATTTCCAGCCGATCACCCGCGGCGAGCTCGGCCGGATCTTCGGCAAGGACGTCAGCCGCGACACGATCGGCCATTTGCGCGCGCTCGGCTTCATCGTCGCCGGTCCACGCAGTCCGCAGGCTGGCGCGCCCTATACCTATGTGACCACCAAGGCGTTTCTCTCCCACTTCGGCTTCGATACGCTGCGCGACCTGCCCGATAGGGAAGCGCTCGAGGATTCAGGGCTATTAAGCCAGGGAGCCATGACAGATGGCATGCCGGTCGCCGAAGCTGCATTGACACAAGATTCCATAGAGAACGATTCCGATGAGTGGGGGGAAGCGACGTGACCGAAGAAGACGTGAAGCGGCGCGATCCCCGAATGCTTTCAACCAGCCGGCAGCTTCATCTACAGATCAATCATACGCATTCGTGCTTCGCCCGGTCTTAGCGTGTCTGCGGGAACAGTTCTTGTTTCGCCCCCTGAAAACAGGAGAGTTTTCTGGCTGAGGGTAGGGGTTTCCGGCCCTAATATCGAGTTTACCAGCGGCGCGCAGATGAAATCCCGTGATGGCACCGCGGATGACCGGCGGTGCCGACCAGGAGGCGCGCAGGTCCGGATCGAGCTCGGACCAGCGCCGGTCAGGGTCCGGCCACGGAATGGCGCCGACAAGGCTGCGCGTATAGGGATGCGCCGGGTGCTCGATGACCTCTTCCGGAGGGCCGGCCTCGACCAGATGGCCTTCGTGCAGCACCAGCACGTAGTCGGCGACATGGTAGGCCGTCGCCAGATCGTGGGTGATATAGACGACGGAAATGCCGTGCTTCGTCCTGAGATCCTGCATGTTGGCGAGGATCGACATGCGCAGCGAGGCGTCGACCATCGACACCGGCTCGTCGGCCACGATCAGCCGCGGCTTCAGCAGCAAGGCGCGCGCCACCATCAGTCGCTGGCGCTGCCCGCCGGAGAGTTCGTGGGGAAACCGGCCGAGGATCTCGCCGGCCTTGAGCCCGACGGCGGCGCAAGCCTCTTCCATGCGCGCATAGATGGCCTTGCGGCCGCGCGCCAGGCCGAAGCTCACCAACGGCTGAGCGAGCGTACGGTCCACCTTGTAGAACGGATTGAACGAGCCGTAGGGGTCCTGGAACACCGCCTGGACCTCGCGGCGGAACTGCCGCGCGGCGTCGGGCGGCAGATGGGCGAGATCGCGCCCGCGATAGCGCACCGATCCGGTGGTCGGCGTCTCGAAGCCGAGAATCATCCGCGCCATGGTCGTCTTGCCGGATCCCGACTGCCCGACGACCGCGACGATGCGCGGCGCCGCGCTCTCGAGGAGGAAGCTGCACGGCGCCAGGGCCACCTTCGGCGGGCCACCGAGAAGGCCGCCGCCGAAGGTTTTCCCCACCGCGTCGAAGGCAAGGAGCGGTGTCTCCGCGGCAGCGCCCGTCTCGTCGGCCGCTACGGCGGCAGCGGCGGGTTGACGGCGCTCGCCCAGCGAAGGCACGCTGTCGATGAGCATGCGCGAATAGCTGTGCGCGGGCTGACGGAACAGCCGGCGCACCGGTGCATCCTCGGCGATCAGGCCATCCTGCATCACGATCATCCGGTCGGCGACCTGCGCCATCAGGCCCATGTCGTGACCGATCAGGATCAATCCGCAGCCCATACGCTCCTGTACGCTGGTCAGCGTCTTCATCACCTGACGCTGGGTGATGACATCGAGCGCGCTCGTCGGCTCGTCGGCGATGATCAGGCTGGGGTTCAGGGCGATGGCAATGGCGATGCAGGCGCGTTGTTTCATGCCGCCCGAGAGCTGGTGCGGATAGCGCAGCGCGATCGCCTGCGGCAGCCCCACGCTCTCCAGCACCGTGGCGACCAGTGTCTTCTGCTCCGCCCTCGTCAGCCGGACGCCGTGGTCGGCAACCCCGTCGAGAATCTGTTCGCCGATGCGCAGGACGGGGTTGAGCGCGTTCATGGCGCCCTGGGGGACGTAGGAGACGTGGCGCAGGCGCGCCTCGCGGATCTGCCGGCCGTGCAGCGCCAGCAGGTCGATGTCGCCCAGTTGCGCCAGCCCTCCGGTGACGATGCCGGGCGGCTTGATCATGCGCATCAGCGCGAGCGCCGTCGTGGTCTTGCCCGATCCGGATTCGCCCACGAGGCCGACGCGCTCGCCAGCCGCGACATCGAAGGAGACGCCGCGCACCGCATGCACAACCTTGGTCGCCGTGTAGAAATCGATGCTGAGATCGCGCACCGCCAGAAGCGGCTTCGTCGTGGCCGGCGTCGGCGTCTTGGCATCGATCGTCCTGGCGTCGATCGTCCCGGCTTCCATGGGGGGCGTCGCTTCCATCGGGTCAGGCCCTCCTGCGCAGACGGGGATTGGCGAGTTCGTCGAGCCCGGCATTGACGAGATAGAGCCCGACGAAGAGCACGATCAGGATGCCCACCGGCGGCAGGATCCACCACCACAGGCCGCGCAGGAACGCCGAGAACTCCATGATCCAGAAGATCGTCATGCCCAGCGTCGGCTCGTTCTGCGGGCCGAGCCCCATGGCCTCCAGCCCGACGCTGGCAAGGATCGCGGCGGCGACCGCGGTGACGAAGGACGAGACGAGGAACGGCAGGAGATTGGGCGCGATCTCGAAGAAGATGATCCTGAGCGGCCCAAGCCCTGAGAGCTTCGCCATGTCGACATAACCGGATGAGCGCATGACCAGCATCTGGCTGCGGACCTGCCGCGCCGGCCGTCGCCAGGCAAGCGCGGCGACGATGAGCGCCATGCCGATGGAGGTGAGGCCGGTCTGCACCACCGCCGAGATCATCACGAGGAACAGGATGGCCGGCACGGTGAGCAGCACGTCCACGCACCAGGTGATGGCGCGGTCCGTGAAGCCGCCGAGATAGGCGCTGATGAAGCCGATGGCGCTGCCGACGATGACACCCAGGCCACCGGCGATCACCCCCGTGCGGATGGTGAGCCAGGTGCCCTCGATCATCACCGCCATGAGGTTGCGGCCTTGCGGATCCGAGCCAAGCGGCAGCCCCGGCCCCGGCGGTTGCGCTGGCGGGGCCGATAGCGGCGCGGCCAGCTTCACGTCGAGCATCAGGCGCCCGAGCAGCGTGAACAGCGCCAGCGCGAGCAGTAAGGCGAGCCCCAGGATCAGCGAGGGATTGCGGATGAGGTAGCGGCCGCAGGCCAAGAGCTTGCCGTGCAACGATCCCCAGTCGGCCTCTTCGGCGATCTGCACCACACGATCGGTCATGGTCAGGCCTCCACACGCACGCGCGGGTCGAGCAGGGGATAGATCAGGTCGACCACGAGCATCGACAGCGCGACCGTGAGGGTCAGGATGAAGACGATGCCGTAGATGGTCGGGAAGTCGTAGAGCTTGATGGAGTCGAGCAGCAGCGTGCCGACGCCTGGATAGGCAAAGACGATCTCCACCAGCACCGCGCCGGTGACGATCTGTCCGAAATAGAGGGCGAGCGCGGTGATCTGCGGGAGCACGGCATTGCGCATGCCGTAGCGCAGGAAGAGCCGGCCCGGGCGCAGGCCCTTGGCTTCGGCGAAGGTCATGTAGTCCTCGCCCTCGACGGTGACCATCATGCCGCGCATGCCGATGGCCCAGGTGCCGATGGAGGCGATGATGATCGACAAGGCCGGCAGGATCGAGTGGTACAGCACCTCGACGGCGAATTCCCACGACCAGTCCGGGATCGAAATGATGCCGTAGCCGCCGGACAGCGGAAACCAGCCGAGCTTGGCCGCGAAGAAATAGATGAGCACGAGGCCGATGAGGTAGAAGGGGATGGCGGAGAAGACCATCATCAGCGGCGACAGCACCTGCAGGATGCGGCTGTCACGTCGCCACGCGGCCGCGGCCCCGAGCAGGGTGCCGAGCAGGAAGGCGATCAGCGTCGTCGTCGCCATCAGGCCGATGGTCCAGGGCATCGCCCCGCCGATCAGCGTCGAGACGCGTACGGGATATTGGGTGATGGACTGCCCGAAATCGAGCGTGAAGACGTCGTGGAGATAGGTGAGATATTGCTGCCAGAGCGGCTTGTCCAACCCGAACTTGACGTTGAACGCTTCCGCCATTTCCTTGATCTTCGTCGGATCGACGCCTGACGTCCCAGCCATCTGGGTCAGCTTCTCGGCGATCGGGTTCTTCGGCGCGATCCGTGGAATGAAGAAGTTGATGGTACCGGCGGCCCAGACGACCGCCAGTACCATCACGAGACGTCGCACTATCAGGCGAAGCGGCACAAGAGCCTCCGAATTCTCGCGAAGACGATCAGGATGCCGGCTTGAGCTTCGGCATGACATAGCCAAAGCTTCCCGACGTATACCAGAAACTCGGCTGCATGTAGGGATCCTGCTCGCTCGGCCAGCCGGTCCAATAGGTCTGGTTCATGGGCACGCGGTGATACCATTCGGAGATCGGCGCCTCGACGGCCTCGCGCATCCAGATCTCCATGGCCGCCTTGACGAGGTCCATGAGCCGCGGAT
This sequence comes from Chelatococcus asaccharovorans, assembly GCF_003201475.1. Lineage (GTDB taxonomy): Bacteria > Pseudomonadota > Alphaproteobacteria > Rhizobiales > Beijerinckiaceae > Chelatococcus > Chelatococcus asaccharovorans. Next base: position 40,512 of record NZ_QJJK01000010.1, on the reverse strand, counting down.
CGTTCGGCGGCACCTTGGACGCCTCGTCGACGATCCTGTCGTACTCGGCATTCGACCAGCGCGCCGGGAGGAGAATAGGCTGCCCCACCGGCAGGGCGTTGCGGCTATGGTAGTTCTCAAGCGTCGCATAAGGGTCGCTGATAGAGCCGCGATGGCCAAAAAGGCACAAGTCGTACTTGCCGTCGCGCATGATCGCGCGGCTTTCCGGCGTGGAACGGAAGCTCGCGTCGATCCCTGCGTTCTTGAGCTGCTGCGCGACGACCGGGCCGATGGCATTAAGAACCGGGATCGCCTCGATGACTGCCGAAAGGGGCTTGCCGTCCTTGGCCCAGATGCCGGCGTCGTTCTTGACGAAGCCGGCCTTCTGCATGAGTTCGTCGCCCTTGGCCTTGTCGAAATGGCCGATGCCGTATTTGTCGGCGATGCGCCGGATGGCATCGATATAGGGCTTCAACGAGCCGAAGCCGGGGTAGGGGTCGTATTTGGGCTCGCTGGCGCCGGCATAGGCGGTGTCGATGAGCTGCTTGCGATCGAGATAGTGGTTCAATGCCCGGCGGACGTTGAGATCGGCCCATTTCTCATTCTTGTGGTTGAAGTATAGCGACGTCGGCCACCAGTCCTTGGCACCATAGGGTGCGTCTTTTCCGGTAAACGTCGTGATCTTCGGGTTCTGGGTGACGAGTTGCTTCATCACCTCGCTGATCTGGATGTCATTGACGATATCGACCTGGTTTGCGGCGACGAGCTGGGCCATCCGGTCCCGCGTGCCGCCGGGAATGGTGATGACACGCTCCATGGCCGGCATGGTCGCAAGGCCGGCCTTGGTCGCCCACCATTCCGGCCGCCGGTCCATGAAGATCTGGTTATCGGTGAAACGCGTCACCTTCCAGGGGCCCGTGGTCAGCGGCCAGCCCTTGGCGACGTCAAAGAAGGAGAACGCCGCCGGGTCGGGCACATCGCGCCAGACGTGGGCCGGCAGCCACTGCAAGCCGATATCGAAGTAGTTGATCAGATATTTGAAAGCAAAGCGCGGATCGCCCTTGGTGAGATCGATCTTCACCGTCAGGGGATCAATCTTCGAGACGGCCTTCACCGCGTCGGCGACACCCGACGACTGGGTGAGGTCGCGCTTGCCCTTGCCGTTCGCCATCAGCATTTCGAGCGTGTAGACGACGTCATCGGCGGTGAAGGGCTTGCCGTCGCTCCAGGTGACGCCATCGCGCAGCTTTACCGTGAAGGAGGAGTAGTCTTCATTGTTCTCGAGCCCTGAGGCGACCCACGGGATAACCTCGTTCTTGTTGGAGTTGTAGTAGAACAGCGGCTCGAACATGTTGATGATGGAGCCGCGGAAGTCCTCGTTGTTGATTGAATACGGATTGGCCTGCCCGACGTTGCGGTAGACGGGCGCCTCGGCCTGCACCGCGACGATCAGCGTCTTGTTGCGCGCCACGGCGGCGGGCGACTGGCCGAAGACGGCCGAGGGCGCGGCAGTGCCGAGGGCGGCCATGGAAACGGCGAGGCCGTTGAATGTCCGGCGGGTAATCATGCGGTTTCCTCCTGGTCTTTGTCCGCCCCTGTCAGACGGGGCTTTTCGCTTGCAATAGGGGCCCGCCCGCCATGGCGCGTGCGGACGTCAGGGCATGTCGTCAGGGTGTCGGCATGGGGATGCCGCGTGCGGTAGCGGCGCGCCACGGGATATGGGCGCCTCCGGTGACCTGGATGGTGGTCCCCGTCACGAAGGACGCCGCATCCGAGGCGAGAAACAGCGCCGCGCCGACGATGTCCTCGGGCTGGCCCGCCCGGCCCATCGGGTTGGCCGCGGCGGCGATCGCTTCCCAGCTTGAGGGATCCCGCCGTCGGAACGCATTGCGGTCGGTCTGCACGAGGCCGGGCGCGATGTTGTTCACGGTGATGCCATGCGGTGCATTCTGCAGGGCGAGGTTGCGCACGAGGTTCTCCTGCGCGCCCTTGGTCATCGCATAGATCGGCATCTCGCCCGAGGGCGCCGTTTCCTGCACGCTGCCGATGGTGATGATCCGCCCCCAGCGTTCACGACGCATGACGGGGATCACCCCCTGCAGGATCGCGATATTCGACATGAGGTTGATCTGGATCTGCAGGGCGATATCCGCCGGCGTCTGCGCGAGAAAGTCCTTGTGGATCTGGATCGAGGCGCTGAGCACGACGATGTCGACGCCACCCCAGGCGGCGACAACATCCGCGGCGAGGCGAGACGCGGCGTCGGGTTGCGTGAGATCGGCCTCGAGGAGAACGGCAGGCGGGCCGATGCGGCTGATGTCGTCGGACAGCGCTGCGGCCGCCTCGGCAAAGCCGGCGTGAAGGTCAGCATCGGCGCTGTAGTTCAGCGCCACGCGCGCGCCGCAGCCGGCGAAGCCGCGGGCGATCGCGGCCGCGATGCCACGGCTGGCACCGGTCACGAACACCCGCCGGCCGGCGAGATCGGCCGCAAAGCTGGCGCCAACCGGCGCCGGATGAACCGACAGCGTCATGCGTCACCTCCCGCGCCGGCGACCCCGGCGAGACTGGCCCGGCGTTGGAAGCCCTGGGCGGCACAGCGCTCCAGGACGGCGCGGTCGGGCGGCGCGCCGAAGCCAGGCGCCGCTTCGAGGGGGATGGCACCGTCGGCGAGTGTCTGCGGCCCGCCACGGATCTCGTCGAACAGCGGGCTTTCGCGCACCTGTCGCTCCAGGATGAGGAAGGAGGGCAGGGCGGCTGCCATCTGTACGCTGATGCGGTCGAGCACCGGCCCCACCGGGTTGTGCAGGCTGACCTCGACGCCGGAGCAAGCGGCCAGTTCCAGGATCGACAGCCCGGAGCGCAAACCGGTCCAGCGGAGATCGGGCAGGATGGCATCGCAGGTGCCACGCGCCAGGAAGTCGCGCGCTTCGGTCATGCCGGCGAGATGCTCGCCGCCGGCGATACGGATGCCGCGATCGTTGGCAAAGCTGCGCAGGGCCCGGCCGGTGTGGTCGTCAAAGGCATCCTCGGCCAGCGGCTCCTCGAACCAGAACAGTGCGACGCTCTCCAGGGCCCGCAGGGCGGTGCGCGCCATCACCGGCGACAGGCGCGAGTGGCAGTCGACCAGCAGGGCGACCCCCGGGCCGACGGCCTCGCGCACCGCCACGATGCGCGCGATGCCGTCTGCGAGCAGCCGTGCCCCGCTGGCGTGGTCGCAGCGCTTCCAGTCGAGGCCGTCGAACGGCGCGATCTTGACCGCCTTGTAACCCTCGACCGTGACGACCTCGCGGGCCCGTGCCGCGAAGCCGGCGGGCGTGCGATCGACGATACCCCGGTTGATATTGGCGTAGACGGGAACGGCTTGGCGCTCGGGACCCCCGAGAAAGGCCGCCAGGGGCACGCCGGCACGGCGGGCGAGGGCATCGAGAACGGCCTGCTCGACCGCGCGCATGACGATCATGCGAGCCTGCGAGGCGTGGGTCATGCGCAGCCGGCCGGTCACCTCGGCGGGACCGGAGAACGCGACACCGGCCAGCAGGGTCTGCGCGTGGCCGATCTCCGCGAGAACGGCTTCCTCGGCGCCCGCCAGCGTCGCTTCCCCCCAGCCCGACGGGCCGTCGGCGAGCGCAAGTTCGACGACGATCCAGTTCGTTTTCGGCGAGACGGCAATGACGAAGGCCGACACGGAACGCACGGTCAGCGACTGCGGGGCCTGCATGGAACGATCGTCCTCCCAATCCCTTATTTGTTCCATATGATGAGATGATTCTGGTTGCTGTCAACGTGGATTCTCATTAAATTGCGAATCAAACGAAGGATTAGGCGTGAGCGAACCAACTGCTGAGGTCGATCAGGACACCGATGTGCCGGGCGCGCAGGCGCTGTTGCGGGGGCTTGACGTCCTGCTCGCCATCGGCACGGCGCCGCAGCCACCGCGTTTCCGCGATCTCGAGAAATCGATCGGCATCCCGCGGGCGTCCCTGCATCGCCTGCTGGCGGCGTTGGTGAGCCGCCGCATGGTGCGCCACGATCCGCGCACCCGCACCTATCACGTCGGCATGCGGGTGCTGGAACTCTCGCGTCGCAGCCTCGACCAGAACAGCATCATCAGGGCGGCCAAGCCCGAACTGGCGCGTGTCGCGCGGCGCCTGCAGCGCACCATCTGCGTCATGGTGCTCGACAACGAGGATGTCTTCGTCCTCGACTTCGAGGATGCCGATCCGTCGTACGGGCGGCTGGTGCGCTTCTGGCCACGCTCACGGGCCATCGAGAGCGCCGCCGGGCGAAGCATGCTGGCTGCCCTGCCCAAGGAGCGCTGCGAGGCGTTTCTGCAGGATCTCTCCCCGACGATTGTCGAAAAGCCGGCGATGGACCGTCTGCGCGCCGATCTCGGCGTCGCCAAGGCGCTCGGCTATGCGGTGATGACGCGCGAGCCGGTGTCCGGCCGCGCCGGCGCGGCCTCGGCTATCCTGGACGAGACAGGTTATCCCATCGGTGCGCTCGCCTGCCTGTTCGAGACCGATCAGATCCCGGCGGAAGACCTGCACGACGCCGGCCGGGCGCTGGTGGAAGCCGCCCACCGGGCCTCGGGCCATATCGGCATGGGCTATGCCACCCGGTCGGTCCTACCGCGCCCGCAGGAGCCAGTCGGCGTGGCGGTCGAGGTCCTGGCGACGGGACGCGACTTCGTGGGCGAGAACCCGGTGTGGAACCCCCGCCGCCGGCGTCTCTACTGGGTCGATGTGCTGGCGCCGGCGTTGCGCTGGTGGGATCCCGCCCGGCGCGAGGCGGGCCGCGTGGAACTGCCACGGCTGACGGCGGGCATCGCGTTCGACGAGCAGGATCGGCTGGTGGCCGCGGGCCAGCATGGTCTCTTTCTGCTCGATCCGGAGACCGGGGTGGAGCGCCGCCTCGTCGATCCCGAGGCCGACCGTCCAGACAACCGCTGCAACACGGTGGGCGTTGATCCCAGGGGCCGGCTCTGGGTCGGCACCATGGCCATCAATCACGAGATCGGCCGCGGCAGCCTCTATGCGGTCGGTGCCGATCTCGCCGTGCACCGCCACATCGACAAGGTCGGGATGGCGAAGAATGTCGCCTTCGACACCGCGGGGCAACGGCTCTATTTCGCCGACACGGCGAACAATGTCGTTCTAGCCTTCGACTTTGACGCCCTGTCCGGCACCATCGCCAACCGCCGCGTGTTCCTGGCCGCGGCGGATATTCCCGGCAATCCGAACGGCATCACCGTCGACGCGGAGGATCATCTCTGGGTCGCGTGCCTCGGCGGCTGGCGCGTCTGCCGCTACGATCCGTCGGGGCGGCTGGTGGAGGAGGTGGTGCTGCCCGTCCCCATGCCGACCAATTGCGCCTTCGGCGGCGAAGACATGGCGACGCTCTATGTAACCTCGACCTGGATCCGCCTGCCGGCTGGGCTGTCGGCCGAGGCGCCGGCCTCCGGACAACTCATCGCCGTGCGCACCGGAACGCGCGGCCAGCCGCCGCGACGCTTCCGCGAGGCGAGCCCCTGACGGGCGTGGGCCTGCCGTTCACGTCGGCGCGTCGCTCCGGATCAGCCCGGACGCCTTGAGTTCGTCCCAGAAGGCCGGGGGAATGGCGACAGCCATCATCGCGGCGCCGGTCGCGACCTCGGCCGGCGAACTGAACCCCGTCGCGACGCTGGCGACGACGGGATGCCGCAAGGCGAACTGCAGGGCGGCCGCGATGAGCGGCACCCCATGCGTCTCGCAGACAGCCTCGATGCGGCGCGTGCGCGCGACGATGTCCGCGGGTGCATCGGTGTAGAAATACTTCGCCCCCGCGCGCGCCCCTGTTGCCAGGATGCCCGAGTTGAACGGCGCCGCCGCGATGATCGAGACGCCCTCCTGCTCGCACAGGGGAAACAGCGCATCGAGCGGCGTCTGTTCCAGGAGCGTGTAGCGCCCGGCCAGCATGAAGCCGTCGAACCGGCCGGCGCGGGCGAAGCGCACGAGCATCTCGCTGTCATTGACGCCGACGCCGATCGCCTTGACCTGCCCTGCGCGGCGCAGCTCATCGAGCGCGCGATAGCCGCCGTTCATGGCTTCGTCGAAACGACGCTCGACATCGTCGCCGAGCCAGCGCCGGTTGACGTCATGGAGGAAGACCATGTCGAAGGTGGCAAAGCCCGTCCGCTGCTGGCTGTCCTCGATCGAGCGCATCACGCCGTCATAGCTGTAGTCGAAGGCGACTTCGAACGGCAGCGGGTCGACATACATGGTGGCGTGCCGCGCACCGGCCTTCAGGGGACGCAGCAAGCGGCCGACCTTGGTCGAGACGACGCATTCGTCGCGGCGCTCGCGCAACGCGCTGCCCAGGCGATGCTCGGCGAGGCCAAGCCCGTAGAACGGCGCCACATCGAAATAGCGCAGGCCGCTGGCGAGCGCGGTCGCCACCGTCGCCTCCGCCTCGGCATTCGAGATGCTGCGATAGATGCCGCCGAGCGGCGCGGCGCCGAACCCGAGCACGGAGACGTCGAGCGCGGTCTGGCCGACCCGGCGCGTCGGCAGGGGCGAGGCGGGGGGCGGTGAGGGAGACGGGGAGGGAAACGGGGAGGGAAATTCTTGGCGGGTCATCTCATGCATCGTGCTTGAGGCGCACCGTCACGCCGGCCTGTTCCTCGCGCAGCCGCAGCACCGCCGTCACGTCGAGATCGGCGAAGCCTGCATTCCGGGCTTCGGTCAATGTGGCATAGGCCGCGGCTCCGACCGGCGTCTCGACGCCGAGCGCCTTGCCCATGGCGACGGCGAGGCGCTGGTCCTTCTCGCCGAGCTTCACCATGAAACCGGCCGTGAAATCCCCGGCCAGTCCCTTCTTCGGCAGGGCGATGGCAAACTGGTTGTTCCAGGCCATCGTCGTGCGCATCACGTCGGTCATGAGCTCCAGCGACAGGCCGGCCTTCTTGCCCATGACCAGCGCTTCCGTCGTGGCCGACAGGATCGTGGCGGCGAGGAAGTTGTTCGTCAGCTTCAGCGCCTCACCCATGCCGAGCCCGCCGCAATGGAAGAGGTCGGCTCCCATGCACATGAGCACGGGGCGGACGCGTTCGATCGTCGCCGCATCGCCGCCGACCATCAGTGTCAAGGTCCCGGCGATGGCGTGATCAACCGTCTTGCCCACCGGGCTGTCGACCATCAGGATGCCCTTCTCGGCGAGGGCCGCGCCGACCCGGCGGGTGACCGCCGGGTCGATCGTGCTCATGTCGATCAGGACCGATCCCGCCTGCATGGCGTGGATGAGCCCGCCCTCGCCGAGGACCGCACGCTCGACGTCCGGGCCGTCGGGCAGCATGGTGATGACGACGTCGCTCCCTGCGGCGAGATCGCCGAGGGAACTGGCGGCCTGGCCGCCGGCAGCCACATGGGCCTCGACCGCCGCGCGGTTGAGATCGAACCCCTTGACGCTGTAGCCCTTGCGCAGAACGTTGCGCGCCATCGGGCCGCCCATCGTGCCGAGCCCCAGAAACCCTATCGTGTCCATGCGTGCATTCCTCTTCGGCAACAGGCCGATGCTCAGTTCTTGACTGTCCAGCGCTTGTAGTCCCAGGTCGGGAGGCCGCGGACATCGGCGGCATCACTGGCCGTGAAGGCGCTCTCCGGGGGCTTCGATCCGCTCATCTCGTAGGCCTGGTGCATCAGGGGGGCGGATTTCGCCACGTTCTCGAGCACCAGTTTCCAGTCCAGCGGCGCCGGGATGAGCTTGCCCTCGACCATGAATTTCGACGTCTCGACGATCGCGCCGATGTCGCCCTGGGTCGGCCAGATCCAGCCGCGCCGGAACACCACCTCGTCCTCGACGACCTTGGCGCCGAGCTCGGCGGGCAGCCCCCAATACTTCTGCACGCTGTCGGAGATGGCGCCGGTGGTCATGGCCTTAAGGGCGGTGACGGCTTCCTGCTGCGCCACCATGAAGGCGATCGCCAGCTTGGGATTCTGCGAGAGCAGGCTGTCGCGCGCCATCCAGAACGAGCGATGCAGATAGTAGCCGTCGGGATAGAATGCCGACTTCTTGACGGATTCCAGCAGGTGCCCCGCGCCCTCGCCGGCCGGCCCCTTGTAGTGGTCCTCGGTGTAGCCGAACGAGTTGACGATGCCGACCGTGCCGGCTTCCTTCTGTGCCTTGAGGAAGGCCGGATAGATCAGCACGGCGGCATCCATGCCGCGCGGGATGGTGGCCGCCTGCGCCTGGGTCGGCGTGTTGATCATCTTGATGTCGAAATCGCGCGGATTGCCCGAGCCGAGTTCGGCCAGGATGATCTGCGAGAAGGCGTTGTAGGGGTCGCCACCCAGCAGGGCGCCGATGGTCTTGCCCTTGAGGTCCTGGATGTTGCGGATCCCGGAATCGGCCCGGGTCGCGACCACGAAGCGGAAGTGACCCTCGCCGACATTGAGGATGCTCCAGGGCTGCTTGGCCGCGAGCCCGCGGATGATCGGCGTATTGCCCCACATGCCGAGGTCGAGATTGTTGCTGACGAAAGCCTCGACCATGGGCTGCGCCGATGGGTAATCACGCCAGTCGACCGTGAGCTGGTAGCCGAGTTCCTTCGCTTTCTTCTCGAACAGCTTGTTGTCGATCATGTGTTGCGTGATCGGCGAGTTGCCGGCCGCCCAGGGCTGGCGACCGACCGAGATGGTCGCATCCTGCGCGCGCGCGATGCGCGGCGCGGCCAGCGTGGCGACGCCTGCGGCGCCGGCGGCGGCAATAAGCTGCCGTCGCGTGAAATGGCTGTTCTTCATTGTTCCTGTTCCTCCCATGAACCTTCCTCCCATGAACCGCATTGGTGCGGTGCTTGTTGTCCATTCAGTGCCGGTCGATGGTGGCCTCGTAGGCCTCATGCCGGATGAGTTGCCAGATCGCGTCGGCGAGCTTCTGGAATTCGGCTGTCGCGCGCAGGCTCTCGCGTCGCGGGCGCGGCAGATCCACGGTCATGATCGTCTTGATATGCCCGGGATTGTTGCTCATCACCGCCACCCGGTCCGCCAGGTACACGGCCTCGTCGATGCCGTGGGTAATGAACACGACGGTCTTGCGCGCGGCGCGCGGCAATTCTTCGCCCCAGATCCTGAGAAGCTCTTCCTGCAGGATGAGGCGCGTCTGCGCGTCGAGCGCCGCGAAGGGCTCGTCCATGAGCAGGACCTCGGGCTCGTTGGCGAGCGCCCGGGCGAAGGCGCAGCGCTGCCGCATGCCGCCCGACAGTTCGTGCGGATACTTGTTTTCGGCGCCGGTCAGGGACACGAGATCGATGTAGTGGCGCACGATCCGGTCACGCTCGCTCGCCGACAACGGCCCGGCGGTGCGATAGCGCGGACCGAACTCGATGTTCTCGCGCACGGTCTTCCAGGGAAACAGGGCGTAATCCTGGAACACCACGCCACGCTCGGCGCCGGGATCGCGGATGGGCTTGCCGTCCATCACCAGTTCGCCGCGGGAGGGGCGCGCCAGGCCGGCGATCATGTTGAGGATGGTACTCTTGCCGCAGCCGGACGGGCCGACGATGCACAGGAACTCGCCCTGGAAGACATCCAGCGACACATCCGCGATCGCCAGCGTGCGTTGCCCGGTGCGCGGCGCGATATATTCTTTTGTGATGCCGCCGAGACAGATCTTGGGCGTCATTTTTTCTAGCGTTTCCATGGAAGCATCCAGAATTCGAGGGCGCGGACGCCGCGGTCGATGATCAGGGCAACGAGGCCGACGCCGATCATGCAGACGATGATCCCCGACAGGTCGACGCTGTAGGCGTAGAACACGAACATCATCTGGCCGATGCCGCCCGACCCGCCGCCGCCCGCCTTGGCGCCGACGGCGAGTTCGGCGGCGATGATCGACGTCCAGGCGACGCCGAGCGCCAGGCGCGCCCCGACAAAGAGGTTCGGCAAGGCGCCCGGCAGGACCACGGTGCGCAGGATGGTGAAGCGGCTGACACCCAGCGTGCGCGCCGCGCGAATGACGCCTTGGTCGATGCTGCGCACGCCGTGGATGGTATTGACCAGCATCGGGAAGAACGCGGCGTAGCCGACGATGAACGCCGCGGCGGGCGTGCCGGTGCCGAACCAGAGGATCGCCAGCGGCAGGAGCGCGATCGGGGCGATCGGCCGGAAGCTCTCGACGATCGGATCGAGGTTGCGGCCGATGGGCTCGAACGCGGCCATCGCCGTCCCGACGACGAGAGCGAGCGAGGCGGCGCAGGCAAAGCCGAGCAGCACCCGCTTCAGGCTCTGCAGCAGGGCCAGCGGCAGTTCGCCGCTCGACACGAGCGTCCAGCCCATGGTCAGGACGTCGCCGGGAACGGGCATGCGGCTGGTCTGCGCATAGGCCATCGCGGCGATCTGCCAGAGGGCGAGCAGCAGGAGCGGCAGGATGAACGGCCGGAGGCGCAGGTGAAGGCTCATGTGAGGCCTCCGCCGGCTTGCGCCCACGGCGTGAGCCTGCGCTGCAGGCCGCGCAGCAGCCGATCGAGGAGATAGCCGAGCAGCCCGATGATGAAGACAAAGGCGAGGACCTTCGGCGTCATCAGGAGCTCGCGGTACCACTCGATGGCGAAGCCGAGGCCCGACGGCGCGCCGATCAGCTCGGCGGCGACCATCGCCATCCAGCCCGCCCCGGCACCAAGGCGCGCACCGACCAGGATATTGGGAAGCGCTGCCGGCCAGATGACATGGCGTACGATGGCGCGCTGGCTGACGCCGAGCACCCGCGCCGCCTGGACGAGGCCGGGATTGACCGCCTGCACCCCGACCACCGTGTTGATGACGATCGGGAAAAAGGCCCCGTAGAACATGATCGCCGTCGGCAGGGCCTCGCCCACGCCGAGGATGAACATGCCGAGGGGGATCCAGGCGATGCCCGAGATCGGCCGCAGCAGCTCGACCATCGGATCGACCATGGCGTAGATCGTGCGATTCATGCCCATGGCGAAGCCGAGCGAGACCCCGAGGACGATCGCCAGCCCGAAGCTGACGCCGAGGCGCGACAGGCTCGCCGTCACGTTGTCGAAGATTTCGCCGTCGGCGAACAACTCGACCAGCGCCTCCGCGCTGTCGATGGGTGAGGGCAGGAGGATCGCATTGCCGACCCAGCGCGAGCCGAGGTGCCAGATGACGAGAAATACCGCCATGGAGCGCAGATAGATGAAGACGGCACCGAGCGCCGTCCAGATGCGCTGGTCTGCCGATGTCGGCCAACCCGGCGTAGCCGCGCCCGGCTGCGCGGCGGTTCTCGCCGGCTGAACGGTCAGGCCGTTGTCTTGCTGAGCCGCCAAAAAAGGCCCCTCCCAAACGATTTTTCTTGAATTGCCTTTGATGGTACCGGTAACATTCAATAGCGTCAAGAGACGTGAGCGTGGAATGGGCATGGAAAACGTCTCGGGATCTTCAGGGCGACGGGTCAAGCGGGCCGGTATCCGCGATGTCGCACGGCTTGCGGGTGTGGCTCCCATGACGGTGTCCCGCGCGCTGTCGTTCCCGCATCGCGTCTCGATCGAAACCCGCGAGAAGATCGCGGCGGCGATCGCCGCGACGGGCTATATCCCGAACCGCGTCGCGAGCAACCTGTCGTCCAACCAGACGATGACCATCGGCGCCGTGATCCCGACCCTGCGCAACTCCATCGCTGCCGATTTCACCGAGGGCTTCAGCCGCGCCCTCAAGGCGCGCGGCTACCACCTCCTGCTCGGCAACAGTGATTTCATTCCCGAGGGCGAGGAGACGATCGTCGCGGAGTTCCTCGCGCGCCGGGTCGATGGCGTCTATCTCACGGGCGCGACCCACACGGCCAAGACGCGCAAGATGCTCCGCGACAATGCTATCCCGACGGTCGAGATCGCGAGCCTGCCCGAGGATCCGATCGATATGGCGGTCGGCTTTTCAAACTTCGACGCGGCTTATGAAGTGACACGCATGCTCGCCGAGCAGGGCTATCGCCGCGTGGCCCTGTTCACCACCTTCACCAAGGACAACGAACGCCAGGTCGAGCGTCAGGCCGGCTATCGGGCCGCGGTGCGCGATTTCGGCCTCGATACGGATCCGCGTTTCGTCGCGGAGCTCGAGATGGATCTGAAAGCGGCCGGCCGGCAATTGCGTGTCCTGGTTGGCGAGCGGCCGGATGTGGATGCTCTGTTCTGCACGGGCGACTTCATCGCGGCGGGTGCGTTGTTCGAGGCGCAGCGGCTCGGCATCCGCGTGCCGGATGATCTTGCCATCGCCGGCTTCGAGGGCCTCGAGATCGCCGAAAACCTCAATCCCTCGCTGACGACGGTGCGCATCCCGCGCTTCGAGATCGGCAGCCGGGCCGGCACGATGTTGCTCGATCGCATTGCCGGCAAGGACGTGGAGCAACGGGTCGTGGACATGGGTTTCGAGATCATCAAGCGCGGCTCCACCGCCACGCCCGCCACGCTGCGCCGGGAGACCGCGTCGTGAGGGCGGTGACGGAGCCGATCGACACGCTGGGCGAGTCGCCCGTGTGGTCGGTGGCGGAGGAGGCGCTTTACTGGGTCGATATCCGCGCACCGTCGCTATGTCGGCTGGCGGGGAGCGGCGTGGTGACGCGCTGGCCGCTGCCGGAACTGGTTGGAGCCGTGATGCTGCGCCAGGCGGGCGGGCTTATTCTCGGCCTCAAATCCGGCCTCCATGCCTTCACGATCGCCACGGGGCGCCTGGAACCGCTGCTGCCGGTCGACGAGGGCCACGCCGGCAATCGCATCAACGATTCGCGCTGCGATCGCCAGGGCAATATCTGGTTTACCACCATGTGGGACTTCGGCCGGGAGCGGACCGGCAGCGTCTACAGGGTCGATCGCCATCTCGCCCTGACGCGGGTTCTCGACGGCCTGACTGTCCCGAATGCGCTCTGTTTCTCACCCGGCGGCGACCGCGCCTATATTGCCGATTCGGCCGTTGGCGCCATCGATTGCCTCGAGCTCGGTGCGGAGGAGGGGGTGTCCCACCGGCGGTGTGCTTTCGTGCCGGCAGGCGAGGTGGCAGGCAAGCCCGATGGCGCCACCGTCGACGCCGAGGGCTTCATCTGGAATGCGCGGTTCGGTGCCGGCCTGCTGGCGCGATTTTCCCCGGATGGGCGCCTCGACAGGCTCGTGCCGCTGCCGGTCAGCAATCCGACCTCCTGCAGCTTTGGCGGCGCGGATCTCGGCACGTTGTTCATCACGACGGCGACCCAGGGCCTGAGCCCGGCCCAGCGGGCGGCCGAACCGCTGGCAGGCGCCGTGCTCGCCTTCGAGCCAGGCGTGCGCGGGCTCGCCGAACCCGCCTTCGCCGGCTGAGCCGGCCCAGCCCTGCGGGGCGATGGGCGCCGCGCCCAACACAAACACGACGGAGGACACCATGGGGGGCATATCGCCCGACAAGCCGAGCCGCCAACAGCTGGAATTCCTCGGCTACCTGAGGCCGGTGGGCCGGGCGGGCGTGCGCAACACGCTGCTCGTCCTCGGCATTAACGGCCTCATAACGCCGACGGCACGGCGCATTGCCCAGGCGCTGCCCGGCTGCAAGCTCGCGGCGACGCCTTACGGCCGTGGGCAGCTCGGCCCCGACAAGGACATGCATTTCGCGCAGCTCGTCGGCCTCGGCAGCCACCCCAATAGCGGCGCGACGCTGATCGTTGGCGTGGACCGCCCGAGTGCCGACGCCGTGGCGGAGGCGATTGCGGCCCGCTCCGGCAAGGCCGTCGCCATCGCCACCCTCGACGATGTCCATGAGGATGCGCTGGCGCTGACTGCACTGGCGGTGCGGCGCGGCGGCGAGCTGGCGCGTCTCCTGTCCACGCAACGGCGCGTCCCGGTCCCCGTCGCCGAGCTGTTCGTCGGGATCGAATGCGGGCATTCCGATGCGACGTCGGGGCTGGTGAGCAACCCGCTCGCGGGGGCACTCGCCGACCGCCTCGTCGATTGCGGCGGCACCGCCGTCATCGGCGAGACGCTGGAGTGGCTGGGCGCCGAGCATGTGCTGGCGGAACGGGCGATCGACGGCGTCGTCGGCGCCGCCATCGTCGAGGCCGTCGCCAAACGGGAGCGCGCTGTCGCGGCGCTCGGCGTCGACCTCCTCTATAACAATCCCGGCCATGAGAACGTGCGCGGCGGGCTCTCCTCCATCGAGGAGAAGTCGCTGGGGGCGATCGCCAAGGCGGGCGAGCGGCCGATACGCTCCGTGCTGGCCTTCGCCGCGCCGCCGCCTTGCACCGGCCTGCATGTGATGGACGGGCCGGGCTTCTCCCCGGAATCGCTGACGGGCTTTGCCGCGGCCGGGGCGCAGATCATGCTGTTCACCACCGGGCCGGGCAACAGCTTCTGCAGCCATGTGGCGCCGACCATCAAGATCAGCGGCCATCCGGCCACCACAGAGCGCCTTGCGGCGCAGATCGATTTCGATGCGAGCCCGCTGTTTCTGGCCCAGGCCTCGCTTGCCGCCATGGCTGACAGCCTTTTCGACTATCTCCTCGACGTCGCGGGTGGGACCGCGACATGGGGCGAGATCTTCGACGAGGGCGACGAGTGCTTCGCGCGTTTCGGAGGGTCGTTCTGATGGCCGAATCCGAGAACACCCCCGGCGCGACGGGATGGAACGCCATGGCCATCCACCCCCACGACAGCGTCGCCGTGGCCCTGCGCGACATCGAAGGCGAGGCGCGGGTGCGCGTCGGCGATGCCATTCAGGTGGTGCGTCTGGCCGCGCCCATCCCCATGGGGCACAAGCTCGCCCTGTCCAGGCACGAGACCGGTGGCGACGTCCGCAAATACGGCCAGCGCATCGGCGTGGCCACAGCCGTCATCGAGCCCGGCCATCATGTCCATGTTCACAACATGGCAAGCTGCCGTGGCCGCAGCGGCGCTTAGTCCTGCGATCTACGACATGCGATTGAAGTCGGGTGCCAGAGGCTTCGCCTCAGTTGCCTTCGCCAGGGTTTGCTCGGCGAGCTGTCGCCGGATCTCGGCAAGCGTGATGTCGGTGAAATGCAGCATGATCCGGCATGGCGATAGACCTCGGTGTCGAGGAACACGTGGCGGGTCCGCAGCGGCTCGGTCGGTTTGCGGGACGGCTTGCTCATGCGGCGGCGATGTCGGTTTGGCTAAAGTCGTTCCCCTTGAACAGGAGTGGCTCGCCGGTGGCCTTGGCCAGGGCATAGGCGAAGCAGTCGCCATAGTTCAGTCCGGCCTTGTGCCGGCCCTTGCCGAAGTCAAGAAGCGCCTGCCGGGCAAGCTCGCCATGCTCGATCGTGACCGGCTCGATGGTGATACCGGCGCGCCGAAAGAAAGCCTCGGCCTGCCGCATGCCTTCGGGGCCGAGCTGGTTTTCGATCACCATCGAGAGCTCGACATGGTTCGCCACGCTGATGCGGATGACATCGGCGTCGTGAATGCGCTGCACGAAGTCTTTAGCCTCGTCCTCCCGGTAGAGGATCGCGACGATAGCCGAGGTGTCGATGATCATTTCGGCAGACCGTTCTCATCATAGAGAAGATCCGCGTGATCGACATAGGGCCGCTTCACATGCGCCGCGGCGCGGTCGGCGATCGCCAACAGTTCCTGAACGCTGGCCTTGCCCTTGCTGCGCTCGATCCGTGCATACCGCTCGCGCAGGGCTTCTGTGACGATGCGCGTCATGCTTTCCCCGGTAACGCGGGCGATTGCCTGCGCCAGCCGATGCGCCTCGGGGTCTTTGATATTGAGGCTCATAAAGGTCTGGATCCTTAAAGGTAGAATTTTATCTATCATTCTACTCACGACATATCGGCCCCGCAATGCGAAATGTGATCGGTGACAGGACTGGGGGCGTCCCCGAAACATGTATGGGGCCTCACCCGACGCAATCAATTCCGCGCAGTCCCCAGCCCGGCGCCCCCTACACCTCCATAACCACCAAGGAATTCCTGTCGCATTTCGGCTTCGGCACGCTGCGCGACCTGCCTGATAGGGAGGCGCTTGAGGACGCAGGGCTCCTCAGCAAGGACAAGGTTCTGGCCGACATTTTTAAAGTTCGCCACGGACGGCAGTCCCCTTGCCTGGACCATGTCAGTCTTATCCTGACGAGCGTCATCAGGACGCTTTTGGTGTGTCATCGCCGCCGAGCCGCGAGGCGGCGAGGCGTTCGACTGCGCTGAGGGCGCCGTCGACAAGAACGGCGAGCATCGCCACGACGAGCCCGCCCTGGAGCAGGAAGGCCAGGTTGTTCGACTGCAGACCGGCGATGATGACTTCGCCGAGCCCCTTGGCCGCGACCGTCGAGCCGATCGTCGCGGTGCCGAGATTGATGATCGTGGATATGCGGATGCCCGCAAGAATGACCGGAAGGGCCAGGGGCAGTTCCACGAGACACAGACGGCGGCCCGGGCTCATCCCCATGCCTCGGGCTGCCTCGAGCGTGACACGCGGGACCTGGGTCAATCCACTGAGCGTATTCTCGAATATCGGCAGAAGGCCGTAAAGAAAAAGGGCGATAAAGGTTGGCTTTTCTCCAAAGCCAACGAGGGGAACTGCAATCGCCAGAACGGCGACGGGTGGGAACGTCTGCCCGATATTGACCAGGCTGCGTGACAGGGGAAGAAATTCCAGACCCGATCGCCGCGTGACGAGAATGCCGAGACCGACCGCGAGGATCGCGCTCGCGGCGGTCGCGCTCACAACGATCGCGAGATGCGAAAGCGTGAGAGACAGCAGCGAGCCCTGGTTATAGATCGGCGGGGCGTTGTTCTCGGTCAGCGGGCGGAAGAGCGGGGCGAACGAATCGGGCGTGAGAATGAAGATGAGGAGCAGGACAAGGATCAGCCCTCGCCCGATGGCGCCGACATATTTCATTGGGGCGGCCGGCCATGGGACAAGATACCGGAAACGCTGATGTGGGCCGTCGCCGTGTCGTTCCCGTGGGCAACCGGCAGTCTGTCGGCGCCTGCCCAGATGAGCCGCGAAAGCGCGTCCCTGAGGTTGACGTCGGGATCGATCGGCTCCCCCGGCGCGTCACCCGGCTCCATCGCATCGCGCACCTTGGCGAGCGACAGGAGACGAAAAGGCCGATCGCTCGATCCCACCAGACGCTCTACGAAGCCCGCCGCCGGTCGGGTCAGCAATTGAGCCGGCGTATCATACTGCAGCAGCTGCGCGTCATTCATGACGGCGATGCGATCCCCGAGGTGGAACGCCTCCTCCATATCATGGGTGACGAGCACGATGGTCGTGCCGAAGCGCCGCTGGATCGCAATGAGATCAGCCTGCGCCTTTCCCCGGATGATCGGGTCAAGGGCGCCGAAGGGTTCGTCCATCAGCAGCAGGCGGGGCTCGGCGGCGAGGGCGCGCGCCACGCCCACGCGCTGCTGCTGCCCCCCTGAAAGATGCCGCGGAAACTTGTTGGCGAACTCGGCGGGATCGAGCTGAAACAGGTCGAGAAGCTCTTCAACGCGCCGCCTGATGCGTTTTTGATCCCAACCGAGCAGCCGGGGCACGGTCGCGATATTGCCGGCAA
Organism: Chelatococcus asaccharovorans; assembly: GCF_003201475.1. Classification (GTDB taxonomy): domain Bacteria; phylum Pseudomonadota; class Alphaproteobacteria; order Rhizobiales; family Beijerinckiaceae; genus Chelatococcus; species Chelatococcus asaccharovorans. The sequence continues at coordinate 23,029 of NZ_QJJK01000010.1, read as the reverse complement.
CGGTCCGGTGGGGAAACAGGCCATTGCCCTGGATGACATAGCCGATGCGATGCCGCAGCCGGTCCTCGGGGATGTCCATCGTGTCCTGGCCGTCGATGAGCACCCGGCCGGAGGTGGGGGTGATCAGCCGGTTGATCATGCGCAGCAGGGTGGATTTTCCGGCGCCCGAGGTGCCGACGACGACGGTGATCGTGCCGGTGTCGACGACCATCGACACATCGTCGACAAGGGTCGTCTCGCCGATACGTTTCGTGAGATGCTCGATTGCAATCACGCCCGGGCTCCTCCCGCGAGGTCGACCATGGCATCGAGGACGATGGCGGCGACAAAGGCCATCAGGACGATGGGAAGCGCGCCAAGGAGCACGAGGTCGATGGCGGTCTGGCCGATGCCCTGGAAAATGAATGTCCCGAGGCCGCCGCCGCCGATCAGGGCTGCCACCGCAGCAAGTCCCAGGTTCTGGACAAGCACGATCCGTATGCCGGCCAGAACGACCGGCAAGGCGAGGGGAATTTCGATAGCGAACAGTCGCTGCCATCGCGACATCCCCATGCCGCGCGCGGCATCCACGACCGACGGTGATACCTGCGCCAGCCCGACTGCCGTGTTGGCCACGATCGGCAGAAGGGAATAGAGGAACAGCGCGATGACGGCGGGAGCCGTGCCGATGCCGCGCACCCCCATCGCATAAGCAAGCGGAACGGTTGCCGCGAGAAAGCCGAGAGGGACCATGAGGATGCCGAACAAGGCGATGCTCGGGATGGTCTGGATGACGTTGAGGGCCGGTAAGATCAGCGCCCGCAACGCAGGCAGGCGATGACACAGGATGCCGAGGGGCACGCCGGTGATGACCGCGCCAGCGAGCGAGCCGAGCGCAAGCACGAGGTGCTGGCGTACCGCGCCGCCGAAACTATCCGAGCGGCTGGCGTATTCCTTCATCAGGGACAGATCGTCCCAGGCCCCGGATGCGATGACCAGCCAGAGGGCCAGCGCTGCGAGCGCGAGCGCGGCAAGGCGCAAACCGGGCGTGAAGTTGAGGCGCGTGACCGAATCCGCCGCCAGCAAAGCCATCCCCAACGTCAGGAACCAGAACCCTGACGCAGGCGAAACGCGGGCGAAGCTGTCGCCGGCCGGCGTCAATACCGATGCGGCGAAACCCACGGTCACAGATAGCGAGAGAAGTCCGCCCACGGAGGTGATCAGGCGGATCCATGGCGAACGCACCAGAAGCGCGACCGCCGCGACGATGAGGACCACGGCCCAAAGCGCAGCCGCGGCAGACACGGGCAGGGCTTCAATTGCGGTGAGCGGCTGACCCGCGACGATGCGGTTGGCGCGGACGCTGACGAAAGGTGCAAGCCACAGGGCCAGAACGACACAGAGCGTGACGAGCGCCCCAAGCCGGTCCAGAGATGGGCGGACGCTGCTCGCGCGCGATCGCGTCGTGTCGGGCATCCGCGATTTCGTCTGCAACGCCCGAGACCGCTACTTCACGAAGCCCTTCTTTTTCAGATAGTCGCTGGCCACCGCCTTGGCTGGTTCGCCGCCGAGTTGCACCCGTGCGTTGAGGGCCTGGAGCGTCGTCAGGTCAAGCGACTGAAAGATCGGCTTCAGGATATCGGCGATCTGCGGATTGGCCTTCAACACAGCTTCGCGGACGATGGGGGCGGGCGCATAGACCGGCTGGACGCCCTTGTCGTCGGTTAAAACGACGAGACCCGACGGCGCGATGCCGCCATCCGTCCCATACACCATCGCCGCATTCGCGCCGTTCGTCTTTTCCGCCGCGGCCTTGATCGTGGCCGCGGTATCGCCGCCCGACAGCACGATCAACTGGTCCGGCTTCATCGTGAAGCCGTAAGCCGCTTGAAATGCCGGAAGCGCTGCCGCCGAGTTGACGAACTCCGATGACGCCGCGAGCACGACCTTGCCGCCGCCGGCCACCCATTTGCCGAAATCCGACATGGTTTTGAGCTGGTTAGGCTCGGCCACGTCCTTGCGGACAGCGATCGCCCAAGTGTTGTTGGCAGGGGCCGGATCGAGCCAGACGATCTTGTTCGCATCATAGTCAAGCGTCTTGGCGGCCTCAAAACCTTTGGCGCCATCCTTCCACAAGGGGTCGTCCGCCTTGTTGAAGAAGAAGCCGGCATTCCCGGTATATTCCGGATAGATGTCAATCTCGCCAGCGGTGATGGCCTTTCGCACGACGGGGGTCGCACCAAGCTGGATGCGGTCCTGCGTCTTGATGCCATTGGCATTCAGCGCGATCTGGATGATGTTTCCGAGGACCGAGCCTTCGGTGTCGATCTTCGACGAGACGACGACGTCAGCCCGCGCGGCAAAGGTCGAAGCACCAAGAATAAGCCCGACGGCAAACAATTTCATGAACAGCTTCATTGGACGACCTCATGCGGACATTGACTGCATGATTCTAGTGCTTCCAGATCGTTCTGGCACCCCCCGCGCCGTGAATGATCGGCCGACGTGGCGTTCCTGCCTGCATCAGACCATAAAAAGGGATAGAGGCCGGAAAGGTTCCAGCCGCGCATGCAGAAGGGCGGCCGCCGCTGCGCGATCGTCGTTGTCTATCCGACTGCGAGGTCGGCATGCGCAAAGCGCGTCCTTTCGCCGATCAGTTAGAGCGACGCGGCATCGTTGTTACTTTTTCAAAATTAGATGATGTTCAAGATACTTTGTTTATGAAGCGGGTTGAGATACATTTCCAGCGAACAAATCGATCGTGACCGCTGCGTCGCTTCAAACCACCGTTTAAGAAACATGCTGATCGGATATGCCCGCGTTTCCAAAGGCGATGGCTCGCAGTCCCTCGACCTGCAACACGATGCCCTGCGCGCCGTCGGCGTAGAACAGGACAACATCTATGTGGATCGCGCGTCCGGCAGCCGCGATGATCGGCCTGGTCTAGCCGCCTGCCTTAAATCTTTGCGTGCCGACGATGTGCTGGTGGTCTGGAAGTTAGATCGCCTCGGGCAGTCGCTCGCCCATCTCGTCAACACCGTGAAGGATCTATCGGATCAGAATATCGGTCTGCGGGTGCTGACAGGAAAGGGTGCTCAGATCGACACGACGACCGCATCCGGCCGCATGGTGTTCGGCGTTTTCGCGACCTTGGCCGAGTTTGAGCGTGACCTGATCCGTGAGCGCACCATGGCAGGTCTCGCCGGCGCAAGAGCACGAGGCAGGAAAGGTGGCCGCAAATTCGCCCTTACAAAAGCGCAAGTGCGTCTTGCACAGGCCTCCATGGCGCAACGCGATACATCTGTCTCCGATCTCTGCAAGGAGCTTGGGATCGAGCGCGTGACTCTCTACCGATACGTCGACCCGAAAGGCGAACTCAGGGACCATGGCAGGCGGCTTCTGGGTCTGCAGCAACAGGCGCGATCGAATGCCGAAAACTGATAAGCTGACGATAGTCTCGTCTATGTGCATCGCCATATTCTTTTTGGCGCTCATAGCCGTTGCGAACGCGCAGTCGTGGCAGAGCGCCGATGCGACTTCGGCTGGTTGGTCTATCGAGAGGTTGAATGCCGCCCGCGACTACGCCATGGCAGACCGCAAGACGACCGCCATCATGGTGATGCAGGGTGGCAAGGTCATTGCCAGCTGGGGCGACACTCGCCGTAAGGTAGACGTCGCCTCCGTCCGCAAGAGCCTGTTGAGCGCCCTCTATGGCATCGCGGTTTCGGAACACCGGATCAGGCTCGACAGCACGCTGGCCGAGCTGGGCATAGACGATAAGCCACCAGCCCTCACGGCGACCGAGAAGCAAGCGACGGTGCGGGATTTGCTTATGGCGCGGTCAGGAATTTACCACGTCGCAGCCCATGAAACCACCGATATTCGGCAGAAACGACCCCAACGCGGAAGCCACGCCCACGGCTCATTCTGGTTCTATAACAACTGGGATTTCAACGCGCTTGGCACGATCTACAGGCAGCGAACCGGAGAGGATATTTTCCAGAGCTTCTATCAACGCGTCGCCTTGCCGATCGGCATGGAAGACTTTTCAGCATCGGACGGCCGTTACTCCCTCGAAAAATCTTCGGTCCACCCGGCCTATCGCTTCAGGATGAGCGCGCGTGACCTTGCTCGCGTCGGTCAATTGTATCTCGACGGCGGGCGATGGAGCGGCAGACAGATCATTTCCGCCGCGTGGGTAAAGGCATCGACCACACCTTTCTCTCGTACCGATCGGGGAAGTATGGGATACGGCTATCTTTGGTGGACGCTGAATCCGCAAGTGTTCGGTTCCGGCGCGGCGGTTGCATCCGGCTATGGCGGCCAGCACATCGCCATCGTTCCATCCAAGCGCCTGGTCGTCGTGCAGACCGTGGACCCTGCGCAAACAGCGGGACGGCAGCGGACGAGCCATTTCGTTGATTTCCTACGCTCGCTCGTCGCTGCTGCCCCCTGACGCGCTGGTATGAGATCGGCTGCGCGGACGGAGGACAGATTCAGCAGGTGGGGCCTTGCGGGGTCCGTGCTCCTTCACATCCTGATGGGTGTTTTCATCCTGCTTTTGCCCACCGCGCCTAAACTGCCCGAGCAGCCGGAACAGGCTGTGGAGGTGGAAATCGTGATTCTTCCTCCGCCCCAAACCGAACAACAGGAGAAGTCGGCGCGGCAACCTGATCTTCCTCCTACACGGCAAGATGAGGGCGTGCCGGCGGACAAGCCGGGCGCGACGCTAAAGACGCCAGCGGTTCCAGAGGCCGTTCCGCCCGAGGTTCGCCCGCATGACGAGACGCCGGCGATGGTGAAGCCATCACGCATGTTGTCGGAGGAGGTGCTCGCCAATCCTCGGAGCCGGAAGGCCAAAGAGGAACTAGCAACACTGGCGCCGGCCGAGCGGATCGAGCAGCTTTGCGGGCTAGAAGCGATGGCTCAGGTCGGAGCATGGAGCGAGGACCTCAAGCCAGATCGTGTCGTGGCCTATGCTATGGCCGACCCGAAATTATCAGGAAACTCCCTCTCGGCAGACGGCGCCGCGCTGCATAGCAAGCAGGATTGGTATAGGTTGCGATTCAAGTGTGTCCTATCCTCGGATCATAAGAAGGTCGCCGCTTTTGAATTTCTCATGGGAGAACCTATTCCGAAGAAGGATTGGGAAGAGAACAATCTTCCTTCCGAGGGTAAGTCTCTCGATTAGGGATCCGTAAGTTTGCAACAGAAGAAACAAATATTTTTACATGCGTTCATTCATTGTCACTATTGCCGATTTCACTATTTATCTGCTTACCGCAGCGGCTAACGCGCAGCCATCTCGTCAGCAAATCACTGTGCCAACGCCGCGCGGACCGATTCTTGTCGAGAACTTCGGAAATTGTGAGAATGCGACATGTCCGGCCGTTGTGATCCTGAGTGGCAGCATGGGCTCCAGAGCGCTCGTTTATGATGAGATTGGACGGAAGTTCCGAGCGGCTGGTTTGAATGCCTATCTCGTTCATGTCCTGTCGGCGGACGATCTCGACGCAATCGGCACGGCAAGCAATGCGCAGGCGCGCATCACCTATTATGCGCGGCGGTTGCCGGAGTGAACTTCCGCCGTCCACGGCGTGGCAGCCTATCTTGAGAAAGAGCCGCGCCACGGCCGCGCAAATGCTACGGCCGCGGAGGGGGGCCGCCGGCTTTCGCGAGAGCGATCACGAGAGGGCGGTGTTACCCATAATTTCCCAAAAGACATCAGCGGATCATTGCGGCGGGTGGGACACCCCTGCCATGCTCCGCGCACAACGATAAAATCGGGAGGACTGCAGTGAGATCAAAACGATTGTCCGCGGGGCTTTTGTCCGTCGCGGCCGCTTTATCCCTGGTCGCCACGACCGCCATGGCTGCGCCCAAGACGGTCACGCTGTGGCATGTGTTCAACCTCGACACCGATATGATCTACGGTGGTATCGAAGCCTTCAACAAGGCGCAGGACGAATATCGCATCGAGGCGCGCGTGGTGCCCGCGACATCCATGGTCACCGAGTTGATCAAGGCGACCGCCACGGGCTCGGTGCCGGATCTCGCCACGCTCGATAATCCTGTCGTTGCGAGCTTTTCCGGCCAGGGCACGCTGACCGACCTGTCGCCTCTCGTCGCCAAGTCGGAGATCGTCAAGCCCGGCCTCTACTTCGAGGGCCCCTGGGCTTCGGCGCAGTGGCAGGGCAAGACCTTCGGAGTGCCGCGCGATGCCAATACGCTCGCGCTGTACTACAACGCCGACATGTTCCGCGCCAAGGGGCTCGACCCGGACAAGCCGCCGCGCACCTGGTCTGAGCTGAGGGCGGCGGCCGAGAAGCTGCGCGATCCCGCCAAGAACGTCTATGGCTTCGGCTTCAGCGCCATTCAGGCTGAGGAGGGCGTGTTCCAGTTTCTCCCGTTCCTGACGCAGGCCGGCGGCTCGATCGACAAGCTGGACCAGCCCGAGGCCACCGCAGCCCTGGATTTTCTCGTCGACATGATGAAGGCGGGCATCATCTCCAAGGACGTCATCAACCAGCGTCAATACGAGGTCGCCAACACCTTCATGGCCGGGAATACGGCGATCGCCTTCGGCGGCCCGTGGGAACTGCCGCGCATGGAGAAGGAGGCCAAGTTCGACTGGCGTCTGACCCTGCTGCCCGTGAAGGATGACAAGAACATCGCGGCGTCGGCGCTCGGCGGCTATGTCTTCGTCGTGCCGAAGGGCGCCAAGCAGCCCGAGGGCGCGTTCAAATTCATCGAGTTCATGTCAGACCCGAAGATCCTGAACGAGGGTTGGAAGACGGGGCGTCTGGCGCCGCGCACCGATGTGAAGGTCGAGAACCCGCGGTGGCCGCAGGCCTACGGCATCTATCGCGAGCAGATGCAATCGGCCAAGGCGCGTGGACCCCATCCGCAATGGCCGGATATCTCGAAGGCGCTGCAGACGGCGATCCAGGAGGCGTTGACCGGCGCGAAACCATCGGCGCAGGCGCTGCAGGACGCGGCCAAGAAGATCCAGCCCATTCTCGCAAAAACCCCACTCTGACCCGCTGGGCAGCCTCGCCTGTCCGGTGGGGCCCTTACTCGCCAAAGCTCGCGCCGGCCGGATCACCTTTCCGGCCGGCCGCTTCCGGAGCTGATTGATGGCAAAGGCTCAACAGCCGCTTCTTTATGTATTCCTTGCAATACCCGTCACGTATCTCGTGGCGCTCATCGGTTTTCCCGTGTTCTACAACCTCGTGATGAGCGTGCAGGATGTGAACCTGGGGAACATCTCGTCGATGATCCGCCCCTTCATCGGGCTGGATAACTACCGTGAGGTCATCGCGGATCCGTCATTCCGCAAGGTCTTCATCAATTCCATCCTCTTCGTCGGCGTCAATGTTGTCGCGCAGATCGTGATCGGCCTCTCCGTGGCCTTGTTCTTCTCGCGGGAGTTTCCCGGCGCGGGGTTGCTGCGCGGCCTCTTGCTCGCGGCATGGATGCTGCCCGCGCTCGTGGTCGGCGCCTTGTGGAAATGGATCTTCGCGACCGAATACGGTCTCGCCAACGCGGCCTTGACGTCGCTCGGCCTGGTCGACGCCGGCGTGCACTGGCTGTCGGATCCGCGTATCGCCCTGACCTCGGTGACGATCGCCAATATCTGGTTCGGCATGCCCTTCAGCATGATCCTGATCGCCGCCGCCCTCATCGCCATCCCGCGCGAACTCTATGAGGCGGCCGCGCTCGACGGTGCGGGTGCGGTCGCGCGGTTCCGTTACATCACCTTGCCGAGCCTGACCGCGACCCTTCTCGCCGTCGCCTGCCTCGTCACGATCTACACCATGCGGGCCTTCGACCTCATCTACGCGATGACACAGGGCGGGCCGCTGGACGCGAGCAACGTCTTGCCGCTCTTGTCATACCAATTCTCCTTCCAGCAGTTCAAATTCGGTATCGGCTCCGCGATCGGTACTTTTTCCTTCGTGATCGTCTTCGTCGTCGCGCTCGTTTACGTGCGCACGCTCAAGAAGGAGGCGGTATCGTGAGCGTCCGTATCGCGACCGCGCCGCGTGTCGGCTGGCCCTATACCTTGATCGCGATTTGCGGCGTCGCGCTTTATCTCTTCCCGATCTACTGGATGTTCACGTCGGGGCTCAAGACCTCGGCGGAGATCTTCGCCAATCCGCCGACGCTCATTCCGCAAAATCCGACGCTCGAGGCCTTTGCCCATGTCTTCGCCCGGGAGAACGTCCTCCGCTATTTGCGCAACAGCATCGCCATCGCCGCGCCGGTGACGATTCTCACGCTCGTCATGGGCGCCATGGGCGCCTATGCGATGAGCCGCCTGCGCAACCGGCTTGTCGATGTTGCCCTGGTCACGGTGCTGATGCTGCAAGTCTTTCCCGAGGCCTTGCTGGCGACGCCGATGTTCATCATCTTCCGGGCACTCGATATCCTCAATACCTTCGCGGCGGTCATTCTGGCGACAACCTCGAAGACATTGGCCTTTGCGCTGGTGGTGCTGCGCCCGATGTTCCGCCAGGTGCCGATCGAGCTTGAGGAAGCCTCCCGCGTCGATGGCTGCAACAGCTGGCAGACCTTCTGGCGCATCGTGCTTCCCTTGATGCGCACGCCGCTCATCGTCGTCGGCACGCTCGCCTTCGTGCAGGCCTACGGCCAGTTCGTCTATGCGCTGACCCTGATGAGCGACCAGGAGCTTCAGCCGGCGACGGTCGGCATCTACAGCTTCGTCGGCGCCGAATATGCGGACTGGCATCGTGTGATGGCCTTCTCCTCGGTCTTCGTCGCCCCCGTCATCATCCTTTTCCTCATCATGCAGCGGAAAATCGTCGCCGGCCTGACGGCTGGTGCGCTGAAATGAAGGGACGCCTGCCATGCGCGTGACCATCTGGAACGAATATCGCCACGAGAAAGCCAATCCGGCCGTGGCAGCAATCTATCCGCAGGGGATCCACGAGGCCTTGCGGGCGGGGCTCTCCCACCACGACCTCGGAGAGATCGGCACCGCAACGCTCGACGAACCGGCGCAGGGCCTGCCGGATGAAGTCCTCGACCAGACGGATGTGCTCGTTTGGTGGGGGCACCGTCACCATGACGAGGTCAGCGACGACCTCGCGATGCGCGTCTGCGCGCGGGTCCATGCGGGCATGGGCCTCGTCGTGCTGCACTCCGGGCATTTCTCCAAGGTGTTCAAACGCCTGATGGGGACCCCCTGCACCCTGAAATGGCGCGCCGACGGCGAGCGCGAACGCATCTGGACGGTCGATCCCTCCCACCCGATTGCAGCCGGCATTCCGGCCCATTTCACGCTCGAACGGGAGGAAATGTATGGCGAGCCCTTCGCCGTGCCGGCGCCGGACGAGATCGTCTTCCTCGGCTGGTTCAAGGGCGGCGAGGCGTTCCGCAGCGGCTGCTGCTACAAGCGGGGCCTCGGCCGCATCTTCTATTTCCAGCCGGGGCACGAAACCTTTCCCACCTATCATGATCCGACGGTCATCCACGTGATCGCCAACGGGATCCGCTGGGCCAGGCCGGATGCGATTGCGCAACAGGCCTTCGTCAACGAGCGCGTCGCTCCCATGGAGCCGATCCCATGACCGGCCGCGTCTATGTGGTGGGTACTGCCGACACCAAGGGCGCCGAGCTCGCCTATATCCGCGATCTCGTCCGTGCAGACGGCGTTGCGGCTGTTACGGCCGATCTCTCGACCCTGCCGCATGGCGGGGCGGCCGACATATCCGCCCGCGAGATCGCCGGCCACCATCCCGGCGGCACTGAAGCGGTCTTCACCGGTGACCGCGGCACGGCCGTCGCCGCCATGGCGGAGGCATTCCAGCGCTTCCTCGCCAGCCGCAATGATGTCGCCGGCGTAATCGGCATCGGCGGCTCGGGCGGCACGGCGCTGGTTGCGCCGGCCCTTCGGGCACTGCCGATCGGCGTCCCGAAGCTGATCGTCTCGACGGTCGCCTCGGGCCAGGTCGCCGGTTATGTCGGCCCGAGCGACATCGCCATGATGTATTCCGTGACGGATATCGCCGGGCTCAACCGCATAGCGCGCGTGGTTCTGGCCAATGCCGCCCATGCGATGGCCGGCATGGCGCGCCATCGCCCGAAGCGGGACAACCACGCCGAAACCAGGCCGGCCGTCGGCCTCACCATGTTCGGCGTCACCACGCCCTGCGTGAATGCGGTGACCGAACGTCTTGCGGCACGGTACGACTGCCTCGTCTTTCACGCCACGGGCACCGGTGGCCAGTCCATGGAAAAGCTCGCCTCGTCCGGGCTTCTCGCCGCGGTCGCCGATCTCACCACCACCGAGGTCTGCGATCGGCTGATGGGTGGCATCTTCCCCTGTACGGACGACCGGTTCGGTGCGATCGCGCGCTCAAAGGTGCCCTATGTCGGGTCCTGCGGCGCGCTCGACATGGTGAATTTCGGCGCGCCCGAGACGGTGCCGGAGCGCTATGCGGGCAGGCTGTTCTATCACCACAACCCGCAGGTGACGCTCATGCGCACGACAGCGGACGAGAACGCCCGCATGGGCGAGTGGATCGGCGAACGGCTCAACCGCTGCGAGGGCGAGGTCCGCTTCCTCCTGCCCCTCGGCGGGGTCTCCCTGCTCGATGCGCCCGGCCAGGCGTTCCATGATCCCGAGGCGGACGCCGCCCTCTTCAATGCGCTGGAGCGCACCGTAAAGCAGACGAAGCGACGAAGGATCATGCGTGTCCCCCACGCCATCAATGACGAAGCCTTTGCGGATATCGTCGTCCAAGAGCTTGAAGATGCAGTCCGGAGTGCCAGTCATGGCCGTTGATAGACAAGACCTCCTCGCCCGCTTCCGGGCCATGATCGCGCGGGGCGAGCCCATCATCGGCGGCGGGGCGGGCACGGGTCTGTCGGCCAAATGTGAGGAGGCCGGCGGCATCGACCTCATCGTCATTTACAATTCAGGCCGCTACCGCATGGCAGGGCGTGGTTCTCTCGCCGGCGTTCTCGCTTATGGCAATGCCAACGAGATCGTCGTGGACATGGCCCGCGAGGTCCTCCCGGTCGTGCGGCACACGCCCGTTCTGGCGGGTGTGAACGGCACCGATCCATTCTGCCATTTCGACAGCTTTCTCGATCATCTGAAAGCCATCGGCTTCGCCGGGGTGCAGAATTTCCCGACCGTCGGCCTGATCGACGGCGTCTTCCGCGCCAATCTGGAAGAGACCGGCATGGGCTACGACCTGGAGGTCGATCTCATCCGGTTGGCCCATGCCAAGAACATGCTGACGACACCTTATGTGTTCAACGAAGATGATGCCCGCGCCATGACCGAAGCTGGCGCCGACATCATCGTTGCCCATATGGGGCTGACGACGGGTGGCGCCATCGGTGCGGAGACCGCCCTGACCCTCGACGACTGCGTCGCGCGGATCGCCGCGATTGCGGCCGCTGCACGTGCTGTTCGCGACAACGTCATCATCCTGTGCCACGGCGGGCCGATTTCCACACCGGAGGACGCGCGCTATGTGCTCGACCGATGCCCGGCCTGTCATGGCTTCTACGGCGCCAGCAGCATGGAGCGCCTGCCCTCGGAGATCGCGCTCACCGAGCAGACGCGGCATTTCAAGACGATCCGTCGCACGGGCGGCGACGTGTCCTAGAGCATTTTCGCGTTTCTCCGAATCGCGAAAATGCTCCATGTCTTTGTTTTAGCGCATTTTCTTCACGCGAACCGGTGTCCACTTCGCTCGAAAATGCTCTAGAGCCGCTGAATTTGCTTGTTAATTTTGGAGCCGAGCCAAGTCCGCAACAGACGGACTTGCTCTGGAGATCCTGGAACGAACCAAACCTATTCGAGCAACAAGACTGCGGGAGAAAACGCGATGGCCAAGGTTTATGTCAGCGGAATCATCGACGCGCCCGTCGACAAGGTCTGGGCCTATGCGCGTGACTATAATGGTCACGGCGAGTGGCATCCCTTGATTGCGAAAAGCGACGTCGAGGATGGCAAGCCGAGTGATCAGGTCGGCTGCGTCCGTAATTTCACGACGACTGCAGGCGGCCACCTGCGCGAACGTCTGCTGTCCTTCTCCGATCTCGACCGCAGCTTCACCTATAACATCCTCGTCTCGCCGATGCCGATCGAGAACTATGTGGCGACTTTCGCGGTCAAGCCCATTACTGAAGGCAACAAGACCTTCGTGGAATGGTACGCCACCTTCGACGTCGGCCCGGAGGACGAGGCGCGCATTCGCCAGCAGGTCGGACAGGATACCTTCGCAGCGGGAATCGTCGCCCTGGAGAAGGCCGTCAAGGCGCGGTAGAACAAGTCCGTCTTTTGCGGACTTGCTCCGCTCAAAAATTAACGAGCAAATCCATAGACTTATATGGCATCAGACGATTCCATCTGGTTCTGTCGCAAACGAGGAAATGAGTTAGTGAACGTCTGCCTTGGCCCGTTCGTCAGTAGGCGAGGATTCCGAACTGCTCGACGATCGAGGGATGGGGATTGTAGGCATATCTCGCCTGACGTTTGCGCATCATGTGGATCATCTCGATGCCGGACAGGATGATTGTTGCGCTCGCCTGCGACTTGAAGCCGAGCATTGATCCGATGCGGCGCTTGATACGCCGATGATCCTGCTCGATGCGGTTGTTCAGGTACTGGCTCTGCCGAATGCGGATCGGCGTCAGATTTCGTCGTGAATGATCACGCAGCCGGCTTTCGCCATCGCAGGCAATGACCGCCTCGCGATTGGTCTGGCTACCGTCGATGACGATCCGCTCGGGGCGGCCATGGCGCTGAAACGCCCTGCGCAGGAAGCGCTTGGCAGCCATCAGATCGCGGCGTTCGCTGAAGAAAAACTCCACCGTGTCACCTGCACTGTCGATGGCCCGGTAGAGATACATCCATTGACCGCGGACCTTGATGTAGGTCTCGTCCAGGTACCACTTGCCGGTGACGGCCCGCTTGCGCCGGTTGAAGCGCTCCGGGAGCTGCGGCGCGAAGCGGACGACCCAGCGATGCACAGTGGAGTGATCGACGCTCAGGCCACGTTCCGCCATCATCTCTTCCAGATCACGCAGGCTGAGATTGTAGGCGGGGTACCAGCGTACACACAGCAGGATCACGGACCGGTCGAAATGACGACCCTTGAACATGGCGAACTCCCCGAAACCAAGGAGCCTTCATGCCCTCGCCGTCATTACCGAAGAGTTTGCGACAGAACCGTTCGGAATCCTCGCCTACTGACGAACGGGCCAAAGCAGACGTTCATTGACTCATTTCCTCGCTTGCGACAGAACCGAGGAGCGTCGCCACGAAATTCGTCGAGATCTTCCTGTCGGAGCACACCATGTTCCTGCAGCGCGCCGTCATCGGCGTCGTGCCGCGATTTCCGGCGATCGGAGCGGCGATCTTCGAAAGCGGCCCGAGGGCCCTCACGGAGCGTCTCGCGAAGCTTCTCGCAGAAGCGCATGAGGCCGGCCGGCTGCGGGTTGCGAACCCGGCCTTGGCCGCGGTCCAGTTTCTCAGCATCGTGAGAGGCGATCTCGACATCCGTGGCCTGCTGCTGCCGGCAACCCCGCCGCGCCGCGCCGAGATCGACGCGCAGATCGAGGCTGCGATCGAGTTGTTCCTGCACTTCTATGGGCCTTCCGAACCATAGCGCCGGTTCGCAGGCCTCTCGCCGGAGCCAAACCGGGCTGGTCCGCCTCGGCGCGTGCGCCGGCGCGCCCGGACATCACAACTTGGCCGGCAGAGTCCGGTCGGACCGGCTTCCCAACAGACCGAGATCCGGTCGCCCTCGGCGCTATGCGCCGCACAGCGGCCCCTGGCGACCCGCACGGATCACGGGCGCGATCGCAAGTCGCTTGACTCGACACGAGAGTCGAATAATAGTCGATGAAGTCGATGTCCGATCGACTGCCTCCTTCACAAGAGAGCGGCGGGTGGGGTTTCGCCTATGCAGGGAGCATCGTGTTCAGCGGATTGGCGTGACGCTCTGCCCGAGACATGGCGGGTTTCACGCATGCGCGGATCGAGTCCGCGCGGCGGCCGCGACCATGCCGCTCGCCCGCCGAGGACTGAATGATGAAGATCAAGGTTATCGGAGCCGGGCCGGCCGGGCTTTACTTTGCGCTGCTGGCGAAAAAGCGTCTTCCCCATTGCGAGATCGAGGTTTTCGAGCAGAATCCGTGCGACGCCACCTATGGCTTCGGAATCGTGCTGGCCGATCGCGGCCTGTCGCGGATGGAGCGGGCGGATCCTGATTCCTTCGCGCGCCTCTCGGCAGCGATGTATGTGACGCGGCATCAAATCCTGCGCCATCGCGAGGATTCCGTTTTCATCGAGGGGGTGGCGTTCGGCGGGGCGGTGCCTCGGCTGAGGTTGTTGAACATCCTTCAGGATTGCTGCGAGGAAGCCGGGGTCCAGGTCCATTACGAAAGGCGGGTCGAGGCGAACGCGCTCGACGCCGACATGATCGTCGGGGCCGACGGCATCAACTCGCTCGTTCGCGCTGGCAACGAGGCGGCTTTCGGCGCGACGACGCGCACGCTCTCGAGCCGCATGGCCTGGTATGGCACGAAGCGACATTTCCCCTATCCCGTATTGGTGTTCCGCAAAGCGGGACAAGGTCATTTCATCGCCGTCGCCTATCCCTACAGCGAAGCCATGAGCACAGTCGTGATCGAATGCGACGCTGCGACTTGGCAACGCTGCGGTCTGGCGGCGATGAGCGACCGCGAGCGCCAGACCCTCGCCGAACGGATCTTCGAGCCGGAACTGCGCGGCGAACCGCTGCTCTCCAACCACTCCATTTGGCGCAATCTGCCGGTGATCCGCTGCAGTCGCTGGCATGCGGGCAACACCGTTCTGATCGGCGACGCCCTGCACAGCGCCCATCCATCAATCGGATCCGGAACCCGCATCGCGATGGAAGACTCCATCGCGCTTGCCGATGCGCTCAAGGACCATCCCGACGACGTGCAGGCGACCTTTCGCGCCTTCGAGGCGATCCGCGCGCCCCAGAAGCAGAAGATGCTCGACGCCACCGAAGGCAGCTTCACCTGGTATGAGACCTTCCCGGATCGCATGGCGAGGCTGGGGCCGGTGGATCTCGTCTTCGACTATCTCCAGCGGACCGGCCGTATCTCCGATGAGCGGCTGAGCCAGGAATTTCCCCGTTTCGTCGATCGATACGGCACATTCTCCGACAGACGTCTCGAGACGGTTGGCGCGTGATGGCCGACATCTCCAGCCATGGCGACGAATATCTTCTCCGCACCCGTCCCGTGACGGTTCGGCGGCGGGTCCGCTGGGGAGAATGCGATCCGGCGGGTGTCGTCTACACGGCGCGGTTCTCGGATTATGCGCTCAGCGGTTTCGAGTATCTGATCAGCCATCTGCTCGGTGCGCCGATGCATCAGGCCCTGGACGGCGCCGGATGGGGGCTGCCGATGAAGGCGCTGAATCTCACCTTTCACCGTTCGCTCTGGCCGGGAGAATGGTTCGACATGCAGATGCGCGTCGGAGCCTTGCGCACCCGAACCTTCGATCTCGCGCTGGAGGCCCGGCATGTCGAAAGCGGGGAGCCCTGCTTTTCGGCTGCTCTCACCCCAATCGTCATCGAACCGGCGACTCGGCGCGCCTGCGCCATCCCCCAAGCTCTGCGCGAGAGGTTGGAGGCTTACGCGCGGCAGGCCGACGCTGCTCCCGGCGAGGAGCGGAATCCATGAAAGCGCTTCCCCTCGACGGCATCCGCGTCATCGAACTGGGCTCCACTGTCGCGGCGCCGGCGGCCGCGCGTCTGCTGGCCGATTTCGGCGCCGATGTCGTCAAGATCGAGCCGCCCGAGGGCGACCATCTGCGCCGCTGGGGCGAGCTTGCTCCCGACGGCACCTCCTGGTGGTTCAAATCGCATAACCGCAACAAATCCTTCGTCTGCCTCGATCTGCGGCAACGCGATGACCGCCTTCGCGCTCGCGAGCTGATCCTCGGCGCCGACGCCGTCATCGAGAATTTCCGCCCCGGGGTGATGGCGGGCTGGGGGATGGGCTATGCCGAGCTCGCCGCGGAACATCCCGGGCTGATCTATGTTTCGATCTCGGGCTACGGACAGGACGGCCCCAAGGCGGAGCGTCCCGGCTTCGGCCATATTGCCGAGGGCATCAGCGGTTTTCGGTACGTCACCGGCTATGAGGACCGGCCGCCGGTGCGGGTCGGGCTGTCGGTGGGCGACGAGATTGCGGCGCTGTACGCCGCCTTCGGGACGCTCGCCGCCCTCCAGGCCCGCAGGCGCGACGGGCGCGGCGACCATATCGACGTATCGCTGGTCGAAGGGCTGTTCAGCCTGTCAGAGGCGCTCCTGCCGGAATATGCCCATGCCGGCCGCGTCACGGAACGCGCCGGAAATCGCTATCTGCGCGCGGCGCCGAGCGGAATCTATACGACCGCCGATGGCCGCCATCTGTCGATCGCGGCCAATTCCGAACCGATCTTCCGTCGCCTTTGCGCCGCCATGGGGCAGGAGGGCACCGCCGCCGACCCGCGCTTCGCCACCAACCAGGCCAGAATCGGTCATAGCGCCGCGCTCGACGACATCATCTCCGCCTGGGCCGGCGCAAGGGCGCTGGAGCCCGCCTTGGCGATCCTGGCGGCGGCTGGCGTTCCCGCAGGCCCGGTCAATTCGATCGCCGACATCGTCGCAGACCCGCATTTTCAAGCGCGCGGCGCGATCGCGGAGGTCAGCAGCGACGATGGCGATCGGATCGCCACGCCGGGTCTGGTCCCGCGTCTGCGCAACCATCCCGGGCGGCTCGCTCACGCGGCCAGGGCGGTCGGTGCCGATCAACACAGGGTGGACGAGCGGTGACGGTCGATGTGACGGTGGTCGAGGTCGCGCCGCGCGACGGCTTCCAGTCTCTGCGCGACATCGTGCCGACGCAGGAGAAGATCGAGATCGTCGAGGCGCTCGCGGCGGCCGGCTTCGCGCGCATGGAGATCGGCGCCTTCGTCAGCCCGCGTGCTCTGCCGCAGATGACCGATGCGGCGGCCGTTGCCGCAGCTTGCCTGCCGCGGCTCGACGCTTGCCGCCCCGCCGCGCTGGTGCCCAATCGCCGGGGCGCCGCCGCGGCGATTGCGGCCGGCCTGCGCGAACTCGTCTTCGTCCTGTCCGTCTGCGAGCGGCACAACCGCGCCAATGTCGGCTGCGATACCGCGCGATCCGTCGCCGAGCTCGCCGGCCTAGTCGCCGAGCATGACGCGGAGCTGGCGCATCTTCGCATCGATCTGGCGACGAGCTTCGACAGCCCGTTCGAGGGAGCCGTGCCGATGGCGCGCACGCTCGAGCTGATGCGGCAGGTCCTGACCCTTGCGCCTCACGCGGAGATCTGTCTCTGCGACACCACGGGGCGCGCATTTCCCTCTCAGGTCCGCGCCCTGTTCGATCAGGCCATGCGCGGCAGCGGCGCGGGCGGAGTCGCCTTCCATCCGCATGACACTTACGGCTTTGCGATCGCCAATGTGCTCGCTGCCGCCGAAAGCGGCGTCAGAGTCTTCGACGCGGCAGCGGGCGGCCTCGGCGGCTGCCCTTTCGCCCCCGGCGCCACCGGCAATGCGGCTTCCGAGGATGTCGCCTTCGCGCTCGCGTGCGAAGGTCTGCAGACGGGGCTCGATCCGGCACGGCTGCTGGCGGCGGCGGACCGCGTCGCCGCGCTCGGGCCGGCCGCCGCCGCCGGCCATCTGCGAACCGCCCCGCGCGCCCGGCTGCTGGAAGACTGGACGAAGCGCGCCGTGACGTTCGGCTCCGAGGCCGCGCCGCGAGAGCGTTACAACGAGACAATCAGGAGGACATGAGATGTCGAACCATCCGGAAACATTGCGGCTCAACGGCGTCGACCACACCGCCCATCCGACTTGGAAGCTCAAGGAAACGGTTCACTTCTACCGCGACATCATGGGGTTGCCCCTCGTCCACGCGGTGACAGCGAAAGGTTGGGGCCGCGTCGATGAACAGCATGCGGACTTCCTGCATTTCTTCTTCGACAGCGGCAATGAAAGCCTGATCGCCTTCTTCCATTACATCGGCACCGAGCAGCCGCCGGAGCTGAAAGTGCCGCGCGGCTACATGTCGCTGGCCAACCACACCGCCTGGCGGGTCTCGACCGAGGCTGAACTTCTGGCATGGCAGAA
Source organism: Chelatococcus asaccharovorans (assembly GCF_003201475.1). Lineage (GTDB taxonomy): Bacteria > Pseudomonadota > Alphaproteobacteria > Rhizobiales > Beijerinckiaceae > Chelatococcus > Chelatococcus asaccharovorans. Next base: position 4,872 of record NZ_QJJK01000010.1, on the reverse strand, counting down.
ACGTCTGCAGGACGCCGGCGTGAAGGTCAGCCAGTTCATCACCCATGAAATCATCGAATCGATCTATTTCCGGGATCCGAACGGCTATCCGCTCGAGATCACGCGCTCGCTGCGCGATGTCGAGCAGATCGACGCGGTCGATGCTGAGCTGACGATCGAAGCGGCGCTGCGGCTCGAAGGAGCGGAAGGCTGGACGAATATCGAGCAGTTCTGGCGGGCCAAGGGCGAACTCGTGCGAGCCCGGCAGGACGCCGCCCTCTCGGGAAGGGAGACGGCGCGATGAGCGGCTTCTATGTTCTGGACGTCCCCGATTTCCGGTCCCTGGTCGAGAATGCCCGCCGGGATCCCGCCTGCACGGTCCATGACGTCGTCGCCGGCTACACCTTCATCGAATTCCATGAAGAGATCGAAATCGACCGCGCCGCGACGAAGCTCGGCGAAGCGGTCTGGTTCGGCTGCCTGACGGGCGGCCTGGATGGGCGGATCACGCATTTTTCTCCCGGAAAGCTGCGTCTTGCGCCAACCAACCTGCCGATCCTCCCCGACCAGGGACATTGACGGCGATGACGGAGAAGAGCCTGCGATGAGCACCGAGTCACAAGCGGGGAAGATCGAGCGCAGGGTGACCGCGGGGCTGCGGGGCGCCTCCTGGAACCCCGCGCTCCTGCCTGAAACCATGCGCAGCCGGGTGATGCCACTCGCCACGGAGGACGGCGCCCAGATCGTCGGTTGCCTTCATGCGCGCGGAGGGGAAACCACCGCCATCGTCATCATGCATCCGCGCGAATTGCTGTTGACGCATTACATGGTGCCGCATCTGGTTGCGGCCGGCTATGCCTGCTGGGTTCAGGGCGCGCGCAGCGTCGGCAACGACATCAGGCTGGAGCATGAAACCGCCCTGCTCGATCTCGCCGCCGGGCTCGCCTTCCTGCGCGAGGCCGGCTTCGCGCGTATCGTGCTGCTCGGCAATTCCGGCGGAGCCGCGCTCTTCGCCTTCTACATCCAGCAATCGGAAGCCACGGGGACGCAGCGGATTGCCCGCAGCCCCGGCGGCCGTCCGACGGGGCTCGCCGAAGCCCATCTGCCGCGGGTCGATGGGCTGATCGGGCTCGCGCCGCACCCCGGACAGGGCAAGCTCCTGCAAAACCTGATCGACCCTTCCGTCACCGATGAAGACGATGCGATGTCGGTTGATCCGGCGCTCGATCCGTTTTCGCCGGCCAATGGTTTCGAGCCGCCGCCGGGAGGCGCGCGCTACACCGCCGATTTCGTCGCCCGCTATCGGGCGGCACAGGCGGAGCGCGTCGCGCGGATCGATGCCCGCGCCCGCGGGCTGATTCAGGCCCGGCTGGAGGAGCGCAAGCTGATCAAGTCCGGGCAGGGCGGCGATCCGCGCCGCGCCGCTTTCGGCGGCGTGTTCCAAGTCTGGCGGACCAACGCTGATCTGCGGTGCTACGATCTCTCGCTCGATCCGTCGGACCGGCATTGGGGCACGGTCTGGGGCGCCGACCCTTACGCCTCGAATCTCGGCAGCATCGGATTCGCGCGGGTCTGCACCCCGGAGAGCTGGCTCTCGACCTGGTCGGGACTGTCGTCGAACGCATCCTTCGAGCGCTGCGGCCCCGCCATCCATCAGCCGACGCTCATCATCGGATATTCCGGCGACAACACCGTGTTCGGCACGGAGCTGGACGCGATCTTCGCGTCGGTCGCGGCGCCGGACAAGCGCCGTCACTCCGTGCGCGGAAACCATCACGGCCAGCCGCTCGAGCCGGACGAGCGTCCCGGACAGGAGATCGCCGCGACCCTGATCCGCGATTGGCTGGAGGAACGCTTCCGCTGACCGGCCGAGCCGGCCGGCAGACCGATGCGATCGATAAAAAACAGGACCGAGGGAGGTTGAACCATGCAGAACCAGGTGAGAAATCCGCTGCCCGGCGTCGTTTACGCGGACCCCGAGCGTCTGCGCCGTTATGTCGAGGCCGGCGCGCTGCCGCTCGAATCGTTGGCGACGGCCTTCCGCCGGTCCTTCGCCCGGCACGCCGCGCGGATCGCCCTTTACACCCCCGAAGGTGACGTGACCTATGCCGAGCTCGACGAGATCAGCGACCGTTTCGGCGCCGCCCTGATTGGGCTCGGGATCAAGCCGCAGGAGCGCGCGCTCTTCCAGAGCGGCAATTGCCGCGAGCTTCTGTTCGCCTTCATCGGCTGTCTCAAGGCCGGCGTCATTCCGGTCTGCACCCTCGCCTCGCATCGCGAGCACGAGATCGGCTATCTCGGCTGCCACGCCGATGCCCGCATCCACATCGTTCAAGGCGACGACCCGAAGGCGGATCTGCCGGCCTTCGCACTGAAGATGACGGCGGAGATTCCGACCATGCGGCATGTGATCGTGCTTCGCGGCCGCCGCGACGGCTGCCTGTCCTTCGACGACCTGCTCGCCGCGACGGATCCGAAGGCCGCGCGCCGGACGGTGGAGGCGATCGAGCATGATCCGTTCCAGGTCTGCGTATTCCAGCTTTCGGGTGGCACCACCGGCGTGCCCAAGATCATTCCGCGCATGTCGAACGATTATCTGCTGAACATGCTGCTTACGGCGCAGACGCTCGGCTATACAGCGGAGGATGTGATGTTCATGCCGATGCCGATGATCCACAATGCCTGCATGGTCTGCTTCTGGGGGCCGACCCTGCTCAGCGGTGCGGCCTTCGCGATTCCGGCAGAGATGACGCCGGAGGCCTGGGGCGACATCCTACGCCGCGCTCGGCCGACCTGGCTGGGCTTGATCCGGCCGCTGCTGCCCCGGCTGGAGACCATGCTGGACCGGGGACTCGCGACGCTGGACCGCGTCAGGGCCGTCTGGTCGCCCGATGCGGCACGGGTTTTCCGGACCAAATTCGGCTTACCGAGCCACAGCATGTTCGGCATGACCGAGGGAGTGAACATGTACACCCATCTCGACGATCCGGAGGAGGTCATCGACTGGGGTGTCGGCCGGCCGATGTCCGCTTTCGACGAAGTCCGCCTGGTCCGGGCGGGCACGGATGAGGAGGTCGAGGACGACGAGCCCGGCGAACTCGTCTGCCGCGGACCCTATACCTTCGCCGGCTATTACAATGCCCCGGACCGCAATGCGCAATGCGTCGATGCACAGGGCTTTTATCGGTCCGGCGATCTGCTGATCAGGCGCCGGATCGATGGCGAAACCTATTACGCCTTTTCGGGGCGCAACAAGGATCTGGTCAATCGCGGCCATGAGAAGGTCAACGCCGAAGAGCTCGAGACCGCGGTGGTCGCGCATCCGGCCGTGCTGCAATGCGCGGTCATCGGCATGCCGGATGCGACGCTCGGCGAACGGATCTGCGTCTATATCGTGCCGAGGGAGCGCCAGCAGGCTCCCACCGTCGCTGAGCTCGGCTCCTTTCTGGAGAGCCAGGGGCTTGCCAAGTTCAAATGGCCCGAGCGGGTCGAAACCATAGAAGCCTTGCCGGTGACGCGCGTCGGCAAGCTCGACAAGGCCATCCTGCGCGCCGACATCGCGGCCAAGCTCGGCGTTTCGGTCGACGAGCCCGGCCGGGGCGGCTGGAGGAAACAGGCATGATGCGGGAGGTCGTGGTCCTCGCCGGCGCTCGTACGGCGATCGGCGGCTTCGGCGGTGCCCTCTCCGGCTTCGCGCCCCATGAACTGGGGGTCGTCGCCGCACGGGCGGCGATCGAGCGCTGCGGGCTTCCGCCGGAGCGGATCGGCACGGCGGTGTTCGGCCATGTCATCAACACCGAACCGCGGGACATGTATCTGTCCCGCGTCGCGGCGATGGGGGCAGGCGTTCCGGAAACGGCGACGGCGATGAGTGTGAACCGCCTCTGCGGCTCCGGCGTGCAGGCGATCGTCTCCGCCGCCCAGGCGCTGCTGCTCGGGGAGGCGGATTTCGCCCTGGTGGGCGGGGCCGAATGCATGTCGCGCGCGCCCTACAATCTTCCCTCCGCACGCTTCGGCCAGAAGATGGGCGATGCGGTGATGGTCGATATGCTGTCGGGCACGCTGACATGTCCCTTCGGGAGCGGCGCCATGGGGATCACGGCGGAGAATGTGGCGGCCCGCCACGGTATCAGCCGCGCCGACCAGGACGCCTTCGCCCTGGAAAGCCAGAGCCGGACCGCCCGCGCCCAGGCCGAGGGCCGCTTCGCGGATCAGATCGTCGCGGTCGAGGTCAAGACGCGCAAGGGACCGCTGCAGTTCGCCATCGACGAGCATCCCAAGCAGACCTCCGCCGAGGCGCTTGCGGGCTTGCGGCCAGTCTTCCGGAAGGACGGAACCGTGACGGCCGGAAACGCCTCGGGCATCAATGACGGGGCTGCGGCGCTGGTTCTGGCGCGCGCAGAGACCGCACGGCAGGCCGGCTGCGAGCCCTTGGCGCGCCTCGTCGGTTATGCCGTGGCCGGTGTCAGCCCCGATGTCATGGGACTCGGGCCCGTACCCGCGGTCCAGCGTCTGCTGCAGGCGACCGGCCTCGCCGTGGCGGATTTCGACGTCGTCGAGTCGAACGAGGCCTTCGCGGCCCAGGCCGTCGCCGTGACGCGGGCCCTCGATCTCGATCCGGCGCGGGTGAACCCGAATGGCGGCGCGATCGCGCTCGGCCATCCCGTCGGCGCGACCGGGGTCATCCTCGTGATCAAGGCCCTGCACGAGTTGATACGGACCGGCGGGCGCCGGGGTCTGGTGACGATGTGCATCGGCGGCGGCCAGGGAATCGCATTGGCCATCGAGCGGCTCTAGATGTCGTTTCCAAGAAGGTTGTTCAGCCTCTGGAATGGCGGGATGCCGTTGAGGGCCGAGTGGGGTCGTCGGGTGTTGTAGGCGTCGATCCAGGAG
>NZ_QJJK01000009.1 GCF_003201475.1 Chelatococcus asaccharovorans | reverse complement strand
CCGGCTTCCTCGCCGCCAATGTCGCCTATGCCATGGACCGCCCCGACATCGCCCCCATCCTCAGACAGGATATCGAGGCGATCTTCAAGCGTTGAACGGCCAGCCAGCCGGGCGCCTTCTCCTCACGCGAAGGAGATCACGGGACGGACGGATCTCGTCGCACACATCCTGGCTGGCAGACCGACATATGGCAGACCGGACCGTCCGGCGAGCAACCCATCTGGCAGGCCCGGCGACGCATCCCGCCGGGCTTTCTCGTGACGCACGCCAGGTACCGTCATTGAATCACTCTTAGTGATCGAAAACACGCCGATACAAATTTTCTTTTATTTGATGTAGACGACACAGATAACGATGGTTAATCTGTCATCGGGCATCATTCGTTTTTCATATTTTCATCACATCGATTTTATTGACGGCCCCTGCAACGCTTTTATGCCATGCCCATGACGTGCAGGTCTTGGGGGATGACCAATGCTATTTTCAGAAGTCGTCGAATACGGCGATAATTCTTCGCGTGTAAATTTCACAAAAACTGCGACTTGCTATAAATCGATAGAATCTACACTGCGAAAACCTCACCTGACGGCCACAGCGCTCATCAGCGGAGGCTTTATGCTCGCCAGCCGCTGGATCAGGCCCCCCAACGGGCGGCTCGCACTGGAACGCCCGCTGCCCCGATGGCCCGGCGTCTACGCCTTCGTACAGTACGAGAGGGCGCTCTATGTCGGCATCGCGGCATCGGGGCTCAACAGCCGCTTCTCGGCCTATCTCAGCCCCGGTGCCAGCGATCCCACGCATCTTCGCATGCAAGCGCTGCTGATCGAGGCGCTGAAAAGCTCCGCCTTCCTCGACATCCTGACGATCGCGCCGCCGAACAGCAGTTGGAACGGCTGGCCGGTCAATGCCAGCGCGGGTCTTGAAGTCGGCCTCATCGCGCATTACGACCTGCCCTGGAACATTCGCGGCGCCGGTAAGATCAGGGCGCGTCGCCGACGCACGATAAGCGCCGAGGGCCATCACCAATAGGGGACAGCGACGAAAGGCGCGCGGCCGCCACCGTTTCGCTCAGGGCCATGCCAGCGAGGCGCGGACGCATCCGCCTGAAACCGCGCCTGCGCGCACGCAATTTCGGCAGGAAAAAGCCTGCCGGTGCCTGAAGAGATTGCATGCCCCGGCAAAAGCCGTCATGCTCGCGTTGCCTACTTTGTGATCATCAATAGAATCAGTTTGTACAAGTGTTGCGCTCCCTCAGAGGAGGATACCTTGGAACAACTCATCATCAATTTGATTGCGGGCGCTCTCGGCGGCAACGCCGCGGGCAAGGCCTCCACACAGTTCGATCTCGGCACCCTTGGCAATACCATCGCCGGCCTCGTCGGCGGCGGGGTTCTCGGTCAGATCGTCACCTTGATCTGGCCAAGCGTCGTTGCCGCGGCACAGACGGGCAATTTCAGTGTTGGTGCCGTGGTGACGAATATCATCAGCGGCGGCGCTGGCGGCGCCTTGCTGACGGCGATCATCGGCGCCCTCAAGAACCGGACGGCTTGAGCTACCTGGAGCAAATCCGACTTAGATGGAATCGTCTGATACCATCCAAGTCTTTAAATTCGATCGTTAATTTTCAAGCAGAGCAAGTCCGCAAAAGACGGACTTGCTCTGCCTAGCGCCGACCGCATCCTGATCCTTGCCACGAATCACGGACGGCTGGCGTTTTGTTCGGCGCACGGGGACCTGCCCTCACGGGGGTGGGTCCACCTCCTGATGGCCTCGCGGCTGACCGCCAGTTGGCAATCCACCCGCGAATGATACCCCCCTCACGGACAATGTGGGCAAGATATCCGTCCCTGAGGAGCGCTTGCTCCAATCGATGAAATCAGGACACGGATCGTGCCAACGCGGCTTCACAGTCCTCATGGAACTTGAGCGCCGTGACGGGATCCGTCTCGAGAGCAACAAGCAGAAACAGGCGGGTGTTGAAAATCCCGCGTATCTCTTCAGCAGGCACCTCCTTCTTAAGGAGTGAGCTGAATGAATACTTCATTTTTCGCAGAAACGACTGCCCAGAGACGACGGGATGATGAATCTGGCCGTCGTTTGGCTGCGTCTCGAGTTCGCGCAAGGATACGGGCCGTCCAACCCGGAACGTCTTCTTGGAATGGAAGGTTCGACCGAAGCCGTTGATATCGCGGCATATGAAGCCGTCACAAGAGAGCGTCGTCGCCGTGAAGGACTCGTCGTTCGGCCACGACAGGCCCGCCTCCCCCTTTGACAAACGCTCCTGGAACACCACCGAATGCTCGGCGCGGCGCGTCATGAGATGATCGATAGCGCGGGCTGAAAGCCGCGTCAGGGGATACATGCAGCCATAGACCTGCTCGGAAAAGGCGTGCATGGCACCATACCACCACCACTTGCTCGTCGATTTGTGGTACCCGGCAACAATAAAATCGACCTCGTCTGGACCTGGAAATGTGTCGAAGAACTCCGACAGATGATCCATCCTGAATCTGACATCGGCTTCAACGAGCCAGAACGCGGTTGCTTCGGGGCGTGCAAGCCGGGCTGCATAATAGCAATAATCCCCACATCGCCAAGCGGCATCGCGGGGAATATAAATCCCACGCTCCGTTAGCTTCTCAAAATCCAGTGTAACCTTTCCGAAAGCGTCAGGAACAGCAACGGTCCCTTTGCTTTCATCAACGAGCGCAACGACCTGACGCCCCGATTCAGCCTGGAGGCGAGAGCAAAAGCCTTCAAGGATCTCATCGAAATAATGAGTCCGCACCAGAATAACTTCACTCATCAGATCTTTCTCACGGCGAGATACTGGTAACGACGTCCGGCACTATGCTGTTTCCTGCCTGGTTCCTCGGCGCAGCCAGATCAGAGCATCGCGCAATACGCTCGATCAGCCAACGACGGCATAGGTGGAATTGGCAGACAAGAACCCGGACGGCCGGATCACGAAGCCGCCCGGCGGAAGCCCGCCAGCACCGAGCTTCGTTTCCGCCGGGTTTATCGTAAGTCCAGACACGCCTGCCGGCTCGCTACGCTCCGGTATCCAGACGAAATCGAAGTTACGGCGCTCATCCATGAAGCGCTGAATAGCCAGGAGATCGGCGCGGCCGGGTCTGTTCTTCTGGGACAACGGGTAGGCCGCGAGATAAGCCGGTTCAGCAAAACCCGTGAAAGCCGCCGCGCGGAGCTGCCGCATGCGCTTGGCAAAGGCCGCCAGGTCTTGCTGGGATGGCTCCACCTTGAGTGCCAGTGGCTGCTCAACAAAGATCTGCCAGGGCGACAGACTGCGGCATACGTCGAAATCCATTAGAAGCGGGGCTTGTCCATCAATCAGCTCTGACGGGAAGGCGCCGACCAGCTCAGCCTCATTGATCTTCGACACGCGATGTTCGGCCTGGGCGATCAGGTCTCCGGGCTTGCCAGCGATCGCAACCGGCTCCCGCTGCGGGTTCTTCATCATACTGAACCAGTCATTGAACTTGAAATTCCAGACGGGCTCGTTGCGATTGGAGATCCAAAGGCTGGGCCGACCCAGGGCCTCGGCGAAGACCAGGCCGTGAAGACTTTGCGAGATCACCACCTCTGACTGCGCGATCTGCTCAAGCGGTCGCAGAGAGTCGTCCATCATATCGACGACACAGAATTCGTCGCTTGCGCGGAACGCATCAAACGCCTTGCTGTGCAATGAGGAATGATGAGGCACCACGGCCGCACGATACCGCACCCGCATATGGTCCGGGCTGACGAGCCGCTTGACCAGAATGCCGGGATCGCCCAGGGGCACATCTGGCACCTGGAGGCCGGCCGAGCGCAGGTGATCGCGAGTCAATTCGCCACGCAGTGCCCTGATTTTCGTCACATCGATGGCGCCGAGTGCAACTGAAGGACTGAGCACGCCTGAACCCCAGATATAGGAGTTCGCATTGGCCATGAAGAAAATGCTGCCTATAGGCAGCAGATGCGGCTGCGACGACTCGGCAAACACGCCCGTCGCGGCGAACTGATCCTTCAGGATATAGGCTGAGATTGCATCTCCACAGTTCCGGATCACGTTGTAGTAGCGATAGGGTACCGTGCGCGTTGGCTGTTCACGATAGAGCATGGTCATCATCCGCCTTTAACCAATGGTCACCCGCGCGCACAAGCACAACGGGCAGATGCTCCTAGTCCTGCAGATGGGCAGGAACGGCCCGAAGGAATTGCCGTCGAAGATACAGAGCGATTGCAACATCCGTTGAGCCAGACGCACGACACTTCATGCGGGTCCAGGTCCAAGCAGCCATCATGCCAGAATGACAGCCACTGAGAGTTTGCCTGACGATACTGTGGCTATGCAGGGGGTGGCGCGTCGCAGTCAATCCGTCATCGCCTCAGTTCGCAACCACCCTCACAGGAAATCGCACCAGATCCCGGTTCATGCCGCGCTTGCAGTCTGTCCAGTTCAGGCGCGTGAAATAGACATAGAAGGCGTCGCCGGCCGTATCGAAGATGTCTGATTCGCTCGATGGGTCGATGAACGACGGATATTCATAGAAATCGGCGCAAACCCCGCGCGATTGCCAGAAGGGCTTGAAATCGGCCAGCAATCGCGGCTCGCTCCAATGCACGAGATCCTTGGACGTGGTGTAGAAGACACCGGGATTGGGGGCGCCCGTATTATAGGTGGCAAGCCACATGTCATGGCCCTTCAGCCGGACGACAGACCGGAATCGGCCAAACGGCGGCTTGCCGTGCCGGTCACCGCCGAGGCCGTCACAATGGGTGGTCGTGTCTTCGCCGCGATAGGCCTGCGGTGGTCGCGTGAACTGTCCGTCGCTCAGGACCTGCCAGTTCCCTTTGGCCGCCTCCGTGGCGGTTGAGCGAAACAGGCAATTGCCATTCGGGCCGGGCCGGGCCTCACCGGCCGTCCAGCCGACGAAATAGACATAGTGGCCGTCGCGCACGATATTCGAGGTGGTGAAGAAACCCGTCATCTTCACCTTGGGGTCAAAAGGCGCGCTCGACGAGGCCACCAGCCGCTCGGGCCTCGGCAAAAGGGAGAAATTGAGATCCCGCGCATCCGCGCTGACCGTCACGATGGACGAATACCAGCAGGGTGATGCGGCCCCGGGCCCCTCGCAGACGCCCTTGTGCCGCTTGCCCATGAATTCCTGGCTGCCAAGCCCGATAACCCTGCCTTCCCCTACGGGAAGCAGGGCCTGGATCCAGTAGCGATCGTCGAAATCGGCTGGATTGGGAGATTCGGCAGCGCGCGATGAAATCGCGCAATTCGGCTTCACGTCGCTCAGACTGGCCCCTTCCATGAACCAGTTCGTCAGATGGCCGCCGATGAGGACCACCGAACCATCGGCGCGGCGCATCGCGCGGGCCGGACTATCCGGAATAGTGTTCGAGCGGCATTTCTCCGCCGCATAGTCATAGACAGTCTCGGCCTTTTGAGAGAGCTCAAGGCGGACTGCATCTTGCGCCCCGGCTGCGGCACTTCCCCCCAAGAAGAGCGCGCAACACAAAGTCATGCGTACAAATGTCATTACTCATTCCGCAAACTGGCTGGGGATGACGGCGGAGATCCTATCTATTCACGCGTTCGATGTTAGAAACATGTCAGTTGCGCTATCGGGCCATTTTTTTTCGCATCCGGCAACCCTCGAATCCGAATGAGCCGACAATCATGTCTGGAAATGGCATCGCTCACTCAACGGCGCGCGGGCGGCTGAGCGACGGAATGGGACGCCGACAGCCGTCGGCGACGACGCGCGCAGCGCGGCGGCAGCCGTGCCATCCGCCCGGCATCCCGAAACCACCAAATTGTTGGAAAGATAAATTTGGTGGGCGCACAAGGGCTCGAACCTTGGACCCGCTGATTAAGAGTCAGCTGCTCTACCAACTGAGCTATGCGCCCGCCGCGACACTCAATGAGCGCCGCGAACAGGGGGGTTGTTACCAAAGAGCTTGGACGGTGTCCAGCACTACGAACACATTTTGCCAGCTTTTCCCGATGGGGCTGCCCGCCGGACCCTGCGCGTCCCGAGCATCTTATTGATAAACGGTCCGAACTTCTCTCCGCCCGACGCCGGATACCCCCTCCGCGAGGCCAGTCTTCCCTGTTGAAAAGCCGTCCTGACTGTTGTCGGGACGGCTCTTGTTGTCACGAAACGGCAGCGGCAGCGCCCGTTGGGGTGCACACTATGATTCAGGTCATGGCTACGCAGCCGCATGGGCGTGCAGACGCTCGCCGCGTGCGAGCAGCTTGTTGAGCGCCGAGAGATAGGCCCGCGCCGAGGCAACCAGCGTATCCGGGTCGGAGCCGCGCCCGGTCACCGGATTGCCATTGGCATCGAGCCGCACGGAGACCTCCGCCTGCGCGTCAGTGCCCTCGGTGACGGCATGCACCTGGTAGAGCTCCAGCTTGGCCTCATGCGGCACCAGGGCCTTGATGGCGTTGAAGGTCGCATCGACCGGTCCGTTGCCCTCGGCCTCCTCGGTGCGTATCACGCCGCCGATGTCGAGCTTCATGGTGGCGCGCTGCGGCCCGCGGGTTCCGGCGATGATCGACAGCGAGACCAGCTTGACCCGGTCATGCGCCGTCAGGATGCCCTGATCCACCAAGGCCTCGATGTCCTCGTCATAGACATCCTTCTTGCGGTCGGCGAGATCCTTGAAGCGCCGGAAGGCGTCCTCCAGGGCATTGTCGCCCAGGTCGTAGCCGAGCGCCTTCAGCTTCTCGCGGAAGGCATGGCGGCCGGAATGCTTACCCATCACCAGCGAAGTCTTCGACACGCCAACCGACTCGGGCGTCATGATCTCGTAGGTGGAGGCCTCCTTCAGCATGCCATCCTGGTGAATGCCGCTCTCATGGGCAAAGGCATTCCGTCCGACGATCGCCTTGTTGTACTGCACCGGGAAGGACGTCACGGCCGAGACGAGCTTGGAGGCGCGCGTGAGCATCGTGGTCTCCACCCCGACCGTATAGGGCAGCACGTCGCCGCGTGTCTTGATCGCCATCACGATCTCTTCCAGCGCGGCATTGCCAGCACGTTCGCCAAGACCGTTGATGGTGCATTCCACCTGGCGCGCACCACCCTCGACGCCCGCCAGGGAGTTGGCGACGGCCAGCCCCAGATCGTCATGGCAATGGACCGAGAACACCGCCTTGTCGGCATTCGCCACCGTTTCCCGCATGGTGCGGAACATGGCACGATACTCGTCCGGCGTCGCATAGCCCACCGTGTCAGGCAGGTTGATGGTTGTCGCGCCCGCCTTGATCGCCGCGTCCACACAGCGCGCCAGATAGGCGAGCGGCGTGCGGGTCGCATCCATAGCGGACCATTCGACATCATCCACCAGGTTGCGCGCCTGGGCCACCGTCGCCGCGATGATCTCCAGCACCTCTTCCTCGCTCTTGCGCATCTGGTGCGCGAGATGGATCGGCGAGGTGGACACGAAGGTATGGATGCGCGGCCGCCGCGCATGGCGCACGGCTTCGCCCGCGCGGGCTATATCGGCGGGGATGGCACGGGCAAGGCCGGCGATGACAGCATTCCGGGCGCGCCGTGCCACTTCGGCGACGGACTCGAAATCACCGACCGAGGCAATGGGAAACCCTGCCTCGATGATGTCCACGCCCATGGTGTCGAGAATGTCGGCCACTTCCAGCTTTTCCTCGAAGGTCATCGAGGCGCCGGGGCACTGTTCACCATCCCGCAGGGTGGTATCGAAGATAACGACGCGGTCCTTGTCGGACGCCGATACCGGAGAGTTCATCATATTCGTCCTTGAGCTGGGAGCGCTTCTCACGGGGGGCGGCGCTCAATCGCGGTGCCGTCACATCCCCTGAAGGCCCAGGCAAAGCCCGGCCGGCCCTCAGGGGCGGCTAAGGAGAAGGCTAATGAGGCCAAGGCGCGCAGACAGCCCGAGACGCGCGTCGCGAGCGACGGCGGACATATCCGCGGTCCCCGGCGCAATCTTGAAAGCTGTCGCAATCACCGAACCTTAATCCCTCTGCAACGCAACCGCGGACGCTTCGCGTCAACGACGATCGCTCAAAGGGTTGTACCCGAGACGAATAGGCGCTGACAAGTCGTCAATCATCCGGTTGACCCGGTCATGACAATTGAAAATGCTGGCGACACCCTGGAATCAGACCCGAGGACAACGATGCTGAGCCGTTTGACCTTTGCCGTGCCGCTTCTGTTGGGCCTGGCCGCCTGCAACACGACCGCGGAGAAGCCGCCTGCTGCCCAGGCCTATGCGGCCGCGCCCGACGCCACGGTCGCCGCGCCGCTCGACAGCGCAAGCCTCGCGGGTCGAAGCTGCGGTGCGCCGATCCTCGGCTTCCGTCGCATCATCGACAGCGACGTCCAGGTCGGCCATCTCTCCCCGTCGGTCTACAAGGCCATGGCGCCTGAAGTCGGCCGTGCCGCCAATGCCTGCGCCCAGGGCAACGACGGACAGGCGCTCGCCATGCTCGCGGCCGTCAAGTCGCGCAACGGCTATCCATAAGCCGTCGCCGGGCATCCTGCGTTACCCCAGAACATGCCTGAGGTAACGCTGGAGAAAGGGCGGCATGGTTGCGGGATCGATATCGGCGGCCCTGCGCACCAGCCTGACGTCGGCGAGTTCAGGCTCAGCCTCGGCAGCGAGAAAATGCCGGATCCGGGCGACCAGCGTCTCGGCCGGCAGCTCTGACTGCACGGGGCGCATCAAGGCGAGCCGCGCGCCGTCGAGGACGGCCGTCCAACCGTCGCCAATGGTTACGTCGCCCGCCCCGAGGCCGGTTTCCTCGGCCAATTCGCGGCCGACGCTGCCGAGGAGATCAACCCGTCCATCCGGGCGCACATCGGCAAGATCGGGCGTCCCCGCCGGAAAATAGGCCTTGCCGGCATTGGCCGTATGCTCGCCCATGACGCCGAGCACGAAAGCGCCGTCGGCCGCGCGCAACGCGGCCATGGCGAAACAATTGCCGGTCCCAGGCGCGGGCACGCCGAAATCGCGCATGGCCAGGAAACTCGCGTAGTCGGTGGCGATGTAGCGGCCGGTCAGCCTGCGGTCGGCGATCCGGCTTTCGCACATGACGAGCACCTGCCCATTGAAGAGCGCCGGCTTCTCGGCCTTCAGGCGCAGCCAGTGGGCATCGATGCGCTCACGGTTCTCGGCGGCCCAGGGCCATTCCCCGGCCGTGAGATACATCTCGACATCGTCGAGCGGCACGATTGTCCCGCCCTGTCCGGACACAATCTCACTCACGCGAACAGCCTGCCTTCGCTGAGAAGCACCGCCTTGCCGCCGATCGTCGCCTTCACCAGCGCTCCGTCCTCCAAAGTCAAAGTCAGGACGATCTGCGACGGCCGCCCCATCGCATAGCCCTGCTCCACGACGATCCGATGCTCGCCGTCACCGAGCGCCTCATGGTCCATGACGGCCCCGGCAAAGGCCGCCACCGCCGAGCCTGTCGCCGGATCCTCGCCGATGCCAAGGCTCGGCGCGAACATGCGCGCATAGAAGCGATGCGCGGGATCGACAGGCTCGCTGCAATAGATGAAGGCGCTGCTGCGGTTCACCTGCCCGAAGGCGGCGTCCCAGGCCGTTCTCACGCTCGCCGCACGATCGACGGCGGCGCGGCTTGCCACAGGAACCATCGCGAAGGGCGAGCCGGCGGAATATTGCGCTGGCACGTGACGCGCGAACCCGATGTCACTGCCCTGAAGTCCCAGTGCTGCGGCGATGACCGATGCATCCGGCAGCGCGCCCAGGCGCTCGGGGAGCCGCGGCAGGGTGAAGGTCGCCTCGCCGACGCCGTCGCCGGTGATCGCAACGGCGCAGGGCACGATCCCCACCCGCTCCTCGACCGTGAAGGCTCCTGCCGGTGCCCCATCCAGCAGGCCGAGAAGGACCGCCGTGCCGACCGTCGGGTGCCCGGCGAAGGGGAGCTCCTGCTTCGGCGTGAAAATGCGCAGCCTTGCGCGATGGGCGATGTCCTCCGGCGGCAGGACGAAGACCGTCTCGGACAGGTTGAACTCGGCGGCGATCGCCTGCATCGCGAGATCGTCGAGGCCCGCCGCATCGAGCACGACAGCGAGTGGATTACCGCAGAGCGCCTTGCCGGTGAACACGTCGAGCGTATGAAAGCGGCGGCCGGGGCGGGTTGAAAGCGAGGCCATCACACCATCTCCGCGGTGAAACGCCGGCTCGGCGTGACGAATTCGTCCTGCGCGGCGACGAGCAGGATCTCGCGCGAGCCCTCCGCGGCGGTGCGCTTCAGCAAGCCGTGCACCGAAGAGGCGGCCAGCGAAAGCGCTTCCGCCGCACTGCCGGTCCGGAGGTAATGGACGAAGAACAGGGCGGCGATCGCGTCGCCCGCGCCATTGATCGCCAGATCGAGACGCGGCGTGCGCACACGCCACAGGGAGGTGCCGTCCGAGGCGAGCAGATCGAGCGCATCGCCGGGCATGTCGTCGATTTCGAGGGATGTCACCATCACGACGCGCGGCCCCGCCGCATGCACGGCCGCTATGGCCCGCCTGGCATCGGCCAGACTGGCGATGTCATGCCCCGCCAAGAGGGCGAGTTCGAACTGGTTCGGCGTCACCACGTCGGCGGCCGGAACCGCCTGGTCACGCATGAATTCGGCGATACCAGGCCGCACGAAAATGCCGCGTCCCATGTCGCCGATGACGGGATCGCAGCAGTAGAGCGCGCGGCTGTTGGCGGCGCGCACGCGCGCCACGGTCGAAAGGATGGCATTGCCGATATCGACCGCACCCATATAGCCTGAGAGCACACCGTCACAGCGCGGCAGCACCCCGCGCTCGGCGATGCCCTCCACCACCTCCTCGATGGCCGGCCCGTCGAAGACACGCCCCTTCCATTGACCATATCCGGTATGATTCGAGAACTGCACCGTATGGATCGGCCAGACCTCGACGCCGAGGCGCTGCAAGGGAAAGACGGCTGCGGCGTTGCCGACATGGCCGTAGGCGACATGGGACTGGATCGAGAGAATATTCATGAGGAAGTCTTCATGAGCGTGTCTTCATGCGGATGTCCATCCGGTCAGACGATCGTTTACTCCAATCCTGTCCGCGCGGATACCCGAAAGCGCGAGCGTGACCATGGCGGACAAGGGTTTTCGCGACGGCCTTACGTCGCAACATTGTCCCGGGGGCAGCCGGAGGCTTGAGCCCGGGATCGAGAACCGTTGAGATCGGCGCATCAGGCGCGGCGGCGCCATGGCCGCGCGAAGGCGAACACCCCGCTGATCAATAGGCGCGGCAGGCGTTTCCGTACCATTTGCCGGAGGAGACATCGAGGCCCGCGCCCGGGCTCGCCGCATTGCAGATGGGGAAGCTGGTGTTTCCGGCCCGCATGAAGCTCATCTGCTTGTTCTGGGCCTTGATGGCATCGGCCTGGGCCGCGCGCCGGTTGTTCTCGCGGATCATGTCATTCGTCCGGCGACGGTCCTCCGCCTCGCGGTCCTCGGCGCGCTCCCACTGCTCCATCATGCAGGTGGCGAAGCCGTCGGTTCCGGGCTCGAAGCCGAAGTCGCTGCATTGCTGGCGATGCCGCTCCTTGAGCGCCTCCGGATTGGACGTTGTCGAAACGCAGCCGGCGAGGAGGAGAGACCCCAGTATCAGGCCGGTCAACACAACTGGACGCATAAAGCACCTTCCGCAAAGCGCCCTCCAGGGCGGACGGAGGTGCCCATAGCACATGTCCGTTGCGAAATTGCTTCCATGCGGCTGCGCACCAGAGCCCTTGACCGCCATGCCGGCCTGCCGCCATAGCTGACCGATGACCTTCGCCAGTATCACCGCCGATATCATCAGCTTCGTTCAGAGCCATTCCGCCTGGGCGCCGCCCCTCGCCTTTGCCCTCGCCTTCGGCGAGTCGGTCGTCATCATCTCCCTGTTCGTGTGGGGCACGGTGATCCTGCTGGCCATCGGTGCACTGATCGGTGCCGGCGGCATCGAGCTCTGGCCCTCGTGGCTCGCCGCGGCCGCCGGGGCCTCGCTCGGCAATCTCGTCTCGTTCTGGTTCGGCCGTCACTATGGCGAGCGCATCCTGACGATGTGGCCCTTCAATCGCTATCCCGAAACCATGGCGGCGGGCCAACGCTTCTTCGAGCGCTGGGGATCCTGGACGGTGTTTCTAACCCGCTTCTCGGGACCGCTGCATGGGGTCGGTGCGCTCGTCGCCGGCATGTTCGGCACACCGGCGCTGGTCTTCCACATGGCCAATATCGCCTCAGCCATGGTCTGGGCCTTCCTGGTGCTTGCACCGGCGGCGGCCACCCTGCGCGCGCTCCTGCCAAGCTAAGCCTGGCGGCGGTGCTACTCCGCCACGGATGCCGGCGTTTTCAGCTTGACCGCAGCGGCCGCATAGCCGCCGTCGGCCCCGTCCACGAAATGCACGTGGTTGCTGTTCATGGCGGAGGGTACGAGGCAGGTCATCAACGCGGCCTCCTGGCGATGCGTACCGACCCGGGCAGCGCCGCGCGCGGCCGCCTCGGCCAGATAGCGCTCGATCGCCTCAGCCTCCTCTAAGGTGCAATCGATCGTCATGCGCAGGCCGTCACCATATTTGCGGAAATCGGTATTCTCGCCGATTTCACGCAGGTAGACGGACGAATCGAACGATCCGATGCGCTTGCGCCGCAGAGCCACGGCACTGCCCATCACTTTCAGCCGCGCGAGCACGCGCCGGAGAACCAATGGCCCTCCCTGACGCTTCATCGCGAGGGCTTCGAGATCGGCGCCGGTGCGCGACCAGCCGCGCGCAATCGACGGGGTTGGCCGGCCAGCGGACTGCGCCAGATCGAGCACATCCTCGACCACCTTCCGGAATGCGCCGGTCGGCTTGTCGTCCATCGGGGTCACGATCAGCGACAGGATAGTGCCCCGCTCGGCCGGGATTTCCGCCCAACGGCAGGAAAGCCCCGTCAGGTCCGGCGGCTCGGCGGCGTCCGGGGCGATCGCGAACGCACCGGCCTTCATGGCCGCCACGGCCCAGGCAAGCCCGCCCCCCGAAAACATGGCGTAATTGACGTGGGGCGAGGCCGCAAAGCGGGCCACCCTGAGATCGAAGCCGGCCTGGCGCACGGCGGCGACGGGCAGCAGCGCGACGCGCAAATCGAGGCCAAGATCTTCCCCGACCCACCCTGCTGTCGCCGCCAGCGCCGCCCGCGCCGCCGCCTCCTGGTCGGCGGGCACGGCGAAACTGGCGCCATCCCCTTCGAAGACATAGGGAAAGTCCATATTGCCGAGGGCATTCGCGACGGCCGCGATAACCGCGGCGCCTGCAATATTGACGGCCTTGTAGCGGCCCTCCGCGATCGCCACGGTCGACGACACCACATCCGACAGGCCGATGAGCCATTGATCCGGCAAAGGCCGGTAGTGCTCTTCCTCGAGAATGTCGGCGAAGTGGGAGAAGACGGGCACGTCTGCGTAGAAATCGGCCGCGCTCATGATGGCTGTCCCCGCCGATGATCAAGCATCCCCGGCCAATATAGGCACCCTTGCGCTGCAGTGCCATGCCGCGCGTCTCCCGGCGCGGCGCATCCACCCCGCGCGATGACCATTGCTTGACGCCACAAGCCGTTCATGCGAAGTCCGCGCCCCGCTTTTAGAGCCACAAGGAGCGCTCCATGTCACAGGGATGGACTGAATCGGCGGCCGCCTGGATCGCCGACATGGGCGAGCATGGCGATTTCACCCGCCAATGTGTGACCGACAGGCCCGTCCTGCAACGGATCGAGGGGCGCGGCCACCGCAAGGCCCTCGATGTCGGCTGCGGCGAGGGCCGCTTCTGCCGCATGTTGCAGGAACGCGGCATCAGCGCCATCGGCCTCGATCCAACCGAGGCGATGCTGGCAGAAGCCAGACGCCGCGATCCCGCCGGCGATTATCGTCAGGGATATGCCGAGGCCCTGCCCTTCGCCGACGGCAGTTTTGATCTCGTCGTCAGCTATCTCTCGCTGATCGACATCACGGACGCAACAGCAGCCATCCGCGAGATGGCCCGTGTGCTCGAGCCCGGCGGCAGCCTCATCATCGTCAATCTCAACGGCTTCGCCACGGCCGGCCATTGGGACGACCCGCCGGCGAAAACGCGCTTCGTGATCCGCGACTATCTCGACGAGCGCGCCGAATGGGCGGAGTGGCGCGGCATCCGCATCAGGAGCTGGCACCGGCCCCTGTCGCGCTACATGAAGGCGCTCATCGAAGCCGGTCTGATCCTGCGCCATTTCGACGAGCCCGATGCGACAAGCGGCCCCGCCGACAGGCGCGCGCGCTATCACAGCATGCCCTATTGCCACATCATGGAATGGGAGAAGCCGGCGGAACGCGCGGCGTAGAGGACGTGCCTCGCACGAGGGAGATGAAAAGGGGTGCAGCCCGCGCTGATCCCTCCGGTGGCCTCGCGCCAGCGAGGTCGGGTGGGGAGCACGCCGCAGTAGACGATACCAGGCCGGCCAATATTGCCGTTGGGTCAACCTCCGGTGGACCCCACCCGGCGCCTGCGGCGCCCCCCTCCCCTGAGGGGAGGGATCGGCGCAGCCCGGCCGCGTCGCCAACAAAAAAGGGCGGCCTGAGCCGCCCTTTCGCAGAAACCGAGTGATCGCCGTCGGCAATCAGTTCTTGGACTTGTCGACCAGCGCCTTTTCCTTGATCCAGGGCATCATGGAGCGCAGCTTCTCGCCGACTTCCTCGATCTGGTGGGCGTTGTGGCGGGCGCGGGTGGCCTTGAACGAAGCCTGGTTGACCTTGTTCTCGAGCATCCAGTCGCGTGTGAACTTGCCAGACTGGATGTCGTCGAGCACGCGCTTCATCTCGGCCTTGGTGTCCGCGTTGATGATGCGCGGGCCGGTGACATATTCGCCGTACTCGGCCGTGTTGGAGATCGAGTAGTTCATATTGGCGATGCCGCCCTCATAGATGAGGTCGACGATCAGCTTGAGCTCGTGCAGGCACTCGAAATAGGCCATCTCGGGGGCGTAGCCCGCTTCGACCAGCGTCTCGAAGCCGGCGCGGATGAGTTCCACCGTGCCACCGCAGAGCACGACCTGCTCGCCGAAGAGATCGGTCTCGCACTCTTCCTTGAAGGTCGTCTCGATGATGCCGGCGCGGCCGCCGCCATTGGCGGAAGCATAGGAGAGGCCGAGATCATGGGCGTTGCCGGTCGCGTCCTGATGGATGGCGATCAGGGTCGGCACGCCGCCGCCGCGCAGGTATTCGGAACGCACGGTGTGGCCGGGGCCCTTCGGCGCGACCATCAGCACGTCGAGGTCGGCGCGCGGCTCGATCAGGTTGAAATGGACGTTCAGGCCATGGGCAAAGAGGAGCGCGGCGCCCTGCTTCATGTTGTCGTGCAGCTGCTCACGATAGATGTCGGCCTGCAGTTCGTCCGGCGTCAGCATCATGACGACGTCGGCCCATTTGGCCGCCTCGGCGACCTCGAGGACCTTGAGGCCTTCGGCTTCCGCCTTCTTCGCGCTGGCCGAGCCCTTGCGCAGGCCGACCGCGATGTCCTTCACGCCGGAGTCCCGGAGGTTCAGCGTGTGGGCATGGCCCTGGCTACCATAGCCGATGATCGCTACCTTCTTCCCCTTGATGAGGTTGATGTCGGCGTCACGGTCGTAATAAACGCGCATGAGATGCCCTTTCCTTGGCAAGTTTGTTACGCTGCTGGCTCGTTCCGGCTCATGTCATACTGCCGCTGCACTGGCGGCGGTAAAGCGTGAGTGGCGCGTTCGGTCAAGTGGCATTCGCGAATGAGCGGTTTGCACGAAACGCCACACTCAAGTTTCAGTCGATTGGAGGAGGCAACCCATGACCACTCACCCCGGCATCAGGGATGTCCTGACTTTTTGGTTCGAAGCGGGGCCGGACCGTTGGTATACCAAGGACGCCAGCTTCGACGAGGAAGTCCGCGCGCGCTTCCTGGCGCTGCATGAGCAGGCCGCGGAAGGAGGGCTGACCGCCTGGGAGCAGGTGCCGAAGGCAGCGCTCGCCCTCATCATCCTGCTCGACCAATTCCCGCGCAACATGTTCCGCGGCACCGCACGCAGCTTCGCGACCGATCCGCTCGCCCGCGAGGTGGCCGGCCGCGCCATCCTGCGCGGCTTTGACCGCACGGTCGAACCAATCGAACGGCAGTTCTTTTATCTGCCGCTCATGCATTCCGAGGACCTCGCCGACCAGGATCATTGCCTCGCGCTCTATAAGGCCAACGGCCCGGCCGAAGGCCTGCCCTTTGCCGAGGAACATCGCGCCATCATCGTCCGCTTCGGTCGTTTTCCGCATCGCAACCCCCTGCTCGGCCGCGCCATGACGGAGGACGAGCAGCGCTTTCTCGACGAGGGCGGCTTCGCCGGCTGAGCGGGCGGGCATTCAGGGATAGTCGGGACAAGCCCGACCATGACGCCGCAAAGTCCGCACGAGACCCCTCCGTGTCATCCCCGGCGGGATGCGCAGCAGCCCGGGAAGGGGATCCAAAGAGAAAGCGTCCCAATTCATGGATCCCCTTCCCGTCGCTACGCGACGCCGGGGATGACACGAACTGGATTGCCTCCGCCCCTGAATATCGGACAGGCGATGATCCGATCACGGTGTCATCCCCGCTCGGCGTCCGGCGTCACATCGCTTCTGCGCCGCGGCTCATCGCTGCGACGCCGGTGCGCGACACCTCGACGAGGCCGCAATCGGCCATGATGCCGATGAAGCGCTCCACATCCTCCAAGGCACCGGTGAACTCGAAGATGAACGAGGACAGCGTCGCATCAAGGGTGCGGGCGCCGAAGGCCTGCGCCAGTCGCAACGCCTCGACGCGCTGATCGCCTTGCCCCACCACCTTCAGGAGCACGAGCTCGCGCTCGATCGCTGGCCCCTCGTCGGACAGATCACGCACCCGATGCACCGGCACGAGCCGCGCGAGCTGCGCCTTGATCTGCTCGATCTCGGCTTCCGTACCGGTCGTGACGATCGTGATGCGCGAGAGATGCTTCTCGTGTTCCGTCTCCGAGACCGTCAGGCTCTCGATATTGTAGCCGCGCCCCGAGAACAGCCCCGCGATGCGAGCGAGAACGCCGGGCTCGTTATCGACGATGACCGCGAGGGTATGACGCGACGTGGGCGCGGCGGGCGACGGTTCCGAATAGACGGACGACATGGGGTTGCCTCGTGAAGGGGGTGGGAAATGGCGCATAATGTCAGGTCTTTCCAGGCCGATTGGGTCGGAGATCGGTCACGACGGGCTCATCCGGCTCGTCATGGGCGACGACCCATGTTTCCTTGAGGGCCGCATCCTTCCATTCCTGGAACGCGGCCGTGCCGATGACGGCATCCATGTAGTGGCGGGTGTCCGGGTCCACCGGGATGGAATAGGAGATGAAGCGCGTGACGACCGGCGCGAACATCGCGTCGGCGGCTGAGAAAGCGCCGAACAGGAAGGGCCCGCCCGCGCCGAAACGCTTGCGCGCATCACGCCAGATCGCCGTGATGCGATCGACGTCGCGCTCAACGTCGGGCCCGCGATCCCGCGCGGCAAAGACCTTGCCAAGGTTCATCGGACAGGCGGCGCGCAGCCCCCGGAACCCCGCATGCATCTCGCCGGAAACGGAGCGCGCGACCGCGCGCGCGATCCGGTCTTTCGGCCATACGCCGGCCTCGGGCCAACGCTCATGCGCATAGTCCATGATCGCCGCGGATTCCCATACGGTCGCCCCCTCGTCGATGAGGATGGGTACGGTGCCGCCGGGCGACAGCGCGAGGATGCGCGCCTTGGTGTCGGGCTGATCCAGCGGGATCAGCACCTCCTCGAAGGGAATGCCGAGCTGGCGCAGGAGAATCCACGGCCGCAGCGACCAGGAGGAATAGAGCTTGTTGGCGATGACGAGCGTCGGCATGGAAGGTTCCGTTCTGACGAGGGTGGTCACTGACCGTGACGCCGAGATCACACGCGTTCCAATGAAAAATTGTGAGGGAACCGATCATCTCGCCTGACACTCAGTGAGATTGCCCCCTGTCATCCCGGAAGGCCCGGTCAGGGCCTGTCCGGGATCCAGAACCGAGACGTTTCAAGCCCTGGCCAATCCCGGCCAGCGTGGACGGGCATCGGTTCTGGATCCCGGGCTCGCCGCTGACGCAGCGCCCCGGGATGACCAATCCGACAGCCACTCACACCAGCGCCTTGCCCTTCTCGTCGATGATCGCGCCGATATCCTCCGCGGCGTCGCCGAGGATCATCTCGTTATGCGCCTTGCCCGACGGGATCATGGGGAAGCAGTTCTCCATCTTGTCGACGATACAGTCGAAGATCACCGGGCGCGGCGTATCGATCATCTCGAGGATCGCCGCGTCGAGATCGGCAGGATTGTCGCAGCGGATGCCGACGCCGCCATAGGCCTCCGCCAGCTTCACGAAATCGGGGAGCGAATGCGAATAGCTCTCCGAATAGCGGCCGCCGTGCAGCAATTCCTGCCACTGGCGCACCATCCCCATATATTCGTTGTTCAGGATGAAGACCTTGATCGGCAGACGGTGCTGCAGAGCGGTGGACATCTCCTGCATGTTCATGAGGATGGACGCCTCGCCCGCCACGTCGATGACAAGCGCCTCGGGATGGGCGATCTGCGCACCGATGGCGGCCGGCAGGCCGTAGCCCATGGTGCCGAGGCCGCCGGAGGTCATCCAGCGATTGGGCTCGTCGAACTTCAGGAACTGGGCCGCCCACATCTGGTGTTGTCCGACTTCCGTCGTGATGTAGGTGTCGCGACCTTCCGTCAGGGCCTGCAGACGCTCCAGGGCATATTGCGGCTTGATGACCGTGTCCGAAGGCCGATAGGCGAGGCAGTTGCGCGCCCGCCAACCCGCGATCTTGCCCCACCAGCCCTTCAGGCTCGGCTTCTCGACGTCTTGTGGCAAGCCCTTCCAGAGGCGCAGCATATCCTCGAGCACGTGGGCGCAATCGCCGACGATCCCGATATCGGCCTTGACGTTCTTGTTGATCGACGAGGGATCGATATCGATGTGGATCTTGCGTGAGCCCGGCGAGAACGCGTCGATGCGCCCGGTGATCCGGTCGTCGAAACGGGCGCCGATATTGATCATGACGTCACAGTCATGCATCGCATGGTTGGCCTCGTAGGTGCCGTGCATACCGAGCATGCCCAGGAACTGCTGGTCGGAGGCCGGATAGGCGCCGAGACCCATCAGGGTGGATGTGATGGGAAATCCCGTCAGCCGCACCAGTTCGCGCAACAGCCTGGCCGCCTCAGGGCCGGAATTGATGACGCCGCCGCCGGTGTAGAAGATCGGACGCTTGGCCGAGGCCATCAGCGCGACCGCGGCGCGGATCCTCTCGATATCGCCGGAGACCACCGGACGGTACGTCTTGTGCTGGTTGTCCGTCGGCCGCGCATAGGCGCCCTTGGCAAACTGGATGTCCTTCGGGATGTCGATGACAACCGGACCCGGCCGACCATGCGAGGCCACATAGAAGGCCTCGTGCAGGACGCGCGGCAGATCCTCGATCCGCTTCACGAGATAGTTGTGCTTGGTGCAGTGACGGGTGATGCCGACGGTATCCGCCTCCTGGAAGGCGTCCGAGCCGATCAACTGCGTCGGCACCTGGCCGGTGATGCAGACGACCGGGATCGAATCCATGAGCGCATCCGTCAGGCCGGTCACGGCATTGGTCGCGCCCGGGCCGGAGGTCACGAGCACGCAGCCGACCTTGCCCGACGAGCGGGCATAGCCCTCGGCCGCATGAACCGCCGCCTGCTCATGCCGGACCAGAATGTGGCGAACGGTGTCCTGGTGGAACAGCGCATCATAAATGGGAAGTACAGCACCGCCGGGATAGCCGAAGAGATGCTCGACGCCCTGATCCTGGAGCGCCCGCACGACCATCTCGGCGCCGCTCATGGTCTCGTTTGCTGTTTCGCTCACCGTTTCGCTCTTGGTCTTGCTCATGAAATTCGCTCCGAGTGGAAGTCGCTCCGAGTGGAGATCGCGACGAGTAGAAGTCGCTACGTCTTGCGTCGCGCTTGGGAGACGGATCCGGATCGGGCAACAAAAAAGGCCCCCGAAGGAGCCTTGCATGCGCCACCAAACGGACCTGCGGGGTCAATCCCGCTCCGTCGATGGCGCCCCCGATACAATAAGCTTCACGCGCATGCGCTCGTCATCCTCAACCAGAATTGGCGGGACGTTAGTAGAGAGCCCGGATCGGGTCAAGACAGAAATTGCCATTAAGACGGGCAAGGGCGAAATTTAATTGCCCGCCCCGCCCTCCAGCTGCCCATCCCCTGGGCAATCGCCGCTCATTCCATGACCGCTCCGTGTGACTGCTGCCTGTCGGCCACAGCCGGTGTCCCGATCGCGATGCGGAGGGCCGCCTCTCGCGAAACGGCCACAGTCTTCCCCGAGAAGGGCGCCTCGCGGGGCATTCCCCGCGATCGGTGATAGACTGACAATGCCAGACGCAAGAGATCCTTTTGGCTGGTACGATTTTCGCAAACCCCGGCTTTGCGAATCGTGACACGCTGCGACGGGGATCGAACGATGATGAAGGTGACAGGCCGTTGGCCATGCCCAGACCGGAGCACAGGCGCGATCGCGAGGATCGCGCTCAGGACCTGTATGATGATCCGCATGGGGCGGAGCCTGGCCCGGCCCCGCGATCGGATATTCTGTTATCCGGCAACGCCGCGATGACCGTCCTCACCGTCAGGCATGTCACGACCTATCGCTACCGGCAACCGGTCGCCTTCGGCGAGCATCGCATGATGTTCCGCCCCCGCGACAGCTATGACCAGCGGCTCCTGGAAAGCCAGCTGATGATCACGCCGAAGCCCGTCTCGATCCGCTGGATTCACGATGTCTTCGGCAATTGCGTCGCACTGGCCCGCTTCTCCGGCCGCGCCAGCGAGCTGACTTTCGACAGCCGGATCCAGCTCGAACACTCGCCGCTCAACGCCCCGGACTTCCAGATGGATGCCGACGCGAAGACCTATCCCTTCGCCTATAGCGCCGAGGAACTGCCGGATCTCGCCCGCTGCATGGAGCCCCACTATCCCGATCCCGACCACGTCGTGTCCAACTGGGCACGCCAGTTCCTGCGCGTCGGCCATCCGACGGATACCGGCACGCTCCTGATGACGATGACCTGCGCCATCCAGGAGAGCTTCCGGTACAGCCGGCGGAGTGAGGCCGGGATCCAGCCTCCCGCCATGACGCTGGCGCTGCGCCAGGGAACCTGCCGCGATTTCGCGCTGCTGATGATGGAAGCGGTCCGCTCGCTCGGTCTCGCGGCGCGTTTCGTCACGGGCTATCTCTACGTGCCGGATCGCGACGGCCCCGCACGGCTCGGCGGAGGGGCGACCCATGCCTGGTGCCAGGTTTATCTGCCTGGCGCCGGCTGGGTGGAATTCGACCCCACCAACGGCATCATCGGCAACAAGGATCTCATCCGGGTGGCTGTCGCCCGGGACCCGAGCCAGGCGGTGCCGCTGTCCGGCACATGGATCGGCCTGTCGGGCGATGCGCTCGACATGGTCGTCGAAGTGCAAGTCTCGTCAGATCCGTCGTCAGATCGTGCGTCGGATCGATCTGACGCAGGCCAAGCGGAGATTCCGGCCGGAGCAGCGGAACGCGACGGCGAGCGACGCGTTGTGGATCAGCGATATTAGCGCAGACATTGCCTATTTATCAGGCCGTTTCATAGAACTGACCTTGCAAGGCCGCGGTGCTCCACCCCGCGTGCCGGTTGGTATCGGGTGATGCTGGGCGTAGTCAAAAAGGGAGTCGCAATGAAGATTCGTGCGGGGTATCAGATCGCCTACGACTGCCCTCAGCCGACGCCGATGCTCATTCTTCTCAGCATCCATCCCTCGCGCGACGCCGATCTCCTGACACCGCACATCATCGCCACCGATCCGCCGGTGCCTATCTCCTTCTACATCGACAGCATGGGCAATCGCTGCGGCCGCCTCACCGCTCCTGCCGGGATACTGACCCTGTCGACGGACTTCGTCATGGCCGACAGCGGCGAGCCGGACCCGGTGACGCCGGACGCGGAGCAGCATCCCATTGAGGACCTGCCGGACGACGTTCTGATCTATCTTCTCGGCAGCCGCTATTGCGACACCGACAAGCTATCGGATGAAGCCTGGAGCCGCTTCGGGCAGACTGCGCCCGGCTGGGCGCGCGTCCAGGCCATCTGCGATTTCGTGCACGACCATATCACCTTCGGCTATGAACACGCCTCGACGGCGCGCACGGCCGCCGGCGGTTTCGCGGACCGCATCGGCGTCTGCCGCGACTACGCGCATCTCGCCATAACCTTGTGCCGCTGCATGAATATTCCGGCGCGCTATTGCACCGGCTATCTCGGCGACATCGGGATCCCGCCTGTCGATTATCCGATGGATTTCAGCGCCTGGTTCGAGGTCTGGCTCGGTGGCCGCTGGCACACCTTCGATGCCCGGCACAATACGCCGCGCATCGGCCGCATCCTGATGGCGACCGGCCGTGATGCAACCGACGTCGCCATCTCGACCAGCTTCGGGCCAGCGAGCCTCGCTGAGTTCACCGTGGTGACCGACGAGCTGGTGTGAGCCGCAGCTTCAGACGGTGCGGATGCTCAGGCTTCGGCTCGTCTCACGGCCGAAACCTCGGATCGCGATCTTGTCACCATACACCTCGATCACGGAAAACGCCGAGATATCGGGCGTGTCGACCATGCCCTTGAAATTGACGAAATACTTGCCGGACACTTCGCCGTAGTTGCCGGCGTGATTGTGGCCGTTGAAATAGGCCACGAAATTGTCGTAGCTCGTCAGGAGATCCACGATCCGCTCGCTGTCCCACAGATTGTGCACATTGGCGGGAAAGACGGGATAGTGGCAGAGTATGATGACCTTTTCGCCTGCCTGCTTGGCCTTGTCCAGGGTCGCTTGCAGCCATGCAAACTGCTCGTCGCTGAGCGAACCGTTCCAGGTCATCGCGTTCATGGCGTTGGCCTCCTGCAGTTTCCTCAGACGTTCGCGGGCGATCTCCTGCTTCGGATGGCCCTTGGGCGTCGAAAACAGGCTGACGTCATTGCCGTCGAGGACGATGAAGCGATAGCCACCGCCGGTAAAGTCGTAATAGGCGCTCGGCATCCCCGCCGTCCGCACAACGGAGTTGAGATAGTCGGCAGCTACATCATAGTCGTGGTTGCCGAGCAGGAAGAATTTCTTGTGCTTCAGCGCATCATAGAGCGGCATGATATCGTCGAAGCTCTGCCAGTGACGATCTATGATATCGCCAAGGGTGGCTACGAACTGCAGATCCTCCCTGTTCAGGGTGGTGATGGCTTCAGACAGCTTCCACAGGCTGTTGGCGTAGTATCGGTTCGATTTCAGGTTCGGCACGACCGGCGCATATTGCGGATCGGCGATGATGCCGAAGCGAAAATCCGGACCGGCCTGCGCGCCGGCGCTTGTGGCGCCGAAGCCCGCAAAGGGAGCCATGAGGGCGGCCATGCCGCCGATTTTCAGGGTACTGCGTCGCGTGATCATTGGGCCGCTCCTGGGATGAGGTGCGGCTCCTCCTAGCGCGATGTCGATGGCGTTGATGTGACAGCGGAACGGATCTCACCCCCCTCCGCGCTGCGAGCCTTCGCAAGCGCCAGCCATCCCTGGTCCGCGACGACGGAACCCGCTTCCTCCGGTGTGACCCAGCGGAAGCCCGCGAGCTGGTGCCGGAAGAAGGTGAACTGCCGTTTGGCATAGCGGCGCGTGTCGCCCTGCGCCTCCCGCACCGCCGCGTCGAGTTCGATCTCCCCCCGGAGATGGCGCACGAGCCACGGCACCCCGTGTGCGCGCATCACCGGAAGATCCGGGTCGAGCCCGCGCGCCGCGAGCGCCCTCACCTCCTTGAGCGCCCCTAGTTCCATCATCGCGAGGAAGCGCGCATCGATGCGGCGGACGAGTTCGGCCCGCTCCGGCATGAGGAACAGGGCGAGCCGCTCGGCCTTCGCGAGAAGGCCCGGCCGCTTGTGGCTGCGGAAGAACGTGAGCGGACGGCCCGTCGCCGCCAGCACCTCCATGGCGCGCAGGATGCGCTGGCGATCCGTCGGCCCGATCCGTGCCGCACTCGCGGGGTCGCGCACAGCCAGATCAGCGTAGAGCAAAGGCGTGTCGCGGCCTTCGGCGCGCGTGCGGACGTCGCGCCGCACCTCCTCGGGTACCGTCGGGATATCCGACAGGCCTTCGAGCAGCGCCTTGAAGTAAAGGCCCGTACCACCCGTGATGATGACCGGCCGGTCCGCAGCCCGCGCCGATTCGAGCACGGGCGCGATGTCGGCGAGGTAGCGGCCGACGGAATAGTTCTCCGCGCCGTCGACATGGCCATAGAGGTCATGGGGCGCCATGGCCTCCTCGTCTTCATCCGGCCGCGCAGTGATGATCCTGAGGTCGCGATAGACCTGCATCGAATCCGCGTTGACGACAACGCCGCCGCACCGCCGCGCGAGGCTTATCGCCAAGGCGGACTTGCCTGATGCGGTCGGCCCTGCGATGAGAATGGCTCGCAGTCTGTCCGACACGTTCACGTCCTTTCCGATCCACCCCGTTTGCATGGCCACCGAAATCGCATGACCGACACCCCTGAGACGCATGTCGCAACGCTGGTCGCCGCCCCGGGAAGCGATCTCCTCAGCGATGCCCTGATCGCCCGCGTGGCGCAAGCCCTCCCCGCAGCGGGCGCGTCCAGAAGGCTCGATCCGGCGATCGCCGTGGACATCACCTTCCGGCCGGCGATCGAAGACGCAGCCGACCCCGACCCGCGCGTGATGGCCAAGCGCGTGCATGTTGCCCTCGACGGATTGCCGGTCGATGTCATCGTCCAGCGGCTGGCCGATCGGCGCAAGCGGCTGTTCCTCGCCGACATGGATTCCACCATGATCGGCCAGGAATGCATCGATGAACTCGCCGACTTCGTCGGCCTGAAGGACAAGGTCGCGACCATTACAGAACGCGCCATGCGCGGCGAGATCGCCTTCGAGCCGGCCTTGCGCGAACGGGTCGCCCTGCTGGCGGGGCTCGACGTCGGGGTCGTCGATCGCATCATCGCCGAGCGCATCACGCTCACCCCAGGTGGCGGCACGCTGCTCGCGACCATGCGCGCCAACGGCGCCTATACCTGCCTCGTCTCGGGGGGCTTCACCCTGTTCACGGACAAGATCGCCGAGACCCTCGGCTTCCACGAGAACCGCGCCAACAGGCTCATCACCGAGGCGGGCAGGCTTTCGGGCACGGTCGAGGAGCCTATCCTCGGGCGCGAGGCAAAGCTCGCCACCTTGCAGGAGCTGCGCGAAAAACTCGGGCTTGCCGCTCATGAGGTGGTGGCCATCGGCGACGGCGCGAACGACCTCGCCATGCTGGGGGAAGCCGGCCTCGGCGTCGCCTTCCGCGCCAAGCCAGCCGTGGCCGCGGCCGCCCATGCGCGCCTCGACCACGCCGATCTCACGGCCCTCCTCTTCGCCCAGGGCTACCACAGTGATGAATTCACCCGACGAGCCGACTGACCTGCGGCAGGCACCGCCCCTCGCCACGCATCACCGCTCCCCCATTCCACGAGGTTTGCGCATGATCGTGGTCGCCCTTCTCGTGGTCGCGATCATCCTCTGCGGGATCTGGTGGTCAGGGGCCTTGTGGTTCAGGCTCCCTGTCGGCGTCTACGGTCGCTACGCGGCAATGGCCGCATGGGGGCTACTTTCGCTCCTGACCATCGTCATGCTGGTCCGGGGAGACTGGCGATCGCTTCTCCTCTATGCCGTGGTGCTCATCGGGCTTGGCCTGTGGTGGAGCAGCATCAAGCCATCGAACAACCGCCAATGGGCGGACGACGTCGCCGAGATGCTCTCGGCGGAGATCAACGGCAACAGCGTCACCTTGCATAACGTCCGCAACTTCGCGTGGCGGACGGAGACCGACTACACGCCGCGCTGGGAAACACGCCGCTATGACCTCGACACGCTGACCTCCGTCGACATGATTCTCTCCTACTGGGGACGGCCGGGAATCGCCCACACGCTGGTATCTTTCGGCTTCGCCGACGGCCAGTTCGTCGTCTTCTCGGTCGAGATCCGCAAGGAAAAGAATGAAAGCTTCTCGGAGATCGGCGGCTTCTTCAAGGAGTTCGAGACCAGCATCGTCGCCGCTGACGAGCGCGATATCATCCGGCTGCGTCCGAATGTGCGCGGCGAGGACACCTATATCTACCGGATCCGCATGCCGAAGGAGGCCGCGCGCTCACTCTTCATCGCCTATGTCGAGGCGGCGAATGCGCTCATCGAACGGCCTCGCTTCTACAACACCATCACCGCCAACTGCACCACCATCGTCTATGAAATGGTGAAGCGGATCGTGCCGGGCCTGCCCATGGACTACCGGCTGGTGCTGTCAGGGTACCTGCCGGAGTATATCTACGACGTCGGCGGCCTCGACACCCACACCAGCGTCGAGGCGCTCAGGGCGCGGGGCCGCATCACGGAGCGTGCCATCGCGGCCGACGGGAGCTCGGACTTCTCGCAAGCGATCCGCGCTGGTGTGCCGGGTATCCCGGCTCTCACACGGGCGCCAACAGAAGGCTTAAGGTGACGGATCATGACGAAGCTCCGCATCATTCTGCATGGCAAGGCCGCCGGTGATCTGAGGGTACGCCAGGCGGTCCGCAGCTTGCGCCGCGACGGCCATGGCATTGGCGTTCGCGTGACCTACGAAGCCGGCGATGCGGCCCGGATGGCGCAGGAGGCCGTGGAAGCCGCACGCCACGGGGATGTCGATGTCATTGTCGCCGGTGGCGGCGACGGCACGGTCAACGAGGTCTTCTCCGCGGGCCTGACCGCCCGTCCGCCAGAGCGCTGCTCTTTCGGTATCCTTCCGCTGGGCACCGCCAATGATTTCGCGCGAGCTGCGGAAATCCCCGTCACCGACATGACGGCGGCCCTGCGATTGGCCGCGGAGGGACCCGCGCATGTCATCGATGTCGGGCGCATCAACGACCGCGGTTTCATCAATGTCATGACGGGCGGTTTCGGCTCACGCGTCACCGTCGAGACAGACCCTGAACTGAAACGCCACCTCGGCGGGCTTGCCTATCTGCTCACGGGCCTGTCCCGGTTCCGGGAACTCTCGTCCAACAGCGGCCGTTTCCGCGCCGAGGGCTTTGAATGGGAGGGACGCTTTCTCGCGCTCGCCATCGGCAACGGCAGGCAGGCCGGCGGCGGCATCCGCCTGTGCCCCGATGCGCTCATCGACGACGGCCTGCTTGACCTGATGATCCTGCCGGAACTCAGTCCGGACAAGCGCCTGGATGCGTTCGGCCGCCTGCTCAGCCAAGGCGCGGTCGCGATCGAGGAGCTCGTGATCCGCGTGAAGAGCCCATGGATCGACTTCACCTCGGATGACGTGTTGCACGTCAATCTCGATGGAGAACCCATGCACACGACGCAGTTCCACGCCCTTTGCGTGCGCCGCGCGCTGGCCGTTCACCTCGGCTCGACCGCGCTCCTCGCCGAAGGCGGTGGCGTCACGCCATCCCTTCCCCGCACCCACCGCCCCTGAGCCAGGGCAAGCACGACCCAGCAGCCCATGGCCCAGGCCGCGCCGGCACACCAGCCCGCCAAGACGTCGCTTGGCCAGTGCACGCCGAGATAGATCCGGCTCAGGCCGACGAGCAACGTCAGGCCGACGGCAACCACGAGGATATACAGGCGGACGATGCGCCTTCGCTCGACGCGCGTCAGAAGAGCCCCGATCGTGAGATAGGTGACGGCCGAAAGCATGGCGTGGCTGCTGGGGAAGCTGAGCGAATGAATATCGACGAGATGGGCGACGAGATCCGGCCGCGGCCTCTCGAAGCGAAGCTTCAGGAGATGACCGAGCAGCAATCCGCCGCCGACGGAGATCGCGACGAGCAGAGCGACGCCGGGCTTGCGTGCCAGGACGAGATAGCCGATCACCACGGCAACGATCAGCGCGAGCACCGGAATGCTGCCGAGGCTCGTGATATCCCGCATGCCGATCTCCAGCCATTGGGGTCCGATGGGATCGGCGAGATCCTGGGGGTTGCGCAAGGCGAGCAGGATGCCGGTGTCGAAAGCCTGCAATTCGCCTTCCCGCATGTCCTCGGCAACTGCCAGAAAGCCCAGAATGCCGCCGGCCGCCACCAGGAGAGCGGCGACCAGGCCGACCTCGCGCATCAGGCCCTTTGACATAGCCGTCAGATCGAACCGCAATCTTTATCCTCATCGCGCCGTTGTGTGACCGTGGTCCCCCCACAATATGGGGCATGGTGAAGAAGATCGATGTGGACGCCGCTGTCTGCCTATCCGGTGCGGCAGGAGTGGCAACGGCGCCATAATCATTCCCCGGAAACCTCACTGCAACTATCAGCCTGTCATGCTGCTCGCCAGGGCGATGCAGCCACGCGGAGATCATCGTGCCAGAAACCGCCCGCAAGGCCCTGCTGGTTGTCAATCGGCAGGCGCGCAACGGATCCCGAGTCCCCGAGGCGGCGCTCAACCGCCTGCGCGCCGGTGGCATCGCGCTCATGGAGGCCGATCCGCTGGAAGTCGCTGTTTCCATCGACAAGGCGCGCGAAGCCGGTTGCGACTGCGTCATCATCGGCGGCGGTGACGGCACGCTGAACCGCGCCGCCCCTGCTCTCGCCCGGACTGATCTGCCGCTCGGCATTCTCCCTCTGGGAACCGCCAATGATCTCGCCCGCAGCCTCGGCATCCCCGCCGTCCCGGTGGAGGCGGCCGCCATCATCGTGGAAGGCCATCACCGCCCCATCGATCTCGGCGAGGTGAACGGCGTCCCCTTCTTCAATGTCGCCAGCATCGGCTTCAGCGCCGATCTCGCGCGGGAGCTGACAGCCGACGCCAAGAAGCGGTTCGGCACCCTTGGTTATGCGCTCGCGGGCCTGCGCATCCTGGCGCGCATGCGTCCCTTCACCGTGACGATCGAGCACGACGACAAGCGCAAGGTCCTCCGTACCGTCCAGGTGTCGGTGGGGAACGGTCGCCACTACGGCGGCGGCCTCACAGTCGACCTCGACGCGCGGCCGGATGACGGCCTGCTTCACGTCTACAGCCTCGGCGTTCAGCACTGGTGGCAATTGCTCGCCCTCGTCCCCGCCCTCAAGCAGGGCACGCAGGGACGCTGGCGCGACGTCATGACCTTCGCCACGACGGCCTGCACGGTCGAGACTCGCCGTCCGCGCAGCATCAATACCGATGGCGAGCTGACGGGGAAGACGCCGGCGAGCTTCCATGTCGTCCCGGGCGCGGTCTCTGTCTACACGCGGCCTCCGTCATAAAGAAAACGGTCGTCCCGAACCATCGGGACGACCGCCATAAACATTGATGAGAGGCTGAGGATAGCCCCGCCTGCGCTACTACTCGATGGTCACGGCGACAAAGCGGACCTCGCCCTGCGCATTGGCCACCAGAAGAAGGGCGGACTTCTTCCCATCCTTCTTCAAGGCCTCAACACGCTTGGTGACGTCGGCCGGCGAGGAGACGGACTCCTGGCCGACCTCCATGATGACGTCGCCGCTCTGGATCCGCTTGTCGGCGGCCGAGGAATTGGGATCGACCCGCGTGACGACCACGCCCTTCAGGTCATCCTTGATCGAATACCGGCGGCGCAGATCGTCGGTGATGCTGGACAGATCGAGGCCGAGCGCCTTGCGCGCCACCGGCTTCTCGACGCCGCTATCCTTCGCCAAATTCGCCTGCTTTTCGCCGTCCTCGAGCCGGCCGAGCTTCACCGTGGCCGTGGTTTCCTTGCCCTTGCGGAGGTAAACAACCTCGACATCCTTGCCAACGGGGGTCGCCGCCACCATACGCGGCAGATCTCGGGCGCTCTTCACGTCCTTGCCGTCGAACTTGACGATGACGTCACCGATTTCCATACCGATGGGCTTGGCAGGCCCCTTCTCGTCGACCCCGGCCACAAGCGCGCCACGGGCCTTCTCCAGCCCCAGCGCCTCGGCGGTCTGGTCATCGACGCCCTGGATCCGCACGCCGAGCCAGCCGCGGCGGGTTTCGCCGAATTCACGCAACTGGTCGACGACCGTCGCCGCCATGGACGAGGGGACGGCAAAGCCGATGCCGACCGATCCGCCCGTCGGCGACAGGATCGCCGTGTTGATACCGACCACTTCGCCGGCCATGTTGAACAGCGGGCCGCCCGAGTTGCCACGGTTGATGGCCGCGTCCGTCTGGATGTAGTTGTCGTACGGGCCCTGATCGATGTTGCGGTTGTGCGCGGACACGATGCCCGCCGAGACCGAGCCGCCGAGCCCGAACGGATTGCCGATCGCGATCACCCAGTCGCCGATGCGCAGCTTGTCGGAATCGCCGAATTTCACCGCCTTCAGCGGCTTGTCGGGCTTGACCTTGAGCACCGCGAGATCGAGCTTCGCGTCCTTGCCCAGAAGCTCGGCCTTCAACCTTGTGCCGTCATTGAAGATGGCGGTGATCTCGTTGGCCTCACCGATGACGTGGTTGTTGGTCACGATGATACCCGTGGAATCGATCACGAAGCCCGAGCCGAGCGAGCTTGCGCGGCGCGGGGCCTGCGGCGCATCGCCCCCCTGCCCACGGCGCTTGAAAAACTCCTCGAACAGATCCTCGAAGGGCGTGCCCGGCGGCAACTGCGGCATCGCGCGCTCCCGCGTCGTCCCGCCCGTCGTGGCCGCGGAAATATTGACCACGGCATCCGTCACCTGGTCGGCGAGATCTGCGAAGGACTCCGGGCCCCGCGCCGATGCTGGCAGCGGTGCCGCGAGCGTGACGGCCGACACAATCGCTATCGCAGATGCGACCCGCCTTGCCTTCGTCGCCACCAAGGACATCGATAACGTCGGAAAACCGGCCATGGAAGCCCTCTATCTCTTGAAACCAACGCCGCCTCTGGGCGGCACCTATTGAAGCACGAATGAGGCAGCCCTGCGACGGCTCCTCTGTCACTTCCCCGTCAACGAGTGGCTCACGGCGACGGCAGAGATATGGCAGCGGATGCAAAGGCCCGATCAAATTCCGCCGGCGTTCTTCTGACCCTAGATCACGCCACTTCGCACAACCCAGACGATGAAAACGCCGGCGACCGCTGAAATAACGCCGACGACACGCATCCGTTCGACTGGAGCCTCCGCAGCCTCTGCGAGCGCTTTGCGCGTTGCGGCGGGAAAGGCGGCGAACACGATTCCTTCAATGGCGAGCAACAAGCCCAACGCGGCCAAGAAATCGGTCATGCCAAGCCCCTGCTTGCCATCACGATACAAATGAAGGAGGGGCGTCCTCCTTCACATGCCATGTCCACATGCAATGTCCACCCGCCATATCCACCCGCCATTTTTTCTTGTACGCGAGCGCGCTGCTGCCACGGTCCGGATCCCGCCGCATGCTTGATCAGGGATTGGCGGCCGGTGCGCCCTGGCGGGCAGCAGGTGGCGTCGCCTGCCCGGGCAGTTTCCCCGCCGGATCAACGAAGTAGCGGAAGAAATCCGAGTTCGGTGAGAGCACGAGCCGTGTCCCCCCCGCGGCCTGCGCGCCAAGCCCCGTTTCATAGGCCTGCATGGAGCGGAAGAAGGCGAAGAAGCTCGGATCGCGATTATAGGCTTCGGCGTAGATGCGGTTGCTCTCCGCATCGCCCTCGCCGCGCAAGGTTTCCGCCTTCTGGCTCGCCTCGGCCTTGATAACCGTCACCTCGCGGTCGGCACGAGCCCTGATGCCCTGCGCAAGCTCGGAGCCCTGGGCGCGAATGTCGGCGGCCTCGCGCTGGCGTTCGGTCTGCATGCGCTGGAACACGGCCTGGCTGTTCTGCTGCGGCAGGTCCACGCGGCGCAGCCGCACATCCACCACGGAAATGCCGAGGCCGTTCGCCTGGGTGTTCACTTCCTGACGGATACGCTGCATCAGCTCCTCGCGGCGCGTCCGCACGATCTCCGTGAAGGTCGCGTCAGCCACAAACTGGCGAACCGTCGAATTGATGATATTGGCGAGCCGGAGATTGGCGCCGGCCACGTTGCTGACCGTCTGGTAGAAGCGCACGGGATCCGTAATGCGATAGCGCGTGAAGGCATCGACGACGAGACGCTTCTGGTCGGAGGCGATCACCTCCTGCTCGGGCAGGTTGAGGTCCAGCACACGCTTGTCGAGATAGACCACGCTCTCGATCAACGGCACCTTGAAGTAGAGGCCAGGGCTCGAAATGACCTGGCGCACGCCGCCGAAGCGCAGAACGAGAGCCTGCTGGGTCTGGCTGACGACAAAAGTCGCGCTGTAGAAGACCACGAGGAGGATGAGGACGGCGATGATGCCGACGGTCTTGAGGGCGCTGCTCATCGCGTGGCTCCCTGACGCACCGTCGAACCCTGTACAGGCGGCGTCGACCGCTGCAGTTCACCCAATGGCAGATACGGCACGACGCCCTGGCCCTCCTTGGAATCGATCAGCACCTTGTCCGACCCGGACAACACACGCTCCATCGTCTCGATGAACATGCGCTCACGGGTGACGTCCGGTGCCGCAGCATAGGCCTCGTAGACCTGCGTGAATCGCGATGCGGCACCGCGCGCTTCCGCGACGGCGCGTTCACGATAGCCCTCGGCCGCCTGGATGATGCGCGTGGCCTCACCACGCGCCTCCGGCACGACGCGGCTCGCATAGGTCTCGGCCTCATTGCGAATGCGGTCCTGATCCTGGCGGGCCGCCTGCACGTCGCGGAAGGCATCGATGACCTGCTGCGGCGGGTCGACCTTCTGGAGCTGAACCTGGCGGATTTCGACGCCGGCGCCATATTCGTCGAGCAGTTTCTGCATCGACTGGCGAACCTCAGCTTCGATCGCGCCGCGATCGGTCGTCAGCACCGACTGGATGTTACGCCGTCCAACGATCTCGCGCATGGTGCTCTCGGCCGCTGCCTTGATGGCCGCGTCCGGGTTCTGCAGGTTGAAGACATAATCCTGCGGCCGCGACGGGCTGACCTGCCACTGCACCGTGAAGTTGATGTCGACGATATTCTCGTCGCCGGTGAGCATCAGGCTCTCTTCCGGCACCTCGCGTGCCGTCGCAACACGGCGCGAGGTATCGCCCGTGCGCTGGCCGACTTCGATCGTGTTGACC
The DNA here is from genome assembly GCF_003201475.1 of Chelatococcus asaccharovorans. Taxonomy (GTDB): domain Bacteria; phylum Pseudomonadota; class Alphaproteobacteria; order Rhizobiales; family Beijerinckiaceae; genus Chelatococcus; species Chelatococcus asaccharovorans. The sequence goes on along the minus strand of NZ_QJJK01000009.1, from coordinate 285,857 downwards.
GTCGTCACCTGCGGCTTGATCACCGAGCCGATGGGATAGGGAAAATTATAGCGCAGACCTTCGCCGGTCGTGCCGACATAGCGGCCGAAGATCATGTTGATGCCGACCTCGTCGGGACGGACCGTATAGAAGCCCGTGGCGAGCCACAGCAGCACAGCGCCTAGTGCGATCAGCGCGATGCCACGCCCGCTGGCGCCGCCGCCCGGAATGATATTGCGCAGCTTGTCCTGGCCACGCCGGATGAAGTCCTCGAGATCGGGCGGATTGCCGCCGCCGCCTCCCGAAGGGCCCGATCCCCAAGGACCGCCGGGCTTTTGGCCCCACGGACCGCCGCTGTGGTTGCTCCAAGACATGCTTAGCCGTTCCTCACTACCGCCGTGTTCTGGTGTTCCGGTCCATTCCGGCGCGAAAGCCGGCCCGAGCCTGATCCCAAACCATCAAATTCCGCCCCGTTCAGACGCCGGGGCCGCCCCCCTGCGACAGGTCATCAGCACCTCCGCATGGCGCGCCCGCGAAGAGTTTGCTCAAGGTTGATGGGTTGCCTGGGGGGCCCATGTCAAGCGCAAGTGGGGTTAAAACCGCGCTTCGTCAACTCACGAGCGTATCAGGGATGGCGGAAAGCCAAGAAAATCCAAACATTGTCCGAACGTGGAGAGGCGATCCCTCACCCGCGCCTGACATAGTCGATGAAAGTGAAGGCGTGATCGTCATGCGGCCCGGCCAGATGCTCCTCGCGCAGAGTCTCCCTGAAATCGCAGGGATCGAAGGTGGGAAAGACCGTGTCGCCGTCCGGCGCAGCATGCACGCGCGTGAGGTGAAGGCGGGCGGCGAGGTGCAAGGTCAATGCGTAGATCTCTCCGCCTCCGGCCACCATCACCGTGTCGGCGCCGAGGCGCTCCGCCGCCGCCTCCGCGCGCCGCAGCGCGTCCGCCAGATCGTGCGCCACCGCGACACCCTCCGGCGCGAAGGCAACGTCCCGCGTCAACACGACGATGGCGCGTCCTGGCAAGGGCCGGCCGATGGAATCGTAAGTCTTCCGCCCCATGAGAAGCGGTCGCCCCTGGGTCAGGCCCCGAAAACGCTGGAGATCGGTGCGCAGATGCCACAGCAGGCGATTGCCGTCGCCGATGACGCCATTGTCGGCAACCGCCGCGATCAAAGCGAGAGGCCTGGTCATCGGCATACGGAATGATGGCGCCTGAAGGCGGGAAACGGCATCATCGCATTCTCGTTAACAGGGTTCAACGCCAGCCACCGACCATCGGCCAGCCATGGCCGGTGCAGCTTGGCCGCCGTTGGCGCAACCCGGAAGCGGCGTTCAAACGGCAACGGGCGCCTTGATGGCCGGATGGGGCGCGTAGCCTTCGAACGCGATGTCGTCGAAGCCGATGTCGAACAAAGACCGGACGGCCGGATTGAGCCTGAGATGCGGCAAGGGCCTGATATCGCGCGACAGCTGCAGGCGTGCCTGTTCGATATGGTTGATATAGAGATGCACGTCGCCGAAGCTGTGCACGAAATCGCCGACGCCGAGCCCGCATTCATGCGCGACGAGATGGGTCAGCAGGGCATAGCTCGCGATATTGAACGGCACGCCCAGAAACACATCGGCGGACCGCTGGTAGAGCTGGCACGAGAGACGGCCGTCGGCAACGTAGAACTGGAACAGGCAATGACAGGGGGCGAGCGCCATCTTGTCGAGATCGGCCGGATTCCAGGCACTGACGACGAGGCGCCGCGAATCGGGGTTACGCTTGATCTCGTTGACGACCCAGGCGATCTGATCGACCGTCTTGCCGTCCGGCGCGGCCCAGGAGCGCCACTGGCGGCCATAGACGGGGCCGAGATCGCCATTCGCGTCGGCCCATTCGTCCCAGATGCTGACGCCGTGGTCCTTGAGATAGCGAATATTGGTGTCGCCCTTGAGGAACCAGATAAGCTCGTGCACCACCGATTTCAGATGCACGCGCTTGGTCGTGACGAGGGGGAACCCTTGCGTCAAATCAAACCGCATCTGATAGCCAAATAACGAAAGGGTGCCCGTACCGGTGCGGTCGGACTTCGAATGCCCTTCGTCGAGAATGCGCCGCAAAAGGTCGTGATAGGCCTGCATGGTCCACCTGCCGCATAAGCCGGAGGCGCCGCCGGACGGGCCGAAGACGCGATAGCCGCCGGGCCCGCTCAAGATGGTTCCGGCGCGCCGAAGCTTCAAGCCTATCCATAGCAGACGGCATGGCTCCCGCAGAGTTCGATTGTCTGCCGATTCGCCATCATCAACAACGATGTGGGGGGCAGCCCCGCTAGCCGGCGGCCGCCCCACCACAGATCCCGGCACAATGCCCTGTTCCGGTCGAATCGTCACCCTACCAGATGCCTTCGGACCTTTGGATCCAGATATGCGCGCGATCCGAAAAGCCGCATTGTGCAAGTCAACGGTACTGTGAGCACGTGCCCATACAAATTCGCAATCATTCAAAGCGTTAGTAGCTGTAGTAAACCGCATTCGTCCAAGGGGACACTGTCGTGTAGGCGGCCCGGTGGATCACACGACGGATCACCTGGCGCTGCGTGGCCACGACGTAATGACGGCGCACAACCCGCGTTGTCACCACAGGGGTCGAGACGACACGTGTGGTGATGACGCGTGTACGCACTTGAGGAGCAGCCACGAATTGCGTGACGGGCGCAGCCACGACATGCGTGACGAGCGGAGCCGCACGCACATAGACGCGCTCGCCGAACTCACCAGAAGCCAGCGCGTAGCCGGGCACGAAGGGACCGGCAACCGGACCGCCGAAATAGACGGGGCCGCCCGCGATATAGCTCGTACCCGCGAGATAGCCCGTACCCGCGAGATAGTTGCCAGCCAGGAGAACCTGAGCCGAGGCCGGTGCGGAGAATACGATGCCGCCAGCAATTGCGGCCGCAGCAACGAGCAATGAACGTTTCAACATGTCATTACCTCACAAAGGCGATCAGAAAATGCTGATCGGAATGACAATACTTCGGGAATGCATTTGGTTTCACGATGCGGGGGCAGCGAGCCTATATGCGAAAAACACTAGGGATTTTCGAATGTTACGGCGCATCTGGCGCCAATCCTGATACATCACCGCCATATCCTGGGTGTCAGCGGCCGCTGGCTTCCCCTCGCTTGATGAGAAAGCCCATATCCGCCGCGCGTGGGAAGAAGGCGCGAAACATGTCGCGTTGCAGCGCTCGGCACTCGGTTCTGTTGGGACGAGCGCCGGCCCTTCATTCCATGGAGATGAAGCCGGACGGGAGCCCGCCCGCGCCAAAAAAATACGGGGAGCGTATCCCTGATTGTGCATCACGCGCTCGGACGATCTTCCCAGCGGCCATCAAGCCCCCTATATTATTGGTGCCGTCGCAAGACGGCTATGGCGATAAACGGCCATCGCAATAAGCCTTTCGGACCCGGGGGCGGTACCCGGCGCCTCCACCAAAGGGCAGCGGCGACAGCGTGCATGCGCGGCGGCTGCCCTTCGGCGGGGGCGAAATAGGATCGACGAGGGTGTAAAGGGTGGACTTTTGCTCGGCATGGTTCCGCCGTTATCGGGCCGAACATATAGTTGCCAACGACAACTATGCTCCGGTTGCCCAGGCTGCGTAACGCAGTTTAGGTATCCGATTCAAAGTCCCGGCGGTTAGCCCCGTCGGGCGGGGTTCGGAGGCACCTGGCAACAGAAGCCTCCACTTCTTTCCGCCTGTCCGTTGTTTGTCCCAAGCGTTCCGAGCTGATGGCCCAGGATCAAATTCGCTACGATCTCCACGTCCAGGAAGCCTTGCGCGGCGCCGTGCGCAAGATTCTTTCCGAAGTCGCGCGTGATGGCTTGCCTGGCGACCATCATTTCTTCATCTCATTCCGCACACGCTTTCCCGGCGTCAGGCTGTCGGCGCGCATGCGCGAGCGCTATCCGGACGATATGACCATTGTGCTCCAGCATCAGTTCTGGGATCTCGCGGTCACGGACTACGCCTTCGAAGTGTCGCTTTCATTCTCCGGCGTCTCCGAGCGCCTCCTCGTGCCCTTCGAGGCCGTCACCGGCTTCTTCGACCCCTCCGTCGATTTCGGACTGAAATTCGAGACGGACAGCGAAGCGGAGGCCGACGACGCCAAGGGTGCAGGCCCTGTTTCCGGGCCGCGAGCGGAGACCGACAAGTCGGGGACGCCGGGCATTGCTCCGGCCAAGCGCCCTGATCCGCGCGCGGGCGTTGATGATGCTGGCGCGACCCCCTCGAAGGCAAAGCCCGCCGTGAAATCATCACCTGCCTCTGAACCGGCGGAAGCCGGCGCGGAAGCGGGGGCCGAGGTGGTCAGCCTCGACGCATTTCGCAAAAAGACCTGACCGCCAGAGGATCCGCGCCAGGACTGAGTTTCGGGACCTGGCTGCGTTCACCTGCGGCGCAGCGCGTTCCGGGGCTGGCCCTTGCGTGGGTGCAGGGGACGTTCGTCTTCGCGCCGGCGACGGATCAAAAAAGACCCTGCGATGACATTTCTCCTGCTGCAATGACATTTCTCCTGCGGGTGCCTCTCGACTCCGGGCCTCAAGGCTTATATGGCCTGCCCAAACCGTGACAGGAGCGCTTGATGCCCAAGATCCGCAGCGAAACTGATTCCTTTGGCCCCATCGATGTCGACGCGGACCGCTATTGGGGCGCGCAGACGCAGCGCTCTCTGCAGAATTTCCGCATTGGTGGCGAGCGCCTGCCCCTTCCTCTCGTTCACGCGCTGGCGCTGGTGAAGCGCGCCGCCGCGCTCGTCAACAAGGACCTCGGCACGCTTGATCCGACGCTTGCCGACGCGATCGCGACCGCCGCCACGGAGGTCATGGACGGCAAGTTCGACGACCATTTCCCCCTTGTCGTCTGGCAGACGGGCTCCGGCACCCAGTCGAACATGAATGCCAACGAGGTCATCGGCAACCGCGCCAGCGAGATCCTCGGCGGTGAACTCGGCTCGAAGAAGCCGGTCCACCCCAATGACCACGTGAACCGCGGCCAGTCATCGAACGACTCCTTCCCGACCGCGATGCACATCGCTGCGGCCCGTTCGATCACCGCCCACCTCCTGCCGTCGCTCGCCCACCTCCACAAGGCGCTGAGCGACAAGGCCGAAGCCTTCAAGGATGTCGTGAAAATCGGCCGCACCCATTTGCAGGATGCGACGCCCGTCACGCTCGGTCAGGAATTCTCCGGCTATGCCATGCAGATGGAACTCGGCATGGCCCGCATCAACAAGACGCTCGAGGATCTCTACCGCCTGGCGCAGGGTGGAACGGCCGTCGGCACGGGCCTCAACGCCCATCCGCAATTCGCCGAGGCCTTCGCCGCCAAGGTCGCCGAGCTGACCGGCCTGCCCTTCACCTCCGCACCGAACAAGTTCGAGGCTCTCGCGACCCATGACGCGATGGTCTTCGCCCATGGCGCGCTTGTCAGCGTTGCCACCGGTCTCAACAAGATCGCCAATGATATCCGCCTGCTCGGCTCCGGCCCGCGCTCGGGGCTCGGCGAGCTGTCGCTGCCGGAGAACGAGCCCGGTTCCTCGATCATGCCCGGCAAGGTGAACCCCACCCAGTGCGAGGCCATCACAATGGTCGCGGCCCAGGTGCTGGGCAACGAAACGACGATCTCCGTCGCGGGCTCCCAGGGCCATCTCGAACTCAACGTGTTCAAGCCTGTGATCGGCTATGCCTTCCTGCAGTCGGTCCGGCTGCTCGGGGACGCAGCCGTGAGCTTCGCCGACAACTGCGTGGTCGGCATCGAGGCGAATACCAGCCGCATCAACGAGCTCATGCAGCGTTCGCTCATGCTGGTGACGGCGCTCGCACCCAAGGTCGGCTACGACAAGGCGGCCTCCATCGCCAAGGCGGCCCATCACAATGGCACCACGCTGCGCGAAGAGGCCTTGAAATCGGGTGCGGTGACGGCAGAGGAATTCGATGCCATCGTCCGGCCGGAGGATATGCTGAGCCCCCATTAGCATAGGAGCTTACGACTTCCAGGGCTGCCTCCAGAAAGCCGCAACTTGCGATATGATGCCCGCCTAACAAGAGCTTGAGCCGGCTATCCAGTTCCGGCCACCGCAGGACGGGGCGAATATGGCTGAAATCGTCAATCTGAGGCAGATGCGTAAAGCGAAGCTTCGTGCTGAGCGCGAGACGCAGGCGGACCATAACCGCGCTCGGTTTGGAGAGCCCTCGGCTCTCCGCCGGGCGCGTGACGTTCAGAACGAGCGCGACAAGCGCCGGCTTGAAGCCCATCGCCTGGGACAGTCCCCAGGCGTTGAAGGGAGCGCCGACGGCGAACCCGCATCATGATGGCCACCGACCAGAAGGCGGCCGCGGGGCGTAACCTGGTCGCCAAGCGATCGGTCGTTATCGCCGGCCATCGCACGAGTGTCTCGCTTGAAGAACCTTTTTGGGAAGCGCTGAAGGAAATCGCCGCAGAGCAAGGGCGGCCCATTGCGGAATTCATCGCAGCGATCGATGCGAGCCGCGCCGGGAATAATCTGTCCTCGGCGATCCGGGTCACGATCCTTGAGCACTATCGCAAGCGTGCCGTGAACTGAAAGCCCCCGGCGAGAGCAAATCCGTCTTTCGCAGATCGGCTCCGCATAGAAATAGACGAGCAAATTCACCGGCTTAGATGGCATCAGACGATTCCATCCAAGCGGATTTGCTCTACCGCAAGGGAACGGAGCTCGGCGGGCGGAGGTCGAGCGGAGCACTGGCCCGCGGCAGCGGCAAGGATTGCACGCTCAATGGCGCATGTGCGCTCGTCGCCGGCTGGGTCGGGACGCGCACGGATTGAGCGGGGCGTACACCATGGCTGCTCAGCGATGGCCTGTCCTGCGGTTCCCTTTCCCCCGCACCGATCGCCGTACTCTCATCGCCCGCGAACGCGGGCACGATCGCCGGGATCTCCGAGCGAGGTGAGACGATTGGCGCCGCCGGACTGCTGTCGGCCGGAGGCGGCGGCTCCTGCGACGGCAGGCTGTTGGTGCCACCCGTGGTCGCCGGTTCCTGCCTTTTGGGGTCCTGGCTATCGCGTTGTTCGGCGGCCCGCTTCTCCGCCGCCAGTCGCTCGCGCTCCAGGCGCAGCTGACGGATCCGCTCGGCACGCTCCTTGGCATCCGCCTCCAGCTTGTCGATACGGTCGAGTTCGCGCGCCAGTGCAATGACCGCAAGGCCATTGGCGAGCGCTGCCGCCTCGACGCTGCGCGCGGGATGCGTGAGCGGACCACGCCATGACACAGCAATCTCGGGAGCCGCCCCGCTCCAGCCTTGCGGCAACTGCCGCGAAACCATCAGGCCGCGCGCGTCGAGGGTGAGAGCTCCGAGGTCGACCGTGCCTGCGAGCCGCAACTGCGTATCGCGATCCTCGACCGCGACCGGCCCGAAACGCAGTGTCCCGCCCGAGACGGACAAGGGCAGCACCACCTCGGGAAGAACCCAGTGCGACCTGTCGAGCTCGGTTGCGATGGCGTCGCGAACCAGGGCCGCCTCGGCCCGAATGGGTTCCTGCGCCATGAGCTTGCCAAGGCCACGCGCGATCGCGGCCGGATCAAGCGCGGGGATCGTTGCGCCGACGCTGCGCAATTCGCCCCCGCCCGCCATGTTGGCGACCAGGGTCGCGACGCTCTCGCCGGAGCTGCCGGCCTCCATATGCCCGGAAAGCCGCCCGGAAGGCTGCTCACCCCGCGCACTGCCGAAGAGGGCCGCCGCGGCCACGTCTTTGAGCCCGACATTGGCTGTCAGCGTGGCGAGGGACCCCTGCCGCTGGAGCCTCAGAGTGGCAAGCACCGAGCCGCCGCCGAAGCGCCCCGTGACATCGCTCACGGTAACGCCGTTGGGGGCGAGGTCCAGCACGAGCTTGCCTTCGGTCAAGGCCATGCCGTCGACGACGTCGAGCTGGCCGAAGCCGAGCTCCACCTTGCCGATGACCGGTGGCGCCGCCTGGACGAAGCGTTGCGAGGACCAGATCTGCCCCTTGGCCGGCGGCGCCACCGGCCCCAGCGCCAGCGCGGCAAGATCGGCAAAGGCAACGCGCGGGACGGTGAGCGCCCCGTCGATCCGGCCATCCTCATTGATGGCAAGCCGGCCCGCGACAGGGGATCCCGCCACATCCCCCTTGAGACCCGTGAGGGCGACGCCCTCCGCGGTCAGGCGGCCATCGGCCTCCAGATTGGCGGCCATTCCGGACTGAAGCCCGGGAAACGAACGCGCGAGAACCTGCGCCAGCGGCGCCAGATCCTCCGTGGCGAACTTCACCTTGCCTTGCGCCAGCACCGCCGCGCCACCGGGCCGCTCCGGCGCGCCGAGGCGCCCCGCCACCGAGAGTGCCGCGCCTGCCACCTTGAGCTCGGCCGTGCCGGCGAGATCGGCCAGGGTCGGGCCCTTCGCATCGAGGACAAGCCGCCCTTCGCCGATGCCGGGCAGAGGCACGACGTCAGCGCCCAGCTGCCGCAGGAGATTGACGCCATCGGGTGCGACGAGCTCGACAGCGACGCGGGCATCATCGGCCTTGGCTGCCTTCTGCACCTCCTGGGCGGGCAGATTGAGCGCCGTCCGGAAGGCGGTGCCGCCGGCCTCCCCTTCGATGGTGGCCGACACAGGGGCGCCCGCATCGCGCCGCTCGGCCTTCAGGGACAGGGTCAGGGGGGCGGCCAGCGGCGCGAGACGTTGCAGCGGCCCGGCGACAGAAGGCGGCAGGAAGCGCGCGGCAAGCGCCGCCACCACCGCCGGACGCGGCGCGGTCAAGCGCCCATCGATCTGGCCCCCAGCGCGGCCGATGCGACCGGCAAGGCTCATATTCGCGCCATCGACATTCGTCATCTCGGCGCTGGCGATTGTCAGCGCCTCGGCATCACGCGTGATGCGCGCCTTCAGTCGGCCTCCCGGAGAGGCGATCGTCCCGAAGCGGGGCGCCTCAAGATCGATCGCCAGGCCGAGGTCCGCCCCTGTCAAGCCACCTGCGCCGGTGTCAAGCAACGGCAGGCTGGCGAGATCCAGTCCCTTGCCGGCGAGCTGCGCGTCAAAACGAGCCCGCTCCGCCCCGGTCGGAGGCGTATAGCGGAACAGGCCGGAGAGCGTGGCATCACCAGATGTGAAACGAATGTTGCGCGCGGCGAACACGGCCGGGGACAGGGAGAGGTCGGCCGTGCCCCGCGCGGCCGGCAGCGCGGCGATTGCTTCCGTCAAGGGTCTGGACAGGCCGATGCGTCCCAGCGAAAGGGCCAGGCGCGCCGGCTCCTTTGTACTGAACTGGACACGTCCGGAAAACGCGGTTGCCGTGCCGAAGGCGATATCGCCCGCGGCCTCCAGCCGCGCGTCACCCGCCCCTGCGAGGGTCAGACGCTCGATCGTGGCCTTGCCGCCCTGCCGCGCGATGACGAGGTCGAGCGGCCCGAACTCCTCGCCGGCGAATGCGAAACTCGCGGCCTGGATACCGATGGACGCCTTCAGCGACGGCAGGGTCGTGACGAGCGTCTCGCCGACGGCGCCGAAATGACCGGCAAAACCGTTGCCCTGGGCCACCTCCAACCGGCGCGACGTCAGCGCCATCGACAAGGCCGGGCCGTTCCGTCCGAGGTCGAGTTCACCGGTGCCCGTCAGCGCGAGGCTGGAGCCGCCATTGGCATTGGTCACCTCGACCATCTCGGCCCTCAGGCGCCGTCCGGATGTCGTCACAGTCGCCGTCATGGCCAATGCCGGGGGCGCCTCAGCCCCCTGATGCGCCGGCTCCGCGCGTGCGGCCTCGGCCTGGGGCAGCGGTATCACCACCCCGAGCTTGCCCGTGAACGCCGGCGCGAGCGCGCGCGATGGGCCGGGCGCGGCGGACGCCAGGGTGACATCGCCATCGATATCGAGATGGGGCGCGGTGAGATCGCCGATCCCCCCCTTGACCCGAAGGCGCCCGTCGGCATCGACGGTACCGGTCGACAGGCGCAGGGGAATGTCGCCGACACGCCCCGTGATCCGCCAGGGTCCAGCGAGGGCCGCAGCCTGGATCTCGGCGTTGATCGGCCCGATGTCGCGGACGCCGCCCTCCGCTTCGATGATGTGCAGCCTTCCGTCATCGACCTCGAGCTTCTCGATGCCGAAGGCCGTGATCGGCATGGATAGGGAGTTGCTGAGCTCGGGAAGCAGCACGCGCCCGTCATCCTCGACGACCGCCGTCACCACCGGGCGCACGAACCGCGCCTCGACCACGCGGATCGCTCCCGAGAGCAAGGCCGCGGTCTCGAGCTCGACCGACAGGGTATTGGCGGTGATGCCGGGGCGGCCGGCGGACGGCGTCCCGATCGTGACCCGGCCGAGCACCACCCGTGGCGTGGGCAGGAGCCTGAGATTGATGTCGCCCTGCGTCATCACCGGCAAGCCGAGCGCGCGCGACAGCGCAAGCTCCACGTCGCCGCGCCGCGCCTCCCAATCGACGAAATACGGCACGGCGAGCGCCGCGCAGAGCACGACGACAACGAGGCCAGCGATGATCGTCAGGATATCGCGCACGCTTAACGGCTCATCGATCGATCGGTCATGGGACAGCCGGCCTGAGGAAACAGGGTCCAGCGGCTGTTACAGTCTCACTTATACTAACGAACTTCGCGCGAAAATGGCCAGAGCATCGGACCGAAAAGGCTCTCCCCGCCGTCGAAGAAATCCGATGCTCGCACAAAGAGATAGGATCACATCCTCGCACGGCCCGAGCCTCACGGCCCTGAAACGGGGACGTATTCCGGCCGCAAACCTAACTCTTCACACCCGGTGGCGACGCATCCCTGCGACGCTTCTACGATGACACGACCTCCAGCACCGTATCGTCCTCGATGGGCATTGCGAGGGCATCCGCGCATTAAACATCGACGATCTTGCCGGGATTCATGATGTTGAGCGGATCGATCGCCCGCTTGATCCGCGCCATCAGGTCGAGTGCGGGTGCGCCATGCTCAGCCTCCAGATAATGCATCTTCTTCTGGCCGACGCCATGTTCACCGGTGCAGGTGCCGCCCATCGCGAGCGCACGCATCACGAGGCGCTGCAGGAAGGCTTCGAGCACCTCGATCTCGGCCGGATCGTCCGTATTCACGAGGGGCTGGACATGGAAATTGCCGTCGCCGACATGACCGACGATGGGCGCGATCAATCCGGCCTCGGCAATGTCGGCGCGCGTCTCCTCGACACAATCGGCAAGGCGCGAGATCGGCACGCAGACATCGGTCGGCACCGGACGGGTGCCGGGGCGCAGCGCAAGCGTCGCCCAATAGGCGTCATGACGCGCCTGCCACAGACGCGACCTGTCCTCCGCCTTGGTCTCCCAGATGAAGGGGCCGCCGCCCAGATCCCTGGCGATCTCGTCGAAGCGCTCCGCTTGCTCACGCACGCTCGCATCGGTGCCGTGGAACTCGACCAGCAGCAGCGGGCTCTCAGGCAGCCCAAGCTTTGAATGCAGGTTCACCGCCCGGACCATGGTCTGGTCCAGAAGCTCGATGCGCGCGACGGGAATACCCGTCTGGATGGTCAGGATCGTGGCGTCGCAGGCGGCATGGACCGTTGGGAACGGGCAGATGCCGGCGGATACCGCTTCCGGGATCCCATGCAGCTTCAGCGTGATGGAGGTGATGACGCCGAGCGTGCCTTCAGAGCCGACGAAGAGCCGCGTCAGATCATAGCCGGCGGAGGACTTCTTGGCGCGGCTTGCGGTCTTGACGACCTCGCCCTCCGGCGTCACGACGGTGAGCGACAGCACATTGTCCTTCATCGTGCCGTAGCGGACGGCATTGGTGCCGGACGCGCGCGTCGCAGCCATCCCGCCGATGGAGGCATCGGCGCCGGGATCGATGGGGAAGAACAGGCCCTGGTCACGCAGAAAGTCGTTGAGTTCCTTGCGCGTCACGCCGGGCTCGACGGTGCAGCTCAAATCCTCCGCATGCACCGCGACGACACGCTTCATCAGGCTGGTATCGATCGAGATGCCACCCAGCGGCGCGTTCACATGCCCCTCGAAGGACGTGCCGGTGCCGAACGGGATGACCGGCACGCGATGGGCGGCGCACAGCTTGACGACAGCGACCACCTCCTCCTCCGTCTCGGGGAAGACGACGGCATCCGGCGGCTGGCTCGGAACCCAGGTCAGCGTGTTGCTATGCTGCTCGCGGACGGCGTGGCTGGTGACGAGCCGCGCGCCGAAATCAGCGGCCAGCGCGTTGATGACGGCGGCGACGGCTTCCGGTGAAGGACGGATGCCGGTTGGCGCGGCTTGCAACATCTCGATCAGCCCCTTGTTCTTGCGTTATGCGCAGCACGCAAGGCGCTGCGGCAGCCAGGTCCGCGGCTCTTGTAGCGGCGCGCGCGGCCCGTGTCGACGGTTGGCCCGTGTCGAAAGGAAAACACGGGCGCCGCGCAAACAGGCGCTCACAGAACCTCTTTGCACACCGGCCTGCCCTGCGGCGCGCGCGGCGAATGACGCCGCCTGACCTACCGCCTGAAGTTCTGCACCGGCGGCGGCGGTGGCACGTAAGGCGGAGGCGTGAGCTGCTGGCGCATCTGCTGGCCGCGGATCTGGTTCAGCTGTTGCTGCTGAAGCTGTTGCTGGCTGTTGTCCTGCAACTGGCGCTCGATGGCGCGATTCTGCTGCTCATAGTTGCGCTGGAGCTGGCTATCGGCCTGGGCAAAAGCGGCCTGGGCACCGGCCAAAATCAGCAACACGCCCGCAATCCCGGAGAAAGTCTTCCTGGGAATGCTCTTCCCCGCGCTCCCTGCGCCTGTCGCTGGCGGCGCAAGACTGTCTTGCTTCAAGGAACCCATGGATCGATCCCAACCCATGGCTCGACCCCAACCCATTGATCGATCCCAAGAAACACTCGCACGCATTGCGGTACACATCGCACCGACCCTCCCATCGAACGCTCCCGGTACTTATATCAGGGCGTATCATCAATATGGGGATCAAAGCCGTCAGGCACCACGGTTTTGGTGTGGGCAGCGCCGCAATCGCGCCACCCGTGCCCTGTGAAAGCTCGACGCCGTTCGCGTTTTGGTCCAAGGTCGGCACATGAATCAAGGTTTGAACCACCCTCCCCCGAAGCGCGAGAGCGATGCCGAGGCGTCACGGATCGCGCCGCGCAGCGGGAGCCTCAGCGAGCGCGCGCGTGCGGCCGCAGCGCCCGCGGCCTATCTCGCCGGCCTCAACCACGAGCAGCGCCTGGCCGTCGAGACCACGGAGGGGCCGGTGCTCGTGCTTGCCGGCGCCGGCACGGGCAAGACCCGGGTGCTCACAACACGGATCGCCCATCTCATCGCCACCGGCCGGGCACGGCCTTCGGACATTCTCGCCGTCACCTTCACCAACAAGGCGGCGCGCGAAATGAAGGCGCGCGTCGGCATGCTCGCCGGCCCCGCCGCCGAGGGCATGCCCTGGCTCGGCACGTTCCACGCCATCTCGACGAAGATCCTGCGCCGTCATGCCGAACTCGTCGGTCTGCGGAGCGATTTCACCATCCTCGACGTGGATGATCAGATCCGCCTCCTGAAGCAGGTGCTTCAGGCTGCCAATCTCGACGAGAAGCGCTGGCCGGCTCGCCAGCTCGCGAGCCATATCGACGGCTGGAAGAACCGGGCGCTCGGGCCGGACCAGGTGCCGCATGGCGAAGCCGCCGCCTTTGCCAACGGCCGCGGCGCGGAGCTCTACCGCCACTACCAGGAACGCCTGAAGATCCTGAACGCGGCTGATTTCGGCGATCTCCTCACCGAAACCATCCGGCTGTTCCGCGAGCACCCGGATGTCCTCGCTCAGTATCAGCAGCGCTTCCGCTACATGCTGGTGGACGAGTATCAGGATACCAACGTCGCCCAGTACCTCTGGCTCCGTCTGCTCGCCCAGGGGCGCGAGCCCGGCCACCGCAACCTCGCCTGTGTGGGTGATGACGACCAGTCGATCTACGGCTGGCGCGGCGCGGAAGTCGATAACATCCTGCGCTTCGAGCACGATTTTCCCGGCGCCGTGGTGGTGCGGCTGGAGCGCAATTATCGCTCGCACGCCCATATCCTGGCCACGGCCTCCCATCTCATCGCGCATAATGAAGGCCGGCTCGGCAAGACGCTGCGCACCGACGACGAGCCGGGCGAGAAGGTGACGATCACCGGCGCCTGGGATTCGGAGGAGGAGGCGCGCCTCGTCGGCGAGGAGATCGAGGCGCTCCAGGCCAAGGGGCACAATCTTTCAGAGATCGCCATCCTCGTGCGCATCTCCGCCCAGATGCGCGAGCTGGAAGATCGTTTCGTGCAGCTCGGCCTGCCGTACCGCGTCATCGGCGGCCCGCGCTTCTACGAGCGCATGGAGATCCGCGACGCGCTCGCCTATTTCCGCTGCGTGGCCCAGCCCGCCGACGATCTCGCCTTCGAGCGCATCCTGAATACGCCGAAGCGCGGCCTTGGCGATGCGACCGTGCAGGTTCTGCATGCGCATGCGCGGGCAGCCCGCATCCCGCTGATGGAGGCGGCGCGCTTCATCGTCGAGACGGAGGAGCTGAAGCCGAAGCCACGCGGCGCCTTGCGCGAATTGCTCTCGGCCTTCTCGCGATGGAGTTCGCTGATCGACACGACGCCGCAGACCGAGCTTGCCGAGATGATCCTTGAGGAATCCGGCTACACCGAGATGTGGCAGAAGGACCGCTCGGCGGAGGCTGCCGGGCGCCTGGAGAACCTCAAGGAGTTGGTCCGCAGCCTCGAGGAATTCCCTGATCTCCGGGCCTTCCTCGAGCATGTCTCGCTGGTCATGGACGCGGTCGAGAACGACACGGAAGACCGCGTCAGCCTGATGACGCTGCATGCGGCCAAGGGCCTGGAGTTCGACACGGTCTTCCTGCCCGGCTGGGAGGAAGGGCTCTTTCCCAACCAGCGCGCCCTCGACGAAAGCGGTCGCGCGGGGCTCGAGGAGGAGCGCCGCCTCGCCCATGTCGGCATCACGCGCGCCCGGCGCCGCGCCAAAATCTTCTTCGCCTCCAACCGCCGCATCCACGGCCTGTGGAACGCGACGATCCCAAGCCGCTTCATCGACGAATTGCCCGAGGACCACGTCGAGGTCACCGAGGCCCCCGCCGCCTTCTCCTATGGCGGCTATGGCAAGAGCCGTTTCGATGAGGTGGACTCCTTCTCCTCATCCTATGCCACACCAGGCTGGCAGCGTGCCCAGAACAGGGGAGGTTTTAGCGGCGGCGGCAGCCGCGGCGGTTTCGCACAGGGACGCGGCGGCTACGGCGGCGCATCCGGTTCAGGGCGCGGCGGCCTGCTGATCGAGGGGGAACTTGTCGCCAAGTCGTCGGGCCCCGCTTCCGAATTCGCACCCGCGGATCGGGTGTTCCACATCAAGTTCGGGCCGGGCTCGGTGGCCGCGGTCGACGGCAACAAGCTGACGGTCGATTTCGACAAGGCCGGCCGCAAGATGGTGCTCGACAGCTTCGTCCAGCGGCAGGGCTAGAGCATTTTCGAGCGAAGTGGACACCGGTTCGCGTGAAGAAAATGCGCTAAAACAAAGACATAGAGCATTTTCGCGATTCGGAGAAACGCGAAAATGCTCTAGCAGGGGTTATTCCCCACCCCCTACCCCTCCCCCTTGCGGGGAGGGGCGCGGAAACGTCGCGGGCATCTCCCAAGTGCGCCATCTCCCAAGTCCGCCATCTCTCAAGTGCGCCATCTCTCAAGACCGCCATCTCCCGACCCACGCAGAGTGGCTGGAAAATGGACAACGCCGCCAGCCGATCCCCCTCCCCCTTGCGGGGAGGGGTAAGGGGTGGGGGGTGAAGACCTTCCACGAAGCGCCGTGATCGCCGCCGTGCCAACACGATTGCCCTCCGCGCGGAGGATGCTAGGACTAAGGAGAACCATCCTGCATGTCGTTCGAGCCCAGCATGGTACAGGTCACGCACGCCCGGCAGGATGATGAAGCCGGCTGGCTCGCGTTGCGGGCGGCGCTCTGGCCGGACTGCCCCACCGCCGACCATCGCAGCGAGATCGCGGCCGTACTGGCAGAGCCGCAGCGGCTGTTGGCGCTCATGGCCCTATCGGATGCCGGTGAGATCACCGGCTTTGCCGAGGCGAGCCTGCGGCATGACTATGTCAACGGCTGCGAGACGTCACCCGTCGTCTTTCTCGAGGGCATCTTCGTGACGCCTGCCTTTCGCCGCCAGGGTGTGGCCCGTGCCCTCGTGGCCGCCGTCGCCGCCTGGGGCCGTAAGCTTGGCTGTCGCGAATTCGCCTCCGATGCACGCGCCGACAACGACGCGAGCCATGCCATGCATGCCGCACTCGGCTTTGCCGAAACGGAACGGGTTGTCTTCTTCCGAAAGCGCCTCGACGAGACGCCTTAGCCACGAACATCCGCCCCCCGTTTTCTCACGGCGAATTGACTCCAGGCTGCGACGCGGCAATGCGCAAATGTTCGACGGTTGGCTCCGGCCGCAGGTTGAAACGACTGAACGTTCAAAGCAATCTCTATAGACAATACAGCCGATACCGGGCCGCAGAAGCGCTATCTTGGCAATAAATCCAAATAAAATTTATTCCTATAATGATCAATATAAGATCACACTTGCGACATATTGACGGTTCGCAGATGGTTGTTTGATGTTTCGCCAGTAGATACCGGAACAAAGACCCGACCCAGCTATTACCTATTGCGCCGGCGACGGATGGCGGTGCGACCGGGAGATCTGGTCGACGTCTCGCCGGCACATTCGGTCACGCATACGGTCATAAGGAGATGATCATGCCGAACCAAGGTGGACACGACACGGGCAAGCAGGACCAGAAGGGCATGCACAAGGATATGCATCCGTCCCAGGGTCATACATCGGGCAGCGGCAAGAGCGCGTCCGGCTCTCACGGCCAGCAGAGCCCGCAGTCCGCTCCCGGGGCCGGCAAGGACAAAGACCAATCCCACCGGAAATAAGCCGGCGGCGTCGGATTGACGTTTGACCAGCACGAAGGCGGTCGGTTCGGGCGCAGCCTGAGCCGGCCATAACTTTTTTTCAAGACAGCGGATTTGGCTGCGCTAGAATTCGCGCATGGAAGGAAACACGAACGCCAGCCGCAAGGCGGCCACCAACGAAGCCATGGGCATTTTCACCCTGGCGGAGGGCGAGCGCACGCGTTTCTTCGCCTGCCCGAATTTCGCGGAACTCGATTGCCTGACAGCGACATTCCGCACCTATCGCTATGTCCCGCACACGCACGACACCTTTGTCATCGGCTCGGTTATCGCCGGCTGCGAGACTTGGACCGTTCGCGGCGTGCGCGGTTATGCCGGGCCCGGCGACTTCGTCTTCGTCAACCCCGGCGAGGTGCATGACGGCGCGCCCCATGGCGGCGGATATTGCTACCGCATGAGTTACCCGTCCGTGGACCTCATGCGGGAGATCGCGGCTGAACTCAGTGAGAAGAACGCGACGGACATCCCATATTTTCCGGACACCGTGGTGCATGATCCCGCCGGCGTCTCGCTCTTCGTTGCCGCCCACGCGGCGATGGATGCCCAGGGCGACACCCAGGCCGGCGACACCCAGGCCGGCGACATCCAGGCCGGCGACATCCAGGCCGGCGAGGAGCTCCTCTACCGCGCCTATGCCCACTGCCTGACCCATCATGCCCGGCTCACCCCGCGCGCGGCGACCGGCCGTGAGGCGGACCGTGTGGCGCGTCTCGGCCGTCTGATCGCGGAATGCTACGCGGACGACCTGTCCCTGAGCCGGTTGGCGGCGGAGGCAGGTCTGCCGCGCCATCGCCTCATCCGCGCCTTCCGCCGGGAGACCGGTCTGACACCCCATGCCTTCCTCGTCGACCGGCGGGTGATCGCCGCGCAAGGGGAACTGCGGCGCGGGGCAACGTCGGCCGAAGCGGCCGCCGCGACGGGCTTCTGCGACCAGGCGCATCTCACCCGTGCGTTCAAGGCCCGCATCGGTATCACGCCCGGCGCCTATCGCGCCGCGGTATCTTGACACCGCTGCCCTGACATCCCGTTGCATGCTTTCGAGGTGGGACATGCATGATCGTGCACAGCCGATGCCTTCGCGGAGCAAGGCCCGGGCCCGCGAATGGCGTGCCGGTATCGCCGCGATCGCGCCCGTCGCCATCGCCGCCATCCCGATCGGACTTCTGCTCGGTGCTCTCTGCAGTGCCAAGGGGCTTACGATCGCCGAGGCGGGACTGATGTCCGTGCTCGTCTTCGCGGGAGGGTCCCAGTTCGCCGCCGTCGAATTGTGGACGACGCCGGTCCCCGTTGCCGCGATTGTCTTCTCGACCTTGCTGATCAACGCGCGACACGTGCTGATGAGCGCGTCGCTTACCCCCAAGACGGGGCTGTTCTCGCCCTTGCAGCGCTATCTCGGCTTCCACTTCCTGACGGACGAGACCTGGGCGCTCGCGGAACGGCGCGCCGCTACCGCCCCCCTGACGCCCGCCTATTGGTTTGCCATGGCGACGGTGCTGCCCACGGCATGGGTTGGCTCGACCCTCGCCGGAGCCGCGGCTGGTTCCCTTCTCGGCAACCCCAGGAGCATCGGCGCCGATTTCGCCTTCACCGCCCTCTTCATCGGACTGATTGCCGGATTCTGGAAGGGGCGTAGCACCGCCGCCACGATCGCGGCGAGCGGCGGGACAGCCGCCCTCACCTATCTCACGCTCGGCCCGCCCTGGCATGTCGCCGCGGGCGCCCTGGCCGGCATCGCCGCGGCCTATGTCACGGCGCCAGGCCCCCTGGACAGCGACGTGCCCGCCGCGGAAGCGGCACCGGCATCGCAAGCCCCGGTGCACGACATGGAATAGCCAGAAATCACCCGGTTATTTTGGCAAAATGGTGCGTCAATCCCCAACAACGGCCCACCGATACTGGCACCTTGCGCCCGATGACATCGATTGAGCCTCCATGTGCAGAAAAAACAATACATTTTAGATCGTGATAACGAAGCATTTTATTATCTTCACCGCACCCATATGACTGACAGATCCGGTAAATATTTAAAAATTGAAGAGAAAACCGATGCGTTATTGTTCTTCTCACTTCAGTCACGCTGCATATGCGATGCCTATCCGCGGTCGGCCATCCGCGCGCCCCAAAGTCATCGCGCGATGACCGGGGTGAAGGAGATACCTCTGGAGGAGGAGGGCGTCGTCCCCGCAACCGCGCAGGCCGAATGGCTGGACGGGCTGATCGCCATCGCCCCGGTGGCCGCCATCGTCATGCCCGTCGGCGTCCTGTTCGGCGCCGTCTCGACGGCCAAAGGACTGACCGTCCTCGAGGCCAGCCTGATGTCCATGCTGGTTTTTGCTGGCGGCGCCCAGATCGCCGCGGTGGACCTGTGGGTTGCACCGGTCCCTATCGCGGCGATCGTGCTCTCCACTTTCCTGATCAACGCCCGCCATATCCTTATGGGGGTTTCGCTCGCACCAAAGACCCAGGCCTTCACGTCACGGCAACGGATCGCGGCGTTCTTCTTCCTGACAGACGAGGCCTGGGCGCTGTCCGAACGGCGGGCTCTGCACAGACCGCTCACGCCCGCCTTCTGGTTTCCGCTGGCGCTCATGGTGCCCGCTCCGTGGATCGCCGGCACCTTGATCGGCACACAGCTCGGCAACTGCCTGGGGGATCCCGGCGCGATCGGCGCCGATTTCGCCTTCACCGCCCTGTTGATCTGGTTGATTGCCAGCTTCACCACGAGCCGCCTGGCCCTCGCCGCCGTCGTGGCGAGCTCCATGACGGCAGCCCTCGCCCATTGCGCCGTCGGCGCTCCCTGGCATGTGGTCGCCGGCGCGATCGCCGGGATTGCTGCCGCCTATGCGAGCGCCGGTTGCGAAGGCACGCCACGGACATGTCCATGAGTTCACGATGAGCATCGACAGTTCCGCCCTGATCGCCATTCTCGCCATGGCCGCGGTGACCTATCTCACGCGCATCGCGGGCATTGCGCTCGCCGGCAGGCTCGCCCTCTCCGGGCGCGCCAAAGCGGCTTTCGATGCCATTCCACCGGCGGTTCTCGTCGCCGTGATTGCGCCGAGCGCGCTGGCGACCGGCTGGCCCGAGACCGCCGCAGCAGGCATTGCCGCCTTGTCAGCGACACGCCTGCCCCTGCTCGTCACCGTTGCGATCGGCGTTCTCGCCGTCGTCGGCCTCAGGGCATTGGCGGCATAGGAGCCGAGGTCGCGATGCCTCGCGGCCTCAGGACAGGAGAGGACGGGTCGTCTCCTGCAACCACAGGAGCGTCTCCGCGTCGACGAGCGGCCCGATATGGGCGAGTACATCGGCGTGGTAGGCGTCGAGCCAGGCGATTTCATCCTCGGTCATCAAGGACGGATCGATCAACGCCCGATCGATCGGCGTGAAGCTCAAGGTCTCGAAGCCAAGCATCGGCCGCTCGCCCCCCGCGACCTCGCGCGGCTCCACGAGGATCAGATTCTCGATGCGGATGCCGTAGGCCCCCTCCTTGTAGTAACCCGGCTCATTGGACAGGATCATGCCCGGTTCGAGCGGCACGGTTCCGAGCTTCGACAGACGCTGCGGCCCTTCATGCACCGAAAGATAGGAGCCGACGCCATGGCCGGTGCCGTGGTCGAAATCGGTTCCCGCCTGCCAGAGCGAGAGGCGCGCCAGCGCATCGAGCTGCGCGCCGGAGGTGCCCTTCGGGAAGATCGCCGTCGCGATGGCGATATGCCCCTTGAGCACGCGCGTGAAACGGTCGCGCATCTCGTCTGTCACCTCGCCCACGCTGACGGTGCGGGTGATGTCGGTGGTGCCGTCGCGATATTGCCCGCCGGAATCGACGAGAAAGATCCCCGGCTCGATCGTCCGGTCCGAAGCGCGCGTGACGCGATAATGCGGCATGGCTGCATGCGGGCCAGCACCGGCGATGGTCGGGAACGACACATCCATGAGCGCATTGGTCTGCCGGCGAAACGACTCCAGCGCCTCGACTGCGGCGATCTCCGTGAGTTTGCCGCCGGGCGCCTCCCGCGCAAACCAGGCGAGAAACCGCGCCATGGCAACGCCGTCGCGCCGGTGCGCGCTGCGGCTGCCCTGCTGCTCGACCACATTCTTCACGGCCTTGAGACGCGTGATGGGATCGGCGCCGATATCCGCCTTGCCCCCGCCCTGCTCGATCGCCTGTTTCAACGCCATGGCACCTGTCGCCGCGTCGAGACGCACCGGGGCACCCTTGGCCGCGACGGCCGCAAGCGCCGCCGCAAAGGATGACGGCGCGGCGACAGCGGCGACACCGGCGAGATGCGCGGACACCGCGTCATCGATGCGCGTGGAATCGACGAACAAGGTCGGCTGCCCCTCCGTGGGCAGCAGGGCATAGGCGAGCACGAGCGGCGTATGGGTGACGTCGCTGCCGCGGATATTGAGGAGCCAGGCGAGATTATGCGGATCGCTGATGACCAACGCCCCCACCCGCGCCTTGGCGAGCGCGTCCTGCACCTTGGCGATCTTGGCGCTCGCCGCTTCACCGGCAAATTCCAGGGGCTGCGCAACAACCGGCGAGGACGGGGGCGCGGGACGCTCCGCCCAAACCGCGTCGATCGGATTAGAGGTGAGCGCCACGAGCTCCCCGCCCGCCGCCCCGACCGCGGCGGCCAGGCGCTCAGTCTGCTGCACCGTATGGAGCCAAGGGTCGTAGCCGAGCTTGCCGCCGGGCTTCAGATGCGCCTCGATCCACGCCTCGACGCTCGTCTCGGCGAGCGCAACGGGTGTGAAGGCGTCGAGGTCGATTTCATCTCGCACCTGCAGCGTATAGCGCCCGTCCACCAGGACGGCAGCAGCGTCGGCGAGCACGACGGCATAGCCCGCCGATCCCGAGAAGCTGGTCAGCCATGCAAGACGATCATCGCTCGGGGGGACATATTCCCCTTGATGCTGATCCGCGCGGGGCACCACGAAGCCATCGATCCCCCGTCGCGCAAGCTCGTCACGCAGCGCCTTGAGACGCGGACCGCCCGTCGCTGCCGACGTGGGCTTGTCGAAGCTCTGATAAACACAAGACGCCATTGAGATCCCACCACATTCATCCGCGAGCCGATGCATTCAACACTAATAGCCGGTTAACGGCGCCACAACGCGTCAGCGCGGTTTTTACCCGCTTTGACACCGAAACATGCAGGCAACGGGCATTTCGTGAGCACAGTGCCGCAATCACTGCACGAGACATGCGCTCATCGCATGGCTCGTTTAGGTCACATGCACTGACCCATCTTCTTCGCACATGCAACATGCCCTATATTGCAATGCATGACGAGACGGCGGTGGCCGTCGCAACGCGGAGGCGTCGATGGCAGAAGTAGCAGTATCCGGCTATGCCGTGGCGGCGAACAAGCCGCAGAAGGCAGTCAGCTTTATCGAGCGGATGTGGGCGCGGATTGAAGCGGCGCAGATGGCCAAGGCCCAGCGCTATTTCGAGCAGCACTACCCTGCCCTGGCACGCGAGTTGGTGGCGATGCACAAGGCGGACAAATCCGCGAACTAATTGGCGAAGCCCTGGGGGCCTCGCTCGATCCGTCATCGCCGCTTCCGCGATGTCGGGGTCCGGTTGGGAAGCACAGAAAGGAACATGAAGATGATCCTGGTGACCCTCTTCAACAGCGTAGCCCGCTTTATCGCCGCAACCCGTGACATCGTTCTCGAAGCCCTCGCGCTGCGTGACGAGATGGCGAAGCGCTACCCGCATATCTAACCATCAGTCCGATCTGCCCGGAGCGACAACCGCCTTCCGGACAGCCGAGATGGTTGCGTTCACAAGCCCGCCCGGTCACATCCAGGGGCGGGCTTTTGCGTGTGACTGCCTCACCTTGCGGGACGCCGCGCCGGCGCGGCTGAGCCGCAGCGTCGCCCAGCCGTCGCGCTGGCTCTTCTGGGCAAGGCGCAAGCCCTGGGCCGCATAGGCCGAGAGCACGCCCGGAACATCGCCGGGCAGCAACCCCGACAGGACGAGCATACCATTGGGCGCGAGCACGGCCGCGATGGAAGGCGCCAGACGCTTGAGCGGCCGCGCCAGAATATTGGCAAACACGAGGTCGAAGCGTCGGGGCCGCGCGGCCAGGGCGTGACGAACCCCGGGCGCGACATAAAGATGGAGATGGCCCGCCGCTGCGTTGAGCTGCGCGTTGCGGCGCGCCACCTCGACCGCGATCGGATCGATGTCGCCGGCGACAACCCGCGCCTTGAGCGCCTTGGCCGCCGCGATCCCCAGGATGCCGGTGCCGGTGCCGACATCCAGCACATGGCGCGGCCGGCGCTGCTTCAGCACGTCCTTCAGCGCCATCAGGCAACCGAGTGTCGTGCCGTGGTGGCCGGTGCCGAAGGCCAGGGCCGCCTCGATCTCGAGCGCGATGTCGTTGGTTTTCACCACATCGCGGTCATGCCCGCCATGCACCAGGAACCGGCCGGCCCGTACCGGTTTCAGCCCGTCGAGGCTGGCCTTGACCCAGTCTTTGGCGGCGACCGCGTCGAACACCGCCGTATCAGCCTTCTCCCCGACAATGAGGCGCAGAAGGTCGCGGATGGCCGTCTCGTCCGGCTCCCGCGAAAAATAGGCCTCGAGCAGCCAGGGCTGCGGCGCAGCATTACCCTCCTTCGGATCGGCCGGCTCGATCTCAAAAGCGGCGACCGCCGTCTCCGCCGGGTCGAACACCTCCCCGAGCAGGTCCGTCAGGCGCCGCGCAGAACCTTCGTCGGTTTCGATGCGCAGGACATGGGTGGGTTTGTGGGGAGGCAGGCCTTCGAGCATGGGAACCAATCACAATCAACGACAGCCATAAGAACTTTGCCGATGCAATGACCACAGCGGCGCGGCAATGTCACGCCCGGAAGGTGAATTGGCCGGACGCAAATGCCCGTGTCCTCCCCGGCGTCGCATAGCGACGGGAAGGGGATCCACGAGCGATGGTGGTTGATTTCTGGATCCCCTTCCCGGGCTGCAGAGCAGCCCGCCGGGGATGACACCCCTTATTCTCACAACCGCCCGACGCGCCGGAGCCAGGTCTCCTCGTCGATCACTTCGACATCGAATTCCTTGGCTTTCGCGAGCTTGGAGCCCGCCCCCGGCCCGGCAACCACGAGATCCGTTTTCTTGGAGACCGACCCCGCCACCTTGGCGCCGAGCCCTTCCGCCATGGCCTTGGCCTCATCCCGCGACATGCGCTCCAGCGCGCCGGTGAAGACAACCGTCTTTCCCGCCACGGGACTGTCCGTCTGCACCGCCTCCATGGGTTCCGGCGTGACCTCGGCCAGGATGGCGTCGAGCGTCGCCTGATTGTGCTCTTCCGCGAAGAACTGAACGATCGCTTCGGCCACGACAATGCCTATTCCGTCGATGGCCGTGAGTTCGACCCAGGCGTCGCTCGTCGGGTCGGAAGCCCGCGTCGCCGTATCCCGCAGCGCGTCGAAGGTGCCGAAATGCCGGGCGAGCAGCCGCGCGGTCGTCTCGCCCACGTGGCGGATGCCGAGCGCGAAGATGAAGCGGTTGACCGGCACATGCCGGCGCGCCTCGATCGATGCGAAGAGATTGCGCACGCTCGTCTCGCCAAAACCCTCGCGGTCTTTCAGCTTCTGCAGGCTCTCCCTGTCGCGGGCCTCCAGCGCGAAGATATCCTGCGGCGCCTGAATCAGGCCTTCGCGATAGAACAGCTCGATCTGCTTGTCGCCGAGCCCGTCGATATCGAAGGCATCGCGCGAGACGAAATGCTTGAGGCGCTCCATCGCCTGGGCTGGACAGGTCAGGCCGCCGGTGCAGCGCCGCACGACATCCTCACGCCCGGTTCGCGGATTGATCTCCCGCTCCGCATGGCTCCCGCAGACCGGGCATGTCTTCGGGAAAACGTAAGGAACCGCGCCCGCCGGCCGCTTGTCGGCCACCACCGACACGACCTGCGGAATGACGTCGCCGGCCCGCTGCACGACCACCGTGTCGCCCACCCGGACATCCTTGCGGGCGATCTCGTCCTCGTTGTGCAGCGTCGCATTCGAGACCACCACCCCACCCACGGTGATGGGCTTCAGCTTCGCGACGGGCGTGAGGGCCCCCGTGCGTCCCACCTGGATCTCGATGGCGAGGAGTTCGGTCATGGCCTGTTCGGCCGGAAACTTATGCGCCAGTGCCCAGCGCGGCGCCCGCGACACGAAACCGAGGCGCTGCTGCAGCGCCAGGCTGTCCACCTTGTAGACGACGCCGTCGATGTCATAGCCGAGATCGGCGCGTTCGGCCTCGATGGCATGATAATGGGCGATCAGATCCTCGACCGTCTCGCACCGCTTCATCCAGGGATTGATCTGGAAGCCCCAGCGCCCGAAAGCCTCGATCACGCCCATCTGGGTGTCGGCCGGCAAGGCCGTCCGCTCGCCCCAGGCATAGGCGAAGAAGGCGAGCGGACGGGACCGGGTGATCGAAGCATCGAGCTGGCGCAATGACCCCGCCGCGGCGTTGCGCGGGTTGGCGAAGACAGGCTTGCCGGCCGCCTCCTGTCGCGCGTTCAGCGCGGCAAAGTCGACATGGCGCATATAGACCTCGCCGCGCACCTCGATGACATCGGGCACGTCAGCGCCGGTGAGGGTCTCCGGGATATCGTCGACCGTGCGCGCATTGGCGGTGACGTCCTCGCCCACCTCGCCGTCGCCACGCGTCGCGGCACTGACGAGTGTCCCGCCCTCATAGCACAGGTTGAGCGAGAGGCCGTCGATCTTGGGCTCGGCCGTGAGCGCAATCTCCGCGTCGGCATCGAGATCGAGGAAACGGCGGATGCGGCCGACGAAATCACGCACATCGTCATCGGCAAAGCCGTTGGCGAGCGACAGCATCGGCACGCGATGGCGGATCTTCGCGAATTTCTCGGACGGCGCCGCCCCGACCTTGTCCGACAGGCTGTCGGCCGCCTTCAGGTCGGGGAAGCGGGCCTCGATCTCGTCGTATCGCCGCCGCAGCGCATCGTAATCCGCGTCGGAGATGGTTGGGGCATCCTGCTGATGATAGCGGATGTCATGGCCGGCGATCTCCTCCTGCAGGCTCGCATATTCGCGCTTCGCCTCCCGCGGCGTGAGCACCGCGACAGCGACAGTACGGAGAGGATTATCCTGTGACATGACGCGGCTCTTCCCTGTCGCCCGGATCGCGTAGCGCCCAAGCTCGACGATGACGGCGAGAATCCTGAAGCCAGCCTTATAAGGCCATCACCCCGCCGCTTCCAGCAGCCGCGCGGCGGCGGCGCGCGCCTCCTCGGTGATGGTGGCGCCGGCCAGCATGCGGGCGATTTCCTCGCGCCGCGTATCCGCCGCGAGCGGCAACACTCGTGTCGCCACGCGCGCAGCCTCCCCGGCCACCGCCTCCTTGGCGATAAGGAAATGGCTGCCGGCGCGCGCCGCCACCTGCGGCGCATGGGTGACGGCGATCACCTGGACCTGGCCGGCCATCCGCCCGAGCCGCGCACCGATGGCATCCGCGACCGCGCCGCCGACGCCGGTATCGATCTCGTCGAAAACGAGCGTCGGCGCCGAGCCACGATCGGCGAGCACCACCTTCAAGGCCAGCATGAAACGCGACAGCTCACCGCCGGACGCGACTTTCATCAAGGGCCCCGGCCGCGTGCCGGGATTGGTCTCGACCCAGAACTCGACGCGGTCGAAGCCGTCCGCCAGCCGCGCCGTCTCGTCGACGTCGACCCGCGTAATAAAGCGCGCCCGTTCGAGCTTCAGCGGCGGCAACTCGGCATTGACGGCTGCATCAAGCTTCGCCGCCACCTTCTGGCGCGCCTTGCTGAGAGCGCCGGCCTTCCTGACATAGAGCGCCTCCGCGGCGGCGACGGCTCCCTCGAGAGCCGCAAGTTCCGCCTCCCCGGCGTCGATGCTGGCCACATCGGCCGTATAGCGCTCGCAGAGCGCGGCGAGGTCGTCTGCCGGCACGTCGTATTTGCGCGACGCGGCCCGCAGCGCAAACAGCCGCTCCTCCACCATCTCCAGGTCGCGCGGATCGAATTCGGCATCGCGCAAGGCGGTCTCGATCACCGCGCGCGCATCGTCGAGGGCAACCAGCGCCGCGTCGAGGGCCTTCACACAGGGTTCGACCAGTTGCGGCGCCTGGGTCGCGCGCCGTTCGAGGCGCCGCACCGCGGCCGACAGCACCGGAACCGGCGAGGCCGGCCCGCCGACGGCATCGAAGGCCTCGGCAAGATCTTTCGCGACCTTCTCCGCCTGCATCATGGTCTGGCGGCGTTCGGCCAGCCGCTCTTCCTCGCCCGCCTCCGGCGCCAGCCGCGAGAGCTCCTCCACCGCATGCCTGAGGAAGTCGACTTCCTTGCGCGCGGCCTCCATCCGGTCGGTGTGGCGTTTCAGGGCACCGCGCGTTTCGGCGAGCCTGGCCTGCGCCTCGCGCAGGGCCGTTGCATCGGCACCGAGCCCGCCAAAGGCATCCAGCAGGGAACGATGCTGCGCAGGATCGACCAGCGCGCGGTCGTCGTGCTGGCCGTGGATCTCGACCAGCTCGCTGCCGATTCCCTTCAGCACCTGCACGCTGACCGGCTGGTCATTGACGAAGGCGCGCGTCCGGCCATCGGCATATTGCACCCGACGCAGAATGAGATCGCCGTCTGATTCGATATCGTAGCCGGCCAGCGACCGGCGGACGGGGTGATCGCTGGCGAGGTCGAAGACCGCCGTGACCTGCCCCTGGGATTGGCCGTGCCGCGTCAGCGAGCCATCGCCACGCCCGCCAAGAGCCAACGCAAAGGCATCAAGCAGGATCGATTTGCCGGCGCCGGTTTCGCCCGTCAAAACACTGAGACCGCCATCGAACGTCAGATCGAGGCGGTCTATGAGGACGATGTCGCGAATGGTGAGCTGGATCAGCATAAGCCAGTCTCAACGCAACAAGGGGGGAGAATGCAACCGAAATGATGCACTTGCGCCATGCAGGCGCGCGCCAATCGCGGCGGCGCCAGCATGGAAACCGAATCAGCCCAGGCGGCCACCGCTGAAGATCTTGCTGATCCACGAGCCGGTGTCTTCACGCGGCTGGATCCCGTCCTTGGCAAGAAGCGCATAGGCATCTTTATACCACTGGCTGTCCGGGAAGTTGTGGCCGAGCACGGCCGCCGCGGTCTGCGCCTCCGCAACGATACCGAGAGCCATATAGGCTTCCACGAGACGCTCCAGCGCTTCCTCGACATGGCGGGTCGTCTGATACTTGCTCACGACGATGCGGAAGCGGTTGATCGCCGCGGTGTAGTTGCGCTTTTTCAGGTAGTAGCGGCCAACTTCCATCTCCTTGCCGGCGAGCTGGTCGCGCAGCACCTGGATCTTGAACTTGGCGTCGGGCACATATTCGGACTTCGGATACCGATCGACCAGCTCCTGCAGGGCGACAAGCGCCTTCTCGGCCCGCTCCTGGTCACGCGATACATCCGGCACTTCCTTGTAGTAGGACATGGCCATCAGATATTGCGCATAGGCCGCATCCTGGCTCGCCGGATGCAGGGCGAGATAGCGCCTTGCCGAACTGATCGCATCATCATACGCCCCGCCCTCATAATTGGCGTAGGTGTTCATGATGAGCGCCTTCTGCGACCACTGCGAATAGGGATACTGCTTGTCGAGCGCATCGAACTTCTTCGCAGCATCGCTATAGTTGCGCTTGTCGATATGGGCCAAACCCTCGTTATAGATCTGATCAGCCGGAACTTCCGGAATAATCTCGGGCTTGTACTTTTCGGTCTTGTCGAACGGATTGAGCGACGAAAGCGAATCGCAGCCCGCCAGCGGAAAGCTGGCGAGGACGAGCACCGTTCCCCTCAGGAGAGCGGTACGGCGACCAGACCGCCCGATCCTCGACAGATATGAGAAATACATCCCTGGAAGGTCCTCCAAGTCGGTGCATCCAATGGCGCAATCAGTCACGCCCCCGGCTGTTTACCCTAACGACGGGCATACGCCAAGCGACGCGACGGTTCACCAGGATAGTGACGCTGTGGAAATTTCAGGGGGAAAATGACCTTTCCAAGGCAAAAAAGCCATATTGCTTCATTGCCCCCGGATCAATTCACCTCAGGCGCAAAAGCCGCGACGGCCATGCCAGCCGGCATTTCGGCATGACCACCATCGCGTCGCGCCTTGATCGTTTCGCCCTTGGTCCGCTCCACCTTCGGCCCGTCGACAAGCGCGTAATTCGCGCGATCGCTGAACAGCTCCCGCAGGATACCGAAATTCATGCGATGGCCACCGCAATAGGCGCGGTATGCCCCCAGAATGGGGTAACCTGCGAGCGCGAGATCGCCCACCGCATCAAGCAGCTTGTGGCGCACGAATTCGTCGGGGAAGCGCAGACCCTCGGCATTGACGACACCATCGTCGCCAACCGCCACGGTGTTCTCCAGCGACGAGCCAAGGGCGAAGCCGGCCTTCCAGTAACGCTCGACGTCGCGCATGAAACCGAATGTACGGGCGCTGGCGATCTCGCGGCGGAAGACATGTTCGTCGAGATCGACGATCTTGCGCTGGCGGCCGATGACGGCATCGTCGAAATTGATCTCGACGTCGAGTTGGAAACCGTGGTCGTAAGGCCGCAGCTCGGCAAAGGCACGCCCCTGGTCGATGCGGACCGGACGCAACACCTTGACAAAACGACGCTGGGCCTTCTGGGACACGATGCCAGCCTGGAGTATGGCCTCCACGAAGCGCGCCGCACTTCCGTCCAGGATCGGGACCTCGGCGCCATCGATCTCGACAAGCACGTTGTCGACGCCCAAACCGTAAAGGGCGGACATCAGATGCTCGATGGTCGCAACCACACCACCGGACTCGTCGCCGACAACCGTGCAGAGCTCTGTCGCGGAAACATAGCGATGGCTAGCCTCGATCAGGCGATCCGCACGACCCTCGAGGCCGGTGCGCAGAAACACGATACCATGCCCGATATCGGCGGGGTGAAGCGCCAGACTGACCGGCTTGCCGGAATGAACGCCGATGCCATCGAGCGTTACTACGGCTGCAAGGGTCGTCTGTTTGCTTGATGGCATCATTCGTGTCCGGTTGCGTCCTCGCGGCGCGAGGGTTCGTTTCATAAGCAACTAATGACATGCCGATCGCTGGGAAACCGATAGAAAATCACCCGCCAATCCACAATGTCCGGCGCACCATACGCGTCGCCTCATAAGAGGCCAAATCACGCTTCCTTACGTTCTGTAACAACGCAGCGGCGCAAGGCCGCGTCGAATTCAATCTATTAATCAATAGTTTACGAATTGCAAACAGGGCGGCTCGATCCGCCCTGAAACACGAGACGCCGCGGACCCGTCAACAGCTTTGACAGGCCGCGGCGCCACGCGTTTACGAATCATTCCTTGCGTCGCGCGTGATCGCGATCAACTCAACTTGGAAACCGAATCGATCAATTGGCCTGCCGGCGCAGGAAAGCCGGAATCTCCAGCTGATCATCTTCCGTCGGACGCGCCTGCTGAGGGGCGCGGCCGTGTTGATCGAGATTACCCTGCGCCGGACGATAGCCCTGCGGAGCCTGAGGCTGGTTCGGGCGCTTGCCGTATTCGGCATGGGTCGCCGAGGGCTGCACCGGGGCCTGCTGGTAGCCAGCCGGCGGCGCCTGGCGCTGCTGACGAGGCTCCGGCTGCGGCTGGGGCTCTTCCTTGCGGCCAAGGCCAACGGACGCAAGACGCTGCAGCAGCGTCATGCGCTTCGTGTCGGCCGCAGCCGCGCGGTTGTCGACCTCGCCGCGCGTGGCCCGGATCTGGTTCTGCGCCGGCAGCGGCAGTTCATCCACGCGCGGCATGCGGGCCGGGCGGATGGTCGCGCGCTCCGCCTGGGGCGGAATGAAATGCTGCGGATGCGGTGCAGCCTCCGCCGGGGCCGGGGTCATAGCGGGCTGGGAGGCCATGCTCGGGCGCGGCTGGGCCGGCTCGATCGTGACGTCGCGATGCACCACCGCGGCAGGCGCCTGCTGGACCATATCAGCCGACGCCGGGGGCACGAAAGCGGGCTCGGGCAGGCTGGCGTTCGGGGCGACCGACTGGGGCGCCGCCGGGATCGCAGGCGCGACGCGCTGCCGCGCTTCCGTGCGGAGGCGCTCGGCCACTTCAGCGATGCGCTGCTCGGTGAGCGAGGGATCCTGCGCACCTTCGAGCAGGGCATGGTCGATCCCCGTGGCGACCACGGACACGCGGATCACCCCGTCGAGGCTCGAATCGAAGGTCGCGCCGAGGATGATGTTGGCCTCGTGGTCCACCTCCTCGCGGATGCGGGTCGCGGCTTCGTCGACTTCGTAGAGGGTGAGGTCGTTGCCGCCGGTGATCGAGATGAGGAGGCCGCGCGCGCCCTTCATCGAGACGTCATCGAGCAGCGGATTGGCGATCGCCGCCTCGGCGGCGGTGATGGCGCGGCGCTCGCCGGAGGCTTCGCCCGTGCCCATCATCGCCTTGCCCATGCCGCGCATGATGGCGCGCACGTCGGCGAAGTCGAGGTTGATGAGACCTTCCTTGACCATGAGGTCGGTGATGCAGGCAACGCCCGAATAGAGCACCTGGTCGGCCATCGCGAAGGCGTCGGCGAAGGTGGTGCGCTCGTTGGCGACGCGGAAGAGGTTCTGATTCGGGATGACGATCAGCGTGTCGACGGCCTGCTGCAGCTCGACGATGCCGGCCTCCGCCACTTTCATGCGGCGCATGCCCTCGAACTGGAACGGCTTGGTCACGACACCGACGGTGAGTATGCCCATGTCGCGGGCCGCACGCGCAATCACGGGGGCAGCACCCGTGCCGGTGCCACCACCCATGCCGGCGGTGATGAACACCATATGCGCGCCGGACAGCTGATCGCGGATCTCGTCGATCACTTCCTCGGCGGCAGCCCGGCCGATCTCCGGCTGTGAGCCGGCGCCGAGCCCCTGCGTCACTTCCAGGCCCATCTGGATGATGCGTTCGCAATGCGAACTCGACAAGGCCTGGGCGTCGGTGTTCGCAACACAGAACTCGACTCCCATCAATCCGGAATCGATCATGTTGTTGACCGCGTTGCCACCCGCGCCGCCGACGCCGAGCACCGTGATATGCGGCTTGAGTTCCCGGATGTCCGGGGCTTGCAGATTGATCGCCATGTCGTGGCCTCTTCTTGTACTTAACGGCGCTCGGCTGCGCGCCTCTCCGTGCCTATCCCGGACCTCGTAGCGGCCGCCGCGCCGCCATCGGTCAAAGCTCTTGGCGGTCAAAAACTATCTTTGATCCACCGCCCCATACGCGCCAAATACCCATCCGTGCCTGTGCCGAGATAGACCCCCCCGGTGTTCGGCTCGAAATGCTCCACATGGGCCACCTGCGGATAAACCAGAAGGCCAATCCCAACCGAGAAGGCAGGCCCCTTTGCCGCCTCCGGCAACCCCTTCACACCGAGCGGCCGGCCGATACGCACCTGGGCCGCTCCCTTGTCACCACCGAGAATGCGACGCGCCATTTCCGGCACGCCGGTCAGCTGACTTGCACCGCCTGTGAGAACAACGCGACGGCCTGCACCCGCCGCGAAGCCCGCACGCCTCAATCGATCACGCACCAGTTCAAGTATTTCCTCGACGCGTGGCTTGATGATTCGCACTAGACTAGACTTTGGCATATGATTGGCAACATCGCGCTCTTCTTCGTCTACCTGCGGAACGGAAATAATTTCCCGCTCATCCGAAGGTGACGATATCGCCGAGCCGTAGAGTGTCTTCAGACGCTCGGCGACAGCCACGCGGGTGGAGAGCCCGCGGGCGATATCCATGGTCACATGGTGCCCGCCGACCGCGAGCGCATCCACATGCACCAGATGCCCGCCGGCGAAGACGCCGACCGAGGTCGTGCCCCCGCCCATGTCGATGAGGGTGGCGCCGATCTCGGCCTCGTCGTCGACGAGCGCCGAAAGGCCGGCCGCATAAGGCGTGGAGATAATCGCCTCGACATCGAGATGGCAGCGCTCGACGGCGAGCATGAGGTTGCGCGCAGCCGCGCTGTCGGCCGTCACGACATGCATGTCGACGCCGAGGTTCTGGCCGATCATGCCGGCGGGATCGAGGATCCCGGTCTGTCCGTCGAGCGAGAAGCCGGTCGGCAGGGCGTGCAGCACGGCCCGCCCGGGACGGACGCTATAGGCGCTCGCCGCATCGAGCACACGGTGGATGTCGCCGTTGGAGACCGAGCCGGAGCGCACGCCGACATTCGCGGCATAGCTCTGCGAGCCGGTGCGCCCGCCCGTGAGGTTGACGAGAACTGAGCGCACCTCGACCTTGGCCATGCGTTCGGCCGCATCCACCGCCTGGCGGATGGAGCGTTCGGCGGCTTCCAGGTCGACGATGATGCCGCCCTTCAGGCCGAGAGAGCGCTGGTGACCGATGCCGAGAACCCGGGCGAGATGGGTGCGGCCGCGCAGCGCCTCGCCTTCCGAGACGGGATTGAGCTGCGCAATGAGGCAGACCACCTTGCTCGTGCCCACGTCGAGGACAGAGAGGATCGCACTTTTGCGCGCCGACAGCGGCTTCAGCCGAGGTGTGAGACCGTTGCTGAAGCTCATATCTCCGGCCCCTTCTGCTTGTTGGGTTTCTTGTTGAGCCGGTCGGCCCGGATCTGCGCTGCCTCTTCGCTCAGGCGCAGGACGAGACGGTCGCCCATGCGCATGTCGACGGACAGAATGTCCTTGTCCAGGATGTGCTGGTCGCGCTCCAGGGCGGCGAGCCGCGCGATGGCGGCGCCCGCGCCCTCCTCGGGCAGGCGGATATCCACGCCATTGTCGAGCTTGAGGTCCCAGCGGCGCCCGGCGACGAGGATGCCGGCGCGGATGCGCTGCTTCAGCGGCCCGGCTTCCTCGCGCAGCTTCAGATAGTCTTTCGACTGCACATTGGCCTGGTCGCCGACAACGAGCGGCAGCCGCACGAAACGCGCATCGTTCAGCATGTCGATGACGGTGCCGTCCGTGGCGATCACGAAGAGCTCGCCGTTCTGCTGCCAGATGGCGTGCGGCTTGCGCTCGGTGATGCTGATCGACAACTCGTTCGGATAGAGCTTGCGGACCGATGCCTCCTTGATGAGGGGCACGAGTTCGAGCCGCTGGCGCACCTCGGCCGCATCGAGCAGCGCGAGCGAGATCTTCGGCGAGATGCCGGCTGCGCCGAGCACTTCCGTGGGGGAGAGCTCGACCAGGCCGGAGATGTTGATCTGGTTGATGCCGAAGCCCAGAGCCCGCGCGATGGCATGCCGCGGTTCACCATAGGCCTGGCGAAAGTCCTCGACATGGCCGCCGAGCACGATGCCATAGATGCTGACGGCCGCCAGGAAGCCAAGCGTCAGCGCGCTGCCCGTTCCACGGGGCAGACGCTGTTCGAACGAGGTCGCGGCGGCAGCCCCCGCGCGCGACCTGCGACGTCTACCTGTCATCACACCTAAGATGGACGCGGACACGTTGCTACTCCCGGCCACACTTCTTGCTGCTACGCCTTCCCCGGCCGCGAATGCTAGCGATCGCAGGAAGCGTCCTTCACCATCCATTGCACGAGCTCACCGAAGGAATAGCCGGCATAGGCCGCCGCTTCCGGCACCAGACTCGTCGCCGTCATTCCCGGTTGAGTGTTCACTTCGAGGCACACAAGTTCTCCCCTCCCCTCGGGGCGGTCGTCATAGCGAAAGTCGGCGCGACTGACGCCTCGACAGCCGAGAGCTTGATGCGCCGTTAACGCCAACTGTTGAACCTGTTGGTAAATATTCGGTTTAATTTGTGCCGGGAGGACGTGAATTGACCCGCCCTTGGCATATTTCGCGTCGTAGTCGTAGAACTGACCGGTGGCGGGCCTGATATCGATGATATCCAACGCCTTGTCGCCCATCACGGCGCAGGTCAGCTCGCGGCCGGCGATGAATTTTTCGGCCAGGAGATAGTCCCCGTAGGCCCAGTCGTCCCTTAACAATTCCTGTGGAGGATGGGTGCGGTCCTCCCGCACGATAACCACCCCGAAGGACGATCCCTCATTGACCGGCTTCAGCACATAGGGCGGCGGCAGAACATGCCGCTTGGCCGCCTCGCGGCGGTGGACGACGATGCCATGCGCCACGGGCACGCCTGCGGCGGCCAGGATGAGCTTGGCCTTGTCCTTCTGCATGGCGAGCGCGGACGCCAGAACCCCGGAATGCGTGTAGGGAATGCGCATGACTTCCAGGATGCCCTGGACGGTGCCATCTTCCCCTACGCGCCCATGCAGCGCATTGAAGGCGACGTCGGGCTTGAGATCGGCCAGCACGGCCGCGATGTCACGCCCGACATCCACCCGCGTCACGCGGTAGCCCTTGCCCTCGAGCGCCTCCGCGCAGCCGTTGCCGGACGACAGCGAGACGTCCCGCTCGGCCGACCATCCGCCCATCAGAACCGCGACATGTTGCGTCATGACTGTCCTCCGCTGTCCGGTCCGGCTCAAGCCGCCAGGCCGATGCGCCTGATTTCCCATTCGAGCTCGATGCCCGCTGATTCGCGGACGCGGCTGCGCAGCTCCTCGCCGAGCCCCTCGATGTCGGCCGCCGTCGCCCCGCCGAGATTGACGAGGAAGTTGCAATGCATCTCCGAGACCTGCGCCATGCCGCGGCGCAGGCCCCGCCCGCCGGCGCGATCGACGAGTTCCCAGGCCTTGGCGCCGGGCGGGTTCTTGAAGGTGGACCCGCCGGTGCGCGTATTCACCGGCTGCGAGGACGCCCGCGCCTCGGTGATGGCGTTCATGCGCGCCAGGATCTCCGCGGGATCCCCCGGGCGCCCGGAAAACAGTCCCTCGACGAAGATGAAGTCCTCCGGCGCATCGCAGTGCCGGTAAGTAAAGCCCATGGCGGCGGCGGTGAGCTCGTGGCGGTTTCCCGCCCGGTCGAGCGCCCGCGCGCTGACGAGGACGTCCGCCGTCTCGCCCCCATAGGCGCCGCCATTCATCCGCAGCGCGCCGCCGATGGCGCCGGGGATACCCCTGAGGAAGGCGAGCCCGTCGATGCCGGCCTCCGCCGCCACCCGCGCCACCTTCACGTCCGGTGCGGCGGCACCGGCACGCACGTGATGCCCCAGCTCCACCGTGATCCCGCCGAAGCCCTTGCCGAGGCGGACCACCACGCCGGGCACGCCGCCATCGCGGACGAGGAGATTGGACCCCAGCCCGACGACGATGAGCGGCAGCTCCCGGGGCGTGTTCGCCAGGAAGAGCGCCAGATCGTCCTCGTCGACCGGGGTGAACAGCACCTGCGCCGGTCCGCCCGTGCGGAACCACGACAACGGCGCCATCGGCGCATTGGCCTCAAGCCTGCCGCGCAGGCCGGGGATCGCTCCGAGCTCGCCCGTGATGTCGGGGAAAGGCGCAACGAGGGGCGTTGTCATGGCGTGGCCCTTCTCTCCCCCGCCTTCCGCAACAGGGCGAGGCCCCATGACAGCTTCATTGACGGTTGCGTTCCCTCTCCCCGGCGGGGAGAGGGACAGGGTGAGGGCATCGCATCGAACCGCCGGGAGACAATCCCCCTCACCCGCTCGCTGCGCGAGCGACCTCTCCCCGCCGGGGAGAGGTATACGCGGCTCGCGGCGACGCAGGGCGTGCGCTTCACCAACCCCACCCGGCTCCGCGCTACGCGCGGATCCACCCTCCCCTGGAGGGGAGGGATCAGAGCCGGCCTTTCCGGAAAAGCCGCAACGTCCGACGCGCCCCTCCCCCTTGCGGGGAGGGGTAAGGGGTGGGGGCCAATCGGCGTCACGCAGCATCCCCCGCCGCGAGTTCACCCGGCAGCGCATAGGCCCAGGCCGTGATCGTGCCGGCGCCGAGACAGACCACGTAGTCGCCCGGCTTGGCGACGTCGCGCACCATTCCGGCGAGCGCCGCGGGCTCGGCGAGCGCCAGCACGTTGCGATGGCCGCGCGCCTTCATGCCGGCCACCAGGCTGTCGCGGTCAGCGCCGGGGATCGGCTGCTCGCCCGCGGCATAGACCGGCGCGACGATCACGGCGTCGGCGTCGTTGAAGCAGGTGCAGAAGCTGTCGAACAGCGATGAGAGCCGGCTGTAGCGATGCGGCTGCATCACCGCGATGACCTGCCCCTTGGTGGAGGCCCGCGCCGCCTTCAACACGGCGGCGATCTCCACGGGATGGTGGCCGTAGTCGTCGAAAATGGTGACGCCGTTCCATTCGCCGGTGCGTGTGAAGCGCCGCTTGACCCCGCCGAAGGAGGCGAGCGCCTTGCGGATGGTGTCCGGCTGCATGCCAAGCTCATAGGCCACCGCGATCGCCGCCGTCGCATTGAGCGCATTGTGATGGCCGGGCATCGGCATGACGAGGTCGTCGATGACGACCTTCGCGCCGGTCTTGCGGTCGCGAATGATGACGATGAACTGGCTCTTGCCGCCGGTGAGGTCGTCGACCACCAGACGTACGTCGGCTTGCGGGTTCTCGCCATAGGTGATGATCCGGCGATCCTCGATATGGCCGACAAGATCCTGGACGACCGGATGGTCGATACACATCACGGCAAAGCCATAGAACGGGATATTGTCGACGAAGGAGCGGAACGCGCCCTTCACGGCGTCGAAAGTCTTGAAGTGGTCGAGATGCTCGGCGTCGATATTGGTGACGATGGCGATATCGGCCGGCAGCTTGAGGAACGTGCCGTCGGATTCATCCGCCTCGACCACCATCCAGTCGCCGGCACCGAGCCGGGCATTGGTGCCATAGGCATTGATGATGCCGCCGTTGATGACCGTCGGGTCGAAATTCCCGGCATCGAGCAGCGTCGCGACGATCGAGGTCGTGGTCGTCTTGCCGTGGGTGCCGGCGATCGCCACGCAGGTCTTGAGCCGCATCAGCTCCGCCAGCATCTCCGCGCGCCGCACGACCGGGAGACGCCTCTCGCGGGCGACCACGAGTTCCGGGTTGTCGCGCTGGATGGCGGTCGACACCACCACGACCTCAGCATCGCCGAGGTTCTCTGCCGCGTGGCCGAGGAACGTCTTCGCGCCCTTGTCACGCAGGCGTTTCACATTGGCGTTGTCGCCCGCATCCGAGCCCTGAACGGTATAGCCGAGGTTGAGAAGAACCTCCGCGATACCAGACATGCCGATGCCGCCGATACCGATGAAATGGATAGGGCCAAGCTCATGCGGGAGCTTCATGGGCGGATCTCCGGTGCGGAATCGATAT
This sequence comes from Chelatococcus asaccharovorans, assembly GCF_003201475.1. Taxonomy (GTDB): domain Bacteria; phylum Pseudomonadota; class Alphaproteobacteria; order Rhizobiales; family Beijerinckiaceae; genus Chelatococcus; species Chelatococcus asaccharovorans. Next base: position 247,635 of record NZ_QJJK01000009.1, on the reverse strand, counting down.
GGCCAACGCGGACGACGAGGTCGGCGAGTCGTTGGGCCGAATCAGGGATACCGGCGCTCTTCGCCGCTTCGGCCGCCTGGGTCAAGAGTCCGGGTGCAACTAGGCGCTGTGAAATCTCATGAGCGAGGCGCTCCGGGGTGAAGGCATCCTGCAGAATGACCGTTGCGGCGCCAAGTTTGCCAAGCGTCGCGGCATTGGCCGCCTGGTCCTGATCAAGCGCACCCGGCAAGGGCACGAGGATGGACGGGCGGCCGATGATGGCGAGCTCGGCAACGGTGGAGGCACCGGCGCGGCCGATCACGAGATGGGCATCGGCGATGCGGGCCGGCAGGTCCTTGAAGAAAGGCGCGATGTCGGCCTGGATGCCGAGCGTCCGATAGGTCTCGGCGACACGCGCGACGTCTTCCGCGCGGGCCTGCTGGACGATGGACAGCCGCCCGCGGTCCGCCGCCGTCAATCTCTCGATCGCCGCCGGCACGATATCGCTCATCACCCGCGCGCCCTGGCTGCCGCCCGTCACGAGAAGGTGGAGCACGCCGTCCTCGGCGACGGGGACGAAAGGCTTCCGCGCCGCCTCAAGAACGGCCGGCCGGATCGGGTTGCCGGTCTGCGTCGCCTTACCCTTCAACCCGTCCGTCAGTCCGCCGACGGTGGCGAAGCCCGTAGCGATCGCCGTCGCGCGCGGCGCGAGGAAGCGGTTGGCGCGACCGAGCACGGCATTCTGCTCGTGGATGATCGTCGGGATGCCGGCAAAGGAAGCGCCCAGCAGGGGCGGCACGGAGGGGTAGCCGCCGAAGCCGACGACCACGTCCGGCCGGATCTGGCGGGCCAGCGCCCTCGCCTTCCAGATGCCGCGGGCGAGCGTCAGGGCTGCCTTGATCGCTACCGGGATCGAGCGGCGCGACGGCGTCGCCGAGGGAATGACATGGACGGCCTCCGCCGGGAAATCGCCGGCATAGGCCGCCGCCCGCTCATCGGTTGCAAGCTCCACCCGGATGCCGCGGGATTGCAGCACGCTGGCGAGCGCCTGGGCGGGGAACAGATGGCCACCCGTCCCGCCGGCTGCAAGCAGCACGAAGGGGCGGGAGCGGGCGGGTGCCATCGACGTTTCAGACATCCTGTGCGGTCCTGCTGCCATAGGAGCGTTTGACCGGCTGGCGGGTCGGCGTGATGCGGTCGAGAATTTCCGCGCGCGGGCGCTTGCGCGTCAAGGCGATGAGGAAACCCATCCCGAGAGCCAGCGACAGCAGCGAGGAGCCGCCGTAGGAGATGAACGGCAGCGTCATCCCTTTGGCGGGGATGAGGTGGACGTTCACCATCATGTTGATCGAGGCCTGGATGCCGAACAGCGTGACGAGCCCCGTCACGGCGAGGCGGCAGAACGGCTCCTCGTTGCGCTGGGCGAGATAGAGCCCCCGCAGCACGATGAAGCCGAACAGGCAGACCAGCGCGATACAGACGAGGATGCCGAATTCCTCGGCCGTCACGGCGAAGATGAAGTCGGTATGGGCATCCGGCAGGATGCGCTTCACCGTGCCCTCGCCCGGCCCCTTGCCGAGCCAGCCGCCCTGGGCGAAGGCCTCGAGCGCGGTGTCGACCTGGAAGGTATCGCCGGCCTCCTTGTCCATGAAGCGTGAGATGCGATCGCGGACATGGGGGATCAGCTCATAGGCGACGAACAAACCGAAGAGACCGATGCCGCCGATGCCCGCGACCCAGAAGATGTGGAGGCCCGCGGTAAAGAACAGGCAGCCCCAGACGATGGAGATCAACATGGTCTGGCCGATATCCGGCTGCAGGATCAGCGGCACGATCGTCACGGGCAGGATCAGCATGGCAAGGAACGTGCCCGGCACGTCGCGGCGCCGGCTTCCCTCGGCGAACAGCCAGGCTGTCAGCACCACGAAGGCCGGCTTCACGAATTCCGACGGCTGCAGCGTGATGCCCGCGAGCGTCAACCAGCGGCGCGACCCCTTGACCTCAGGCCCGATATAGAGCGCCGCGATCATCATGGCGAGGCCGCCGAGATAGACGAGGAGCGCCGCGCGCCTGACATAGCGCGGCGGGAGGAACGACACCGCGACCATCAGGGCGACGGCCGGGGCGAGATAGACGATTTGCCGGCTGACGAAATGGAAGGTCGACAAGCCGAGCCGCTCGGCGACGGGCGGGCCGCCGCCCATCAGAAACACAAGCCCGGCGACCATCAGCACGGCGATCGCGACCAGGATCGCGCGATCGACGGTCCACCACCATTCGCCGACGAGGGTGCGTTCAGCGCGTGACGCCATGGCTCAATGTCCCTTGTTGCTGGTCGCCGGGATGAGGCCCGGCAGGGCGAGAACGAGGTCGCGGAAACGATCGCCCCGCGCCTCGAAATTCGGAAACTGGTCGTAGGAGGCGCAGGCCGGGGAGAGCAGCACGACGGGCTGCGGATCCGCAGATCGCGCCGCGTTCTCGGTGGCGGCGGTCAGCGCGTTCTCGAGCGTTTCGCAGCGCGTGTAAGGCACCTTTCCGTCGAGCGTCGCGGCGAAATCATCGCTCGACACGCCGATGAGATAGGCATGGGCGATGCGCGGAAAATACGAAGCGAGCGAGGCGATGCCGCCCTCCTTCGGCTTGCCGCCGACGATCCAGTGGATGCCGCCGGGGAAGGCCGCCAAGGCCTTCTCCGTGGAATCGGCGTTGGTCGCCTTGGAATCGTTGATGAAGAGCGTCGCGCCGATGCGCCCCACCTCCTCCATGCGATGGGCAAGGCCCGGAAAAGTTCGGATGTGTACGGCAGGAACCCGCGCCGAAATTCCCAACCGACGAATGGCAGCAATCGCGGCACAAGCGTTCTGCGCGTTGTGCGCACCACGCAGCGAACGAACATGATCTAAGGAAGCAATTATGTTAGTGCTGCCCCGTGGGGTTATCGATACGATATCGGTGCCTTGCGCGAACATGCCCTGCGAAACGGCGTGACTGGCGGAAATCCGATCTGTTCCGCTGAAATCATATGCCTCATAAGCTTTTTCACGGCGAAGAGCGATTGCTTCGCACCACTCGTCATCGACACCTACAACAGCCCATGCAGCCCTCGCCACCAGCCGCTCCTTGATGGCGGCGTAATGCTCCATCGTGCCGTGCCGGTCGAGATGGTCCGGCGTCAGGTTGAGCAGCACGCCGACCGTGGGCGCCAGAGACGGCGCGAGGTCGATCTGGAACGACGAGCATTCGATGACATAGACGCGCTCCGGCGTCAGCGGATCGAGCGAGAGGATCGCCCGGCCGATATTGCCGCCCATCTGCACGTCGCGACCGGCCGCTTTCAGGATATGGGCGATAAGCGCCGTCGTGGTCGACTTGCCGTTGGTGCCGGTGATGGCGACGAACGGCGCCTCGGGCGCGACCTTCGCGCGCTCGCGGCAGAACAGCTCGATATCGCCGATGATCTCGACGCCGGCCGCCCGCGCGAGTTGCGCGCTCCAATGCGGCTCCGGATGGGTCAGCGGCACACCGGGCGACAGGACGAGCGCGGCGATCCCGCTCCAGTCCTCTGCGCGGAGATCCGCGACGTGGATGCCCGCCGCGGATGCCTTGGCACGCCCGGCCTCGCCGTCGTCCCAGGCCACCACGTCGGCACCGCCGGCGACCAGCGCCTCGGCCGTGACAAGGCCCGACCCGCCGAGGCCGAAGACCGCGACACGCTTGCCGGCGAAGGAGGTGATGGGGATCATGCGTGATGCTCCCCCGCCTTCAACAGCGCCGCGCGGACGCGCATGACGACATGGGCGGCGATCCCTCCCCTCAAGGGGAGGGTGGCCTCGCGTCCAGCGAGGTCGGGTGGGGTCGCTCCCTCGCCGGCGAGGTCACTACCGGACAGAGATCCCCACCCGGCGCCTGCGGCGCCACCCTCCCCTTGAGGGGAGGGATCGAGGCCAGCGCGTGGGGAGATTGGCGTCCCCGCCGGGCAGAGGTGGAACGGTCTGGTGATCGATGTGGTCGCGCCCATCATCGCGCCCTCACCGCAGCTTGAGCGACGACAGCCCGATCAGGGCGAGCACCACGGAGATGATCCAGAAGCGGATCACCACCTGCGGCTCCGTCCAGCCGAGCTGTTCGAAATGATGATGGATCGGCGCCATCTTGAAGACGCGCTTGCCTGTGAGCTTGAAGGACGCCACCTGGATGATGACCGAGAGCGCCTCGAGCACGAAGAGCCCGCCGACGATGGCGAGCACGATCTCGTGCTTCACCGCCACCGCGACGGTGCCCAGGAGCCCGCCGAGCGCCAGCGACCCGGTGTCGCCCATGAAGATCTGGGCCGGCGGCGCGTTGAACCAGAGGAAGCCGATGCCCGCGCCGATCAGGGCGCCGCAGATGATGGCGAGCTCGCCGGTGCCGGGCACGAAATTGATCTGCAGGTAATTGGCGAAGATGGCGTTGCCGACGAGATAGGCGATCATGCCGAAGGTCGCGGCGGCGATCATCACCGGCACGATGGCGAGGCCGTCGAGCCCGTCGGTGAGGTTCACCGCATTGCCGGAGGCAACGATGACGAAGCCGCCGAAGACCACGAACAGAAGGCCGATGTCGATGAGGAGGTCCTTGAAGAAAGGAATGGCGATCGATGTCGCGAGGAATTCGCGCGCCGGCGGCAGCGCCCCCCTGCTGACATAGACGATGGCAAGGCAGGCAAGCCCCGCGATGGCGGCCTCGATGGCAAGGCGCGAGCGGCCGGAAAAGCCCTTGTGGGACTGCTTGGTGACCTTGAGATAGTCGTCGTAGAAGCCGATGGCGCCGAAGCCGACCGTGACGAACAGCACGATCCATACATAGGCATTGGCGAGATTGCCCCACAGCAGTGTCGACACGATGATGCCGGAGAGGATCATCAGGCCGCCCATCGTCGGCGTGCCGCGCTTGGCGAGATGCGACTGCGGGCCATCCACCCGGATCGGCTGCCCCTTGCCCTGCTTGACCCTGAGCAGCGAGATCAGCCACGGGCCGAACATGAACACGAAGAACAGGGCCGTCGCCGTCGCACCACCGGCGCGGAAGGTGATGTAGCGGAAGACATTGAGGGCGGAGAAGGTACCGGAGAACTCCGCGAGCCAGGTGAACATGCGCGACTATTCCTTGAGTCTATTGAACCCGGCCTAGGGTCAGGACCCTAGACCTTGACCGCCATAGGCGGAGAAACCGCAAAACGCCCTTTCAAGGCGGTGACGAGCCGGGAAATACGTGTTCCGTTGGAGCCCTTGATCATGACCACGTCGCCGGCACGGAGCGCCGCCGTGACGGTCGCCTCCAGATCCGCGGGCGTCGACGCATAGGAGCCCCTCATTGTCATGGGCAGGCGATGCCACAGGCTCTTCATGGCCGGGCCGGCCGCGAAGACCACATCGACGGCATTCTCCTCAAGCGTCTCGACAAGGGCCTCGTGCAGCCGCTCGCTCTCGGCGCCGAGTTCCAGCATGTCGGCCAGCACCGCGATGCGGCGCCCCCTGAATCCGATATTGGACTGTCCCAGCGCCTCGATCGCCGCCCGCATGGAGGCCGGATTGGCGTTGTAGCTCTCGTCGATGAGCAGCACGTCCCCGCCCGCGACGTTGAGACGTGTCCGCTCGCCGCGGCCAACCGGCGGGGCGAGGTCCGAGAGGGCCAGCGCCGCCAGCGCCAGGTCGCCGCCGAGCGCCTTGACGGTGGCCAGGACCGCCAGGCTGTTCAGGGCGATATGCCGGCCCGGGCTGCCGATGCGGTAGGCGACCGGCACGCCGAAGACCGTGGCGTCCACCACCGTGCAATCGGCCTGAGAAATGATGCGCCGTGCCCGGACATCCGCCTCGTCATGCTCGCCGAAGGTGATGATCCGCCCGGCGGGCGAGGCCATGGCATGCGCCTTCAGCCGCGCGAATTCGCCGATATCGCGATTGATGACCGCGACGCCGCCCGGCTCAAGGCCGAGAAACACCTCGCCCTTGGCGTCGGCAATGGCGGCGATCGACGGGAAGAACTCGAGATGCACCGGGGCCACCGTCGTCACGATGGCGACGTCAGGCCGCACCATCTCGGTCAGCGGCACGATCTCGCCAGGGGCGCTCATGCCGATCTCGAAGACGCCGAAATCACAGGTCGCCGGCATACGCGCCAGGGACAGCGGCACGCCCCAATGGTTGTTGTAGGACGCGGCCGACGCATGGACCTTGCCCTGGGAGCCGAGCGCGAGGCGCAGCGCCTCCTTGGTGCTGGTCTTGCCGACCGAACCGGTCACCGCGACGCAATCGGCGGACGCGCGTGCACGCGCCGCGCGCGCCGCATTCTCGAGGCCACGCAGAACGTCCGGCACCACGAGCAACGGACCCGCGCCCGCGAGTTCGCCGGCATGGATCTCGTCGACATGGATCTCGTCGACATGGGCCTCGTCGACGACAGCCGCCGCCGCTCCCCGGCGGAAGGCTTCCCCGACGAAGGCGTGACCATCGTGCACATCGCCGCGGATGGCGAAATAAACGTCGCCCGGAGCGAGCGTGCGCGTATCGATCGAGACGCCGGTGATGGCGCCGCAGGCCCCGCCTTCAAGGCGGGCGCCCATGGCTTCAATCAAGTCCGGACCAGTCCAGAGGAGATCGGAATTACTCTTGGTCGCACTCATGGCAGCCTCAGCGCGGCGATAGCTTCGGTCACGGCGTCGTGATCGGAGAAGGGCAATGTCTTTGTGCCGATGATCTGGCCGGTTTCATGACCTTTGCCGGCGATGACCAACACATCGCCCGCCGCAAGCCCGGCAATGGCGGTGCGGATCGCCTGCCTGCGATCACCGATTTCGTTAGCTCCCGGCGCCGCCGCAAGAATGGCGGCGCGTATCGCCGCAGGATCTTCGGAGCGGGGATTGTCGTCGGTGACGATGACCGTATCCGCATGCGCGGCGGCGATGCGGCCCATGATCGGGCGCTTGCCCTGATCGCGATCGCCGCCTGCGCCGAACACCACGGCGAGCTTGCCCGTCGCATAGGGCCGCAGCGCCGACAGGACATGCGCGAGAGCATCCGGCTTATGCGCATAGTCGACGATGACGAGCGCGCCCTTGACGGTCGCCACCCGCTCCATCCGCCCTTTGACGCCGATGACCCCTTCGAGCGCCATGAGCACCCGGTGCGGTTCCTCGCCCGTCGCGATGGCGAGCCCAGCCGCCACGAGGGCGTTTGAGGCCTGGAAATCGCCGGCGAGCGGCAGGCGCACCATGTCAGCCCCGCCGCTGTGGCGGACCGTCAGCATCTGGTCGAAGCCTTGCTGATCGATCGCTGCGAGTTTGAGATCCGCCCCGGCTTCCCCGACAGTGATCAGCCGCAGGCCCCGTGCGCGGGCCGCATCGGCCACGGCCTTCGATTCGGGCGCATCCGCATTGACGACGACCGTCGAGTCACCCGGCAGAAGCTCCGCGAAGAGCCGGAGCTTGGCCTGAAGATAAGCCGCGACGCTCGGGTGATAATCGAGATGGTCGCGGCCGAGATTGGTGAAGCCGCCGGCCGTGAGGCGCACGCCATCGAGACGGTGCTGGTCGAGCCCGTGGGAGGAGGCTTCCATGGCAAGATGGGTGACGCCATCGCGCGCGAGCTGGTCGAGCGTCTGATGGAGCGCGACCGGATCGGGCGTCGTCAGCGAGCCGTAGACGGCGCCGCCCGGCGCCACCACGCCGATCGTGCCGAGGCTCGCCGCCCGATGCCCCAGCGCGGCGAAGATCTGACGGGTGAATTCGGCGACCGAGCTCTTGCCGCTCGTACCCGTCACCGCGACGATCGTCTCCGGCTGCCTCGGGTAGAAGCGCGCCGCCGCAAGCGCCAGCACGCGGCGAACGTTATCCACCCGGGCGAAGGCGACCTCCGCCGGCAGGTCCGCCGGGCGATCGCCCTCCCCGACGACGGCGACGGCACCGCGCGCCACGGCATCGCCGGCAAAAGCGAGTCCGTTGGCCTTCGTGCCCGGGACTGCGACGAAGAGGAAACCTGGCCGAACCGCACGTGAATCGGCAGTAAGCCCGGCGATGGTGCGCCGGGCTTCACTCTCCGCGAACTGGCCGGGGATCAGATCGCCAAGGGTTCTGGCGCCCTCTGACACGGGGGCAATCATGGCCCTTCCCTCCCCTTGTCTGGCGCAGCGGTGCCGCCGGCTTGCTTCATCGGATCCCCCAGGCGCCCTGACGGGCCATGGTCGGGAAGGCCGTCGCAAGCGACGCGGTATGGGGTGGCAAGCCGAGCAGAGGCGCAACCCGCTCGATGATCTTGCCGGTGGTCACGCCGGAATTCCAGGCGGCCGTGGTGTAACCATAGCTCTCCGGCGTCGCCTGCGGCTCGTCATAGATCGTGAGGAAAATATACTTCGGCTTGTCGGCCGGCGCGATGGCCATGAACGTCGTGAAGTTCTTGTTCTTGGCGTATCGCCCGTTGATCACCTTCTCAGCCGTGCCGGTCTTGCCGCCGATGAAATAGGCGCCGCCGGACGCCTCGTCCGTCTTGCGTGCCGAGCCGCGCTCTGCGTTGAGGCGCATGATGTAGCGCATCGCCTCGGACGTCTCCGGCTTGATCACCCGGGGTGCATCGGCCTTGGCGTCCGCCTCCGAGCGCTTCAGGAAGGTCGGCTTGATGAAATAGCCGCCGTTCACCAGTGCGCCGACCGCCTCGAGCGCCTGGATAGGCGCGACCGCCAGACCATGGCCGAAAGCGATGGTCGCGGTATTGATCTCGCCCCAGCGGGACGGAACAAGGGGCTCGGCGCTTTCAGGGAGTTCCGTGCGCAGGCGATCGAGCTGACCCATCTTGCGGAGGAAGGCCTTGTGACCTTCGACGCCGACCGAGAGCGCCATCTTGATCGAGCCCATATTCGATGAATGCACGAAGACCTCGGGCACCGTCAGCGTGCGGCCGGTGCCGTGGTATTCGCGAATGACCTGGCGGCCGAAGCGCATCATGCCGCCGGCGGTGGAATAGGAGGAGTTGATGTTCGCCTTGCCACTGTCGAGCGCCATGGCCACCGTCAGCGCCTTGAAGGTCGATCCCATTTCGTAGACACCGACATTGATCCGGTTGATGCGGTCCTTGTCCTGGGCATCGACGGGATTGCTCGGATCAAAATCCGGCAGCGACACGAGCGAGATGATCTCGCCGGTGTTGACGTCGAGGATCGCGGCCGCGGCAGCCTTGGCCCGGTAGTAGGCCATGCCCTTCACCAGTTCGTCGCGCACGGCATGGGTGGCGCGCAGATCGAGCGACAACGCGATTGGCTTCATGTCGTCGGCACTGCGGGCGAAACCGAGGCCGGACAGGGCCTGCAGGCCCTGGCTGTCGAGATATTTCTCGATCCCGGCGATGCCCTCGTGATCGACATTGGCAAAGCCGAGGATATGCGCGCCGATCGGCCCGTTGGGATAGACGCGCTTGTTTTCGGGAATGAAGCCGACCCCGGGGATGCCGAGACGGTGCACTTCCGCTTGCTGCTTGGGCGAGACCTCGCGCTTCACCCAGACGAAGCCGCGCTTGGTGCCAAGTCTGTTGCGCAGATCGGTCGCATTGAGATCCGGCAGGACGGCGGTGAGAAGCTCGGTCGCCTCATCCTTGTCGATGATATTGCGCGGCTCGGCGAAGACCGACGCCGTCTTCACGTCAGTCGCGAGAATGACGCCGTTGCGGTCGACGATGTCCGGACGTGCGGCCATGATGGCGGCTGTGGCCGCGCGATGGAACTCGCTCTGGGCGTCCGGCGCCAGCGCGAGCATCACGAGCCTGCCGATGATGAGGAGGAATAGTATCGAGAAGAAGACGCCGACGAGGCCGATACGCGCCACCCCCTTGTCCGCCCGCATGTGAAAGAAGCGGCTGAGGAAGGCGAGGATGGCGAGGAGGATCTGACGCGCCCGGCCGACCTGCGACGGGCGGCCACCATGGTCCGCGCCGGTATCGGGACCGAGTTGGCCGGGATAGGGATAGGGAGCGTCGATCGATGGCACGTTGGACATATTCACTCTCACCGCGCCGCAGAGGGTGTGCTGGCTGCTGACGTCGAACCGGTTTGTGGCGTCGCCGTAGGCTCACCGAGGCCAAGTGCTTCAAGCTTGCGGCCAATGGCATCGACTTTGGCTTGGCGCTCCGGCACGTCGCTCAATTTGGCGATCTGCTTGACCGTCAGCGGCTGCAGGTCGAGATGCCGCTTGGCCAGGACCTGCAAACGATCCGGACGGTTGAAATACTGCCATTCCGCCCGCATGACGGCGATGGCCTCCTTCTCGCGCTGAACGCGCGACTTCAGTTTGGCCACCTGCTCGGCGTAGTAGATCGTCTCATACTTGATGGAATAGGCGTAGCCTGCCGAGCCGACGAGCAAGGCGATGGCGATGAGATGCATGAGACGGATCATGGACGCGTCCTTCCCCGACTGGAGCCTGGCCGCCCCGCTTTGGACCGGGGCCGTCCGGAACGGCCCGCGTCGGGCAGCGCCGCCAATGCCATCACGTCTTCGTCCTCGGCGCGCGTCGGTGCCATCGTGCGCTCAGCCGCGCGCAATTTGGCGGACCGCGCGCGCGGATTGGCGCGCAGTTCGTTTTCTGATGCGGTCACCGGCCCGCGCGTCACCAGCGTGAAGGTCGCGTCGTCCACCGCCTCGCCGGGCAGATGCCGCGAGACGCCGGCCGTACGCGCCGAACGCCGGGCCATGAACTGCTTGACGATGCGGTCTTCCAGGGAATGGAACGTGACGACCACAAGCCGGCCGCCGGGCTTCAACACCCGCTCGGCGGCGTGGAGCGCGCGCACCAGTTCGCCCAGTTCGTCGTTGACGGCGATGCGCAGCGCCTGGAACGAGCGCGTGGCCGGATGCGGCCCGTTCGGCTCGGCGCGCACAATGCCGGCAACGAGATCGGCGAGTTCCCCGGTCGTGCGGAGCGGCGCCCGGCGCCGCGCTTCCAAAATGGCGCGGGCAATGGCGCGCGAGCGGCGTTCCTCACCGAAATAGTAGAGGATATTGGCGATCTCGACTTCGTCGGCTTCGTTGACGATGTCGGCGGCGCTCCGACCCGCTTGTTCCATGCGCATGTCGAGCGGGCCATCCTGCCGAAAGGAAAAGCCCCGCTCGCCCTGGTCGACCTGCATGGATGAGACGCCGATATCGAGCACGACGCCATCGAGCGGGACCAAGCCCGCCTGCGTCGCGTGCTCCTCCAGATCGCCAAAGCGGCCTTCGATGAGGATGAGACGCCCTTCCGCCGCCTGCACGAGCGACTGCCCGTCGCGGATCGCATCGGGATCGCGGTCGAGCGCGACGACACGTACGCCGTCGGCGGCCTGCAGGATCGCGCGGGTATAGCCGCCCGCGCCAAAAGTGCCGTCGAGATAAGACCCGCCCGGTTGCGGGGCGAGCGCGTCCAGGACCTCTTCCAGTAGCACGGGAATGTGACGGGCCGGTCCGCCAGCAGCATCGACCGGGCCGTTTCCAGCCTGGCCGCCACCGCGACCCGTCGTCATTCCCGTGCTCCGGAAGACCCCGGAACTCTTGGCGCATTGCCAAGAGTAGCGACGCCAAGGGCGCGCTTGAGCTCCCGCACCTTGACCCGCGCCTCCTCGAGATGCGTCCGGAACAGCTCCGGCTTCCACATCTGAAATTTCTGCCCATGCCCCACAAAGGTCACATGGTCGGCGATACCGGCGTGGTCGCGCAGCGTATCCGTGAGGATGACGCGCCCCTCCGTATCCACCTTCAGGACCTCGCTCGTCCCGAGAAGTGCTGTCGAGAGATGATCCCGCTCCTCCGAATAGGGAGACAGCGTCGACAGCAAGCCGTCGATCTCTGCCAAGAGAGCGTTGCCCCCCGCGTCCAGAGCCGGCGTGTCCAGCGCCGGATGCACATAGAGCCCCTCGAAACCATCCCTCACGAGCACGGCCCGGAATGACGCCGGGATGGAGACCCGACCCTTCGCGTCCAACCGGTTCGTGAAGTTGGACACAAAGCGATCCATGGCAACCGCCCCTAGCCGTCCCCTTGCCTGTCCACGCGGGCGATACCGGTGAACCTACGCTGACCCCGCAAGCCCCGAACGACCGCCGGCCGCCGACCCCGAAGGAGGCGCCAAGTACTTTGTCAGAGCTTGTGAATCCCGCGACTGACGGGATGATTTGGGATAGCATGGGATTTTATGGTCGTCAATGGAATCGGGAAGCTCCGGTGATGGTCCCCGGGAGAGCCATGACACTCCCTCAAGGTTAACGAAGGCTTGCCGTCCAACGCTCCGCGGCGCTGAAGCTCTTCAAAAACGCGTCACTTTTTTGATGAAGGAGGACGGGCGCGGCAGCGAACAGCCCGGCGCGACCTGGAGGCCGTTTCGCGGAAGGATTGAAACCTGGGCGGCGCGGCGACGTTGATCGTTCGCCGACTGCGGAAAGTGCGAGAACCGTCGGGATGCGCGCCGACCGGCCGGTGGGTAGAGGCGCTATGCGGCGGGCTGGCCTCACCGTCCTGGAGACGGACAACGGGGGCCTGGCTGACCCGCAGCGTGCCGCCGGACCGTCACGCAACCCATCACGCTGAAACGCATAAAATCGTTATTCTACAAATATTTAATCTGAAATAGTGAATCAATATCACCATCGATCGAAACAAGGCGGACAAGGCGATATTGCGATTCCGCGGCAAGGACTTGCAGGCGGATTTGACGACGCACCTTGAGTCGCCGCGCCGGCATTGTGGGACGCGATCCCAAGGCTTCGCAGGAATGCCCCACCGAATGCCCCACCAAATCCCCCCGCGTCAGCGGGTAGAGGCGAGGCCTACGGCGCCACGCTCAGAGCGGAGAAGGGATAATGATTCCGGTCCAAGGGGATGGCGCGACATTTTGAATCAGAAATGCAGCACTCGTGCATCCGCCAAGTCGCCGACGCGCGGGGCCTCGCCGCGGGACGGCGGTGGACGGACGGCGGTCGTGTCAGCCGGCCTGTAAGCCGGGTTCTGTAAGGCCGGCGAGCGAACCCGCCGACGTGACGACCATTCCTCTGGGACTGCCGTTGCCGACAGCCTCCAGCAACCAACCCGGACGACGGGCCCGGAAACGGGCCTGGTGCCGAAGCCCCTGTCGTCCCTATTCGGTTTTGCTCCCGGTGGGGTTTACCGTGCCGTCTGCGTTACCGCCGACGCGGTGCGCTCTTACCGCACCCTTTCACCCTTACCGGGCATCGAAATGCCCGGCGGTTTGCTTTCTGTGGCACTGTCCCTGGGGTTGCCCCCGCCGGACGTTATCCGGCACCGTGTTTCCGTGGAGCCCGGACTTTCCTCCGCCGAGGGATCGCTCCCCCCGCGGCGGCCGTCCGACCGGCTGACGCCCGTTCGATAGGCGCCCCCAGCCCGCGGGTCAAGCGGCGGCGGACATCGTCAGTTGCGGTCCGCGACCACGGACCGGCTCGCATCCGGCAGCTTGTGCCGGGTTTCGTCGGCGATGATCCCCTTCACCTTCGCGCAATAGTCGCGGTTGGTGGTGTTGGGACGCTTGGCATAATAGCCGCTGTTGTAGCGCATGATCGTGCCGCACATGTCGCCCCCGGCGCGCCGATAGGCGCCAGCCAGATATTTCACGCCATACATGATGTTGATATCGGGTGCGTAGAGGCCCGAGACCGTGCCGACATAGCCGATGTCGCGCGCGGTCGACGGCTTGATCTGCATCAACCCGACGGCAACGCCGCTGAAGGCGTTCTGCTTGTAGCGACTTTCGACGCGCATGACCGCGTCGACGAGCGCCACCGGCAGGCCGTTCTCCCGCGCATATTGCGCCACGAGATCCATATAGCGGCTGCGGTAGATCCCATTGTAGCGCAATGGCTTGCCCGCCTTCACGCGGATCGCGCCCTTGTATCCCACGACAGGAAGGCTATGGGCGTCGATCGGCGCGCTGGGCTGCCTGGTTGCGAAGACCAGTTCACCCATACGATTGATATCGAGCGCACCCGGCAACTCCGACCGCTCGCTTGATTGCGACGCCCAGGCCGAACCGGCCGAAAACAATGCAGAAAGACACACGCATGCAATCATTTTCGTGAAATGCAATCCTCTCACTCCTAAAAATGGCTCAATCAAAAAATCCTGCCGCGAGGCGATGCCTCGCAGCCTGCCAGCTCCAACGGTGGCGCATATCGGCTTATATTGAGCCGTGACCTAATCGGGCCGAATGATCAGCGCCGACTGACATGGGGCTTCACCTTGGCGCAATATGCCCGCGCAGCGCCCGTCATGGACGTTGCGCGATGACCGGCCTGGTACTTCAACACAGTCCGGCAGGTGTCCCCTCCCGCAAGGCGATAGGCCTGCGCGAGATAACGAATTCCATAACGCAAGTTCGTATCAGCGTCGTAGAGTCCCTGGACAGGGCCCTGGTACCCCATTCCACGCGCTGTCGCGGTACTGATCTGCGTCAGCCCGACATTGACACCGTTGCGGGCGCGCGGATTGAACCGGCTTTCGACACGCACCACAGCCGTCGCGAGCGCCACGGGAACGCCATTGGCCGCTGCGTGACGCGCGATCAGGGCATGCACGCCACCCGCGGCCGGGCCGGCATCGGTCATGGACCCGATCCCCGCGATGTCCGCGGTTCCGGGTTCCGCCAAGGCGACCTTCAGGGACCGCGAAGGCGCGCTGACGGCCGGTGCCGCGACGGGGGGTGCCTGCGGCGCACGGACGGCGACCGACGATTCCGGACCCTTGTCTGCGCCGCCGTCACTGGCCACCGTCTTGTCACCCGTCTCGCCAAGCAATTTGGCAACCGGCGAGCGCGGCGGGACCGGAATGAGCGAAGCCGCTACCGGCTTGCGCAAATCCGCAGACGACAGGTCCAGCGGCCGGGGCGTCTTGCGCTGGACGGAACCGACCGGCGCGGCCGTCGTCGTTGGGGTCTTAGGCTGCACCGCGCTGACCTCAGCCGCCACGGGCGTCTGTATCTTCACCGCGGCCGCCGGACCGGGCGAAATGGAAATATGGCTTGGCGACGCTGCTGTATTTGTAGACGCCGTAGCACTTTGCATCACTGCTGCATTTGGCGACGCCGCAGCACTTGGCGTCTCCGCAGCTCTTGGTGTCGCCGCAACACTTGCCCCGGTCGCACGGGTCCGCTGCACCTTTCGCCTGTGCTCGCCCTTGCCGTCCTTCTTGCCCACCTTGCCACCAGCCTTCGCAGAGGCCTGCAATTCGGGCGGGATTTCCAACGCACGCCGCTCAGCCTGGGCGGATGCCGTGGAGATGCAGCCGATCGTCGCCATTAGCGACACTGTCAGCAACATCCCGCTTTTTCTGTACGCGCTCTTCATGCCCGCGTCAGATCCATACGCACGTCCTCCTGTTACCAAAAGCGAGGTGTGGATAACTTCGCCCATAGTGCAGCCGCGGCGCGACGATAATTCATATCGCCGATCAGCAGCACTCAATCACAAACATCGAGCTTGAGCAGATGACTTCGCGCAAGAATGCGGCGATCTTCGGGCAGGCGAATCAGGGACTACTGTCAAGAACGGCCAGGATAAATAATCCGGACTTCTATTTGGAACGAGATGTGATTTACATACACTTACTTTATATAAGAGTATTCGTAGATAATCTAAGACGCGCAGAGAATATACATTCATCGCCAGCGCAAGACGCCTGCCAGCGCGGAAAATCCCTGGATTGCCGGGGAACTGCGGTGCTTTTCCGTGCGTTGAGATCCCGTCTCCATGCGGTTTGAAAGGAAACGACCCCATGAAAAAGATCCTGGCGATCAGCCTCGTCACCGTCGGAATGGCTGGCGGTCTGACGGCCTGTAACACGCCACAGGACCGGGCCGTTGGCGGAGCGGTCATCGGCGGCGCGACCGGCGCTGCGGTTGGTGGGCTGGCGACCGGTCGCGCGAGCGGGGCCTTGGTGGGCGGCGCGGTCGGCGCGGCTGGCGGCGCCTTGATCGGCGCGGCGACGGCGCCGAATTGCGAGACCTACTACTATCGCGGCCGCCGCTATCAGGATTGCTACTGATCAACCCAACTCAACGATAGTCGTCGGGAAGGATGGCGGCCGGGTGACCCCGGCCGCCATCCTTGCACCGTACCGCGCCTCTTCGTCGAAGGTTGCGGCGGGGCAAGCCATATGGGACATCAAAGGCTTCCCCTCACCGGCCGAGGGATATCCGCCGATGAAAGTTGCCCGCCTATGACCGAGACGCCCAACCGCCTGCCCCGCCCGGACAGCCCTGTTGCCGCCAAGGTCTTCGCTTCCCCCAACCACGGGGAACGGCTCATCGGAGCCGAGCCTCCGAAAGGGGGGAGCATCCGCGCGCCGGATATGCTCATCCTCCACTACACGGGAATGCCCGAGGCGGGAGAGGCGCTGACCCGGCTCTGCAGTCCGATATCCGAGGTCTCCGCCCATTATTTCGTGTTCGAGAACGGGCATGTCCTGCAACTCGTGCCCGAGGCGCGACGCGCCTGGCACGCCGGCGTCTCCTTCTGGCAGGGCGAGACGGACATCAACTCGGCATCGATCGGCATCGAGATTGCCAATCCCGGCCACCCCGGCGGCATGCCCCCCTATCCGGACATCCAGATCGATGCCGTCATCGCCCTCACGCAGGACATTGTCGCGCGCTGGGGCATCCGCGCAGACCGGGTCCTCGCCCATTCCGACGTCGCGCCGTCGCGCAAAATGGATCCCGGCGAGACCTTTCCCTGGGGCCGCCTCAGCCAGGCCGGTGTTGGGCACTGGGTTCATCCCGCCGATATCGCGGGCGGGCGCTTCTTCAGCCCCGGCGACAGGGGGCAACCCGTCGAGGCCCTGCAGGCGATGTTTGCGCTCTACGGCTATGGCATCGCCATCACCGGCCTCTACGATGCCGAAACAGAGGCCGTCGTGGCGGCGTTCCAGCGACATTTCAGGCCGGCCCGGGTCGACGGGATCGCGGATGCGTCGACGCTGACGACCTTGCGCGATCTCATCGCCTCACGCCCCGCCGCCACTGGTGCCTGACGCCACTCCGGCCAGGCGTTGCGCCACGCCGAGCCTCGGCCAAGACATGTCACAAAGACACGTCACAGGGACAGACCGCCGCGGACATCCGGAATCGGCAGCAAAATCCGGCTTTTTGGGCCGCATTGGCGAAATCTCGGCATTTTTCGGCAGATATCGTGCGGTTTCGGAAGAGATTGAAACCGATCCGCAAAAAAGCAGGGCGAAAACGCCGATTTCCACTTGCTATGCGCTGCAGTTTCGTGTGCAACTATAGCCCTGCGCCCAAGTCGCAGGAGGAAACAGCACGACCGCCCCCGAAACCTGGCTGGGCGGTCTTGCACTTATAAAGGGCTTTTCGGGGTCAGAGGGAGCCGCACGGTCAAGGACCGGTCGGCGGACATCGTCGCTGCCCTCCCAAGAAAGAAAAAAGGCCGCACTGATGTGCGGCCCAAGTCTAGGGAGGAAACGCCCAAGGAGGGCAGCGACATGGCATCGCCATATCGCAATGCAACATTACTTCGCTGACGCAAAAGTTGCAAGCAATAATCTATGCGCTGGAAGCATGGCACCTAGACATGCAAATCTGGAGGCCAGCTCGACGGGACGGGCAGAGCGGCGCCATTAATCGAACAAAAAATCTGCCACATCAAAACGATAAGGCGAACCACGGAACGCTGCAGCCGCGTGCCGGCACCCGCTGCGAGGGGCGAAGCGCGCAACGAAGCATGACAATCCCGGCGAGGTTTGCCACGCATGTTGCAGAAGAGCCACAGGCACCCGACGCGACCGATCCACATATCGGCCCCGACCCCGGCCAGGGCGGCCGTCATTTGCGCCAGGCTGTCATTTGCTCCAGGACGTCATTTGCTCCAGGCCGTCATTTGCGCCAGGCCGTCATCCTTGGACCGAAACCGTTGGCCGCTGTCGCCTGCGCGCGGGCAGCCGGCACGGATAGCGCGCGTCACGTCATCGGCGCTTCCCGCGCAATACGACGCTCTCGCGCTGCGCTTGAAAGACTGGGGCCACGCGGTGCGGCGTCGCGCGGAGATGAGACAGAGGATGCCGTTTCAGCGGCGTGATGCGGCGGTTCCGTTGGAACCGGCAGCGACAGGTACCAAAGTCGGGTCGGCCAACGCCACCGGCTTGCCGTTCTCGCGCGCCGCGCGCAGGATCTCGCGGCCGAGCAGCCGCGCCATGCAGGCATGGCCGCGATCGCTCATATGGAAGCCATCGCTCGACAGCATGGCCTGCAAGGCAACAGCCGACTGGTCGCCCCAAGCTTTCATGAGCGCATAGCGCGAAAACACGCAGGTCTTGGTCTTCAAGCCGATATCCGTGACCAGGCTGACGAACCGTTCGTAGCGCTGCTTGTCCTTGATCGTCGGAAAGAACTGCTGGTCAAGCAGGATGAGGTCGGCGCCTGCCGCCGTCGCTGCGGCGATGCCACGTTCCACCAGATCGCGAAACGCATCCTCGCCCACGGACGACAGCGCGTCGTTGGTGCCCACCTGCCAGATCACGAGGTCAGGCTTCAGCGCGGCCGCTTCGCGTTCGAGGCGCGCGAGCGTTTGCACGGCGGTCTCGCCGCCGACGCCCGACACATGCATGTCGATGTCGACGAGGGGCAGCTTCTCCTCGAGCCGTGCCGTCAACTGGGCGGGATAGGCCGCGGCGGCCGAGGATGTTCCCACGCCGGCCGTCGTCGAGGAACCGATCGCCAGGATCGTCAGACGCCCGCCGGTCGCGAAGCGCGCCGCGGTGTGCGTGAGCCGGCCGTTGAGCGCGAGCACCGGCTGCATGGACAGGCATTCCCAGCTCGCGGCCGCCGCATTGGCTGCCGGCTCGGCCTGAGACGCCACCATCGCGGCAGGGAGCTTGTGAGCCACGTCGCGGTCTTCTGCAAAAGACGCGGCCGGCAAGGCCACGGCCATGACCGATCCAAGGAACGCAGCGGAGAGCAGGGAGGACAAGCGGCACAGGACTTTTGCGACGGTCGCACCGGCCGTCGGAACTGAAACTGGAACCATTCGGTTGGCACCGGATAAAAGACAGGACCCTGCCGGTCTCTAACATATGCTGCACTGCGGCGCGAGCGGAACCGTTGCCGTGCATAAGCTTGCGCGCCCTCGGCGGTGGAGTGTCGCTGTCGCGGGTCATTCGTCGAAGCGGACGATCGACCGCGGTGCTATTCTCCCACTGGCAACCATTCGCGGAGAATGCCTGTCGGGATTCCCTGACGGCGACGTGCGTTTCGCGCTAGATTCGGCGAACGTCCTTCTCCGTGAAGATGGGAGCCCCGTGTGCCCAGCCGAACCAACGGCTTCGTTGCTGTCAAAACCCCTGAAGAAGCCGTCGACCGCCTGACGGAGCTGCATGCGAGCTCTGCCAACGGGCTGAGACGGGCGCTCGAGGCCTATCTCGCTGACCAGACCATCCCGACAGCGACGGAGCGCGCCTCCTATCGCTATCCGGAAATTCGCGTCACCTATGAACCGCCCGGCCTGATGCCGGTGACGCCGCGTGCCTATGCGAAATTCCAGGCGCCAGGCGTCTATGGCACGACCATCACCCAGCCTCGCCACTTCCGCGCCTATCTGATCGAGCAGCTGCGCCATCTGATGGGCGAATACGGCGCCACCGCGGCCGTCGGGCTGAGCCAGCAGGACATCCCCTACCCCTACGTCGTCGAGCGTGGCGATGAACTGGCGGGAACGGGTGTGACCGCGGCGGAGCTCGCGCGCTATTTCCCGCCGCCTCTGCTGGCATCGGTGGGTGACGAAATCGCCGATGGCCTCTGGGAGGAGGATGCAACCGGCATGAAGCCGCTCGCCCTCTTCGATGCCGCCCGCGTCGATTTCTCGCTGCGCCGGCTGGTGCATTATACCGGCAGCGACTGGCGCCACGTGCAGCCGTGGATCCTCCTGACCAACTACCACCGCTACGTCGACCAGTTCGTGCGGCTCGGCCTCGTGGAACTCGCTGCCGGACGCGCCGAGCGCCTCATCCTTCCCGGCAATGTCATCATCGAGCGCGACCTCGACGAGGCCGAAGCCATCGCCCGGATCACCGCGGTCGCCTGGCACCGCTTCCAGATGCCCGCCTACCATCTCGTTGCGGCGGACGGACGGGGCACGACGCTCGTCAATATCGGCGTCGGCCCGGCCAATGCCAAGAACATCACGGATCATCTCGCGGTGCTGCGCCCGCAGTGCTGGCTGATGATCGGCCATTGCGGCGGGCTGCGCCAATCGCAGACCATCGGCGACTATGTCCTCGCCCACGGCTATCTCCGGCAGGACGGTATCCTCGACCGGCTTCTGCCGACGGATATCCCCGTGCCGGCGCTCGCCGAGATTCAGGTCGCGCTCCAGGAGGCGGCGGCTGTTGTCACGGGGGACCGCGGCGACGCGCTGAAGCAGCGCCTGCGCACCGGAACCGTCCTCACCAACGGTGACCGCAACTGGGAGCTGCGCTGGAGCCAGGAGCGCCGCCGCATCAATCTGTCGCGCGCCATCGCGGTCGACATGGAAAGCGGCACGATCGCCGCCCAGGGCTATCGCCTGCGCGTGCCTTACGGAACGCTGCTCTGCGTGTCCGACAAGCCCCTGCATGGGGAGATCAAGCTGCCCGGCGCCGCCAATGCCTTCTATGAACGGGCCGTCGGCGAACATTTGCGTATCGGCCTCAAGGCGCTGGACCTCCTCCGCGAAGAGTCGCACGGGCTGCATTCGCGCAAGCTGCGCAGCTTCGACGAACCACCCTTCCGTTGACCGATCCTTGGGCCGGGCGCAACAAGGGACGCCGTCGCAACTCGCCCTTGCGGTGGCGGCATGGCTCGCGCGCCAGGAAGGGGGCAATCTGTGCCCAGCTTCGAACGGGACGGGGACCATGCAGCTATCTATTGCCGAAATCTCTCCGCAGTTTCCGGAGGCGCGCATCGCAGCGATCGTGATCGCGGGCCTCCAGATTCAGGGGGCCCGTCCCCCTTCGCTCGACGCCCTGATCGCCGAGCGCGAGGCCGCCTGCCGCAAGCAGTGGGGCGGCCGTGAACTCGCCGACATCCCGGGGATCGCAGCCTGGCGTTCCGCCTACAAGGGCTTTGGAATCAAGCGCACCAGTTATCGCTCGTCGGTGGAGCGTCTGGTGAAACGCGTGCTCGCGGGCGAGCGGCTGCCCGTCGTGAACAGCTTCGTCGACCTCTATAATGCTATTTCCCTCACCCACGTCATGTGTTGCGGCGCCGACGACCTCGACAAGATCGAACCGCCGCTCGCTTTCCGATTCGCGCGCGACGGCGACAGCTTCATCGACATGGGAGCCGCCGAACCGGGCGAGGACGACGACCCGCCCAAGGCGGGCGAGGTGGTCTATGCCGATGCCCGGCATGTGCTGTGCCGGCGCTGGAACTGGCGCCAGGATGCCCGGACCTGCATTTCGCCTCGCTCCACGCGGGTCATCGCCACCATCCAGGCGAACGGCCACGGCGACCTCAACCAGGCGATCGCGGATTTCACGACGCTCGTCGCGATCCACTGCGGTGGCCATACCACCGTCAAAATTGCCGATGCCGCAACGCCCGTCGTGACGATCGGGGCTTAGGTCCCCCACCCCTTACCCCTCCCCGCAAGGGGGAGGGGAGCGGCAGCGTTGGAGACTCAAAGCTCGAGCGTTGCGTAGCAGGGAGGCAAATTGCGAAGGCGCGAGGTCAACCGCTCCCCTCCCCCTTGCGGGGAGGGGTAAGGGGTGGGGGATTACCGATGTCGCCCCCGATGCTTCCGCAGGAATACCTCGACATCGACCTTGCATCGACCTCGAACTTCACATAAAGATATCTTTATGTGTGAGATGAGGCCATGATCAATCAGTCCGCCCTCCCCTTTCCCGTCCTGCTCTGCGCCATGAAAGCGGCGGCCGAGGAAACACGGCTGCGCATGCTCGCGCTGCTCAACGACGGCGAGCTGACCGTTTCCGACATGACCGATATTCTCGGCCAGTCGCAGCCGCGCATCTCGCGCCACCTGAAGCTGCTCACCGAAGCCGGCATCGTCGAGCGCCATCGCGAGGGCGCCTGGGCGTTCTTCCGCATGGCCGATCGCCATCCGGCAGCCGGCGCGATCCGCGATCTCGTCGCCCATCTCGACCCGTCGGATCAGCGTCTGGCGGGTGACCGCGCGCGCCTGAAGGCGGCGCGCCAGGCCCGCGCCGAGGCGGCCGAGGCCCATTTCTCCCGCCTTGCCGACAACTGGGACAAGGTGCGCTCGCTGCATGTGCCCGAGGAGGCCGTCGAGGCGGCGATCATCGAGGCCGTCGGCGCCAAGCCTGTCCAGGCCTTCCTCGATCTCGGCACAGGCACGGGACGGATGCTGCAGCTCCTCGCGCCGCTCGCCTCCCGCGCGGTCGGTGTCGATGCGAGCCATGCCATGCTCTCGGTGGCCCGCGCCAATCTGGAACGGACGGGCCTTGCCAAGGTACAGCTCCAGCAGGGCGACATCCACGCCCTGCCTGTCGAGCACGATGCCTTCGACCTCGTGCTCATCCACCAGGTCCTGCATTATCTCGACGATCCGGCCCGCGCCTTGCGCGAGGCGGCGGCCGTGCTGGCACCGGGTGGCCGCCTGCTGGTCGTCGATTTCGCCCCCCATATGCTGGAGTTCCTGCGCGAGGGGCACGCCCACCGCCGGCTCGGCTTTGCGGACGAGCAGCTCCGCGGCTGGCTCGCGGAAGCCGGGCTCGACGTCGTCGCCCATCGCGACCTCAAACCCGAGCAGAACCATCCCGAGCAGCTCACCGTATCGCTCTGGCTGGCGCGCGATCGCCGTGTCGTCACCGATTTTCAACCACGCTCCACCCAACGGGAGGTTGCCTGATGGCACCCGCTTCTTTCCGCCCCAGCCGTCACAGCTCCCGGCCCGTGCGGGTGTCCTTCGAGTTCTTCCCCCCGAAGACACCCGCCATGGAGGAGACCCTGTGGACGTCCATCGAGCGTCTGGCGCCTCTCAAGCCCAATTTCGTCTCCGTCACCTATGGCGCGGGTGGCTCCACGCGTGAACGTACCCATGCCACCGTCAAGCGCATCGTCGACGAGACGGCGCTGAAGCCGGCGGCGCATCTCACCTGCGTGTCGGCGACCCGCGAAGAAGTCGACGCCGTCGCCCGCGCCTATTGGGCGGCCGGCGTCCGCCACGTGGTGGCGCTGCGCGGCGATCCGGTCGCCGGCATCGGCACGGCCTACGAAGCGCATCCCGGCGGCTACGCCTCATCCTATGATCTCGTCGCCGGCCTCAAGCGCATCGGCGACTTCGAGGTGACCGTTTCGGCCTATCCGGAGAAGCATCCGGAAAGCCCTTCGATTGACGCCGACATCGAGATCCTGAAGCGCAAGGTCGATGCCGGCGCCGACCGCGCCGTCACCCAGTTCTTCTTCGATAACGACCTCTACCTGCGCTATATCGACAAGGTGCGCGCCGCCGGGATCAATATTCCGATCGTGCCGGGCATTCTGCCGGTGCAGAACTTCAAACAGGCCGCGAATTTCGCCGAACGCGCCGGCGCCAGCATGCCCGACTGGCTCGCCGCCCGCTTCGACGGCCTCGATGAGGACGTGGAAACCCGCCGCCTCATCGCCGCGGCGGTCGCCGCCGAACAGGTCATCGATCTGGTTGACCGCGGCGTGACCGATCTCCACTTCTACACGATGAATCGTGCTGACTTGGTCTATGCAATTTGTCATCTATTAGGGCTGAGAGCCGAGATCACGGCACCGGCCAAAACTACGGTACCGGCGAGTGCCGTGGCGGCGGCTTGAGATCTCTGTCATTCCGGGGCGGCCGAAGGCCGAGCCCGGAATCCAGAACCGCTTCGAAGCTTGAATAGGCGATAAGCTGAGGTCACCCCCAGCCGCATCGTTTCTGGATCCCGGGCTCTGCGCTACGCACAGCCCCGGGATGACACGGAGAATCGCTTCCAATGTCGCAGACCGATTTCCCTGCCGTCGATGGTGCTGAAGTGCGGGCCGCCCTGAAGAAGGCGGCGGCCGAGCGGATCCTGGTGCTCGACGGCGCCATGGGCACGGAATTGCAGAACAGCAAATTCTCGGAGGCCGACTTCCGGGGCGAGCGCTTTCGCGATCACGCCCACGACGTCCGGGGGAACAACGACCTGTTGATCCTGACGCAGCCGGATGCGGTCAGAAAGGTTCACCTCGACTATTTCCGCGCCGGCGCCGACATCGTCGAGACCAATACGTTCTCCGGCACGGCGATCGCCCAGGCCGACTACGGCCTTGAAGCCATCGTCTTCGAGCTGAACCGCGAGGGTGCCCGCATTGCCCGCGAGGCCGCCGCCATTGCCGAGCAGGAGGATGGGCGCCGCCGCTTCGTCGCCGGCGCCATCGGCCCGACCAACCGCACATTGTCGCTCTCGCCCGACGTCAACAATCCCGGCTTCCGCGCGGTCACCTTCGATCAGGTGCGCGACGCCTATGCCGAGCAGGTGCGCGGCCTCATCGCCGGCGGCTCGCACGTCATCCTCATCGAGACGATCTTCGATACCCTCAACGCCAAGGCTGCCGTGGTCGCCGCCCAGCAGGTCTTCGCCGAGACGGGCGTGACGCTGCCGATCATGATCTCCGGCACCATCACAGATCTTTCCGGCCGCACCCTCTCCGGCCAGACGGTGGAAGCCTTCTGGAACGCGCTGCGCCATGCCGATCCCATTTCCATCGGCCTCAACTGCGCGCTCGGCGCGAGGGAGATGCGCGCCCATATCCGCGAGCTCTCGCAGATCGCCGATACGCTCGTCTGCGCCTATCCGAACGCAGGTCTCCCCAACGAATTCGGCCTCTATGACGAGAGCCCGGAGGCGATGGCGGAGCTTGTCGGCGAATTCGCGGAGGCCGGCCTCGTCAATATCGTCGGCGGCTGCTGCGGCTCGACGCCGGCCCATATCAAGGCGATCGCCGGGGCGGTGAAGGACAAGGCGCCGCGCGTCATCGCCCAACCGCCGCGCTATATGAGGCTGTCCGGCCTGGAACCCTTCACGCTGACGCCGGAAATTCCCTTCGTGAATATCGGCGAGCGCACCAACGTCACCGGTTCGGCGCGCTTCCGCAAGCTGATCACCGCCGGCGACTTCGCGGCAGCGCTCGACGTGGCGCGCGACCAGGTCGCCAATGGCGCCCAGGTGATCGACATCAACATGGACGAGGGCCTGCTCGATTCCGAGAAGGCGATGACGGAGTTCCTGAACCTCGTCGCCGCCGAGCCGGATATCGCCCGCGTGCCGGTGATGGTCGATTCCTCGAAGTTCACGGTGATCGAGGCCGGCCTCAAATGCATCCAGGGCAAGCCCATCGTGAACTCGATCTCGCTGAAGGAAGGCGAGGAGAAGTTCCTGCACGAGGCGCGCATCGTGCGCAGCTACGGCGCAGCCGTCGTCGTCATGGCCTTCGACGAGACGGGTCAGGCCGACACAGAGGACCGCAAGGTCGAAATCTCAACGCGAGCCTACAAGATCCTCACCGAGCAGGTGGGCTTCCCGCCCGAGGACATTATCTTCGATCCCAACGTCTTCGCGGTCGCCACCGGCATCGAGGAGCACAACAACTACGGCGTCGACTTCATCAACGCCGCGAAGCGTATCCGCGAGAGCCTGCCCCACGTGCATATCTCGGGCGGCGTCTCGAACCTGTCCTTCTCGTTCCGCGGCAACGAGCCCGTGCGCGAGGCGATGCACGCGGTGTTTCTCTATCACGCCATCCAGGTCGGCATGGACATGGGCATCGTCAACGCCGGCCAGCTCGCCGTCTATGACGAGATCGACCCGGCGCTGCGCGAGGCCTGCGAGGACGTGGTGCTGAACCGCCGTTCCGACGCGACCGAGCGGCTGCTCGACCTCGCCGAGAGCTTCAAGGGCAAGGGCCGGCAGGCGCGCGAGGCGGACCTCACCTGGCGGACTTGGACCGTCGAGAAGCGCCTCGAACATGCGCTCGTCAACGGCATCACCGACTATATCGACGCCGATACCGAGGAAGCCCGCCAGACGGTGGCGCGGCCACTGCATGTCATCGAGGGGCCGCTGATGGCCGGCATGAGCGTGGTCGGCGACCTCTTCGGCTCGGGCAAGATGTTCCTGCCGCAGGTGGTGAAATCCGCCCGCGTCATGAAGCAGGCGGTCGCCTATCTCATGCCCTTCATGGAGAAGGAAAAGGAGGAGAACGGCGGCGGCAGCGTGCGCGAGGCTGCCGGCAAGATCCTGATGGCCACCGTCAAGGGCGATGTCCACGACATCGGCAAGAACATCGTCGGCGTGGTTCTGGCCTGCAACAACTACGAGGTCATCGACCTCGGCGTCATGGTGCCCGCGCAGAAGATCCTCGACACCGCCCGCAAGGAGAAGGTCGACATCATCGGCCTGTCCGGCCTCATCACGCCGTCGCTCGACGAGATGTGCCACGTGGCCGGCGAGATGGAGCGCGAGGGCTTCGACATCCCGCTGCTGATCGGCGGGGCGACCACGAGCCGCGTCCACACCGCCGTCAAGATCCACCCGAATTACGCGCGTGGGCAGGCCGTCTATGTGAATGACGCCAGCCGCGCCGTCGGCGTCGTCTCCTCGCTCCTGTCGGCCGACAATCGCGCGACCTATGTGGAGACGCTGCGCGCCGAATACGCGAAGGTCGCCAATGCCCACGCCCGCGCCGAGGCCGACAAGCAGCGCCTGCCGCTGGCCAAGGCACGTGCCAATGCGTTCAAGCTCGACTGGTCGACCTACCAGCCGCCGAAGCCGAGCTTCCTCGGCACCCGCGTCTTCCGCACATACGACGTCGCGGAACTCGTCCGCTACATCGACTGGACGCCCTTCTTCCAGACCTGGGAATTGAAGGGCCGCTTCCCGGCGATCCTCGAGGATGAGGCGCAGGGCGAGGTGGCCCGCCAGCTCTATGCGGATGCGCAGGCCATGCTGAAGCGCATCGTCGAGGAGCGCTGGTTCACCCCCAAGGCGGTGATCGGCTTCTGGCCGGCCAATGCGGTGGGCGACGACATTCGCCTCTACACCGGCGAAAGCCGCACGGAGGAACTGGCCACGTTCTTCACCTTGCGCCAGCAGCTCCTGCGCCGCGACGGGCGGCCCAATCTCGCCCTCGCCGATTTCATGGCGCCGGCCGAGACCGGCAAGGCCGACTATGTCGGCGGCTTCGTCGTCACCGCCGGCATGGAAGAAGAGCGCATCTCGAAGAAATTCGCGGAGAAGAACGACGACTATGCCTCGATCCTCGTGAAGGCGCTGGCCGACCGCATCGCCGAGGCCTTCGCCGAGCGCATGCACCAGCGCATCCGCCAGGAGTTCTGGGGCTATGCACCGGACGAGAACCTAACCAACGAGGAACTGGTGCGCGAGGACTATGCCGGCATCCGCCCGGCGCCGGGCTATCCCGCCCAGCCCGATCACACGGAGAAGGCGACCCTGTTCGACCTCCTCAAGGCGAGCGAGCGCGTCGGCGTTTCGCTGACCGAGAGCTACGCCATGTGGCCGGGCTCGTCGGTCTCAGGGCTCTATCTCTCGCATCCGGAGTCCTACTATTTCGGCGTGGCGAAGGTGGAGCGCGACCAGGTCGAGGACTATGCCATCCGCAAGGGCATGGACGTCGCCGAGGTCGAGCGCTGGCTCGGGCCGATCCTCAACTACGATCCGGCCAACTACGCGCGCGTCGCCGCGGAATAGGCGCATCGTGCGGATGCCCTGCCTCGCGGGCGCCTGTCCATGGATCCCCTTCCCGAGAGCCTGCGGCTCTCGCCGGGGATGACAACCGTGGCCTGCACTGCGCTCTCCGTATCATCAAGTCAGTCGCGCCACACGCCGATCCCTCCCCTTCAGGGGAGGGTGGCGCCGCAGGCGCCGGGTGGGGTCCACCTGACGCTGAGGCGACGGAATATTGTCGGCCTTGGGGGGCATCGGCTCAAGCCGCGCGACCCCACCCGACCTCGCTGACGCGAGGCCCCCCTCCCCTGAAGGGGAGGGATCGGCGCGCGTGGCCCCCGCGTATCATCCCCGGCGGGCTGTGCCGACGCCCCTACCCCGCCGGTGCGTAGGCCCAATGTTCGGGGATGCGCGCGACGACCTCTTCGCCCGGCGTGATGACGCCGGGGCGCTCCACCCAGCCGACCAGCCCACGCAGGCGTTTCGCCACCTTGACGAAATCGAGCGCGATCTCGGGCCGCCCGGGGTGGGCGTCGGCGACCATCTGGCCCGCGTATTTGCAGGGCGCATTCTGCCCCTCGATGCCGATGACCACGCCGCCGGCGAACATCAGGCGCGTCCGCGGCGGGATCATCGAGAACTGCGGCAGCCCTTCGACGACGATATTGCCGCCGAGCCACTCCGCCTTGACCGAGGGGATATCCAGGCCGGCCGCGATCTCCGCCAGCTCCTCGACGGCCAGCAGCGAGATCTGGCGATCGTTGCGCATCTCGGTGCCGCGCGGATACCACGGCTCCCGCGCCCCGGAGAGACGCGTGAGCCCGTAATGCCGGTCGCCGGGGATGCCCTCATAGGTGACAGGGAGATCCGATACCGCCGCTGTCACGAAATCATAGGTGCCGCCGCCCTGCCCCGCCTGGAGCGTCGCAGTGACCCGGCCATTGAGCCGGCGGCCGGGACAGATCGCCGGCCCGAAGAGATCGCCCGTCCCGCTCATGCGGCTTTCTCGGCAACGATGAACAACCGGGGGAAAGCGAGCAGCACCTTGCCATCGACCCTGGGCGGATAGCCCTCGGTCAGTCGTTCGCGATAGTCGGCCAGAAAAGCCGCCTGCTCGGCCTCGTTCAGCGGCGCCAGGAAGGGGCGCAGGCCTGTCGCCTTCAACCATTCGATGATCGCCGCCGGGCCATCCAGCGGGTGCTGGTATGTGGTCTGCCAGATATCGACGCGACGCGCGGAGGGCTTCACCAGGTCGTAGAGATGGCCGGGGGGCGCGAGCGGCACGCGCGCCGCGCTGGCCTTGGCGAGCTTGTCTCGCCAGCGCTCCTCACGCGCCACGTCACGCATCAGCGCATGCGAGGGCTCGGTCAGATTGTTCGGCATCTGCACCGCGAGGATCCCGCCGGGCGCCAGCAGCGTCATCAGATGCGGAAAAAGCTCATCATGGTTCGGCAGCCACTGCAGCACCGCGTTGGCGAACAACACATCGACCGGCTGCTCCGGCCGCCATGTGGCGACATCGGCTTCGATGAAGGTGGCGCGTGGCAGACGCTGACGCGCCTTCTCCAGCATGTCGGGCGACGTGTCCACGCCGATCACATTCGCCTCGGGAAAGCGCGCGGCGAGCAATTCCGTCGAGTTACCCGGCCCGCAGCCGAGATCGACCACACATCGGGCTTCAGCCGGCGCAACCTGCGCCAGAAGATCTGCGGAGGGCCGTGTGCGCTCGTCCTCGAACTTCAGATAAAGCTTGGCGTTCCAATCTGCCATGACGCTCTCCCGTTGCTCACCTGTTGCCCTGCGTCATACCATCAGCCGTCCCCATGCACAGGATGGCGTAGCGCAGGGCAGACCCGCTCAGCGCGCCGCCTGCAAAGCCTTGAGGACGGCATCCCCCGGCCAGCAATCGACGCTGAGCCCCCGCGCCTCCTGATAGCGGCCGATGGCAAGGCGCGTCTTCATGCCGGCCCGCCCGTCGACCGTCTCGGCATAATGCCCCTGACGTGCGAGTTCCTGCTGGATCGCGGCGATCCCGGCCGTCGACGACTGTTTCGCCGCCTGCCAGGGGGTGGCGAAGGCAGCGCCCCCGTCGATCAGGTCGGCGAGATGGCCGACATACAGCACATAGAGATCCGAGAAATTGTAGGCCTTCAGGACGTAGTAGTTGCGTGTGATGAGAAAGGCCGGGCCATAGGCGCCGGCGGGCATGAAGAGGGAGGCCGGAGCCGCACGGTCCGTGGCACTCGGGACCTTCCCGCCGATCACGGTGAACCCGCGCGCGAGCCATCGCGAGACCGCCATCGCCTCTTCGGGATCGGCATGGCCGCAGGTGAAACCGGCGGCCGGCTTCACCTCAAGCGCCCAATCGAGGCCGCGAACCCAGCCCTCGCCGGCGAGGTGGTTGGCGATCGAAGCCAAGGCATCGGTCTCCGACGTCCAGATATCGACGCGGCCCGAGCCATCGAAATCGACACCGTATTTGTAATATTGCGACGGCAGCATCTGCGTCAGGCCGATGGCCCCCGCCCAGGAACTGCGCAGCCCCGCCCGGCTGACGGCGCCGTCCTGCAGCATCTTGAGGGCCAGCAGGAACTCCTGCCGGAACTCGGCCTTGCGGCGCCCGACGAACGCCTGGGTGGCCAGTACGCGCACCGCGTCATAGGGCACCTTGGCCGCGCCGAATGCCGTCTCTCGCCCCCAGATGGCGAGCACCACCGAGCCCGGAACCCCGTAACGGCGCTCGATGGCGGCGAGCGCCTGCCTGTGGCGCGCCAGATACTGGCGGCCCTTTGCCGCCTGCGCCGCGAGTGCCTTCGGCGCCAGATACTGCGCCGGCGTCAGCGTGAATTCAGACTGCCCAGCGTTGGATGGGCCCCGACGACCGGGAAGATCGAGATTGGGGAGGCTCAAATCCGGCGTGAGACCTTCGGTCTCCCTGTCGAAGGTGGCGGTCGTCACGCCGACGCTCGCGGCCTCGGCCCGCATCTCGCGCAGGAAGGCTGAGAAATCCTGCGCCGCAGCGGCGCCTGGGCCCATCAGAGAGGCGATGAGCGCGATGACAGCGAGGATCACGGATGGTGTTCGCAAAACGAAACCTCGGCGGATCGCCCGATCGGGCATTGCAAAGTGAAGATCTTGCATTGGCCAGCCCAAATGGGCATCACAGACGTTGACATTGGCAGTCGTCAAACGGATGGACCATGGCGCGACGCACGGCGGAACGATGGGCGAAACGGGTTCAGACCAGCATGGCGGGCAAGGCCATCAGGAGCAAGCGCCTTGGAGGCGCATTCGTCCTCTGCGGACTGGCAGCGGCCACCGTGATTTCGACCCATGGACACGCGATCGCTCAGGACAATCCGGCCGCCGTCTGCCGCTACGCCGGCGACGACAACATGATCCGGCCGCTGCCAGGCAGCATGTTGGCCAAGGCCAAGGCAGCCTTCGGCAGCGATCTTGCAGGGATCGGCGGCGCGCCGGTCGGCATCTGGCGCTGCATGGGTGGCCGGGTCATGGTTTGCCTGCCCGGCGGCGATCGCCATTGCGGCCGCGCCGACAGCCAGCCCATGGCCACGCCCGAGGCCAGTGCTTACTGCCGCAGTCATCCCGGCAGTGAAACGGTGCCCATATCCGAGACCGGCCGGGATACGATCTTCGCCTGGGGTTGCGACGGGGCAGCCGTCAAGAACAAGGGCAGCGTACGCAGCGTCGATCCGCGCGGCTTCGTGAAGGAATACTGGCGGCCGCTCGACTAGGCGGCGCGGTTTCCCCCACCCCCAACCCCTCCCCGCAAGGGGGAGGGGCGCGTCTCCTGTCGAGATTTCTGGATAAAGGAACGACTTCATCCGCCTTCCGACAGGCTGCGCTTAACTTTGCAATCTCCAACGCTGCCGTCGCCCCTCCCCAACGCAAGTCGGGCTTGCGCGACTTGGGCAGATGCCTGCGGATCTTGGACAAGCCCAAGATCCGTGGGGGAGGGGTTAGGGGTGGGGGTTGCATAGAGCGCTACGGCGCCCGCCGATCAGCGCCCGAACTTCTTGTACTGGATGCGCTTCGGGATCGTGGAATCGATGCCGAGGCGGCGCTTCTTGTCGTCCTCGTAGTCCTGGAAGTTGCCCTCGAACCACTCGACATGGCTGTCGCCTTCGAAGGCCAACATATGCGTCGCGATGCGGTCGAGGAACATGCGATCGTGGCTGATGATAACGGCGCAGCCGGCATAGTCCTCGAGCGCTTCTTCCAGGGCCCGCAGGGTGTCGACGTCGAGATCGTTGGTCGGTTCGTCGAGCAGCAGCACATTGGCGCCGGACTTCAGCATCTTGGCGAGATGGACGCGGTTGCGCTCACCGCCGGAGAGCATGCCGACCTTCTTCTGCTGGTCGCCGCCCTTGAAGTTGAAGGCGCCGCAATAGGCGCGGGAATTGATCTCGCGCTTGCCGAGATAGATGATCTCGTTACCGCCGGAAATTTCCTCCCAGACGGTCTTCTTGTCGTCGAGGGCATCGCGCGACTGGTCGACATAGCCGAGCTTCACCGATTCACCGACGGTGATGGCACCGCCGTCCGGCTTTTCCTGGCCGGTGATCATGCGGAACAGCGTCGTCTTGCCGGCGCCGTTCGGGCCGATGACGCCGACGATGCCACCCGGCGGCAGCTTGAAGGACAGGTCGTCGATCAGGAGCTGGTCGCCGAAGCCCTTCGACAGCCCGTCGAAATCGACCACATTATTGCCGAGCCGCTCGGCGATCGGAATGACGATCTGGGCTGACGTCGGCGACTTGTCATTGGCCTTCTGCACCAGCTCCTCGTAGCGCTGGATACGCGCCTTGTTCTTGGCCTGGCGCGCGCGTGGCGAAGCGCCCATCCACTCCTGCTCGCGCTGGAGGGTGCGCTGCCGCGCTTCGTCCTCGCGGCCCTCCTGCGTGAGGCGCTTCTGCTTCTGCTCCAGCCAGGAGGAGTAGTTGCCCTCATAGGGGATGCCACGGCCGCGATCGAGCTCGAGGATCCAGCCGGTGACATTGTCGAGGAAGTAGCGATCGTGGGTGACGATCAGGATCGCGCCCGTGTAGTTGCGCAGATAGCCCTCGAGCCAGGCCACCGTCTCGGCGTCGAGATGGTTGGTCGGCTCGTCGAGCAGCAACAGGTCCGGCTCCCACAGGAGGAGCTTGCAGAGCGCTACGCGGCGCTTTTCACCGCCCGAGAGCTTCGCCACATCGGCATCGTCGGGGGGACAGCGCAAGGCGTCCATCGCCTGGTCGACACGGCTGTCGAGATCCCACAGGCCCTTCGCCTCGATCTCGTCCTGCAAAGCCGTCATCTCGTCGGCCGTCTCGTCCGAGTAATTCATGGCGAGGTCGTTGTAGCGATCGATGATCGCCTTCTTCTCGGCCACGCCTTCCATGACGTTGTCGCGCACGCTCTTCGTGGTGTCGAGCTGCGGCTCCTGCGGCAAATAGCCGACGCGCACGCCATCCGCTGCCCAGGCCTCGCCGACGAACTCCTTGTCCTGGCCGGCCATGATCTTGAGCAGCGTCGACTTACCCGAGCCGTTGATGCCGAGCACGCCGATCTTGGCACCGGGGTAGAAGGACAGGTGCACGTTGTCGAGCACCTTCTTGCCGCCGGGATAGGTCTTCGACAGACCACGCATATGGTAAACGAACTGCTTGGCAGACATGAACAACGAGCTCCACCCCGCGCGCGCCGGCGACGGATCAGACTTTCGGGAATGCGCCTCGTATCTAGCGACCGCCCGCCGGAACGGCAAGGGGCCGCGACTTCCGAACAGCGCATCGCCCCGGATTTGCGGATGGTGGCACGCGGATGTTAGGCTGCCCTATCAGCCAACGTAAATCGCTCGCCCTCCTCTATCAAGCTGCGTGCCTTGATGAGCGCGCGCACGTCGCCGCGGGCGTGGGACCTGCGCTGCGAGGTGCGTGAAAAGCTCCTCGCCTTTCTGCAGGCGGAATATCCGCGCGCCCTGCCACGCCGCCGCGCCGAACTTGTCGAGACACAGGGTCCTGCAGGCGACGACGGCCGGGGAGATACAATCCGCAAGACGGACAAGCGGGGCAAGGCCGGCAACCGCCCCACCTCGCTCGATCAAGGATCTGTTGCCGTGGCGTCGGGCTGACCGTGGCGTCGGGCTGACGTGACCCTGTGATTGCCCACCATAGGGCCGCGCGCGGTGGAAAGCTCTTTCCATGCCGGCGCTGGATGCTTTAGAGCAAGATGGACGCGCTCGTTGCCAGACGCCGGAGAGTGAGCGCTAACATAACTGATGATTTCGCGCGTCACGGTGGGAACGGGTCACGCCCCACGGCGGCGAAAAGGCGTATGAAATTGCGGCCGGGCCCCTGCCCGCGTCGCAGTGCAACCGGAGGAAGCGATGACTGACCACTCCAAGAACTATATTGCCGGCGAATGGGTTGACGGCAGCGAGGCTGCCCCTGACATCAATCCCTCCAACACCGGTGACGTCGTCGGGCAGTTCGTGCGTGCGAGCGCAGCCGACGCGGACCGCGCCATCGCCGCTGCCCGCGCCGCGCTGCCGGCCTGGTCGCGCACCACGCCGCAGGAGCGCCACGACATCCTGAAAAAGGTCGGCGACGAGATCCTCGCCCGCAAGGACGAGCTCGGCCGGCTCCTGTCGCGCGAGGAAGGCAAGACCCTGCCGGAAGGCATCGGCGAGGCCGCCCGCGCCGGCCAGATCTTTCTGTTCTTCGCCCAGGAAACCCTGCGCATCGCCGGCGAGAAGGTCGCATCGGTGCGGCCGGGCATCGACATCGAAATCACCCGCGAGCCCGTCGGCGTCGTCGGCATCATCGCGCCGTGGAACTTCCCCATCGCCATCCCGGCCTGGAAGATCGCCCCGGCGCTCGCCTATGGCAATACGGTCGTCTTCAAGCCCGCCGATCTCGTTCCCGGCTGCGCCCACGCCCTCGCCGAGATCATCGTGCGCGCCGGCATTCCGGCGGGCGTCTTCAATCTCGTCATGGGCCGCGGTTCGGTCGTCGGCAACGCGCTTCTGAAGAGCCGCGGCGTGGACGCCATCACCTTCACCGGCTCGGTCGCCACCGGCCGCCAGGTGGCGGCGACCTGCGTCGAGACCATGAAGAAGTTCCAGCTCGAGATGGGCGGCAAGAACCCCCTCGTCGTGCTCGACGACGCCGACCTCAAGACCGCCGTCGAGGTTGCCGTCAACGGCGCCTTCTTCTCCACCGGCCAGCGTTGCACCGCCTCGTCGCGCTTCATCGTGACCGACGGCATCCATGATAAATTCGTCGATGCGGTCACCGAACGCCTCAAGGGTCTGGTGATCGACGACGCGCTCAAGGCCGGCACCCAAATCGGCCCCGTGGTCGACCAGTCCCAGCTCGACCAGAACCTCTCCTACGTCAAGCTCGGCAAGGACGAAGGGGCGAAGCTGGTCTATGGCGGCGAACTCCTGAACCGCGAGACGCCCGGCTTCTACATGGCGCCGGCTCTGTTCACCGACGTCGATCCCTCAACGCGCATTTCCCGGGAGGAGATCTTCGGGCCGGTCGCAACCGTGTCGCGGGCCAAGAATTATGATGAGGCCCTGGCGCTCGCCAACGACACCCAGTTCGGCCTGTCGTCGGGCATCGTCACCACCAGCCTGAAATATGCGTCGCATTTCAAGCGCAACGCCGAGGCCGGCATGGTGATGGTCAATCTGCCGACGGCCGGCGTCGACTACCATGTGCCGTTCGGCGGTCGGAAGGGCTCGAGCTACGGTCCGCGCGAGCAGGGCCGCTATGCCGCCGAGTTCTACACCACGGTGAAGACGGCCTATACGCTGCCGTAACCGTAGCTGTTGAGCTTCACGGACGATCCGGAGCAAGTCCGCAACAGACGGACTTGCTCCAGGTCGCATGCCCCGCGCCGCGACGGCTTGCGGGCGACCAGACAGACCCAGCGCATCAGCATCGATCGCAACAATCAAGGCGCGTGCCGCCTCAAACCGCATTCCGCTTGCCGCGAAATCGCCAGATACACCGCTATAAGGTAGCTGCAAATAATAGAATTCTTCTTTTCGCGAAAAGACATATATATGGAAAATATCGATAAAGACAAGAATTGCGAATTTCTTGAGAAGCGATCATATATAGCACCATAATCTCTGAGCTATATATTATTATAAGCGCCTGAAAATATTCTTAGGAAAGCGAATTCCATGCTTATCGTTTATGGAATGGCGCAGGGCGGAGCTGTGGAGCTCCGGCTCGGCGGCGGACACGCCGCGATTGCACTGGCCGGCCTTGGACATGACGCGACCTATATCTCTTGGATCCGCAAAGGGCGATCACCCGTCTTCAACGCGTTTCGGAAGGGGCCCTTCGGAACGCCGGTCTATCGGATCTGCATTCCCTCGAACGAGGACCTGAATTTCAATATCGGAATCAGCGAAAGAGACGCTTATAATTGGATATACAAAGAATTGGCCGGGGATGGAATGCGACGATATACGCTTGATAAGCGTATACACCAGATAAAATCATTGCCATTCGGGCCGCTTTATTACGAATATAATTGCGTCGATATTGTCAAAAACTGCCTTCGCGTGAGCGGAGCATATCGCTATGCCGGATCTCTGCTGCCCACCTGGACCGTAGCAGGTGTGTGCGGCGACGCCGCAACAATACGCAGGGCCGTTCTGCGGCGCCTTTCGAACGGCGTCGACCCTGCGTTGCAAACCCCGCGGATTGCGACACCGCCCGACTTTTTCCGGGAGGACGTGAGACGAGAACAGAACATCGAGCCCACCCTGTGAAATCCGTGACCTGGACTATCGCCAGGGCCTCCCGCCGCCAAGAGACCGGATGCCTATGGATGATAGGCGACCGGGGCATTGCCGCGCGAAGCGGAAGCCAGTTCGCGTGAAGACGATACCTTGGTGCCGGCCGCCGACCTGCCGCTCAGAGCCGCACCTTTGGGCCTTGATGAAAGGCATGTCATGTGCCGAGAGCGGGATCCTGCGCGGCAGCGGACGACGCGGCCTCCTCCTTCCTCGGCACGGAATTTTGCGAAAGCGCACAGCCTGCGGCCCGCTGGCGCGCCGCCGTGCCAGGCCGGGCGACCGCCAGAGCATCGTGCTCCGATCGCGCGAGCAGCCCCCGCATGGCCGCCCGCGCCGCAGCGGCATCGCCGCTGATAATGGCATCGACGACCGC
The DNA here is from genome assembly GCF_003201475.1 of Chelatococcus asaccharovorans. Lineage (GTDB taxonomy): Bacteria > Pseudomonadota > Alphaproteobacteria > Rhizobiales > Beijerinckiaceae > Chelatococcus > Chelatococcus asaccharovorans. The sequence continues at coordinate 210,754 of NZ_QJJK01000009.1, read as the reverse complement.
GCCATGCATGGGAATGACATGGTCGAGTTCGTCCGGCGTCGCGCGCGTAACACGGAAAGCGAGGGTCAGGGAGGCCTCGATCACGGGTGCGAGCGCCGCGAGTAGCTGGTTGCCTGACGCTGCCAGCACGGCCCTATGGAACGCAAGATCGGCCTCGATCGAATGCGTTGAGTGAGTATCGGCGGCGGCAAGGGCCGCCATCGCCGTCTCCAGGGCGTTAAGTCTCGCGGGGATGGCCCGCTCCGCGGCCAGCGCCGCCGCATCGGGCTCGATCATCCGGCGCAATTCGAAAAGCTCGCGCACGAAGTCGGCGCTCAGTTGTCCCTCGCTGCGCCAGGACAGCACGTCGGCATCGAAGAGGTTCCACTGATCCTGGGCGCGGACCACGGTGCCGCGGCGCGGGGAGGATTTCACCAGGCCCTTGCCGGCGAGAATCTTGATCGCCTCGCGCAGGGAGGAACGCGACACCCCAAGCTCCCGCGACAGCGCATCCTCCGGCGGCAGGGCCTGGCCGGGCGCCCACGCGCCACCCACGATCTGCCGGCCGATGGCAACGGCGACCTCGGTATGCCTGTAACGCGGGGCGTGGCCCGACACCGCCGATCGCTTGCTCATGCCGCTCCCCTGAGATGTGCCGTGGCCAGCATCCACGCCGTCGCTTTTCCGAAAAATGTCCGACAAATCCCCATCCAGGTCAACGCGGCATGCATCGCTCGCTGCATTGAACGCCATGCAGGGTCGGAATGCCTTTGCCCACCTACCGGGCACTCTGCTTATCAGCTATGCGATCCAGGCAGAAAATAGCCACAGTCCGTCGTATAAAGCAGCTCTCATGTCCGCCTCAGATCCCACGACCCTCCCCAGCCGTCGCCCCCTCGTCGAGGGGCCTGCCGCCAAAGGCGCGGTGATCGCGGGTATCGGTCTGATGTTGCTCGGCATTTTTTCATATTCGCTGAACGACGTCATGGGCAAGTGGCTGGTCGCGACCTATACGGTGCCGCAGGTCATGCTGATCCGCGGCTTCGCGGCATTATTGCTGCTCATGCCGTTCCTGTGGCGCGAAGGATTGTCCGGCATCCGGGGCGTGCAGCGACCCGGCCTGCAGATCCTGCGCGGCATCGCTGTGATCTTCGATGTCGCCTGTTTCTACTGGGCCGTCGGCTATCTGCCGCTCGCCAGCGTCATGACCTATTATCTTGCCGGGCCGATCTATGTCACCGCCCTCTCCGCCTTGCTGCTCGGCGAGCATGTGGGTTGGCGACGATGGCTCGCCGTCGCATTCGGCTTCAGCGGTGTCGTCATTGCCCTCGATCCGACCGCGGGGGCATTCGGCCTCGCCGATTTCGTCGCCTTCTGCGGCAGCATGGGCTTCGCATTCCTGATGATCACGACCCGTCAGCTTCGCGGCACCTCGGAGACCCTGCTGGTCTCGGCCCAGGTCATCGCTCCCCTTCTTGTCGGCGCCGTCCTGGCCCCCATCGGCTGGGTCACGCCGAGCGCGATCGATTTCGGCCTGCTGGGTTTGCTCGGTATCGTCTCCATGATCGCGAGCCTCTGCGTCAACCGGGCCTTGAAACTGGCACCGGCCTCGGTCGTGGTGCCCTACCAGTACACCTTCATCATCTGGGCCATCGTTTTCGGCTATGTGTTCTTCAACGACACGCCGACGCCGCACATGCTGGTCGGCGCGGCGATCATCATCGGGGCCGGCCTGTTCATCTTCCTGCGGGAGCAGGCGCTGGCCCGCGAGCCCGTTAATCCCGATCGGGGGTGAAGCATTTTCCAACTTTCACGACCCTGCTGAGACGGGTCAACCCCCAATCTTCCAACTTGGCCCTGACAACTTCGCGCTTGCCATCCGGAACGTATATGGCCATCATATCCTGAATAGAAATAGCTGCCTTGCTCACCGGATGCTCCGCAAGACGTATTAAATCATCTTCCATCAACCGAACACCGTATAGTATTGGGAAAATATCTGCTTCCTTAGAAGATCCAATTTCTGCATAGTGAATAGATTCAGAATATCGATCTGCATAACTGAGGCTAACGCCCGTTGCAATATATCCCGCGCTATCGCGCATGACGGGGAAAACGGAAATACTCCAACGGCCGTCACCATTCCTTTGCCACTCATAATCCTCGCGCCGAGGAAACCAGGGCTGGCCAGTCGGCTTCTGAAAAAGCGCCTCGAATACATAACCCCGTTCACCGGAGCCAAGGCCACGCTTGTGGAACCAGCCCGTCTGATATATCAGCTGCATCGGCAGAAGCGCACGGAACCGTACCAAGCCTTCCAGACTGGCACTGTTCGAGCCATGGACCATGTTTACGTCATCGGCTTCAAACTGACCCTTCGCCTCTTTATGACGATGGCCAAAATCGAGTTTCAGGTTTAGGTTCGTATTCACGAACTGTGGGCGCTTACGTTTCAGCATTTCACAATCACATCAAAAAAATGACGCGTCTTCATTATTAAACATGAAAACGACATCAAATATAAAACAATGGCTCAATGCATAAATTCAGATATTGAAATATACTAGAATGACCAATGGTATAAAGATTACATTATCGCTCCCCTTTCTGTCAATAATATACGTCGCTTGACGCACCGCCGGGCGGAGCGGGCCAGGGCTGAACAGCCTGCCAAATATCGGCCTTGGGATCCCCCTTCAGATCCGCCCGTCGAGCTCGTCCTCGACATGGATCCGGATGATCTCGTCGAAGGTGGTCTCGGCCGTGAAACCGAGCGCGGCCGCCCGGCGGGCATCGAAGGCCGTCGGCCAGCCGGCCACCATCTTGCGGATCAACGGATCGGGCTCGCGCCGGATCAGCTTGACGGCCTTGTCGCCGGCCACGCGGCGCAACGCCTCGATCTGCTCGCCCACGGTGGCGGCAAGACCCGGCATGGTGACATTGCGGCGCCAACCGAGTGCGGCGAGATCCATCGTCGCGGCGTGGATGAGAAAGCCGACGGCCGCGCGCGGGCTCGCATGCCAGTGGGTGACATCCTCCGAAACCGGGAGAATAGCCTCCTGCCCCACCAGCGGCTCGCGGAGGATGTTGGAGAAGAAGCCGGACGCCGCCTTGTTCGGCCGGCCGGGGCGGATGCAGATCGTTGGCAGGCGGATACCGATGCCGTCGAAAAAGCCGCGTCGGGAATAGTCCGCGAGCAGGAGCTCACCGATGGCCTTCTGCGTCCCGTAGCTCGTCAGCGGCGCCGTCAGAAAATCATCCGGAATGACCTCCGGGAACGGGGCGCCGAACACGGCGATCGATGATGTGAACACCACCCGCGGGTAATAGGAGCCATCGCGACCCTCCAGCCGGATCGCGTCGAACAGCGCACGCGTTCCATCGAGATTGATGCGGTAGCCCTTGTCGAAATCAGTCTCGGCCTCGCCTGAGACGATCGCCGCGAGATGAAACACGACATCGGGGCGCTGCGCGATCAGCGTCTCGACCATCCCCGGCCCCGCGATGTCGAGGGCCATGGCCGCGCCCTTGCCGGAAAAGCCTTCGGGCAGTTCAGGTTCGACCACATCGACGAGGGTCAGCGTATCGATCGGCTTGTTGCCGAGATGCCCGTCGGTCACAAGCTGTGCCGTCAGCTTGCGACCAACCATGCCAGCCGCGCCAAGAATGAGAATACGCATGCGAAAACATCCCCAGGCAAGTCCCTCTGATCAGGACTTGCTCCACTTGAAAAGTGACGAGCAGATCGACCCGCGGTCGCAGACACCCTGTCGCCGGTCGGGGCATGGTCGCGCGGCATAGGCCGCGGGGCAACCCAAAAGAAATCGCAAAACCTCTCCGTCCCCACGTAACGGCGGCGACGGGTGGACCGCGCTTACCGCGGCCGCTGGAGCCTCACGAGGGCGAGGTCGAGCGCGGACAGAAAGCTGGAGCGATCCCGCGCCGAGAATGGCTTCGGCCCGCTGGTGATCGCACCGGCCGCGCGCAGATCCGTCATGAGATCACGCGTGGCAAGCGCCATGCCGATCGATGCCTCGGTGAAGGCGCGTCCCGTTGGGGAGATCACGGCAGCGCCGGCCTTCACGCATCGGCTGGCGAGCGGCACATCCGCCGTCACCACGACGCTCAGCGGGCCGGCCCGCGCGGCGATCCAGTCGTCGGCCACATCGAGCCCCGCGCCGACGATGATACGCTCGATCCATGGCTCCCTGGGCACGGCGATGAAGCTGTTTGCGACGACGACAACACGGACGCCGCGCCGCTGCGCGACCTTGTACACCTCGTCCTTGACCGGACAGGCATCGGCATCGACATAGATCACAAGGGGGGAAGAAGCATCCATAAGCCGGGGATAAATGACCACCGCAGGGCGCGCGTCAAGCCGGGATGCTGACGGTGACGGGCTACGGGCTGCGCCGCAACGAAACAACATCGTTTGGGCCTAGCGGCATCCCGGGCCTCGGCGGAAAGCGGCGTGCGGGAAAACGCCAGCGTAAAGAGCCGGCGCGGACAGGCGTTTCTGCACCGTCACTCCGCCCATAAGCAGCAATAAGAAGGGCTGCCCCGAAGGACAGCCCTTCCATTGTCAGACCACGGCCTGATCGGAGCAGCAGACATCGCTTACGCGGTGCAAACTCCGCCAGAGGCGAAGATCCAGCTGACCGACACTGACGACCGTAGATGGCGACAATGAGACACCAGATCACCTCCTTTCAATAGTTGACGACAGTTCATAGTAGGGCGTGAGTCTCGCGTTTTTACAAGTGACATTCTGCGCGAAACGCCACAAATAGTGTTTCAGCTGATGCCTTCATCCTTGCAGCCTGAACGATCTCGCCCCTTCTTTTGCGCGCGCAGCTGTCGCCCGCCCGCCTCCCAGCGACGGCAGCGTTCAGCCCGTTCAAAGGCATCTCTCGCGAAGCAAGATTTGCACCACCAGATTTGTGCCGCGAAATATGTGGGACCGGCGATCCTGGCCTCGACGGCAAGGGGCTGCAGTGTGGAGGCTGCCGTGTGGGGGCTGCAGAACGTGGGGCTTCCGATCGTGAGGGGGTGGAGACCTGCGGCATGGGCAACGGTGCGATGCGTCAAGCCCCCTGTTATCCCCCCGGCCGCATGCTATGCAGGGGGTAAGCAACAGAAAAGAGACGATCGACGTGTCGACGCTTCCCGCGCCCGCCGAAAATGCCCGCCCCGCAGCGTCGCCCGGGATTGAACCAGCTCCTTCCCCGAAATCGGCGCCAAGGGCGGACAATCCCCTTCGCGGAATCCTCCTGTTTTCTCTCGCCTTGATGCTGTTTTCCGTCGGGGACGGCGCGTCGAAATATCTCACGGAAACCCTGCCTCCGTTCCAGATTTCCTGGATGCGCTTCGGCGTTTTCGCCTTCATCGTCCTGGGGATCACGGTCCTGCGGCGTGACTGGTCCGCATTTCGCTCGCGCTGCCTTCCTATCCAGCTGGCACGCGGCGTCGGCATCACGGGCTCGACGGTGCTCTTCGTGACCGCCATGAGCTATCTGCCGATCGCCGAAGCGACCGCCATCTCCTTCGTTTCGCCCCTGCTCGTGACCGCGCTTGCCATTCCGATCCTTGGGGAAAAAGTCGGCTGGCGCCGCTGGGCGGCGATCGTCGTCGGCTTCATGGGCGTGCTCATCGTCGTCCAGCCGGGATCCGGCCAGCTCGGCATGGCCGCCTTGCTACCGCTTGGCAGCGCAACCTTCTGGGCCATGGCACTCATCGCGACGCGCATGACGAGCGGCCGGGACGGTGCGCTCACCGCGCTCATCTACGCATCCGGCCTGGGCTTCCTGCTGACGACCCTGCTCCTGCCCATCGGCTGGGTCCAGCCGTCCCTTGCGGAACTCGGCTGGCTTGCGATTGCCGGCGGATCCACCGTCGCGGCGCATTTCCTCGTCATCGGCGCCTTCCACGTCGCGCGCGTCTCGACGCTCGCCCCGCTCGCCTACATGCAACTTCTCTGGTCGGGGCTTATCGGCTATTTCGCCTTCCACCACATGCCGGATCAATGGGCAATCATCGGTGCGCTCGTGATCATGGCGAGCGGCCTCTACACCGCCAGCCGGGAACGCCGCGCGCGGGCGTAACCGTCACGCTCATCAACCGTTAACGACACTATCGCGGAATTCGAACTTCTTTTTGGGTTGACCCTCCCCGCCTAACTCATAATTAAGAAAGTACCGTCCGATACGATGTGGGGTGTTCATGCGGATTGCAGTGACTGCGGCCTTTTTGGCCCTTGCCGTGGCTGGTTGCCAGTCGGCCCAGGATTCGATGATGGATGCAGAATTCACCTGCGAGGAGGCGGGCCTGCGTCCGGGCACCCGTGCATTCGAACGTTGCGCCAACGTGAACTACAGCCGGAACAGGCAGCAGTCGCAGGATGCCGCCAACGCGGTCGCGCTGGGCGCGGCTGCAGGCGTCATCGGCGGCGCGGTCATCGGTGCCGCCTCGACCCCGCGCTACTATCCCTATTACCGCTGTAACCGTTGGCGTTGCTGGTAGGAAGGCCTGCCGTCGCGGGATCACGATGATCGGTGACAGAAACAGGAAGCCCCGGCACAACGGGGGCTTTTGCGTCTCATGAGCTGAATGAGCCGCCGGGACGGATCGCGATCTGATCGATCCCGGCCGGTCGGCGCCGCCCATCGCCCCGGTGAGTTCCGACGCGGCTCTGGTTGTCATGCCTGGAAGCCGCCAGCGACATAGGGGTAGACCGCAGGCGGCGCCGATGACGCGGCTTGTCCAGGAAAAGCCGCCTTCTCCTTTCGCGGGAGAGGCGTTCCGAAGCGATGAAATCGGCAAGATAATCGCCGTCAAATCTTACTCAGACGCTAAAATACCGTAATAGTATCCGAACGTTATTTCCTAAATACACGCAGGAAAGAATAACCTTGGGGCCCGTTGCTCAGGGTGCACGGATGCTGCGCGCACCGGGCGAGACCGTCAATCTCTGTTGGGTGAAAGCTGAATTCCGCACGATCGCTATGGATCAGTGAAACATCAGCATCTGGCCGATATAAATCCAACCCGATGGCGGTGCCTCGCCCGGTGGATACCCTTTGGATATGACACACGCATCCTTGAGCTTTGCAGTATAAGCATCGGACAATACAGGGAAAATTGAAAAATTTACGCGCCCACGCCCAGCTGATGCCCTGTTTTAACAGGCGCACAATTAGCCAAAGCGGCGGTTTAGCGCCTATTGCTGCGGCAGTGAAATATTGATAACCATCCAATATAGGTGCGCTATATGACAATGGCGTGTCAGAGAGATAAAAAATGCTGGCTCGGACAAAATTGCTGCTGATTGGGTTTGGCACATTCGGTCAGGCCATTGCCAATGCTCTGTCGTCCCGCAGCGATCTGTCCATTAGTGTATGCACGCGTAGTCCTCGGTCATTCCCGTCTTATATAACGCGTTCCTTCACTGACGCTATGGACGTGCCGATGGACGATTTCGACATTGTCGTCCTCGCTTTGCCGAGCTTTGCGGTGGGGCCGGCCCTGTCCGCTCTCTACGCAGACAAGAGGCCGCAGGGGGTGATTGTTTCCTGTGCCAAGGGGCTCGATCCGCACGCGACGCAGTTCGTCAGCCAAGTCATTCAGTCCACGACCGGCTCGGATGCCATAGCGGTTTTGGCGGGGGCCAGCTTCGCGCATGAAATGATGGAGGATAGCCCGGTCTTCCTGACGCTCGCCTGCACCAATCCGGCGATCGGCAAAGAGCTCATCGATCGGCTTGAAACAGCCAAGCTGCATCTGGAGCTTGCAACGGATGTCCGCGGCATGGAAGTCGTTGGCGTTGCGAAGAATATCCTGGCAGTCGGCGCCGGTATCGCTGATGGCTTGAACCTCGGCGAGAATTTTCGCGCCACGTATATCGCGCGGGGTGTCGCCGAACTCTCCAGGATCATTACGATGCTTGGCGGCGACAGCGACACAATCTCCAAGATTGGTGCCCTGAGCGACATCATCCTGACCTGCTCATCGGATCGGTCACGGAACTATCGCCTGGGGCGGAATATCGCTGTTAACAGACTGCACAACGCAAGTCTTGCCGAGGGGCTGCACTCCGCCGGAGCCTTCGTTAATCTCTTGGAACGTCAAGGTGCGCAATCGCGCTTCTTCAGCGTCATCAGTGAGGCGATGGGAAACCCCTCGCTTATTGTCAGCACCCTTTTCCGGTAAAGAGGCGGCCAACATGAATGTCGGCATCACTTTTGGAACGTTCGATCTGCTCCATATCGGTCATATCAAGATCCTCGAGCGGTCGAAGGCCCTCTGCGACTATCTGGTGGTGGGTGTGTCGAGCGACGCGCTCAATCTCTCAAAAAAGAACGCCGCACCTATATATTCTGAAGACGAGCGCATGAAAATTGTTTCAAGTTTACGGTGCGTCGACTTTGTTTTCCGGGAAGAAAGTCTTGAAGAGAAGCGCGATTATATCAAGAAATATAACGCGTCAACCCTGATCATGGGGGACGATTGGCACGGGAAGTTTGATTTCTGCTCTGACATTTGCCGAGTTGTTTACTTGCCGAGAACACCTCACATATCGACCACGCAGATTAAGGCAGAAGTGTTTTCCCGCCATACGGTCTAAGGGAGCCGGCACGATGTTTGAAGTTTCGCGGCAAACAAGAGAGCGCTTAGCCTTGGCGGGCATGCCAGGGTTAGTTCACTTCGGATTGGCCCCCCTCCGCCTTTTTCCGATGCGCACGTGCAAGAAGCTCCGCTTGCAGCTGTTGGGGACCGGCATCCTCAATCTGGAATCCTTGTCGCTCGTCGGCCCTGAGGACGTCGTGCCGTTCGTAGAGGAGGCCCGCATGTCGTCGCGACACGCGTCCTCGCATGATCCGGAGCGACTTTTGACGGGAAACCCGATCCATACCGCAAGTGAGCTGTGCCCCTGGTGGGAAGTCACGTTCTCCAAGCCGGTCCAGATCGATGAAATTACGGTCGGTAATCGCCTCGGCGTCTGGTGCGGACGTGCTTACGGCCTGATTGTCGAGCTCATGGACAAAGACGGTATCGCCTGGACCTACGATAATCTTTCAGCGACACGCTTCAACGACCAAATCGCCCGATTCAAGCAGCATATCGAAGCATTCGTGTCTCACTGCTACCGGCTTCCTGTCGCCAGCAGAAATGGCAGCTCCCGGGCCCTGCTTGAGTTTATAGGCACCGCCACGACATTGACAACGCGTGTGGAGCAGGCGTTGCAGGGCGCCAGTTTTTCCGAGCGCGATCTCACGGATGCACGGATCGCCACGCTTGCGGGGCTCGATGCGATCCATCAGCCTTTGGCCACGAAAGATCTGGTCTCGACACTGAAGCAGTCATACCTGCTTTTCGATTGGTTGCTTCCACGCCCAAAAGCCGCGAATATTGATATGAATCTGCCGGTCGAGCTGTCGGCCATGTCCTGGATGTTCGCCTCGATCCTTACGGAACATCACACGGTCAAGCTAGCTCATATAAAGGATCATGATCGTCTCCTTGCCGATACAGCCTGCACCCGCTTCGTCGAAGAGACCGTCAATACCGCCTATAAGGCAACGGGCCTGACCCGCACCGCCATGCCGATCATGTTTCGCGCCCACGGGATGAGCGGATCCGCGCTTCTGTCAGACCCGCAATCCTTTGTTCGATCAATGAAGGAGATCGAAGAGATCCTCGACGGCATCGGATATCAAGCCGCCATATGCTACGGAACGTTCCTCGGCGCGGTGCGAGAGAAAGGCTTTATTCCGCATGACGATGATGTGGACATGGCCTTCCCGCTGAAATCCCACGGGGATGAGGGCGTCGAAGAAGAGCTCCAGGCGATTGTCGCGACCTTGCAGAAGCAGGGCGTCGATGCCGGCATTACCACGGGCTACCAGTTCTTGAAGATCAGGGCTCCCAAAAACAAACGACTCGTGGATGCATTTCCGATTATCCGGCGAGGCCCGGAGCGCGTGGGGATGTATATGCAGGAACTGAAGATACGCGACGTTCCCGCCCATGTCGTTTTGCCTTTCGGCTCGATCGAGCTCTATGGCGAAAGCTTTGCAGCTCCGGCATCGGTTGATGGCTTTCTCTCCGAGCGATATGGGCCGACCTGGCAAACCCCCTTGCGCATCATCGGCTCCAAAACCCTTGAGGTGTGAGGTTGCCCGATCGCGTCAAGACGCTTAGAGCATAATCCGACCGGAGTGAAACGAGGATCGATAAGATTATGCTTGAAATAAACGAGGTTAGAGCGCCGATCTGATGCAATCAGATCGAAACGCGCTCTAGGTTCATTCGACATTCAGCGCTCTCGGCCGTCATGGCCGGGCTCGTCCCGGCCATCCCGATGAATTGAGGCGCCTTTCTGGTCGGGATCACCGGGACAAGCCCGGTGATGACAGTGGTATCTCTTGGGCAATTCTTGAATGTCGATTGGTCCTAGTTGTGGATCTCGACCGCGATGCGCTTCAGATCCCGATCAAAGCCTATCGCGCAATCCGCTGCGCCGATCTCCGTGAAGAATAAGAAGAACCTGTTTCCAACATTGTCGAAGTTGCGTCCCTCGGCGTCGGGATCGACTGCCGAGGGATAGGCCAAAAGCTTTGAGCCGGCGCAGGGGCCGTTGTAGAGCGTGGGGCCGGGCAAGAGCAGCTTCAGATCCGTCCACTCCAGAAGATTGGTCGAGGTGCTGTAATAAATTCCGGGTGCAGGGCTGGAAGGTCGTCCTCCAGGGCTTTGGAAGACCGCGATCCACCGCCCGCTGGGCCTATGCCGAACGACGGCCCCGACCGGGTCGGAGAATGGCTGTATGACCTTGCAGGGCGCAGCGGAACCAAGACCGCGGTACGGGTCGCCAAAGCGGGCTGCAAACGCCCGGCCATTCCACGCGCGCCATGAGGTTTCGTCAAACGGATTGTCTGTCCGAAACAGGCAAGCCCCGTATCCCATCCCCTCCCATCCGGTCGTCGCAGCGAAAAAGTAATAAGAGGACCCGTCCCGGACGATATTGGAGGGATTGAAAAAGCCGCGATGCCGTCCTTGCCCCACATCCTGGGCAAAGGGGAAGGCGGCAACCACGACAGGTGGATCCCCGCTTTCAAACGAAAGGCCGCCGTCGGAGGATCGGGCGGCTAAGATCGTATTAAACCAGCATTTCCGATACTCGCGGTAGGCACATCGGCCGGCGTGCGTGTTGGCTTGAAATTCATCATGCACCAATGCCGCGATATGCTGTCCATCGTCGGTCCAGGTGGCGGTCAACCAACGCTTGTCGTTGTAGGCCGCGGGGTCCGGATTAAGCGCGCTCGGCATGACTACGGAGCAATCCAGTGTGAGAGACTGCAAAGATGGCCCGATCAGCGCCCTGTTCACATAGTGCATGCCCAGCGCGACCACCATTCCGTCCTGACGTCTGAAAGCACGCAGAGGCGCATCGGGGATGTCAGTCTTGTCACAGGCCTGGCTGCGGCGGTGAAAGACGGTTGTCGCTTCTCCGCGCAGCACGAGCGCCAGCCGTGATGGCAGGGGATCCGCGCGCAACGCCGGCTGCAATAGAAAACAGGTCGGGAACAAACAGGCAAAGGCGACAATCAAACCCCGCGCGCCACGCCGTCTATTGGGGATTAGCTCCATGCCACTATAGACAAGCAAATTCACTTACGGCGCAAGCGGCTTATCCGCAATGATCGGCGAAACGCCCATCGCCACCAGTTCGTCAGCAATGGAACGGTCGGGAACAGTCCAGGCTCCCACCTTGATGCCGGCTCTCCGCAGGCGTGCGACAGTATCGCCATTGGCCAGAAGCTCTTTATAGTAAGCCAGAATGGACGTATCGCCGCCCAACGACGCCATCTGTTCCACCATAGCTTCGCTATCGTTGATTTTACTTACGATATAATCAAGCGGAATCGTTTTGTTTCTCTTTCGAACATAGGCAAGATCGCCAAGCCTGAAGCTCGAAAGACGAAGATTGCAGGAGGAACATTGTCCGATATCGCTTAAAATCAGGTCGATATCCCGTTGATTGCGATATCCCTTGATTTCGACATAGGCCTGGACTGATGGGTGTTTTGACAGGAATTGTATGAAATCGGCAAAGGACGGTATCCGAGCATCTGGGATCTGGAGGGCTCCCCTCCTGAGTTGAAGCTCCGCTATCTGCTTCAACGTCAGGTTGTCGACGTTCCCCTGCCCGGTCGTGACACGAGATACATCCTTGTCGTGGAGAAGGATTGGGACGCCGTCGGCCGTGATCCGCACATCCGTTTCAATCGCGCGAGCGCCGCCTGCGACCGCTTCTTCGAAGGCTTGGATCGTATTCTCCGGCGCTGTTCCGGATTGCCCGCGATGCGCCACGAACAGCGGCGCCTCACCTGCCCAGCCCTCCGCCAAGAGGCTTGAACCCAGCAACACGCCCAGCAGCACGGCACAGAGCTTGGCAGATCTCAGCACGAACCATTCCCCTCTGAGTCAGCGTGGCTGATCAAAGAAGAGCAGCAGAATGTCAAATTTACGGTCGTTTCGGCCTGCTGCGCCTGCTCGCTAGTGGAGCGAATTTGACATTTGAGTCCCACCTGACATCAAGCTCCAGATCAAATGTCAAATTCAAAAGCTCCACTAGAACCAATAACTTGCTAGTGGTTCTCTTGACTCCGACATTTGCTCCAAGGGTGGTATCGGACGGATGCAAATGTCAGAGTCGAACCACTAGATCGTCAGGCAGCCAGAGTCAGCGCGCGGTGTCGGGGATCACTCCTCCGAGTTCTTCGAGTAACGCGCGTCCGCGCGCGATTTCCGCCGGATCGAGACCCATGATATCGGCCCAGTTCACGATCTCCTGAAGCACCTTGTGCATTTCGTCGGCGCGCGCAATTTCACGTGCCGCTTGCTCACTGTGAACGTCCACAATTACTGAGTGACCATCGTCATGCCGAAATTCGACCCTCGCACCAGTCGCGCTTAAACATACGCTCACGTTCTGCTCCGCTCCAGAGGCCTGGTTCATTAAGCTTATGAAGTTTTTTTGACATTCCCGTGACACGGCTCCAGCGGCAGGACGCCGCAGGATTGGCCGCGACAAGCTGAAGCAAGACGCGTGCCGCCGCCGGATCCGGGCCATTGCCAGAGCGCAACCAGCGGGGCGCCCCGCATCGACGGTCGGCTGCAGGTCTTCAGGGGGATAAAGGATCGATGCTGTCGAAGGAACGCGAAGCGTGCAGCGATGGGACGTGCCCTGCAGGCCTGAACGGGGGGCGTATCCGATCGCCGGCTGTGCGACCCCGCCGGAGGCCGGAGAGGTCGCGCCGATCGCGCAATGCGTCGCTCAGCGCGGCGGCACGATCCGGTCGGATGACTGCGGAGCGATGGCGACGGCCGGCGCGGACAAGCCCCGCCGAACCCTTCGCTTGGTGGGACTATGCGATCCGCGCGATCGCCAGACCGCTCCAGCGGGATGGACTGACCTATTTTGTGATCCGGATCGCGACCTGTACCCACCGCGTTTTGAACAGATACTCGAAGGAACGATCATACTCCTTAGCCCAATCCATAAGGGCGCGGTGTTCGTCCTCCTCCTTGTTCATCACATATTCGTCGAACAAGATGATCGTGCCCGGCACGATTAACGTGTTGATCGGGTAGAGAACGTCGATCGTCGAGCTATAAAGATCGGCATCCATATGAATGAAGCTCAACGGGTTCTCATGCGCCTGCGCGAAGATCGGAACCGTATCCTTGAACCACCCCTTGTAGACGCGACAGACCTCCGGATCGAGCTTGGGGACATTGCCCTTGAGGTCGAAGTGACCTTTCGCCCACGCGCCCGCCCACGCTTCAGGTAGCCCCTCGAAGCTGTCGAAGAGATGGAACCGCCGCCCCTTCGGTACGAACTGGGTGATGAAGCGAGCGCAACGCCCCTTAAACACGCCGAACTCCGCGAAGTCCCCCTTCAGCGACACGAAAGGCATGGCGGCATAGGCCGAGATCAGCTTGAAACTGGTGAACCGCTGTTCGTGCACGTAGAAGTCGTCGATGTGCATCTCGGGAATGCGCTTCATCGCCTCCCGTCCACCCTCACCGGGGATGGGCGCGACGGGCGTCAGTCTCGATACGAGTTTTTTCGTTGGCGGCCCCAACCGGCTGACGGCTTCAGCCGCCAGCCGATCGATATCAACCTTGACCGGAACAGTATCCGCTGCAGAACTCATCGGCCGTTCCTCCTCATAGCTCGTATCCATGCGTACCACGCACTGCGATCATTCACCGAATTTATGAGACAGGCAACGGAAAGAAGAGCGAAACGCGCCTTTTCTTGGTGGAAACACTGTCGCTCGTCATCGGAGGATCTTGAGACCGCCGGCCTTCACCGGCAAATGAAGGCCGGGCCCACTGAGGCTCCAGAGCGCGTTTCGACCTGATTGCATCAGATCGGCGCTCTATCCTCTTTTATTTCAAGCATAAGCTTATCGATCCTCGTTTCACTCCGGTCGGATTATGCTCTAAATTTGTTAGAGGCTGACGAAGACGCCCGGAGGGCTGATCTCTCATTCTGGCGATTTCGCCAAGCGACTGTCTACGAAGGATTTTATCTGGGAGACGCCTTGACGCTCGAATTCATAGCCCTTCTCGGAAAAATAATGTTCAGGCATATGCCAAACGTAGCTCTGATAAGGAAAAGGGATATTAATAACGCGAGCATGAGGGCCTAAGTCCTCTTCGTAAGGACTTCCCACACCATCAACATAGCTGTTCCAGACAATAAACAACGATTCCTTGCCCTCACGGCGTGCCGACAGAAATTCAAAAATCCTCCTCAATACGCGCAGCGCGTGCTTGTCGGCTGATTTCGTATGTGAAATGAACACAGCTCGCTCGGCCGTATCAATCGTGTTCCACAGATTGTCAATTCTTGATCTATATATATCAATCAATTTCGAGAAATTGTCCTTTGGATACTCCTCTCCGGTCTCGTGATTGAAACTCACCCTCAGCTCAGTGTTGACGCAGAAATTGCGCCGCTTATCAAATGCGAGCAGGGATGGCTCGAGGTACTTTTCGAAATTGGTCTTCAGGGCGCTCTCGATCGCCAGAAGGGGATGAACCGATAAATCAAAGGGGTGGCTCTTCTCACCGAGCTTCGCAGATGGCTTCAGGCCCCACCGCGTCGGCACTGTGCGGCTTAGGCAATTCGTTCCGAGGGAGATCCAGGCTATGTCGCTATATCTGAGCAAATTTCGCCGCCGCATGTGCGCGAGATCGATCAATCTGTCAAAGCTCTTCGTTATCAGCTCGACACCGCGCTCGCGTGCCGTCGCCAAATCCTCGATGTCATTCAGGGACATCGACAAGCCGGAACGTGACGACCTGGCAATCTGATTGAGAACGACCTCGCCAAGGCCCTTTTCAAAGGATTCGACAGCGAAAAGATTATTTCGCGCTGAGTCTACGCCTGTGTCAGTCGCCATCGCCGAGGCCTCCCCAGCTATAAGATATCTCCAATTTAGCGTTTGTGAATCCGATCGGTCAATAATTCCGATCGCAATCCGGCTTAGCGACAGTTGAAGTTAATAACGCATGCCGTCGCCTGCGGCGGCGGCGCGGGAAAATCTGGTCGAGGCAGTTCGTGAACTGGTATACGTCCCGTCACGGCGCAGCTTGCAGCCGGCGATTGTTTAATATTCGGAAAAACCTGCGAAAATCGTCCGTCCGGACAGCTGGTGGCGAGGCCGTGAGCGCTCGCCGTCGCACCGCAAGCGTGCTTGCGCGGCAGATCCCGCTGCGGCGGGCGTGTCGTTGAAGGCGATGCGCGCCGCGGCCGGCCATCCCACGGGGCAATTCCAGATCGGCGGTCGCTCCCCCTCCGCCTCGAGCACCCGGCGGGTCGGCTTCGCCATGGCCGGCGCCTCATGCCTGGACAGGGAGGCGGCCCGCAACAGCATCGTCCAGGACGACGTCACCAGGATCAGAACCGTACGAACTATCTTACCCCCGCGACATTCTTGGCTCGCTCGAGACCCCTTTGCGAGGCATCGACGATTGGATCCGTAGCGCCGGCACGGCGCAGATAGGCCGCCGGTTCGCGCGCAAGGACCGTCGTCTTTCCCATCTCCGCGAGCGCTGCTTGCGTCGCTTCGCGATTGCCGAGTTCGGCGTTGGCAATAGCGATCAACATCTGACTGACGCCAGATCCACCGACCGCTGATCGCTGAGCCGTCGCGAGCATTTGTCGGTATTCTTCGCGATGCTACAATGGGCGACGCTCAACGTGGGGCCGCGCTTCGGAATGCTCCTCCACCATACGGATGCCGACCAGGAATGGGCCAATGATCGACACGCGTCTTTCGGCCGGCTCGACGTCGCGCTCGACGAGGCGCCCCACCGCGGCTGGACCGTCGTCGATATGAGGGCAGCCTGGAAGGTTGTCGATCCATTCGAGGTGAAGTGACATGACGGCCCGCGGCTCTATCGTTGAAATTCAGCAACGGGTGAACGCCTCGGTCATCGGCCAGGAGCGCGTCGTCGAGCGCCTGATGATCGCGCTGCTGGCAAATGGCAACGTGCTGCTTGAGGGACTGCCCGGTCTCGCCAAGACGCGCGCCATCAAGAGCCTCTCGCAGGCTGTGGAAAGCGAGTTCAGCCGCATCCAGTTCACGCCCGATCTTCTGCCCTCCGATGTCACCGGCGGGGAGATCTACGTCGCCGAAGCCAGCGGGGCCGGCAGGTTCGAGTTCCGCAAGGGTCCGATCTTCGGCAATATAGTGCTTGCCGACGAGATCAACCGCGCGCCCGCCAAGGTTCAGTCGGCGTTGCTCGAGGCGATGGAGGAACGCCAGGTCACCGTGTCCGGCACGCGCTATGCGCTGCCGGAGCTCTTCATGGTCCTCGCCACCCAGAACCCGATCGAGCAGGAGGGCACCTATCCGCTGCCGGAAGCGCAGATGGACCGGTTCCTGATGCATGTCAGGATCGCCTACCCGAGTGACGACGACGAACTTGCAGTCATGCGTCTGGTCCGCGGCGAGGCGGCGGGCGCGGCCGAGACCGCCGCGCCGCGGATTCCGCAGGCGGACGTTCTGGCGGCGCGCCGGGAGATCGACGCCGTCCGCACGGTCGAGGCGGTGGAGCGCTACATGGTCGCGCTCGTCGCCGCGACGCGCCGCCCCGCCGACTTCGGCGACAAGCTGAAGGGCTGGATCGCCATCGGTGCAAGTCCGCGCGGCACCCTGGCGCTCGATCGGGCCGGCCGCGCCTATGCCTGGTTGCACGGGCGCGACTACGTCGTACCCGAGGATATTCAGGCGATTGCCCATGATTGCCTGCGCCACCGTGTGGCGGTCACCTACGAGGCGACGGCCGACGGAAAGAGCTCCGACGACGTCATCGACGAACTCATTCGGCAGGTGGCGGTGGCCGTCTAGAGGAGACCGACATGGCAGGTGAAGCCCGTGCGCATGTCTTGCTCGACGATCTGCTGCGCCTGCGCCATCGCGCCAAGGGCTTCAGCTTTCTGCCGCGCCAGCCCGTGCATTCGCTGCTCGCCGGCCGCCACGCCTCGCGGTTGCGCGGGCGCGGCCTCGAGTTCGAGGAGTTGCGGCCGTACTATCAGGGCGATGACGTCCGCGCCATCGACTGGCGCGCCACGGCCCGGCTCGGCGAGCCCCAGCTCAGGGTCTACACCGAGGAGCGGGACCGGCAGGTCATCCTTCTGGTGGATCAACGGCTCAGCATGTTCTTCGGCAGCCGCCGGACGATGAAGGCGGTGGTTGCTGCCGAGGCCTCGGCCTTGGCGGCGTGGCGGGTGACGTCTCTTGGCGACCGGATCGGAGGCATCGTCTTCTCCGAACATGGTGTGGACGAGATCCGCCCCCGCGCCCGCCAGGCCGCCATTGGTCCCCTGTTCGCGGCGGTCGTCCGTCACAACCAGGCGCTCAGGGCCGACGACGCGCGCCCCTCCGACCCGACGCTTCTCAACACCGCCATCGCCAAGGCCCTGCGCCTGCTGCCGCACGACGGCCTGCTGACGCTCATCACCGATGCCGCGGGGGCCGATGCCGAGACGGTGCGGCTCGTGACCGAGGTCATGGCACACAACGACGTGCTCACGATCTTCGTGTTCGACCCGCTGGAGGCGCGGCTGCCGGACATCGGCCGCACCGTCGTTGCCGAGGGAAGCCACCAGATCGAATTCGACAGCGGGGCAAGCGGTCTTCGCGCCGGATTTGCCTCAAGCTTCAGCGAGCGGCGGCAGGCGGTCGAGAATTTCTCGCGCCGGCGCGCCATTCCCGTCCTGCCGCTGACGACCGAACGCGACACGACGGAGCAGTTCCGCGAGCTCCTGGGCCGGCGGATGGCGCGATCGCCGGCAGCGGATCGACAGGCGAGTGCGATGTGATGGCCGACGAAGCGGACCTGTCGCGGCTAGCCGATATCGTGGTGCCGCCTCCCCTGCCCTGGTGGCCGCCGGCGCCGGGCTGGTGGATCATTGCCGCCGCCCTGCTCGGCGCCGCGGTGATCACGGCCGTCGCCGGCCTTGCCCGGTGGCGGCGCAATGCCTATCGCCGCGCGGCGCTGGCCGAGCTCGCCGCCATCGGTCCCGTCTCCACGCCCGCCAGCGCCGCGGCGGTCTCCGCCATCCTCAAGCGGGTCGCCCTCGTCGCCTATCCCCGTGTCGAGGTGGCGAGCCTCACCGGGGAGGCGTGGCTCGCCTTTCTCGACCGCACCTCGGCCAGCGACGCATTCTCGCAAGGCGCGGCGGCCGATCTCGCGCGCGCGCCGTTCGGCGCACCGGTGCGCGACGGCGGGGCGCTGCTCGGTGTTGCCCGCCGGTGGGTGACGCATCATCGCGGGGAGACCTGAGCGATGCTGTCCTTTGCCCATCCCTGGCTCGCCCTGCTGCTTCCCCTCCCTGCCCTGGCCTATTGGCTGCTGCCGGCCTATGAGATCCGCCGCCCCGCGGTGCGGGTGCCGTTCTTCGCGGAGCTCGTCCGGCTGACGGGCGCCGCGCCGCGCCAGGGAGCGAGCGTCGGGCGGCGCGGGCTTTTGCGCATGCTCGTCCTGGTGCTGTGCTGGCTGCTGGCGCTGGCCGCCCTGATGCGGCCGCAATGGGTGCTGCCGCCGATCCACCAGGATCGGCCGGCGCGTGACCTCCTGATGCTCGTCGATCTCTCCGGATCCATGGACACGCAGGATTTCACCGATCCATCGGGCAAGACGATCGATCGCCTGACGGCGGTGAAGCAGGTGCTCGACACCTTCCTCGCGCGCCGCGATGGCGACCGGGTGGGGATCGTCGTCTTTGGCAATGCCCCGTTCATGCTCGTGCCCTTCACGACCGATCTTCATCTCGCCCGGCGGATGCTCGCGGAGATGCAGGTCGGCATGGCCGGGCCCCGCACCGCCTTCGGCGATGCCATTGGCCTCGGCATCAACCTGTTTGCCGCGTCCACCGCGCCGGCCAAGACCATGATCGCCCTGACCGACGGCAACGATACCGCAAGCAAGGTCACGCCGGCCGATGCCGCCCGTATCGCCAGGGATCGGGGCATCGTCATCGACACCATCGCAGTGGGCGACCCCACGGCGGCCGGCGAGGAGAAGCTCGACGAAGCCGCACTGCAGGACGTGGCGACCGTGACGGGTGGCGGTTACTACCGCGCCCTCGATCGCGAAGAGCTCGACGGCATCTATGCGCGGATCGATCAGCTGGAGGCACGCAAGGTCGAGACCGTCTCCTTCCAGCCGCGCCGCGAGCTCTACTGGATGCCCCTTGCACTCCTGACAGTCCTTTCGCTGCTGGTGCAGGCCTTCAGGCTCGTGCGCTGGCCGCGCCGCCGGGGGATGGAGGTCGCGCCATGATGGACGCGCTGGCCAATTTCCATTTTCTGCGGCCGCTGTGGCTTATCCTCATCGCGCCCGCCGTCGCCTTGTGGTGGCTGGAGCGTCAGGAAGCGGACACAACCGCGCGATGGCGCGCCGTCATGGATGCGGAACTGCTCGCCCGCCTCACGGTCGGCGGCGACAGCCGGCGACGGCTGACCCCAGGCGATCTGCTGCTGGCGGCCTGGGTGATCGGCGCATGCGCCGTCGCGGGTCCCACCTGGCAGCGGATGCCGCAGCCCTTCGCGCAGGTGGCGCGTCCGGCGGTCTTCGTGCTCAAGGTCACACCGTCCATGGGCGAGCGGGATCTCGCCCCGACGCGGCTCGATCGGGCCCGCGAGAAGATGGAGGATCTGCTGAAACTGCGCGAGGGCGCGCCAACCGGCCTCGTGGCCTATGCCGGCTCAGCCCATCTCGTCGTACCGCCGACGCCGGATCCGGCGGTTGTGACCGGCATGGCGGGCGCTCTCGCACCGGACGTCATGCCGCGCCAGGGCGATGCGCTGGCGGATGCAGTGAAGCTCGCCGCGAAACTGATTGCCGACGGCGGCCAGGGCGGCTCGATCGTCGTCTTCGCCGATACCGCGCCGGCCGTCACGCCCCTCGATCTTCAGGGAGCGCCGGTGTTCCTGTTTCCCATGCTGCCGCCGGCACGCGCATCGGCCGCGCCGGCGCTGCGCGCCGCGGCGACCGCGCTCGACGCCGAGATCATCGCGCCGACCATCGACAATGCGGATGTGGAGGGGCTGGCGCGGCTGCTCGCGACGGCGGGACCGCCGCCGCCGGCGCCG
The DNA here is from genome assembly GCF_003201475.1 of Chelatococcus asaccharovorans. GTDB lineage: Bacteria > Pseudomonadota > Alphaproteobacteria > Rhizobiales > Beijerinckiaceae > Chelatococcus > Chelatococcus asaccharovorans. The sequence continues at coordinate 190,097 of NZ_QJJK01000009.1, read as the reverse complement.
GGCGAAGAGCTGCGCTGGCAGGAGGCGGGGTGGTGGCTGACGCCGCTGCTGGCGGTCCTCGTGGCGGTCTGGTTCCGGCGCGGATGGGTGCTGGCATGAGGACGCGTCGCGCCTTTGCCCTTCTCGGCGCGGGCCTGGTCGCCGCGCTCGGCCTCGCGACCTGGCAGGTCGGCTGGCCGGCCCTCTGGGCGAGCCCGGATCAACGCGGGCGCTATCTTTTCGAACACGGCCGCTATGTCGCCGCGGCTGATGCCTTCGCCGATCCTATGTGGCGTGGCGTCGCCGCGATGCGCGCCGGGGACTTCAAGGCAGCGGAGGCGACCTTCGCGGCCATCGATACGGCCGATGGCGCCTACAACCAGGCCAACGCCCTGGTGATGCTGGGCCAATACGACGAGGCGGTGGCCCGCTACGATCATGCGCTCGCCATGCGGCCGGATTGGCCGCAGGCGCGGGGCAACAGGCGCATCGCCCAGCTGCGCGCCGAACGGATGAAGGCGCCGGGCGCCGACGCCGGTGACCAGCGTGAAGGCGCCGACCAGATCGTCTACGACAAGGACGCCAAGCGCCCGGGCGGTCAGGAGACGCAGGTCGCCGGCGGCCCCATGGACGACGAGGCCGTCCGTGCCTTGTGGTTGAAGCGGGTGCAGACGAAGCCCGCCGATTTTCTGCGGGCCCGCTTCGCCTACCAGCTCGCGGCCGGGACGCAGCCGGGCGGCAAGGCGGAGGGCGAGCCATGAAGCGGGCCATCGTCGCGCTGCTTCTGCTCGGCGCGCCTGCGCCGCTCGCTGCTCAGGACGCCCCGGCTGAGCCGCCCACGCCGCCTGCCATCGCGCAGCCGGCCGCCCCTGCAGCCGTCGTCGTGCGGCAGACCGTCGAGCCGCCTGCTGGCGCCGTCATCGGCCAGCACATCACCCTGAATGTCGACGTGCTGTTTCGCGGCGACATGCCAAGGCCGCCGCGGGTTTCCCTGCCGGCTGTGCCGGGGCTGCAGACCTTCCGCTTCGAGTCGCAGGGGACGACGATCAGCGAAACCATCGATGGCGCGCGCTACAACGGCCAGCGTTTCGGCTTCGCTCTTTATCCCCGTCGCGGTGGCCGCTTTGATATTCCCCCGGCCGTGGTGACGCTGCTCGACCGGCAGGGCGGGGACGCCGGCAAGGCTGACGGGCGGGAGGTGACGCTGGAGGTGAGCGTGCCGGATGGCGTCGATGCCTCGCAGCCTGTGGTCGCCACGCGCAAGCTGACCTTGGCCGAGGACTGGGCGCCCGATCCGAGGGAAAGCTTCGACGCCGGGGATGCCATCGTCCGAACCATCACGCGCACCGCCGAGGACGTGTCGGGCCTGGCCATGCGCGACCTTGCCTTTCCCGCCCCGGAGGGCGTGCGGGTCTACGCGGATCCGCCTGACATCGAGGACCGCAGCAATCGCGGGGTCGTCACGGGCCAGCGCAGGGACCGTGTCACCTACGTCTTCGTCCGTGGCGGCACGGTCGTCCTGCCGGCCGTGGCACAGCCCTGGTGGGACCTTGCCGCTGGCGCCTTGAGGACGGAACAGGCGCCAGGCGCCACCATCACGGTGGCCGCGGCGCCGATCGCCGCACCGGCTCGTGCCGACGCGTGGCGGTCCGGCCTCGCGCTCGCGGTGGCCGCCGGCCTTGCCGCTGTCCTCGTCGGCGCCTGGCTCGTTCTGCGTCGACGGCGCGCGCAGGCTCCGGGCGGCGAACCGGCGGCGTTCGCGGCCTTGCGCCGAGCCTGCGGCGGCGGCGATGCCCGCACTGTCTACGACGCCTTCGCCATCTGGTGCGGCTGCCTGACGGCGGAACGGCGTGCGGTGGTCGCGCAAGCGGCGGCTCCGCTCTCCGCGGCGCTCTTTGCCGGCAAGCCGGCGGCGTGGAGCCAGGCGGATGGTGCCCGCCTCGTCGAGCGCCTCACCGGGATCCGACGGTCGTGGAGCGCGCCGGCCGCGCTCCCCGCGCTCGCCGCGCTCAATCCGGCCGGGCCCCTTCGCCCCGAACACGCAAGGTCACGCCCTTGAGTGCGTCACTCACCCATACATAACATCCAGAAGGAGACGTCCATGTCACACGATCCGTCAACGACCCCGACGAAAGCGGCCCTCAGCCGCCGGTCGATCTTGGCCGGATCGACAGCGCTCATCACGGCGGCTGCCGCGATCGGCGCCGCCTCCAGGGCCGCCGCGCAGGGACAGCCTGCGACGCCGGCGTCCGGCAGCAGCAAGCCGCCGAATATCGTCGTCATTTTCGGCGACGATATCGGCATCGCGCAGATCAGCGCCTATACGATGGGACTGATGGGCTATCGCACGCCGAACATCGACCGTATCGCCAATGAGGGCGCGATTTTCACCGATTCCTACGGCCAGCAGAGCTGCACCGCCGGCCGCGCCTCGTTCATCCTGGGCCAGGAGCCGTTCCGCACCGGTCTACTCACCATTGGCATGCCGGGCGATCCGCATGGTATCACCGACTGGATGCCGACCATCGCCGACGTGCTGAAAACCCGCGGCTATGCCACGGGGCAGTTCGGCAAGAACCATCTCGGCGACAGGGACGAGCATCTGCCGACCAATCACGGCTTCGACGAATTCTTCGGCAATCTCTATCATCTCAATGCCGAGGAAGAACCGGAAGGGTATTTCTATCCGAAGAATCCTGAATTCAGGAAGCGCTTCGGCCCCCGCGGCGTGATCCATTCCCACGCCGACGGGCGGATCGAGGACACCGGCCCGCTCAATACGAAGCGGATGGAGACCATCGACGAGGAATTCCTCACGGCCGCGAAGGACTTCGTCGACCGTCAGCACAAGGCGGACAAGCCGTTCTTCCTGTGGTTCAACGCGACCCGCATGCACGTCTTCACCCATCTCAAGCCCGAGAGCCTCGGCAAGACCGGCAAGGGCATCCATGCCGACGGCATGGTGGAGCATGATGGGCATGTCGGGCAGTTGCTGAAACAGCTCGATGATCTCGGCATCGCCGAGAATACCATCGTCCTTTACACCACCGACAACGGTGCCGAGCTTGCGCTGTGGCCGGACGGAGCCATGACGCCGTTCCATGGCGAGAAAGGCACGACCTGGGAAGGCGGCATGCGCATCCCGATGATGGTGCGTTGGCCGGGCGTGGTGAAGCCGGGCACGCAGATCAACGAGATCGTCACGCTGATGGACTGGATGCCGACCTTCGCGACGGCGGCGGGTCTTCCCGACTTGAAGGAAAAGATGAAAACCGGGTTCCAGGCGGGGATCAAGACGTTCAAGGTCCATCTCGATGGCTATGACCTGACAGACCTGCTGAAGGGAACAGCCAAGACGCCGCCGCGCGACACCATGTATTACTTCGACCAAGGCGGCAATCTCAACGCCATTCGTTTCAACGACTGGAAACTGAGTTTCGCCGTCGCCAGCGAGGGCAATATCGCGACGGCGACGCGTGAATCGCCGAGCTGGGCGCTGATCGAGAACTTGCGCATGGACCCGTACGAGAGGGGCTCGAAGGAAGGCGGGGGCGCGACGGAATTCATTGCCCGCAATATGTGGCTGCTCGTGCCGATCCAAGGCAAGGTCAAGGAATTCTTCGCCGATTTCGACCAGTTCCCCTATCAGGAAGGGAGCTCGCTCAATGCGGGTGGCATCAACTATGGCTTGTTGCGCCAGCAGGCGGCGTTGAAGCGCCTGAATGAGATTGAACGGATGGCGCCACGCTAGCCGTGGCCAGAGCAATTGGGAGAGGTGGCGAGCGCTGCCTCTTCCAGCAATCTGATAACAAGGCGATCGGAGCTAGAGCGATTGTGAAGCCGACCGGCCAACAGCTCGTCATCACCCGGCGCGGCGGTGCGGCGAGCTTCGACGGCAACGCGCTGCCGACGATCACCATCCGCGAGCAGGGCTGCTCAAGCTGGAACGTGTCGCCCAACGGCCGACCGGAATATGGCACCGTGAAGGTCCCCTATATCGACCAGAACACCGGTCGCCAGCGCACGAAGAGCTTTGAGACGGGCCTTGAAGGTCCATCGCGCAATGTACGACACGTCCGACACTGACATCTGATTGCGCGCGCCGCATCATCGACAATGATGGGATGCTCGCCGATCTCGGCTACGCTATCGCACAATCATTGCCGTTATCGGTCCCGTAAACGGCCCGAGGCCGCTCGCGTACCCGTCTAAGTCTCTGAAATCATTGGTGGGCCCGGCAGGACTCGAACCTGCAACCAGACCGTTATGAGCGGTCGGCTCTAACCATTGAGCTACAGGCCCACAAGATCGGCAAGCGGACCAATGCCGCAGATGGCGACCTCACGACGTCGTCGCTCTGGATGACACGCCGCAGGTTGCCGGTCAAGGGACACCTCGGCGAGGCGGCCCAAGGGCGCTCACGGCTCGGACAATCCCACCGGTCCTCCTGTCGGCCTGTCTCTGCATGCACACGACCCTTAGAGCATTTTCGAGCGAAGTGGACACCGGTTCGCGTGAAGAAAATGCGCTAATACAAAGACATGGAGCATTTTCGCGATTCGGAGAAACGCGAAATGCTCTCGAGCGGGAGCTGATCAGATTGCCGCGCGTTCGCACCCCGCGTTTTCTGACCTTCTATTGGGCAAGGCGCAGGCTCCCAAGCTGGCGCGCGATTTTGTTGAAGATCTCCACGATGTCGGCGCTGTCGGTCGCCATATAGGTCAGTCTTTGCGTCCCGCTCGAATCGGCAGAAGCACAATTGCGAAGCAGGGTCTTGCCCTGGTCATCGATGTCGGAGCCGGCATCGAAGCCGACAGTATAAACGATAAGCCCTGCGGCCTTGGCGTTGTTGCAGGCCTCCAGCGTTTTCGCGTCCATCGCATCGCGGGCCGCCTGCGTGGCTGTGAGGCCCGATGCGATGCGGTTATTCGTGTAATAGCCGAAGGGCGTATAGGTAGAGCCGTTGTGATTGTTCGCCTGCAGCCACTGGTTGGTGCCGTCCGTCATCAGGATGATGATCTTCCGATTCTTCCTTTCCGTATAAGCCTTGCCATCGCCGAAGGGAGCATACGGGCTGAGCGTGCGCCACCCCCACATGAACCCCTCGACGAGATTGGTGCCGCCGTCGGCGACCATCTGATCGATCTTTGCCTTCAAGCCCGCCGCGTTGTTCGTCAATCGCGTCAAGGCCTGCGACGTGCAGAGATAGTTCGGCCCATAGCCCACATTCAGGACCCTCGCCGACCGATATTTGCAGAGCTTGTTTTGCGCCTTGACATAGGCCCCAGCCCCGGTCTGATTGCTCGAGCTACTGCAGGCACTCGCGGTATTGTCGTTGAGATAGCTGTTCAGATAGGTCCAGGTGGTCGTGGTCCATCCGGAGGTGAACCGGTAGTTTGGGCCATTGTTGGCATCAGGCTCATCCGGCCAGAACTGGGGGACGAACAGCGTGTTGAAATCCGCCTGGCTCACAGGAGACGTCACCGGCGGGGTGTCGGTTGTGCCGATGGCACCCGGTCGCATTTCGAAACAGCCACCCCAGCCATAGCTGGATTTGACGGCTGCCAATTCGGTGAAAAGATCGAAGCGCGACTGTGGAGGCCAGGTCGACGAGACGCTGTGCGGATTGCTGGGGCGCCCCTCGAAGAGGTTCGACGGCCAATGAATCTCCGACCGGCCCGTTGTATCCGTGTAGCGGCTCGGAACCTGGCCGCCCGTATTGACCGAGAGATTGAAGGGCACCAGGGCGATCTTCGTGCGGCTAATGGCCTGGGGCGTCGAGAACATGGCCTCGATCAGCGCGGCGGCCGCCGTCTTCGTCGCCTGCATCTTGTTCTCCGAACCTGCGTACTTCGTCATCGAGCCGGAGTTGTCAATGACGAGGGCGATCTCGTATTCAACATCGGAGGCGATCGTTCGTGACAGCGTGCTCACCGTCACAGGCTCTCCACTGAAGGTGACGAGCCCCATGACGGCCGGCTCATAGGCCGCCGAGCTCACAACGGTCACATCACCGCGATCGCTGCTGATGACGATGGAGTCGATGCGGACCCCGCTCCCGCCCATGCTGCTGATCGCCGATGCCATGGCCGCGCGCAGAAAGCTCTCGGCCATGGCCCGCAACTCGGCGTCTGTCTTCTGGCCTGCAAAGGGCGCAATCGCCAGCGTGGCGGCATCCGTCGCCTGCTGCAGCTTCGTGCGCAGGGTTGCCGCACGGGCATAGTCGACGGCCGCCCCCGCCGCCAGAAGGATGGGCACGAGCATGAAGGCGAACCAGAGGACGATACTGGCGTGACCATCACCCCAGAATGCGCGCAGCCGGGGCAGCGCCGCCCGCTCTCCCGCGGAAGCAAGGCGTGTCTTCCCGGCGTCATCCGCGCATATCCCGTCTCTGCCTGTGCCCATGCCGCGACGACGGGCCGAACCGCGATTGCTCATCGGACGCTCCCAAACCTGCAATCGGGTCAGGCTACAGGGAGATTGTAAATGCGAAGTTACCCGCTATAGTTGTATTATTGAATCTTATGTCGTTATAATTGCATTCGCTCAGCCGTTCTGATGAAGCAACACGCACAGGTACGACGCGCGCGGATTGTCCGAGCGCCTGCAATGCAATCCGGGGGAAGACGGTTGAAAACAAGAGCCAATCCGACGTGAACGGAAGCGCCCGGTACCACACCAATTTTTGAGTTGTCTGATCGATGTGAGCGAGAATATCCGCAGCCGACGGGCCCGGTCCTAGAGCAATTCCAGCGGAAGTGTGTCGCGGTTCCGCGTCCGGAATTGCGTAAAATCAAGGAGAGAGAGCATTTTCGAGCGAAGTGGACACCGGTTCGCGACAAATCCGACTTCGATGGAATCGTCTGATGCCATCTAAGTCTGTGAATTTGCTCGTTAATTTTTGAACGTTGCCAAGTCCGCAACAGACGGACTTGCTTCAGGGCGAGTAGATTTCGAAGGTGCCGTCCAGGCCGTCGAGTTCAAAAAAGCCGAGGCTGCGTGGATCCGCCCATAGATGCTCGACAAAGGGGCGAGACAGCAACAGCGGCTCACCTAAGGTCTTGTTCAGGCCCGCCATCCGGCTGGTGAGATTGACGTCACGCCCGACGACCGTGAAATCGAGCCTTTGGCCGGAGCCAACATTGCCATAGGCCGCCTCACCATGATGCAGCGCGATGCCCGCTTTCAGCGGCACGCCGGCAATGCCGCTCGCATTGGCCGCATCGATGCGGGCCAAGGCATCCAGCGCCGCCGTCAAGGCCGACTGGGCCGCGGATCCGGTGTCATCGCCACGGTCGCGAAAAATGGCGAGAAGCCCATCCCCGAGATACTTCAGAACCTCGCCGCCCTCAGCCTCGATGGGCGGCACGAGGCAGTCAAAATAGATATTCAGAAGGCTGACCACATCCTCGGGATGCATGTTGGATGTCAGCCGCGTGTAGCTGCGCATGTCAGCGAACAGGATCGCCGAGCGGATACGGCTGACCTGCCCGCGTCTGACATCGCCCGACAGCACCCTCTGGTGCGGCTCGTCGCCGATATAGACTCTCAGAATCTGGTCAAGGGTGGCGTAGCCAGCGCGGATCTCCATCGCCGCCGCCAAGGCGGGAACGATGCCCTCGAGAAATGTGCGGTGAGGCTTGGAAAATCCCTCAGGCGCTTTCGTCGCGAAGGAAATGCCGTTCTCATCACCATTGGCGAAAAAGACCGGAAAGCAACTGTAGCCGACATAGCCGTCGGCCTTGAGCTCCGGAACGATGCCGAAGCGGTCGTCCGGGGTCTCACGCAGGTCAAGGAACAGCGGCTGGCGTGTCTGATGCACATGGTAGAAGGGGCTGCGCTCATAGGTGCCGTCCGCGTTGCCCGAATAGGGAAAAGCCCGCTGCTGGCTGTCGCCGCCCTTCAGCCAGACGCTCGTGACCGCCGCATGTTCCGAATGAAGCGTCTCGGTGGTCATCGAGGCACGATCAATCGGCACGCCCGCGGCATTCAGCTGGTCGGCGAGCGTGGTCAATAGCGACGTCTGGTCCTTCTTCTCCCGGGCTTCGGTGAGCAACCAGTCGCGGATCGCGATCATCGATCGCAACCCGTCCAGCGACAGCCCTTTCAGTGACTCCTGAATCGAGGCAACCGTGGCCGCGGCGTCCGAGGCCGCGGGCTCAACGAAAATCGCCGCCGGATTAGCCGGCGAAACGACGTCAGCCATCACGGGCTCGATCCCGCTGCTATCGGCATCGGAAAGGGACGTGTCTTCGGTCATGCGCGCATTCATGTGGGCATGCCTTTCTGCGACTGCAATCCATCGCGAAAAAAAGACGCATACAACCCCGCGATAAGCGCGCAGGATCATCCCCGTCTCACTGATTTGTTCTCATTATGTTCACTGCCAGGTGACACGTCAAGGCAGCATAGAACTTGATCCAAAGCCGGATTCAGCGAAGGAACAAGCCCGACAAACGTCGATAGGCGCTCATCTGAAGCGAGAGGTCTGACTCCTGAAATACTTCAGGCGCGCCTATCGCCGACGTTCAGCGGAACAATCCGTCGCCCTGCTCGTCGATGATCTGTCGGCCTTTGGCGAGCGCGAATTCGGCGGCTTCATCGGCTGAGGTAAAACGGTCTGCGCGGATGAAGCTCTGCTCGCGCAGAACGCCGTCGCTTTCCTTCTGGATCACGCCGGCCGTCTGGTACTGCCCCTCCGACTGGAAGGGCTCCGCTCGAATGAGGAAACCCTTGTGCTCAAGGGTCTTCAGGGTTTTCGGCGCGGCCGGCTCACCGGCGGAACGACGCGAGAAGAGAGATTTCAAAAACGACATGGGTCCATTCCTCTCCGTTCGGGCGCCGCCGGCATCATGGTCGCCCGGCCGGGGCAGGCTTGCGCTCCCGCAACAACCCCGTGCCGGGCATGCAGTCGCCCGGCGCGGATCGCGTATCCGTCAATTGTCGAGGAAGCTCCTGAGCTTCCGCGACCGGGACGGGTGCTTCAGCTTCCTGAGCGCCTTAGCCTCGATCTGGCGAATACGCTCGCGGGTCACCGAGAACTGCTGGCCAACCTCCTCGAGGGTATGGTCCGTGTTCATGCCGATGCCGAAGCGCATGCGCAGCACGCGCTCCTCACGCGGGGTGAGCGAGGCCAGCACGCGCGTCGTGGTCTCGCGCAAGTTGGACTGGATCGCCGCGTCGATCGGCAGGATGGCCATCTTGTCCTCGATGAAATCACCGAGATGGCTGTCTTCCTCGTCGCCGATCGGCGTCTCGAGCGAGATCGGCTCCTTGGCGATCTTCAGGACCTTGCGCACCTTCTCGAGCGGCATGGCAAGCTTCTCGGCCAGCTCCTCCGGCGTCGGCTCGCGACCGATCTCGTGGAGCATCTGGCGCGACGTGCGGACGATCTTGTTGATCGTCTCGATCATATGCACCGGAATGCGGATCGTGCGGGCCTGGTCGGCAATCGAGCGGGTAATCGCCTGCCGGATCCACCAGGTGGCATAGGTGGAGAACTTGTAGCCGCGCCGGTACTCGAACTTGTCCACCGCCTTCATCAGGCCGATGTTGCCCTCCTGGATCAGGTCCAGGAACTGCAGGCCGCGATTCGTGTATTTCTTGGCGATCGAGATGACGAGCCGGAGGTTCGCCTCGATCATCTCCTTCTTGGCCTGGCGGGCTTCCTTCTCGCCCTTCTGCACCATCGAGACGATCTTGCGGAATTCCAGGATCTCAAGGCCGGTCTCGGACGAGAGGGTCTGGATTTCCTGACGGAACTCGCGGATGCGATCCTTCTCATTGGCGACAAATTCGCGCCAGCCACGCGTGCCGAGCTTCGAGACGCGCAGGATCCACTTCGGATCGAGCTCCGAACCCTGGTGCTGCTTGAGAAAGTCCTCGCGCGACACGCCGTAGCTTTCGGACAGGCGCATCAACCGGCCCTCGAGGCCGATGAGACGCTTGTTGATGTCGTAGAGCTGCTCGACCAGCGAATCGATTCGGTTCTGGTTCAGCGACAGGGATTTGACATCGACGATGATGTCTTCCTTGAGCTTCTTGTACTTGCGCTCCTGGGAGGGCGACAGCTTCAGGTTCTGCAGGCGGTTCTCGATGTCCTGATCCTGCAGGCGGCGCAGCTTCTTGTAGTTTTCGGCCACCGCGTCGAAGGTCAAGAGGACCTTCGGCTTCAGCTCCGCTTCCATGGCCGACAGGGAGACGTTGTTCTCCATGTCGTCCTCGTCCATGTCCCCTTCGGGCATGGGCTGTTCGGACGCGATCTCCGGCTCTGCCGCCTCATCCTCGCCTTCGCCATCGGCCTGCGGGCCAACCTTGCTGTCGGGGCCGGCATAGGTCGCTTCGAGATCGATGATGTCGCGCAGGAGTACCTTGGCTTCGACGAGTTCGTCGCGCCAGATGATAATGGCCTGGAAGGTCAGCGGGCTTTCGCAGAGGCCGGCAATCATGGCCTCGCGACCGGCCTCGATACGCTTGGCGATGGCGATCTCGCCCTCGCGCGACAGAAGCTCGACCGAGCCCATCTCGCGCAGATACATGCGGACGGGATCGTCGGTGCGCTCGGCCGGCTCGCTCGCCTTCTCGACCTTGACCGGAACGGAAGCCCGGGCCTGCTCGACGATTTCGCCGCCCTCGGCCTCTTCCTCTTCGCTCTCGCCTTCGCCGTTCGAATCGTCGGCTTCTTCCGATTCGATGACGTTGATGCCCATTTCGTTGAGCTGGGCGAGCACGTCCTCGATCTGCTCCGAGGAGAATTCCTCCGAAGGCAGAACGTCGTTCAACTCGTCATAGGTCACATAGCCGCGCTTCTTGGCGACCTTGATCATGCGCTTGACAGCGCCATCGCTGAGATCGAGCAACGGGCCGTCAGCTTGCGGCTCTGCGACTTCCTGGTTGTCTTCCCGCTCGGTCGTCTTCGTCGCCATGTTCCATGCTCCACTCGCACATAGCCTATCGCGTCAGCCATATGCGCTCATAGACAAAAAGGCAGCATGAGCCCCGACGCTCAGCCACCCGTCTCATATCTCATTCAAGCGCGTGACCGCTTGACTAACCGTTAACCAACCTCCGGTCGCGGCAAGCCGCACCGAAAAACTCGAAAACTGCGGCGCCTCGCGCCCCAACACCATCAAACAACTCCACCTGAAGCCACAGCCGTCTCAGGGACGGTTGCGGGAGGTCGATACCTTGTTCGCCGCCTCGCGGTCGGCCTCTGCCCCGTCGAGCGACGTCAACTCGGTCCGCACCTCCGTCAGCCAGGCGAGATTCGCCTCGCTCTCATCAGCGGCAAGGGCACGTTCGGCAGCCTTCAATTCGCTATGTAGCGTGAATGCGCGCCGATGCAAGGTCAGTGCTTGCCGCAGCATCTCCTCGACCGCCGTCAATTCCGCGTCCCGATCGAAGGCCCAGACGTCCCCGTGACGCACGACGGCACGAAGACGCTCGGCCGCGAGGACAACATCCTGGGGCAGCGCGCCGGCCAGATCGGGTCCGTCCGTCGCCAAGGCCTCCCTGTCGATCAGGCAGGCCCGAAGCCGTAGCGCATCCGCATTGGAAAAATCAAGTGAAGTCACGATCTCGCCGTAGCGATGCATCAATTCGGGATGGGCGAGAAGCGTGAGCACGATCAAGGCTTCCCGCGGCGCTCCGGTACTCGTGGCGGCAAACAGAGAATTTCGCGCCAGGCTCGGACTGATCTGGAGAGGCACCTTGCCGGCGCGCGGACGCGCGTCCCGGCCTCCACGGCTGTTCTTCCCGAAAGTCTGACCGCCATAGGCCGGCGCACCTGCCTGCCGGAAGCCGGGGCCGCGCCCGCCACCCGCGTAGCCGTCACGGCGTCCGCCGGTTTGCGGCAGCAATTGCCTCAATCGCTCGCCGATCTCGGCCCGATAATGGCGCCGCAGATCCTCGTCGCGAATGCCGTTCAGCAGTCCGAACAGCCGCTTCTCCAGCGCGGCGCGGCGCTCCGGTGTATCGAGGGAGGCGGTCTCCACCTCGCGCATCCAGAGCAGGTCGACGAGCGGCTGTGCCTTATCCAGAACCTGGGCGATGGCCGGGGCGCCTCCGCTGCGCGCGAGATCGTCCGGGTCCTGCCCCTCGGGGAGCAAGGCGAAGCGCAGGGATTGGCCTGCGACGAGATGCGGCAGGGCGACATCGATGGCGCGATAGGCCGCGCGCCGCCCTGCCCCATCGCCGTCGAAACACAGGATCGGCTCCGGCGCCATGCGCCAGATGAGGGTGAGCTGGTCCTCCGTCAACGCGGTGCCGAGCGGCGCGACCGTATGCGGAAAGCCCGCCATGGTCATGGCAATGACATCCACATAGCCCTCGACGACCACGACCGTGCCCTTGTCATGCGCCGCCTTGCGGGCCGCCTGGTGGTTGTAGAGCACATGGCCCTTGTGGAAGAGCGGCGTCTCCGAGGAGTTGAGATATTTCGCCGGCGCGTCCGCGCTCATCGCGCGGCCGCCAAAGGCGATCACCCGCCCCCGCACATCCGTGATGGGGAACATGATGCGGTCGCGGAAGCGATCATGCGGGACGGTCACATCCTCGCGATTGACCAGCAAACCGGCCTCGATCATGGCCTCGGCGCCAACGCCCTGGGCCGCCAGATGATCGCGCAACGCGAATCGGTCGGGCAAGGCATAGCCGAGCCGGAAGCGTGTCCGCGCCTCACGGCCGAGCCCGCGCCCGTCGAGATAGCGCGAGGCTTGCGCGCCCTCCTTCTTCGCCAGATTGGCCGCGAAGAACTGGGCCGCCATGTCCATGATCTCATGGAGGCCGCGCCGGCGCTCCTCGTCGGCCTGCGCTTCTTCGGACACCTTCGGCAGCGTGACGCCCGCATCTGCTGCAAGCCGCTCCACGGCCTCCGGAAACGACACACCCTCCGTCTCCATCAGGAAGGTGAAGATGTCGCCATGCTTGCCCGAGGAGAAGCAGTGGAAAAAGCCCTTGTGATCGTTGACGTAAAACGACGGAGTCTTCTCCGCGTTGAACGGGGACAGGCCTTTCCATTCGCGTCCGGCCTTGGTCAGCCGCACCCGTCGCCCGACGACCGCTGTGACCGGTAGCCGTGCCCGAATCTCTTCGAGAATCGAAGGCGGAAATCGCATGATCACCTGAGGATGGTCCTCCGCCCCGACCAACGCAAGATTGGTCTGCCGGAAGACGTCGGCGGTCTGTCGGAAGGCGGCGGCGCGCGAAAGTTATCCCCTGCTCGCCGCGTTATCCCGATTGTCCACAGGAGCGATGGCAACCCGCGCCAGCGCTTCTCCCTCTCCCCGGCCGGGCGAGGTGAACTGTGGCAAACCGCGCGTGTCATCCCCGGCGACCGGCAAAGCCGGTCGGGAAGGGGATCCACGAACACTGCCGATTCTTGCTGGCCATAACCGGTGTGCATGGATCCTCTTCCCGGCGCTGCGCGCCGCCGAGGATGACACTCTGGTTTTCGGCACGTCGCCCCGTAATCCCTCACCCCCCACATGACAGCCCGAAAGCGCCTCAACCGCCCGACAGCTTGGCCTTCACCGCAGCGCTCGCCTTGGCGAAATCCATGCGGCCGGCATAGGCGCCCTTGAGATGGCCGACGACCTTGCCCATGTCCTTGATGCTGGCGGCGCCCGTCTCGGCGATGGCCGCGTCGATCGCTGCCGTGACCTCGGCCTCGTCGAGCTGCTGCGGCAGGAAGGAGGAAATCACGGCGATTTCCGCGTTCTCCTGGTCGGCGAGCTCGCCGCGGCCGGCCTGGCTGTAGATGGCCGCTGATTCCTGGCGCTGCTTGATCTCCTTCTGCAGCATCGCGAGGATCTCGTCGTCGGTGGCGGTGCCCTTGCCGGCACCGCGTGCCTCGATGTCCTTGTCCTTGAGCTTGGCCTGGATGAGACGCACGGCGGACAACCGGGTCTTGTCGCCCGCCTTCATGGCCTCTTTCATGGCCGCGGTGAAGCTCTCGCGCAACGTGGGCATCGTCAGGCATCCTTTGTTTCCCCATTCGCCCGCTTACACAGGGCGTGACGAATGGAGCGTTGACGTGTATGTCATTCGTTCATTAAACGACGACGAAAGTGACGCGCGGGCGGCCTTCGGGCTCTTGGCCCGCCTTTTCCATGCCCGCACGCCGGGCTGACGAGGGCTTAAACGGAACATGGCGACGCTGCAAGACGATGCTGACCGCGGCCTCCACTCCGGCGCGCAATCTGTCGCCGGCTGGAGCGAACCGCGCCCGACCGCACTCCTCGTGCTCGCTGACGGTACGGTGCTTGAGGGTTTCGGGCTTGGTGCCGCAGGCGAAGCGCCCGGCGAGGTCTGCTTCAACACGGCGATGACCGGCTATCAGGAGATCCTCACCGACCCCTCCTATGCCGGCCAGATCATCACCTTCACCTTCCCGCATATCGGCAATGTCGGCGTCAACGACGAGGACATCGAGACGGTCAACATGGCCGCCTCGTCGGGCGTGCGCGGCATCGTCGTCCACGCTGACGTGACGTCTCCGGCCAACTGGCGCGCCAGCCGCCATCTCGACCAGTGGTTGAAGACGCGCGGCATCGTCGGCCTCTCCGGCATCGACACCCGCGCCTTGACCGCGCTGATCCGCGACAAGGGCATGCCGAATGCCATCATCGCCCATGACCCGAACGGTAATTTCGACATCGAGGCCCTGAAGGCGAAGGCAGCCGCCGTGCCCTCCATGGACGGGCTCGACCTCGTGCCGCTGGTCGGCACCACCCAGCGCTACGAATGGGACGAGACGCCCTGGACGCTCGAAAACGGCTATGGCCATCGCGAGGGCGAGGCGAAGCACCATGTGGTGGCGATCGACTACGGCGTGAAGCGCAATATCCTGCGTCTCCTCGCCGAGCGCGGCTGCAAGGTGACGGTCATGCCCGCGACAGCCTCCGCCGAGGACATCCTGGCGCTGAATCCGGACGGCGTGTTCCTCGCCAACGGCCCCGGCGATCCCGCGGCGACAGGCACATATGCCGTGCCGGTCATTCGCAGGATCCTCGACGAAAAACTGCCGACCTTCGGCATCTGCCTCGGCCACCAGATGCTCGGGCTCGCCATCGGCGCCACGACGGCGAAGATGCATCAGGGTCACCACGGCGCCAACCACCCGGTGAAGGATGAGACGACCGGCAAGGTCGAGATCGTCTCGATGAACCACGGCTTCGCGGTCGATCGCGACAGCCTGCCGGCGAATGCGGTGGAAACCCACGTCTCGCTGTTCGACGGCTCGAACTGCGGCATCGCCCTGACGGATCGGCCCGCCTTCTCCGTGCAGCATCACCCGGAAGCCTCGCCCGGCCCGCAGGACAGCCACTATCTGTTCGACCGCTTCATCGCCCTCATCGAGAGCGAGAAGGCCAAACGGGCCTGACGATGGCCGGGCCGAGGGCACCAAGCCGCGTCTTCAAGACGCGGCTTGCTCGACGCCTGGTGAAAGGCCACAGTGCACGCCTCAATCGCGGGTGCTGCGCCAATGAGCTGGACCGAATTCTGGAATTCCGACACGCCGATCTATGTCAATGAGCGCCACAAGCTTCTCCACTATCGGCTGATCGCGCGCGACATCATCAAGCTCATCCCCTCCCCCGACATGCGCGTGCTGGACTACGGCTGCGGCGAAGCCTTGTCGGCCGGTGACATCGCAGCCAAATGCCGGTCGCTCACCCTCGTCGATGCCGCGCCGCGGGTGCGCGAGAAGCTCGGCGAGCGCTTCGCACCCGTCGCGAATATCACCGTTGCCTCTCCCGAGGATATCGCCGCCCGGCCGGCGGGTTCCTTCGATCTGATCATCATCAATTCCGTGCTGCAATATCTGACAAAGGACGAAGCGGCGGCCCTTTTCGCCGTGCTCCGCGAGAAGCTCAGCCCCGGCGGCCACCTCATCCTCGCCGATATTCTCCAGCCCGGCATGAGCCCGCTCGCCGATGTCAAGGCGCTGCTCGGCTTCGGCTGGACGGGGGGATTTCTGGGCGCCGCCTGTCTCGGGCTCGTCCGCACCGCCTTGTCCGACTATCGCAAGCTGCGCGGCCAGCTCGGCCTCACCCACTACAGCGAGGGGGAGATTGTTGCGACGCTCGCCGGCGCCGGCTTTTCGGCCCGACGGCAACGCCCGAACATCGGCCATAACCAGGATCGCATGCTGATCATCGCCGAGCCGGCTCCGGCGCAGGCGCGCGTGGAACCGGCTGCCGCTGCGGTGTGAGCCGGCGGGCGCTGATCCCTCCCCGTCCGGGGAGGGTGGCCTCGCGCCAGCGAGGTCGGGTGGGGCACGTGGCTTGAGCCGATGCTCGCAGGCCAGCCAATATTTCCGTTGGGTCAGCGTCAGGTGGACCCCACCCGGCGCCTGCGGCGCCACCCTCCCCCGAGGGGAGGGATCGACCCGTACGGATGATATGGGGCACGACGGCGTCCCCGGATATGCCTCACACCGGCCCGGCGCCGAAGGTCCAGAGCTTGTTGCCGAGAAAATTCCAGACGAGCACGATCCCGGTCGTCACCACCTGCGCGGGCAGATAGGGCAGCGTGAACCGGTGGATGAACACATACATCAGCGCGAAGGTCAGCGCGAAGCCGCCACCGGCGACCAGGGCGAAGCGCCACGTGGCCTCGCGATGCGGGCGGGTGCTCGCGAAGGTCATACTGCGGTTGAGGATGTACGAGACGACGCCGCCGGCAATGAAGCCCACCAGAGTGGCGGGCACCGGGTTGACACCCGCACCCTCGACAAGGCCGATCAGCGTGCCGAAATGGGCGACCGCCGCCAAGAGGCCAACCACGACAAAGCTGCCCACCTGTCGCGGCAGACCCGTGGCATGACGAGCGATGAAGGATGAACGGTCGCGCATGAAATCCCTTCGGCGCGCCGTTCAGCCCGGCCCCGGAGCATGTGGCGCGCGCCCTGCCTTATCGCCTCGGCCGCCACTTTTCCAGCCGGCTTTGGCGCGATCCGGCATGCCGGCGGTGCCGACGCATGTGGGCGATGCATGAAGGATGCGCCTTTAGGGCTTCCTTTGCCGCGTCAGCCCGTGTAAACGACAGCTTCAGCCGACGTTACTATCGAATTCTGCGGTCCGCTCGCGCATCCTGGTCAAGATTGTCCGGGATGAGCGGGGGCGGATCGCACCGACACGCCGGGTGTAGGCCCCACGAGGCAACGGGTAACCGTTCTTCGCGCAGCGCCGCACACTCAGATATAAGAAGCACGCATGCTGTCGCCGGGACTGCTCTCCTGGTCGCGCGGCAGCATGGGTTCCACGAACCAGGACAGCATCGGACGACCATGCCCAAACGCACCGATATCTCCACGATCCTCATCATCGGCGCGGGTCCGATTGTCATCGGACAAGCCTGCGAGTTCGATTATTCGGGCACCCAGGCCTGCAAGACGTTGAAGGCCGAGGGTTATCGAATCGTTCTGGTCAACTCCAATCCGGCGACGATCATGACCGATCCCGATCTCGCCGACGCGACCTATGTGGAGCCGATCACGCCGGAAATCGTCGCCAAGATCATCGAGAAGGAACGCCATGTCCTTCCTGGCGGCTTCGCGCTCCTGCCGACCATGGGCGGCCAGACGGCGCTGAACTGCGCGCTGTCGCTGCGCAAGATGGGCGTGCTCGATAGATTTGACGTGGAGATGATCGGCGCCACCGCCGAGGCGATCGACAAGGCCGAGGATCGCGAGCTGTTCCGCGAGGCGATGACCAGGATCGGCCTCGACACGCCGCGTTCGCATCACATCAAGACGCTCTCGCAGGCCCTTGACGCGCTTGAAGATATCGGCCTGCCGGCGATTATCCGCCCGTCCTTCACCATGGGCGGCACCGGCGGGGGCATCGCCTACAACAAGGGCGAGTTCATCGATATCGTCGAGCGCGGCATCGATGCCTCGCCGACGAGCGAGGTGCTCATCGAGGAAAGCGTCCTCGGCTGGAAGGAATACGAGATGGAGGTGGTCCGCGATAAGGCGGACAACTGCATCATCGTCTGCTCCATCG
This sequence comes from Chelatococcus asaccharovorans, assembly GCF_003201475.1. Taxonomy (GTDB): domain Bacteria; phylum Pseudomonadota; class Alphaproteobacteria; order Rhizobiales; family Beijerinckiaceae; genus Chelatococcus; species Chelatococcus asaccharovorans. The sequence continues at coordinate 172,110 of NZ_QJJK01000009.1, read as the reverse complement.
AGAACATCGATCCGATGGGCGTGCATACGGGCGATTCGATTACGGTCGCCCCCGCTCTGACCCTGACCGACAAGGAATACCAGATCATGCGCGACGCCTCGCTGGCGGTGCTGCGCGAGATCGGCGTCGAGACCGGCGGCTCGAACGTGCAGTTCGCGGTCGATCCGGCCAACGGCCGCATGATCGTCATCGAGATGAACCCGCGCGTGTCGCGCTCCTCGGCGCTCGCCTCGAAGGCCACCGGCTTCCCGATCGCGAAAGTGGCCGCCAAACTCGCGGTCGGCTACACCCTCGACGAGATCGCCAACGACATCACCGGCGGCGCAACGCCAGCCTCCTTCGAACCCTCGATCGATTATGTCGTCACCAAGGTGCCGCGCTTCGCCTTCGAGAAATTCCCCGGCGCCGAGCCCACCCTGACGACCGCCATGAAATCGGTCGGTGAGGCCATGGCCATCGGCCGCACCTTCCAGGAATCCCTGCAGAAGGCGCTGAGGTCGCTCGAAACCGGCCTCACCGGCCTCGACGAGATCGAGATCCCCGGCCTCGGCCAGGGCGACGACCGCAACGCCATCAAGGCGGCGCTCGGCACCCCGACCCCGGACCGCCTGCTGATCGTCGCCCAGGCGATCCGCCTCGGCATCGATTTGAAGCAGATCCACGACACATGCCGCATCGACATGTGGTTCCTCGAGCAGCTTGAGGAACTCATCGCCACCGAGGAGAAGGTCCGCGCGCACGGCCTGCCGACCACCCCGCGTGCCTTCCGCAAGCTGAAATCCATGGGCTTCTCGGACGCGCGCCTTGCCGTGCTCACTGCTAAGACCGAGGCTGAGGTCAAGGCCGCGCGCCGCGGCCTTGGCATCCGGCCGGTCTTCAAGCGCATCGACACCTGCGCGGCCGAATTCGCCTCGCCGACGGCCTATATGTATTCGACCTATGCAGCGCCCTTCGCCGGCACGCCGGCGGATGAAGCGCTCCCCAGCAACCGCGACAAGGTCATCATTCTCGGCGGCGGGCCGAACCGTATCGGCCAGGGCATCGAGTTCGACTACTGCTGCTGTCACGCCGCCTTCGCGCTGAAGGACGCGGGTTACGAGACCATCATGGTCAACTGCAACCCGGAAACCGTGTCGACCGACTACGACACGTCGGATCGGCTCTATTTCGAGCCGCTGACCGCCGAGGACGTGCTCGAGATCATCGATACGGAGCGGGAGGCCGGGCGGCTCCATGGCGTCATCGTGCAGTTCGGCGGCCAGACGCCCCTGAAGCTCGCGGGCGCGCTGGAGGCGGAAAAGGTGCCGATCCTCGGCACCTCACCCGACATGATCGACCTCGCGGAAGACCGCGACCGCTTCAAGCGCCTGCTCGACCGGCTCGGCCTGAAGCAGCCCAAGAACGGCATCGCCTATTCCGTGGAACAGGCCCGCCTCGTCGCGGCGGAAGTGGGCCTGCCGCTCGTCGTGCGCCCCTCCTACGTGCTCGGCGGCCGCGCCATGGCCATCATCCGCGACGAGGACACGCTGTCGAACTACCTGCTCGACAGCCTGCCCGCGCTGGTGCCCCACGACATCAAGGCGCGCTACCCCAACGACAAGACCGGGCAGATCAACACCCTGCTCGGCAAGAACCCGCTTCTGTTCGATCGCTATCTCTCGGACGCCATCGAGGTCGACGTCGATGCGCTCTGCGACCGCAACGGCGTCTATATCGCCGGCATCATGGAACATATCGAGGAAGCCGGCATTCATTCCGGCGACAGCGCCTGCTCCCTGCCGCCGCATTCCCTCGATGCCGAGCTCCTCGCCGAGCTTGAGCGCCAGACCAAGGCGCTGGCGCTGGCGCTTGAAGTGGGCGGCTTGATGAACGTGCAATATGCCATCAAGGACAAGGAGATCTACGTCCTCGAGGTCAATCCGCGCGCCTCGCGCACGGTGCCCTTCGTCGCCAAGGTGATCGGCGAGCCGATCGCCAAGATCGCAGCCCGCATCATGGCCGGCGAAGCGCTCGAGGTCTTCGACCTCAAGCCGAAGACCCTTGAGCATATCGGCGTGAAGGAAGCGGTGTTTCCCTTCGCGCGCTTCCCCGGCGTCGACGTGCTGCTCGGGCCGGAGATGCGCTCGACGGGCGAGGTCATCGGCCTCGACCGGTCGTTCGGCGTGGCCTTCGCCAAGAGCCAGCTCGGCGGCGGCACGAAGGTGCCGACCAAAGGCACGGTTTTCGTCTCGGTGAAGGATGTCGACAAGGAGCGTATCCTGCCGACCGTGCGGCTTCTCACCGGCCTCGGCTTCAAGATCGTCGCGACCTCCGGCACGCAACGCTTTCTTGAGGATAATGGCATCGTGGCGACGAGTATCAACAAGGTTCTCGAAGGTCGCCCGCATGTGGTGGACGCCATCAAGAACGGCGGCATTCAGCTCGTTTTCAACACCACCGAAGGGGCGCAGGCCCTCTCGGATTCGCGGTCACTGCGGCGGGCGGCCCTCTTGCATAAGGTGCCTTACTATACCACTCTTGCAGGCGCTGCGGCGGCTGCCGAAGGGATCAAAGCCTATCTCGACGGCGAACTGGAGGTGCGTGCATTGCAGGACTATTGGCCGGCCCACAGTTGATGGACCGCCAGTCGCGGTAGACCCAATTTTTTCATTGATCCCGTCGCATTCCCGATAGCCTAAGATCCCGACCCTGACACCCTCGGTCGGACCACTCCGCGAAAGCGGAGAACGGCCGGGGCGACGTTGTATTGCGAGAGAAGGACGAATGGAGAAGATCCCGATGACAGCGGCGGGCTACGCTGCACTTGAGGCGGAACTCAAGCAGCGCCAGCAGCAGGAGCGTCCGCGCATCATCCAGGCCATTGCGGAAGCGCGTGCGTTGGGCGACCTGTCTGAGAATGCCGAGTACCACGCCGCCAAGGAAGCCCAGGGGCTCAACGAAGGGCGCGTGCAGGAGCTTGAGGGCCTAATTTCCCGGGCCGACATCATCGACGTCTCCAAACTCGACGGCCAGAGCGTCAAGTTCGGCGCGACGGTGACCCTCGTCGACGAGGACACCGAGGAAGAGCGGGTCTACCAGATCGTCGGCGAGCCCGAAGCGGACGTGCGCCGCGGCAAGATGTCGATCACCTCCCCCGTTGCCCGTGCGCTCATCGGAAAAACCGTTGGAGACACGGTCGAGGTCAATACCCCCGGCGGTGGCAAGTCCTACGAGATCGTCAAGGTCGCGTTCATTTAGTTTCCCAAGCGCGTTCATTTAGTTTCCCAAGCGCGTTCATTTAGTTTCCCAAGTCGGTATGGCTACGCGTAACACCGTGCAGCTGCGGAAACTTTACGGGTCAGGTTCGCGTTGAACGAGCGAGCAGGAGGGGTTGTCATGCGTAGCGTATCGCGTCGAACCGTCACCGCCGGTGTGGCGGCCGCCCTCGCCCTTGCTTTCGCTGGCTGCGTGTCGAAAGGCGACATAAGCCTGCCGCCCGATGTGGCCGCGACAATCCGGTACGCGACCATCACCGTGGACGTGTCCGCCTTGCAGGCCAAAGGGCTATCGGATTGGGCGTCGCTCATTCAGCAGGCGACGACCGCCCAGCTCACGAAGGCGTTCGCGGATCAACGCACGACGGCTAAGAACGGCGCGACCCTTCAGGTCGTCATCACGGGCGTGACGCTGACGAGCTTCGTCGGCGGTGATGGCGGCGATCTCCCGATGGATGGCGGCAGCTCCAACGATTATCTCGAGGGCGACGCGTTCGTCATCTCCTCCACGGGCGAGATACTGGCCAAGAAGCACATCCTGCTGGCTTTGCCGGCCGAAGAGGCCGGCGCCTGGTATCTGCCGAACATCGATCAGATGCGGCTGGTGAACCTTTCGAAGAATTTCGCGCGCTGGGTTCAGCACTACTTCCACAGCTGACCGCTCAGGCGCTTTCCCGGTCCGGGAAAGGCATGATTGGCGCGTCCTTGACCTGGTCGAGGGTCACGGCGGTGCGGACATTGCGGACATTGGGCAGTCCTGTCAGCTCCAGCACGAAGGACTGGAAGGATTTCAGGTCCGGCGCCACGCATTTCAGGAGATAGTCGATATCACCGGACAGGGTCCAGCATTCGCGCACAAGGGGCCAGGCCCGGATGCGGGCCTCGAACTGCGCGAGATCAGTCTCTGCCTGGCTCGCCAGATGGACCATGGCAAAGCACGTGACCTCGTAGCCGAGCTGCCTTTCATCGAGGATGGCGCGATAGCCCTTGATGAGCCCCGCCTCCTCCAGCGCGCGCACCCGCCTGAGACAAGGGGGCGCCGACAGACCTGCACGCTTGGCGAGCTCGACGTTCGTTATGCGCCCTTCGGACTGCAACTCCGCCAGAATTTTCCAGTCCGTATCGTCCAAAGTGAAACGCAAGGGGGAACCATCCCTTCCCGCAGGTGCGAAGGCTGTGTAGACCCGTGAGCAGACTGACACAAGCGCGACGGTCCGGCGATAGCCACCTTGCGCACCGCGACCGGAGTCTGTTGTGATTCTGCCGGCTGATACAACGTCATGGGTTGTGACGGATGGCAAGATCGGCGATGAGGGACAATGCCTTGCGATAGCCGAGGCGTTGGGCCTCACCCCGTCCGTTCGCCGCGTCGCGCCCCGTCCGCCCTTCGCATGGGCGATGCCCTATGGACCGATCGATCCGCGCGAGGCGCCGTCTGAGCCAGACAGCCCGATCGCCCCGCCCTTCCCGGATATCCTGATCGCCTCCGGCCGGCGCGCCATCGCCTATGTCCGTCATGTCAAACGGGCGTCCCAAGGCCGCACCTTCACGGTCATCCTGAAAGACCCGCGCACGGGCGCCGGCGCCGCCGACCTCGTCTGGGTGCCGGCCCATGACCGCCTGCGCGGGCCGAATGTCATCGCCACATTGACGAGCCCGCATCGCATCACGCCCGAGCGGCTCGCCGCCGCGCGCGCAGCACCGCCGTCCTGTCTCGCAGGGCTGCCAGGCCCGCGCGCTGCCGTGCTCGTCGGCGGGAACAGCCGGCACCATCGTTTCACGGCGGCCGACATCGCCCGCTTCACGAGCCTTCTCGGCGAACTCGCGGCCTCGGGCGTGTCGCTGATGGTGACCCTATCCCGGCGAACGCCCCAGGCCCTCGCCGACGCGGTCAAGGAGATCGTGACCCGTAACGCCTGTTATATCTGGGATGGCCAGGGGGAAAATCCCTATATAGCCCTGCTGGCGCTCGCCGATTCGGTCGTCGCAACAGCCGATTCGGCCAATATGGTCGCCGAGGCGGCCGCCACTGGTGTGCCCATTCTCGTTTTCGAGCCTTCAGGCGGACATCGAAAGATCAAAGCGTTGCTGGAAGGCCTCACGTCGGCAGGAGCTGTGCGTCCTTTTGCCGGAAGGCTTGAAGTAGGAGCATACCTGCCATTAAATTCAACCGTGACTATCGCGGATGCGATCGTTACCGCCTACAGGCGGCATCGGTCACATTTGTAACCCTTCTCGCGGCCTCGAGGTCGCGCCCGCAGACAGCGCTTATGGCTGCTGCGTTCTGGACCTGATCATGAGCCACACGCACAGTAAAGTTTTGATCGTCGGCTCCGGGCCGGCAGGCTATACGGCTGCGATCTATGCAGCACGAGCAATGCTTGAGCCGGTACTGGTCACGGGACTGCAGCAGGGCGGACAGCTCACGATCACCACCGATGTCGAGAACTATCCCGGCTTTGCCGACGTGATCCAGGGACCCTGGCTCGTCGAGCAGATGCGCCTGCAGGCCGAGCACGTCGGCACAAGGCTGATCAACGACCATATCGCGTCGATAGACCTGAGCCATCGTCCCTTTCAGGTCAAAGGCGACGGCGGCGACACCTATTCGGCCGAGGCGCTCATCATCGCGACCGGTGCGCAGGCGCGCTGGCTCGGCCTGCCCTCCGAGCAGAAATTCCAGGGCTTCGGCGTGTCGGCCTGCGCCACCTGTGACGGATTCTTCTTCCGCAACAAGTCGGTCATCGTTGTCGGCGGCGGCAATACGGCCGTCGAGGAAGCGCTCTACCTCGCCCAGATCGCCGCGAAGGTCACCCTCGTCCATCGCCGCGACAGCCTGCGCGCCGAGCGCATTCTGCAGCAGCGGCTTTTCGAGAACCCGCGCATCTCCGTGGTCTGGAACAGCGAGCTGCACGACATTCGCGGCAATGAAGCGCCTCTCAACGTAACCGGCGTCAACCTGCGCAATGTGGTGACCGGGGAAATCAGCGAACTGCCGGCAGACGGCGTCTTCATTGCCATCGGCCACAAGCCCGCGAGCGAACTGGTGGTTGGACAGCTCGAGCTGACGCCATCGGGCTATATCCGCACCGTGCCTGGCTCAACCGCGACCTCCGTTCCGGGCGTCTTCGCCGCCGGCGACGTCACGGACGAGGTCTTCCGGCAGGCTGTCACGGCGGCGGGTCTCGGCTGCATGGCGGCGCTCGAGGCCGAGCGCTGGCTTGTCACGCGCGACGCCGGTCTCCGGGCCGCTGAATGACCGTGGCCATCGGCAACGCATTGATGATGATAACGAAGAAACGCCCGGGGGGCGGCCGTGGATTGGGACAAAGTTCGTATCTTCTATACAGTTGCCGAGGCGGGGAGTTTCACCCGGGCCGGCGATGATCTCGGCCTCAGCCAGTCTGCCGTAAGCCGGCAGGTCAGCGCTCTTGAGCGCGAGCTGAAAGCGCCCCTGTTTCATCGTCATGCCCGCGGCCTTATCCTGACCGAGCAAGGCGAGCTTTTGTTCCGCGCCGCGCGCGACATGACCATGCGGCTCGATTCGACGCGGGCCCGCCTCGCCGAATCCCGGGAGCGTCCATCGGGCAATTTGCGCGTCACCACGACGCTCGGATTGGGCTCGCATTGGCTCACGCCGCGCCTCGGCGAGTTCCTGGATCTTTATCCCGATGTGCGTGTCGAGCTCATCCTCACCGACGAGGAACTTGACCTGTCCATGCGCGAGGCCGACGTCGCGATCCGGCTGCGCCAGCCGGTTCAGGGCGACCTGATCCAACGCCGGCTGTTCACCGTGCATTTCCACGTCTACGCATCAACCGAATATCTCAAGCGCTTTGGCCAGCCCGACAAGCTCGCCGATCTCGACAGCCATCGCATTCTGACGTTCGGCGGCCCGATCCCGCATTATCTCCTCGCCGCCCACTGGCTGGCAACGGCCGGCCGCGACGTCAAGGACCCGCGGGCCCACCATCTCGTGGTCAACAATATCACCGCGCTGAAGAAGGCGACGGAAAAGGGCGCCGGGATCGCCGTGCTGCCCGACTATCTCGTCGAGCCGGGGCTTGGCCTCGTGCAGATCCTGACGGACGTCGAGATGCCGTCGCTCGACAGCTATCTCGTCTTCCCCGAGGAAATGAAGAACGTGGCGCGCGTGCAGGTCTTCCGCGACTTCCTGATCAGCAAGGCCCAGCGCTGGACCTACTGACGGCGACAGGCTCATCCGCACTGCAGAGACGGGGGCGCATCGCCCTCTTTTTTCAGCGAACAGCGTCCGATCGATAACGGCCCGCACGAGAGGCTGGAGGCCGCCTGGGCCTGCCCAGAAAATCGGCAGGTTGCAGTGCAAAGGCCACTGAGGACATGGCGACGGAGGAAGCCCGGCAATTCATGCAGGGTTTGAATGGAGCTCGGCGCCATTTGCGAATCACTGCCGGCTGATTCTCCACGCGCTAAGGCAGGCAAACTGGCAGGCAAACACGATCAAGATAGGGCATTTGAATGTTTGCAGCCCAATTTCGTGGGGCTTTTAGCGTTAAATGACGCCGATGCGACGCCTTGATCAAATTTCTCAAACAAGGTTAACGCGTCGTTACCGCGGTAAAGCGCCGGTCCTATAGGCGTCTTAATAATCTCATTTTCCTATATTTTTCGTCGCGCCACTGCTGTGAAACCCGCATCGCTCTTACGGTTAGCCGCGGCTGTCGACTAAATATGCGGCAACTGCATAGCAGTCATGTCGCATGTTGCATTGCAAAAAGGCAGAAAATCGAGCATATTGATCATGGCTGAAGACGTTGGGCTCCGCACCACCTCCCGGCGTAGAGCTTGTTTTCGGCCGTTCCCCTCTGGAAGTGTTCTGACTTCGGTCAGACATTAACTCGGGCCGGATTTCCCTAGTGGAAATCCGGCTCCTTTTCTTTGGGGGATCGGCATTGGCCACCAGCGCCTGTCACGGAGTTGGATTGACCTTCAGGTTACCCACTCCAGCTTCTTCACATGAAGAGGCGCTCGCCTTCCAGGCCCTTGTACATATCAGCCACGAACTCGCCGTAGCCGTTGTAGATCACGGTCGGCCGGTATTCCCCTGTTCCCAGCACCTCCTCGCGCGCCTGGCTCCATCGGGGATGGGCGACAGCCGGATTCACATTGGCCCAGAAGCCGTATTCCGAGGCCTGCAGGCTCTCCCAGTAGCTGACCGGACGCTTCTCGGAAAAGGAAATCGCAACGATCGACTTGATCGATTTGAACCCGTATTTCCAGGGGGTTGCCAGCCTCAGCGGTGCACCCATCACCTTCGGGAGCGGCTTCCCGTAGGCGCCCGTGACCATGAAGGCGAGATCGTTGGTGGCCTCGGCGATGGTGAGACCTTCGGTGTAGGGCCAGGGGTACCAGGTCTGTTTCTGCGCGGGCGCGACCTTCGGGTTGAGAAAGGTCTTCATCACCACGTATTTGGCCGAACCAAGCGGCCGCGCCATGTCGACAAGCGCGCGCATCGGAAAGCCCGTCCACGGCACGGCCATCGACCAGGCCTCCACGCAGCGATGCCGATAGAGCCGCTCCTCAAGGCTGACACGCCGCAAGAGGTCTTCGAAGGCGATCTCGAACGGCTTCTCCACAAGGCCGTCGATCTTCACGGTCCAGGGCGAGGTCGGCAGCGCCTCCGCGGCGGATGCCACGCGCTTGGAAAAGCCGAACTCGTAGAAATTGTTGTAGTTCGTGTTGTCGCTTTCGGGCGTAACCGGCTGGGTGAGCTTGTAGAGATCGTTGCGGGCGGCCGGATAAGGGCTGTCGGCGGCGAGCGCGGGCCCGCCCCCTGCAAGCACCAGGGCCCCGCTACCGGCCATGAACGCCCGGCGATTGAGGAATATCGCCTCGTCCGCGGCTTCTCTTTCAGGGATTTCCCAGCCACGTTTTGCTCTCACGAACATACACGGCCCCATTGTTGGAAACGTTGATCTGATCCGCCAGAGAAAGCGCCTGTCACAGGCGAAGCGCAAATCACGTTCAGGTGCTTCCGGCCGGCGGATGCCCGTTGAGCACCGCCTCGCGAAGGACGCGGCGCAACACCTTGCCCACATTCGATTTCGGCAGGCTGTCGCAGAAGGTGATGCGCCGGGGCATCTTGTAGGGCGTGAGCGACTGGCGGGCAAAGGTCCGGATGTCGTCCTCCGTCAGGCTCGGATCGCGCGGGACGATATAGGCAGCGACCATCTCGCCCGATTGCGCATCCGGAAGCCCGATTACGGCAGCCTCCAGGACTTTCGGATGGCGCACCAGCACATCCTCCACCTCGGTCGGATAGACGTTGAAGCCCGAGACGATCACCATGTCCTTGATGCGGTCGACAATGCGCAACGCGCCATCAGCTTCCATCACGGCAAGATCACCGGTGCGGAAGAAGCCATCGGCCGTCATCACCGCGGCCGTGGCATCGGGATGGCGCCAGTAGCCGGCCATGACCTGGGGTCCGCGCACGCAGAGTTCACCAACACTGCCGATCGGCAGATTGTCCTGTCCGCCGGAGGCGCGAATGACCACGACGGTCGACGGCAGGGGATAACCGATCGTGCCCGTGAACGCCTCGATATCGAGACGATTGACGGACACCACCGGCGAAGTCTCCGACAGGCCATAGCCCTCGATGATGGGCTGGCCCGTCAGCGCTTTCCAGCGCTCCGCCACCGCCGCCTGGGTCGCCATGCCCCCCGAGACACAGAAGGCAAGCCGCGAGAAGTCGATCGCCTTCGCGCCGGGATGGTTCAGTATGGCATTGAACAGGGTGTTGACCCCGCACAGCATGGTGAAGCGTTCCGTCCGGAGGGTCTTCACCAGCCCCGCGATATCGCGGGGATTGGCGATCAGCAGCGAGCAGGCACCGCAGACGAAGCGGCTGATGCAACAGGCCGTCAGCGAGAAGATGTGATAGAGCGGCAAAGCCGTGACCATCACCTGGCCTTCCATGTCGTCCGGCACCCAGGCGCCAACCCAGGCGCGGATCTGCGCGACATTGGCGACGATGTTGCGATGCGTGAGCATCGCACCCTTCGGAATTCCCGTGGTCCCACCCGTATATTGCAGGAAGGCGACATCCTCGCCGGCAATGCTGACCGGCGCCGGCCGTCCGGTAGGGCCGGCCATGATGGCGCTGAAGCGGTGATGCCCCGGCAATGCGAAAGGCGGCACTGCCCGCTTCACATGCCGCGATACGGCATTGACCAGATGCCCCTGCCACCCCATGAGATCCCCCGGCGCGACGACGACGATCGCATCGAGGCCGAGATCCTGTCGCGCCGTGGCGACTGTGCCGGCGAAATTTTCCAGGACGAACAGCGCGCGGGCACCCGCGTCCTGGAGTTGGTGCGTCAATTCGGTGGCGGTGTAGAGCGGATTGACGTTGACCACCGTGTAGCCGCCGCGGATGGCACCGATCATCACCGCGGGAAAGGCCAGCACATTCGGCATCATGATGGCGATCCGATCGCCCTTCACGAAACCCTGCGCCTGCAGCCACGCGGTGACCTTATCAGCCGCCTGGCCGAGCGCCCGATAGCTCAGGGTGGCACCGAAGCTCTTGAAGGCCGGGCGATGGTCGAACCGGGCGATCGCCGTGCTGAACAGGTCCGCCAGCGTGCCCTGCGGCTCGATCGCATGGGGGACGGAGGCTGGATAGGCGGAGAACCAGGGAGCCGAATCATCCGCGGCGAGATGCGTCTCGCCTGCCCTCTCCTCGCGCGCCATCCCTTGCCTTTCCGCTCTTAATCGTGCGTGCCGCCGTCGGGCGCCCACCGACAGACTAGAGCATGGCACTGACAAGTGTGAAACGGTTTCCGACAAATTCGGTGTTTGAACAAGGAGATAAAGCAGCGGGCGTGGCTGGCGGCATCAGAACGTCCGCTGGTCTTCTCAATGGGCCATGACCCTTCCCCCAGCGCCCTCCCCCAAGGCCCAGCGAAGAGCGCCATCGCCGCGCCGGGCCGCGTGGCGCCGTCGGCTTGGGTCGTTATCCAGACTTGCGCCCCGCCATCAACCGTGGGCAGCCTGCTGCGCGACGAGATCCGCCGCCTTGCCGGTCAGCTCCGCGAAATGATCGAAGCTTGCCGAGAATGTGCCGACCCCCTGGGTCGCCGAGCGCAACTCGACGATCATGTCGCCGATCTCGGCTTCCGGAATATGGGCCTTCACCGTGTCCCAGCCCTCCCAGCCCGGCCGCCTGTCATAACCGAGGATCTGCCCACGCCGCGCCGAGATCAGGCCAGTGATCTTCACCATGACCTCGGAGGGCACCGCGAGTTCCACGCCGAGCACGGGCTCCAGCAGGACCGGACTGGCCTTCGGCAGGGCGTCGGCGAGCGCGAGCCGCGCCGCGGCGCGGAAGGCCATGTCCGAGGAATCGACCGTATGATAGGAGCCGTCCTTGAGCGTCACCTCGACGTCGACGACAGGGAAGCCGAGCGGCCCCTTGCCCGTCGCCTCGCGTACACCGGCTTCCACCGAGGATATATATTGCCGCGGGATGACCCCGCCACTGATCATATCCGTGAAGATCATGCCTTCGCCGCGCGTGAGCGGCGCGATATCGATGACGACGTCGCCGTACTGGCCGTGGCCACCTGACTGCTTCTTGTGCCGGCCGCGCGCGGAGGCCATCGTGCGGATGGTTTCGCGGTAAGCCACTTGCGGCCTGCGCACGGCAACCTGCACGCCGTAGCGATTGGCCAGGCGTTCCAGCGCCACGCGCAGGTGCATCTCGCCCTGCCCTGCCAGCCGCAGTTCTCCAAGCTCCGGCTGGTGCTCGACGACAAGCGACGGATCGGCCTCGACCAGCTTGGCGAGCGCGGCCGTCAGGCGCACGTCATCCTTGCGGTCTGTCGTCACCAAAGCACAGGCATAGACGGGCTGCGCCGCCGTGAGCCTCACCAGCGGCTCGGGCGCCGTCCGCCCCGCGGCGAGTGTTTCGCCCGTCGCGATACCTTCGAGCCGTGCCAGGGCGACCGTGTCGCCGAGGCCTGCCGTCTGCTGCCGCGTGGTCGCCGCACCGTTCTGCCGCAGGATACCGGCGATGCGCGCCTCGCTGCCGCCGGACCCCGTCACGCTATCGCCCTCGGCCAGGCTGCCGCGCAGTATCCTGACCAGTGAAAGCTTGCCCCCTTGCGGCAGATGCGTCGTCTTCATCACCTGGGCCAGCGCCGGTCCCTCCGGCGCGACACCGAGGCGTCGCGCCGTATCCGCAACACCCGGCACCTCGTGGCGCAGCGCCTTGAGCAGGCGCGTGACGCCGTTGCCGCGTTCGCCCGCGCCGATGAGCACCGGCACGACATGCTGCTCCCGCAACTCGCGCGTGAGATCGTCGAAGACGCGGTCACGCGGCGGCTCGATCTCCTCGAGCAAGGCTTCCATCAGCGTGTCGTCGTAGTCCGCGAGCTTCTCCAGCATGGAGAAGCGCGCCTCCTTCTCGGCGGGAAGCTCCGCCTCCGGCAGATCGACCACCTCGCTTGCGGCATGTTCGCGGTAGATGAAGGCCCGCTCGAGCGCGAGGTCGATGAATCCGACCGCAATGCCGTCGTTCCAGATCGGAATCTGCCGCATGAGGAGCGGGGTGCGCGATGCGGCCTGCAGGAGACTGAGGGCGTCCCTCACCTCCAGCGACGAGGCATCGACCTTGTTGAGAAAGATGAGGCGGGGAATGCCTGCATCTTCAAGCTCGCGCAGGACGACCTCAAGGGCATGCAGCTTGCGGACATCCGCCTCGCAAACGACGATCGCAGCGTCACAGGCCGGCAGCACTGCACCCATGTCATGGCGGAATTCAAAAGAGCCGGGGCAATCGATGAACGTATAGCTCTCGCCGAGATATTCGAGCGAAGCGACATTCGCTTCCACGCTCATCAGATGGGCGCGGGCCTCCGGACTGGCATCGCCGACCGTGTTGCCGTCGGCAACGCGGCCCTGGCGATCGAGCGCGCCGGCGCGTGCCAGAAGCGCTTCCAACAACGTTGTCTTACCGCTCTGCTGGGGCCCCACGATGGCAATGCATCGTGGCCCAGCAGATACTCTCCCGCCTTGATCTCCCATGGCATTCTCCTCTCCAGCCCAGTCTCTGCCGGGAGCCCGTTGCCCCGACAGTCGTGCCTGGTCCCAGCGCGGCCCGCGTCTCGCCGAACGCGCGTGGGTGTGAGAATGGTGGTCCAAGGTGCGGAAAAGCGCCCAAGCGGATCGCCATTCTCGCGGGCTCTTTCCGGCCCAGAATGGCAATGGTCTCGCTAAAGGGCGTGAGAATCAAGCGCTGCGTTGGCGCGACGCTGTGAGCGGGCAGCGGACAAGGGCTCCGGCCCGCACAGCCGGGCCGGGCGACGATCCGGGCATTCTCGCCGTTGACTCGCGGCGAGAATGCGCGGCCACTCCGATGGCTGGTAAAATCGACTTCAGCCTGTCAGCGGACGCTATGGAGCTGAAGATCGGCAACCCCGAGGGCAAGATTGAAGCCTTGCTGGCCCTGGATGGACAGCGGCTGCAGGCTGATGGAGCGGCGCGATCCGCCGACGAGCACATTGGCCCCCACGCCGCCGCCAACCGTTGCCTCGCCCGAGACGCCGGCGTAGGTGCCGGCGAGCATGCCGCGCGCCGTGCGGCCACCGGTGGAGAACACGTCCCAGATCAGGGTGCCTTCCGTGGTGGCGCCGATGTCGAGACCGAATTTGCGGATCGTGCCCGCATAGTAATCACGCTTGCCGGCATTGCCACGGAACACGCAATTTAGGGCTTTGGACGATGTGATGATGAAACCCGGGCCGCCGGATACGGAACAGGTCAGCCGGCCAACACGCGTGTTGCTGGTGCTCTGAGCCTCCGCCGAGGCCACAAGCAGGGGCGCGGACGCCAGAAGAGCGCCAACGGACGCAATACCGAGGGCACGCGCAAAGGTCTTTCGTGTGACGCTACCGAATGTCATGGGGCTCTCCTGCCAAGGTTCTACTGCCGAGGTTCTACCGCGAGGGGCCCTTCCGCGAAGGGCTCCTCTGCAAGGCGCAACAGATGTGCGTCTTCAAACGCTTCCCCAACCATGGGAAGCAGCCGGCAGTTCCCACCGCCGGCTGTGAAACTATCAGCGCAGTTCCGCGCAGAAGCGCTGGATTCGCGCGCAGGCATCCTCGAGCTTGTCGATCGAGGTGGCGTAGCTGATGCGCAGGTTCGGGCCGAGGCCGAACGAGGAGCCGTGCACCGCAGCGACGCCTTCGGTCGCCAAAAGTTCCATGACGAAATCTTCGTCGGTCTCGATCACCTTGCCCGATGGCGCGGTCTTGCCCATCAGCGGAGCGCAGGATGGATAGACATAAAAGGCCCCTTCGGGCATCGGGCAGTTTAGTCCGCGCGCCTGGTTGAGCATGGATACGACAAGCGCCCGGCGCTCCTCGAAGGCTTTGCGGAACACACCGAGATGATCCTGCGGGCCGTCCAGCGCCTCGACAGCGGCCCACTGGGCAATCGAGCAGGCCCCCGAGGTCTGCTGGCCCTGGACCATGTCCATGGCGCGGATGAGATGCTCGGGCCCGGCCGCATAGCCGATACGCCAGCCGGTCATGGCATAGGCCTTCGACACGCCGTTCATGGTGAGCGTGCGCTCGTAGAGCGACGGTTCCACCTGCGCCGGCGTCACGAATTTGAAGTCGCCATAGACGAGGTGCTCGTACATGTCGTCGGTCAGGACCCAGACATGCGGATGACGGACGAGCACATCGGTGATCGCTTTCATTTCCTCATGGCTATAGGCGGCGCCCGACGGGTTGGACGGCGAATTCAAAAGAACCCACTTGGTCTTTGGCGTCAGCACACGCTCAAGGTCTGCAGCCTGCAGTTTGAAGTTGTTCTCGATCGTCGTAAGCACCGGTACGGGTGTGCCGCCGCACAGCAGTACGATTTCCGGGTAGCTCACCCAGTAAGGCGCCGGAATGACGACCTCGTCGCCCGGATTCAATGTCGAGAGGAAGGCGTTATAGATGACATGCTTGCCGCCGGTGCCGACAATAACCTGCGAAGGCTTGTAGTCGAGTTCGTTCTCGCGCTTGAACTTGCGCGTGATGGCCTCACGCAGCGGCAGAATACCCGGGACGGGCGTGTACTTCGTCTCGCCGCGGCGGATAGCGGCGATCGCCGCTTCCTTGATATTGTCGGGTGTATCGAAGTCAGGCTCGCCGACGGACAAAGAAATCACGTCGCGGCCGGTGGCTTTCAGGTCGCGGGCTTTCTGCGTCAGCATGATGGTAGCGGACGGCTTGATGCGCGACAGAGCATCGGCAAGAAAGGCCATGGACCTGCACTCCTTCAAAGATCCGTGAAAAGGCGCCGGACACTAGTCCGCCGCTGGCCGCCGCGCAAGCTGTTGCAAGCAGGACGGAGACGATTCAGGGAACTTTCCATTAACCCCACCGTTCACTTTGACAAGCAAGGCCGAACAGCATCTGCCATTGTGTGCCATCGCACGGCCGATGGTTGCGGATGGATCTAATGTCCGGTCAGTTTCACAAGGGCTCAAAGGAGCTCACGATGCGTCTCAGTGATCCTATCCGCATGTCGGATATCCGTAAGGCGAAGAATACGGTTGGTGCCATGTCACGCGTGGAAGTGGCGCGCCAGTTCAAGATGTCCTTGATGCTTGTCGTGGTTTTGACGGTGGCGACGCTTGCCGTGACAGCCATCAATCACATCGCCTCGACAGATACCGTGCGCGCTCCTGAGGGGGCCGTGACGCGCGTATCGTAAGGACGTGAGGGCCGGCAAGCCGGCCTCGTCTGAACTGCAGGCCAACATCTCCACTGCCCCTCGCAAAATGTTGATCCCGGATGCCGGCCGAACCGGGATCCCTAAATAGATCTCTCCCCTTACGCTTGTATGCGAGCGTCTCGACGCCGTGACCGGGAGAAGATCTGATGCGCGTGGTCCTGTCCGCTTTGGCCTTTCTAGGCGCGACAATCCTTTCGAATGCCCCGTCGATCGCACAGTCTTCGCCGGAGCGGCAGCAGTTCGGCCGCCTGACGGTCGAGACCGTGGCGCGGGATCTTGACCATCCCTGGAGCCTGGCCTTCCTGCCGGACGGCCGCATGCTGGTGACCGAACGCGCCGGCCGGCTGCGCCTCATCGGCAATGGTAACGCTACGGCTATATCCGGCGTCCCGGAGGTCAGGGCACGTGGACAGGGCGGCTTGCTCGATGTCGCACTCGACCCCGATTTCGCGACGAATCGCCTGATCTATCTATCCTATGCCGAGCCGCGGGAAGGCGGTCTCGGCGGCACCGCCGTCGCCCGCGGGACGCTGGATGAACGCGCCGCGCGCCTCACCGACGTCCAGGTGATCTTCCGCCAGCAGCCCGGCTATTCCGGCAACAACCACTTCGGCTCGCGCCTTGCCTTCGCGCCGGACGGTACGCTCTTCGTAACCTTGGGCGAACGCTTCGATCTCCGGGACAAGGCGCAGGATCTCGACAACCATCTCGGCAAGGTGGTGCGGATCAACCGCGACGGTAGCATTCCCGCCGACAATCCTTTCGTCGGCCGCAGCGGCGCCAAGCCGGACATCTGGACCTACGGCCACCGCAACCCGCAGTCCGCCGCCATCAATCCCCGCACCAACGTCCTGTGGACCATCGAGCACGGCGCCCGCGGCGGGGACGAGATCAACATCTCCAGGAAAGGCGCAAATTACGGCTGGCCGGTCATCGGCTATGGCACCCACTATTCCGGCGCGAAAATCGGCGCGGGCACGACGCAGAAGGGCATGGAACAGCCCGTCTTCTACTGGGATCCGTCGATCGCGCCCTCCGGAATGGTCTTCTATACCGGCAATCGCTATCCCGGCTGGCAGAACAGCCTGTTCACCGGGGCGCTCGCCGGCCAGATGCTGGTCAGGCTGCAGCTTCAGGGCGACCGCGTGATCCGCGAAGAACGCCTCCTCACGGACATGGGGGCGCGCATCCGCGATGTCCGCCAGGGGCCGGACGGCCTCCTCTATCTTCTGACCGACGAGAGCAATGGGCGGCTTCTGCGGCTCATCCCGGCGGGCTCTTGAAGATAAACGACGCGCCGAGCGCGATCAGCGCAAAGCCGATGCCATGGTTGAGGGTGAGCGGCTGCTTGAGCACGGTGACCGAGAACCCCGCGAAGACGATCAGCGTAATGACCTCCTGAATCGTCTTGAGCTGGGCGGCCGAATAGACAGCGGAACCGAAGCGGTTGGCCGGCACGGCCAGGCAATATTCAAAGAAGGCTATGCCCCAGCTGACAAGCACAACCACCCACAGGGGGGCCGATTTGTAATTGAGATGACCGTACCAGGCGACGGTCATGAACACATTGGAGAAGATGAGGAGAACGATCGGCACGAGGGCAGCCATGGAGGGCTGGGCTAGCAACTGGGGCATTGAACGCTCGGAAAAATTGAAGCGAGGCCCCCACAATAGAGCTTTGCCGGTCCTTGACCATCGCATGCCGGTTCATAGCGGCGTTGCATCGAGAAGGTTGACTACTGCAGCCCACGGAACGTCAGGCGCAGCATCGCCGAGGCGTCGAGATGGCCGGTTGCATTCGCCGCCACCGGAATGGAATAGCCGACGCGTGTATCGACCTTCGCGCTCACCCAGTCCTTGTCAGAGCCAAAAACGCGGGCCACGGCGGCCACGCCGGGTTTCACCGTCGCCCCCCAACGGTCGCTGGCAGCGGGCTGATAGGATGATGACACCACCACCTGGGGCGTCAGCATCCAATCGCCATCACTCGACCCGCGACGATAGCCCAGACGCAGGTCCATATCCTGGTTCCGTCCCCCCTGCGCGTCGATACGGCCCGCGGCCGTGCCGCCCCAGACGAAGCCGCGCGCGGTCTCGGCCGCCTGCCGCTGCAATGTCCACCCCCACCGCGCATCGTCCTGCCGCCATGCGCCGCTATCGCTCGCGACCTCCGTCGAGAAGGTGATATTGCCACCAGCGCCAACCGACACCCCCAGCGCCCGCTCGGACGGCTGTGGAATACCAGGGAGCGCGATTGTGCCGGTAGAGCGGGCCGTCGTGGTCACGCCCCGGGCGATCGGCGCAACGCGCCATTCCGGGCGGAGTGCCCGCTGCCCCGCAGACAACCGATAGGGCGTCAGGCTCGCGAGATTGGGCATTTGGATGCTGGCCAGCTGACTTGCGTCGAAGAAGCCGTTCTCATCCGTTACTGCCGCGCCGCCCGCTTCAGCCAGGTCACCGCCCGCAGAACCATCGGCGCCCGAACCGAGATCGCCTTCCGCGGCGAAGCATTGGGAGGGAAGTTCGAAATCGTCCAGGGTAATGCCCTTGAACGTCGCGAGATCGAGTGAGGACAGACGTTCGGGCGTGCGCCCCTCCGCAGGAGCATCAGGCGTGCGGCCACCCGGCTCATGCGAGACCTGTGCGCCCGGGGATTGCGCGCCGGCATCGCCAGCGGCAAGACTACCCAGCACACCGATGATGGCAACCGCGGCACGCGATCGGCTGAGAACGCGAAATCGTCGCATGGCTGGTCAACCTCTCACATCACTCACGCCGAGGCGCGGGCCCCTTCCTTGCAGCCCACAAGCGTCGACCGTTTCACCCAGCCGCCCATAGCTGCAGAACCGCCAGGCACCGCGCAGGACGAACTCGAATCTATCCAGCATCTAGCAGCGACGCAGACGGGCCAAGGTGCGACCGCGCACCTGCTGCCGGACCGCCACCGCGATCAAGCACTGCCGATGCTGCAGTGCAACACAACGCACCATTCAATGCAAGATCGCGGGCGGACCTTCCACGGCGCAGCGCCCGTATGGTGAATGGATGGTTATGCACGTCCCGGCGCATTCCGGCGATGAATGGCGCGAGGCGATGCTGAGCGCCGGGAAATCGCGCAAGTCCGTCTGCCGCGGACTTGCGCGGATCATGAATAGATGTTCTAAATCAATAGCTTGAGCGAATTTCCGGATTCAGACGATCAAGCCGGACATCGGCCGGACGAGGCCACTGTCGGGAAAGACATCCCGCCCGAGAGCCGCGGCCGAGACGCCGAAGAGGTCCGTGAGCAAACCCTTCGTGACGGCGCGCAAGTCCGTCGTTGCGCTGAGGTCGCGGCCTTCATAAAGGTCGGCGTCCTTCAGGCCGGGCCAGTCGGCGATCACACGTCCCCCCTTGATCGCGCCGCCTGCGAGGAACGACACCGTCCCGGTGCCGTGGTCGGTGCCCTCGGTGCCGTTGATCCGTGCCGTACGGCCGAATTCGGTGACGACCATCACCACGGTGTCGGACCAGCGCGGACCGAGCCCCGTCTCCAGCGCTTGAATGGCGCCGTCGAGCCCGCCGAGCAGTTGCGCCAGCCGGCCGGTCGCGCCACCTTCGCGCGCATGGGTGTCCCAGCCCTCGAAGGCCATGGCCGCAATCCGCGGTCCATCGTCCGCCGCCAGGAGGCGGGCAGCGCCTTCGGCGATCTGGCGCATCCCCTGCGGCGTGTCGGGGCCGCCGCGCCGGCCTGCCATCTTCCCGTTCGGGCCAGCGCTGGCCAAGGCCAGCCGCTCGGTATCGACGCCGCGCATCAGGGCCTGTGCGAGCACCGGATCGGTCTGGCCGTAGAGGTCCATGAGCCGGCGCGCCAGATCGTCGCCGGCAGGCGGCAGGCTCGGCGGCGCCCAGCCGAGCACAGGCGCGGCACCGCGAACGACAAGCGGCGCCACCGCGCCGACGCCGAGGCAGCCGCGGCGGGCGACCGCTTCGCCTTCCGGCAAGGCGGCGACCAACCGGTTGAGCCAGCCGCTGTCCGTGCGCCCGACACCGGCCTGCCCACTCTCCAGTACGTCCTGCCCATCGAAATGCGAGCGGTCGCGGTAGCCCGTCGCGACGGCATGGACGACGGCGGCCTGTCCCTTGCCATAGAGCCGCGCGAAATGCGGCATGGCAGGGTGGAGGGCGAAGAACCCGTCGAGCGGGATCGCGGGATTGGGCCCACCGCGCTCAAGCGCGAGATCGCCGTGCAATCCGACGTAATCCGGATCGCCGATCGGCGCCACGGCGGCCAGGCCATCCATCGCCCCGCGCAGGACGATACAGACGAACCGGACATCGCGGCCGCCGGCGGCATAGGCGAAGCGCGGCATGAACGACCAGCCGAACAGGGCGCCTGCCGTGCCCAGGATGGCGCGACGTGACGGGGTGATGGTTTCGCAGAGTTCGCTCATCGCAGGCCCTTTCGGAAGAAGCGGCGTCAGGGCGCCGTCACGACATCGATGACGTCAGCGCCACTGAAACTCCGGCGCCATGAACAACAGGGCGAGGCCCTGTTCGCGACTGTCGGCCCGGGAAACCGCAACACGGGTTTCCCGGGAGGCGCGCGGCCCGAGCACGTTGGCCAGCACGTCATTCGGGTTCCGCGCGCCCGGTGCCTGCCGGCCGAGCATCGCCGCCGTCTCCAGGCGCGACGTCATGCCCTCGGCGGAAATCCACGCACCGGCGGTATCGGGGAAACCGTTCGGACCGGAGGGATCCCACAGCCCCTGCCCCATGGCGTTGAGGGCCGAGAGGAGCGGATTGACCGCGTTCGGCCTGTCCAGTCCGGAGCGACCTGTCGCGCGCAGGCCCGCGATCAGGAATTCATAAGGCAGGCGCGGCTTCCGCGTATCCTCGCGCCAGGCCTCCGGCGCCTCGAGCAGCGTCAGCGACACCGCCGCGAGATCGCCGTCGGTGTCGATGAAGGCCCGCTCCAGCCGGCCGACCAGCTTCGGGTCCGGAGTGTCGGCCGTGAAATGGCGCGCCAGCTTGCGGGCGATATGATGGGCGGTCGCGGGGTGGCGGGCGAGGTCGAGCAGCGCCATCTGGCCCTGCACCGCCCCACCCGTGCGATAGCTGGTGCCGAGCACGCTGTGGTCGCCCGGCTCATGCTGATAGGCGCTGAAGATGAAGCGTCCCTGCACCCGGTTGGGTGTGTCGTTATAGGCCACCGTCCAGCCCGTGATCGTGCGCGCCAGACTGGTCACGTCCGCCTGGCTATAGCCGGAGCCCACGCCCATCGTGTGGAGCTCCAGGATCTCGCGCGCCAGGTTCTCGTTGAGCCCCCGGCGCTGCTTTTGTCCGGCCTGCGACTGCGGACCGACGGACTGCTGGTTGTCGAGATACATCAGCATGGCGGGGTGGGTCTCGACCGCCAGCAGCATGTCGGAGAAACGGCCCAGCACATAAGGGCGGATGGCCTCGCGCTCGAAGGCGCCCGCCAGCGTCTTCACCTGCCCGCCCTTCGACGTCGCGATCGCGAAATGGTTGGACCAGAAGAGCACCAGCCGCTCGACGAAGCCGATGTCGGGGCCCAGCCCGAAACCCATGCGGGCGGCCGCCTCCGTCAGGAAGGTGGCTTGCGGGATGGTGCTGCCCGGCACCCGCATCGGCCCGACCGGCTTGTTGGGCTCCATGCCGCCCACCCGCAGGCCGGGGGTGCCGGGCTGTGGCGTCGGCGGCTGGCCGGGATCCGGCCGCACCGGCATCCGCGCGACGCGCAGGAAATCCTCCCGCTCACGCCAGGCCCGGAACAGGGCCGCACTCGTCTCAAGCCCCGTATTGCCGCCCTGGGGGACTGCGGTGCCGGCGCTCAGCCCGGTGCGCACCTCCTCACGCAGTCTTTCGCGGATGTCATCGGCAATCCCGCCGATGCCGTCAGCTTTCACGCCAAGCCCGAAACGGTTGACCGCAAAGACAGCCAGCCGCGTGTCCCGTTCGCTTGCCATGCGCCCTTCTCCCGTGCCGCAAGAGGGTACGTCACGGACAGGACCGCGCCATTCACTGTAACGGCACAGTCTATCCTGTCCGAGAACAGTATTGCTCAGGCACAGTCCAGACGAGACGATGCCTGCGATGCGCACGGGCGGCGTGATTCAAAATGCCTGGACCCGGACCTGCCGCCATGCTCATGACAGGCATGTTGCCGTTACACCCCATTACCCGCGGATGTCGGAAACATGAACTTTTTGTCATCTCGCGATTGTAATCCAACCGCGAACCGTCAGGCTCTCGCTTGGCAGAACGGGCCGGTCAGATGCGCAAGTCACCACGCCGCACGGCAAAAATGCTTGCGCCGCTGAACCCGTGCCACAACCGCTCCGGGATATTGGCGTCGCGCAGGACGTCGGCCGGAAAATTCCGGGTGGCGTCATAGGTGGTGTCCAAATGGAAGAGCATGCCCAGCGTATCGGCGATGAAGGCCCGGCCGAAATGACGGCGATGGCCGTAGTCGCCGAATCGCTCGGGATTGATCGTCTCGGGCCGGGTCATCTCCTCCCAATAGTCGTCCCCGACGATTGGAACCGAAAACAGCATCACGCCATCGGGCTTCAGCGACCGCGCGAGCTGTGTCAGTACCACCGTGTAGTTGCAGGCGATGTGCTCGAGCACGTGATTGTGGACAATGAGGTCGAAGGTGGCCGGTTTCAGGTGGAAACCGTCGCGGCACAGGTCAAAGGCGCCGACCGGCACCCCCACATCCGCATAGGCCTCCGGTGCGATGTCGACCGCGCGATAGTTCTCGCCGCCTATACCCTGCAAAAGCCTCGCGAGCCCGCGCTCCGGCGCGAAGTGGAGAATATGCGCCCCGTCGGCAAGGCCGAGCGCCTTGATATGCAGGGCGGCCATGCGCGTACGCTCCAGCGAGCCGCAGTCCGCACAGCGCGCCAATGGACGCTTCGGCATGTCGAGGAAGGCCGTGCCGCCGCAAATATTACAATGCATAGAGAATCCCCGGGGCTGCTGGGTCGCTGCAGACAAGGCAAGACGCCATCGTCGCGCCTCGCCCATGGTTAGCAGCGCCATAGCCAGGAACACAATGCTGGATCATCGTCGGCGCTCGTCAAAGCCCCGCCGCGCGTGAGACACCCACTTTGCGGATCACCTCTGCGGGATCTCCACCACGCATTTGCCACTGTGCTTGCGCGCCAGAAGCGCGTCATAGGCCTGCCGCGCGTCCGCGAAAGAATAGACATGGCCCGCCCGTGGATTGAGCCGCCCGCTGTCGATCCAGTCGCGCATCGCGTGGAAGTCAGACCACCCTTCTTCGCCGGTCTCGAGCAAGGCGCGCCGCGCTTCAACACCGATCACCGAGATCATCTTGACAAGCATCACGTTGGTTCGCGGGGTTGCTGGACGTCCGGAAGTGAAACCGACGACAAGAATGCGCCCGCCAACCGCGATGGCCCGCATCGACGCGTCGAAGACATCGCCGCCAACCGGGTCATAGAAGACATCGGCGCCCCTGCCCTGCGTCAGTTCGAGAAGTCGCTCGCGCAATGGCTCGCGATTGGAGTTGACGACGTGATCTGCCCCCACGACTTGCGCCAGCCGCTCGTCGCTGCCGCCGGTCGCGATCACCGTTGCTCCGATCAGCTTGCCGATCTCAACCGCTGTCGAGCCGACGCCCCCGGTGGCGCCATGGACGACGAGCGTCTCACCAGCCTTGAGATGGCCGCGCCGCACCAAGGCGTTGTAGGACGTCCAGTAGTTCATCAATGCGGTCGCACCGTCGGCGAAGCTCAACCGCTCCGGGCAGGGAAACACGAAGGACTGCGGCATCACACAGTATTCGGCCAGGGCGCCGCCCCTCATGTCCGCCGCAAACACCATGACGCGATCGCCGGGCGCGAAAGCCGTCACGCCGTCTCCGCAGCGTTCGACGGTGCCGGCGCATTCGTTGGAGGGGATATAGGGCAGAGGCGGAAGCTTCTGATAGGTGCCGTCGAAAATCAGCATCTCGCCAAAGGCGAGGCCCGCGGCGTGGTTGCGGATCAGTATTTCGCCCGGCCCCGGCTCGGGTCGCGGCACCTCCGCGATCTCGAGCGCGAAAGGCTTCTCGAAGCGCCTCAGCATCCAGGCCTTCATTGTCCCGCTCCCTGCGTGGGAAGCCCGACCTCCGCGAGGATCTCCGCGCCATCTGCCCCAAGCACAGGCGCATGCCGATGAAGGCCAGCGGGCGTCTCGGAGAAGCGCGCGGGATGCGCAGGCTGCCGGTAGCGACCGACGACCGGATGATCGTGAACCTCAAGGATACCGGTCGCCGCGATCTGGGGGTCCGTGATGATGTCCTCGGGCCAGTTGACCGGCGCATAGACCGCATCGACCGCGTCGAGGCGCGCAAGCCACTCAGCCGTCGTGCGCGTCAGCAGGATGGCGCCGATCTCCGCGTTCAGACGAGCGGCATTGACGAAGCGCTGGCCAAGTGTCGCGAAATCCGGCTCGGCAAGAAGATGTGGACATTCCAGCACCGCGCAGACGGCGGCAAATTCGCTGGCCGTGACGAAGCCGAGAATAATGGACCCGTCGGCTGTCGGGAAACAATAGCGGGTCCCCGACACCGAGCCGCCCGGCTTGACGCCATCGCCGATAAGCGTCGCCCGGCCCATCGTTTCGGGCCATAGGAAGGACAGTGCCGCATTCAGCATGCTCACCTCAACATGCTGCCCCTTGCCGGTACGCTCACGGACGAGCAGTGCCGCCGTCACGGCCTGGAAGACGGACAGCGCCGCGATCTTATCGGTCACCGCGTTGCGGACGACATCGGGCGTGCGTGTCAGGGGGTCGGCCTGGATGCCGGCAAAACCCGCGATGCCCTGGACGACGATGTCGTAGACCCGCCGTCCTGCAGCCGGCCCGGTGCGGCCCAACCCGTCGATCGACACATAAATGATATCATCGCGGATCGCGCGTAGCGCCTCGTAGCCGAGCCCAAGCCGATCGATGACTCCAGGGCGAAAATTCTGGACGACGACGTCGGATGCCGCGGCGATCTTGATGGCCGCGGCCCGATCGGCTTCGCTTTTCAAGTCGAGAACGATGGACCGCTTGTTGCGGTTGGCATTGAGGAACATCGTCCCCATTCCGGAAACATCGGAGCGGCTCTCGCCGGAGCCGCGCAGCTGATCGCCGGCCGGGGCTTCCACCTTGATGACATCCGCCCCCTGGTCGCCCATCAGCATCGTCGCCAGGGGTGCCGTGAGATTGCTGCCGAACTCGACGACACGATAGCCGCTCAACGGGCCTCGATCTGCCATGACGACGTCTCCTCGCATGCGGCCCGGCAACGGTTGAAGGACGGCCAAGCTCCCAAAACCCGATAATACTTCGGATTTTAATCGTCAATCCCGGATACCCGCAGCAGGCCGCGCATGCAACCTCAGGGGCTGAGGCGAGGCGGGTCATTCGCGCAGGTGACGCGCGCCACGACAGCGCGCCCGTCGATCGGCAGCAACTGCCACGCTCAGGGTCTAAGTCTCTCCTATAATTACGTTTCCATCGCGTTGGACGGCGGCGGTGCGTTTTGCCGACCGTATGTCTCGCGCGCTGGGCACGGCCCACCCCCCTTTGCGGGAGAGCTTCGATGGCAAGTTCAGGCAACTTTTCGCTGACGGCACCGTCAAAGATTGTGTTTGGTATTGCGCTCATACTGGCAATCATTGCGATACTCGTGACATACGGCATTTTTCCGATTCCGTTCTTCTCCGGCCACGGCTTCGAGACGCTCCTTGTCGGATTCGTCCTGCTTGTTGTCGGTGTCCTCTTCAGCGGCATCTAGATTTTGCAGAGCGCGCACCGCTCGCAGCAACACGTCCGTACGCGCAACCTCGGGAAAGCGCCGCAGAACACATCTGCGGCCTTTTCTCGACGGGGGAGTCGGCCCATATTGGGGCCATGGCTCCCAAAACGCCCCGTTCCAAGGCTGCGAAACCCAACGTCCAGCCCCTTGACCCCTTTCTCGCGGATCTCTTGAATCCGGCGATCAACAAAGGTCGCGCCGGCCCAGGCGGAGCCGCGTCCGACGCGGGCGACGAACGCCGCGGTTTCGGCGAGGCGCCGCAGGCGCGTTTCGATACGGGCGTCGCCTGGTCTCCAGGCGCGGGCTCCGTCGCCGCCAAGCCCGCCACCAAGCCCGCCAAGCCTGAGCGACCCGGGAGCAAGGGCCCAGCGGGAAGCAAGGGCCCGGGCGGAAAGAAATCCGCAGCGCTCCCGCCGCTGAGCGATCCGGACGGCGGCTCCGGCGTCTCCGCGACGGTCGCCGCCCTCTCCGCCCTGCTGGAGAGCGGGAACCCGCTGTTCAAGCACGGCAAACTGTGGACGCCACACCGGCCCGAGCGGCCGGAGAAGTCGGAGGGCGGCGTCGCCTTCCGCATGCAGTCGGATTTTGAGCCGGCCGGCGACCAGCCCGCCGCCATCGTCGAGCTTGTCGACGGTATCCGCCGCCAGGAAACCGACCAGGTGCTGCTCGGCGTCACCGGCTCGGGCAAGACCTTCACCATGGCCAAGGTGATCGCGGAAACCCAGCGCCCGGCGCTCATCCTGGCGCCAAACAAGACCTTGGCCGCCCAGCTCTATGGCGAGTTCAGGAGTTTCTTCCCGGATAACGCCGTCGAATATTTCGTATCCTACTATGATTACTATCAACCCGAGGCCTATGTGCCGCGGTCGGACACCTATATCGAGAAGGAATCGTCGATCAACGAACAGATCGACCGTATGCGCCACGCCGCGACACGCGCCTTGCTTGAGCGCGACGACGTCATCATCGTGGCCTCGGTGTCCTGCATCTATGGTATCGGCTCGGTCGAGACCTATACCGCCATGACCTTCTCCGTGAAGGTTGGCGAGACCATCGAGCAGCGGCAACTCATCGCCGATCTCGTGGCGCTGCAATACAAGCGTACGGGCGGCGATTTCGGGCGCGGCACCTTCCGCGTGCGCGGTGACGTGATCGAGATTTTCCCGGCCCACTATGAGGATCGCGCCTGGCGGGTCTCGCTGTTCGGCGACGAGGTGGAATCCATCGTCGAGTTCGATCCCTTGACCGGCAGCAAGACGGCCGATCTCGGCTTCGTCAAGGTCTACGCCAATTCGCACTATGTGACGCCACGTCCGACGCTCATCCAGTCCATCAAGGGCATCAAGGAAGAGCTGAAATGGCGGCTCGACGAGCTGCACCGCATGGGCCGCCTGCTCGAGGCCCAGCGGCTGGAGCAGCGCACGACCTTCGACCTTGAAATGATGGAGGCGACCGGCTCCTGCGCCGGCATCGAGAACTACTCGCGCTATCTCACCGGCCGGCGGCCCGGCGAGCCGCCGCCGACGCTGTTCGAATATCTGCCGGACAACGCGCTCGTCTTCACCGACGAGAGCCATGTGACCGTGCCGCAGATCGGCGGCATGTATCGCGGCGACTTCCGCCGCAAGGCGACGCTGGCGGAATACGGCTTCCGCCTGCCGTCCTGCATGGACAACCGGCCTCTGCGCTTCGAGGAATGGGACGCGATGCGTCCGCAGACGGTGCATGTGTCGGCCACGCCCGGCTCGTGGGAAATGGAGCGGACCGGCGGCGTCTTCGTCGAGCAGGTCATCCGGCCGACCGGCCTCGTCGATCCGCCCGTGGACATCCGCCCGGCCCGCACGCAGGTCGATGACCTGCTCGGCGAAGTCAAGGCGGTCGCAGGCCAGGGCTATCGCTCGCTCGTCACGGTGCTGACCAAGCGCATGGCGGAAGATCTGACCGAATATCTCCACGAGCATGGCGTGCGCGTGCGCTACATGCATTCGGACATCGACACCATCGAGCGCATCGAGATCATCCGTGACCTGCGGCTCGGCGCCTTCGACGTGCTGGTCGGCATCAACCTCCTGCGCGAGGGTCTCGACATTCCGGAATGCGCCCTCGTCGCGATCCTTGACGCGGACAAGGAAGGCTTTCTGCGCTCGGAGACCTCGCTGATCCAGACCATCGGCCGCGCCGCGCGCAACGTCGACGGCCGCGTCATCTGCTACGCCGATAACGTCACCGGCAGCCTCGAGCGGGCGATGGCCGAGACCAGCCGGCGCCGCGACAAGCAGCTTGCCTATAACGCTGAACACGGCATCACGCCGCAATCCATCAAGAAGAACATCGGCGACATTCTGGACTCGGTCTACGAGCGCGATCACGTCAAGGTGGATGCCGGCCTGCTGCCGAAAGAGGCGGCAAGCGTCGGCCACAATCTCAAGGCCGTCATGGCCGACCTCGAGAAGCGCATGCGCGAGGCCGCTGCCAATCTGGAATTCGAGACGGCCGCGCGCCTGCGCGACGAGATCAAGCGGCTGCAGGCGACCGAGCTTGCCATCGCCGACGACCCGCTGGCCCGCCAGGCGGATGTGGAGGCCAAGGCCGGACGCTTTGCCGGCTCGCGCAAATACGGCACGAAAGCCAACGAGCCTCCGTCCCCGCGCGACACGGCCGGCGACGAGGCAGGGCCGGTGACGCGCGCCCGCAAGCCGACCCTCGATGAAATGGGGCCGCACAACCGTGAAATTCCGCTCGGCGCCGAGGAATTCAAGCCGCGCGCCGTCGCCGACTGGGCCGGCACGGCCAAGGTGAAGAAGGGAGGACGTCGGCGGCGATAGAACGCTTTACGCCGACGCAAGATTTCCTTTTTGAGGTAGCATACGGCCCTTCTTCACAACTTGCTGATTGTGAAAGAACAATCGATCAGTGTTTCTATTGCACGGCATGATCCCGATGCCGGAGAAGACGCCGATGACGATCAACCCGCGTGTTTCCGCCTCTCGACCCGGTTCCAGAACATCGATGATCACGGCGACAGGCGTTGCCGTGGCGCTTGTCACGGCTTCGCTCACAGCGGCGGCCACGCCGGCTTTCGCGCAGGCGCAGGTTCAAGCGTCTCAGGAGACCTGTGCCAATCTGCAGAACCTGGTGCAGCGCCAGGGGCGCGTGGTCATCGGCACCGGCCCCTATCTCTACGATACCTATGTGAACAACTGCCCACCACGGGCGAGCCAGGTGCCGGCCTATCTGTCGACGCGCGACAATCCCCAATGCTTCGTCGGCTACAGCTGCGGCCAGGGCAACAACTGACCCCCCAACACCTGATGGCGGGCAAGAAAAAAGGCGCCGTACAAGCGGCGCCTTTTCCATTTCAGTCTCGATGCCGGCCGGCTATCAGGCCTGCTGAACAGCCGAGAGCATCCACTTGCCGCCCTTGGAGCGGCGGAACGTCCAGAGTTCGGTGGCCTCGGTCGGGACGTCCGCGTGGCCTTCGACGATCTTGTTCGTTTCACGATCGAGGGTGGTGTCGATCAGCGAGAAGCGCATCGCGACGGTGGCATAGTCGACATCGCCTTCGCGCCAGGCTTCAGCCAGATCACCCTGTAAGAGCTTGACGTCCGAGAGGCGGTTGACATGTCCCTCGGCCGCGGTGCTGGCGAGATCCTCGGCCATGAAGGCAACGACTTCCGGCGTCGCCAGACGCCGCAGCGCATTCAGGTCCTCGTTGGAATAGGCCGCCTGCACATCGATGAGCGTCCGCTCGAAGGCATCGAAATCAGCCGGCTGAATGTCGATCTCATCCACCGGCGTCGCGGGTGCGGCCGGGGCCGCCTTACCGCCGAGGCCTCCAAGGGCACCACCAAGGGCGCCACCCAGACCACCGCCTGCTCCACCGCCAAGACCACCAAGACCGCCGCCGCCAAGACCGCCGCCAAGAGCACTGCGGTTCAGGCCATTGCTCGTCGGGCTGGCACCGGCCATGGCCGGCTCCTGCCGACGCCGGAAGAAGCGCATGGCAAGGGCAACAAGGCCGACGATGAGGCCGACCTGCAGGAGGAGCCCGAAGATGGAGCCAAGGCCGGACAGGCCGCCGAACAGGCCGCTGCCGGACAGGAGGCCGAACAGGCCGGCGCCAAGCAGACCGCCCATCAGGGCCGTGCCGAAGCCGCCGCCGAAGAGGCCGGGCCGCTGCGCCGCCGCGGGACGTCCCGCCATGCCGGGCTGGACCGCATTGGGTTGCGCCACGCCGGGCTGCGTCGTCGAGCGCTGCAGCGGTGCCGCCTGTGTCGGCGCCGTCGCGGTCGGCGGCGGCGCGCTATACGTGCGTGTGCCACGGCTGCCCAAGCCGCCACCGCGGCCCGCGCGCGCTTCCGCGACACTCGCCGTCACCATCAAGGCAAGTGTGGCTATGGCGACGAACCCACCACGGCGACCCAATGTTCTCAGCAACGTCGTCCCTCCCGAATACATCCACCTAAGGCCTTCCAGCGTTCGACCCGCGAGCGCCAGACATAGCCGCTATTCCATTACCGCATGGAAAATAGGGAATGACCGGGCCGATTGAAAGACCCGGACCTGTGTTTTTTCAGGATTGGCGAGGTCTCCGCGAGGTCTGCGTGTCAATCGCGGCGGAGAATACGCGGCGTCGCTTCCGCTTCACCGCAGGATTGCCAAGCGGCGCCAACGCTCTGCCTCACAACACTGTGTCCGCGCCCAGGAAAGGCGGTTCTCGGGGCAACGGACAAGCGTTGAGAGTCCGTTAGGACAATGCCTGCATTGTTCGGGCCTTGCAGAGACAGCGCGCGGAGTGATGCGTATGGCGCGCCGCCCTTTTATGCGTCCGTCCTCGTGGAAGCTCGGCGGTTCAGTTCTGGTGGTGTTGGCTCTCGCGGGATGTGGGCTGTTCGTCATGGAAAAGCGGGCGGCCTGGCGCGGCGAGGCCGAATCGGCATGCCTTGCGGCGCACAAGGAATTGCGCACTTCCGCCTATTTCGAGCAGGCCCGTGCCATTTCAGGTCCTGGCGCCTGCGGCATGGACTATCCGTTTCGCGTGAGCGCCTTCGGTGAGGGCAGCATCGCCCTGAAATCCCGCGCCCTGCTCGCCTGCCCGGCCATCACCACGACGGATCGCTGGTTCGCCGAAATCGTCCAGCCGGCGGCAATGCTCTATTTCGGCCAGCCCGTGACGGCGGTGAATGCCGGCTCCTATTCCTGCCGGTCCATGAACAACAAGGCAGGCGCGGCGCGCTCCGAGCATTCCTTCGGCAACGCAGTCGATATCATGTCGCTCACTCTTGCCGATGGGCGGGTGATCACGATCCTCAAGGGCTGGCGCGGCGCGCCCGAGGAGCAGGAATTCCTGCGGGAGATCTTCGTCGGGTCGTGCCGCTATTTCTCGACGGTGCTCGGGCCCGGCGCTGACGCCTATCACTATGATCACCTGCATCTCGACCTTGCGCGCCATGCAAAAGGGCGAACAATCTGCAAGCCGGTCATCAAATTTGCGCCGCGTATCGATCCCGAGCATCCGATGACATACACGATGCCATCGGCGGCCCCGGCGATCCTTCCCGACACCCCATCGGGCTCTCCCCGCTATGATCTGCCACCGGAGGGCCCGCTACCGGACGACGGTCCGGAAGCGGGCGCCGGCGGCGGCATTCCGACCGCCAGCATCGCGCCAGCCCAAGCGCCGCTGGACCTCACGCCACCGGATCAGGCACCCCGCCCGGCCCCTTACCCGGTATCCGCCGATACGCCGGCGGCCGGGTACACCCCGGCGCCCTACTCACCTTCCCCGCCACCGCCAGCGCGCCGCCTGTCGGCGGATATGGACCTGCGGCCGCCGGGACTGGTCGGGCGTTGAACCCCCGAGCATCCGGCGTCTCGCAAGCGCCGGAAACCCTTCTGCCTCTGGAGCCAGTCCGTCTTTCACGGATTGGCTCCGATCTAAAATTGACGAGAATATTCAATGTCTTGAATGGAATCAGACGATTCCATTCAAGTCGGATTTGCTCTAGGACATCAGGCTGTCGAGCCCGCGCCGGAGACCCGGCTGCTCGGCGACGCGCCGCGCGGCCAGCAGGGTTCCGGCAACGTAAGGTGCCGCAGACGAGCCCGCGTCGTGCCGGATGAGCAAGCGTTCGTCCGGCAACCCGAAATGGGCTTCGCAGGAGAGCACGTAGCCCGGCAGCCGCAGGGAGTGCACCTGAACGGGAATGGGGGCGCCAATGCTGGCGCCGCGTGTTTCCTTCAGGCCCGAGAGATCGGCGACGGGCTTCGCCGTGCCAGCCTGGCGTGCCTCCCCGAGCACTTCCGCGAGCTCGCGTCCCGTTCCCGAGGGAACGTCGGGCTTGGACGCCGACGCGTAGTCGACGATCTCGACATCCGGCACATAGCGCGCCGCTTCGAGTGCGAAACGCTTCAGAAGGGTCGCGGTTATGGAGAAATTGCCCGCGGCGATGACGCCGACATGGGCCTTGCGCGCCGCGGCGTCGATCTCGGCATAGTCCTCGGCACCAAGCCCCGAGGTGCCGACGACCACATGCCGCCCCGCCTCGATGGCCGTCAGCACATTCCCCTTCACCACATGCGGCTTGGTGTAGTCGATGACCACATCGGAAGGCACGGACAGCGCATCCTTGAGCGAGGCAGCGACAATGACCCCGGCCGTCGGCGCCCCGATGGCCTCACCGGCATCCTTGCCCGCAGCAGCCCGACTGACCGCGCCGGCGAGGACGAGATCACCCGCAGCCAGGACCGCTGGAACGAGCGCCCGCCCGACCCAGCCCGTGGCGCCCGCGACCACGATACGAATGCCAGCCATATCAGCACCTTTTGTTGCACAATGCCGCTCGCGCAGCACTTCTTGAACAACTGTGGCGCGGCTGCGCTTGACCCCGCAAGCTCCATTCAGCATGGTCCAGAGAAATATATGGCCAAGCAGGACCTATCTGCTGTCAGAGCTACCACGCGTCGGAGTTGACATGCGCAGGATGATCGCCGCTTCCCTGATGCTCGCGGCCGCGAGCTCGCTGAGCTTCGCCGGTGAGCGCGCACCCGGCGAGGCACAAATGCCGATGGATCTCGACCCCATCAACGTCACGGGCAACCTTCCGACCTGCGACTCGGTCGCGGTGGTTTCCGAGGTTGCGATGCGCTTCGCAAGCAAGGAATCCGAATTCTGGAACTCGGATCTTCGTCTGGCCCAGTTCGAGCGGATCAGGCAGATCGCTCTCAAGCCCTGGGGCGAGGACTTCGTGCCGCGGCGTTTCTGCAAGGCCACGACACTTGTGACGGATGGCGTGAAGCGCGAAGTCATCTATTCGGTGCGCGCGGGTCTCGGTGGCATCGGCTTCAGCTGGAACGTGGAATTCTGCGTGCGCGGCATCGACCGCGGCTGGAGCTTCGCGCCATGGTGCAAAACCGCGCTGCCGTGAGCTGAAGGCCAGTGGGGACCTGCGCGGGAGACAACGGCGCTCGCCTGGCTTCGACGCCTGCGAAGCTGTCGCGCGTGAAAGGCTTCGGGCAGCGCCTGGCCGGAGCATCCGGCCGGCTTGCTGGCCTGGTGGCAGCCTGTGCAGCCCTGTGGGTCGCCGCCCTGGCACCCGCCGCCGCCCAAAGCGGCGGCGAACGTCGAGGGGCGCCGCCCGGCCAGTTCGACTTCTACGTCCTTGCCCTGTCGTGGTCGCCCGGTTTCTGTGAGCTGAACAAATCCCCGGACCGCTACGATCAATGCCGCAGCGGCAGCGCACTCGGCTTCGTGGTGCATGGGCTCTGGCCACAGTACACGCAAGGCTTCCCGACGACCTGCTCGGCAACGGCCACCCAGCCGACACGCGCTGCGATCGCCACGACGGCGGGCCTCTACCCTGACGAAGGCTTGGCCCGCTATGAGTGGCGCAAGCATGGCACCTGCTCGGGTCTTAGCCCGACGGACTACTTCGCCGCCGTACGCCGCGCCCGTGACGCGGTGGTTATCCCGCCCGCCCTCACCGCGATGCAGAGTGACGCGACCTGGACGCCGCTCGATCTGGAACGCGCCTTCGTTGCCGCGAATCCGGGCCTCAGGACAGACATGATGTCCGTCGCCTGCCGCCGTGGAACGCTCAGCGAGGTGCGAATCTGCTTCTCCAGGGATCTGCGCAGCTTCCAGACCTGCCCTGAATTGGATCGCCAGGGCTGCCGCGGCGGCTCCGTCACCGTGCCGCAACCGCAATGAATTACAGGCACGGGTATCACGCTGGCAATTTCGCCGATGTGATGAAGCATGTCGTGCTGACGCGCATCCTCGCCCATCTCCTCAAGAAGGACACCCCTTTCCGCGTGATCGACACCCATGCCGGAATCGGGCTGCATGATCTCGACAGCGAGGAGGCCCAGCGCACAGGTGAGTGGCGCGATGGCATCGGGCGGCTGGACGAGCCCTTTGCCGACGACGTCGAAGTCCTGCTTGCGCCGTATCGTCAGGCGATCAGCGCCGTGCGCGCAACCAATCCGATGGCCTATCCGGGCTCTCCCATGATCACGCGGTTGATGCTGCGTCGCCAGGATCGCGCCATCGTCGTCGAGCGCCATCCTGAGGATGCAGCACGGCTGGCCACCCTGTTCCTGCGCGACCGCCAGGTCAAAGCGCTGGAACTCGATGGCTGGACTGCTTTGCACGCGATGATTCCGCCGCGGGAGCGGCGCGGCCTCGTGCTGATCGACCCACCCTTCGAGGACGTCGGTGAGCTTGCGCGCCTCGGCCGCGACATGCTCAAGGCTCAGGCGAAATGGGAGACAGGCATCTTCGCCGGCTGGTATCCCATCAAGAACCCCGCCGATACGGACCGATTCTGCAAGGACCTTGCCGCGGGCGCAAAAACGAGCGTGTTGCGGCTTGAATTGATGATCGAGACGCGAATCGATCCGGCACGCCTCAATGGCTGCGGTCTCCTCGTCATCAACCCGCCATGGAAACTCGCCGAGGAAGCGGAGATCCTGCTGCCTGCGCTCGCAGAGCGTCTGGCGCGCGATGGCCACGCGGGTTTTCGCTGTGAATGGCTGCGCGAATGACGGCAGCCGTCACGCCCGTCATCGGGCCGGATCATTGACCCGGCCATCGCCGGCGACAGCTGCAAATGCTTCTGCCGCTGCCTGCTCCGTTCACGACGAGACGGGCTGATTATCTCTTGCCACAGTATCTCTTGCCACAGTCAGCCAGGAACACCGCCATGCTCACATTGCGTTCCTCTCCGCCGTCGCCATTCGGCCGCAAGGTCAAGATCGCCGCCAAGGTGCTCGGTCTCTGGGACAAAATCGACGTCGTGATGACGGATACCGTCGATCCCGGCGATTCGATCCGCCGCCAGAATCCACTGGGCAAAATCCCGGCCCTCATTCTCGAGGACGGCCGCGTCCTGTTCGATTCGCGCGTGATCCTCGAATATCTCGATTACCGCGCGGGGGGCGGTCGCATCATTCCCAACGGCCCGGCACGGTTCGACGTGCTCACGCAGCAGGCCCTCGCTGACGGCCTCCTCGATGCGGCCCTTCTGCTCGTTTATGAAAAGCGCTGGCGGGATGCCGACAAGCACGACGAGAAGTGGGTCGCGCATCAGCGCGGCAAGGTTGAACGCAGTCTCGCCGTCTTGGAGGCGATGCCACCCGCTCCGCCAACGGCCGTCCCCGATGTCGGACAAATCACTGTCGCCTGCGCCCTTGGCTATCTCGATCTGCGCTTTGATGGCGAATGGCGCGCAACCTATCCCCGGCTTGTGGCATGGCTCACGGCGTTCGAAAAAGCCGTGCCGGCCTTTGCGGAAACGGCGCCGGCATAAGGGCATCCGTCAGCGCAACCGCTCCGCCCGTACAGCATGAGGCCTGCCTCGACGAAAGCCGGGCAGGCCTTGTTTTAAGGACAGGCGAGGAAACGCCCGATACCAGACGTTCAACCCCCTCGGCCAAAAAAAAGCCGGCGGGTTGCCCCACCGGCTTGGTATTCAGTCGGATCGCTAGGATCAGAAGCCGTTGAACTTGTAGTTCAGGCCAGCGCGAACCACACCGAACTCGGTGTCGTCGCTGTTGTTGCCGCTGTAGGCGTTGTTCCACACGTAGGAGCTGTTGTTGCCGTTGTTGCCGAGGTTCACATAGAGACCCTCGATCTTGGCAGTCAAGTTGTCGGTGAAGGCGTATTCCACACCACCGCCGACGGTCCAGCCCGTCGTGGTCGAGTCGCTGTTGCTGATGAACGCGCCGTTGTAGTACGTGCCGTTGCCGTTGTTGCCGCCGCCGTAGGCGAAACCACCGGTCACGAAGATGAGGGCGCGATCAACGGCGAAGCCGAGACGGGCGCGGACGGTGCCGAACCACTCGACGCCATTGCCGCCGGCCGAAGCGTAACCCGCATAAGGAGCAACAACGTAGTTGTTGTTGTTCGAGGAGTTCATGTCAGCGTACTGGATGTCCGCTTCCAGACCCGCGACGAACTGACCGAACTGATAGTTGTAGCCGATCTGGCCACCGCCGACGAAGCCGCCGTCGCTGGAGTCGGTGCCATACACGATACCCGTGTAAGGATCGACGTAACCCTTGTTGCTGTTGGTGTTCCAGCCGTAGCCGGCGTTCACGCCGACATAGAAGCCGGTCCACGTGAAGATCGGAACCACCACCGGCGCAACCGGGGCGACACGACGGCTCGGCAGGTCAGCCGCGAAAGCGACCGCGCCCGAAGCCAAGAGACCTGCGGCAGCCACGCCAGCAAGAAGAACCTTCTTCATAACTTACTCCTGTTGCCTTCCCGAGAGCGTCGATGCGTTCGCTCTGGACTTGCCCCTTTGTAGCGCAAAGCTGCGCTGACGTCTGTTGCAGGCAGGCAACAGCAACCCTAATGATACATGGCAAAAATGTGGCAGACGCACGCCATCAAGGCGGCTTTTGGTTAACAAATATTAGGAACAGTTAACGCGGCGCCTTGAATGCCATAGAAACAGGCAATCGGTCATTAATGACCTGGCACCCGCCACAACCGGTGCACTTCCGGCCCGCAAATCGAGCCGGAAGCGGTGCGCGACGCCCGCCGCAAGTTCTACCGCGCATGGTTAATAAAAGGTTAACGC
This sequence comes from Chelatococcus asaccharovorans, assembly GCF_003201475.1. Lineage (GTDB taxonomy): Bacteria > Pseudomonadota > Alphaproteobacteria > Rhizobiales > Beijerinckiaceae > Chelatococcus > Chelatococcus asaccharovorans. The sequence goes on along the minus strand of NZ_QJJK01000009.1, from coordinate 135,169 downwards.
GGGCGCGCAAGTGCGGAAGATCGACCTCGTGGATCAGAACTTGTAGTTCAGACCCAGACGCGCCTCGCCGCCCTTATGCTGCTCCTTCACGACGCCGCCGTCGGGCATGACGTACTTGGCCTGGCTGACCTTCGTGTAGAGATACTCGCCCCGGACGGAGACGTTGTCAGTCACCGCGTATTCCACGCCGGCACCGACGGCAAAGCCCGGATGCCAATGCGACTTCGTTTTCGACGAGGGTGTACCGATGCTCATCTGACTGAGGGCGAGACCGCCCGTACCATAGACAAGGACGCGATCGAACGCATATCCGAGGCGCGCACGCACCGTGGCTCCGTAACCTTGCTCGATCTTGAGGGATTGGCCGGACCGGCCGGAGGCCTTCAATTTCCCAAAATGCTTGTCGAAGTCAGCCTCGGCGCCGACCACCCAGGAACCGAACTGATAATTGTAGCCGCCCTGGGCACCGGCTGCCCAATCGTTCGCTCCCTTCTTGATGTCTTTATAGGACTTTCCCGTCGAGAACCTCGAATAGCCGCCATGGATACCGCCATAGAAGCCGGTCCAGGTGAAAACGGGCGCGACAACGATCGGAGCCACCGGCGCTGAGGCCCGCGAGGGGAGATCGGCGGCGAGCACCTGTCCCACAAAGCCGCAAGCCCCGAGAAGCGAAAGCGTCCCGATCCGCAAAATATTCCGCATGAAATACTCCATAGATATTATGAATACAGCACAGTGGGAGAATAAGCTCCCGTCCGGCCGTTGCCCCTCCTTCAATTGCTGAATCCCTGCCGTAATATCAATGAAAATGCCGATATATTACTTTCATTCACCTTAAAAGCATTATTTAGTTGCATTTTTGCCAGTTATACTTGAGATATAGCGCAAATTGCGCAAATTTATAGTGGAACTGCGCGATCCGTCCTGACACAGCGACCGCTGACTGCCTATCGCGCGCGCCCCTTTCATGGCCGCCACACGCGTCGTGCCCCAGAGCGAGCGCCTTGCGACCCCACAGCACCATGCCTAAAAGCAAGTATGTCCACGACACGCCGCACGCTGCCCCTGTCCGTCTTCATCATCGCCCGCAACGAAGGGGACCGGATCGCCGCGACCCTGCGCGCCCTCAGGGATCTCACCGACGACCTCATCGTCGTCGACTCGGGCTCGACCGACGACACGGTCGCCGTCGCGGAGCGCCTCGGAGCCCGCGTCATTCACAATGACTGGCCGGGCTACGGGCCGCAGAAGCGATTCGCCGAGGAACAATGCCGGCATCCCTGGCTCCTCAATGTCGATGCGGACGAAGTGGTGCCTGCCGATCTCGCCGCGGAAATCGCAGCGCTGTTTGCCCGCGGCGAGCCCGATGCCGATGCCTTCAGGATCCGCATCGCCGAGATCTTTCCGGGCGAAGGCAAGCCTCACCCCCTCGCCTACGCGCTCTCGCCCGTCCGCCTCTATCGCAGCGACAAGGGCCGCTATTCGCCCTCGCCGGTGCATGATCGCGTCCAGCTCGTCGCCGGGGCGCGGGTCAAGCGGCTCAAGGGCACGATTCACCATTTCTCGGTGCGATCGCTCGGCGACCAGCTCGCCAAGCTCAACAGCTATACGGACGCTCTCGCCGACGATCTCGATGCGCGCGGCGAAAAGGTCTCGACTTTACGGCTGTTCGTGGAATTTCCCGCGGCCTTCCTCAAGGCGTATATTGGTCGCCGGCATGCCATCCGCGGTCTCTACGGCTTCATGACGGCTATGAACTTCGCGTTCTATCGCTATCTGCGCATCGCCAAACATGTCGAGCGACGCCTTGTGTCGCGTGCCAGGGATGAGGGACGTCTGTGAGCGACGAGATCGCGCTTGTGACGGGCGGCGCGCGCCGCATCGGCCGGGCTATTGCGCTGCGTCTCGGCCAGGCCGGCTACGCGGTGGCCGTACACTACGGCCGCTCGCGCGACGAGGCCGAAGCCGTCGTCGCCGCCATCGCGGCGGCGGGCGGGCGGGGAGCCGCCGTTCAGGCGGATCTTGCGGCGGCAGAGGCCGCGTCGACGCTCGTCTCAAACGCTGTCGCGGCGCTCGGTCCTGTGACGCTCCTCGTCAATTCCGCCTCGCTGTTCGAACCGGATGCCCTTGCGACGATAACGTCTGCCGGCTGGGACGAGCAGATGGCGGTCAATTTGCGTACGCCCGTCTTCCTCGCCCAGCAAATGGCAGCCCATCTGGCCGAGGATCGGTATGGCGCCGTCATCAATATTCTCGACCAGCGCGTCCGCAAGCTGACGCCGGATTTCTTCTCCTACACCCTGTCAAAGGCCGGCCTCGCCACGGCGACCCGCACGATGGCGCAGGCGCTCGCGCCGCGCATCCGCGTCAATGCGGTCGCCCCCGGCCCGACCCTGCCCAGCAAGCGCCAGAGCGCCGAGGATTTCGCGCGCCAGGGGGCTGCCGCGCTCCTCGGCCACGGGCCGTCGGTGGAGGAGATCGCCGACGCCGTTCTGTTTCTGGCGCAGGCACGCAGCATCACGGGGCAGATTCTCGCCGTCGACGGCGGCCAGCATCTCGTCTGGCGGACGCCCGATACAGAGGTCAGCGAGTAGTCAGCGAGTAGCCAGCGCGATCGCCGCGATCAGACGGCCATAGTCGCCTTCGCCGCGGTGGGTGGCGCGGCGATAGCTGTAGAAGCGCTTCTCGTCGCCATAGGTGCAAAGGCTGGTATCGAAAATGCGCCCGACGCCCGCCCTGACAAGGCGCGCGACGATATAGGCCGGCAGGTCGAACATCGCGTGGCCCTCGCGGGCCGACGGCGTGAAGAACGCCGCATTGTCCGGGTCCTGCTCCAGGAAACGCGCCCGGAACTCCGGTCCCACCTCATAGGCCGCCCGGCTGATCATCGGGCCAAGGACGACGGTCGTCGCTTCCCGGCGTGCGCCAAGCGTCTCCATGGCGGCGAGGGTCGCCTCGGCAACGCCTGCGAAGGCGCCTTTCCAGCCGGCATGGGCCGCACCAACCACACCCGCCTGCGGATCGGCGAAGAGCAAGGGACCACAGTCGGCGCTCGAGACGCCGAGCGCGATGCCGGGCGTTGCCGTCACCATGGCGTCGGCGCGGGGCCTCTCGGCATCCCGCCACGGTGCATCGACGGTGATCACATCGGGCGAATGGACCTGGTAGAGGCCGATGAGATGCGAGGCGCTGACCCCGAGATAGGCGGCCATGCGGCGGCGGTTCTCGCCCACGCTGACAGGATCGTCCGAAGATCCGACACCGCCGTTCAGGCTCGCATACTGCCCCCCGGAGACCCCGCCCTCGCGGGTGAAGAAGGCGTGGGTGATGCCCGGCAGCTGCAAGGCCTCGGCTTCGATGGCAACCGCCGCTGATCGGGAACGTGGGCGCTTTTCGGAAGTCATGGGCTGAGATGTCATGGGCTCAGAGGTCATGGGCGCTCGCAGGTTGGCGGCAAAGGTCGTGCTGGCCTGAACGATGATCGACGCGGCAAAGCAATGAATAGAAGCCTCAAGGGGAAACCGCAACGATTCCGGGGCGTGCCGAAAGGCCCTGCGGCCGGAGTGACCGCGGCCTTCGGCCTGGCCGACGCGACCAAAGCGCCGCCCCCTAAACCACCGGTTCGATTCGCGCCGAAAAGCCCGGCAGCAGCGGCAAGGCCGGATCAGCCAGGGCGATCACCTTGAACAGCTGGCCCATCCCCTCGGGTTGATCCGTGCCGTTTTCGTTGGCCGCTTCGATGCGGGCACCGACGCCGCCGCCACCCTCGACGAGCCGCGCGAGCGCCTGGTCGATCGCCTCGGCCTCGCGCCTGACGAGCTTGCGTTTCAGGACCGCCGCGCGCTCGCGGATACCGAGGCCCGTCAGGAATTCGCCCTGCGTCGTCGGCCCGTGCTGGGCCGCACCGGCGAGACGCCCGACCTTGCCGATCAGCGCGAAATCGACATGGGTGGTCAGGTCCGCCTCGCCGGGCGTCGCCAACACATCGACGAAGCGATGCGCCCGCACGGCCTGCAGGGTGTCGCCGAAGCCGGAGCGCATATGGCCGTAGTCGATGGCGAGGAGCGCTCCGCCTTGCGCAACGAGGCGCGCCGCGATTTCGCCGGTAACGGCGAGCCCCGCGCGTGGCACCTCGAGCAGGGCGCCGACCGGTCCTTCCGTCGTGATCTCGGGGGATGGCGCCGCCGCGATACCGAAGGTCAGTTCGCCCGCGTCGTTCAAGCCGACGAGGCGTTCATGCCAACCCTGCTCGGTGCGCAGGAACTGGCGGACGGGCAGCGCATCGAAAAATTCGTTGGCGAGGATGATAGCCGGCCCATCCGGCAGGGTATCGACGGACGCATGCCAGACCACGTCGCCGGCGTCGGCGAGGGTCGCCTCCTGCCTTGCGCGCAGGACGGGGCTCGTCTCCACGAGATGGATCGCCAGCGCTTCGCGAAAACCCGGCACGACGCGCGCGACCCTGACCGTATCCGCCATCAGTGTGCCGCGTCCGGGGCCGAGTTCGACGAGATTGACCGTGGCCGGCGCCCCCATCAGCCGCCATGTCTCGGCCGCCCACAGCCCGAGCAATTCGCCGAACATCTGCGATATCTCGGGCGCCGTCACGAAATCGCCGCTCGCGCCGAGCGGATCGCGCGTCATGTAGTAGCCGTGGCGTGGATGGCCGAGGCACACCGCCATGAAGGCCTCGACGCTGATCGGCCCGTGGAGCGCGATCAACTGCTTCAACTCACGGCCGAGCGGCGTGTCGGGCTCTGGCATCGTGTCGCTCATACGGGCTGATCCTTGGCCGGTTTGGCGCCATCCCCGGCGACAGCAGCCGATGGCACGGCCCCGGCCTGCAGCGGTGGCCGGCGCAGGGCCCAGACGATCAACCACAGGCCGGCGATGAACAAAGGCAGCGAGAGCAGCATGCCCATCGTCACGCCGCCCTGCAACGCAGTGACATCGCGGCCGAACAGGAAGCCGAGTTGCGGATCGGGCTCGCGGAAGAACTCGCAGGTCGCCCGCGCGACCGCATAGCCGGCGCCGAACACGCCGGCGACGAGCCCCGGGCGGCGATAGCCGGCGATGCGCACCACGAGGGCGACGATGAGAAACAGGAGGATACCTTCCGCAAAGGCCTCGTAGAGCTGGCTCGGGTGGCGCGGAACGGGGCCCCCGCTCGGAAAGACGACGGCCCATGGCACGTCAGGCGCTGGCCGCCCCCAGAGTTCGTCATTGATGAAATTGGCGATCCGGCCGAAGAACAGGCCGATCGGCGCCACCGTGCCGGCGAGATCGAACAGGGGCATCACGGGGAGGTTCCGTGCACGGCCGAACAGGATGATCGCCGCGATGGCGCCGAACAGCCCGCCGTGGAAGGACATGCCGCCGCGCCAGACGGCGAAGATCTCGGCGGGCGCGTGGATGTAATAGGAGAAATTGTAGAACAGCACGTAGCCGAGCCGGCCGCCGAGAACGACGCCGAGCGCCACATACACCAGGAGATCGTCGAGGTCATTGCGACTGGGACGGCGGATATCGCCCCACAGGGCGGGCGTGGCGACCAGCCGGCGCATGAGAAGCCAGCCGCCGATGAGACCGATGACATAGGCGAGCGCATACCATCGGACGGCGAACGGGCCGATTGCGAAGATCACCGGATCAATGACGGGAAAATTGATGGCAAAGGGCATGAAGCCGACCTGATCCTTGCGCGAGCGGTTCGTGGTCCAGAATGTGTCCCGGCCACACAGCTCGCAGAACGTGGCGACAGTTTCAATGGCGAGACCGGCCGGTCAAGCCGTGTTATCGAGATGCGCGATGGACTGGGACGTATATCGCGCGGCGACCGTGCCACAACGGACACAATGGAGCCGCAGAGTAAGCCCATGAGCTCCATCACATCGAATGAGGTTTTTATCATGACACAGACGACCGGCCGCTTCTTCGATGATGTCGCCCGCCTGTTCACCGATGCCGCGGGTGTTGCAGACGGCGCGCGCCGCGAAGCTGAAGCCATCATGCGCGCGCAGATGGAGAGGCTATTGCGCACTATGGACGTGGTGACCCGCGAGGAGTTCGAGGCGGTTCGCCAGATGGCGCTGATCGCGCGGGAAGAAAACGAAAAGCTGGAAGCGCGCATTGCGGCCCTGGAAACGCGGCTTTCCGACGCAGCCAATCCGGAAAAAATCTGAGAAGCGTGGTCCGTCATCCCATTTCAACAGCGCCGGGTGCCGCCGAACCGCGACCACGTCTCGAGCAATGTTTTGCCCAAGACTTGTGGACGGCGCCAAAGGAACTGTTGTGCGAAGACAGCGAATCCCGGAGCGTTCGTTGGTCTTTCTTGCGGTGGGACTCGTGCGGGATATAGTCAATCAGACAAGTGATTCGCTCATTCGGGGCTCCCACTTATCGATGGGGGCCACGCCGATGAGTACGCCCCGATGGATAAACCGGAACTCTATTCGGCCTATCCAGGCAGGGTGGCGTCGCACGTGTTCGTGTTTTCCCGATGTGGCTTGCGCATCCGGTGCAGGCTCGCATCCCGACAGCTCCGCACAAGCCGAGGGTTCGGCATGACGCACGTCGAGTTTGAAGTTAATCGCTCTGAGCATCCCCTCGACGTTGTCGAAAGGCTTGCGTCGGATCACGACTGGACCTTCGATCGCGCCGAGGACGACGAGATGTCGGTCTCGGTGTCCGGCGGCTGGACCGACTATCACATCGCCTTCACCTGGATCGAGGACATGGAAGCCGTCCATATCGGCTGCGCCTTCGACCTCAAGGTGCCGGATCGGCTGCAGACGGAAGTCCTGAAGCTCGTCGCACTCATCAACGAGCAGCTCTGGGTCGGGCATTTCGATCTCTGGACGCGCGAGAACGTGGTCATGTTCCGCCATTCGCTGCTGCTCGCCGGTGGCGCGGAGCCCAACCATGGGCAATGCGAGATGCTGCTGCGCACGGCGACCGAGGCGTGCGAACGCTATTATCAGGCGTTCCAGTTCGTCATGTGGGCGGGCAAGAGCGCCCGGGAGGCCCTCGACAACGTCTTGTTCGAGACGGAAGGCGAGGCCTGAGCCTCCCGGTCGGCCCTGTGGAGCGAATTTGACATGGGAGTCCCGCCTGACATGAGGCTCCAGATCAAATGTCACATTCAAAAGCTCCACTAAAACCATTAACTTGCTGGTGGTTCTCTTGACTCCGACATTGGCTCCAAGGCCCGTATCAGACGGATGCAAATGTCGGAGCAGAACCACGAGCCGGCCGGCGTTGAGCTTCGGCCCCCTTCGCGAACCGAACCACGCCGTCATTCCGGAGTGAGCCGAGAGGCCTGCACCGGGAATGACGCTTCAATTCCTCAAGACGCGAGGTCTCGTCTCTTCTTGACCTGATCGCTCGGGCAACCCACAACAGCGGCATCGCCTGGCTGGTCGCATGCTCGCGACGGCCTTGCCCTTCTGGTTTGTTCGAGACGATCGGGTTCCGTCATGACAGTCGCACTTCCCGCCTCCCTCCTCCTCGTCGGCGCCGGCAAGATGGGTGGCGCCATGCTCGACGGCTGGTTGAAGATCGGGTTGCCGCCGGCGCGGATCACGGTCATCGATCCGTATCCCTCCCCGGCCATGCAGGCCCTTGCGGACAAGGGCCTCACCCTCAATCCCGCGCTCGCGGACCTTGCGCCGCAGGCCGTCCTTGTGCTCGCCGTCAAACCGCAGATGCTCGATGAGGCAGCCCCGCAGCTCGACAGGCTGATCGGGGCCGACAGCGTCATTCTGTCGATCCTGGCCGGCAAGACGATCACCGATATCAAGGAGCGGCTGCCGGCCGCCCGGGCGATCGTGCGCGCCATGCCGAACCTGCCTGCCTCGATCGGCCGGGGCGTGACGGCCGCTGTCGGCAGTTCAGGCCTGACCCTGGCCCAGCGGGACCTCGCGCAGGCGCTCCTGTCGGGCGTCGGCTCGGTCGAATGGTTGGACGACGAATCCCTGATCGATGCCGTCACGGCCATCTCGGGCTCGGGGCCGGCCTATGTCTTCCATCTCGCCGAGTGCCTCGCGGAGGCTGGCCGCACGCTCGGTCTGCCCGCCGACGTCGCCGTGCGGCTCGCCCGCGCAACCGTCAGCGGTGCGGGCGAACTCCTCCATCAGTCGGACCTCGCCGCCGGCACGCTGCGCGAGAACGTCACGTCGAAAGGCGGCACCACAGCGGCGGCGCTCGAGGTGCTGATGGCCGCCGACGGCCTGCAGCCGCTCATCCTGCGCACCGCCCAGGCCGCCAAGCGCCGCGCCGCGGAATTGTCCGGCTGAGGCCAGGGGCGCCGGGCCATCTTTTTTGCCCCGGGGTCCTCACTTTGGCCCGCTTGCGTCATTATGTTGAGTGAAGCGGCTCACTCTTGAGGAGATCCCGATGGTCAAGAAGCCAGTTTCCCCCCGGGCCAAGGATGAAGCGCCGCCCCCGGCGAGCGCTCAGGCATCCGCAGCCGCCTCGGCTTCCGGCCGCACCGCCCCCGATCGGCGCGATGCTGTCATTGATGCCCTGATGCGGTTGGCTGCCGGGCATCAGTGGCGCGCCATCGGGCTCGTCGACATCGCCCGGGAAGCCGGCATCAGCCTGGCCGACCTGCGTGATACCTATCCGTCCAAGGGCGCCATCCTGGCCGGCTTCACCAAGCGCATCGACCGCATCGTCCTGGACGGCACGACCGACGACCTGGCGGATGAGCCGGCACGCGAGCGTCTCCTCGACATCATGATGCGTCGCTTCGACGCGCTGGCGCCCTATAAGGCGGCGCTGCGCAACATCACGCGCAGCCTGCGGCACGAGCCCCTGGCGATTGCCGCCCTGAACAAGCTCGCGGCGAATTCCCAGCGCTTCATGCTGGCGGCGGCCGGCATATCGACCGAAGGGACGCTGGGCACGCTCAAGATCCAGGGCGCGGTCGCCGTCTTTGCCAGAACCTTCGAGACCTGGATCGACGATGACGAACCCGATCTGGCCCGCACCCTCGCGCGTCTCGATCGGGAATTGCGCAAGGGCGAGCGCGTCCTTCTCTACGCCCAGGACGTGCATCGCCTCACCGCACCCTTGCGGGCCTTCGGCCGGGCGCTCTGCGCCCGCCGTCGCTACGGCCGTCATCGCCGCCGCGAGGATGAGGAACCGGACCTGCGCGACGGGGACGACTACGTTCCCGCGCTATAGGGCTGATCGCCACCGGCCATAAATTCTGGCCTCGACTCGTGTCATCGGAGGTTCCAGCACTGGCGTCGCCCTCGTCGGACAAGCCCGGCGATGAAGGCTTATGGACGCTGGATGCTGCTTCACAGGCCTCGGCCAGACAAGCGCAGGAAATGGAAGGCCCGGCTCGACGGATGCTGCGTGATGCGCGAGGATGAAGCGGCGGATGCACGATTCGCCGTTTCAAACTTGAACAAATGACATCATCTTCACAATCATCGACATCTCCGGGACCATCCACCGCCACCTACGACGACTTCCAGAAACTGGACATTCGCGTCGGCACGATCGTCGAGGCCGCGCCCTTTCCTGAAGCGCGCAAACCGGCCTTGAAGCTCGTTATCGATTTTGGCGGGGACATCGGGCGCAGGAAGTCATCCGCGCAGATCACCCGCAACTATGAGCCTGAAGGCCTTGTCGGCCGTCAGGTTCTCGCTGTCGTCAATTTTCCGCCCCGCCAGATCGGCCCCATGATCTCGGAGGTGCTGACGCTCGGCGTGCCCGATGCCGCGGGCGAAGTGATGCTCATCAGCCCCGATCGCGCAGTGCCCGATGGCGGGCGCCTTTACTGATTGAATATTAAGCAGCCGCCTGCTGTTCGCCAGGCTCGCCCCCATGCTATGACCACAGAGCCATGGTGACATTTGAACTTTTGGTTGTCGCCGTTCTCATTGTGCTGAACGGCGTGCTGGCGATGTCTGAGCTCGCCGTCGTTTCGTCGCGGATCCCGCGGCTGAAAGCCCTTGCGGCGTCGGGTCGCAAGGGGGCCAGCGCGGCCCTCAAGCTGGCATCCGACCCCGGCCGTTTTCTCTCCACCGTCCAGATCGGCATCAGCCTCATCGGCGTTCTCGCGGGCGCCTTCTCCGGCGCCACGCTCGCGACGCGGCTCACCGCCGTCTTCGAGGACCAGGGCCTGTCGACGCGCCTCGCCGATCCGCTCGCTTTCGGCCTCGTCGTCGGCGCGATCACTTACCTGTCGCTCATCATCGGCGAACTGGTGCCCAAGCAGCTCGCCCTGCGCAACCCCGAGGCAATGGCCTCCACCATTGCGCCGGCGATGGTTCTGCTGTCGCGCCTGTGCGCGCCGCTGGTCTATATCCTCTATATCTCGCAGAATGCGATGCTGCGCCTCCTCGGCGCGCGGGGCGAACGCTCGTCCAATGTCACCGACGAGGAGATCCGGACGCTGGTCGCCGAGGCCGAGACCGCCGGCGTCCTCGACCCCGAGGAGCGGCGCATGATCGCCGGCGTCATGCGGCTTGCCGATCGCTCGATCGCTGCGATCATGACACCGCGGCCGGACGTGGACTGGGTGGACCTGACCGACGACGAGGAGACCATCCGCCGCACGGTTCTCGACAGCCGCCGCTCGCGCCTGCCCGCCATGGACGAGGAAGGTGTGCCCGTCGGCGTCATCCAGGCCAAGGACATGCTCAATGTGCTCCTGTCGGGCGAACCGCTGAAGGTGCGTGAGCTCGTGCGCGAGGCGCCCGTCGTTATCGACACGTTCGGCGCCCTCGCCGCGCTGGACCGGCTGCGCACGTCTCAGGTGCCCATGGCGCTCGTGCATGACGAATATGGGAATTTCGAGGGAATCGTGACGCCGGCGGACCTGTTGTCGGGCATCGCCGGCGCCTTCCACCAGGGCGAGGACGATGACGAGGGTCCCGGCATCGTGGAGCGCGACGACGGCTCCTTCCTGATCGGCGGCTCGGTGCCGGCCGATGAGCTTGCCGATCTGCTCAACCTGCATCTCGATGCGGACCGCGACTACCACACGGTCGCCGGTTTCGTGCTGTGGGTGCTGAAGAGCCTGCCGCAGGTGGGAGAAGCCTTCGAATGGCAGGGCTGGCGGTTCGAGATCGTCGATCTCGACGGCGCGCGCATCGACAAGGTGCTGGTTTCGCGCGCGCCCCTCACCCACCGCCGGCGGTAATTGGGCAGCGACGCGCCGGGCTGAGCTATACCGGGATCCGCACCAGGGCGCGGAGGCCGCCGAGCGGACTGTCGGCCAGCGTCACGTCGCCGCCATGCGAGCGGGCGATATCCCGCACGATGGCAAGGCCCAGCCCGGTCCCGCCCTCGTCCATGTTGCGCGCCTCATCCAGCCGCACGAAGGGCTTGAACACCTCCTCGCGCTGGTCGGCGGGTACACCCGGCCCATCGTCGTCCACCGTGAGCAGGAGCCAGCGCCCCTCCACCCCCGCGCGCACCTCCACAACCACGCTGTGGCGGATCGCGTTGGTGATCAGGTTGACGAGGAGCCTGCGGAAGGCATCCGGCCGCACCGTCACGACGAGCGGGCCGGTCACCTCGACGGATAGCTCCTCGCCCTGGCGCTCGAAATCGCTGCGAATGGACTGGAGCATCTCCGCGATATCGGTGGGCGCGGCCTGCTCCCCGGCGTCGCCGCGGGCAAAGGCGAGATAGGCTTCCAGCATGCGGGCCATCTCGTCCACATCGGCGCGCAGCGCTTCCAGCTCGGCGCTGTCTTCGATGAAGGTCAGCGACAGCTTGAACCGGGTGAGGATGGTGCGCAGGTCGTGGCTGACCCCGTTGAGCATCGTCGTGCGCTGCTCCATCGTGCGCTCGATCCGGCGGCGCATCTCGATGAAGGCCTGGCCCGCCCGGCGGATCTCGCGCGCACCGCGCGGCATGAAGGTGACATCGCGGCCCTTGCCGAAGCTTTCCGCGGCATTGGCGAGGCGCAGGATCGGCTTGATCTGATTGCGCAGGAACAGGATGGCGATCATGAGCAGCACCATGGAGGTGCCGAGCATCCACATCAGAAAGATATGGGAGTTGGACGCGTAGGCGAGACTGCGGCGCGCGATGATCCGCATGACCGCCTTGTCGAGCTTGATGCGGATCTCGATGAGATTGGAGCGGCCGACCGTATCGATCCAGAACGGCCGCCCGATCTGCCGGCGGATCTCATCGGAGAGCACGCCGTCGAGGATCGAGAAGAACGGCTTGGGGCCGGGCGGTGGCAAGTCCGTGCCGGGCAGGAAATCGATGTCGAGGCCGAGCCGGTCGCTGGCGATCGTGCTCAGCGTCGCCGCATCATTGTCCTGCGGATAGCTTTCATAAACATCGATGATCGCGGCGATGTCGCTGGTCACGGCCGACGACAGGCGCCGGGTCACCAATTGCCAGTGCCGCTCCATGAACACATAGGCGACGACCGACTGCAGGATGATGAAAGGCGCGATGATAATGATCAGCGTGCGCGCATAGAGCCCCTTGGGCAGGAGACTGCCGACGCGCCGCGCGAAACGATCGAACAAGGCGCCGGGGCTCGTGATCGCCTTGGCCAGCCCGCCGTGGCTCAACCAGTTGGTCATCCGTCGACAAGCAACCTGTAGCCGATCCCGCGCACGGTCTGGAGGTAGGCGGGATTGGCGGGGTCGCGCTCCACTTTCCGCCGAAGCCTGTTCATCTGGACATCGACCGTGCGCTCGCTCGCCGCACCGCCATGGCCGGCAAGTTCCTCCCGCGGCACATGCTCACCCGCGCGGTTTGCAAGAATGGTCAGGATATCGCGCTCCCTGTCAGTGATCCGCACGATCTCGCCGTCGCGGCGCAGTTCACCCCGATCGAGCCGAAACAGGAATTCGCCGAAGCGTACGGCCTCACGCTGCGGGCCCGATTCGGCACCCTCGTTGGAGAGCCGCCGCAACACATTGCCGATCCTGAGCAGCAATTCCCGCGGCTCGAACGGCTTCGACAGATAGTCATCCGCCCCGGTCTCGAGCCCCTCGACCCGGTCCGCCGACTCGGTCCGTGCCGTCAGCATGATGATGGGAACATCGGAGCCATGCCGCAGCCGTCGCGCAAAGTCGAACCCGTTCTCACCCGGCATCATGACATCGAGGATCAGGAGGTCGAAGACCATATGACCGAGTACGCCTTCGGCCTCTGCGGCCGTCGCCGCCGCCGTCACCCGATAACCGTTCTGGTTCAGGAAGCGCGTCAGAAGCTGCCGCAGACGCCGGTCGTCGTCGACGACGAGCAGATGCGGCGCATCATCAGCCAGTTCCACCTGTGCGACATCCATGCGGGTCACGACCGCCGCCCTGCTTCCTTCCACACCAAACGCGCGACATGGGCGCTGTCATCCGGGTCGATCATCGCGAACAGGAAATCGAGCACCGCCTCACGCGCGCCAGCGTCGCATTTTGAAAGCGCACGGGCAATGCGTTCCTGCTGCACGGCGGACATCGCCAACGACAAGGCCTCCCCCTTTTCGGTCAGATACAGCAGACGCTGGCGCCGGTCCGTCACGCCGGCGCGCTGCTCGACGAAGCCGTCGCGAATCAGCTCCTTGAGAACCCGGTTGAGGCTCTGCTTGGTGATCCGCAGAATGTCGAGCAGCTCGGCGATGGTGAGGCCCGACTGGCGCCCCACGAAATGCAGGATGCGATGGTGCGCGCGCCCGAACCCATAGGAGTTGAGCATGCGATCGGGATCGCTCACAAAGTCGCGATAGGCGAAGAAGAAGAGCTCGATGATCTCGTAATCCGGAGACGCACGATCACGATCATCGCCAGCCGGCGCATCGGCGTTCATGGGCGCGGAAGCCCGCGGCGCCTTGACGTCAGATGGTGCCGGGGCTTCCTCTTCGATAGGGGACACGTCCACCGCGGCAGATCGTCGGGCCGCGGTTCGCGTACGCAGTTGCGCCAACCCGATACTCCTATTTTTATGTCAGCCTTATTGACATATCTCAGGCAGATTGTTACTCGTCAAGCATCATCCGCGAAATGAAAGAACCCCAACGGGTCGATGCACGCTATGTTTAAATCGCAATCATAAGCACATCGTAAGTTCGCGGGGATTTGCCAAGGAGATTTTTGAGATGTCTGCCACCCCCTTCGATCAGCGAGAAGGTTCCATCTGGTTCGATGGCGCCTTGATTCCCTGGAAGGACGCCACCCTGCATGTGCTGTCGCATGGCCTGCACTATGCGTCCTGCGTATTCGAGGGTGAGCGGGCCTACGGCGGCGAGATTTTCAAGACGAGGGAGCATTCCGAGCGCCTGCTCCAGTCCGCCAAACTCCTCGACTTCGAGATTCCCTTCACCGCGGAAGAGATCGACGCCGCCAAGGCACTCGTCGTCAGGACCAACGGCAAGGCTGATGCCTATGTCCGTCCGGTCGCCTGGCGTGGATCGGAAATGATGGGCGTTTCCGCCCAGCACAACAAGATCCACCTCGCCATCGCAAGCTGGGAATGGCCGAGCTATTTCGATCCGGAAGCCCGCCGGAAGGGCATCCGCCTCGACATGGCCGAGTTCCGGCGCCCCGATCCGGCGACGATCCCCTGCAAGGCGAAAGCCTCGGGCCTGTACATGATCTGCACCATCTCCAAGCACAAGGCCGAGCGCAAGGGCTATGCCGATGCGCTCATGCTGGACTGGCGCGGCCATGTGGCGGAATGCACCGGCGCCAATATCTTCTTCGTGAAGGATGGCGCCCTGCACACGCCGACGCCCGATTGCTTCCTCGATGGCATCACCCGCCGCACGGTGATCGCGCTCGCCAAGCGCCGCGGCATCGCCATCAACGAGCGGACCATTCTGCCGGAAGAACTCGCCACCTTCAGCGAATGCTTCATCTGCGGCACCGCCGCGGAAGTGACGCCCGTCGGCGAGATCGGCGAATACACCTTCACGCCAGCCGCCATCACGCAGGCGCTTGCCGAGGACTACACCCGCGAGGTGCAGCCCAAGGCCAAGGCTGCCGCCTGACAACGGCGGTTGTCTATACCAGCGGACGAAGGGGCCGGCCCGCAAGGGCCGGCCCCTTCTGTTTGCGATCAGACAGGCGTCGGGTTGGTCCGCGCTGGTTATCCTGTGGCAAACCGCCGGAGAACCGCCAGCACTGATCCCTCCCCTTCAGGGGAGGGATCAACGCGGCGTCCAGGACAAAGCCGGACAGCAAAGGCCAAGCCCCGCGCCATGTCTCACGGATGCGCGGCGGCAAGGTCCAGCGGCGCTTGCGCCTTGCTTCTCGTCGGCACGAGCCCGTTGCGCTCGCGGCGCAGCCAGCGCCACATCAGGAGCAGGGCGACGACGCCGAGCCCGGTCGCGAGCCCCGTCCAGATTCCCGCGCCGCGCCAGCCGAGCGGAAAGGCGAGAACGGCGCCGAGCGGCAGGCCGATGATCCAGTAGCCCGTTGCCGCAATCAGCATGGGTACGCGCGTGTCATGCAGGCCGCGGAGCATGCCGATCAGCACCGCCTGTCCGCCATCCGCCGCCTGGAACAGGGCCGCGAAGGCCAGGAACAGGATGGCGAAGCCGATCACCTGGGCATTGGCCGGATCTTCCGTATCGAGGAAGACGCTGATTAACAGGTCCGGCAGCAGGACCATCGCCGACGCCGTCACGGTCATGAAACCCATGCAGATGATGAAGGCCATCCAGCCCGCGCGCCGGATCGCCTCCGGGTCGCGCGCGCCGTAACCGCGCCCCACACGGACCGTCGCCGCCTGCCCCACCCCGAGCGGCACCATGAAAGCAAGCGACGCGATCTGGATGGCGATGGCGTGGGCGGCCAGTTCCGCCGAGCTCAGCAGGCCCATCAGGAAGGCGGCCGCGTTGAAGATGGTCACCTCGAGCGTGATCGTCGCGGCGATGGGCAGCCCGAGCCGCCAGAACGCGACGAGGCGCGGCCAGTCCGGCCGCCACCAATGGCCGAACAGGTGGTAGCGGCGGAACCGGCGCTCGATCAGGACAACGCCGGCAAGTCCGACGAAGAGCAGCGAGCTCGACAACGTTGTGGCAATCCCCGAGCCCGGCAGTCCGAGGGCGGGAAAGCCGAGATGGCCGAACATCAGGCACCAGTTGGCCAACGCATTGAAGACGATGGCGACCATGCCGATGGCGAGCGGCCACATCGGCCGCTCGAGCGCCGCAACGAAGGAGCGCAGCACGAGATAGAGCAGGAACGGCAGGAGGCTCCACTGCAGGGTCCGGAGATAGCTGCCCGCCGCGGCTGCAAGATCCTTCTCCTGGCCGAAGGCCAGCAGGATCACCTCACCATTCCACAGGATTGCCCATCCCGGTACCGAGATAATGGCAGCGGACCAGAATCCCTGCCGCACGGTTCGCCGAACGTCCCGAACGGAATGACGATGGCGACCGAGCTCGCTCGCCACCATCGGTGCCGTGGCCGTCACCAGGCCGATGCAGAAAATCAGCACCGCGAAATAGAGATTGGCGGCAAGCGCCCCCGCGGCGAGCGCCGGTGGCCCGATGCGGCCCATCATGATCACGTCGGTCGTGGTCATGGCGGTCTGGGCGACATTGGTGAGGATCAACGGCCAGCCAAGAGCGACCATGGCGCGCGCTTCAGCGCGCCATGCGCTCCACATGGCGGTCCTGCTCGGCAAAGACGTGTTCATGAAGCCCTTGTACGCGACATCGGCAGATGCCGCCATATTGGGCAATCATGAGTTGTTCTGATGGGTGCGACAACGCACTTTGATTATTTATGCGGCAATACCTGTCCGGATGCGCGCCAGCGATCCATGGCCTTCTCGTCGGTCGCGCGTGCCTCGACCCAGGCATCACCGCCATCGGCCCGATGCTCTTTCTTCCAGAAGGGGGCCGATGTCTTGAGATAGTCCATCAGGAAGGACGCCGCCTCGAATGCGGCCTGGCGATGGACCGAAGCGGTCACGACGGCGACGATCATCTCGCCGGGACGGATCGGACCGAAACGATGCACGACAGCGACGCCGATGAGGGACCAGCGGCTCACGGCCTCAGTTGCCAGCCGGCCGATTTCCTCCTCGGCCATGCCGGGATAATGCTCGAGCTCCAGCACCGCAAGCGCGCCATTCTCGTCACGGCAAAGGCCCGTGAAGGTGACCATGGCGCCAATATCCGTGCGTCCCGCCGACAACTCGGCTGCGAGGGCCGCGGAATCGAACGGCTCCTCTTGGACGCGCACAATTTTCGAGGGATGAGCGGCGGTCACGATCAACCCCCGGTCATCGGCGGGAAGAAGGCGATCTCGCGCGCGCCGGCGAGCGGTGTGTCCGGGCGGCTGTGGCGACGGTCGATGGCGGCGCGCACGATGTCGGGCTGGGCGAAGGCGCGCGCGTAGCCCTCCCCGCGCCCGCGCAGCCATGAAACCAGCTCCGCAACCGTCGTGATGCCGGGCGGCAGCACGGCCGTTTCCTCGCCATGCCCGATACGCTCGCGCAGCCATGCGAAATAAATCAGCTTCACCTCGGCCATACGCCCCGTTCCTCGCAGCGCTCGTCCTCGCGCCCTACATCCATTCCCTTATGTAGTGGCGGATGCTGCCCCTGGGCAACCAGGGCTGCGAGCGCCTACTCCTGGTCCAATCCCTACTCTTGGTCGATGAGATGCCGCAGGCCAGCGCGGAAGTAGTCGAAGCCCGTGTAGAGCGTCAGCACAGCGGCGATCCACAGGAGCACGAGGCCGATCTGCGTCGTGCCAGGCAACACCCGGTCGCCGGCAGGACCCGCAATCAGGAAGCCGACAGCCAGCAATTGCAGCGTCGTCTTCCATTTGGCGACCTTGGTCACCGGCACGCTGACCTGGAGCTCTGCCAGGAACTCCCGCAGGCCGGAGACGAGGATCTCGCGGCAGAGAATGATGATCGCCGCCCACAGAGACCAGCTGCGGATGGTGCCGTCGGCCACCAGCATGAGGAGGATCGCCGCCACCAGGAGCTTGTCGGCGATGGGATCGAGCATCCGTCCGATGGCTGATTGCTGCGACCAGGCGCGGGCGAGATAGCCGTCGAAATAGTCGGTGATCGCCGCCGCCACGAAGATGACGAACGCGCCCCAGCGCAGAACCATGTCATGCGGCCAGAACAGGCAGACCACCAGTGCCGGCACAGCGAGTATCCGGCCATAGGTCAGGATGTTGGGCAGACTGAATGTGCGGGCGCGTCGCATGGCAAGGCCGGGTAAATCACCGCTCCCGGAGGAACCATGAGTATCTGCGGGGGTCAACGGTTTGGGAGAGATTCCATCGACCATGCCATTCAGCCCTGATTCTCATGAAAGAATTCGTAAACGATGCGTGCGGTCGCCGCATTGATGCCTGGCGCCCGCTGCAAATCCTCCAGCGAGGCGCGCGACACCGCCTTGGCCGTGCCGAAATGCAGGAGGAGCGAGCGCTTGCGTGAGGGCCCGATACCCGTGATCTCGTCCAGCGGATTCTTGGTGAAGGCGCGCTTGCGTTTCGCCCGATGGGTGCCGATCGCAAAGCGGTGCGCCTCGTCGCGAAGACGCTGGATGAAATAGAGCGCCGGATCGCGCGGAGCAAGCTTGAACGGCGTCCGCCCCGCCATGACGAAGGTCTCCCGACCCGCGTCACGATCGGCGCCTTTGGCGACGCCGACGAGCGGCACATCGGTGACACCAATATCGGCGAGCGCCACGCGGGCGGCCTCCAGCTGGCCCCGCCCGCCGTCAATCAGGACGAGGTCCGGCCAGGCGGGAAAGCTGTCGTCGTCCGTCACGTCATCCTCAAACGCGCCATCCACCTCCCCCTCAGGCATGCCTTCCGGCTCGCCCACATGAGGAGGACGGGCGCCGTGGTTGAAGAGTGTGTCACCCCTCACCCCATCCCTCTCCCCGCCGGGGAGAGGGAGCACCCGATCATCCGGCGTGATCACGATCGCTGCGGAGGGACCAGCCCCGTCCCGCGGCGTCTCCTTGAGGAGGCGGGCAAAACGCCGGCTCAAGACTTCACGCATCATCCCGAAATCATCCCCCGGCGTCAGATCCTCCGAACGGATATTGAAGGTGCGATAATGCGTCTTCATGAACCCCTGGCGGCCGGCGACGATCATCGCGCCAACCGCATTGGTGCCCATTATATGCGAGTTGTCGTAGACCTCGATGCGACGCGGCGGCGCGGCAAGGCCGAAAGCCGCCGCGAGACCGGCCAGAAGCTTCTCCTGTGAGGCGCTGTCGGCGAGCCGCCGGGCGAGCGCCTCCCGTGCGTTCTTGAGGGCATGGTCCACGAGATCCCGCTTCTCGCCACGGCGCGGCGTCGCAACCTCCACGCGGCCGCCGCGCTGGGTGGAAAGGGCATCAGCCAGGAGGTCCTGCTCGGGCAGATCGTGGGACAGCAGCACAAGCCGCGGACAAGGCTTGTCGTCGTAGAACTGGGCGATGAAGGAGGACAGGACTTCATCGGGGGCCAGCCTGGCGTCAGCCTTCGGGAAATAGGCGCGATTGCCCCAGTTCTGGTAGTTCCGGAAGAAGAACACCTGCACGCAGAACTGTCCCGCCTGCAGGTCTATGGCGAAGACATCGGCCTCTTCCACGGACTGCGGGTTGACATCCTGTGTCGCCTGGATGGCTGACAGCGCCGCGAGACGGTCGCGGTAGCGCGCCGCGCGCTCGAATTCGAGCGCTTCCGACGCATGCTGCATCTCCTCGGCCAGCGACTTCTTCACAGCGGTCGAACGCCCGGACAGGAAGGCGCGCGCCTCCGCAACCAACCCCGCGTAGTCATCAAGGCCGATCTCGCCTGTGCAGGGCGCCGAGCAGCGCTTGATCTGGTAGAGCAGACAGGGCCGGGTGCGGTTCTCGTAGTAGCTGTCGGTGCAGGTGCGCAGCAGGAAGGCGCGCTGCAGCGCGTTGACCGTGCGCGTCACCGCGCCCGCGCTGGCGAAGGGGCCGTAGTAGTCCCCCTTGCGGTTGCGCGCGCCGCGATGCTTGACGAGCTGTGGCGCGGGATGGTCGCCCGTCAAAAGGATATAGGGAAACGATTTGTCGTCACGCAGCAGCACGTTGTAGCGCGGGCGCAGCTGCTTGATCAGGTTGGCCTCGAGCAGCAGCGCCTCGGTTTCCGTCTGGGTGACAACGAATTCCATCGCCGCCGTCTCGGCGATCATGCGCGCGGTGCGGTTGCCGCCGTGGCCGATACCCTTGAGATAGGAGGCGATGCGCTTCTTGATATGCCGCGCCTTGCCGACATAGAGCACATCCCCATCCGCGTCGATCATCCGATAGACGCCAGGACTGTTGGGAGCCGTCTGCCAGAAATCGCGGATGATCAGGGCACCGGCGCGCAGCGACGCCGGTGCCTTCTCGGCGAAGTCGAAATCGACGCTCGACGCGACATCATCCGCTTCATCAGCGCCCGCATCGCTCGCGACGCTCGCGCCCGCCCTCAACTCCCCCGGCACAAGCTGTGCCTCGGCTTCCTCGTTCGGCTTATCGTCGCGTCCCATCACCATGCGCATGACGTGACCCCGGAGGCGCCGGAGGTCAAGGGGGCCGCGGCGATCCGTGCCGTCTCCGGATGCATTTCGCGCTCCCGAATTCCGGATGACGCTTTCGCGTCACGGGCCATCCTCGGACCGAGGCGCCTTGACCGGCAATGTGGCGAGATAGGCCTCAACGTCAGCCCTGCCGTTGAGGCGCGTGACGGGAACCGACGGTCCCGTCGCCCTCAGGGTCGCCTCGATGCGCGGGCGGACGTCCCTGTTGAAATTCCAGACATAGCGCAGGAAGGCGAGATAGGCCCGGTCCATCCGCTCCTCGCAACCCACTGGCAGGTCGGGACGGCGCCCGCCCTTGAGCCCGCGCATCAGCACGCGCCACACGCAGAGGAGCCGCGGCGCTTCCAGCCAGATCACCCGATCGGCGCGCGGCAGGCGCAGGTCGAAGGTCTGGCGGGAATAATTGCCCTCGGAGATCCAGGAGTAGCCTTCGATCGCCGCCGCGACCCGCGCACGGAACACGGCGTCGTCAGGCTGCTTCCAGCCCGGCTCCCAGAACAGCACATCGAGATGGACCACGGGCAAGCCAAGACGCTCGCCAATCTGCCGGGCGAGCGTCGACTTGCCGCTACCCGCGCTGCCGAGAATGACAAGACGTCGGAGATCGTTGCCGGCGTTCAGCGGCAACCGGTTCACGCCGCCGGCTGGGGCTGTGGTGGCGCCATGGTCGTCGAGGCGGCGCCGGCTGCTTCGAGCGACTGCTCCTGCATCGTGCCGCCCCGCCCCTGAACCACGACGGCATTGGAGGCGAACTCGATGCCGCTGTCGTGGAATGCCTTATGGATGCGCTTTATCGCCTCGCGCTGGATCATCGTCTGCTTGCCGGGCTTGACGGTGAACTTGAACCGGCACAACAGCGCGTTGGGCTCGATGTCCGTGACGCCCTGCATCTTGAAGGGTGCGATGAACTGATCAGCGTATTCCGGCATCGCGCTCAGGTCCGCCCCCACCTTCTTGGCAAGCTTGCGCGCCTTTTCCATGTCGGTGTCCCGCGCGAGACGCAGATTGAACTTGATCGTTGCATAGTCACGGCTGAAATTCGTCACCGCGCCAAGTTGACCATAGGGAATGGTGTGGAACTGGCCGTTCTGATGGCGCACCCGGACGGAGCGCAACGACAGTTTCTCGACCGTGCCCTTGTGGCTGCCCGCCTGGATATACTCGCCCACCCTGAACGCGTCGTCCGCCACGAAGAAGACGCCCGAGACGATATCCTTCACGAGGGTCTGCGAGCCGAAGGAAAAGGCGAGGCCGAAGATGCCGGCGCCCGCCAGCAGCGGCGAGATATTGACACCGAGATGCGACAGCCCGAGCAGCAAGGCCGTGGCAACCACAAGAACGCCGAAGAAGCCGCGCACGACCGGCATGATGCTTGACAGCCGCGATGTGGGCTGCCCGGCCCCGGGAAGCGCATCTTCATGATCCCCGATCGGGGCGGCGACGGCGACGGGGGCCGAGAGCCGCGTCGACGACCAATAGCCCAGCAACTCATAGGCGATATGGCCGACAATGAGCACGCTGATCACCATGATCAGGGCACGGTCGAATGTCCGCCAGTCTTCCCACGTGAAGATGCCGAACACATCCACCAGCCATGACCGGGCCAGCATCACGAGCACGACGGCCGCGGCAACGGGCACCATGGTTCGCCGCGCGACATGCAGCAGAGAGAAGCGGTTCTTGTCCTTCTCGGCGATGCCATCCGCTTCGCGCTGGGCGATCGCCCGCGAAAGGAGACGCTCGATGATATAGGTGGCGATGGCCACCTCCATCGCCCAGAACACAACGTTATAGGCTTCGAACCTCAGCATGCTCACGCCGATGGTCCACAGCGCCCAGCCGACGAGAACCATGACCTTCGCCACATTCCCCATGGTCTTGCGCCATCCCCTGGACTGCGCGAAGAACCGCTGCAGGGCGAATACGGCGCCGATCATGATCAGCGTGCCCACGACCACGCCGACGGCCTGCGCGGGCGGGACGGGCATACCCGCATCGATCATGAGCGGCAAGTATTTCACCGCGACGAAGCCGGCCGCGAAGCAAAGGCCGGCACTGCGATAGGCCATCAATGCCCGTTGGTCATCCGCCTGGATGAGCCGCTGCTGCGGATCCGATGGGCGCAGCAGGATGAGGAAGGGCAGCATCCAGATGCGCCACTGGATGGTAGCGAGCCCGATGCTCGCGGCGAAGGCATCGAAGAGGGTTGGACCCAGCAACCGGTTCCGTCCCACGACTCCCGCGACCGCCACGGTCAGCCCCAAGGCGACGATGTCGAGGAGGCCGCGACGCAGGATCGCGCGGGCATCCGGCCCGGTGAAGTCGAGGTGACGCATCCAGCGCATGAACAGGCGGCTGAGCAAAGCTGGCAGCCAAATCACGGCCAAGACGACCACGAGCACTTTGCTGAGGGTCAGCAGCGGGGTGGCGGCGGTGTCCAGAAGCGTGGCAGTGGCGTCGGCCAACGCCCGCGGCGCAGCAGGCAATGCCGCCAGCACCGTCGCGAGACGGTCGCTGATGAGGTCGACATTCGCCCACATCCGCGTGAAACTCGTGTCGAGCTCATTGCGAAGCGGATTGACGGCGGCTGTGGCGGCCGGAGGGGCTTCCGCGGGTGCGGCGGCTCCCGCGACCGATACCGTGATGACCAGTCCCAACACGAACAAGGCCAGTCCAGCCGCAACGCGCCGCCCCGGCCCGATGTTAAACGCCCGACTCATCGCAGTTCCTCTTGACGCCAGAACGCACCATACCCCATCAGCCCAGCTTCCGCTTGCGGCGCGGAGGCCTAACCGGCCCGGGCCATTGCTCTAAATTGCGCGCAAGTCGTTTGCACGCAAGCCTTTTTATGCCCTCCCAAGATGGTCGCGTGTTGGATAGTAACCAACCTCGCCGACTGCGCTGGACCTTGCCGCGACACAGGCGTAAACGTTAAGGGTCTGTTAAGCACGATCAGCGGAACGGAGCGGCGGAAACGTATGACCCAAAAGGCATTGACTTCGCTGCTGATTCCCTGCGGCGCCACGGTCGTCGCTCTTGCGCTCGGCGCCTGCCAGACCAACCCCACCGCAATGAACGCCCCGCCGGGAATGCCCATCGCCCTCGAAAGCATCGAGGGCGCTCCTGATGCCGTGAAGTCCGAGCTTTCCACTGCGCTTGCCACCGCTGCGGTGGCGCGCAAGGTCGAGCTCGTATCGGGCACGGATGCGCGTTACAGGCTCAAGGGCTATCTCACCGCCTATGACCGGCAGGATGGCTCGACGGAGCTCGCATTTGTCTGGGATGTCTTCGACGGTGACAAGCGGCGTGCGAAGCGGATCGAGGGGACGAGCTTCTCGGTCGCCGGCGCTGGCGGCGCTGCCCAAGCGAAAGATGCCGCGACAGGCGATACCAAGACAAACGATACGCGGACAAGCACGGCCTGGACGGCGGTCGATCAGACCATCATCGACAAGGTTGCCTCGACCAGCATGAGCGAAGTGGCCGGGTTCCTTGCGACAGATGCGCGCTTCGGCGGCCAGACAGCCGTGGCTCAGGCTGATGCGGCGGAACTCCCGGCGGCTCCGGCTTTCGGCACCCAGGTCGCATCCGCCTCAGAAGCCGTGCAGGCTTCGGTTGGACAGGATTCGACTGGACAGTCTTCGGCGGGAACGGCGGCGCTCGGCTTTGCGGAATAAACGGGCGTGCCGGCCGGGCAACCGGTCAAGCGGCCCAGAATCCTGCTGACGCTGCCGCCGTGAGCGGCCCTTGCGCATTTTTGACAGGACGCTGGTATTGTTCGGCGGCGCTCCGGCTGTTATGAGCCCGCCAGAATGGATTATGTCGGCGGCATGACATCCGGCATTACGACCATTCCGCATCGCGCCATCATCACATACGGAAGTTCGGCCGCATGAAAGCCTCGATCAAACTTGTCGCGGGCAATGCCAATCGCCCATTGGCGGAGGCCATTTCGTCCTACCTGGAGATCCCGCTCGGCGCCTGCCAGGTCAAGCGCTTTGCGGATATGGAGATCTTCGTCGAGATCCTGGAAAACGTCCGCGGCGAGGATGTTTTCGTCGTGCAGCCGACGTCGTTCCCCGCGAACGATCACCTGATGGAGCTTCTCATCATCATCGACGCGCTGCGCCGCTCTTCAGCGCGCCGCATCACGGCGGTGCTGCCCTATTTCGGTTATGCCCGGCAGGATCGGCGCGCCGCCGGCCGTACGCCGATTTCGGCCAAGCTCGTCGCCAATATGATCACCCATGCCGGCGCCGATCGTATCCTGACGGTCGACCTGCACGCCGGCCAGATCCAGGGCTTCTTCGACATTCCGACCGACAACCTCTTTGCCGCGCCGGTCATGGTGCGCGATATCAAGGAGCGGCTCGAGCTCGGCAACCTCATGGTCATCTCGCCGGACGTCGGCGGTGTGGTGCGTGCCCGCGCGCTCGCCAAGCGCATCGATGCCCCCCTCGCCATCGTCGACAAGCGCCGTGAACGGCCTGGCGAATCCGAGGTCATGAACATCATCGGCAATGTCGAGGGGCGCACCTGCATCCTGGTGGATGACATCGTCGATTCCGGGGGTACGCTCTGCAACGCCGCCGAGGCGCTGCTCGCCCATGGCGCCCGCGACGTCTATGCCTATTGTACACACGGGGTTCTCTCCGGCGGCGCGGTTGCCCGTATTGCCTCGTCGCAGCTCAAGGAAATGGTGATCACCGATTCCATCCTGCCGACCGAAGCGGTGAAGGTCGCGCGCAATATCCGCACCATCACCATTGCGCCGCTGCTCGGCGAAGCGATCGGCCGCACGGCCTCGGAATCGAGCGTCTCCAGCCTGTTCGACTGAGCGGCAAGCGCTTCCGGATTTGTCTTCCGGCGCGATCGGCGGTATAAGCCGCGCGCGCCCGCCAGACACCCTTGGAGGCACGGGCGTATCGACTGAGACGTTGAAAAACCAATGGGTGCCTTCGGCGCCCGCCGGACGACGTTCAAGGCAACCGCGCATCCTGCGCGGTTCTTTGCATTTCATCCGGTCACACAAGGACCGAACCATGACCTCTGTGAAGCAGATCAAGGCCGTGGCGCGCGAACGGGTCGGCAAGGGGGCCGCCCGTGCAGTTCGTCGTCAAGGCCAAGTTCCCGCCGTGATCTACGGCTCGGGGCAACCCGCCGTCGCCATCGCGCTCGACTACAACGAGACAAAGCGGCTGATCTTCGCCGGCCACTTCCTGACCACGCTTTTCGAAATCGAGCTCGGCGGCGACAAGACCCGCGTCATTCCGCGCGACTATCAGCTTGACCCGGTCAAGGATACGCCGGTCCATGTCGATTTCCTGCGCGTCGCCAAGGACGCCACCATCAATGTGGAAGTGCCCGTGCACTTCGTGAACCAGGAAGCCTCGCCCGGCCTCAAGGTTGGCGGCGTGCTCAACGTGGTTCACCACTCGATCGAGCTGACCGTCCCGGCCGATGCCATTCCGGACTCCGTTGAAATCGACGTCACCGGTCTCGATATCGGCGCGTCGATCCACCTGGAAGACGTGAAGCTTCCGGCGGGGACGAAGGCTGCGACCCATGAGAAGGGTTTCACGGTTGCGACCATCGCGGCCCCGGCGAAGCTCGAGGCTGCCGGGGAAGCTGCGGCCGAGCCGACCGCCGAGTGATTGTTCCGGCCGGGGTTCCAACGCCCCGGCCGTGTCCCGCCACGCGGCGTGCCGATGACGCCTGCGCGCGCTCCATGGCTTCGCGATACCGCCGCCCTCACCATGACCAGGCCATGTGTCTGTTTCGATGTGGGCTTGCGCCTTCGGGGCGCGTATCGCCCAACCGAGACCTGTCGCCATGCTCCTCTTCGTCGGGCTCGGCAATCCCGGGGACCGCTATCGGCTCAACCGGCATAATGTCGGCTTCCTCGCGATCGAAATGATCGCATACGTGCATAAGGCCGGTCCGTGGCGGCAGCGCTTCGCCAGCCGTGTCGCCGAAGCTGACATTGCCGGCCAGCGTGTGCTCCTGATGGAGCCCCAGACCTTCATGAACGAATCGGGGCGGGCCGTGGGCGAAGCCTCGCGCTTCCTCAAGATCCCTCTCGACAAGATCGTGGTGTTCCACGACGAACTCGATCTCGCGCCCGCCAAGCTGCGCATGAAGACCGGCGGTGGCAACGCCGGCCACAACGGTCTGCGCTCGATCACCGCGCATATCGGTAACGACTACCGCCGCGCGCGGCTCGGCATCGGGCATCCCGGCAAGGACAACGTGCTCCATTACGTGCTCAGCGATTTCGGTCGTGACGAGATGCCGTGGGTGGAGGACCTCACACGGATCATGGCCGACAATGCGGGGCATCTCGCCAAGGGCGAGGATCCGAGCTTTCAAAACAAGGTTCACCTCGCCATGGATGCCCGCGGCTGGGGCGATGTGAAACGCGTCGGCGAGCGCGGCGCCGCGAAGGAGTAGGCACCATGGGTTTCAAATGCGGCATCGTCGGCCTTCCCAATGTCGGCAAGTCGACGCTCTTCAACGCGCTGACGCAGACAGCCGCCGCACAGGCGGCGAATTATCCCTTCTGCACCATCGAGCCGAATGTCGGCGACGTGGCGGTCCCTGATGCGCGGCTCGACAAGCTCGCTGCCATCGCCGGCTCGAAGGAGATCATCCCCACGCGCCTGACCTTCGTCGATATCGCCGGCCTGGTGCGTGGCGCCTCGCGTGGGGAAGGCCTCGGCAACCAGTTTCTCGCCAATATCCGTGAATGCGACGCCATCGCCCATGTGGTGCGCTGTTTCGAGGACAGCGACATCACCCATGTGGAAGGCAAGATCGCGCCCATCAACGACATCGAGACCATCGAGACCGAGCTGATGCTCGCCGATCTCGAAAGTCTCGAGAAGCGTGTCGTACCGCTCGAGAAGAAGGCGAAATCCGGTGACAAGGATGCCAAGGAGCAGGTCGACCTGATGAACCGCTGCCTTGCCCTCCTGCGCGACGGCAAGCCGGCGCGACTGGTCGAGGTCGCCGACAGTGAGCGCCGCGCCTTCACGATGCTCGGCCTCCTCTCCTCGAAGCCCGTGCTCTACGTCTGCAACGTCGAGGAGGCGAGTGCGGACACGGGCAACAGCTTCTCCGCCGAGGTCAAGGCGCGCGCGGCCGAGGAAGGCGCCGTCGCGGTCGTCGTCTCCGCCAAGATCGAGAGCGAGATCGCCGTGCTCCCGGAGGCCGACCAGAAGGACTATCTGGAGGCCGTCGGGCTCGAGGAGCCGGGCCTCAACCGTGTCATTCGCGCCGGCTATGCCCTGCTCAATCTCGTCACCTATTTCACCGTGGGGCCGAAGGAAGCGCGCGCCTGGACCATCGAGAAGGGCACCAAGGGCCCGCAGGCCGCCGGCGTCATCCATAGCGACTTCGAGAAGGGCTATATCCGGGCCGAGACCATCGCCTTCGACGACTACATCGCCTACAAGGGCGAGGCCGGCGCGCGCGAGGCCGGCAAGTTCCGCCTCGAAGGCAAGGACTATGTCGTCGCCGACGGCGACGTCCTGCATTTCCGCTTCGCCAACTAGAGCATTTTCGAGCGAAGTGGACACCTGTTCGCGTGAAGAAAATGCGCTAAACAAAAACATGGATCATTTTCGCGATTCGGAGAAACGCGAAAATGCTCTAGCAGGCTGTTGAAAAACTCAGCCTTTGCCTGAGCGATGTCATTTGGCGACGGTGTCATTCCCGGCCGAGGGTCGCAAGGCCCGAGGGGAAGGGAATCCAGGACAATGACGCCCTTGATGATTTTGGATCCCCTTCCCGCTATTGGCTTCGCCAATCGCGCCGGGGATGACACGTGAGCGGTTCGAGAAACAGTTTTTCAACAGCCTGCTAGAGTAAGTCCGTCTGTTGCGGACTTGGCTCCACTTGAAAATAGACGTGCAAATTCACCGGCTTAGATGGTATCAGACGATTCCATCCAAGCCGGATTTGCTCTAGGATGGGGCCAGAGCTATGCAGCTCGCGCACCGCCACGACTGGTCACTGACGCCCAGCGAGGCGATCGCCCTCCAGCAGCGCATGCGCGCGGAGGTGATCGCCGACCAGCCGCTGGATGTCGACGCCGTGAGGCTGGTGGCGGGCGTCGACGTCAGCGTGCGCGACAACGTCTCCCAGGCGGCGGTTGTCGTCCTGCGTTTCCCCGAACTGACCATCGTCGAGACGGTTCTCGCCGCCGCGCCCACGCCCTTCCCCTATGTCCCCGGCTTGCTGAGCTTCCGTGAGGGGCCGGTGCTCGAGGAAGCCTTCCGCAAGCTCAAGCACACCCCGGATGTCTTCATCTTCGATGGCATGGGGATCGCCCATCCGCGCCGTCTCGGCATCGCCAGCCATATGGGACTGTGGCTTGGCCTGCCCACCATCGGCTGCGGCAAGACGCGGCTCTGCGGCCGGCACGAAGCGGTCGGACCCGACAAGGGCGACGCGGCGCCCCTCATCGATCGCGGCGAGACGATCGGCGTCGCGCTGCGGACGCGCGCCGGGACCAATCCGGTCTTCATCTCGCCCGGCCATCTCTGCGACCTGCCGTCCGCCGTGACGCTCATCCTCAGGACGACGCCGAAATTCCGCCTGCCCGAGCCGGTGCGCGCGGCGCACAAGGCCGCCGGAGCGATGGCTTCCCAGGACCGGTGAGTTCTGCGAGGCGAGGATTTGCACGCTGTCACAGTCCGGCGCAGACCCGTCGGCATGGGACGCCTGCAATTGCAATCCCGATGCGCGCGAAGCTTCTCGAAAATAATATACACCATTGTTATATTAGGATAAAATATCAATAATCCATAAAATTGCTATATGGAAATGTACCAATGAAATGGAACAAATATTTTATACTAAATATAGAGCCGGATAACGCTATAGTCAGCGGATGCGTCAGGATCCTTAAGAGCAGATACGGCATACCGTCAACCAGAAATTTTTACGTCCGCGGTTTCAACGCTGATTTATACTCAGATGTTAGACCAACGATATTCGACGCCTCTCCCCTCTCACCAACCGCGTTCGCAACCGTCGATCGCGCATCCAAGCTGATGATCGTGGGGCATGGGACTGCTTGGGGCCTGTGCGAGATGGACCTGGGGCCCTTGGCCGACCTGCTCGAGAAAACTGGCCTCCGGGAAGTCGGATTGATTTCCTTCAAGGCATGCCTGATCGGAAAGTTATCGTCCCTCGACATCCTGTCCTTGTACCTGAAGATCCGCAAAATCAATCACGGCTGGCTCATCGGCTATCTGGAGAATGCTCTGCTCCCCCTCCCAAAGTCCGGAAACCCATGGCACATACGTATTGACACCGACGAGGACATGTATTTACATAGTGAGTTTGGTTATAAATCCGCTGATTGCGACCGCATCCGCCTGGTCAAAGGCAATATCGACGTGATACTGCCCGGAACGCGCCGTTTTTCGAGCACTTCGCCACGGCTCTGCACTCGTCGCCTGCGGCTGACCTGAAGCCGGCGGCAGCCCTTCGGCGACCGCATGCCTGCCCCAACTTTCCCCCGTGCAGCCCATGGGCTAGGGTCAGGACCCATTAATATGATGGAAATGGCGCCTGAAACGACAAAGAGATGCCGAAAAGAGATTCCTGGAGAGACGCGAAGGTCGATGGGGTTCCATCGGCCGAGTGGCTCGACGCCGCAGGTCGCAGCCGTTTCGGCGTCCTTCGGATGTGGTCCATTTGGCCGGCAACTGCGTCGCGGAGGGCTCGAAAGCCGAAAGGCTTCCTTCACCTCCGCTTCTTGTATCCGGCCAAATGGCCTCACACCATTTCAACCAGATTAATGGGTCCTGACCCTAGGGTCGGAAAGACTTGAGCTGCAGATCACATTGAAGGGCTTGCATGTCGCTGCTGTATTTCGAGGATTTCGTGGTCGGCGAACGCCGGCACCACAGCCTGCCCGTCGTCCGCGTGGACGATGTCATTGCCTTCGCCCGTGAATACGACGCGCAGCCCATGCATCTCGGTGAAAGTGACGGGTTTTACAGCGAGCACATCGGTTCCGGCTGGCATACATGCTGCCTGACCATGCGGGCCATTGCGGACAGTTTCCTGACAGGCTCGCGCGCGTTCGGCGCACCGGGCATCGACAAGGTGGAGTGGCGCGAGCCACTGCGGCCCGGCGATCAGCTCAGCGTCACGATCGAGACCCTCGACAAGCGCGAGTCACGCAGCCGCCCGGAAATGGGCCTGGTCCAGTTCGGTATCGAGACCACGAACCAGTCCGGCACGGTCCTCATGCGCCAGGTCAATTGGGTGATGTTCGGCACCCACGAGCCCCCGCTTGAAGAGCGGCCCGCGCCCATCCCGCGCGTCGTGCCTTCCGCTGCCGCCGCCACCCTGACCGGCAAGGCCGGCACGGACCAGCAGCTCTATTTCGACGACCTCACGGTGGGCGACACCCAGATCCTCGGCAGCCACTTATTCCTCGAAGAGGATATCATCACCTTCGCCCGCGCCTACGATCCCCAGAGCTTCCACACCGATCCGGCGGCGGCGCGCGACAGCTTTTTCGGGAGCCTGTGCGCCTCCGGCTGGCATACGGCCGCAATCTGGATGAAGAAGATGGTGGAGCACCGGAACGCCATGGCCAGGACCGCGATGGCGCGTGACGGCCGGACTGCGCGCCTCGGACCCTCCCCGGGTTTCCAGAATCTCAAATGGATCAAGCCCGTACGCGCCGGCGACACCCTCACCTATCGCTCGCGCGTCAGCGGCAAGCGCCCGTCGGCCTCGCGCCCGCAATGGGGTATCGTGTCCCATCACAACACCGCGCATAACCAGCATGGGGAATGCGTATTCGCCTTTGACGGCGTAGTCTTCTGGGAGCGGAAACCGTAAGTCGCAGACGTCGCTCCAGCTGTGGGCGACGCCGCGATCCAGGCGACCCGGCGTCAGTGACCGTCGAAGCTCATCAGCGTGCGAACAGTGATGCCGAGCTCTCGCAGCTTGTCGGCGCCACCGAGGTCCGGCAGGTCGATCACGAAAACGGCCGCGACCACCTCCGCCCCCAGGTTGTGGAGTAGTTTGACCGCGCCTGCTGCGGTCCCGCCTGTCGCGATCAGATCATCGACGAGAATCACGCGATCGCCGGGCGTGACGGCGTCGCGGTGCATCTCCATCTCGTCGATGCCGTATTCCAGCGAATAGGCCACACGCACCGTCGCATGCGGCAGCTTGCCCTTTTTGCGGATCGGCACGAAGCCGGCGGAAAGCTGGTGCGCGACGGCGCCACCAAGAATGAAGCCGCGCGCCTCGATGCCGGCGACCTTGTCGATCTTGGAGCCTGGCCAGGGCTGCACCATCTCGTCCACGGCACGGCGGAAGGCCCGCGCATCACCCAGGAGGGTCGTGATGTCGCGAAATACGACCCCGGGCTTGGGATAGTCGGGAATGCTGCGTATTGCCGCTTTGAGGTCCGTTACCAACCGCTCGGTCATCCACCGCTCCATCAGACGCAACCCAGGCGCATCGTTGTCAGATTCGACCAGACGCGACCGGAGCGCAAGTCAACCAGAGCGCAAGTCACTGCATTCGCCCCAAGTCCCAAGCCCCAGGTCCCAAGTCCCAAGCCCCAAACCCCAAGTCCCAAGTCCCAAGTCCCACGCCCCAAGCCCCAAGCCATCACCCCGCGTCGCACGCATCATGATGCAATGTCCGCGCAGTGCGGAAAAATGGAGCGGTCCGCGAAAGAATATGGCCGCCCCGAGGGACGGCCATGAAAGAGAACCGACAGCGTCAACGCGCAGGCATGGCGCTCAGGTCAGGCCTTGGCTTCCTCGTCGTGAGCCTTGGCCCAGATCTTCTTCTTGGTGAAGTAGAGCAGCCCGGCGAACACGATCAGGAACACCATGACCTTGAAGCCCATCTGCTTGCGGGCTTCCAGATGCGGCTCGGCAGCCCACATCATGAAGGCGGTCACGTCGCGGCTGTACTGATCGACGGTCTCGGGAACCTGCGGCTGCCCGTTCGGGAGCTTCGGGTACTCCACCTGACCGTCGTTGATCGGCTTCGGCATCGCGATGCGATGGCCGGGGAAATATTCGTTGTAGTGCTGGCCCGGCTGCAGCTCGAACCCCGCCGGCGCAGGCACATAGCCGTTGATGATGCCGTGGATGTAATCCGGCCCCTGTTCCTGGTACTGCGTCACCGCATCGATGAGAAACCACGGGAAGCCGCGCTCGAAGGTCCGGGCTTTGGCGAGCAGCGAGAAATCCGGCGGGAAGGCGCCGCCGTTGGAGGCCCGCGCCGCCTGCTCGTTCGGGAACGGCAACGGGAAGCGGTCCGCTGGCCGGCCGGGACGGTCGAACATGTCGCCCGCGTCATTCGGCCCGTCGTGAATTTGGTACGTGGCGGCGAGCGCCTTGACCTGCGCCTCGCTGAACTCGGGACCGCCGGGCTCGGCGAGGTTGCGGAATGCCACAAGGCCAAGGCCATGGCAGGACGAGCAGACCTCGCGGTAAACCTTGAAGCCACGCTGGAGCTGGGCACGGTCGTAGGTGCCGAAGGGACCCGAGAAGCTCCACGATTCGCGGGGAGGTTTCGGCGCGCCCTCGGCGGCGTGCGCCGGCACCGATGCCGCACCGGCAAGCGCGACCATGGCGGCCACCACACCGGCGATGAGAAGACCAGGCTTCGACATATCCCTCAAAATCCCTCGGCGATGGCCATTGACCGGCCCGTCTGAACCATCATTCTGTCCGTCCCGCCTGACAACGCCCAGTTCTGAACGCTGACGAGCGGACGGGAGCCTGTCTTGCGACGGGCCGTCATCCCTTCGTGTTCGGCGCGGAGACCGCACCCTGCGCCACCACGGCCCCGCCGGCACCGGCGTGCTTGGTCAGCACGGCATCGGCAATGGAATTCGGCAGCGCCTTCGGCTTCTCGATGAGGCCGAGCAACGGCAGAAGAACGAGGAAGTGGATGAAGTAATAGGCCGTCAAGAGACGCGAGGCGATGACATATCCGCCCTCGGGCGGCATCGCGCCGAGATAGCCGAGACCGATCGACACCAGGACCAGCACCCAGAAGAGCTGCCGGTAGATCGGGCGGTAGACGGCCGAGCGCACCTTGGAGGTATCGAGCCACGGCAGGAAAGCCAGCACCGCGATGGCACCGAACATCGCCAGGACGCCGCCGAGCTTGTCCGGGATCGAGCGAAGGATCGCGTAGAACGGCAGGAAGTACCATTCCGGAACGATGTGGGCGGGCGTCACCAGCGGGTTGGCCGGTATGTAGTTGTCAGCGTGGCCCATGTAGTTCGGCTGGTAGAACACGAACCAGGCGAACAACAGCATGAAACAGACGATGCCGAATCCGTCCTTGATGGTCGCATAGGGCGTGAAGGGCACGGTGTCCTTCCTCACGTCCTTGATTTCGACGCCGGTCGGGTTGTTCTGGCCAACCACATGCAACGCCCAGACGTGGAGCCCGACGACGCCGGCGATCATGAACGGCAGCAGGTAGTGCAGCGAGAAGAAGCGGTTGAGCGTCGGATTGTCCACCGAGAAGCCTCCCCACAGCCACGTCACGATCGGCTCGCCGACGAAGGGCAGCGCCGAGAACAGGTTGGTGATGACGGTGGCGCCCCAGAAGCTCATCTGTCCCCAGGGCAAGACGTAACCCATGAAGGCCGTTGCCATCATCAGGAGGAAGATGATCACGCCGAGGATCCACAGCACCTCGCGCGGCGCCTTGTAGGAGCCATAGTACATGCCGCGGAACATGTGGATATACACGGCGATGAAGAACATCGACGCGCCATTGGAATGGAGGTAGCGGATCAACCAGCCGTAGTTCACGTCGCGCATGATGTGCTCGACCGAATTGAAGGCCAGCGTCACATGCGGCGTGTAATGCATCACCAGCACGACACCCGTGACGATCTGCGCAACCAGCATGAACGACAGGATGCCGCCGAAGGTCCACAGGTAGTTGAGGTTGCGCGGAACCGGATAGGCGATAAACGACGAATGGATGAGACCGCCCAGGGGAAGGCGGCTCTCGAACCACTTCATGAATGCGCTTTTCGGAACGTAGGTCGAATGTCCGCTGCTCATGGCTCTCTCAGGTGGCTCCCCGGCTTCACGCTTCTGGCGGCAATCAACCGATGCGCACGGTCGTATCGGAAATGAAGGAATAGACCGGAATATGCATGTTTTCCGGCGCAGGCCCGACGCGGACGCGTCCGGCGGAATCATATTGCGAGCCATGGCAGGGGCAGAACCAGCCGTCGTAGTTGCCCTGCTCGCCGAGCGGCACGCAGCCGAGATGGGTGCAGATGCCGACCATGATCAGCCAGGCTTCCTTGCCGGGCGCGCTTCTGTTGACATCCGTCGCCTCCGCATCCGACGCCAGATTGGCGTTGCGGGCGTCACGATCGATAAGCTGCGCCACGGGGACGCTCTTGGCTTCATCGATTTCCTTCGGTGTGCGATGGCGAATGAAAACCGGCTTGCCGCGCCACTTGACGGTGATGCTCTGTCCTTCGGCCACCTGGCCGACGTCGACTTCCACCGTGCTCAGCGCGAGCGTGGACGCATCGGGGTTCATCTGGCTGATGAAAGGCCAGGCCACGCTCGCCAAACCAACGGCGCCCACGGCACCCGTTGCAATGTAGAGAAAATCCCGCCTGGTCGGCTCAGAACTTGCTATCTCAGCCACAACGGCTCCCCAGTCCTCGATATTCCGGTTCTACTGGCGTCGGATCCATAGTCCTGACGTCAGCACGACCCAGGTTGGCCCCACCGGAAAGCAATGAGAACGCTAGTCCTCGGATCGCCATCCCGAACGAGACCTCCCGCAAGGCAGCAATGCTGCCGCTTTAGCAACAAACACGGCGCGACGATGGCCGCAATGCGACCGGGAGTCGCCCATCACCTTCGCCACGAGGCGGCTCTTTGGCATGGTTCTAGAAGCATGTCCATAGGCTGGGTCGCGCTCGGAAATGTCGCTGGGGCGCCGCACGGCGCCCGTTTCCCGCTCTCGTGGAACTCTCGCATTCGACATTCGGTCTCACGGCCGAGATCAGGCAGGTGCCGGATGGAACATTCATTCCGCTAGAGCAAATCCGGCTTAGATGGAATCGTTTTATGCCATCTAAGCCGATGAATTTGCTCGTCATTTTTTGAGCGGAGCAAGTCCGCAAAAGACGGACTTGCTCTAGGAAACGGCCTCCGCCTGAAGGGCCGCCGCACCGTCGGAGGCAAGGAACCCGCCCGATTGCCTGTGCCATAGTCTTGCATAGAGGCCGCCCCGGGCGATCAGTTCCTCATGGGTGCCCTGTTCGACGATCGCCCCCCGATCCATGACGACGAGCCGGTCGAGCGCCGCGATCGTCGACAGGCGATGGGCGATCGCGATGACCGTCTTGCCCTCCATCAGATGCGCGAGCTGGCTCTGGATGGCGGCCTCGGCCTCCGAATCAAGCGCCGATGTGGCCTCGTCGAGCACCAGGATCGGCGCGTTCTTCAGGAGGACGCGGGCGATGGCGATGCGCTGGCGCTGCCCCCCGGAGAGCTTCACGCCCCTCTCGCCCACGTGCGAATCGAAGCCGCGGCGGCCGCGATGATCCTCAAGGCCGGCGATGAAGGCTTCGGCATCGGCCAGCCGCGCGGCATGGCGGACCGCGTCCTCCGAAGCCTCGGGCCTGCCATAGCGGATGTTGTCGCGGATCGAGCGATGCAGAAGGGAGGTATCCTGGCTGACGACCGCGATCTGCTGGCGCAGCGAATCCTGTGACGTCTTGGCAATATCCTGGCCGTCGATGAGGATGCGCCCGCCTTCGAGGTCATAAAGCCGCAGGAGAAGGCTCACGAGGGTGGACTTGCCCGCGCCGCTCGGCCCGACCAATCCCACCTTTTCCCCAGGCTTAACCACAAGGTCGAGATTCTCGACGACGCCGGAGGTGCGGCCATAGTGGAAGCGCACGTTCTCGAAGCGGATCTCGCCGCCGGTCACGACGAGCGGCTTGGCGTCGGGCGCGTCGACGACCCCATGCGGCCGCACGATGGTATCCATGCTCTCCTGCACGGTGCCCACATTGTCGAACAATGTGCGCACAACCTGCATGACCCAGCCGGACATGGTGATAATGCGCAGGACGAGCGCCAGCGACGCGGCAATGGCGCCAGGGCTCATCTGGCCGAGCGACCACAGATAGATGGCCGCGCCCGTGGAGACCACGAACAGCACGGTATTCAAGACCGACAAGGTCACGCTGACGCCGGTCATCAGCCGCATCTGCACCAGCATCGTCGCGGTATGGTCGGCAATCGCCTCGCGCACCGCCGAGCGTTCCTCGGACACCCGTGCAAACAGCTTGACGGTCATGATGTTCGTATAGGTATCGACGACGCGCCCGACGAGATAGGAGCGCCTGTCCGCCACCGCCTGGGAACGCGCTTGGGCGCGGGGCACGAAATAGACGAGCAGCGCGATATAAAGGACGACCCAGGCAACCACCGGCACGGCGAGCAGCAGGCCGATCTGCCCGAAGACGGTGATCGCCGTAATCGCATAGACCGCAACGAACCACAGGTTATCCACAACGCCGGTGGCGATTTCACGCAGCGCCGGTCCCACCTGCACGATGCGGTTGGCGAGACGTCCGGCGAAATCGCCCTGAAAATACGCGAGCGAGTGGTTGATCGTGTAGAGATGCGCGCGCCAGCGGATCATATTGGTGAGCTGCGGCACGACCACCTGGTCGACAAGCATGTCATTGACCGCGGTGAACAGGGGCCGCAGCACGAGGATCGCCGCGCCGCCGCCAATGACGATCGCGCCATAGTCCGCGAAGAACTGCGCGGGTGTCGCGCCAGCCAGCCGGTCGACAAGCCAGCCGACGATCAAGAGCAGCGACGAATCGACGATCGAGATGACGAGCGAGCTCAAAAGGATGAGCACAAGCCAGCCGCGCACCGGCTTAAGGTAATACCAGGCGAAGCCGAGGAAGCTCTCCGGCGGCATGCGCATATCGTCGAACGGAGCGAACACGTCGACGCGACGCTCGCACCAGTTCAGGCATCTTTGCAACAGGCGCTGCAGCACGGCATAACCCTCGGTCAAATCTTGAGAAGCCGGACAGGATACACGCCTCTAGCGATTCGCCCAGAAAAGGGGCGCAACCGTGACGTGCGGCAGGCGCAGGCTTGGCCCGCATCGCAGTTGGCCGCTGCCGGAAGGTACGCTTGGCGGCCCCAGGAGACGGCTTGACGTCGGACACGGAAGCGCGCAGGCCCTCCGCATGCTCAATGCTCCCATTGCACTTGCCCTTTACCAGCCGGACATTCCGCAGAACACCGGTACCCTGCTCCGGCTCTGCGCCTGCCTTGCCATCGAGGCCCATATCATCGAGCCGGCGGGCTTCCCGGTCAGCGACCGCGCCTTCCGGCGGGCGGGGATGGACTATCTCGACCGTGTGACGATCACGCGTCATGTGTCATGGACCGCCTTCGATACCTGGCGACGGCAGGCAGGGCGCCGGCTCGTGCTGGCAACGACGCAAGGCGCCACGCCCTACACGCGTTTCGCTTTCGCTCCGGGCGACATCACCCTCCTCGGTCGCGAATCGGCGGGGGTGCCCCCAGCGGTGCATGCTGCGGCAGATGCCCGCATCACCGTGCCAATGGTGGCCGATTTGCGCTCGCTCAATGTGGCGGTCGCCGCCGCCATGATAGCGGGCGAGGCGCTGCGACAAACGGACGGCTGGCCGGGCTCGCAGCCCGGGCCTTGAGCCAGGCACCCGGACGATACATCCAGATAGAACCTCCCGAAGGAGCTGCCATGGGTTCCGCCGTCACCGACATCATCGCCACCGAAGCCCAGCGCGACGAGGCCCGCCAATGGTTCGAGGCGCTGCGCGACCGCATATGCGCCAGCTACGAGGCGCTCGAGGACGCGGCAACCGGCCCGTTTTTCCCTGAGGCGACGGCGCCGGGACGC
This sequence comes from Chelatococcus asaccharovorans, assembly GCF_003201475.1. Classification (GTDB taxonomy): domain Bacteria; phylum Pseudomonadota; class Alphaproteobacteria; order Rhizobiales; family Beijerinckiaceae; genus Chelatococcus; species Chelatococcus asaccharovorans. The sequence goes on along the minus strand of NZ_QJJK01000009.1, from coordinate 96,695 downwards.
TTCGTGCGCACGCCATGGCAACGCCAGGACCACACCGGAGCCGATGGTGGCGGCGGGACGATGGCCATCATGCGCGGCCGGGTGTTCGAGAAGGTCGGCGTCCATTGCTCGACCGTGCACGGCGAGTTCGCGCCCGAGTTCCGCAGCCAGATTCCCGGCACCGAGGCTGATCCGCGCTTCTTCGCAACGGGAATTTCGCTGATCGCCCATCCGTGGAACCCGAATGTGCCCACGGTTCACATGAACACGCGTCTCGTCGCCACCTCGAAATCGTGGTTCGGCGGCGGGGCGGATCTGACGCCGGTGCTCGACCGCCGGCGCAGCCAGGACGATCCTGACGCGATCGCCTTCCATGCCGCGATGCGCGCGGCCTGCGAGGCCCATGCCGCGGTCGCGCCCTATGGACGCTACAAGGACTGGTGCGACGAGTATTTCTATCTGCCCCACCGCAAGGAGCCGCGCGGCATCGGCGGCATCTTCTACGATCACCACTGGTCCGGCGATTTTGGGAGGGACATGGCCTTCACCCGCAGCGTCGGCGAGGCCTTCCTTGCGATCTACCCGCGCATCGTCACCAACAACGTCGAGATGCCCTGGACCGACGCCGATCGCGAGGAACAGTGCATCCGCCGCGGTCGCTACGTGGAATTCAATCTGCTCTACGATCGCGGCACGCTGTTCGGCCTGAAGACCGGCGGCAATGTCGATTCGATCCTGTCGTCGATGCCGCCGAGCGTCCGCTGGCCGTAAATCGCTTCCGCGTTCGTGGCCGGAGCCTACCCTGATCAACCGCTCGAAAAGAACCGCCATTGTCATCCCGGAAGCCGCAAAGCGGCTGTCCGGGATCCATGCATACGACGGGTGATCAATGGCCCATGCCGGTGTTCATGGGTTCCGGCTCCACGCTGCGCGTGGCCCCGGAATGACCGGCGAGGATAGTCCCGCACCGGTCCGATGATCATAGAGCCGCACCACTCCCGCGTCATCCCGGAAGCGGCAAAGCCGCTGTCCGGGATCCATGAACACGGCGCCTATCCATGCGGCATCGACAATGTTCATAGTTCCCGGCCAGCCTGCGCCTTGCCCCGGGATGACCAAGCGGTCGCCGTTCAGCCGTCAATCCGCGCTCGGCAGGCAGCGAATGGTGAATTCGATGCGCCCGTCGTCGAGCTCGCGCCAGTTTTCGACCTCGGTCATATAGGCGGCTTTCGGAAAGCGCTCGAACCATTCCCGCGCCTTCTCCCTGGCCGCCTCGCGCGGCAGGATGAAGGTCTCGCGCCGCCAGGGCGAGTTTGTCGCATCACGCTCACGCCGCTGGACAACATCGCGCCGCGCCGCCAGGCGCTGCGCAAGATCGGAGGGACGCTGAACGGTGCGAGCCATGACGATGTCCGGTTACAGCCTGTCCGGGCGCCGCCTGATGGGAGACGCCCGCTCAGCCATGCTACCCCTGGTCGAGGCTATGTGCGAGTCACTCTGTCAGTTCTGGTCATTCTTGCAGTTCTGGTCATTCTTGCAGTCCTGGTCACTCTTGCGCTGATTCGCCTGACAGCTCCTTGACAGCCCGGGCAAGGAGCGCCCGCGCCTCGGCCAGGCCCTCAGGGCAATCGTCGTCGAGCCAGAGCGCCTTCGCCCGCGCGAGGACACGGCCGACCGCAGGCCCTCTCTCGACACCGAGCGCGAGCGCGTCTTTCCCCGACAGGCGGAAAGCCGGAACGGGTTCGCCGGCGCGATAGGCCTTGAGCCGGGCCTCCGCATCGGCTGAAAGCACAGGCCGCGGCTCCCCGGCGACGACGGCCAGCACATCGCTCACCGGCGCGAGACCAACGGTCACCGCAAGCCGCCGGATCGCGCGGGCATCGAGCGGCTTGTCCGTGCCCCTGAGCCGCTCCAGCAGCGCAGCATAAGCCGACAGCCGCGCGACCTCGCCATTGGAGAGCCGCAGGATCAGCTTCAGCCGCGCCGCGTCCTCGCGCGTCGTCACGGCCAGCGCAGCAAGCCGCAACACGCCGTCCGGCAAGGTTGCGCACACGGCCTCGCCGGACGCCAGCCGGGCCAGACGCCCGCGTTCGCCGACCCCTCCGATGACGCGCAGCAACAGGCCGGCATCCGCCATGGCGTCAACCGTCTCCACGGCACGGTGCGCAACGAGAAGCTTCAGGAGTTCAGCACGCACGCGCTCGCGGGAGAGACCGTCCAGCCCCGCGCGCAGGCGGATCGACGCCGCCATGCCGTCGGCGTCGAGCGGGCCGGCCGCATAATCGGCATGAAAGCGGAAGAAGCGCAGGATGCGCAGAAAATCTTCGCGAATGCGCGTATCGGGGTCACCGATGAAACGGACGCGCCGCGCCGCGATATCGGCCAGGCCGCCCACCGGATCATGCAGGCGGCCGTCCCGGCCGAGATAAAGCGCATTGATCGTGAAGTCGCGGCGCGCCGCGTCGGCCGCGAAGCTCTTGCTGAAAGCCACGGTTGCGCGGCGCCCATCGGTGGCGACATCCTCGCGCAGGGTCGTCACCTCGTAGGCGTCACCGTCCACCAGAAGGGTGACCGTCCCATGCTCAAGTCCCGTCGGGATCGTGCGCAGGCCCGCGGCGCTGGCGCGGCGCACGACCTCGTGCGGCTGCAGCGTGGTGGCGCAGTCGATGTCGTTGATCGGCCGGGAAAGCAGCGCATTGCGCACGGCGCCGCCGACAATGCGCGTTTCCTCCGTCGGCGCGGCGAGCGCCTCGAACAGGCGTTGCAGGGAGGGCCGCGAGAGAAGTCCGCCAAGGCGCTGGGCACAGGCATCGCTCACGGCCGCGCCGGTCATTCGAAATGTCCGGGAACGAGCACGCCATCCTTGAGATGCGTCGGGACCCACGCGCCCGTGCTGCGCTCAGCCACCAGCCCGATATAGACGAATGAGGCGATGACCACGACAAGACCCGTGAGGACGAGCCAGTGAACATGGCCATCCCATGCCTGTCGCGTAAACGGGTTGCGTCGCCTGGCACCGAGATAGAGGGCGAAAAGTGCAAACGGCGCCAGAAACAGCACCAATCCTTCAAAAACGGCTCTGGTCATACCCCCTCATAGAGCTTTTCGTAGAGATTGCGGATGATTTTCGCCGTTACCCCCCAGATATGGCGCTCCCCATACGGCATTGCATAAATTTCTCTCGGTCCGCCGGGATATTCGCGCATCATTCTCTGATGATTGCCCGCGTTCATCAAAAAGCTGAATGGCACCTCGAAGATGTCGTCGACCTCGTCCGGATTCCGCACGAGGTCAAAACCTGGCTCGACCCAGGCGACGACGGGCACGATGCTGAAGCCGCTCGGCGTGCGCAGAGTATCCAGATACCCGAGGGGTTCGACATAGCGACGGGCGAGGCCGACCTCCTCCTCGGTTTCCCTGAGCGCCGTGGCAAGCGGTGTCGGGTCCGTCGCATCGACACGACCGCCGGGGAATGCAATCTGCGAGGCGTGGTTGCGCAGATGCGCAGAGCGCTGGGTCAGGAGAACCGTCACTTCGGGCCCCCGCCCCACGACGGGCACCAGGACGGCCGCCGGGCGCGGCTCACTGAGCCGTTCGCGCGGGAGCGGCTGCCCCATAAGATTTTCGCCGGCGCGGCCCGCATTATGCGCGGACGGGGGCGTCGGCCATAGGCGCTCACGGGCAAGCGCCCTGAAGGTCACGCGATCGAAATGCTCAGTCATTGCGCGCCCTTCGGCCTCTACGATGGCGACGGATCAGCCGCCGCGAGCTCTGCATCGAGTTCGTGCATGGCGGCGATGGGGAAGAACAGATCGCCCGAGGGCACCCCGAACGAGCCGTTCCGCTCCTCTGCCCCGTCCACGAGATCATGAACAAGGGCGCGTGTCAGGCGTGCCCAGAGGTCGGCGCGCACGCGCACGTAAGGCTTGAGGCCGCCGTCGGCATCCGTCTCGAAACGCAGCGGATGGTCGGCATCCACGGCGACGATATCGTCGACATTGGTGCGGAAATGGAGAGCGCCTCCCGCGTCGCGCGCCATCTCCACCGCCAGAAACGGTAGGTCGTCGACTGAGATGCCCACACATTCGACAGGCGTGACCAAGACATAGCCATCGGGGTCCTTGCGCAGAATGGAGGCAAACAATTTCACCAGCGCCGGCCGGCGAATCGGACTGCCCTCGTAAAACCAGGTCCCGTCGGCCGCGATGCGCATGTCGATGGCCCCACAGAACGGCGGGTGCCACTGATCGACAGGCGCCGGACCCCGGCCCGGCGTGACGGCGCTCAGCCCCGCCAATGACGGAATGCCAGCTCCTTGTGCCCGCTGGCCTTCACTCACATCTTGTTGTGGTCCAACCATTCATTCAGCCCCAACTCGGCCGCAGTTTCTCGTCATCTTACCAATATGTTGTTATGGCCCGACACGTTTTCGTCATGAGCGAAGGACGCGCGGTCTCACAGGAACCGGAAACCCGCCGCTCGGCACGCCGGCCGGGAACGCCAGGTCCGGGGGTGCAAGGTCCGGGGGTGCAAGGTGATGGTCCAAAGGTGATGGTCCAATGGCAAGGGTCCAAAGGCGATCCATGCCATAATGCATGTAGGCTGCGTCGGGCCGCATGAACAGAGGAACGGCGCAAAGACGAATAACGTTGATAGTTTGGTTCCTCGCGGCATCGTGCTTGCATCGGCCTTGATGGCAATCGCGATCTCGGCCCAGATAACCGGATGGGCTTTGAAGGAGAAAGACGAATGACGGCAGGGACGCGCTCTGAGGCTGCAGCCGTGGCGCCCACAACGATCGACCAGGCCGTCGTCGCGGCAGCCGAGGCCGCTCTCGATACGATCGGCAAGGCCAAGGGTTCCATCGGCTCTGTGATCTTTGGCCAGGAACATGTGGTCGAACTGGCGCTCGTCACCATCCTCGCCGGTGGCCACGGCCTTCTTGTCGGCGTTCCCGGCCTTGCCAAGACAAAGCTGGTCGAGGCGCTTGGCACCGTGCTCGGGCTCGATGCCCAACGCGTTCAGTTCACGCCGGATCTGATGCCCTCCGACATCCTCGGCAGCGAGATCCTCGACGAAACGGCCGATCACAAGCGCAGCTTCCGCTTCGTGCGCGGGCCGATCTTCGCCCAGCTTCTGATGGCGGACGAGATCAACCGCGCGAGCCCGCGCACCCAGTCCGCGCTCCTGCAGGCCATGCAGGAGCACCATGTCACCGTTGCCGGTGAGCGCCACGACCTGCCCCGGCCGTTCCATGTGCTCGCCACGCAGAACCCGATCGAGCAGGAAGGCACCTATCCGTTGCCCGAAGCGCAGCTTGACCGCTTCCTGCTGCAGATCGACGTGGGCTATCCCAGCCGCGCCGCCGAGCGGCGCATTCTCCTGGAGACGACCACCTCGGAGACCGTGGTGCCGACGGCGGCGCTGACCGCCGATGGCCTCCTCAATATCCAGCGCCTGGTGCGGCGCCTGCCGGCCGGCGACAAGGTGGTGGATGCCATTCTCGATCTCGTGCGCTCGGCCCGCCCCGGCGACGGACCGGACGAGGTGACCAACCTGCTGGCATGGGGGCCGGGTCCGCGCGCCAGCCAGGCGCTGATTCTTGCGGTTCGCGCCCGCGCGCTCGTCGATGGGCGCCTGGCGCCCTCGCTCGATGACGTCGCCGCGCTCGCTGAACCCGTCCTCAAACACCGCATGGCTTTGACTTTCGCGGCACGCGCCGATGGCGAGACCGTGTCCGGGCTGATCAAGCGGCTCGTGGCGCGGCTCGGCTAGAGGCATTGCAATGGCGCGTGTTGAGGTTCTACCGCTCGCAGACCGATCGCCGGGCCGGCGCGAAGCCGATGCCGCGATGTCGCTGGCCGAGCGCCTGCCGCGCATCGTGCTGGAGGCGCGCCGCGTCTCGGCCTCGGTTGCCCACGGCATCCATGGACGCCGCCGCGCCGGCACCGGCGAGAGCTTCTGGCAGTTCCGCCCTTTCACCTCGGGCGAGGCGATGGCGCGCATCGACTGGCGACGCTCCGCCCGCGACGACCGGCTCTATGTGCGCGAGCGCGAATGGGAAGCCGCGCAAAGCGTCTGGCTGTGGATGGACCGCTCCGCCTCGATGGGCTTCACATCGACGCTCGCCAGCGCCTCGAAGATCGAGCGTGCCCTCGTCATCGGCCTTGCCCTTGGCGACGCATTGGTCGAGGGCGGCGAGCGCATCGGCCTGATGGGGGCGATGCCGCCCCGCGCCTCGCGGCGTATCGTCGAGCTCCTCGCCGAGGCGATCGTCGCCGATACGCAGGGCCTCAAGGCGGACCTGCCGCCCCCGCAGGCCCTGCCGCCGCTGAACGAGGCGATCCTGATCAGCGATTTCCTGGTCGAGCCCGCCCGGCTGCGCAATGTCGTCGAGACCATCGCGGCGCGCGGTGCGCGCGGCCATTGCGTGATGATCATCGACCCGGTCGAGGAGACCTTCCCCTTTCGCGGCCAGGCCGAGCTTGAGAACCCGGAGGACGGCACCCATCTCAGGATCGGCGACGCGACGACCTGGGGCGAGGACTATCGCCGGCGCATCGCGCGTCATCGCGACGAGGTCACCGCCGCCCTCGCCTCCCGCGGCTGGACGCTCTCGCTCCATCACACGGATCAGCCGGCATCGGGCGTGGTCCTGCGCCTCCTCAATCTCATTGCGACCAGCCGCGGTGCCGCCGCGCTGCAGCCGCTGGCCCCGGGGAGGTAGTCGATGTTCGGTTTACCGCTCGCCTTCACCGCCCCCCTCGTCCTCGCTGCGCTCGCCACCCTGCCGGCGATCTGGCTCATGCTGCGGGTCACGCCGCCGCAGCCGCGCCGCATCGCCTTTCCCCCGCTCGCCGTCATCACCGACATCCTGCCGAAGCAGGAGACGCCCGCGCGGACGCCCTGGTGGCTGCTCCTGCTGCGGCTCCTGATCGCGGCGCTGCTCATCCTCGCTGCCGCCGGGCCGGTGTGGAACCCGCCGGCGGGCGATGCGGCCGCCGGCCGCGGGCCGCTCCTTCTGCTGGTGGACAACGATTTTGCCGCCGCGGGCGATTGGCAGGAGCGGATGGATCTCGCCGCCGGGGTCATCGCCACCGCCGCACGGAATGAACGGCCCGTGGCGATTGTCGCGCTGGGAGGCCCGCTGACATCGGACGTGACCATGGGCGACGCCGGCCAGGCGGCCGAGCGCCTGCGCGCCATCGCGCCACTTCCCTTTTCCAGCCGGCGCAACGAGCATCTGGCGAGCATCAGCGCCTTCCTGAACGCCCAGCCGGAGGCGGACATCGTCTGGCTGACAAGCGGCCTCCGCGTGGAGGAAGACCAGTTCGTGTCGGGCCTCGCCGCCATCAAGGGCTCGCATCCCGTGACGGTCTATCGCCGCGAGACCTCCCAGCCCTTCGCGCTGACGGCGACCGCCAATGTCAGTGCGGGCTTCGACGTCACGGTCGTCCGGCCGACCGCGGCGGGCCGCGATCGCGGCACCCTGCGCGCGGTGGACCTCAAGGGACTGCCGCTTGGCGAAACACCGTTCGCCTTTCCCGCCGGCGCGACGGAAACGACGGCGCGCTTCACGCTGCCGGTCGAGATCCGCAATGCCATCACGCGCGTCGAGATCGTCGACGAGAATTCGGCAGGCGCGGTCTCGCTCGTCGGCGACGACGGCAAGCGCCGCAGCGTCGGCCTGGTCTCCGGCGCCAGCGCCGACATCGCCCAGCCCCTCCTGGCACCGACCTACTACGTGGCGCGGGCGTTGCAGCCCTTCGCCGAGCTGCGCGAGCCGCGCGGCGGCGTGGCCGAAGCCATCAGCGCGCTCATCGAGCAGCAGGTCTCGGTGATCGTGCTGACGGATATCGGCGTGCTCGATCCGCAATCCGTGGACCGACTGACGCGCTATGTCGACGATGGCGGCATTCTCGTGCGCTTCGCCGGTTCACGCCTGGCCGCCGGCAACGACGCGCTGGTGCCGGTGAAGCTCAGGCGTGGCGGGCGCAGTCTCGGCGGGTCCCTGTCCTGGGATACGCCGAAGGCGCTCGCGCCCTTCGCGCAGCCCAGTCCCTTCGCGGATCTTGCCGTGCCGGCCGACGTCAGCGTGCAGCGGCAGATCCTCGCCGAGCCGGATGGCAACCTCGCCGCGCGCACCTGGGCCTCCCTGTCCGATGGCACACCCATCGTGACGGCCGAGCGGCGCGGAGAAGGTCAGATCGTGCTGTTCCACCTAACCGCCGATCCATCCTGGTCGAACCTGCCCATGTCGGGCCTCTTCGTCGAGATGCTGCGCAAGATCGTCCAGCTTGCGGGTACGCCGGTGACCGAAACGGGGACCGCGTCGAGTACCGAGACGGTTGCACCCCGGCATATTCTGGATGGTTTCGGCGTGTTCTCGGCCCCGCCCGCCACGGCCAAGCCCGTGCCGCGCGGCTATGCCGGACGCGCCACGCCCGACCACCCCGCCGGCCTCTATGGGCCCAACGAGGGGCTGCAAGCCGTGAACGTCCTCATCCCCGCCGACCGCCTCAATCCGCTCGACATCACGGCGCTCGCCGCAGACGTCAGGCCGATTGCCCGGCCGGAGGCGATCGATCTGCGTGGAAGCCTGATCACCGCGGCCCTCGTCCTGCTCGCCCTCGATACCTTGATCGCGGCCTGGATGGGCGGGCATCTCCGGCGCTTCGGGCGCCGGCGCGGGGCAGCTGCCGCTGCGATCGCCGCTTTCGCCGTCGCGGCATCGCTGGGGGCGCTCGCCCTGATGTCACCGGCGGTGGCGGCCGAGATACCGCCCAAGCCCGCGGCCTCGTCCACCCCCCCTCTGCGGCAGGAGGACATCGCCTCCGCGCTCCACACCCGCCTCGCCTATGTCGTCACGGGTGACCAGCAGGTGGATGCGACGAGCCGCGCGGGCCTCGTCGGGCTCACCGACGCGCTGATGGCGCGGACGACCTTCGAGCCCGCAGAGCCGATCGGCATCGATCCCAGCCGCGACGAGCTCTCCTTCTATCCGCTCATCTACTGGCCGGTCGTCGCAGGCCGGCCGCTTCCGCCGGATGCCGCTCTCAGGCGTCTCGATACCTTCATGAAGAACGGCGGCACGGTGATCTTCGACACGCGCGATGCCTTGCGCGCCAACGGCCAGACCTCGCCGGAAACGCAGCAGCTTCGCCGCATGCTGGCGAGCCTCGACATTCCCGAGCTCGAGCCGGTCCCCCCGGACCACGTCCTGACCAAGGCCTTCTATCTGCTCGACACGTTCCCCGGCCGCTACGACAGGGGGCCAACCTGGGTGGAGGCCTTGCCGCCAGCCGTCGATGGCGAGCGCCGCCCCGCGCGCGCCGGTGATGGGGTTTCGCCGATCATCATCACCGGCAACGACCTTGCCGCTGCCTGGGCCGTCGGTGCGGACGGGTCGCCGCTTTATCCCGTGCTCGGTCCCGATCCGCGCCAGCGGGAGATGTCCTATCGCAGCGGCATCAACATCGTGATGTATGCGCTGACCGGCAACTACAAGGCCGATCAGGTCCATGTCCCCGCGTTGCTCGAACGGCTCGGGCAATAGGAGCCGCTTATGCTGAGCCTGAGCTTCTCGCCGCTCGTGCCGCTCTCCGTCATCTACGGCCTGGCCGCTCTCGTGGCCATCGCCGTGGTGGTGGCGGTGCTCGCGCGCGGGACCGTGGCCATCGTCCGTGCGCTCGCGCTGGCGCTGCTTCTGGCCGGCCTCGCCAATCCCGCCATCGTCCAGGAAAATCGTGAGAAGGCGAAGGATATCGCCGTCGTCGTGGTGGACCGCAGCGGTTCGCAGCAGCTCGGCGATCGCCGCGCCCAGACCGACGCGGCCGCCAGCGCCCTCGAACAACGGCTCGCCCAGCTGCCGGATATCGAGACGCGCATCGTCGATGTGCCGGATGGCGCAGGCGACGAAGGCACACGCCTGTTCACGGCGCTCGGGCGGGCGCTGGCCGACGTCCCGGCCGAACGCGTCGCGGGCGCCATCATGGTCACCGACGGTGTGGTGCATGACATCCCGGCCAATGCCGACCAGATGGGCTTCAAGGCGCCGCTGCACGCCCTGATCACGGGACGGCCCGACGAGCGCGACCGGCGCGTCGCCCTCATCGAGGCGCCGCGCTTCGGCATCGTCGGCCGCGACCAGATCCTGCGCGTGCAGGCCTCCGAGCGCGGCGGCAACGGCCGCATGCGGCTCACCGTGCGCCGCGACGGGCAGGTGCTTCTGACGCGGGAAATCCTGGCCGACGCGCCCCTGTCCATCCCCGTTCGCATCGAACATGGCGGCCCGAATATCGTCGAGGTCGAGGTGGACGCCATGCCCGGCGAGCTCACCACCGCGAACAACCGCCAGGTCGTGACCATTGAGGGCGTGCGCGACAAGCTCCGCGTCCTGCTCGTCTCGGGCGAGCCGCATCCCGGCGAGCGCACCTGGCGCAACCTCCTGAAGTCCGATGCCAATGTGGACCTGGTGCATTTCACCATCCTGCGCCCGCCGGAGAAGCAGGACGGCACGCCGATCAACGAGCTGTCGCTGATCGCCTTCCCGACGCGCGCACTGTTCCAGCAGCGCATCAAGGATTTCGATCTCATCATCTTCGACCGCTACGCCAACCAGAGCGTGCTGCCGTCGATGTACTACGACAATATCGTCCAGTTCGTGCAGGACGGCGGCGCCCTTCTCGTCGCGGCGGGACCGGAATTTGCGAGTTCCGCCAGCCTCGCCCGCACCTCCCTCGGCGCGGTGCTCCCCGCCACCCCCGATGGCCGCATCGTCGAGCGCCCCTTCCGCGCCGATGTGACCGCGGCCGGGAGCCGCCATCCGGTGACCCGCGAACTGCCGGGCGGCGACAGCGAGCCGCCGAGCTGGGGCGAGTGGCTGCGCCTGCTCGGCTCCAACGTGCGCGGCGGCGCGGTGGTGATGGCGGGCGCGGAGGAGCGGCCGCTTCTCGTCCTCAACCGGGAGGGGAAGGGCCGGGTCGCGCTGCTTCTGTCGGACCACGTCTGGCTATGGGCGCGGGGCTTCGAGAACGGCGGGCCCCATGTCGACCTGCTGCGCCGGCTCGCCCATTGGATGATGAAGGAGCCGGAGCTCGAGGAGGAGGCGCTGCGCGCCTCGGCCCGCGGCACGACCATCAGCGTCGAGCGGCAGACCATGGCGGATCAGCCGCCGCCTGTGCGCTTGTTCGCGCCGGGCGGCGAGGAGCGCGAGCTCGTCATGCGCCCCGGCGCACCCGGACTGTTCACGTCGAGCGCGACGGTCAGCGAACTCGGCCTCTACCGGCTGACGAGCGGCGATTTGACGGCCTTCGTCAGCGTCGGGCCGGAAAACCCGCGCGAGCTCGCCGATGTCTTCAGCGATACCGGCCGGCTTGAGCCGATCACGCGCGAGACCGGGGGAAGCGCGCGTCGCATCGCGCCCAACGGCAGCGGCATGGACATTCCGCGCGTACTGACGGTGTCCAGCGGTTCGCGCTTTTCCGGCGGGGACTGGATCGGCCTCAAGCCGAGCGACAGCGCGATCGTCCGCGGCGTGACGGTGGTGCCGCTCGGGCTCGGCTTCGCAGGCCTTGCCCTCCTGGCGGGCGTCGTTCTCGCGGCCTGGCTCGTCGAAGGCCAAAGGCGGCGGCGAAGCTAGCGACGCTGATCGACGGCGAGGCAGGCCCGCGCCTGGGCCGCCTTCCGCGCCAGGTCAGGCTGCCGGGAGCACCATCCCCTCGGTCGTCTCCATGGCGTCAGGCACCAGCGGGCAGAACAGGAAGCGCCGGTCATCCACCGGTCCCGGCAGCTTCAGCTTGCCCGGCGGCACGACCTTGAAGCCGAAGCGGCTGTAATAGGGCTCGTCGCCCACCAGGATGACGAGCCGATAGCCGTCCTCGCGCGCGGCATCCAGCGACAGGCGCATGAGGGCCGCGCCGATACCCCTGTCGTGGAAGGCGGGATCAACCGTCAGCGGCCCGAGCATGAGGACCTTGTCCCCGGTCGTGACGCGAACCTCGGTGAGGCGCACCGACCCCACGATCAGCGTGCCGACCAGCGCCGTGTAGGACAGACGGGCGACCGGCGGCACGCCCTCACGCAGCCGAAAGGCCGTCCGCGCGAAGCGGCCGGGCCCGAAGGCGCGCTCGTGCAGCTTCTCGACGGCGTGGCCGTCTTCGGGCAGTTCGCGGCGCAAATTGAGTTTGAGATCGGTCATGGCGAGGTCTCTCGGCAACCGTCAAGGACGGGGGGTAGCAGCAATGGGACGGATCGTGCGGCCAACCACGCGTTCGCGCGCGGCGAAAGCCGCAGGGCACTGAGCCTTATCGTCGTCGCTGCAAACTCACCTGGCGCACGGCCGTTACATCCCGAAAGATCTGAAGCCACATGAAGTGGCGCGGCCTCTAGCATGGAGAGACGCCCGCGTCTACGCCTCATCATGCAGGCCCCATGATCTACGCCCAGATCTACGTCTCATGACGGATCGTCGCCATATCATGCAAGAATGGCACGGCAACAGGAGGAGGATGCATGGGAATGCTGGTTGAAGGCCAATGGCAAGATCGCTGGTATGACACGACCAGGACCGGCGGCCGCTTCGAGCGCCAGGATTCGGCCTTCCGCAACTGGGTGACCGCTGACGGCGCGCCGGGCCCGACAGGCGGCGGCGGCTTCAAGGTGGAACCCGGCCGCTACCACCTCTATGTCTCGCTGGCCTGCCCCTGGGCGCATCGCACGCTCATCCTCCGCAAGCTCAAGAAGCTCGACGGACTGATCGGGCTGTCCGTTGTCGCCCCGCTCATGGCCGAGCACGGATGGACCTTCACGGAAGGGTCGGGCGTCGTGCCCGATACGGTCAACCACGCCCGCTATCTCTATGAAATCTATGTGAAGGCCAAGCACGACTATTCCGGCCGTGTCACCGTCCCCGTCCTGTGGGATAGCGAGCGGCAGACGATCGTGAGCAACGAATCGGCCGAGATCATCCGGATGTTCAACGGCGCCTTCGCCGCCTTCACCGATGTCGCCTACGACTTCTACCCCGCGGCGTTGCGCGAGGAGATCGACGCGACCAACGCCTTCGTCTATCGCGCCATCAACAACGGGGTCTATCGCGCCGGCTTCGCCACGACGCAGGAGGCCTATGAGGAAGCCTTCGCGACCCTATTCCAGGCGCTCGACACGGTCGAGGAGCGCCTGTCGCGCCAGCGCTATCTCGCGGGTTCACGGCTGACGGAAGCGGACTGGCGGCTGTTCACGACCCTGGTGCGCTTCGATGCGGTCTATGTCGGGCATTTCAAATGCAACCTGCGCCGCATCGCCGACTATCCCAATTTATCGAATTATCTGAAAGAGTTATACCAGATTCCTGGCGTCGCCGAGACGGTCGACATCACCCATATCAAACGCCACTACTACGGCAGCCACACCACCATCAACCCGACGCGCATCGTGCCCGCCGGTCCGGCCCTCGACTTCACGAGCCCGCACGACAGGGAACGCCTGCCGGCGGTGGACAGCTTCAGGCCGTCCTCACCATAGGGCGGCGGCGGGCAGCCCGGCCTTGATCTCGAGAATGCGGGCGCGGGTGCCCTCGGTGGTGCCCTCCGGCAGAGCGTCGAGCGAAAAGAACCCCGTCTCGACGATCTCGGCATCGCCGCGCCGCGGCGCGCTCTGATGGAACTTGCGCACCAGAAAGATCGCCACGTGATCACGATTGGGCGCGCGGCCGTTGAGAAAAACCCCGTGCAACGCCGGCCGTCCGGTCAGGAGGATATTGCCTTCCTCCTCGAGTTCACGCTTCAACGCCTCGACGAGGGTCTCGCCCGGTTCCACGCCCCCGCCGGGCAGGTGCCAACCCTTCACATAGCTGTGGCGCACGAGGAAAACCCTGTTCTCCGTGTCGAGCACGACGGCACGGACGCCAAGCGTCAAGCCGCGCGTGAAGCGCCAATACAGATGCATGATAGCGTAGATGAGACGCAAAACAGACTGTTCCGGATGACTGGAGCTGGCTTCTATCACGAGGCCGACGACACGAGATAGTGCTGAGTGTCCGATAGGATACACGGACCCTTGCGGCCTGGGCGTGAACCGCTCCTCACGGCCGCCGGCAAGCCGGCTCAAATGGCCGATCCATCAATGGGCTTCGCCCCGCCTCCGGCCGCCGGCAAGCCGGGTGATGCGGCAAATGAACCATGCGCGGCGAAGCGCAGGGTCTTCTCAGCGTTGCGCTCACGTTGTAAGGACACCAGGCTTGAGCGCCTCGCACGCCCTCTCTTCCCGGAGCAAGCGGGCGAAGTTTCACTGTGGCCTTCCGCAATCGATGATCTTCACCGCGCATGCTCCTGGCCCATATCTCTGATCCGCACATCGGCCCGCTGCCCTCGCCCAAGCTCAGGGAGCTGATGGGCAAGCGCTTCACCGGCTATGTCAACTGGCGGCGCGGCCGCGCGGCGATCCATGACATGCCGCTCCTCGACAGGATCATCGCGGATATGGAGGCGCAGAAGGCCGACCACATCGCGCTGACCGGCGACATCACCAATATCGGGCTCGCCGCTGAATTTCCCGTGGCCCGCGCCTTCCTGGAACGGCTCGGCGCTCCGGACTACGTGAGCTTCGTGCCCGGCAATCACGATGCCTATGTGCGCGGCGCGCTGAAGGCGCTGATTCGCACCATCGCGCCCTGGATGCTGTCCGACGATGCGAAAGAGGGCGCCATGCCGTCCTTCCCCTATGTCCGGCGCAGAGGGGGCGTGGCGCTCGTCGGCTTGTCCTCGGCGGTGCCGACGCTCCCCTTTGTGGCGAGCGGCACGCTCGGCGACAGGCAGCTCGCCGCCATGGGCGAGATCCTGTCCGGCCTCGGGCGCGAGGGTCTCTGCCGCATCGTCATGCTGCACCATCCGCCCTATTACGAGGGCGCGAAGGCCGGCCGGCAGCTCACCGACGCCGACGCCTTCCAGGCGGTCATCGCCCGCACCGGCGCCGAGCTCATTCTGCACGGCCACAACCATCGTACCTCGCTGGTGCGCATCAGGGGGCCGCATAAGCCGGTCCCGATCCTCGGCGCGCCGTCCTGCTCGGCGGTGCGCGGCCTGTTCACCCATCGTGCCGGCTATCACCTCATCGACATCGCGGAGGATGGCCAAGGCTCGCGCTTTACCATCCGCACCCGCGGCGTGGACGCGCCGCGCGTGCGCGCACGGGCGCTCGACGTTGAAACGGCCACGATCGGCCAGATCGGCGAGATGGTTGTGGACTGAAGCGCCGGTCCGGCGACCTGTCCCGCGGTTCGTCCGCCACCCGCCCTTCCCCTTTTGCGACGGCACTTATAGGCTGCCGCTCCGGATCCCCGGCAATGAGATGAAGGCTCCTTCGCGATGGATATGCTGAGTCAGGACAACGCGTCCTCGCCCCTGCCTGAGCGCGCCCGGACGGTCGTCGCGGCCGCCGCCCGGCTCGGCCTGACGCTGGACGTCCATACCACCACGCAGACGACGCGCACCGCCGAGGAGGCAGCGCTCGTGCACGGCGTTGCGGTGGGGGCGATCGTCAAGTCGCTCATCTTCGAAGGCGCGGAAACGGGCAAGCCTTATCTCTTTCTCGTGTCCGGGCAGAACCGCGTCAACGAGACCGGCGTCACCGCGATCCTCGGCGAGGGCCTGAAACGTCCCAACGCCGCCCGCGTGCGCGAACTCACCGGCTTTGCCATCGGCGGCATTCCGCCCTTCGGCCATGCGACGGATATAGCGACCTATATCGACCAGGACCTGATGGCCTTCGATGTGGTCTGGGCGGCGGCCGGCACGCCCTTCGCCAATTTCCCCATCGCCCCCAAGGATCTGGTGCAGGCGCTCAAGGCCCCGCTGATCGCCGTGACGTGAGACGCGCCCTCAGATACTGATGAACGGGCCGCTCCAGCCACTGGTAGACGGCCAGCGCGAGAAGGCTGGCGGCGACCAGACAGGCCGCCACGAAGCCCCAGGGACCGAGCCATCCCCCGAGCGGACTGCGCGCGAAGACCTCGCGCAGGGCACGAATCGCGAAGGGGTGCAGCAGATAGAGGGCGTAGGATGCATCGCCCATCGCGACCAAAGCTCGTTCGACTGCCGGTGGTCGCTGATTAGGCCGTCCGAGCACGGCGGCGGCCACCAGCATCGCGGCGGGCCCGCCATAGCCGATGAACTGCGGCAGCGCCGTGCCATCGGCGGCCGACAGGTCAAGGTGGAGCAGGCCGAAGCCGCCGATGACCAGCGCCGCGCGCGCCACGCCACCGAGGCGCAGCCCCGTCTCGCGGATCATCGCGACCCCCATGCCGAGCACGAATTCGAGCACGATCGGATCGGACCAATAGGCGACCGGCAGCGGCCAGACGACGAAGGCGCGCGAAGCAACGAGCAAGGCGAGCCCCAGCGAGACCGCGAGCACCGCATGCCGCCGCGGCAAGGCGATGGCGGCCGCGAAGACGAGATAGAAGAACATCTCGAAATTCAACGTCCAGCCGAGCGAGTAGATGGGCTGGACGGCGCCGTCGGCGCGCATCGCCGGGATGAAGAGATAGGACGCGACGATCTGCCAGAGGCTTGGCCAGCCGCTGTTCAGCACCTGCGGCAGTACGATCGCCACGGCCAGATAGAGCGTCGTGACACCCCAATAGAGTGGCACGATGCGCACGATGCGCCGGCTCAGAAAGATGCTCCAGGCCCCCGCCGTGCCGAAGAGCGGCCGGGAGGCGTGCACCATCACGAAGCCGGAGATGACGAAGAAGATGTCGACGCCCGACAGCCACGGCAGGAGATGGCTCGGCGCAAAGGCAAGGCCAAGCCGCCCGGCGAGCGCCCCCGCGTCGTATTGCGCGTGATGCACCACGACCATCAGTGCTGCCAGCGCACGCAGCACCTGCACGGCGAGCAACCTGTCGGCACTGCGCCTGCCAGCGCTCTGCCTGTCAGGACTCGGCACGGCCGCGTCAGCCATCAGGACACGACCTCGATCACGTCACCACCTCGATGATGTGGAAGAACGAGCCGGAGACATGGCCGACCCTGTGCCCGGCCGGCGCGAGCCTGTTGCCGTAGGCGTCCCCGACCTCGGCCAGGGGGGCCGGCGCAGGGGGGGACAGGATGCTGGCGTAGTGGAACTCATGGCCCCGCGCCACCGCGCCGGCGGGCGCGAAGGGCGTCGGCGCCGTGAAGGTGGCGATGCGATAGCCGAGATTGAGCTTGCGTTTGGCGAAGCTCGTCACCAGCGGCAGCAGCCCCGCCATGGGGTGGCTGACGCCCTCCGCGTCGACCAGCGCCTCGCCCAGCACCATATAGCCGCCGCACTCGCCGTGCACCGGACGGGTCGCGGCGAAGGCGGCAAGGCCCGCGCGGAAATGCCCGTTGGCGCCGAGCCGGCCGGCGTGGAGCTCGGGATAGCCGCCGGGCAGCCAGCAGACGTCGCAGTCGTCGCCCGGCGCCTCGTCGGCCAAGGGCGAGAACGGCACAAGTTCCGCACCGGCGGCGCGCCAACCCATCGCGATATGCGGATAGACGAAGGAGAAAGCGGCGTCGTCGGCGATGGCGATACGCTGGCCCGGCGGCGGCACGGCGACGCGCAGGCCTTCCGGCGCCGCGACGCGCGGGCCGCTCCGCGCCAAGGCCTGCACCGCCGCGATGTCGACATGCGCTTCGACGAGATCGGCCAACGCCTCCAGCTGCGTCTCGAGCTCTGCCGTCTCGCGCGCCTGCACGAGCCCGAGATGCCGTTCCGGCAGCGTCACCGCGCCGCGCGGCAGCGCGCCGAGCACAGGGAGGCCAACCGCCTCGATCGCCTCGGCGGCAAGCCGTCTATGGCGCTCGCTGCCGACCTTGTTGAGGATCACCCCGCCGATCGTGATGCGCGGGTCATAGCGCGCCGCGCCGAGCGCCATCGCCGCGGCCGACTGCGACTGGCCGGAAATATCGAGCACCAGCAGCACGGGCCATCCCACGAGGGCCGCGATATCGGCGCTCGATCCGGTGCGCCCCGGCTCGCCGGGCACCCCGTCGAACAGGCCCATCAGCCCTTCGCCCAGCACCAGATCGGCATCGGCGGACTGGCCGGCAATGAGCGCATCGAGAAGACCGGCACCCATCGCCCAGCTGTCGAGATTGACGCCGCCGCGACCCGCCGCGACCGCGTGGAAGGCGGGATCGATATAGTCCGGCCCGCATTTCACCGGCGCGACCCTGAGCCCGCGACGCGCCAAAGCGCGCATGAGGCCAAGCGTCACCGTGGTCTTGCCGGCGCCGGAGCGCGGCGCGGCGACGAGCAGGCCGGGAGGCATCGCGGGTACCGTCACGCCGTCATGCCCTCCGTCAAGCCCCTGAGCCGCGCCCGCAGGCCGACGATGGAGCCGATGGCGACGATCGACGGTGCCGCGATGCCGGCCGCCGCCAAGGCTTCGGCGGCAGCGTCCAGCGTCGTTTCCAGAATCTGTTCGGATGGCAGCGTGGCGGACGCGACGATCGCGACGGGCGTTGCCGGATCGGCCCCGCCGGCCATGAGCGCGTCGGCAATGCGCGGCAGGTTGGCCACCGCCATGTAGAGCACGAGCGGCTGGCGCAGGCGGGCGAGTGCGGCCCAGTCGAGATCCTCCTCGGAGCCCGCCGCCGCATGGCCGGTGGCGAGCACCACGGCCTGGTTGGTGCCGCGGGTCGTCGCGGGAATGAGCGCGCTGGCGAGCCCGCCAAGCCCTGCCGTCACCCCCGGCACGATACGGAAAGGAATGCCTGCTTCCACCAGCGCAAGCGCCTCCTCCCCGCCGCGCCCGAAGACGAAGGGATCCCCGCCCTTCAGCCTGAGGACCCGCCGGCCCTCCCGGGCCAAGGCGATGAGACGGCGCGTGATGTCGGCCTGCTGTGGTGAGGGCTTGCCGCCACGCTTGCCGGCGAACTCAAGGAGGGTACCGGGTCGCGCCAAGCCGAGCACGCGCGGATCGACGAGCGCGTCATAGACGATGGCATCCGCCTGCGCCAAGGCGTTGACCGCATGCAGCGTCAGCAATCCCGGATCGCCGGGCCCCGCGCCCACGAGCCACACCTCGCCCACCGCGAAAGCGGGCGTCAGCGCTTGCAGGGAGATTGGCAGGGAGGCTGGATCGGTCGAGGGACGTATCATTGCGCTGCTATAGACCGAATCGTAAGGCTGCGCACGAGGGGCGAGCTTGGCTTTCGGCGCGACACGGAACCGGCTTGCTGTCAACGCGGTCGCGACGGGCCGATCCCTCCCCTTCAAGGGGAGGGATCAACGCGTCGGCTCTCTTGTCTCTTTCCCGGCGGCACGTGGCGCCTCGATGACACGGCGTTATGCCCTCTCACGTCCCCGCACCGCGAAAGCGCCTGACATAGTGCTCGCCATAGAGCGCGCTTTCGCGGAAATCCTCCGCGCCGAGGACGGGTCCGACGAAGATCGTCGCCGTCCGCTCGACCGGATCAGCGGCGAGGAGGCCGGTGATCGTGCCCAAGGTGCCGCGCAGGATGCGCTCCTCGGGCCAGCTTGCCCGCGCCACGACGGCGACGGGGCAATCCTCCCCGTAGTGGGGCGTGAGCTCGGCCACGACCGTGTCGAGCACATGGATCGAGAGATGGATGGCGAGCGTCGCGCCCGTCGCGGCGAAGGCGGCGAGCGTCTCCCTCTCCGGCATGGCAGTCGCGCGCCCGGAGGTCCGGGTCAGCACCACGGACTGCGCGACGCCCGGCAGCGTCAGCTCCTGTCCGAGCGCCGCCGCGGCGGCGGCGAAGGCCGGCACGCCGGGCGTGATCGTATAGGGAATAGCGAGCGCGCGGAGGCGCCGCAGCTGCTCGCCCATGGCGCTCCAGATGGAGAGATCGCCAGAATGCAGACGGGCGATGTCCTCTCCCGCCGCATGCGCATCCGCAATCGTCGCGATGATCTGGTCGAGCGACAGGGGCGCCGTATCGATGATGCGCGCGCCGGGCGGGCACCAGGTCAGCACCTCGCGCGGGACGAGCGAGCCGGCGTAAAGGCAGACCCGGCTCTGCGCCACGAGATCACGGCCGCGCACCGTGATGAGATCAGGCGCGCCGGGTCCGGCGCCGATGAAATGGACGGTCACGGCCTGATCCTTATGGTTGTACGCGGCGTGCCAGGGCGCAGGTGACGGTGGCGGTCTTGATGCGCGGCCGGATCAGCCGCGCGCCCTCACCCGCGGCGGCGAGCGCCGCCGCCTCTGCGACGCTCGGCACGCCGAGGGCGCCCATCGCCCGCGTCGACAGGGAGAGGCATCGGTCGCTCGCGGCGTGCAGATCCATTTCCGAGAGGACGACCAGCGTAAGGCCCCGCCGCAGCGCGAAAGCCTCGACGATGGCGCTGCGCTTGGCACGGGCAACGGCGATTTCGGCAAGATCCTCGGCCGCAACGCCCGCATCGGCCAGCGCAGCGTCGAGCGCGGCACCGAAATCGTCGAGGGTCGCACGCTGCCGGAAGCCGAAACCGGCAATCACATTTCTCACGATATGCACCGTTTCTCGACCCGCCACTGCATTACCGGCATTGCCGCCCTCCAGCCGCGAAACCGGCCGATCGGCTCGGCGCGCTCAAGCGCGCAGCGCAGCAGGTCACCGCCATAGCGCGCCTGAGCGCCCGTGAGAAGCGTCTCGGTTTCCAGCGTCACCGCGTGGACGACGAGGCGGCCTCCTTCGGGCAAGGCCTGCCAGCAGGCCTCGATCACCCCGGGGCGGCTCGCGCCGCCGCCGATGAAGATGGCGGACGGCGGCGTCAGCCCGGCAAGTGCCGCCGGCGCCTCACCCCGCACCACGGCGAGATCCGGCACCCCGAGAGCCTCGGCATTGGCGCGGATACGCGCGGCGCGCTCCTCCTTCGCCTCGATGGCGATGGCCTTGAGCGAGGGATGGCGCAGCATCCACTCGATGCCGACGGAGCCCGACCCCGCGCCGACATCCCAGAGAAGCTCCCCCTGGCGCGGCGCCAGCGCGCTCAGCGCCAACGCCCGGATTTCGCGTTTGGTGATCTGCCCGTCATGGGCGAAGAATCCGTCGTCCAGCCCCGGCGCGAGCGGAATGACGCGCGCCTCACGGCCCGCCACGACCTCCAGCGCGATGGTGACCAGCGGATCACAATTACCGCCGTCGAAATCCGCAGCCGTGGTCGCGCGTATACGCTCCCGCGGACCGCCCAGGCATTCGAGCGTGGTGATCCGCGAGGCACCGAACCCGCCCTCCCGCAGGAGCGCGGCGAGCTTTGCCGGCGTGGTGCCGTCCCAGGCCAGCGCCAGGATGCGGGCGCCCGGTTGCAGCAGCAGCCTGACGCGCGCCAACGGACGCCCATGCAGGCTGATGGTGGCGACGTCCTGCAAGGCCCAGCCGAGGCGTGCGGCCGCGAGGCTGAAGGCCGACGGCTGCGCCATCACCTGAAGCTCCGCCGCCGGCACCTGCTGGGCGAGCAGGCTGCCGATGCCGTAGCAGAAGGGATCGCCGCTCGCGAGCACGCAGACCGGCGTGCCGCGCCGGGCCAGGATCGCGGGAAACGCCTCATGGATCGGGCTCGGCCAGGCGAGCGTTTCGCCCTTGACGAGCGGCGCGGCGAGCGCGAGATGACGTTGCCCGCCAACCACGAGGTCCGCGCCCTCAACGAAACGGCGGGCGGCGGCATTGAGGCCGTCGAGGCCATCTTCGCCGATGCCGACGATGGCGAGCCAGGGCGCAGTCGAGGACAGGCTCGACACGGGGGGCGGAGACAGGATATCGCGAGCCGACATGGCCTCAAGCTCCTCCATCACGCCGCGCCCCGCGGTGGCGCTCAACATTCTGATCCTCGGCGGAACGACCGAGGCGAGCCGCCTCGCGGCGCTGGTCGCCGGCAGGCCGGATATCGCCCCGGTGCTGTCGCTCGCCGGCCGGACGCGGGAGCCGGCGCCGGCGCCGATCCCGCTCCGTGTGGGCGGCTTCGGCGGCGTGGACGGGCTGGTGCGTTATCTCGAGGCGGCGCGGATCGATGCCGTCATCGACGCCACGCATCCCTTCGCCGCGCGGATCTCGGCCCATGCGGCGCAAGCCTGCGCGAGGCAGGGCATCCCGCTTGCCCGGCTCACCCGCCCGGCGTGGAGCCCCGAACCCGGCGACCGCTGGCAGGTGGTGCCCGCCATGGCGGCGGCCGCGGCCGCGCTCGGACCTGCGCCGCGACGCGTCTTCCTCACCATCGGGCGGCAGGAGCTCGCCGCCTTCAATGCCGCCCCACAGCACCATTATGTCGTCCGCAGCATCGACGCGCCGGACGGCTTCACCGCCCCCCAGGCAAGCTTCATCGCGGCGCGCGGCCCGTTCGCCCTGGCGGATGAGGAAGCGCTGATGCGCGCCCATGCCATCGACGTGCTCGTCACCAAGAATGCCGGCGGCGCGGCGACCGCCGCCAAGCTCGTCGCCGCACGCCATCTCGGTCTGCCGGTCGTGATGGTGGCGCGGCCGGCCAAGCCCGACGTCCCGACAGTCGATGAGCCGGAAGAGGCATTGGCCTGGGCCGCGTCTCACCGTCCGGCTCCGTAGCTGCGCGGCGTATAGACGAAGGGCACGCCCTCGCGCGCAATGAGACGGGTCTCCGACGAGCCGATGATGACGACGGTCGCCATATCGGCCTCGACCTCGGCAGCCTCGCCAAGCGTCGTCAGTGCGATGCGCTCGTCCGGGCGCCCCACGGCGCGGGCCATGATAACCGGCGTATCCCCCGCGCGGATGGCGCCAAGGACGGCAAAGGCTTCGCGCAGCTTGTCGGGCCGCGCGCGGGAGACGGGATTGTAGAGCGCGATGACGAGATCCGCCTCCGCCGCGAGCCTGAGGCGCTTGAGGATGATGTCCCAGGGCTTCAGGTTGTCGGACAGCGAGATCGCCGCGAAATCGTGCCCGAGCGGCGCGCCGACCCGGGCCGCCGCCGCCAGCATGGCCGTCACGCCCGGCTCGACGCGGATATCGAGTGCGCGCCATGCGGCCGGCCCGTGCTCGATCGCCTCGAAAACCGCCGCCGCCATGGCGAAGACACCGGGATCACCACCCGACACCACCGCGACGCGACGGCCTGCGCCGGCGAGCTCCAGGGCGTGCCGCGCGCGTTCGATCTCGACGCGGTTGTCGCTGGCGTGGACGGTGCGGCCCGGCTGAACCGGCAGCCGCGCCGTGTAGGGGCCATAGCCGATGATATCGGTCGCGGCCTCGATCACGGCAGACACGGCCGGCGTGATCCAGCGATCAGGTCCGGGGCCGAGCCCCACCACCACGAGCCAGCCGGCATTCTCCGCGATCATATCTCCGGTCATGGCCTCACTCATGGCCGCCTGCCCTCGCCCGGCACGATCACCATGGCGAAATAGGGTGCATCGTCGCCGGCGAGCGCCGTGAGCGGCATGATGCGCTCGTCGGCCATGGTGGCGCGCTCGACATAGATGGCGCGGTCGGCGATGCCGGCGGTCTCCAGGGCCCGCCGCACCTTCGGCAGATGCCGCCCGAGCTTCATGATGACCGCCGCGTCCGTCGCGGCAAGACGTGTCGCCAGCGCCTCCTCCGGCAAGGTCGCCGGCAGCACCGTCAGGATGTCGTCGCCCCAGGTGATGGGCGCGGCCGCGCGCGTCCAGCCGCCGGACATGCCGGAGACCCCCGGCACCACCTCCACGGGCCAGCGGCCGTAGAGCCGCCGCCACAGATGCATGAAGGAGCCATAGAAGAACGGGTCGCCCTCGCAGAGCACGGCGACGCTCGCACCACGGCAGAGCTCGGCAACCAGCGTCGCCACGCTCTCCTCATAGAAAGCCGCGAGGCTTGTCCGGTATGCGTCGGAATCCGCCGGCATTTCCGTGGTCATCGGGTAGATCAGCGGCATCTCGCGCCGCCCCGCCCCGATCAGCTCCGCGGCGATGGTGCGCGCATGGCCGGGCCTCCCGCGCTTGGCGAAGAAGGCGATGATGTCCGCGTCTGCGATCACGCGGGCCGCCCTCAGCGTCATGTAATCGGGCTCGCCGGGGCCGAGGCCGACGCCATAGAGCGTGCCGGATCTGATGGGGGGCAAGCTCACTCGGCGTCCCTCGCGAGCGCATTGACGGCCGCCGCCGCCATGGCACTGCCGCCCTTGCGCCCCTTCACGACGAGTGCCGGCACCCGGCCATCGGCGATGAGCGCTTCCTTCGATTCAGCCGCGCCGACGAAGCCGACCGGCAGGCCGATGACGGCGGCCGGCCGAGGCGCGCCGGCATCCAGCATCTCGAGCAGGCGGAACAGCGCCGTCGGCGCATTGCCGAAGACGGCGACGGCGCCAGCGAGATGCGCGCGCCACAGGTCCAGCGCAGCGGCGCTGCGGGTATTGCCGATGCGGCGGGCGAGATCCGGCACGGAGGGATCGTCGAGCGTGCAGATCACCGCATTATCGGCCGGCAGGCGTGCGCGCGTGATGCCGTTCGCGACCATCTTGGAATCGCAGAGGATGGGCGCGCCGGCCCGCAGCGCTGCCCGCGCGGTCTCGGCGAAATCCGGGGTCATGGCGATGTCGTCGGCCACCTCGACCATGCCCGAGGCGTGGATGATGCGCACGGCCACGCGCTCCTCGACCGGCGTGAAGCGCGCAAGCCGCGCCTCGGACCGGATGATGGCGAAGGACCGCCGGTAGATCTCGTCACCGTCGCGAATGTAGTCGCGATTGGAACCCTGTATGTCAGCCATCAGACGCCACGAACATTCCTGCCAATTCCCTGTCGCCCAGCGCCGCCAGCGCAGCCGCGCCGCCCTGCGCCCGGCAATGGGCGGCGAGGCGCGCCAGTCCCTCCGCCGCCTCGGCCGCGCCGAGCGCGACGATGGGCCTAGCATGGGTTACGCCGCCACGCATCACTTCGTAACGCCCCCCCGCGCCGACGAGCGTCAGGCCCGGTGGATGGCGCCCCGCCGTCGCCTGCGCCGCGCAGCCCTTGACGCAGCCGGAGACATGGAGGCCGAAGCCGGCCCCGGCGAGACCCGGCGCCGCCGCGGCGATGCGCGCCGCATCCGCCTGCGCCGGCATCTCCCCGCTGGCGCAGGCCGGCGCGCCCGGACAGGCGATGATGGCAAGCCGCGCATCCCCGGCATCCGTGATGAAACCGGCGGCCGCTGCCCTGCCCATCAGCGCGGCCGCCCGCTCCGCCGCGATCCCCGGCCAATGGATCTGCCGCCACGGCCCGAGCCGCAACGCGCCGCTGTTGTCCCCCTCGGCCATGTCGGCGATCAGGGCGAGCTGCCGCGCGGCCATGCGCCCAAACGGCAGGGCCAGCGTCAGCACGGCCCGGTCCTGTGCCATGGGGTGAATACCGACGGTCGCAGGCCCCCTCACCCCGACCCTCTCCCCGGTGGGGAGAGGGTCGGGGTGAGGGAGAAAACCCCGTAATGGTTCAAGTTTCAGCCCGCCTAGAAGGGCCTGCCGCGCCGCCGCATCGCACTGGCGCATACGGCGCAGGCCGGGGTCCCGCGCCATTGCTTCGACAAAGGCGCAGCCGATCAGGCGGGCCACATCCGGCATGTCCACCAGGGGACACGCACCGACCCAGTCGATCCCCTCCCGCGCATCGAGACCGATCGCCCATAGTGTTTCGCCATCGTGGATGAAAGCGCGAAAGCGCACGTCGGCGGCAATCTGATCCAGCGCCAGCGCGCCGCCGTCATCGACGATCCAGGAGAACTTGGCCGGCAGCGGCAGCGGTCCCCCACCCCTCACCCCTCCCCGCAAGGGGGAGGGGAGCGGTTGATGTCGCGAATATTCAACAGCAGTCGGCCTCGGCTCATTGACCGTTGGCTTCGGCTCCGCTTCCAGCCGCACAAAGGGCGGACTTGAAATCTCGCCGGCGCCGCGCCCCTCCCCCTTGCGGGGAGGGGTAAGGGGTGGGGGTAAACCCCGCCTGGGATCGGAAACCCCCTCCCCCTGCCCCATCAGTGCCGCTTCCAGCGCCCGTGCCGCCGAGCGCGCATCACATAAAGCTGTTGGATCGCAATCCGACAGCGGGCTCGCCAGCACGTTGCGCGCGGCCTCATGCGCCGGGCTCTCGTCGAGGAGGCCGGCTTGCGCCAGTTCGTCCAGCAGGGGATCAAGGCTTGTCTCCGTCACGCCGCGCAATTGCAGATTGGCGCGGCTGCTCAGGTCGATCAGCCCGTTGCCGTGGCGCGCGGCGAGATCGGCGATCAGCCGCGCGGTTCCCACCGGCAGAAAACCAGCGGTGAGGCGCAGCCGCACGATGAGCCCGTCGCCGGTCGCCATCGGGCGCAAGGCGCCTGGGCACCAGCCGCGCCGGCGATCGGCATCGGTCGCCGCGCTCATTCCGCGGCCTCGGGGCGATTGCCGAGAGCGGCAGCGAGACGCGCATAGATGGAATTGCGGCGGGGCTGCCACAGGCCGCGCTGCAGGGCATCGGCAAAGCGCGCGGCGATGGCGCGGGCGGCGGCGGGATTGGCGTCCAGGATCGCCGACCACACGGCCTCGTCGGCCACATAGGCGTCGAACACCAGCGCGAAGGGCCGCTGGCCGACCGCATTCGAGGTGGCCGCGAAGGCATAGAGCGCGTCGACCCCCTGCGCGAGCTCGGCAACGCCGCGATAGCCATGGCGCAATTGCCCGGCGATCCAGCGCGGATTGGCGAGGCGGCTGCGGGCGATGCGGGCGATTTCCTCGCTCATCAGCCGCGCCCGCGGCGCATCCGGCCGGCTCGTGTCGAGATGGATGAGCGCGGGGCTCGCGCCGAGCGCCGCGGCCGCCGCCGCAAAGCCGCCGACGAA
Source organism: Chelatococcus asaccharovorans (assembly GCF_003201475.1). Classification (GTDB taxonomy): domain Bacteria; phylum Pseudomonadota; class Alphaproteobacteria; order Rhizobiales; family Beijerinckiaceae; genus Chelatococcus; species Chelatococcus asaccharovorans. The sequence goes on along the minus strand of NZ_QJJK01000009.1, from coordinate 69,954 downwards.
ATCGGCCACGTCCTCGGTGTCGAGCGCGTCGCGCTCGCCGTCGTCGCGGGCATGCACCAAGGCATCGGCGGTCCGCACGCGCTCCCGGAACGCATCCGGCGCCGCCCGTGCAGCCCCATCGGCGCCGATGGCATAGCCGCCGGCCGCGAGATAGCCCTCACCGAGGGCCTCTCGCCCCGACCAGTCCCCGTCGAGCACCCGCGCGGACACGCCCGCGCCATAGGTGCCGGGCGCGCCGGAGAAAATGCGATCGAGCGGCTCGCCGCGCCGCCGCGCGGCCGCGAGCGGGTTGAAATCATCCTCCTCGTCGAGCGCCGCGATCGCCCTGACCGCCTGGTCGAACAGGGTGATCTGTTGCGCGAAGGCATCCCGGAACAGGCCGGAAATGCGCAGCGTCACGTCGATGCGCGGCCGGTCCAGGCGCGGCCCGGGCACGATCTCGACGCCGGTGACGCGGTTCGAGGCATGGTCCCAGCGCGGGCGGGCGCCCATCAGCGTGAGCGCCTCGGCGAGGTCGTCGCCGCCGGTGCGCAGCGTCATCGAGGCCCAGAGGTCCATGACGAGCGCGCGCGGCCAGTCGCCATGGTCCTGCAGATAGCGTCGCAGCACCTCCGCCGCCGCCCGTTCGCCGATGGCAAGCGCCGTGCGGGTCGGGATGGCGCGCGGGTCGAGCCCGGTGAGATTGCGCCCCGTCGGCAGCACGTCGAGCCGCCCGCGCGTCGGCGCACCTGCCGGGCCCGGCGGCACGAAACGCCCGGCGAGCGCCGCGAGAAGCGCAGCCTTTTCCGCCTGCGGCGAGGCCGCGATCCGCAGGCGCGCTTCCGCCTCCGCCTCCCCCATCAGGGCCGCCATGGCAGCACTCGAAGCAGGTGGAGGCGCCTCGCCCAGCACATGCAGGCCGTCGCGGATGGCGAATTCCTTCAGGTCGCACAGCCAGGCATCGAGGGCCGTGATCAGCGTGTCGTCGTCGCTCCCTTCCGCCCCGCATTCGGCGGCGAGCCCCGTCTCGCGCGCCTTGTCGACGATGGCGGATTTCAGGAGCCGCTGGCGCTTCGTATCGAGCCCGTCGGCGGCCGCATATTCGTCGACGAGCGCCTCGAGCTCGGCCGAGGCGCCATGGAGCCCCGCCTCCGAGATGGGCGGTGTGAGATGGCCGATGGTGACCGCACCGATCCGCCGGCGCGCCACCGCCGCCTCGCCGGGATTGTTGACGATGAAGGGATAGATCACCGGCAGCGCGCCCGTCAGCACCTGCGGCGCGCAGGCAGGTGACAGCGCGGCCGTCTTGCCGGGCAGCCATTCCAGTGTGCCATGGGTGCCGAGATGGACGATCGCATCGACCTCCTCGCCGCCGCCCGGCCGGCCAAGCGCAAGCCAGGCATAGAAGGCGCAATAGGCATGGCGCGGCGGCAGCGCCGGGTCATGATAGCTCGCCCTGCGGTCGGCGTCTCGCCCGCGCTCCGGCTGCAGCGCCAGCACCCCATGGCCGGCCCTGATGACGGGGAAGGCAAAATGCCCGTCCGCGACCGCCGGGTCGTCCCCCGGCGCGCCCCAGGCGGCCATCACCGGATCGCGGAAGGCCGGGGGTGTCGCCGCGAGCCAGTCCCGATAGGCGGCCAGGCTGAGGTTGGCGCGCTCCGCACCGGCCTCCAGCCGCGGCAGGATGGCCTCGGCCGGGATCGTGCTGTCCACGGCATAGCCGGCCGCGGCCAGCCAGGTCAGCACGTTGGCGGCGCTGCGGCCGGTGTCGAGGCCGACCGCATAGCCGGTACGCCCGCCGCGCGAGGGGTAGTCGGCGACGATCACCGCGATCCGCCGCGCCGCGGGCGGTGTCCGGGCGAGCCGCACCCAGCCCCCCGCCCGGTCCGCGACGAGCGCGATCTGGGCCGGGTCGGGCGCGTGGCGCACGACGGCGAATTCGAGCGCGGGGTTGGCCGGCGCCTCGGCCTTGAAGGAGATCGCCGTCGTCGTGAGCCGCCCATCGATCTCCGGCAGGGCGACGTTCATGGCGAAATCGGCGGCGCCGAGCCCACGCGGGCTCTCGTCCCAGGCCGCGCGCGGCGCGCCGGCCAGGATCACCTGCAGCACAGGGCAATCGGCGCGATCGAGCACGCTGCCGCCCTCATTCCGCTGCGCCGAGAAAGCCGTCGTGTTCAGGATCACCGCCGGCCTCTCCCGGTCGATCGCCGCCTCGACCACCGCAATCGCCTCTGGATCCTTCAGGCTGGAGACGAAGAGCGCGACAGGGGTGAGGCCCCGTTCCGCCAGCGCCGCGGCCAGCGCCGAGATCGGCGCCGTGTCGCCCGCGAGATAGACCGAGCGGTAGACAATGATGAGCGCTGTCGGAGAGGCCTGCGCGCCATCCTCCGAAAGGGGCTCCGTGATCCCTCCCCTCCAGGGGAGGGTGGCCTTGCCCCCGGCAAGGTCGGGTGGGGCCAGCGTGCGATTGTCTTGACGCGAGCGAAGGCCGGGCCCCCACCCGGCGCCTGCGGCGCCACCCTCCCTTGACGGGGAGGGATCGGCGGCGGTGCTTCCACCCCCCTCACCCGGACGCTGCGCGTCCGACCTCTCCCCACCGGGGAGAGGTGAAACAACCGGCGCGCCCGTGTCATCCCCGGCGAGGGCGTCAGCCCGAGGGAAGGGGATCCATGCGACCGCCTGACCTGCGGCGACTAAGCCGGGAAAACCTGGGGTTGGATCCCCTTCCCGTCGCTCCGCGACGCCGGGGATGACACACGGGCCATCCCGCCCCTCCCCACCGGGGAGAGGTGAAACGGGCGCTTCCAGCGCAAAGACTCCAGCCGCCGGTACCGGCTGAGGCGGCGGCACGGGCAGTGAGGCGCCGAGCGCATTGGCCATCAGCGCAAGCGCCGCGCCGCAATTGTCCACCCCGCCGGCGCGGAAATAGCCGTCCAGCGCATCGTAGAGCTCGCCGTCGGCGTGCGACAGGGCGGCGAGGCGCTCGTCCGGGCGGTCGTCGCCGGCGAGCGCCACGAGGATGGCACCGCGCCGGGCGCAGCTCGCAGCGATCTCGTTGAGGCCGTAGTCGAGATAGTCGAGCCCGCCGAGGCAGCGCATCACGACGATCCGCGCCTTGTCGACGACCTCCTCCACATAGAGATCGACCGACAGGGGATGCCTGAGGCGCTGGAGATTGGCGAGCCGCAGCGTCGGCAGGGATTTGCCGGCGCGCTCATGGGCCGTGGCGAGCGCAGCCAGGTCCGTGTCGGTGAAGGAGAGGATCACCATCTCCGCCGGCGTCTGGCCGAGGTCGATCGGCGTCTCCGCCTGATCGAGCCCGACAGCCGTCACCGGCAGGAGATGCATCGCGCCCTCCCCTCAGCCGAGGATGGCAGCCGTCACGGCATCGCGGTCGAAGCCCTTCTGGCCGATGACGACGAGCCGTCCGCCGCGCGTCTCGCCCGGCCGGAAGGGACGCTCGAACTGCTGCTGGAAGCGGGCGCCGACGCCCTGCACGAGAAGCCGGAGCGGCTTGCCGGCAACCGCGAGAAAGCCCTTGATGCGCAGGATGTCATGGGCTTCGGCCGCTGCCTTGAGCCGCGCGATCACTGCCTCCGCATCCCCCTGCTCGGAGATTTCGACGACGAACGTATCGAAGTCGTCGTGATCGTGCTCCCCTTCCGCGTCGTGATGGGAGGGTCGCGCGTCGAGGTCGCTTTCCGCCGCCGCGCCGAGGCCAAGCAGCACGGTGGGATCGACCACGCCCTCGCGGGTGGTGACGACCTTCACGGCGCGCGGCACCGTGTGCGCGATCTCGGCGCGCACGCGCGCCTCGTCATCGCCCGTGAGAAGGTCGGCCTTGTTGAGGATCACGAGATCGGCGGAGAGCAGCTGGTCCTCGAACACCTCCTCAAGGGGGTTGTCGTGCTCGAGCGACGGATCGGCGGCGCGCTGGCGGGCGAGTGCCTCGAGATCGTCGGCAAAGCGCCCGGCGGCGGTCGCCGCGCCATCGACCACGGTGATGACCCCATCCACAGTCACGCGCGAGGCGATGGCCGGCCAGTTGAAGGCCTTGACCAATGGCTTCGGCAGAGCAAGGCCGGAGGTCTCGATGAGGATGTGCTCCGGCGGCTCGGCCTTGGCGAGCAGCCCCTCCAGCGCCGGGATGAAATCGTCGGCGACGGTGCAGCACAGGCAGCCGTTGGCGAGCTCGACGATATTGTCCTCCGGGCAAGCCGCGACGCCGCAGCCCTTCAGGATCTCGCCGTCGATGCCGACATCGCCGAACTCGTTGACGATGACGGCAAGCCTGCGCCCTTCGGCATTGGTGAGCACGTGGCGCAGGAGGCTCGTCTTGCCGGCGCCGAGAAAGCCGGTGACGATGGTGCAGGGAACCTTGGCCGTGGCTGTGACGGTTGACGTCATGAGGTCTTGTCCAATGCTGTGAAAGCGAGCGGCGGAACGCGCGCGACGACCCCCTTGCGGATCGGTAGCGGGCGCTCACGCCAGGGAATGATGCCGTCCTTGGCCAGCGTATAGCCGCGGGCAGCGGTGACGAGATCGTCGAGATGGACGTCGGCGTCGAGATCGCCGACGACATAGGTCCATTTGCCGGGGGCGGCGAAAGCCACCGTACAGGGCCTGCGGCAGACGGAGAGGCACTCCACCGGGGTGACGGTGACGTCGGCATCGCCGGCCAGCCGGTCGGCCAGCGTCTGCACAAGCTCGCGCCCCGGCTCGTCATAGGGCCCTTCCGTTGCGCCGCCCTGCCGCCGTCGGCAGGTGACGCAGACCATCACCGTCGTCGGCACAATCGTTGCGGGGGCATTCATGCCGCGCGTCGGGCGAGGCGAGGCCAGAAGAACCCGACAGCCACCGCCACCGCTGCCCACAAGGCCGCATGCACGACCAGCGAGGCGGCGGCGAAATGGCCCGCAAGCTCGGCAGGCGCGCCGCTCGCATAGGCCTCCGGGTGCGGCGCACCGACCACATGCGGTGCCAGAAGCAGCACGAAACCGAGGATCTTCGCCCAGACCGCCGGCGTGCGGATGAGAAGCCACAGGGCTGCGGCCGTCGCGACGGCGGTGGATACCCACCAGACCTGGCGTGCGACGAGCGGCCCTGCGGCACTGCCCGGCAGCTCGGGGGCAAGCCCCAGGGCCGGCGCAAGGCCCGTCGCCACGAAGGCCGCGGCCGCGAAGGCGAGCGCATGCCTGATATCGATGGGCTCGCCTGCCACGAGAAGGACGGCCAGCAGCATCAACGCAAAACCGATCGCCGTGACGATGGTGGCGAGCGCGGTGAACGCGGTGCGCTCCAGGCCATCCGCGGGGCTCCAGCCCTCGCCATGCTCATGGGCGGCGCCCGCGTCGGCCGCGGCTCCGCCATGGCTATGCGCCTTGACGACGTTATGAGTCACCACATCGCCGCGCGCCAGCACCCCATGGGCGCCGAACAGGCCGGCGGCCATGCCACCGAGCGCGGCTTCGCCTTCAGGCTTTTCGTATTGTTCGCCAGCCAGGATCAGCGGAGTCGTCGTGAAATGCTGCAGGACCGCGATCGCAAGTCCCGCAACAAGGCCGGCCACCAGGGCAACGGCCAGCACGCGATTGAACATGCCGCAGTCAGTGGCAGGGAAAGCTCAGCGCATGGCGCGTATCATGGGCAGCGTTGTGGACCGCCTCGGGATGGGCAAAGCCCGTCACGAACACCAGCACCACGCCCATCGCAAAGGCGACGAGGGCGATCTTCACGACCTCAGCGCGCGACCCCAGGCCCGCAACAGCAACATTCGACACCACGACCTCCTTCCCTGCCCCGCCGGCAGTTCTTTGGCTTCCATGGCGAAGGCAGGTCTCCTGGCTCGCGGATCATCGAAGCGAACCGCCTTCCCAGATCGTCGCCGCCGACATGGCAGCAGATCCAGTGGCTTTGATGGTTCGCGCCTCAACCGCTCACAGTTGCGGGGGCAGCTCCGGCCTTGGGCGTCAAGCCCGCACCGGCATTCCCTTTTGACCTCTGACGAGGACCGTCGCCTAAGGCAGCTAGACGCCGTCCCCGCCCAAAAGTCAACGCGCGAAGCTTACTCGACGAGCTTGTCGCGGTGGAGGAGCGCCGGAAACAGCCGCGTCCACAGCAATGCGATGGCGATGGTGCCGACCCCGCCCAGCGCGACCGCCGGCGCGGCGCCGATGAAGGCCGCCAGCGTCCCGGACTCGAACTCGCCGAGCTGGTTGGAGGCGCCGATGAAGACCGTGTTCACCGCCGCGACCCGGCCGCGCATGGTATCGGGCGTCTCGGCCTGGACGAGCGTCTGGCGGACGAACACGCTGACCATGTCCGCCACGCCGAGGACGACCAGCGCTGCCAGCGACAGGAAAAAGTTGGTCGACAGGCCGAAGACGATGGTCGCAAGCCCGAACAGGATGACGGCCCCGAACATGCGCTTGCCCGCATGGCGCGCGATGGGGTGCTGCGCGAGATAGAGCCCCATCATTGCGGCGCCCACAGCCGGCGCGCTGCGCAGGAGCCCGAGGCCAGCCGGCCCGATATGCAGGATATCGCTGGCATAGATGGGCAGAAGCGCGGTCGCCCCGCCGAGCAGCACGCCGAACAGGTCGAGGGAGATGGCGCCGAACAGCACCGGCTTGCCGCGAATGAAGGTGAGCCCGGCGATCAGCGTCGGCCAGTCGATCTTCGGCCGGGGAACCTTCTCCGCCCGCAGGCGGATCAGCGTGACCGCGACTGCGGCCACCAGGAACAGCAAGGCCGCGCCCCCGAAGGCGACATAGGCGCCCGCGATATACAGAAGGCCGCCGATCGCCGGCCCGGCGATGACGGCGACCTGTGTGACCGAGGAACTCCAGGCGATCGCCTGGCCGAACAGCGAGCGCGGTACCAGGTTCGGCACGAAGGCCTGGCTCGCCGGCTGGTAGAAGGCACGCGCCACGCCCATCAGCACGACGAGCGCGTAGAGCGGCCACACGTCGGGCGGGTGCCAGATGGCGAAGAGTGCAAGCCCTATGCAGATCAGGGTATTGAGCGTGAAGCACCCCATCATGATGAGGCGCCGGTCGACCCGATCCGCCACATGACCGGTGACCAGGACGAGGCTGATGACCGGGAGGAAGGCGGCCAGGCCCACGAGCCCGAGCGCCAGCGCACTCCCCGTCAGGTCATAGACCAGCCAGCCGACCGCGATATCGGTGATCTGCTGGGCGACCGAGGCACAGAACCGGCCGGTGAGAAAGAGCGAAAAATCCCTCTCCCGCAAAATGCTCCAACTGGACGAGGACATGGACGGCGTTCGGCTCCCGCTCAGGCTGGTACGCCGGTGATGCGATCGATCTCAGCGAGATCCTCGGCCGTCAGCTGCCAGGATGCCGCCTTGATATTGGCCTCCACCTGCTCCGGCTTGGTGGCGCCGGCGATCACGCTCGCGACGAGCGGCCGCGCGGCCAGCCAGCTGAAGGCGAGTTCGAGCAGGCTGTGGCCGCGCGCCTCGGCGAAGCCGCGCAAGCCCTCGACGATGTCCCAGTTGCGGTCGTTGAAGTAGCGATCGGCATAGCGCTGCTCGGCGAAGCGGGTGCCGGCGGGCGCGGCCTCGCCACGCTTGTACTTGCCGGTGAGAAGGCCGCTCGCCAGCGGAAAGAACGGCAGCAGCCCGAAGCCATAGCGGGACGCGGCCGGAACAAGCTCCCGCTCGATGCCGCGCTCGACGAGGCTGTATTCGTCCTGGACGGAGGCGAAGCCGTTGATACCGAGCTCGCGCGCCGTGAAATGCGCCTCGACCACCTGCCAGCCCGGCAGGTTGGAGCAGCCGATATAGCGCACCTTGCCGGCACGGATGAGATCGTCGAGGGCGCGCAGCGTCTCCTCGATCGGCGTCAGCGGATCGGGGCGGTGCAGCTGGTAGAGGTCGATCCAGTCCGTCTTCAGGCGCTTCAGGCTCGCCTCGACGGCAGCCATGATGTAGCGGCGCGAGCCGCCCTTGAGGACGTCGACGTCATCCATCGCCATGCCGAATTTCGTGGCGAGCACGATGTCCTTGCGGCGCGGACCGAGGACTTCGCCGAGCTGGCTCTCGGACCCGCCCCGGTTGCCGTAGATGTCAGCCGTGTCGAACAGGGTGATGCCCGCGTCGATCGCCTTGTGGACGACGCTGCGCGTCGCCTCCACATCGAGCCGGCCGCCGAAATTGTTGCAGCCAAGACCGACGACTGAGACACGCAGGCCCGAACGGCCGAGATTGCGAAATTCCATGGCGTTTCCCCGATAGTGCCCATAACCCGCGGCGACGCTGCGCGTGAACAGGCTATAGATCCTTGTATGGTAATTGTGACGGAACACGCGCCGAAGTGTTATGCAAATTGCGCATAGGAGGTCAGGCGGGTGCCTCACCCTGCAGCTTGCCGCGCATCATCCACATCACGGTCAGCATGACGGCCACACCGGCGACCATCCCGGAGAGCCGATTGACCGGTGCCAGGATGCTGTCGGGCGGGCCTGCACCCGTCACCAGCGTAATCATGAAGGCGATGCCGATCTGCGTGCCGACATAGGCGTGCCTGTGCGGGCTGAGATGCAGGCGCGACGCCAGGAAGATGCCTGAGACGAGCGCGGCCGCCCACCACAGGAAATCTGTCGCATCGATCAGGATGACGATGAGGCCGAGGCAGCCGCCGAGAATGCAGCCCATCATGCGCTGCGTGCCGCGCAGGCGCGAGGCCCCCAGATCCTGGCTCACCACCACGAGGCTCGTCACGATGACCTGCGGCAGGCTCGGCAGATCGAACCAGTTCCAAAGAAGGGCAATGACGACCGCCGCGATGCCGGCGGACACGGCCTGTTCCAGTGCGGCCTCACGGGCGACGGCCACCGGCGCCGGCTGCAGGCTGATGGGGCCGCTGGCCGAAAAGCCCCAGGCCAGCACGGTCGCGACCGCAACGCCGATGGAAATTTCGTAGAAGCGTGTCCAGGCAAAGACATAGAGGTCGGTCGGATCGCTCATGCTGCTAGTGACGAGCAGCATCACGCTCGCCGCGCCGAGTATCCAGGCATAGCTGAAACGGCTGCGGAAGCGGCCATAGGTGCCGATCGAAGACGCAAGGAACAACACAGCCGCCTGCGCGAAGGGCAGTCCCTCCATCGCGACGGCGGCGAAATAGCCGATGACGCAGCCGATGGCGGTTCCGACAAGCCTGAGCACGGCCTTCGTCACCAGGGCCGATGTGTCGATGTTGGAAACGATGAAGGCCGTGATGGTCGCCCAGAAGGGCTGTTCCAGGCCGGCTGCGATGGCGGCAAGGGTCGCGATCAGGCAGGCCGCGGCGGTCACGAGGCTTTGGCGGGTGATCGCGTCCATCCGCCCCGCTTCCTCAGAAGACGACGAGAACGCGCGCGTCGGCCCCGAGATAGAAGCCGAGATCCGCGGGCCATGTGTCGAGCGCGATGTCGACAGGAAAGCGACGGGGCAGGCGCACCCAGTCGGTCGTCGGATCGACATAAGGCAGGGTAAGGGGCGCCGTCGGCGAGCGCGCCACGCCGGGCGCGATACTCGTCACGCGGCCGGCGTGGACGACCCAGGGCTGGGAGCCGAGCGTCAGCCACACCCGCTGGCCGGGCCGCAGCCGCGCCAGATGCCGCTCCGACAGGTTCGCCACGACCCTGCGCCTGTTGTCGGTGACCAGGGTGAGCACCTGGTTGCCGACCTGGAGATAATCGCCGACCCGCGCCGTGAAGGGTGCGACGCGGCCGGCATCCGGCGCGACCACGGCCGTCTTGCCGAGCTCGTAGCGGGCGCGATTGAGGGTCGCCTGCGCCTGCTGGACGCTCGCCGCATTCACGGCGATCGTCTGCCGGGCCACGTCCACGTCGGCAGCGGCGGCCGCCGCGCGCGCCGCCGCGGTCGCAAGATCGCGCGTCGTGTCATCGATGGCCTGACCGGAGGCAAAGTCGGAACGCGCAAGGCTGCTGACCCGATTATAGGTCTCGCGCGCCGCCGTCTCGCTCGCCTGGGCCGAGGCGAGGTCCGCCTGGGATGCCGTCAGGCGGTCCCGCGAGAGGGCAAGCGTCGCCTCGGCATTGGCCAGTGCGGCCGCGCTTTCGTCCACCGCGAGCCGGTACGGCGTCGGATCGATCGTGAACAACGGGGCGCCCTTGGCGACCACCTGGTTGTCCCGAACGTCGAGCGTGGCGATCGGCCCCTCGATTTCCGCCGCCAGGGTCACGGTGTCGCTCGTGACATAGGCATCGCCAGTATAGGCGAAGAAGACGACCGACAGCTCATAGAGCAGGAACAAGACGAGACAGCCGCCGAGCACCGACGATGCCGGCCTCTTCATCAACCAATCGATCATCGGTGAACCTGCTTACGCTCCGCAGCTTCGCTTATGTCATCGCGCCGCCCGGTGCGCAATCGATCAATCGTCGATCGCTTCTCGCGAGTTCCTGTTGATACCCGGCTCAACGCACCAGGATGGCGCGGAAATCGTTGACATTCGTCAGGGTCGGCCCGGTCACGACGAGCCTGTCGAGGGCCGCGAAGGCGGAATAGGCATCGTTGTTGGCGAGATGCGCCGCGAGGTCGATGCCCTGCGCCTCAGCCTCTGCGATCAGATCGGCGTCGACGATGGCGCCGGCATTGTCCTCCGAGCCGTCGATACCATCCGTGTCGCAGGCAATCGCGGAGACACCCGGCACCGCCTGGGAGGCCAGCGCGAAGGCGAGCAGGAACTCGGCATTCCGTCCGCCGCGCCCCTTGCCGCGCACGGTCACCGTCGTTTCTCCCCCCGAGAGCAGGACGCAGGGGCGCTTCGCCGGCTCGTCATGTTCGGCGACCGAGCGGGCGATGCCGGCGAGCACCATCGCCACCTCGCGCGCCTCTCCCTCCAGCGCATCCCCCAGGATAAGCGGCGTCAAACCAAATTCTCTCGCCTTCGCTGCCGCGGCCTCCAGTGCCCTATAAGGCGTCGCCAGCATATGCATCGGCGCCGGCGTCGGCACGTCCTTGATCACATTGGCGCGGATGGCCGCCTCGACGGCTGCGGGCACCGCGATCGCGTAGCGCTTCAGGATGGCGAGCGCAGCCTCCGCATCGGAGGCCTCCGGCACCGTCGGGCCGGAGCCGATGCTGCGGGGTTCGTCGCCCGGCACGTCGGAGATGAGATAGGTCACGAGGCGCGCCGGCGCGGCGGCCGCCGCCAAGCGCCCGCCCTTGATGGCGGAGAGTGCCTTGCGCACTTGGTTCATGGCGCCGATCGGCGCGCCGGATTTCAACAGCGCCTTGTTGATGGCCTGTTTGTCGGCAAGCGTTATCCCCTCGGCCGGCAGGGTCAGCAGCGCCGATGCGCCGCCTGACATCAGGCAGACCACGAGATCGTCCGGGCCGGCCGATTGGGCAAGCGCCAGGATCCGGGCTGCGGCTGCCATCCCCGCCGCATCCGGCACCGGATGGGCCGCCTCGACCACCTCGATCGATCGCGTCGCCATGCCATGCCCATAGCGCGTAACGACCAGCCCCTCGCAGGGGCCCGGCCATTCCGCCTCAAAGGCGGCCGCCATCCGCGCAGCGCCCTTGCCGGCGCCGATGACGATGGTGCGCCCCTTGGGAGGCTCGGGAAGCCGACCGGCGAATTGTCCATCGGGGTAAGCCGCCGCAAGCGCAGCATCGAACAACACCCGCAAGATCGCCTTGTCGTCCACCCTGTCCTCCACTGCCGCTATCCGGCGCTACTTCTGCGTCGCCAAGGATTTCGCCGAAAAAGGATCGCAAGAGGGATGCGAGGGCAAGCCTTTTTGCGTCAACGCGGCACGGCCCGCCGCCCCCCCTGCGGTCAACCCGCTCAATATTTTGACCACGCCCGCCAGCCGGCGCAGCCCGCCTCAGAGGTACGGCGGGGTGCACGCGCTCACGACTTCGCAGGGCTCCTGGCCGACATTGCGGAAGCGATGCGGGATGCGGCTGTCGAACAGATAGGCCTCACCCGCCTTGAGCCGCCTGACCTGGTCACCGACTGTTACTTCGATCTCGCCGGAGATGACGACGCCGCCCTCGTGCGAGGCATGCTCGAGCATGGTCGGGCCGGTGTCGGCGCCGGCTTCATAGCGCTCGTGCAGGATCTGCAGGTCATGCGCGCGGGCATCGCCCACCTGCCGGAAAGCCATGCGTCCGGCCGCGCCGCGCCCGCGCGGGACGATCCGTGAGGTCAGATCCGTGAGCTCGCCCGCCGCAAAGAAAATCCGATCACGCCCGGCCTGCTCCTCGTCGAAGAATTCGGACATGGTCGTCGGAATGCCCCCCAGGATCTTGCGCAGCGAGGCGACCGACGGGCTGTTGCGGTTGCGCTCGATCATCGAGATCAGCCCATGCGTCACCCCTGCGCGGTCGGCCAGATCGCGTTGCGACATACCTGCGGCCATCCTCAATTCGCGCAGCCGCGCGCCGACGTCGAATTCCATCCATCCAGCTCCGACCAGTTGCGGACTATTTTATCCATATTGCTTAAAATTCTGCGCAAGACTATCGTCCAGCCGGGATCGTTTGGCCGACTTTCGCGCAGGACGCGGGTGGCATTTTTTCTGGGAGACGATGGCGATGAATGCAACAGCGCAGTTGGCGGACCGGCAGAAGAGCGCCGTAGCGCGCGGCGTGGCCACCAAGTCGATCTATGTGGCGCGCGCTCAGAATGCTGAACTCTGGGATGTCGACGGCAAGCGCTACATCGACTTCGCCGCCGGCATCGCCGTGGTCAACACCGGCCACTGCCATCCCAAGGTCATTGCCGCCGTCACCGAGCAGGTGCAGAGCTTCACCCACACCTGCTTCCATGTGGCGCCCTATGAGAGCTACGTCAGCCTCGCCGAGCGCCTCAACGCGCTGACGCCGGGTGATTTCGCCAAGAAGACCATGCTCGTCACGACCGGCGCCGAGGCCGTCGAGAACGCCGTCAAGATCGCCCGCAACGCCACCGGTCGCCCGGCCGTCATCGCCTTTGGCGGCGCCTTCCATGGCCGTACCCTGCTCGGCATGGCGCTGACCGGCAAGGTCGTGCCCTATAAGAAGGGCTTCGGCCCCTTCCCGGCCGACGTCTTCCACGCGCCCTTCCCCAAGACCTACCACGGCGTCGACACGGCTGAGGCGATCGCCGGGCTGAAGAGCCTCTTCCTGACGGATGTCGACCCCGCGCGCGTGGCAGCGATCATCGTCGAGCCTGTGCAGGGCGAAGGCGGCTTCTATGTCGCGCCCTTCGATTTCCTGCGCGAGGTCCGCAAGGTCTGCGACGAGCACGGCATCCTGATGATCATCGACGAGATCCAGACCGGCATCGCCCGCACGGGCAAGCTCTTCGCCGCGGAGCATGCCGGCGTCGCCGCCGACATCGTGACCATGGCCAAGGGGCTCGCCGGCGGCTTCCCGCTGTCGGCGGTCACCGGTCGCGCGGAGATCATGGACGCGGCAGCGCCCGGTGGCCTCGGCGGCACCTATGGCGGCAGCCCGATCGGCGTGGCCGCCGCCCATGCCGTGCTCGACGTGGTCGAGGCGGAAAACCTCACCGGCCGCGCGGTCGAGATCGGCGAGATCATGCGCGACCACCTGACCGCCATGGCCAAGCGCAACGAATTCGCCTGTATCGGCGACGTGCGCGGCCTCGGCGCCATGACGGCCTTCGAGCTGGTGAAGGACCGCGCGACCCGCGCCCCGGACGCGGCGCTGACGTCCGCGCTGATCGCCCGTGCGCAGGACAAGGGCCTCATTCTCCTCAGCTGCGGGCCGGATGCCAATGTCGTGCGCTTGCTTGCACCGCTCACGACGCCCGTGGCACAGGTAAGGGAAGGTCTCGCCATTCTGGAGGCAGCCCTCACCGAACTCGTGACCGAGAGCCAGAACTGATGAACGGTGCCGATCTTCTCTGCGATACCCTGCTGGCCCACGACGTCGACGTCTGCTTCGCCAATCCCGGCACGTCCGAGATGCATTTCGTCGCGGCGCTCGACGCCAAGCCGCGCATGCGCTGTGTGCTGGGCCTGTTCGAAGGCGTCGTGACGGCGGCGGCCGATGGATATGCGCGCATGGCGGACAAGCCGGCGGCGACGCTCCTGCATACCGGGCCGGGCCTCGCCAACAGCCTCGCCAACATGCACAACGCGCGCCGGGCGCGGACGCCGATGATCAATGTCGTCGGCGACCATGCGAGCTATCACCTGCAACATGACGCGCCGCTGACCAGCGATATCGAGAGCCTGGCCAAACCCATGTCCAACTGGGTGCGCCGGATCATCAACGCGGAGACGATCGACGAGGATGCGGCCGCCGCCTGGCGCGCCGCCGTCTCGCTGCCGGGCGTGGCCACGCTGATCCTGCCCGGCGATATGGCCTGGGGCGAGGTGACGCCCAGAACCATCCGGCGCGTCGAACGCCCGAAGCTGCCTGCGATCGACGCACGGGCGGTGCAGGCCGCGGCAACTGCATTGCGCTCCGGCAAGCGCGCCGCCCTGCTCCTCGGCGATCACGCGCTGCGGGCGGAGCCGCTCAGCGTGGCCGATGCGATCGCCCAGACGACAAACGCACGCGTGATGTCATCGACGTCGAATGCGCGTGCCGAGCGTGGCCGCGGCCGCGCGTCCTTCGCGCGGGTGCCCTATGCGGTCGATGTCGCCGTGGAGGCGCTCAGGGACGTCGATGTGATGATCATGGTCGGCGCCACGGTGCCGGTCGCCTTCTTCGCTTATCCCGGCAAGCCGGGCCGCGTCGTGCGCAACGACTGCGAGCTCATCACGCTCGCCGAGCCGGGACAGGACCTTGCGGCCGCGCTGGAATGGCTCGCCGATGAGGTCGGCGCCCTGCGCAAGGTCCAGCTCCGCCCCGCCCCCGATGCCGATGCGCTCACCGGCACCGTGCCATCCGGCCCGCTGACGGCCGACGCGATCGCACGCGTCGTCATGCAGCGTGTTCCGGAGAACGCCATCCTCTGCGACGAGGCCGTCACGTCGGGCACCTTCCATAACTACGCGCATCTGGCCGCCCCCCACGACATGCTGGCACTGACCGGCGGCGCCATCGGCGTCGGCCTGCCTCTGGCCACAGGCGCGGCCGTCGCCTGCCCGGACCGCAAGGTCATCGGGCTGCAGGCCGACGGCAGCGGCATGTACACCCTGCAGGCCTTGTGGACGCAGGCGCGCGAGCGGCTCGACGTCATCTCGATCATCTTTTCGAACCGCGCCTACGCCATCCTGCAAGGCGAGATGCGCAATGTCGGGGTCAAGGAATTCGGCCGTAATGCCGAACGCATGCTCGCCTTCGACGACCCGGCGCTCGATTGGGTGAGCCTCGCCAGGGGCATGGGTGTCGAGGGCGCGCGCGTCACCACCGCGGACGAGCTCGCCAAGGTCCTCGACGGCGCGCTCAGGCAGCGTGGTCCTTTCCTGATCGAAGCCGTGATGCCCTGAGGCGACCGGCCTCGCATCTCCGGCCGGTCCCCGGGCTCCCCCCCTTCCCGGCGGGGTGAGGGTTGGTGTGAGGCCCCCTCCCATCCGACGACAGCACAGCGTGAGCCGTGGCCATCGCGTCCGATTTCCGATCGGGCGCGATTTTTTTATCCTCTCCTCCCGCGTTGCGTGCTATTGTTTTAAACTTAAAACATCGGTGCGCGCAGAGGTCGCCGTGCCGACAATGTCGATCCAGAGCACGAGGGAAATGAGCCATGAAGGCCATCATCGTTGGCGGGGGTATCGGTGGGCTGACCACGGCCTTGACGTTGCAGGCCCGCGGCCTTGACTGTGAAATCTACGAGCAGGCAGCGAGCATCCAGGAGCTCGGTGTCGGCATCAATGTTCTGCCCCATGCCATCCGCGAGTTGGCGGCGCTCGGCCTTCTCGACCGTCTCGACGCGGTCGCCATCCGCACTTACGAGCTCTTCTACCTCAATCGGCAGGGCCAGGAGGTATGGCGCGAGCCGCGCGGGCTCGATGCCGGGCACGACGTGCCGCAATTCTCGATCCACCGCGGGCGACTGCAATCGGTGATCCTGGACGCGGTCATCGAGCGGCTCGGCGCCGACAAGGTGCATACGGGACGGCGGCTCGCCTCCTTCAGGCAGGACGAGGGCGGCGTCACCGCCCATTTCACCGACCAGGCCGGCAATCCCGTGGAGACCGCGCGCGGCGAGATCCTGATCGGCGCGGACGGCATCCATTCCGTCGTGCGCCGCACCTTGTTCCCCGACGAGGGCGGGCCCGTCTGGAACGGCCTCGTGCTGTGGCGTGGGGCACGGGACTGGCCGCGCTTCCTCACTGGCCGCGACATGATCATCGCCGGCGGCCTGGAATCCAAAATGGTCGTCTATCCCATCGCCGAAGGCGCGACCCCGGATACGGTCTTCACCAACTGGGCGGTCATCGGCAAGCTCGGCGACGGTTCCAGCCTGCCGGCCCGCGAGAACTGGTCGCGTCCGGGCCGTTGGGAAGACCTGGCGCCCAACACGGCCGGCATCACCATCCCGCAGGTCGACGTCCACGCCCTGATGCGCGCGACCGAGACCTTCTGGGAATATCCCTTGAGCGACCGCAACCCCTTGCCGCGCTGGTCGCACGGCCGCGTCACCCTGCTCGGCGACGCCGCCCATCCCATGTATCCGGTGGGCTCGAACGGCGCCTCCCAGGCGATCCTCGATGCGCGCGCGCTGGGCGATGCGCTGGTGCGCGCCGAGCATCCGATGCAGGCGCTCGCGGCCTATGACGCCGAACGCCTGCCGAAAACGGCCGAGATCGTCCATTCCAACCGCAAGGGCGGGCCGGAAGGCGTGATCGATGCGGTGGAAAAGCTGGCGCCCGATGGATTTACCGACATCGAGGCGGTGCTGAGCTACGCCGAGCGGGAAGCCATCGTCCGCGGCTATGCCCAGCGTGCCGGCTTCGCCGCCGAGAAGGGCAAGGCGGCTTAAGGTCGGGCGCGACAGGCCCCCTCTCCCCGGCGGGGAGAGGGTTGGGGCACACCCGGGGTGTCATTCCCGGCGAGGGCCGCAGGCCCGAGGGAAGGGAACCCAGCCTCACGTCTGATTCAATAGATCCCCTTCCCGCGCTGCCGCGCAGCGCGCCGGGGATGACACGCGCGCGTTGCACGTATCGCAAACCCTCACCCTGTCCCTCTCCCAAGCCAAGTTGGCTGTTGCCAACTTGGCATTGTCGGAGAGCCCAACACGGCAACGCCCGTGTTGGGTGGAGAGGGGACGCCAACGACAACCGGTCGTGTCAGGGAATGGCGCCGGAGCCCCCTCTCCCCGGTGGGGAGAGGGTTGGGGTGAGGGGCAAACCCGGGGTGTCAT
Source organism: Chelatococcus asaccharovorans (assembly GCF_003201475.1). GTDB lineage: Bacteria > Pseudomonadota > Alphaproteobacteria > Rhizobiales > Beijerinckiaceae > Chelatococcus > Chelatococcus asaccharovorans. Next base: position 52,672 of record NZ_QJJK01000009.1, on the reverse strand, counting down.
TCCCGGCGAGGGCCGCAGGCCCGAGGGAAGGGAACCCAGCCCCGCGTCTGATCCAAGAGATCCCCTTCCCGCGTGGCTCCGCAGTGCGCCGGGGACGACACGCGCGCGTTTCGCGTATCGTAAACCCTCACCCTGTCCCTCTCCCAAGCCAAGTTGGCTGTTGCCAACTTGGCATTGTCGGAGAGCCCAACACGGCAGCAGCCGTGTTGGGTGGAGAGGGGACGCTACCGACTATCGGCAGCGCCGAGGGATCCTGGCAAGTCTTACACCGCCCGCAAACCTATTCGCCCACCATCTCGATAACAGCCGCATTGAGCGCGCTTCCCGGCACGGCCAGACCCTCGAGGACGGTGAAATGGTTGGTGTCCGGCACCGGAAAGCCGCGCGGTGCGAGATCCGCCCAGCCGGCGGCCATCTCGCGCGACTGGCGGTGGAACGCGTCCGGCTCCAGCCCGCCGACCGCGAAGGCGGCCTTCGCCGGCGTCACCCATGGCTGCCCGAGCAACGTGAGACGCTCCGCCTCTGCCGCATCGAGCCTGAGCGCCTCATTCATGGAGGTGTGAAGGAGCGGCAGAAGCTCGAACACGCCGGAAATGGAGACGATGCCGGCGATAGGCTTCTCAGGCAGTCCCCGTGCCGTCCAGTCCGTCATGAGATGGAGCGCGGCGAGATAGCCGCCGGCGGAGTGGCCGGTGACGACGACGCTGCGGCGCTCGTCATCGTTCAGCACATCCCTGTGGAGCTTGGTGAAAGCTGCGAGGGCCGATTCGCGGATATGAGCGAGGGTGACGTCCGGGCAAAGCGGATAATTCAGGAGCGCGACCGACAGGCCCTGATCGAGGAAGGCATCGGCCACCCAGCTCGTCTCGAATTTCGACAGGGCACGCCAGTAGCCGCCGTGGATGAAGACCACGGTTCCCCGCGCCTGCGGTGCGCGGAAGAGGTCGAACACCTCGCGCGGATGCGGCCCATAGGCGATATCGGCCAGCGGCGGATGCCGCGCGTGCGTCGCCTTGGATCGCTCAACCCACGCGGCAAGGATGTCCGGCAATTCGGGGACCGCGACACGCGGATTGTATTCGCGCTCGTACCAATCGCGATCTTGCACGCCAATGCCTGCCGTCATGCCCTGCCCCGTTTCATGAAGTGGCCCACGCTCCACCGCTGAGCCGGCTTTCCAGGATAACCCGCGCCGGTCATCCCGGGGCGAGCGCAAGCTCGAGCCCGGGAACCATGAACACTGGCGCGCTTCCATGAATGACCGACGGTGTGCATGGATCCCGGACAACGGCTTCGCCCGTTTCCGGGATGACACAGCGTTTCCCGCCGCCAACCAGAGACGCTGAATGTCAAGTTGCCCCCCGGATCAGGCTGTTCCCTTGCCGGTGAACGCCTCTTCCTCGGCCCGCACGCGCAATGCATAACGTTGCAGCTTGCCGCTCGAGGTCTTGGGCAGTTCGTCGACAAAGACGATCTCGCGCGGGTATTTGTAGGGCGCGATCTCGGCTTTGACGTGGTCCTGCAGGAGCTTGACCATGTCGGCATCGCGCGGATAACCCTCGCGCAGCACGACATAAGCCTTGACGATGCGCCCGCGCTGCTCGCAGGGCGCGCCCACGACCCCGCATTCGACCACAGCCTTATGGGTGAGGAGCCCCGCTTCCACCTCCGGCCCGGCGATATTGTAGCCCGAGGACACAATCATGTCGTCGGAGCGCGCCTGATACCAGAAATAGCCGTCCTCATCCATGACATAGGTGTCGCCGGTCATGTTCCAGCCGTTCTGGACGAATTTGAGCTGGCGCTCGTCGGCGAGATAGCGGCATCCCGTCGGGCCGCGCACCGCGAGCCGTCCCGGCGTACCGGGTGGCACCTCCTCGCCCTCTTCATCCACCACCTTCGCCTCGAAGCCCGGGACCGGCTTGCCGGTGGAGCCCGGACGGATCTCCTCCTCACGGGCGCTGATGAAGATATGCAGCATCTCGGTGCCGCCGATGCCGTCGATGAGCTTGATACCGGTGGCTGCGAGCCAGGCGTCGAAGGTGCTTTTCGGCAAGGCTTCGCCCGCCGAGACGCATTTGCGCAGGCTCGATATGTCGAACTGACCGAGCTTCGGGATCATGGCGCGATAGGCCGTCGGCGCCGTGAAGCAGATCGTCACCTTGAATTTTTCGATCGCCGGCAGGAGATCGTCCGGCCCCGCCTTTTCCAGCACCACGAACGAGGCGCCGATGCGCATGGGGAACAGCACGATGCCGCCGAGGCCGAAGGTGAAGCCGAGGGGCGCCGAACCGATGAAACGGTCACTCTGTTCAGGGCGCAGCACGTTGCGCGAGAAGCCGTCGCAGATGGCCAGCATGTCGCGGTGGAAATGCATGGTGCCCTTCGGCACGCCCGTCGTGCCCGAGGTGAAGGCGATCAGGCAGACGTCGTCGGCGGCCGTATCCGCGGCCGTGAATTCCGGGCTGGCCTTGGCGATCAGGCTCTCGAGCGAATTGTCCTTGCCGGAGCCCCAGTAGACGACGCGCTTCAGTTCCTGCGTCTGGCCGGCGGCCTTTTCCATCTCGTCGGCGAGCGTGTGGTCGCAGAGCGCCAGCGCGATCTTCGCCTTGTCGATGGGATAGACGAGTTCCTTGGCGCGCAGGAGCGGCATGGTCGCCACGACGACGCCGCCGGCTTTCAGAACCGCGAGATAGGTGGCGACCATCATGGTATTGTTGGCGGAGCGCAGAAGAACGCGCCCACCGGGCACGAGCCCCAAATCATTGACTAATACGTTGCAGATGCGATTCACCCGCTCATAAAGCTCGCGATAGGTGAGCGCCTCATTGAGACCGAACATGCAAGGGGCATCACCATGCCCTTCCGCAATCCAGCGGTCGAGAAACTCCACGCAACAGTTCAGGCGCTCGGGATATTGAAATTCAGGCCTGTTGAAGATCATCTCCGGCCACAAATCGCGCGCCGGCAGGTTGTCACGCGCAAAGGTGTCCACATGCGCCGTGTGTGCCATCGTCATCTCCCTCGTGTGCGGCCCCTCCCCTGGTTTCGGGTCCGCACGCTCCATCCAGTCAAAGGCCGACAACCCGAAAAGGCCGTCCTACAAAAGGCTTATGCGCCATCGCCGAGCAATCTCGGCGGGCGGATCACAAGGCCCTTGCGGCCACCACACAATTTATTTTAATCTTGAACTATCGTCTGGCAAGGGCTTTCATGCGGCATTCGTTCCAAAGCATTGCTCGACGAATGATCCGTTCGGAGAGATGATGAACTCTCCACGGCAAAGTGAGCGCCAAGGCAGCGCACCACCCAGGGGAACAGAATTCGGGGAGATGTGAAGATGAAGGATCGCGTAATTCGCCTTGGTTCGGGCGCAGCGGCGTTGGCGACGCTCTTCGCTGGCCTGGCCTTCACCCAGGCCGCCGTCGCGGCGGACAAGGTCAAGGTCGGCGTTATCGTTTCGCTCTCAGGGCCTTCCGCTGTTCTTGGACAGCAGGCCCGTGACGGATTCGAGCTCGCCGTCAAGGAGCTCGGCGGCAAACTCGGCGGCCTGCCGGCGGAAGTCATCGTCGTCGATGACGAACTGAAGCCCGATGTCGCCGTCACCCGCGTCAAGGGCATGCTCGAGCGTGATCAGGTCGATTTCGTCGTCGGACCGATCTTTTCCAACGTTCTGATGGCTATTTCGAAGCCTGTCACGGATGCGAAGACCTTCCTGATCAGCCCGAATGCTGGCCCATCAGTGCTCGCTGGCAAGAGCTGCAACCCGTATTTCTTCGTCACGTCCTACCAGAACGATCAGGTTCACCAGATCTCGGGCAAGGTGGCGCAGGACCGCGGCTACAAAAAGGTCTATCTGCTGGCGCCGAACTACCAGGCCGGCAAGGACGCCATCGCCGGCTTCAAGCGCGATTTCAAGGGTGAAATCGTGGCGGAATCCTATGTCCCGCTCAACACCCTCGACTTCCAGTCGGAACTCGCGAATATCGCCGCGTTGCAGCCGGACGCCATCTACACCTTCATGCCCGGCGGCATGGGCGTGAACCTGGTGAAGCAGTACCAGCAGGCCGGCCTCAAGATTCCGGTGCTCTCCGCCTTCACGGTCGATGAATCGACCCTCCCGGCCCAGAAGGATGCGGCTGTCGGCATGTTCGCGGGCTCCAACTGGGCGCCCAACCTCGACACCCCGCAGAACAAGGCCTTCGTCGCGGCCTATGAGAAGGCGTATAACTCGGTCCCGGGCAGTTATGCCTTCCAGGCCTATGATGCGGCCAAGCTCATCGACAGCGCGGTCAAGGCCACGAAGGGCGATCTCTCCAACAAGGAGGCGCTACGCGCCGCGCTCCTGAAAGCTGATTTCAAGTCGCTGCGCGGCAACTTCAAGTTCAGCAACAACGGCTATCCGGTCCAGGACTTCTACCTGACGAAGGTCGCCAAGCGGCCTGACGGCAAGTTCCAGACGGAAATCGTGGAGAAGGTCTTCACGAACTATGCCGACCCCTATGCAAAGGAATGCGCGCTGACCAACTGAGCGCGGCCTTGCCGGAACGGGACGTTCCGGGCGGCCTCAGGCCGGCCCGGAATCGATGGACACCGCTGATGCAGGACTTGCCTCCAGCATATCCAATGGATCGGGGAACCGCCGCCACTGATCCCTCCCCTGAAGGGGAGGGTGGCCTCGCGTCAACGAGGTCGGGTGGGGGCAGCGAGGCCAGGGTGCTGCTCCGTGGCCAAACTGGTTGGCGTTTTTTGGGCGAGGTCGGCAGCATGTCGACCCCACCCGACGCCTGCGGCGCCACCCTCCCCTGAAGGGGAGGGATCGACGCGTCGCAGCTGACTTGACGACCCGAGACAAAAAGGGTGGCTCCGGATTTCTATCTGTCCCCGGGATTTCTATCTGTCCCAAGGGCAACCCTTCTGTCGGGAATTTGCTCGACGCAAGAATCGAAGAGCAGATTTATCGAAGAGCAAATTGATCGGCTTGGATTGTTGCATCGGATGTCGTGCAAGCCGGATTCGCTCTAGCTGGAGACCTGGATCCCGGGCCCGCAGTCTCGCCATATCCCGGGATGACCGGAAGCGGTTGCCATTCATTACTGCCGACCATGAGTACCCGATGCCGCTGAGCCTTTTCCTCGTCCAGATGCTGAATGGCCTGCAGTTCGGGCTCATTCTCTTCCTCATCGCCGCGGGCCTGACGCTCGTCTTCGGCGTGATGGACTTCATCAACCTCGCCCATGGCGTGCAATACATGGTCGGTGCCTATCTCGCCGCCATGTTCACGGCGCTGACGGGCAACTTCCTGTTCGGGCTTCTGCTCGCACTGCCCACGGCGCTCGCCTTCGGCCTGTTCCTCGAGGTCCTGATCTTCCGCAAGCTCTATGAACGCGACCATCTCGACCAGGTGCTCGCGACCTTCGGCGTGATCATCACGCTGAACGAGGCGGTGAAGATCCTCTGGGGCGCGGCGCCGCTGAGCGTGCCCGTGCCGGAGATCCTGTCCGGGTCCATCCCGCTGATCGGCGGCCTGCGCTACCCCATCTACCGCATCGCCATCATCGTGGCCGGCCTCGCCGTCGGGCTCCTCCTCTATATCCTCGTCAACCGCACCAAGGTCGGCATGCTGGTGCGCGCCGGCGCCTCGAATGCACCGATGGTGGCGGCCCTCGGCGTCAACATCCGCCTGCTGTTCACCTTCGTCTTCGGCTTCGGCGCAATGCTCGCGGGCTTTGCGGGGGCAATGGTCACGCCGATCCTCTCGGTCGAGCCGGGCATGGGCGACAACGTGCTGATCCTTGCCTTCGTCGTCATCGTCATCGGCGGCATCGGCTCCGTGCGCGGTGCCTTCCTGGCGGCGCTTCTCATCGGTGTCGTCGATACGCTCGGCCGTTTCATGGCGCCGATGCTGTTGAGCGCCATTCTTGACCCGTCCACCGCCAGCCAGACCGGCCGGGCGATCGCGCCGATGCTGATCTACGTCCTGATGGCCGTGACGCTCTGCATCCGACCCGCCGGCCTCTTCCCGGCCAAACGTTGAAAGTGACGCGCGTGAAAGGCTTCCCCATGCCAAGCGATTCGCTGTCAGGTGATCCACGATGACGGATGCCGCCCGCCCGGTTGAGCAATCCGTGCCGGCTGCCGCGCCTGCGAGCCTGCGGCGGATCATGGTCCCCATCGTCGTCTTCGCCGGCCTCGCCATCGCCCCCTGGATCGCGCAGTTCGGCACGGAGAGCTTCATCCTGTCGCTCCTGACTCGTGTGATGGTGCTGGGCCTTGCAGCGCTCTCGCTCGATCTTCTCATCGGCTATGCCGGCCTCGTCAGCTTCGGCCAGGCCGCCTTCATCGGCATCGGCGCCTATGCGGTCGGCATCCTCGCCAGCCATGGCATCAACGGCATTGCCCTGCAGACGGCTGCGGCGCTGGCGGCCTCGGCCATTTTCGCGGCGATCACCGGCGCGATCTCGCTGCGGACGCGCGGCGTCTATTTCATCATGATCACGCTGGCTTTCGGCCAGATGCTGTTCTTCCTCGCGACGTCGCTCGCGGCCTATGGCGGCGACGACGGCATGACCCTGCCGAGCCGCAGCCTGTTCCTCGGCTATGACCTGCTCGACAGTGACCGCGCGCTCTATTACGTGGCCTTTGTCACCCTCGGCTTGGTCTATCTCGCCTGCCGGATGCTCGTTGCCTCCCGCTTCGGGCGGGTGCTGCGTGGCGCCCGGCAGAACCCCGTGCGCATGCAAGCCATCGGCTTCTCGCCCTATCGCTACCAGCTCGTGCTGTACATCATCGCGGGCATGATCGCGGCGCTCGCCGGCGTGCTCCTCGCCAATACCAGCGAATTCGTGAGCCCCGCCACCATGAGCTGGCAGCGCTCCGGCGATCTCATCTTCATGGTCGTGCTCGGCGGCATGGGCTCCCTGCACGGCGCCATCCTCGGCGCCATCGTCTTTCTCCTGGCGGAGGAGGTGCTCGCAGGCTTCACAGAGCATTGGCACATCATCTTCGGCCCGCTGCTGATCCTCTGCGTGCTCTATATCCGTGGCGGCATCACGCCCCTCATCGAAAGGACGCGGCCGTGAACGAGACCAGAAGCGCGCCCATGACCGCGCGCATGACCGGCCCCCTTCTTGTCCTCGACCACCTCGCGAAGAACTATGGGGCCTTGAAGGTCACGGACGACGTCTCCCTCACCGTCGGCGCAACCGAGCTCCATGCCATCATCGGCCCGAACGGCGCCGGCAAGACCACGCTGATCCATCAGATCTCCGGCCTCGCCCAGCCCGATTCGGGACGCATCCTCTTCGCGGGCGAGGACATCACACCGCTGACCATGGCGGAGCGCGCGGCGGAAGGGCTCGCCCGCTCCTTCCAGATCACGTCCATCCTGCCGGACTTCTCCGTGCTGGAAAACGTCGCCCTCGCGGTCCAGGGGCGCTCGGGGTCGAGCTTCCGCTTTGTCCGCAATGCCAGCCGGGAAGAGGCGTTGAACGCCCCCGCGCGCGTCATCCTCAACCAGTTCGACCTGCTGCCGCGTGCGGACGTGCCGGCTGGGCTCCTCTCCTATGGCGAGAAGCGGCAGCTCGAGCTTGCCATCGCGCTCGCGACACGCCCGCGCCTGCTTTTGCTCGACGAACCGCTCGCCGGCACGAGCCATGAGGAATCGGCGCGGATCATCGCGACGCTCAAGGGCCTGAAGGGCACGCTCGGCATCCTCTTGATCGAGCATGACATGGATGCCGTCTTCCAGCTTGCCGATCGCATTTCCGTGCTTGTCTACGGCCGTATCATCGCCACGGGATCGGCCGACGAGGTGCGCAACAATCCGGAGGTCCGTTCGGCCTATCTGGGCGAGGAGGCGGCCTGATGCTCAGCGTGCGTGATCTCCAGGCCGCCTACGGCCCCGCCAAGGTGCTGTTCGACATCTCCTTCGAGATCGGCGCCGGCGAGGTCGTCACCCTGCTCGGCCGCAACGGCATGGGCAAGACGACGACGATCAAGACCATCATCGGCCTTTTGCCCGCCACGGGCGGCTCGGTGAGTTTCAACGACAGGCCGCTCGCGGGCCAGCCGGCCTACCGGGTCGCGCGCCAGGGCATCGGCCTCGTGCCGGAGGGGCGGCAGGTCTTTCCCAATCTCACGGTGGAGGAAAACCTCGTCGCAACCGCCTCGCCCGGCCCCGATCGCAGCAAGGCGCCGCGCTGGTCGCTGCCCGATGTCTACGCGCTTTTTCCGCGTCTCAAGGAGCGGCGCGGCAATCTCGGCAATCAGTTATCGGGCGGCGAGCAGCAGATGCTCGCCATCGGCCGGGCGTTGATGACCAATCCGCGCCTGCTGATGCTCGACGAGGCCACCGAGGGCCTTGCACCCCTGATCCGCGAGGAGATCTGGACCTGCCTGCGCCAGCTCAAGAACGAGCAGCAGGCCATCCTGGTGGTCGACAAGAATGTCGATGCCCTGACGAGCTTCGCCGACCGTCACGTGGTGATCGAGAAGGGCGTGGTGGTCTGGACCGGCACGAGCCAGGACCTCAGGTCGGACCCGAGCGTCAAGGACCGCTTCCTGCATGTGTGATCCCCTGTCCGGTGCCCCCCTGTCTGGCTGGCTTCACCGGTCGCGGGGGATGATGGAAGAATGAAGCAAGTATCAACGGGCTCGGCCAGGCAATCGAGCCCACATCTGAAACGGAGAGGTAAAGCCCATGTCGATTGCAGAGACGGCAGGTATTCGCAAGGCCAATGAGGGCCTCGATGGTATCACCTGGAACATTCTCGGCCAGACCTACGTGCCGAAATCACGGACGGACGACAGTTTTTCCTGGCATGCGACCTTCCCGGCCGGCACCTTTGTGCCGCCGCATATCCATCCGGATCAGGACGAATATATTTATATGCTCGAAGGCGAACTGACCTTCTGGCTGGAAGGCGTCGAGAGCAAGGCCGGCCCCGGCGACCTCGCCCGCCTGCCGCGCGACAAGGCGCACGGCATCTTCAACAAGAGCGACCAGACGGCCAAATGCCTGTTCTGGGTGAGCCCCACGCAGAAGCTGTTCGAGCTGTTCACCGCCATCCACGGCGTGCCGGATCCGGCCGAGGTCGTGCGGCGCGCCGCGCTTCACAACGTCCACTTCCTGCCGCCGGAGGCGTGAGGCGGGCGATTGATCTCAACGGTCATCCCGGAAGCCGCATAGCGGCTGTCCGGGAACCACGAACACGGCGCTTATCCATGGGGCATCGGCAGTGTTCATGGATCCCGGGCCCGTTGCTCCGCAACGCCCCGGGATGACGCTCGTGGTAGATGCCAGCTGAAACTGCGAATGGGCAAGGCGGCCACCTGTGGCAGCCTCCCCTCAAATCGCCTCGCCCTCCATGTAGCGGCGGCACTGGCTCATTTCAGCGGCGAGAAAATCCATCAACGCGCGTACACGGGCGTTGTGGCGCAGATCCGGATGCGTCAGCAGCCACAGCTGCGTCTCGAATTCCTTGTCCGGCGACTGCAGACGCACCAGAGACGGGCGCGCGTCGGCGATGAAACAGGGCAGATGGCCGATGCCCAAACCCGCCTCGATCGCCTCGGCAAGCCCGAGAACCGTATTGACCTTGTAGCCGACATTCTCCGGCGCGATATGCGTCCGCACGAAGCGCACCACGTTGAGCGAGCCGAGATTGTCGCCGAGCGAGACCCAGGTCCTGTTGCACAGGGTCGACAAATCGGCGGCGCGCTGGGTCTCGGGATCGGGAAAGTCGATCGCCCGCCCATAGAGCGCCCAGGCGACATTGGAGATGCGGCGGCCAACCAGATTTTCCGGCGGCTTGTCGGTCGCGCGGATGGCCACATCGGCATCGCGCTTGGAGAGGTTGAGCGCCTGGTTCGTCAGCACGACATCGAGCTGGATCGTCGGATAGGCCTCGCGAAACCGGGCGAACAAGGATGTCATCAGGTGCACGAGCAGCGAGTCGTTGGTGGTGACGCGCAGCTCCCCGGCCGGCGCCAGCTCCCGTCCGACAAGCTTGCGCGTAACCGCCGTGATGTCGGCATCGACCCGCTCGGCGACGGCGACGATTTCCTCACCGGCCGGCGTGAGCGCATAGCCCGCCCGGTGACGCTCGAACAGCTTGACGCCGAGGGCCTCCTCGATCTGGCCGAGGCGCCTGAATACCGTCGAATGGTTCACGCCGATCTGCGCTGCGGCGGCCGGCAGCCCGCGTGCATCGGCAATCGCCTTGACCAGGCGAAAATCGTCCCAGGCGAGATGCTTGAAGGGTTCCACCATGTCGCTTCTCCATGGGCATTCCAGCGCACATGCGGTCCGCAGCTCCCGCATGCTGAGAGCTTAACGGCAAACTCAAACACATAAAAGCACAATAGACTTTGCATCAGCGCAATGGAAAGGCTCTGGCGGTTCGGGCGATTGGCGCTATCTCTAGATGCATCGAAGGCGGAGATGACCGCCCGGCACCGAGCTTCCGGATCAATCTCCGTCGAAGCTCCCCTGAAGGAGGGTCTCATCGATGGTCCAGAATGGCATTCATCACGTCACCGCAATCGCCGGCCCGGCGCGCCGCAATTTCCAGTTCTATACGGAGGTCCTTGGCCTGCGCTTCGTGAAAAGGACCGTGAACTTCGATGATCCCGGCACCTACCACTTCTATTTCGGCGACGCGGCGGGATCTCCCGGTACGATCCTCACCTTCTTCCCCTGGGAGCATGTGGCGCCCGGCCGTCTTGGCGTCGGCGAGACGCAGGAGACGGTGTTCCGTGTGCCGGAGGGCTCCATCGGCTACTGGACGCATCGCTTCGTCGAGAAGGGCGTTGTGCATCAGGCCCCCGAGAAGCGCTTCGGCGAAACGGTTCTCGCGTTCAAGGATCCGGATGGCATGCGGCTCGCGCTGGTTGGCGTCGCGGGCATCGAGGCCGAACCCGCATGGGGCGGCAGCGACGTTCCGGCTGAAAACGCCATCCGCGGCTTCCACAGCGTGAGCCTGCTGATCAAGGACGCGGCGCCGACCGGTGCGATCCTGACCGATGTCCTCGGTTTCGGCGAAGTCGGCCGTGAAGGCACGCTCATCCGCTACAAGGCGGGGGACACCGCGATCGGCGGCATCGTCGACCTGCGCGTGGCGGGAGACTTCCTGCCGGCCCGTATGGGCGGGGGCTCCGTCCACCACGTCGCCTTCCGGGCCGCAGACGATGCCGCCCAAGAGGCGATGGTGAAAAAGCTTGCCGAGAACCACGGCATCCAGACCACGGAGCAGAAGGACCGCAACTACTTCCGGTCCGTCTATTTCCGCGAGCCCGGCCATGTCCTCTTCGAGATCGCGACCGATGTTCCCGGCTTCGCTGTCGACGAACCGCTCGCTTCGCTCGGCCAGGACCTCAAGCTGCCGTCTTTCCTGGAGCGGCGGCGCGCCGAGATCGAGGCTGTCCTGCCTGATCTCGGCTGAACCAACCATCGAGATAAAGCGACTGTCTTGCGCTGGTGCAGCGCAGGACAGCGCATCCCTGCCTGCAAGGAGGCTGCCATGACTGCCGCTTTGTCCTTCATCCACCGCTTCGAGCCCGCCACCGTTCCAGGGCTGGCGCCGCTGCTTCTCCTCCACGGGACCGGCGGTGACGAGAACGATCTCCTGCCGCTCGGCCGGCTCGTCGCCCCGGGGGCGGCGCTGCTGTCGCCGCGCGGCAAGGTGTCCGAGGGCGGAGCGCCGCGCTTTTTCCGGCGCCTCGCCGAAGGCGTCTTCGATGAGGAGGATGTCCGCCGCCGGGCCGATGAGTTGGCGGAGTTCATCCGCGAGGCGAGGGCCGCCTATGACCTGGCGGCCCCGATAGCGGTCGGCTTTTCCAATGGCGCGAATATCGCCGCGGCCCTCATGTATCGTCAGCCGGACGCGCTGGCCGGTGCCGTGCTGCTGCGCGCCATGGTGCCCCTGCCGGAGGCGCCGGCCCGTGACCTCGCCAGCCGCCCTGTGCTCATTCTCTCCGGGTCGATGGACCCTATCGTGCCGGAGGAGAACGCCGCCCGGCTCGCCACGGTGCTGGGACAGGCCGGCGCTGACGTCGCCCATCGCGTGCTGCCCACGGGGCACGGGCTGTCGCAGGCCGACGTCAACCTCAGCAAGCAGTGGCTGGACAAGGCGTCCGCCCCGGCAGCCCGGGGTTAGATGGCCTTCGCTGGCCCGCTGCGCTGGGCGATCATGAAAGCGATCTGGGCAACGACGGTGGCACCGGTCAACACCAGCGCGGCCGCAAGCGCCGGGTCGGAGCCCAGACCCGCCAAGGCCGCGCACAATGCGCCCACCGACATCTGCGCGAAGCCATAGAGGCCGGAGGCCGAGCCCACGACCTTCTGGTTGACGCTGACCGCCTGAGTGACGGCGGTGGGCGCCGCAAAGCCCACACCGAAGAGGAAGACGAACATAAGGCCGACGGCCCAGGAGACCGTCAGATGCCCGCTGACCACGACGCCTAGAAACATGAAGGCCGCCACGAGACTGATGAGATTGCCACCGATCAACAATGACCGGATCGGCATGCGCATGATCAGGCGGCTGACGACAATGCTGCCGATCCAGATCCCTCCCACGAGCAGCGCGAGGTAAAGGCCGACCTCATAGGCAGGGCGCCCCAATTCGTTGATGAAGATGAAGGGCGCGACGCCGATGAACGCATACATGGACGTCGTGGCACAGCCGCCGCCGATCGCATAACCCAGAAAGGCAGGCGATGTGAGGAGACTGCGATAGTTGCGCGCCAGGGTCGCCCCGGAATTGTCGCCGCCTGCCCGCCGCGTTTCCGGCAGGATCCACACCGTGAACATGATGTTCATCACGCCGAACAAGGCGAGTGCCACGAAGATGAAGCGCCATCCCACCGTGGAGGTCAACGCGCCTCCTATCAGGGGGGCGATTGCCGGCCCGACAGTGATGAACAAGTTCACCAGGGCAAGGCTTCGGACAGCATCCTGCGCGCTGGAGATATCGCGGATGATGGTGCGACCGAGCACCATGCCTACGCAGCCGCCCATGGCCTGAAACAGGCGCGTCACGATCAGTGCATCGGCACTCGGCGTGACGGCGGCAGCAATACCGGCCACGACATAGATGCAGAGGCCCATGATCAGCGTGGGTCGTCTGCCGAAACGGTCGGCGATCGGTCCGTAGATCAACTGCCCGACAGCCAGCCCAAAGATGTACAGGCTGATCGTGAGCTGCATCGCCCCGACGCCCGCGTCGAGGTCCCGCGCTGCCTGGGGCAAGGCCGGCACAAAGATATGCATCGCGAGCGTCGCGCTGAAGGTCAGCGATGCGAGCAGCCACAGCGATACCTTCGGCCGAGGCTCCTCGCCCGCCATGCCGGTCGCGGGCTCCTTGACCGGGGCATTCACGCGCCAGTCTCCTCGGTGCATGGGGAAAGGACCGTCGCGATGTGATCGAGAACCCGCAGGGTGACCGCGAGATCCTCAGGCGACAGCCCGGCCAGCGCCGTCTCGCGCACCTCCCGGGCAAAGACTTCCACGCGTTGGACGGTCGCCTGGCCGAGCGCGGTCAGGACGATGGCCTTGGTGCGCCGGTCCTTGCCCTCGCGACGCTCGATCAATCCCGCCTGTTCCAACGCGTCGAGCAACCGCACGACGGAGGACCGATCCAGCGAGAGCGATGCGGCCAGATCCTTCTGGTACATCGGATGGGGGGCGCGGGCGATGCGCAGCAGCGGCAGCCAGGTGGCCTCCGTCAAGCCGAAGGGTTGCAGGTGGCGATCAACCGCGCGCCGCCACTGGCGCGCGGTGTGCGCGAGAAGGGGCCCGAGGCGGGCGGGCGCATCAGCCGGAAGAACGGACATGGCAACGGATCAAACAGTGCATGGCAAATAGATGACATGCCATCTATTTCACGGCAATTGATTCCAGGGGAAGGCAGCCGCGCGTTCAGGACATGGATGCTGAGAAGGTCAAGGCCCGCCCCCGCCGCCGAGGTGCGCGTTGCCGCCGATCCGGATGGAGCTCATCACGTCGGCGCGGGCGCGATCGGGGTGAAGGCGCTGGAATCGCGGCGAATGCACCTCACGACGTCGATGTCGCAAAGCTGCGCGAGGCGCACGGCCGGGAACCGGCGCCCGGGCTATTCGCCACTGGCAACGATACGGCTTGGTAGCAGATCGCCGGTGCGCTCAAGCACAGGATAGGCGGCCGCCGCCACAATATGCGAATTGATGAGCTTGATATCGCGCAGAAGATCGAGATGCAGTGCGCTGGTCTCAGTGGTATCGAGGCGCCCGGTGCGCAGGCGTGCGAAATGCGCGCTCGTCGCCGCGTTTTCCGCGTCGCGGAACGCCACCTTTTCCTCCGCGAGAAGCCGGGCCGCACGCGGATCCTCCGTCATGAAGAGCGACGCGGCCGTCCGCAGATTGGCGATCAACCGATCCATCAGGGCGAGCAATTCGGCCTGCCCCTCCTTCGAAAAGGTCAGCCCCCTCTTCAGACGTTTGGCGGCATGCGGCAACAGGTTGTTGTCGACGACGTCGCCCGCCTGTTCGAGATTCATCGTGAAGGCGAGCACCTCGTTCAGGCGTCGATGATCGGCCTCGCTCAACTCATCCGGATCGATGGATGTGAGATAGGCTTTGATCGCCGTATTCAGGCTGTCGAGGATGTCGTCCAGGCGCTTGGTCTCGCTGATGATCCGACGGTCATCCTTGGCGAGCGATTCGCGCGCGCCGCGCAGCATGGTCTCGAGCATGTCGGCCAGACGCAGAGCCTCGCGCGATGCCCCGCCCAAAGCCACGATGGGCGTTTCCTTGGCCGCGTTATCAAGATAGATCGGCCGCGCCGGATCATCCGCCTTGGCGCGTTCCGGCAGGATCTTCTCGAGAAAGCGGCTGTACGGCCCGAGTAACGGGAAGAAGACGAGCGCAATCACCAGATTGAAGAAGGTGTGGAAGTCCGCGACCATACGCCCGGCGTCGCCATCGAGCCGAGTCATCACACTGGTGATCGGATCAATCAGCGCGAGCGCGACAAGCCCGCCGAGAATGCGGTTCAGCAGGTTGCCGATAGGCAGCCGCTTGGAAGCCGGATCATCGTTTGTCGTTCCTTCGAGAACCGGGTTGACCGCCGTGCCGATATTGGCACCGATCACGAAGGCGATCGCCGCTTCTGGCGGGACGATGCCGTTGGTTGCCAGGGACATGATCAGCAGCACAACTGCCACGCTGGAGTGAAAAGCCCAGGTGACGATGATCCCGAATAGGACATCGATGATCGGCAGCGTCGAAACCGCGCCCAGCACCACCTTCAAGCCAGGCGCGTCCTCAATAGGTGCCATCAGCGTCAGCATCTGATGGAGAGCCATCAGGATGAGGCCAAGCCCGATGAACACGCGCCCGAGATCATGCATCCGCGTGCTGGAATCGCGCCGGAACATCACGACGCCGAACAGGATCAGCCCGGGGGCGAAGGCGGCCACATCGAAGGACAGCACCTGCACGATCAAGGTGGTGCCGACATTGGCGCCGAGCATCACCGCGAGCGCCGGCATCAGGCTGACCAGCCCGCCTGCGGCAAAGCCCGTCACCATCAGGCCCGTCGCCGTGCTGCTCTGCAGGACCGCCGTGACCCCAAGCCCCGCGAGAAAGGCCGACAGGCGATTGCGCAGCGCCGAGCCGAGAAATGTGCGCAGATGCGGGCCGAAGGCGCGCTGCACGCCGGTCTGCACCATATGGGTGCCCCAGAGCAAGAGCGCGACATAGCCGGCCAGATTGATCAGTGCGAAAGAAACGACCATGGCGGGACTGTACTTTCCTCAGCGCATCTTGTTCTGCTGGCGGGAGACCCAGCGGCACTGGAATGTGACACAAACACTGTGCTTACCTAGGGTCAGGACCCATTAATCTGGTTGAAATGGTGTGAGGCCATTTGACCGGATTGAAGAAGCGGAGGCGAAGGAAGCCTTTCGGCTTTCGAGCCCTCCGCGACGCAGTTGCCGGCCAAATGGACCACATCCGAAGGACGCCGAAACGGCTGCGACCTGCGGCGTCGAGCCACTCGGCCGATGGAACCCCATCGACCTTCGCGTCTCTCCAGGAATCTCTTTTCGGCATCTCTTTGCCGTTTCAGGCGCCATTTCCATCATATGAATGGGTCCTGACCCTAGACTCTGCTTACCAATGCGGCTCACCGGTTCTCCCCCCTGCCGGACCATGTCCAAGCACGGACGCTGCAGGACAAGGCTTCGGCAAGCGGCGACGGAGCCCGAGGGTCGGCGCGCAGGCGCAGCCGTCTAGAACACATCCGACTCGAATGGAATCGTCCGACACCACCCAAATCATTGAATTTTCTCACCTATTTTTGAACGACGCACGTCCGCAGCAGACGGACCTGCTCTGGCATGAACCTTCAATGATAGCCGGCTTCGCGATCGGGGCAAGCCGGCTACGCTTTGCCGGCTGAACTATGAACAACTTGCAGCCTGAAGAACGGCAGATACGTGGCACAGGCCATAACGCATGCGCTTGGGCCAATGCGGATGGCCCAATCACAGTTAGCCCTCACCGGATGCTGCGGTAGCGTCCATGCCAGTAGAGGAGCGGGTCGACATTGGCATCGGCCACCCTGACCGCACAGACCTGGCCGATCAGGATGGCATGGGTATGGCGCTCGATTGCCTCTTCGAGCCTGCAATCGATTGCGACGAGAGCGCCCACAAGCAGCGGCGCGCCGGTAACGGCCGTAATCCACGTCGCATCGGCGAAGCGGTCCTGCCCCTTGGTCCCATGCCGCCCGGCGAACCGATCCGCGATTGCCGATTGATCCTCGGCGAGGATGTTGACACCGAATGCCTGGTAGCGCGTGACCATCGGCCAGGATGACGTGTTCTTGTTGATGAAGGCCGTGATGCGCGGTGGCTCCATGGAGAAGGAGGCGACGGAGGTGGCCGTGAAACCGTTGCGATCCTCGCCTTCGCCCACCGTGAGCACGGAGACGGCCCCGGCGAGCGTTCGCATGGCGGAGCGAAACTCCGCGGTCATCTCTGCGACGTCAGCTACATCGTTCATTCCGTCGTCCCCGTCATTAGCCTGTGCATCAACCGCCCGGCGGAGCACGGCAGAATGATCTGGTGTCCCATCGGCTTGTCATGCTGCCTTCGAAACCGCCGCCTCCGGGCCGCAGCCACAATCGCCAGTATCTGCCGATCGTTGCCCGCGTGACCGGCCGCCGTCAAGCTGACAGCCCTCCCCGCCTCTCTTGTCAGGACGTTTGGGAAATGGTGTAGCCATTGGCCGCGCTGATCACATGCGCGCCGCGCAGGTTGCACGGTTCGGCGAACCGCAACGAAAAGGCCCCGGATCACGGCGATCCGGGGCCTGTCGCATGTCCGCCTGCCGATCAAGCCGCGAGCGCGGTCTTCGGCTCCCACTCGGCGCCCCAGACCTGGACGAAGTGGCCCGGCGTCACTTCGCGATATTCGCGGATCGGCGGGACATAGTCGGCAGGGCGCACCGGGCTCTTGATTTCGTCGTTCGAGACCGGGTGCTTCTGGCCGCGCCGCGCCGGATCCGGGATCGGCACCGCCGCCATCAGCTTCTTGGTGTAGGGGTGCTGCGGATTGCCGAACACCGAAACGCGCGGGCCGATCTCGACGATCTCGCCGAGATACATCACCGCCACGCGATGGCTGACGCGCTCCACCACCGCCATGTCATGCGAGATGAAGAGATAGGCGAGGCCCATGCTCTCCTGCAGGTCCAGCATCAGGTTGACGACCTGCGCCTTGATCGACACGTCGAGCGCGGAGACGGCCTCGTCCGCGATGATCAGCTTGGGCTTCAGCGCCAGGGCGCGGGCAATGCAGATGCGCTGGCGCTGGCCACCCGAGAACTCATGCGGATAGCGGCTCGCCATATCGGCGGTCAGGCCGACGCGGTGCAAGAGGTCCGCTGTCATCTCGCGCGCCTGCGCCTTCGAGGCGAGGCCATGCGTCAGGATCGGCTCGGCGATCGCCGCACCGACGGTCGCGCGGGGGTTGAGGCTCGCGAAAGGATCCTGGAAGATCATCTGCATGTTGCGGCGCATCTCGCGCAGCTTCTCACGCTTCAGGTCCAGAACGTTCTGGCCGTCGACCATCACCGTGCCGGAATTCGGCTCGACCAGCCGGACGATCGAGCGGCCGGTCGTCGATTTGCCGCAACCGGATTCACCCACAAGCGCCAGCGTCTCGCCGGCCTTGACCGTAAACGATACGTTTTCCACCGCATGCACGCGGCCGGAGACGCCCCCGAACAGCCCGGAGTGGATGTCGAAGCGGGTGATGAGGTTCTTGACCTCGAGCACCGGCCGCTCTTTCTCGTTGACCGTATCCGGCGTCTCCACCGGCACGTCCGACTCGCCCGTAGCCTTGTCGACGACGGGGAAGCGCATCGGACGCGCATGGCCTTCCATCGAGCCGAGGCGCGGCACGGCCGACAGGAGCGCCCGCGTATAGGGATGTTTCGGGCGCGCGAAGATGTCATCGGTATTGCCGCTCTCGACGGCCTCGCCCTTGTACATCACCACTGTGCGGTCGGCGATTTCAGCCACCACGCCCATGTCGTGGGTGATGAAGAGCACGGACATGCCCTCCTCATCCTGCAGGATCTTGATGAGATCAAGGATCTGGGCCTGGATGGTCACGTCGAGCGCGGTCGTCGGCTCGTCGGCGATGAGAAGCTTCGGCTTGCACGCAAGGGCCATGGCGATCATCACGCGCTGACGCATGCCGCCGGAGAAACGATGTGGATATTCGTCGAAGCGGGACTTCGCGGCGGGGATGCGCACCTTCTCGAGGAGGCGGATCGTCTCCGCCTTGGCCTCGCTATGCGACATGCCGCGATGCAGCATCAGGGCTTCGGCGATCTGATAGCCGATCGTCAGCACCGGATTGAGCGATGTCATCGGCTCCTGGAAGATCATCGCGATGTCGTTGCCGCGAATCTTGCGCATCTCATGTTCGGGAAGCGTCAGGAGGTCGCGATCGCCGAGGCGGATCGATCCCTCGACGCGACCGCTCGACGCGGAGATGAGGCGCATGATCGACAGGGCGGTCACGCTCTTGCCGGAGCCTGATTCGCCAACGATAGCAACGGTTTCGCGCGGCGCTACATCAAAGGAGATATTGCGCACCACGGGGCGAAGCTGACCCTCGACAATAAAGGACGTGGTCAGGTTCGCGACGGAGATGACGGGTTTGACCCCGGCCTTGTTCACACTATCACTCACGAAGTCACCCCGTTTGCGCTCAATACCTTCACGTGCCCCTCCGGCAAGCGAAATTCTCTTGATTGAAGACTTCAGCCTTGAAGCGAAGCCAGCGATTTCATGCGGGCCCACAAGGACCTTCACAAATGTGGCATACAATGCAGGACATTGTCACCTGCCTCGTCAAGGCTCCGCCGGCCTGTCCCGTCACGACTTTCATGATGGAGCAACGGATCATTGCCGAGATCCGGTCTCGGCGACGAGGCCGCTGATGGCGGTTCGTTCATCCACCCCTGTCAGCCTGACGCCCGGCATTGTCGATTTTGGATGAAGTTCGGCTGAAGCAGCGACCGAAGAGGAATAAGATGCCGCGCCATCAACATTAGCCGATGGCGCGCCATGCAACGAGAAGCCTGCTCAATTACGACGGCCTTGTCCCTCGGCGATCGGGGACCGACGCTCGTCGTCAAAGAATGTATCGCGATTGCCGGCATGCCGACGCGCAGCGGTTCCGCGTCCCTGGAAACATCGCAGCCCGCCGCATGTCATGCTGATGTGGTAGAGGCGGTTCTCGAGGCTGGCTGTCGGATCATCGGTCGCGCGAACATGCACGAGCTGGCCTTCGGCATGACCGGCGTCAATGCCTATCTCGGGACCCCGATCAATCCTCGCTGGCCCGATCGGATCCCTGGCGGCTCGTCGTCGGGTTCGGCCACGGCGGTCGCCGCCGGGCTTTGCGATTTCTCGATCGGCACCGACACCGGCGGATCCATCCGCCAACCGGCCACCTGCTGCGGCGTTTTCGCCCTGAAGCCGACATTCGGGCGGATCAGCAGGATCGGAGCGATGCCGGCAGCAAGCTCGCTGGATTGTATCGGGCCGTTCGCCCGATCGGCCGCGATGCTGACGCAGGCCATGACCAGGATGGATCGCACATTCGATCCGCGCCTCCTGCGCCATGCACCCAAACTACGCCGCATCGACGTCGAGGCCGCCCCTGCCATAACGTCGGCGCTGGACATCGCGCTCGCCGCAGCCTGCGCATCCGGCGCAATGCCGCGAACGCGGCTCGAAGGGTTGGAAGATGCCTATCGGGCCGGGCTCGTGATCATCAATCGAGAAACCGCAGCCGCATTTGAACATCTCGCGATCGCGGCCACAGGGATCGGAGCGGATGTGCGGGCCAGAATACTGGCGGCTGCCAAGACGACGGACGCTGAGGTCGCGGAAGCGGAATGCGTCCGAAGACATTTCTGCGCGGATGTCGACCGGCTTCTTGAGGATGTCGACGCCCTGGTCTTGCCGAGCATGCCGGTTGCTCCCCCGACACTGGAGGAGGCGCGCGATCCCTCGGCCGTCTTGCCCCTGACCCGATTTCTCCGCCCCTTCAATCTTTCGGGCCATCCGTCACTGGTCGTGCCGCTCGTGACAGCCGAGGGCTTGCCGGCAGGTCTCCAGCTCGTCGGGCGCAAAGGGGATGACGCGCTTCTTTGCGCCATCGCGGAATGGCTTGCCGCTGACTGAGCCTCGCCGAGCACGCCGGATCGCGCGCGATCCCGTTGCGGCAATCGCTTGAAAATGAAACGCGCAGCCCCTCACTGCCGCGATGATCCGTGCGCAATGCAACGTCACGCCCGTTGCTGACCCGGGCGCCGCGGCAGCTGGCGGCAAAACATCCAAAATGGATGTAATGACGAAACTCGCCGCGCGGGATTTTCCTATCATCCGTCCTGCAGGCACCATTTCCGGACCTGGCCAAGGCCGGAGGGGTTCTCGCCATCGATGCAAATCTGCCGACAACATTCAGGGATGGGAGACAACCCGTGACGGACAAAACCGTTGCATTGATCGCATATCAGTATGCCAAGCCTGAAAAACGCGATGAGCTCAAGGCGCAGCTTGCGGTTCTCGCCAAGGAAACGCCGTCTGAGGAGGGGTGCGAAGCCTATGAGCTGCACTGCCTCAAGGACGACCCATCGGTGTTCTTCTTCTACGAGCGCTGGGCTGATCAGGCCGCGCTGGACAAGCACTTCAACTCAGAGACCTTCCAGAAATTCTGGGCTGTCCGGATGGACTATCTTCTCCGAGACGTCGAGATCACGTTCCTCGGCCGGACCTGAAAGCGAGTATAAAATGCAGATGACACTGGACGAAAAGATCGAGCATCAGCTCAAGACCCTGACGGAAAAGGTCGAGATACTGTCCGCGGAGGCGGACATTCGCCGCATCATCAGCCGCTACATGCTCCTTTGCGACGTTCCTCTGCCGGAACTTGGGGTGAGTAATGCGGATCGGATCGGCCTGATCGTCGATCTGTTTTCCGACGACGCAACCTGGGAAGGCGTCGGTCCCTACTACGAGAACCAGTTCGGCTTCAGTTCAGGCCGGGAAGGCCTGATCAAGCACTTCACCGGTTTCTTCCAGCCGCGCGAGCCCGAAATGCTCCTCAATTGCCATTATCTCACCTCTGAGCACATTACGGTGACCGGAGATAGGGCGGAAGGTAAATGGGTGCATTTCCAACCCTGGATTTTCAGCGACGGATCATCTGTGCTGCGCTCGAGCCGTCTTTTCAACGCCTTCAAGAAGGTGGATGGCGTCTGGAAGATGTCGCGATACCGCACGGAAAACGTCTTCATCGCGCCGCTGCCCTCCGGCTGGGCGGAGAATATTCCGCGCTCGTCGACGCTCATGGATATCAAGGACTAACGCGCGACCGGCCCGCCGCCAAAATCGCGCGGGCCGAACCGCTGAGATGGCCGAAACCGACAAGACGCTTCACGCGGCACATGCGCGCAGCGCCATACGATCTACAACAATGATAATGGGGATGAACAACATGGTCAGTCAGCACTGGGAATCACACATATCCCGATCCGGGCGAGTTCGCCGCCCCTCGCGCTTTGCCGCCGTCATCGGCCGGCTGGCGTCCGCCACGGCACTGGCATGCCTTCTGGGAGTTTCGGCGGCCGATGCGGGTGAAATCAACTATCCGTCCTTCCAATGGACGGAACCGACCTATGGCGCCTTCATGAAAGAATTGAAGGCGGATTTCGAGAAAAATAATCCGGGGATCAAGGTCAAGGATACCTTTATCCCCTATTCATCCTTCGCCGACCAGATGTTCGTCGATATTTCCTCGGGCAATGCCCCGGATGTTCTCACCGCCTTCGATCCCGACTTCAAGCGCTATATCGATGCGGACCTGCTCGAGCCGCTTAATCCCTATCTGGACGCTGCCGGATTGAAGCTCGAAGACTTCATCGCGCCGGAGCAGCTCGCAGTCAGCAACGGCAAGATATACGGGATTCCGTTCGCTTCGAATCCGCGCGCGCTGTTCGTGAATACCCAGATGCTCAAGTCCGCCGGCCTTGAGCTGCCTAAGAACTTTGAGGATTTCCAAAAAATCGTCAAGGCGCTGCGTGACCCCAAGCAACAGACCTTCGGCCTGGCGCTCTCTGCCTATTCCGGCTCCGCGTCGCAGCAGTTCCTAGAATATGCTCCGATCGTCGCGAGCTTCGGCGCGCGATTTTTCACCGATGGCAAGCCGTCGGCAGATACGCCTGAAATGCTGAAGGCGCTGACGTTCTATAAGTCGGTCGTCGACCAGAACCTGGTTCCGAAGGGCGCCAAATTCGAAGTCTTCCGGCCGATGTTCGTCAACGGCAAGATTGCCATGTATGCCGCGGGTCCGTTCATGGCCGCCGTCACGCAGGCCGGCAACCTGGAAACCTATAAGAATATCACGACGGTGCCGCTGATGCTGGGCAACGGCAAGCCGATCACCGTGACGAGTTTCCTCGCCATTCCGAAGAGCTCGCAGAACAAGGAAGAAACTGCCAAGTTCCTGATGACGCTGCTTCAGGAAAAGTGGCAGGGACGTCTCGTCGAGCTGGCAAGCGTCATTCCGGGCCGCAAGAACATGATTCCCGCCGCCTACCTCAAGTCCAATCCATGGTTCGAGACTTTCAATACGCTTGCTTCCGAGGCGGTTAGCTACGCACCCGCAGGCGTCGAGCAATATGGCAGTGATATCATTGCGATCATCGGCAAGCGCATCGAAGCGATGTTGTTCGGCGGCGTTTCGGCGCAGGACACGACCAAGTTGATCCAGTCGGATCTTGTCGCATTCATGGCAACCAAGAGGTAAAGCTGTCGCCACCGGGCGGCCGAAACGGTCGCCTGGCGGCAAGGAAGGCTGCCCATGTCCATTGCTGTCTCAGAATCGTCGCCCGCCAAGGCCTTCCGTTCATGGCCGAACATGCATCTGTGGCTCTTCCTGGGGCCCTGTATTGCCTCGCTCATCGCAGTGTTTCTGGTCCCTATATGGCAGACCCTGCAAATGAGCCTCTATTCCGACACGATGGGGCGAAATGTTGCCTTCGTCGGACTTGCCAATTATGCGAGGATCATCGGACAGGACGGCTTCCTTCAGCTCCTCGTCACGTCGATCATCTACACGCTGGGCAACGTCTTCTTCGTCTGGTTCTTCGGACTGGGCATCGCCCTTCTTCTGAACGATCATTTTCCCGGCCGGGCACTCATCCGCGCCATCTTCATCATTCCCTGGGCGACCCCCTATGTCGCCGCAAGCCTGATCTTCTCGCTGCTGTTTAATTTCGACATCGGCGTGCTGAATTACCTCCTGTCCCTGGCAACAGGAGGCCGTTTCGTGATCGATTTTCTGAATGCCTGTCCCAATGCACTGATCTCGCTGACGGGTATCTCGATCTGGAAGCTTCTGCCGCTCGGCATCGTCATGATGCTGTCCGCGCTGCAGTCCATCCCCGACTCCCATTACGAGGCAGCCAAGGTGGACGGCGCATCCCGGCTGCAGACGTTCTGGTACGTCACCCTGCCGGGGGTCAGGTCCACCACGGTCATGCTGACGCTCTTGATGATGATCTGGTGTTTCGGCCGCTCCTTCACGGCCATCTACCTTCTGACCGGCGGCGGTCCCGCCGGTTGCAGCGAAACCATCGTGCTGCGCAGCTATCTGGAAATGTTTCAGATGTTCCATCCCGGCAGCGCCGCGGCGCTTGGCGTCGGCGTCTTGTTGATCTCGATGCTCTGTGCAGGCCTCTACTACGGAATGGTCAACAGGCGGGGCTCCCATGCAGAATGACCGGACTATGATGGCCCGTACGAACTGGATCGCGGCGCTGCTTGCCTATAGCCTGGCCTTTGTGGTCGCCATCCCGTTTCTCTGGATGCTGAAATCGGCGCTCGAAAGCCCTGCGGCCGCCACGGCTTATCCGCCGGCGCTGCTGCCGGACGGCGCGTTCATCGAAACGTTTCGGACCATTCTCTTCGAAACACGGCTTTTTCATTGGCTGCTGAACTCGTTCCTGGTCTCGACGATATCGACGCTGGTCGCCCTGTCCATCGGCATTCCCGCCGCCTACGGCCTGTCGCGATTCAACTTCAGGCATAAGGGCCTGATGACGCTATCGATCCTCGGCACGCAGATGATGCCGCCCATCGTGTTGATCATCCCGCTCTACACGACCTTCATCAAACTCGGCTTGGCCGATAGCATGGTCGGCGTGGTGATCGCCAATGCAGCCTTCTCTTTGCCTGTCATGGTATGGATGCTGAAGACGGTCTTCGACGGCGTTCCCTTCGAGATCGATGAGGCGGCGCGCATCGACGGCGCATCGTGGATCTATATCGCGGCACGGATTGTCGTGCCGCTCTCACTGCCTGGTGTCATTGCAGCATCCATTTTCTCCTTCCTGAATGCATGGGATGAATTCATGCTGGCGAGAACGCTGCTGCGGACTGTTGATCAGTGGGTCGGAACAATCGGTCTTTCGTCGCTCATGGGAGAATATGTGACGCCCTGGAACCAGATCATGGCCACGGCACTGATCTTCACCTTGCCGCCCGTCATTCTGTTCCTCTTCGTCCAGAAATACTTCGTCTCGGGCCTGAGCGCCGGGGCCGTCAAGGGCTGATCCTGGCGCCCCACCAATCGCATAACCGGATATGCGCGCCCCCGCCGCGACCGTTCAAGACCGTGGAACCGACAGGCGCCCAAACGCCTGTCCCGATGCCGCCGGCCGGGATTTCTAATCGCGCCTCGGCTCAGATATAATACGAATCCGCGATGGCGACAGGAGCAGGCACCGAACTCATCTTGGCCGGACGTTTCGTTCGGAAGAGCATGTTTTCCGGGATTCGGTGAAGCAACAAGGACTACCTCAGGCGCGATGACCGAAGATCGTACGTTGGTTCAACCGAATGCTTATGAGATTGCACGCGTCATTTCGTTCATCGCTCGCATCAGGGACCGCTTTCAGCTGATCATGCCCTTCGGAGAGAGCGAAGCCCAGTGGAGGATGGTAAGCTATCTGATTCAGCGCTTCATCGAAGGGCGCCCGGTGACGATCACCGAGCTGATCCAGGTTTCGAGCCTTCCCTATGCCACGGCCCATCGGCGGATCGGCGAGCTGATCGATCAGGGCCTTTTCGAGCGGCAAGGGCGCGGCGGCAAACGATTCGATATCGTTCCGAGCGCCAGGCTCATTCGGGATTTCTTCGCCTATGCCCGAGAGATCAAGGCGGAGCTCACGAAGATTTACGTCGGGGCGGCAGGTGGGGACGCGGACGACTACTTCTTCGGCGGAGAACATCAGGCGCTCGCTTTGAACGAGCAGCAGACACGTATTGTAAAGAGCATCAGTGGCGTCGAGCAGGCCCGCTTCCTGTTTCACGACGACTATTATTTCCAGTCGATCCGCCATGTCTGGTCAGATTTTCGCCAGCGGATAGGAAGCTTTGGCAATTTTTCCCTGCTGAATCTAGACGATCTCCACGAAGAGCTGATAGAGAACGCCGCGCGCCAGACTTCGAAATACGACATCGTTTCTCTCAACGGGCCCTGGGTTGCCGAATTCGCCTCTCGCGGAGCCCTTGTCGACCTTGGCCCGCTTGTTGAGGCCAACGCAACCATGGCGCCGAGCTTCCATCCGCAGGTCTGGGATCTTGGACACTGGCGGCAGAGACCCTTCGGCCTTCCTAGCTATGCCACGGCGCAGATCATGGCGGCCAGGCGCGACGTGTTCGAACGGCACGCACTGAAGCTTCCAACCACTTTCGAGGATGTGCTTCGCTGTGGAAAGGCACTGCATGATCCGGCCGCCGGACGTTTCGGGATCGCCTGGAACGGGCAGGAAGGCATCGATATCGCCCATACCTTCATGTTCATTCTCGGCTGCTGCGGCGCGCCCATCGTCGACCTCGCACAGGTGAGAGGTAATTTCGAGAAGGAAGAGCTTAACGGCCGCAAGATCAGGGCGTTGATAGACAGCTATGCGGCGGTGGAAGCGCTTGAATACATGCGCGAGTTGCTGGCCATTTCTCCCCCCAATGTTCTCAATGCCTCCTGGCGGGAGTCACTCGATCTCTTCCTTCATGGCAGGGCGGCGATGACCTACACCTGGTCGGTTCATGCGACCCGGTTCGAGATGGACATCGACTCGGTGGTCAAAAGGCGTGTCTCCTATGTCGCGCCTCCGGCCGGAAAACGCGGGCGGAGCATGAGCCCGCTTGGCGGTTTCGTCTTTGCCGTCCCATCGAACCTTCCGGACGGCCGCAAGGAGATGGCGCTTCGGACGATGGCCTGGATGTCGTCGGCAGACAGCGCGCGGGCGAAGGACGGCCTGCCGCTTTCGCCCCTGTTCAGCCTGAATGGCGACCTCGGTGCCCAGGTCAATTTTCCTGTCTACAATCTGGTCAAGTCGCTCGCACAGAAGCGCCTGCTGAATGTCTGGCAGAGACCGGCCATCCCTAAATATGTCCGCATCGAAACGATACTCGGGCAGGAGGTTCACCGCATCCTTTCGGGTTCGAAGTCCATCAACGAGGGGCTTGCCGATGCGAACGCCCGCATTCGCGCGACCGATGAAGCATAAAATCACGGGCTGCGGGCCAGGACGAAGAAGTCTTCCTCCCCGAGACCGGCCGAGGCCGCCGCCTTGAACTTGCTGTTCACGAAATCATTCATCGGCATGACAACGCTTTTGGCAGCGGCCGCGGCGGCGATCAGCGTCGTGTCCTTGACCATCTGGTTTACGGTGAAGGCCGGCGCATAGCTGTTCGTTTCAATCGCATGGCGCTTGTAGAGGATGAGCGGCGAGGCAACCACGCTGTCGCAGAGAACGTCCATCAGCGTTCCGATCTCGATACCGCCGGCGCGCCCCAGTTCAAGGGCTTCCGCCACCAGGGCCGCCGATCCGGCGACAAGACTGTTGAGGACCAATTTGAGATACCGCGCCTGCTCTCCGTCGCCCAGATAGTATTGCCGGGCCGCCAAAACGTTGAAGACGTCATGGCATGTCTCGAATGCGCCGAGGGGGCCCGAAGCGAGCACGGTGAGCTTGCCGGCTTCGGCCGTTTCCGTGCTGCCTGAGACCGGCGCGCGAATGTATGCCGCGCCGCTGCCGATCGCCGTGGCGATCTCCGCCGACACCGTGGGCGAAACCGTGCTCATGTCGACGAAAATCTTTCCCGCAAGCTGGCCGGCCAGTCCGCGCGGACCGGAAACGATCGCGCGCAAGGCCTGATCGTTGGGGATCATGGAGATGACGATGTCGGACCGTGCCGCGACGTCCTGCAGGGAGACCGCCGCCGACGCGCCAGCCGACCGTGCCCGGTCGAGCCCGGCCGGATCATTGTCCGTGGCCTGTATGCTGTAGCCGGCATCGATGAGCCGGCGGATCATCGGATACCCCATCTTGCCGATCCCGATCCAGCCGATAGCGGGTTTCTTCATGTCGCTCATTGCGCCCTCCGAACCAGTGTCGCCCGACTGTGCAGCGCACAGAGGCAGGCGGCGAGCCCACAAACATCCAGAATGGACGAAACGCCGATTGTCCCGGGTCCGTCGGAATGGTCACGTCCACGCGCCCCAACCGATGCAGGAAGGACAGGATCTCGTTGATTCCGGACATCTGCGCAGCGCCGTGTCCATCTGCGCCGTGCCCATATGCACCGTGCCCATCTGCGCCGTGCCCATATGCACCGTGCCCATGACTTGACCGTATCGCGTGGCCCGCGGATGCCGTCGGCCAATCCGTGCGGCTTTCGTCAACCGAAGCCCACAGTTCACCGGTCTCGATGTCGGCGAAGAACGGCAAGACCGGCGCAAAATGTGTCCAGAGGCCACGGCCTGGCGAAAATTTCGTGACGCAGCACCCGACGCGTTCCGTCGGTCCATCACAGGAGTTTGCTCATGTTGTTCATCATCACCTGCATCGACAAGCCCGACGCCGCGGCGCGCCGCCTGGCGAATTACGATGCCCACAAGGCCTATCTGGAGACCGCTGCCATTCGCAATCTCCTTTCCGGACCTCTGCTCCACGAGACCGAGGATCGAATGATCGGTTCGCATTTCCTGGTCGAAGCCCGGAGCAGGGAGGACGTCGAGGAATTCAACAGAAACGATCCCTTCAATCGCGCCGGCGTGTGGGGAGAGATCACGATCCACCGATTCATCAATCGCGTCGACAACCGATGATCACAGAGCACAAGCGGTGCAGGCGCGGTCCTGGGGGCGGGGGGCGTCTTGCCGCAGGCGGCGCGATCAGGTCACGGCAAAAGGACATTGCAATACCGCCGGCACGATAACCGGCGGTGAGGCTGCAGCCGTGTTTCAGCCCGCTGCCGTTCCGGCCCGGGCGATCGGCGTCAGCACGAAATCGAAATCTGAGCGCCAGACCGTCTCCGCGTCGACCCGTATGAAAGGTGCGATAAGGCTGTTCTTCACACCGAACACCGCATCCGAGGTCAAATAGGGATCGTCCCCGACGAAGGTATGGGTCACCAATGTCTGGTAGCCGTCGGCGGTGACGAGAAAATGGGTGTGAGCAGGGCGATACGGATGGCGGCCGAGATTGTGCAGCATCTGCCCGACAGGCCCGTCATCTGGAATAGGATAGGCGACCGGCTTAATGCCGATGAACCAGTATCGGCCGTCGGCCCCGGTCACGAAGAGGCCGCGGTTGTTCCATTTCGGTTGGATGCCGGGCTGCTGAACGTCGTAATATCCATCGGGATTGTCGGACCAGACGTCGATGCGGGCACCTTCGATCGGTGTTCCGTCGAGGTCGACGACCCGCCCCCTGAAGAGACATGTCTCGCCCTTGCCATCCAGCGAGATATTGTCCCCCATCGACCGGAGCGGTGCCCCCGCGACATGAAAAGGGCCGAGCACCGTATTCTCCGTTGCACCTTCCGGCCTGCGGTTGTTGATCGCATCAACCAGCATGGATAATCCCAAGGTGTCGCTGAGCAGGATGAATTCCTGACGCTCGTCATCACAGAGCTGGCCGGTGCGCGTCAGAAAGTCGATGGCGAGCTCCCATTCCTTCTGGGTGAGGCCGACATCTTTGGCAAAGGCGTGCAAATGCTTGACGAGCGACGACATCACCAGGCCAAGCCGGGGATTGACCGTGTGTCCCATACGCCCGTTGACCACCTCTGCGGAATGCGCCTCGGTGAAATAGTCCGCCATGTTGTTTCCCTCCCCGTGTCCTTATTGCGGCCTGCGGCCTTCCCAGGCTTGCCGGAGCACGTCCCGGATCGGTTCCTTTTCTACTGGGCGCGGGTTCCAGTAGGGATTCCGGACGGCGAGCTCCGCCGCGCGATCGAGATCGGCGGCCTGCAGGCCAAGCTCCCGGAGCGAACGCGGCGCACCGAGCGATGTGGCAAAGTCATGGAGGCCGCCGGCGATCGATCCCTTGAAGAACGCCGCGAGAGGCGCCAGCGCCTCTGCGGCCGCGCTCATGTTGTAGGCAACGCAGTGGGGCAAGAGAACCGCGTGGGTCTCCGCATGGGGAAGACCGAAGCTGCCGCCCAGCGTGTGACAAAGCTTGTGGTGCAGCGCCATTCCCACAGTGCCGAGGACGGTGCCGCAAAGCCATGAACCATAGAGAGCCTGACCGCGTGCATCGATGTCTCGCGGATTGCGGGCGATAATCGGCAAGGCCTGCAGCAGCGAGCGGATGCCCTCGACGGCGGACAGGGAAGAGAGAGGATTACGGTCCTGCGCATAGAGCCCCTCCACGGCATGGGCCATGGCGTTGAGAGCGCTGTTGACGCTCGTCTCGACCGGAAGGTCCAAGGTGAGTTCAGGATCGTAAAGGACGACGTCCGGGAGAATGCGTGAATGCAGAACCGTGGTCTTGAGGCCGTTTTCGGTTTGACCGAGAACCGGCGTGACCTCGGAGCCGGCATAGGTGGTCACGATGACGAATTGCGTAGCACCGTTGCGGTAGGCGATGGCCTTGCCGAGCCCGATGGTCGAGCCGCCTCCGAAGGCGACGACGCAGTCCGCATTCACGGCGGCAAACACCTGCATGGCCTGCTCGGTCACCGCGACCGGCGTATGCATGGCGGCCCCCGCGAATAGGCCGGCAGCTCTGGAATCCAGCGCGCGCGCGATCGCCTCGGCGTCCTTCCTTCGGCCTGGCGTCGAAAGCAGGAGCGCGCGCCGGCAACCACTTGCCGTAATCTCGTCAGCCAGACGCGCGACGGCGCCTGGTCCAAAGATGATCCGAGCCGGACGGGCATTGTATTCAAACCGCCTGATCATGACCGAGCCCGCCTATCTCCTCCGCCACGGAATGACGCCGCATGAGACGATAGTTCAGTTCTCGCGCCGCGCGAGTGAGGCAAGGATCCAGTTTGGATATTCTCCGTGACCCGCAATGGATCTGGTGCGGATCGACGCGGGCCCAGACAATGGGTCCTGACCCTAAGACGCGGCTTCTTCCAGCTCGATCAGCGTGCCGTTGAAGTCCTTGGGATGCAGGAACAAGACGGGCAGGCCATGCGCACCCGTCTTGGGCTCGCCGCTGCCCAGCACGCGCGCGCCGGTCGCCGTGAGGTGGTCGCGCGCGGCGAGGATGTCGTCCACCTCGTAGCAGACATGGTGAATCCCGCCAGACGGGTTCTTCGCCAGAAAGGAGGCGATCGGCGAACTTTCGTCGAGCGGCTCCATCAGCTCGATCTTCGTGTTCGGCAGATTGACGAACACAAGCCGCACGCCATGGGCCGGCAATATCTGCGCCGGCGTCACGTCCGCGCCGAGGCTGTCGCGATAGAGCGCCGCCGCGGCGTCGAGATCCGGCACGGCGATGGCCACATGGTTCAAGCGTCCGATCATGGCAGACCTTTACCCCTTCAAAGATAGGCGGCTGGATCCTTCTGGCGGAAGCCGAGATGGGTGTTCAGCCGGTCGAGCACCGCAAGCGCCGCATCGGTGATGGGCGTTCCCGGCGGGAAGATGGCGATGGCGCCCGCGGCGTAGAGCGCATCATAATCCTGCGGCGGGATGACCCCGCCGACGACGATGAGGATGTCGGAGCGCCCGCGCCTGTCGAGCTCCGCCTTCAGCGCCGGCACCAGCGTGAGATGCCCGGCGGCGAGCGAGGACACGCCGACGACGTGGACATCCTGGGCGATCGCCTGGTCCGCGGCCTCCTCCGGCGTTGCGAACAACGGGCCGATCACCACGTCGAAGCCGAGGTCGGCGAAGCCCGTCGCGATCACCTTCTGGCCGCGATCATGCCCGTCCTGGCCCATCTTGGCGATGAGGATGCGCGGCGGATTGCCCGCCTCTTCCGTGAAATCGCGGACGAGGCGATTGACGCGCGCGAGCCTGTCGTCATCGGCGCCAAAGGCCGTCTTGTAGACGCCGGAATTGATCTTCACCTCGGCCCTGTGGCGGCCCCATGCCTCCTCAAGGGCCGAGGATATCTCGCCGACCGTCGCCTTTTCGCGGGCCGCATCGACGCCGAGCGCGAGCAGGTTGCCTCGGCCCGAGCGCGCCGCCTCGGCCAAGGCGGCAAGCGCTGCCTTCACGCGGCCGGCGTCGCGTTCGGCCTTCAGGCGTTCCAGTTTCTCGATCTGGCGGGCGCGGACGGCCGAATTGTCCACCTTGAGCACGTCGATCGGCGGCTCGTTGTCGACACGGAAGCGATTGACCCCGACGACGACCTGCTGGCCGGCATCGATCCGCGCCTGCGTCTTGGCGGCGGCCTCCTCGATGCGCAGCTTCGGGATGCCGGCCTCGATGGCTTTCGCCATGCCGCCGAGCTTCTCGACCTCCTCGATATGCTCCCACGCCTTGGCCGCGAGATCGGCCGTCAGGCGCTCGACATAATAGGAGCCGCCCCAGGGATCGATGATGCGCGTCGTGCCGGATTCCTGCTGGATGAAGAGCTGGGTGTTGCGGGCGATGCGCGCCGAGAAATCCGTCGGCAGCGCCAGCGCCTCGTCGAGCGCGTTGGTGTGCAGCGACTGGGTATGGCCCTGGGTCGCGGCCATGGCCTCAATCGCCGTGCGCGTCACGTTGTTGAACACGTCCTGCGCCGTCAGGGACCAGCCGGAGGTCTGGCAATGGGTCCTGAGCGCCAGCGACTTGTCGGACTGCGGATTGAACCCTTTCACGAGCCGCGACCACAACAGTCGCCCGGCCCGCATCTTCGCGACTTCCATGAAGAAGTTCATGCCGATCGCCCAGAAGAACGACAGGCGCGGGGCAAAGCTGTCGATCGGCAGCCCTGCGGCGATGCCGGCCCTGATGTAATCGACGCCGTCGGCCAGCGTATAGGCGAGTTCGAGATCCGCCGTCGCGCCGGCTTCCTGCATATGATAGCCGGAAATCGAGATGGAGTTGAACTTCGGCATATGCTGCGACGTATAGGCGAATATGTCGGAGATGATGCGCATCGACCCGGCAGGCGGGTAGATATAAGTGTTGCGCACCATGAATTCTTTGAGAATATCGTTCTGGATGGTGCCCGACAACTTGTCCGGCGACACGCCCTGCTCTTCCGCCGCGACGATATAAAGCGCCAGGATCGGCAGCACCGCGCCGTTCATCGTCATCGACACGCTCATCTTGTCGAGCGGGATGCCGGAAAACAGCGTGCGCATGTCATAGATGGAATCGATCGCCACCCCGGCCATGCCGACGTCGCCGGCGACGCGCGGATGGTCGCTGTCATAGCCGCGGTGGGTGGCGAGATCGAAGGCGACCGACAGCCCCTTCTGCCCGGCGGCGAGATTGCGGCGGTAGAAGGCGTTGGAATCTTCCGCCGTGGAGAAGCCGGCATATTGCCGGATGGTCCAGGGCTGGTTGACATACATGGTGGGATAGGGTCCGCGCACGAAGGGCACGATCCCCGGCAGGCTGTCGACGAAATCGAGCCCCGCCCGGTCGGCCTCGCCATAGAGCGGCTTGACGGCGATCGCCTCCGGCGTCTCCCAGGTGTCATCCGGAACGGTGGGGTTGGGCGTCGCCGCGAAGGCCGGCTTGACCGTCGTGAAATCGGGAATCCGGCTCATGCTCCGCCCTCCGCTTCGGATGACGCATCCTGCGCATCGAGCCGCGCCATCGTCTTCTCGAGGAAATCGACCACATCCATGCCCGCCACGAGAAACGCGTCGACACCGGCCTCGCGCCGCGCCGCCTCGCGCGCCCCGCCGGCACCGGCCAGCATCACCATCTCGCAGCCGGCCGCAACGAGGCCGCGGGCGGCCTCCTCGGCCAGCGTTTCGCCGGGAACTGCGGCATCGGCCGCCAGGCTGTCATAGCGATCATCGGAGGATGAGATGCAGGCGATGGGAGCACCCGACGCGCGATAGGCCGCGATGAGCGCCTCATAGGACGCAAAACCCTCACTGCCCGTGGTGCGAAGCCCACCCGTCTCGAAGACACCCCGCGCGAAGCCCGCGCGCGCCGCGAAATCGGCCGGCTTGCCGAGCGTGGCGAGTAAAACCGTATAGCCCCGCGCCACGGCGTGGTCACGCAGGCGCTCGACGGGTTCCGCCACCCGCGCCGCCTTCATGGCAGGGAACGCCGCGGCGGGGATATCTGCGCCTGTTTCCTCCTCCGGCTGCACCGCCGGCATCAGCACGGCCACGGGGGCCTCATCAAGGTTCGGGAAGGCGGTCGTGCCGGTCAAAGGCTGCTTCCGCCGCGCGATCGCCTTGGCGCGCGCCTCCCGCGCTGTGGCCACCTCAGCCTGCCAGGCCCCGCTCGCGAGCATCGCCGCGAGACCGCCCTCGGCCTCGATGCGCTGGAACAGGCCCCAAGCCGTGTCGCAGAGCGCGGCCGTCAAGGCCTCGAAGCCGCCGGCACCGGCGGCCGGGTCGGCGACGCGCCAGATATTGCTTTCCTCGGCGAGGATGATCTGGGTGTTGCGTGCCATGCGGCGGGCGAAAGCGTCGGCCAGCCCAAGCGGCGCCGTATGCGGCAGCACGGTGATGACATCCGCCCCGCCGACCGCCGCCGAAAACACGGCCATGGTGTTGCGCAGCATGTTGACGAAGGGATCATGCCGGGTCGTCATCCGCCACGCCGTTTCCGCCGCGAGTTGGATCGGCGCGGGCGCAAGCCCAGAGGCGCGCTCGACGGCGGCCCAGAGACGCCGCAGCGCGCGGAGCTTCGCCACCGTGAGGAATTCATCGGCATCGGCGACCAGCGTGAAGCTGATGGCGCGCCGCGCCTCATCCAGCGGCACGCCCGCCGCCTCCAGGGCGCGGAGATAGGCCACGCCGCAGGCGAGCACCGCCGCGAGTTCCTGCGCCTCGGTGGCGCCGGCCTCGTGATGCACGCGCCCGTCGGCACGCAGGACAGCGCCGCGGAAGCCGGCCGCACGCACGGACGCGACCAGCGCCGCCGCGTCAGTAGCGAGCTCCGGCCAAGGCTTCGGCGCCGTTCCGGTCGCGGCCATGTCGCCGATGGGATCGACACCCCAATCGATGGCGAGCGAACCGGCATCGAGACCGCGCCCGGCGATGACCGCGCCGAGCGCTGCGAAGACTGCCTGCCCGGCGAAGGGCGGCGGCTCGACGCGCAGGCGGATCAGGTCGAGATGCACGTTGTCCAGCGCGTCCGAAATCGCCGTCACCGGAAGCCCGAACCCGCGCGCCCCGCGCGCGCCTTCGCAGACAAGCGTCAGCGCGTCGGCCCCACCGTTGAGATCGGCGAGCGCCAGACGGTTCGCCTCCGCGCCGTCCGGATGATCCACCGGCTGGGCGATCGTCCAGCGTCCGGGCGCCGCGCGCAAGGCCCGCGGGGCGCCGCTTGCCTTGGCATAGAGCGGATCGATACGGATCCCGTCGGCCGTGCGACCGACCAGCACGCGCTCGAAATCGGCGCCCTTCAGCACCTTGTCCACCAGCGCACGCCACTCATCCACGCCCGGAATATCCGGGCTGTGGGCCTCGGCCGAAGCGGCAGCGGGCTCGCGATGGGCGGTCATGACGTTCCTCCGCATGCCTCAGGCAAATTCAAGGATGACGGCATCGACGGCGAGGCTCTGGCCTTCCTTGGCGAGCACCTGCGCAACGGTGCCGTCCCTGTCGGCCTTCAGCACGTTTTCCATCTTCATCGCCTCGACGATGGCCAGCGTCTCGCCCGCCCTGACCTCCTGCCCCGCCGTCACGGCGATGAGCTTGACGAGCCCCGGCATCGGGCAGAGCAGCTGCTTGCCGCTGTCAGCCAGTTCCTTCACCGGCATCAGCGCGGCGAGTTCGGCCTCGCGCGGGGTCTCCACCCGCACATCGGCGATGGCGCCGGCATGGCTCAGCCGGACGCCATTGGCGATGGCGATGACCTGCATGGCAACCGAGACGCCATCGATGGCACCATGCCAGACCGGCTCACCGGGACGCCAGCGTGAAGCCGCCGTGATCCGGCGCCCGTCCTCGGCGACCAGCGCGAGCGTGCCGTCCGCCTCGCCATCCACCATCAGGACGAAGCGCTCCTCCCCCACCCGCGCGATGCGCTGACGCGAGAAGGTGACCGGCCGTGCCGTCGGCATCTGCCCGGAAATCCGGCGCTTGCGCGTGTTGAGGAGATGGTCGATGGCGGTGGCCACCACCGCGATGCGCAGCGCCGTCTCACCGGTCGGCGCCGCATTGGCGAATCCGTCCGGGAATTCCTCGGCGATGAAGCCCGTGGAGAGCTGCCCCTCACGCCAACGCGGATGGTGCATCAGCGCCGAGAGGAAGGGGATGTTGTGCCGGATGCCCTCGATGGCGAAGGCATCGAGACCCGTCGCTTGCGCCTCGATGGCGGCGGCGCGGGTCGGCGCATGCGTCACCAGCTTGGCGATCATCGGGTCGTAGTAGATCGAGATCTCGCCGCCCTCGTAGACGCCGGTGTCGTTGCGCAGGGTCACGCCGTCGCTGACACCCTCGGCGGGCGGACGATAGGTGACGAGCCGGCCGGTCGAGGGGAGGAAGCTGCGCGTCGGGTCCTCGGCGTAGATTCGGCTCTCGACCGCCCAGCCGTCGAGCTTCACATCCTTCTGCGCCAGCCGCAGCGGCTCGCCGGCCGCCACCCGGATCATCTCCTCGACGAGATCGACGCCGGTGACGAGCTCCGTCACCGGATGCTCCACCTGCAGGCGGGTGTTCATCTCGAGGAAGTAGAAGGAGCGGTCCTGGCCGGCGACGAATTCCACCGTGCCGGCGGAATCATAGCCGACCGCCTTTGCCAGCGCGACGGCCTGCTCGCCCATGGCGCGGCGCGTCTCTTCGTCGAGCAGTGGCGACGGCGCCTCCTCCAGCACCTTCTGGTTGCGGCGCTGGATGGAGCATTCACGCTCGCCGAGATAGATGACATGGCCGTGCTTGTCGCCCAGGACCTGGATTTCGACATGGCGCGGATCGGTGATGAACTTCTCCACGAAGACGCGGTCATCGCCGAAGGAGGAAGCCGCCTCCGACTTGGCGCGTGCGAAGCCCTCCGCCACCTCGTCGGCGGAATAGGCGATGCGCATGCCCTTGCCGCCACCGCCGGCCGAGGCCTTGATCATCACGGGGAAACCGATCTCGCCGGCGATCGCCACCGCATGTTCGGGGCTCTCGATGACGCCGAGATAGCCCGGCACCGTTGACACATTCGCAGCGGCCGCCGCCTTCTTCGACTCGATCTTGTCGCCCATCGCGGCGATCGCCGCCGGATTGGGGCCGATGAAGACGATCCCGGCCGCCGCCAGCGCCTCGGGAAAGGCCGCGCGCTCGGAGAGGAAGCCGTAGCCCGGATGCACCGCCTCGGCGCCGGTCTCCTTGCAGGCGGCGATGATCTTGTCGATGACGAGATAGCTCTCGGCAGCCGGCGCCGGGCCGATGGCGACGGCCTCGTCGGCCATCGCCACATGGAGCGCATCACGGTCGGCGTCAGAATAGACCGCCACCGTCTTGATGCCCATGCGCCGGGCTGTCTTGATGATGCGGCAGGCGATCTCGCCGCGATTGGCGATGAGTATTTTCGAGAACACCGGGCGCTTCCTCACAAGGGGATATTATCGTGCTTCCGCCACGGCGTCTCCGCGCGCTTGGAGGCGAGCATGGCGAGCGCCCGGCCGACGCGTCGGCGGGTGGAATGCGGCTTGATCACCTCGTCGATATAGCCGCGCTCGGCCGCCACGAAGGGCGACATGAAGCGCTCCTCGTAGCCTTTTGTGTGGACGGCGATGGCATCCGCGTCGCCGGCGTCCTGCCGGAAGATGATCTCCACCGCGCCCTTGGCGCCCATCACCGCGATCTGCGCCGTCGGCCAGGCATAGTTGACGTCGCCGCCGACATGTTTGGAGGCCATGACGTCATAGGCGCCGCCGAAGGCCTTGCGGGTGATCACCGTGACGAGCGGCACGGTGGCTTCCGAATAGGCATAGAGAAGCTTGGCGCCGTGCTTGATGAGCCCGCCATATTCCTGCGCCGTGCCGGGCAGGAAGCCGGGCACATCGACGAAGGTGACGATCGGGATCTCGAAGGCGTCGCAGAAGCGCACGAAGCGCGCGGCCTTGCGGGAGGCGTCGGAATCGAGCACGCCGGCCAGCACCATCGGCTGGTTGGCGACGATGCCGACCGTGCGCCCCTCGATCCGCCCGAAGCCGACGACGATATTGCCGGCGAAGGCCTGCTGCACCTCGAAGAAATCCCGCTCGTCCACGACCTTGAGGATCAATTCCTTGATGTCGTAAGGCACGTTCGGATTGTCGGGCACGAGCGTATCGAGCGAGGTCTCCACGCGGTCCGGCTCGTCGAGGCTCGGCCAGTGCGGCGCCCCCTCGGTGTTGTTGGCCGGCAGGAAATCCATCAGCCGGCGGATCTGCAGGAGCGCCTCGACGTCATTGTCGAAGGCCCCGTCGGCGACCGACGAACGCGATGTGTGAACCTTCGCACCGCCGAGCTCTTCCGACGTCACCGTCTCGTTGGTGACCGTCTTCACGACCTCGGGACCGGTGACGAACATGTAGGAGGTGTCGCGCACCATGAAGATGAAATCGGTCATGGCCGGCGAATAGACATCGCCGCCCGCGCAGGGTCCCATGATCACCGAGATCTGCGGGATGACGCCGGAGGCGACCACATTGCGCTTGAAGACCTCGCCATAGCCGCCGAGCGCAGCGACGCCCTCCTGGATGCGGGCGCCGCCGGCATCGAACAGGCCGATGATCGGGCAGCGCATCTTCACGGCCATGTCCTGGATCTTGACGATCTTGGCGGCATGGGTCTCGGACAGGGAACCGCCGAAGACCGTGAAGTCCTTGGAAAACAGGAAGACCTTGCGGCCGTTGATGGTGCCCCAGCCGGTGACGACGCCATCGCCGGGGATCTTCTGCTTCTCCATGCCGAAATCCGTCGAGCGGTGTTCGACGAACATGTCGAACTCCTCGAAGGATCCCTCATCAAGCAGGAGATCGATGCGTTCGCGCGCCGTCAGCTTGCCCCGGGCGTGCTGGGCCTTCACCCGACGCTCGCCTCCCCCCTGCCGCGCTTGCTCGCGCCGTTCTTCCAGCCGTTCGAGAATATCGCGCATTGTCCGCCCATCGCCGCGAATTGGGATGCGGCAAATTAGAACACAAGCGCCGATAATCCAGAAGGGATATTGTCTCGCAAAGGCTTTTCGTGCAAAATTGTAAAAATGTGAATTTGGCATTTCAACTTATTGCGAATTTCCGATGGCCCGAAAATTGTTTGCCGGCGATGCCGTGCGCAGCCTGCGCGAGGCACGGGGCTGGACACAGATCGAGCTTGCCAAGCGCATCGGCGTCTCACCGAGCTATATGAGCCAGATCGAGGCCAACCAGCGCAGCCTGTCGGGCACGGTGGTGGTCGAACTGGCGCGCGTGCTGCGCGTCAATGTGTCGGTCTTTTCCGACAACGACAGCGACCGGCTCGTCGGCACGCTCCGCGAACTCCTGAGTGATCCCGCCTTCGGCCCGCCGGACATCACGCTGCGCGAGTTGAAGGCACTCTCGCTGCATGCCCCACGGGTGGGGCGCGCGCTGGTCGACCTCCATGCCCTCTATCGGCGCCTGGAGGAACGGCACCGGGCGCTGGACGAGGCCCTCACGACATCGGGCGGGTCGAGCGGCGCATCCGTGCAGCAATCGGCTTTCGACGAAGTGCGCGACTACTTCCACTTCATCGGCAATTACGTCGACAGCCTCGACCATGCCGCCGAGGAACTGGCCCGGCGCTGGGGCGGCGCGCCCGGCGGCACGGCCAATGCGCTGGCGCAGCATCTGGAGGCGGCGTTCAATCTCACGATCGAGCGCCAGACACCGGTCGACGGCTCGCATTTCGTGAGCCGGCTCGACAGGGACCGCGGACGCATCATCCTCAACGATACGCTGCCGCGCGCGACGCAATCCTTCGCGCTGGCCCGGCATCTCGCGTTCCTGGCCTATGGCGAGGCGATCGACGGACTTGTCGCGTCTGCGGCCTTTCACAGCCCGGACGCCGGCAAGGTCTGCGCGGCCGCACTCGCCAATTATTTCGCCGGCGCCCTCGTCATGCCCTACGGGCATATCCTGGAAGAGGCCCGCCGCATGCGCCACGATATCGAGCGCCTGGCGACGACCTTCAGCGTCAGCATGGAGCAGGTCTGCCACCGCCTCTCGACCCTGCAGCGCCCTGGGCTCGAGGGCATCCCGACCTATTTCCTGCGCGTCGACCGCGCCGGCAACATCACCAAGCGCCACAGCGCCACGCGCTTCCAGTTCGCGCGCTATGGCGGCGCCTGCCCGATCTGGAACATCCACGAGGCCTTCGAGACCCCGGACCGCTTCCTCGTGCAGGCGGCCGAGATGCCGGACGGGTCGCGCTATCTCTCCATCGCCCGCGCCATCACCAAGGGCGAGGCGCGCTTCGATGCGCTGCGCCTGCGTTATTCCATCGGTTTCGGCTGCGAACTCGCCTATGCCAGCGAGTTCGTCTATTCCGACGCGGTCGATTTGCGCAATCCGTCACCGCTCGTCAGGATCGGCGTGAGCTGCCGGCTCTGCGAGCGCACCGATTGCTACCAGCGCGCCATGCCGCCGATCGATCGGCGCATCACCATGGATGCGAGCCGCCGCAACATCATCCCCTATCAGGTTGAATAGACGCTTCGGGTTATCCGGGTCACCGTGAGCCTGCGTGCAGAGCGCCTGTCCTCGACCTGATGCGCTCCGTTTCGGGATCCGGGGCACCAGCTTGCGCGTTTCCGGGATGACAGCGGGGGGCCGGAGCCCAATCGCGCCGTGATACACTGACAATCGGCTGATTCCAGCGCTCCGTTCCGGCACGAAAAGAAAGGACCCAGCCCGCCATGGCCCAGAGAGCCGGCAGCGCCAATCTTCCGCTCCACGGCGGCCGTGTGCCGCCATGGCTCGGCCAGCGCATGACCAGGCTGGGGGCGCTGATCTCCGAGGCGATCGTCCAGCATTATGGGCGCGACGAGCTGCTGCGACGGCTGGCGCATCCCTTCTGGTTCCAGTCCTTCGGCGCCGTCATGGGCATGGACTGGCATTCGTCCGGCATCACCACGAGTGTCATCGGCGCATTGAAGCGCGGCCTCACGCCCTTGGCCGGGGAACTCGGCATCCATGTCTGCGGCGGGCGCGGCGCCCATTCCCGCAAGACGCCCGATGAGCTGATCGCGATCGGCGAGCGCACCGGCTTCGATGGCGGAGCCCTCGCCCAGACGAGCCGGCTCGTCGCCAAGGTCGACAGCGCAGCGGTGCAGGATGGGTTCGACCTCTATCTGCACGGGTTCATCGTGACCGACGACGGGTCCTGGGTCGTCGTCCAGCAGGGGATGAACGGCGATCGCCGCCTGGCCCGCCGCTACCACTGGAAATCCGAGGGGCTCGAGAGCTTCCTCGATTCCCCGCACGCCGCCATCGAAGGCCGCGAGCAAGGCGAGATCGTCAATCTCGCCGACAGGCGCGCCGCGCCGTCACGACGCGACCAACTCACCCTGCTGAGCGAGACCGGCCCCGACGCGATCCTGCGCGAACTCGCCCGCCTCAGCGATGCGCCATCCCCGAAGTCGCGTCGCCCCCAGACTTTGCAGCCTCTCCTGCCCCACCTCGACATGCCGGCCCACCATGATGTCAGGCCGGACGATGTCGTCATGCGGCGCCTGCACGGCACCCTGGCAGCCGCAGCCGATCGCGGCCCGAAAGACTTCAGTGAACTCCTGCTCGTGCCGGGCGTGGGCCAGCGCACGGTGAAAGCGCTCGCCATGGTCGCCGAGGTCGTGCATGGCGCGCCCTGCCGCTTTTCGGACCCCGCGCGCTTTTCCTTTGCCCATGGCGGCAAGGACAGGCATCCCTTTCCCGTGCCGCTGAAGGTCTATGATGAAACCATCAGGCTCATGAAATCCGCCGTTGAGAAGGGGCGCCTCGGCCGCGACGAGGAATTGGCGGCCCTGAAGCGCCTCGACGACCAGGCCCGCCAGGTGGAGCGCTATGCGAAAGGCCCCGATTTCGGGACGATCGTCAGCCGGGAGTTCGAGGATGCGCCGCTCTTCGGTGGACGCAGCGTCTTCGGCTGGGAAAAGGACGTCAAGGAGCGCAAGACCCGCGCCTGAACTTATGCACCGGCCGGCCGTCAGACCGGAGGCGCATGGCGGCGCTCATGATCCAGCAGCCATCGCTTGCGCTCAAGCCCGCCGCTGTAACCCACAAGACCGCCATCCGCGCCTGTGAGACGATGACAGGGAACGATGATGCAGAAGGGATTGGCGCCATTGGCATGGCCCACCGCCCGCACCGCCGTGGGACGCCCGATCGTCGCGGCCATCCCGGCATAACTCAGCGTCGACCCGGGCGGAACGGTCCGCAGTCCAGCCCAAAGGCTCGACTGGAAGTCCGTGCCGCGCGGTGCAAGCACAATGCTGTCGAGCGCCCGGACATCGCCGGCGAAATAGGCTGCGACCTTGCCTTTCAAGCCCGGCGGCACAGCGCCGCGCTCGATATCCAGCGATGCGGCGCCTCGATTCCGGGAAAGCAATGCCCAGAGCCGGGCCTCGCAATCGGCGAAATCGGCAGCATGAACCACCCCGTCGCCGTCGCTCAACACCAGAAAACCACCGAGCGGCGTGTCGATGGTGTCCAGGATCAAGGGGGTGAAAGCGGCGCTAGCGCGCGTCATGGAAGATGACGCCGACGGTGTGCCGCTGGCCGGAGCGGATACGGCTGACGCCGTGGCGCATCTTGACGCGATAGGTGCCACGGGTGCCCGCGACAGGCCGGTCGTTCACGGCGAAGATCACCGCATCGCCCTGGCGCAAGGGCACGACCTCCGCCCGGCTCTGCATGCGCGGGCGCTGCTCCGTCAGGACGAATTCACCGCCCGTGAAATCGCGCCCCGGCTCCGAAAGGAGGATCGCCACCTGCAGCGGGAAAGCGAGATCGCCGTAGAGATCCTGATGCAGGCAATTGAAATCACCCGGCCCGTATTGCAGCAGCAGCGGCGTCGGCCGCGTCTGCCCGGCCGCATGGCATTGTTGCAGGAAATCCCGGTGTTCCAGCGGATAGCGCTGGGCAACCCCCATCTTCTCGTTCCACAGATTGGCGACGCTCGCCAGATAGGGATAAAGGTCTTGGCGCAAATCAGCCAGTAATCCAGGCAGCGGATATTTGAAGTAGCGATATTCGCCTTTGCCAAAACCATGGCGGGCCATGTGGATATGGCTGCGGAAATGCATCTCTTCCGGATAGAGGGCCGCGATATCACGACATGTCTTAGCCGGCAGAAGCCCCTCGAGGGTGGCGCAGCCCCAGCTATCCAGCGACGCCGCGATCGCACCCCAGTCGAAGCGCGCGACGTCGGGGCCGGCATCCACGCCGCTCCGGGGTCGCTTGAGGACGGTGGCGGGCGCGGTCATCGCACGCCCTCCTTGGCAAGGAGCGCGCGCTTGCGCGCGACGCCCCAGCGATAGCCGGAGAGCGCACCGTCATGGCGCACGACGCGGTGGCAGGGAATGGCGACGGCGATCGCATTGGCGCCACAGGCCTGCGCGACGGCCC
This sequence comes from Chelatococcus asaccharovorans, assembly GCF_003201475.1. Classification (GTDB taxonomy): domain Bacteria; phylum Pseudomonadota; class Alphaproteobacteria; order Rhizobiales; family Beijerinckiaceae; genus Chelatococcus; species Chelatococcus asaccharovorans. Next base: position 9,118 of record NZ_QJJK01000009.1, on the reverse strand, counting down.
GCACGGCCTTCGGCGCGCCGATCCGCTCCGCGATCGCGGCATAGCTCACGGTCTGCCCGGCCGGGATGGTGCGCAAGGCATCCCAGACGCGCTGCTGGAACGCGGTACCACGCACATCGAGCGGCAGGTCGAGCCCCAGCGCCGGTGCCTCGACGAAGCCCACCACCTTGGCGACCATGGCCTCGAAATCCGCGTCACCGCCGATGATATCGGCCTTGGGGAAACGGTCCTGCAGGTCGCGGGTCAGCGCGTCGGGGTCGTCTCCCAGCGTGATGGCGCAAACCCCCTTGCTGCTGGCCGCCACGAGGATCGAGCCGAGGGAGCATTCACCGACCGCAAAGCGGATGGCGGTGCCCTCGCCCCCCTTGCGGTAGCGGGTCGGCGTCATGCCCAGCGCTTCGTTCGACGTCTCGTAGAAGCGACTGTTGGACGCAAAGCCGGCCTCATAGATCGCGGCGGTGATCGAGGTTTCTTTCGCCGCGAGCTCTTCGCGCATCCGGCGCATGCGCGCCGCCATGCCATAGGCCTTGGGCGTCACGCCGGTGACAGCCTTGAACTGGCGGTGAAGATGGAAGGGGCTGAGGCCGAGCGCCGTCGCAAGCGTCTCGAGGGTCGGCAAGGTCTCGGCCGTCTCGATCAGCCGGCAGGCCCGCGCGATGATAGCGGCATCCCGCTCGGCGCGCGGGGCCTCATCCGGCCGGCAGCGCAGGCAGGGGCGATAGCCTGCCGCAGCCGCCTCGCCGCCTGTGGCAAAGAACGTGACATTGGCGGGCTTCGCGGTGCGGGCCGGGCAGGACGGGCGGCAATAAACGCCGGTCGTCTTCACCGCATAGACGAAGCCGCCGTCAGCGGCGGCGTCGCGCGTGATGACAGCCTGCCAGCGCGGATCCGTTTCCGTTGTCATCGCGAGGGACTGGCCCTGTTGGCCTTGATGCTGTTGGCCATGGTTATGTTGGACTTGGTTATGTCGGAGTTGGCTCTGGTGCATGACGCGACCTTACATCCTTGTGCAACCGGAGCGAAGCGGTGCCGATTGGCGCGTCACGCCAAAGGGACATCTGGCGGCCGGTTGAATGATTGACCATGCTCCAAGGTTAGGACGCCTTTGTCTCGTCGCCACTCCGATGCTTGCTTTCAAATTTTTGCCTATGGGACGAACCGGAGTTCACCGGCCAGTTCTCGCATGGGGATGGCGACGTAACGCGGCTGTTGCCGAGTTACGTGATCCTAGAAGAGATCGCGCGCGATGCTGCGCGGATCGTCCGCCACCCGATGCGCCTCATAGAGGCCCGTCCTCGCCCGCCGCCTCCAGGGCCGGGCGAGATCGTCCGGGTCGTCGCTGATATCGACCACGGCCAGCGAGGGCATTCCATCGGTCGCGCAACAGGCGGCCCATTGACCGCCGGGCGCCGCAATGCCCGAAGGAACGGCCGAGCCCGGCCGCGCGAGCGCCGCCAAACTGACCCAGTAGCGATGGCTTGCAGCATGCCCCTGCACCTCGACGGCGAAGGCCCGGTTGCCGGGCGACGCACCATCGGTGGTCGAGAACAGCACACAATCCACGTCAAGCCGCTCGTATTCGATGAAGATCTCCGGGAAATGCGCCTCCATTCCGAGCGCACATCCAAACCGGAAGCCGTCGACATCGAAGGTCACCGGGCTTCCACCCGGTGTATACATGAACGATATCTTCGTGTTGGAGAGCATGCGCTCGTCATAGCGCGTGACGAGATGCCCGCTGTCGGACATGACATACAGACTGTTATGCGGTCGGTGCGGCTCGGTGAGCTGATGGACCGATCCGATCACCGTCCATATCCCGAGCTCCCCGGCGAGCCTCCGCGTCGCCTCAAGCTCCTCGCGGAGCACGGCCCATTCGAAGCGTGTCCAATCGGACGGACCGACGGTTTCCGGGCCACTGGCAGACATGATGCGCTTGTTCGGGGCACAGGTCGCACCCTCGGCAAAATGGACCAGCCTCGCACCCGCCGCTTGGGCCTCGCGCATCAACTGCCGGATCTCCGCCCCGCTGCGGCGAAGCCCGTCGCTATCAAGGGGATTGTCGAAGCTCGTGGTCTGCGCGACCGCCAGGCGGATCGATTGCACCGCGGGCGCCGCTTCATCAGCAGCACGTCCACGAAGCTGCCTGAGGGCGGCCGTGTAGGACTCACCGGTTTTCGCGGCGCGCGCGCGAACACGGCGTTTGAAATTGGCGTTCTTCGTCATTGTCAGGCCTCTCACGTTCCGGACGAAGTTCCCCAGCAACCGCATCCGGAACGGCCGGACCAAGACAGCGACCCGAGACATCAGTCCCTTTGCCTCCGTGTGAGACCCTGCTGGGGTGGGTCTTGGGAGGTTGGGCGCAGGCCACGCCACGGCGAGGATGCCGGGAGCCCCGCGATTCGTCAACGCGCCGAAAGGCACGCCGGAGGCATCCCCTGGGACTAAATCCGCCTTACGTTCTCCAGAGATAGAGTGATTTCCTCGATGGCCACGTCGGCGACCAGCCGACCAATACGTGAAAGATGCTTGCGGGCATCGATAGCAACACTGAGGGTCTGGGGTTCGGCCCCCTTGTCGCGCACCGGCAAGAAGATCAGCGATCCTTCGATGAGTTCCGCGGCCGCATCCAGTTCCGACGTGAACGCGACGTAGCGGCCGCTTTTGGCGAGTTGCTTCACGAGTTGCAGGGAATTGGTGACGATAGCCTTCTGCGGATCGGTGAAAAGCCAGCCGTAGCGTGCGTCGAGGTAGCGGCGGATCATCAGCGCCTTGCTCTGCAGCGCGATGGGATAGGTGACCGCCTCCTGGAGGCTTGTGGTTTTGGCCTTCGCCAGCGGGTGACCGGGGGCCACGATACAGCCGAGCGGCAGCTCCGTGGTGAAGAGCATGTGCACGTCACGCCGTGGTGACAGGTTGAAGATGGCAGCGATATCCGCCTCCCCCGCAAGCAGAGCTTGAAGCGCATCATCCGGCGTGGCGATCTCCACCGCGAGCGCAATGCGCGGTTGCTCTGCCGCCAGACGTTCGATCAGGCGCGGCAGGAACCCGTTGGCGTGGCTGTCCATGGCGGCGAGCCGCACCTGGCCCTGATGAATGCCTTGCAATTGCTTGATATCGGCCGCGATGCGCCGCTCATCCGACCGCCAGCGGCGCGCGAGGGTGACAAGCATGTCGCCGGCCGGCGTCAGCCGCATGCCGCGCGGCAGGCGCTCGAAGAGCTCGACACCCAGATCCTGTTCAAGCAGCAGGATCTGCCGGTCGATAGCGGAGGCCGCGACGTTCAGCTCCTTGGCAGCCTTCTGGATCGACCCCGACCGGGCAACCTGGTCCGCGTAGCGCAGGGCGGCGGGGGTGAGAGACGCGCGCATCCAAGCATCCTAATTTTCCGAATGGACTATTGCCAATTCTCTTCTAGACGGCAACGCTCATTCCCCTGTTTATGTATCGTCACAAGCTGGGGAATGCGCGAAGTAGAACCGGACATCTCGAACGAGGCGGGCCGATGAGCAGCGGGGACAGCGTCAGAGCATCAATGCTATCCCCATCCCGCCGCGACGAGGTTTCCGGGCGTGTGACCGAAGCTGCATCTCACACGGCCGAACGCGCCTGGACGATATTCTCCGGGACCCGCTTCACCGGATATTGGCTCGTCGCGCCGGCTGTTCTCTTTCTCGCGATCTGGTTTCTCTGGCCGGTCTTGACGATGATCCATCTCAGCGTCAGCGCACGCAGCGTCGATGGTGTGATGGTCGAAGGGTTCACGCTGGACAACTATATCCGGCTCTTCTCCAGCGATCTCTATGTCCGCATCCTGCTGCGGACCATCCGGATCGCACTGCTGACCAGCGTGATCGCCGCGCTCTTTGCCTATCCTCTCGCCATTGCCATTGCGCGCGGCGGGCCCGCGCTGGCGCGCCTCGTGACGATCACGATCCTCGCGCCGCTTCTGGTGAACGTGGTGGTGCGCTCTTATGGCTGGCAGACGATCCTCAACAAGACCGGTGCCCTCGCCTGGCTGCTGAAGCTCTCAGGCGTCACCAACCCGCCGGTTCTCCTTTATACCGAATGGGCCGTGCTGATCGCCTGCGTGCATGTCTATCTGCCCTTCATGGTGATGCCGCTTGCGAGCGCCATCGGCCGGATCGACCGCGCGGTCGAGGAGGCTGCCAGGGTCGCCGGCGCGCCGCAGCTCTCCGTCATGCTGCGCGTGATTTTTCCCCTCAGCCTGCCAGGTCTTGCCGTCGGCGTCTCGCTCGTCTTCTCGCTGAGTGCAGCCGCTTATGTGACGCCGCAGATTCTCGGCGGAAACTTCTCCCCGCTTCTCGGCACGCTGATCGAACAGCAGATCCTGACCCTCAACGACTGGCCGTTCGGCGCGGCGATCTCCACCTTGCTGATTGCCATGGTGCTTGCGGCCAATCTCGTCTTCCTCAAGGTCGTCAACCGTCGTTTCGCCCGCTGGACGGGAGACATCCGATGAACGAGACCGTCAGCACCCCGTTGAAGATCGTGGTCGGCATCATTCTTCTGATCGTGGTGGCGCCGCTCGTCGTGCCGCTCCTGATGTCGATCTCCGACACGCCCTATATCGTGTTTCCGCCCAAGGGCTTCACGCTGCAGTGGTATGGCGCCGTGCTCGCCAATCCCGAAGCGCGCGGCAGCTTCCTGTTTTCGCTCGAACTCGCCGCGATCGTCACCGCCGTATCGCTCGTCCTCGGCGTGCCTTGCGCCGCCGGCCTCACACGCTATCGCGTCGTTGGCCAGGATGTCGTGCTCGGCCTCATCCTGTCACCTTTGATCGTGCCGCTGATCGTGACCGGCGTTGCCCTGCTCCAGCTCTTTTCCATGCTCGGGTCCCGCGCCACGATGATGCAGCTCGTGATCGGCCACACGGTCGTCTGCCTGCCCTATGTCATCCGCTCGGTCTCGGCGAGCTTCGTGCTGGCAAACCGCAATCTCGAGGATGCGGCAGCGGTGCTGGGCGCAGCACCTCATCTCGTGGCTATCAGGGTGATCTGGCCCCAGGTGCGCCCTGGCGTTCTCGCGGGCGCAGTCTTTTCCTTCATCGTATCCTTCGACGACTATCCGATTTCCATGTGGCTCGCCGACGGCAACCATTTCCCGGTGCCGCTCTATCTCTACACCGTCATCGAGCGCTCCTTCGATCCGTCGATCGCCGCCATCGCCTCGCTGATGATCGGCTTCGCCCTTCTCCTTGTGCTTGTCATCGAGAAGGTCTTCGGGATCAGCCTCGCCCGGCTCGCAAGCTGACAGCCCGCCACCCAATCAAACCAAAAAAGGGGAATGACATCATGACCGGACTATCGCGACGTTCATTTGGAAAACTGGCGCTTGGCGCCACCGCGGTCGCGGCGCCCATGGGCTTTGTCCGCAACGCCTGGGCTGAGGGCAAGGAGATCCAGATCGGCATTTGGGGAGGGTCGCAGGGCGAGTTCGTCAAGAAGCAGATCATTCCCGCCTTCGAGAAGGACTTCGGCTGCAAGGTTACGGCAGAAGAAGGCTTCACGCTGGCCAATGTCGGCAAGATGCGGGCGACGAAAGCCAACCCGAAATTCTCGGTGATGTTCATCGACGACGTCGCCATCCCGATCTGCAAGGCAGAAGGACTGATCGAACAGCTTCCGGCCGGCAACATGCCGGCGCTCGCCAACCTTTATCCGCGCTTCGGCTTCGATGGCTGGGGCACGGCGCTCGCGATCTCCGTCGCGAGCCTGTTCCACAATACCTCAGTCGAGCCTCCGGCGCGCTATGCCGACCTCTGGAAGCCGGAATATGCCGGCAAGCTGAAGCTGGTCAGCCCGAAGAACACGCCGTCGGTGTTCTTCCTCATCGTCGCCGCGGCCGTGAAGTCCGGCAAGCCTCTGGCGGAAGCGCAGTATCTGATCGATGACAGCTTCGACAAAGTCGCCGCACTGAAACCCAATATCCTGAACCTGTTCGACAACGGTCCGCAGGCCGCGAACGAGGTGGCGCAGGGCCAGGCTGATATCGGCCTGCTCGAGCTCTCCAAATACATCTATCCCTATACGGCGAAGGGCGCGCCGGTCACCATGAGCTTCCCCAAGGAGGGCAGCTTTGCCGGCAACAACTGCCAGGTGCTGGTCAAGGGCGCACCGAACAAGGATCTCGCCGTCGCCTTCATGAACCGCATGCTCGAACCGGCAGTGCAGAAGTCTTTCTCCGAATATGCACTCACCGCTCCCCCGGTTTCCGGCATCGAATTCTCAGCCGAAACCGCCAAATACATTGCCTATCCGGTCGAGCAGATGGACGCGCGCGGTCTGTTCACGCCCGATTGGGACTACATCAACGGCAAACGCTCTGCCTGGACCGAAAAGCTCAACGGCATCTTCGCCGTCTGACGATTGTCGGTCCGGCGCATGAGGATGGGACGGCGCCGAGACGAGCCGGCCCATCCTCGCTCAGGTTGTGAAGGGAAGAGCCAGTGAGCGCCTTGGCAGGAATGAAGGCATCGGCCGGTGCAAAGGTCGAACTGAGCGGCCTGTGCCGCAGCTACGGGGACAACCAGGTGGTCGACAACGTCAGTCTGACCGTTGCGAGCGGCGAGATCCTCGCGTTGCTCGGACCGTCCGGCTGCGGCAAGACGACGACGCTCAGGATGATTGCAGGACTGATCAGCCCGTCGGCGGGCGAAATCGCCATCGATGGATCGTCCATCACCGCGCTGCCGGTGCACCGGCGCAACCTCGGCATGCTGTTTCAGAACTATGCGCTGTTTCCGCATCTGACGGTTCTGGAGAACGTGGCCTTCGGTCTCGCGATGCGCGGCCTTCCAAAGGCTGTGATCACCGAGCGCGCCCGGCAGGCGCTGGCGCTGACGCGGCTGACGGGTTTCGAGGACCGGATGCCGGCCGCCCTATCCGGCGGCCAGCAGCAGCGGGTCGCCCTGGCCCGTGCCATCGTCTACCGCCCGCGGGTGCTTCTGCTCGACGAGCCCTTCGGTGCGCTCGACAAGAAGCTGCGGGAAGAGATGCAGATCGAGCTTCGCCAGCTTTGCAACGAGCTCGGCCTGACGACCATCCTCGTGACCCACGACCAGGAAGAGGCCCTCGTGCTGGCCGACCAGATCGCCGTGATGCGCGGCGGGCGCATCGAGCAGGTCGATACGGCGCGTGCCATCTACGAGCGGCCGACCTCCCATTTCGTGGCGGATTTCATCGGCACGTCGAATTTTCTCCCGGCGGAGATCATCGGCAAGGCCGATGGATGCACCGTCTTGCGGGCGCACAGCGGCCCTCTGTTCCGCAGCACCGTGGCGAACGAACTGAGCCCCGGGGACAATGTCGCGGTCGTGGTGCGGCCCGAGAGCATCCGCTTGTCGCAGGGCGAAGGGGCCGACAGCATGAATGCGGTCAGCGGCAAGGTCCTTCGGGCGGTCTTCAAGGGTCAGGCCCTCTCGATCTGGCTTGACGTCAACGGCGCGGACATCGTCGCCTCCCTGCCCATCGAGGCGCTGAATGACATCAATCCCCAGCCGGGAGAACCATGGACGGCGCAATGGTCGTTCGAACGCACGCTGATCGTGCGGGAACAGTGACGCGATGATGACCCCTGCCCTTCCCGCCATTGGCATCATCCTGCCGTCGTCGAACCGCATTGTGGAACGCGTCACGCGGTCGATCCTCGCCGGCCTGCCCAATGTCGATGCCTGTTTCGCCCGCGTTCCCTATGCGGGCCACCCGTCCGACGGTTACGATTTGGAGCCGTTCCGCCGCGCCGCGGCCATGCTCGCCGAAGCCAGGCCCGGCATCATCCTGTGGAACGCAACCCGCGGCGCGCTGCTCGGTTTCGAACCCGACAGGCGGCTCTGCGCAGCAATTGAACGGGACACCGGCATCAAGGCGACCACCACCGCGCTGGCCACCGTCGCCTTGCTGAAGGCCAGCGGCTTGACGAGAATTGGCCTGCTGTCCCAGGGCGATGATCACGACGCCCAGAAGCTCGCGGAGACGTTCGGGCGACAGGGAATCGATATCGTCGCGGGCGCCCATTTCGGGATCAGCGACAACTATGCAGCGGCGCACATCCCGGCCGGGTTGATCGAGCAGCAGGCCGAAGCCCTTGCGGTGAAATCGAAACCCGATGCGATCCTGATCTGGAGCACCAATCTCGCCGGCTATGCGCCGGCGAAAGCGCTTGCGGCGCGCCTGGGAATCCCCGTTTTCGATTCGGCGGCGGTCGGAATTTTTCACGCGCTGGATCATCTCGCAGAAGCCGAATCGGCCAGATGTGACGCCGCCAGCTGCTCACTCGACACGGATTTCGTATAGCGAAAGGTGAAATATAGGCTATATATTTGTGAAAAATTGGACTACTTATAAATCGATACCATATATTACTGTAAAACTTTGATCGCAATCCGACTTGAATGGAATCGTCCGGTACCATCGAAGTCAGTGAATTTACTTGTTTATGTTCTATGCGAAACAAGTCCATAACAGACGGACTTGCTCTGGAGCATGTTGTATTTGGATGGAATCCCACGGTCATCCCGGGGCGTTGCGCAGCAACGAGCCCGGGATCCATGAACACGCGGCCCGAGAAAAGACGCATCGGACTGTGCCTCTCTGGTAGACCATGGTGTTCATGGGTTCCGGGCCCGGGCCTTTCGGCCCGCCCCGGAATGACACCACGGTTCCGTATAAAGTCAGCATGCTCTGGTGGATTTTCGAGCGAAGTGGACACCGGTTCGCGTGAAGACAATGCGTAGAAACGAAGACGTGACGCCTGTCCGGTGAACGGGAGTTCACCGGACAGGCTCTAGTTGTCGAAGCTATGAAGGTTGTTCATCCGGGGCCGGGATGTGAGGTTGGGGTTGCGAAGCCAACCAACCCTGACCGGAGCGCCCGGATGAACATGCATGAGAATGCGCGGATGACCGTTCACGGTCGAGTCCTTTTGGTGAATCGGATCGTGGCAGGGGGCTGGCGCGTCGCGGATGCTGCGCGAGCGGCCGGGATTTCCGAGCGCACGGCCTACAAGTGGCTTGCGCGGTTCCGGGCGGGCGGCGAGCGGATGCTGCACGACAGGAGCTCGGCGCCCGGCCGGATGCCGCATGCGACACCGGTCGCGA
>NZ_QJJK01000008.1 GCF_003201475.1 Chelatococcus asaccharovorans | reverse complement strand
CTCCTGGATCGACGCCTACAACACCCGACGACCCCACTCGGCCCTCAACGGCATCCCGCCATTCCAGAGGCTGAACAACCTTCTTGGAAACGACATCTAGCCGGCTTTCCCATCGGCATCCCCGGCCCTTGGCGGCCGGGGATCTCTCCCCGATCGCAGTCCGGGGGCGGGCCGCCAGGTCCGACCCCGGAATAACCGCCAGCTCGTCTCAGAAGGCGTTGTGCAGAATGAACAGGGCGCTCTTGACGATGGCGTAGATCACGCCGGACACGATGACGGCCGAGAGGATCGTCGTTGCGTAGCCGAAGAGGACGGCGACGCCGTCCCGTTCCAGGATACCGAGGGCAAGGAAACAGATCGCCAGTGCCGGCAGCATGTTGCCGAGCGGAATGGGCAGGAACAGGATGAGCGCGAGGCAGAGCGCGATGAAGCCGATCAGCCGTTCGGGCATCGCCAGAATACTCCAGCGCGGCTTCAAGAGGCGCTCGGAATAGGCGATCCAGGGGGTCAGCTTGTTGATGAGCGCCGCGAAGTCCTGCCGCCGCATGGATCGGTCCGCGATGATCTTCGGCAGCCACGGGTGGGGATAGCCCACCATGAGCTGCGCGGCGAGGAAGAGCAGCGGGATGCCCAGGATCGCGGAGGTGCCGGGCGGGGTCGGTATGGCGTTCGGGACGGCGAAGATGAAGAGCAGCGCGCCGAAGGCCCGGTCGCGCCCGATGGTCAGGAGGTCACGCAGGGAGATGCGGTCGCGCGACTGATCCTGTGCGATTTCCTGGAGAATGGCCGATAGGCGAAGGGGTTCCGCCTCTGCGGAAGCCGCCGTGTCGATGATGACGGGAACGAGCCGGTTCGGGCCGTGGGGCTCATCTCTGGTTGCCTGGCGTAGGTCGTGCATCAAAAAGGGTGCTCCGGCGCGGCTGGCGGGGCGCGCCCATAAAAAAGGCACCGAACCTGCGGTGCCTCCCGTTGCAGTCCCGAAGGACATTATTAGGATAGCGAAGGCCGACGATAGCCCGGGATCATGACGATCCCGAGGCATCGCGCGGCAGCCAGATGCCTTATTCTTCCCGCTGGCCGGTGAACTGCAGCAGAAGCTGGAACAGGTTCACGAAATTCAAGTAGAGTGAGAAGGCACCGAAGACAGCCATCTTCTGCTGGGACTCGGCGCTGAAATGTTCAGCGTAGCGCTCCTTGATCGACTGGGTGTCCCAGGCGGTGAGGCCGACGAAGACGATCACGCCGATCACCGAGATGGCGAACTGCAGTGCGCTCGAGGCCAGGAACAGGTTGACGAGGCTCGCGATGATCACGCCGATCAGGCCCATGATCATGAACGAACCGAACTGCGAGAGGTCACGCTTCGTCGTATAGCCGTAGAGGCTCGTCGCGCCGAACATGGCGGCGGTGATGAAGAAGGTGCGGGCGATGCTCGTGCCCGTGAACACCAGGAACACCGAGGCGAGCGACAGGCCCATCACGGCGCAGAAGGCCCAGAAGGCCATTTGCGCCGAGGCGGCGGACATCTTCTCGATCCGGAAGGAGAAAAAGAAGACGAAGGCGAGCGGCGCCAGCATCACGACCCACTTCAGCGGGCTCTGGAAGATCGGCACGTAGAGCGCGGGCGTCGTTCCAACGACATAGGCGACGATGCCCGTCAGCACGAGCCCGATGCACATGTAGTTGTAGACCCGCAGCATATGCTGCCGCAGCCCCTCGTCGAAAATCGCACCACCGGCGCGGGCTGCGCCGGTCTGCCATGCGGGATTGGGGTTCATTCCGGTTGTCTCCTGGTCACCGATCAATACAGGGCGCTGGCCAGCGTTCGCGCCGCCGCGACAAGTGCGCGGTCGGCCCGGCCGGTCAGCGCATAGGCCATGTCGCCCATCTGCCAATAGGCGACCGTTTCGCTATTGCGCCGTTCGGCTGCCGGCGCGACGACGGCGAAGCTGTCGGCCCGCGCCGCGAACAGCGAGACGCGCCCGAGATCGTCGGCGTCGAAGACGATCTCGACGCTGGACCCGGCCGCGGCAGGAAGGATCTGGATATCGAGCACGCGCCAGCCGGCCGGCAGGCTCGGCATGGCGAGGGCCGTCGAGGCGCGAATGGCAGCGGGATCATAGGTCGCGGAGGGGGGCGCGACCGCCCCCGCGGCCATCCGCGCCGCCTCGATCCGATGCGCCTTGACGGCGTCGTCCACGAAGGCGGCCGGTATGGGAGCGGCCGTGCTCGCGGAGCCCGTGAATTCGGCATGGGCGATCCAGCCGGCGGTGGCGATCACGGCGGCTGTCGCGAAGCGACGCAGGCGGCTCAGCGCCCGGCTCCGCGCAAGGCCGCGCTCCAGCCGCCTTGCAGTCTCCGTCGTCTGTGGCCGCGCAAGGGAGGAATGCTCCGCGAAGGCGAGGCGCAGTTCGTCGCGCGTTCGCATGTCGGCCATCACCCGGGCGGCCGCCTCCGGATGCCGTGCCAGGTGGTCCTCCACCTCGATACGGCGCGGCATATCGAGCTGACCATCCACATAGGCGTTGAGGTCGTAGGTCGTGACCGGGTCAAGGGGTCGTATCATCGCTACCTCCCACCACGCGCAAATGGTCAGAGCGTCCTGGCGCCGTCGGCGCTATGCGGCCTGAAGGGCCTGTCTTGTCGGTCGCCTGCTCGCCCTCCTCGAAGCCGCGCAGGGTCGCTCGCGCCCGGCCGAGGCGCGACATCAGCGTGCCCACGGGTATGCCGAGCGTCATGGCCGCTTCGTGGTAGCTCATGCCTTCGATCGCCACGAGATGCAGCGCCATGCGCTGCTCGTCAGGCAAGGCCATGAAGGCCTGGCGCACCTGGGCAAGGCGCACGGAATGCTCCTGGCCCGGAAGAATGACGGTCGCGGTTGTCTCGGCGGCGCTGGCGATGCGTAACGTGTCGGCACGAGTCCTGCGTTGCCCGTCGATAAAATGGTTATGAAGGATCGAAAACAGCCACGCGCGCAGGTTGCGGCCGGGGCGGAACGCACCCTTCTTTTCATAGGCCTTGACCAGCGTGTCGTGCACGAGGTCTTCGGCGCTCACCGCGTCGCGCGTGAGCGCGCGGGCGTAGCGCCGCAGCGCCGGCAACTGGCCGAGGACATTCAAGCGGTTGGTATCGCGCGTCATGCTTCATATACGAAGCATGCCTGCCCCTTAATCCCGGGCCGGCGGATTTTTTTTGAGCGAGGATGGGAGACGGGCCTCAGCCCGAGCCGATCATCGCATCCTGACGGCGGCGGAGCTTGACGATCTCCATCGTCTCGTCGGGCCGGCAGTTGTCATAAGTCAGATATTCACCCGCCTTGATCGCCCGTGTCACGACCGCGCGTTCGGCGAGCCCGACGGGGAGCAGGCGGCCTTCGCGGGCGGCGCCGACCGTGGTGATCCAGCCGCGATAGTGATCCTCGCCGATCTTGCCGAGGGTCACGCCCGGGGCGAGGTCTTCCTTGGCGAGCGCCCCGACGTCCGCGACCGGCCGCTCCAGCGGCACCATGTGCGGCTGATGGTGCAGCACCAGCGAGGCGGCTGTCAGCGGCACTTCGAGGCTCGTGAGATGGTAGGGCCTCATGAAGGTGAAATACGGCCCGTCTCCCATCTTCAAGTCGCGCATCCGTTCGTGGATGCGCGGGTGTGGGGCCTTGACCACGACGAAGACGCCGGGCGCCACGCCCTTCCCGACGGAATAGTCGACGACGCCCGTGCGCGCGAGGAGGCCGCCGTCCGCGGCGGGAATGAGTGTTTTCGCGAGCTCCGGCACGGTCGCTGCCGGGCCGTGCATGCCGGGCTTGTCGGGCAGGAGGCCGGTGGCGTTGGCGATGGCGGCCATCTCGATCATCGTCTTGGAGCCGTCCACGAACTCCACCAGCATGCGCGGGTTCATGTTGCGGCGCTTGGCCTCGTCGGCATACTCGTCGGGCCTGGCATCGAACTTGAGCGGGTTGTTCTTGCCCTTGCCGGCGGCGATGATGGGGTAGCCCAGACTTTGTGCGAAGCGGATGAGCTCCATGGCGGCCGATGGCTCATCGCCGGCGCCGAGCGAATAGAGCACGCCGGCCTCTTCGGCCGCGCGGCGGAGCGACGCGCCGACGGTGACGTCGGCCTCCACATTCATCATCACCACATGCTTGCCGTGGCGCATGGCGGTCATCGCGAGGTCCGCACCGACCCCGGGATTGCCGGTTGCGTCGATGATCACGTCGACCTGGTCGGCGGTGCAGGCGAGCGTCCCGTCTCCGGTGATGGCCATTTGGCCGGCGCGGATAGCATCCTCCACCGCAGCCCGGCTGTCCGCGGCCTGGGCCGTTTCCCGCGGCAGGCCGGCAATGGCGAGCGCTGTCCACGCATGGTCGGTCCGTGTCTCGGCGAGAACCGCGATCTCGATGCCGGGCATCAATGAGATCTGGGTCACGATGTCGGTGCCCATTTCGCCGGCGCCGATGAGGCCGACGCGTACCGGCCGCCCCTCGGCCTGGCGCCGTGCCAGGTCGGTCGTGAGGTCGGCATTGCCACCCGGTTTACCCGCTCCGCCCGTGGTCATGACACTCCCCTTAGCACTTCTCTTGGCACTTCCCTTGGCACTTCTCTTGGAACTTCCCTTGGCGCTTCCCATGCGTCGACACCTTGTCCCTACGTGCCGTGATCTGCATCCGCGGACCGGCGAGCCTTCGTGCCCGCGTGCTTAGCACAGCCATGGCACGGTGGGCAGGGCAACGCAAAGGCGTGGCCGTAGCCGCAGTTTCCGCCTGTACAAATGATGGTTCGGCCCCAAATGGGCTGGAGACGGCCGCATAAACCCGCTAGTGCTTATCGAGTTGGGCTGTTTCAGGGGCACATCCTTTGCTGCCCGGCCCGTGTGACAGGGCAATGACTGTCGCCAAGATGTAATGCGAAGCGCCGTATAAGGCGTCGTAACTTTGATGGGAGATGTCTATGTCGCTGAGATTTCCGGCTCTATTCGTAGCCGTCGCCGCCTGCGCCCTGGCGTTGGGCGCTGGGAGCGCATCGGCCCAATCGGGCAAGATCACGCTCTATACGTCGCAGCCGGATGCCGACGCGGCCAAGACGGTTGAAGCCTTCAAGAAAGCCTACCCGAATGTCCAGGTCGATATCTTCCGCTCGGGCACGGTCGAGGTCATGTCGAAGCTCGCGGCCGAATTCGCCGGTGGTCAGCCAGGCGCCGACGTCTTGCTGATCGCCGATGCCGTCTCGATGGAGGCGCTGAAGCGTGACGATCGGCTCTTGAAATACGACGCAGCCAAGCTCGACGGCATGCGTGCGGGCTCCTTCGACAAGGACAAGACCTATTTTGGGTCGAAGCTCATCACGACCGGCATCGCCTACAACACCGCCGCGGCCAAGAAGCCGACCTCCTGGGCCGATCTCGCCGACCCGTCGTTGAAGGGCCAGATCGTCGCGCCGAGCCCGCTCTATTCGGGCGCCGCCGCCATCATGCTGTCGGCTTTCGCGGCGCGCCCCGATCTCGGCTGGAAGTTCTTCGACGCGCTCAAGGCCAATGACGCCGTCACGGTGCGCGGCAATGGCGCGGTGCTGAAGTCGGTCGCTGGTGGCGAGAAGACCTATGGCGTGCTCGTCGATTTCATGGCCCTCAACGCCAAGGCCAAGGGCTCGCCGGTCGAATTCGTCTTCCCGAAGGAAGGGGCGCCGGCGGTCACGGAGCCGGTGGCCATCCTCAAGACCACCAAGAATCCCGAGGCGGCCAAAGCCTTCATCGATTTCATTCTGTCGGACGATGGCCAGAAGCTCGCCGTGTCGCAGGGCTACATTCCGGCCAAGGAAGGTATCCCTAATCCGTCCTGGCTGCCGGCGGGCACCGAGATCAAGCTGATGCCGGTCGACACCCAGGCCGTGCTCTCCACGACGGACGCCGATAAGAAGCGCTTTGCCGACATGTTCGGCGGCTGATCAGCAGCAGTAGAGGCGCTTTGGTTTCATGAACCTGGTTGCGAACACGTCTGGACGTCGCCAGGATCGCGCTTTGTTTGCCGCGCTCTGCGTCGTCGTCGCGCTGTTGTCGCTGATGCCGCTGGCGCGGCTTCTGCTGGAAGCCTTCGCGCCGGGTGGCGTGCCGTCCCTCAAGGCATTCTTCGCCACCCTCGGCAGCGCCAACACATGGACTGCAACCCGCAACAGCCTTGAAACCGCCATCGGCGGCACGGCGATCGCGGTGATCCTCGGCAGCGTCGTGGCCCTGGTTGTCGCGCTCACGGACATGCGCGGCCGCAACGCTTTCGTCTTGTGTTTCGTCCTGCCGCTGATGATCGCGCCGCAGGTCACGGCGCTTGCCTGGCTGCAGGTCGTCGGGCCGGCGAGCCCCCTGCTCAAGCTTCTTGGCCTTGCCCCGCCGATCGGCACGCGCAATCCGCTTTACTCGCGCGAGGGCATCATTCTGCTCCTCGGCATCCAATATGCGCCGCTCGTCTTTCTGACGCTGCGCGCGGGGTTGCGCAGCCTGCCGCGTGAATTGATCGAGGCGGCGCGGGCGGCGGGCGCCAGCCGCGCCTTTATCCTGCGCACCGTCATCCTGCCGCTGATGACGCCGGGCCTCGTTGCCGGCACCGCACTCGCCTTCGTCTCGTCGATCGGCAATTTCGGCATCCCGGCCTTTCTGGGCATTCCCGGCCGCTATGTCGTGCTGCCGACCTTGATATACCAGCGCCTCTCCGGGCTCGGACCGTCCGTCCTGTCCGAGGTCGCGGTCCTGTCCATGCTCATCGGCGTCATCGCCATGGCCGGCATCATCCTGCAGGATGTGATGGTGCGCCGTCGTGATTTCCGCATCACCACCACCTCCATCGCTGCAAGGCCGTTCACGCTCGGGCGGTGGCGGCTGCCCGTTGAGGCCGGGTTGTGGGCTGTGGCGCTCATCGTGCTCGTCCTGCCGATGGCCGGCCTGTTCCTGACCTCGCTGGTGCCGGCCTACGGTGTGCCGCTCAATGCGACCACCGCCACGCTCAACAATTACACCTTCGTGCTGCTTGAGCATGCGGCCGCCAAGCGTGCCTTCGCCAACAGCTTCTCGCTGTCGGCCAGTGCGGCGGTCGTGATCATGCTCGTGTCGGTGCCGCTCGGCTATTTCCTCGTCTGGCGCCGCTCGCCCCTCCTGCGGGCGTTGAACGTCCTCGTGGAACTGCCCTATGCGCTGCCGGGCGTCGTGCTCGCCATCGCGGCCATCCTCATCTTTCTCAAGCCCCTGCCGATCCTTGGCGTGAGCCTCTACGGCACGGTCTGGATCATTCTCTTCGCCTATCTCGCGCGGTTCCTCGTGCTCGGCCTCAGGCCGGCCATCAGTGGTTACCATCAGGTCGATCGTGCCTTGGAGGAGGCAGCGCAGGTGGCCGGAGCCGGCCTCGTCTATCGGCTCAGGACGGTGATCTTTCCCCTCGTGGCGCCGGCCGCGACGGCAGGGGCCCTGCTGGTCTTCCTCACGGCGTTCAACGAACTCACCGTCTCGGCCCTGCTCTGGTCGTCCGGTTCCGAGACCTTGGGCGTCATCGTCTTTTCCTTCGAGCAGGGCGGCGATTCGAATTATGCAGCGGCGGTGGCGGTGCTCACCGTGCTGGTCACCCTGGCGCTGATGCTGACGACCCTCGCCCTTTCCAAGCGTATCCCCCCTGGAGTCCTGCCGTGGCGCGACTGACCATAGAGACCGTCACGAAGGACTTCGGGTCGTTCAAGGCCCTTGACCGTGTCAGCCTCGACGCGGCGGATGGTGAGTTCATCGCCGTCCTCGGGCCATCAGGCTGCGGCAAGACCACGTTGCTGCGGCTGATCGCGGGCTTCGACGAGGTCGCAAGTGGTACGATCCGGATCGGTGAGACGGTAGTCTCATCGCCAGCCGGCCATGTCGCGACCGAATTGCGTCGGGTCGGCATCGTCTTTCAGAACTATGCGCTGTGGCCGCATATGACGGTGGCCGAGAATGTGGGCTACAGTCTGCGTGTCGCCGGGGTCGCCACGGCGGAACGAAACCGGCGTGTCGAGGAGGCGTTGATGCTCGTCGATCTCGGGGGCTTTGGCGACCGACGCCCCGCAAACCTCTCCGGCGGCCAGCGCCAGCGCGTGGCGCTCGCCCGCTGCCTCGTGGCTGCGCCTTCGCTTGTGCTGCTCGACGAGCCGCTCGCCAATCTCGATGTCCATCTGCGGGCGGCGATGGAGGACGAATTCGCGGCTTTTCACCGCCGCACCGGCAACACGATGATCTACATCACCCACGACCAGGCCGAGGCCATGGCGCTCGCCGACCGCATTGCGGTCATGGATCATGGGCGCCTGTTGCAACTCGCGACACCGAGCGAACTCTTCCGCGAGCCGGCCAATGCCATGGTGGCGTCCTTCATCGGCCATGGCATGGTTCTGCCGCTCACCGACATTCTCCCCGAGGGCGATGGCCGGGCACGCGCGCGGCTCTTCGGCCGCGAGTTGACGCTCCGCTGCGCCAGGGACCAGCGTGCGGCCCGCCAAGGCGATCTGTGCGTGCGGGCGGGCGATCTCACCCTGGCCGGAGCCGACGGCGATGGGCTGGCCTGCCGCGTCACCCGCGTTGTCTATCGCGGCGGCCTGTTCCGCCTCGAGGCGGTCGTGGAGGCCGAGGGCGGTCCGACCCTGTCGCTCGACGTGCCGGAGCCGACGTCGGTCGCGGTCGGCGATGCCGTGACCATCGCCGTCAAGCCGGGACGGGGCTGGGCCATACCGACAGCGGGAGGGAGGGACGCGTCGTGAAGCTCAGGCTCTATGGCGGCTTCGGCGAGAAGGGCCGCACCAGCCTCGGCATCGAGAGCGCCTCGACGCGCCTGATCATTGACGCTGGCATCAACACCAATGCCCCCCGGGATGCGGAGTGGGAGCGCGCCTACTATCCCGCCATCAGCCCGGCAGACCTCGCGACGGCCGATGCGCTCATCATCACCCACGCCCACGAGGACCATCTCGGCGGCCTCGGCTGGTGCCTGCGCCATGGCTTTCGCGGGCGTCTCCTGATGACGGCGGAAACCCGGGCCGACATGCCCGGCTGCCTCCGGGACTATGCCGAGCCGGGCGATGTCGCCAGGGCCCTTGCCGCGCCGATCTCCCTCATCACGCCGGGCGAAGCCTTCGCGGTCGGCGATCTCACGATCAGCACCGGGCGCAACGGCCATGTCGTTGGCGGCCTCTGGTGCCTCGTCGAAGGGGAGGGGCAACGTGCGCTCTATTGCGGCGACGTCGTGCCGAAGAGCAGCGTCTTCGCCTATGACGTGCCGCCGCCTGCCGACGTCGTGCTGCTCGATGCGTCCTATGGCGACGATGACGTGCCATCGGCTGCGCGGGCCGCGGCTGTCGTCGATTGGGTGGCCGCGCATCCGCGCTGCCTCCTGCCCGTACCGCTCGCCGGCCGCTCCCTGGAAATGCTCGCGCTGCTCGAGCAGCCGCTCGCGCTGGCAACTGGTCTCCGCGACTCGCTCGAGGCGCAGATCGCCGACCCGCGTTGGCTCTGGCCCGGCCTCCAGGCGGGGCTCGTTGCCAGGCTGGAACAGGCGATCGACTGGACCGATGGCGAGGACTGGCCGGATCGGCCGCTGATGACCCACGACGCCATGGGCATGGGCGGCCCGGCCGCGGAGCAACTGCCGCGCGCCGTGCGCGACGGCCTGCCGATCCTGCTCACCGGGCATGTGCCGACGGCGAGCCCCGCCTATGCGCTCCGCGAAGCCGGCGTGGCGGATTGGCTGCGCCTGCCGACGCATCCGACCGTGTCGGAGAACGCAGGCATCGCCGCGGTGAGCGGCGCGCGTCGCACCTTCGGACATTCCTGTGATCGCGCCGGGCTGGCGGCGATGGCAGGTCGGTTGCCGACGCTCGACGTGCATGCGCGAACGGGCGACGTCATTATCTTGTGATTTCAGGGGCGCGCGGGTGTAATCTGACACATGCGCGGGTGGCCGGCTCAGACCGGTGACACGCCATGCGACCTGACGTGGGAGGATTTGACGATGTCCAGCAGTTTTCCGCCCGATCTCGGCCGGATCGTTGACCGCGCCTTCCGCTTCCAGCCGCGCGACATCCGCCATGTGCTCGATCGCATTCATGCCCATGCGCTCGAACCGCGCATGGAGCCGGCCGAGCTCGAGGCGGCGGCGCTCGCCCTCGGCTATGCGTCGGTCCATGCCTTTGGCCATGCCGTCGGCCTGCCGATCCGCACCGTCGATGCCTGGATGCGGCTCGGCGTGCCGCAGGAATCGGCCCAGCTCGTGCGGGCGCTGCTGGCAATGCAGGATCGCTTCACCCAGGCGGCCGAGGAACTCGACCAGTTCACGCATGTCGGGCTGGTCGACTATCTCAAGGACAAAGGCGTCTAGAGCATTTTCGAGCGAAGTGGACACCGGTTCGCGTGAAGAAAATGCGCTAAAACAAAGACATGGAGCATTTTCGCGATTCGGAGAATCGCGAAAATGCTCTAGGACAGATCGCCGACGAGGCCGGAAGAAGGTCCGCGTCCTGCCCCGGCGGAGCATCACTGTCGGCCGCGTGACCCCACCCGACCTCGCTGGCGCGAGGCCACCCTCCCCTGAGGGGAGGGATCGGCGCCGGTCTTTCTGCCGGTGTCATCCCCGGCGTCGCGAAGCGACGGGAAGGGGATCCATGAACACGGAGATGTCGTATAAGTAATTGTCTTAGCTCATGGATTCAGGTTTCACTGCTACGCGGCGTCCCAGCATGACCCAGCCGCGCATACCTACCGCCATAGGGCTGCGCCGGGCGTATCCTTGGCCACAACATGCGCGCCCGCCCGCGTCAGTGCGCCGTCGGGATCGGGCTGGCGGAGGTAGGTTTCGAGATCGCGCGTCAGCCGTTCGACAGCATGGGGGCGCATGAAGCCGGGAAGGCCGATGGCGTGATGCGCCCGCGCGATGACGTCCGCGCCGGCCCGCTCCACCGCAAGGCGTGCGAGCTGGACATAGGCGACCTTTGCCTCCGCCTCGCCTTCCGGATTTTCTGCCATCAATGCCGCGCGCTGCACCCATAGCCGCGCCGTCTCGGCGGCGATGGCCGCTTCGCCGGCGCGCGCCAGTTGGAGCGGGTTGTCGCGCGATCCCGATTGCCTGATGTCGAGACGCAGCGCATCGAACAACGCCTCGATGCCGCCGAGCTGGACCGCGGCAACGCGCCAGGCTGAAGCCGAGAACAGGGGTTCACGGCCAAAGGCCCCGGGCTCGCCGATGAGCGCTGCGCGGTCGACCTCGAAACCCGTGAAATCGACCGTTCCGCTGGCCGAGGCCCGCATGCCGTGGGCGCGCCAGCTGGCAAGGCTGGCGCGGGCGCCGAGCGGCAGCTTCGCCAGAACGAGCTGCGTCCTGCCATCGCTGCGCTGGGCGGTGATGAGCGGCCGCGTGACATAGCCAGCACCTGCCGCCTGGATCTTGGCCCCGACGAGCTTGCCGCCGGTGGTCGGGTTGCCGAGGCGCAGGGGCTCCCGGCCATCGACCGTCCACAGGCCGAACAGATGGCCCGCATGGGCATCCGCCGCGGCCGATTCGCGCTGCACCTTCGTCCCGTAGGCGAGGACGAGCTTCAGCGCGCGGACATGTCCCTCATAGAGCTGGCCGACCGAGAGGTTGCCGCGGCCGAGCAGGCTGAGCACCGTCGCGAGTTGCTGGACGCCCACGCGTCCGATGCCGAGGTCGCGCCCGCCCAGCGCCTCCGGTAGAGGCGCTGCCATCATGCCGCTGGCAACGAGGCCTGCGATATCCTCGGCCGGAAAAGTCTCGTCGTCATCGAGGTCTTCAGCACGGCGCGCTGCCTGCATCGACAGCCTCTGCGCGATGGCCTCGATGGACGGCGGGGGCGAGGCCGGCTGGCGCTTCTGCAAAACTGCGGTCATCGCTATGTCCTACTCAACAGACTTTGCCTGGGTCCCTGGATTGTGCCTGGGTGATGGCGCCAGGCCCGGTTGGCGGTGGCGCGCGCTGGATAGTCTTGCGGAGTATGCCCAGATTCGCGGCCTTAACGCACGCGGGTCCGATACCGGATCGGGGGATTGCCGTTGGCCGGCTGCATGGCTTGCGCTACCCATGGGGTGGAATGCGACGGCGCGCAGGCTATTCGATTCGCTCTTTTCGGTGAACGACGACGCGCCCGAACGCGAGGCATCGGCTGGAGCGCGGAAATGGGCGAGAGGCGGTTGGATGATGCGGACGTGGTGATGGCGATCGGCGTCATCAGCGGCACTTCTATGGATGGCATCGACGTCGCCGTCGTGCGCACCGACGGGGATCTTGTGGTCGAGCCGGGCGCCGGACTGACCCTCCCCTATCCGGATGACGTGCGCGCCGCGCTCGTCGGTCTCGTGGCGGAGGCCGAGCGGGCCTTGACCGAGCCATTGGCCGATCTCGAACAGGCCGTGACGGATGCGCATATCGCCGCCATCGAGACCTTCATGGCCCATGCCGGCATCGATCGTCGTGCGGTGTCGTTGATCGGCCTCCACGGCCAGACCGTCTATCACCGTCCGGACCTGAGATTCACGCGTCAACTCGGTTTCGGCGCTGAAGTGGCGCGCCGGCTTGGCATCGACACCGTCAATCGCTTTCGCCACGCCGATGTCGAGGCGGGCGGCGAGGGCGCGCCCTTTGCGCCGCTCTACCATCGTGCCCTGGCGTCAGGCCTGGCGCAGCCGCTGATGGTGCTCAACCTCGGCGGCGTGGCCAATGTCACCTATCTCGACGGCGACACGGCGATCGCTTTCGACTCAGGTCCGGCGAGCGCGCTCCTTGATGATTTCGTCATGCGCCGGCGCGGCGTAGCCTATGACCGGGATGGCGCGCTCGCCGCGTCCGGCCGGGTCGACGAGGGGCTCGTCGCCGCCTTCATGGAGAACCCCTTCTTCGCCCGGACGCCGCCGAAGTCGCTCGACCGCAACGACTTCCACCGCCGCGCCGCCGGCGTCGAAGCGCTGTCGGATGCGGATGGTGCGGCGACGCTCGCCGCCTTCACCGTGGAATCCGTCGCCGCCAGCCTCCGCCATGTGCCGGCACCGCCGGCGCGGTGGCTCGTGACCGGCGGCGGTCGCCATAACGCTCATCTCATGGGGCGTTTGCGGGCGCGCCTCGGCGTCGCCGTCGAGCCGGTGGAGGCTGTCGGCTGGCACGGCGACTTTCTGGAGGCAGAGGCTTTCGCCTATCTCGCGGTCAGGGCGCGCCGCGGCCTGCCGCTCAGCCTGCCGACAACGACCGGCGTGCCGCATCCGATGCCTGGTGGCGAGTTGCACCGCGCCGGGTGAGGTGCTTTGAGCATCGCGCCGTGAATGTATAAGCTTATCAATATATTAGAGATGACGCAGGCTTATGGATCCCCTTCCCGTCGCTCCGCGACGCCGGGGATGACACCCTTGATAGCAACCTGCACTCCGGTGTCATCCCCGGCGGGCTGCTTAGCAGCCCGGGAAGGGGATCCATCCTCAGTGCAAGGAGAACCTCAACCACTGTAACCCATCGCGTTAATGAATCCCGACAACCGCTTTGCGGCTTCCGGGATGACGGCCGAGGCTCTGTTCCTCAACCGTTTGAGGCGTCTTGCCTCACGCCACCAGGCGCGCCTTGCCGGGCGGGATAGTGACGATGACGCGGTCGCCAGCCTGATAGAGGCGGCCCGGCTCCGCCAGCGCCTTCAGGCTGAGGTCGCCGACCTTCAACACGTAGCGCACCCGCGCGCCGAGGAAGACGCGGGTCTCCACAACGGCCGCGAAAGAACGTGCCTCGGATCGCGCCGTATCGTCGGGGCCGAGCATCAGGTCCTCCTGGCGCAAGGCGAGATGGTTGGCGCCTTGGGCGACGGGGGCTTCCACGGCAAGCCGGCTGCCGTCGGGGAGCTGCGCCATCGTGGCGCCGCCAACGGTTTCGACCGCGACCGGAATGACATTGGCGGAGCCGATGAAGCTCGCGGCGAAGCGGGATCCGGCGGCCTCGTAGATCGCGAGCGGCGGTCCCTGCTCCTCGATGCGGCCCGCGTTCATCAGGACGACATGGTCGGAGAGGCTGAGCGCCTCCTCCTGGTCGTGGGTGACGAAGATCGTGGTGAGTCCAAGCCGCCGGTGCAGCTCGATGAGTTCGACCTGCATGTCCTCGCGCAGGCGGGCGTCGAGGTTGGACAGAGGCTCGTCGAGCAGCAGCACGGCGGGGTCGGAGACGATGGCGCGGGCCAGCGCCACGCGCTGCTGCTGGCCGCCCGACAACTGGCGCGGCATGCGCTCGGCGAGATGGCCGAGCTGCACGGTCTCAAGCGCCGCGGCGACGCGTGCCTCCTGCGCGTCGCGTGAGCCGCGACGGCGCATCCGGAGCGGGAAGCGCACGTTCTCGCGGACGTTCATATGCGGCATCAGCGCATAGGACTGGAACATCATGGCGATGTCCCGGTCTTCCGGCGGCAGCTGCGTCACGTCGCGCCCGGCGATGGTGACCTGGCCGACGGTCGCGCTTTCAAGGCCGGCGACGATGCGCAACAGCGTGGTCTTGCCGCAGCCGGACGGCCCGAGCAGGCTCAAGAACGTGCCCTTGGGGATATCGAGCGAGATCCCGTGCAGGACCTTGGTGCGGCCGAAGGTCTTCTCGATGCCGGCGAGGCTGACCGCGGGGGAGGCATCAGGGGAGGCTGTCGAAGTCATCTCAGGCGCCAGTGAAACGTTGGATGCCGAGCAAGCGATCGATCACCAGGATCAGCAGGATGGTCACGCCGATCATGAGCGTCGATACGGCCGCGACCGAGGGATCGGGACTGAACTCGAGCTGGTTGTAGATCTGGATGGGAAGGGTCACGAGGTCCGGCGTGCGCAGGAAGAGCGCCACCACCGCCTCGTCGAAGGAGATGTTGAAGGCGAAGAAGGCGCCGGCGGCGAGCCCCGGCAGGCACTGGGGCAGCACCACATAGAGAAGCCGCTGCCAGCGACGCGCGCCCATGGTGGCGGCCGCCTCCTCGAGAAAGGGATCGGATTCGGCGAGCACGGCGAGCGTCGTCCGCACCACATAGGGCAGGGCGACGACGGTGTGGCCGATCCACAGCGCGGTGAAGGACACCGGGCCGAAGGTCGCGCTCCACAGCATGAGGAGGCCGATGGCGAAGATGATGGTCGGCAGAATGAGCGGTGACAGGAACAAGCCGGCGAGCAATACCGTGCCGGGCAGGCGCCGGCGATGCAGCGTGATGGCCGCCCCCGCCCCGATGACGGTGGCGCAGAGCGTCACCAGCACCGCGAGTTTAAGGCTTGTCCAGGCCGCGCCGAGATAGGCGCCGGATGTCAGGATGGCGCTGTACCAGCGCAGGCTGAAGCCGTTGGGGGGAAAGGCGATGAATTGGCTTTCCGACACCGACACGCCCGCGACGACGACGAGCGGCGCCAGAACGAAGACGAGTGTCAGCACAACGAACAGGAAGGTGGCGATGCGCACGCTCGTCGGGACGGCTTTAACCATGCCGGCGCCCCGTCAGTTTGAGATAGGGCAGGAGAACGAGGAATACGCCGACGAGCAGGATGACCGATTGCGCTGCCGCGAAGTTCCATTCCAGCGTCTTGGTCGCGGCCTCGTAGATTGAGCCGGCGACAACCGGCAGGCGCACCCCGCCCAACAGCGAGGGCGTGATGAAGGAGCTGACCGACAGGGTGAAGACGAGGAGGGACCCGGCAACGATGCCCGGCATCGCGAGCGGCAGGACCACGGTGCGCAGCGTCGCGGTGAAACTCGCGCCCATGGTGCGCGCGGCCTCTTCCAGCCGCCGGTCGATCTTCATGACCACGCCGAGCACGGACAGCGTCATGAAGGGCAGCAGCACCTGCACCATGCCGATGACGATGGCGCTCTCGGTCTGCATCAGCGTGAAATTGCGATTGACGAGGCCGAGCTTCCAGAGCGTGAAGGGGATGAGGCCGCCGCGCCCAAGCAGCACCATCCAGCCGAAGGTGCGCACCACGACGCTCGTCATGAGCGGCAGGATGACGAGGATGATGAGCCAGAGCCTGAGGCGGGGGCCGACATGCGCCATCACATAGGCGAGGGGAAAGCCGATGACCGCCGCGATGACCGTGATGAGGAGCGACAGGCGCAACGTCCGCCAGACGATACCGAGATAATAGCTGTCGCCGAGGAAGCGGGTAAAATGCTCCGTCGTCAGCCCGCCGCTTGCGCCCTCGATACTGAGCAGCAGCATCTGCCCGATCGGCAGGATGAAGGCCAGGATGATGAGGAATACACCCGGAGCCGAAAGAGTGGCGTCCTCGGCGATACCGCCGAGGACGCGCGCTGACACGCCTTTAGGGGGGAGGAGGGGCGTGCCAACGCTTCCCGTGTTTGTGGACAGGCTCACGCGACGGTCCACATCACTTTGCGATCAACTTCTTCCAGCGCTCGACCAAGGCGGCGCGATTGGCATCGACGGCGACCGGATCGAATCGAATGAGACCGGCGACCGCGTCGGGCCCATAGATCACTTCTTTAGCGACTGTTTCGTCGAGCTTCGTGGCTTTATTGGTCGGTGAGTAGCGCAATTCCTGCGCCCAGCCGGCCTGGACTTCCGGGGACAGCGAAAAGTCGATGAATTTCTTCGCAAGGTCCTGGTTCGGCCGGTTGGCCACGAGGTTCGCCGTGAGATAGACGGCGGGCGTACCCTCCGCACCCTGCACGAATTCGATCGGCAGGCCGGCCTTGCGCAGTGTATAGGCATAGTCCTGCGCGTAAGGCGCGATCCATGCATCATTCTGTGCGAAGTTCTGCTGCATTTCCGGCGAGGTCGCGACGACGACCGCACTGTCCAGCAATGTCTTGACGGCATTGAAGCCCGGGTCGGCATTGGTGATATCGCCGCCCTTGACCTTGTTCATCATCAGGAAGCCCAAGAGCCCGTAGCTGTTCGACAGGTCGGTCAGGACGACGTGGTCCTTGTACTGCGCGTTCCAGAGGTCCGCCCATTTCTCCGGCTTCTTGGCCTTCTCCTTGTTGTAGAGGAGGCCGATGGCCGCGACCGCATGGACAGGGCCCTCGCCACGGGACAGGCCCTCGACGGCGAAGGGATAGAGGTCCTTGCCGTTGCTGAGCTCGTTGAGCTTGATGGGGGCGATCAGGCCCTCGCGGGCGGCCACGACTTCCTGGCCGCCGGAGAAGTGGATGACGTCGAACTGCGGCGCGGCCTTCTGCGCGCGCAACTGCGCGAGCGCGTCGGCCGAATAGGCGGTGATCACCTGAACGTCGACATCATATTTCTTGGAGAACGGCTCGATGACGAGCTTGCGATGGATCTGCTCGTAGGCGCCGCCGTAGGAGTTGATGACGAGCTTTTCGCGCGCCGCGGCCGGGGAGGTCGCGCCGCTGGCGGTGAGCGCGGCCAGCGCCACGGTGAGGCCGAAGCCTGCACTCAGGACAACGCGTCTTGTCGCTATGATGGTGGACATCGATACAAATCCCCTCTCGTTTGTCGTTCAGGCGAAATGTGCAAACAGCCTAGGCGTTTTCCCGGGGAAGAGCACATCGCATCTTCGCCGCGCAGCAAGCTGTAGAACGCGTGGGGAGCGATAGCCTGCCGCTCCCGTCTCATTGCAAGGGCACCTCCGGCCTATCAGCCCTCGATGCGGCCGATCTCGACGGTCTTGATCCCCTCGACGCGGATCGAGCGGCAGGCCTCGGCAACCGCCTCCAGACCTTCCGTCATCCGGCCGAAGATGTTGCAGGGGGTCCAGCCGAGCGGTCCGAAGATGCGGCCGCCGTTGTCGTAGAACATGCCGATTTCCCAGAACTCGTCGGTGAGCCCCTTCATCAGGTTCGGCGCCTGATAGAACCACAGGCACTCGCCAGCGATGGGGAAACAGGTCTGGTTCTCCGCGGGGACGCCGCGCGGATCAAAGGTCTGCGCTTCCTTCGGCAGGCCGGTCATGATCTCCGGGCCGGCGAACATGGCATGGGAAGCCGGCACGCGGATAGGCTTGGCGAGCGCATTCCAGATCGTTTCGCAGGTCACCGGCGCATTGTCCCAATAGGGCTCGATGATGCCGCGGACGTTCTTTTCAACAAAGGTGAGGTAGAAACGCTTAGATGCCATGAAGCGGGCTCCCAGTATCACGGCCGCGCCATGCGCACGGTCGCAAACGTTAACTGGGTGCTAAGCCTGCTCCGCGCCACCGCCCCTGTCCAATCGTCGTTCTCTATTCATGCGATAAAAGATATCTATCAGAAATGCCGCGATTAAACCCAGGCTTTGGCCGGATCGATCGCCGCGCAGAAGTCGGAAGCGCTTTCTTTCGCAAGGGATACAACGCGTTCCATCAAGACACCGCCGGGTGCGGGGTGATAGTTGGCGATAAACTGCATCGGGGGAAGAGGCTTCGCGACCTTCATATCGACGAGCAGTCCGGTTTCGATGTCCCTGGCGACGCATAAGGTGGGAACCGCCGCGAGGCCGAAGCCATCGATCGTCAGGCGGATCATGGCTGGCAGCGAATTCGAGAAGGAGAGCTGCGAGGCAAGAACGCTCTCGTCCTGGAAATAGGGTGCGATGGTGCGATAGGGCGGCGTGTGCCGCTGGAAGGTGATGAGCGGCATGGCGCCGAGCTCGGCCACCGAATAGACGCGGCCCGCTTCGACAAGCCGCGGGCTCGCGACCCAGGACATGGCATAGGTGCAGACGACGAAGCTGCGGTAGCCCTCCTCCAGCACCGGATCGAGGCAGAAATTCAGGTCGATCTCGCCGTCGCGCATGCCGGAGAGCAGGTTGGTCGTGGTATCGACGATGATGTCGATCTGCGCGCGGGGGAAGACATCGCGCAATTTTTGATAGAAGCTCGGCAGCCAGGTTTGCACGATCGCGTCGATCGCGCCGATGCGCAGCGTCATTGGAAGCTGGTCGGGATCGGTAAAACCGACCTTGAGGCGCTCGTAGTCGATGAGCAGTTTCTCGATCACCGTCAAGGCCGCATGACCGGCGGACGTGAGGTGGAATTTGCGTCCCTCGCGCTCGATGAGGCGGACGCCAAGATCTTGCTCAAGGGCCGCGATGCGCGCGGAAATGGCGGGCTGGGTGGTGTGGAGCTGATCGGCGGTGCGCCCGAAATGGCGCAACCGCGACAACAGCACGAAGGTCTCGAAATACGCGAGCTTCATGGCGGTGGATCGCTCGTCCAATGGGGATCGCGCAGTTTCGCGCCAATGGCGCTCGCATGCTTGAAGACAGCCTCCGCCATGCGCTTGCGCAGGGCCTCGTCCGTTGCGGCCGATGGATAGGACAGGCAGAAGCCCATCGTTTCTCCGCGGCCGGGATCGGCAACCGCCGCGCCGACCGAGCCGATGCCGGGGGTCATGAGGCTCAGCGAATGGGATATGCGCGTGCGGCGGATTTCCGCAATCTCGGCGAGGATATCGCGCCCGCTGAACTTGTGGCGGACCTCGTCCAGCGACCCATACCCAAGCTGTGAAAGGACATCGTTATCGGCTGACCGCGCCAGAATCGCCCGCCCGATGATCGATTCGAAGGCCGGCCGCCGCTGTGAGACAGCCGCGATATGTTGGAGCGGAAAGGACCCTTGTCGCGCAATCAGGAGGACCCGCTCGTCGCCCACGACGATGCCGGCATGCCCTGTGAAGCCGAATTCGTCGACCAGGGCGACCACGGCCTCCTCGATCAGATCGAGCAGCCCATGCCGTGCCAGATAGGCGCGCGCCAGATCGAGCGCCCGTCCGCCCGCGACATAGCTGCTGTCGCGGTCATCGCGCTCCAAAAGGTGAAAATCCGCGAGCGTGCGCAACAACCGCGATACCGATGCCTTGGGAATGTCGAGATCGCGGCAGACCTCGCTCACGCGCAGGACCGTGCGGTCTTCAGTGATCAAGGTCAGTATTTTCAGACCGTTCTCGAGCGAGCTCATGACTATCGTTCCACGCCAACGAACGACGTTGACACATGTGATACATCGGGTTTTGATAGGTCGTCAATCGAGGGGCGTCTTAAGCCTTCTGCGCCGACGTCGTCGCAAGACCTTTGCGACCGTTCGGGCATTCTCGCGTGAAGCAGCGGCATGATCAGGTGATGTCCCTATTTCCAGGTGAGCAGGTCAGCATGAGCACGGTGGTCGGTACAGCAATTGGCGAGCGTGGCAAGATCACGCGTGGGCATCTCGACCTTGGCGAGTATCCCGATGGCGCGATCCGCTCTCCGGTCGTTATCGCAACAGGCGCCGAACCTGGGCCCGTCCTCTGGCTGCAGGCCTGCATCCACGGCCCGGAGGTCGTCGGTCCGCTCGCTATCCAGCGCTTCCTGAAGACGGTCGATCTCGGCCAGCTCAAGGGCACGGTGGCGTGCCTCATGCTCGCCAATCCGCTTGGCTTCCGCGGCTACAATCGCCTGACACCCCAGGATGGCTATAATCTCAACCGCGTATTCCCCGGCGACGCGGAAGGACATTACAGCTACCAGCTCGCACACAGGCTGCTCGAGGTTTCGCTCGCCACGGGCGATGCGATGCTTGATCTGCATTCCGGCGGCGATCTCACCATCACCTGCCATTACACCTTGTTCCACAACGATGGCTCGCCGCAAGGCGCCGTGTCCGAGCGCTTGGCTTATGCATCCGGCGCGCCGAACATCTGGAATTCGCTGGAGCCCTCACTCGCGGGGGCGCATTTCGCGGCCTATACCAAGCGAGGCAAGCCCGCTCTCATTGTCGAGAGCGGCGGCGGCGCCCGCGTGACGGAAGAGGACATCGCCCGCCTGACCCAGGCCGTCTTCGGCGTGGCCCAGGCGCTGGACATGCTGCCGGGCGAGCCGCCGAAGCGCGATCGCTATCGGCTCGGAGCCGATGCCATCCACATGAAGGCGACGCGCGGTGGTCTGTTCCTGCCGTTCGTGGCGCCCGGCGATGATGTGGTGCGTGGTCAGCATATCGCCGATATCGTGGACCTCTATGGCGACGTGGTTCAGGCGGTCCACTGCCCGGTCGAGCGCGCCTGGGTCGGCTCCATCCGCCGTCCGCATATGCCGATCTATAACGGTGACCAGGTCTTCGAACTCGTCGGGACGCGGGAGGCCTAGGTCGTCGACCGTTAGGCGGACGGCCGGTTGCGCAGGCCTTGTGGGAAGGGACTGCGCGAAGGCCCCCTGTGAACGGCCGGAGCGAAGTGACAGAAGTCCATAAAACAAAGAGGGTTATATCATGAGTTCTCCGTGGAATATCGATCAGCTCGATCGCCGCGCCTTCATGGCGGCATTGGCAGCCGTCGGCGCAGGTTCGCTCCTGCCCGCATCGGCCGAGGCGCAGGGCGCGGATTTCAAGGGCCGCCAGCTCCTGTCGTCCGGGTTCGGTGGCTCGACGATGGACATCATCCAGAAGGCAGCCTTCGATCCCTTCGATGCGGCGACAGGTGCCAAGAGCACCCAGGTGCCAATGCAGTCCGCCGCGGCGCTGGCGCGGATGAAGGCGGAAGCCGGCAATCCGCAGATCGACATGTACCAGTTCTCGGGTGGGCAGGAGGCCCAGGCCAAGAGCGAGGGGCTGACCGAGCCGATGAAGTCGGTCCCCAACCTGGCCAATGTGCCGGGTGGCCTCAAGGATCCCGACGGCCATTGGGTGACCTGGGCCGTCATCGCCGAGGGCATCGTCTACAATAAGGACAAGATCCCGACGCCGCCGACCAGCTACAAGGACTTCTTCAAACCGGAATACAAGGGGCATATCGCCTTCCCCGCCATCACAAACGGTTTCGGCATGGACTTCCTGGTCATGCTCGCGCGGACCTTCGGCGGCGGCGAGGACAATATCGAGCCGGGCTTTGCGGCGTTGGCGAAGCTGAAGAATGAGACGATCTTCAAGGCCGCGTCCGATCTCCCGGGCCTGTTCGGCCAGGGCGATATCTGGATCATACCCTATGATACCGGCAACGCCTTCAAGACCGCGCAGAGCGGCCTGCCGGTTGCCTTCGCGACGCCACAGGAGGGCAGCCCCGCCGTACCGATCACCTCCTGCATCGCCAAGGGCGCCAAGAATGCCGACGTCGCCAATGGTGCGATCAATTACCTCCTGAAGCCGGAGGCGCAGATCGCCATCGCGCAGGGCATGCGCTGGTCGGCCTCCAACGTCAACACCAAGCTGCCGGCGGAACTCGCCAGCGAGATCCCGGCCGTCAGCCAGCTCGCGCAGCTCGATCGTGCGAAGATCAACGCCAATCGCGCCGCCTGGACGGAGCGTTGGAACCGCGAGATCGCCCGGTGACTGCGGCCCGCCCGGTCCTCGACGCACCGGGCACGGATGGCGCGGCGGCCTCTTCGCCGCGCCTCATCCCCTACGTGCCCGTTCTCCTGTTCGCGCCCTGCTTCATCATCTATGCCGTTCTCTTCATCTGGCCGCAGCTGTCGCTGCTGGCCACGAGCTTCGTTGATGGCAATCAATGGTCGGTCGCGCATTATCAACGTTTCCTCGGTGACGGCTACTACTGGGAATTACTGGGGCGCACCCTGTTTCTCGGCGTGATAACGACTGTCATCACGCTGGTTCTCGGCCTGCCGGTCGCCTATCTCCTGGCGCGGATGCAATCCCGCTGGGCGGGCTTTCTCCTCGTCATCACGACCTTCCCGCTGCTCGTCAGCGCGGTCGTGCGCTCCTTCGGCTGGATGGTCCTGTTCTTCCGCGACGGGCTCGTCAGCAAACTGGTCGTGGCGCTCGGGCTCGCCTCACCGCCGTTCCAGCTCATGTACACCATGAGCGGCGTCGTCATCGCCCTGGCGCAGGTTCTCCTGCCCCTGATGGTGCTGACGCTCTACGGCGTGTTCCGCTCCATCGACCGGGACCTCGAACTCGCGGCCATGAGCCTCGGCGCGCGGCCGTCACTGGCGCTCTGGCTGGTGACCTTGCGCCTGGCGCGGGGCGGTATCCTCGCTGGATCGCTCCTTGTCTTCTCACTCGCCATCAGCACCTTCGCCACGCCGAGCCTTGTCGGTGGCGCCCGCGCGCATGTGATGTCGACGGCGATCTACGAGCAGACCATCGAACTTCTGAACTGGCCCTTCGCCGCCGCCCTGTCGTCAATCCTGCTCGTCTTCGTGCTGGTGCTGGCGCTCGTCTATGGCCGGGTTCTGGAAGGGCGTGGACAGACGGAGGCGCGGCCATGACCATCGATCTGAAATCGCCCTTCGGGGCGCTTCTCCTGGCGCTGACCATCATCGCCTTCTGCTATCTGCTCTTGCCGATCCTCGTCATCGTCGTCGCGCCGCTCGGCAGTACGGGCTATCTGTCCTTCCCGCCGCAGAGCCTCACGTTGAAATGGTATCAGGCGGCGCTCAACGACACGCGCTATGTCGGCAGCTTCCTCACCAGCCTGAAAGTCGCGACGATCACCGCCATCGTCTCGACGGTCATCGGCATCCTCGCGGCGCATGGCCTCACGCGCTATGAGTTTCGCGGGCGCAAATTCATCGAGGCGCTGTTCCTGTCGCCGCTCATCCTGCCGACGCTGGTCCTGGCTGTCGGCCTGTCGATCTTCTTCTCCCGCACGGGGCTGTTGACCGGCACGGCGCGGCTTGCCGCCTCGCATGTCATCGTCTGCACGCCCTATGTCATCCGCGTCAGCCTGCCGGTCTTCCAGCGGTTCGACCGCACCTTGGAGGAGGCGGCGCAGAACCTGGGCGCGACGCCGCTGCAGAGCTTCCTGATGGTGCTCCTGCCCGTCGTGCGGCCGGCGATCATCGCCGGCGCGGTGATGGCCTTCATCACGTCTTTCGATGAGGTCGTGCTGGCGCTGTTCCTGGCCGAGCCCTCCGCACCGACATTGCCCGTCACGATCTATTCGGCCGTGCAGCTTGGCTTCGACCCATCGGTCGCGGCGGTGTCGGGGCTGCTTGTCCTTTTGACCATGGCGCTGATGGTCATCTATCACATCTTTGGCGCCGTCCGGGATTAACCCATGGAAATCGTTATCGAGAACCTCGCCAAGGTCTATGGCAACGCCCACGCGGTGCGCGACTTCAGCGTCACCATCGCAAAAGGCGAGATGGTCGCGCTTCTCGGGCCGTCCGGCTGCGGCAAGACGACGACGCTGCGGATGGTGGCGGGCTTCATCAAGCCGTCGGCCGGGCGCATCGTCGTGCGCGGGCGCGACCTCACCGGCCTGCCGCCGCACAAGCGCGACACCGGTCTCGTCTTCCAGAACTACGCGCTGTTTCCGCATCTGACCGTCGCCGAGAACATCGCTTTCGGCCTGCGCCGCCGTGGCGTGCCGGCGGCCGAGCGCGACACGCGCGTGGCCAACATGATCGCCACCATGCAACTGACCGGTCTCGCCGACCGCCTGCCGCGCCAGCTCTCCGGCGGCCAGCAGCAGCGCGTGGCGGTGGCGCGGGCGCTTGTCATCAATCCGTCGATCCTCCTGCTCGACGAGCCCTTCTCCAACCTCGACGCCAAGCTGCGCGAGTCGACGGGCCTGGAACTGCGCCGCATCCAGCGCGAGCTCGGTCTGACCTCGATCTTCGTGACCCACGACCAGAACGAGGCGATGGCCATCGCCGATCGCATCGCGGTGATGAACGGCGGCGCCGTGGAACAGATCGGTTCGGCGGTCGACATCTACGAGCGACCGCGGACGCGTTTCGTGGCCGACTTCATCGGCAGTGCGAATTTCCTGTCCGCGACGGTCGAGGCCCGGGACGGCAATGTCGTCACGCTCCGCCATGGCCTGGGCGTCTCGGTCTTGCCGGTGGAAGGGCAAGCCTTTGACAAGGGCAGGTCCGTCACGCTGATGGTTCGCCCCGAATGTGTCGCCATCCATCCCGCAGCTGCGGAAGCGGGGCTCGGCACGATCGAGACGATCTCCTACCAGGGCTCGTCCGCACATATCTTCGTCAAGCTGCGCGACGGTGATCGCACCATGCTCGTCGAGCGCCATGGCCGCGAGCTGGCGGGGCTGGAGGTCGGCAAGACCGTCGATCTCAACGTCAAGGCGCAGGACCTGACGCTGTTTGCGGCGTGAGTGACGGCCATCCCGGGCAGCGATGCGCGCGTCCCCCGGCGAGCGGGGAGCAGCCATCAGCGGCGGTCCTGATCCTGCAGGATCTCCAGCTGCAATTCCTGGATCTCGGCCAGGCGTTGCCATTGCTTCGAGATGAGGTGATCCAGCTTTTCATGCAGGTGCCGGATCTCGAGTTCCGCCTTGAGATTGACCTGGTAGTCATTGAGGGAGCGCAGGCGGTCCTTGGCCTCCTGGCGCTTCTGGCTCATCATGATCACCGGCGCCTGGATTGCTGCGATACAGGACAGGATCAGGTTGAGGAGAATGAAGGGGTACGGGTCGAAGAGCGATCCTCTCCCCATCACGTTGATCGTGATCCAGGCGGCAAGCAGGCACGCAAAGCAGATCAGGAAAGACCAGCTCCCGCCGAATTTCGCCAGCGCGTCCGACAGCCGTTCGCCGAGACTGCGCCGCTCGTCGAAATCCTGCTCCACATTGGCTGAGATGACAGCACCCTCGGCGAGGCTGCGCGCGACCTGCTCATCGAGCGCGGTGAGTTCCCCCCGCTCCTGTCGCAGAAGATCCTGCACGTAGAGCGATCGATAGCGGGCCAGTTCGCGCCGAGAAATTCGACTGTCCGGCGTCATACCGGGAAAATCCGTTCGAATACGCTCCTGGATTT
This sequence comes from Chelatococcus asaccharovorans, assembly GCF_003201475.1. Classification (GTDB taxonomy): domain Bacteria; phylum Pseudomonadota; class Alphaproteobacteria; order Rhizobiales; family Beijerinckiaceae; genus Chelatococcus; species Chelatococcus asaccharovorans. The sequence goes on along the minus strand of NZ_QJJK01000008.1, from coordinate 401,539 downwards.
CCGGCCGCAACTGGTCGACCATGTACAGATCGTGGGCCGGAAATGCTTCGCCGGATATGGCGCATCGTTGCGCGATGGCCTCGTCGCCAGAAGGTTTCATCATGTGCAGATCTACTCGATCGTTATACAGAGGCGGCAGTACCTGTCAGCATAGCGCTGCCTGATGGGGCGCGTAAGTCGGCCCCAGGAACAGCGCGATTGCGATCATTTCCCTTGGGGATAAACTCGCCTATGGTCATCACCTATGACGAAAGAAAGGGGGGTGACCATGCGAGCCTTTTTGATCGCCGTATTGTCGATGGCGATACCCACCGCGGCATGGGCGGCCGATACGCTGGAGCGGGTAAGCGAGACGGGTTTGCTGCGGCTGGGCTTTCGCGCCGACGCACCGCCTTACTCCTACCAGGCCGCCAACGGCGATCCTTCCGGCTACATTGTCGATCTCTGCCGTGAAGTCGCCGCCGGCGTGAAGAAGGCGCAGAATATCCCGTCGCTCAAGATCGAATATATAGAGGTGTCCTCCAAGACGCGCTTCGAGGCTCTGCGTGACGGCAAGATCGATATCCTCTGCGATCCGACATCCATGACGATGTCGCGACGCGCGATCGTCGATTTTTCGCTGCCGACCTTCATCGATGGTGCCGGCGTCCTCTATCGCGTCGATAATGTTCAGAAGCTCGAGGATCTGCGCGGCAAGAAGATCGGCGTGCTGCAGGACACGACGACTGAGGAAACCTTGCGCACGACCCTGGCACAATTGGGTATCGATGCTGAGATCATCCCGATGTCGGACCATCCCGCGGGTGTCCGCCAGTTGTCCGAAGGCAAGCTCGACGCCTATTTCGCGGATCGTGGCATCCTCAATTATCATTTGCTCAACAGCAGAAACCCGGCGGGGCTGAAGCTGTCCGATCAATATTTTACGTTCGAGACCTATGCGCTCGCCCTCCCGCGCGGCGATGACAAGCTGCGTCTCCTCGCCGATGCGACGCTGGCTGAGCTTTACCGGACTGATCGCATCAAGAAGATCTATGCGCGCAGCTTCGGAAGCTTCCCGCCCGACCAGTTCATCAAGGCCTTGTTTGTCATCAACGGTGTGCCGAAGTAATGGCGGGCCTCATGGCACCAGCACGTCAGTAAGATTGCTCAGTGGCAGTGTTCGGGGATCCCCTTCCCGGCGCTTCGTGCCGTCCTGAGACATGCGGTTGGGATCAGCCGTCATTCTCGGCTGACAGCTCTTCCGGCCTTAGCCAGCCCGCGGGCTGGGCCTTGAACCGCACCCCCGGCCCACCACTCGGGCTGGACGCATTCTCCTCCATGAACACGACACCTGCCTGTTCAAGCGGCCGGACAAGGGCGGCCAGCGTCGACGCGTTGGGAAAGGTCTTCTCGCTTTCGAAGGCGGAGATCGTGTTGCGATGGACACGCGAGCGTTCGGCGAGATCACGCACTGTCCAGTTGAGCAGCGCGCGCGCGGCTCGCAGCTGCGCGCCCGTCAGAAACGATGAAGGCAAAATATGCTCCTGTCACTGAATGGTGACAGTTGCATATTATGCGGACAAAAGCAAGGTTGGCTCGTTATGCTCGCCTTCGCTGTCGCGCCGATCCCTCCCCTACAGGGGGGGGTGGCGCCGCAGGCGCCGGGTGGGGGGCGACTTGCTATACTCCCGCCGAACGATGGCGAGAGCTGCATGGCCAACGGCGCATAGCCACGGCCCCCACCCGACCTCGCTGGCGCGAGGCCACCCTTCCCTACAGGGGAGGGATAGGCAGCGGCGGTTCCCATGGTCATTCCCGACGGCACGCCCGATGTGCTCTATCCTCACAAGGCCGGCGTCGTATAGAGCACCTGGCCGTTCACCTTGATCTCGACATCCTGGAGATAGGGGCGCGCGCCGTCCGCGGAGACCTCGATGCCAAGGCCGGGCGCATCCGGCGCATGGATTTCGCCATCGGCGTCGCGTTCGATGTGGTTGGCGGTGAAGGCGAGGGCGAGAGGCTTCGGCATGGCGGGATATTCCGCGATCACGTGGTCCTTCAGGCCCGCATAGGCCTGGATCGAGGCGGACAGGGCGAGATGGGACGTGAAGGTGTGGTTGACGAAGGTCACCCCCTTGGCGACCGCGTGATCGGCCACCTCCTTCGACGGGCCGATGCCGCCGATACGCCCGCAATCGATCTGCACGAAGCCGACCCCGCCGTGGTCGATCAGCTGCTTGGCCATATGCACGTTATGGGCGCCTTCGCCGCCAGCAAGGCGAACCTTGGAGCCCTTTCGTGCCAGGGCGGCATAGGCGTCGATCGCGCTGGCCTGGAAGGGCTCCTCGAACCAGAGAACGCCGGCCTTCTCCATGGCCGGCAGGCGGGCGGCGGCGCGCTCGACGTCTTCCAGGAAGATCTGGCCCGTGTCCACAAGAAGGAGGCCATCCAGGCCGAGGCCCTCGCGCGCCGCGGCGAAATGCTCCGCATCCGCCTCGGCGCTGCCACGGCCGATCGGCCCCCAGCCGAATTTGGCGGCGCGGAAATTCGCCGCGCGTGCGGCGCGCGCCCGCTCCAGCGTCTCCTGCGCGGTATCGCCGAACAGCACGGACGCGTAAGGCGTCTTGGCAAAGCTCCTGTCATAGCCGAGCATCCGCCAGACCGGCTCGCCGCGCATCTTGCCCAGGGCATCCCAGAGCGCCATCTCGACGCCGGACAGCGTGTGGGGTGCCTGCAGCAGGTCCATCGAATTATAGGCAACATCGACGGAGATGCGGGCGATATCGGCCGGGCTCTCCAGCCTCTTGCCGAGGACCGAATAGGCAACCGGCCGGCACACCCCATGCGACATCGGACAGATGAAGGCGGCGATCGAGGGCAGGGGCGCGGCCTCGCACTCGCCCCAGCCGACGTGCCCGCCGGCCACGACACGGACGAGCAGCGCATCCTGGCTTCCGTCGGCCTCGTCAGTGACCTCAGGCATGGAGAGATAGAAAAAGTCGACGGCGTCGATCGTCGGCACGTGGCTTATCCTTTGAGATTATAAATGACGGGCTGCGGCGAGAAGGTAACGTCGGGCTCCATCGGGTACATGGGTCTTGCGCAGATCGTATGGCCCAGGCTTTTGAGATTGGCTGAGGTTGATCCGGGCGCGTCGATATTGAAGTTGTGCTCGCACCACTCTTCGAACATGTGATATTCGGTGTGCGGTGATTTCACGACAATCAGGTCGAAATCGAGCGGATCGAGCCCGTTGGCATAGTACATCGCCCGGTCGAACAGGCTGACCGAGCGGCTCATCACCACCACAGTGAAGCTGCCGAAGGTCAGAACGGCGGTCGGGCCGGCCGACAGCGGCGCCTTCATGGTCTCGAGAACGGCCTCGCCATCCGACAGCAGTTTCACCTTCGCTGTCACCTTCATCGGCGTGAAGCGTGCGGGGTCCACCGTGCCACCGAGCGTGACCTCGATGGTCGCGCCGACGCCGGCGGCGTGCGCGGCGGCAGCGGCCTTCGCGTCGACGATCGGCGCCAGAACCTTCTTGTCGTAGCCGGCGCTGCTCAACGCCGCGATGATCGCATTGCTGTCGCCCGACGCGCCCGACGAGGTCGCGTCAGCGGCGTCGGTGAAGATCAGCGGGCCGGGCATCGTCCTCGCCTGGGCGATCGCCCGGTCCAGGCTGATGAGCTTGCCCTGCATGCGGAAGCGCTGCGGCCAGAATTCTTCCGCGAGGCGCACCGCCTCCCGCTCGGCCGTCTCGCGATCACCATCGGTGATGACGAGGACCTGCGAGCACAGTTCCGGCACATCGGTGAAGGGATTGCCGATCATGATGCCGGCGGCGAGCGCCTTGCCCTCTTCCTCCAGCCTCCGGCAGTCGCGCAGGAGGTCGCCATAGCAGCCCGACTTGGTGATGAGCTCGTCGCCCCGCACCAGCGCAGGCATGACAACGCGCGCCGCGACAGGGCGCAGGTTGTTGTCCATGATGTTGAGGAGCAGCTCCGCCGCGCGACGGCCTGTATCGGCAAAGTCGACATGCGGATAGGTCCAGTAGATCGTGAAGCCGTTGACCTGCCGCAGCATCCGATCTGTCAGGATGCCATGCAGGTCGAGCGAAATGACGATCGGCATGTCGGGCCCGACCCGCTCGCGCAGCTTCATCAGGAGGTAGCCTTCGGGGTCGAGCTCGCCCTCGGCGGCCATCGCGCCGTGCATGGAGAAATAGATGCCGTCGACGCCGTCGAGCTTGGCGAAGATCGTCGCGAGGATCTCATCCGACAGCCGTTTCCAGCCTTCGGCGGAGAGAATGCCGGCGCTGCCGGACCGCGCGCCGATGGCCGGGACGATCTCGATATCCGGCCTCGCCTCGAAGACCGCGAAGGCGCCGCCGAGTTCCTGGTTGGTGCCGCGCTGCTCGTAGAGTTCCGCGCCGCGTCGGATATGAAAGTTCTCATAGCCGGAGGGCAGGGGATTGAACGACGAGATTTCCTGTTTGCAGTCAGCCACAAGGATGCGTTTCATGACCGGTCTCCGGAATAGCGAGCTGGCAGGGGATTGAATTGCAAGGGGGGCATGCGAAGGCCATGGGTCCCCATGGATTTCACGCCCCTGAAACCAGCCGTGTCATCCCCGGCGGCCGGTGAAGCCGGCCGGGAAGGGGATCCATGAACCATGACGAATGATCTGGATCCCCTTCCCGTCGCTGCGCGACGCCGGGGATGAGGCAGGATGGGAGAGGATGCGTCTCCTTGCATGTCGATTGTTCCTAGAGTTTCGAACGCGGATCGAAGGCATCGCGCAGGCCATCCCCCAGAAGATTGAGGCCGAGCACGCATATGACGATGGCGAGCCCCGGAAAGATGGTGATCCAGGGTGCCTCGCGCATGAAGTCGCGTCCCTGCGCGATGATGGCACCGAAGGAAGGGGTCGGTGGTGGCGGGCCCGCGCCGACAAAGGACAGGGCGGCTTCCGCCAGGATGGCGATGGCAAAGACATAGGTCAGCCGCACGATCAGCGGTCCGGTGGCGTTGATCAGCACATGCCGGAACAGGATCGTCATCTCGGTGACGCCGACCGAGCGCGCCGCATCGACGTAGTCAAGCTCACGTCCGACCAGGACGGACGCCCGGACGATGCGCGCCGTATGGGGCATGGTGGCGATCGACAGGGCGATGACCACATTGGTGAGCGAGGCACCGAGAACGGCGCTGACCACCATCGCCAGGACGATCGACGGAAAGGCCATCAGCGCGTCCATGAGGCGCATGATGGGATTGTCGAGGCGCGGAAAGAAGCCGGCGACCGCCCCGACGATCGTGCCGGTGATGCCGGTGAGCACCACCGTCATGGCGCCGATGGCGAGCGAAATGCGCGCGCCCACCATGACCCGCGAGAGGATATCGCGGCCGAAGTGATCGGTGCCGAACCAATAGGTCTCGTTGGGAGCGGTCAGCCGCATGCGTGCATTGCTGCGCAGCGGATCGAAGGGGGCGAGTGCATCGGCGAAAAGCGCGACAAGGGCCATCAGGATGACCAGGGCAGCGCCGATCATGAAGGAGCGGCTGCGAAAAAGCCGCTTGAGGCTCGCCTGGGTCGGGCTGACGCTGGGCCGTTCGAAGGAAAGAGCCGCGTCGGTCATTGCGACAGCCTCACGCGTGGGTCGACCACCGCATAAAGAATATCGACGATAAGATTGATGGTGAGATAGACCACGGCAAGAAAAAGAAGGCCACCTTGCAGAACGGGGAAGTCACGGGATCCGATGGCGCCGACGATCAGGCGGCCGATACCGGGGATGGAAAAGACCTGTTCGATGATGACTGTGCCTCCAAGCAATGCGCCGGCAACGATACCGATCACCGTCAGGATCGGGATCATGGCATTGGGTAGCCCATGGCGCAGCACGATGGTGAGCCGCGACAGGCCCTTGGCGTCGGCGGTGCGGATGAAGTCCTGGTTCAGGGTCTCCAGCATGGAGGCGCGCGCCATCCGCGCGATGAACCCGACCTGGACGAGACCAAGCGTGAGCGCCGGCAGGATCACCGTCCGCAGCCACCCCACGGGATCGCTGGTGAAGGGCGTGAAGCCGCCGCTGGGCAGCCAGCCCAAGGACACGGCGAAGACGAGGACCATGACAAGGCCGAGCCAGAAATCCGGAACGGACAAGCCGAGCAGCGCCGTCGCCATCAGGGCCTGGTCCGGCCAACGATTGTGATAGACGGCCGAGACGATCCCTGCCGCAACGCCTGCAATCACGGCGAAGACCAGCGCCAGACTGGCGAGTGCGAGCGTGACGGGAAGGCGCTCCAGCAGCGCGTCGGCGACCGAGCGGTTGAGCAGAATGGACTGTCCGAGATCGCCGCTGAGCACGCGGCCGTACCATTCGATCATCTGCAGCGGGAGCGGCTTGTCGAGGCCCAGCGCGCTGCGCAGCTTGGCGATCTGTTCCGGCGTCGCGGATGCATCCAGGAAGGCGGCCGCCGTATCGCCGGGCACGAGCCAGATCAAGGCAAAGGACATCAGCGAGACGAGGACGAGGACGACAAACGCCCCCGCCAGTCGCCGAATGAGAAAAGCTGTCATGACATGCTCATGGTCGGCGCGGCATCGCTTCGCGATGCTCCGGGTCCGTCGTCCTGCGACGAACCCGGGATGACCGGTAAGTGCTGTATCTGAAGGCCGCCTGGGCGGTGTGGACGGTTGCTGCGGGAAGCCATCGGAACCTCGTTGGTCACTCCTCCGTCGTCATTCCGGGGCAGGCCGCAGGCCTGAGCCGGGAACACATGAACACGACGCTGATCGATGGCGTGTCGGCCCGACGTGCCTTCTTGCCCACGCGCCTTCTTGCCCACGTGCCTTCTTGCCCACGTGCCTTCTTGCCCCTTGTTCATGGATCCCGGGCTCATCGCTACGCGATGCCCCGGGATGACCGGTGCGGGGTCTGCCTGCATGCCGCCTTATCTTGCGGCTCGTGTCTTACGGCTCGAGCCACACGCCCCACATGCGCGGGATGCGGTAGGGCTTGAAGTTCTTGAGCTTCGAGGTCGAGACCTGGAACATGCCGTAGTTGCCCGCTTTCATGGCAACGGCGTTGTCATACATATGCGCCTGGAACTTGTCGAAGAGCGCCTTGCGCTTGCCCTCGTCCATCTCGGCGTTGAAGGCGGCTGCGAGCTCATCGATAACCGGATCCTTCGCCTGCTGCGAGAGGCCGTTCACCCAGGGCGCCATGACGGAACCCGGCCCTTCATAAGGCTCGATACCGAAGCCGTGCGTCCAGAAGGTCCATCCCTGCGGCGTAAAGCCGATCTTGGAGACCGTCGGCCAGTCGGCGATCGAGATATCGACATTGACGCCGATTTCCTTGAGGCGCTCCTGGAGAACGGTGGCCGTGTCGATGTTCGGGCGCAGGTTGTCGACGATGAAGGTGAGCTTCTCGCCCTTGTAGGACGACTTCGCGAGAAGCTCTTTTGCCAGCTTCAGATCGCCCTTGTTATACTTGTCGCTTCCGGCCGTCGTGTAGAAGGCCGCGCCCGGATAGAGCCAGCTCGGATCCATCTGGTAGATATCGGAGTAGGCGATACTCATGATATCTTCCATGTTGAGCGCGGCCTGCACGGCCAGGCGGAAGTTCTTGTCGTTGCCGGGCGCCGCCCCCTGGTTGAATTTGATGACCTGGAGCGCGAAAGGCAGCACCTTCTCGACGGTGAAGCGCTTGTCGCCGGCGAGGCGCTTGGCGGTCGATCCGTCCACGGTCTCGTTGAACTGGATCTCGCCCGATTCGAGGGCGGCCGTCCGCGCGCCGGCCTCCGGCATGAAGCGGAAGGTCACAGTATCGAGGTAGGCTTCCTTCTTGCCGGCGAAGCCATCACGGCCCTTGCCGTTGGGATTCGGGCTGTAGCCATCGTAACGCGCCAGCTTCACATGGCTGTCGGGCTTGTATTCGACGAATTTATACGGGCCCGTGCCGATGATCTCGATCTTTCCGGCCTCCTTCGCCGCCTCGCTGGCGGGATAGATAGCGATCGGCGCGCGCGGCGACGACAGGTTGTCGAGGAAGGTGGCCTGGACGTTCTTCAGCGTGATCGTGACCTCGTGCGGACCGGTCGCCTTGACGGTTTCGATCGCCGAGACGAGCGCCGGCGAGGCACCGACCTTGCGATAACGCTCGATCGAGGCGGCCACGTCGTTGGCGTCAAGCTCCTTGCCGTTGTGGAACTTCACGCCCTTGCGGATCGGGAAGACATAGGTCTTGCCGTCGGGCGAGACGGTGACGCCTTCGGCGAGTTCGGGGACCGGCTTGGCGTTCTCGTCACGCGCATACAACGTCTCGAAGATATGCAGATTGATATTGCGTGACGCTTGGGCCGACGTGATCTGCGCATCGAGAGACGGTGGCGCCTGGGTGATGCCGATGACGATGTCGCCGCCCTTCGTCTGGGCGATGGCCGTCGTGTGGAAGGATATGAGCATCGCCGCGACGGCGGCTGCTCCAAGAAAGCTACGTTTGCGCATGGTTGTGTTCCCCTCCGGAAGTATTATTCAGTTCGTGATGTCAGGCCGCTGCGCGCGCCTCATCATAGTCTTCCATCAACACGGCAACCGCATCGCCGCGCTGCACGCGGCCCGGCCCCGCCGACATCCACAGCACGCCGTCGCATTGGTAGCGAACCTCGATCGGCGCCCTGTCGACATCCTCGACGAAATGCAGAAGTCCTGCGAGATCGCCGGCCTTGCAGACGTCGCCAACCACATTGCGCGGCTCGAAGAGCCCGCCAGCGGGAGCGAAGCTGTAGCCAGCGGCGTCGCGGACCATCATGTGCCGGGTCCGGGGCGAGCCGTCACGCTGGCGCGTCTCCGGCTGCCCGTCCATCATCTCGAAATGCTTGAGAATGTTGGTCAGCGCCCGATCGGCGATGCGGACCCCCTCCACGTTCACGCGGCCCCAGCCGCCGAGTTCCGTGCCGAGCGAAAGGATCCCGCGCCGTTCCACGGACGAGGTGAGGGTGGCGCCTTCGTCGACGCCCCAGAACACCACATTGTACGGGGCGCCGAACGCCGAGGCGGCTGCCATGGTGCGGTCGCGGAGCGCGCCGTCCGCCACATAATGCATATTGGTGGAGAGCGCGGAATCGAAGGAATGACCGGCCGTGTGAAGATCAACGGAAATATCGACATGCGGAAGAATGATCGCATCCACGAAATGCGCCAGCATTTCAGAGAATGTTCCCCGCGCATTTCCGGGAAAACACCGGTTCATGTCGCGGTTATCGATCGGTGAAAGGCGGGTGTCATTCATCACAGCGGGGATATTGAGCGCTGGAACCATAATCACCCGGCCCTGGATACGCGCCGGATCCAAGGTACGCGCCAGGCGCGATACGGCGATCTGCCCTTCGTATTCGTCGCCATGGACCCCGCCCGTGAACAGCACGGTCGGCCCGGATCCGTTCTTGACGGAGACGATCGGGATCTCGACTGTTCCCCAACCCGATGTGTTCCTGGAGAGCGGTGCCCTCAGATAACCTGCTTGTCGGCCTGCTGCGTCGAGATCGATATCACATCGAATTCGGCTTTCAGTGGAAGTCCCCACATCGCCCTCCTTGCTCTTGTGATCGTATCATCGTATACGATTCTACGATAAGTCAAGTGAGCTCATCGAACACAGTGATCGCCAGGATACGATGCAACATACCAGGACGAGCGCGGGAACAGAGCCGATGCGGCCGGCCGACGCGGCCAATGCGGAGTGGCAGCGGCTGCAGCCGCAAACCCTTGTGGATCTGGCCATTGAGGCGATCATCGCGGGTGCGGCGGCGGGCCGCATCCTGCCCGGCGATCGCATCGTCGAGGCCGAACTCGCGCGCAAGCTCGGCGTCAGCCGGGTGCCGGTGCGCGAAGCCCTGCGGCTTCTTGAGAGCCAGGGCGTGGTCGTCAACGAGCCCTACAAGGGCATTCGTCTGCGGCCGGTGACCAACGAGCGCGTGTCGGACCTCATCGAGGCGCGCATCGCGCTCGAGGCCAGCGCGACCGCCCGCGCGGTGGCGGCCGGGCGCAATCGCGGTGGGCATCTCGATCTGCTGCGCAACGCCGTCGACGAGATGGAACTGATGGCGGCACGCAAGGATGCCTATGGCGTCGCAGTTGCAGACACCAAGTTCCACCGGGCGCTGTGTCTCTTGGGCGGCAACAGCGTGACGCTTGACCTGTGGGAAACGCTGGCGCGCCAGTTCACCATCATCTTCGGCCTTGCGACCTTCGGCAAGCCGATGCTCGGCGTGGTGGAGGAGCACCAGGAACTCCTCGCGATCTTTGAAGCCGGCAACATCGCGGCGATCGGCGCGACGCTGGATGACCATATCACGGTCATGAACCACGCCATGGATTATGAGGCGATCATCGCCCGGCGGCGTGCGGAGAGGGAAAAGCAGTGACCAACAGGGAGATGTCTCGTTCCATGCCCTCGCCTTCCATGCCTTATGCACGTCCGGCAGCCTTGCCGCCTTTTCGGATCACCCGCATCGAAGCCGCCCCGCTGTTCGGTGAGAGCCCCAAGGGTGGCTGGTCGGCGGAGATCCGGCCGGAGGATTCGATCCATGCGATCATCGCCGTCCACACCGACCAGGGCGTGACGGGATACGGCAGCTCGTTCACGGACGGCCGTCTCGTGCAGGCCGGCCTCAAGGTGCTGGAGCCCCTTTTTCTGGGCGAGGATGCGCTCTCCCCCGAATTCCTCAGCGAGAAGCTGCATCAGAACACCTTCTGGATGGGGCGCGGTGGCACGCTGACCCACACCATCAGCGGCATCGACATCGCGCTGTGGGATATCCTCGGCCAGGCCACAGGTCTCAGCGTGGGCCGGCTGCTCGGCGGCAGCTACCGGCGGCGGGTGCAGCCCTATTGCTCGCTTCTGATGGAAGAACCCGCGGTGATGCGCGACGTCATCGCGAGCTACCGCGAGAAGGGCTTCACGGCCTTCAAGATCGGCTGGGGCCCGTTTGGCCGGGCGCTCGATACGCGCCTCGACGAGGCCATCGTGCGGGCGGCGCGCGAGGCGGCCGGCGACGCGGCCAAGCTCCTGGTCGATGCCGGCGCCAGCGATGCGCAGTGGCCGCACGGCTTCAAATGGGCGAAACGCACGGCGGAGATGCTGGCGCAGTTCGATGTGGGCTGGTTCGAAGAGCCGGTGCGGCCCGATGCCATCGACGACTATTGGGAACTGCGCCGGTGCTCGCCCGTGCCGATCGCCGGATGTGAAGTCATCACGCGGCGCCAGGCCTTCATTCCCTGGCTTTCGCGCGGTGCGGTCGATATCGTCCAGCCCGATGTGACGAAGGTCGGCGGCATCTCCGAGCAACGCCGCATTGCCTGGATGGCGGATGACTTCGGTGTGAAATACATCGGCCATGGCTGGAACACCGCGCTCGGGCTCGCCGCCGATCTGCAGATGGCAGCGGCCTTTCCCAGTGCCGATCTGGTCGAGTTCATCGGCGGCAGCCCCTATGTCGACGGCATCCTCGCGGAACCTTTCGCGCTCGACGCGGAGGGCTGGCTGACCATCCCCGATCTGCCGGGTCTTGGTGTCACCATCGATCGCGAGAAGCTCGCGCGCTACACGCCGGATGTCGCGCCGCTGTTTGCCTGAGCAAGCCCTGACGAGGGCGATGCCTTTCTCTCGACTTCGCGGCAGGCCCGCACATGGCTTCGTCTGTGATGCCAGTCGGGATGAAGCGCCATAAGGGTTAACGCGCGTTAACCTTTATGGCGTGACGCTTATATGTTCAAAAACAGTAGTATCGCGCTACGTTTTCATGCTGCACAACTTGTCACGTTCTGGCATTACTATGCTGCCACGAAGATCGTGACGGTTAGGGGCGGGGCACATGGCAAGCGTGAATGACGGTACCATCGATCTGACGACACCGGCTGGCGTGCTGGCGGTGGAGCAGGTGGCGCGGCTTTACAACGTGTATGTCGGGCGAGATCCCGATGCGGCTGGTCTCTCTTTCTGGATGAATTTGTATAATGACGGCGTTTCGATCGCCGATATTTCCAATGAGTTTTACCAGAGCGCTGAGTTTCAGCAGCAAAACCCTGGAGTGGACACAGACAACACGGAATTCCTGACGGCAATTTACCAGAATACATTTGGTCGTGCGCCCGATCAGGCCGGCCTGGACTTCTGGCTCAATGCGATGCAGTCAGGCATGTCGGCGGCGCAGGTGGGGGTTGCCTTCGCCTCGTCGGCGGAGGCAACGAGCGTCTCGGCCGCCCTTGGCACGATGACGCTGAGCGACATCAATGCCGATCGCATCCCTGAACTCATCGTCGGTTCGGCGGCCGGGCCTCTCTCTTATGTGACGGTTTTCGACGGCAACAATGGCGCGGTGCTCCAGACATGGCTGCCCTTCGGCGCCGATAATGTCGGCGGCGTGGAGGTCGCCAGCGGCGATGTCGATGGCGATGGCTTCGACGATATCATCGCCGTCTCCCCCGACGCGAACGGCGGCGGGCAGGTGCAGGTACTGTTCGGCGGTGCAGACTATACCTATACGGGGTCGACCTATAGCGCGCCTAATCTGACCTTCACGTCCTTCGCCGCCTTTTCCGGCACCTATGGCGGCGGGATGTCGGTCGCCGTGCGCGATCTCAACGCGGATGGCCGCGCCGAGATTCTTCTCACGCAGACCGAGCCGGTCTCAGGCGAAACGTCGCCGGTCCAGCTCCTGCAGCTCAATGCCGGCCGCACCGGCGCCCCGACCGACGTGACACCGACAGGCCTTCTCGGCGACTGGTACGTGGCCGGCCATGGGCTTGCGGCGGCCATGGGCGACACCGACGGTAACGGCTATGGCGAGATCATTCTCGGCGATCTCTCGGGCGCCAATCTCGCGGTCGTCACGATCAACCCGGAGGATGGGTCGATCGTCGGGACGCCGCGTGTCCTTCAGCCCTATGGCGCAGACTTCACGGGCGGCGTGGTCCCCACCGCGATCAGCGCGCAGCAGACGATCATCCAGTTTCCCAACGGGCTGACGTCCGCGAGCCTGGACCAATGGGCTCTGCCCATCGTCGGCCCGACGGATGCCTTGCTGCGCGGCGCCGGCGTTCCCGGTGCGCTGATCGTCCACGCCAACGAACTGAACGCCAATCCGGTGCAGATCCTCGCGGACGGCAGCACGCAGTCCATTCCGTGGGATGGGACGACCCTCCCCGTTTTTGCCGGCGGCGGTTTCATGTTCCCGCAACCACCCGCCGATGCCGGCGCCAACCCCGTCCTTCCCGGCGGCTCGGCATCCCCCATCCTCGTCACGGGGGGCTTTGGCGGAACGGACGTCCAGCTTCTGAGCTACGACAGCACGAGCGGCGCCTGGGTTGCCGTCGACAATTCCAGCAACACGGTCGACGGCGTGACGCCCTGGAGCAATCCCTGGGGGCCGGGCGCCATCGAGCAGAATTCGGCAACCCGGAGCAAATACGGCTTGGTGCAGGTCGCGCAGGTCTCCTACGAGTCGCCTTATGTTGTCAGTTTCGGATCGGTCTCGGCCGATGAACTCGCCTCGCTGACGTCCGATTTCCAGTCCCATTACCAGGGGGCCCTCACGGCGACCGAGGCGTGGAACGCGCAATACATCACCGATGCCACGTCCAACGTCAGCTCGTGGGGACCGGGCACTCCCGGTGCGGCGAATTCCGACGCCATGCCGGCGGACCTGTTCAAGCCGGACTTCAGCCTGCCCGAGGGGGCGACGGAATCGCTGCAGGAGCTGTTCCAGGCGCGTGTGATGGCCTCGATCTTCACAAATTACGGCATCGCCTATGAGCATCACCACGCACCGACGTGGTACGCCTATGAGCCGGGTTCCGACGCCGCGATGCTGCCGCAGGTGGCCTGGGGCGCAAGTGTATCGGGCTTCCACACCCAGGGTATGGACTGCACCGACTTCACGAGCTGGTATTACAACTTCGCCTTTGGCTTCTGGATCAACTCGGACACCCAGATCCAGGCCAATCAGCTCACGGTCGACGTGGCCTGGCTCGGCAAGACCCTGACAGCCGAGCGGGTCGCTTTGTCCACGGATATCTATGGCGCAGACGGGCAGGCCACCGACGCCGAGATCCAAGCCTACCTTGAGGCCAATCTCCAGCCCGGCGATATCCTTTATATTTCGCCCACGCCGGTGAACACGGATCCCAGCAATGCAACGCCGGGCCAGGCAAGCCATGCGATCACCTGGACGGGAGACTACGCGCAGCTTGCGGGCGGTGGCGGCGATTTCGTGATCGATTCGACCGGCAGTGAATCCTACGACGAGCTTGGTCGCTACTATCCAAACGGTGTGGAGATTCGGCAGTTCGATTCGGACACCTGGTATTTCCATAACATCGTCGGCATCACGCGCTGGTTGACACCCGACAACGTCAACACGCTGGCCGACGGGCTCGGCTTCTCGATCTGACGCCGCGATCGCCGTCACAAAAACGCCCGGTGGACAATGTCCGCCGGGCGTTTTTGTAAATTGAAATATTTGATAGCGCCTCGGGTTCCGGGCTCCTCGGGTTCGGGGCTCCTCGCTGACGCGAGGCCCCGGAATGACGGCGGGATTGCGCAGGCGCCAAAATCCTGGACCAGCGGGACCGTAAATACCTGAATCTCAGCGGGTCATTCATCCCCGACAAGAAACGAGATTTCAAAGTTGGTGGACGTTGATCCGCTTCAGGATCGGGACGAGCTGCCCGCGTGCATGACGGCGGTGTGCGCGGGCGGCGTTCCCCGCAGCGGCCGCATCGCCGGACTGGATGGCGTCGATGATCGCCTGATGCTCGGCCGTCGAGGCCGTCGGCAGCGGACGGAGGTGGAGCGTCAGGCGCCGGGCCCGGTGGGACTGCCCGGACACCGTCGCGGCCATGCGCTTGATGCGGCCGTTGCCGCAACCTTCCACGAGGGCGTCGTGGAACCGTTCGTCGGCAATGCGCCATGTCTCGAGATCGCTCGCTCGCAACGCAGAAGCCATCGCATCCGTACTGGCCTGCAATACGTCCAGGGTCGACGACCGGGCTTCATCGCTTCCCTCGGCGAGCCGTTCAGCCGCGGCTCCCTCGATAGCGATCAGAACATCGTAGATCTCGAGGAGATCGGCCGGGGACAGGGCCCGCACGAGGATGCCCTTGCGCGGGAGGATCTGCACGAACCCCTCATCCTGCAACCGGGCCATGGCCTCATGCACGGGCGTGCGGCTCATTCCGAGCTGAGCCGCGATCTCGTTCTCTGCAGCCTGGAAGCCGGCGGGCAGTTCGTTCGCGAAGATGGCGTTGCGCAGGTAGCGGTAGGCGACCTCTGCGCGTGCCTCCTGGGGTGCGTCTGCTTCCTGGGGTGCGTCTGCTCCGGCGTCCTCGGACTGCATCTCGGCCTTGGCCTTGGAGGTTGCCACGCCTTCCGGCCTCGATAACCCATGCCGTTTCAGTGGCGACCTCCCGCGTTTCGCTCATTTCGTCGTCCTTCGAACAAAAGAAGCATTGACAAAAATTTCGGTCCACGTCCACTTGCATTTCAGCTTGCATGCCAGCTGAAATGCAAAGGCGTGATGATAAGGCCGGGGTAACGGGCTGCAGAAATGACCAGGCGAAGGTGGGAGACATGAAGCGATTCGTCGGCCGCAAGGATCTGGCTGCCAATGACGTGACAGTCCTGTTCACCTGGCTGAGAGGCGCGGGCAAAGGCGCGACTTTCGGCACGGCTGGTGTCGGCGCGGCTTCGGATCTCAGCGGTCGTCTGCTGCGTGATGCCGCCGGCGTCGAACTGACGGTGCTGCCTTACAAGAGAACCGGACCGGCCATGCACGACCTTGTCGGCGGCCAATGGCGGACCAGCCTCGTCCCGCGCTCCTTGTTCCCCGAACAGATGGAAATGCCCCCATGCGTGAATACAAGATTGCCGCCATTCCGGCTGACGGGATCGGCCCCGAAGTCATCGCCGCCGGGCTCCAGGCGCTGGAGTCGCTCCAGCAGCGCAGCGGCGACTTCAAGCTCAACGTGAAGCACTTCGACTGGGGCTCGGACTACTACAAGAAGACCGGCCGCATGATGCCCGAGGATGGCCTGGAGCAGCTCAAACCCTTCGACGCCATCTTCTTCGGCGCCGTCGGTGCGCCCGATATTCCTGACCACATCACGCTGTGGGGGCTGCGCCTGCCGATCTGCCAGGGCTTCGACCAATACGCGAACGTGCGCCCGACCCGGATTCTACCGGGCATTTCCTCGCCCCTTGCAGGCGTCGGCCCGGGTGACCTTGACTGGGTGATCGTGCGCGAGAACTCCGAGGGGGAGTACGCGGGACAGGGCGGACGCACGCACCGCGGCCTGCCGGAGGAGGTGGCGACCGAGGTCTCGATCTTCACACGGGTGGGTGTCACCCGGATCATGCGCTTCGCGTTCAAGTTGGCGCAGTCCCGCCCGCGCAAGTTTCTGACCGTTGTCACCAAGTCGAACGCCCAGCGCTACGGCATGGTGATGTGGGACGAGATCGCGGCCGAGGTGGCACAGGAATTTCCGGATGTCACCTGGGACAGGATGCTGGTCGACGCCATGACGGTGCGTATGACACTGAACCCCCAGAGCCTCGACACCATCGTGGCCACCAACCTGCACGCCGACATCCTGTCCGATCTCGCCGGTGCGCTCGCCGGGAGCCTCGGCGTCGCGCCGACTGCCAACATCGATCCCGAGCGACGTTTTCCCTCGATGTTCGAGCCGATCCACGGCTCGGCCTTCGACATCACCGGCAAGGGCATTGCCAACCCGGTCGCCACCTTTTGGACCGCAGCCCAGATGCTCGACCATCTCGGCGAAGGCGCCGCCGCCACGCGACTGATGCGGGCCGTCGAAACGGTTTCGGCAGAGGGCATCATGACACCAGACGTCGGAGGGAAAGCCACGACGCAAGAGGTCACGGACGCTGTTTGCGAGGCCATCCGCATCTCGAACATCTGAAGGGCGATCGAACGTCCGCGCTGCTGCTTGCCGTTCTCAACCTGCCGCTGAGCGGGCGGTGGGGCGCCGCCCCCATCCAAGCGCCTGAACGCCGGCCGGTCTCGATGGATCGTTCTGGATCGGGCCAATTCCGGACCCGGCGGATCGAGGATCCGCCGGGGTCTTCTCGATCACGCGCTGGCGTGTTCGGGGACGAATTTCAGCGCGACGCCGTTGATGCAATAGCGCAGGTAGGTGGGGGGCGGGCCGTCTTCGAACACATGGCCGAGGTGGCTGCCGCAGCGCGCGCAATGCACCTCCGTCCGTGTCATGCCGTGGCTGTGGTCGACGGAAACCTCGACACTGCCGGGCACGGGATCGTTGAAGCTCGGCCAGCCTGTGCCGCTCTCGAATTTGAGGGTCGATGCGAACAGCGGCTGGTCGCAGCCGACGCAGGAGAACGTGCCGGCCCGCTTTTCATGAAGAAGCGCGCAACTGCCGGGTCGTTCGGTCCCGTGGTCGCGCATGATGTAATACTGCTCGGGTGTGAGCAGCGCCCGCCATTCCGCCTCCGTCCGCGTTACAGGGAAGTGGGTGCTCGCCATGAAAGACCTCCTGGATCACGCATCAGACGCCGTCCCCGGAAACGGAAGGCTTCCGGTACGGCGACGGGTTGCCCTCAATCTGGGATGTCGCGGACGAATTCGCAATGTGTGCTCACCCGCCTCGCGCGGCGGGCACGGGTGTCCGCGTGCCCTGAGGTGGGCGATCAGGGACAGGCGCAGCGTCCGAGGGCTGCGACGCATGGCGCCAATGTCAAACGATCCCGACAGGCGTATGAACGGGCCGCTTCGCTCGACATGCCAACCACAAGCGTTCGAGCGTGTGTGCTCTGGGATGCTTACGCTATGAAGTGGGAACTCTTTTTCGGCCTTCCCCTGGTCGTCGCCGCCTTTGTCATGGTCTTCCGGTTTCTGTTCCACATGGAATGACGGGTTGTGGGGCTGGCCGGATCATGGCCAGGCCAGCGCCATGTCGGCGGCCGCTTTGCGCAGGAGCCCCACGAGCGAGGTGATGCGTTCGGGCGGGAGCCGCGATATCGGCGCTGCCACGCTCATCGAGCCCACAAAGACACCCTCGCGGACGATCGGAACGGCGACAGCGCCCACGCCAACTTCCGCCTCCTCACGGGCCAGGCCGTAGCCGCGCTGTCGCGTCTCGTCGAGTTCGCTCATGAGATCGGCCAGGTTGCGGATGGTATTGGGCGGCGCGTCCGCCCATTTGCCGAGGCCGGAAGCGATGGCGATCCGCGCGGCGTCCTCGGCGGAGAGCGTCGCGAGCCACACCTTTCCGTTCGCCGTCGCGAAGGGAACGATGCGCTCACCCATGTCGGGCTCGTAGACGAGACCGGCCCGGCGCCCCCGCGCGGAGGCCGTCCACACGAGCGTTTCGTTCTGCACGGTGGTCAGACGCACCAATTCCTTGGTGCGTTGCGCCACATCGTCGAGAATGGGCTGGCGCAGGTTCGCCGGATCGAGATGGGCCAGCAGACGCTGGCCGATGAGGGCCATGTGCAGGGTCAGAGCATAGCACTCGCTTTCCTGGCTCTGGTCGGCCCAGCCATTGTCCACGAGGCTCGTCAGAATCCGATGTGCGGCACTCTTCGGGATATTCAATCGATGGGCGATATCCGATAGCCGGATGGGCTCCTCCGCCAGCGCCAGAAGCTCCAGCGTCGCCAGCACGCGGTCGACCGGTCCGCTTGGGGGATCGCGGCCGATGTCCTGGATGGAGCTGGATTTCCAGAGGGCCGCTTTTCCTGATAGCGCCGTCATCGCTAGTGCGCCTCGCCGTGCAACACGCCGCGCGACAGGAAGATTTCCGTGATCTCTTCGGTTTTCTCGAGGAATTCGGGATCACGGCGTGCGGCGAGGCCACGCGGACGCGCCATGTTGATCTCCATGATGCGTTCGATGCGGCCGGGGCGCGGCGACATCACGATCACCCGGTCGGCCAGCAGGACGGCCTCGTCGATGGAATGGGTGATGAACAGGATCGTCATCCGGTGCTTCAGCCAGAGGGCTTCCAGATCGACGCGCATCTGCTCGCGCGTGAGCGCATCGAGCGCGCCGAAAGGCTCATCCATCAGGAGGAGACGTGGTTGCAGAAGCAGCGCGCGTGCAATCGACGCGCGCTGCTTCATACCGCCGGACAGCTCGTGGGGGTAGCGTCCGGCAAAATCGGCGAGACCAACGCTCGTCAGGAGGTCCATGGCCTTGGCACGCAACGGCGCCTTGCTCTCCCCCACCATGTCGGCCGGAAACAGCACGTTCTCCAGGATCGTGCGCCAGGCAAGCAGCACGTGGTTCTGGAACACGATGCTCATGCCGATCGGCGGCTTGGTCGAGGTGTCGTCAAACACCGTGATCTTGCCTGTGGTCGGGAGAGACAGGCGGGAAATCAGCCGCAGCATGGTCGATTTTCCGCAGCCGGAAGGTCCGACCACGGCCACGAACTCTCCATCGCCGATCGTCAGATCGACGCGTTCAAGCGCAACGACGGGGGCGCCTGCCGTGCCGAAGGTTTTCGTAACCCCCTCGAGCGTGACGCCGGGGCGGTAGGTCCTGCCCGAAGCGGCCGAACCCGCGCTCGTCGCGCCATCACGCGTGCTGGCATCGCTCATCCACTGTCCTCCCTAGGTCGCGACCTTGCGGCGCGAAAAATAACTTGACGGAACGTTGTTCCAAACAGAACTATGTTCCAGCAATAGGTCAAGCCCTTCGATCACGAAACGGCGCGCTTGGAGGGAAAAACTTTGGGAGGAAAAACTTGAGAGAAAAAAATTTGGGAGGAAAAACTTGAAAACGATGGGTGGTTGGATGCGCCAGGCGCAGACGGCGGCAAGCCTCATTGGCGCCATCCTGGCGTGGGAACTGGCGGTTCGCATCTTCAAGACGCCGGAATACATCCTGCCGGCGCCGAGCAAGGTGCTGTACGACCTGTTCCGGAACTATGCGGCGGTCCTGCCGGCCTCCTACTACACCATGCAGCCGATGGTGCTCGGCTTTCTCGTCGCAGTCGTGATGGGCGTGCTGCTCGCGCTGCTTGTCGTCTATTCGCCCCTCTTCGAGCGCATCTTCTATCCCCTGCTTGTCGTGCTGCAGATCATTCCGAAGATCGCGGTGGCGCCGCTGTTCATCATCTGGGTCGGCTTCGGGCTTCCCTCGAAGGTCTTGCTTGTCTTCCTGCTGTCGTTCTTTCCGATCGTCGTGAATTCGATCGTCGCCTTCAAATCCATCGAGAGCGATGTCTATGACCTCGCGAAGTCCTACCGGGCGAGCCGGCTCAAGATCTTCTGGCGCGTCGAGTTGCCAAGCGCGCTGCCCTCGCTGTTCGCGGGCTTCAAGGTGGCCGCGGCGCTGTCGGCGACAGCGGCGGTCGTCGCCGAATTCGTGGCGTCGGACAACGGCCTCGGTTATCTGCTGCTCAACTACAACGGCAATCTCAACACGAGCATGACCTTTGCCGTCATCCTCGTGCTCAGCCTGCTCGGGCTCATTCTCTATGGCGTCGTCGAGCTCGTCGAGCGGTGGGCGATCCCATGGCACGTCTCGCAGCGGCGCGACGATTTCACCGTCGGCAAGAGCGGGGTCTGAGTGTCAAGCGTGACGCGACTTCGCTCCGCGTGGGCTTCAGACCGGCCGGGCGGTTCTCGTTCAAAGTCAACAGTGCAAAAAGTTCAGGGAGATAACGTTATGGGGATGATAAAGCACACACGGCGCGGGATCATCGCGCTGGCCATGGGGTTGAGCATGGGCGCGGTCGCGGCCTCGCCCGCCTCCGCCCAGGATGCGGTGAGCCTGCGTCTGAACTGGCTCTTGAGCGGCGTTCATTCAATCTTCTACTACGGTGTCGACAAGGGTTTTTATAAGGACGAGAAGATCGACCTCACCATCGGTGAGGGGCAAGGCTCGGCGCGCGCGGTGCAGGTCACGGCGACGGGCGGCGATACCTTTGGCGTGGCTGACGGCGGCAGCGTGATCGCCGCCGCGACGCGCGGCGCGCCCGTCAAGTCGGTCCTCGGCATCATGAACACCTCGCCTTACGGCATGTCGTTCCGGACGGATTCCGGCGTCAAGACCATCAAGGACGTGGAAGGCAAGACCATCGGCGCCACGGCCGGCGAGGCCTCCATGGCGCTTCTGCCGGCCATCTGGAAGAACAACGGCATCAATCCGAGCAAGGTGCGCATCCTCAATGTGGATGGTCCGGGCAAGCTCGTCGCCATCCTGGAGAAGCGCGCCGACGGCATCCTGGCCGGCCTCGAGGGCCAGGTCATCATCCTCGAGCAGCGCGGCCTCGACCAGAAGGTGTTCTCCTTCGCCGAACTCGGCGTGAACACGCAGGGGCTGACGATCGTCGCCAGCAACAACACCATCGAGACCAAGAAGGACCTCGTGCAGCGCTTTGTCCGCGCGACGGTGAAGGCCATGGAAGCTGCCAAGGCCGATCCGGACGCCGCGGTCGCGGCTGCCATGAAGGCACGGCCCGAGGCCGACAAGGGACTCCTGAAGGCCCAGCTCCTCGCATCGATCAAGCTGATTCCGTCGCCGGAATCCCCCAACCTGCCGATCGGCGAGATGGCACCGGCAGACTGGGCACGCACGCTCGACCTCATGAAGTCCTATCAGGACGTGTCGACGGCCATGACGCCCGAGAGCTTCTACACGAATGCCTTCGTCAAGAAGTAGCAACCGACATCCGCCGCGTCACCGGCGCGGCGGATGACCTTTTCTAGCGGAAGGATGGCGGTCGGCGAGATGGTCGCACAGTATGATCTGACGGGGCGCGTCGCCATCGTCACCGGCGGCACGGGCGGTTTCGGCAAGGCCATCGCCGCGCGGCTCGCCGGATGCGGTGCCGTGCCTGTCCTATGGGACCTGCCGTCATCCCTCGCCCGGGCCGGTGAGACCGGCCTCGCGTCCCAGGCGGTTGACGTCACGGACGCGTCGAGCGTGGATGCCGCCGCCGCGGAACTTTTCGCGCGGTTCGGTGCCCCCGACATCCTCGTCAATAACGCCGGCATCGTCGGCGACGTCCGGCGAACCTGGGAAATTCCGGTCGATGAGTTCCGGCGGATCGTCGACGTCAATCTCATGGGCGCCTTCCACGTCTGTCGCGCGGTCGTGCCGCTGATGCTGGCGAAGGATAAGGCGGAGCGGCGGGGGCGTATCGTCAATGTCGCCTCCATCCAGGCGAAGGAGGGCATGCACAACGCCGCCGCCTATAGCGCCGCCAAGGCCGGGCTCGTCGCCTTGACCAAGAGCCTCGGCAAGGAGCTCGCGGAGGAGGGCATCCTCGTCAATGCCATCACGCCGGCGGCCTCGCTCACCGCGATGAGCATCGACGCGCCGCCGGAGCGGCTGGCGGATATCCTGTCGCGCATTCCGATGCGTCGTTTTCTCCAACCGGACGAGGTGGCGGCGATGATCGCCTGGCTCGCCTCCGATGAATGCAGTTTCAGCACTGGCGCCGTCTTCGATCTGTCGGGCGGCCGGGCGACTTACTGAGGTACATGTCATGGCATTGCTGGGGCGCGCGGTTGTCGCGATTTGGAACGATATCCTGCCGGAGGGGAAGGCCAACTTCATCGAGTGGCACAACCGCGAGCATATCCCCGAGCGGGTCGGGATCCCCGGCTTCCTGCGCGGCCGGCGCTATGAGGCCTATTACGGCGAGCCCGCCTATTACACGCTGTATGAGGCTGAGGACGCGGGCGTCTTGGTCGGCAAGGATTATCTCGACCGTCTGAACAGCCCGACGCGCTGGACGAAGGAGGCGACATCCGCCTTCCGCAACACGACGCGAGGCGTCTGCGAGACCGTCTTTTCAGCAGGCCTCGGCGACGGCGGTGTCATGATGACCCTGCGCTTCGATGCGGAGGCGGACAAGCGGCAGGCACTGTCGGGCTATCTGCAGGCGCGCCTTGCCGAGGTCGCAGGGCATTATGCGATCTCCGGCGTGCATCTGTGCATCGCCGATGCCGCTGCGAGCGGGATAGAGACGGCCGAGAAGCAGGGCCGCGAGGTCGGCGTACCGAACTGGATCATCATGATCGAAGGGTCCGAGACCGCCGCTGTCGATTCCGCCACGGATCATCTCCTGCACGGGGGGCTCGTCGCCCATGGCGCGATCGAGGAGCCGGTGCGCGGCCTTTACCGCCTCGAATACTGCCTGACAGACTCCTCCCGCTGAGGGAGAGGGTGAGCCGGGTTCGCGCCCGCGTCGGTCATCCCGGGACGAGCGCAAGCTCGGGCCCGGGATCCAGAACCGATACGGTTTGGATCCCGCACAGCCGCGCACAGGTCGGATCTCGCTGAACTCGGCAGCACCCGAGTTCAGCGCGGCTTCCGAGATGACACCGAGGTTCCTGAGCCTCGATCTCGCCGCGCGCACTGAATGGCGCTTGGTCCTAGACCAGTGCGTTCGTTCCGCTCATGTAGATGCCGGCAAAGGCTATTCTGCCGTCCTTGAGATGATAGAATGATGCGTTGTGCTTGCGGTGCTCGCGGCCGTCAGGCTCGGTGTTGATGACATCGAGCTGGCAGGCGATGCGCTGGGTCTCCGCGTCGAACACCCACGAGAAGTTGCCGTGCCAGATCTTCGCATAGCGGTTGAAGAGGCGCTCGAACATGCCACGCACGCCGGTGTCCCGGCCGATATGGTCAAGCTCATCCGTCTCGATGCGAAACCGGCAGTCCTCCGTGAGAAGCGCCAACAACCCATCCATGTCCTTCCCGTCGACGCAGCGGAAATAACGCTCCAGCAGCGCAACGGCAGCGTCGCGATCGAGAGGGGTTTGAAATATCGTCACGCGGGTAAGTCCGGTTTCGCGGGAAGCTCAACGAGGTTTCGTCGTATCATAAGCCGATCACCGGCGCCCACGAGGGGGCCGGTGATGCGTTGTCGCACAGTCCGTTGGCGTCAGCTCACGAAGAAGTTCTGCGTGCCATGCGCCTCGATCGCTTCGGCGAGGCGGTTGAGCGCGTGGACATAGGCGGCGGTCCGCACCGAGACGCCCTTCTCGCGGGCCGTAGTCCAGATCGCCCGGCCTTCGCGTTCCATGATCACGCGCAGACGCTCGTGGATTTCCTCGAGCGTCCAGTAATAGCCCTGGCGGTTCTGCACCCACTCGAAATAGGAGACGGTGACGCCGCCGGCATTGGCGAGGATGTCCGGCAGGACGATGACGCTGTTGCGCGCCAGGATGGCGTCGGCTTCCGCGGTCACGGGCCCGTTGGCGAGCTCGAGAATGAGCTTCGCCCTGACGGTGCCGGCATTGCCCTCATGGATCATGTTCTCAAGGGCAGACGGCACCAGCACGTCACAGTCAACGCCGACGAGTTTCTCGGCGGCAAGCCGCTCGTGTCCATGCGACCCGGCGGTCGAGGCGACCGAGCGTCCTTGTGCCTTCGCGGTCATGAGGGCATGGACATCGAGGCCGGCCGGCGCATGGACCGCGCCCTCGGAATCCGACACCGCCACGATTGTGTGGCCGTCGGCGGCAAGAAGCCGGGCGATGTGCTGGCCGGCGTTGCCGAAGCCCTGGACGGCGACCTTCAAAGGCTGACCAAGGCCGAGATCCGTGGCGAGATGGCGCACCAGATAATAGCCGCCGCGGGCGGTCGCGTCGCCGCGTCCGAGCGAACCACCGAGGGCGAGCGGCTTGCCGGTGATGACCGCGGGCGCCGCCTCGCCGACGATCTGCGCATATTCATCGGCCATCCAGCCCATGATCATGGAATTGGTGTAGACGTCCGGCGCGGGAATGTCGCGGTCCGGGCCGATGATGCGCGAGAAGGCCTGGATATAGGCGCGTGACAGACGCTCGAGCTCCGCCTTCGAGAGCTTGCGCGGATCGACCTGGACGGCACCCTTGCCGCCGCCATAGGGCAGGTTCATGACCGCGCATTTGAAGGTCATCCAGAAGGCGAGCGTCTCCACCTCGTCAGCCGTTGCATCCGGATGGAAACGGATGCCCCCCTTCGTCGGGCCGCGCGTATCGTCATAGCGGCAGCGCCAGGCCAGGAACGATTTTCGCGAGCCGTCGTCCATGCGGATCATCAGGCGGACTTTTGTCGTTTCGCGCGCATATTTGAGCTTCTCGATCACGTCCGCATCGATGGCGAGATGGACGGCGGCTTCGTCCAGACGGACGAGGGCGTGATCGAGAAGGCTGCCTTCGGACATAATGGCTCCTGCTGTATGAGGGGAGGGCATGCGCCTGCATAATCAGACAGCAGTAGCAGCACAAGCATTGCGCAGATCGGCATCACAAAAAGCCGCAATTTTATGCAATGATTACCCAATAGACGACATGTGATTATCTATTAGGCAATTAAACAGCTTGAGGCGGAGCGGATATTGGATAAGTCCTTTGCGGCGATGCGACCGGATGAATGGATGGGAGACAAGCCCGCAAAGGAGGTGCACAATGACGTGTGGACATTGACATGGTTAGCATGCCAGCGCAGTCCGATTGTCATTTGCGTGATCCGGCGGATTAGCGGCCGGAAGAGCCACCCGGATTTTTCACCGGTCCCGTCGAATACGCCTGCGCAGCAACAGATGCTGTGCCTTTGCTATTGCAGGGACGCGCCAATTCTGCGGAACCGTCCGATTGTATCGGGCGTTCTATCGAGACGGTGGATCTCAACCCGGCTGGTCGGGCTGTGAAATCAATGTGAAATCAACATGAATGCCTATGGGAGGGTTTGCTATGCGGTCTCCATCGATGCGCACTCCATTGATGATTGGAGCTCTTCTTGCCCTTACAGCGTGGCCGGCTTTGGCCCAGGATATGTCCTATGATGGCGACGGTCGCGGCTGGCGGGACGACTATCGGTCTCACGGCCGAGAGTGGCGCCAGAATCGTGGCGACATGGGCGACCGTGCAATGGGCGACCGCGCAGACCGCGGTGACCGCGACTCCCGGGGCGATCGTCCCAGTTCGATGCATGCCATGCGAGGCGGCATGGGAAATGACATGGGTGGCATGCGGAACGGCATGGGTGGCATGCGCAATCGCGGCGGCAGCGCCTTCGTGATCCGCAGCGGGGACACGCGCCTCGCCGTGCGCTGCGACGCGCAGGAGACGATGCGCGCTTGCGTCGATGCCGCGCTCACGCTGTTCGATCGGGTGCAGGCGCGCGCCACCGCAGCAAAGCCGGATGCGAGCGCGCCTCCAGCTGCCAATCAGTAATGATGCAGGTGGCGTAGGCGCGATCCGTCCCTCGACGGCGCGCGCGGCATGAGTCTGAGGGGCGGCTGTCACGAACGGCGCATTCAAAAGCGGCGCCTGCAGTTGCCGACCGCCGATTATAGATGCGTGGGGCTGAGGGATGCCCCCCTTGGCGGATGGTACAGCTGCCCCGGCTTGAACGGGGGACCTCCTGATCCACAATCAGGCGCTCTAACCAACTGAGCTACAGCTGCGCAGATCCATGATATGCACCGGATACCGGCGCGCATGTCCATCAGCGAGCGGGAAACTATGCGCAACCACGCGCGAATGCAAGATCCACGTGAGATGGAATTCGACGGTCGCGGGCCGACCGTCGCACATGAATCCCGATATGGGAAAAAGTAAATGCTTTTCCGTATGTTAAAGCGCATCGTGACGCAGCTTCGGGCACGCATCCTGTGCAAATGCGGTCCCGTCGCGCCGGCCATGGGTCACTCTGTCCGGCAAGGCGGCGTTGATAATCCACAGGTCCTGTGCATGGGGAAGCCCCATGCCGGGCCGGGTTACGGATGCCTGCTGTCGCCCTTGGCGGTTGTCACCACGTCATGCGCGTAGCGCGTTGCTGTCTCGGCGATGTCCCGGACCCGGGCCGTCGCATCCTCGTACTGCCGCCGCAATTCGCGGGTCTGCAATTCGACCGCTTCCGCGACGGAGGTGACCCCGATCAGCGAGCGCCATAAGCCCAAGGTCGCATCCGTCTGGCTGCGCACCAGGTCAAGGATCTTGCCGTTGATCTCGTTGGCCGCCTTGCTCGCCACATTGGCGTTGGCCATTATGTTGCGGTTCCAGCTGTCCCTTTGCTCCTGCGCCGTCACGTAAACCTGGCGGGCCTGCTCCAGGCCGCTCGAGGCAATCGTGGCAAAAGGGGATGCCTCTTCGTGGCCGGGGCCGTTTTTCGAGGCCGGCTTCTGGCGTGCGGCAGCGGCTTGTGCGGTCTTGAGGGTTGCTGCGACGGCCTCCTCCGCAAGCTTCGAGAGTGCCTCGGTCTGGCGAAGGGTCGCTTCTGCCTGGGCTGCGATCGCGGCATGCGTCGTGTGCGGAGTTTCGGCCGGCGCTGCCGGCTTCGGCGTAGCCGGCTTTGGCGCGGTCAGTTCCGGCGTGGCGGGTTTGGCGGCGGCATCTGGCCCCTTTTCGGCGAGAGCCTTCGGCGGGGCAGCCGTCGCCTTGGATGACTTCGGCGCCTCGGGAGCCTTTGCTGCAGCGGGCGCCGGCTGTGCCACGTCCGGTGCGGAAACCTTGGCCTCGGTTTTCGCATCGGTCGGCGTTTTGGCCGTCGGCGACACGGGCGATTGCGCGGGGAGGCCCTGCACGGAAGCCGTGGTTTCAGCCTTGGCCGCGATCGCCGGGGCTGGCTCTGTCTTATGCGATTGGGCTTTCGACCCGACAGCCTGGGGCTGAGGCGGCTTGGAACTCACAGGCGTCGCATCGGCATTCGCGGCCTTGCCCGGGAGCGTTTTGCCGGGGGCCGTTTTGCCAGGGGTCGTCTTGCCTGTGGTCGTCTTGCCAGGGGTCTTGCGCTTATCCATAGGTGCAACTCCTCATGGCGAGTGGATCATGGTGCCACGACACCGGGGCTGTCGTTCCCGCGTCCTCGCCGTCCGCCGTACCGATAAGTGAATAAAGCCAACTCTGGTTTCCGACTTGCTGTCGCCAGAGTTGGCAGCCTGAATCTGAGCCGGGCATGCGGCGCCGGGCTATGCGCATAGGCCGGCCTTCCAGGGGGGAGGAAGCAGACCAAGGAAAGGGCAGGCCATGCGGCTATGCGCTCGAATCCTCGGACCGGAAACCTCACCCCGCGGGCTTGCTCCGGGAAGGGGCCGTAGCGCTCGTTTCGCGAACCTTCGGGTCGAGCAGACCCGATGCTCGAACACGACGTCGAATTCGCGCGCTGATCCTGTCGGAGCGCCCGGCGCGCAGAATCAACCGGCCTTGGACGTTCCGCCCTTGGGGGTTGCTGCCTTGGTCGCCGTCGTTGCCACGTCCTCACCAGCCTTCTGGACCGCAGCCGTAAAATCCTTGAGCTGGTTCTGCAGAGATGCGGCCTGCGACTGCAGATAATCGGCCTGATGCTTCATGGCCTCGCTGACATCCTTGGATTTCACAAGCTTCTGCGCGAGGTCCAGGGCCGCCGTCACATTATGCTCGGCATAGGCCAACGTGCGGCGCGTGACGTCGCCGGCGCCGCCGTTGAACGTATTCGGTGCCGCGAATGTATCGACCGCCTTGTTGGCCGCATCGAGGAAGCCGGTAAAAGCCTTGCGTGCCTGCTCCACACCCTGTTCGGCGAATTGGCGAAACTCCGCAGGGATCTCGAAATGGGGGAAATTCGGTTGGCTCATGATACGCTCCTTGGAATTTGCATGAGATTGTGCGGCGCAATATACATGTTGCAGTGCACAAGCGCAAGGTGCGGGACGGCATCGGGAAGGCGTTTCTTCTGTGCTGATCAGCCTTCTTAAGGAAACCGTCTTCCATACTATGCCATCTTGCCAGCCGCCGCATTAACACTAACATCAGGTTAGTGCGGATAGGTCGGCTGGGCGTCGTGACGGCTTGGGGCAGCGCCTGTTATTAAGGCTTCGTTAGCTATCGAGCGTATGGCGCGATCGGTATCAGGACGGAACAAGGCTGAGTTGAGGGAGTTCAGCGCGGTGATAGCCGATCTACGGCGAGACACATCGCTGGCGCCGTTCCTGAAGTCCAGGACGGCTGTAATCGTATGGTCGATGGCGAAGTCCCGTGTTGTATGGGCCTCCGCCGAGGCCAGGCCGCTTGTTGCCGCTCTCACCGAGGATCATACGCAGGCACCAACACCCGAAACGCATAATCGGCTGATGCGCCTCGCCACCGCTCTGCCGGCGCATGGGGTGCGCCTCGAGCGCTGGCGCGTCAACAGCCGCCGGCAGAGCGACATCGTGACGCTGGCTTGTCGCCCCGTTGCGACGGCCGATGGCCAGGAGCTGCTCGTCACGGTCGTTGTTGGCGCCCTGCCAAGGGCCATGGCTGGCAGTTCCTCCCGGCTGGAGCCCGAGCCTGAGGGCGCGTCGGTCGCGATGGCGGAGACCAAACCGGCGGCGGTCGTGTCCCCGCAGCCCCCCGACCTGTTGACCCAGATCCGCACATTGGCCAGCACGCGCCGCAGCCTGCGCTTCGTCTGGGCCTCCGATACGACGGGCCGCCTCCTGCGGGTCTCGCCGGAACTCGCGACAGTGGTCGGTGGGCATGCGGCCGATATCGTTGGCCGGCGTTGGGATGAACTGATCGGCGGCGTCGTTCGCGACCCGCAGGGATGCGTTGCCGCGGCCCTGGCGCGCCGTCAGACCTGGCCCCGCTGCGCCGTGTTGTGGCAGGTCGGGGAGGGCGAGGCGCTTCTTCCCGTGGAACTCGGCGCTTTGCTTGTGACCGCTGACGGCGAGGCGACCTTCCAGGGCTACGGCCTCTGCCGCCTCGGCGACGTGCAAGACCAGACGTTTCAAGACGCGAAGCTTCAAGACGCGAGGACGGAGGACACGGAGGTTCAGGACGCCCGCCCGCCGGGTGCCTTGCGCGCTGCCGTGCCGGCAGGCGTTGGGAAAGCTGGCGCTGGCGCAGCGGCGGCCACGTCGCGGATGCCGGATGCGGAGGCTGTGGAGCCGCCCGTCGCAGGGCGTGAGAATCGGGCGGCCGATACCACCTCGGTGCCGCCGAAGGCTTTCGCCCCCGACGGCCCGCCTCGCGAGACCGTTGCACGCGAGACCGTTGCAATCGTCGCGCCGGATGTGTCAGCCGCTCAGGCGGTCCGTGACACGATGGGGATGAATCAGCCGGAGGTCGTTCCTGTCGAGACGGTGGCCGCGGAAACCGAGGCGACCGAATCGGCCCTTCAGAATGAGGGACCGAATCAGGCGCCGCTGGATCACGCGCCGGAGCACGAAGAACCGCTCGATGAAGCGGTGCGGGACGAAATCCCCTCGAGCGAAAATCCTTCGACCGAACCCCCCTCGGCCGAGACTCCCTCGACCGAGGAACCGGTGGGCGGGGCGGCGCTACCGACCGCGCCGCATCTGGCTCCCGCCGCACCGCCGAACCCCGGCAGCGAGATCGCGCCTGACGACGGGATCGCCCAGTCGGGTCCCGTTGTCGAGGCCTCCGCTGACGAAACGTCGGCCGTGGAGGCGGTCGTCGCCGAGGACGGCGTATCGCGCGAAGAGCGATTTGAGGTATCCGATGGCGAGGCCGGAGGATCAGCCTCCCATGGCGACGCTGCTCCGGCCCTGGATGCAGGCGGCGAGGGCGAGCAGGTCGGCGAGGCCCGTGTCGCGCCGGTGCGGCCGACGGAGCCTCCCGCCAATGATCAAGGCGCGACCGACAGCGCCCCTCAAGCCCCCGCAGAGGGCGTGGGTGAGGCCGCGGGCAGTTTCGCGCCGGTGCGTGGGCAGGTGCGTGCCACGCTCGGGACGCCGAAGGTTGTGCCGCTGCGCGTGGTGGAGACCGTTAGGGATCCGGCAGATGAGGCGGACGGACGTCCGCCGCAGCGCCCGACCCTCTCGACCAATGAGCGTAACGCCTTCCGCGAGATCGCACGGGCGCTCGGCGCCCGCTACCTTGGCGAGGAGGATCCCGGCGGCCAGACCGCGCAAGGCGGCCCGCAGCCAGCCGGGCCACCGCCTCAGTCTCCGGCGAGAGAGGTGCCGCAGACTGAGGAACAGCGAGCGTCGGAACACGGGGCTCCGGAAGCGACAGCCGACGGCAAGCCGGAGCGGCCCGTCACCGATACGGTTGCAGTCCGTGCGCAGGACCGCAAAGGCGCGCGCGCGATCAATTATGTCGGCGAGCGGCCGTCCTTCGCCCCGCTGACGGACAAGCTGCCGATCGGCATCCTTGTCAGCCGAGGCGACGACATCCTTTATGCCAACCGCACGCTGCTCGACTTCCTCGGCTATGCCGACATCACCGGCCTTGCGGCGGTTGGCCTGTGGGATCTCTTCACCAGCCGCGCGCAGGTCGGCGACGGCGCCGCACCCATCGCGCTGAAGGCGGCCAATGGGGATGACCTTGCTGTCGATGCCAGGCTGACCACGCTGGAATGGAACGGTGCGCCGGCCACGCTTCTGTCGTTTCGCAGGTCGCTGGAACCCGAGATCGCGGAGCGAATCCACGCGCTCGAGGGCGAGCTCGTGTTGCACGAGGGGCAGGCGCGCGAGCTCAGCCAGATCCTCGATACCGCGACCGACGGCGTGATCATCCTGGACGATGCCGGCCGCATTCTCTCCCTCAACCGCTCGGCAGAGGCCTTGTTCGGTTATGACGAAGGCGATGTCGTCGGCGAGTTCTTTACCCTGCTGCTTGCGCCGGAAAGCCACGTCGTGGCCGTCGACTATCTTGAAGGGCTGAAGGCGGGCGGCGTTGCCAGCGTTATGAACGATGGGCGCGAGGTCGTCGGCCGGGTGCGCCAGGGGGGCTTGAGCCCGCTCACCATCACCATGGGCCGGGTGAGTGAACCGCCGAATCGCAAGTTCTGCGTCGTCGCCCGTGACATGACGGCCTTCAAGAAGGCCGAAGCCGACCTGATGAAGGCGAAGAAGGCGGCGGAGGAGGCGAGCGCCCAGAAGTCCGACTTCCTGGCCAAGATCAGCCATGAGATCCGCACGCCGCTGAATGCCATCATCGGTTTCGCCGAGGTGATGCAGGAGGAGCGCTTCGGCCCCATCGGCAACGAGCGCTACAAGGAATATCTCAACGACATCCACGTCTCCGGCGGGCATGTCATCAGCCTCGTCAACGATCTTCTGGATCTCGCCAAGATCGAGGCCGGACGGCTCGACCTGAACTTCGCGAGTGTCAACCTCAACGAGGTGGTGGCAGGCTGCGTCGCCCTCATGCAGCCGCAGGTCGGTCGCTCACGCATCGTGCTGCGCACGTCGTTGGCGCCGAAGCTGCCGCCGGTGGTGGCGGACGAGCGGGCGATGCGCCAGGTCGTGCTCAATATCCTCTCGAACGCGGTGAAATTCACCGATGCTGGCGGCCAGGTCATCGTCTCCACCGCGCTGACGGACCGGGGCGAGATCGCGCTGCGGGTGCGCGACACGGGCATCGGCATGTCGGTCGCCGAGATCGAGCAGGCTCTTGAGCCCTTCCGCCAGCTCGCCACCGCCCGCCGCCACGGCGGCACGGGGCTAGGCCTGCCGCTGACCAAGGCCCTCGTCGAGGCCAACCGCGGCGCGCTGTCGATCACCAGCGCCAAGCGCGAAGGCACGCTGGTGGAGATCGTGCTGCCACGCACCCGCGTCCTCGCCGAATAGGCAAAGCCTGCCTCCCGGGATTTGCAGGCAGTGGGTTAAGTGTCCGCACTGCCGGATAGATTTTTCGTGTGGCAAGTTTGCATCGAGTCTCTGCCGGCTGGGGGCACGGCACCGGATGCGCCGCCTGGGGCGCAAAACACCACGCTGATCTACAGATCATAGATCAATGTCGCATCATTCCAGTATGCGTTTGTTGATTCCAACCCCCGCCCCGGGAGGGTTCGGGCGTGCGCGGCCGGTCGGTGGCGCTCTCTCCATGCGTTGCGCGTGATGTGTGATGGCGGTGATGCAGCCAGTAATTCGTAAGTTTTTTCTTGCGCGAATTTTAGAAGAACAGGAGATTTTCAGTGGCAGCCATTTCAGAGGCCTATTTGGCGCGGCGCGGCATAATTAAGCCCGCAAAAGCCGAAATTGATGGAAATATGAGACGTCCCGTTTTCTTGCGCTGTGCTGCAGTTGTGCTTGGCGGTGTCAGTGCCGTCACGCTCGCCTGTGCCCTGACGGCTACGGAAGCGCGGGCGCAAAGCCCGCTCGTGGACGTCACAGGTAAGGACAAGAACGGCGATAACGTCTTGCTCACCGTGACCGATAAGACGAACGGATCGAAGCTCGACAACGCCAATATCAAGGGTGATGGAGCTGCGGTCAGCTACACGGGCGCGCTGACCCTTACCAACACCGGCAGTGCCAATCTGACCCTCGATGGCACATCGACCCTTAAGACCTCGACGATCGAAACCTCAAAGATAAAAGATGCCGAGATCACCGGAAGCAACAGCGGCAAGTTGAACCTCGACGGTGAATCATCGCTCACGAAGGCAACGGTCAAGAATTCGACGGTTCAGGATGCATCGATCATCGGAACGAGCGGCTCGACGCTCAATCTCAATGGGACGTCCTCGCTGAAGACGGCGATCGTCGACAACGCGACCGTGAAGGATACGACGATCACGGGCCAGGCGGGCTCCACCCTTACCCTGGATGGTCCATCGAGCCTGAAGACCGCGACGGTCGAGACGTCCAGCATCACGAATTCGACGGTGTCCGGCTCGAAGGTGACAAATGTCGAGGTGACCGACGGCACGGTGTCGCAATCGACCGGACTGAAGCTGGTCGGCAAATCGAATGTCCTGGACAATTCCAATATCAAGGACGCGACCGTCACCGACCTGAAGGCCACCAGCGCCGAAATCAATAATTCGACGGTCAACTCCGTCCAGGTTCTTGGTTCGAGCGCGACGGCCAAGATCAACGTGACGGGGGAGAACTTCCTCACGACCTCTATTCTCAACAATGTGAAGGTGCAGACGACGAGCGGCAACGGCCTTGTGGTCTCGCCGAATACGGGCTCGACCAAGGCCGGTACCGGCGCGGTTGCGGTCGGCGTCGATACCGACGCCAACGGTTCGGCGAGCGTGGCGATCGGTCAGTCGGCCCAAGCCTTGGGGGAGAACGCCGTCGCCGTAGGCCACAATGCCAAGGCTCCATTGGACGGGGCGGTGGCTGTCGGCAACGCGTCGGCGTCGCAGCTCAATTCGAGCGCCCTCGGCAATCTGGCGGCTGCGGCGGGTCAAAGCGCCGTTGCTTTGGGCTATAATGCCAATGCTTCGTCGCAGGACTCGGTCGCGGCAGGCTCGGGCGCACAGGCAACGGGCGCGAATGCCGCCGCCGTCGGCGGAAAGGCGACGGCCTCGGGCGCTGGCGCGGCTGCCTTCGGTGCGAGTGCAAAGGCGTCCGGCCAATCTTCGCTGGCGCTTGGCCAGAATGCGGATGCCGGCGCGACAGGCAGCGCGGCGATTGGTTTCGGTGCGAAGGCGACAATCGACGGCGGTATCGCTCTCGGCCAGAATGCCTCGTCGACGGCGAAGGATGCGGTCGCCATCGGCACGTCGGCTTCGGCTTCCGTAGCCGACGGTGTAGCCATCGGCCGTCAGAGCACATCCTCAGGCAAGGGGGCCATCGCTCTCGGCGCCGGCGTGAAGGCAGCGGCGGACGGTGCCATCGGCATCGGCCAGAATGCCGGCGGATCGAACGGCGGCGGTGCAAACAGCGTCGTCATCGGCGCCGATGCCGGCGGCACCTCGGCCGAGGCCGAAGCGGTGATCATCGGCAGCAAAACCTCGGGCAAGGCCAATGCGGTCGCGATCGGTCGCGCGGCGACCGTCAACGGGACGTCCGGCGTCGGTATCGGTGATGGTGCAAACGTCGAAGGTGCGGCCACCAAGGGCGTGGCGATCGGCGCGGGAGCGAGCGTGTCCGGTACCAATGCGGTGGCCATCGGCTCCGGGTCTGTCGCGGGTGACAACAACACGGTGTCAGTGGGCAGCGCGGCCCAGCAACGCAAGATCGTCAATGTGGCCGAAGGCACTGCCGATTACGATGCGGTCAACTTCAAGCAGTTGAAGGTCGAACAGACCCGCATTGATACGCTGAAGACCGATCTGGGCTCCTTGACGACCAATTTCAACACGCTCGATGGCAACGCCCTGAAATATGTCGGAGGATCCTACTCCGCGTTGCGCTCAGGCGTTCGTACACGCATCTCCGGTGTGGCGGATCCGACGGACGATTACGATGCATCGAACAAGAAATATGTCGATACCACCGTCGGCGCGGTCAATACGGATGTGCAAAGCAAACTCGACGGGGCACTGCTCTATGGCCTGAACAAGGACGCGAAGGGCAATAGCGTTATGTCCTTCAATGCCGCCCGGGCACCGAGCGGATCTGGCAATCCTGTCCCGGTAAAGATCATCGGTGTCGCCGAGGGTGATGTGTCCGCGACGAGCAACGAAGTCGTGGTCGGCAGCCAGTTGTACGCGGTGAAGGAGCAGATCACGACAACGAATGCCGAGCTGTCGAACACGATCCGCTTCGATACCAATGCCAAGGGTGGTCAAGCCTACTCGGCCTATCGCACCGGCTCGATCGCGACACGGATCACCGGCGTGGCCGATGGTACGGAAGACTCCGATGCGGTCAACTTCCGGCAGTATACGGTGTTGAACAACACCATCGCGGCCCTGTCGACGGGGCAGTCCGTCGCCGGCACGGTCAAAGGCACGGATGCCTGGGCGAACGGCATCAACACCAAGGCGGTCGGCGACTACACCACCGCTCTTGGCCACGGCGCGGAGGCGACCGCCGAAAAGGCAACCGCCGTCGGCTCCCATGCCAAGGCGACCGCGAAGAACAGCGTAGCCCTCGGCGCCAATTCGGTGGCGAACGAGGCGAATACGGTCTCGGTGGGTTCGGCAGATAACCTGCGCCGCATCACCAATGTGGCGGAAGGTATCGGCGATACCGACGCCGCGACGGTCGGCCAGGTGCGCAGCCTGATCGGCGGCGGCGACGGCACGGGGAGTGCCACGGGCATACAGGCAACAGCGTTGGGTGCAAAATCGGTGGCCAGCGGCAATTACTCGGTTGCCGTCGGCTATAACGCGCAGGCGCGGGGTGAGGGCGGCACGGCCGTTGGCCACAGTGCCTATGCGGCTGGTCCGAACGACTCGGCCTTCGGCCGCAATGCCCGCGTCGAGGCTGACGGTTCGCTGGCTCTCGGTGCCAATTCCCTGGTGAAGGCGACTGCGCCGAACTCGGTTGCCCTTGGCGCCGGCTCGGTGGCGGATGCCCCGAATACGGTCTCCGTCGGTGCACCGGGTGCGGAGCGTCGCGTCACCAATGTCGCCGCGGGCGTTCTGGCCACGGATGCGGTCAATGTCAGCCAGTTGTATAGCGAGACCAGGACGATCCAGAAGGAAGCCCGGCGCGGCATCGCGGCCACGGCCGCACTGGCACCGGCGCTTACCCCATCGGCCCCCGGCAAGACGACGATCTCGGCGTCCACGGGCTTCTACCGGAGCGAGTTCGGCTTCGGCGTCAGCGTCGCCCATCGCCTCGACACGGCGATGCCTGTCATGATCCATGCCGGCTATGCGAATGGCGGCGGCAAGGAGCATGTGGGACGTGTCGGCGTTGCCATGGAGTTCTAAACCTGGATGACCGGCATGGCCGTCAGAGCGGCCATGCCTCCGGGCTTTCGTTATTCTGGCGCTACCGAAAACAACTTGAGCCGCGGCCGCGAGGCCCGGCTCTTTTTGCAATTGGGGGCATGCGACATGGAATCATGCGACATGAAATGATGAGGGCGACCATCCCGGTCAGATGGTCGCCCTCTTTGTCTGAAGCGTTGGCCGCTTCCCCTCAGATTTCACCTGTAGCGAAAGCAACCAGCGTGCCAGTTTGGAAAGCTGGATGATTCAGACAGCCTTCAGGCCTGTGTCCAGGGGGGCGATGTCGACCATGCTGGTTCAATGGGCAAGTGGTGCCTTTTTTCGTGCCTTTTCCGCGCGTCGATCGAAGGGGTGCAGCCCCCGCCTCCCTGAGGGCGCAGTTCCATCCCGGATCCCGGCGAGACCTTGGTGTCTTTCGGGCGCGAACGGCTGATTTTCGACCTGTCCTAAACGGCTATCGGTAGTCGGACTGGCGCGGTGTCTTGGGCCCTTTGACGGGGAACTGGTCACCGAGATGCCACGGGAAGATGAGGAAGAACCACTTGTTGAGGCGGTTCACGTAGTTGCACCAGCTCCAGACGAGGTCAGCCAGCTCTTCCTTGGTTTCGATGCTCTCAAACGCCTCGACCATGTCGTTGCAATAGGCAACGAGCTTCGGCATGTTGAGCCATGGTTCCGGGCAGGTCGGCGGGTCGATGTCGCCCATGAGCTTGGCCATGTGCACATTCATGTATGTCCACATGCGCTTGCACTGCTCGACGTCAAAGGTAGGGTCGGCGAGGGCTGCTTTCATCGCAGGCTCAGCCGTCCACCAGCCGAGCGCCTGCGTGTCGCAGACCAGGAAGAACAGATTGCCGAGGGCTTGACCCGCAGTGCCCGCGCCGCTGGGAAAGTCGAGATTGCGCGCCATGCGCACTTCCTCCGGTTCATCCCACCAGATGCGGTCGATTTCCACTTCGAGCGCGTCCTTAACTTCGGTCCAGTGCTTTCCCATTTGCTTTCAGGCTCCCTTGCGGACGACGGTGATGATCGAGAGCTCATGCTTGCGGTATGACGCTTCCCAGACATCGCGCCCGAAAGTCCAAAACGCATCCAGTTGCTCTACGGGCACGCGCGCGAGGACGGGCCCGCGGGCAACCAGCGGTTCGGTAATGTGCGGGCCATAGGCAAAGGACATGTCGTTGCCGCCGGAATAGAGCACATCGCCGGCCTTCAGCCGGCTCAGAAGCACCGGTACGCCGCCGAAGGGCGTTGCCTGGGAGCCGGCTTGCACCGGGTGGCGCGGTGGCCGGCCGCGTGACAGAAAATAGTCGCCGGTGGACATGGTGTGATCGACAGCCATGCGCAGCGGCTGTTCCGTCGCAGCCAGGAACGTATCGATCACGTCCTGCGGCAGGTCGAGGCGCAGGGCCGCAGTGACGCTGTGCCGGGATTGGTTCGTCGATATTTCGATCAAGTGGGTCATGAGATCGCTCGCATCCGAAACGCTCTTTGGAGCTTCGCACTCTATATTGCATGAAAAATTGCATGCAATATTGAGCCTTACATGTCTTGCGATTGTGCGCAAGGCTGTTATCTCCTGGCTGACAGACAGGAGAGAGCGATGGTCACCCAGGCGCCGCGGCGTGCGAAAAAGTCATCGGCCCAGCATGAAAAGGTCTATGAGGTCCTGCGGTCGGACATTCTCGAGGGACGTTTTGTAGGCGGGGAGAAACTGGTCGAGCTGGATCTGGCTGCGCGCTTCAAAGTCAGCCGGACGCCGATCCGGGAAGCGTTCTACAAGCTTGAACGCGACGGGCTGGTGAAGCGTACGGTGAATGTCGGCGTCATCGTCGCAAAGGCCAGTCCACAATCGATCGGCAATCATCTCGAGATGTTGACGCTGCTCGAAACCTTTGCCGTCGCGAGATGGGCTGAGAGCGAGCATCTCCTGGAAGATCTCGACGATCTCACTGTCCTCCAGGACGGCATGAAGCAGGCGCTTCAAGACAAGGATGTCGAGACGTTCGAGACGCTGAACCGCCAGTTTCACGCCCGGTTTCTCGAGCGCAATGCCAATGATTACCTGCGCACTCTCGTGGACATGACGCGGGAGAGGCTGTTCAACCTGTCCCTGGAAAGTTTTCCCTCAGCCCTTCACATCGAGCAATATTTGATCGACCACGACCAGATATTGCAAAGCGCAAGGACGGGGACGCCGCAGGACGTGGCGGACGCGATGAGGCGCCATCTCGGCCATGTCGGTGTCAATATCGCGCGTGCGCGCTAAAACAATTCCGGGACAAGTGTATAGCGGTGCACCGTCTCGACACGCTTTGGGCGGCAGCCCTCTGATCAGGAAAAACTCCACTTGGGAGACCGGCTGCGCACGAGGCCGAGAAACGCATCCAATGCGCGCGACAGCTTGGCGTTTCTGGCGAGCGCCAGGCCAAAATCGATCTGTGGAAGCTGCTCAGTCAGCCGCAGAAATTTTATGCGCCCGGTCGCGTCGTAGGTGTTCGGCTGCGGACGGAATCCCAGCATCGCATATCCCTGGCCCGACGCGACGAGCCGTTCGACGACGGTCGTGGATGCGGTCTGGAAGTGGATCTTCGGCTTGAGATTCAGAGTGCGATAAGCGTCCAGAATCCGTTCCCTGCATACCGGCAGGTCGAGCAGGATCATTGGCTTTTGTGCGAGGTCGCGCAGACTAACGACATCCCTCTGCGCGAGATCGTCGTGATCCGACAGCGCGACATGCTGATACACGGAGAAAAGCCGCTCGAAGGTAACGCTATCATCGAGAGATAAGTTGTAGGTCAGCGCCACGTCGATGGTGCCGCGCTTCAGCAATTCGACAAGTTCGGCGATCGTAGCCTCATGAAGCTCTAGCGAGATCGCCGGATACTTGTTCTTCATGCCTTCCATGATCGACGGCACGATATGGGGCACGGCGGTGGGGAAGCAGCCCAGCCGGATCGTGCCGGATAGCCGGGTCGACAGCAGTGCCGCCGACTCCTCAAGTCGCTTGGCTTGCTGGAGAAGCGTTTCCACCTGAACGAGAAAGGTCGTGCCGGCGAGCGTGAGGCTGAGGCCCCTGCCAGGCTGTCGGTGGAAAATGCGGACCCCGAACATCTCCTCGATGTTGTTGATCGCACCACTTACGGCAGCCTGCGACACCTGCAGCCTTTCGGCCGCCGCGGCAATGCTCCCCACCTTTCCCGCCTCAGCCACATAGGCCAGGTGGCGGAGATTCCAACGCAGATGTTGGGCTTCAGGCAAGTTGATGTCCTAACTCCGACGAGGGGCAGGCTTCACGGCGCTGATGTGTCATTGGCAACTGGCACCGCACGAGCCTGCCTTTGTAACGGGGGCGTCCTTGTCGTTAGCACCCGCGGTTCACAGGCGGCAAGTGAAGTGCACGCCTTGCTGTTCTCCGGCAAAATTGGCGCGTCCTCGCAAACCGCGGCATCCTCGCCGACCATGGCGGCCTTGGGCGATCAGCGGGCAAGCCCCTGGTCCCAATAAGGGGTCGGGGCGTAGAGTTCGCCGAGGTAATCGATGAACGCGCGCACCTTCTGCTCGAGATGCCTGCGGCTGGGATAGACGGCATAGACGGCGACGCGATGCGACCCGCCGTAGTCGGGCAGCACGGTCTGGAGCTGGCCGGCCTGCAGTTCCGGCCCGATATCCCAGGTGGAGCGCAGCGCGATGCCGATCCCGGCGAGCACGGCCTCCCGCACCACCTCGCTCGAATTGGTGCGCAAGGGCGCTGAAATCGGGACGGTCACGGGGCCATCAGGGCCGGACAGCCGCCAATGGTCGGCGTTGTGAACAAGGAGCGTGTGCCGGGCGAGATCGGCGAGGCTCTGCGGCTCGCCGTGGCGGGCAAGATAGGCCGGCGTGGCGCAGAGCACGCGGTTGTTGGGCGCAAGGCGCTTCGCGACAAGGCTTGAATCGGCGAGATCGGCAATGCGGATGGCCACGTCGAAGCCCTCGCCCACGACATCGACGAAACTGTCCGAAAGGTCGAGATCGACCGTCACGGCGGTGTAGCGGTCGAGAAAGGCCTTCAGATGCGGCGCGATATGCAGCCGGCCGAAGGAGGTCGGCGCCGAGACGCGCAGCACGCCGCGGGCGACGCTGCTGCCGCGCGCCACCCAGGCCTCGGCTTCCTCGATGCTGGCGAGAATGGATACGACCCGCTCGTAGAAGCCCTGGCCAGCCTCGGTCAGGCTGATCTGCCGCGTCGTGCGTTGCAGCAGCCGGACACCAAGCCGCTCTTCGAGCCTGCGGATGCGCTTCGATACGACGGCAGCGGAGAAACCG
Organism: Chelatococcus asaccharovorans; assembly: GCF_003201475.1. GTDB lineage: Bacteria > Pseudomonadota > Alphaproteobacteria > Rhizobiales > Beijerinckiaceae > Chelatococcus > Chelatococcus asaccharovorans. The sequence continues at coordinate 360,686 of NZ_QJJK01000008.1, read as the reverse complement.
AGCTCGCGTCCGGCCGACGACATACCCTTCGTGGCAACGACGCGGGCGAAGATATCGAGGTCTCCCAACTGATCCATGGCCTGCGACATTATTTCCAAAAGAGAAATAATGTCGTCTTGATTATGCGCCCTGTCAAAGGCTTTCGAATAGGCTAGAGTTGTTCAATAGTCGGGGGATTGAGATCTCTCGCAAGGGTTTGAGATCACGTGCAAGATTCGGGTCGGGGGAGGGTTCCATGACGTCAATCGCATTTCCCGTGCCGGATTCCGCCATTCTGGCGCGTCGCGATGCCATCATTCAAGGGCTCGCCGCTCTGGTGCCCGCGCAGTGCCTGATCACCAGCGAGGATGAGCGGCGCGCTTTCGAGACGGACGCGCTCACGGCCTATCGCCGCATGCCGCTGGCGGTTGTGTTGCCGACGTCGACGGCAGAGGTCGCGGCGGTGCTGGCGTTCTGCAAGCGTGAAGGCGTGAAGGTGGTTCCGCGTGGCGCCGGTACCTCGCTGGCGGGCGGCGCCATTCCCCAGGAGGATGCCATCGTGCTCGGCACCTCCAAGCTCAATCAAGTCCTCGCGATCAATTATGCGGATCGCACGGCGCGTGTGCAGGCGGGAATCACCAATCTTGCCATCAGCCAGGCGGTGTCGCCGGAGGGCTTCTTCTACGCGCCGGATCCCTCGAGCCAGCTCGCCTGCACGATTGCCGGCAATATCGCCATGAATTCGGGCGGCGCCCATTGCCTGAAGTACGGTGTCACCACCAATAATCTCATCGGCGTCACCATGGTCCTCCTGGATGGAACCGTGGTTGAGATCGGTGGCGACGCGCTCGACAGCGCGGGCTATGACCTGCTTGGCCTCATCACCGGGTCGGAGGGGCAGCTCGGCGTGTTCACGGAAGCGACCGTGCGCATTCTCCGTCAGGCGGAGGGCGCCCGGCCCGTGCTGTTCGGCTTTGCGTCGAACGAGCTGGCTGGCGAATGCGTCAAGGCATTGATCGGCGCCGGCATCATTCCCGTGGCGCTGGAATTCATGGACAAGCCCGCGATCACCATCTGCGAGGCCTTCGCCCATGCCGGCTATCCGCTCGATGTCGAGGCGATGCTGATCGTCGAGGTGGAAGGTTCGGACGAGGAGATCGACGAGGCCCTGGCGCGTATCTGCGCAATTGCCGACCGCTTTTCGCCGATGACCGTCAAGGTCTCGCAATCCGAGGCCGAAAGCGCGGCGATCTGGAAGGGGCGCAAGTCCGCCTTTGGCGCCATGGGGCGCATCGCCGATTATCTCTGTATGGATGGCACGATCCCCACGGGGCAACTGCCCCTCGTGTTGCGCCGCATCACCGAAATCTGCGACAGCCACGGCCTCAAGGTCGCCAATATCTTCCACGCGGGCGACGGCAACCTGCATCCCCTTGTCCTCTACGACATCAACAAGCCGGGCGAACTGGAGAAGGCCGAGCAGGCCGGTGCCGAAATTCTCAAGCTGTGTGTCGAGGTGGGGGGATGCCTCACCGGCGAGCATGGCGTGGGTATCGAGAAGCGTGACCTGATGACCGAACAATACAATCCCGTCGATCTCGCCCAGCAGATGCGCGTGCGCGCGGTGTTCGACCCGGCCTGGCTCTTGAACCCGGCCAAGGTCTTCCCCCTGGATGATCGCAAGCCGGCCGCGGGCTGGCCGGAGACGGGCGCGCAATCGACCCGCAAGACGGTTGCCGCGTGATGGTGACCCATCGTCCCGCCAACGAGCAGGAGGCGGCGGCCGTTATCGCCGCGGCGTCAGGTCAACGCACGCCTCTCGGCGTGACCGGCGGCGGCACGAAGGCCGCTGCCGGCCGCCCTGTGACCCACGCGGCCACCCTGTCGTCGAAGGGCCTCACGGGCATTACGCTTTACGAGCCGGCCGAACTGGTGATCGCGGCACGCGCCGGTACGTCCCTCGCCGAAGTCGAGCGGACGCTTGCCGCCAATGGCCAGGAACTTTCCTTCGAACCGCCGGATCTCCGGCCGCTGCTCGGCACCGAGGGAGAGCCGACCGTCGGCGGGCTGTCTGCCGCCAATCTGTCCGGTCCCCGGCGCATCATGGCGGGCGCCTGCCGCGACAGCCTGATCGGGGTGCGCGCCATCAATGGGCGCGGCGAGATTGTGAAATCCGGCGGCCGCGTCATGAAGAACGTCACCGGCCTTGATCTCGTCAAGCTGCTCGCCGGCAGCTGGGGGACGCTGGCCTTCCTGACCGAGGTCACCTTCAAGGTGTTGCCGCAGCCAGAGCGCCGCGCGACGCTGGTGCTGCATGGTCTGGACGACGAACGCGCCATTGCCGCCCTGTCGGCTGCGCTCGGCTCGCCCTTCGAGGTCAGCGGCGCGGCGCATCTGCCCGCCGTCGATGGCCGGAACGCGCGCACCCTCTTGCGCACCGAGGGCTTCGCCTTCTCGGTCGACTATCGCTTGAAGTCACTGCAGGCGCTGCTCAAACCCTTCGGGGGCGGGGAGGTCCTGGACGATGTCGCCGGCGCGGCGCTCTGGCGGGATGTGCGCGACGTCGCCCCCTTCATGCGCAGCGGGGATGCCGTCTGGCGCATCTCGACGGCGCCGTCCCGTGGGGCTGGCATCGCGGCTGCCCTGTCCCGCTCTCTGGATTGCCGGTTGATCTACGATTGGGGGGGCGGGCTCATCTGGGTCAGCGTGCCGGCCGAGGGTGACGCCGGCGCAGCCGCCATCCGCGCGGTGGTCACCACGCCCGGCGACCATGCGACCTTGCTTCGCGCGCCAGCCGCGATCCGCGCCACTGTCGTGGTCTTCCACCCCATCGCCGCGCCGTTGATGCGCCTGAGCCAGGACATCAAGCAGGCCTTCGATCCCGAGGGGATCTTCGAACCCGGTCGCATGTACGACGGCGTGTGACAGATCTTTCAGTCTATATTCAGCCATAACAGAGACTGCGATGCAGACGAATTTCAGGCCCGAGCAGTTGATCGATCCGCAGATGCGGGAGTCGGAATCGATTTTGCGGACCTGTGTGCATTGCGGTTTCTGCACGGCAACCTGCCCCACCTATCTTCTTCTGGGTGATGAACTCGACAGTCCGCGCGGGCGCATCTATCTCGTCAAGGATATGCTTGAATCGGGCAAGCCGGCGACGCCGGAAGTGGTCACCCACATCGACCGTTGCCTGTCCTGCCTCTCCTGCATGACGACCTGCCCCTCGGGCGTGAACTACATGCATCTCGTCGACCATGCCCGCGCGCATATCGAGGAGACCTACCAGCGTCCGTGGCACGACCGGCTGCTCCGCAGCGTGCTCGCGCAGGTTCTGCCTTATCCCGGCCGTTTCCGGCTGGCCTTGGCGGCGGCGCGCCTGGGCAAGCCCTTCGCCGGCATTCTGGGCAGGCTGCCGCAGGTCGGAACGCGCCTCGCGGCGATGCTCGCGCTCGCCCCCAGCCAACTGCCGCCGCGTCCGGCGGATACCGGAGCGCGCACCATACCGGCCGTCGGGCCGCGCCGCGGGCGGGTCGCCCTGCTGACGGGCTGCGCCCAGCCGGTGCTCAACCCGGATATCAACGCGGCAACGATCCGCTTGCTGACGCGTAACGGTATCGAGGTGGTCCTCGCAGCCGGCGAGGGCTGTTGCGGGGCGCTTGTGCATCACATGGGGCGCGATGAAGCGAGCCATGCCTTCGCCAAGCGCAACATCGACGCCTGGACCCGCGAGATCGACGGGCAGGGGCTCGATGCCATCGTCATCACGGCCTCCGGCTGTGGCACGACGATCAAGGACTACGGCTTCATGTTTCGCGAGGATGCGGCCTACAAGGACAAGGCAGCGCGCGTTGCAGGCCTCGCGAAGGACATCACCGAATATCTCTCGACCCTCGGTCTCGGTCGGGCCAGTGCAGGTGAAGGCTATGTCGTGGCCTATCACTCGGCCTGCTCGATGCAACACGGCCAGCAGATCAAAGACGCGCCCAAGACCTTGCTGAAGCGGGCCGGGTTTACGGTCAAGGACGTGCCGGAAGGGCACATCTGCTGTGGGTCGGCGGGAACCTACAATCTTCTGCAGCCCGAACTCTCAGGGCAGCTGCGCAGCCGCAAGACGGCCAATATCGCCCGCACAGGAGCGACCATCGTCGCGACGGGCAACATCGGCTGCCTCGAGCAGCTTCGTAAGGGTTTCGCGGAACGCAACTCTGATATGATTTTACTGCATACCGTCGAGCTTCTTGATTGGGCCGATGGTGGCCCGATACCTGCTGCGCTCGCGCACCGCGCCGTCGCCTGATCGCGTCCTCCCCAGCGAAAAAAACGTCGGAATCATACGGAATTACCCTGTCGAGCTGATCGACGGGTGATGCATCACGTCGCGTCGAATCGCGCCACAATTTTGCAAGCTTGGCAGTAATCACGATTACGTGATTGGCTGTTTTTTTGCGTTTGCGAAGGCCATTTTCCACCTTGCCAAAGCCGGTCGTTCAGAAAACCTTTTCAGAAGGCCTTGTCATTTCGACAAAAATAGAGCGTTAATTATTTATTAACCATATTCTCAAGAGGCGGGCTATGACCACCACCAACACCCTGAAAGAATTTGTCGCTGCCAATGCTGGGCAGCTCGCGAATGTCGACTACGCCAAGATGCGCGGTGTCGCGAAGGCGGTTTACGATGATCCGTCTCTGCTCGACGCCTTCGCGCGGGATCCCGAAGCAACGGCGCGCGCCATCAATGGTTTTGAAGTGCCGGAAGGCTTCCACCTCCACATCGCTGACGCGCAGAACAACTTCATCCCGCCGGAAGAAGACGGAATCTTCGGCGCTGAAGGCATCGACACGTGGGGTCGTATCGAGACGCGCGCTGGCTACAAGACGGTCAGCCTGGTCATGTGCGCGGCTCCGGCTGAGCACTGATCGCAGTTTGCCGCGCGCCATCGACCGGGGGGTATGAGAGGCGCCTGCGCAGAACTGATTTGAGTGAAGTGCCTGCGTGCGGGCGCAAATAAATGACTATGTTGACTGTTGTGACGCGGACGGAGCAACCTCGTGTTCTTCCGTTCGCGTCATTTTTTTATCGACGCCGCCCCGAGCAGAGCTGGCCCGCACGGGCGGAATTCGTGAGCTGTGTGATGGCGGGCGCGTCTGGGACTGGCTGCCCTGAAGAGGGCGGGCTTGAGGTCCCTCGCCGCGAGGGTCGTTCCTGACTGAGCCGCGGGCCTATTCAGAGGGCTGTCGATCGCCATGCGGCCGCAATGGGTCGCCACAGTTTAACCAGCGGATTGACACTCTGTCGCGCTTCGGTGCTCGTGCATTGACCGAAGCGGCCACCGGGTCGCGTGATGACGAAGCGTGAAAACAAAGGTTTAGAGCGCTCCCCGTGCGCCCGGGGCCACCGGCAAAGCTTTAGAGTTCTTTAGCCAAGTACACGTTGCCCCAAAGCTGCCCGCGCACGAAAATCGGCGCGGCCATCAGTATGGTTGGCACGATCCGCCCATCGCTCATGTGTCGTTGGAACAGTGTTGCTGCATAGGGATTGCGGTTGCGCACGGCCACCAGCATCTTCGACCGTTCCATGATGCGCTTGTTGCGCGAATTAAGGTCATTCCACTGATGTTGCCCTGGCCGCTGGGGCAGCGAATACTGCGGATGGTGGACCGGGATGTATGAATTGCGGTCGCAGGCCAGCATGAAGAGGCTGGATGGGCATTTGTCCTTCCAGCGGTCGTAGATGGGCGGCAGGACTTCTTCGTAGAACGGGGTCGCCTTGGTCTCGTACTGGATGGGATCGGTGCCCGGAATACGCTGATAATCGAAGGTGATCAGATCGGTGAGCCCGATTTCTCCAGAATTGACGCCGTCCTCGAAGGCGTCGCTGATCTCCTTCGCGACGCCCTGGATGATCTTGATAATGGGCTGGTTGACGTGGTGAACCTCCGCGATGGCCGCCTCGATCCGCTTTGAGGTCTCGGGGCGAAGGTTCTCGAAGCGCACATGCACGCCGTCGTCGCTCAGCGCGACGATGGTGACATTGACCGTGCCGATCTTCTCGGCCTCGAGCCGCCCGGTCATGCCGACCGCGAATAACGTGACGTCCGCCGCCAAGAGGCAGCCGCCTTTCGACAGGTCGATGATCTGCAGCGGGACCGAGATCTCATCGAGGGAGAGGACAGCCTCCAGGAGAATGGGGACACGCTCGTAGCGGCGGCGGTTGCCGACGACGGTATCGCGCAAGGCGGCCATGGAGCGCTGGGTGAGCCAGTGCAGCGAGCGCTCCATATTGCCGGTGGCGCTGCCGGCGCTGCGGCTGGCGGCGCGTGCCGCCTCGGTCATTTCCTGCATGGCCTTGGCGCTGCCGGATACCGACCCCACGAAGGACAGGCTTTGGGTGGCCCGGTCGGCGACATCCCGGGTGCCGGCAATCTGCGCCGAGACGGCGTCGCGTACCGAGCCGAGCACCGGGTCGATACGCCGAATGAGTGTCGCGATGCGATCGACGGCTTCGTGGCTTTCGCTCGCAAAGGTCTGCAACATCTCGATTTGCGCGGAGATGTCACCGGTTGCGTCCTGGACCTCATTGGCGAGCAGCTTCACCTCGGTGGCGACGACGGCAAATCCACGGCCGGCAGGGCCCGCGCGCGCCGCTTCGATGCTCGCATTGAGGGCGAGCAGGTTTGTCTGGCGCGCCACTGTGCCGATGACCGCGACGACACTGGCGATACGCTCCACGGCCGAGCCCAGCCGCTCCATCCGGCTGGTCACATCGCTCGCCAGGGCATGGGCTTCCCGGATGAAGTCGTCTGTACCGGCGATATCGCGCTCGATGGACTGGCTGGCCTGGTCAAGCTTTTCAGTCGTGCGCACCAGGCCCGTTGTCAGGTCATGGGCGGTCGCAGACAGCGATGACAGCGCAGAGCTCGCATCGCGGATCTGGTCGACCAGGGTTACACTTTCATCGACCTTGGATTGCACCTGCTCGGCCGAATAGCCGATGATGCGCATCGTAAGCAGCGTGTCGTCTTCGAGCTGACGCAGCATCGCGTCGATGCCGGCCGACGGCGCGGGCGCTTGCGCCGCCTCCTGCGCGGCGGGCACAGGAACGTTTATATCCGCATCCTGGCGGCGAGGTCGAAACAGGCTGACGATCGACACGCATCCCCACCAAAAACAGCATTCCTTCAAACGAAGGCCCGCTTGCACACTTTTACTTATGCATACCTAGTAAACGGTTAAAGGGGGCCGAGCCAAGGTGTTTATCTTAACACGCGCCATCGCCTTGGGCAGGCCTCCCAGGCGGAGGCATTGCGTCGGATTTTTTCCATATTTGCATAAATGATGGTTCGTTCCGTATCTTTTTTTCATAAGCGGATTGGCCGACACTCCCCGGCAGTCAAGGGAGAATGCGCATGTCCAATCATGAAGCGCCTGCCGGTGTCGTCGTTACCGGTGCTGCGGTCACAGGCCGCGATGAGATACTCACTCCAGCCGCCTTGGGTTTCCTGGCCGATCTGCATCGCCGCTTTGATGCAACGCGTCGCCGCCTCCTCGCGCTGCGCGCGGAACGGCAGAAGTCCTTTGATGCCGGGCAGACGCCCGACTTCCTGCCCGAGACCAGGCACATCCGCGAGGGTGACTGGAAGGTCGCGCCCATCCCGCGCGACCTCCTCGATCGCCGGGTCGAGATCACCGGTCCTGTCGATCGCAAGATGATCATCAACGCGCTCAACTGCGGGGCGAAGATGTTCATGGCGGATTTCGAGGATGCATCCTCGCCGACCTGGGCCAATATGGTCGAGGGCCAGGTCAATCTGCGGGACCGCTGGCAGGGCCGCATCGATTTCACCGATTCGACCTCCGGCAAGGCGTACAAGCTCACGGACAAGCCGGCGACGCTGATCGTCCGTCCGCGCGGCTGGCATCTCCTGGAGGAGCATGTGACGGTCGACGGCGCGCCGATATCCGGCTCGCTGTTCGATTTCGGCCTCTATGTCTTCCACAATGCCAAAGACATCATTGCGCAGGGCGCGACACCGGCTTTCTATCTCCCGAAGATGGAGAGCCATATGGAGGCGCGGCTATGGAACGATGTCTTCACCCATGCGGAAGAGGTGCTGGGCGTCACCAAGGGCACGTTCAAGGCGACGGTGCTGATCGAGACGCTGCCGGCGGCCTTCGAGATGGACGAGATCATCTACGAGCTGCGCGACCATATGGCCGGCCTCAACTGCGGCCGCTGGGACTACATCTTTTCCTTCATCAAGCGTCTGGGCAAGAACCCCCACTTCCTCACGCCGGATCGCAGCGCGATGGTGATGGGCAAGGCCTTCCTGAGCGCCTATTCGCTGCTCCTGATCAAGACCTGCCACCGCCGCGGCGCCTTCGCCATGGGCGGCATGGCGGCGCAGATCCCGGTGAAGAACAATCCGGCCGCCAACGAGGCCGCCTTCGCCAAGGTGCGCGCCGACAAGGAGCGCGAGGCCGGCAACGGTCACGACGGCACATGGGTGGCGCATCCGGACCTCGTGCCGGTGGCGATGGAGGTGTTCGATCGCCTGATGCCCGGGCCGAACCAGCTCGACAAGCTGCGTGAGGACGTCACCATCACGCGTGATAACATGCTCGAGGTGCACGAAGGCGTGCGCACCGAGGCGGGCCTGCGCGAGAACATCCGTGTCGGCGTGCAGTACATCGAGGCGTGGTTGCGCGGCCGTGGCGCGGTGCCGCTCTACAACCTCATGGAAGACGCGGCGACCGCCGAGATCAGCCGCGCGCAGATCTGGCAGTGGCTCTTCCACGGCGCCAAGCTCGACGACGGGCGCGCGGTGACGCCGGAACTGTTCAAGGCCGCCCTCGACGACGAAATGGCGGCCTTGCGCAAGACCCTTGGTCCCGACGTCTATGACAAGGGGCGGTTCCCGGAGGCCATCAAGCTGTTCGCCGACATGTCGCTCGCCAAGGACTTCGAGGAGTTCCTGACGCTGCCGGCCTATAAGCTGATTGCTTGAGATCGGCCAGGCGGGATTGCCTGTCCTGGTGTCATCGGGGGCCGCGCGCGGCGTGGCGCCCGGGAGCCGTGAACACGGCCGATGCCAAAAATCCGCGTCGTGTTCATGGATCCCCTTCCCGGACTGCTACGCAGTCCGCCGGGGATGACAATGAGTCTCCGGCACCGATGCAGTGTGTCATCCCTGGCGTCGCGTAGCGACGGGAAGGGGATCCAGAGCCGCCCACGAACGCGCCTGTCCGATCGGTTGATCTCACCCTCGCCCGCCCTTCGCCCCTACCGCTTCTGTTTGAAGAAGCCCGTCAGCATCTCTCCCGCCTCGCTGGCCCGCAAGCCACCATACACTTCGGGGGCGTGATGGCAGGTGGGCTGGTGATAAAGCCGCGGCCCGCTCTCCACACCGCCGCCCTTGGGGTCGCTGGCGGCGAAATAGAGCCGGCGTATCCGCGCGAAGGAAATCGCCGCCGCGCACATGGGGCAGGGCTCCAGCGTCACATAGAGATCACAGCCGGTGAGGCGCTCGTCGTCCAGCGCCGTGCAAGCGGCGCGGATGGCGAGGATCTCGGCATGGGCTGTCGGGTCTTTCAGCTCCCGCGTGCGATTGCCGGCGACCGCGAGCACCTCATCGCCGCGCATCACCACGGCGCCGATCGGCACCTCGCCCCGCTCTCCGGCGGCGCGCGCCGCGTCGAAGGCGAGGGAGAGGGGATCAGGCTTCGATGGGGGCATCTCGTCATCCAAAAGGCAGTCGTTGCAAATGTTGTCGTCGTCCGAGCTTCGCGGCCGCCCGGGCTTTGCGGTCAACCAGGCTTGGCGATCATCACAGCCGCGGTCATCGCGGTTCTGTCATCGAAGCGTCAGGCCGTCTCGCCATTGCGGTGCCTATACAGGGATCGATGAAGGTGTCGAAATATTTATGCGAGACACCACTGCACCGCAGCATGGGACTCTCGCTTCCCGGGGGACACTCTGCTATCACCGCGCCATGAACGACAAGCCGGAAGACGAACGCCCGAAGGGGCGTGGCCGCCGGGACGCGCCGCGCGGCGCCGGTCCCCGCGATAACAGCAATTTCAAGCGGCCTCAGCGCGCTTCGTCCTCCCGGGACGATCGCGAAGGGCAGGCGCGTGGCGAGCGGCCGCGTACGGGCCGCTTCAAGGACAAGGATGCAGGCAAGGGGCGCGGGGAAGGCCGCTCCTTCGGGGCGAAACCCGGCTTTGGTGACAAGCCCCGTTTCGGGAACAAGCCGCGTTCTGGCGACAAGCCCGGCGGGGACAGGCCCTTCGCGGGTCGCTCGGCGCCGCGTGACGCATTCTCCGGCGAAGCGCGCCGTGAGCGTCCTGCCGGTGACGATCGCCGTCCGGCGCGTGGTCCGCGCAGCGCGGGTGACGCACGCTTCGGCGACAAGCCCCGCTTCGGCGATAAGCCCCGCTTTGGCGATAAGCCCCGCTTTGGCGAGAAGCCCCGCTTCGGTGACAAGCCGCGTTTCGGCGAGCGGCCCCGTGGTGGGGCCAACCGGCCAGATTTCAAGACGCGCAAGCCCGCACCGGGCCCGGCGGTAGCAAACGCGATTGACGAGGCCCAGGCCGACGGGCGCGAGCGCATTGCCAAGGTCATGGCCCGCGCGGGCGTCGCCTCGCGACGCGACGCGGAGGTGATGATCGAGGAGGGCCGCGTCGCTGTTAACGGCGAAGTGCTGACCACGCCGGCAACGCTGGTCGGGCCGGAGGACGTCATTCTCGTCGACGGCGTGCCGATGCCGTCGCGGGATCGCACGCGCCTGTGGTTCTTCCACAAGCCGCGGGGGCTCGTCACCACGGCCAAGGACCCGGAGGGCCGCCCGACGGTGTTCGAGGCCCTGCCGCCGGACATGCCGCGTGTGGTGACCGTGGGGCGCCTCGACATCAACACCGAAGGCCTTCTGCTCCTCACCAATGATGGCGGTCTCGCCAAGGTTCTGGCCCATCCGACCACCGGCTGGCTCAGGCGCTACCGCGTGCGCGCCTATGGCGAGATCGACCAGGCCAAGCTCGATACGCTGGCCGAGGGCGTGACCGTCGACGGCATGCATTACGGGCCGATCGAGGCAAAGCTCGAGCGTGCCCAGGGTGACAATGTCTGGCTGATGCTCGGCTTGCGCGAGGGCAAGAACCGCGAGGTCAAGCGCGTGCTGGAGCATCTCGGGCTGCGCGTGAACCGCCTCATCCGCGTGTCCTTCGGCCCGTTCCAGCTCGGCGATCTCGGCGAGGGGGCGGTCGAGGAACTCCGCACCGCGGTGCTGCGCGACCAGTTGGGGCCGACGCTCGCCGCCGAGGCGGGCGTCGACTTTCAAGGGGTGGTCGTGTCCGCGGCCGCCCGCGGCCGGGCCACAGGCGCTGAACGCGAGGATCATGCCGAGAAGCGTCCCGAGCGTGGCGGTGACGCCTTCGAGGAACGGGTCGGCGGCAAGGGGCGCGGCCGCGACGATGTTGGCCGGCCCTCGCGCAGCATCTGGCGCGACGAGGAGACTGAAGCTGCGCGCCCGCAGGGCAAGCGCCTGCCGCGGCGTGGCGCCGATCCGCAAGCGGCTCGCCAGGAAAGCGCGGCCAGGGAGCATCGCCGGGCGAGCCCGGTGAGTGATCCGAAGGGGCGGCGCGTGCTCGTGGAGCGGATCGTCTCGGAGCCTGCGGAGGCAAAGCCTGCAAGGCGCGGCCCCAGGCCGTTCCGCCGGGATGACGCCGAGGCAAGATCCTTCGCGGACAAGACCAGATCCTTCGGGGACAAACCCGCCGGGGGCAAGCGCTTCGGCGATAAGCCCGCAGGCGGCAGATCGTTCGGAGACAGGCCTTTCGGAGCAAAGTCCTTCGGCGACAGGGCCCGCGACGGCGACGGCGGCAAGTCTCCCGGGGTAAAGTCTCCCGGGGCAAAGTCTCTCGGGGTAAAGTCTCCCGGGGCAAAGTCTTTTGGAGGCAAGCCGGCTGGCAAATCCTTCGGGGGCAAATCCTTCGGAAGCAAGTCCTTTGGCGGCAAACCTTCTGGCGGCAAACCTTCCGGCGGCAAGCCCTCCGGCGGTGGAAAGTTCGGCGGCCGGCCGGGCGGTGGCAAGCCCCGCCGCCCCTGAACGCCGGACGCGGCTTAGGACGCTGCTTAGGAGGCGGCGGCTTGGGAGGCGGAAGAGCCGGCCTGCCGGCATTGATCGGCCGGCAGGATCGTGCCCGCTGTCGCGGGCGTCGGCTGCTCAGAAGCGGTAGGTCACGCCGGTGCCGATCAGCCACGGATCGAGCTTGACCTTGCCGGTGACCACGCCGGTGCCGGGAATATTGGCCTTCACCTTCGGCTCGAGGAACAGCTTCTTGACGTCGAAGTTGATACCCCAGTGCTGGTCGATCATGATGTCGACGCCGGCCTGCAGCGCGAGGCCGAACTGGTTCTCGATGTCGAAGCCGCTGAACACTCCGCGCGACTTCTGGCCGTAGAAGATCGTGTAGTTGATGCCGGCACCGACATACGGCTTGATCGTTTCAGTCAGGTCGAAATGGTACTGCGCCGTCAGAGTCGGCGGCAGCAGCCAGGCTTTGCCGATGGTGCCGAGGCTCGCGATGGAACCGGCCGCCTTGACGGTGTGCGGCGTCGTTCCGAGGATGAGTTCGACAGCGAAGTTCTTGGTGAAGAAGTAGGTGATGTCCAGCTCGGGCACGACGGAGTTGGAGACATCGACCTTCTCACCGGACAGAGGCGCGCCGTTCAGCTTGAGCGAGGCATTGCCCTGCGGTATCACAGCCAGTCCGCGCAAGCGTATCATCCACGGGCTCGGTTCCGCAACGAAGGCAGGCGTAGCCGGCGCTGTCCTCGCCGATGGCAGGTCTGCGGCATGCGCTGTGGTTGCGGTGGCGAGAAGGCCCAATGCGATGGCGGCGGTGATAGAGCAGCGTAACATAATACCCTCGTTCGATTTCGGCACGTCATGCCCATCGGGACCAGCCCTTGGAGACGCGCAGTCGACTGTCGCAGCCGTGGTCGTGTGGACATTTGACAGGGATCAAGCGCGCGCGACGGCGATCGCGACGGCGAGGCGATGTCGCTTTCGGGCCACAGGTGGAACTGCCGCCGGCGCGGCCGGGGGAGGCGCGTGATGCGGATCGTGGGCGGTCAGTACAAGGGACGCAGCCTGGCTGCCCCGAAATCGCATGCCATCCGCCCGACTTCGGACCGGTTGCGCGAATCGATCTTCAACGTCCTTGCCCACGCCTATGATGACGCCGTTGCTGGCGCGCGCGTGCTGGATCTCTTCGCCGGCACCGGCGCGATGGGGCTGGAGGCGCTGTCACGCGGCGCGAGCCTCGCCATCCTGGTCGACGACGGCACCGAGGCGCGCGGCCTGATGCGCGCCAATGTCGAATCGCTCGGCGTCGCCGGTACCACCAAGATCCTGCGCCGCGATGCGACCCGGCTCGGCGCCGTCAAGCCGCTCGAACCTTCGACGCTCGTCTTCTGCGATCCTCCCTACGGCAAGGGACTGGCCGAACGCGCGTTGACCTCGGCCGCCGCGGGGGGCTGGATCGCGCCGGAAGCGCTGGTCGTCGTGGAGGAGGCGGCTGGCGCAGGTTTCGCCCTGCCGGACGGCTTCGAGCTGCTCGATCGGCGGGACTATGGCGAATCGCAGGTGATGTTCGCGCGCTTCGCCTGAGGCCGATCCGTCTGTAGCGGCTCGGCTCAGCACAGTCAGCGCCGGCCGAACAGGCGCTCGATATCGGTGAGCTTGAGCGCGACATAGGTCGGCCGGCCGTGGTTGCACTGGCCGGACAACGGCGTCACCTCCATCTCGCGCAGCAGCGCATTCATCTCCTCGGGCTTCAGGCGTCGGCCGGAGCGCACGGAGCCATGGCAGGCCATCGTGGCCAGCACGTGGTCCAGCCGTTCCTCCAGGGCGCGCGCGTCGCCCCATTCGGTGAGGGCATCGGCGACATCCATCACGAGGCGGCGGATGTCGCCACCGGCGAGCGCCGCCGGCACCTCGCGCACGGCCACCGCATCCGGCCCGAAGCCCTCCAGGACGAGGCCGAGCGAAGCCAGCGTCTCGGCCTGCGCATCAAGCCGCTCGACCGCGCCTGAATCGAGCTCGACAACCTCCGGGATCAGCAGAAGCTGGCGCGCAATGCCGCTGGCGGCCCGTTCGTGTTTCATCCGCTCATAGACAAGGCGCTCGTGGGCGGCATGCTGGTCGACGATCACGAGGCCCTCGCGCGTTTGCGCGATGATGTAGTTCTCGTGGATCTGGGCGCGTGCGGCGCCGAGCGGCTGGTCGAGATCCGCCTCGAGGGGAGGCGCAGCATCGGCGCTGGCGTCCGCCGACAAGGGTGGCGGCGCCAGATTCGTCGGCTCGCCGAAGCCTGTGAGCGGCGCCTGCCATCCCGTCAAGCTCGGGCGCGGGGTGAAATCACGTGAGAACGTGGCGCGTTGCGGCACCTGCGCAAGCTGTCGTGCAGCGGCACCCGGCGGCAGGGCGGCGGGGCGCAAGGCCGCGAGCGTCCGGTCTCCGCCGGTCGAGGTTGCGCGATGACCGGCCCTTGCGAGCGCTTCGCGCAGGGCGCCGACGATCAGCCCGCGCACGAGGCCGGGGTCGCGGAAGCGCACCTCCGTCTTGGCGGGGTGCACGTTCACGTCCACCAGCCGGGGATCGCAGGTGACGACGAGGCCAATGGCGGGATGCCTGTCGGCGGGCAGCACATCCCTGTAGCCGGCCCGCACCGCGCCGAAAATCAGCTTGTCCCGCACCGGCCGGCCGTTGACGATGGCGTGGATGTGGGCGGCGGTGCCGCGGTGGAAGGTCGGCAGGACGGCGTAACCGCCGAGCGTCACGCCCTCGCGGGTTGCATCGATCGGGATGGCGTTAGCGTGGAACTCCGGCCCGAGCAGCCGGCTGAGACGCCGCAGCAGCGCCTCGTCATCCTCGCCTTCCGCCGGCAGATCGACCGTGGTGAGATGCTCGCCCGCCACCGTGAAGCGCACGTGGGGATGCGCCATGGCGAGCCGCTTGACGGCCTCGACCACGGCTTGCGCCTCGGCGCGGTCGGTCTTGAGGAACTTGAGCCGGGCGGGGGTGGCGGAAAAAAGGTCGGTGACCTCGATCCGCGTGCCGGGATTGGCGGCCGTCGGCCGGACCTCGCCTTTCTGTCCGCCGTCGACGACGATCTGCCAGCCGTTCGCCGCATCGCGTCGGCGTGTGGTGATCGTGAGGCGCGCGATGGCCCCGATCGACGGCAGGGCCTCGCCGCGGAAGCCGAGCGAATGGATGGAGAACAGGTCGGAGGTCGGCAATTTGGAGGTGGCGTGCCGCTCGACGGCGAGCGCCAGATCCTCCGCTGACATGCCCATGCCATTGTCCGTGACGCGGATGAGGCGGCGACCGCCCCCCTCGATGACGACCTCGATCGCGGTCGCGCCGGCATCGAGGGCATTCTCCACGAGCTCCTTGACGGCCGAGGCCGGCCGCTCGACCACTTCGCCCGCGGCGATCTGGTCGATGAGCACGGGTTCCAGGCGCCGGACAAGCCCGGCCGGCTGTTCGTCAAGGGGAAGCGGACGCATCACCAACGCAGTTTAGACGATTCGCTCTGCAGCTTCCGTGTCATTCCCGGCGGCGCGTAGCGCCGGGAAGGGAATCCACAACCTGTCGCGCTGAACTTCTGGATTCCCTTACCGTCCGGCTTCGCCGGCCATAGCGCAAGGGCCGATCGCTGGCATTCCCACTCCACCCAACACGGCCGTTGCCGTGTTGGGCTCTTTACGAATGCGAAGTTGGCCACAGCCAACCTGGCCGGGGAGAGGTGGGAGGCCTCAGCCCTTGCCTTCGGTCAGGTATTTTTTCGCCAGGATCTTGGCTTCCTCGACCGCCGGCTGGTCGAACGGATCGAGGCCGAGCGCATAGCCGGTGAGGATCGTCTCCAGCATGAAATGCATCAGAAGCTGACCCATCGCCGTTTCGTCGAGCTTCGGCACATGGATGCGCCGCACCGGGCAGCCGTTCTTGGCGAAGGTGTCGATCATGGCGAGGCCCTGGGCGGCCACGAAATCGCCGATGTGCTTGTGCGCAAAGCCCGGCTCGCCCGCGCGCTTCGACAGGGCCTCGTCCATCACCGAGCCCTTGCCGGCGACGTCCGTGGTGATCACCGTGAACAGCTTGTCCTTCGGGCCGGCGAGATAGAGCTGCTGCTGGCTGTGCTGATCCACCGGGCCGAGCGCGCCCACGGGCTGGGTGCCCTTGCCGTCCTTGCCGAGGCTCTCGGCCCAGAGCTGCACCCACCATTTCATGAAGCGCTCAAGCCTATCGGCATAGGCCATGACGACGGCGATACCCTTGCCCTCGAGGGTCGCCGCCACATTGAGCGCGGCGCCTACGGCAGCGGGGTTGTCCTTGAGTTCGGTGTCGTCGCCGAAGGGCGCCAGCGCCTTGGCCGCACCGGCACGGATTGCGGCCACATCGATGTCGAGCGCCGCGGCCGGCACCAGGCCGACATTGCTGAGGACGGAATAGCGCCCGCCGACATTCGGATCATGCGCGAGGAAGCTGACGCCTTCCGGGGCGAGCAGATCGCGCAGGGCGTTGCGCTTGCCATCCTTCTGCGGCTCGGACAGGCCGAAGATGATGTCCTTGGCGCGGTCCCTGAGGCCGGCCCGGTCGAGCGCGGTGAGGACGGCGATCACCTGCATCAGCGTCTCGCCGGTGCCGCCGGATTTCGACACCGCGAAGAAACGGGTGGTGCCGAGCGGCAGGCGTTCGAGCACGGCCGCATAGGTCAGCGGGTCGAGATTGTCGAAGAAATGGATGCGCGGTCCGTCGCCGAGGCGGCCGAGGCCGGGCACCAGATAGTCTGCGAGCTGCGCCAGCGCCTGCGCGCCGAGGCTCGATCCGCCGACGCCGAGAATGACGATATCGGTAGCGCCGTCCCGCAGCCTGCGGCCCGTGGCGCGGATGCTCTCGAGATCATCGGTGGTGGCCGGCAGGCGCAGCAAGGGGAGGGTGCCCTTGTCTTGATCCTCGCGCAGGCGCTCGACCGCCGTGCCGACCGCCGACAGGGCGGCCTCGATGGCTGTTGCCGGCAGACCGTGTCCGCCGACCTGTGAGGCCAGGGCAAGATCGATGGACTGGGTGAAACTCATGCGTCACTCCTGTCGGCCAATGAGGCTATGGATGGGAACGGCCCCAGGGAAGGGGATGTTCCACCTGTCTGATAACGACGGCTTGTTACAATCCGATGGGACGGCCTGCGACCACGACCAGTGGATCGCCGCCGCCGAACAGACGCTGCGCGGCGCGGCGGAGATCCTCCATCGAGACCGCTCCCACCAGCGCGTTGCGGCGGTCGATATAATCGATGCCGAGGCCGTCGATCGCGATATGCACGAGCTGGCGGGCGATCTTGGTGGACGTGTCGAAATGCAGGGCATAGGAGCCGATGAGGAACTGTTTCGCCTTGGCGAATTCCTCCTCGCTCGCGCCGTCCTTCACGAGACGCGCGATCTCACCCTTGATGACATCGAGCGCTTCGCCCGCGCGTTCGTTCTTGGTGGCCGTGCCGCCCATGAAGAGGGGGCACTGGCGCAGCGGGTGGAGCGAGGTCCAGACGCTATAGGCCAGGCCGCGCTTCTCGCGCACCTCCTGGAACAGGCGCGAGGTGAAGGTGCCGCCGCCGAGAATGTGGTTGGCGATGTAACCGGCCATGTAGTCCGGATCCTGCCGCGCCAGTCCGGGCAGGCCGAAACGCACCACCGATTGCGGCACATCGAGATCGACGATGGCGTGTTTGCCGAGATTGCCGAGGGTGAGCGGGCTGACCGGCGCGAGCCCGGCCTCTGCCGGCAGGTCGCTGAAGAGCTGGTCGAGGCGCTTGCCGAGCGTAGCGGCATCGATTGCGCCGACCACGGCGACATAGAGATTGCCGCGCGAAAAGCCGCGCCGGTGCAGCGCCGTGACATCGTCACGGCTGACGGCCCCAAGGCTCTCGATCGTCCCGCGCACCGGATGGGCATAGGGGTGCCCGGCGCAAGCCTCGGTGAAGAAGGCGCGGTTCGCGAGGCTGTCAGGATCCTTGGCTTCGTGGCGCAGGCCCGCCAGGATCTGCTCGCGCACCCGCTCCACCGCATCCGGGTCGAAACGCGGCCGGGTGAGGGCGAGCCGGAACAGGTCGAAGGCTTCGTCGGCGTGGCGCGTCAGGGTCTTCAGTGCGCCATGCCAACTGTCGCGATCGGCGTTGAAATGGAGTTCGATGGCGCGGTCGGCGAGCCTTTCCTGGAACTGGTCGCCGGTCAAGTCGCCGGCGCCCTCGTCGAGCAGGCCGGCCATCAGGGCGGCGGTACCGGCCTTGCCGTCCGCATCCTGCGCCGCGCCCCCGAGAAAGGCGACCTCCATGGCGATGAGCGGAATGGCATGTTCCTCGACGAGCCATGCCTCGATGCCGCCCGGTGAGACGACCCGTTGCACGGCGCGCGAGGCGGCGGAGGATTCACGAACGGTCATCATGCATCTCGATTCTGGCAAACATCTTGGTTCTGGCACGCATCTTGATTCTGGCATGCATCTCGATTGTGGATGGTGTCAGGCGCTGCGTGGCTCAAGATAGCCGGTGACGGCATGTCCCTTACGGACAAAGCGCTCGCCGACCTCGCGAATTTCGTCGGCGGTCACCGCCTCGATGCGCTGCGTCCATAGCTTCACGTCCTCGACACTCTCGCCGATGGCGAGCGACGAGCCGTAAAGCCGTGCCAAATGCGCCTGGCTGTCCTGGGCATAGACCATTTCGGCAACGAAGCGGGTCTTGGCCCGCTCCAGTTCCTCGTTCGATACGCCGCGTTCGAGGAAGGCCGCCACGGCCGCATTGATCGCGGCCTCCAGCGCTTCCAGCGTCACGCCGGGGCGTGGCGCAGCGTGGATGATGAACTGGCCGGCATCGAGCAGCGAGCCGTAATAATAGCCACCGGCCGAGACGGCGATTTCCTGCTCGAGCACCAGGCTGCGATAGAGCACGGAAGTCTGGCCGCCGCCGAGAATTTCCGCCAGAAGCTCGAGCGCGTAGCTTTCGTGCCCTGCCTGCGTGCGCGACGAGGGCACGAGAAAGCTCTGCTGCAGATAGGGCTGCTCGACCTTCTCGTCGGTCACGGTGACACGCCGCGAGGCATTGAGAACGGGCTCGCGCGGGCGGCGCCGTTCGGGAGGCGCGCCACGGGCCGGCACCCGGCCGTAGGTCTCCTCGGCCAGTGCGCGCACTTCATCGGCCTCGACATCGCCGGCCACCACGAGGATGGCATTCTCAGGCGTGTAGAAGCGCTTGTAATAGGCGAGCGCGTCATCGCGCGTGAGCCCTTCGATCTCGTGCATCCAGCCGATGATCGGCGTGCCGTAGGGATGGTGCACGAACAGCGAGGCCGACAGCGCCTCGGCGAGCTGGGCGCCGGGATCGGTCTCGACGCGCATGCGCCGTTCCTCCAGCACCACGTCGCGCTCCGGGCCGACGACATCCTCGTCGAAGGCGAGGCCGTTCATGCGGTCAGCCTCGAAGCGCATCATCGTGCCGAGATGCTCCTTCGCCACACGCTGAAAATAGGCGGTGTAATCGTAGGACGTGAAGGCATTCTCCTGCCCGCCGAGGCTCGCCACCACCTGCGAGAACTCGCCGGCGGGATGGGTCGCCGTGCCTTTGAACATCAGATGCTCAAGAAAATGGGCGATCCCGGATTTCAGCGGCGGATCATCGGCAGAACCGTTGCGATACCAGACCATGTGGGTCGCCACCGGCACGCGCCGGTCGGGAATGACAACGATTTGAAGCCCATTGGGAAGGGTGAAGGACGACACCTGCGGACCGCCACCCGTAGCCGAAGGCGAATGAGCGGGATTAAGGCCGGCGAGCGGTGTGGAGGGCATCAGCAGCTCTTCAGGATCGGGGCGTGAACCGCGCTACCGTAGCGCGACCGCGAATGAGGATACAACACAGGATCGTGCGGTCGCCCGGTAGCCACGATCCTACGCGAAACAACGCTCCCCCTGGAGGAAGGAGCGTTGTCGAAAGCTAAGCTTCGCTCACGGCAATTTCAATCAAGCGCGGGTGCGACCCGCGACTTTCAACCCGCACGGTTAGCGGCTGCCCGCCTGCTGGCGAATGAACTCACGCTCGATATCGCCCGGTGATTCGCGCTGGATCGGAGTGCCTTTGCCATCGCCAAGCGGCGCATTCGGCGAAGGCATGCGGTAGCCCTTCGGGGGCTCGGAGAGCGAGCCGCGGCCCGGCTCCTTGCCATAGGCGAGGTTGGATTTCTGCTCCATCGGGTGCCCGTTGTTACGGAGCACGTCGGGATTGACCAGGAGCTCTTCGCGACAGTTGTCGCCCATGCAGCTTCTGGCGCGCTCGCCCTGGGCGTAGCCGCTCGAACCGGCGCGGCGCCCAGCCCGGATCTGGTCCACGCCAAGGGCGCGACCGTCATAGCTGTCATTGCGGACGGGTACCGGCTGGCGGGCCTCGCGCTGGGCGGCGCGCTCCCGCGCAGCATCGGGATCATTCGGCCAGTTGCCGTCCCGCGACTTGGCGGCAGCGGCTGAACGCGGTGGCGGCAGGTTGCCGGCGCCCGGCGGGATCACCAGCGGCGCGCGTTCGCGATATTCGATCGGGGGGGTGTCGTCATCGATGATGCCGAGCTTGCCCAGCATGTCCTTCATAAAGACGCCCGATGTGTCCTGTGCCGCAGCAGGCGCCGTGCCGGCCACGAGACCGAGCATCAGGGTGGCGACTGGCAGTCCCCAGGTCCTTACGTCGAGACGCTTCATGATGTCAGTCCTACTCTCATGTCGGCAGCGCTTGATCAGTGTTGTTGACATGATGCGGCAAGAGTGAGGCGCCGCCTCGTCAAATCGCAACAAACACCGTGATCGGGCCACATCTCCCTGGAAAAAGCCCGTCGGGACGGCGACAGGCAGCTCGCTGCCCCCTTCATATCAGCGGAACTCCTGATCGAGAAGCCCGCATGAGGATGCGGCCATCAACAGCCGGTGTCCAGCCCGAAGTCCGGTTCCGGCGCTAAGGCCGCTGCCGGCAAATCACGAGCTCTTCGCGCGCCGGTGTTCGAGGAACAGTGCATCATAAAGGATGCCGATGACGCCGGCGACGATGGCCGCATCGGCGATGTTGAACACATACCAGCTGTATCCGAAGGCATGGAGATGCGCGAAATCGAGCACCGCCCCATAGGCCGCGCGGTCGACCGCGTTGCCAAGCGCCCCGCCGATGATGAGGCCGATGGCCACCGCCATCAGCCGGGAGTTCACGCGCGACAGCCAGATGCCGAGGCCGACGGCCGCCGCCAGTGACAGGATCACGAGCACCCACGGGCCGACCGGACCCTCCTGCTGGAACAGGCCGTAGGAGACGCCCCTGTTCCACACCAGCATCAGGTCGAAGAAGGGCGTCACCGCGATCGGCGGGCGGGCACCGATATCGACCACGTAATAAAGCCAGAGCTTCGTCGCCTGATCGACGACGAAGGTCAGGATGGAAAGGACTGCGCCCAGGCGGGCCGGCGACAGGCTCATGCGTGCTTGTGGGCTGCGTCCCACACACGCAGAGCCTCGGCGTCGCGGGGTGTCACGTCCGGATAGTCCGGATCGCTGCCGACCCCCGGCGAGATCTTCCATGAGCGGGCGCATTTGCGGCCCGCCGCAAGCCCCGGAACGACGACGACGCTCGCGACGTCATCAAGGCGGAAGCCGTCCGCCGGACCGACGCCGGCAATCACCTGGATCGCCGAGGTGATCGCGATTTCGGCAAGATCGATGCCCTTGAGAGCCGCCATCAGCTCTGCATCCTCGATGAAGACGATGGGAGCGGCATCGAGGCTCGAACCGATACGCTTCTGCGCGCGCTCGACTTCGAGTGCCCCGGTGATCACGCGGCGGACGCGGCGGATCTTGTCCCACTTGGCCTTCAGGCCGTTGTCGCGCCAATCCGGCGGGATCTGCGGGAAGAGTTCGAGGTGAACCGAGCCCTCGTCCGACGGGAACCGCGCCAGCCATGCCTCTTCGGTCGTGAAAACCAGGATCGGCGCGAGCCAGGTGGTGACGCAGCGGAAGACCTGGTCGATCACCGTGAGCGCGCTGCGCCGGGTCAGGCTATGGGCCGGATCGCAGTACAGCGCGTCCTTGCGAACATCGAAATAGAACGCGGACAGGTCGGACGTCATGAAGACCGACAGGGCCGCGACCACGCGCTTGTAGTCGAAGGCGGCGTAAGCCTTGCGCACTTCTTCGTCGAGTTCCGTGAGCCGGTGCAGGATGAACTGCTCCAGTTCCGGCATCTCGCTCGCCTGGACGATGTCATGACCCCTGAAGTGGTGCAGCGTGCCGAGCATCCAGCGGATGGTATTGCGCAGCTTGCGGTAGTGGTCGACGACGCTTTTGATGATCTCGGGGCCGATGCGCTGATCGTCGGAATAGTCCACCGAGGCCGTCCACAGGCGCAGGATATCGGCGCCGGCCGTGCGGATGACATCCTGCGGCGCGACCGTGTTGCCGAGCGACTTCGACATCTTGCGGCCATGCTCGTCGAGCGTGAAGCCGTGGGTCAGCACGATGTCAAACGGGGCGCGGCCGCGCGTGCCGCAACTCTCCAGCAGCGAGGAGTGGAACCAGCCGCGATGCTGGTCGGAGCCTTCGAGATACATGACCGTGTCATGCCCGCCGTCCACGGCGCGGCGCGCCTTCAGCTCAGGCCGCACCTCCAGCGTGAAGGCATGGGTCGAGCCCGATTCGAACCACACGTCGAGGATGTCGTTGACCGGCGTCCAGTCCGCGGGGTTGTCGACGAGACCGTCGAGGAACCGGCGCGGATCGGCGGCGAACCAGGCGTCGGCGCCTTCGGCCACGAAGGCCGCTCCGACGCGGTCCGCCAGCTCCTTGTTGGCCTTGAAGCCAGGGCCCGGCGCAAGGTCGATGACATTGCCGGCCGCGTCTTCGCGCATGAAGATGGCGATCGGCACGCCCCAGGCGCGCTGACGGGAAATCACCCAGTCCGGCCTGTTCTGGATCATGCCGGTGATGCGGTTCTCGCCCGTCTCGGGCACCCATTCGGTCGCCGCGATCGCCGTCAGCGCCCGGTGCCGCAAGGTATCACCCGGACCGGCGATGTCCTTGTCCATCGCGATGAACCATTGCGGCGTATTGCGGAAGATGAGCGGCGCCTTGGATCGCCAGGAATGCGGATACTGATGCTTCAGGCGCCCCCGCGCGATCAGGGCGTTGGCCGCGGCGAGCGCGTCGATCACGCGCTTGTTGGCATCGCCCTCCTTGCCCTTGTCGTCGAGCACGCGGGCGCCGGCAAACAGCGGCACATGGTCGTAATAGGCGCCGTCCGGCCCCACCGTATGCGGGACGATCGGCGTGCCGGCGCGCTCGAAGATCGCCCGGTTGTTGATGAAGGTGATGTAGTCGTCGGCGCCATGCCCGGGCGCGGTATGCACGAAGCCCGTGCCGGCGTCGTCCGTGACATAGTCGGCGGCAACGACCGGCACGTCGAAATCATAGCCCTGGCCGCGCAGCGGATGGGCTGCGTGCATGCCGGCAAGCACCGCGGCGGGGATTTCGCGCCGGCGCTCGTAAGCCTCGACCTTCGCGGCCCGGAAGATCTCCGCGGCCAGCTTGTCGGCGAGGATATAGCGGTCGCCGGCCTTGGCCCAGTTGCCGTCGGGCGCTGCTGTGACCTCGTAGAGCCCATAGGTGATGCTCTTCGAGAAGGCGATGGCGCGGTTGGCGGGGATGGTCCAGGGGGTCGTCGTCCAGATGACCACCGCGGCGCCGACAAGCGCGGCGTCGGTGCTGGTGATCACGGGGAATTTCACAAAGATCGTCTGGGACGTGTGTTCCTGGTACTCGACTTCCGCCTCGGCAAGGGCGGTGCGCTCGACGATCGACCACATCACAGGCTTGGATCCGCGGTAGAGCTGGCCGCTCTCCGCGAATTTCATGACCTCGCGGGCAATTTGCGCCTCGGCGTCGAAGGTCATGGTGGCATAGGGATGGCCCCAGTCGCCCTCCACGCCGAGCCGCTTGAACTCCTCGCGCTGGACATCGAGCCAATGCTGGGCAAAGGCCCGGCATTCGCGGCGGAATTCGATGATCGGCACGTCATCCTTGTCACGCCCCTTGGCGCGGTACTGCTCCTCGACCTTCCACTCGATCGGCAGGCCGTGGCAGTCCCAGCCCGGGACGTAGTTGGCGTCATGGTCCAGCATCTGCTGGGAGCGCGTGACGAGATCCTTCAGGATCTTGTTCAGCGCATGGCCGATGTGGATGTTGCCGTTCGCGTAAGGCGGGCCGTCGTGCAGAACGAAGCGTTTGCGGTCTCGTCCGACCGCCCGCAGCTTCTTGTAGAGGCCAATGCGATTCCAGCGTTCAAGCAGATCGGGCTCGCGCTGCGGCAGTCCCGCGCGCATCGGAAAATCCGTCTGGGGCAGGAAAAGTGTCTCGGAATAGTCCCGCTGTGCGGAAGAGGAGGCGGTGTCAGCGGGGGAAACGGGAGAATCGGTCATGAGCCTGGCCGGTTGAGGAAGCGCCATGGGCGCCGAGCATGGAAGTGGCGAATGGGCTTTTTCAGCCCACGATAACCCGGACCTTCGCGAGGCGCGGCCCGGGAGATGGATGCTCCAGAAGCCGTGCGCTCAGGCGAAAGCCGGGCTGTTAATTCGCCTCGTGTCTACAAACCTGTCCATGCAAGGTCTTCTAGCAGTAGCCTTCGCTGGAATAAAGACCGGATGGATAGCCAATCCAACGGCTGCGCTTTGGTCATTGGTCCATTGCGCGAGGCGGGCGGGAGGGGAGGGATCCCCCGCCTCAAGCGCTCTGCGAGGGGGCCAGAAGCCGCTCGCAATGCGCCCGGAAGCTCTCGAGGTCCGCGTGAAGCTTGGCGACGCCGCGGGCGAGGTCATCGCGGGTGCGCGAGGTGTCCTCCGCTGTCCGCTCGACCAGGGCGAGGGTGTCGCTGCGTTCGCCGGCTCCGGCCGCAGCCGTCTCGATGGAACGGGCGATTTCCTGGGTTGCCGCGCTCTGCTGGCCGACCGCGTCGGCGATGATCATGGTCATCCGGTCGATCGACGCGATGGTGCCTGTGATCGATCCGATGGCGGCGACAGCCTGGGCTGTGGCTGATTGCATCGAATTGATCTGGCCGCGGATATCCTCGGTCGCGCGTGCCGTCTGGCTCGCAAGCGCCTTCACCTCCTGCGCGACGATCGCAAAGCCGCGCCCCGCCTCACCGGCGCGTGCGGCCTCGATCGTCGCATTAAGCGCCAACAGATTGGTCTGCTCGGCGATGGCCGTGATGAGCGTCACCACCTCGCCGATCTTGGCGCTGGACCGGTCGAGCGCACCGACGAGCGCGCTCGTGCCTTCGGCCTCGCGCACGGCGCGGGCGGCGATATCGGACCCCTGCGAGAGCTGGCGGCCGATCTCGTTGATGGAACTCGTGAGCTCCACGGCAGCGGCGGCAGCCGTCTGGACGCCATGGGTGGACAGATGGGCGAAGCGGACGCTTTCGCGAATGCGTGCGATGGTCGTTTCGCAGATATTGCTCGTTTCTTTCGAGGACATGTCGATGGAGCGAGCCGTCTCGGCGACAGAACTGGCCAAGCGCGTCAGGCGCTCCACGCCCCGTGGATCAAGGCTGATGCGGTTCTCGCGAACCGCTGCGGTCTGCGCCTCCGTGAACTTCGCGACGGCGGCCTTCGCGGAGAGCAAGTCCTGACGCACGCGCTCCAGCGCCTGCGCGAGCCGTATCGCTTCACCGTCGCGCGTGGCCTCCGGGACCGGGCTCGTCAGGTCGCCGTCACCGAGCGCGATGAGGCGGTCATCAAGTGCACTGCGGGAAGGCCCGGGCATGAGGAGCGGAATGAGCGCGAGCACGGCCGCCACCGGGAGTATAGCAACCAGGGATTCAACGGACATCTCGCCTTGGAGCCGCCGGGCGACGGCCATCACAGCCGCGAAAGCGACAAAGAAGATGCCAAAACGGACAATGAGCTCGCCGGGCGTGGCCTTCACAATTTTGGTCAGGGGCATTGGCAAAGCGACCGTCCGTTACAAGGATGGTCCATATTACCGAACATGATTAAAAAAATATGGAGAATACCACCTGAAATTGCAGCAAGCCTTATGGGCTGGCCGCTTCTTTGTCTCGCCGTCCCCGGCTCTCGCGGTCCTGGTCTCGCCGCGGCGAACCCTGAGCTTTCCAATAGCTGTCAGGCGGAATAGGGCGACGGAACGGCCAGACGTTCGGTTGGATCAGGAGCGGCCAGCGAAGCGATCAGAGACATGATCGATCCGTCCCTTTGGGCACCGTCCGCCTCAACGATCCGGAGACGGGCCGCCTCGGCATCGCGGTGCATCTGGGCGACGAGCGCATCCACATCGTCGAAGCGTTCCTCGCTGCGCAGCCACGCCACGAATTCGACATCGATCACCGCATCATAAAGATTGCCGGTGAAGGAGAACAGATGAACCTCGAGCAGGGGAGGGCCGTTGTCAAAGGTCGGCCGACGGCCGAAACTGGCGACGCCATCGAATACTGTGTCGTCGTGGCGCACACGCACGGCATAGATGCCGTAGCGGAGGCCGAAGTCTTTCCACAAATGGACATTTGCGGTGGGGAAGCCCAGAAGCCGGCCGCGCTTGTCGCCGTGGATCACCGTGCCGCTGACCAGCCAGCGGTAGCCGAGCATCTTGTTGGCCGAACCGACGTCGCCGCGTGCCAGAGCCTCACGGATGGCGGTGGAGGACACCCGCATGTTGTTTTCCTCGCCGTCACCGACCGCCGAGACCATGATAACCGGGATGCCGTGGTGGGCCGCGCGCTTGCTCAGATAGTCCGGGGACCCCTCCCGGCCTTTGCCGAAATGGAAATCACCACCGATGACGATGCCGGCCGCACCGATCTCGCTGATCAGGAGCCTGTCGACGAAATCCTCCGCGGTGGTCGCCGCGAGCTTGTGGTCGAAAGGAAGGACGATCGCGCCGGACAGGCCGAAATAGGCCAAGAGCCTCTTCTTGAGCGGCAGGGGCGTCAGCGCGAACATCGGGCGTTGCGGCGCGAAGAACAGACTGGGATGCGGGTCGAAGGTCAATGCGCTGGCCGGGCGGCCGCGATCCTTCGCCAGTTCGACGGCCGTGCGGATGACCGCCTGGTGGCCGCGGTGGATCCCGTCGAAATTGCCGATGGCCAGTATCGGGCTGGCGAGGCCTGCCGGCAGCGTGCTCGATCGCGTCATCAGGAAGGGGGTATCGTGTGTCATGGTGTGGTTGCGGTCAATTATGGACATGGAAAGCCTGCCAGCCGCGGAACCCTGCCCCTATGCCCATGCCGCGGTCAAGCGGCAGGTCGCCGCAAGAGATTTGGCGTCAGGACGACATTTGGCGTTGGGAAGACATTTGGTTGCGCGAAGGAGCCTGGCTTCGGGCTCTTGTGGATGCGCTCACGGTCTGGGCGCGGCAAGGGCCTCGGACGCGAGGCGTTCGCGGTGTGTGGGTACGGTAAAGATTTGGTTGCGTCTCACGGCCATTTCTCTATTAACCCCGACGGGGGCTGTGATCTGATCAATGCGCTGGCGCGGGCAAGAAGAATTGCATTTCTTGCTCGGTCCCCGGTTCGGTTTGAACCGATCCATACCGCATGACGAATTCATTTGGAGTTGGCCGTGATGCTTGATTTTGCAATGCCGATTCTCATCGTCGATGATTTCCAGACGATGGTCCGCATTGTCCGGAATCTCCTTGAGCAGATTGGCTTTCACGATATTGATGAAGCGCCAGACGGCGAGAGCGCCCTCGCCAAGCTCAAGCTGAAGCAGTACGGGCTGGTGATCTCCGACTGGAACATGGAACCGATGAGTGGCTTCGAGCTGGTCCAGCTCGTGCGCGCCAATCCGGCATTCAACACCATGCGCTTCATCATGGTCACGGCCGAATCCAAGACGGAAAGCGTTATCGCGGCGAAGCGCGCCGGGGTCGACAACTATATCGTCAAACCTTTTAACGCGCAGATTTTGAAGGCCAAGATCGAAGCAACTTGCGGTAATGGCTGAGTAGCTGGGTTTGGGAAGCAGTTCCGCCTGTCATCGACGTCCGCCGTAGAATTTCGCTTTTTCTACCTGTAGATGACTTGAGGCCATGTTGGGGCCGGAGAGCCCGCGTCAGTCATGACGACCGCCGGCCCCGGAGCTTACATGGCTTGTGATGGCTCGGCTGGAACAGCCGGCGTCGCATAGGCGCTCCACCGGTCGGCCGTCCCTTGCGATGGCGGGGCTGGCGATGGCGGGGCTGGCCGGTGACGACGTCGGCCGCTGCAAGGCACCGGATCCGATGCAGTTGTCCCGGCACAATTCGCGGGCCGGCGAGGCCTTGTGACCGTGAGGCTTTGAGACCTTCGGCCCGCGTCGCGACCTACCAGCGTAGCATGTCGATCATCATCGCCGGATGGTGGCTTTGATCCAGGATCCAGCGGCCGAGCGCGGTGGTGTCGAGCGCCCCGGCCGCGTCGGCGAACTCGCGCGCATGGATGCCGCGGCTGACGAACAGCGCGTCGATATCCATTGTGGCAGCACCTGCGACGTCCGTGCGGATCGCATCGCCGACGGCGAGGACGCGATTGGCCGCCACCGGGGCCTCGCGGACTGTGGAGGCGAGCGCGAAGGCGGCCTCGTAGATCGGGCGATGGGGCTTGCCCGCATAGGTGACGGAGCCGCCAAGCGCTTCATAGAGCGCGGCCAGCGCACCGGCGCAGTAGATGAGGTGATGGCCACGCTCGACCACAAGGTCCGGATTGGCGCAGATCATCGCCAGGCCACGGGCCTGCATGGCCTCGAGCCGGTCGCGGTAATCCTCGGGCGTCTCGTGGTTGTCGTCGAACAGGCCGGTGCACACGGCATACTCCGCCTCTTCGATCGCGACGAGGCGCGCGTCGAGGTTCTCGAACAGCGGCAGGTCTCTCTCCGGCCCGAGATGAAACAGAGGCGCATTGCCGTGCTTGGCGATCTTGCGTCGCGCGACGTCACCCGAGGTGATGATGTCGTCATAGGCATCCCGGCGGACGCCGAGTGTGTCCAGGAGCGGCAGCACATCCTGCCCCGGGCGCGGCGCGTTGGAGATGAGGACGACCGTGCCACCCTTGGCCCGAAAACGGTTCAGGGCGTCGCCCGTTGCGGCGAAAGCGCGCACGCCATCATGCAGGACCCCCCAGATATCACACAGGATAACGTCGTAGCGATCCGCGACCGACGACAAGCCCTCGATCACAGGAATGGGCCCCACCGCGTCTGACATAATCTCTCCTTACGCACCGGCACTTCGGTATAAAATTTCATGACAAAGCGACTGGAGGCCGGTGTGGCTTTCGTCGCATCAGCATACTGTCGGAATTTGTCACGCCTAATACATCTCGACCGCCTGTGCCAGCGGCAAGGGCGACGCGGCCATCGGCAAAATCGCGTTTGAAGTTCCCGGGTGCCGGTGTCATGAAGGGGTTCCAGCCCGCCGCTCCCAGTCTGCCAAGCGGACTGCGCGAGCGAAGATGGCGGTATTTTGTGGTGGTTAGGTCACCCACGGAGCCTTTTCATGTCCTCTGCCTACGATCACGCCGGTCGATCGGCGCCTTCCACTCCGAACGATCTTGAGGCCTTCTGGATGCCCTTCACGGCCAACCGGTCGTTCAAGGCCAAGCCGCGCCTGGTCGTGACATCGAAGGATATCCACTACATCGCCAATGACGGCAGCAAGATCATCGACGGATCCTCGGGCCTGTGGTGCTGCAATGCCGGCCACAATCGCGATGCGATCGTCGACGCCATCCAGAAGCAGGCGGCCGAACTCGATTACGCGCCGAGCTTCCAGTTCGGCCACCCCAAGGCCTTCACCCTGGCTGCCCGTCTCGCGGCGCTCGCTCCTGGCGATCTCGACCATGTGTTCTTCGCCAATTCCGGCTCCGAGGCGGTCGATACGGCTCTGAAGATCGCGCTTGCTTATTGGAACGTGCAGGGCAAAGGGTCGAAGTCGCGCCTCATCGGCCGCGAGCGCGGCTACCACGGCGTCGGCTTCGGTGGTACCGCGGTCGGCGGCATGGTCGCCAACCGTAAGCTCTACGGCAATTTGCTCGCGGGCGTTGATCACCTCCGTCACACCTACAACCGCGACGAGCAGGCCTTCTCCCGTGGCGAGCCGGAATGGGGCGCTGATCTCGCCGATGATCTGGAGCGCCTGGTCGGGCTTCACGACGCCTCGACGATCGCCGCCGTCATCGTGGAGCCTATGGCCGGATCGACCGGGGCGCTGCCACCGCCGAAGGGCTACCTCAAGCGCCTGCGTGAGATCTGCGACAAGCACGGCATCCTCCTGATCTTCGACGAGGTCATCACCGGCTTTGGCCGCCTGGGTGCGAGCTTCGCGGCCGAGCGTTTCGGGGTCGTCCCGGACATCATGACCTTCGCGAAGGGCGTGACCTCCGGCACGGTGCCGATGGGTGGCTGCTTTGTGCGCAGGGGCATCTACGAGGCCTTCATGCAGGGCGGTCCCGCGCATGCCGTGGAGCTGACGCATGGCTATACCTACTCTGCCCATCCGCTGGCCTGTGCGGCGGCCCTCGCCACGCTCGATATCTATCGCGACGAAGGCCTGTTCGAGCGGGCCCGGGCGCTCGAGCCCGTTTGGGCCGATGCCATCCACGCGCTGAAGGGCGAGCCCAATGTCGAGGATATTCGCTCGATCGGCCTCGTCGGCGCCATTGATCTCAAGCCGCGCGACGGCGCGCCGGGAACGCGTGGCTACGAGGCGCTCGATCGTGCTTTCCACGAGCATGGCCTGATGTTCCGCACGGCGGGCGATACCATTGCCCTGTCGCCGCCGCTGATCATCAGCGAAAGCCAGATCGGCGAAATCGCCGACAAGCTCAAGGCGGTCATCCGCGCCGTCGCGTGAGTGTGAACGGGGCGTCCCTGCGCAGGGACGCCTCGCGTCTTGCCCCCTGTCTTGCCCCCTGCGCGGCGCCCTTGTTCGGTCCGAATTTCGTCACGTCTTTCCGGTATTAAAACCCGCGATTCGGCGGGGTTTACCCGCGCGTGAGACAAGGGAACAAGCGCGATGAACGAGCAGGAGAAGGAAGTTATCGGCGGCATCTTCGATCGCCTCCGTCAGGCCGACAACCAGCCGCGCGATCCCGAGGCGGAAGCCTTCATTCGCGAACGTGTCGCCGCGCAGCCTGCCGCCCCCTATATCCTGGCCCAGGTCGTGCACGTGCAGGAACAGGCGCTGGCCAATCTCAACCAGCGTGTCGCCGCGCTCGAGGCTGAGCTCGCGGAAGCGCGCAATGCACCTCAAGCCCAGCAAGCGGGCGGCTTTCTCTCCGGATTGTTCGGCGGCGGCGCCTCCAGCGCTCCGACACATCCAAGCGCTCCGCCTGCGGCGCCGGAACCCGCGGCCGGATCTCGTCCCACGGGGGTGGATGCCCAGGGCGCGCAGCCGGCGTCAGGCCCATGGGGCGGCGCGAATGCACCGGGCTTCGGCGCTGGCGGCAATGGGCCGTGGGGGCAACGTGGCGGCGGCGGCTTCCTGTCCTCAGCCTTGACAACCGCGGCTGGTGTCGCCGGTGGCCTCGTTGCCGGCAATCTGCTCGCCAGTGCCTTCGGTTTGGGATCCCATGGCCAGGCGCAGGCGCAGACCCCGAGCCAGCCGGCGGCCGACACCGCTTCGGCCACGCCAGCCAACGACACCGCCGACGATCGGGACCAGGCGGACGATCCGCGCATCGATGAAGCGAACTACGACGATTCCGATGACGACGACGGCGGCTACGATACCGGCAGCGATACGTCGGATTGGCTGTAGCCCAACCCCCAGCCCTCTCCCGCCGGGGGAGGGCGACAATCTGGGCCTCGGTTGGCGTGAAGCAAGCCCAATGACGTGGTCTAACTCACGACCACGCGCGTGCCGATCCCGACCCGGTTGTAGAGATCGATGACGTCATTGTTCATCATGCGGATGCAGCCGGACGAGACGGCCTGGCCGATCGTGTGCGGCTCGTTGGTGCCGTGGATCCGGAACAGCGTGTTGCCGAGATAGAGCGCCCGGGCGCCGAGCGGATTGTTGGGACCGCCTTCCATGTACTGCGGCAGGTCGGGGCGGCGCTTGCGCATCTCCGCCGGCGGACGCCACGACGGCCATTCGCGCTTCATGCTGACAGTTTCGCGGCCTTTCCAGGTAAATCCCTGGCGGCCAACGCCGATGCCGTAACGGATGGCCCGGCCGCCGGGCTGCACGAGGTAAAGATACCGGGCGCGGGTATCGACGATGACGGTGCCTGCCGCTTCTTGGCCGTCATAGTCGACCTCCTGACGCTGGAGGCGGCCTGCGATCTCGGCCTGCGGCGCGTAGCTGCGGCGCGCGTTGACGTTATCAGGCGGCACATTCGCAGTGCGCATGCGCCGACCATAGCCGCCGCCTGTTTGCGGGTTATTGTAATAATCCCGTGGGGGCCGCCTATCCAGGGCTTCCGCCAGCGGGTCGCGCTGGACGGGCAGGCTCTCCTCGCCATAGGCTGCACGGCGCGCTCGCGATCGCGGGCCAACGGGCGGCGCAGGCTGATAATAGTACTCCGGTGCCTGGGTTACGCTCTGTCGCCCGCCTGTCGCCAGGAACTCCAGGAAGCCGCCGCCGAGATTGCCGCGGGACGCGGGATAGCCCGCCTGCTGGGCGAAGGCGAGCGATGGCGCAATGAGGCCTAACGTCAGCGCGACGGCTGATAGAGATAGGGAATGGCGCATCGGCTGCCCTCGTTACAAATATCCGCACGGGCGAGGATAGGGCGCTGGGTGGTGAATCCAGACTTACCGAAATACCGGCCCTTGCGCTGTCACGGCGGTGAAAATGCGGACAAGGTTAGGATAGTCTTGCGCAACCGCCCGCGTGCGGCAGGGACCATCAGGATCGCTGTCCCTTGAGCCGTTGCAGGACAGCGCCGCGGAGGCCCGCCACGTCGAGCCCGAGGACAAGGGCAGCGTAGATCGCGCCGCCGAGGACGGGGCCGAGGATCAGGGCGAGAAGCGCGCTGTCGAAGGCGCGCAGCAGCCAGACGGCCGCAGCCATGAGTGCGGTCGCGCCGAGGATCACCAGAAGATCCTTCAGCGGCGGCCGTCCTGCCATCAGCGGCAACGCGAGCATGAAGGTCAGGGCGAGCGCGGCCAGCATGCCGCCCATCTGCGCCAGGGCGAAGCCGACCGGGCCGAATGTGGCCGGCAGGATGGTCATCAACCCGAGATTGACGGCGAGGCCGAAGGCCGCCGCGACGATGACCGGGGTGGTGCGCTTCCGGATCTGGAAGACCGGGTTCAGCGCGAACTGCAGCAGCGAGAAGGAGAGGAGCGCGGGGATGAGCACGAACGAATAGGTGGCGAAGGGTCCGCGGAAGTCGGACGGCACGAATACCGCCTGAAAAGGCGGCAACAGCACGAAATAGCCGGCGGCAAGCGGTGCGAGAAAGGCGAGGATGACAACGAGATTGCGTGACACCTGCTGGCTCGCGGCCTCCCGGCCATGGGTCTCGTCCGTGCGGACGGCGAGCTGAAACAACAGGATGTCGACCGCCGAGCCGGCGACCGCGAAGATGCGGATGCCGAGGTCGGCTGCTAGCGAGAAATAGCCGGCTTCCGCGAAACCGTAGTGTGAGGCGACCGCGCCGCGATTGAGGATGGTCATGAGTTGGAAGATGGCATTGGCGCCGACGAGCGGCAGGCCGTACGCGAGGAATGTGCGCGCCAGCGCGGGCCGGGCCGCCCCTAGGGTGAGCCCGGGATCCGCGAGAGCGATGCGGCCGACGACGATGGCGATCAGCGACCCGGCGGCAAAGCCGAAGGCAACGACTGCGGCGTTCTCGAACAGCATGGCGCTGCCGACCATGAGGATGAACAGCGCGACGTTCTTGACGATGACGAGATGCGCATAGCCGCGTTCCAGAAACCGGGCGCGGGCAAGCGCCGTATGGAAATCGAAGATGCCGATGGCGATGCACATCGCCGCCGTGGCGGCAATCAGGCCCGGGCTGAAACCGGTGTCCACGCCGGAGAGGATGACAAGGCCCGCGCCGAGGCAGACGGCCAGCGCCATGATGCCGAAGGTCGCTTCCAGGGTCGCGCGAACCGCCGGTTCCTCCCGCCGCGTTCGCTCGGAGTAGAAGCGCGTGGCGGAAAGGCGCAGCCAGTCCAGACAGACCGTGTTGACGACGGTCGCGATCGCCGCGGCAATGGCATAGCGCCCGAACTCGGCCGGGCCGAGGAATTTGGCGACGAGGAGCCCCAGAAGAAAATTGAGGATGGAATTGACGGCGAAGGTCAGGATGATCGTCATGCCGTCTTGTCTCGAACCTCAACCGGGGCGCCCGTCTGAAGGGCGCTGGACCGCGCCTCGTGAATGGCGGAAGAGGGCGCGTATGTGATGAATGCCATCCAAACGCGCGCCGTTTCCTCCTGGTTGGTCAGGCTGGCGTCGCGCTCACCGGCCGTCCCGTCGGCACCGGGCTGAAAAGTCCGTCCTCCTGACGTTCCATGAGGATCCTCCGGTCATGCAGGGCGTTCAATGTGGAGCGGTGGCCTATCGACACCACGGTCGTATTCGGCAGTTTGTCGGCGATGACCTTGTAGACTGTTTGCTCCAGCTTTTCGTCGAGCGCTGCGGTGGCCTCGTCCAAGAGCAGCCAGTCAGGCCGGGCAAGAAGCGCACGGGCTATGGCGATGCGCTGCTGCTCGCCGCCTGACAACCGCTGCTGCCAGGGATGCGCCTCGTCGAGACGCGGAATGAGATGCGACAGCTCAACCGCAGTGAGCGCATCGCGGATGGCCGCGTCATCATAAGCTCCTTCCTGCGCGGGGTAGGTGACGGCCTCGCGCAGGGTGCCGAGCGGAATATAGGGCTGCTGCGGCAGGAGCATGAGGCTTTTGCCGGCCGGTACCGTCAGCGTGCCTTCCGCATAGGGCCAGATGCCGGCGATCGCCCGGAAGAGCGTGGATTTGCCCGAGCCCGACGGGCCGGCGATCAGCGTATCGTGTCCAGCCTCAAGCGCCAGATGCGGCACGGTGAGGATGGTCTCGCCGGTGGGCGTCGCAAGGGTCGCGTCATCGACATTGATCTCGCCGGTCGCGGCTTCATGGCGGTTGAGCATATGGGTGTCGGCGCCAACGGCCGCGGCCCGCTGCATCGTCTCGTCGAAGCCGGTGAGACGATCGACGATCGCCTTGTAGGTGGCCACCGTGGAATAGGCATCGACGAAGAAGGAGAGGGCGTCCTGCACCTGGCCGAATGCCTGGTTGGTCTGCATGAGATCGCCGAAGGTCACGCGGCCGGAGAAGTAATTATGGGCAGTCAGGAGGAAGGGGAAGACCACGGCGGCCTGCCCATAGCCCGATGTGAAGGCGGTGAGGATCTTCTGTACCCCCACGAGCTTCAGGAAGTTCTGGACCACGAAGCTGAACATCCGGCCGAGCCGGCTGCGCTCGGCCTGGTCGCCCTCCATCAGGGCGATCTGCTCGCCGTATTCGCGCACGCGCGCCATGCCGAAGCGGAAGTCGGCCTCGTAACGCTGCTGCATGAAGTTGAGATGGATCAGTTTCCGGCCGAAATAATGCGCGCCGATCGTGCCGGCCACCGAATAGATCAACGCCACCCAGAACAGGAAGCCGGGGATCGTGATGTCCGTGAAGGGCAAGGTCATCTTGGAGGAGAGATTCCACAGGATGAAGGCGAAGGAAAACAGGCTGACGACCGACGTCAGGAGCCCGAGGAACAGCGTCAGCGTCGTGGTGACGAACTGGTCGATGTCCTCCTGAATGCGCTGGTCCGGGTTGTCCGCCTTCTGCCCCAGGAACCGCATGCGGTAATGCGCGTGATGGCTCATCCAGCGATCGAGATAGATGTCGGTCATCACGCGCCGCCAGCGGATGACGAGATAGGAGCGCACGACATAGGCGATGACGGCCCGCGTGATCCAGACCGTCGCAAGGATGCAGAACAGCCCCAGCAGGCTCCAGAACGTTCCCTCGTCCTTGGCTTGCAGGGCGTTGTAGAAATTATTGTTCCAATAGGACAAGACGACGTTCAGCGCGACGCCGCCTAAGGCCAGCACGACGACGGTCGTGAGCATGAACAGGCCGATCCAGCGCTCCTGCGCGCGGAAGGTGCCGAAGGGCCAGACCCTGATCTCGCCGATATTGCGGGAGTTGAAATAGGGCTTCGTCAGGTGCCAGATGGCGATAAGGAAGTTTTTCAATCCGTCGATCATGCCTGTGCCGGCCATGCATCAGAACGCATGGCCGATATCCCCGTGTTTGGCGCGGCTGCGCGATGCCGAACTTAGAACTGCCCAAATCGCGCCAACGGTCATGCCTGTTGCCATGCCGGTGTCGCAACCCGACCCACGCCATAGCTAGCGCGAAGATCGGGAAGCGACAATGTGCGACGGCGCTGTTCTCGCTCTGGTTACGGGCGCTTTACGGATTTTTCATGCAAAGGGCCGGCCAAGGGGCCGTCTGTGAGGGGGCGGGCGCCAGGACGCGCTGATCGAGGCGGTCGGTGATGGCCCGCTCGCATGGCCGCCTGGCTGCATCAAGAGGGCCAGGCTGGCACTGCGCTGTCTTCTGTGCGTCGGGCTGTCGATCGTCCGGGCGCCCGATATGTCACTTCGTGAATCAGAAGCCGATTGCCTGATGGTCCGGTTCGGCAATGTGGCCGATGAGTATGCTCTGGCCGCCGAATATGCTCGGGCTGTCGAATATGTGCTGGCCGAAGTGGCTTTCCCTCATAGGAGTTGGGGCGCTGGGCGTGGGCGGCGTCCCGACCTCTTCGGAGTCCACGCTGCGTTTCGAGACGCTATGCGCCGGCTCGGAGCCATGGTGCGCGTGGCTCTCGATGAATTTATCGACATTCTTGTGAATCTTCGTGTCAATCTTCGTGGCGAAATTGTCAATTTTTCTGCCGAGTTTTTCAAATAAACGCAATGACTATCTCCTTCTTCAGTAAGGTGGAGATAGTATCATCTAGGAATGAACGCATCGCGGCTTCCGCACGGAAAGTGTCACTATTTGTATATTGGAATTATTTCCGGTTCATTGTGTGCATACGGATGCCTTGTACGATGGTTGTAGCGGTTTGGGGAGTTGGTCGCGATGGTCATGCCCGCAGGTGCGACCATAAAAAAAGCGCGGCCGGAGCCGCGCTTTCTGAATGTTTCTCGTCCGGATCGGACAGGTTTCCCTGTCCGGCCACCGGATGATGAGAGGTGCAGGACTTAGAAGTCCATGCCGCCCATGCCGCCGCCGCCCATCGGAGGCATCGGGGCCTCCTTCTTCGGCAGCTCGGCGACCATTGCCTCGGTGGTGATCAGCAGGCCGGCGACCGAAGCCGCGTCCTGGATCGCCGTGCGCACGACCTTGGTCGGGTCGATGATGCCGGCCTTGACCAGATCGCCGTACTCGCCGGTCTGGGCGTTGTAGCCGTAGGCGTAGTCCTTCGCTTCCAGAAGCTTGCCGATCACGACCGCGCCGTCATCGCCGGCGTTGTCGACGATCTGCTTGGCCGGGGCGGCGATCGCCTTGCGGACGATCTCGACACCGGTCTTCTGGTCGTCGTTCTGGGTCTTGATCGCCTTGACCGAGGAGAGCGCGCGCAGCAGCGCGACGCCACCGCCGGGGAGAATGCCTTCTTCCACCGCAGCGCGGGTGGCGTTCAGGGCATCGTCAACGCGATCCTTCTTCTCCTTGACCTCGACCTCGGTCGCGCCGCCGACGCGGATGACCGCGACGCCGCCGCCGAGCTTGGCCAGACGCTCCTGGAGCTTCTCACGGTCATAGTCGGACGTCGTCTCGGCGATCTGCGCCTTGATCTGGCCGATGCGGGCCTCGATGTCCTTCTTCTTGCCGGTCCCGTCGATGATCGTGGTGTTTTCCTTCTCGATGCGGATGCGCTTGGCGCGGCCGAGCATCTGAAGGGTCACGTTCTCGAGCTTGATGCCGAGGTCTTCGGAGATGACCTGGCCGGCGGTGAGGACGGCGATGTCCTCGAGCATGGCCTTGCGGCGGTCGCCGAAGCCCGGAGCCTTGACGGCCGCGACCTTCAGGCCGCCACGCAGCTTGTTGACGACGAGCGTGGCAAGGGCCTCGCCCTCGACGTCCTCGGCGATGATGACGAGCGGCTTGCCGGACTGCACGACGGCTTCGAGAACCGGCAGCATGGCCTGCAGCGACGAGAGCTTCTTCTCATGGATGAGGATATAGGGGTCCTCGAGCTCGGCGATCATCTTTTCCGCATTGGTGATGAAATACGGAGAGAGATAGCCGCGGTCGAACTGCATGCCCTCGACGACGTCGAGTTCGGTCTCAGCCGTCTTGGCTTCCTCGACGGTGATGACACCCTCATTGCCGACCTTCTGCATCGCGGTCGAGATCATCTTGCCGACCGACGCGTCGCCGTTGGCCGAGATCGTGCCGACCTGGGCGATCTCGTCGTTGGACGTGACCTTCTTGGAGTTCTTCTTGAGGTCGGTGACGATCGCCTCGACGGCGAGGTCGATACCGCGCTTCAGATCCATCGGGTTCATGCCCGCGGCGACGGCCTTGGCGCCCTCGCGGACGATGGCAGCGGCGAGCACGGTCGCGGTGGTGGTGCCGTCACCGGCGGCGTCGTTCTGCTTCGAGGCCACTTCGCGCACCATCTGGGCGCCCATGTTCTCAAACTTGTCGGCGAGCTCGATTTCCTTGGCGACGGTCACGCCGTCCTTGGTGATGCGGGGGGCACCGAACGACTTCTCGATCACGACATTGCGGCCCTTGGGGCCGAGCGTGACCTTGACGGCGTTGGAGAGCACTTCGACGCCGCGCAGCATCCTGTCGCGTGCATCGGTACCGAATTTGACGTCCTTGGCAGCCATGAGACTACTCCTGATTGAATTTTATGAAAGGGTGATCGTCCGGCTGCTCAGCCGACAACGCCCATGATGTCGGATTCCTTCATGATCAGGAGATCCTGGCCATCGATCTTGACTTCGGTGCCGCTCCACTTGCCGAAGAGGACGCGATCGCCCTTCTTGACATCAAGCGCAACCAGCTTGCCGGCTTCGTCGCGGGCGCCCGGGCCGACGGCGACGATTTCGCCTTCTTGCGGCTTTTCCTTCGCGGTGTCCGGAATGATGATGCCGCCCTTGGTCTTCTCCTCACCATCGAGACGGCGAACGACCACGCGGTCGTGCAGGGGACGGAAAGCCATGAATCTATTCCTCTCGGCAGACCCACTACTGATGCGGGCTGAGATTGTTGAGTTTGTTAGCACTCATGGGAGGCGAGTGCCAACGCGCTACCGACATAAGCACGCCCCTCGCGGGTGTCAAGAAGCACGAACACCGTCAGATGCGCGAAAATCGAGGGGAACGCAGGGGAGGTGACGACAAGGTTTTGCGAACGCGGGATAATCGACCAGCTCTGCTGGGCGAGCGCGTTCCGGCGCAATCGCCGCGGCCCGTCGCGCACGCATAAGATCAACCCAGGTTACTGAATTTTCTCATCAATTTTTTAAGTGGGGCAAATCCGCCAAAGACAAGCTTGCTCTGTCCCGTCACGCGTCACCCGGACACTGTTCCATGCCATCCGATCGAAGGCACAAGGAGGCGGGCGGGAATGGCTGGACGCCCACTATTCAGAGACGTGACCGGCGGAAGGGCAAGGCCTCAGAGCGACCGATCGGCCTTCACCACGCCTGCCTGCCCCTGCAGCACGAGCTGCCCGCCGACGATGTCCCAGCGCTGGGCGGTCCGCAAGGCGATGAAGAACGCCCGTTCAGTCGCCTCGATGTCCTTGCCGCACGAACGCTTCGTGAGGGCGAAGGGCCCAACGGCGAAGGTCTGGCCGCGCAGGGGATAGGCGGTGGCCGAGAATGTGTTGCAACCACCGAAACCGCGCATGCGCAGGGTCTGGTCGACCGTGAAGGAAGGACGCTGGGCACCGCGCGGCAGGGGCTTGTCGTTCAGGCTGACGGCCACCCAGGATGCACCAAGGGGAAATTGCTTCTCGCGTCGGGGCTGCTGCTTCTGCTGCGCCTCCTGGGGGGGCGTTCCACCGCGGGAGCTACCCTGTTGGGCATGGGCCGGCACAACGGAGACAAGGCAGAGGGCTAGCAAGGCGTAACGAAATTTCATGGGTTCTTCCAACCGATCTCTGCGGACCTTAGAGCATGATACCGCGAAGGGAAAGGCGGTTTCCGGAGGCCTGAAACCCTATCCCATTGGAAATGATCACTTTCGTAGTTTCGGCATGGCATGGGGCACCGTCCGCCGGCCGCACGCCACTGGTGAAACTCCTGGTTGTCACGCCTCACCTTCCCTCTTGCCTTGTTAACCCTATCCAGCACCCTTCGCCAGAGGGAAATCACCCGCGTCGCAATGCCAAAGGGCGCAGGTCGCGATCAATGCAACGCCTCCGTGGCGAAGGCATGGCATGCGTCGGCGATGCGCGGAAACAAGTCCGTGAGCGCGGTATCCTCAGCCGATGCGCGCGAACAGGCGGTCGGACAGGGCGTTGGCGGCCCGGAAAACCGCGTCCACGCGCTGCACGGTGACGGGATCAGCGCCATTGGCGGACAGGAGATCGACGACGGCGAAGACATTCTTGGCCGGCGCATGGATCGTCAGGAGCCCCCGCTCGTCCGGTCCGCCGAAGGGCAGGCGGCAGCCGAGGCGCCCCTCGATCTCGACCCGCAGCGCCTCGTCGAAGTCCGGCAGCAACGCCCGCAGTTGTCGCGACGTCCGGGCCTCTTCCTCGGCGGCAATGCGCGACAGAATGGTCCGCGCAGCAGCTTGCGCCTCCGGGCCCCATTCGGCCGTCACCGAAGCGACCAGGTTCGCCTCCGACCGCAGGATGACGCCATCGTCCACGATCTTCAGCGCATTGGCGGCCAGCGTCGTCCCCGTCGTGGTGATATCGACGATGAGTTCGGCCGTGCCCGACGCCGGCGCGCCCTCGGTGGCGCCGAAGCTCTCCACGATGCGGTAGTCGGCGATGCCATGCGCGGCGAAGAAGCGCCGGGTCAGGTTGATGTATTTGGTGGCGACCCTGAGGCGCCGGCCGTGGCGGTGGCGCAGGTCTGCCGCCACGTCGTCAAGGTCGGCCATGCTGCGCACGTCGATCCAGGCCTGCGGCACGGCGACGACCACATTGGCCTGGCCGAAGCCGAGCGGGGTGAGCAGTTCCACCACGGAATCGGCGTCCGCGATTTCCTCGCGGATGAGATCCTCGCCCGTGACGCCGAGATGGGCCGTGCCGGCCGCGAGCTGCGTCACGATCTCGGCCGCCGACAGGAAGACCACCTCCGCGTTCGGCACACCGGAAATCAAGGCGCGGTAGTTGCGCGCCCCGCGCGGCTGCACGAAGTCGAGGCCCGCCTGGGCGAAGAACCGCGCGGTATTCTCCTGCAGCCGGCCCTTGGAGGGTACGGCCAGAACGAGCGGCGCCGTCATGGCCGGTCTCCCGCGCTGGTGGATCGAGATGCATCGCCGTTGAGGCGATCGAGCCAGATGGCGAAGCCGACGGCAGGGATCGGCGCGCGGGCTCCGAGATGGCTGAGCAAGCCGTCATAACGACCGCCGCCGACGATGGGCTTCGTCTCCGGTCGGCTCGGGTCATGTGCCTCGAAGATGAGGCCGGTGTAGTAATCCAGGTTCCGGGCGAAGTCGGCGGCGAAGACGAAGCTGCCGACATCGAGGCCGCGCGCCGCCATGAAGCCGGTACGCGCCTCGCACTGGTCGAGCGTGGCATCGAGATTAAGGCCGGCATCACGGGTGAGGGAGCGGATCTCGCCGATCGCCGTGTCGGGATCGCCGGAAATGGCGAGGTAGCGCGTCAGGATGTCACGGATCCCATCGTCGATGCGGGCGTGGCGGCTCGAGGCGCGCGCCAGGAAGCGCTCGGCGATCTCGCCTGCAGAACGCCCGCCGACGCTGGTCACGCCGGCGATCGCCATCACGTCCTCGACGAAGGCGCGGGCGGCCTGCGGGTCCTGTCCCTCGATGGCCGCGAGGAGGCCCGCATGGTCCTGGCCGTTGCGGCCGTTGATGTCGCCGCCGTCGAGCACGCCGTCGAGCCGGCCCTGGACGACGGCGCGCAGCACGCGTCGGCGCACCGGCGGTGCGAGATCGAGCTTGTCGAGGAGCGCCGTCAAAAGTCCGACGTCACCCATGCGGATGACAGGTTGGGTGATGCCGAGAGAAGCCAGCGCCTCAAGGGCGAGCGCCACGATTTCCGCATCGGCGGCTTCCTGATCGCCACGGCCGAAGGATTCGACGCCGGCCTGCGGGAACTCGCCCGAGGTGCCCGCGCGCAGCCGGAAGACAGGGCCGAGATAGCTGAAGGCAGCCTGCTGCCCCGCCTCAGCCGAGGCGAGATAATCCCGGCTGACGGGGATCGTGTAGTCCGGGCGCAGGCAGAGCTCGCGACCCGTGGCATCCTGGGTGACGAACATATGCCGGCGGATATCTTCGCCCGAGAGATCGAGGAAGACATCGACCGGCTGCAACACAGCCGGCTCGACCCGGCTGTAGCCGGCCCGTGCGAACAGCGCACCAAGCGCATTCGCCTGATCGAGTTCAAGCATGACGAAACCCATTCACCTTACATTGCAGGCGTCTTTAGCAAGCGCGCCTGTCATGCGCGACCCAATTCTGCCGGAAGGGTGAATGGCGACTGGCGCGCGACGCGAAAAGGCTCATCCACACGTCAGCCGTGGCGGGCGAGCACCTTCGTCACGGCTGCCACGACTTCGCCCTCCGGCACGGCGAACTGCGCCTCGGCCTGGCGGGCGAGGTAGTCCTCGCGGTCCTTGCCGGCGCCGTCCTTTCCGAGACCTGCCAGCTCGGCGCCGAGCACGAGATCCTTGATCGTCACCTCGCCCTTGGCGCGTTCATCCGAACCCTGGATGACCACGCACTGGCTGCCGCGCCGATCGGCATATTTCATCTGCGCCTTCATGCCCGACGAGCCGAGATAGAGCTCGGCGCGGATGCCGGCCTGGCGCAGGGTCGCCACCAGCGTCTGATAGTGGCCGATCTCGGAACGGTCCATCACCAGGACGACCACGGGGCCGCGGCTCGTCGCCGCCGATACCAGCGGGCTGCCCACGGCCTTGAGCGCGGCGAGAAGCCGCGACACGCCGATGGCGATGCCGGTCGCGGGCACGGGCTCGCCGCGGAAGCGTGAGACGAGGCCGTCATAGCGCCCACCGCCAGCCACCGAGCCGAAGCGCACCGTCTGGCCCTCGTCGTTCTGGACGGTGAAGGTCAGATCCGCCTCATAGACGGGACCGGTGTAGTATTCGAGACCGCGTACGACGGAGGGATCGATGACGATCCGCCCGTCGTCATAGCCGGCGGCGGTGATCAGGCTGGCAATCTCGCGCAATTCGGCGACGCCCTCGGCGCCACGGTCGCTGCCGGCCACGACGGCATCGAGATTGGCTGTGGTGGCAAGGGCGTTGTCGCCGCCCGCCGCCGTGAAGGCGAGGACGCGCTCGATCGCGTCCGGAGCAAGGCCTGCCCCTTTGGTGAAATCGCCGGAGGGATCCATGCGGCCTTTGCCGAGGAGATCACGCACACCGTCCGGTCCGACCTTGTCGAGCTTGTCGATGGCGCGCAGCACGATCAGGCGGCGGCTGGCGTTGTCGTCGCCGCCGAGGCCGATGGCTTCCAGCACCCCGTCGAGCACCTTGCGGTTGTTGACCTTGATGACATAGTCGCCGCGGCTGATGCCGACGCGCTCCAGTGTATCGGCCGCCATCATGCAGATCTCGGCATCGGCCGCGACCGAGGCCGCGCCGACGGTGTCGGCATCGAACTGCATGAACTGGCGGAAGCGGCCGGGGCCGGGCTTCTCGTTGCGGAACACCCAGCCGCCGCGATAGCTGCGGTAGGGCTTCGGCAGGGCGTCGAAATTCTCCGCGACATAGCGGGCGAGCGGCGCTGTCAGGTCATAGCGCAGCGAGAGCCACTGCTCGTCATCGTCCTGGAAGGAGAACACGCCTTCATTCGGGCGGTCCTGGTCGGGCAGGAACTTGCCGAGCGCATCCGTGAATTCGATGAAGGGCGTTTCCACCGCCTCGAAGCCGTAGAGCTCATAGGTCTCGCGGATTTTGGCGAGCATATGCTCGGTCGCCGCCACATCGGCAGGGCCGCGGTCACTGAGGCCGCGCGGCAGGCGTGCGAGGAGCTTCTGAGCTTTGGCTTGGTCTGACATGGAATGGCGCCGTCATAAAATCGGATACGCGATTGGCCGCGTTGCCCAGCGTCCTAGCGCAGGCAGGCCCCGCTGTCATCCCCGCAGCGTCAGGATGAGGTGTTGGCTTTCAGCCACGCGAGGAGGGCGTCATACCTGAAAGCCTTGGCCTCATAGAGGCCGATGATGAAGGCGTAGGTGTCGTCAGAGCTTGCGGTGAGCTTGAGGCCGTTGAGCAGAAGGAAGACGTGCATGACTGCGAAAGCAGCTCGCTTGTTCCCATCGATGAAGGGATGGTTCTGCGCCATGCTTTCCCAAAGAGCCGCCGCTTCCTCCACAAGATCGGATTAATAGCCGTGCAACGGTCGCGCCAACGCCGCTTCGAGCACTCCCTTGTCGCGAATTCCCGGTGCACCCCCAAACTGTTCCAATTGCCGGTCGTGTAGATCGATCGCAAGCTCCAGCGATATGTAGCGTGTCATTTCGCGAGGCGTTCGTAGAGCGTGCCATACTGCTTCACACTCTGTTCATAGGCCTCAACCACGCTTTCACGCGAGGCCATCTTTGGTGAGCGCGCGAATGATGATGCCAACT
The DNA here is from genome assembly GCF_003201475.1 of Chelatococcus asaccharovorans. Taxonomy (GTDB): domain Bacteria; phylum Pseudomonadota; class Alphaproteobacteria; order Rhizobiales; family Beijerinckiaceae; genus Chelatococcus; species Chelatococcus asaccharovorans. Next base: position 315,817 of record NZ_QJJK01000008.1, on the reverse strand, counting down.
CTTCGACGGCTTTCTCCAGGAGATCCCCGACTTGGCGGTCGTCGCCGACTGATGCACGCAGCTCATCGAGCAGGTCGGCATCGACCTCGATCGTGATGGTCGCGCGGCGGGTGATACTCATGATCTTCTCCTGTCAGGAGCCATCATAGCACAACGCGTTGCATCCCAATAAGTGGCCGTGGCCGTTCATGGATTCCCGCCTCGATCCCGCGCGCCTGACCCGTGATGACACCGGGAGGCCAGTCCAGAGATCAACCCAGATCAAGCTTCATGCCGACATGGCTCGCGACGAAGCCGAGGCACTCATAGAACCGGCGGGCGTCGGTGCGCACAGCGTTGCTGGTGAGTTGCACGAAGCGGCAGCCCTTGGCGCGGCAGGCGTTGATCGCATAGGCGATGAGTTCGCAGCCCAACCCCTTGTTGCGGTGGCTCTCGGCAATGCGCACGCCCTCGATCTGGCCCCGCGTCGATCCGCGATAACTCAGCCCGGGAATGAAGGTGAGCTGGCAGCAGCCGACCACGCGGCCTTCGTCCTCCATGACGATCAGGCGGTTGTTGGGATCACGCGTGATGGCCTCGAAGGCGGCGAGATAGCCGGCGGGAACGGCGTCGTCCGGCAGGATCTCGCGGGCCTTGCCGAGCTGGTCGTCCGCCAGCAGTTGAATGATCGTCCGGAGATCGTCGGTTGTCGCGTCACGAATGGATGTCATCGGGCACCCGAGAGGAACGGAATGACGGCGTCGAGCACGGCCTCGGGCGCTTCTTCCGCGACGAAATGGCCCGCCTCCACGGCCGTCCCCGTCATATCGGGCGCAAATGTCCTGTGCCATGCGGTCAGCGCCGGCCCCGCCCCGCCGGAGAGATAGCTTTCGCCGCAGACGAGAAAACTCGGGCAGGCGATCGTCTTTCCGGCGTCAAGATCCGCCTCGTCCTGTTCGCGGTCGGCGCCCGCGCCGGCGCGATAGTCCTCGCAGAAGGCATGGATGCGGTTCGGCTCGTTGCTGGCGGCGCGATAATGGGCCAGTGCACGCGGATCGAAGGCGGAGAGGTCGCCGCTGCCCGACCAGGCCGCAAGCAGGCCATCGAAATAGCGCTGCGGGTTTTTCAGGATCTCGGTCTCCGGGCGAGGCGCGGGCTCTGCCAGAAAGCGCCAGTGCGGCGCGACGCTCGCGTCCCTGGCGATGCGCTGCCATTGCACCATGGTCGGGACGATATCGAGAAGGGCGAGCGCAGTCAGGCGCCCGGGATCATCGAGCGCCAGCCGATAGCCCACCCTCGCCCCGCGATCATGGCCCATCAGCGCGAACCGCGCATGGCCCAGCGCGCTCATCACGGCAACGACATCCTCCCCCATGGCGCGTTTGGAATAAGCCGCGTGGGCCGGGTCGCTGTCAGGCGCCGTCGACCAGCCGTAGCCGCGCAGATCCATGGCGACGACGGTGAAATGTTCGGCGAGCCGTGGCGCCACGCGATGCCAGCAGACATGGGTCTGCGGGAAGCCATGCAGCAGCATGAGCGGCGGGCCGGAGCCACCGCTCCGGGCGAAGATGCGGCCCATCTCCACGTCGATCCAGTGGGATTGGAAGCCGGGAAAGAGATCAGCGAGATCGGCCATGGGGGGGTCCTTGAAATGCCTCACGTCGAAATTCATGCAACTCCGTCCCGGTTCCCGCAAGGTCGGATCGACTTTGACAGATAACGCGCGGTCATCCCGGGCCCTCGCTTACGCTCATCCCGGGATGAGCGTAAGCGAGGGCCCGGGATCCATAACCGCTACTGTCCATGAAATGGCCGTCAGCCTCTATGCAAGGCGTCTTTTCCTTGGAGCGGCGGTGTTCATGGATCCCGGACAACGGCTTCGCCGTTTCCGGGATGACACGGAGGTTCCCAAGCTATGATTCCATGAGAAGCGCCGGACGTCGCTTCAGCCTGCGGACCGAACCCGGCGCGGTTTCGGCGTGGCGGCGATTGGAAGCGCCTGATGTCTTCGCCTGATGTCTTGGCTCGATCTCTTGACTTGATCTCTGGGCCCCGAGGCCCTACGCCTCTCGACAATGCCGCGCGGCGGCTCTCTTTGCCAAGATCATAGATAAAGTCATGACTGAGACGTCCCCGGTGGCGCGCCGGCGCACCTTTGCCATCATCTCGCATCCGGACGCGGGCAAGACGACGCTCACGGAAAAGCTCTTGATGTTCGGCGGCGCCATCCAGATGGCGGGCGAGGTGCGCGCCAAGCGCAGCGGCACCCAGACGCGCTCGGACTGGATGGCCATCGAGCGCCAGCGCGGCATCTCGGTCGTCACCTCGGTGATGACCTTCGAATATGCCGACCGGGTCTTCAACCTGCTCGACACGCCCGGCCACGAGGACTTCTCGGAAGACACCTACCGCACGCTGAGCGCCGTCGATTCCGCGATCATGGTGATCGACGCGGCCAAGGGCATCGAGGCGCGCACCAAGAAGCTGTTTGAGGTCTGCCGCCTGCGCGACATCCCGATCATCACCTTCATCAACAAGATGGACCGTGAGACGCGCGACCCCTTCGAGCTTCTCGACGAGATCGAGCAGACGCTGGCCCTCGACACCGCACCCGTCACCTGGCCCGTCGGCTCCGGCCGCAGCTTCGCCGGCACCATCGACCTGCGTCACAAGCTGTTGCGGCGCATCGATGTCGAGGAAGAGCCGACGCCGGTCTCCGGCCCCGACGATCCGCTGATCGACACGCTGCTCCCCGCCCATGAGATCGACGCATGGCGCGAGGAGGCGGGGCTCGCGCTGGAGGCCTGCAAGCCGTTCGACCTCGACGCCTTCCGGGAAGGGCATCTCACGCCGGTGTTCTTCGGCAGCGCGCTCCGCAACTTCGGTGTGCGCGACCTGATCGACGCCATCGCCGAGATGGCGCCGGCCCCGCGCGACCAGGAGGCGGACCAGCGGACGGTCGCGGCGAGCGAGCCGCGCATGACGGGATTCGTCTTCAAGATCCAGGCGAATATGGACCCGAACCACCGCGATCGCATCGCCTTCATCCGCGTGTGCTCGGGCAAGCTGGCGCGCGGCATGAAGGCGAAGCTCGTCCGCACGGGCAAGCCGATCACCGTCTCCGCACCGCAGTTCTTCTTCGCCCGTGAACGCGGCATCGTCGACGAAGCCTTCGCCGGCGACGTGGTCGGGCTGCCGAACCACGGCACGCTCAGGATCGGCGATACGCTGACCGAGGGCGAGGACATCGTCTTCCGCGGCGTGCCGAGCTTCGCGCCGGAAATCCTGCGCCGTATCAAGCTCAACGATGCGATGAAGGCCAAGAAGCTGCGCGAGGCCCTGCAGCAGATGGCGGAGGAGGGGGTCGTGCAGCTCTTCCTGCCGCATGACGGCTCCGGCGCCATCGTCGGCGTGGTCGGTGCGCTCCAGCTCGACGTGCTGAAGGACCGGCTCCAGGCCGAATATGGTCTGCCGATCGACTATGAGCAGACGCGCTTCTCCATCTGCCGCTGGATCGAGGCGAAGGACAAGGTGGAGCATGAGCGTTTCCTCAACGCCCATGGCTCCTCGATTGCCAATGATCTCGACGGCGATCCGGTCTTCCTCGCCGCCAACGCCTTCTCGCTGAAATACGAGCAGGACCGCTGGAAGGACATCACCTTCACCGACGTGAAGGATTACCAGAAGAGCGCCAAGGCGGCGTGAGGCGACCGGGCCGGGCTATGCGCTCCTTCGGGTCTAGCGAGCAATTCCGCGTGTCATGCCCTCGGCGCGCAGAGCGAGGAGCGGTGGTGTCATTCCCGGCGCGGGCGTAAGCCCGCGGGAAGGGAATCCAAGAACACCGGCGGACATTGCGAAGAGCGACAGCGTTCATGGATCCTCTTCCCGGCGCTTCGCGCCGCCGAGGATGACACGGTGGTTCTCGCGCTCCGCGCGGGGAAATGACAACTCCGGTTTTCGCTCCGCGTCGTCCATGTCATCCAGACGGCAGCCTTGACCTTCCGGCGCCGGCACTCTTCACTGCCGCGCCAGGCATGAAGGAGTCGCGGACAATGCTGACGATCTGGGGACGGGCCAATTCCACCAATGTCAAGAAGGCCCTGTGGTGCGCGCGGGAGCTCGACCTCGCCTTCGAGCGCATCGATGCGGGCGGTGCCTTTGGCGTCGTCGATGATCCAGACTATCGCGCGATGAACCCGAACGGCCTCGTCCCGACCTTGAAGGACGGGGACCTCATCCTGTGGGAATCGCACACGATCGTGCGCTATCTCGCGGCGCGCTACGGCGACGGCACGCTTTATCCGGCCGATCCGGCCGGGCGCGCGTCCATGGAAAAATGGATGGACTGGACGCTGGGCGGACTGATCGAGCCGTTCCGTTGCGTCCTCTGGAATCTCGTGCGGCGCTCCCCTGCGGAGCGGGACAACGCGGAGCTTGAGCGCGGGCTCGCCGGCTGTGCCAAGCTGTTCACGATCCTCGACGCGGCTCTGGCCAAACAGCCCTATCTCTCGGGAGCGACCTTCGGTGTTGCCGATATCGCCCTTGGGCCGCATGCCTATGGCTGGCTTGGCGTGCCGATCGAGCGCCCGGAGCTGCCGCATCTCGCGGCCTGGTTCACGCGGCTGAACGAGCGGCCGGCCTTCCGCGAGATCGTGGCAATCCCCCTGACCTGACGCCCCTCACAGCAACCGGGTGCCGGCGAAATCGGCACCGGCGATTGCGCCACAGAGGTTCGCCCAACTGCAGCCCGCACAGGCGGCGCGCGATGTTCCGGCCTTGAAGGCTGCCCTCAGGCGGTCCCGTTCACTCCGGCTGATCGTCAGACGCGCGCCCGTGCAGACCGGGCGTTGCAGCACGGATGCGACGGCGCGCGCCGCCGCACTGTCGCGGGCCTCGATATGCGGGGCCCGGCAATGCGCATCGCCGGCCTCCGGGCCGCCCATGAGCGGCGCGCAGATGTCGTCGGGACCGGCGACAATGAGGATGTCTTCCGATCCGAGCCGCGCGATGAGCGCGTCGAAATGGGCGGTGAAGGCCGCGGAATAACCGCGGCCGGCATAGGTCAGCATGCACAGGAGATGGTGCGGGCGCAGCCGGACAGTCACCCCCGACGGGCCCTGACGAAATGGCCCCCGGCCGTGACGAGCGCCGCCGCCAGCGCCGATTTCAGCACCGCGCCGATGAGAAAGGGTGTCGCGCCGACGGCGATCGCCTTTTTGAGGCCCAGTATCCCCGCGAGCCATGCGGTGCCCAGCACCAGAGCGAAGAGATTGGCGGCGAGCATCGCCGCGAATGCCAACACCCAGTGGCGCGCCAGCCATCCGCGCTCGGCACAGACGCCAACGCCCGCGGCCATCAAGGGGAAGGCCAGGAGATAGCCGGCCGTCGGCCCCACGAACGGTGCGATGCCGCTTGCGCCGCCCGCCAGGACCGGCAGGCCGATCATGGCTTCCGCGAGCCAGGCGAGCACGGTGAGGGCGCCCATGCGCCAGCCGAAGATGGCGCCGACAAGGGTGACCGCAAATGTCTGCATGGTGACGGGTACGGGAACCATCGGCACCGCGATCTGCGATGAGATGGCGAGAAAAAGGGTGCCCAGCGCGACGGCCGCGAGCTGAACGGGACGCGAACGGCCTTGCAGCAACAGCGGCGACGGCGAGCCGGAAGCGGTCAAATCTGTCATGCGATCCTCCAGATTATAGATAAAATGATGATTCGATCTATGAATAAGTCCACAAAAGGTCGCCCCGCGCAAGCAGGTCGCGGCACTATGCGCGAGAAGGCGCTGCCTGACGCCGCGGCTGTAAAAATTATAGATAATTTGAATGGGCGGCATTCTCCTGACCGGGCGCACCGAAGAAGCCTAGGACCAATCGACATTCAGCGCTTTCAGCTGTCATGGCCGGGCTTGTCCCGGCCATCCCGATGTATCGAGGCGCCATTCCTGTCGGGATCACCGGGACAAGCCCGGTGATGACAATGTAACTCTTGCGGCAATTCTCGAATGTCGATTGAGCCTAGTGCCTGTGGGCAGGTGTCGGGGTGAAGCGACCGGGACCTCCGTCGTCATTCCGGGGCGGGCCGAAAGGCCCGAGCCCGGAATCCATGAACACCACCGCAGACTGATAGCGTACCGGTCCGACGCGTCTTTTTTGTCCGACGCCGTGTTCATGGATTCCGGGTTCTTCGCTGACACGAAGCCCCGGAATGACCGCGACCTTCGGCAAGGCCGGCGCGAATTTCGGATCCGGGATTCCGGCGTGTCAGCCGACCACGAAGGCCTTGCGCTTCTGGCCAGCCGGGCCGTCGATGGGGCGCTGGCCGATCCACCGCACGTGGCGCGCCAGCAATGCGCAGGCGGTATCGACATCGCCCTGGCGGAGGGCCGCGAGGATGGCCCGGTGGTCGTGGTCCGTGCGGGTTTCCCACTGCGTCTGCCAGCTTGCGAAAAGGAAGCGGGCGCTGGCCGCATGCAGGTCGTCGATCGCCGCCAGCAGGCGGGGCATGCCGCAGGGGGTCAGGATCAGCCGGTGGAAGCGCCGGTTGGCCTCTTCCCAGGAGCGGACGTCGCGGGAGAGATCCCCGGCCTTTGTCGCAGCCTCGGCCGCCTCGAGAATGGCCGCCGTCAGATGCGGCGCGGCATGGCGCAGGGCGAGGCCCTCCAGCGCGGCGCGCATCTCCGCGACCTCCTTGACCTCCTCCAGCGTGAAGGAGGCGACACGGACGCCGCGGCGTGGCTCGCTGATGGCAAGCCCCTGGGCTTCGAGCCGCCGGAAGGCCTCACGCACGGGCACATGGCTGGTGCCGAATTCCGCGGCGATGTGATCTTGCCGCAGACGTGCGCCAGGCTCGATGGTGCCGGAGACGATCCGGTCCGCGAGGATCCGGCTGATCCGCGTGGCGATGGTGTCGTCCGGTGCCTCAGACTTGGTTGCCACACTGCGCGCCACGGTCTTTTCCCCGCAAGGACGATGCGTCAGAAAACCGATGTCCTCATTTCTTCTCCAGCCCCACCGCGCGCCAGCCGATGTCGCCGCGGCAGAAGCCTTCCGGCCAGTCGATCGCAGCCACGGCCTCATAGGCCCGGCGCCGGGCGTCGGCGATCGACGGGCCAAGGCCCGTGACGTTCAGAACGCGACCGCCATTCGCCAGATAGCGCGGCCCGTCCTGCCGGGTGCCGGCGTGGAAGACGATGACGTTCTCGATGGCGTCGGCCGCTTCGATGCCGCCGATCTCGCTGCCGCGCGCGTAGGCGCCGGGATAGCCCTTCGTCGCCATCACCACGGTGAGCGCGGCATCGTCCCACCAGCGCACGTCGAAGCTGCCGAGTTCCTCGTCCACCGTGGCAAGGAGCGCGGCCACGAGGTCGGTCTTCATGCGCGGCATCAGCACCTGGCATTCCGGGTCGCCGAAGCGGGCGTTGTATTCGATCAGCTTGGGGCCATCCGCGGTCAGCATCAGTCCGGCATAGAGCACGCCCTTGTAAGGCGTCCCGCGTGCCTTCATCGCAGCGACGGTCGGGCGGATGATACGCTCCATCACCGCGGCTTCCAGCGCCGGCGTGAGGACCGGGGCCGGGGAATAGGCGCCCATGCCGCCCGTGTTGGGGCCCTCGTCGCCGTCGAAGGCGCGCTTGTGGTCCTGGGCCGAGGCCAGCGCCACCACATGGGTGCCGTCGGAGAGCGCGAAGAAGCTCGCCTCCTCGCCGACGAGGCATTCCTCGATGACGACTTCGGCGCCGGCCTCGCCGAGCCCGCCGGCGAACATCATGGCGAGCGCCTCGTTGGCCTCGGCCAGGCTCATGGCCACGACGACGCCCTTGCCGGCGGCGAGGCCGTCGGCCTTGATGACGATAGGCGCGCCGCGCACGGCGACATAGGCGCGGGCTGCGGCCTCGTCCGTGAACCGCGCGAAGGCGGCGGTCGGAATGCCGGCCTCGACGCAGAGCTCCTTGGTGAAGGCCTTGGACCCCTCGAGCTGGGCAGCGGCTTTGGTCGGCCCGAACGCCTTGATGCCGGCGGCGGTCAGATCATCGACCAGCCCGGCGACGAGCGGCGCCTCGGGCCCCACGACGACGAGGTCGATGGCATGGTCGCGGCAGAAGGCGATGACCGCCGCGTGATCCGTCGTATCGAGAGCGACATTCTCGCCGCATTGGGCCGTGCCGGGATTGCCGGGCGCGGTGAACAGCGTATCGCACAGGGGGCTCGCCGAGATCTTCCATGCGAGGGCGTGCTCGCGCCCGCCGGAGCCGATGAGGAGTATGTTCATCCCAAGGATCTCTTCGATGATCGTGTGCCAGAGCCGGTGCGATGGCGGGCCGGTCTTCGCCGTGCCGCATGCCGATCCTCGCGGTCTAACCCGTCAGGGCGGCAGCGACAAGGCTGAGACCGCCGTCATCAGGCCGATACGGCCTCAGGTTCACATTTCCGTTGCGGGACTGGCAAGGGCGATGCAACCCTTGCAACCCGAAAGGGTGAATGGCGATGGATGGCCGAATCATTACGCTGGCCCAGCAGAAGGGCGGTTCCGGCAAAACGACGCTGGCGGCCCATCTGGCCGTCGCCTTTGCCCGGCTTGGTCATGGCGTCGCCATCCTCGATGTCGACCCGCAGGGCAGCCTCGGCCAGTGGTTCGAGCGCCGCGAGGCACATTTCGGGCCCGAAACCATCGACATCAGCTTCGGGACCGCCAGTGGCTGGGGCGCCAGGCGCGAGGCCCACGGTCTCGCCCGCAACCATGACATCGTCATCGTCGATACGCCGCCGAAGTCCGACACCGAGTCACGCTCGGCGATCGAGGCGGCGAACCTGGTGGTCGTGCCCGTGCAGCCCACCCAGATCGATCTCTGGGCGACCGATCCTACCTTGCAGAACATCGCCCGCGAGGGCACGCCCTCGCTCATCGTCCTCAACCGGGTCGTGCAGCGCGCCGGCCTCACGGGTGAGATGATCGAGGCGATCCAGGCGCTCGGCAGGGATACGGCGGCGACCAGCCTCGGCAACCGGGTGGCCTTTGCCGCGAGTATTGGCCGCGGTCTCAGCGTGCAGGAGACCGAACCCTCCGGCAAAGGGGCGCAGGAAATCACCGCGTTGACTGATGAAATCCAGCGGAGGCTGAACGCTGGCTGATCAGGCGGGCGCGCGTGGGATGAGGATGAGCAGCGTGGTGCGCCTGATCATGACGCGTGCCGCTGTGACCGAGAGTTACAGGAGGGGACCGGACAGGCGCAGCACATTCTCGATGAAACGCTCCAGGAAAGGCCGCGCGGACCAGCTGCCCCGGGCGAGCAGCACGGAATCCGAAATGTAGGTTTCCTGCAGACGGCGCAATGTCCTCGCGAAATCTTGATCATAGACGAACAGCGCGACTTCATAGTTGAGCCACAGGCTGCGCATGTCGAGATTGACCGTGCCGAACATGGCGAGCGCGCCGTCTGCGGTAATCGACTTGGTGTGCAGCAGTCCGCCTCTGTAAAGATAGACATTCACGCCCATCTCGAGGAGTTCGTCGTAGTAGGATCGGCTGGCGTATCGGCTCAGCAGAGAGTCGACCTTCTCGGGCAGGATGAGCGAAACCTTGACGCCGCGGCCGGAGGCTGCGCGCAGGGCGCGTAGCAGCGACTCGTCGGGCACGAAATAAGGCGTGGTCAGGACGAGTTCGGAGGTGGCGGCGCTCACAAGCGCGATCAGCATCAACAGGAGCCCGTCGCCCGTTTCGCCGGGGCCGGAGGCAACGACCTGCATCGCGGCCCCGGGCCCTTGGCTCTCCGGCGTCGGCGCGTCATCGCCGGCGGTGCCGGCCAGCGCATCGGCCGTTGTCGCCGGGGTGAGGACCATCTGCGGCCGCGGTGTGAGAATAAGAGGTTTCTCGCCGGTCTCGAGGGACCAGTCACCGATCATCACCGCGGCGAGCGAGGTGACGACGCCACCCTCGAGGCGGACCATGGCATCGACCCATTCGCCGACGCCCGCGTCCTGTTTGAAGAAGGCGGGATCGACCAGATTCATGCTGCCTGTCCAGGCAATAGCCTGGTCGACAACGACGACCTTGCGGTGAAGCCTGAGATCCGTGCGGCCGACGGCGCTGCGCAGGAGGCCGACGGGCAGTGCCTCGCGCAGTTCGACGCCGGCGTCCCGCAGCCGCTTGGGCTGGTCAGTCTTCCACCAGGGCCGCGCACCCAGCGCATCGATGAGGACGCGGCAGCTCACGCCCCGTTCTGCCGCGCGAATGAGCGCTGCCAGCACCTCGTCCGCCTTCCCGCCGGCGTTCCAGATGTAGAACTCCATCAGGATGCTGGTTTTCGCGCCGTCGATATCCCGGGCGATCCTGTGGAGGATCTCATCGGTGCCGGAGAGGAGTTCGAAGGCATTGTCCCGCGTGAGGCTGCTGCCGGCGGTGACGAGGCCGAGATGGTGGATGCCGTTGGCGCTCGGCGAGAGGTCCGACCAGTCGATCTCCGGCGCGATTTCGCCGTCGGTCTGGTCCGCGTCGCTCTCATAGACCTGGCGCAGGTGCTGGAAACCGCGTGAACGGCGGCCGCTGATGCGGCGATTGCCGATGAGGAAATAAAGAAGAGGGCCAACGAAGGGCAGGAGCGCGATCAGGATCAGCCAGGCAAGCGCCACGCCCGTGGCCGGCCGCTTCATGATCACGTGGATGGAAATCCCGGCGATGACCGCGCCGTGCGTCAGCCAAATGAGATTGGCAGGATCAAGGAAGGTCAAATCGCGGACGTCCTATCTCAGCACCTCTTCGTGCAGCGAATTTGACATGTGAGGCCCGCCTGACAGGAGGCTCCGGAATGTCGGGGTCGCACCACGAGGAGATCGTTCTTCAGCTTATCCATACGTGAAGATCGCGGGCAGGGCAGTCGCAAAATGGGGCTTCTCCCACAAGCGTGGGGATCAACGGGGCTTGACCGCCGTCACATGCAGCCAATCCGTCGGCTTCATGTCGTAACCGCCGCCCTTTTCGGCGTCGATATCCACGCTTATCCAGGGGAGGGGCGCGAACAGATCCCGCAACCAGTCTTCTGAGGGGTAATTGTAGTATCTGTCGAATTGATCGCGGCCGTCAGCCGTTCCGGCCTTGAAACTGGCGTAGAGCACGCCGCCTTTGTTCAAGGCCGCATGTATTTTTGCGAGAATGGGCGGCAGGTCCGCTCTCGGGACATGCAGCAGGCAGGCATTCGCCCAGATCCCGTCACAGGTGCCTTCCTCGTCCAGATCGCCGAACAACAAGGTGGCGACCGGAATGCCGAGGCGCCGCTCCGCCGCCCGGGCGATCTCCGGGGTGCCATCGGTGGGGCGCACATTGAATCCCTTTGCGATCATGAATTCGCTGTCCTGGCCAGCACCACATCCCAGTTCGAGGATCGTCGCGCCGGCCGGCAGCAGCGACAGGAACGCGTCGAGGCGTCGGCGGTTCGCTTCCGCGCCCCGCGAAGTATAGGCAGCCGCCTCGTTCGCGTAGAAACTCAGCGTCGTCTTGTCTTGTGCCATGATCGCTGTCCGCTTTCCTTTCGCAGGTGCGTATCGCTGTCCCGTCTAGGGGGCGCTCCGGCAAAGAGTGCCATGCCCCGCGCTTGCCGAACAAGCCATCCGCAGCGGTGGCGCCTGTCGGAGGCTGTTCGTCGCATCGCTTGCGGGCATTACCGCCTTGTGCGGGCCGGCCCGTTCCATGCGGTGAAAAATCTTGATGAACAGATCGTTAAAGCGATCCCCTGGCGCTGGGCTGCCATGCCGAATTGTAATAACCCAAAAGCCGCGGAGCATGCATGATAGGGCGTCCAGGAAACGTCCAGAGGTGAGCGGCGCAAGCCGTCTCCAGCGATTGCCGTGATACTGTCAACGCATGCGCGCGGAATGCTCTATGCCGTGCTCGCCAATCTCGTGTTCGCCGGCTGCGACACGGTCGTAAAGCTTCTATCGACGCGGCATCCGGTCTTTCAGATCATCACGATGCAGGCCTGCGTGGCATCCGTCGTCGTGCTTCTGATCTTCATGCGCGGCGGCTATATCGCCAAGCGGAGCGGGCTTGTTCATGATCGGCATGTCCGTAATCCAAAGCTTCTGGCCTTGCGTGGACTTCTCGCCGGGATCGGATCGACAGCAGGCCTCTATGCCTTTTCCCTGCTCCCACTTGCCGATGTCTATGCGATCACTTTCGCCTCGCCCCTTTTGGTGACGATGGCATCTGTGATCATCTTGCGGGAGGAAGTGGGTATCCGGCGCTGGGCGGCTGTCATCGCGGGCCTCGTCGGCATCCTCATCATGGTCCGGCCAGGCTATGCGGTTGTCTCGATGGGGCATATTGCAGCCTTCGTCAGCATCTTCGTGTCGACGGCGGTCGTGCTGATCATGCGCTCGATCGGCGCCACCGAAAGCCGCAACATGATGGTGGGGGCCGTGCTGGCCGGTCAGCTCATGGCTGGCATCCCCGGCACCTTCCTGTGGTTCTCGCCGCCGTCGGCCTTCGACGTGGGGCTCGTGATCCTCGGCGGGCTCCTCAATGTGTCGGCGCAGTTCCTTTTCCTCGAATCGCTGCGGCTGGCGCCGGCCTCCAGCGTCGCACCGATGCAATACACCAAGCTGGTCTGGGCCTTGATCGTCGGCGCGCTGCTGTTCGGGGATCTGCCGACGGTCCACATGCTGCTCGGTGCCGCGATCGTCATCGGCTCCGTGCTCTACATGTTCCATCGTGAGCGCAAGCGTGGGGTTGCGCCAAGCGTCGCTTAAGCACCAAGCGTCGCCTAAGCGCCAAGTGTCGCTTAACTGCCAAGTGTTGCCTGAGTCGGATCGCGCCGCCTGAAGCGGGCCTTTCCGCTTGATCGCCTCTCGGCAGGCAGTATCGTGCCGCCATGAGCGATGGCGTGACGGGTCAGAATTTCGCGGGCGAAGGTTTTGTGACGAACCTCCAGGAATGGACGGTGTCGGGCCTGTCCGGCGCCCTGAAGCGGACGCTGGAGGATGCCTTCGGCCATGTCCGGCTCAAGGGCGAGGTCTCCGGCTATCGCGGTCCGCATTCCTCCGGCCATTGTTATTTCGCCTTGAAGGACGAGAGCGCCAAGCTCGAGGCCGTCATCTGGAAGGGCGTCTTCAGCCGGCTCAAGATCAAGCCGCAGGAAGGCCTCGAAGTGGTCGTCACCGGCCGCATCACGACCTTCCCCGGTTCCTCGAAATACCAGATCATCATCGAGACCATCGAGCCGGCCGGCGTCGGCGCGTTGATGGCGATTCTCGAGGAACGGCGCCGCAAGCTTGCCGCCGAGGGCCTGTTCGACGAAGCGCGCAAGCAGCTCCTGCCCTTCCTGCCGACCGTCATCGGCGTCGTCACCTCGCCGACAGGCGCCGTCATCCGCGACATCCTCCACCGGCTGGAGGATCGTTTCCCGAGCCATGTGCTCGTCTGGCCGGTCCGCGTGCAGGGCGAAACGAGCGCGGCGGAGGTGACGGCCGCCATTCGCGGCTTCAACGCGCTTCCCGGCGCCGGCGCCATCCCGCGGCCCGACGTCATCATCGTCGCGCGGGGCGGCGGCTCGCTGGAGGACCTGTGGTCGTTCAACGACGAGGCGGTCGTGCGTGCCGCCGCCGACAGCGACATTCCACTCGTCTCGGCGGTGGGCCATGAGACCGACTGGACGCTGATCGACTACGCGGCCGACCTGCGCTGCCCCACGCCGACCGGGGCGGCCGAGAAGGTGGTGCCCGTGCGGCGGGACCTCGCCTTGCGGCTCGCCGATCTCGGCCGCCGGCACGGGGAGGCGATGGCGCGGCTGGGGGAGCGCCGGCGGACCGGTCTGCGCAGCCTGGTGCGGGCTTTGCGGCGGCCGGAGGATCTCGTCGCCGCGCCGCGTCAGCGGCTCGATCTCGTCGCCGGCAAGCTCGCCCATGGCCTCGCCATCAACGCCCGCCGCCATGAAATCGCGCTCAGTGCGCTTTCCCGGCGCCTCGCGCGGCTGTCGCCCCACCTCCAGCTCGAGCAGTCGCGGGCGCGGCTGGCGCGGGCGGGGCAGCAGCTCGACCGCTGCTTCGCGGCCAACAGCCACCGCTATGCGCGGGACTTCATGCGCGTGGCCGGTCGGCTTTCGCCCCACAGCTTGCGGCTCAGGGTGGCTCGCGGCCGCGAACGGCTGGTTCTTGCGGGCGACCGTCTTGGCCACATGGCCCCCGAGATCGTTGCGCGACGCGGCAGCGCGCTCGAGCGCGTCTGGAAGCTGATCGAAAGTCTCGGCCATAAGGGTGTGCTGGCCCGAGGCTACGCGCTGGTGCTGGATGAGGGGCGTCAGCCTATCCGCAGCGCGGGCGCGGTATCGGTGGGGATGCCGCTGACAATCATGCTGTCGGATGGCGATGTCGACGCCGTTGCCGTCGGCGGCGCTGGAGGCGGCAAGGTGTCAGGCGAAAAGGCGGCTGGTGGACAAGGGTCTGGCGGCAGGGGCGTGTCGCGCAAGGCGGGTGAGGCGGTCAAGACCGCGCCGAGTAACCAGAGCAGTCTGTTCGACATCTGAGCACGCGACAGAGACAGCAAGGGTGTAACCATGAACCGGCATGACTATCGCGCTGACCGCAACGGCGAGGCGAGCCTGCAATATCTCGATGCCGATTTTCGCGTGCTCAAGCCCGGCAGCTATGTCGTGTGCGCCGTCACGGGCCAGCGCATCCCGCTCGACAAGCTCCGCTACTGGAGCGTTGACCGGCAGGAAGCCTATGCCTCGCCCGAAGCCGTGCTCGAGCGCTACAAGACTCTGCCGCGGGTTTAGGCGGGATCCTTCGAACCGTTCTTTGTCTTGCGCAGCGAGCCCATGAGAAAGGCAGCAAGGCCTGTCGCGTCGTCGGGCCGGAAGCGCACCGGCAGAATGAGGAGACCGGGCAAACGATGGATATCGTCGCCCAGGCGTGCGGCGTCCTTTTCCGTGGTGACGAGCTGGGCATCGAGCGCCGCGGCGCGCGCCGCCAGCGCTTGCAGATCCGCGGGCCGGTAGGGGCGGTGATCGCCGAACGGCGCTTCGCCCACCACCTCGGCGCCGATGTGCCGCAGCGTCGCGAAGAATTTCTCGGGACGTCCGATGCCGGCGAAGGCCAGGACCCGCGTGCCACGCAAACCGGCAGCGATCTCGGTGTCCGGTATGAGGTCGCCGGTAAAGATTGGGCGATGCCCGGCAATGTTAGGGATGGCCGCATGGGCTGGGCCCTGGCCCACGGCGATGAACGCGTCGATATGGGGCAACTGGGCGGTCAGCGGGGCCCGCAGCGGCCCAGCCGGCACGCAGAGCCCGTTGCCGAAGCCCGCCGCGCCATCGACAACGGCGAAGGTGACGGACTTGGCGAGCGACGGGTTCTGCAGCCCGTCATCCATCACGATGACCGAAGCGCCTTCGGCCTTGGCGAGGCGGGCGCCCGCCGGCCGGTCACGGGACACGACCACGGGCACGTGGCGGGCGATGATCAGCGGCTCGTCGCCGACGTCAGCGGCCTCATGCGCATCGGGCACAACGACGACCGGCCCGGCGAGATGGCCGCCATAGCCGCGGCTCAGCACATGCGGCGTTTCCTGATGGGCGCGCAGCAGATCCGCGACGGCGATGGCGACAGGGGTCTTGCCCGCGCCGCCCGCCGTCAGGTTGCCGATGCAGACCACGGGGCACGGGGGGTGCGCACCCGGACGCCCCATGCGATGCGCCGTGATCGCACCATAAATGAAGCCGATCGGCTGCAGCAGGCGGGCAAGGAGCGAGGGACGCGGGCGCCACCAGAAGGCCGGCGTACGCATCAGGCGGCTGCCACCCTGCGGGAGCGGGACGGTGCAACCGCGGCCGTCATACCCGCGCTTCCAGGTGCATCTGCAGGATATAGGGCTCGATCGCGTCCATCGTTCGCTCGACGGCGCCGCCGAGTTCCTCGACCGTAGCGGCCGCCGCCCGCGCCATCGAGCGTGTGCGCGCCGCGTCCGAGAACAGCAAGGCCAAAGCCCGCGCCAGGCTTTCTTCGTCCGAGATCGGCATGGCGCCATCGCGACGGTCGATCGCCGCATAGACATCAGCGAAATTGTGGACATAGGGGCCGTGCAGGATCGCCGTGCCGAGCTTGGCGGGCTCGATGGGGTTCTGCCCGCCGAGCGGCACCAGCGAGCGGCCGATGAAGGCGACGGTCGCCAGGCGATAGAAAAGGCCGAGCTCGCCCACCGTATCGGCGACATAGATGTCCGTATGCCGGTCGGGCAGGAGGCCGTGCGAGCGCTGGGCAACTGTCAGCCCGGCGCGCCGGACGATCTCCGCGACGGCGTCGCCCCGTTCGGGATGGCGCGGCGCGATCACGGTCAGGAGGTCGGGCTTGTAGGCCAGCAGCATGCGATGCGCCGCGGCGACCATCTCCTCCTCGCCGCTGTGGGTGCTGGCAGCGACCCAGACGGGCCGGTCGCCGATCAGACCTGTCAGGGTTGCGAGCGAAGACGCGTCCGCCGGCGGCGCCGGCACGTCGAATTTGAGATTGCCGGCGATGTTGACGCGCGGCGCGCCCAGCGTCGCCAGACGTTCGGCGTCGGCCTTCGACTGCGCCAGGCACAGGTCGAAACTCTGCAGGAGATGGCGGGCGCTCCTGGGAAAGCGCCGCCAGCGGCGCAGCGCACGCTCCGACAGCCGGGCATTGACGAGAATAAGCGGGATGCCGCGATCATGGATCTCGCTGATCATGTTCGGCCACAGTTCCGATTCCGCGACAAGGACGAGATCCGGTTCCCAGTGGTTGAGGAAACGCCTGATATACCGCGGCACGTCGAGCGGCATGAACTGATGCAACGCGCGCGGTGGCAAGCGCCGGGTGATCATCTTGGCCGAGGTGACCGTCCCGGAGGTGACCAGCACGGTAAAGCCGCGGCGGGTGAGCCGTTCCATGACCGGCAGGAGCGAGACGATCTCGCCGATGCTGGCGCCATGGACCCAGGCGATGCGCCCTTCAGGCCGTGGCCGCCCGGGAAAGCCACGTCGTTCGGCGAGGCGTGTCGGATCTTCCTTGCCACGCCGTTGGCGCAGCCGCAGGACGAGCGCTGCCACCGGTTCGAGAGTGGCCATGATTGTCCCGTAAAGCCGAAGCAAAAAGCTGTCGTGCTTGCTCATGCCAGGCGGCTCCAGGGACGTGCTATCCGGTCTCTCACGTGATCTTCATCCACGATACAATTGTCAAAATATGGCCAAAAGAAATGGGCGAAGCGCTTCAAAAATCGAGCGGCGGTGCCTTTGCCAGAATGCCGACAGGGCGGGGGCAGGCAGTGGCCAACAGGAAGCCTCTCCATGCAGTTCAAGTGTTCCTCATCCGAAATACGTTCGCACCCTCGATCCATTCTGTGACGAATTTCAAATCCACCACACCCCTCACGCTGACCGTTCAACGGTCTCGCCGTGCGGTGGACCTCAATTTCCTATCATTGTTCCGGCACTGACGCTTGGAAACTTCAGATCAGCGAACGATCCTTGAAACCATCACGTGTGGCTGCGGTCCGGCTGCCACAATCCGTTCGACGTCTGGTTCGGGGATCACGCGAATTCCGGATTGAGCGCACCAATTTCGTTTTGCAAGCCCAGAAATGCGCCAATCGACAACACGTGAACACGCCGCACTCAATAGCGACGAAAGCATCAGGCGGCATGGCTTTTGGCGTCAGACGCCATGGAAGGAGCGCCGGGGTCCGCTGCGCCGATGCGGCCATAGGCGCGCGCATGCACCGCGTTCAGCTCCTGTTCGATCCTGAGCCGGCAAGCTTCCAGCGTCTCGGGATCGGCATCGCGCGGGACCGCGATCGGCTGCCCCACGACGATCGCGCCACGTCCGAACGGCAGCCCGATCGACGCCCGGTCCCAGCTGTGAAAATCGAGGCGCCGGCTGGTGACCACGGCCACAGGCACGACAGGCCGTCCGGACAGGCGGCTGAGCATCACGATCCCTTCGCCGCAGACCCGCGAGACCTTCGGGATGTCGGCCGTCAGCACGACCATCTCGCCGCCCGCCAAAGTCTTGATGAGGCCGCGCATGGCCGCGGCGCCACCCTTCTCGCGGACTTTCGTGCCGCGCGCGCCGGAGCCGCGGATGGCGCGAATGCCGAGGCGGGCCAGCGCGATGGCATTGAACTCGCCGTCGCCATGCCGCGAAACGAGAGCGGCGGCCGGATCCTGCGGCCGTTTGGCAAAGGGGATCATGAAATGCTGCCCATGCCACATGGCGACGATCACCGGGAGCGGCCCGATGCGGGCATAGGCGGCGTCGGCGCTGCCGTCGCCGTCCCAGACGAATGTGTTGGTGCGCTGGACAAGCCGAAGATAGCCCGCAAGCAGGCGCCCGAGCAGGGACTGCACCGGGCGTGATCGCATCAGTCGCTTGAGGGGCTTGGCCATTGCTTGCGCCGAATTCCTGCGATCAGACCGCGTCCGGCGTCAGGAGCCGATGCAGGTGGACGATGAAATAGCGCATATGGGCATTGTCGACCGTCGATTGCGCCTTGGCCTTCCAGGCGGCGTGAGCGCTCTTGTAGTTCGGATAGATGCCGACGATGTCGAGTTTCGACAGATCACGAAAGTCGTATCCGTCCAGATGCTCCAGTTCGCCGCCGAAGACGAGGTGGAGAAGTTGCTTGCTCGTGTTTTCGCTCATCGTCTCGCTCCACGTGAGGTGCTCGGGCTCAGGCTTTGTGCCCCGGCCGACGGGGTGCTGCAATGGCCGCCAAAGCTTGCGCGTGCAGCTCAGGTGCTGCTGCAACGAGTATGCCATGAGTTGGCCGGGGTTTGTTGTAGACGGGATGGCTGCCATCCGCTTCGGTCAATATGGCACCGGCTTCGGACAGAACAATGTCGGACGCGGCGATGTCCCAATCGTGGGCGTGGGCCGAGGCGATACCGAGATCAAGGCTGCCGTCGGCAACAAAGGTGAGGCGAAGCGCGAGCGAAGGCACCTTGGGCTGCGGCTGCGTGCCGGGGACATGCCTGGCGATGATGTCCAGCTCCGGTTTCGGGCCAGCGATGCGACGGCCTTCGCGCGCGCTCCGCTGCGCCGCATGCATGGGCCGGCCGTTGTGAAGGGCGCCGTGGCCACGGACCGCGTCATAGCTCGCACCCATGGCTGGCGCATGGACGATGCCGGCGATAGGCCGGGCATCCACCATCAAGGCGATGGCCACGGCCCAGCGCGGGTCGCCCGCCGCAAAGGCCCGCGTCCCATCGATGGGGTCGACCACCCACATGATCCGCTGGCCAAGCCGGACGGGGTCGTCGGTCGTTTCTTCGGAGAGCCAGCCGGCCTCCGGCAGGGCCGCCGACAGGCGTTGCCGCAGCAGGCTGTCGACGGCGATGTCGGCCTCCGTGACCGGCGAGCCGCCCGACTTCGCCCAGGTGCGCGCCGTCGTCACCAGGCCCTCGCGGAAATGCGCCAGCGCTATCAGGCCGGCCTCCTCGGCGGTCTCACGCAGGAAGGCTCGCAATGGGATGGGCTTGTCCAGGGAAAGCGGCATTGGTCCCGAGGGTTGGATGAGAAATCCAAGTGCATGCGCCTTCTACGCCCGCGCCCGCGCCTGGGCAACAGTTCCGGGTGCAACGGTACAAAACAGCGCGCGGCCCCCGCTGCCGTCAATGCCGCGACATCGGGCGCGCCGACGATCACCACCCCTGTCAGCACGATACGAGCGCATTTTCGAGCGAAGTGGACACCGGTTCGCGTGAAGACAATGCGTAGAAACAAGGACCTGGAGCATATCCGGTGAACCGGAGTTCACCGGATATGCTCCAGTATGTATTGCCGAACTATGAAGCAGCCCCCGGCAAGCTTTCGTTGAGCATCATGGGACGTTTTGCGGAGATACGCTATCTTAACCCAACACTTTAACCCGATCCGCCTCTTTTGCCGGCATGCTGACCTCGTCGATGCGAGAGCTTCGTTCAAGAAAGCCAGAGCTCGTCAAGCAGAAGGTGTCAGATCATGCCAGGCGTCCCACCCCATCGGGAAGGCCGATCCGGCGACAAGGGCTCAATTGAGCCTGGAGCCGGCAAGGTCACGTTCCCGAAGTCGAAGCCCGCGAAGTCCAAGCCCGCGAAGTTGAAGCCCGCGGCGACATCATGGCGGCGCGGGGCCTCAGGCAAGGCGCGCGGCGCACGTCCGGATGCGCCGTGGCCCTACGGCCTCGTCTTCCAGCCGCTCGCCGATGATGCGGAAGACCGTTTCGCTCTCATCGTCGTCGATGGCAGCCGGCAGGACATCGTCGGCCTCTATGACGCGGCCGATATCGTGGCCCAATGGCAGGCGCAGGCCAAGGCGACGGGACTGCCCCTCCTTCTGCCCTGCGGCGGTGCCCGGGGCGACGGTTATGAGCGGCTTTATGAGAATGTCGGCGCGGTCCGCCTCGGGGCCATCATCGCCAGCCGTCACCAGGCGGTGCTCGCCCGGCGGCGGCCCCGGTTTCTCGTGCGCCGCAAGACGACGCGCATGCCGGAGCGCCCGATCGTCTGGCGCTGACCCCCGTCAGAGATGGCGCAGGATGGCGTCGAGGGTCAGGCCTGCGAACAAGAGAAGACCCGCGTCGCGGTTCGATTGGAAGAGCATGAGTGCGCCCGCCTCGTCGCCGCGGCGGATCCGCCAGATCTGCCAGCCGAGATGTGCCGTGAAAGCCGCGAGCCCGACATAGGCGAGGGCGCCTGCATGCGCCAGGACGATCGCCGCAAGCGCGAGCAGGACAGCGAGCGCAAAGCAGAGGCCGATACCGAGCCGGGCATGCGCGCCGAACAGCCGCGCGGAGGATTTGATGCCGGCGATCGGGTCATCCTCGATATCCTGAAGCGCATAGATGGTGTCGTATCCCACCGTCCAGGCGATGGCGGCGCCGTAGATGAAGAAGGCCGGCGGATCGAGCCGTCCGGCAAGCGCCGCCCAGCCCATCAGGCCGCCCCATGCGAAGGCGAGGCCGAGCACGAGCTGCGGCATCGATGTCACCCGCTTCATGAACGGATAGATCGCAACGATGACGAGCGATGCGACCCCGACCATGATGGCGAAGCCGTTGAACTGCAGGAGAACGGCAAGCCCGACCAGGCATAAGGCGATGAGAAGCACCAGCGCCTGCCGTGGCGTGACCTGCCCCGACGGGAGCGGGCGGTGGCGCGTGCGGGCCACCTTCGCATCGAGATCCCGGTCGACGATGTCGTTATAGGTGCTCCCGGCGCCGCGCATGGCGATTGCACCGATCATGAACAGCGCAAGTTGCCACAGATCCGGCCCCGCGCGACCAAGGGCGCCGGCGGCCAGCGCCGCGGACCACCAGCAGGGCAGGAGAAGCAGCCACCAGCCGATGGGCCGGTCCATGCGCGCCAGACGCAGATAGGGTCGCCAGGCCTGCGGGGCGTATCGATCGACCCAATTGCCGCGGGGAGCATCAGGCAGGGGGCGGTCGATACTGTCGATCATGGGGCGATCATGTCTCGGCGGGCGCTTTCGGAGAGGCGCCAGATGGAAAGCGCAGCAGGACCGAGTGGGCCGGTCCTGCTGTCCCGACGCTCTGAAGGCGTTTTAAAGCGCGCCCTGCGGGATCTTCATGGGACCGCTCAGGACGTCACCGCCGGGTGCGACGTTGAAGGGCGAGTTCGACTGCTGCTGCTGCTGGGCGCGCTTCTGCATGGTCGCCTGCTGGGCTGCCGCATTGCAGGCCTGACCACGGAATTTCGTGACCCGCGAGTTGTCGGCCTTGAAGCCGTCCACGAAAGCGTCCGGGATCTGGCACCAGTCCTTGTTGGTGTCGACCCATTTCAGCGTGCTCGAACCGTTGCTGGCGAGATTCGTCAACAGCGAGCAGGCCGATTTGGCATCCGGCTTCTTGCCAAGCTTGTTCAGCCGCTCGACGAGCGCCTTGCGCTGATCAAGAAAGGTCTTGATCTGCTCACAGCCCGACGCCTGCGCTGCAGCGGGAGAAACCGCAGGGCCCGTGAACGGCGCAAGCGCCAGCCCGGCGAAAAGAGCCAGGCGACAGACCTGCAGACCATCCAACCGTTTCATCAACTAACCCTCGTTTGCCGCAATTAACGATAAGTTTAATTCGCATTGGCGGATATTGCCACCCCGCAGGTCCATCTCTGCGGGGGAGATTGACCCTCGGGACCCGTGCGCCCGCTGCGATACCGCATCGCAACATCTGTCGCGGGCGCGAACAGGTCCGCCTCTATCCGTCTATGGACAAAGCAGCCGGCAAAGGCAAATCGCTGATACGCCTTTATCTGTTCTTTTGTCGCGGCACCACAGGTGCTGCACGATTGTGGCCGTTTTCGTGCGGAACCGGGATGGCGGCGCGCCGATCAAAAAAACGCGGCTGGCGGCTTTACGCCCCTTACAATGTGGTGATGACTGCCCCAAGAGGGCGATCTCGAACCCCATTCCAGCCGAATCACTTGTTCCAGACGCTCCACCAGCATGACGAAAGACATGAACAGCACTGCCCCCGCAACCTCACACCGCTCGTCCCGAGCGCCGCGCCTCTTCCTCGACGCGGAGCTCGCAGCGGGCGCGGTGGTGGAACTCGACAAGGCGCAGGCGAACTATCTCGGCAATGTGCTGCGCTTGAAGGCCGGGCAACCCGTCCTCGTCTTCAACGGCCGCGACGGAGAATGGCGCGCGGATGTCGAGGCGTCCGGACGCAAGGCGCTGGCCCTTGCCATCCGTGATCAGACCCGGGTGCAGACCGAACTCGGGCGGATCCACTATCTCTTCGCACCGCTCAAACAGGCGCGGCTCGACTATGTCGTGCAGAAGGCCGTGGAGATGGGCGCCGCGAGCCTGACGCCGGTCATCACGCAGCATACCCAGGTCACGCGGCTCAACCAGGATCGCCTCGTCGCCAATGTGATCGAGGCGGCCGAGCAATGCGGCATCCTATCCGTGCCAGCGGTGAGGCGTGAGGCCCGCCTTGCGGAAGCGGTGGCGGGGCTGCCCCCGGCTTGCCGGCTCATCTTTTGCGACGAGGAAGCGCCAGAGCCTAATCCCATCGCGGCACTCGCCGGACTTGACGCGGCGTGCGAGGTGGCGGTTCTGATCGGGCCGGAAGGTGGGTTCGACGAGGCCGAGCGACGTTTCCTCACGGCCTATCCGGGCGTGCTGAGGTTGGCACTCGGGCCGCGCATCCTGCGTGCCGATACGGCAGCCGTCGCGGCGCTGGCGCTTGTCCAGAGCGTTATCGGCGATTGGCGGGAGCGGGCGCCGCGCGCCGGATAGGACGGCCTGGCGCTGTGCATGATCAACCTCTATGCGGAGCCATTGCCGAGCCGCGTCCCGCACTCTATCTACTCCTGCAATTGTCATCACGCCCGATGCCGGGCCGCAGGGAAGTCTTTGTATGGCCCGGGATTCCTCGAACGCGTCGCCGATTGCTTCTCGCGACGAGCTGATTGCCTATATCGCCGAGGGCGCAAAGCCCGCCGAGCAATGGCGTATCGGTACGGAGCACGAGAAAATCCCGTTCTATGTCAAGGACAACCGGCCCGTGCCTTATGACGGCCCGCGCGGTATCCGGGCGTTGCTCGACGGCATGCAGGGCCTGCTCGGCTGGCGGCCGATCATGGAAGGCGACCATCCCATCGGTCTCGAAGACGTGACGGGCGGGGGGGCGATCTCGCTCGAACCCGGCGGCCAGTTCGAGCTGTCGGGCGCGCCGCTCGCGACGCTGCATCAGATGTGCTGCGAGACCCACGCGCATCTCGCCCAGGTGCGCGAGGTGGCCGAGCCGCTGGGTATCGGCTTCCTGACGCTGGGCATGAGCCCGTTATGGAGCCTGGACGAGACGCCCGTGATGCCCAAGGGGCGCTATGCGATCATGCGCCGCTATATGCCGAAGGTCGGACGGCACGGCCTCGACATGATGTTTCGGACGGCGACCGTGCAGGTGAACCTCGATTTCGCCTCAGAAGCCGACATGGTCCAGAAGCTGCGCATCGGCCTTGCCTTGCAGCCGCTCGCAACGGCGCTTTTCGCCAATTCGCCCTTTACCGAAGGACGCCCCACCGGCTTCCAGTCCATGCGCTCGCGCATCTGGCTCGACACCGATGCCGATCGCACGGGCATGCTGCCCTTCGCGTTCGAGGACGGCATGGGCTACGAGCGCTATGTGGACTGGGCGCTCGACGTTCCGATGTATTTCGTGAAGCGTGGCGACACCTACCACGATGTCACCGGCGCTTCGTTCAAGGATCTCATGGCCGGCCGCCTCGCGGCCTTGCCCGGCGAGCGTGCGACACTCGCCGACTGGGCCAATCATCTCTCCACATTGTTCCCCGAAGTGCGCCTGAAGCGCTATCTGGAGATGCGGGGGGCCGATACCGGCGCGACGCCTTTCCTCTGTGCGCTGCCGGCCTTTTGGGTCGGCCTGCTCTATGACGACGTTGCCCGTGACGGCGCGTGGCAGCTCGTCAAGAACTGGAGCAACGAGGATCGCGAGGCATTGCGTCGCGATGTGCCCGCGCAGGGCCTGGCCGCGATGGTCGCGGGGCGCCCGTTGCGGGAGGTGGCGCGTGAGGTGCTCGCGCTGTCGCGTGCCGGCCTTGCCCGGCGGGACCACCGCGACGCCCAGGGCCGGAATGAGGCTCATTTCCTCGATAGAGTGGACGAGGTCGTCGCCAGCGGTGAGAACGCCGCCCAGCGCATGCTCGCCCGTTACTCCGCCGATTGGCGCGAGAACGTCGAGCCCGTATTCAAGACATTCGTGTACTGATGCGGCGGTGTCCGCCCTTGCCTTTCAAGTTGCCCCGATCGCATTGCAATTGGCGTTCTTGAGCGCGGGCTGTTGGGCTTCAGGGGAGATGGAGTGAACCCATGCACCTCGATCAGCTCAACGATCTCATGCTCGTCTACGTTGCGTATTTCGTCGCCGTCGCCAGCCCGGGCCCCAGCAACATGGCCATCCTGGGGGTCGCTCTCGGCCACGGGCGGCGCTCCGCGGTGGCCCTGGCGCTTGGCATCATGACGGGCAGCCTGTTTTGGGCTTGTCTTGCTGCGGCCGGCATTTCCACGATCCTGGCCCGCTATTCCGGGGCGCTCTTCCTGATCAAGATGGCCGGCGGCTTCTACCTGCTTTATCTCGCTTGCAAGTCCGCCCGCTCGGCGGTGGCGACACAGGCGCGGCAGGCGGGAACCGAGCCCAGAATGAAGGGAACGCTGCTCTATCGCAGGGGCGTTCTGCTGCATGTGAGCAATCCCAAGTCCATTCTCGGATGGATCGCCATCATGTCGCTGGGGCTGCGCCCTGATGCCCCGCCATACACCTTCCAGGCGATCCTCGCGGGCTGCACACTGATTGGACTGTCCGTCTTCATCGGCTACGCGCTGGCTTTTTCCACCGCGCTGATGGGCCGAATCTACGCGAGGTCGCGGCGCTGGATTGAAGGCACACTTGCCATGGTCTTCGGCTATGCGGGTATCCGTCTGCTGCTGTCGAAGACCTAGGGCATGCTGCATTTGGATGGACTCCCACGGTCATCCCGGGGCGTTGCGCAGCAACGAGCCCGGGATCCATGAACACGCGGCCCTCTAGGGCCAAGTCCGTCTTTTGCGGACTTGCTCCACTCAAAAAATGACGAGCAAATTCATCGGCTTAGATGGCATCAAACGATTCCATCTAAGCCGGATTTGCTCTAGGGCCAAGTCCGTCTTTTGCCGACTTCCTCCGCTTGAGGGTAGACGCGTAAATTCAAAGGCTTGGATGGTATCAGATGATTCCACTCAAGTCGGATCTGCGCGAGGCGGCGCGGCCTGCGCGTCGCTCTTTACGGTCTTTACCGCTCATACACCCTGAGGCGCGATAAGCTTCGCCGCTGCGCGCGCCTTAACGTCTTCGACAGGCCTTCCGCCGATCCTTGCGGCACGACGGGAGACAGGCATGTTCAAGGCGTATCTGCGTAACGAGAAGGCCGCGACGACGATCGAATACGGCGTCATTGCCGCATTTGTCGTGATCGGCATCATCGCCAATCTCTCGATCATCGGCCCGGGCATTGTGCGGCTGATCGAGACGGCGACCCGCCCGCTGCGCTGAACGCATAGGCCCCTCATTCCGAACGACGGGTTGACGTTCGGAGCCGATTTCGGGTTGAGGCAGGGCTGAGCCGACGGGCCCTCCCGGCTATTCCGCCGCCATCTCGATGAACTGCCGGTCGCGGCGCAGGTTATCCAGGCTTTGGATGATATGCTCCGCAAGCGCCGCGCTGAGCGCCGACGACGCGCGATTGTTGCGCACCAGGCCGATCTTGCAGGAGGGGAGCGCCGGGAAGCCGTCCGACGGCCCGAGCACGCGCATGCCTGGCCGAACGGCGCTTTCCGGCAGCACGGCCACCGCGAGCCCGGCCAATACGGCCGCGCCGACGGCCGTCGAGTTCCAGCTCGAATAGAGGACACGGTAACTCTTGTTGGCGCTGTCCAATGCCTCTGTCGCGCTTTGGCGCCAGTTGCAGGTCGCCCGTCCCAAGGCAAGCGGGATCGGCGTATCCTCATGGGTGCAATGCCGCGTCGACGTCACCCAGAGCAGTTGTTCCACGCGAACCACTTCGGCCGGATAGGGGCGGGTTTCGCAATGCGTGATGATCGCGAGATCGAGATCGCTGGCCTGAATGCGTTCGAGCAGGATCGGTGTCGGTTCGCAGACGACGGTGACCTCGACCTTCGGGTTCGACCGGGAAAAGCGCGCCAGGATCTCCGGCAGGTAGCGATCGGCATAGTCGTCCGGCAGGCCAAGCCGCATGCGGCCGGCGAGGTCTGCCTCGCCGAAGCTCGCCAGGCATTCGCGGTTGAGCTGGATGATGCGGCGCGCGTAGTCGAGCAACCGCTCGCCGTCCTCGGTCAGCCGTGAATGGCGGCCGTCGCGCTCGAAGACGGCGAGGCCAAGCCGTTCCTCAAGCCGTTTCATCTGCATCGACACGGCTGACTGCGTCTTGTGAACGAGCTCAGCGGCGCGCGTAAACGAGCCCGTATCGGCAATCGCAACGAAGGTCTTGAGCTGGTCCGAGTCAAGAAGGTGGGACATGGCATCCCCGCGCAATTTCAATGAGACCATATTCAATCATATTTCGTGATGAATTCAATGAAAAACATTCTCTGTAGTGATTCGTCCGTTTCGGCTATATTGCGCTTGCATCCAGAAAGAGGGACCGAACGGCTGCGGCCATGCCTGCGCTTCGCTTGGGAGCGCGATGGCGCGCGGCTGTCCGCTCTCGACCATCGCAATGGAAGGATTGGATCGATGGGAGACGTTTTGTTGAGTGAAAGCAGTAGTTTAAGTCATGGCCGGAGCAGGGACCACATCGGTTCTGCATCGGCCTGGACGGCGCGCTTCCAGAGATGGGGGTGGGGCGTCGCGTACCAGATCGCACGGATGGCGCGGGCGTTGCGTCATCGGCGCGAAGTGTGGCAGTTGACCGAATTCGACGAGCGTGCCCTGCACGATATCGGTTTGACGCGGAGCGATGTGGTCGGTGCGCTCGCGGAGCCGCTTAAGAGCGATCCGTCCGTCATTCTGGCCGAGCGCGCGGAAAAGCGCATGCGCAAACCCCTGCGCCGCCCATGAAAATATCGCGACACCGTAAGGGGCGACATAGTCCCATCACAGCTCGCGACCACGAGGGCCATTGATATCCAGTCAGTGGCCCTTTTCTTTTGGGCCCCGGCCCGCGGCTCCGGCCG
The DNA here is from genome assembly GCF_003201475.1 of Chelatococcus asaccharovorans. Lineage (GTDB taxonomy): Bacteria > Pseudomonadota > Alphaproteobacteria > Rhizobiales > Beijerinckiaceae > Chelatococcus > Chelatococcus asaccharovorans. The sequence goes on along the minus strand of NZ_QJJK01000008.1, from coordinate 288,152 downwards.
GCTTGTTGCAGGCTCCATTGGACAGGTGTGTCCGTTCCGCCATCACCGCGCGGTGTCTTCTCCGGCGAGAATGTCCCGCGTTTCGGCGCTGAGACCCTGCGGGGACGTCGGCGGTTCGGTCAGGGGTTCGGGTGTGACGACCGCCGCCAGGCCGTGGTGGAGCAGATCGGCCCCTCCAAGAAATCCCTCGCTCTTCTGCAGCATGAGACGGGCAACGTCACGCCGGCGCACATCATCCTGCACGGCGATCGCGTCCTCGCGGCGGTAACCGAGTTCCTCCAGCGCGGCGCGCCCAAGGGTCAGCGCGGATTCGAACGTTTCGCGCAGCTGATAATCCACATCCTGCTGCATCAGGGCGATGGCATGCGCACGATCGATCGCCCGGGCATAGATGGCGGCACCGGGAAACTCGGCGCTCAGGATCTCGACGATGGTCAGCGATGTTTCGGGCCTGTCCACGCACACACAGATGACGGTCGCTTCAGACGCCCCCGAAGCACGCAGCACATCGAGCCGCGTTCCGTCGCCGTAATAGACTTTGAAGCCGAAGCGCGACGCCTCGCGAATGCGGTCGACATCACGGTCGATCACGGTCACGTCGATCCGCTGTGCGAGCAGGATTTGGTTCACGACCTGCCCGAACCGTCCGAAGCCGATGACGATGACCTTGCCGGTCGCGTCGGCGAACGCCTCGAGATCCGCGTGTCCGGTGTCCTCCACGGGACGGGCGCGTTCCAGCACCCTGTCCACGATCTTGGCGAAGATCGGACCGATCAGCATGGTCAATGCGGCCAGGGCTGTGACGATCTGGACCTGGTCCGCGTCGAGCAGACCCCGCGAGCCTGCAAGGGGAAAGATGACGAATGAGAATTCGCCCGCCGGCCCGAGCAGAGCGCCCATCTTCAGGTTGTCACGCCATTTGCCGCCGAAGATGCGGCCGGCGGCGGCCCCGATCACGGCCTTGGCGATGACCAGTCCGGGGACCGCAAGGGCCAGCAAGCCGATATGGGCGAAAACCACGTCGAGATCGATCGACATGCCGACGCTCATGAAGAACAGTCCGAGCAGCACGCCGCGGAAAGGTTCTATGTCAGCCTCAAGCTGATGGCGGAAATTCGATTCCGCGAGGAGCACGCCGGCGAGAAAGGCGCCCATGGCCATCGACAGGCCGACGCTTTCCATCACGAAGGCAGCGCCGAGCACGACGAGCAGCGCGGCCGCCGTCATGACTTCCCGGGCGCCGCTCGATGCGAGCAGCCGGAAAAAGGGGTTGAGCAGATAGCGCCCGATGAGCACGACAGCCGCGACGGCGATCAAAGCCCGGGCCACCTCGAAAAGCGTCGCGACGACGCTGCCGTTGTCGGTGCTCAGCGCCGTCGTCGTGCCGAGAAGGGAAACCAGCGCGAGGATCGGGACGATCGACAGATCCTGAAACAGGAGGATCGCGAAGCTGCGCTCGCCGTAGGCTGTGTGGAGATCGCCGCGTTCCTCCAGCGTTTGCAGGGCGATGGCGGTGGCCGACAGGGCCAGCGCGAGACCGGTGACCACGCTGCCGCGGATCGGAACGCCGGAGGCTGTGAGGGCCAGGACCGCCACGCCGGCGGTCATGAGGAGCTGTGTCAGCCCGAGGCCGAAGATGTCGCGGCGCATCGCAAAGAGCCGCGACAGGTTCAGTTCGAGCCCCACGATGAAGAGAAGGAGCACGACGCCGATTTCGGCAATGCCGGCCACCGTGTCGGGCTCGCCGATCAGCGCCAGCCCGTCCGGGCCGATGATAACGCCCGCGCAGAGGTAGCCCAGGACGGCGCCGAGGCCGATGCGTCGGAAAATGGGTACCGCCACCACGGCCGCACCGCAGAAGACCAGGACCGGCAGCAGGTAGCTGGCGTGGGAGGCGCTATCGTCCATGAAATGCTCTGCGAACTCGAACTTGAGGAAGGCGATACCTGGGGGCGGATGCGTATGGCGCCAGCATCAATGCGTCATGCGCTATTCTGTCGTCATGAACTAAGGCGGGGGGAGGGCGCTGTCGAGCAAACCGTAGCGTGCGAGCGCGGTGGCAAGTCCCTGCGGCGATGCAAACACGTGTCCGGTCAGTCCGGCCTTCTCCGCCCCGGCGACATTGCGCGGCTTGTCGTCGGTGAAGAACGCCTCGTGGGGGGCAACCCCGACACGGGTTGCGACCGCGCGGTAGATCTCGGGGTCTGGCTTCTTCCGTCCGAACATGGCGGAGACGAACAGCCGCTCGCCGAAGAGCGCGGGGAGGGCGGGGAACAGAGTGGCGATTTCCTCGGCGACCAGGAAGCCGTTGTTGGTGAGGAGCGCGACAGGCATGCGCGCTTTCACCGCCGCGACCAGAGCCAGCACCGCGGGGCAGGGGCGCATGGCGAGCCGCCGGGCTTCGACCCATTCCGCGCGTGTCAGGGGGTAGCCGAGGCGCTCGCCGAAGCCGGCGAGATAGCGGGCCGAATCGAGGTCTCCGGCATCCGACCGCGCCTCGAAGCCTGATTCCCAGATCGCGGACAGGATATAGCTTGCAGTGCGGCCGCTGAGGGCGGCGAGTGCGTCGATGCGCGCTGCGCGATCGTAGACGCACAGGACGTCGTCCATATCGAAGATCGCGAGCTTCAATTGACACATGATATTCGACCCGTTGACCCCAGCCTGGCTTGACATGCCATGCCTGCTACCGCCACATCCAGCTATATCCAGCCGGAACCGATGATGACTGCCCTCGTTGATGCCCCTGTTGCAAAGCCGCCGCTGTCGGTGCTGATCTGCGCGCCGCGTGGCTTCTGCGCGGGGGTCGTCCGCGCCATCGATGCGGTCGAAAAGGCCCTCGCGCTCTATGGTCCGCCAGTCTACGTGCGCCACGAGATCGTCCACAACAAATATGTCGTGGAAAGCCTGAAGCGGAAAGGCGCCATCTTCGTCGACGAACTGGACGAAGTGCCGGACACGGACGCGCCCGTGATCTTCTCCGCCCATGGCGTGCCGAAGTCTGTGCCCGAGGAGGCGGCGCAGCGCCGTCTGTTCGGCATCGATGCCACCTGTCCGCTCGTCACGAAGGTGCATCGCGAGGCGGAGGTGCACCACAAGAAGGGCCGGCACGTGCTCTTGATCGGCCATGCGGGCCATCCCGAAGTGGTCGGTACCATGGGGCAATTGCCGCAAGGCGCCATATCCCTGATCGAGACGATCGAAGATGCGGGGACCATCGCCGTCGCAGATCCCGACAAGCTCGCCTATGTCACCCAGACGACCCTGTCGGTCGATGACACCCAGGCGATCGTCGATGCGCTCAAGGCGCGCTTCCCCTCCATCGCCGCGCCCCACAAGGAGGACATCTGTTACGCCACGACCAATCGCCAGGAGGCGGTCAAGCGTGTGGCGCCGCAGGTGGATGCGATGATTGTGGTGGGATCGCCGAATTCGTCGAACTCCCAGCGCCTGCGCGAGGTCGCCGAGCGCGCCGGCTGTCCTGTCGCGCGGCTTGTGCTGCGGACCGACGAGATCGACTGGAGCATGTTCTCGGATATCCGCAGCCTCGGGGTGACAGCGGGCGCCTCGGCTCCCGAGATCCTCGTGGAAGAAATCATCGACGCCTTCGCGGAACGCTTCGAAGTGACGGTGGAAACGGTCTCGATGGCGGACGAAAGCGTCTTCTTCCCGCTGCCGCGGGCCTTGCGGGACGAGGCGGCGGAGTAGGGCGATGGCGGTTTATACGGACGTGAGCGACGAGGAACTCGCAGCCTTCGTCGCGGGCTACGACATCGGCCAGGTGCTTTCGGTGAAGGGGATCGCCGAGGGCGTCGAGAACTCCAATTTCCTGCTTCATACCGAGCGCGGTTTCTACATCCTGACGCTCTACGAGAAGCGGGTCAGGCAGGACGACCTGCCCTTCTTCATCGGTCTGATGGACCATCTCGCGCGGCGCGGCATCATCTGCCCCGAGCCCGTGCGCATGACCTCCGGCGAGACGCTGGGACGCCTCGCCGGCCGGCCGGCGGCCATCGTCACCTTCCTCGACGGCATCTGGGTCAAGCGGCCGACGGCAACCCATTGCCGCGGCGTGGGCAGTGCGCTCGCGGCTTTTCACAAGGCCGGTGCCGATTTTCCGATCCAGCGGCCGAATAATCTGTCCCTGTCCGGCTGGCGTCCGCTGTTCGAGCAGGCCGGCGACGCTGCCGATCGCGTCGCTGCCGGGCTGACCGATCGCACCGCCACAGCCCTTGCGGAGCTGGAGCGCGACTGGCCGACGGGCTTGCCGCAAGGGGTCATCCATGCGGATCTCTTCCCCGACAATGTCTTCTTCATCGGCACCAAGCTGTCCGGGCTCATCGACTTCTATTTCGCCTGCAACGATGCGCTCGCCTATGACCTCGCCATCTGCCTCAACGCCTGGTGTTTCGAGGCGGATGGCGCGTTCAACCTCACCAAAGGGCAGGCGCTCATCGACGGTTACGAGGCGCAGCGCACCCTGACGCCGGCGGAAGTGGCGGCCCTGCCTATCCTGTGCCGTGGCTCGGCCCTGCGCTTCATGCTGACCCGGCTCGTCGACTGGCTGAACGTGCCGCCGGGAGCGCTCGTGAAGCCAAAGGACCCGCTCGAATACGACCGCAAGCTGGCGTTCCACCGCCGTGTCAGCGATGCCCGCGACTATGGGCTGCGCCGGTGACGGTCGATCGTGTCGAGATCCATACCGACGGTGCCTGTTCGGGCAATCCTGGCCCGGGCGGCTGGGGGGCGGTGCTGGCTTACAAGGGCCATGAAAAGGAGCTGTCCGGCGGCGAGGCGATGACGACCAACAACCGCATGGAGTTGATGGCGGCGATCGCGGCCCTGGAATCGTTGAAACGCGGCTGTGCCGTCGACCTCTATACGGATTCCCAGTATCTGCGCTCCGGCGTCACCCAGTGGCTCGCCAACTGGAAGGCACGCGGCTGGCGCACGGCTGACAAGAAGCCGGTGAAGAACGAGGACCTGTGGCGGCGGCTCGACGAGGCCAGGGCCCGGCACGAGGTCTCCTGGCATTGGGTGAAAGGCCACGCGGGCCACGCCGGGAACGAGCGCGTCGATGCGCTGGCCCGCGCCGGCATGGCGCCGTTCAAGGCAGGGCGCTGAGCGCTCTGCAAAATTAGCTCACCACCCTGCAAAATTTGCAGCCCCAAAACGGCACATGCCGAATTACTTCGGCTCAACCTGATTTTTACCTAAACCGCGCATGATCCGAAATGTCAGTTGCGTAACCGGATTATCGCGTCATGGGCATTGCTTTCAACCATGTCGCTGGAGCCTCGCCCCGGAGTAAGGTCTCGCGTACCGGGGCGAGGGTACCAGTGCAACAAGCGGAATTTCAGCCGCTTCCCGTCGATGAGGTGCTGGTTGGTGATTGCGTCGCCTCCCTGAATTCCCTCCCGGCCCATAGCGTCGATCTCATCTTTGCCGATCCCCCCTACAATCTTCAGCTTGAGGGTACGCTGACGCGGCCGGACAATAGTCTTGTCGATGCCGTCGATGATGCCTGGGACAAGTTCAATAGTTTTGCCGAATATGACGCCTTCACGCGTGCCTGGCTCACCGCATGCCGCCGTGTTCTCAAGAAGAACGGCACGTTGTTCGTCATCGGCTCCTATCACAATATTTTCCGGGTCGGTTCTTCGCTGCAGGATCTCGGCTACTGGATCCTCAATGATATCGTCTGGCGCAAGGCCAACCCGATGCCGAATTTCCGCGGGCGGCGCTTCACGAATGCCCATGAGACGCTCATCTGGGCGGCGCACAGCGCGGATACCAAGAACTACACATTCCACTACGAGATGCTGAAGGCCGGCAATGACGACGTGCAGATGCGCTCGGACTGGCATTTCCCGCTATGCACCGGGGACGAGCGCCTGAAGGACGCCAACGGTCAGAAGCTGCACGCCACGCAGAAGCCGGAAGCCCTGCTCGCACGCGTTCTCCTCGCCGCAAGCAATCCCGGCGACGTCGTGCTCGATCCCTTTTTCGGCACGGGCACGACCGGCGCCGTCGCCAAGCGTCTCGGCCGCCATTTCATCGGGCTCGAACGCGACCCCGTCTATGCGGCGGCCGCCCGCGAACGTATCGCCGGCATCGAGCGCCTGTCGGGTCCGGCCGTGTCGGCTGCACCGGCGAAACGCACCGAGCCACGGGTGCCCTTCCTGGCGCTTGTCGAGGCGGGCCTCGTCACGCCCGGCGAGATCGTGACGGATCATTCCGGCCGCCACCGCGCCGTGGTGCGGGCGGACGGCACGCTCTGCGCCGGCCCGGCGGTGGGGTCGATCCATAAGATCGGGGCGCTCGTCCAGGGCTTTCCGTCGTGCAACGGCTGGACCTTCTGGCATCTCGAGCGCAACGGCGCTCTTGCGCCGCTTGACGATCTCCGCACCACGATCCGGGCGGAAATCGCCAGAGAGATCGCCAGGGCAGCCTGATCGGCCACGCTATCGCGTTTAAAAAAAGCCGGCCCCTGAAGGCCGGCTTTTTTGCGAATTGCGGACAACCATCCCGTGGTCGGCGCGCCGACGGCTCCGGCACCTCAGGCGCCGGAAACGGTCGTCCTTTGCGGCAGCGGCGTCACCGTGACATTCACATGCCGCGCGCGCCCTGCGCCCAGTCCGCAGGCCATGCCCGCGATCGTCACGCCCAAGTAGAGCAGGGCGACGCTGTCCCAGGATCCCGTCCAGCTATGCAGGAGCCCCGTCGCGAAGGGCCCCGTCGCGGCCAGCGTGTAGCCGACGCTCTGCGCCATGCTCGACAGGCGCGCGGCGACATGGGAATCAGGCGATCGCAGGACGATGGTGAGCAGCGCGAGCGCAAAATTTCCACCCTGGCCGATGCCGAGAAGCAGGGCCCAGAAGGCAACGGTGGAGAGGGGCGCGAACAGGCAGCCGAGCATGCCCATGAGCCCGATGGTCATGATGAGGATGATCATGCCGCGCTGGTCGCGCCGTCGCGCGGCGAGGATCGGCACGATCAGCGCCGCCGGCACCTGGGCGAGCACTGATCCGGACACGGTGAGCCCGGCCGTCATGGCGTCGAGGCCGCGGTCACGCAGGATCTGGATAAGCCAGCCGAAGACGATATAGGCGAGCAGGGACTGCAGGCCGGTGAAGAGCGTGACCTGCCAGGCCAGGCGGTCCCGCCACAGGCCGGTGACCGCATATTGGACCGGTTTGGGCTGATCGGCACGTCGCTTGGGGATCGATGGCCACCACAGGATGGCGGCGAGGACCGCCGGTGCGGCCCAGAAGGCGAGCGCGGCTGGCCAGCTGTCGAAAGCCTTGGCGAGCGGGACGGTTGCGCCGGCGCCAAGCGCGCCGCCCGCGCAGAGCGCCATGGTGTACACACCGGTCATCAGGCTGGCGTGCTTGGGAAAATCCCGCTTCACGAGCCCGGGCATCAGCACACCGATGATGCCGATTGCCGCGCCGGCGACAACCGTGCTGCCGATGAGCGGGAGAAATGACGGGAAAAGGCGGAGCGCAAGGCCGGCGGCCATGGCGAGCAGGGTGACCAACACCACCCTCTCTGTGCCGAAGCGGCGCGCCAGCGGCGGAGCGGCAAGGCCGAACGCGCCGAGGCACAGCACCGGCAGGGTCGTGAGAACGCTGACGAAAGCGGCGGACGCGCCGGTGTCGCGCATCAGTTCCTCGAGTACGGAACCGACGCTGGAGAGCGCAGGTCTCAGGTTGATCGAGACGAGGACAAGCACGACGGCAAGCCACCATCGCGGCACCCCCGCGGGGGCTGCGGGACCTTGAGGTGGCTCGACCAGTTCGGCTTCGGGGAGAAGTTCGTCCGCGAGAGTGGGCGCGGTCTGTCCTTGGGGTAAACCGGGCGCGGTTGATCCCGCCACCTCTGTCGTCATTGCACCAGCTTTCAGGAAGGCGGAGAAGGGTCTTCCGCCTGAGGCCCGGCCACGGCCGTGACAAAACGGTCGACGAGATGTCGCGCGGCCCGCGCGGCATCTTGCGGAGACTGGCCGATGATGGCGTCGAGCAGTGCTTGATATTCATCCTGCGTCGAGACGACCGCACCAGCGTCACTTTCCGCTTCTAGCAGATTTTGTCCGGACGGCGAAAGTGTACTGATGGATGAGAGAATGATCCGGTAGAGCGCGGAGAAGGCCTTATTGTGGGCCGCATCGGCCACCGAACTGTGAAAGCGGCGCAAGTCGCGCCCGGCAGTACTGCCGATTTTCATCGACTCGAACATCTCATCGATGGCGGTGGCGATACGGGCGATATCCTCGAAATCGCGGCGCTCGGCCGCCAGCCGCGCCAGGGTCTCATCGAGCGCGCGCCATAGGTCGAGCCGTTCGTCGGGGCTCGCTTCGCTGAGAACCCGCGGCAGGGCGGTGGCGTCGGTCTGGCTGCGCACGTAGGTGCCGTCGCCTTGGCGAACCTCGAGGAGGCCACTGTGGGCAAGCGCGCTCACCGCCTCCCGGACCGTGTTGCGGCTGACCGCCAGGAGGCTTGCGAGCTCGGTTTCCGTCGGCACGCGCGCGCCTATCGGCCATGTGCCGGCCAGGATCGCGGCGCGGATGCTGTCGATGGTATTGTCGACGAGGGAGCGGCGGTTCGCGGCGGTCAGCATCGATCTCGGTCCATCCGGCCCCGCGCAAGCGGGTGCCCAGGTTCTCCATGATCGACACGAGGTCTTACCGACGCGATAAGGCAATCGTCGCTAAAATGCGGCAAAGTCTGTTTTATACCGGACGGATCTCGATACGCGCCTTCACCAGCACTTTCCGCATCAGGCTGGGCAGGGCCTCGGTGTCGAGCTCGGCGGCGGCGACCCAGCGCATCCCCGTAGGAGCCGGCGTCTTCCGGGGAACGTCGGCACGCAGCACCGTCAATTCCAGCGGAAAATGTGTGAAGACATGGCGGACCGTGCCGTTCAACGTGGCCCAGCGCGCCTGGAGCGGGGCATGCGCAAGGATGTCGCCGTTCGGGCCGTCCGGTGTCCAGGGGCTGCCGGGCAGTTCGGCCATGCCGCCGAGCAGGCCCTCCGGCGGGCGGGTGCGCAACAGCACGGCGCCATCAGCGCGCACCGCCACGAAGCTCGCGCCAAGGCGGAGCGTGCCTTCCTTCTTGGCGGCCTTGCGGGGAAAGGTCTCGGCTGTGCCGGCCGCACGCGCCATGCAGGGAGCGGACCACGGGCACAGCACGCAGGCCGGCCGCTTTGGCGTGCAGATCGTCGCGCCAAGATCCATGAAGGCCTGGGCGAAATCCCCGGCGCGCGCAGAGGGGACGAGCGCCTGGGCGAGCGCGTGGAACAGCGGCTTGGCCTTCGGCAAGGGCTCTTCGACCGCATAGAGCCGCGCCAGCACCCGCTCGACATTGCCGTCGACTGCGGCGGCGGGGATGCCGAAAGCGATCGCTCCCACCGCCGCCGCGGTATAGGCGCCGATGCCGGGGAGGGCGCGCAATTGGTCGATATCGGCGGGGAAATGCCCCCCGTGGCGTGCCACGACCATCTGGGCGCAGGCATGCAGGTTGCGGGCGCGGGAATAGTAGCCGAGCCCGGCCCAGGCCTGCATCACCGCCTCCTGTGGCGCGCGCGCGAGGTCGCCGACCGTCGGGAAGCGCTGCAGGAAGCGGTCGAAATAGGGCTTCACCGCCGTCACGGTGGTCTGCTGCAGCATGATCTCGGACAGCCAAACGCGGTAGGGATCGGCCGTCTCGCCGGGCTTCGCCCGCCAGGGCAGGTCGCGCCGATGGCGATCATACCAGGCAAGGAGACCGGCGGCCTCCGCAAGGCCCGTGCCGACGGCCGGCGCGAGGAGATCGGCCTGAACGGCAGCCGGCTGTGAGGGGCGCCCCCGTCGCGCGGTCGTGCCGGCGGTTGTGCCAGCTGTCTTGCGAGCGGACTTCACGGGAGCGGCTTCGGTGTCTACCATGCTGTGATCTGTAACGACGCGTTCGCGGTCCGGCTAGGGGTCTGTCGTCCCTGTCGTGCTGACGCGCTGATGGGGGGCATTCGGTTGAGCCCTTGGGGCGAGCTATGACGCGGTCTGTCCCGCCTGGCCAGCGATTCGTGCCGAACCGTGGCGCAACGGGCGCCTTCGGGCGGCCGCATGCACGGTATATCGCCAAGCCGCTGGCCGATCTTGTGGATGGCTGTATCGCGCCGGTGCTTGCCAAGCAGGGCTTTGCGGCGGCCGATATCATCATGGCATGGCCGGACATCGTCGGGGAGCGGTTGGCGCGCCATGCCGAGCCGGTCAGGCTCGATTGGCCCGGCGGATCGAGGCGGCGCTACGCCGAGGAGGCCGAACCCGCGACGCTTGTCGTGCGCGTCACGGGGGCTTTCGCGCTGGAGTTGCAGCATATGGCGCCCGTGGTCATCGAGCGGGTCAACAGCCATTTCGGCTGGCGCTGCGTCGCGCGCCTCGCCCTGCGCCAGGGGCCGCTGCAGCGCAGGCCCATTGTCGCCGATCCGCCCCGGCACCTCTCGCCGGCGGATGCGCGCGCCGTCGAGGACCATGTCGCCGACGTGGGCGACGAAAAACTTCAGGCGGCATTGCGGCGGCTGGGCCAAGCGGTTTTGTCCCGCTGATTCGCGCGCCGTCGTCCTTCCGCCCGGATTGCACGCAACCGTGACTGAACGGCCGCTTGCCAGATCCGTTGCCCTATCTATGGTGTGCGCCGTGAGAGTTGCCTTTTGGTGCAGACACTCTAGATCCGACTTGCCGCCGCGGGGCGGCGCCCTATCCAAGGAGACTATCGCGATGACGCTCAGCCGTCGCACTTTCGCCGCTTGCCTCGTCGGTGCTCTTGCCGCAGGCGTCATAGGTCTCCCGGGGCTTTCCCTGCAGTCGGCCATGGCGCAATCCCCGACGGACCTCAATGCCCAGGGGCCGCTCGGCGATGTCGTGCTTGGCTCGCCCGATGCCAAGGTCACGATCATTGAATATGCGTCGCTGACATGCTCGCATTGCGCGAATTTTCACGAGGCGACCTTCCCGACGCTGAAGTCGAAATATATCGACACCGGCAAGGTGCGCTTCATCCTGCGCGAGTTTCCCCTCGATCCGCTGGCGACCGCCGGCTTCATGCTGGCCCGTTGCGCCGGCAACGACAAATACTACGCCGTGACGGATCTGCTTTTCGACCAGCAGCGCAACTGGGCCTTCACCGACAAGCCGCTCGACGCCTTGCTGCAACTGGCCAAGCAGGCCGGTTTCACACAGGAAAGTTTCGAAGCCTGCTTGAAGGATCAGAAAACCTATGATGCGGTGAACTGGGTGAGGGATAACGGCGCCAACAAGCTTGGCGTCAATGCCACGCCGACCTTCTTCATCAATGGGAAGGTTGAGAACGGAGCGATTTCGGTTGACCGTCTGGAGCAGATTCTTAACCCCCTGGTCGGCGGGTAAGGATCACGCGGCGTGCGTGGCGGCGCGGGCTCCGACGTGGTTGGAGCCTCGCGCCGATTATCTCGCGGGACAGGATGACGTATCTGAGGCAGCACGGCCTGTTGCGGCCTCTCGACGCATCCTGAAGGCCTGGGGACTGTCGCCGCGCTTCGGGGCTGTTCGCTCCCGTCCGCTGTACGGTCAGGGCCTGGCATGAAGCTCACCCGTCTCAAGATCGCGGGCTTCAAGTCCTTCGTGGAGCCATCCGAGTTCCTGATCGAGCCTGGCCTCACGGGGGTCGTCGGGCCGAACGGCTGCGGCAAGTCGAATCTCGTCGAGGCGCTGCGCTGGGTGATGGGCGAAAGCTCGTACAAGTCCCTGCGCGCGTCAGGCATGGACGACGTCATCTTCGCGGGCACCAACGGCCGGCCGGCGCGCAACAGCGCCGAGGTGATGGTCGTCGTCGACAACAGCGCGCGCACGGCGCCCGCGGCCTTCAATGATTCCGATTCCCTGGAGATCATGCGGCGGATCGAGCGCGAGTCGGGCTCCTCCTACCGCATCAACGGCCGCGAGGTGCGGGCCCGGGACGTGCAGCTCCTGTTTGCCGACGCGGCGACCGGTGCGCGCTCCCACGCCATGGTGCGCCAGGGGCAGATCGGCGAGATCATCGCGGCCAAGCCCCAGGCCCGCCGCCGGATCCTGGAGGATGCGGCTGGCGTCGCCGGCCTGCACACGCGCCGACACGAGGCCGAACTGCGTCTGAAGGCGGCGGAGGACAATCTGCTGCGCCTCGATGATGTCATGGGCGAGATCGAGGCGCAGGTCGATGCGCTGCGGCGGCAGGGGCGGCAGGCCCAGCGCTACCGCCTGCTTTCGGCCGATATCCGCAAGCTTGAGGCGCTGCTGCTGCTGATCGCCTTCACCGAGGCCCGCGCCGCGGTGATGCAATCCGAGCAGGCGCTGGCCGCCGAGGTGCGGCTGGTGGCGGAGCGCACACAGGCGCAGGCGGAGGCCGCCAAGGCCCAGGCCATCGCGGCCCATGCGTTGCCCGGCCTGCGGCAGGCGGAGGTCGAGGCGGCCGCCGCCTTGCAGCGGCTCACGCTCGCCCGCAACGATCTCGACGGCGAGGAGCGCCGATCCCGCGAGCGCCAGACCGAGTTGGAGCGGCGGCTGGTGGAAATCGACCGCGATCTGGCGCGCGAGCAGGCCTCCGGTCACGACGCGGCGACGACGCTTCTGAAGTTGCGCGGCGAACAGGACGAACTCAGCGCTGTCGCCGGCGACACGGGCGAGACGGACAGGGCGCTCAAGGCGGAATTGGTGGCAGCGGAGGCGCGTTTGGCCGGCGCCGAGCGCGAATTGGCCGTCTTGCAGGCGGAACTGGCGGAGACCGGCGCGACGCGTGCATCCCTCGAGCGATCCTTGCGGGACGAACAGACCCGTGTCGAGCGCGCCGTGCATGACCGTGAGGTGATCGAGGGACAACTCGCCGAACTCGACGACAGCCTGGGTGGAGCGGACGCTCTTGAGCCGCTGCGCGAGGCACTCGCCTTTGCGGAAGAGCGGTTTGCCATCGCTGAGGATATGGGGGCCGAGGCCCGGCTGGCCGTTGAGGCGGCGCGTGAGCGTGAGGCCAGCGCCGCGGGCCCCGCGGCCGAGCTGGAACGTCGCGCCCAGCGCCTGGACACGGAGGCGCGGACACTCGCCAAGCTGGTCGCGGCCCCGGCGGATGGCCCCTGGCAGGGTGTCATCGACGCGGTGACGGTGAGGAAGGGCTACGAGACCGCCCTCGCGGCCGCCCTCGGGGAGGACCTCGATGCCCCCGTCGATCCCGCCGCACCGTCGCACTGGGCTGACGTCTCGGCCATGGCCGGGGAGGACCCGGCGCTTCCGGACGGCGTGGCGCCGCTGACGGAGATGGTCGAAGGACCGTCCGCGCTGGCCCGCCGGCTCCGCCAGATCGGGGTGGTGTCGCGGAGTGACGGAGAGCGGCTGCGGCAGGCGCTGAAGCCGGGGCAGCGGCTCGTGTCACCGGACGGGGACCTTTGGCGCTGGGATGGCCTTACGGTTGCTGCCGAGGCGCCGTCCCCCGCCGCGCGGCGGCTCGCCGAACGCAATCGTCTGGCCGAGCTCGAGGTCGATGCGGCAGAGGCGCGCTTGGCCGCGGAAGAAGCGGCGGAGCATGTGCGCGAGGCCCGTGAGGCTGTGGCCGAGGCGAGCCGGCGAGAGGCCGCGGCCATCGAAGCGGAACGCACCGCCCGCCGCGAGGTGGACCGGGCACGCGAGGCCTTCAACACGGCCGAGCGCAATGCGGCGGCGGCGGCGGCACGCCGTCTCGGACTGGTTGAGGCCCATAGCCGGCTGCGGATAGCGGAGGAAGAAGGGCGGGCGCGAATCGCCGAGATCGATGCGGGGCTCGACGAACTCGACACCCTGCCGGAGATCCAGGGACGGCTTGATAGCGCCACGGCGATCGTCGCCGCCCAGCGCAGCGCGACGGCCGACATACGCGCCAAGGTGCAGAGCCAGCAGCGTGAGGCGGAATTACGCCGTCAGCGCCATGCGGCCATCGCGGCCGAGATCGATGCCTGGACGGCGCGCGCGACACGCGCGGCGGAAGCGGCTGAGGAGCTTGCCGAGCGTCGCGCGGCGACCGAGACCGAGCTCGACCAGCTCGCCGACATGCCCGACACCTTCCTGTTGCGCCGGCGTGCGCTCCTGTCCGAGATCGCCGCGGCGGAAGAGCGCCGCCAGGCGGCCGCCGATCGCCTCGCCGAGGCCGAACAGGCGCTCGTGGCGGCCGACCGGCTTGCCAAGGTCGCGCTCGATGAGCTGGGGACAACCCGCGAGGCGCGCGCGGCAACGGAAGCACGCCTGGAGGCCGCGCGCACCAGGCTCGCGGAGGTGACGCACAGTGTCGCCGACACGCTGGAGACGTCACCGGCCACCTTGCATGAGCAGGCCGGGGTGGCTGTCGACGCGGAGCTGCCGCCCGCCCAGACCGTGGAGACGCGGCTTGGCGATCTCAAGGCCGATCGCGAGCGGCTCGGCGCGGTCAATCTGCGCGCTGAAATGGAGCTGGCGGAGGCTGAAGAGAAGCGCGACGGCCTCAACGACGAGCGCAGTGATCTGACGGAAGCGATTCGCCGCCTGCGTCAGGCGATCGGCAACCTCAATCGCGAGGGCCGCGAGCGCCTGCTGGCCGCGTTTGACATCGTCAACGGCCATTTCCAGCGCTTGTTCACGAGTCTCTTCGGTGGCGGCACCGCCGAGCTGACGCTGATTGATTCGGATGATCCGCTCGAGGCCGGCCTCGAGATTCTCGTGCGCCCGCCCGGCAAGAAGCCGCAGGTGATGACGCTCCTGTCCGGCGGTGAACAGGCCCTGACGGCGACTGCGCTCATCTTCGCCGTGTTCCTCACGAATCCGTCGCCCGTCTGTGTTCTGGACGAAGTGGACGCCCCCCTCGATGATGCCAATGTCGAGCGTTATTGCCAGCTTCTGCGCGACATGGCGCGGCAGACGGAGACGCGGTTCATCGTCATCACCCACAATCCCATCACCATGGCGCAGATGGACCGGTTGTTCGGGGTGACGATGGCCGAGCGCGGCGTCTCGCAGCTCGTGTCGGTCGATCTGGAAGTGGCCGAACGCATCCTTGAAGCGAGCTAATGTTGGATGGGGTGGGGACGTATTTCACCCAGGTGCGGCGGATCTTGAAATTTCCCATTGTATATCAACGTCTTATTGTTTTTCGCCGCATTCTTGACACTCTCCCGGTCGCTCACTATTGTGCGCCGCGTTCATGGAGCCTTGAACTTCGCGCCGACACCCTCAAAAAGAGTGCCGGCTTGACGTTTGTGTACATGGACGTCATCTGTCTGCGCCGTCGCGCGCCGTCATTTCTAAGGATCTGTCATGGCTGGTGATACGCCGCCATCCGGGACGAATGGCCCGGCAGGATCCAGGGACAAGGAGCTTGCCAAGCGGCTCCATGATCTCGGTGACAGGCTCGCTGTGGCGGAGAAGGCGAGCCGGTCCTCTTCGGAGGAGGGCGGTGCCGGTGGCAAGGCCGATGCCTCGTCACTTGCAAGCGCCATGCGGCTTGCCGGGGAGTTCGTATCCGGCGTCGTCGTCGGGGCGGGCCTTGGATGGGGAGTGGACCAGTTCTTCGGCACCAGGCCGTGGGGACTGATGGTCCTGCTCTTGCTCGGTTTCGTTGCGGGCGTGTTGAACGTCATGCGGGCAGCCGGGTTCGTGAGATCGGAATCGAAGAACAAGCGATCCTGATCTTGGGTTAGGCGGAGTGCGTCGGTCAGCCGGCGCAGACATGGAAGCGGGAGCCGAGCGGCCAATGGCCAGTCCCACCGAACAGTTCCAGATTAAGCCCCTTTCGGGTCCGCTTTTCCACGTCAGCGAGTCGCCGATTCACTTCACCAATTCCGCTGCCTTCATGGTTGCGGCGGTGGGAATCGTGATGGTCTTTCTTCTGCTGACCTCGAGCCAGCGCTCCATGGTGCCCGGGCGGCTGCAAAGCCTCGGCGAGATGCTCTACGAATTCGTCGCCAATACGGTGCGGCAATCCGCGGGCAAGGACGGCATGGTCTTCCTGCCGTTCGTCTTTTCGCTGTTCAGCTTCATTCTCATGGCGAACGTGCTCGGGCTCCTGCCCTACGCCTTCACCGTGACGAGCCAGATCGTCGTCACGGGGGCGCTCTCCCTCCTCGTCATCGGCGTCGTGATCGTCTATGGCTTCGCCAAGCACGGCGTCGGTTTCCTGAAGCTGTTTGTGCCGTCGGGCGTTCCGGGCTGGCTTTTGCCGCTTCTCGTCGCCGTCGAGGTCGTGTCGTTCCTCTCACGCCCGATCAGCCTCGCCGTTCGTCTTTTCGCCAACATGCTGGCGGGCCACATCGCCCTGAAGATCTTCGCGGGCTTCGTCACGATCCTGCTCGCCCAGGGCTTCCTCGCCATCCTGTCGCCTCTACCGCTCATCTTCACCGTTGCGTTGACTGCGCTTGAGGTGCTCGTTGCGGTTCTGCAGGCCTATGTCTTCGCCGTGCTGACCAGCATTTATCTGCACGACGCCCTGCATCCCGGCCACTGATACGCCGGCCGGTTTTTCCGCCATCTCCCAAGGAGCACTACAGATGGATCCTGTTGCAGCAAAGTACATCGGCGCGGGTCTCGCGTGCCTCGGTATGGCCGGCGCCGCCATCGGCCTCGGCAACCTCTTCGGCCAGTTCTTCGCCGGCGCCCTGCGCAACCCCTCTGCCGCCGACGGCCAGCGCCCGACCCTGCTTCTCGGCTTCGCGCTGACGGAAGCGCTCGGCATCTTCTCGCTGCTCGTCGCACTGCTTCTGCTCTTCGCCGTCTGAGGCGAAACGAGATTGACGTGATGGCGATCCGACCTTCGGAACATGGGTTCCGGAGGTCATCGCGCGATGCGGAGTTGACGAATGGCCGAACCGGTCACGACTGGGGCCGAAGCAGCCCATGGTGGCGGCGCATTCCCGCCGTTTCAAAGCGAGACGTTTGCGTCGCAGCTGTTTTGGTTGGCGGTGACATTCGCTCTGCTTTACTGGTTCCTCGCGAAGGTGGCGCTGCCGCGTATCGGTGGAATCATTGCGCTGCGGCACGACAAGATTCAGGGCGACCTGCGTGAGGCGATCGCCGCCAAGAAGGAGGCGGAGGCCGCCGGCCTTGCCTATGAGGCGGCGCTGTCGGACGCAAAGTCCCGTTCGCAGGCGATCGCGGCGGAAACGCACCAGCGTTTGAAGGCTGAAACCGACGCCAAGCGTCGCGAACTCGATGCCGCGCTGGCCGAAAAGCTTGCGGCGGCCGAGAAGGTCATCTCCGAGACGAAGTCAGCCGCGCTGACGCATGTCGAGGGCATCGCGACCGATACCGCGGATGCCATTCTTCAACGTGTTCTCGGGAACAAGCCGCCTCAGGAGCAGGTCTCCGCGGCTGTCAAGACAGCCTTGAAGGGGTAGGTTATGGACGCTACTTTCTGGGCTGCCGTCGCATTCGTCCTCTTCCTCGTTCTGGCGCTCTATCTTGGCGGCGGCCGGGCCGCTGTTGCCGGGCTCGACGCCCGCAGCAAGCGCATCTCCGACGAGCTTGAAGAGGCCAAGCGCTTTCGTGCCGAGGCCGAAGCGCTTCTGAAGGAATATCAGGCCAAGCGCGCTGCGGCGGAGAAGGAAGCCGCCGATATCGTCGCCTCCGCCAAGGAAGAGGCGGAACGCGTTGCCGCCGAGGCCCATCAGCGGATGAGCGAATTCGTTGCGCGTCGTACGGCTTCCGCCGAGGCGAAGATCGCCCAGGCCGAGGCTCAGGCCACGGCGGAAGTGCGGGCTGCCGCCATCGATGCCGCCTTGAAGGCCTCCGAGACGGTCCTGAAGGACGCGGTCAAGGGGGAGACCGGTGGGGCCATTTTCGCATCGAGCCTTGCAGATCTCCGGTCCAAGCTGAACTGATCGCGCCTGCGCGCATCGCTCCGGTTGAAATAAGAAGCCCGGCTCTGGTCCCCAGCGCCGGGCTTTTTGCGTGAGTGCCGGCTTCTCCTGCGCGCCGCCAAGGAACGCCTGGGAAGGAACGCCTGGGAAGGAATGCCTGGGAAGGAACGCCTGGGAAGGCACGACTGGCCGTCGAATGAAAAACCCCGGCTTGCGCCGAGGGGGCTGGCTGTAGGCGGGCGGAAAATCGCGCGGCGATCAGCCGATCGATTTCAGGAAGTCCTGATAGTCACTCTCGCTCATCAGGCTTTCGAACTCTGCCGGATCGGCGAGTTTCATCTTGAAGAACCAGCCCTTGCCGGTGGGATCCTCGTTGATGGTTCCCGGCGCGGCCTCGAGCTCGGGATTGATCGCCACGACCTCGCCCGCGAGCGGTGCATAGACCTCGCTTGCCGCCTTCACGCTCTCCACGACAGCGGCGTCATCGCCCTTGGCGAAGGTCTTGCCGATCTCGGGGAGTTCCACGAAGACGACGTCGCCAAGCTGCTCCTGGGCATAGTCGGTGATGCCGACCGTTGCTGTTTCACCGTCGAGGCGGACGTATTCATGGTCCTTTGAATAACGCGTCGTCATGTCTGTCTCCGGAAAGCTGTTGTAGATCAGCGCTTGTAGCGGTGGGCGACGAAAGGAAGGGGGACGAGGCTCGCGGGCAGCAGCTTGCCGCGGACCGAGAGCTGAACGTCCGTGCCGACGCCGGCGAAATCACGGGCGACATAGCCCATTGCGATCGGGCCCTCGGCGGTCGGGCCGAAACCGCCCGAGGTGACCTCGCCGATCAGTTCGCCGTTCATGTCCATGATCTCAGTCCCTTCGCGCGCAGGCGCGCGGCCCTGGGGCTGAATGCCGACACGCTGGCGCAGGGTGCCTTCGGCCAGCTCGCGCATGATGCGGCGATAGCCGGGGAAACCGCCGTCCGTGCGCCGCCGCTTCTGGATGGACCAGGTGAGACCGGCCTCGACCGGGGATGTCTCCTGGTTGATGTCATGCCCGTACAGGCAGAGGCCCGCCTCAAGCCTGAGCGAATCACGCGCGCCGAGGCCGACCGGCTCGACCTCCGGATTGCTCAGGAGAAGGTCCCAGAGCGCCACGGCATCGCTATTGGCGACAGAGATCTCGAAGCCGTCCTCGCCAGTGTAGCCGGAGCGGGAGACGAAGACCGGGATGCCCCCGATCGTGAGCGAGGCGACCGTCATGAAGCCCATCGCCGTGGCTGCCTCGTCATAGCGGGCGAGAACGGCAACCGCCTGCGGCCCCTGGAGCGCGAGAAGCGCCTTGTCGTCGCGGCGCTCGAGCTTCACGCCGTCCGGCAGGTTCAGGTCGAGGTGGACGTAGTCGGCCTCCTTGCAACCCGCGTTGACGACAAGCACGAGCTTGCCGTCGTCGGCCGGGTCCGGCCCGCGCGAGACCATGAGGTCGTCGAGGATGCCGCCCTGCTCGTTGAGGAACTGGGTATAGCGCTGGCGACCGAGCCCGAGCCCTGCAATGTCCGCGGGAACAAGGGTCTCCAGCGCGGCCGCGGTCGTTCGATGGTCGGGACCGACGAGGAGGGCCTGGCCCATATGCGAGACATCGAACAGGCCGGCGGATGCCCGAGTATGAAGATGTTCGTGCAGAATGCCCTTGCCGTACTGGATCGGCATATCGTAGCCGGCGAAGGGCGCCATCCGGGCACCGAGAGCAACATGCCGCTCATAGAGCGGGGTACGCAAAGGGAGGTCGTCGTTCGACTGGCCCGCCATTCCAGATCCTTCCACAAAAAAGGGACGCTCATGGCTATAATTGCCCAAAAGGGCATCCGGTCCCAATGGAAACCGGATCCATGCGCACCCCCTCTGTCTGTGGACCTGAGAGATTTCCCGCTGGGGCGGCTGCGATACACCCCCCAGCGATTACCCCCGTCGGTGGAGCGGCCGGTGAGGCCACCCGCTTTCCAGAGTGTCAAATCCCGTGCGGTCCCTTGTGCCTGAGCGTTTCCGGGGTGGTTGCGCCTTCGGCGCCGGACCGTGGCGCGGTCCGGACTCTTCCGCTGGAATGAACGACAGTCATCGTCATAAGGCCTCAGCCTGATCTGTCAATCGTCTATTGGCCTTAGAGCAAATCCGGCTTGGATCGAATCAGCCGATGCTATCCAAGCCGGCGAATTTGCTCGTTTATTTTGGAGTGGAGCAAGTCCGCAAAAGACGGACTTGCTCTAGCGGCGGCGACGCGTCGCGGCTTGGGCGGGGGCATTGCCAAGGCCGACCGCAATGGTGACTTCGCCTTCGCCGGCGGGAACGTTGATGCCGTCCTCGACAACCGTGAAGGCGGCCTGGGTTTCACCCGCGGCGAAGGAAACCGCGGTCGTGCGCGTGCGATTGGCGACGATCGTATCGCCGCGTTTCACGGTGAAATGCACAGGAACCGTGATGCGGCCGACATTGCCAGCGGAGCCGAGCAGCGCGAGCGCCTCAACCCCGACCTTCAGGTTGTATCCACCACCCCCGGTCATGGTGCATTCGCGGGCAAGATCGGTAATCGAAACCTGATAGCGCGGGTTGTCGCCGCCCGCCCGGATAGCCGAGCCGCCCTCCGTGACGTCGACCTTGGGGCAGACGACCTCATATTCCGGCACAGCCGACTCGGGCGGGACGGTGGCACCGCCATAGAGGAGGAAATTGCCGACCGAAGAGCCGCTGCTCGATGTTCCCGAGGAGGATGAGCAGCCCGCCAACGCCAGGCCGGCTGCCAAAGCGATTGCACCGCCCCGAAGGGCCGGCCTGACATGATGCCGGTCTCGAGCCATCACAACCATTCACGATCTCCCTGCCAGTTCATCAGCGCTTCTGCATAGGTTGGATCGGAACAAAGAGCCATAGGGGAGCGCCGTGGTCAAACCGGCGGCGCGCCCACGGGCAGACGACATGCGTGCGGCGGCAAGCAGCGTGTGAATATAGAAAAAGTCTTGATGCGCTGAGAGGAATGTAGTTCATTGTATTGAGGCATTTAAATATATCGAGAGTATAAATTGTTATCATATTTTGAGCTATCATAAGAAATATTTTTGGTGGATGCTATGAATATCGCCAATAGGCAGTATTGGAAGCAGAAATCCGGCCGCGATTATCAGCGGCAGCAGGCCTACAGGATAGAGTCCGGCAACAGCGCTTATAGGCTGCAGGAAGAATGGCTGCTTCGGTTTCTCATGCGGGAGGGGCGTCGCCGTCGCCTCGACAGGGCTTTGCGCGTGCTAGACTTCGGTTGCGGCTTCGGACGGCTGGCGGCGCCGATCAGTGCGCTCCAAGGCGTTGCGTATTACGGCTACGACTTTTCGCAGGCCATGGCCGCGGACCTTCTTGGTCATCCCCCGACGGCGCTCGCGCCGATGATTCGCGAGCGCGTGCGCGTCGCCGATACGGTCGAGGCGGCGTTTCCCGGCGAGCACTTCGATATCATCTTCACGATCTCGGTCCTCATCCACAACGATGAAGACCAGGCGCGCAATCTGCTCGAGCAGCTGACGCAGAAACTCGCGGCCGAGGAGGGGCGGCTCGTTCTCATCGAGAACCGCGCGGTGGCCACCACGCTCTTCCAGAACAACTGGCACGCGGGCTGCTGGGCCCATGCCTTCGCGGACTATGCGGCGGGGAGGTGGGATATTGAGATCTTTGATGGTCTCGGCGGCCAACATGGGATCTATGTCCTATCAGCCCCTGCGGTATCCGGACGGAGCCGCTTTACCTATCACGAGGCGCCGGGGGGGCGTGGCAAGGTCCTGAGCCTCGAGGGGCTTCAGATCGCAGCGCTCCCCTATGCGCTGGAGCTTCTGAGGTCGCGGGCGCGTCATGCGCCAGAACCGGCGCCGGCTGACGATCTGATCGCGGCGCGTCTGCATGATCTCCTTGAGCGGAATGGCCATCTCGAGCGCCGGAACGCGGAGATGATGGAGGCGCGCCTCGCCCGGCTTCGGCTGGATGATGCGCTTGGGCCGCTCGTCCGCTCGGGCCGTTCGTCCGGAGGCGGCGAAACGGCTCTGCAAGCGCCATTGGTGGAGGCAGGCGAGCCGACGGTTGAGGCGAAGCGAGAGCCTCCCGCGGTGTGGGATGCGGACCGCGATATCCGCTATGCGCATGCGAATGCCGATTTCGCGGGCTGCCTGCATGTTTTCCATCAGGAATGGTTCGGCATCCGCGCCGCCGCCGGATCGCTGCCGGGGCGCAAGCTGGCCATCACTGCGGAGCGTCCCTTGGGCGGCCGCGTGCTGAGCGCCATAGCCCGCGACATTCTCGATTCTGCGCCCGAGCGCATCGTCTTTCATGGGCTCTCGGACAACATGCTGGCGATCACGGAAACCTTGGCGCGTCGCGGCTGCGCCGAGCGCATGTTCATGGTGCATCACGGCGCCCCGCCGCAGTGGCTGCATGAGCCGGAGCGTGGCTATCTGTTCGCCTCCCTGCGGTTGGCGCAGAGCGGCGCGATCAGGCGTCTGAACGTGATGAGGGCCGGCTTCGATGTGCCGGTGAAGCGGCTCTTCCGTCCGGTTCTTTTCAACCTCTCGCCGCGGCTGCCGTCGGTGGGGATCGAGGCTTTGCCGGAGCGCGCGGTACCGGGGGTCGCGTTCATTCCCGGCTGGGGACATTGGCGCAAGAACATCATCGCCAATGCGATGGGAGCGGCCCTCAGCCCGGGTATCACCGAGATCTGGGCCTATGCGCGTGATCTGACCCTGCCCGAGGCGCTGAAAAAGCCCATTCGGTTCAAGCGCTACCAAGGGCGCGAGAGCGGCATGCGAACGGCTGTTGCCGCCGAACTCTGCCTGAACGTCTCGCTGGTCGACTGCCATCCCATGGTCAATCTGGAAGCACAGGCGCTTGGCCGTCCGTGCTTGCGCGGTCCCCTTTGTCTCGATGCGCTTGAGGACCACCCCTATGTGCGGCTGACAGAAGTCCGCGACGTGTCCTCGATCGCCGAGATCCGCGACCGCATTGACGCGGTACTCGCGGTGCCCGTAGCCGAGCGGCGCGAATTGATCAGCGACTATCAGTGCGCGAGCGATGCTGTGGCATTCCAGCGCTACCGTGAATTCCTGGAGCTCTGACCATGGGTGTGCTCGCCTTCATCACGACGGAACTCAGCCCCTTCTCCCCAGGCGGTATCGGCCGGGTTATCCACAATATGCTCGTCAGCATGAGCGCTCAGGATCGCAACCGTTCGCTTGTCTTCCTCGTCGACTGTGCCGCGCCGACAGACGGCTTTGCGGAACTCTTTCCCGACGTCGGCCTCATTCGGGTGGACACGGCCGCTCACGATCCCTATCGGCAGGCCCGTTTTGTCGGCGCCCATGTCGCGCCCCCGCATGCCTATACGCATTCAAAGCAACATTGGCGCTCGGTCGCCATCCAGCAGGCTTTGGCCGAGGCTGCCACACGCCACGCGTTCGACTATGTCGAATTTCCCGACTGGGGCGGGCTCGGCTTCGCGACCATCCAGGAGCAGCGGCTGCGGCGCTTCCTCGGCGACGCGGTCATTGCGGTCCGCTTGCATATGGCTCACGCGGTTCTCGCCCAGGCGGAGGCGCGGGCGGTTTCGCGCAGCGACCTCAATCTCGTCGATCTCGAGCGCAAATGTCTGCGCGATTGCGACGTCGTCGTCGGTCAGCTGCGGCCCTTTGCGGATCTGACGCGCGAGGTCTTCGGGCTCGATCCGAAGGCGTGGGAGCGGCGTCTCGTCATTCACGCACCGCCGGTGCTGCTCGATGGGCGCGATCCGGCCAAAGACACCATCGTCCCCGCTTCCGACCAGCCCATACGCTTCGTTTCGAAGGTGCAAGGCTTCAAGCGCCCGGACCTCTTCCTGCGTGGCGTTTCCGGCTTTCTACGCCGTCATCCTGAAGTGACCGGACCGGTCGGCGTGAACGCGCATGGGTTTGATGACGCCTATAGACAATCGATCGCCCGGCTCGTGCCCGCTGACCTCGCGCCACGTTTCCGGTGGAATGAGGTCTCCACTGCGACGGGGGTGAGGCAGGCGATGATCGCCGCGAGCACCGTCGTCGTGCCGAGCGATGTCGAGGCCTTCTGCCTCGCAGCCTACGAGGCTTCGCTCCTCGGCGCGCGTGTCGTGCTCAACGGCAGGAACCCTGCCTTTGGTCCGGATACGCCGTGGATCGACGGCGAGACCTGCGTGAAATTCGACGGCACGGCCCTTGGCCTCACCGACGCGCTGGAGCGGGTCTTTTCGCCCTCGCTCCATCTGCGGCCGGTCGAGCCGCCCGTGGCAGCCTGGCCGTGGGAGACGCCGCTCGCGGCGCCGGGGGTGAACGGGACGGAACCCGGCGAGCCGCTGGTGTCGGTGGTCGTTCCCCATTTCAATCTCGGTTCCTATCTGCCGGAGACGCTCGGCAGCATCCTCGCGCTGACCTATGACAATATCGAGATCGTCGTGGTGGATGACGCCTCGACCGACGAGGCCAGCCGCAGCGTAATTGACCAGTTGCAGCGCAAGGAAGATCCGCGCCTCAAGGTGATCGTGCTGGAGTGCAACCGTGGCCTCGCCAATGCCCGCAACGTCGGCATTGCCCAGGCGGCGGGAGACTACATCCTCACGCTTGATGCCGATGATCTCCTGCATCCCGGCTTCCTGTCCCTCGCGGTCAGTGCCCTGGAGCGGAATCCCGACCATGATGTGGTGGTGACCCAGGCCGGCTATTTTACAGGAGCCGATGAGATTCCTCTGCCGGGTGAACGGGCCGATTTCATCGACTACGCGATCTTCACAGGCGAGGCGGTCGTCGCGGGCCTGACCGAAAACAGGTTCTCGACCGCGACGGCCGTTTTCAGGAAGACGCTGTTGCAGCGCTTCCCCTACCGGGAGGAACTCAGTGCCTACGAGGACTGGGATCTCTATCTCAGGCTCTCTCAGGCAGAGGTGCGCTGTCTCGTGACCACCGGCGTCTATTTTTTCTACAGGCGCCGGGCAGGATCCATGATTGCCACAAGCGAGGCGGCGGCGGATGCACGTGCGCTGCTGATCCATGACATGCTGCGCGGGTTGCCGTCGCCCGGACCGCGTGATCGCGCGCATTATCTCGCGCTCGCGGCCACGGTGGATGCGGACGCCCGGGCAAGGCGCGCGTTCGAGTGTGAACTGGCCGTGTCGCGATCGGGCCTTTTCATGCGCGCTGCCATCAAGGCCCATGGCTATTGGGCGCGTTTACCGCGGGAGGTGCGGATCGTGGCGCGCACCGGCCTGTTGCTGGCGTGGCGCCTGGCCCGCGGCGCCGTACGCGGATGGTATGCGTGGCGCGCCCGCCGCGTGGTGGGTTCCTGGCTCGACGACGCGGTCGCTTTCATGGCCGGCCGGCCGTCGCGCGTCAGCACCGGCCAGCGGCCGCGACGCTTTTCACGGCTCTGAAGAGGACCCTCGGTCGAGGCCAGATGGCCTGTCCGCGTCAGGGCAGGCTTTCCAGGCCCTTGTCGAAGCCTGTCAGGGAGACCGGAATGCCGATGCCTTCCTCGGGGGTCTGGAAGACGATGAAGGTCGCAGCCTTGCCCGTACGAAGCTGATTGGTGAGATTGTCGTCCATGACCACCTCCGCCACGCAGCCCGTCGTCAGGCAGCGGACGAAGCCGGCGCGGCCGACGTCCGTCTGGTCGATCTTCAGCCCGAGCCCGGCCGGCAGCAGCACCCCGAGCGGGGCAACGACCCGCAACAGGCGGCTTTTGTTATCGGCCGTCTTCAGGATGATGACCAGCAGGGTGACATTGGGCCGGTCCTCCGCCGCCACGCTCTGGACGAGCGCGCATTGCTCGTTCTTGGCGCCGGGCGGCACTTCGCAGCGCATCTGCCATTCGCCGTAGCTGCCGCGAACCGCGCCCTGTGCCATCGCGGTGTTCATCGTGCCGGCGACGGCGAGGGAAGAGATGAACGCGAGACAGGCCAGAATGAGGCGGGTTTTCCAGCGATGCATGGTGGACTGGTCCCCCTGGAGTGCGCGATGGCTGACCAAACGCGACCACCGGAGCGAATCGCCTGCATCTCCGGAGCCGCAATCGTGAACTGTGTTCCGACCACGCCGCCGGCGCGGTGTCAAGAAACACAACCACTGTGGGAATGTGACGCGAGCATGGCGGCGCGGCTTGCAAAGCTTTGAAGAGTTCTACATTAAGGCTCGCAAGCATTGTCGATGTTCGCGCTTTTATGCCGCATGAATGGCTGCGCCGAACGACGTTGCACGGAAGGCCCTCTTGTGATTTCTGAGTTGGGTCAAGTAGGTAGGTGGCGTAGAGGCGTAGCGCCTGCTCGTGGGGATGAGAGCCTTGAGGGGCTTTTCCCGTGAGGGGCGTGCGGCGCTTCGCTAGCCATGGGAGCTTCGGACGACCGATGGGAATGGACAGTCTTCGTTTGCGGTTCCTGGCCGCACTTGCCGTTGCAGCTGCGCTCGTCGTGCAGTCGGGAGCGGCCTTTGCAGGTGTGGGCCAGCCATCCCCATGGCAGGTGGGGCTGCAGGTTCCCGTCACGGAAGTCGCCGAATTCATGCACTGGTTCCACGATGGATTGCTGTGGATCATCAGCATCATCGTCCTCTTCGTGCTCGCGCTCATCATCTACGTCGTCGTGCGCTTCAGCGAGAAGCGGAACCCGGTCCCGTCGAAGACGACGCACAATGCGTTGCTCGAGGTGGCCTGGACGATCGTCCCGGTTCTGATTCTCGTGATCATCGCCGTGCCGTCGTTCCGCCTGCTGCGCCTGCAGCTCGTGACGCCGCCGGCTGACATCACCATCAAGGCGACGGGTCACCAGTGGTACTGGTCCTATGAATATCCAGAGGACCAGAACGGTGGCTTCGCCTTCGATTCGAACATGGATGCGAACGGCCAGCCACGTCTGCTCGCGGTGGACAACGAGGTGGTTCTGCCCGTCGGCAAGACCATTCGCGTGCAGGTGACCGCCGCCGACGTGATCCATGCGTTTGCGATGCCGTCATTCGGTCTGAAGATCGATGCCATCCCCGGGCGCCTGAACGAGACATGGTTCAAGGCTGAAAAGGAGGGCGTGTTCTACGGCCAGTGCTCGCTGATCTGCGGCCAGAACCACGCCTTCATGCCCATCGCCATTCGCATCGTCAGCGAGCAGCAGTATGCTGCCTGGTTGACGGAGGCGAAGCAGAAATTCGCTTCCACCGGCAAGGCCCCCATGGCGGTGGCTTCGCGGGCGGACGCGGTGAGCGCGGAATAAGAGGACCGGGCGCCCCACGGGAGGCGCCACCAAGGATGATGGACGGAGTAAGCTCAATGGCTTCGACGGCGGCGCAAGCGCACGACGGTCACGCCTACCCCACGGGATGGCGGCGGTGGGTCTTGTCCACCAACCACAAGGACATCGGCACGCTCTATCTGCTCTTCGCGCTGGGCGGGGGGATTATCGGCGGCTTCCTGTCCATTCTCATGCGTATCGAGCTGCAGGAACCCGGGCTTCAGATCTTTGCCAACGGGCAGGCGTATAACGTGGTCGTCACCGGCCATGGCCTGGTCATGGTGTTCTTCGTGGTCATGCCGGCGCTGATCGGTGGCTTCGGCAACTGGTTCGTGCCGATCATGATCGGCGCGCCGGACATGGCCTTCCCGCGCATGAACAATATTTCCTTCTGGCTGACCGTTTCCGGCTTCTGCCTGTTGCTGGTCTCGCTGTTCGTGGAAGGTGCGCCCGGCACGCCGGGGTTCGGTGGTGGCTGGACGGTCTATCCGCCGCTGTCGGTCACCGGCCATCCCGGGCCTGCGCTCGATTTCGGCATTCTGGCCCTCCATCTGGCCGGCGCTTCGTCGATCCTGGGCGCCATCAATTTCATCACCACCATCCTCAACATGCGCGCGCCCGGCATGACGCTGCACAAGATGCCGCTGTTCGCCTGGGGTGTGCTGGTGACGGCTTTCCTGCTGCTGCTGTCGCTGCCGGTGCTTGCCGGTGCCATCACCATGCTGCTGACGGACCGCAACTTCGGCACGACCTTCTTCGATCCGTCGGGCGGCGGTGACCCGGTGCTTTACCAGCATCTGTTCTGGTTCTTCGGCCACCCCGAAGTGTACATCATGATCCTGCCGGCCTTCGGCGCGATCAGTCACATCATCTCCACCTTCTCGCGCAAGCCCATCTTCGGCTATCTCGGCATGGCCTATGCCATGGTGGCGATCGGCGTCGTCGGCTTCATCGTGTGGGCTCACCACATGTATACGGTGGGCCTGTCGCTCGACACGCAGCGCTACTTCGTGTTCGCGACGATGGTGATCGCGGTGCCGACCGGCATCAAGATCTTCTCGTGGATCGCCACGATGTGGGGCGGTTCGATCCGCTTCACGGCCCCGATGGTCTGGGCGATCGGCTTCGTGTTCCTGTTCACGGTCGGCGGCGTCACCGGCGTCGTGCTGGCCAATGCCGGCATCGACCGCGAATTGCACAACACCTACTACGTGGTCGCCCACTTCCACTACGTGCTGTCGCTCGGCGCCGTGTTCGGCATCTTCGCGAGCTGGTACTACTGGTTCCCCAAGATGACGGGCTATGTCTGCCCGGACTGGATTGGCAAGCTCCACTTCTGGCTGGCCTTCATCGGCGCGAACATCCTGTTCTTCCCGATGCACTTCCTTGGGCTCGCCGGCATGCCACGTCACTATGTGGACTACCCGAACGCCTTTGCGGGCTGGCAGTATGTGGCGTCGATCGGCTCCTATATCTTCGCCTTCAGCCTGGTCGTGTTCTTCTACGGCGTCTTCGTCGCCTTCGCCCGCAAGGAGCGTGCGGCCGACAATCCGTGGGGCGAGGGTGCGACCACGCTGGAATGGACGCTGTCTTCGCCGCCTCCGTTCCACCAGTTCGAAACCCTGCCGCGCATCACGGGTTCGAGCCACTGAGCGAAGCGGGGTGCGACGGCATGCTTCGCCGCCGCGCGCCCCGGCTTATGGTAACGTTCTGCGGGTGGGGCGCCCGTGACCGTTGAAACGCAATGAGGTCTCCGGGCCGGCGCGAGCCGGCCCTCAGGTTTGGCATGATGGCAGTTGTGAGGGATGAATTCGTGAAGGCCGGTGGCGCTGCAGTCTCAGGCGAAACGCACGGCGCGGCGCTCGCGACGATGTCGACGGGCGAGATCGGCGATTTCGTCAGTCTGCTCAAGCCGCGGGTCATGTCCCTCGTCGTTTTCACGGCTCTCGTCGGCCTTTTGGTCACGCCCGGCTACGTCAATCCTGTCCTCGGCTTCGTCTCGATCCTCGCCATCGCCATCGGCGCGGGGGCGTCGGGCTGCCTCAACATGTGGTGGGATGCGGATATCGACGCGGTGATGTCGCGCACCCGCAACAGGCCTATCCCGGCTGGCCGTATCATGCCGAGCGAGGCCCTGTCCTTCGGCATGATGCTGGCGGGCGGTTCGGTCGTCGTGCTCGGCCTCGCCTCGAACTGGTTCGCGGCAGCCTTCCTCGCCTTCACCATCTTCTTCTATGCCGTCGTCTACTCGATGTGGCTGAAGCGCTCGACGCCGCAGAACATCGTCATCGGCGGCGCCGCGGGGGCCTTCCCGCCGATGATCGGCGAAGCGGTTGTCACCGGACATGTCAGCCTCGACGGCTTCGCGCTGTTCCTCATCATCTTTCTCTGGACGCCCCCGCATTTCTGGGCGCTCGCCCTGGTGAAATCCGAGGACTACGCGCGCGCCGGCATCCCGATGCTGCCGAATGTGGCCGGCCCGGATGCGACGCGTTTCCAGATCCTTCTCTACACGCTCATTCTCGCGCCCTGCGGGATGCTTCCCTTCCTGCTCGGTTTCGGCGGCGCAGCTTATGCCGGTGCCGCAGTCATCGGTGGCGCGGCGATGCTTGTCCTGGCGTGGCGCGTCTACCGGCATCGCACCGGGCCGATCGCGACGCGGGCCGCCTATCAGCTGTTTGCTTTCTCGATCGTCTATCTCTTTGGCCTGTTCGCGACGCTTCTGGTCGAGCATCTCTTCGGTCTTGGCGGGCACATTGCCGTAGACCTCCCGCGTATCGTCGCGCTGTGGCAGTGGGCGGCGGGGAGCCTGTCATGAGTGCCGGCGCCAAGCGAGCCAATGCCAAGAGAGCCAATGCCAAGCGATCCGATACGAATCGCGGCGATCCGCAGCATGGCGGGAAGTCGCCCGCCCCGCAGAAGCAGCCGCTTCCCGGGCGGCCGGCGGGCGGAACGAACGGCGTAGAAGACGGGGTCGTGTTGAGCCCGGCGGAGCTCCGCCGCCGGCGGACCCGCAATATTGCCATTGCGGTGACGCTCGGCGCGCTCGTCATTCTGTTCTATGTGATGACGCTGGCGCGCCTCGGCTCCAATGTCATGAACCGGCCGTTGTGAGTGGGGGGATGCGATGACGACGCCCGCCCATCCCGCTTCTGGACTTCAGCCGCTGGCTTATACGCCGGAGGAGAAGCAGGCCCGCCGCGACGCGGCGCAGCGCGCCGTGCGGCGCACTGTGGTGATCTGCTGCAGTGTCGTTGCCGTAATGGTCGGCTTGTCCTTTGCAGCGGTACCGCTCTACGATCTCTTCTGCCGTACGACCGGCTTCGGCGGCACCCCGCGGGTTGGCACCGGGCCGTCCGATGCGGTGGGGGAGCGCGCGGTGGCGGTGCGCTTCGATGCCAACACCTCGCAAGGGGTCTCGTGGCAGTTCAAGCCGGAAACACGCAGCGTCGACGTGAAACTGGGCGAGACGAAGACGGTCTTCTACAAGATCGTCAATACGTCGAGCCGGCCGACCACGGGCATTGCGAGCTTCAATGTCCAGCCGGACCTGGCGGGCGCCTATTTCGTGAAGATTCAATGCTTCTGCTTCACGGAACAGACCCTGCAGCCTGGCGAGGTGATGGAGGCTCCGGTCGTGTTCTATGTCGATCCGGCCCTCGCCAAGGACCGCAATTTGCGTGATCTTTCCACGATCACGCTGTCCTATACCATGTTCCCTTCCAAGGATGGCGCCCCGGTGGTTAAAGCCGATGGCGACAGCGGCAAGGGCACTGACAAGTCACAATTGTGAGGGCGCCGGCCCCACGCTCTAACGAGGCACCGGAGATCTAGGTCATGGCTGAGGCGCACGCCAAGCATCACGATTACCACTTGGTCAACCCGAGCCCATGGCCTTTCATCGGGTCCTTCAGCGCATTCATCATGGCTGTCGGTGCCGTGATGTGGATGAAGAACCTGGCGGTGGGCGGCCTGCATGCGGGACCGTTCGTCTTCGGCGCGGGCCTGATTGGCGTGCTCTACACCATGCTGGCCTGGTGGACGGATGTGATCCACGAGGCCAACACCGGCGACCACACCCGGGTGGTGCAACTCCATCACCGCTACGGGATGATGATGTTCATCGCCTCCGAGGTGATGTTCTTCGTCGCCTGGTTCTGGGCCTATTTCGACGCAAGCCTGTTCCCGCACGAGGCGATCCAATATGCCCGGGCGCAGTTCACCGGCGGCGTCTGGCCGCCCAAGGGCATCGAGACCTTCGATCCCTGGCACCTTCCCCTGTTCAACACGTTGATCCTGCTCACCTCCGGCACGACCGTGACCTGGGCGCACCACGCCATGATTCATGGCGACCGCTCCGGCGTGAAGCAGGCGCTGTGGTTGACGGTCGCGCTTGGCCTGCTCTTCAGCGTCGTCCAGGCGATCGAGTATAGCCACGCCCATTTCGGCTTCTCCGGGAACATCTACGGCGCCACCTTCTTCATGGCGACGGGCTTCCACGGCTTCCACGTCATCATCGGCACCATCTTCCTGGCGGTCTGCCTCTACCGGATGTACATCGGCCATTTCACGCCGACCCAGCATCTCGGCTTCGAGTTCGCCGCCTGGTACTGGCATTTCGTCGACGTGGTGTGGCTGTTCCTCTTTGCCGCCATCTATGTCTGGGGCGCCGGACCGAGCCATTGACGCACGGGCGGGGGCGGTCCGTGAGCCGGGTTCCTCCCCTCCGTACGTAACAAGCCAACGAAAGGCGCGGCCCTCTCGCGGTCCGCGCCTTTGTCGCATTCGGGCGGCAGGTGGTCAGCCTGGCGCGAAACGGTCAGGCACCATGCGGGCAGGCAGAATGTGGGCGGCTCTCGGCCGGCTATCATCATGAAGGGACGCACGCCATGAGCGATCAGGACTATCCTCCGCAGCCGCCGATTGCCACAGGCTTGGCCGGGCGCTGCCCGCGCTGCGGCCAGGGGAAGATCTTCGACGGCTTCATCGCGCTGAAGCCACGGTGCCAGTCCTGCGGGCTCGATTTCAGCTTTGCCGATTCTGCGGACGGCCCGGCCGTCTTCATCATGCTGATCGGGGGGTTCATCGTCTGCGGCCTGGCGCTCTGGCTCGAGGTGTCCTTCGAGCCGCCGTGGTGGGTGCATCTCTTCACCACCTTTCCCGTCGCACTCATCGTCTGCCTCGGCATGCTGCGTCCGCTCAAGGGCGTGATGGTGGCGCTGCAATACCACCATAAAGCCGAGGAAGGCCGGTTGGAGCGCTGATGAGCCGTTTCCGGCAATTCGTTGTTCCCGCCCTGTGCACGCTGGTGGCCCTCGCCATCCTGCTCGGGCTCGGCTTCTGGCAGATCGAGCGCCTGCAATGGAAGGAGGGGCTCATCGCGCGGATCGGGACGCGGATCCACGATGTCCCCGTGGCCGTGCCGCCGGAGGCGGAATGGGGGGCCTGGTCGGCCGCCGAGGATGAGTACAGGCCGGTCAGGGCCGAGGGTCGGTTCCTCAACGACAAAACGGTCTATGTGACGGCCAATGCCGAGCTTCGCCCCAAGGCCGGCGCCACCCTCGGCTATATGGTGCTGACGCCGCTCGCACTCGCCGATGGTGGCATCGTGATCGTCAATCGCGGCTTCGTGCCCCGGGAGTTGCGCGACAGTTTGCGTCTCGATGCTGCCGCGAACAACGACCGCGCGACGGTCACCGGTCTCATGCGGGCGCCGCAGGAGCAGGGCTGGTTCGTCCCCGACGATCAGCCCTCGCGGGACGCGCCCGGGCGGGGAGACTGGTATACGCGTGATCCCGTCCGCATCGGAGCGTCGCTCGGCCTCGATCGTGTTGCGCCATTCCTGATCGACGAGGAGCTGGTGGAAGGTGGGCCGCCCTGGCCGCGCGGGGGACTGACGGTGATCAGCTTCCCCAACAAACATCTCGAATATGCCCTGACATGGTTCGGCCTCGCGGCGACGCTGGTCGCGGTATTTCTGATCTGGGCCTTGCGGCAAAGGCGCCCGCAATCGCCGTGAAGGACCGGGCCGAGACCGCTGAAACGTAAGACTTTGTTGTCTCCCGGGTGACACGGGCGTAGTGTCCGCCGAGTGTTCGAGGAGACAGATTTTGCTGCATGTGTCGACCCGGGGCGAAGCACCCGTCATCGGTTTCACGGAAGCCTTGCTTGCCGGCCTCGCGCGTGATGGGGGCCTTTACGTGCCTGAGGTCTGGCCGGTTGTGTCCGGGCAGGAGATTGCGGGCTTTGCCGGTCGTTCCTACGAAGATGTGGCGGCGACGGTCGTTGGCCAGCTGACGGGCGGGGCGTTCCCGGAGGCTGTCCTCGCGGGCATGATCCGTGACGCTTATGCGACATTCCGGCACCCGGCTGTCTGCCCGCTCGTGCAGCTTGATGACAATCTCTTCGTGCTGGAGCTGTTCCACGGGCCGACACTCGCCTTCAAGGACGTCGCCATGCAGCTCCTCGGCCGCATGATGGACCACGTCCTGAAGGCGCGCGGCGAGCGTGCCACCATCGTGGGGGCGACCTCCGGCGATACCGGCTCGGCCGCGATCGAGGCGTTCCGCGGGCTCGACCAGGTCGACGTGTTTATTCTGTACCCGCACGGGCGTGTGTCGGAGGTCCAGCGGCGCCAGATGACCACGGTCGATGCGCCGAATGTCCACGCCATCGCGGTCGAAGGCACCTTCGACGATTGCCAGGCGATCCTGAAGGCGCTCTTCAACAACCATTCCTTCCGCGACCAGCTGAAACTGTCCGGCGTCAATTCCATCAACTGGGCACGCATCGTCGCCCAGACCGTCTATTATTTCACCGCCGGTGTGAGCCTCGGGGCGCCACACCGTCCGGTCTCGTTCACCGTGCCGACGGGCAATTTCGGCGATGTGTTCGCCGGCTACGCCGCCAAGCGCATGGGTCTGCCGGTCGCCGGTTTCACCATCGCCACCAACGCCAATGATATTCTCGCCCGGACGCTCGCCTCCGGCAGCTACACGGTGACAGGGGTGGAGCCGACCTCGTCGCCGTCCATGGATATCCAGGTGTCATCCAATTTCGAGCGCCTCCTGTTCGATGCCTATGGCCGCGACGCGGGCGAGGTGCGCCGCTTGATGGCCCGTCTCGGCCAGGCGGGATCCTTCACCATCGGCGACGATCCGCTTGCGGCGATCCGCGGAGAATTCGGTGCGGAGGCCGTATCGGAAGCGGAAACCGGCGCCGAGATCGCGCAGACATGGAGGACGGCCGGCTATCTCACCGATCCCCATACGGCGGTCGCGCTCGCCGCCGCGCGGCGCGTTCAGCCCGCGGATCCGTCGGTGCCGATGGTGGTGCTGTCGACCGCCCACCCGGCCAAGTTCCCCGATGCCGTGGAGCGGGCTTCAGGCATCCGGCCGCCACTGCCCGCGCATCTCGCGGATCTCCTCGGCCGACGGGAACATTTCACCGTCGTGGCGAATGATATGTCGGCAATCGAGGCCTTCATCCGCGATCGCGCGCGGGCCTTGCCGCGGGCCGCCTTGCAATGAGTGACGCATGAACCTGCGGTCCCCGTCGCAGAGCGATACCGACGTCCGTGTGACGACGCTTGCGAGTGGCCTCAGGGTCGC
The DNA here is from genome assembly GCF_003201475.1 of Chelatococcus asaccharovorans. GTDB lineage: Bacteria > Pseudomonadota > Alphaproteobacteria > Rhizobiales > Beijerinckiaceae > Chelatococcus > Chelatococcus asaccharovorans. Next base: position 253,410 of record NZ_QJJK01000008.1, on the reverse strand, counting down.
GACCGAGCGCTTCCCGCATGTGGCCACCGCGGCGGTCGGCGTCTGGGTCGGCACCGGCTCGCGCCATGAAGGGGCGAGCGAGCACGGCCTGTCGCATCTTCTCGAGCATATGGCCTTCAAGGGCACACGCCGCCGCTCCGCGCGCGCCATCGCGGAGGCCATCGAGGCAGTCGGCGGGGATCTCAACGCCGAGACCGGGATCGAACATACCGCCTATACCGCGCGCGTGATGGCGGCGGACGTCGACCTGGCGCTCGATATCCTGGCCGACATCATCATCGATTCCGTGATCGATGCGGCCGAGCTCGAGCGGGAGAAGGCGGTCATCCTCCAGGAGATCGGGGCGGTCGAGGATACGCCCGACGACCTGATCAACGACCTCTTCCTCGAAGGCGCCTTCACGGGCCAGCCGCTCGGCCGGCCGATCCTCGGCACGCCGGCGACGGTGGCTGGGTTCGACCCCGATGCGGTCAAGCGCTTCCTGTCACGGGAATATCGCGCGGGCCGCATGGTTGTCGCGGCGGCGGGGGCCGTCGACCACGAGGCCATCGTTGCCACTGTGGAGAAGCTCTTCGCCGGCCTGTCGCCGGGCCGGGCCGCGGTGCCCGCGCCGGCCGAGTACCGGGGCGGTACCGAAGTCAGGCTCGACCGTGACCTGGAGCAGGTGCATGTGCTCGTCGGCTTCGCCGGCGCGTCCTTTCTCGACGACGCATTCTATCCCCTGCAGGTTTTCGCCAATCTCCTCGGCGGGGGCATGTCCTCGCGCCTGTTCCAGGAGGTGCGCGAGGCCCGGGGCCTGGCCTATGCGGTGGAGGCCTTCCATTGGTCCTTCGCGGATGCGGGCGTGTTCGGCTTGTCCGCCGCCACCGCGCCGGAGGATTTGGCCGAACTGATGCCCGTTGCGCTGGACTGCCTCCGCGATGCCGCCGTCAACGTCACCGATGCGGAGATCGCGCGGGCCAAGGCACAGCTTCGGGTTGCCCATTTCACGGCGCTCGAGTCGCCGGCGAGCCGCGTCGAGCAGATCGCGCGCCAGCTCATCGCGCTCGACCGCGTCCTCCCGAGCGCCGAGGTCGTCTCGCGGCTTGAGGCCGTCACGGCAAAGGACGTACGCGCGGCCGCCGCGGCGCTCACCGCCTCGCCGCCGATCCTGGCCGCCATCGGGGCACTTGAGGGCCTGCCGCCGCTCGGACGCATAACAGAGCAGCTGTTTCCCCCACGCGTTGCGTCCGGCCCGGTTGGAGAAGGGTGATGGTTATCTTCCGCTTTGCACCGATCCACGAACCACCCCCGGCGGTCAGAGGGGAGGGGGTTTACCTCCGGGTTCCCCAGATGGCGGACCACGCGGCCTGGGCGGCGTTGCGTGAGGAGAGCCGGGCTTTCCTCGAGCCATGGGAGCCGATCTGGCCGGCTGACGATCTGACGAAGGCCGCCTTCCGCAGGCGCGTGCGGCGCTACCAGGACGACCTGCGCCGGGATGTGGCCTATCCTTTCCTGTTGTTTCGCGAAGGCGACAACGCGCTGCTCGGCGGCCTGACGCTCGGCCTTGTGCGTCGCGGCGTCGCGCAAGCTTGCACGCTCGGCTATTGGGTCGGTATGCGCCACGCCCGGAAAGGCTATATGCTGCGGGGGGTTAGGGCCGCGTTGCGCTTTGCGTTCATCGATCTTGGCCTGCAGCGTGTCGAGGCTGCATGCTTGCCGAACAACATGGCTTCGATCGGGCTTCTTGAAAAAGCCGGTTTTCAACGTGAGGGCTATGCCCGGCGATATCTCTGCATCGCCGGCGTGTGGCAAGATCATCTTCTCTTTGCCTGTCTCAAAGATGACCTCGTCCTCTAAGCTTGGCCGCAGCTCCAGATGGGGATGGCGCGTCGGTTCGCCTTGCGTAGGCTTGGCTGCACGAGTACGACTGAAGAATGAGCCGGGCGCCTATCCGCATGAGAGTTCTGCGTTGCGTGTGATCCGCGTTCTAACCCTCATTCTCGGCAGCCTATGGCTTGCTCTGGCGGCATCGCCGGCAGGCGCCGTCGAGGCTGTGAGGGTGACGCTTGATGAGGCGGCCGTCGATCTGACCCCGGTTGTCGAGCACTACAAATCCGAGAGCGATCTCATCCAGATTTCGACGGCGCCGGGCCCCGACGGCATCGTGCGCCGCATCGCCGTGAAGGCCCGCGAAGGGGGGACGCGGCCGGACTGGATCGTCTTCGCGCTCACCAACGATACCGACGAGCAGATCGACAGGCTCCTCGTTGCGCCGCATTACCGCCTGGTCGGCTCGGGGGTCATCTGGCCGGATCTCGGTTCCTCGCGCATCGCGGCCATCACGGCGAGCCAGGGCATCCGGCCGGAGCGGGAAGACAGCCCGGACGCTGACATCTTCACCGTCACGCTCGATCCCGGCACCACTGTCACCTTCGTTGCCGAACTCAATACATCCAATCTGCCGCAGCTCTATCTCTGGGAGCCGGAGGCCTACAAGCACAAGGTCAACGGGCTCACCCTCTACAAGGGCATCATCATCGGCATTGCCGGCCTGCTCGCCCTGTTCCTCACCGTCGTCTTCGTTGTCAAAGGCGCGGTGATCTTTCCGGCGGCCGCGGCGCTCGCCTGGGCGGTCCTGGCCTATGCCTGCATCGATTTCGGCTTCTTCCAGCAGATCTTTCCGATCGCGGCCGCGACGGAGCGAATCTATCGCGCCGCGGCGGAGGCGGTGCTCGCCGCAACGCTTCTCGTCTTCCTGTTCGCCTATCTCAATCTCAGCCGTTGGCACGTCCGCTATAGCCATGTAACCCTTTTCTGGCTGTTCTTCCTCGGGGCCCTCGTCGGCCTCGCCGTCTTCGACGCACCGATTGCCGCGGGTGTCGCCCGCATATCGATCGCGGCGATCGCCGCCGTCGGCTTCGCGCTTGTGGTCCATCTCGCCAGCCACGGCTACGACCGCGCGGTCATGCTCATTCCCGCGTGGCTCCTGCTGCTCGTCTGGGTCGCTGCGACGAGTTTCACGGTCCTTGGCGAACTGTCACGGGACCTCGTGCCGCCCGCCCTCATCGGCGGGCTGGTGCTGATCGTGCTGCTCATCGGCTTCACGGTGATGCAGCATGCCTTCGCCGGTGGTGCGCTGGCGCAGGGCCTCGTCAGTGACAGCGAGCGCAAGGCGCTGGCGATCGCCGGATCCGGCGACATCGTCTTCGATTGGGATGTCTCGGCCGACCGCATCTACGTGAGCAACGAAGTCGAGCAACTGCTGTCGCTGCGCCGCGGAAGTTTGGAGGGCCCGGCTTCGGCCTGGCTCGATATCATCCATCCCTTCGACGCGGACCGCTACCGCGCGACGCTCGATGCGGTGCTGGAGCAAAGGCGCGGACGCATCGCGCTCGATTTTCGGCTGCGTGCGGCGAATGGCCAGTATTTCTGGTTCAACCTGAAGGCCCGTCCGGTGGTCGGCAGCGACAACGAGGTGATCCGTGTCGTCGGCACGCTGAGCGACGTCACCGAGCATCGCAATGCCGAGGAACGGCTTCTGCACGATGCCGTGCATGACAACCTCACAGGCCTGCCCAACCGCGAGTTGTTCCATGACCGGCTCAACGGGGCGCTTGTGCTGAGCCGCCGGGGCGGCGCGATCCGTCCGACGGTCATCGTCGTCGACATCGACCGCTTCAAGGCCGTGAACGATTCGGTCGGCCTCTCGGCTGGAGATGCCATCCTGCTCACGCTGTCGCGCCGGCTCGGACGCCTGTTGCGGCCCCAGGACAGCCTGGCGCGTATCACCGGCGACGAGCTTGCCTTGATCCTCATCTCCGAGCGCGAGCCGGACCGCATCATCGCCTTCGCCGACATGATCCGGCGCGCGGTGACGACACCTGTCACCTTCGCCGAGCGCGAGATTTTCCTCACCGCGTCCATCGGTATCGCGCTGCACGACTCGCAGGATGACGTGAAGGGCGAGGAGATGCTGCGTAATGCCGAGATCGCGATGATCCACGCCAAGCGGCAGGGCGGCGATCGCATCGAGGTGTTCCGCCCCGGCATGCGCGGCCAGGGGACGGACAAGCTGGCCATCGAGAGCGATCTGCGACGGGCGCTCGAGCGTGGCGAGATGAAGGTCTATTTCCAGCCGATCGTGCGGCTCGGGGATCGCACGATCGCCGGATTCGAGACGCTCCTGCGCTGGGATCACCCGCGCCAGGGGCGGCTGATGCCCCATGACTTCATCCCGATTGCCGAGGAAAGCGGGCTGATCGCCGAACTCGGGGCTTTCGCGCTGGAGCGCACGGCGCGTGAACTCTCGGTCTGGCAAAGGGCCTTGGAGGTGCATCCGCCGATATTCGCCAGCGTCAATATCTCGAGCCGCCAGTTGCTGCGTCACGACCTGTTGCATGACGTGAAGACCGTGCTGGCCCGCACGCCTGTTGAACCCGGTTCGCTCAAGCTCGAGCTCACCGAAAGCCTCGTCATGGAGAATCCCGAATATGCCGCGCAGATGATGTCGCGCATCCGCGATCTCGGCGCGGGATTGTCTCTTGACGATTTCGGAACGGGCTATTCCGCGCTGTCCTATCTGCAGCGCTTTCCCTTCGATACCATCAAGATCGACCAGTCCTTCGTTCGCCAGCTCGGCAATGGCTCGCGTCCCGTCATTCTGCGGGCGATCATCTCGCTCGCCCATGACCTCGGCATGGAAGTGGTGGCGGAAGGGGCGGAAAACGAATCCGATGCGGTCGAACTCGCCCAGCTTGGTTGCGAATACGCGCAGGGCTTCGCGTTTGGCGAGCCGATGACCGCCCATGACGCGCGGCGTCTGGTGGGGGCCGCGCCTGAGGCGGCCTGAGCAGCAGGCGGCAGCGGATCGGGTTCGCCGCGATCAGCCCCCGCTTCCTGGTTGCGGGTTGATTCGCGGAGAATGGCTCAAATCAGGCGTGTCCGGCCTGACCCGAGAGCATGCCGGGCTCGATCCCCAGGTTGCGGAGCGCGAGCTCATAACGGCTCTCGATGGAGGCCGCGAACAGGAGATTGAGGTCGGCCGGACCGTTCAGCCAGCCGTTGGCTTGGATCTCGCTTTCGAGCTGCCCGGGCGACCAGCCGGAATAGCCAAGCGCCAGCATGGCGCTGGACGGTCCCTCGTCGCGCGCGATGGCCTTGAGAATGTCGACGGTCGCTGTGAGACAGACGCCATCGTCGATCGACAGGGTCGAATTGTCGATGAAGAAGTCGTCGGAATGCAGGACGAAGCCGCGCCCGGTTTCTACAGGACCGCCGCGCAGGACCTGGATATGCTCGGCGCGGGTCGGCAGCCGGATGACATCCTCAGGGGGGATGATGTCGAGCTGCACCAGGACATCGGGGAAGCTGAGGTCGGGCGCCGGGCGATTGACAATGATGCCCATGGCGCCCTCTTCGGAATGCGCACAGACATAGATGACGCTCCGCGCGAAACGCTCGTCGCTCATTCCTGGCATGGCGATGAGCAACTGCCCGTCGAGATAGCCGCTCATGTCGTCGTTCGTTGGCTGCACAGATCGCATCAAGGGCCCCTTTTCGCCTATGCTACGACCATAGGTACGCTTTTCAACGCTTTTTGCACCGAACGAGTTGCAGGCCTTCACGCAGAAGTGGCTCGTATGTTGAGAATCCTGGCTATACAGAATTCTGGCGAAATCGCGTTTTCCCATGATCGCTTAGGCGCGGTTGGGAGCATGACGTCGGTCATGCGGGTCCAGGGAGAAGCCTTGGCCAGGATGGCCGGCGAGATGCAAAAGGCGAGATGCAAAAGGATTGTGAGCGACACATGAGCAGGTTGGCCCCCCTGGCGTCTGCCTCTATCGTCTGGGTCAGCCTTCTGGCGAGTGCGATGGCTGAGGACGCGGCGCGGCAGCCGGTTGCCAAGGCCCCGATTCATTCCACGGTTCGGCTGGATCCAGTGAGTATATCGCCGGACAGCCCCAATCGCGAGGTCATCGTCGAAATCACCCTGCAGCCCGGCTACAAGACCTACTGGCGTACGCCGGGTGATTCGGGTGTGCCGCCGACCTTCGACTGGTCGAAATCCGACAATCTCGGCTCAGTCACTGTCAAATGGCCGGCGCCGAAATGGTTCTTCGACGGTAGCGGCTATGCGATCGGCTATGGTGGCCGAACGCGCTTCCCGGTGTCGGTGGTCGCGCAGGACAAGGACAAGCCGCTCCTCCTGAAGCTCAATCTCGACTATGCGGTCTGCAAGGAGATCTGCATTCCGGCCAAGGCCGAGGCCAGCCTGCGCCTGCCGGCGGCCACCGAGGCCGTGTCACTGCCACTGGTGGAGCCTTTCAAGGGCAACATTCCGCGGCGGGTTGGATTGGGCGAGGCGGTCGATGGCATCGCCATCGCCGCCGTCGAAGGCCCCGTCGACGCCCTCGTCGTCAGGGTGCGCGTTCCACAGGAGGCAGCAGAGGCGACGGACAGCAGGCTTTTCGTGGAGGGACCCGAGGGTTGGCTCTTCGGCAAGCCGGAGCGCGAGGTGCTGGAGGGCGGCGAACTGCGCTTCAATGTGCCATTGAGCGACAAGCCAAAGCATATCTCGGCCACCAAGATCCCGCTTCTCATGACCTTCGCCGCGGCTGGCCGGTCGATCGAGGTCGTCTCCGATCTCGACGTCGGCGCCATTGCGCGGTAACTGATGAAGCCGCGCGGTGCTCGCGTCCAAGATATTCGCGCGCCGGCTTCCGGGCTCTTCGCGCGGGGCCGCATTTTTATGGCCTTCCGGCCGTCCATCCTCAGGAGTTCCATCGCATGGCCATCAAAGTCGGTGATCCGCTACCCCAGGTGACCTTCCGCATCCCCACGCCGGATGGGCCGGCGGCCAAGTCCACGGATGAACTTTTCAAGGGACGCCGGGTCGTGCTGTTCGCCGTGCCGGGCGCCTTCACGCCAACCTGCAATAACAATCACCTGCCCGGCTTTCTGGCCAAGGCGTCCGAGATCAAAGCCAAGGGTATCGACGCCATTCTCGTGACCGCCGTGAACGACGTCTTCGTGATGAACGCCTGGGCGAAGGCAACCGGCGCCGAGGGCACCATCGAGTTCCTGTCGGATGGCAGCGCCGAATTCGCGACAGCCATCGGGCTTGCCTTCGACGGCAAGGGCTTCGGCCTGGGTACCCGCTCGCAGCGCTACTCCATGGTCGTCAACGATGGCGTCGTCGAACAGCTCAATGTCGAGGAAGCTGCCGGCAAGGCCGAGATCTCAGGCGCCGAGGCGCTGCTCGCCAAGCTCTGACGCGCCGCCGGCTTACCGGTGAGTTTGCTCGTCAATTTTCGCCTGGAGCAAGTCCGCAACAGACGGGCTTGCTCCAAAGCATAATCCGACCTGAGTGAACCGAGGGTCGATAAGATTATGCTTGAAATAAAAGAAGTTAGAGCGCCGATCCGATGCAATCAGATCGAAACGCGCTCTAAACGGCGAGCGCAGCCATCTCTGCCGCAACGACGACCTCTGCGTCCGATGAGGCCTTAAGCGGCGCAAAGCTCATGCGATGGAAGGGGCAGGGGCCGTGGGCCGCGATAGCGGCCCGGTGCTCGACGGTCCCATAACCCTTGTGGCGCGAGAAGCCGTAGGCAGGGTAGCGGCGGCATAGCCGCTGCATCATGCGATCACGCGTGACCTTGGCGACGATCGCCGCGGCGGCGATCGAAACGACATTGGCATCACCCTTGACGACGGCCTCCACCGCGCAAGACGCGGGCGGGCGATCGATGCCATCCACGAGCGCCACCATTGGCGCGACGGGCAATGCGGCCAGCGCGCGCGTCATCGCGCTGAGCGTCGCCTGACGAATGTTCATCGCATCGATGCCGCTTGCGGAGACGCTGGCGATCCCGACATGGCTCGTCGTGACGATGATGTCGTGCAGGCGCTCGCGCTCGGCGGCATCCAGGATCTTCGAATCGGCCAGGCCGTCGGGAATGCGCTCGGGATCAAGGATGACGGCGGCGACCACCACAGGCCCCGCGAGCGGGCCCCGTCCAACCTCGTCGACCCCGGCGACCGGCCACAGGCCTCGCGCCTTGAGCCGCAATTCGCGATCGTAGGTCGGCCCATCCGGCATAATGAGCGGCAGCACGATGCTGTCGGACGAGGCGGAGGGGCCAACGGGCGAATCAGAGCGGCGCGGACGTTTCATGCCGCCATGGTGCGCGCCACGCCGCAAGTCTCAAGCTTAAAATCCGCAACCATTCGCCCGATCCCGGTCAAAACTGCAATCGAGGACGGTGCGAGCCGGATTGCCAGGGCGGCATGCGGTTCTCAGGCGGGCAAGGCAACAAGCCCCTGCTCATCGAGCGGGAAATAAGGATTGTAGGCGATCTCCCAGGGGTGTCCATCGGGATCGGCGAAATAGCCGGAATAGCCGCCCCAGAACGTCTGCGCCGGCGCCTTCAGGAGGCGCGCACCCGCCGCGACCGCGTTGTCGATGGCCAAATCGACGTCCTTCTCGCTGGCGAGATTCTGGGCGAGCGCGAAGCCGCCGAAACCGGGCGGCGTGGGTGCCAGGCCTGCGTCCTCGGCCAGCCGGTCGCGCGACCAGACAGCCAGCACCAGATTGTCGAGCGCGAAGAAGCTCACATCCTGCGTGCTCGCCTCTTCCGAGCGACGCCAGCCCAGCCGCTGGTAGAAGGCGGTGCTGCGCGCGATGTCGCTGACCCCGAGCGTGATCAGGTTCACCTTCGGTGCGAGCGCGGACGATGATGGTGGCATGACTGTCTCCCGGGGTATCATGGCGACAGATGAGCCGCCTGTGTGGACAAGGATGGCGTGCAGCAGGACACCGGTTGCGACACGAAACAGATCGAGCGCTTCGCCCATGGCGAGGCATGGGACACGGCGCGCCCGTCAGAACAGGCTCAGTTGCTCCGTTGCGGGCTTCGGCGGCGTGAACAGATCCGTCCGCAGCTTCCGGCGCTGCTTGTTGAAGCCGATCTTGGCGGCGGCCATCTCGAAGCGCCGGCCGATCATCCAGGCATAGGGGCCGCTGCCGACCATGCGGTCTCCCCAGCGCGCATCATAGTCCTTGCCGTTGCGCGTGGACCGGATGAGCGACAGCACGTGGCGCGCCTTGCCGGGATGGTTGGTGATGAGCCAATCGCTGACGATATCCTTGATTTCGAGGGGCAGGCGCAAGAGCACATAGCCCGCCTCGCGGGCGCCCGCCGCATGGGTGCGCTCCAGGATCGTCTCGATTTCCGCCTCGTTGATGGCGGGGATGATGGGCGCGACCAGAACGGTGACCGGGATGCCCGCCGCCGTCAGGCGCTCGATCGTCTCCAGGCGCTTCGACGGCGTGGCGGCGCGCGGCTCCATGCTGCGGGCGAGCTTCGGGTCGAGCGTCGTGACTGAGATCGCGACCTTCGCCAGCCCCTTGGCCGCCATCGGCGCCAGGATATCGATGTCGCGGGTGACGAGCGCCGATTTCGTGACGATGCCGACCGGATGGTTCGTCTCGGCCAGCACCTCCAGGATGTTGCGCATGATGCCGTACTGCCGCTCGATCGGCTGGTAGGGATCCGTGTTCGTCCCGATCGCCAGCGTCTGCGGCTGATAGCCGGCTGCCGCGAGCTCGCGCTTCAGGAGCGCCGCCGCCTCGGGCTTGGCGAAGAGCTTCGATTCGAAATCGAGACCGGGTGACAGGCCCATATAGGCATGGGTCGGGCGCGCGAAGCAGTAGACGCAGCCGTGTTCGCAGCCGCGATAGGGATTGACGGAACGGTCGAAGGAGATGTCGGGCGAATTGTTGCGCGTGATGATGCGCCGCGCCTTCTCGATGCTGACCTCGGTCTTGAAGGGCGGAAGTTCATCGATCGTGCCCCAGCCGTCATCGACATCCTCGCGCTGAATAGGTTCGTAGCGTGCAGCGGGATTGGTGACCGCGCCGCGCCCGCGTCGACGTTCGCCGCCGATGGCCTGATCATGCTGGCCCGGCAGGGCGCTGAAGGCCGGATCGCGGCGCTCGATCTCCTCCGGTGAAGGCTCGCGCGGCACCACGCGCGGCTTGCGGGTGGCGCGTTTGATTCGCGCTGTAGGCTCCTCCGGCAGAGGAGACTGGACGCGCGCGCCGGCTGTCGATGAAAGGCCCTTGATCAAGGCTCGCTGAGCCATGATGATCCCTCGGTGGCTTCAATCCATGGCCTTGATTATGAGAACAAATGTGGAACATTGCAAGCGCGGCCGTGTGCGTTATGAGACATCGCGGGCAATGACCTTCCACATCGAGCCGCGGCTGAGATGATCTCTGCGGTGATTCGGGCAGGCGGGAACCTGGAGGCGCTCGCCGTGACGCTGGCTGGTCTCGTGCCAGCCGTCGCCGAGGGAATTCTCCGCGACGCGGTCATTGTCGATGATGGAACGGTACCGGGCGTGCAGGACCTCGCCGAGGCGGCGGGCGCCGCCTATGTGGCCGTGAACGGCGACGATACCTTGGGTGAAGATGCCATGGTTGACGATGCTTTGGGCGGCGGACCCTGGCGGGCCGGCGCGGGCGTCGTCAAAGGTCCATGGTTTCTGCTGCTTGCGGCGGGGGACCTGCCGGGCCCGAACTGGATTCCCGCGTTGGAGCGCTTCATTCGCCGTGCACGCGGCGGCGGGGCCGCGCCGGATATCGCGCTGTTCCCCGGTGCGGACGCCGGCGGGCTGCGAGGGCTGGCCGGTGCCCTGGCGACCCGCGTCACGCGGCGGCAAGCGCTCGTCGCCGGCATGATCGTCCCACGCAGCGTCATCCAGAAGGGCGACGCGGGCGGCGCCCGATTGCAGCGGCTCTCGGTGAAGCTGGAGCGGCACGCCGACCGGTAATGGCGGCCTGTTGGTCCGGTTGGCTGATCAGCTCGGCGATTTGTCCCGGGGAGCAAGCGAATCGAGCGTCTTGCGCAGGGCGCGCAGATCCCGCCAGGCGAGCTTCTTCTGCAGGGGCTGGCGCAGCAGATAAGCGGGGTGCAGGGTCGCCAGCGCGCGGATCGTGCGGGTGCCCGTGTGGTATTCGACCCACTTCCCGCGGCTGCGGAGGATGCCCTCCTTGATGTCGAGCAGCGCCTGGGCCGAGGGGCCACCGAGGCAGACCAGGATGTCGGGGTCGCAGAGTTCGATCTGCCGCTCGATGAACGGCCGGCAGATCGCGGCTTCCTGCGGCGTGGGCGTGCGGTTGCCGGGCGGCCGCCAGGGTACGATATTGGCGATATAGACGCTCGTCCGGTCGAGCCCGATGGCCGCGAGCATGCGGTCCAGAAGCTGACCGGAGCGCCCGACGAAGGGCAGCCCCTGGATGTCCTCATCCCGGCCGGGCGCTTCGCCCACCAGCATGACGCGCGCGGCCGGGTTGCCGTCCGCGAAGACGAGGGATTTCGCCGTGCGCCTGAGGGCACAGGCCTCGAAGGCCGCGAGGCGCTCGCGCAGCTCCTCCATCGTGCGCGCGGCGCGCGCCTCGCCGCGCGCCGAGAGCGCCGCCTCATCGGCCGTTTCCGCGCCCTGCGGGAAAGCCGCTATGGCCGCGCCGCGCGGCGGCTCGGCTCTGCTTTGCGGTGTCCTCTCGGGCGCGGTCGTCCGATCGTCGTCGGCCATGCGGGCGCGTTGCTCCGCCCGCGCCGCCATCTCGGCGGCCGTGTCCGCGAACCGGTCGTGCGGCTCCTCATCCAGCGCGAAATCGATGCCGGCCTCGACATAGAAATCGAGCAGCGCCTCGAGCGCGCGGGCATCGTGGGTGTCGAAGGTCATGGCTGATGATACGTCGGCACCGGCGAATGGCCAAGAAGCCCTCCCGGCAAAAGACCATCCACCCACAAGGCCTCCTCTGGCGAGGGCGGGGTGCCAAGCCGGTTCCGATATCCACATGTGATGCGCGCCTGCGCGGCGCCCCTTGTCTGAGGCATTCAGTCGCAGTTCGTGCAGAGGTGATGCTGGCGGGCGCGGCGTTGCGTGACCACGCCTTTGAAAGGTTCAAAACTCTGCGAGCTCCCGCAAGGGTTTGCCTTGCGGCGGTGATGGCGATGCAGATCCGGGCCAAAATGCGCTGAGCGTATTTGTTTTGCTCATGAGGTCATGCTTCAAGTGGTTGAAGTTATTTGTTGTTCGGCCGAATACCGCCCGCTAGAGAGGGCGATGCAGGATCGTGCTTAAATGGGATCAGGGCAGAACGTGGCCAGGAGCCGCTTCTGCGACGAAGAGCGAGGAACGGACGCATGGAGCTGCCCGAGCGCGAGGGAATGGACTACGACGTCGTCATCGTCGGCGCCGGCCCGGCTGGGCTGGCGGCAGCCATCCGGCTGAAGCAGCTCGCCGCTGAGAAAGGTCATGAGGTCTCCGTCGTCGTCGTGGAAAAGGGCTCCGAAGTCGGCGCTCACATCCTCTCCGGCGCAGTGATCGATCCCATCGGCCTCGACAGGCTCTTGCCTGAATGGCGGGAGGATCCGGAGCGGCCGCTGACCACCGCGGTGACGGCTGACAAGTTCTACTTTCTCGGCCCGGCCGGCGGCGTGCGCCTGCCGAATTTCGCCATGCCGCGGCTGATGGACAACCACGGCAATTTCGTCGGATCGCTGGGCAATGTCGCGCGCTATCTCGCGGCAAAGGCGGAAGGGCTTGGGGTCGAAATCTACCCGGGTTTCGCGGCGACCGAGATCCTGTTCGGCGAAAACGGCGAGGTCACGGGTATTGCAACGGGCGACATGGGCGTCGGCCGGGATGGCGAACCCAAGGCAGATTACACCCGCGGCATGGAGCTCAGGGGCCGCTACACCCTGTTCGCCGAAGGCGCGCGCGGCAGCCTCACCAAACAGCTCATGAAGCGCTTCGGCCTCGACGAGGGGCGCGATCCGCAGAAGTTCGGTATCGGCCTGAAGGAATTGTGGCAGGTGAAGCCGGAGCGCTTCCAGCCCGGGCTCGTTCAGCATTCCTTCGGCTGGCCGCTCGACAACAGCACCGGTGGCGGTTCGTTCCTCTATCATTTCGACGATCATTTCGTGAGCGTCGGTTTCGTGGTGCATCTCAACTACCAGAACCCGACGCTGTCGCCTTTCGACGAGTTCCAGCGTTTCAAGACGCATCCCTTCATTCGCGATGTCTTCGAGGGCGGCAAGCGTATCGCCTATGGCTCGCGCGCTATCACCGAGGGCGGCTGGCAATCGGTGCCGAAGCTCACCTTCAAGGGCGGCGCGCTCATCGGCTGTGCCGCTGGCTTCGTCAACGTGCCGCGCATCAAGGGCAGCCACAATGCGGTGCTCTCAGGCATCCAGGCCGCCGAAGCGGCTTTTGCCGCGCTGGCGGAGGGCCGCTCCGGCGATGAGCTCGCCGGCTACGAGAGCGGCTGGCGCGCGTCGGAGATCGGGCGTGATCTCAAGCGCGTGCGCAACGTCAAGCCGCTGTGGTCGCGTTTCGGCACCATGGTGGGCGTCGGGCTCGGCGGCATCGACATGTGGACGAACGAACTCTTCGGCCTGTCGATCTTTGGCACGCTGAAGCACGGCAAGCCGGACTATGCCTCGCTGAAGCCGATCGACCAGGTCAAGCCCATCACTTATCCGAAGCCGGACGGGGTGGTGTCCTTCGACAAGCTGTCGTCGGTGTTCGTGTCGAACACCAACCATGTTGAAGACCAGCCCGTTCATCTCAGGCTCGCTGACCCGAATATCCCGGTGAACGTCAACCTGCCGCTTTATGGCGAGCCGGCACGGCTCTACTGCCCGGCGGGCGTCTATGAGGTGGTCTATGACGACGCGGCGAACCGCAAGGACCCCAGGTTCGTGATCAACGCGCAGAACTGCGTGCATTGCAAGACCTGCGACATCAAGGACCCCGCGCAGAATATCACCTGGGTGCCGCCGGAAGGCGGTGGTGGCCCCAATTACCCCAATATGTGATGACAAAAGGGAGGGAGCGACAGCACGGCGCCTTGCTCCCTCCCGGCAAAATCGTCATGCTGGTCGTGTCATAGAGTCCCGAGCCCAATGGGCGTGCGATTTCGGAAAAGTCACGTGATCAGATCGTCGGCGCGTCGGCGCCTTGCTGCCATTGCTTCCCTTCTCGTCGCATGCGCGGTGGCTGTTCCACTGCCGGTGGCGGCCGCGCGATCAGCCGAGAAACCGACCGTGGCGGTCGAGTTTCCCGAGGCGGACAGCCTCGAAGGCAATTATCTCGCCGCGATTGTCGCGGGTTCGGCCCGCGACACGGGCGCGGCGGCTGTCTATTTCCGCGAGGCGCTGCGCGACGATCCACGCAATCCCGAGCTCGTCGAGCGGGCCTTCGTCGCCTTCCTGGCCGACGGCGACATGCGGGAGGCCTTCCGCGCGGCCCAGCAGATCATCAAGCGTGAGCCCAACAACGGCCTGGCCCGTCTGGCGCTCGGCGTGAAGGCGCTTGAAGCCAAGCAATATGCGACCGCGCGGCGCGAACTCGTGCGTGGCGGGCGTGGCTATGCCAATGACATTACGGCGACGCTGTTGACGGCATGGGCCTGGGCGGGATCGGGCAATCTGAAGCGCGCGCTCGAGACCGTTGATCGCCTCAAGGGCGAGAGCTCCTATAACGTTTTCCGCGACTACCATGCCGGGCTCATCGCCGCCATGCGCGGCAACCCGAAGGAAGCCGAGCGGCGGCTTGGCGCCTCCTATAATGCTGAACGCACCACGCTGCGGGTCGTCGACGCCTATGGGCGGCTGGAAGCCGCGCAGGGCCGCAAAGACAATGCCATAGCCGCCTATGAGGCCTTCGAGAAGCTGATGCCGCGCCATCCTGTGGTGCGCGCCGCTCTCAAGGACTTAAAAGCTGGCAAGGATATGAAGCCGCTGGTGGTGACGCCGCAGCAAGGCGCCGCCGAGGTGCTCTACGGGTTGGGCGCGGCCGGCAACAGCCAGGGCGATGAAGTCGCCGCGATGATCTATTTGCGGTTGGCGCTGTTTCTCAATCCCGACCATGACCTCGCCAAGATCACGCTGGGCGACATTCTGGAGCGATTGAAGCAGTACGAGCAGGCCATCGAGGTCTACAAATCCCTGCCGTCTGATTCGCCTCTCAAAGCTCATGGCGAGGTGCAGATTGCGCTGTCGCTGGATGCGCTCGACAAGACCGACGAGGCGATCGCCTATCTGCAGGCCGATGTGGCGCGCAATCCGGGCGACATCGAAGGGCTCACGGCGCTCGGCAGCATCTTGCAGAAGCGCAAGCGCTTCGCCGAATCGGCGGAGGTCTATTCCAAGGCCATCGCGCAGATCGGCACGCCCGAACTCGCCAATTGGCCGCTCTTCTATTCCCGCGGCATCGGCTACGAGCGCTCCAAGCAGTGGCCGAAGGCGGAAGCCGATTTCAAGAAGGCCCTGGAACTCGCGCCTGAATCGATCGGCCGGGATCGCGCGCTGATCTTGAACTATCTCGCCTATTCCTGGGTCGATCAGGGCCTCAACATCGACGAAGCCTTCCAGATGCTGCGCCGCGCCGTGGAACTGCGTCCCCGGGACGGCTATATCGTCGACAGCCTGGGCTGGGCCTATTACCGCCTCGGGCGTTACGACGATGCGGTCCGCGAGCTTGAGAAGGCTGTCGATCTGAGGCCGGCCGATCCCACCATCAACGATCATCTCGGCGATGCCTACTGGAAGGTCGGCCGGAAGCTTGAGGCGAAATTCCAGTGGAATCATGCCCGGGACCTTGATCCCGAGCCCGAGGATCTTGTGAAGATCAAGAAGAAGATCGAACAAGGCCTCCCGGATAATGACAAGCCGGCAGCGGCCGAGGTGCCGAAGACGGAGAAGAACGGCGGCTGATATGGGCCGTCGTACCGTCCCGGCCCGGCGACCGACATGATGACATCGCGTGGTGAGATCAGCCGTGGGGGCGACTGGCTGGCGATGCGTGCGCCGGCCAAGGTCAATCTGACATTGCATGTCCTTGGCCGCCGTGACGACGGCTATCACGCCTTGGAGAGCCTCGTCGTCTTTGCCGGTACGGGGGATGACCTCACGTTCTCGCCGGGAGATCGCCTCGATCTCGCTGTGAGCGGGCCGCGTGCGGGCGGGATCGGTCATGGTGCCGACAACCTGGTTCTGAAGGCTGCAGAAGCGCTCGCCGCGCTTGTACCGGGCCTCGCGCTCGGCCGTTTCCACCTCATCAAGCGATTGCCGGTCGCCTCAGGCATTGGGGGAGGCTCCGCTGATGCCGCGGCGGCGCTGCGGCTTCTCGCCGCGCATAACGGGATCGCCCGCGACGATGCGCGGCTTGTGGCGGCAGCGCGGGCCACGGGCGCCGATGTGCCGGTGTGTCTCGCCAGCAAGGCGCGGATGATGCGTGGGGCGGGAGAGGATCTCGGGCCGGTCCTGGCGTTGCCGCCGCTGTTCGCCGTGCTGGTCAATCCGGGTGTGGCGGTTGAGACGGCGACGGTGTTTCGCGGCCTGGGGCTGAAGCCCGGTGATGGATGGGGTGGTGAGCCGCATCCCGATCTCGCTGCCGCAGCGTGCGGCGTCGCACAGGCGCGTGCATCTCTGCAGGCCGCGCTTGCCGGTGGGCGTAACGATCTCGAACGGCCGGCGCAAGCTATCGCACCGGTGATCGATGAGGCGTTGGCCCTCCTCCGCGGTGCGGAGAGTTGCTGGCTTGCCCGTATGTCAGGCTCGGGAGCCACCGTTTTCGGTCTGTTCGACGATGGCCGGGGCGCAGCCGCGGCGCGCCAGACCATTGCTGCGCGCTGTCCCGATTGGTGGGTGAAAGCGACAGTGCTGCGGTAGAGCTGTAACCCCACCCCTTACCCCTCCCCGCAAGGGGGAGGGGCGCGTTTGGTGTCGCGCCTCAAATTTCCATGGATGCAGCGGTGCGCTCGTCAAGAATGCTCGACGTTGCCGTCTCCCCTCCCCCTTGCGGGGAGGGGTAAGGGGTGGGGGAGAGCCTCACCCGGAGAGAACCATCCCCGCCGTGAACGCTAGAAATACCCATCCACGAGATGGGCGGCCTGCGCACCCACCTCGTAGAACAGTTCCCGGGCCTGACGGAGCGGCTGGGCGGCCGGTTCGGTGACCGGCAGGGGCAGGTCGGCCTCGGCGATGCCGCCGGCGATATGCTCAGCGAGCACGTAACCGAAGACCGTCCCGGGGGCGATGCCGCGGCCGTTGTAGCCGCTGAAGCTGATGACATTCTCGGCGAGTTTGTGGAAACGGGGCAGGTTGTCGACGGTCATGCCGATCTGCCCGTACCACAGGGTCTCAAAGCCGACGCCCTTGAGCTGTGGAAACAGCTTGCCGAGGGCGCGGCGCGCCCAGGCCTGGTGCACGGCACGGCCGGTGCCGCGCAAGGCGCCGACGCTGCCGAACACGAGCCTCCCGGCGCGATCGAAGCGGAACGAACTGAGGATCGGCCGCGTATCCCAAACGCCCTGGCGCTCGGGGAGAATCGTGCGTTGCAGCTCTTCGCTGAGCGGCTCTGTCGCCATGTTGAAATAGGGCAGGTGGACAAGCTCGTGGCGGATCGCCGGCCACGGGCCATGGGTATAGGCATTGGTGGCGACCACGATCCAGTCGGCGCGGATCGATGATTGGGGTGTCCGAATCGTCCAGCGCGGGCCTGCGCGCTCGGCGCTCGTCACGGGACTTGCCGTGTAGATCTCAGCCCCGGCCTTGATCGCGGCTTCGGCGAGGCCACGGACATAGGCGAGCGGCTGGATCGTTCCGGCCCGGCGGTCGAGCAGGGCGCCGGCATAGGCCGTCGATCCGACCAGGCGTGCGGTTTCCTCCGCGCCGATGAGCGAGACCGGCGCGCCGCGCGCCTGCCATTGTTCTGCGCGCTGCTGGATCTCCGCGAGGCCCTGTTTGCCAACCGCGCAATGGAGCGTGCCGGTTTTCGCCAACTCGCAATCGATGCCGTTGTTCTCGACCATCGCATAGACGAGCCGGGGCGCATCGCCCAGGAGGGTGAGCAAGCGCTCGCCGTAGTCTGCGCCCAGGGCCGCCGGAAGCGCCGATGGCATCACCCATAGGCCGGCATTGACGAGCCCGACATTGCGGCCCGACCCGCCGAAGCCGATCTCCTTGTCCTCCAGAACCACGACCTTGGCGCCGCCGCGCGCGAGGCGGAAGGCGCAGGAGAGGCCCGTAAATCCCGCCCCGATGACGACGACATTGGCCTCGAAGGCCCCTGTTGCCACCGACGTGACGGGAGCCGGCGGTGCCGTGATCTCCCACAGGCCGTGGGATTGGGGGTTATTCAACATAGGGCGTCAGTGGGCACGCGCGATGCAGAAATCGACGGTATCGAGCAGCGCCTGGCGCATGGGGCTGTCCTGGAAAAGCTCGAGCGCGTCGCGTGCCATCGCGCCGTAGTGGCGGGCACGTTCGATGGTATCTTCCAGCGCCCGGTGCCGGCGCATGATGGCGATCGCCGTATCGAGATCGCCCTCCCTGACCTCGCCCTGTTCGAGCGTGCGGCGCCAGAAGTCGCGCTCCTCGTTGCTGCCGCGCCGGAAGGAGAGGACGACCGGCAGCGTGATCTTGCCCTCGCGGAAATCGTCGCCGACGTTTTTGCCGAGCGCGTCCGAGGTCCCGCCGTAGTCGAGCGCGTCATCGACGAGCTGGAAGGCGATGCCGAGGTTGGTGCCATAGCTGCGGCAGGCGGCGCGCTCGGCTTTCGGGCGATCGGCGATGATCGGGCCGACTTCCGCGGCGGCTGCGAAGAGCGCGGCCGTCTTGGCACGCACGACGGCGAGATAATCGTCCTCGGGGGTGGCGGTGTTCTTGGCCGCAGCGAGCTGCCAGACTTCGCCCTCCGCGATGACGGCCGCGGCATTCGCGAGGACGCCGAGCGCCTCCAGCGAGCCGACCTCGACCATCATCTTGAAGGCCTGGCCGAGGAGGAAATCCCCGACGAGCACGCTCGCCTCGTTGCCCCACAGCATGCGGGCCGCGAGTTTGCCACGGCGCATGTCGCTCTCGTCGACCACGTCGTCGTGCAGGAGCGTGGCCGTATGCATGAACTCGACGCTGGCCGCGAGCTTGATGTCGCCGTCGCCTTCGTAGCCCGTGAGCACGGCGGTCGCGAGGGTGAGCATCGGCCTGAGGCGCTTGCCCCCGGATGAGATGAGGTGGTTGGCGACCTCCGGGATCATCGTGACGTCCGATCCCGTGCGTGACAGGATCAGGCTGTTCACGCGTTCCATGCGGCCAGCAAGAAGATGGATAAGCCCATCGATGCTGCCACGTTCACCCGACTTTTCCTCGAAGGGGACGACGACGCCCACGATTCGACCCTCCACGCGATACGCTTGAGTGCCGGACGTCAAACGCAACCGGCGCCGCCGACCATGCACGCCGTTGGCGCTCGCCGCAACCGTGCGCTTTGCCACAATCTGCGAAGATCCCGGCAGAAACGTACATTTCCTGAGGATTGTTGGACCGCTTCGCGCAGGAATTGGACGACGACAGGAGCGCCCGGACATGCCACAAAGATGTGATGATCGAACTCATCCGCACCAACGACATCGTGCTCCTGGGCGCCGTCGAGGCCTTTCTGCGTGGGGCGGGAATCCATGTCTTCGTGGCCGACGGCTATATGAGTGCCCTCGAGGGCTCGGTCGGGGCGCTGCAGCGCCGCCTGCTGGTTGCCGCCGACGCGGCTGAGGAAGCACGAAACCTCTTGCGAGAGGCGGGTTTCGGCGGAGAGCTGCGTGTCGACTGAGGAGGTGACGGGGAAAGCCGTGGGGGCTGCGGCCATGGACAGGGGCGAGGGCGCATCTTGCAGCGTCGATGCACTGTTCGGCGGACGCCTGACCGTGACGCAGCCGCGCAAGGGCCATCGCGCCGGGACAGATGCGGTGCTGCTGGCCGCGGCATCCGGCGATCCCGGGGATGGCACCGTCGTCGATCTCGGCGCAGGCGTCGGCACGGTGGGCCTTGCCATCGCCGCGCGCTGCCCGCGGGTCCGCGCCGTCCTTGTCGAGCGCGAGCCCGCGCTTGCGTCCCTCGCCCGGCACAATTGCGTCGTGAACCGGTTCGATGACAGGGTCCGTGTGATCGCGGCGGACGTGCTCGCGCCGGCCAGAGCCCGTCATGCCGCCGGGCTCGCCCCGGCAATGGCGGATCTGGTGGTGACCAATCCGCCTTTCTACGCGCCCGGCCGTTTCCGCACCTCGCCCGATGCAAGCCGCAGCCGCGCCCATGCGATGGACGACGGTCTTCTCGATCAGTGGATGCGGACCGCCGCCGACCTGCTGAAGCCGCGCGGACGGCTCGTGATGATCCATCGCCCGGATGCCCTGGCGCTTATTCTCGCGGTCCTGGCGGGACGCTTCGGCGGCATCACCCTCATGCCCGTGCATCCCCGCGCAGGGCAAGCGGCCGTGCGGCTGCTCGTCGCGGCAGTGAAAGGCAGCCGATCACCCCTCAGCATGCTGCCGGGCATCGCACTCCATGACGAAGCGGGCCGGTTCACCGCTGAAGCGGAAGCGGTGCACCGCGGCGATGCCGGGCTGGCTCTGTGATGTCTTGCGCTGTGATCAGCGCTGCCCCGGGTCGCGATCGCGTTGGAACGGCGAAAAGCCCTGTGGCGATATGATGATGGCCGGGCGCTTTCGCTCTTGCCGCTCTTGCCGGTCCATCCGCTCCTGCCGGTCGAGCCGGTCGCCCCGACGGGGCTCTTCATAGCGGGTGGGGCGTTCGCGCATCTCGCGGCGGTCGTTGCGTTCGCGGTTGTCGTCACGATGATCGAAGGCGCGCGGCGCGCGATCGTTGATGCCGCGCCCCTCGAACTGCGCAAGCGTTGGCCCGGGGACTGCGGCCACGACCTGCGCGAGGGGAAGGGCAAGGCTGATCATGGCCGCCGCGCAGCAGAGCCGCGCCGTGACCGAGGTGAGCAAAAAAGCTTTCATCGCAATATCCTTTCAGGGCAATCGATGCGTATTCACCGGCAGCGGCATATCGGCGTGGCGCGTCTCACCACGACCGCATCGCGCGGCTGGGCCGTCCGATGGATCACCCGCGGGCGGGGAGGTGGCAGGGGATGGAAACGCGGCGCCATCGGCCTTCGGGTATCTCCGCGGGCGCGAAACTGGATGGACACGATCTCCGGGCGGCCCGACAGAGCGCTCCCCGGCATGAGCGGCGCGGCAACCGCCGTAAAGCCCGCCGTCCCGATCATGCTGGCGCCCATGGCCAAGGCGCAGACCATCGTCTTCGTCATTGCGATATCCCCAGGCATACGAGCGCCGGTGCGGTATGGCGATGGCTGCTGGCCCGCCGCTACGCAATCAGCGCGTGTGCCGTGAATGGGTATAGTCCTGCGGTTGTTCCCTGCCGCCGCAGCAATTGCGTCCATCGCCAGCAAACAGGCGGCGGGCGGCAGAGTTTGCGATGGGATAGGCCCTTGCCGCCCTCCGCGTGGGGGAGGGGAAAGGGGTGGGGCCCGCCGCAACGCCACGACGTGGACCTGACCCTCCAGGGAGTTGACTTGACCCTTGGGGAGTTGACTTGGTCCTTAAGGAGTTGAGTTGGTCTTTGAGGAGTTGACTTGACCTTTGAGGAGTTGACTTGGCCGGGCCCCCGGCTAGGGTGCGCCGGCTTCTCCGAAGCGTTCCTTTCTCAAAGCGTGCAAGGCCCGGCGATGAACGCGCCCGACTTCATGAACCCGACGCGCTCCTTCCAGGGGCTTATCCTGACGCTGCAGCAGTTCTGGGCTGGCCAGGGCTGTGCTATCCTGCAGCCCTATGACATGGAAGTCGGCGCTGGCACCTTCCACCCGGCGACGACGCTGCGTGCGCTCGGGCCGAAGCCCTGGAAGGCCGCCTATGTGCAGCCCTCACGCCGCCCGAAGGATGGCCGCTACGGCGAAAATCCCAACCGCCTGCAGCACTACTACCAGTTCCAGGTCATCCTGAAGCCGAACCCGCCGAACCTGCAGGAGCTTTATCTGGCTTCGCTGGAGGCAATCGGCGTCGACCAGGCGCTCCACGACATCCGTTTCGTCGAGGACGACTGGGAGAGCCCGACGCTCGGCGCCTGGGGATTGGGCTGGGAATGCTGGTGCGACGGCATGGAAGTGTCGCAATTCACCTATTTCCAGCAGGTCGCGGGCTTCGAATGCGCGCCGGTTGCCGGTGAACTGACCTACGGGCTCGAGCGCCTCGCCATGTATGTGCAGGGCGTCGAGAACGTCTACGACCTCAATTTCAACGGTCGCACCGGCGCCGAGAAGGTCACCTATGGCGACGTCTTCCTGCAGGCCGAGCAGGAATATTCCCGGCATAATTTCGAATATGCCGATACGGACCTTCTCTTCCGGCATTTCCGGGATGCCGAGGCCGAATGCAAGCGGCTGCTCGATTTCGGCGAGCCACAGGCGGGCGCCAATGATCAGCGCCATAAGCTCGCCCTGCCGGCCTACGACCAGTGCATCAAGGCGAGCCACGTCTTCAATCTGCTCGACGCGCGCGGCGTGATCTCCGTCACCGAGCGGCAGAGCTATATCCTGCGCGTGCGCGAGCTGGCGAAAGCCTGCGGCGCGGCCTGGCTCAAGACGGAAGGCGGCGGGGCGGCCTGAGGCCGGGTGCCCCCACCCCTTACCCCTCCCCGCAAGGGGGAGGGGCGACGGCAACGTCGAGCATTCTAACGAGCCGGCCGTTGCATGGGTGGATATTTGAGGCGGGACGTCAAAAGCGCCCCTCCCCAACGCAAGTCGAGCCTGCGCGACTTGCGCAGATGCCTGCGGATCTTGAGCAAGCCCAAGATCCGTGGGGGAGGGGTAAGGGGTGGGGGAAGCCCATTGGGGGATGGGTGATGGAGAAGTCCAGGGGAAAACCAATCCGCACGCGGGCGCGCGCATTGCGGCACAACCAGACCGAGGCGGAAAAGGAATTGTGGCGGCATCTGCGCCGCAAACTGCCGCTCATCGGTACGCATTTCCGCAGGCAGGTCGGCATCGGGCCTTATATCGCGGATTTTGCCTCGCACGGCTTGAAACTCGTGATCGAACTCGACGGCAGCCAGCACGGCGAGGACAATCACCGCTTGCGGGACGAGGCCCGCAGCCGCTGTCTTGAGGCGCGCGGTTATCGCGTCCTGCGTTTCTGGAACGCCGAGGTGTTCTGCGATATCGCGGGCGTTGTCGATACCATCCATGCCGCCGCCGAGACGAAAACCTCCGCCCAACCGCCCGCGTGAGTTGCCAAAGGGATCAAGCGTGGTAAACGCTGAGCGCGAACAGAGCGCAGGTTCCGAGCCTCAGGTCCCCATGCCCGATTTTCTCCTTGAACTCCTTTCCGAAGAAATCCCCGCGCGCATGCAGCGCAAGGCGGCGGAGGATCTCAAGAAGCGCGTCACCGACGCGCTGGTCGAGCGGGGCCTCGTCTATGAGGGCGCGCAGGGGTTCGCCACCCCGCGGCGGCTCGCGCTCAGCATCATCGGCCTGCCGCCCCGCCAGCCGGACCTGCGCGAGGAGAAGAAGGGCCCGCGCGTCGGCGCGCCGGACCAGGCCATCCAGGGCTTCCTGAAAAGCGCGGGCCTTGCCTCGATCGACGAGGCCCATATCGTCAGCGACGGCAAGAAGGGCGAATTCTACGTCGCCATCACCGAGCGGCCGGGCAAGGAAACCCCCGCGGTGCTGGCCGAGATCCTGCCGGGCATCATCCGCGGTTTCCCCTGGCCGAAATCCATGCGCTGGGGCGCGGCCTCCGCCGAGGCCGGCTCGCTGCGCTGGGTGCGCCCGCTGCAATCCATCCTCGCCACCTTCGGCCCGGAAACGGAGACGCCGGATGTGGTGCGCTTCGAGGTCGACGGCATCGTCTCGTCCGACGTGACGCGCGGACACCGCTTCCTGGCCGGGCCTGAGCCCATTCTGGTGCGCCGCTTCGAGGACTATGTGGCGGCGCTGGAGCGCGCCAAGGTCGTGCTCGACACTGACGAGCGCAAGCGCCGCATCCTCAATGACGCCAAGACCATGGCCTTCGCGCTGGGGCTCGAGGTGGTCGAGGACGAAGGGCTGCTGGAGGAAGTGGCCGGTCTCGTCGAATGGCCGGTCGTCCTGGTCGGCACCTTCGAGGAGGCCTTCCTCGACATTCCGCCGGAGGTGATCCGCGCGACCATTCGCGCCAACCAGAAGTGCTTCGTGCTGCGCGACGCCAAGACCGGCAAGCTCGCCAACCGGTTCATCATCACGGCCAATATCGAGGCGAGGGATGGCGGCGCGGCGATCGCCGCCGGCAATGGCCGCGTCGTGCGCGCCCGCCTGTCGGATGCCAAGTTCTTCTGGGAGACCGACAAGAGGGCGCTGCCGGGCTATGCGGCCTCGCGCCTCAAACCCCTCGACCAGCGGCTGAAGAAGCTCGAAGACCTCGGCATCATCTTCCACGAGAAGCTCGGCACGCAGGGTGAGCGCATCGCGCGCATCGCGGCGCTCGCCCGCGAACTCGCGCCGGTTGTCGGCGCCGATCCGGACCAGGCGGAACGCGCCGCGCGGCTTGCCAAGGCCGATCTCGTCACCGAGATGGTCGGCGAATTCCCCGAATTGCAGGGCCTGATGGGCCGCTACTATGCGCAGGCGCAGGGCGAGGATGCCTCGGTCGCCGCCGCCGTCGAGGACCACTACAAGCCGCAGGGCCCGTCCGACCGCGTGCCCACCGATCCGGTCAGCGTGGCCGTGGCGCTCGCCGACAAGCTCGATACGCTCGTCGGCTTCTGGGCCATCGACGAGAAGCCGACCGGCTCCAAGGACCCCTATGCGCTCCGCCGTGCGGCGCTCGGCGTGATCCGGCTGGTGCTGGAGAATGGGGTGCGGGTGCACCTCGTCAGCATCGCGCGCCAGCGCCTGCGGGCCATCCCTGACAGAGAGGCGTCCCCATCCGATCGGGATCACCGGGACAAGCCCGGTGATGACGTCGCGACGGTTGCTGCCGACCTCCTTTCCTTCTTCCACGATCGCCTGAAGGTCTATCTGCGCGATCAGGGCGCGCGGCATGATCTCATCGACGCCGTGCTGGCACTGGGAACGCCGCGCTCGTCCTCCCCCCTTGCGGGGGAGGTGGTCGCGCAGCGGCCGGAGGGGGGTGACAAGGGCGCTGGCGTCGCAACCCCACCCCTTACCCCTCCCCGCAAGGGGGAGGGGCGCGGCGACGGCGAGCCCGGCAAGGGCAGCGTTGACCAGACGGGCGCGGGCGGAATTGTCCAGGACGATCTCCTCATGATCGTCCGCCGCGTCGAGGCACTCGGCCGTTTCCTCGACACGGAGGACGGCAAGAACCTTCTCGCCGCCACCAAGCGCGCCGCCAATATCCTGCGCATCGAGGAGAAGAAGGACGGTCGTGCCTATGACGAGGCGCCGGACGCCACCCTCATCCTCGACGCCGGCGCGGAGGAGGAACGCGTGCTGATCGAGGCGCTGCGCGTGGCCGAGATGGAGGCCAAGGCCGCCGTCGCGCGCGAGGACTTCGAGGGCGCCATGAAGGCGCTGAGCCTGCTCCGCGGGCCGGTCGACGCCTTCTTCGACAAGGTTACGGTCAATGTCGACGATCCCGCCCTGCGCGCCAATCGCCTGAGGCTCCTCAACGCCATCCGCGCAGCGACGCGCACGGTGGCGGATTTCTCGCAGATCGCGGGATAAGGGAGGCGGGGAGCGCCGATCGCGTCGCCGCGCGACGATCGCTCCCTTTTACAGCGAAACTTAAACCTCCCCGGTTACGTTACGCTCCAGGTCGCCGGAGCTGGCTTGATCTGCGGCATCATCGCGATGCCGTGGCCGGCTCCGGGGGCGAGGAGAAACCCATGAGCGTCAACCTCATCGTCATCCAGCCGCTGGTCGCGCTGATCGCCGGCATCCTCATTCTGATCATGCCGCGGCTGCTGAATATCATCGTCGCGCTGTACCTGATTTTCATCGGCGTGGTCGGCCTGTTCGGCGACAGGATCGCCCCGTATCTGCATTGAGGGGTTCGGTAGCCCAGCATTTTGTGCAGTGCGTCGCATTGCCTTTTGGCGTGAGATGCGCCAAGCCTCAACTGCCGTTAGGTGATTGAAGTAACGGGTGTGGAAGGCAGGCTAGCAATGGCAAAATGGGTCTACACTTTCGGCGACGGTCGCGCCGAGGGCGAGGCGGGCATGAAGAACTTGCTCGGCGGCAAGGGTGCCAACCTCGCGGAAATGTCCAATCTCGGACTTCCTGTGCCTCCGGGGTTTACGATCACCACGGAGGTCTGCACCTATTTCTACGAGAACGGCCAGAGCTACCCGCCGGACCTGGCAGCCGCCGTCGATGCCGCGCTCGCCCATGTCGGCGGGCTGACGGCCAAGACCTTCGGCGACGAAGCCAATCCGCTGCTCGTCTCGGTGCGCTCCGGCGCGCGCGCCTCGATGCCGGGCATGATGGACACGGTCCTCAATCTCGGCCTCAATGACGTGACCGTCGAGGCTGTGGCGAGGGCCGCCGGCGACGAGCGGTTCGCCTGGGACTCATACCGGCGCTTCATCACCATGTATTCCGATGTCGTGCTCGGCGTCGGCCATCACCATTTCGAGGAGGCGCTGGAGCTCTACAAGGAGCGCAAGGGCCTCGACCTCGACACCGATCTCACCGCCGACGACTGGAAGGTCCTCGTCAAGACCTACAAGGAGATCGTGCAGAAGGAGCTCGGCAAGCCCTTCCCGCAGGATCCCTCCGAGCAGCTGTGGGGCGCGATCGGCGCCGTCTTCGGCTCCTGGATGAACGCCCGCGCGAATAAGTACCGCGAGCTGCACGGCATCCCGTCGAGCTGGGGCACGGCCGTCAACGTGCAGTCCATGGTCTTCGGGAACATGGGCGATACGTCCGCGACAGGCGTGGCCTTCACCCGCAACCCCTCGACCGGCGAGCGCGCCCTCTACGGCGAATTCCTCATCAACGCTCAGGGCGAGGACGTCGTTGCCGGCATCCGCACGCCGCAGGACATCACCGAGGCGGCGCGCATCGCCTCCGGCTCCACCAAGCCCTCGCTTGAAAAGGTGATGCCGGAGGCCTACGCGGAACTCGTGCGCATCTACGGGCTGCTCGAGAAGCACTACCGCGACATGCAGGATCTCGAGTTCACCATCGAGAACGGCAAATTGTGGATGCTGCAGACCCGCAACGGCAAGCGCACCGCCAAGGCGGCGCTGCGCATCGCCGTCGAGCTCGCGGCCGAAGGGCTGATCAGCGAGGAAGAGGCGGTGACGCGCGTCGAGCCGGCTGCGCTCGACCAGCTCCTGCATCCGACCATCGATCCGAAGGCCGAGCGCAAGGTGCTGGCCACCGGCCTGCCGGCCTCGCCGGGTGCCGCGTCGGGCGAGATCGTCTTCACCTCCGAGGAGGCCGAGGAGGCCAGGAAGGCCGGCCGCAAGGTCATCCTCGTGCGCGTCGAGACGAGCCCGGAAGACATCCATGGCATGCACGCGGCCGAGGGCATCCTCACCACCCGCGGCGGCATGACCTCCCACGCCGCCGTCGTGGCGCGCGGCATGGGCAAGCCCTGCGTGTCCGGCGCGGGCAGCCTGCGCGTCGATGCGGCGGGCGGTAGCCTGACGGCGGCCGGCGTCACGCTGAAGCGCGGCGAGATCATCACCGTCGATGGCGGCACCGGCCAGGTGCTCATCGGCAAGGTCAAGATGCTCGAGCCGGAACTCTCGGGCGAATTCGGCACGCTGATGGGCTGGGCCGACAAGGTGCGCCGCATGAAGGTGCGCGCCAATGCCGAGACGCCGCTCGATGCCAAGACGGCGCGGACCTTCGGCGCCGAGGGCATCGGCCTCTGCCGCACCGAGCACATGTTCTTCAACGGCGAGCGCATTCTCGCCGTCCGCGAGATGATCCTCGCCGACGACGAGGCCGGCCGCCGCGCCGCCCTCGCCAAGCTCCTGCCGATGCAGCGCGCCGATTTCGTCGAGCTGTTCACCATCATGCAGGGCCTGCCGCTGACGATCCGCCTGCTCGATCCGCCGCTGCACGAGTTCCTGCCGCGCACGGACGAGGAAGTGGCCGAGGTCGCGGCCTCCACGGGCACGAGCGTCGCCAAATTGAACGCGCGCGCCCATGAGCTGCATGAGTTCAACCCGATGCTCGGCTTCCGCGGCGTGCGCCTCGCGGTCGCCTTCCCCGAGATCGCCGAGATGCAGGCGAGAGCCATCTTCGAGGCGGCCGTCGAGGCGGGCAAGGCGACCGGCCAGCCGGTGACGCCGGAAATCATGGTGCCGCTCGTCATGACCAAGGCCGAGCTCGACCTGACCAAGGAGCGCATCGACGCCATGGCCAAGGCGGTCGCGGGCGAAACGGGCGTCACCATCGCCTATCAGGTCGGCACCATGATCGAGCTGCCGCGCGCCGCCATCAAGGCGGGCGAGATCGCCGGTACGGCGGAGTTCTTCTCCTTCGGCACCAATGATCTCACGCAGACGACGCTCGGCATCTCGCGCGACGATGCCGGCTCGTTCCTCGGCTCCTATACGGCCAAGGGCATTCTGCCGGCCGACCCCTTCGTCACCATCGATGTCGAGGGTGTCGGTGAACTGGTGAAGCTCGCGGCGGAACGTGGCCGCGCCGAGCGGCCCGGCATCAAGCTTGGCATCTGCGGCGAGCATGGCGGCGATCCCGCCTCCATCGCCTTCTGCGAGACGGTCGGGCTCGATTATGTATCGTGCTCGCCCTACCGCGTGCCGATCGCACGGCTCGCCGCCGCGCAGGCGGCGCTGGCCGCCCGCAAGGCGAAGGGCGCCTAACGACGGCGCCATTGCGCCGAATTGGATGAGCCGGGTGCCATCCAGGGCACCCGGCCTTAACGCCCTTTTTACGTTACCGGGCGATTATTTTTTCCGTGATGGCGCGGCCACCGATTTCCGCTTGGCGGGATGGGTAACAGGCTGCCGCGCCGGGTAAAGCCGGGCCTTCGGGCCTGCTGTAGCGCGGAAATTGTGCCGGTATGCGTTTGCGTCGTCGATCCAGCCTGAGCATAGGAGCGGCCTGGGCCCTGGGCACCGTTGCCCCCTGGGCGCTCGCCTGCGGCGTGCTGGTATCCTTCACCGCCAGTGCCGGCCAGAATCTCACCGCCGAAGTCGCTTTCTCCCCCGTGCGCTCGGCGATCATCAATGACGGCGCCATCCTCATCCAGGCCGTGCAGTCGCGGCAGGTCGCGCCGATGCTCGCCTTGCCCGGCTTGGGAGCGGAGGGCCTGCAGACGGCGAGCCTGTCTTTTGAGATGCCGCTCGATATCCGCCCCGTGCGGCCGGAGATGCCACCCAAGGACGAACTGAAGGCGGCGCATGAGGGCTATCCGCAGCTTGACCGCAGCACCAAGGGTGACCCTCTCGTGCGCCTGCGTCCGGGGTTGAGCCGCACCCAGCCCGTCCTGCCGGCGTCCCCGCACGCGCCTTTCGACGTCGTCTTCTCCCAGAACGAGCGGGTGCTGCCGCAGACGGTCTTCATGCCGGGCTCCACCGAGATCCCCGCCCATGAGGACATGCTGGCCTTCGAGCCGTTGACGCCGGAAGACCTGACCTTGACCGAACAGGCGACCGCCCCGCGATCCCCGACGGTGACGGGGGCCGGTGGCACGCGCACGGTCGTCGGTGAGAACGGCGCCACGCCGGCCGCGCCGCGCGCCGCGGTGCTCGCCTCGACGACGCCGGCGCCGGCTGATGCGACGCCGCTGGAGATCGCGGCGGCGCCGGTGTCCCTGCCGCCGCTCGGCGCCGATGGCGGCCAGAACATGAGCACCATCGCCAAATCCGACGGCGCCCGGCCAAACTATGCGAGCCTCGTCGACAGTGCCCACGGCGCCGCCGAGGAACAGTGTCTCGCGGAAGCCGTCTATTTCGAGGCGCGCGGGGAAACGCCGCAGGGGCAGGCGGCTGTCGCGCAGGTGGTGCTCAACCGTGCCAAGAGCGGCCTATATCCTTCGACGATCTGCGGCGTGGTCTACCAGAACCGCCATCGCTACAAGGCCTGCCAGTTCTCCTTCGCCTGCGAGGGACGCTCGCTGCGCATCACCGAGCAGGGCCCCTGGCAGCGCGCCCAGCGCGTCGCCAGCGAGGTGCTGCGCGGCAAGGTCTATCTCTCGGAGGTCGGCGGCTCGACCCATTACCACGCCGACTATGTGCGGCCCTATTGGGCGAAGCGCCTGAAGAAGATGGACGTCATCGGCCGCCACATCTTCTACAAGCTGCGGCCTGGGCAGACTTAAAAGATGGCGCGGCAGCTCCGTGCCATTGCGACAATCAGGACGGGAGTTGTCATTCCCGGCGATCGGCGAAGCCGGTCGGGAAGGGAATCCATGAGCATGGCGTGTCATGATGGATGACCGACAGTGTTCATGGATTCCGGGCTCAAGCCTGCGACTTGCCCCGGAATGACAACGGAAATCAGCGTAGTTCCTTTTATCCGAGAGGCCGTAGCCCCTCACCCGGACGCTGCGCGTCCGACCTCTCCCCGAGGGGGAGAGGTAACGCGCTCATGTCCGCCGCGTGGTGAATCGTTAGCGTCCCCTCTCCCGTCCGGGAGAGGGACAGGGTGAGGGTTGTACCGAACCCGCCTTAGCCCACCGTCACATCGAGGCCGAGGTCCATCACCGGTGCGGAATGGGTCAGCGCGCCGACGGAGATCATGTCGACGCCCGTCTCCGCGACGGCGGCGACCGTGTCGAGATTGATTCCGCCCGAGGCCTCCGTCAGCATGCGGCCGCCCACCATCTCCACGGCCTGGCGCAGCAGGGTAGGCGACATGTTGTCGAGCAGGACCACGTCGGCGCCCTCGTCGAGCACTTCGACGAGCTGGGCGAGCGTGTCCACCTCGATCTCGATCTTCACCATATGGCCGGCATGCGCCTTGGCGGCGCGCAGCGCCGCGGCGATCGAGCCGGCGACCGCGATGTGGTTGTCCTTGATCAGCACCGCGTCATCGAGGCCGAAGCGGTGGTTCATGCCGCCGCCTGAGCGCACGGCGTGTTTCTCGAAGGCGCGCAACAGCGGCGTCGTCTTGCGCGTGTCGACGATGCGCGCCCGGGTATGGGCGACTCGCTCGACATAGCGTGCCGTGAGCGAGGCGATGCCGGACATCCGCCCCATGAAATTGAGCGCGACGCGCTCCGCCGACAGGATGGAGCGGGCGGGACCCGACACGCGCGCGACGACGGTGCCGGGCTCGACGCTGCCGCCGTCGCGCACATCAGCCGCGAACGTGACGCCAGGATCGATCTGGCGAAAGGCTTCCTGCGCGAGATCGACGCCGGAAATGACGCCTTTGGCGCGCGACGCGATGACGAGCGCCGCCGGCGTTCCCGCCGGAATGCAGGCATTGGTGGTGATGTCACCGGCCCTGCCGAGATCCTCGGCCAGCGCCGCTGCGACGGCATCGCGCACGGTCAGCGGATTGAGCACAAGATCCTGCATGGTCATTCTCCGGCGTCGCGTTTGCGGATGAGGCCGAGCTCGGTCGCCGTCACCGTCTCGAGGGCTGCGAGCGTCGTCATGGTGCGGCGCGCCCAGGCATCGTCGCTCTGCGGAAAGTCGGCACGGAAGTGCCCCCCGCGGCTTTCCTGCCGGATGAGCGCCGGCGCGGCGATCAGAAAGGCGGCGGTCGCCATATGCGCGAGCATGATGCTCTCGGCGCCGGCATCGATATCCATGATCGTGGCGATGGCGCGCTTCAGCCCGGCGTCATCGCGGATTACGCCGACATCGGCCTGCATCGCCGCACGCAGGCGGACGATCGCCTCCTTGTCGCGCGCGGTCGGCAGGCTGGCGCGCGGCTGCCGAAGCGGCACGACGTTCACGGCCCCGGACGTATCGAGCCCCTTCAGATCGGTCGCGACGCGCGCCCCGAAGACGACGGCTTCGAGGAGCGAGTTGGAGGCGAGGCGATTCGCGCCATGGACGCCTGTCGAGGCGACTTCGCCCGCCGCCCAGAGGCCCGGCAGGGAGGTGCGTCCCTGCGCGTCGGTGACGACGCCGCCCATGTGATAATGCGCTGCAGGTGCGATCGGGATGGGCTCGACGGCGGGGTCGATGCCGACACTGGCGCAGGCCGCATAAGCGGTCGGGAAATGCTCGGCGAAACGGCGGCCGAGCGCCTCGCGCGCATCGATGAAGGCGCCGCGACCGGCGGCGATCTCGGCGAAAACGCCGCGCGCGACGACATCGCGCGGCGCCAGCTCCGCGTCCGGATGCAGGCGCAGCATGAAGCGTTCGCCGGCCTTGTTGATCAGCACCGCCCCGTCGCCGCGGATCGCTTCGCTGGCGAGCGGCGCCGGATCCCGGCCGATATCGATGCCGGTCGGGTGGAACTGCACGAATTCGGTATCGGCGATGACGGCCCCGGCGCGCGCCGCCATGGCGAGGCCGACGCCGTTCGATTCAGGCGGGTTAGTGGTGACACGGAAGAGATGGCCGGCGCCGCCCGTCGCCAGGACGGCAGCGCGGGACGGAAAATAGGTCGCCGTATCGGCGTGGCCGCTGTCACCGCGCGCGAAGACACCCGTGACGCGTCCGTCGGTTAGCGCGAGCTCCTCGGCGATGAACCCCTCCCGCACCGTGATGGAGGCGGTCTTTCGGACGGCCGCGATCAAGGCCTGCATCACGGCATGGCCGGCCGTGTCGCCGCCCACGCGCACGATGCGGCGGAACGAATGCGCAGCCTCGCGGGATTGCAGGAGCCGGCCCTCGAGGTCACGATCGAACGGCACGCCAAAGTCGAGCAGCTCGAAAATGCGCTCGGGAGCCTCCTGCGCCAGCGAGAGCGCGGCCGCTTCGTCGACGAGGCCGGCGCCGGCGATCATCGTGTCGGCCGCGTGGCTCTCCGGGCTGTCGCCCTCCGCGATGGCAGCGGCGATCCCCCCTTGCGCCCAGGCCGACGCCGCCCCTTCCCCGAGCGGGCGCGGCGACAGGACGAGACAGGGCAGGGGGCTGAGCTTGAGTGCCGTGAAGAGGCCGGCGAGCCCGCCACCGATGATGACGATATCGGGCTGGGACATGGTTTGCCTTTCGATCGCGGGTCACCCCGCTTGTCCTCCCTGCCTTAAGGGAGAGGTCGGCCAATCGCCGCCTTGACGGCTGCGTCAGTGCCGACGGGGAAGAGCATCGGCGTGATCCTCCCCCTGAAGGGGGAGGTGGCGCAGCAAAGCTGCGACGGAGGGGGAGCACGACGCCGGCTGTGCCCCACCCGGCTCCGAGCTTCGCCCGGATCCACCCTCCCCCAGGGGGGAGGGATCAGGGCCCGCGCGTTACGTGCAAACCAATCGGGTGGTTACCGTTCACCCGAAAGGACGTCTCGCGCCATCAGCTCTTGAGGTTGACCATGCGCTCGACCGAGCGGCGCGCCCGCGCAGCAAGCTCGGGCTCGATCACCACTTCCTCGCGCATGTGGATCAGGCTGTCGAGGATCTTCGGCAGGGTGATCCGTTTCATATGCGGGCAGAGATTGCACGGCCGGACGAATTCGACACCGGGCGTCTCGGTCGCGACATTGTCGGCCATGGAGCATTCCGTGACCATGACGACGCGGCGCGGCCGATGGGTCTTCACCCAGTCGATCATATGGGCGGTCGAGCCGGCGAAATCCGCCTCGGCGATCACGTCCGGCGGGCATTCCGGATGCGCGATGATGCTGACGGACGGGTCCGCATCACGGTAGGCACGCAGTTCCGCGCCAGTAAAGCGCTCATGCACCTCGCAGGCCCCCTTCCAGGCGATGATCTCGACCTTGGTCTGGGAGGCGACATATTTCGCGAGATACTGATCCGGCACGAAGAGCACGCGGTCGACGCCGAGGCTCTCGACGACCTGGACGGCGTTGGAGGAGGTGCAGCAGATGTCCACCTCCGCCTTCACCTCGGCCGAGGTATTGACATAGGCGACCACCGGCACGCCGGGATAGCGCTCTCTGAGGAGACGGACATCGGCGCCGGTGATGGATTCGGCCAGCGAGCAGCCCGCGGCGGCATCCGGGATCAGGACCGTCTTCTCGGGGCTGAGAAGCTTGGACGTCTCGGCCATGAAATGCACGCCGCCCTGGACGATCACATCCGCCTCGGCCTTGGCGGCGAGGCGCGCCAGCTGCAGCGAGTCGCCGACCACATCGGCCACGCAGTTGTAGATCTCGGGCGTCTGGTAGTTATGCGCCAGGATGACCGCGTTGCGCTCCTTCTTGAGCTCGTTGATCGCCTTCACATAAGGCGCAAAGAAGGGCCATTCGACCGGCGGGATCACCGTCTTGACGCGCTCGTAGAGATGAGCGGTCGCTGCCTCCACCGCGGGCGTATACGTCAGGTCGGGTACCGCAACGGGCGGAAAGCGACGGGACCCGCGCTTGGCTTCGGAAGCCGCCTTGGTCTCGGCTATGGCTTTGGGGTCGGACGTGACCTTGGCGTCGGACGTGACCTTGGGCCCCGCGGAGACATTGATCCGAGTTGCAACATGGCCGGTCATTGGCGTTTCCTTTTGCTCATTTCGAGCATATCTATCGACTAGAAACAAGCGGCGACCATCGCCGTTACCCATTATGCTCATTTCGAGCATAAGGATTGTAGCACTCACCCCCGATATTTTCCAGAGGCAAACAAGTCATTCTTATGCGATAGGTGCTCGGGTGCCATGTCGGCTGCGCAGGCTGCGAAGCCATGACGGATTTATCCACGCGGCAACCGGGCCCTCTTGCGGAGGGGCGGACGTCTTGTTGAAAAGCAAGGCTTTTAGGCCAGTTTTCGATCCAATAAAACGCAGGTTCCGCGCCACGCCGGCACCGGTGCCCGGGCCGTGGGGCGATCGTCCGTGCAGGCCTCATATCGCTATTGATGATGCCTCACGCAATAAATATTCATTGTCGTGATGCAAGCGGCGGCGGTAGATTTTGTCCGCGCTGGGGCTGACTGCGCCGGTCACTGAGCCTTTTCGGGCCCCGGCGTCGGTCGACTCGTCGTTCAAACCGGTTCTAGCCAGCCCTGTCGGGTTTCGGGAAACGTTCCATGGCCACCTCACCATCGACTGCCGGGACCGCCGCGGCCAAACGGCCGATTGCGCCTGAGATCATCATCCTTGCGGGATGTCTGATCGCGCTCATCTCCTTCGGTCCCAGGGCCGCGAGCGGTTTGTTCCTCCTGCCGATGAGTACGGATTATGGCTGGAGCCGCGAGGTGTTCAGCCTCGCGCTGGCCATCCAGAACCTGCTCTGGGGGATCGGCTCGCCTTTCGCCGGCGCGATTGCCGACCGTTTCGGCATCGTGCGCGTCTTCTTCGCCGGCACCATCCTCTATGTGCTCGGCCTCGTGCTGATGACCCAGGCCTCGACGCCCGGCATGCTCAATCTGTCGGCCGGCGTCATGATCGGCTTTGCCCTGTCCGGATGTTCCTTCAACCTGGTGCTGGGGGCCTTCGGCAAGCTGTTGCCCGATCGGTGGAAGCCGATGGCCTTCGGCGCCGGCACGGCAGCCGGGTCCTTCGGCCAGTTCCTGTTTCCGCCGCTGGGACATCTTTTCATCGAGAGCTTCGGCTGGCAGACCGCTCTCCTCATCTTCGCCGGGAGCCTCCTGCCGATCCTGCCGCTCTCCATGGCGCTGGCGACCCGCGGGCAAGGGGCGTCGGCTGGCGGTACTGCATCCGTGCCTGGACAATCGGTGCGGCAAGCCCTGATGGAGGCCTTCCGCCATCCGAGCTATGTCCTCCTCGTGGTCGGCTTTTTCACCTGTGGGTTTCAGCTCGCCTTCGTCACGGTTCACCTGCCCGCCTATCTCGCGGACCTCGGGCTTGCGGCCTGGGTCGGCGGTTGGACGCTCGCCGCCATCGGCCTCGCCAATGTGGTCGGGTCGCTGACGTCGGGCTACCTGTCGACCCGCATGCCGAAGCGCTGGCTCCTGTCGCTCATCTATCTCGCGCGCTCCGTGGTGACGGTCGCCTTCATCATGCTGCCCGCGTCGCCCGCATCCGCCATCACCTTCGGCGTGCTGACAGGCTTGCTTTGGCTGTCGACCGTGCCGCCGACCTCGGCGCTCGTCCTGTTGATGTTCGGTTCGCGCTACATGGCCATGCTCTATGGTTTCGCCTTCTTCTCCCATCAGGTCGGCGGCTTCCTCGGCGTCTGGCTGGGCGGCGTGCTTTATGAGAGCTACGGGTCCTACACCATCGTCTGGTGGCTGTCGGTGGCGCTGGGCGTGGCCTCCGCCGTGATCAATCTCCCTATCAAGGAGCGCGCAGTGGCCCGGGCCCAGCCAGCGTGATGCCCGGGTCGAGATTGCACTGATGCAATATCGGTCTTGCAGTCTTTGCTCTTCGCCTTGCATCGGTGGGGCGTATATCTTCGCCCCAGAGGTCGCCGATGCCAGCCTGCAGCGGTAGACCATGGTGATTGACGATCATGGAGATCGACTGATGGCGAAGGTTCTTGTCCTGTATTACTCCTCCTACGGCCATATCGAGACCATGGCCTATGCGGTGGCTGAAGGCGCGCGCGAGGCGGGTGCCGAGGTCGTCGTGAAGCGCGTTCCGGAAACGGCCCCGGAAGAGGTCGCCAAGGGTGCGGGGTTCAAGCTCGACCAGGAGGCGCCGATCGCCACCGTTGCCGAACTCACGGACTATGATGCCATCATCTTCGGTGCGCCGACGCGCTATGGCAGCTTCGCCTCGCAGATGCGCGCCTTCATCGACCAGACCGGCGGGCTGTGGGCCAAGGGTGCCCTGGTCGGCAAGGTCGGTTCGGCCTTCACGTCCTCCGCCACCCAGCACGGCGGCCAGGAATCGACCATCCTGACGTTCCTGCCGACGCTTCTCCACCACGGCTTCGTCGTCGTCGGCCTGCCTTATGCCTTCGCCGGCCAGATGGGCTTGGAGGAAATCAAGGGCGGATCGCCGTACGGCGCCTCGACGATCGCCGGCGCCGACGGCAGCCGCCAGCCTTCGGCCGTCGAGCTCGAGGGCGCGCGCTTCCAGGGCAAGCACGTCGCGACCATCGCCGGCAAGTTGGCCGGCTGATCGCCAACTGAGCTGCAATCGACCGATGGCCGGGCTTGTCCCGGCCATTTGTCGTTTTGGCGTTAGAGCAAGTCCGTCTGTTGCGGATTTGCTCTGGCGGTCAGCGCGGAGCGGCCGCCCGCCGTAGCCGGTCGTTGATGGCCTCGCCCAGATCGTGGTCGGGAATCGGCGCGACCGCGATCGCGGCCGGCCGCACCCGATCGAGCCGGCGCAGGTAGGAAAAGAGGTTGGCGGCGGCCTCGATCAGGTCGCCGCTTTCACTGAGGTTGAGGACGACCAGCGCGTGCTCCAGCCCGGCAGGCCTCTCTTTGCCGAAGAGAAGCACGGCCTCGTCTTGAGCCACGGTGGTCGCGTCCATGCGCAGGGGGGCATGGGGCGCATAATGTGATGCGAGCTGGCCGGGGGAATGCGGGCCTGTCGCGTCGGCCTCGTCGCGATCGGCAAGCGCCGTACCCAACACAGCCTCGATAGCACGGCGGCTGGTGCCGCCCGGCCGGAGAAGGCGGGGCTTGTCCTCAAGGCACGAGACGACGGTCGATTCCACGCCGACCACCGTCGCGCCGCCATCGATGACGGCGGCAATGACGCCGTCGAGATCGCTCAGGACATGGGCCGCCGTGGTGGGGCTGACGCCGCCCGAGGGGTTGGCCGATGGCGCTGCCAGGGGACGCCCGGTGGCGCGCAGGAGATCGAGCGCGACGGGATGGGCGGGAATCCGGATGGCGATGCTGTCGAGGCCGGCGCTCGCCAGCGAGGACACCGGACAGTCCGGCGTCCGCGGCACGACGAGGGTCAGCGGCCCCGGCCAGAAAGCATCCGCGAGCTTGCAGGCCTGCGCGTTGAATTCGCCCAGCTTGCGGGCGGTCGCGAAGTCGGCGACATGCGCGATGAGCGGGTTGAACCGGGGGCGGCCCTTGGCCGCATAGATCGCAGCGACAGCCGCGCCCTGCGTCGCATCGCCGCCGAGGCCATAGACGGTTTCCGTCGGGAACGCGACGAGGCGTCCGGCCTTGAGGAGGCTCGCTGCGCGCGCGATGCCCGGCGCGTCGGCGTCAAGGCATTCCGTCGCGTCGGGGGGGACGCTTGTCGCCATGGGCCACTTCTCACTTCTGCAACTGCTGTCATGCTATGACGTGGGGGCTTACGCGGCGTCCTTGGCCTCCGTCAAGCCATGGCGCATTGTCGCGCGGATTGGACAGCGGTTGGCGCGAAGGACATGTGATCAACCAGGGACCTAAGCCAGAGGGAGAAGCCTCCATGACCTATCGCGCGCCGCTGCCAGATATCATGGCTGTCCTGCGCCACGCCGCCGGATGCGACGCCGCTATCCGCGAAGGGCTCTACGGCGACCTGGCGATGGACGACATCGCCGCGATCCTCGGTGAAGCCGGAACCTTTGCCGCGGAGGTGATCGCGCCGCTCAACCGGCTGGGCGATACCGACGGAGCGCGCCTGGTGGACCGTCAGGTCGTGACGACGCCGGGCTGGCGCGACGCCTATAGGGCCTGGGCGGCTGGCGGCTGGAACGGGCTCGTCGCGCCGGGCGAATGGGGCGGGCAGGGTCTCCCCATGCTCGTTCAGGTCGCCTGCCTCGAGCTCTGGAATTCCGGCTCCATGGCCTTCGCCATCGGGCCGACGCTCACCGCCGCGGGCATCGAGGCCCTCGATATCCACGGCACGCCGGACCTGCGCCGCCTCTATCTGCCCAAACTCGTGTCGGGCGCGTGGATGGGCACGATGAATCTCACCGAGCCGCAGGCGGGCACGGATCTCAGCGCCCTGAAGACGCGGGCGGAGCGGGCTGGCGACGGCACCTATCGCGTGACGGGAACCAAGATCTTCATCACCTATGGCGATCACGATCTCACCGACAACATCGTGCATATGGTGCTGGCCAGGCTTCCCGATGCCCCGCCCGGCAACCGCGGCATTTCGCTCTTCCTGGTGCCGAAGTTCATCGTGAACCCGGACGGGAGCCTGGGCGACCGCAATGATGTCGTCTGCCAATCCCTCGAGCACAAGCTCGGCATCCACGGCTCCCCCACCTGCGTGATGACCTTCGGCGACAAGGGTGGCGCCACGGCTTATCTGGTCGGCGAGGAAAACCGCGGTCTCGCCTGCATGTTCACGATGATGAACAACGCGCGCCTGGCGGTCGGCGTCCAGGGCGTCGGTGTGGCCGAACGGGCTTTCCAGCAGGCGCTGGGCTATGCCCGGGAACGCCGGCAGGGACGGCGTCCCGATACGCCGGCGGGCCAGTCCGCAGCCATCATCGCCTTTCCCGACGTCCGGCGCATGCTGATGACGATGAAGGCCTTGACCCAGGCCGCAAGGGCGATCTGCTATCTCACCGCGAGCGCGCTCGATCGCGCGAGGCTGGCGCCCGATGCCGACGCGCGCCGGCGCGCGCACGAGACGGCTTCACTCCTCACGCCGATCGCCAAGGCCTTCTCGACCGATATCGGTTTCGAGGTCGCTTCGCTCGGCGTCCAGGTGCATGGCGGCATGGGCTATATCGAGGAGACGGGCGCGGCGCAGCATCTGCGCGATGCCCGTATCGCCATGATCTACGAGGGCACGAACGGCATCCAGGCGATCGACCTCGTCACCCGCAAGATCGGCCAGTCCGAGGGGGCGGCCGTTCATGCGCAGATTGCCGCGATCCGGCGCACCGCGACCCGCCTTCTTGCCGCGAACCGGCCGGGGCTTGGCCTGACGGCGGCGCGTCTGCGCGGCGCGGCCGAGAGCCTCGATCGCGCCACGAGCTACCTCCTCGCCGCGCTGCAGGCGGGGCGAACGGACGATGCCCTCGCCGGCGCGACGTCCTATCTCCGCCTGTTCGCCCTCGTGCAGGGATTGGCATCCCTGGCCGATATCGCGCTCGCCGATGGCGACGATGCGCCGGAGCGGGCCTCCCATGAGGCCCTCGCGCGCTTTTTCGCGGAGCATATGACGATCGGTGCGGACGGCCTTGCAGCCGATGTGATGGGCGGCGCCGGCGTGCTTGGGGAAAGCGCGGCGGTTCTGTTCGCTTGAGGCGCCGGCTACCCCACCCCTTACCCTCCCACACGGATCTTGGGCTTGTCCAAGATCCGCAGGCGTCTGCGCAAGTCGCGCAAGCCCGACTTGCGTTGGGGAGGGGCGCGGCAATGTTCGAAACTTAAAGCTCAAGCGTTGCGTAGCAAGGATGCAAATTGCCGAGGCGCGCGGTCAACCGATGCCCCTCCCCCTTGCGGGGAGGGGTAAGGGGTGGGGGGAGAGCCGGGCGCAACTCGACTTGTCACATATCGAACGTATAGAGATGTGATAGACGATCGGATGAGACCGGGCTTGTGCTGAAACCGCAGGCGCCGGGGGTCGTTCACGTCGTCGTGCCAAGCCAGGGAGCGACCATGCTCATAGCCTACAGAGCGCCGCAGGATTTCACCCGTGATGCCGAGATGCGGCTGGAACGCAGCGTCGTTCCGGTCGACGGTATCGTTCCGGAAGGCACGCTCTGGCTTGATCTGGTCGTTCCGACCCCGGGCGAGGACAAGCTCGTCGAGAAGCATCTCGGCATCCAGATACCGACCCGCGAGGACATGGAGGACATCGAGCCTTCGGAGCTGCTTTATCTCGAGCATGGCGCCCGCTACATGACGGCGCGCCTGTTGTTCAATGTGGCGAACGAGCCGGAGATGGCCGGCGTCACCTTCATCGTCAAGGACAACGCGCTGGTGACGGTGCGTTACGACGAGCCCAAGGCCTTCGCGATGTTCGCCAATCGGGCTTCACGGCCGGGTGGCTGCGGCCCGACCGCCGATGCCATTGTCGTCGGCTTGCTGGAAACGGTCATCGATCGGGCCGCCGAGGTCCTTCAGGCGACGGCCGACCGCATCGACCGCGTCTCGCAGGACATTTTCGAGAATGCGCCGGGGACGGTGCGCAAGCGTGGCGATTATTACGATACTCTGCAGGCGCTTGGCCGGTATGGCACGCTGATCTCGATGAGCCGGGAGAGCCTCGTGTCGATCGAGCGCGTGCTCCTCTTCCTGTCAGCGAGCTATCGCACGGCCAAGGTCCCGAAGGAACTCAGGGAGCAGGTGCGCACGACACTCCGCGATCTCCAGTCCCTGGAGGAACACGCCACCTTCCAGTCCAACAAGATCCAGTTCCTGCTCGATGCCTCGCTCGGCCTTGTCAATCTCGAGCAGAACAACATCATCAAGCTCTTCTCGGTGGTGGCCGTCATCTTCATGCCGCCCACGCTCGTCGCGTCGATCTATGGCATGAACTTTCAGATCATGCCGGAGCTGCATTGGGAATACGGCTATCCCCTGGCCGTCGGTCTCATGATCGCCGCGGCCGTGGCGCCCTATCTCTTTTTTCGCTGGAAACGCTGGTTGTAGCGGACAGCGACAAGAGCAAGCCCGCCTTGAATCATTTTGCGCGGATATCGGTCCAAACCGTTGATTTTTATGGTTAACGGAGAGTGAATTACGCGCTTGCGCGAGATCGGCCAGAGCAAGTCCGTCTGTTGCAGACCTGCGCCAGAAGGCCGCGGCGATCACCCCAGCGTCAATCTCCGTCGCGGATTTCGCAGAAAAAACAGGGGGTTGGGCGGGGCGCTTGACAAAAGGCCCCGGGTCTGTGCGCGCGGCTCGCGCAGGGGTTGTCCTTCAGAGCCTGACTCACTTTTTCAACGGGATGCGTTAACGTCCTGGCGAACTTTGCAGATCTTTGCCGAACGACACAGCTGCGGACCCGCGCGCTCGCCGCTTGCGACCTTCTCCGTGCAGAGCCGGCGGGGCGGCGAATCGGACGACGGCTTGACCATGGCGCAGGCCGTGACGACTTCACGCACCGGACGCTTGATATCCTGACAGATTCTCTCGACCTGACAGGTGATTTTCCCGGGCGGCGGATTGGGACTGCTCTTTGAGGTGCCCTTGGAGGTGCCTTTGGAGGTGCTCTTAAAGGTGCTCTTGGAAGCGCCATTCGGCGTGCCATCGGGCCCAGCCTGTCCCTTGGCGCCCTGCGGGGAGGCGGGGGCGGGTGGCATGCCGGCCTTGCCGACCTTGCCGCGCTTTGGCGCGCCGGTCCGTGGGGCCATCTCGGTGATGAAGGACGTCCACGATACCGCCGACACCTTACGCCTGCCGTCAGGCGCCGACAACGCGGGAGAAACAGTAGCCGCGACAAAGGCGGCAGCCAGAATGGAGCGTAAGAAACGCATGGCACGCAACACCACGAGGCCAGGGCATCCTCGCTTTTCTCCGCACGGCGAAGTTGCCCGATCTCATTGTTTTTACAATGTTTCTGGCGGAAACGCGGTACGCGCTTGTCCCGAAACCGCTCAACGTGGCCTTGAGGCAAGCCACGCTATGGAGAGCGTCCATCCTACCAATTGAGACGATGGCGTCGCGGAAGCGGCTGCGCAACGTCACGCAGCCAGCGCCGTTAACGCTCTCAGATTTAAACGATAACGCCCGGATTGAGGATGCCGGACGGGTCGAGCGCCGCCTTCAATGTGCGCATCAGCTCCATGGCGACCGGGTCCTTCACCGCAGGCAGCGCCGCGCGCTTCAGACGGCCGATGCCATGCTCCGCCGAGATCGATCCGCCGTGCCGGATGACGATGGCGTGGACCACCTCGTTGAGATCATGCCAGCGGTCAAGGAAGGCCTGCTTGTCCCAATCGACGGGCTGGCTGAAATTGAAATGGATATTGCCATCGCCGATATGGCCGAAGGGCACGGGGCGGATGCCCGGGATCAGCTTTGCGGCAGCGGCGCTCGCCTCCTCGATCAGCGCGGGGATCTCTGCGATCGGCACGGAGACGTCGTGCTTGATCGATCCGCCCTCGCGTCCCTGCATCTCGGACAGAGATTCGCGCAGTGCCCAGAAGGCGAGGCGCTGATCCAGCGAGGTCGCAAGGACCGCGTCAAGGACGAGGCCGTCCTCGATCGCGCCGCCCAGCGAATGCTCGAGCTTGGCATCGAGATCGCCCTCGATCTGCGACGACAATTCGATCAGCACATACCAGGGATGCGGCTCGGCGAAGGGGTCACGCGCGCCCGGCGCATGGCGGACGACGATCTCGATACAGATGCGCGACATGAGTTCGAAGGTGGTGAGGCTGAAGCCGATCTCGGATTTGACCCGCGCGAGAAGCTGCACGGCGGCTGCGGGCGAGGGGATGGCGCAGAACACGGTGATGCGCTGGCGTGGCCGCGGGAAAAGCTTGAGCACCGCCCCGGTGACGATGCCGAGGCTGCCTTCCGAACCGATGAAGAGGTTCTTCAGGTCGTAGCCCGTATTGTCCTTGCGCAGCTTGCCGAGCGTATTGAGAATGCGCCCGTCGGCGAGGACCACTTCGAGCCCCAGCACGAGATCGCGCGTATTGCCATAGGCAAGCACCGCCGTGCCGCCGGCATTGGTGGCGATGTTGCCGCCGATGGTGCAGGACCCCTCGGAGGCGAGTGACAGCGGAAACAGCCGGTCGGCCGCCTCTGCCGCTTCCTGCACCTTGAGGAGGGTGACGCCACCATCCACCGTGATGGTATCGGTCAGGGCATCCACTTCGCGGATCCGATCAAGGCGCTGCAGCGACAGCACGATCGCGGCGCGCTGGGCATCCGGCGTCTGGCCGCCGACGAGCCCGGTATTGCCCCCCTGCGGAATGACGGCGAGGTTGAGATCGTTCGCGAGCTGCATGATGGCGGCGACTTCCGTCGTCGAGGCCGGTTTGACGATGGCGCGCGCCGTGCCGTGGAACAGGCCGCGGGGTTCGTGAAGAAACGGGGCCATGTCCTCGGGGGCGGTCAGCACATAAGGGGCGCCGACGATTGCCGTGAGGGCCTCGATCACAGTCGCATTGTCCATCCGCCTTAGCCCTTTTCCTTAGCGT
The DNA here is from genome assembly GCF_003201475.1 of Chelatococcus asaccharovorans. Classification (GTDB taxonomy): domain Bacteria; phylum Pseudomonadota; class Alphaproteobacteria; order Rhizobiales; family Beijerinckiaceae; genus Chelatococcus; species Chelatococcus asaccharovorans. The sequence goes on along the minus strand of NZ_QJJK01000008.1, from coordinate 209,595 downwards.
CCCAGAATTCCGACGATTTCCATATGCGAAGAATAGCGGAACTGGTCCAGCGGTATCACACGCGTGAGCGAGAAACCTGCGGCGATCAGAACAGACATGTCCCGTGCGAAGGTCTGGGCATCGCAGGAGACGGCGATGACATGCTTCAGCTTGCTGGCGGCGATTTCCCGCACCTGCGCTTCGGCGCCGGCGCGCGGCGGGTCGAAGACCACCGCGTCGAAGCGGTTGAGCTCGAGCGGCAGCAGCGGCCGGCGGAACAGGTCCCGCGTCTCGGTGGTGACCGGGCGCAGCCCCTGTGTGCTACGGACGGCCCTATCCAGGGCCTGAAGCGCGGGGGCGAAGGATTCGACCGCGTGGACGGTGCTGCGCTCGGCTAACCGCAGCGCGAAGGGGCCGCATCCCGCAAAGAGGTCGGCGATGCGCTTGCGGCCCTGGCAGGCCTCGCTGACGATGCGCCCAAGCCTATCCTCGCCCACCGCTGTCGCCTGCAGGAAGCCGCCGGGCGGCGGCACAATGAGTGCCCGCCCCATCGTGATGGCTGGCGGCCGACGTTCGACGATGAGCTCACCATGCAGCGACAGGCGGGCGAGATCGAGATGGCCCGCGAGGGCGGTCAGCGCCAGGCGTTCCTTGTCGCGCGGCGCGCCGAGGCCGCGCAGGTCGACGTCGAGCCCGCCGCTCGTCGCCGTGAGCTGGATGTCGAGGGGCTTGCGAACGCCGACGGCCTCGGCCAGCGCCGTGGCCACGGCCGGCGCCCGCGCGAGGCCGGGCGCGAGCACGGGGCAATGGTCGATCGCCACGAGCGTATGGCTGCGGGCGGCCATGAAGCCGACCTTTGCCTTGCCGTCCACAAGCCGGCCGTGGACGGTGACGCGCCGCCGGCCCTCGCCATGGGCGTCGATGAGATCCTCGACCTCAGTCTCTATGCCGGCCCAGGCCAGCGCCGAGACCACAAGCTCCCGCTTCCAGTGACGGTAGAGCGCCGCATCCATGTGCTGGGTCGCGCAGCCGCCGCAATGGGTGAAATAGGAGCATTCCGGCGCCCGCCGCGCCGGCGATGCCTTGTCGACCGTGAGCAGTTCGGCGCGGTCGCCATCAAGCGCCACGGACACGGTTTCGCCCGGCAGCGTAAAGGGCACATGCACCGGCGTTTCGCCGAACAGCGCGACGCCGTCGCCGCGCCGCCCGAGGCGGTCGATGGTGAGGCTGGTCGTCATGGCTGTCTCCGGCGCGCGCCGATAAGGAATTCCCGATTGCCGTCGCCGCCGGCGATCGGCGAGGGGATCAACCCCAATACATCGAAGCCGAGCCCGGTGACAAAATCTGTCATGTCGTCGCAGACGCGCGCATGGACGGCGGCATCGCGCACCACGCCTTTGGCAACATGGGCGCGGCCCGCCTCGAACTGTGGTTTCACCAGGGCGACCAGCGCCGCATCGTCGGCGAGCAGGGGCATGACCGGCGGCAGAACCAGCCGGAGCGAGATGAAGCTGACATCGGCGACGAGGAGGCCGACGGGCTCGGGAATCACGTCGCGCGTGAGCTTGCGCGCGTCGGTCCCCTCCAGCGAGACGACGCGGGGGTCGCCTCTGACGCTTGGATGGAGCTGCCCGTGGCCCACGTCGACCGCATAGACCCTCAGGGCGCCGCGATTGAGCAGGACCTCCGTGAAGCCCCCGGTCGAGGCGCCGATGTCGAGGCAGATCCGTCCGGCCGGCGAGGGCCCGAAGGCGTCCAGCCCCGCTTCGAGCTTCACGCCGCCCCGTGACACATAGGGATGTGGGGCGCTCGCGGTGATGACGGCATCCGGTGCCACACTGTCGGAGGCTTTACGCACGGTCACGCCATCGGCGGTGACAAGACCCGCGGCGATGGCGGCCTGCGCCCTGGCGCGCGTCTCGAAGAAGCCCCGTTCCACCAAGAGCTTGTCGGCTCTTGTCTTTTCACCGGCCATGATCGCTGTCTACCATGCTCATCGCCTATGGCGCTCTTCACGCGCGCCCGGGCGCCATCCCGGCTGTCTCGTTGGTCGGGAACGCTCGCATCATCCAGATGAGCAGGGCAAGGCCGGGCAGGGCGGCGGCCGTCGAGATGAGAAAATAGGTCGTCCAGTCCACCTGGTCGGCGAGCCAGCCGCCGCCCGAGGCGAAGATGGTGCGCGTGAAGGCCATGAAGGAACTGACGAGCGCGTATTGCGTCGCCGTATAGGCGACGTTGCAGAGGGAGGAGAGATAGGCGACGAAGGCTGCCGTCCCCATGCCGCCGGCCAGGTTCTCGACACTCATCGTCACGATGAACACCGAGAGATTGGCGCCGACCATGGCCTGAGCGACGAAGACGAGATTGCTCGCCGCCTGCAGGACGCCGCAGATGAGGAGCGCGCGCATGATGCCGAGCCGCGCCACGATGACGCCGCCGATGAGCCCGCCGGAGATCGTCATGATGACGCCGTAGGACTTCGAGACGAGCCCGATCTCCGCCTTCGTGAAACCGATCGCGAGATAGAAGGGGTTTGCCATCACGCCGATCAGCGCATCGCCGTATTTGTAAAGCGCGATGAAGAGGAGGATGGCGACCCAATGCGGTCTTTGCGCGAAATCGGCGAGGGGCGCGACGACCGCGCTCCGGATCCAGCCGAACGGATCGGCGGCGATCGAGGTTTCCGCGACATCCGGGCGCGCCGGCTCCCGGCTCAAGAGGACGGTGATCACGCCGATGCCCATCATCGCCGCCATCGCCGCATAGGCGGTGAACCAGCCGAAGAGCTCCGCCAGCACCAGCGCGCCGCCGCCGGAGACGATCATGCCGAGGCGATAGCCGAGCACGATATTGCCCGCGCCGGCGCCAAGTTCCTTTTCTTCAAGGCTTTCGACCCGGTAGGCGTCGATGACGATGTCCTGGGTGGCGGAGGCGAAGGCGAGCGCGACGGCCCAGCCGGCGGTCGCCAGCAGGTTATGGGCAGGATCGCTCGAACCGAGCCCGATCATGCAGAGCGCTGTGAGTACCTGCGCCAGGATCATCCAGCCGCGCCGCTGACCGAGAAGGCGCGTCAGGACGGGGATGGGCAGGCGGTCCACCAGCGGCGACCACAGCCATTTGAAGCCATAGGCCGTCGAGGCCCAGGAGAACAGGCCGATCATGGTCATCGACACGCCCGCCTCGGCGAGCCACGCCGACAGCGTGCCGTAGACGAGCGAGAGCGGCAGGCCCGAGGAGAAGCCCAGGAACAGGATCGCGATGATGCGCGGGTCCGTATAGACCGCGAGGGAGCGGAGCCACGCGCTCATGGTGTCTCGTTCATGATGGGCCGTCCGGCCGTTGCGATGCGGTTCAGAACCGTGCGTTCGATCCGGCCACTATCCGCGAATATGCTTATCAGTCCGTAAGCGCGGAGCGCACGTCGGTCTGAGCGAAATCATTGCCCTTATAGAGCAGGGGGGCATCGAGGGATATGGCGAGGGCGTAGGACGCGCAGTCTGCCAGATTGAGCTTGGCGGGACTGCCGGAGCCACGGCCGAAACGCGCGTAAGCCTGACTGGCTATGTCGGCCTGGCGTTCGTCGAATGCATGCTGCTTCAGGTCCGCGACGGAGAGCAAGCTCTCAAAGGGATCGAGGTATCGACGGTCAGCACGACGCAAAAGCACTGTCCTTGTCTCATAGATCGTGACCGCGGACGAAATCCTTTGCGATGCGCTCTGAAGCGACGACGCGATCTGTCCAGCATCGGGCTCGCCAAGCAATATCGAGAGGAAGGCCGAACTATCGACGACGATCAGCATCGTCGTCTTCGTCGACTTCGCCCCAAAGTTCGTCGAAATCGCGCTTGGTGATCTTCGGAATGGGGCCGAGCTTCCGCACGCGCTCCTGAATCTCCCGGATCGCCTGCATCTTGCGTTCGATCTCGGCCTCGCGTGCGGCTCGCGCTTCCTCCTGCAACAGAAGAAGGCCCTTGCGCACGGCTTCCGTAATCGTGTCGCCGGTCAGGGCCGCAACCTCGCGGGCGAGCCGCTCGGTCTCGGCGGATTTGATGTTGAGGGCCATGGCTTTCTTCCTCGTGCCGGAGAGGAAGAATGGGGTACGCGGCAAGACATTGCAAGTCGGCCGAGTGGTCACGATCCCGGGCCAGGAACCCGGGCGAGGCCGCGCCGTCATCACCGGGCCTTCAGGCGCTGCGCGCCACCTCGGCCTGCCCGAGTGTCGCGAAGACCTGCGCGACGATGCCTGCCGCATCGAGGCCGGCAGCCGCATACATCGCTTCCGGTTTGCCGTGGTCGATATAGGCGTCGGGGAGCGTCAGCGTCCGCACCTTCAGGCCACGGTCGAGCGCGCCCTCGGCCGCGAGGCTCTGCAGGACGAAGGCGCCGAAGCCGCCCACCGCGCCCTCCTCGACGGTGATGAGGCATTCATGCGCGCGGGCGAGCCGGCGGATCAGGTCGAGATCGAGCGGCTTGGCGAAACGGGCGTCGGCGACGGTCGTGGAGATCCCGCGCGCCTCGAGAATCTCAGCCGCTTTCAGCGAATCCGCCAGCCGCGTGCCGAGTGACAGCAGGGCGACGCGCGTGCCCTCGCGCAGGATGCGTCCCTTGCCGATCGCAAGCGGGATACCCTTCTCCGGCATGTCGACGCCCACCCCGTCGCCACGCGGGTAGCGGAAGGCGATCGGCCCCGCGTCATAGGCGGCGGCGGTCGCGACCATATGGACGAGCTCCGCCTCGTCGGCGGCCGCCATCACGACCATATCCGGCAGCGCGCCGAGGAAGCCGATGTCGAAGGAGCCGGCATGGGTCGCGCCGTCCGCCCCGACGAGCCCGGCCCGGTCGATGGCGAAACGCACCGGCAGCTTCTGGATGGCGACGTCGTGGACCACCTGGTCATAGGCGCGCTGCAGGAAGGTGGAATAGATGGCGCAGAAGGGCTTGTAGCCCTCCGTCGCGAGGCCGGCCGCGAAGGTCACCGCATGCTGCTCGGCGATGCCGACGTCGAAGGTTCGCGTCGGGAAGGCCTGGCCGAACAGGTCGAGCCCCGTGCCGGAGGGCATCGCGGCGGTGACGGCGACGATCTTCTCATCCGCGCGCGCCGCCGTGATCAGGCTTTCGGCAAAGACCTTGGTATAGGCGGGCGCATTGCTCTTGGGCTTGGCCTGGACCCCGGTGATGACATCGAAGGTGCCAACCCCGTGGTATTTGTCGGCCGAGGCCTCGGCGGGCGCATAGCCCTTGCCCTTCTGGGTGACCACATGGACGAGGATCGGTCCGGAGGTCGCATCCCGGGCGTTGCGCAGCACCGGCAGCAGGTGGTCGAGGTTGTGGCCGTCGATCGGGCCGACATAGTAGAAGCCGAGTTCCTCGAACAGCGTGCCGCCCGTCCAGAAGCCGCGGGCATATTCCTCGGCGCGTTGCGCCTTCTCATAGAGGAACTTCGGCAGGTGGCGGGCGAGCTGCTTGCCGACCTCGCGGATCGAGCGGTAGGTGCCGCCGGAGACGAGACGCGCGAGATAGGCCGACATGGCGCCCGCCGGCGGCGCGATCGACATGTCGTTGTCGTTGAGGATGACGATGAGCCGCGCGTTCATCGCGCCGGCATTGTTCATCGCCTCATAGGCCATGCCGGCCGACATGGCGCCGTCGCCGATGACCGCGACGACGTTGCGCGGCTTCTTGGCCGAAGCCTTCTCGCCCGGATCCTTGCCGCCCGGGTCTCTGCCGCTCGCCTCGTCCAGCGTCTGGGCGACGGCCATGCCGAGCCCGGCCGAGATGGAGGTCGAGGAATGCGCGGCGCCGAACGGGTCGTATTCGCTCTCGGAGCGGCGGGTGAAGCCGGACAGGCCACCCGGCTTGCGCAGGGTGCGGATGCGGTCGCGCCGTCCGGTGAGAATCTTGTGCGGGTAGGCCTGATGGCCGACGTCCCAGATGATGCGGTCATACGGTGTGTCGAAGACGTGATGGAGCGCAACGGTCAGTTCGACGACGCCAAGTCCCGCACCGAGATGGCCCCCTGTGATCGAGACCGCGCTGATCGTCTCCTGCCGCAACTCGTCCGCGACCTGCCGCAGCGCTGCGTCGGGCAGGCGCCTCAGATCCTCGGGCAGGGCGATCGTGTCCAGAAGGGGGGTCAATGCCGGCACGGCAGGGGTCCTCACGCATAGGGATGACCGACCCGCTCGACACAGGCGGACTGGTCGATCCGGTCGGACGGGTCGATCAGGTCTCCACGTCGAGCGGCTCTGTCCCCGTCGCGCGTCCGTCTGACGACAGGGTGATCTTCTCGATGCGCTGCTCTGCACGCTTCAGCAGCGCCTCGCAATGCGCCTTCAAAGCCTCGCCACGCTCATAGATGGCAAGTGATTCCTCAAGCGCCACGTCGCCGCGTTCCAGCCGCGCGACGATCTGCTCCAACTCCGCCAGCGCTCGCTCGAAAGGCAGGGCGGCGATGTCGGCCTGATCGGTGGCGCCGGAGGAACCCTTGGTCAAAGAGGAACCTTTGGTCAAAGAGGCATCCTTGGTCGAAACATCCTGGCTCATGATGCGCGTTATCACCCGTTTGCCCCCCAAGTTGCAAGCCTGGAACCTGCAAGCTTCGAGCTTGCAAGCGTCAAGCCTCAAAGCCCGGGGCCATCCACCTTGTCCCCGTCCCCCGCGGCTTTATTGCGGCGGCGCGGCGATCGGCGTGCGAGGAGGCGGCGGACCTGGTCGCGTCCTCAGGAGAAGCTTCTGATAGGCGAGGCCGATGCCGACCAGGACGAGGCCGAGGCCGATGAAGGAGAGCGCCCTGAGCGCGCCTTCCAGATTAGCCAGATCCACCAGAAAGACCTTGAGCACGGCGGCGAGGATATAGGCGCCGGAGAGAAGCCTGGCGAGGCGAAGATTCCACAACAGCCCGATGGCGAGCAGCAGTACGCCCATGGCGATCAGGGCCAGCGAATAAACCCAGAGTTCGGTCTCGCCGGTCATCCGCCAGAGGCTGACCACCGGCCCCTGGAACAGCCTGCGGATCTCCAGGAGCATATAGAGGAGATGCAGGAACAGGCCGAGGCCGGCCGCGGTGTAGACATACCATGCCGGCCGGTTTGGCCGCGCATACCACGCCACCGCAAAGGCGGCGAGCGCCGGAATGAGATAGCCGAGAAGAAGTCCGTTGAAGATCGCACCGCCGGGAATGGCATCGCCCGAGAAGGCGGGGTTGTCGACGACCGCCAGCAGGCCGAAGGACACCGCCAGCGAGAAGGCGCCGAACAGAAGCGACGCGACACGATAGACGGGATCGCGGCGGCGGGCGTCGAAGCGCACCATGACCAGAGAGAACAGAAGGCTCGATGTCACCATCAGCCCGGCTTCGACCAGGCTCGAAGCCTCCTTGAGAACGTCACCGCCGTTGAGCGCATGGCGGATCTGGAAGAAGACGAGCAGCGCCGCGAAGACGATCGACAGGCTCTCGCAGAGCTGCGTGATGGCGTCACGGCCATGCCGGGCCAGGATGACCGCGGCAAGGCCGAAGCTGACCGCCGGCACGCCGTAGCCCCAGAGCAGCCAGTTCAGGATCGGGGTCGTGCCGAGATCGCCGCCCGTGAGGGTCGGATCCCAGATGACGCGGCCGAGGACGAGGATGCCGATCGCCCCGACCACATAGCGCAGCGCCGGAATGCGGCAGAGCCAGCCGACCCACGCCGTCCCGAGTGCGGCCAGCGCGAAGGCCACCGTCAGCATGCCCTTGTCGAGCGCGAAGGTGAGGCCGAGTGCCAGCGCCGCGACCGCAGCCGCGGCAAAGGCGCCGGTGCCGAGTGCCAGCACGGGCGCTTCCGCTTCCCGCGTCCGCATCAGCCGCGCGGCGTAGGTGGCGGCAAGGCCGAGGCCGGCCGCGACCAAAGCGAAGGGAATGCTCTTGTCGAAGCCGGCGACACGCCAATAGGCGATGACGAGGAGTGCGAGCGGCCCGACGGTGGCCGCACCCGCATAGGAGGCGATGGTGACGAAGGGCAGGCGCGCGCCGCGGAGAAGACGCCAGAGGCTCCCCAGCGCCACGGCCGCGCCGCTGCCGATGGCGAAGGTGAGATAGAGGCTGAGCGTCTCGGGCATCGGGATGCTGCCCGCGCCGCCGGGCAGCACGTTCTGCGGTTCGGCGCGCGCTTCCCTGGCAACCGGCCACAGGAAAAGCGTGGCGCCGGCGATGGCGGCGGCCAGCGCCGCGCCAGCGGCGGCCGGTGCGATCCGGACCGCGGTGGCGACATAGACGCCGACCATGATCCCGCCAAAGAGCGCGCGGGTGCCGCCGTCGAGCGATACCGTCATGGCGAGCCCGCCGAGCCCGGCGAAAAGGGCCAGCACGCCGAGGCCGAGCGGATCGGGATTGGCGCGCTCCTCCTCCACGCCCCGGTTCGGATCGACGACGAGAAGCGCGATCGCCAGCAAGGCCTGGAGGACGATATGGCTCAGGAGCGGGGGTGCATGACCGGCACTGAAGGCCAGGATGAGGAAGCCGCCCCAGAGGGCGGCGCCGAGCGCAGCCGAGACCGCGAGCCATTTCCACAGCCGGAATCGGGCAAGCGCGTAGGAGGCCGCCACGGGAAACAGGAGATAGATCACCAGCGCCCAGGGCTCGGGTTCGTCCGTGGAGACGAGCAGCGGCGAGACGAGGGCCGCGAGAAGCCCCAGCGCTGCCAGCGCCGGCCCGTGCAGGACCGAGGCCGTCAGCGTCGCCAGCGAGACGAGGCCAAGCAGCACGAAGGCGGTGGCGGGGCTGATGAAGTCGTAGAGTGCGTAAGATGCATAGACCGTCGCGAAGGCGGTCGCCGTCCCGGCGGCCGTCAGCACGCTCGGCACATGCGCGGAGGGGATCCCGGCAAAGGCGGCGCCGCGTTCACGCCGGCGGAACCATTCGCCCGCCGCGACCAGAACAAGCGCGAGAAGCGCCGCGCCCATGACGCGCATGCCGGGACCGAAATAGCCCTGTTCGACGGAAAAGCGCACGAGCAGGAAGCCGCCGAGCGCCAAGGCCACGCCGCCGACCCACACCGCCCAGCGCGAACCGAGCCTTTCCTCCAGGCCAGGGCGGGGTGCCGCGGGCACCGCTTCGGCCGCGTCCGGTGTGTCTTCGCGGGCCGCCTGCGCCCATTCGGGAATGTCGGGCTCCGGCGTCGGTTCGGGCGTAACGGCGTCCGCTGGCTCCTCCGTCGGACTCCCCAGCGTTTCGGCCTCGTCCTCTGAAGGTGGCTCCAGCTGTTCAGGCGGAGGCGCCGCCGCTGTGTGGGATTGCGGCAGGCCGGATATCAAAGCCCGCTCCAGTCCCTCCACCTTTGCCTCAAGCACGCGGGTGCGTTGCCTGAGACCCAAGGCCATGACAAAGCTGGCGATCGTCATGATCGGCAGGGCGAGTATCAGCAGCCCGAGCAGTACCCATTCCATGGCGTCGCCTTACCTCAAAAGAACGATATGCGTTGTGGCGCCAGCGACGGTGTCAGCCCCGCCCGCCCAAGCGCAGGCCAAGCGTCGGCCTCTCCTGCAAGACCTCGCGGCGAAAGCGAAACACGGCGGCGGGGCGCCCGGCGGTCGGTGCCATGTCGCCGGTCGGCTCGACGAGCGCCGTGCCTTCCACGAACCGCCGGAAGTTCTGCTTGTGCAGGTGGCGGCCGGCGATCGCTTCGACGGTACGCTGTAATGCGGTCAAGGTGAAGGTGGGCGGCATGAGCTCGAAGATGAGCGGCCGGTATTTCAGCTTGGCGCGGAGGCGGCTGATGGCGGTCGCGAGAATCCGGCGGTGGTCGAAGCGCATCATCTCGCCGGCCGGCGGCAAGCTTTCGCGAGCCTCTGCGCTTGGCCGTCCGTCACGCAAGGCCTCGCCGACGAGACCGGCTTCATAGAGCAGTTCGTAGCGGTCGAGTGCCTTTTCCTCATCCCAAGGGATGCTCGCCGAGCCAAAGCTGAGCCGGAGCCGCTCGCGGCGTGACAACCCGCGCCGCTCGATGTCCTCCCTGTCGGCGACGACATCGCCGGCCCAGTCCTCAAGCGCCGGCATGAGCGCGGCAAGGCATTCGGGCTTGCCTTGGCGCCAGTCCTCCCAGGGGAAGAAATGATACCAGGGCAGGAGCCGCGCGGTGGTCGGCACCTCGCTCGCCTCGCCGCCGAGCCGGGTCAAGGCGAGATAGCCGACCGACACCTCATGCGGTTCGCCGTCGCCGCGCCGGGCATGCCGGCCGCGATCGCCGAAGGTGTAGAGCTGCTCGACATAGCCGAGGCTGAAGCCGGTCTGTTCCTTCACCCAGGCCCTGAGCCCGATCTCGAAGGTGCGATGGGCTTGCGGGTCGAAGATACCGAATGGCAGGCCCGGCGTCGCGTCGCCCCCGCGTGCCACGAGGATCTGCGGCACATCGCCCTTGACCACGACGATCGCGGCGGCAAGGCCGATCTCGATCGCGGTCGTCGGCGGGGTGGGCGGCTTCATGCCTGGGGTCCGCGCTCAGGCGTCATGGAGGGGAAGCACGAAGGGCTCACCCTCGAAGGCATCACAGCCGCGGCCGATGGCATGGGTGGCTGCGACGAGCCGCCCTTCATAGCCGAGGCGCGCGTCGGCGACCTCGATGAAGCGGATGTTCGGCGTTGCCGAAGGCGAGGCGAGGCGCAGGGCTTTGGCCGCCTCCACCGCATCCTGGTTCCGGTTCAAGGCGCAGACGGCGACCAGTGCCGCCGCCGTGGAACGGCTGATGCCGGCATAGCAGTGAATGACCAGAGGGTGCTCACGCGGCCAGTCGCGGACGAAGCCGAGGAGCGCATCCACATGTTCCACATCCGGCAGGACATGACCCTCGAGCGGCGCGACGATGTCGCTCATGCAGATGCTGAGGTGGTGGTCAGCGGCGATCGCATCCGGCGTTGCCATGGTGGCGCTACCGCTCGTCAGGGAGATGAGATGGCTGGCCGAGGAGGCTTCCATGGTCTCCGAGAGCCGGGACAGGGGGCAGACATGGATGGCGGGCATGGGGTCGATCCAAACGAGTCATCGTCACGACGGTCAAGGATGCAACCATAAGGCGATTCGTGTTTACGGTCAGATCGCTAGAACGGATTGATTCAGCGCTAACCGCAAAGAGGCTGTCCGCGCCCCTATGCTGTTGCCTCGTTCAATCGGACGTCGCGACCGTGCCGTCATCGCGCGAGGGACCAGGCGCTGCACTCACGCGCTGAAAGCGCGCGAGGAAGCGGGCTTTGGCCTGATCGGCGCTCCAGGGTTCGAGATAGGACAAGACGGACTGTGGCAAGGCCACCGGCCGGCCGAAGAATTTCAGGGCCTCCGTCCGGTCGAAGCCGGCAAGCCGCGTCGCTTCCAGGAAAGCCGCCTGCCGGTCTGCCCGCTTGGCGAGGTCGCGCACATCCGCCCGCAGGGTCGCCGGCAGCCCGAAGCGGAGATGAATGGCCGCCATGAGCCGTGCCTCGACCTCGCGGTAGGTGCCGCCCATCACCGTCTTGAAGGGCGAGATCATGTCCCCGATGACATATTCGGCGGCGTCGTGCAGCAGCACGCCGAGCTGCCACTGCGCCACCGCGGCCGTCTTCGCCGTCACGATATGCGCGGCGATGGCCTCGACCAGGAGCGAATGCTGGGCCACGGAATAGATATGCGGACCGCGCGTCTGGCCGTTCCAGCGGGCGACGCGCGCCAGCCCATGGGCGATGTCCTCGATCTCGATGTCGAGCGGCGAGGGGTCGAGCAGATCAAGCCGCCGGCCGGACAGCATGCGCTGCCAGGCCCGTGCCGCCCTGGCTCCCCCTTTGCCTGCTGCAGCCACTAGCGGAACCCGTCCGGCATCTGGTCGGCGAGCGCCGCGCATTCGGCATGGCGATAGCAGCCCACCAGGTGATCGTTGACCATCCCGACAGCCTGCATGAAGGCATAGGTGATCGTCGGGCCGCAGAAGGTGAAGCCCTCCGCTTTCAACGCCTTGGACATCCGGCGCGATGTCTCGGTCTCGGCCTTGGCCTCGCCGCGCGTGCGCAGGTTGCTCTGCTGCGGGCGCCCGCCGGCGATATCCCAGAGCAGGCGCGAGAACCCGCCCCGCTCCATGATGTCGAGCCAGGCGCGCGCGCTCTTCACCGTGCCCTCGATCTTGGCCCGGTTGCGGATGATGCGGGTGTCCTGCATCAGTTCGGCGCGCTTGGCCTCGTCGAAGCGCACGATCGCCTCCGGGTCGAAACCAGCGAAAGCCTCGCGAAAACCATCGCGCCGCTTCAGGATGGTGATCCAGGAGAGACCGGCTTGGAAGCCGTCGAGGATGAGCTTCTCGAACAGGGCGCGATCGTCGAACTCGGGCACCCCCCATTCGGTATCGTGGTAGGTGACGTAAAGCGGATCGAACCCCGGCCACCAGCAGCGCCGCTTGCCGTCGGGATGATCGATGAGGCCATCGGCGCCAGCGGAACTCGGGGCGTCGTTCACTGCGTCAGTCATGGTGTCGGGCTTTCGGTCGCGACAGTCGCGGGAAAGGAGAAGCTGGCATAGCCGGGCAGGGCAGCCGTCAACGGCCGGCCGTCGGCAAGCAGCGGCAGGCCCGCGGCCTGCGCGTCGACGACCCGGTCGAGCCGCAGCATCGCGAGGGCGGTGGGGCCGGCGTGGGATCCGAGCTGGCCGACGAGCTTGCCGCCCGCCTCCACCGCCGTGCCCGCGGCCGGCGCTTCGCCATCCGCAAAGGACGCCACGACGATGCGCGTCCGCGCCGTGCCGCGATGATGCATGCGCGAGACGACCTCCTGGCCGATGTAGCAGCCCTTGTCGAAGACCACGCCACCCATCTGGTCCATCATCGTCTCGTGGGGGAAGGCGTCGCCATAGCTGAAGTCTTTCCCGCCTTCCGGCACGCCGAGCGCGATGCGATGGGCGTGATAGGCGGCGGCATCCAGAAGGCCGGCCGTCGCGAAGGCGGCCCGCTCGCCGATGAAGCGACGGCCGAGACCGGGAGCGCGGGTGTCGTCATAGGCGAGCAATGTGCCTTTCGGCTCCTGCGCATCATCCCATCCCGCCGCGACCGCAAGCGTCGCCGACAGGTCCTCCAGGGTGACCTTGCTGCGCAGCTTGTAGAACGTAAGCCGCTTGAGAAAATCGGGAAGGAAGGCCTGTGCCGTATCGACCAGGAAGCCACCCTCGGGCGCAGGCACAAACAGGCCGTCGAACAGGATCTTGCCCTGCGGCGAAAGCAGCGCGCCGAGACGGCCCGCGCCGGGTTGCAGATCGTCCAGGCGGCACGTGAGGATGTTCTGCAGAAAATCAAGGACATCAGTGCCGGAGATGCGGATGACACCGCGATCCGCCAGAAATGCTGACGGCATGATGACTTTCCTCCGCGACTGCGATTGACCGACAAACCTCCATGCGGCGCATACGGCATGGTCGCTCACACATAGGTCGAGCGATCGGCAACCTCAAGCTTTACGCAGAGGGTTCGGTGTGAAGATCCCAGAGCAAACCCGTCTTTTGCGGACTTGCTCCGCTCCAGAATAAACAAGAAAATTCATCGGCTTGGAAGGGATCAGCCGATTCTCTTCAAGCCGGATTTGCTCTAGTGGCGCAGGCCGCTCGTGAAACCGCCGCCACGGATCCGTGTGGGCAGATTTTCCGCGAAACGGGCGACCGCTTCCTCGCCATAGGTCATGACGAGCTCGTGGAAGGCGGTGAAGAGGGCCGCGTGAGCCACGCAGTCGCCATCCAGACCGTCAAGCTGCGCTTCCGCGAAGGCCTCGCTGAGATAAGCCAAGGCAGCCCGCTTTTCCTCGCTCGTGTCGGTGATATCGAGATCGGGCTGAGAATCGTTCATGCGTAAAACCAGCGGTCCTCAAGAGGGAAAAGGCGCAACGATTCGAGATTACGCAGGAAGCACGGCCGGCGCCAGCCAGTTGTTGCAGGGCGGTTAACGACACACAGGAAATCGGCCTGCAGGCCTCAAACACATTTACCCTGATGCAGAAAAACGACAGCCGGGGCCGTTTCTGAGCCGGAAAATAGCCTGATTCAGCCCCCAAAGCGCGACGTAATCGTCGTCGCGAGCCGTGCGCCCTCGTCGAGGAAGCGCGCGATCGCGGCCTCTGCCGAGGCGTTGCAGTGCCGGTAGGTGAGGGCATAACCGTTGAAGCCGCGATTATACGATCCCGCCAGCCGCTCGCGTTCAGCTGGGGTGCTCGCCTCGGCGTCGATCAATGCGCGCATCTTATCGTACCATTGGGGGGCGTCGCTGGCGCCGCAGAGACTGCGCAGAAAGGAGAGGGCGCCGAGCACCTCCGCCAGCCGCAGCATCTGGGCCTCATAGAGAGGGCGCTCCTCCGGCGCCGACGAGGGTGCCGTGGCTTGTGGCGAAACCGCGCCGGTGGTGTCCTGGTTCTGCTCCTGGGCGCCTTTATCCCGTGTCAGCACATAATGCAGCGGCAGGGCGGGGCGGTCCGGAGAACCATTGGCGGCCGCTGTGGGGCCGAGCCCTGCCGAGATTGCCCAGGGTCCGCCGTCCTGGCTCCGTGCGGTGGCAGCCGGCGCCGGCAGCGCCATCGCCAGCACGAGAGCGACCGCAGCGGCAAGGCGATAGCCCTCCGCTTCACGACGGTACCGGTGATGAAGCTGCCTGGAGGGCGGCGCGTGACCTTCGTGCACTCGATCTTGCCTCAAACCTGGCTAGTCAGGTGGAACCATGGTTGGGCACCGTGATCGGTGCACGACCCTCAACAATTGCGGCGGCACGGGCGACGATGTCACGCAGCCCCGGGGTGACGGGCCACTGTCCGAGATCGCGCGGATCAACCCAGGCCACCCCAGCGACTTCGGCAATCGCGGCCGCTTCGCCGCTTCGCCAGATTGCCGCAAAGGCAGCCACGACGAAATGGCGTTTTACGCGCGTACCGTCGCGCTCAATGATCTCCGCGTGGCCGGCAAAGCCGTGGATGGTGGCCCGGACGCCCACTTCTTCCGCGAGTTCCCGAAGCGCTGCGGCTTCGAGGGTTTCGCCGAGCTCCACATGGCCCCCGGGAAGGCTCCAGACCTGGGCCATGGGCGGATGCTGCCGCGCAGCGAGCAGCACCTTGCCGTCGCGGAAGACGGCGACGCTCGCCGCGAGCCGGGGCGCGGCCGGAAAAAGCCGGTCATCCGTCCGGCTGGCAGGGGTATCGCCGAGGGATGCGGTCATGGCGCCATCCCTTCCATCATGGCCTCGCGCCTCTCAGACGTGTTGGCCGCCGTTGATGTGCAACTCCGCGCCGGCCACATAGGACGATGCCTCCGTGCACAGGAAATAGATGGCTTTTGCGACCTCGTCCGGTGTGCCGAGCCGGCGCATGGGGATCTGGTCGATGAGTTTCTCGGTGCCCGGTGACAGGATCGACGTGTCGATCTCACCCGGCGAGATCGCGTTGACACGGATGCCAAGGGGGCCGAAGTCCGCCGCCATCTCGCGTGTCAGGGAGGCCAGCGCCGCCTTGGATGTGGCATAGGCCGAGCCGGCGAAGGGGTGAACGCGGCTGCCGGCGATGGAGGTGACGTTGACGACCGATCCGCGGGCGCGCGCCAGTTCCTCGGCAAGCCCGCGCGCCAGCATGATCGGCGCGAAGAAATTCACCCGGAAGACGCGTTGCCAGTCCTCGATCGATGTCTCCAGCGCGCTGAGCCGGCTGCCACCCTCGCCCTTGGGCGAGATGGCGGCATTGTTGACGAGCGCATGCAGGACGCCGCCCTCGGTCTCCAGCCGATGCCGGATCTCGGCGATCGCGGCCGCCGTGTTGTCAGTGTCCGCGAGATCGACCTGGATGTGATCCTCTGGGCCCATCTCCCAGGGGCACTGCTCGGGAAATCCGTGGCGCGAGCAGGTGATGACGCGCCAGCCCGCCGCGGAAAAGCGTTTGACGGTGGCGTGGCCGATGCCGCGGCTGGCGCCGGTCAGCAGCATGATGCGCCGTGTTTGGTTGGACATCTGGGACATCGCTCTTTGCTCGCCTGCCGGCCATGCCGGCCGCTGCTATTCTGCTCACGTGTAGAATGCGCGATATCGGCCACGGAGGCCACCGTCAGGCCATGAGGCCTTCCGTCTCAGGACGAGATCGCCCGCCACCGCATGGCCCGTTCTCCCCGCGACAATCAGGGGTAGAGCCGGTCCTTGCTCCACGGAGCATCCTTCGTGCCGCGGGAAAAGCGGATGCGATCGTGCAGCCGGAACGGCCGATCATGCCAGAATTCGATGGCGAGCGGCACGATACGGAAGCCGTGCCAGTGGGGCGGCCGCGGAATGGCGCCGAGGCCGAATTTCGCCGTGTAGCGCGCGACGGCCTTCTCCAGCGCGAAGCGGCTCTCAAGAGCCGCGGACTGGCGCGAGGCCCAGGCGCCGATCTGGCTGCCCCGGGGCCGCGATGCGAAATAGTCATCCGATTCGGCATCGGAGACCGCCACCACCGGACCGCGCACGCGCACCTGGCGGCGCAGGCTCTTCCAATGGAAAAGGAGGGCGGCTTGCGGATTGGCCGTGAGTTCACGCCCCTTGGCGCTTTCCGCATTGGTGTAGAACACGAAGCCCTGTTGGTCGTGGCCCTTCAACAGCACCATGCGCAGATCGGGCAGGCCGTCGCTGTCGACGGTCGCCAGCGCCATCGCATTCGGATCGTTCGGCTCGCCCGCTTCCGCGTCCCTCAGCCAGGTCGAAAAGAGCTGGAAGGGGTCGTTATCGTCCGAAAAGTCACGGCTCATTAACGGTTCCAAAGCCTAAATTCCTTTGGATGTGGAGTTCGCGGAAGGGCGCTTAATGCGCGGTCTGTCAGTGCTGGATTATAGGGGAAATAGCAAGCATGGCGAGGCAGCGCAGACGATAAGACGTGCTGTTCTTTCTCTCGGAGTTGTCGCGCTTGCCCTTATCGCTGGCGGGTGCAGCATATCCTTTCCCGTTGCTGGCCTGATGGAAGACGATGTAACGGCCTCAGTGCCTGTTGTCGCCCAACAGGCCTCACCCTTGTCGCCGGAACTGACGGCGGAGGATTGGCGCCGCGCCAAGAGCGCCATGAGTGTCGCGCTCGACCCGATCGGCAATGGCGCGAGCGCTCCCTGGAGCAATCCGGAGACGGCGCTCTCGGGCAGCTTCGCACCCGCGGGCCAGCCCTATGTGAAGGGCGATGACGTGTGCCGCGATTTTTTTGCGGATCTCGTCTTGCAGACCGGCACGCGAAAGCTGCAAGGTAAGGCGTGCCGCCCATCGGGAGGGGAATGGTCGGTTGTTGAGGCCGGGCCCGCAGAAAAGCGGACATAAACGCCATTCGGGCGCGCGAGACGCGTTGCATTTGTGCAACATTCGCCCCATATGGGGAGCCGGTGCCAGCCGACAAGGTTGCACGGCAGTGAGGACCCATGCGCGACCCTTATGATATTCTCGGGCTAAGCAAGTCGGCGAGCGAGGCCGACATCAAGAAGGCGTTTCGGCGCCTGGCCAAGACCTATCATCCCGATCGTAACAAGAGCGACCCCAAAGCGCAGGAAAAGTTCGCCGAGCTGACGACGGCCTATGATCTCTTGAGCGATAGCGAGAAGCGTGCGCAATTCGACCGCGGCGAGATCGACGCCGAAGGCAAGCCGCGGTTCCAGGGGTTTGAGGGGTTCGGCGCCGGCCCGCATGACGGCGGCTTCGAGAACTTCAATTTCTCGACGGGCGGCGGCCACGGGTTCAGGCGGTCGACGGCTGGTTTCGACCCCCAGGACATTTTCGCGGATCTGTTCGGCGAAGGCGCACGCACCGGTGCGGCTGGCGGCCAGCAGCGTGCCCGCCGGCAGCCGCCGCGCGGCCAGGATGTCGCCGCGAGCCTCACGGTGTCGCTGGAAGACGCCGTGTCCGGCGCCAAGCGTCGCATCCTCCTGCCGCCGAGCCGTGAGATCGAGGTCACCATCCCGAAGGGCATCACGGATGGAAAGGTCATTCGCCTGAAAGGGCTTGGCGAGCAGAGCCCGTTCGGCGGCGAGCCGGGCGATGCGTTGCTGACGGTGCATATCGCGCCGCATGAGCGTTTCAAGGTGGATGGCACGACGCTGCGCACGCGGCTGCCGGTGAAGCTGGAAGATGCGGTGCTCGGCGCGACGGTGCGGGTACCCACGTTGCAGGGTGCGGTCGACATGACCATTCCGCCGCGGTCGAGCGGCGGTCGCAATTTCCGCTTGCGCGGGAAGGGGCTGCCGACGAAGGACGGGGCTGGCGATCTGATCGTCACCATCGATATCGAGTTGCCGAAGGAACCGGATCCCGAGCTCGAGAGCCTGATGCGCAAGCGCCGTTCCGAGGCCGAGCAGGCGGCCGATTGAGCCGGGGCGCCCTGCGTCCTATCGCATGTGAGAAGGCGGCTGTTTCTCCCTCTCCCGAGCCAAGTTGGCTGTTGCCAAATTGGCATTCTCAAAGGGCCCAACACGGCAACAGCCGTGTTGGGCGGGGAGAGGGCTGGGGTGAGGGGCCCTGCACGCCTTGCCCCTACAGCGGCACCTGAACGCCGACCTCCAGGGTTCGCCCCGTCGGAATCTGGAAGAAGTCCGTCGCGTCGGCCGCGTTGCGCGCCAGACGGATGAACAGGGCGGCCTGCCAGCGGGGGAGTTTCGATTGCGGTCCCCGCCGCAGCGAGCGCCGCGACAGGAAGAACGACGTCGCCATGATGTCCCAGCGCCAGCCGCATGTGCGGGCGATGGCGAGGCCCTGCGGCACGTTCGGCGTCTCCGCATAGCCGAAGGTCATGGTGACCTGGGTGAAGTCATCGTTCACCGGCCGGATGGCGACCCGCTCCGCATCCGGCACATGCGGCCTGTCGGCGGTCGTGACGGTGAGGATGACGTTCTTCTCATGCAGAACCTTGTTGTGCTTGA
The DNA here is from genome assembly GCF_003201475.1 of Chelatococcus asaccharovorans. Classification (GTDB taxonomy): domain Bacteria; phylum Pseudomonadota; class Alphaproteobacteria; order Rhizobiales; family Beijerinckiaceae; genus Chelatococcus; species Chelatococcus asaccharovorans. The sequence continues at coordinate 190,757 of NZ_QJJK01000008.1, read as the reverse complement.
GGTTGTGCAGCAAGGCACGCGGAGCCGTATCCGGCTCGCCGGTGAGAAAGACGGCGGTACCCTTGACGCGATGCGGATGGCTCAGCGCCAGGAGCTTGGCGAGCTCATCCATCGAGACATCCGCATGACGCGTTTTCTCGGACACGACGCGGACGCCTCGCCGCCATGTGAGCATGATCGTGATCAGGCCGGCGCTGACGACGAGCGGGAAGAGGCCGCCCTGGCCCATCTTGCTCAGATTGGCGGAGATGAACGTCGCGTCGAGGAAAAGCAGGGGGGCGAACAGGGCTCCTGCGGCCAGGAAGCTCCAGCCCCAGACCCGCCAGACCACGAGGAAGGCGAGCAGGGTCGTGACGACCATGGTGCCGGTGACGGCGATGCCGTAGGCGGATGCGAGCCCGGCCGAGGACCGGAACGCGAAGACGGCGCAGAGCACGCCGGCGAGCAGCAGCATGTTGATGCGCGGCATGTAGATCTGGCCGGCGTGGCTGTCCGACGTGTGGCTGATCGTCAGGCGTGGCAGAAGGCCGAGCTGGATGGCCTGCCGGCTGAGGGAGAACGCGCCGGTGATCACCGCCTGGGAGGCGATGACGGTCGCCGCCGTTGCCAGCACGACGACAGGGATGAGCGCCCAGCCGGGAAAGAGAAGGAAGAACGGTTCAGAGGCAGCGCCGGGATCGTCCAGAACCACGGCCGCCTGCCCGCAATAGTTGAGGGCGAGCGCCGGAAAGACAAGCCCGAGCCAGGTCAGGCGGATGGGCGCCCGGCCGAAATGCCCGAGATCGGCATAGAGCGCTTCGGCGCCCGTGACCGCGAGGAAGACCGCGCCGAGGGTGACGAAGCCGACGGATCCATGGTCTGCGAGGAAGGCGATGCCGAAGCGCGGATCGAGCGCAATGAGCACCCCCGGGTTAGAGACGAGCCCGCCGAGGCCGCCCAGCGCCAGAACGAGGAACCAGATCACCATGATCGGCCCGAACAGGGCGGCAACGCGGGCCGTCCCCCGGTATTGAATGGCAAAAAGCACGACCAGAAGCGCGACGGCCAGCGGCAGGATATAGGGTTCGAACACCGGCGTGATCAGTTTCAGGCCTTCGACGGCCGACAGGACAGAGATCGCTGGCGTGATCACCGCATCGCCGTAGAACAGGGCCGCGCCGATGATGCCGAGCAGGATCACGAAGCCGCTGCGGCTCCCCCTGGCGTGCTGCAGCAGGGCGACGAGCGACAGCGTGCCGCCTTCTCCGTTGTTGTCCGCGCGCAGCAGGACGATGACATATTTCACCGTAACGATCAGCGCGAGCGTCCACAGGATCAGCGACAGCACGCCCAGAACCGCATCGCGCCCCCCACCGGGCCCGGCATGGGCCAGCGCCTCGCGGAACGCATAGAGCGGGCTCGTGCCGATATCGCCATAGACGACCCCTGCGGTTCCGAGGGCGAGCGCGAGGAGAGACTGGGGCGAAGCGGCGACGCGGTGCGCCGGAGCGGTGCCGGCGTTCGTAAGCTGACCGGCGACGGCATGAGACATGTTCAAGGGATGCGATGCTGCGTTGCACAATGACGACGGCGGGGCTTATAGCACCCCCGCGACACAGGTCCTCTGCAATGGACGCATGTCAGCTCCGTGGTCAGCCCCCTTGATCATTAACAAATCCTTTCGCCGATGCGATGACGGAAACTTAAGCTGAGACAGGGAAAAAACCCCAGTCATCGGCATTTTCGTGATCGACTGTTGCAGATGCAGGCACGCTGTGAACGGCGGAGCTGCCGGTGAGGCTTCCGTCGTCGGCAACCCTCAGCTAATGATGCCTTGCGTTTCTGTTGACGATCGATGATTCCTCGCCCTTCGTATCCACAACGTTTCATGGCCATGGCTGATAACACCCAAAGCACTTCGTCCATCCTGTCCGGCAAACGCGGATTGATCATGGGGGTTGCCAACAACCGCTCGATTGCCTGGGGAATTGCCAAGGCCGCCCGTGCCCATGGTGCGGAGCTTGCCCTGACCTACCAGGGTGACGCGCTGAAGAAGCGGGTCGAGCCGCTTGCCGCTGAACTCGGAGCTTTCATCGCCGGCCATTGCGATGTGACGGACGGCGCGACGATCGATGCGGTCTTCGCGGCGATCGAGAAGGAGTGGGGCAAGCTCGATTTCATCGTGCATGCCATCGCCTTCTCCGACAAGGATGAGCTCACCGGGCGCTATCTCGACACGAGCGAGGACAACTTCACCAAGTCGCTGCTGATCTCCTGCTATTCGCTGACGGCGGTCGCCCAGCGCGCGGAGAAGCTGATGACCGATGGCGGCTCCATCCTGACATTGACCTATTATGGCGCCGAGAAATGGATGCCCCATTATAATGTGATGGGTGTCGCCAAGGCGGCGCTCGAGGCAAGCGTGCGCTATCTCGCGGCCGACCTTGGTCCGCAGAACATCCGCGTCAACGCCATTTCTGCGGGGCCGATCAAGACCCTTGCCGCTTCGGGCATCGGCGATTTCCGCTATATCCTGAAGTGGAACGAATACAACTCGCCGCTCAGGCGCACGGTCACCATCGAGGAGGTCGGCGAAAGCGCCGCTTTCCTCCTGTCCGACATGGGGCGCGGCATCACCGGCGAGGTGACCCATGTCGATGCCGGCTATCATGTCGTCGGCATGAAGAACCCGGAAGCGCCCGATATCGTCCTTGGCAGGGACTGAGGCGTGGCCCCGACGATCTATTTCGTCCGCCATGGCGAGACGGCCTGGAATGCGGAAGGGCGCCTCCAGGGGCAGCGCGATACGCAACTGAACGATCGCGGACGCCGGCAGGCTGACGAAGTCGGCGGTTTTCTGCCGCGCCTGGTGCCGGACTTCGCTGCACTCGACTATGTCGCAAGCCCCCTCCAGCGGACGCGCGAAACCATGGAGCGGCTGCGGGTGGCGGCAGGGCTTCCTGCCGAGGGCTTCCGCCGGGACGACCGGCTGCGCGAGATCTCATTCGGCATCTGGGAAGGCATGACGTGGAAGGAGATCCGCTCCCGCGACAACGCCAATGCCGCCATCCGTGACAAGGATCGCTTTGGCTATGCGCCGCGCAATGGCGAGAGCTACGCCATGGTGGTCGAACGACTGAGGCCGTTCATCGCCGATATCGCGCGGGACACGCTCGTCGTCTCGCACGGCGGCGTTGCGCGCGCCCTCCTGACCATGCTGACCGATCTGTCGACCTCCGAAGCGCCTTCGGTGCCGATCTGGCAGGGGCGCATGCTGGTCTTCAGCGACGGCGCCGTCCGCTGGACCCCGGCGCCCGAATAGCCTCGGCACATCTGATCGTATTTCATGACAAGGGGCTGCGCGATTGATGCGCGGCCCTTTTTGCATACGCCAAGATGAACGGTCGGGATCGGCCCCGTTCATGCAGCGTTCAGCCGGCCGAGCTCAAGAATGATGCACGAGCTGGTTGTATCGATCAGTCCGTATGGGTGCCCGTCACGATCCTTGATGGGCCGACTGATATGAGGTGATGGCGCCGCCGACGCGAAGTTATCGGCAATCCCGACATCGTTGAAATCCTTATTCGCGCTCGCTTTCGGCGGTCGGGGCAGCCTCTTACGCGCCACGTCTCTAACAAGGTCAAGTCTAATGAACAAAATGTCACCCAACCATGCGCCGGGAATAGAAGATGAAGTCATCGATCTCCCTGGTTCGTGTCTTTTTGGGGACGAGCGGCCGGATTTTTTGCGTGACGAGACGCTGAGCGATATTTTCACCAGTACCGTTCGTCTGCGTGGCTATCGCATCGCCCTCGTCGACGGCGCCGAGGTCTGGAGCTACAACCGCGTGGATGCGGCCGCCAATGCCATCGCCGGCGGCTTGATGGCGCGCGGCTGCGGTCCGGGTGACGTCGTCGGCCTGTGGATGCCGCGGGGCGCAGCGCTGCTCGTCGCGCAGATTGCCATCACGAAGACCGGGGCTGCCTGGCTGCCTTTCGACGCTGACGCGCCCGTCGAGCGCATCGCAGCATGCCTCGCCGACGCAAAGGCCATGGGCATCCTGACCGCGCCGGAGTGGACGGCGCGCCTTAATGAGATTGCTTGCGCGGTTTGGGACGCGGCCGCGATTGCCGATGCCGGCTCGGCCCTGCCGCCGGAACCGCGCCGCCGTGGCCTGACGCCGGATCACCCTGCCTATCTGATCTATACATCGGGTTCGACGGGGACGCCGAAGGGCATCGTCATCACCCATCGCAACATCTGCCATTTCCTGCGGGCGGCCAATGAGGTCTACGCCATCGGCGCAGACGACGTGATCTTCCAGGGCGCGTCGGTCGCTTTCGACCTGAGCATGGAGGAAATCTGGATCCCCTATCTCGTCGGCGCGACCCTCTTCGTCGCGACCCGCGCGATCATGGACGATCCCGAGCGGCTCCCCGACGTGATGGCGGAGAACGGCATCACCGTGCTCGATACGGTGCCGACGCTCATGTCGATGCTGGCCCGCGACATTCCGAGCCTCAGGCTGATCATTCTCGGTGGCGAGGCCTGCCCGCCTTCGGTGGCGACCCGCTGGTCGACGCCCGGCCGGCGCATCGTCAACAGCTACGGGCCGACGGAAGCGACGGTCGTGGCGACGCTGACCGATGTGCGTCCGGGCGAGATTGTCACCATCGGCCGGCCCTTGCCGAACTACAGCTGCTACATCGTCGACGAGGCACTCAATCTCCTGCCGGTCGGCCTGCCGGGCGAGCTCCTGATCGGCGGACCCGGCGTGGCGCAGGGGTATCTCGCGCGTCCGGAACTGACCGCCGAGAAGTTCATCGCCAATCCTTTCGCAGGCAGGGCTCCTGTCCTCTACCGGTCCGGCGATGCCGCGAGTCTCGACGAGACCGGGCGCATCCATTTCCACGGCCGCATCGACGATCAGGTGAAGATCCGCGGCTTCCGCGTGGAACTGGGGGAGATCGAGGCGCGTCTCGTTGCCGAGCCGGGCGTGGCGCGTGCCGCCGTCGTCCTGCGGACCGACAATGACATCGAGCGCCTGATCGGCTTCGTCGTGCAGCAGCCTGACGCGGTCATGACGGGCGCCGCCCTGCGTCGCGCGCTTGGCGCGGTCCTGCCCGCCTATATGGTGCCCTCGCATATCGAGATGGTCGGCGAGCTGCCGACCATGGCGTCTGGCAAGATCGATCGCAAGGTGCTGCGGGTGATGCCGCTGGCGGTGACCGCCGTGGAGGCCGAGGATGAGCCCCGGAGCGAGACCGAGGCGGTCCTCATGGCCGCGGCGAAGCGCGTCTTCCCCAATACCGCGATCCCGCTCGAGGCCGATTTCTTCATGGAACTCGGCGGCCATTCGCTGATTGCCGCCCGCTTCGTGTCCGCCGTGCGCGAGACACCCGCGCTGGCAGGGCTCACGCTCAATGATGTCTATGGACAGCGCACGCTGCGTGCCATGGCGGCGGGCCTCGATGCGCGCCGCCCCGCCGGACCGGCGGCTGCGCCGCAGGATCTCAGTTTCACGCCGCCGCCGCTGTTGCGGCGCTTCCTCTGCGGCCTCGCCCAGGCGGTGGCTCTTCCCTTCATCATTGCGCTGATGACGGCGCAGTGGCTCGGCGTCTTCGTCAGCTACATGCTCATCACGGCGGCGGACGCGCCCTTCCTGGTCGATGCGTCGACCTTTCTTGGCGTCTATGTCGCGATCAACATCGCCACGGTGGCGATCGTCATCGCCGGCAAGTGGCTGGTGATGGGCCGGACCAAGCCCGGGCGCTACCCGCTCTGGGGCACGTATTATTTCCGCTGGTGGCTGACCCAGCGTCTTCTCAGCCTCGTTCACATGAAGTGGTTCCAGGCCTCGCCGATCATGCGGGTCTACCTCCGGGCGCTGGGCGCCAAAGTCGGGGATGACGCGCTGATCAGCGAGTTCGAGGCCGGCGCGGTCGATCTCCTGACATTCGGTGCGGGCGCGTCCACGGGCGGCAAGGTCAAATTCGCCAATGCCGAGGTTGTCGGCAACGAATTGATCATCGGCGAAATCACCATCGGCGAGCGCGCCTATATCGGCACCTCCTGCGTGATCAGCCGCGACGTCGATGTGGGCGCGGGCGTGGAACTCGCGGATCTCTCGGCCGTCGGCGAGGACACGGTTATTCCCCCCTATGAGAGCTGGGATGGCTCGCCGGCGACCCCTACAGGCAAGGTTGATCCGGCCGCATTGCGCGTGCCGCCCGCGGCGAGCCGCCCGCGCCGCTATGCCAATGCCGCCGCCTATATTCTGGCGCTGCTCGTGCTCCCGCCGATCAGTCTCCTGCCGATCTTCCCGGCCTTCTACCTGTTTGACCGTCTCGACGAGATCCTCGGCGCGGCCGTGCACGTGAACTATCTCTACTACGTGCCGTTCCTCGCCTGGCCGACGGCCATGGCGCTGATCGGCGTGACGGTGATGCTGATCGTCGCACTGCGCTGGACCCTGCTGCCACGCGTCACCCCCGGGTCTTATTCGGTCCATAGCGGCTTCTACCTGCGCAAATGGACCGTCGCGCTGGCCGCCGAGGTGACGCTGGAGACGCTCTCCTCGCTCTACGCCACCGTCTATATGCGCGGCTGGTACCGCCTCATGGGCGCCAAGATCGGCAAGGACGCGGAGATCTCGACCAATCTCGCCGGCCGCTATGACCTGACCGAGATTGGCGAGAAGTGCTTCATCGCCGACGAGGTTGTGCTGGGCGACGAGGATATCCGGGATGGATGGATGACATTGCGCCCCATCAAGACCGGTCCGCGCGTCTTCGTGGGCAACGATGCCGTGGTGCCGCCCGGAGCCGTCATTCCGGAAGGCGCGCTGATCGGCATCAAGTCGAAGCCCCCGGCGAACGAGGCCATGACGGCGGGCGATACGTGGTTCGGTAGCCCGCCGATCCGCCTGCCCGTGCGCCAGACCTTCGGCGATGTCGGCGCGACCTGGACCTATGAGCCTTCACGCTGGCGCCGCCTCGGCCGTGGCCTGTTCGAGGCTTTCCACCTGTCCTTGCCGATGGCCTTGTTCATCACCTTCGGTACCTATGCGGTCGAGGTGCTGGGCCCGGCGGCGCTCGATGGCCGCTATGGCACCGCCGCGGCACTCTTCGTGGCGGCGAGCGTGGTGATCTCCTGCGCGATGATGCTCGTCGTCGCCGGCATCAAATGGGTGCTGATGGGTGCCTATCGACCGGTCGTGAAGCCGATGTGGTCGTGGTGGGCGATGCGCACCGAGGCGGTCGCCGTCATGTATTGGGGGCTCGCCGGCAAGGTTTTGCTCGACCATCTGCGCGGCACGCCGTTCCTGCCATGGGCGCTGCGGATCTTCGGCTGCAAGATCGGCAAGGGCGTGTTCCTCGATACGACGGATGTGACCGAGTTCGATTGCGTCCATGTCGGTGATTTCACCGTCATCAACGGCCTGTCCGCCCTCCAGACCCATCTCTACGAAGACCGCGTGATGAAGGTGGGCTGCGTTCGCATCGGAAAGGGCGTCAGCATCGGCGCGGGTTCGACCGTTCTCTATGCCACGACGGTCGGCGACTTCGCCCGCCTCGGCCCGCTGACCCTGGTGATGAAAGGCGAGTCGATTCCTGCGCACAGCGCCTGGTGCGGCGCGCCGGCCGAGCCCCAGGCGCAGACGGTGCCAGCCGAGGCGAAGGTCCATCAGGCCGCTCTCGCGGCCTGATCCCGCCTATCGTCTGGCAGGCTTACTGGCAAATGTGGCGCCTGCCGTCATAGCCCAGATAGGTGCCGCTCGCCGGATCGAAGGACCGGTATTTGGACGAGCAATAGGCGATCCAGTCCGGATCGCCGCGGACGACCGGAGCGGCCTGCTGCGATGCGATCGCTCCGCCGATGAGCGCGCCCGCCGCAAGCCCTGCGGCACCGGCGGCCGCCGCGGCGCCCGCATTGTAGCCGGGGCCATAGTAATAGCCGGGTGGGGGATAAGGACGGCCGTAGTAGCGGGGCGGGGGGCCATAGCGTCGCCCGTAGTAGCGTCCCGGCGGCGGCGGACGGTAACGCACCCCTGGCGCCGCGTAACGGGGCCCACCAGGCCGCGGCGCGACATGGGGACCCCGTGGCCCTCTCGGCCCACCGCGCCACTGGATCTCTGTCGGTGATAGATCCGCCGGCGCCTGCACCGGCTTGACGAACTGCGCTTGTGCGGACGACGCGGTCGCCACGGTCATCCCCATGGCGACACCAGCGCCAAGAAGAGCGCCGACGCCGATGGCCGCGATGCTCCTCGTTAATGCCATGCGCATTCTGATCTCCTCTGACTGCGCCAAGGTCTTGATCGCATCATGAGCAATGCATCGCACACGATCGTCCTTGGCCGCTATGGGACTTATCGCGCGGCCTGGGCCAATTGTTCCGACTGGGGCAAATCCGACTTGGATTGAATCAGCTAATTCAATCCAAGTCATTGAATTTGCCGTCTAGTTTTAAGCGGAGCCAACTCGCAACAGGCGGATTGGCTCCAGGCGGTAGGAGCGGTGACGGCAACAATTTGTCCTTGCCATGAAATAAACGGGCGCGACGTCCATTTGACCCCTGAGGCCATGCTTCGCTATGAAGCGCTGGATCGAGAGGGCTCCATGTCTCACAATAGTTTCGGCCATCTGTTTCGCGTCACCACATTTGGCGAGAGCCATGGACCGGCTATCGGCTGCGTGGTGGACGGTTGCCCGCCGCGGATTCCGCTGAGCGAGGCGGACATCCAGGCCGAGCTCGATCGCCGCCGCCCGGGCCAGTCCCGGTTTACGACCCAGCGGCGCGAGCCGGATGCGGTCAAGATCCTCTCCGGCGTCTTCGCGGACCCTGTCACGGGCGAGCAGGTCACGACCGGCACCTCGATCGGCCTTCTCATCGAGAATGTCGATCAGCGTTCCAAGGATTACGGGGAGATCAAGGATCGCTATCGGCCGGGCCATGCCGATTTCACCTATGATATCAAGTACGGTATCCGGGATTACCGCGGTGGTGGGCGCTCGTCGGCGCGCGAGACCGCGATGCGGGTCGCTGCCGGAGCGATCGCCCGCCGGGTCGTCCCCGGGCTTGCCGTGCGCGGTGCTCTCGTGCAGGTCGGCCCGCACAAGATCGATCGCAGCCGCTGGGACTGGGACGAGGTCGGTCGCAACCCCTTCTTCTGCCCGGATGCGCAAGCGGCTGCCCGGTTCGCCGATTTTCTCGACGAGGTGCGCAAGCGCGGGTCGTCCGTCGGGGCTGTCATCGAGATCGTGGCAGAGGGCGTGCCGGCGGGGCTTGGCGCGCCGATCTATGGGAAGCTGGACAGCGATCTGGCGGCTGCGCTGATGAGCATCAATGCCGTCAAAGGCGTCGAGATCGGTGAGGGTTTCGCCGCCGCGGCGCTCTCCGGCGAAGAGAACGCCGACGAAATGCGGCCGGGTAACGACGGCCCGCTGTTCCTCTCGAACCACGCCGGAGGCATTCTCGGCGGCATTTCCACCGGCCAGCCGGTGGTCGCACGCTTTGCGGTCAAGCCGACGTCCTCGATCCTCAGCGAGCGCCAGTCGGTCGACCGTTTCGGGCACGAGGTTGATGTGATGACCAAGGGGCGGCATGATCCCTGTGTCGGCATCCGTGCCGTGCCTGTTGGTGAAGCGATGGTCGCCTGCGTGCTGGCCGACCACTTCCTGCGCCATCGCGGGCAGGTCGGGTCATCGCCGGCATGGCCGCAAACGCCGCCCGGTGGCATTTAGTTGCACTTAATGCCGGGTTGCGCGCGTCCGCGCGTGATTTTATTTGCATTAAATGCCCCTCGGCATTAGCGTCCCTGCCGATGAAATTGATCGATTGGCTCACACTGCATGGCGTCAGCCGGGCGGAGTTTGCGCGCCGCATTGGTGTTACCCCCGCTGCGGTTACCCAGCTCTGCAACAATGAAGCGGCCTGGCTCAGCCGGGAAACCGCGCGTTTGATCATCCGCGAGACGCGCGGAGCTGTGACACCCAACGATTTTCTGGCCGATGCTCGAGAGAGCGAGGAGGCGCGCTTGCGTAACAGCGTTTTGGAAGCCATCGAGGCATTTGCTCGGGGTGCGATGGTTGTCGTGACGGACGATGATGATCGCGAGAATGAAGGCGATCTGTTCGTCGCGGCGAGTTTGTGCACCCCGGAACAGATGGCATTCATCGTCCGGCATACCTCAGGTATTGTCTGTGCACCTCTCGCGCAGGCCGAGGCGCGGCGACTGCGGCTCGATCCGATGGTGACCTTCAACGATGCGCCGCTCGGCACCGCCTTTACGGTCTCTGTCGACGTTCGCGACGGCCTGACGACGGGCATATCGGCTGAGGAGCGCACCAATACGGTGCGGGCGCTCGCCAATCACAACAAGGCCCCCGACGATTTCGTGCGGCCGGGCCATGTCTTTCCGCTTATCGCCCGTGAAGGCGGCGTACTCATGCGCTCGGGCCACACGGAAGCCTGTGTCGACATGTGCAAGCTTGCCGGCCTCCCGGCTGTCGGCGTGCTCGCGGAACTGGTCAATGACGACGGCACCGTCATGCGCGGCCCGCAGGTCACCGCCTTCGCCGAGAAGCACAACCTCCTGCGGATCTCCGTGGCCGACCTCATCGCCTATCGCCGCATGCGCGAGAAGCTCGTCGATCGGGTCACGACATTTCCCGTTCAAACGGATATCGGCGAGCTCACGGGCTATGCCTATATGACGTCGATGGATCCGGTGCAGCACTACGCCTTCGTCTATGGCGACATCAGCGACGGCCGTGAAATCCCGACGCGCTTGCACCGCTGCGACATTCTGGCCGATGTTCTCGGTGGAGCGAAGGTCATCCATGCGGCGTTACAGCGTTTCAAATCGGCCGGGCGCGGTGTCCTCGTTTACCTGCGCGACGGCACGGCCGGCGTGCCGACCAGCCTTGCCGGGGAGGCGGCGGGCCGGGTGAGCTCGGAGGAACAGCGGCTGCAGCAATGGCGCGAGATCGGGCTCGGCGCGCAGATCCTGAAGGATCTCGGCGTGTCCTCGATCCGTAATCTCGCATCGGGACCGCGCACCTATATCGGCATTTCCGGCTTCGGGATCGAGATCGTCTCGACGGAGCCCGTCGACATAGGCTGAACGCCCAGGTTGGGGGACCGCGGGACAGGCGGTTCCCCTGCGGAGCAAGTCCGTCTTTTGCGGGCTTGCTTTAGCAGGCTGTTGAAAAACTCAGCCTTTGCCTGAGCGATGTCATTTGGCGACGGTGTCATTCCCGGCCGAGGGTCGCAAGGCCCGAGGGGAAGGGAATCCAGGACAATGACGCCCTTGATGATTTTGGATCCCCTTCCCGCTATTGGCTTCGCCAATCGCGCCGGGGATGACACGTGAGCGGTTCGAGAAACAGTTTTTCAACAGCCTGTTAAGCCTCCATGAGGGCCGCGACATGGGTCGCGGCCGAGCAGGCAAGCCCTTCCAGATCATAGCCGCCTTCGAGGACGGACACGATTCGGCCTTCGCACAGGCGCGCGGCGATCGCCATGATCTCGCGCGTTGCCCATGCGAAATCGTCCTCGGTGAAATTGAGGCTCGCCAAGGGATCGCGCCAGTGAGCGTCGAAACCGGCGGACAGGATGATCAGGTCCGGCCTGAAGGCCGCTATCCGCGGAAAGATCACGACGTCGCAGGCTTCGCGCAATGCCGCTCCGTCATCGCCGGCCGCAAGCGGCACATTGACGATCGTGTCGTGTTCGCCCCGCTCCGCGCGGCTCCCGGTGCCGGGATAGAGCGGCATTTCATGGGTTGAGCAATAGAGCACGCTCGCGTCGTTCCAGAAGATATCCTGGGTGCCGTTGCCGTGATGCACGTCCCAATCGAAGATGCAGACGCGGTCAAGCCCATGGACCTCGCGGGCGTGGCGAGCCGCGATCGCCGCATTGTTGAACAGACAAAAGCCCATCGCCTTCTCGCGCTCGGCATGATGCCCGGGCGGGCGTACGCCGCAGAAGGCGTTACGCGCGCGTCCCTGAAGGACTTCGTCCACCGCCTGCACGGCGCCTCCCGCGGCGCGGAGAGCGGCCTCATAGCTCCCGGGTGAGAGTGTCGTATCGACGTCGATCTGAACGAGGCCTGCGTCGGGGGTCTGCCCCGCGATATCAGCGACATAGGCGGCCGTGTGTGCGCGTGCGACGGCTTCTTCGCTTGCGCGTGGCGCCGTCATCCGTTGCAAGCCCGCGAAGGGCGGCGTCGCGAGCGCGGCGTCCACGGCCCGCAGGCGGTCCGGACGCTCGGGATGTCCTGCCGGGACCCGATGCTCAAGACATGCTGGATGGGTGATGTAAAGCGTCACGCCTTCGCCTCCTGCAACCGGTGCCGCACGACCCGGCCCCGATCGCTCCCCAAGCTGAGCAGAAAATGCACGCGGGCGACAGCAGAACTTGGGCGGTTGACGGGCGCCGTCCATCGGCCCGGTGTAGAGAAGGCTCTCCGCGACCGGGCGACCGGATCGTCCTGTCACGTCCGGAGATCGGTGCGGATGGCCCGAGATAGGGCCTGAGAGAGGATCGCCGCCCCCGCACGGCTCTGCGGCGGCGTTGATATTCGTGGCACGCAGGCCACCCGCGTGCCGACGGTAATTGTTTCATTAACCATAACGGTAATAGAACCATAATAAACATGGTTGACGATTCCCGAATCGCGCCAGCCTTCCCCTGATGGAGCCGCCCCAGACATGCGCCTCAAGACGTTTTTTGCTGTTCTCCTGTCTGCGTCTGTCCTCGCCGGCTGTAATTTCAAGACGGTGCCGGATCCGGCGGTGTCGAGCCGCGATACGGAATGGATGGCGCAGATGCCCCAGGCGTCGGTCGATCCGCTGTTCGCGCGCTATGAGATCGATGATCCCACGGGTGAGCCGCCCGGCACCATCGTTGTCAAGCAGAAGCAGCGTCAACTCTACTACGTGCTGCCGAACAAGCGTGCCATGCGCTACGGCGTGGCGGTCGGCGACGAGGCCTATGGCTGGACCGGCAATGCGACCGTGCAGCGCAAGGCGGAATGGCCGAACTGGAATCCGCCGGCTGAGATGAAGGAACGCTGGCCGCATGTCCGCGCCACCGCGGGCGGCCCGAACAATCCCCTCGGCGCGCGCGCGCTCTATCTCTACGACGAAAAGGGCCGTGATACGCTCTACCGGATCCACGGCACGAACGAACCCGAGAAGATCGGCCAGGCCGTTTCTTCGGGCTGCATCCGTATGCGCAATCTGGACGTCATCGACCTCTACAATCGCGTCCAGCCGGGAACCCGCGTCGTGGTGCTGTAAGCCATTGTAGCTCGCCAATTCCAGAAAAGGGCTGGAGGGTCCTCCGTCCTCCGCCCGGAATGGCGCAACGCAGTCGCGCACCGTCAGACGGGTCGCACGCCTCCGGGGCTCGGAGACGGCAGACATGCGCCACGCGCGCCCGGGAGAAGCGACCCGTGAAGCCGTGTGAGCGCGCCTGGTCGATAGGCCTGCGCCGCCATCCCGGCTCGACCGCCGGGCGCACCGGCGCCTGTTTCGGACGACGCGCGGTTCAGTTGGCGAAGCGCGAGGCGGTCCGTCCGTTCGAGCGGTTGCGCTGCGCGTCGACCTCGCGCGGGGGAGCTCCCTTCGCGATGGCCGCGGCCGCGGCGACCGCCGGAATACCGATGGAGCCGAAGGTCGGAACGCGCTCGGCGCGAGAGGCCTTATGGCTGCGCGACGCGGCTTGGTTCTTTTCAGCCTGGGTATTCATGATCCTGGTCTTTCGTTCCATAAAGACGCTGATGACGGCTCGTCCGCCAGTCACGTCGCAACAGTGATCGCTGATGATGCCGACCAGGACTTGGCAGAGTTTGGGCAATCCGGAGGCGGAAACGTCCAGCCGCGGATTTTTCTCATCCTATCGATAACGAATGGTTCACGGAGCGGTTGGCGATGCGCTTGACCGGGCCCGGTTTCGGTGTTGGAGAGCAAATCCGACTGTCGCGGACGTTCTCTGCTGGATAAAGGGTTGGGTACCTTCACCGCCTTGGAAGGTTTCGGCCGGTTCCATTCAAGCCGCATTGGCTCCGCCGCTTGCGGCCGTCGCCTTTACATGAAGGCCGTGTCCGTTGCTCTCGGCTGGCGTCCGGGCCGAGCCGCGTTTCGACCATCGCGTTCACCCGCCGTCCACGACTATTTGGTACAACGACTTGAGTGGAAAGCGGTGCCGTGCATCGGGACGGGCGCGGCGCCTTATGGCCCTCTCGCACGACCCGAGGTCGGCGACGGGCGTGGAGTAGACGAATGCGACGCGTAACGTTGCACGAGCCGGTCACGTGGATGGCGCCGGCCAGTCGCTGGATCGGCCTCTTTGCGGTCGTTGTGATGCTCTTCGGATTGGGGCTCCTGCGCTTCGGGCATGTGGACCTTCCGGATGCTCTGGCCGTATTGACGGTCGCACCGGCGATCGCCCTGCTCGCCGTCCTGCTGGCCCTGCTGGCCTTTGTCGTGATCTGGCGGGACGGTGCGCGCGGCCTGGGCGCGGCTCTTGCCGGCATCGTGCTCGCCCTCGTCGTGCTGGCCGGGCCAGCCTATGTCCTCGTCGAGGGGCTGCGCGCGCACAGGCCGCAGGATGTCGCGACAGATGTCGCTCGGCCACCGGCCTTTTCCCTCTCGCGCGCCGCGCTGGCTGCGCGCCATGGCGTGACCCCCTCCCTTGCGCCTGGCGTGGTGCGACAGGCATCGATCCCCGGAAGGGGCGTCGTCGAGCCGCTCGATCTCGACGTACCGATGGCGCCGGCATTCAACGCGGCCCTGAAGGTGGCCCGCGACCTGGGGTGGGATGTTGTCGAAGCCATCCCCGGCAAGGGCCGCGTTGGAATCGGTCGCATAGACGCCGTCGACCATACCCCCATTCTGCGGCTGCCCGTCGACATAACAATCCGCTTCACGCCCCGCGCGCAGGGCGTGCGCGTCGATGTCCGCACCGTCGTGCGCCACGGCATCGCGGATTTTGCGCTGGCGGTTGGTGCCGAACGCATCGAACAGTTTCTGGATGCGCTGTCGGATGCCACGGACGAAAGCGCCGAAGGCAGTGCGAGCTGACCTCCCGAAGTCTTTCGCGAGTCCGGCTTGGCAATAGCGGCTTTTGGCGCATCCCTGCCAAAACCCTGGTCGGCCTGACGCGAAATCCCGGTCTCACGAACATTGGATGAGCTGACGTAGGAGTGCGATGGTTTCCGACACCGATGGCCCCTTAATTGGCGGCGGATCAGTTCGTTCGCAGAATTCTCGCCAGACGAACAATGTTAGCTCCGCGCCGTCAGTGGGTGTCTCTCCCGGCCCGTCTGCGAACTGCTCGAGCATCCGATAGCGATCATCCTTCCAGAAAAGGTCTTCAACCCACTCATAGATAGGGATCGCGTGAAAATGGATCGGGTAGCCTGGGGAGTGCCCATAGCGGGCGATGTAGACCCGACGGGCACCGAGCGCATTCAGCGCGCGCTGGACCTTTGCGAACACCGTCCCCATCACGCCTAATGCTTCGGCAGGCAGATCGCTCAGATCAGTCGTGGCTTGTGTCGAAGCAATCATCAGGTAGCCAGGGAGCGCTGAATTGATGCGATGGTTCACTGACCAGCCGGACGTTTCGGCAATATGATATTGTGGAAGAATGCCATCGTCTTTGCGCATAACTTCACCTTGTCAGGGTACCAGGCAATTCCACTGACGTCGGATTGCTTTAGGACCCGCCAGGCCGGTAGCGGGCCGTGAGCGTCGCGGGGCCATCGGTCACGACGAGCCGCCGCGCCACGAGATCCTCGAGATGGGCGAAGACGGAGAGGGCAGCCGCCGGCAGCAGCGCCGCATTGAGCCCTTCATAGAGCCGCGGAACGATATCGGCGATGGTGCGGTCACCGCTCCTGATGCGCCCCAGGATCGCCGCCTCGCGCTGCAGGCGATGGTGGAGGAGCGCGCGCAGAAATCGCGCCGGCTCCCGCACCGGACCGCCATGCCCCGGCCAGTAGATGCCCTCGGAGCGCTCCTGAAGGCGGATGAGGGACGCCTTGTAATCGGTCATTGAGCCATCCGGCGGTGCGACGATCGTCGTCGACCAGGCCATGACATGATCGCCGGAGAAGAGCGCATTGGCCTCGGTGAAGGCGAAGGCGAGATGATTGGCCGTGTGTCCGGGGGTCGCGACCGCCGTGAGAGTCCAGCCAGGGCCAGACACCGTATCACCGTCCAGCATCTCGCTATCGGGCCGGTAGTCACGGTCGGCGCCTGATTCGCCCCGCGGCTCTTCACCTTCCGCCCAAGGCCGGGATGGCCGATGCGGCCCGCAGCCGACGATCACCGCGCCGGTCGCGGCGCGGATCGCCGCGGCGGCGGGTGAATGGTCGCGATGGGTATGCGTGACCACCACGTGGCTGACCGTCTCATTGCGGACCGCCTCGAGGAGGGCGTTGATATGCCGGGCGTCGTCCGGGCCGGGGTCGATCACGGCGACCTTGCCGCGTCCGACGATGTAGCTGCAGGTCCCCTTGCCGGTGAAGGGGCTCGCGTTTCGCGCCAGAACACGCCGGATGCCGGGCGCAACCGCGACAGCGATGCCGGGCTCGGCCTCGAAGTTCAGGTCAAACGGAATATCGCTCATGCTTCTACGTCCTGCTTCCACGTCCTGCTTCGATATGCTGCTTCGATGTCCCGGGCTGCGAGGCGACGGGTTCTCTCCGCCGGCCCGGGGGACGGCCACCGGCCCATACGTCTTCCCGCCCCTATATCCAAGCGCTCATGGATCTGCGAGCCCGTGTATCCGCTCATGCGGGGGCCCGGGCCTGTAATCACGTGCCCGATCCCCTCGACCCGCCTGTTGTCGGCTGGGGCGTTCGAGCCCGGCGGCGCGGCTTGCAATGTCGGTTGCGGACGATGCCGCGCAATCTGCGTGGATGTGCGGTCATGGTTAATCAACTCTAAGTTGCATGCACGCCGCTTGAATGGCTTGTCGCTTACGCCTCCAAGCGGATGTGCTGATGGCGCAGGGATTGCACAATGCTCAAGATCATCAAGTACACGGCCTATATCGCCCTCATCCTATGCACCATAGGTGCCGTCATCATGGCACAGGATGCAACGGCCATCGACGCGGCACCGCAGCAAGTGGCCCAGGCCCAGCCCGCAGCAAAACGGCCGGCCGCCAAGCCAAGACCCGCTGCGGCGCCCAAGGCGCAGCCCGCGCCGGCAGAACCCGCCGAGGCTGTGAAGGCCGAGGCTCCGCAACCCGCCGAAGGGGCGGGAGGGGCGACGGAGGAAGCGGCGGCCCCGCAGGCGCAAGTGCCCCTTTACACGCAGCATGCCCTGCAGGCCGGACTGCAGAATTGCACGCCCATCGTCAATCATCTTGGCAATATGGCTGCGGATACGGACTACGCCGTGCAATCCGTCTGGAATCGCGATCAACCAAACGCGCATATGTTCTGGCAGCTCATGGGACTGAGCTACAGCGGCCGGCCTGGGCTCAACAAGGCCAGCAGCATCCTGGTCGCCGCGCCGATGAGCGAGAACCAATGCGAAGGGGTGTTGGTGCAGGTTATTCCGAGCCCCCGAAGCTGCGAGGCCATCGGGGCCAGCCTTGGCAAGGAGGGCGGCCGGGCTCTTGAGGGGCTTGTCGGCGTGCGCAACATCATGACAGTGCGCGGCGAGCGCGTGATGCTGCTGCCCTCGGCGAAGAGCTGCGTCATCGTCAGCGTCATGGGCGCGCAATCGCAGCCGCGATCGCAGTGACGCCTCGGGTGGCCCCTATGACGGCCGAAGGCCGCCTGGCAAGCGGGTCGCACGAGACAGGATGAAAACCGCCGCGGATGCCGCCATGGGGCTCCGCCGATACCACGAGATCCCTGGGCGACATCGGTCGGTGGGCGAGGGCATCCAGCACGCTCTCGGCCGAAGAGCGGAATAGTGCGCAGGTTGTGTCAACAGAAATATATATATCAAAACGTGCAAAAACCTGTTCACCTCCAGCTTGAGCTGTGCAAACTTCATCTCCCCGGCAGGCGTATCCGAGGTGCCGGGAGCCGATGGCGGCGATGTCGTGATCAATGCGGAGCGTGGTTCGGCCATCGCGCGAAGACGGGAGCCGCCCATTTAGGCCTCCGTGACGCGCGTTGCCTTCCATGATTATGACGACAGGCCGCAGCCCCTGGGACAGCGCGATGTGTGAAATAGGGATTGCGATCTCCGCTTTATGCTGGATAGGTTCTGATAACGTATTGATGCGTATATGAATAATATTTGAATGATATACGCAAAAATGTATTGTAATTTTATTCCATTTTGCGATGTTAATTGCAGTATAAAATTAATCAATTGATAATTTTGTGTCGAAAATAGCGATATTGGGGGCCAAATTGCGATGTCTGCAACTCTATGTGCGGCAATTGCATTGCTGTGAGTGCCGTCCGTGTTCAGAT
Source organism: Chelatococcus asaccharovorans (assembly GCF_003201475.1). Taxonomy (GTDB): domain Bacteria; phylum Pseudomonadota; class Alphaproteobacteria; order Rhizobiales; family Beijerinckiaceae; genus Chelatococcus; species Chelatococcus asaccharovorans. Next base: position 172,321 of record NZ_QJJK01000008.1, on the reverse strand, counting down.
TTTCTGCTGTCTCTCGCAATCAGCGAAGTGGCGTAGCAGGGCATGTCATGAAAAATCAGGAAATAACCAGCGAAGTGGGAAAAGTACTGGAAAGAGGCTACTCTGAGTACGATAGACCATTTCGTGAGGAATTCTGCGGCGATTTGCTGAGATCAGCCTTTGATATATATCAGGGTGGTGAATTCTCAGCGCAGGCGCAAGTTGCATTGTTTGATGACGCGCGTGTGATCAGCGCGACGCTGACACCCGGAACACTGACACGCAATGCCAAGCTTGTTTCAGCAGAGACCACGAGCCTCGTTGCCATCAACGTGCTTCGTGGTCAGGCCAGGTTGACCTGCGATGGTCGCAGCATGACGGTCGATCCGCTCGGGGTTGCCATCGTTCATGCAGATGCACCGTTTCAGCTCGACATTCTCCCGGGTGAGGAAGCGGCGCAGTTTTCGTGGATCGAGCTATCCAGCGTTTCCGATCTTCGTTCGCTCATCCGTAACAAATCAGTTATGGTTAGCTCGAATGCGTTGAGTGATTACATATCGTTCTTTGTCGATTTTTTCATAAGATATGCGAACGACGATATCTCGCGTTACCTCGATCTCTCCATTCGCCAGAGTATCGTGGAAATGCTCCGGGCGTTCCTCCGCGACCAGGTGGCTCGCGAAGACGGTAGCAACAAGGCGCGACTTGCTAATGAGATCATCGATTATATCAAGAACAATCTTGAACTCCACGATCTCGGAGCGGCAAAGATATCGCGAAATTTTAATGTATCGCAACGCAAGCTCTATAAGATATTTGAGGACTCGGGATTGTCCTTGAGGGATACAATTCTCCACTATAGGCTTGAGGCTGCGCGGAAAGAGCTTGCCTCAACAGTCGAGAAAAAGATTATCAATATCGCCTTTGACAGCGGCTTTAATGATGTCTCGACATTCTATCGCAACTTCAAGCGCAAATACGGCTACTCACCGCGACATACGCCGTGAGCACCATCTTCGACATCCCCGTCGCGTTGACAGGGATGTCGATCGCGTCGCTATCCTGAATTGGCGCGACGTTCCGGTCCGTGCGGCTCGGGTGGATCAAAGCGGCGCATGGTCCGGGCAGGTCTGCACCTCAATCGTGACATGGGACAGGCCGGGAATGTGGCGCAACCGTTCCTTGTAAGCCGCTGGATCCTGGGGCGCGTCGGATATGATTGTCGCAATCACGCCGGTGTGGCCAGGGCCGAGCCGCCACAGATGGAGATCGGCGACCCGGTCGCCGCTCACCTCGAGGCGCTCGCGTACGCGCCCGTCAAGCGCCGTGTTGGGTATGGTATCGAGCAGCACGGCGCCCGCTGAGCGGATGAGGCTCACGGACCACAAGAGAATGACGGCGGTGCCGACGAGGCCCATCGCCGGGTCCAGCCAGGTCAGGCCATAAAGGCTGCCGCCGATCAGCGCGACAATGGCGAGGACCGACGTCAACGCATCCGCCATCACATGAATATAGGCCGCGCGCATGTTGCTGTCGTGGCCATGATGGCCGTGATCGTGACCATCATCGTGACCATGACCGTGGCCGTGAGCGCCGTGGCTGTGATCATGGCCGTGGTGATGGCCGCTCTCGCCCCCGTGGTCGTGGTCATGCAGCAGCCACGCGCTCCCCAGATTGACGAGGAGGCCGACGGCGGCGATGGGCAGCGCCTGCGCGAAATCGATCGCAACCGGCGACACGAGCCTGAGCACGCTCTCGTAGCCGATCATCAGGGCAACGGACAGGAGGATCATCGCACTGGCAAAGGCCGCGAGTTCCCCGACCTTGCCCGTACCGAAGGAGAAGCGCGGATCATGGGCGTGGGTCCGTGCGAAACGGTAGGCGAGGGCCGCGATGCCGAGCGCTGCCGCATGCGTCGACATGTGCCAGCCGTCAGCGACCAGCGCCATCGAGCCGTAGATCGCGCCGCCGACGATTTCGACGACCATCATGGCGGCTGTCAGACCGACGACGAGCCATGTCCGCCGCTCGTTCCTCTGGTGCCGTTCACCGAGAAACACATGCTCGTGTTGCCATTTGTCGAGCGCGTGGCTGTGCATCGGGAAACTCCTTCCATCGCTGCGCGGCGCCCCGGCGGGGCAAGGCAGTGCCAAGCTGATATCCGCCAAAGCAATAGCCTGTCCATGACGAAAGCAATCATTGAATTTGATGAGAATCAATCCAAACTGTATCGATCTTCGGTAGTATCCGCCTGCCTGCAAAAGGGAGGTTCCGTTGGTTGCTGCTGCCCGTACGCCTTCGCTGATGGACCGGCGGCGGTTGCGTGAATGAGCAGGGTCGAGCAGGCTCGATCCCAGAGCAGGTCCGTCTCTTGCGGATTGGCTCTGCTCGAAAGTCGTCGATCAAATTCACCGGCTTGAATGGTACCGGACCAGTCCACTCAAGTCGGATGTGCGCGAGCGGGCCGGGAATGCCCGTCTGGTTTATGCGAGATGGACATGCGCTCGTGTCGGGTGACGGCATGAGGTTCGTGTGGATGGTGGGCCTCCCGGTGAAGAGGGGGCTTGCCGGCTGGTCAATTGGCGAATATGTAAATTTCAGAAATTTCTGAAATAACTGTCCATACGGAAATTTGTGATGAACCTGCCCCCTCTCGTGCAAGCCTTTGTCCTCCATTTCGGCGAGATGGGTTCGCGTTGGGGCATCAACCGCACTGTGGGTCAGGTCTACGCGCTTCTCTATGTCTCGCCGCAGCCGCTCTGCGCCGATGAGATCGTGGAGGCACTTGGCATATCGCGCTCCAACGTCTCGATGAGCCTGAGGGAATTGCAAGCCTGGAAGCTGGTTCTGCTCAAACATGTCCCGAACGACCGGCGTGACTTCTTCACGACACCGGACGATGTCTGGCAGATCTTGCGCACCCTGGCGGAAGAACGGAAGAAGCGTGAGGTGGATCCCACCTTGTCGGTGCTGCGCGAGATTCTGATGCAGCAGCCGGCCAGCGAGGCCGAGCGTCACGCGCAGGCCCGCATGGCGGAGATGCACGGGCTCATCGAGCAACTCACCAACTGGTATGACGATGTGAAGCAGCTTGAGACGGCGCGGCTCGCCACATTGCTGGCCCTCGGCGCGAAGGTCACGAAGCTCCTCGAGACAAAGGACAAGATCGTCTCCCTCGGGCGCTCGAAGCGTTCTCGGCAGGGGGCTGAGCCATGACGGACATGGCCTATTCTCGCGGCAGGCTGGGCGGTATGGGAGCCCTGCCGGCTGAGCGCCCGGCAGGCCTTGCGGGAGAGCCGCCGCAGGCGCAGGCCGAGGCGCATCCACGTGCGCAGGCTTCCGCCCATGCCTCCGCCCATGTCTCTGCCCAGGCCTCCGCCCATGCCTCCGCTCATGTCTCGGCGCGTGCCGCGGGCTATGTCCAGACCCTGTCCTCCCTGCTCTGGCTGCCCCAGGCCGGGCTCATCGCGTGGAGTGTCGGCGGGATGGCCCGGGGGGCGGGCCTTGCCGATGCGGTCGCGCCCGCGGCGCTGGTCTTCGGCATCGGCGCCCTGCGGGCCGCCCTCGACGGCTGGGCCGGGCGACTGGCGTTCCGCGCGGCACGCGGAAAGCTTAGCCAGTTGCGGCATGACGCGGCAGCGGCGCTGGCGGGGCGCTCGCCGCTCGATCAGGCGCGGCCCGCGTCGGGTCTCGCCGCCAGTGTGCTGGCCGAGCAGGCCGAGGCGGTCGTGCCGCTGCTGGCGCGCTTCCAGCCCGTGCGCATCCGGGTGACCATCGTTCCGCTCGCCATTCTCTTGACGGTCCTCGCCTTCTCCTGGGTTGCCGCCCTGACGCTCTTGATCGCCGGGCCGATCATTCCGGTCTTCATGGCGCTGATCGGCTGGCGCGCCAAAGCGGCGAGCGAGGAGCAAATGGTCGAGATCGGCGGCATGAACGCCTTCCTGCTCGACCGGTTGCGCGGCCTTGCCACCATTCGCGCGCTTGGCGCTGTCGACATGACCGCTGCCCGGCTGCGCGCCCATGCGGAGGGCCTGCGCAAGCGCACCATGGCCGTCCTGCGCATCGCCTTCCTGTCGTCCGCGGTGCTCGAGCTCTTCGCGGCGCTCGGGGTTGCCATGGTCGCGGTCTATGTGGGCTTCCACCTCCTCGGGCAACTCAATTTCGGTGCCTGGAGCGGCCGGCTCACCCTGGCTGAAGGCCTGTTTGTCCTCCTCATCGCGCCCGCCTTCTTCGAGCCGCTGCGCGAGCTGTCGTCCGTCTGGCACGACAGGGCATCGGGAGAAGCGGCGCTCAATGCGCTCGACGGGCTCAGGACGACCGGCGTAGGCCTTCCCGGCGCGGATGCGAAGGCTTCCCGCGTTCCGGCTGCCGCCCGCGGCGGGCCATCAGTGGTTGTCGAGAACCTCGCCTTTGCCCATGCGGGCGCCGGGCGGCAGGTGATCACCGATGCCGCTTTGGCGATTGCGCCGGGTGAGAAGGTTGCGCTGACGGGCCGCAGCGGCGCCGGCAAGTCGACCCTGCTTGCGCTGATCGCCGGGCTCGTCGCGCCGGAGTCCGGCCAGATTCTCATCGATGGTCGCGCGCTGACCGGGGCGTCCGCCGCAGAGCTCCGGACGCGCATGGCCTGGATTGGCCAGCGGCCGCATATTTTTGCCGGCAGCCTCATGAGCAACATCACCCTGGGGCGCGACGGCCTGACCGCGACCGACCTTGACAAGGCGCTCGCCGTGGCGGCGCTGCGGGATGTGGCCGCCGCCCATGGCGCCGCCCCGCTCGGCGAGGGAGGCATCGGGCTCTCCGGCGGCGAGGCGCTGCGGCTCGCCCTCGCACGCGCCGCGGCGGATCCGAGGATCGATCTCATTCTCGTGGACGAGCCGACCGCCCATCTCGACGCGGCCACCGCGGCCATGGTCACGGAAGGGCTGATCGCCCTGTCGCGCGGGCGCACGCTCGTCGTCGCCACCCACGATCCCCGCCTGATGGCGCAGATGGATCGCACGATCGATGTGGAGGCCCAGGTTTTGGAGGCGCTGGCATGCGTGTGATCCTCAGCGATCTCCGGCCGGTCCTTGCCCTCTTTCTCGCGGAGCGTCGCCGCATGCTGTTCGTCGGCGCCGGCTTGGCCGCCTTGACGGTGCTGGCCGGCGTCGCCCTGCTCGGGCTGTCGGGATGGTTCATCACGGCGACCGCGCTCGCGGGTTTGACGGCGGCGACAGCCATGGCTTTCGACGTCTTCGCGCCGGCGGCGGGCATCCGCTTTCTCGCCCTGGTGCGGACCGGCGCGCGCTATGGCGAGCGTCTCACCACCCATGACGCGACGCTGTCCGTTCTGGCCGCCCTGCGCGAGCGGCTGTTCCGCGGATGGGCCGGCCCACGCGCCGCGCGGGCGCTGGCGCTCCGTCCGGCCAAGCTTCTCTTCCGGCTGACGGCCGACATCGATGCGCTCGACGGGCTCTATCTGCGCATCCTCGTGCCCGTCGGGGCCATGGTTGCATCTGCCCTCGGCACGGCGGTGGTTGTCGGCTTCATCGCGCCCTGGCTCGGCCTGGCCATCGGGGCTTGGCTCGTCGCGGTCGGGCTGGGCATTCCGCTGGTGGCGGCGCGCATGGCCTATCGCCCGGCCCGTCGCCGCGCCCAGGCGATCGAGATGCTGCGCTCCGGCGTCATCGATCTCGTCGCCGGCCAGACCGAGCTCGTAATGGCGGGCCGCCTCGAGGCCCAGCGCGATCACCTCGCGGCGATCGACCGTCGCCTGACGGCGGCTGACGACGGGCTGAACCGTATCGAGACAGGGGTGACCATCGGTTTCGGGCTCACGTCAGCACTCGCGCTCGCGGGCATGCTGCTTGCCGTCGCGGCGCTGGTGGAGGCCGAGGCCATCGGAGCGCCGGTCGCAGCGCTCGGCATCCTTGTCGTGCTGGCCGCCGTCGAGCCCTTCGGCGCGCTGCGGCGCGGGGCGCTTGAATTCGGGCGCACGCTGCTGGCCGCACGTCGGCTGGGGCCGCGCCTTCTGCGGGAGGACGTGCCCGTTGCGCCAAAAGACCTGCCGCGGGGTATGGCGGTGGAACTGGTCGGGGTTGACGTTCGCCATGACGGCGCCGCACGGGTCACGTTGCGGGGGATCGATCTCGTCGTCGATCGTGGTGAGCGCATCGCCATCGTCGGCGCGAGCGGTGCCGGCAAGTCGACGTTGCTGGATCTCATTGCGGGTGAACGCGTGCCGGAGCGGGGGGAGGCGGCAGCTCTGCCGGCGACCCTGATGACGCAGCGCACCGAATTGTTTCAGGACTCACTGCGCGACAATCTGCGTCTGGCCGCGCCCGCCGCCGGGGACAGGGAACTCATGCGCGTTCTCGATGCGGCGGGGCTCGGGCCGGACGTCGCTGCCCTTCCTCGGGGGCTCGACACGGCCCTGGGGGAGGGGGGCATTGGCCTGTCCGGCGGTCAGTCGCGCCGGCTGGCGCTGGCGCGTCTCTTCCTGCGCGATACGCCGCTCTGGCTGCTCGATGAACCGACGGAAGGGCTCGATGGCAGAACCGCGCGCGACGTGCTGGCCCGGCTTGGCCGCGAGGCGCAGCGGCGTGCGCTCATCATCGCAACGCATATCAGACGCGAAGCGGCGTTCGCCGCCCGCGTGGTTGTCATGGAACACGGGCAGATTGCTGCCGTGCTGCATCGGGGCGAGCCCGGCTTTGACGCCGTGCTCGACGCCTTGCGGCCCGACTGAGGTCTGCCCTCAACGGAACGGTCTCCGGTGCCTCCCGCACCGGCGAATGAGAGAGGCCGCCGGGGGCCGGCGGAATTGAGATGGAACTCGACATCGTCTCGCTGTCACGGCTGCAATTTGCCCTGACCGCGCTCTATCACTTCCTGTTTGTGCCGCTGACCCTGGGCCTCTCAGTCCTGCTTGCCATCATGGAGACGGTCTATGTCATGACCGGCCGCCTGATATGGCGGCAGATGACGAAGTTCTGGGGCACGCTGTTCGGCATCAACTTTGTGCTGGGCGTCGCCACCGGCATCGTCATGGAATTCCAGTTCGGCATGAACTGGAGCTATTACAGCCATTATGTCGGCGACATCTTCGGCGCCCCGCTCGCGATCGAGGGCCTGATGGCCTTCTTCCTCGAGGCGACTTTCGTCGGTCTGTTCTTCTTCGGCTGGGACCGCCTGTCCAAGGTCGGGCATCTCATCGCCACCTATGCGGTTGCGGCAGGCTCCAACTTTTCCGCCCTGTGGATCCTCATCGCCAACGGCTGGATGCAGAACCCCGTCGGTTCGCAGTTCAATCCGCAGACGATGCGCATGGAGGTGGCAGACTTCTACGAGGTGCTGTTCAACAGCGTCGCCCAGGCGAAGTTCGTGCACACCGTCTCCGCCGGCTATGTCGCGGCCTCCTTCTTCGTGCTCGGTGTCTCGGCCTGGTACATGCTCAAGGGCCGGCATATCGAACTCGCCAAGCGTTCGATGACGGTGGCGGCTTCCTTCGGCCTCGCTGCCTCGCTCTCGGTCGTCGTGCTGGGTGACGAAAGCGGCTATCTCTCCTCCGAACATCAGAAGATGAAGCTCGCCGCCATCGAGGCGATGTGGGAGACGGAGCCGGCTCCGGCCGCTTTCACCCTGTTCGGCATTCCCGATCAGGCGGCGCGCGAGACCCGCTACGCCATCCGTATCCCGTGGGTGATGGGGCTCATCGGCACGCGGACGCTGACCGAGGAGATCCCCGGCATCAAGGAACAGGTGGATCTGGCGAAGCTCCGCATCGAGCAAGGCATCCAGGCTTTTGATGCACTGCAGAAGATCCGTGCGGCCGGTTCGACCACGGCCATTCCGGAAGACGTGCGCAACGCCTTCGAGGAGAACGGCACGCGGCTCGGCTATGCCCTCCTCTTGAAGCGCTATGTCGATGATCCGCGCACCGCGACGCCGGAGCAGATCGAGAAGGCCGCCTGGGATACGGTGCCGATGGTGGCGCCGCTGTTCTGGACCTTCCGGATCATGGTTGGCCTCGGCATGCTCTTCATCCTTTTGAGCGCCACATTCTTCGCGCTGTCGTCGCTGCGCAAGCTTGACCGGTACCCCTGGCTCCTGAAGGTCGCGGTCGCCTTCATCATCCTGCCGTGGATTGCCATCGAATGCGGCTGGTTCGTCGCGGAATACGGCCGGCAGCCCTGGATCATCGAAGGGGTTCTGCCGACGGCCGCCGCCGTCTCCGATCTCGGCGTCACCACGGTTCTTCTCACGATCATAGGCTTCGTGGCGATCTACACCACCCTGTTGATCATCGAGTTGAAGCTGATGCTGCGCGCCATTCGCAAGGGCCCGGAGCCGGATGACGAGCCCGAAGCCCAACTTGCGCCCGCCCAACTGGTCGCCGCGGAGTAACACCCATGATCCTGCACGAACTCATTAGCTACGACATCCTCCGCGTGATCTGGTGGGTGCTGCTCGGCGTCATTCTCATCGGCTTCGCCGTCACGGACGGATTTGATCTCGGAGTGGGGGCGCTGCTCCCCTTCGTCGCCCGCAACGACATCGAGCGACGCGTGGTCATCAACACGGTCGGTCCCGTCTGGGAGGGCAACCAGGTGTGGCTGATCCTCGGCGGCGGCGCCATCTTCGCCGCCTGGCCCCAGCTCTACGCGGTCTCCTTCTCGGGCTTCTATCTCGCGATGTTCGCGATCCTGTTCGCGCTGATCCTGCGCCCGGTCGGGTTCAAGTATCGCTCCAAGATCGAGGATCCGACCTGGCGCTCCTCTTGGGACTGGGCGCTCTTCATCGGCGGTTTCGTGCCGGCGCTCATCCTCGGCGTGGCCGTTGGCAACGTGCTGCAGGGCGTGCCCTTCCGCCTGGACGAGGATCTCAGGATTTTCTATGACGGAACGTTCTTCGGCCTGCTCAACCCCTTTGCGCTGTTGTGCGGCCTGCTTTCCGTCGCCATGCTGGTGATGCACGGCGCGGCCTGGATCGTCCTGAAGACGGAGGGTGTGGTGGCCCAGCGCGCACGTCGGGTCGGCGAGGTCGCCTCGCTCCTGACCATCCTGCTCTTCGCGCTCGGCGGCGTGGCGCTCTGGCTGTTCGTCGGCGGCTACCGCATCACCAGCCCCATCGACATGGTCGGTCCGTCGAATCCGCTGCTCAAGACGGTGGCAACGGGCGGCGGATGGTTCGCGAACTACGCGGCCCACCCCTGGATGCTCATTGCCCCGGCGCTTGGCTTCGTCGGTGCCGTCGCCTGCTACGTCAATGCCAAGGCAGGCCGCGAGATCGGCACCCTCCTGTGGAGCAAGCTGTCGATCTTCGGCATCATCTCCACGGTGGGCGTCTCGATGTTCCCCTTCATTCTGCCGTCCTCGGCAGATCCGCGCGCGGGCCTCGCGGTCTGGGATGCTTCATCAAGCCATCTGACGCTGTTCATCATGCTTGTCGTAACGGTCATCTTCCTGCCGATCGTGCTGGCCTACACCGCCTGGGTCTATCGGGTGCTGTGGGGCAAGGTCGACGAGCAGGCGATCCGCGACGACAGCGGCCACGCTTATTGATCTCGGGGAGAGGATAGTCGCGATGTGGTATTTTTCCTGGCTTCTCGGACTTCCCCTGGCCGCCGCCTTCGCGGTGCTCAACGCCATGTGGTACGAGCTCACCGAAGACGATGCCAAGCGCAAGCAGGGCAAGAGTTAGCGCAAGCAGGGCAAGAGTTAGCGCAAGCAGGGCAAGACTTAGCGCAAGCAGACCAAGCGATAGTCGGTCCGACGGTCTCTTCCGTCGGTACCTCAATAAGGAAAGCCCCGCGTGCGCTGCACGGGGGCTTTCTCCTTATCCGCAGCCTGGATCTATCGGACCGGCGATTGCGCCACTTTGCCTGCCAGGCCGAGGGAAGGACGGAGGCTGTAGACGACGATTGCCCCGATCCCGATCACGGTCGCACCGGCGACGTAATGTACCGGCCCGAGCCCGTCGGCGACGAGGAGCAGTTGCACGGCGATCGGCGTCAAGCCGCCGAAGATCGCATAGGCGACGTTGTAGGAGAAGGACACGCCCGTGAAGCGGACATAGTCCGGGAACGCCTTCACCATCGTATAGGGAACAACGTTGATGAGGCCGGCGCCGATGCCCGCCAGGGCCGAGAGCGGGATGAGATAGGCCGTATCGGCGGCCGTGCCGATGAACAGGGCATAGGCCGTCACCACGAAGAACGGGCCGCCGGCGAGGGTGACCCTGAGCAGGCCGAAGCGATCGATGAGCGCGCCGATGGTGAAGGCGGACAGCGTGATGCCGAGCGTCGCGGCGATGCTGGCGTAGAGCGTGATGAGGGGGGCAAGCCCGTGCAGGCGTTGCATGAGCGTCGGCGTCATCAGGATGATGACCACCACGATGGCCGTCAGCATCCAGGTCACCAGCATCGAGACGACGACGGCTGGGCGGTAGCCGCTGAGCACCTGCTTCAGCGGCATGTCCGCAACCAGGGTCTTCCTGGCACGCATGGCCTCGAACACCGGTGTCTCGTGCAGCCAGCGCCTGAGATACATGGCGACAAGACCGAAGACGCCGCCGACGATGAAGGGGATGCGCCAGGCGAAGTCGTGGATCTCAGTCGGCGAATAGACGTAGTTGATGAGCGTGGCCATCAGGGAGCCGAGCAGGATTCCCCCTGTGAGGCCGCCGGTCAGCAGGCCGCAGGCGAGGCCGATGCGGTTCTGCGGCACGTGCTCCGAGACGAAAACCCAGGCGCCCGGCGCCTCGCCGCCTATCGCCGCGCCCTGGAACACACGCATGACGAGGAGCAGCAAAGGCGCGAGATAGCCGATGGATTCATAGGTGGGCAGGATGCCGATGATCAGGGTGGGCAGCGCCATCATGAAGATCGACAAGGTGAACATGCGCTTGCGGCCGGTCTTGTCGCCGAAATGCGCCAGGATGACGCCCCCGAGAGGGCGCGCCAGGTAGCCCGCCGCGAAAATGCCGAAAGTCTGCAGCTGCTCGAGCCACTCGGGCATGTCCGGGGGAAAGAACAGCCGTCCGATCACCACCGCGAAGAAGACGTAGATGATGAAATCGTAGAATTCGAGGGCGCCCCCGAGCGAGGCCAGGGCGAGCGTCTTGGCATCCCCTCTGGTCAAAGGTCGCGAGGAAACGGCGTCGGCCATCACAATATGTCCTATCGCGCTATGTGATTGAAACGTCGTTTCGCTACAGCACCTGATGGCGCAACGCCATGCCTGAACGGGATAGCTCCCATCGGAATGCCGCATGAACCCCGTCTCTGGCAGGTTGCCTGAGCCCTATCTGCCCATCGGGAACGCAGATATGCGGGGACCTGCGCCACCACCGAGCAGCCTGACGCGAAGGCTTGCGGCGCGTGACTGCGTCACCTATGCCTCATGTCAAGACGCTCGGAAGGCTCTATCGTCTGGGCGCCGGCCACCGGTCCGGAGAGGGGCCGTCGCAACCAGGGAAGCTTTGATGATCATCGCGGTGGGGCACGACGATCGGCCCGAATTGGAGGACGCCATGGATTTCGGCACCTTCAAGGTGTCCGTGCCGTGGGTGGTTCGCGATGCCGGGCGGCTGGCCCGCGCCTTCACCGGCATTGGCGAGGTCGACGGCACCGATTATGTCTGGATCGACAAGGACGCGCTCGACGCGCTCGGCCCTCCGAACGATCCGCTGTGGCGCGAAGGGCTTTCGCGCATGCTTCACGTCGCCGAGACGCATGGCTGGGTCGAGCCAGCCAGCGGCGCCGTCAGGGCGCATGTCGAATGGACGGCCGCCTGACGGCGGGAGCGGCATCCGCCCGCTCGAATGTATTTCGGTTAATGCCTTGGGAGAGGTTCACGATGAGACTGGTCCAGATCAACGACACCCTGTGGGTCGCTCCGCAAATCGATCCGGAAGATTTCGCGGCATTAAAGGAGCAGGGCTTCACGGCCATCATCAATAACCGTCCCGATGGTGAGGAGCCTGGCCAGCCGACGGCGGCGGAAGCGGCGAAAGCTGCCGCAGCCCTGAGGCTCGCCTACACGCATCTGCCGTTCTCCGGTTACGGCTTCGACGAAGCGCTCGTGCGCGCCCAGCAGGCGGCCCTTGCGGCGCAGCCCGGGCCTGTCGTTGCCCACTGCCGTTCGGGTACGCGCTCGCTGACGATCTGGGCGGTTGGCGAAGTGCTCGATGGACGCATGGCGATCGAGGATGTGGATGCCTTCGGGCGTAGCCACGGCTTCGATCTATCGGGTGTGCAGCGCTGGTTCGCGGGCCGCGGCTGAAGCTGCCAGGGCCAGTCGACACAATGCAGGTTCCTGCGAAAGCGCCTGCCGGCGGTGCATGTCCTGTCACAAGGGCCGGCTTTGCCAGAATACGAGGTAGCAACCATGCGTAAGCCGGATGTGCAGGGCTTCTACGACCCGCGGACGGGGTCGATCCAGTATGTGGTGAGTGATCCCGGCACCGGGGCCTGCGCCATCATCGATCCCGTGCTCGACTTCGACGAGAAGTCGGGTGCGACCGCCACCCACAATGCAGACAGGCTACTTGCTTTCGTGGCGGAGCGCGGGCTCAACGTCGTCTGGATCCTCGATACGCATCCTCACGCGGATCATTTCTCGGCCGCGAGTTACCTGAAAGAGAAAACCGGGGCAGCGACGGCCATTGGCGAGCACGTCAAGGACGTGCAAGCCTTATGGAAGGACATCTACAATTGGCCGGAGCTGCGCACGGATGGGTCTCAGTGGGACCGGCTCTTCGTTGACGGAGACCGCTTCACCATAGGCGGGCTCGAGGGAAGGGTGATGTTCTCACCCGGCCATACGCTCGCGTCGATCACCTATGTGATCGGGGACGCCGCTTTCATTCACGACACGCTCTTCATGCCGGACAGTGGCACGGCGCGGGCCGATTTTCCCGGCGGGAGCGCGGCGGCCCTGTGGCGCTCCATCCAGGCGATCCTGGCACTGCCGGACGAGACCCGCCTGTTCACCGGACACGACTATCAGCCCGGCGGCCGCGAGGCGCTCTGGGAGGCGACAGTCGCGGAGCAGCGGTCCAGCAACAGCCATATGGTGAGGAGCAAGACCGAACAAGACTTCGTGGCGCTGCGCGAGGCGCGCGATCGTACCCTGCCGATGCCGAAGCTCATTCTCCATGCGCTGCAGGTCAACACGAATGGTGGGCGCCTGCCGGAGCCGGAGAGCAACGGACGGCGCTATCTCAAATTTCCGTTGAATGCCCTGCCGGGCGCAGCGTGGACCTGAGCCGGCCCTATCCACACCGCGGCGGCCGACAGGATCGTGAAATGTCGACGCGCGTCGCGTGGCAAGAGGCGAATCGCAGCGGGTGCCTCGTAATTTGTATGATCGCGAAGGATTGTCCAGGTCGCGGCAAGGGGTTGGCTGTCGCCTGCCCACCTCTCCCGCGGAGCTTCCCTCGTATGCGGGTAAACGATTGATATTATATTACAAATTTTCCCCGTGAAGGGAGCGCGGCGGGCGCAGTGCGTCGCCGGGGAGCGCAGCTTTCTGATGGCTGAGGCGATCCCGACATGCGCGTTGCCATAATTGATGATTTGGCATTATCGCCCGCTCGGGCTATCTGTCGCGTTGAGGCAGGCGCAACTCGGCGCCGGCTGCAGAAGGACGACAAGATGGCTACCGGAACAGTTAAGTGGTTCAACGACCAAAAAGGCTATGGCTTCATTCAGCCGGACAATGGCGGCAAGGACGTGTTCGTCCATGTCAGCGCCGTGGAGCGCTCGGGCCTGAGAGGCCTTACCGAGGGTCAAAAGATTGCCTATGAGGTTGAAGCTGACCGCCGGACCGGCAAGGATGCGGCTGTCAACCTCCAGCAGGTTTAAGCTAAACGCGACGGGGCCGAGCTAAGCATCGGCCCCGACCGTAACCTGAAACTTCAGGTGCGCAGGATCAGCGCTTACTCTTTTTAGGCTTGCGTTGGGTGTTCATGGGCGCCGGCGTGTCGCAACCGACGCAGATTCCGCTTGTCGAATCCCGCGCCTTGCGATCCCAGTCGGCATAGCGTGCCGCAATATCCTTCTCGGAGCGTGCAGGCTTCGTCCAGTTCTCGGTTGGCGTTTGCTGTCGGGTGGATGCGATCCTGTCCGACGAACGGGATTGGGCAAAGGCCGGGGTCGCCAACAGCGCCACAAGCACGGCCGATGTAACTGCAAAAACGCGCGCAGGCATCACGATGCTCTCATCACATGATGGGCCCATGCCGCGCTCCGGTGCGCGACCGCCCTCGACGAATTCCATCTCAGGTCAGCACATTGGACGGCCCCGCCTCCTCCGCGCATCGCGAACACATGGGAGGCGTTGATGTTCCTGTCAATGGCCGATCGTAGCGGGCCGACCGTGATTCGGTGTAACGCGCCGCCCGATGCCGGGCAATCCCCGCGCGGTCAGCCGTCGGAGGTGCCAGGCTGCAGCCTCTCCGGGGCTCTGCACCAGGTCCGCCAAAGACGGATTTGCTCCGCTCATGGATAGACTTTAGCGCAATCCCAAGGCACGACGGCGGGCGCTGTCGATATGTCGGGCGAGCGCATCGGCCGCCAAGGCTGGATCGCGCGTTTCCATGGCCGCGATCACGGCAAGATGTTCGTTCATGACGGGCACGACGAGGCCGTCGATCCGTGTCAGTTCCTGACGGATCAGGCGGATCTTGATGGAATTGACCCGGTAGGCCTTGGCGATGATCTCGTTGCCGAGCGCATCGATGATCGTGTCGTGGAAGCCCCAGTCCACGGCCTGCGCCTCCGCGGCGAGATCGAGGCTCGCCCCGTCCTGTTCGGCGCGCCGCAGGATGTCTTCGTGCTGGGCGCGGATCGCGGCGATCGTCGCGTCCGAGGCGGTCTCGACGAACAAGGCCATCGCCTCCTTCTCCAGAAAGAGGCGGAACTGATAGGCGTCACGGATGAGCCCGAGATCGATATGGGCGACCTGCATGCCGCGCTGCGGCACGGTCTTCACCAGGCCTTCGGCCTCGAGCCGCGGCACGAGCTCGCGGATGGCGCCGAGGGTCAGGCCGGTCAGTTCGACCAGTTCCCGTTGGGAGACGAACTGGCCCGGCCGGACAGCATTGGCCAGCAGATGCCGGGTGAAGCTGTCGTATGCGATCTCGCGCAATTTGGGAGGGTCGCGCTCTTCGCCCGTCCTCTCCATCCGAAACTCCTCTCAAGCGGCCGTTGCAGAAAAGATTCGATCGCAGCGTTCCCCGAGCTGGGCCATCTCGGCGCGCGACAAGGCGGTCAACGGCGGCCGCATGGTCAGCCATCCGGTGTCGCCGCTGCGATGGGCGACGAGCGCCTTGACCGCTGCCATGACCGGATAGCCAAGGACTGTCTCGACCAGTTGGTCGATTCGCTGGTCGGGTCGCCCCTCCATCACTAGGGGCAATAGCGCATCTGGGCATATGTTTGCCAGCCCCGATATGGCCCCTTGGCCGCCGTTTCGCACGGCGCGTGCGAGACTGCGCTCATCGCCGACCAAAATGACACGGTCCCGATGTGCCTCAAGCAGTTGTTCCGTATAGGGCCAGTCGCCGGCTGAATCCTTGACGCCGATGAACACCTCCGGGAAAGCACGGATGAGCCGCGTGATGAGCGACAGCGGCATGGCGACCGCCGTCATCTGCGGAATATTGTAGAGGAGAATATGGCGCGCCCGGTGTCCCAGCCGCTCGACGAGAGCGGCGTACCAGCCGAAGACCCCGTCCTCAGCAACGCCCTTGAAGAAATAGGGCGGTGGAACAAGGAGGGCGCGACAGCCATGGTCGAGCGCAAGCGTCGCCTGTGCCGCCGCGTCGCTCACCGCGGTCGCAGCCACGCCGCCCACGATACGCTCACCCGTGATGCCGTCCCTAGCCAGCGCGCTGAAGATCGCCTCCCGTTCGGTCAGGCCGATCGAGGCGCCTTCGCCGGTCGTACCGAACAGGGTGATGCTGCTGCAGCCCATGGCAAGGCACCATCCGGCCTGCTCCTTGAGGCGGTCGTTATCGACCGCTCCAGACAACTGGAAAGGGGTGGCCAGCGCCACGGAGAGACCGAACCGACCAGGCATGATGAAAGCGTCCCATTTTGAATTGACTGCACAGTAACATGTTAGTCGGATGAAAATGTGCTTGCAAGGGTCGTCCCGGCTGATCAACAATAGATCGCATCGGTTGGAGCGCCGTTGGAGGAGCGCCGTTGGAGGAGCATGGCAGGGAATCGGATGAATGGAGGGCATTCGGGCCGCCGAACCGCGCCGTATCGGGTCTCGCGTTGCGGGATACCCCTCCGGGGTGGATCTCCAGGAATGGCGGCGGGCTCCGCACCCCACGCGCCCCGCAAGAAGCAAGACCGGCCGGTGCGGACTTGCTTTGGGCGATAATAGAAAAGCAAATTCAAATACTTGAGTGGTCTCGGAGGATTCCGTTCCGGTCGGATTTGCTATAGGCCTAAAGAATGGGATGACCAATCCATTGCCGGGTTGCAGATTGGTCCAAAATGGCGGTTTGCCCTTGGCCTGACCGCTTTGGGATGATGAATGACGGTGCTGCCCTAAAATGCGCCGCGTCAGGGATGGACATGAAGGGGAGGAATGTGATGTTCGACAACGGCATCTCGCGCCGTACGGTGCTGAAGGGAAGTCTGGCCGCTGGTGCTCTCGGCCTGGCGGGAACGCCGGCCTTCGCTGATCCGCAATGGAAGAAATTCGCCGGCACGAAGCTTGAGGTCAATCTCATCAAGAGCCCGCGCGGCGACGTCCTCGAGAAATATGCCAAGGAATTCACGGATCTCACGGGTATCGAGGTGGCCTCGGAGCAGATCCCGGAGCAGCAGCAGCGCCAGAAGGCCGTGATTGAGCTGACGTCGGGCAAACCGAGCTTCGACGTGGTGCATCTGAGCTACCACGTGCAGAAACGACAGTTCGAAAAGGCCGGTTGGCTTGCCGATCTCACGCCCTTCATGAAGAACCCGGATTTGACAGCCCCGGATCTGACAGAGGCTGACTTTTCCTCGGCAGGCCTGCTCTATGCCAAGGACCAGAAGGGCGCGATGCGCTCTCTGCCCTTCTCGGTGGACTACTGGATCGTCTACTGGAACAAGGATCTCTTTGAAAAGAAGGGCCTGTCCTATCCCACCAATTTCGAGGAGATGGTCAAGGCCGCCGAGGCGCTGACCAATCCTTCCGACGGCACCTATGGCTTCGTCGCCCGCGGGTTGCGCAACGCCAATGTCCCGGTCTGGGCGAGCTTCCTGCTCGGGTATGGCGGTGACTTCCTCGATGCCAATGGCAATCTCCTCACCGACAAGCCCGAGGCGATCGAGGGGGCCAAGCTTTACCAGCGCCTGCTGACCAAGGCGGCACCGCCCGGCGTTGCCGGCTTCAACTGGTCGGAATGCCAGTCGGCCTTCCTGCAGGGCAAGGTCGGTATGTGGCTCGACGGTGTCGGCTTCGCGCCGCCGCTCGAGGACCCGACCCGGTCGCGGATCGTCGGCAAGGTCGGTTATGGCGTGATGCCCACCGGCCCGAAGGCGCAGGCATCGGCCACCTTCGGCGACGGTATCGGTGTCGCCGCCGCTTCGACGAAGAAGGAGGCTGCTTATCTCTACTGCCAATGGGCGGTCTCAAAGCTGATGGGTGCGCGCCTGCTGCAGGCGGGCGGTGGTGTGCCGTTCCGTAACTCGATCCTCAACGACAAGGAGGTTCGCGCCGGCGTGAAAATGCCCGCGGCCTGGGTGGAGGCCGTGGCCGGCTCCGCAAAGGTGAGCCGGCTCGGCTTGCCGGTGGTGATCCCGGTGACCGAATTCCGCGACATTATCGGAACGGCGCTGACGAGCACTTTGTCGGGCGGGGATCCGGCGACCGAACTCAAGAAGGCGACCGAGCAGTTCAAGCCGGTGCTCGAGCGCAGCGAGCGCAGTTGAGATCATAGGCTGCCCGGCATGCGTGCGCGCCGGATCTCGGCGATCATCGGTGCGCAGCCGGGCAAGCCTGCCGAGCATGCCCCGGGGGGCGGCGGGCCTTCGGGCCCCTAGCCGGGGCATGCTCGCCTCAATTCGCGCGGCCGTTTCGTGATCGCGCAAAGACCGTGTACCGCAGGCGAGACGACCTCGGGCGGGGCGAGGGCGGTCGCCATCCATTTGATGCCACAAGCAAAAGTGCAGCATGAGTGAGCTTGTCATGAGGGAGGCCGCGGCTTCCAACGCGCATCCATCCGCCCGGAGCCCTTGGCGGCCACCCTCCTATTGGCCGTTCGTTCTGCCCGCGGTGGTCACCGTCAGCGCGGTTATCGTTTTTCCCTGGGTTTTCACCCTGTGGATGAGCCTGCACGAATGGACCGTGGGCGGCTCGTCGAGCTTCGTGGGATTGGCGAATTACCTGCGACTGCCGGGTGATCCGCGCTTTGCCGATGCGGTCGTCCATACCCTCTACTACACCGTCCTCGCCGTGCTGCTGCCGCTTGTACTGGGCACCGTATCGGCGGTGATCTTCCACGCGCGGTTCCCGCTCCGTGGCTTCTTGCGCGGCATCTTCGTCATGCCGATGATGGCGACGCCGGTTGCCATCGCCCTGGTGTGGACGATGATGTTCCACCCGCAGCTCGGGGTGCTGAACTATCTTCTGTCCCTCGTCGGCATTCCGCCGCAGCTCTGGGTTTTCGAGCCGGCCACCGTCATTCCCTCGCTGGTGCTGGTGGAGACCTGGCAATGGACCCCGCTCGTCATGCTCATCCTGCTCGGCGGCCTCGCGGCGATCCCGGCGGAGCCTTATGAGAGCGCCCTGATCGACGGTGCCAACCGCTGGCAGATGTTCCGTCACATCACGCTGCCGATGCTCGCGCCCTTCCTGATGGTCGCGGCCATCATTCGCACCATCGACGCGCTGAAGAGCTTCGATATCATCTATGCGATCACGCAAGGCGGGCCGGGCACCGCATCCGAGACCATCAATCTGTATCTCTACAGCGTCGCCTTCGCCTACTACGACATCGGCTATGGCTCGGCGATCGCTGTCGTCTTCTTCGCGCTGGTCATCGGGCTGTCGGTGCTGCTGCTCGCGCTCAGGCAGCGGACGAAATGGACCGAGATGGGAGGAGCCGCCCTATGACGCTGCGCGCCATTCTCGACCGCCTGCTCCTGATGGTTGCCGTGATCATCATCGTCTCGCCGGCTCTGCTGTTCTTCATCTGGATGCTGTCCCTCTCGCTGAAATACGAGGTCGACAACGCGGCCTATCCGCCGATCCTCATTCCGGAGAATTTTGCCTGGCAGAACTATGTCTCGGTTCTCGAATCCAATCGCTTTCCGCTGTTCTTCGGTAACAGCCTCATCGTCACCGGCACGGCGACCTTGCTCGGCCTGATCGTCGGCGTGCCGGCGGGCTATGGCATCGCGCGCATGAAAGCGACACGGTCGGCCATCGTCATTCTCATCGCGCGCATGACGCCAGGCCTGTCCTATCTCATCCCCTTGTTCCTCCTGTTCCAGTGGCTCGGTCTCATGGGGACGCTCTGGCCGCAGATCATCATCCATCTGGTCATCACCGTGCCGATCATCATCTGGATCATGATCGGCTATTTCGAGACGACGCCGATGGAACTGGAAGAGGCGGCGACGATCGATGGCGCCAATCGCTGGCAGGTGTTTCGTCACGTCGCGCTGCCCATCGCCAAGCCCGGCGTGACGGTTGCCTTCATCCTCGCGGTGATCTTTTCCTGGAACAACTTCGTTTTCGGCATCGTTCTGGCCGGCCGCGAGACCCGGACGCTGCCGGTCGCGGTCTACAACATGATCTCGTTCGAGCAGCTGAGCTGGGGGCCCCTGGCGGCCGCGGCCTTGATCGTGACCCTGCCGGTCCTCTTGCTGACGATCATCGCCCAGCGCCAGATCATTGCCGGATTGACTGCGGGGGCGGTGAAGGGCGGGTGAGCGTCCGGTTCGCGTCCTGTTGGCGCTCGGCTGCCTTCGCCGGTGGCGCGAGCCCAGGTGAAGGCTCGGACATGATGGGTGGAATGGCTGTGAGGGGCGTGCAAAGTGGCAGCCTTGCCGCTATGCTTCCGCTGGCTCGCCGTCCTTGCAAGGGCCATTTCCGTGCCGCAGCCAACTGATCCCGATCTCTACAGGTTCGATCGTCTCTCGACGGACGACTTCGACCCTGCGACGCTTTATGAAGCCTGGCGCGCGGCCGCTTATCATTCTGTCGATCTTTTGCCGCCGGACGAGGAACTCAGGGGCACCGTCAAATTCGTCCGTGGCAAGTCCGCCATGTTCGGCAGTCACCAGGGATCAGGCTACCAAACGGTGTTTTCGCGCGAAGCGCGCAGCGCCGGGCTCGGCGAATGTATGGTCATCGCCTTGCTGGCAGAGCGTCGTGTCGCGCTGGAGGGGCCCGATGACGCGCGGATGATCGCCGAGAGCGGCTCGATGGCGCTTTATGATGTGGCCCGGCCGATGCGTTACCACTGGAGCAAGGGCAAGGATCTCTACCTGCTCTTGCCACGACAGGCGGCAATGGCGGCCATTGGCGGTGCGCTCGACGGCCTCTCCCTTCCGCTGGAGCAGCAGCGGCTCGCGCCATTTCTGCGCCGGCAGATGCTGGACCTTGAAGCGCACGGCCATTGCCTGGCGCGTAATGAGCTGGCCGCCATGCTCGACGCAACCGTCGAGACGGCGTTGCTGTTGCTGCGTGGGATTGCCCCGCGCGGGCCCGGCGGCACGGAGCTGTTCACGAAAGGCCTCTATGCCAGCGCCGTCCAATTCATGGCGGCGCGCTATCCCGACCGCGACCTCGATCCGGCCATGATCGCCCATGCGCTGGGATGCTCGCGCGCCACCCTGTATCGCGCCTTTGCTGACCACGACACGACTGTGATGGACGCCCTGCGTGAGTTGCGGATGCAGAACGCGCGCAGAAGGCTTGAATCGTCGGCTAGCCAGAACATCGGCACGGTGGCCATGGCTTGCGGCTTTCCCGATCTGTCCGCCTTCGGCAAGCTGTTCAAGGCGCGCTTTGGCGCCTCGCCTCGCGACTGGCGGACGGAGCACGAACGACCTCACCAACCCGCGCGTCATCATGGAAGTTTGAATAACGAATAGCTCCGGAATGACAGTCTATCGGTCGATGCTCCAGGCCTTTGTTTTTACACATTTTCTTCACGCGAACCGGTGTCTACTTCGCTCGAAAACGCTCTGCGAGAGGACCGGTCCGGCCGTGAATTCTTGATCAGCGAATTCCTGGCCGACCGCCTGTCGGGGGGGATCCGGGTTCCTTGCTGATCGAGGCCCGGGAATGGCGGCGGGCTTCCGAGAAAAATGCGCAGCGATGCCAATCCGCCGGTTTTTTGCGAGGGGTCGACCACGCGGCCCGAGGCGGGCGGCGATCCCTCGCAGAGGGTCTAGCTGAGGCTAAAGTTATAATAATTCCAATGTGTTGGTTTTTGTTGCCTGGGCGAACAGGGACCACTATGACAGCGCCTACATCACCTCTGTGATGGGCGAAGGATGTCGCTTCGCCTCGCTGCTGCTTCGTACACAACAATGGCCATTTCCCGGTTCTCCAAGCGTTTCGGCGCCACCTGCGTTATCGCTGCGTTTGCGGTTGCCTGGTGGCAGGCTTCCGCCCGAGGGCTTGTCTCGGGCTTTCTCCTGCCGACGCCGCAGACCGTTCTCCTCACGGGTTGGGAGCTTGTGGGTGACGGGACGCTCGCCGCGCATGTCGCGGTCAGCATCGTGCGCATCGTTGCGGGATATCTGATAGCGACGGCGCTGGCCTTGCCGCTTGCCTTCCTTTTTGGTATTTCGCCCGCCGCGCAACGGGCGTTCGAGCCGGTTCTCGAGTTTCTCCGCCAGATCCCGCCGCTCGCCATGATGCCGCTGCTCATTCTGTGGCTCGGTATCGGCGAGACGCAGAAGATCGGCATCATCGTGCTCGCCTGCTTCTTCCCGATCTTCCTTGGCGCGCTCGGCGGTATCGCCCAATGCGACCCGAAACTGGTCGAGGTGGGACGCGCCTGCGCCTTGTCGCGCGGGTCGATCCTGCGCCGCATCGTGCTGCCGGCAGCCTTGCCCGCGATCGTCATCGGCTTGCGCATAGCTCTCGGGCAGGGGTGGCGCGCGCTCGTCGGCGCCGAACTCGTCGCGTCAGCGGCCGGCCTCGGCTACATGATCGTCGATGCCGAGCAACTGGCACGCACGGACATCATTATCGTCGGCATTTTTGTCATCGGCGGGCTTGGGCTCCTCGCCGATTTCGGCATGCGGCGGCTGATCGCGCGCACGGCGCCCTGGCTCCGCGAGCGCACCGAGATCACCCATGCTTGAGGTGCGCGGGCTCAGCAAGCACTACAAGGTCAGTGACCGCGACGTGGTGGCATTGGCCGATGTCGATCTCATGTTGGCGCCGGGTAGCTTTACGGTTGTCGTCGGGCGCTCGGGTTGTGGCAAATCGACTTTGTTGCGCCTGCTGGCCGGCCTTGTGGCGCCGACGACGGGCGACATCCGCCATGCCGACGGGCATCGCCCCACAATCGGCTGCGTGTTCCAGGAACCGCGGCTCATGCCGTGGCTCAGCGTGGCGGGCAATGCCGGCTTCGGTCTCGTCGGCAAGGTCGCCAAGGCCGAGATAGCGTCCCGTGTCGCGGCGGCCCTTGCGCTGGTCGGCCTCACCGACTTCCGCGATGCCTATCCCGACCAGTTGTCCGGCGGCATGGCGAGCCGCGTCGGGCTTGCCCGCGCGCTCGTGCTCGAACCGGACCTCCTGCTCCTCGACGAGCCCTTCGCTGCGCTCGATGCGTTCACGCGGCGGGGGCTGCAGGCCGAACTCACCGATATCTGGCTGGCACGCCGGCCAACGGTCGTCTTCGTCACCCATGACGTCGAAGAGGCCGTCCTTCTCGCCGATCAGGTTGTCCATATGGATGGGGGCCGCATCATCGGACGCCGGCCGGTGCCGCTCGCCCGACCGCGCGATGCCACCGATCAGGCGCTCGTAACGCTGCGCCGCGCCATCCTCGATGACCTCGCCGGCGATCCCAGCCAGGCTGCCACCAGACATCCCTCGTCAGACCAACGCGTATTCCAACAGGAGACCGTCCCGTGATCCATCATACCCGCCGTCGCCTCGTCACCACCGCGCTGGCGTTCGTCGGCGCCCTTTCGCTGACCGCCGGCAGCATCACCGGTGTACTTGCTGCCGAGAAGCCGAAGACCGTCCGCATCACCTATGTCGCGTCGCCGTTCAACGTGCCGTCCATCGTCATGCGGGCGAAGGGCTATCTGGACGAGGCCTTCGCGCCTTACGGCATCAAGGTGGAGTCGCCGGAGATCACCTCCGGTGCCCAGCAGGTGCAGGCCATCGCCGCGGGCGAGATCGACATCGCCAGCGTGCTCGGTGGCTCCTCGGCCATCCTGGGCAAGACCAACGGGGCCGATGTCCAGGTGATCGCCGCCTATAGCCGCAACCCGGAGGCCTATGCCATCCTTGCGACGAAGGGCGGGCCTCAGAAGGTCACGGACCTCAAGGGCAAGACCGTGGCAGGCCCGAAGGGCACGGCGCTCCACCAGCTTCTGGCCGCGGCGCTCATCAAGAACGGCATGACGCTCGCCGACATCAACTACATCAACATGGATCTCGGCGCGGCCCGCGCGGCGCTGCTCGCAGGCAAGGTCGATGCGGCGACCCTGGCCGGGAACAATGCGCTCGCCGTCGAGCAGGCCGGCGGCCATGTGATCGCGAACGGCAAGGGCCTGTTCGATCCGACGACCGTCATCGGCGTGAACGGCGCCTTCCTGAAGAACCATCCCGATCTCGTGGAGGCCTATCTCGCCGCCCACCGCAAGGCCCTTGCCTTCATGGCCGAGGAGCCCGAGGAGGCGCTGAAGCTCGCCGCCGCCGAACAGAAGATCTCGCTGGAAGACGCCCGCCGGATGAATGCCTGGTACGATTTCACGCTCAAGATGAGTGACGCGGACGTGGCCAATCTCGCGGCAGACCAGGACTTCATGGTGGAAGCCGGCATGATGAAGAAGAAGATCGACATCAAGGCCGACCTCGTCGCACCGATCGCCTTCACCCAGAAGTGAGGCAACGATGATCGACGCCTTGCTGCTGGATTGTGAACAGACCGAGGGTGGCGTCAACCTCCTCATGAAGAGCGTCGATCTCGGCTCCCGGCTCGACGTCGTCCCGCTTTACGAACTGGGTGACGTCGACCTCGGGGCCTATCGCGGCCTGCTGATCGGTCTTCACGCCGACCAGCGCTATCTCCTGGCGCGCAAATCCCAGCTGGAGACTTTCCTGCAAGGCGGGGGCACGATCGTTTTCTGCGGCCATGTCGCCTATCCCTTCCTGGATGAACTCGCGCCCTACCAGGCCATCCCGGGCTACACGGTGGATGATCTTGAGGTCGCGCGCGCTTCAGACCATCCGGTCTGGGCCGGCGTGGACCCGCGCCATCTGACCTGGCGGCGCGGTGTCGCGGGCTTCTATGGCCGGGGCGCCAATCCGCCACCGGCTGGGGCTCGCGTCATCAACACGCTCGGACGGGGGCGCTACCCCGTGGATTTCGAGGTCGCCCCCGGCGTTGGCGGGCGCCTTCTGGTGCATGCCGGCGCCGACCTCTGGAGTTATACAGACGCCGGCAACAGCGCGGAGCGCATGGTGCCTCAGTTGTTCGACTGGATCGCCAAGGGGGAGTTCGCCAAGGGGGAGATCGGGCGATGAGCCTCGCGGTTGTCGAAGGCGGCTGCTACTACCACCACGAAACCATTCACGCGGAGCGGTTTCGCGGACGTTTCGACCGGGCTTTCTATGCGCCGGACCTGGCCGAGGGGGACCTCGACGATTTCACGGCCGTCATGGTTGCTGACCGGATCAGCCCCACCGTCCTGCGCGCCAAGAGACGGCTGTTCCTGCATTATCTCAACCAGGGCGGCACGCTGATTGTTCTGGGGGAAAACCAGGCGCATACGTGGCTGCCTGGTGTCGAATGGACGTTCAAACCCACCAATTTCTGGTGGTGGCTCGACAAGGGAACGGACCCCGGCCATCGCATCCCGAACCCCGATCACGATGTTTTCCGCTACCTGCCGCAGCGCGCGGTCGTCTGGCATTTCCACGGCTTGCTTCACCCGCCGGCCGGCGCCGTGCCGCTCGTCACGATCGCGCCGGAGATGGGTGGAGGCCCGGACGGTACGCTGCTCTACGACCATCCGGGTGTGGGCGGTGGCAAGGGACGGCTCATCGTGACGACCTTGGATCCGTTCTATCACAACGGCAGCCACTTCATGCCAATGGCCACCGCCTTTCTGGCCGGCCTCCTGGACTGGACCGACGCCACATTCCGGCGCTGATGGCAGGGTGGGCTGGTAAGCCCGCCCGTGCCCCGTATGCCTAAGCCGGATGCCAGTCTATCGCTGGCATCGGCTCGGGCAATCCGACGAGAAGAACAGCGTCGTCATTCACCCGGTCATGGGAGCCGGGTTGTGCTTCGTTGACGACGGTTACGGGCCCGGACGTTGCCGGTGCGTCGAGCCCTGCGGCAGGTGCCGCGTTTCCGGCGGTCTCATCGCTCTCCAGAAAACGCAAGACCAAGCCCCCGGTCGCCAGGTCCCAGACGGTCGAAGCAGACCAGATGATTCCGTCCGCAGCTTTTTGCAAAAGCCAACCATCGAATTCCAGGAACTTCGCCATGCCGGAGCCCCAAAGGCTCATGCCGGCCTTTAATCCATCGCCTATTCCATCGTAAGCCGATTGTGCGAAGCCGCCCAGGCTATCGCCGAGATTTTCGAGGAATTTTGCCATCAAATGATCTCCTTTGGAATCAATTCTTATAATTGAGAAATTTCAGACATTATTTCTTGGTAATTTGCGCAATATTGTTGATATTTATTTATATATCAGCGGCGATGCGTTTTATTGCGAGCGGCCCTGATATTTGGTAACTTAATAACGTAGCGGGCGTAGTTGCGCTCTTGTTTCGAGTCGAGGCACGGTGTTGCGAGCAACGGGATCCATCACGCGAGGCGGACAAGACCTGGAAACGGGGTGGGGCGACATCCGGCAAGCTATCGTCCGGCTGGACTGTAACGTGGCGCTATGACCGATACGGCAGCCAAGCTGTTTCAACTCTATGAAAATGCGCCGGTTCTCATCGCGCTCTATGACGCGTTTGACCGTCTGCGTTATGCAAACCGGTCGTTTCGCGCTGCCTTTTTTCTCGATCCGGACGAGGCCCCCCTGTGGTCGCAGCTCATGCGCCGGAATTTCCATGCGCAGCGCGGTACCGTGATTCGCCAGGATGACTTCGAGGCCTGGCTCATTTCGACACAATCGCGCCGTGGCAAGACAGGTTTTCGCGCGTTCGAGACGGACCTGTGGGACGGGCGATGGCTCTGGATGACCGAGACCGTGCAGGGCGATGGGTGGATGCTCTGTATTGCCAGCGATATCACGGACCTGCGCGCCGGCGAGCGTCTCCTGCGCCAGGATCGGGATTTCGCCATCAAGGCCGCCTATACCGATGAACTGACAGGCATCGCCAACCGCCGGTTCGCCACGGCGCGTATCGAGGATATGTTGCGCCGGCCTGATCCCGACACCGGACTTTACGGCTGCGTGGCTGTGCTTGACCTCGACAATTTTAAGTATATCAACGACCGATACGGTCACCAGGCGGGTGATATCATCCTGCGGGATCTGGCCGCGCGGATCATCGGACGCGTGCGGCGCTCCGATTGTTTCGGCCGTTTCGGCGGTGAAGAATTTGTTCTCGTCATGCCCGCCACCTCGGTGGAGGAAGCCGCGCTGATCGTCGAGCGCATGCTGGCTATCGTGCGCCTCTCACGGCCCCTTCCGGCCTGGAGCGACTTCAGCTACAGCTTCTCGGCCGGTGTCGCGGCAGGGCGCGCGGGTGACACGCCGACCGACCTGTTCGGTCGCGCCGACAAGGCGCTTTACGCGGCAAAAATGGCCGGCCGCAATCGCATCCACGTCGACATCGACTTGTCCGATCACGCGGCGGCAAGCTAGGGTCAGGACCCATTAATATGATGGAAATGGCGCCTGAAACGGCAAAGAGATGCCAGGAGAGACGCGAAGGTCGATGGGGTTCCATCGGCCGAGTGGCTCGACGCCGCAGGTCGCAGCCGTTTCGGCGTCCTTCGGATGTGGTCCATTTGGCCGGCAACTGCGTCGCGCAGCGCTCGAAAGCCGAAAGGCTTCCTTCACCTCCGCTTCTTGTATCCGGCCAAATGGCCTCACACCATTTCAACCAGATTAATGGGTCCTGACCCTAGAGCAAGTCTGTCTGCAGCGGATTGGCTCCGCTCATAAATGGACGAGCAAATTCACGCACTTGGATTGAAGAAGCGAATTCAATCCAAGTCGGATTTGCCCTGGGAGCTATCGATAGTCAGTCGTCGCAGGTGTCGCCGACAGGCATAGTCCGGCCAACCCGACGGATCGCCCCCGGGGATGGCCACGGCCTGTTCGAATTCCGCTTGTCACCAGCCTGCTGGAGGCTGTTCGATTACGCTGCGTTCCGACAGGGCCTCCGAACCGGAGCCAGACGGCGTCATCGGTCCTGTCCGGGTCACTCGTCCCCGGTCAGAAAATGGCCGATGGCGGCGAGGGGCTGCACGCCATCGCAGATGATCTTGAAGATTGCCAGCATAGGCACTGCCAGAATGGCTCCCGGTACCCCCCACATCCAGAACCAGAAGATCAGCGAGATGATCACCAGGACGGGATTGAGGGTAAAGCGCTTGGCGAGCAGCATCGGAGTGACGAGTTCCCCCTCGATCACATGGATCACGAGATAAAGCGCAGCCGGAAGCAGCGCGGCCCAGATCGGGTCCAGCGTCAGCAGGCCGGCCAGCAGAAAGAGGCCGACGCCGAAAAAGGGTCCGATGATGGGAACGTAGTTGAGAAGGAAGGCGACGACGCCCCACAGCAAGGGGTCGCCCAGGCCGCAGGCCCACATCGCGGCTCCGGTCGCCAAGCCGACGGCGGCATTCATGATGGTGATGGTCAGGAGATAGGCGGAGATATTCTCCTCGACCCGCTGCGACAGTTCGACAGCCTGGCGCTTGTCCCTGAACGTCGGAAGGATCTCCACGGTGCGCTTCAGGAAGGTGTTGCCCGACACGAGCAGGAAAAACAGGATCAGGATCGTCTCGAAGAAGCTCCCGGCAAAATGCGTGGTGCTGCTGAACAGAACGGCGGCGATCGCGGTGCCGGCGGCGCCGCCGCCACCGCTGCCGCCGCCACCGCCGCCCTGAACGATGCCATCCGCATGGTGAAGGAATGTCCGCAGGGTGGTGATCGGCTCATCGAGGAAGCGCAGACGCTCCTGCAGGCGCGCGATCCCCTCCGGCAGCTTGCCGGCCCAGGTCGTGGCGGGGCCGGAGGCAGCGGCGCCGACCCCGACGATTGCGCCGAAGACGGCCAGGATCAGAAGCAGCGCCGCGATGCTGCGTGGCACGCCGAGCTTCTCGAGAAGCCGCATGACCGGTTGAAACAGAAGCTTCAGAACAAAGGCGAGCACAATCGGCAGGATGATGTCCGCCGCGACATAGGCGACGGTCAGGAGGGCGAGTGTGATCAGGATGACGAGGCATACGACGACCGGATCCGTCGGCAATCCGGGCGGCTCTGCCAGCGGAAGTTTCGGCGGGGCCGTAGCGACGCCATCCCGCTGTCCATTCCTATTGTCCAGGACATCCATCCAAGCAAGCCCATGCCGTTGACCGTGCGTTGACATAAGTCTCCGGCGGGAAAGGCGGTTCCGCTGACGTTTGGAAATCCCCCTTGCCGGCCTCGGATGGTGAGCGACGGCGAAGCCGCGGCGGGCGGGCCGTGACGCGCTGCGATTGCGCCGCCGCCGCACGTCGCGAGCAAGTCCGTCTTGTGCGGACTTGCTCCACTTCGGTACGAACGAGCCCATTCACCGGCTTGGATCGTACCGGCTGCTTCAATCCAAGTTGATACAATCCAAGGCGGATTTGCTCCAGCCACGCCGCGCTGTGGCCCCGGTCGCATGCATGACCAATCTTGGGGGGAAAGGTCAAAACGACCGGGGCCTGCCCTCGGGGGGGGAGGGCGACTAAGAACTTAGGTGGCGATTGTTAAGCGAAAGTTGCAAAGTGGAAATATCAGCGCGAACAAATGTCCAAAAACTGCGCCGTGGCATCGTGTTACCATCGGACCGAGAGCCCAGGCTCCGCTGTCGCTATGCGGCAATATTTCCGGCGCTGTTTTCCCGGGGGGGTATGACGATGATCACGCGTGTGACGGCCGCCGGGATGGCGACCTATACTGGTGGATTGTAGAGTTGATGCTGTACGGTCCCATTTAGGAACAACACTGTCCTATCTGGCCCTGTCCCCGGCCCAGCTGGAGGACTGGGCCGGGGATCGGTGCCAAAATGAAGCAGAGGCGGCCACTTCAGACTGGCCCATACGATGGTTGGCAAAAGTCGCGCCACGCTTCGGCGGCGTAGTGTTAGTGCTATATGATCGCGGCCGTCAATGGCTATATCGGGCGAATTCGGCTTGCAGTTTGGCCACTTGATATCCGCCCTTGAATGGGCTTTCCGGGAACGGCGGAGGGGGCGCGACCAATGAAAAGCGCTGGCAAAAGGCGCGTGGCGCGGCCATCCGTCGGAAGCGCCGAAACTTGCGCGACGACGCGGCCGAAATCGGATAGGGCACCAGAGCCGCCGGCGACGCCGTCTCGCCGTTCGGAGATGATGCGGTATGTGCCGTCTGCGGCATAGGCATGCCTCTTTACTTCAAACATCAACCGGAAGCGCGTGGGTCAGGTTGCATCGATCGCGCCATGGCACACCGGCCGGTCGATTCACCGCTCCCGTACGCGTGCAAGACGGGATCAAAGGCAAGACGGGATCAAAGGCAAGGCTGGATCTGGCGAGTTTAGATTTGACAAGTCTGGATTTGACAAGGCTGATCAAGGTAAGACGAGCCGAGCGCAAATCTGGACCAGCACCCTGCGGTTGACTGCGGAACCTCCAAAAGATGAATGCCATTTTGTGGCGATCAATCAGCTCATATTCGAGTTTAGACTCTCGATCTGGCGAATTGAGCCAGCTGTTTCAATTTGTAGTCTTGAACTCGACCGTCGTCAATAAAATATAGCTGCGTGAATTATAGTAATATATATTCTTAATCGAAATAAAAATGATCGAATATATGGCGGAAATTGCGAATAAGCAGAGCGGCATGGCGGACCTGTGCCGTGTCAGGCGCCGGACCATACGGATTGCTCCGCGGATCCCGCCTCTCGACAGGAGGGTGGCCTGCGTGGCGTCATCCGTTCGAGCGCTGACGGGAGATCGAGGACGGCACCCTCATCGTCTATACGACCGATGTCAGCGTTCCGGCGGCATTTTCATCGCGCAGGTCATGGAAAGACTGTAGAAGCGACTTGACAACGCGAGGCTCAACTGTCGCAACTGGCGGGCGGAAGGCGCGGCTCCGCCGGCCAATCGCCAAGGATCGAATCCATTCGACGCGGGCGCCAAAGAATTGCCGGCACGGAACGGTCGGACCTTTTGGTCGCCCTGCCATTCGGTGTAGGGAACTGACGATGCCAGCGATGTCGCTGCCATTCCAGGGAGTGAGGCTGTGAGCAAGCGATCCCCCGCGTCCCGACGGTCCACGGGAAAGCCTGAGATGCGCGACGCCCCGATGATCTGGATCGAGGGAGGGACGTTCCGCATGGGGTCCGATCATCACTACGCGGAAGAGAAGCCTCAACACACCGTCACGGTCGACGGCTTCTTCATGGATGAGACGCCGGTCACCAATGCGCAGTTTCGGGCCTTCGTCGAGGCCACGGGCTATGTGACCTTTGCTGAGATCCGCCCCGATCCGAAAGATTATCCCGGCGCGCTGCCCGCCATGCTGAAGGCCGGCTCGCTCGTCTTCACCCCCCCGGACCATCCCGTCGATCTCGAGGACTGGAGCCAGTGGTGGAGCTTCCGCTTCAGGGCCAATTGGCGCAAGCCCTACGGTCCGGGCAGTTCCATTGCGGGCCTGGATGATCATCCTGTCGTCCATGTTGCCTATCGGGATGCGGAAGCCTACGCGAAATGGGTCGGCAAGGAACTTCCCACCGAGGCCGAATGGGAGTTTGCGGCGCGCGGCGGCCTCGATGGGGCAGAGTTTGCCTGGGGCGACGACCTCTATCCCGATGAACGCCAGATGGCCAATACCTGGCAAGGCCGCTTCCCTTTCGAGAATCTGGCCACCGACGGCTATGAACGCACCTCGCCGGTCCGGAGCTTTCCACCGAACGGCTACGGGCTCTACGACATGATCGGCAATGTCTGGGAATGGACCGCCGACTGGTGGTCGAGCCGCCACCCCGACGATGCGCCGAAGGCCTGCTGCGTGCCCGTCAATCCACGCGGCGGAACGCAGGACGCGAGCTATGATCCGCGGCAACCAGAAATTGTAATTCCCCGCAAGGTGCTGAAGGGGGGCTCGCATCTCTGCGCCCCGAACTACTGCCGACGCTATCGGCCCGCGGCGCGCCATGCCGAGCCGGTCGACACATCGACCAGCCATGTCGGCTTTCGCTGTCTGCGGCGGGTTCCGCGGACATGAGCAGAGGTGGGGTCGAGATCCATTGAGAGGGGAGGGCGAAACCGTGAGCACGACAGCCCGGAGCTGGAGCAGGCGCAGCCTCGCGGCGCTCGGCCTTGGTCTTCTGCTGGCGCTCACCCCGGCGCTTGGCCCATTCGACGCATCGGTGGCCTTGGCCCAGACCGATCCTCTGCCCTCATGGAATGACGGCAAGGCGAAGACCGCGATCCTCGATTTCGTGCGCCGCGTGACGACCCAAGGGGGCGCTGACTACGTGCCTGTCGAGGAGCGTGTCGCGACCTTCGACAATGACGGCACCTTGTGGTCCGAGCAACCCATGTATGTCCAGGTCGTCTTCGCCGTGGATCGCCTGAAGGAAATGGCGACGGCGAATCCGGCATTGCGCGATAGCCAGCCGTTCAAGGCTGTGGTTGAAGGCGACCGGGCCGCTCTCGCCGCCCTGGGCGAAAAGGGGCTCCTCGCGATCATAGCGCAGACCC
This sequence comes from Chelatococcus asaccharovorans, assembly GCF_003201475.1. GTDB lineage: Bacteria > Pseudomonadota > Alphaproteobacteria > Rhizobiales > Beijerinckiaceae > Chelatococcus > Chelatococcus asaccharovorans. Next base: position 140,245 of record NZ_QJJK01000008.1, on the reverse strand, counting down.
ATTCGGGAATGACGGTGACGGAATTCGAGGCGATCGTCCGGACATGGCTGGCCACGGCCCGCCATCCCCGGTTCAACCAGCCCTATACCGCGCTCGTGTACCAGCCCATGCTGGAACTGCTTGATTTCCTCAAGGCCAATGACTTCAAGACATTCATCGTCTCGGGAGGGGGGATCGAGTTCATGCGTCCGTGGGTGCCCGCGGCCTACGGCATTCCGCCGGAGCGGATCGTCGGGTCGAGCGGCAAGACCCTCTTCAAGCTGGGGGCCGACAAGCCGGTCATCGAAAAGCTCGCGGCGGTCGAGTTCGTCGACGATGGACCGGGCAAGCCGATCGGCATCAACCGCTTCATCGGACGCCGGCCTCTTTTTGCCGCCGGAAATTCCGATGGCGATCTTGAAATGCTGCAGTGGACCACGCTCGATTCGGGGCCGCGCTTCGGGCTGATCGTGCATCATACGGATGCCGCGCGAGAATGGGCCTATGACCGGGCGTCGCCGGTCGGCCGCCTCGACAAGGCGCTCGACGAAGCGCCCCGGCGCGGCTGGACCGTGGTCGATATGAAGAGCGACTGGAAGGTCGTCTTTCCTTTCGACAAGAAGTAGAAACCGTGGAAATGTCGTCCGGTGATCGGCGCTCTCCAGTCGTCCCGCCGCGCGACTGAGAGGTCCCGGGCGAGCTCAGGAGGCCTTCCGCAAGATGGGCCGTGCCAGAGCTTCGCGCATGCGGGCGAGGCAATCCTCCATGCTCGCCAAGATGGTCTCGGCCGTGTTTGTCGGCTGGCCGGTGGCCTGCAGGTCCCTGATAAACGCCCGTTGTCGGGCGCAGCGCGCCTCAGCTTCAGCGATATGCTGCGAAGACACCGCGATCGGAACGACCTTCGGCGTATACATTGTCTAACTCCGTCATCAAAACTGAGAAACCGCACGGGCCGATCCAGTTTTCGACGCCCGGGATTATGCTCTTATCCACCGGGCGCGCCTGTGTTCCGCCGCACAGGTCGAAATCGCGCCGTCTCGGGATCGCGTAACTGGAGCTATCGCAGCGTAATAAGACGCACTGAAGTAACTTTAAACGACGCGCCGCATCCGGTAGCCGGCGCATTGTCTTCGAATACAAAGGCTGTTGCAGCCATCTGGTTGATACACGCCGATCGGGACGCCGCGGGCCGTCGCGCGCCTCGATCGCGAAGACGGGCGCCAGGAGACGGGCGCCAGGAGACGGGCGCCAGGAGATGGGCGCCAGGAGATGGGAGGCATGAGCATGCGTTCTTTCCAGGGAACCTGGACATGTCTGAACGTTCAACCGCGAGGGAATCGGATGATGACGCCAGGCAGATACATGGCGAGGCGGCAGTTGTCACGCGTCATTACGCGCCAAACGACTTGGAGTGGCGCAATCTGCGACCGGTGACTATTTCGCCCGGCTGTGGTATCGTTGGTTCAACCGAAAGGTTATAGTGCAGCAATATGATGGTGATTTCCGCATCAGGGGCGATCTATGACACATGCCGGACAAACAGGAACGTCCTCCTCGCTTGGTACAGCCGTAGAGGAAGTGCGTGGTAAATGGGGCTGGTTTGTCGCGCTTGGTGTGGGGCTCATCCTCCTCGGCGTCGTCGCGCTTGCCAATCTCCTGCTCGCGACGGTTGCGACGATCTTCTATATCGGCGCGATGATGCTGATCGGGGGTATCGTTGAGATCGTCCATGCGTTCCAGGTCAAGACCTGGGGGCGCTTCTTCTATTGGCTTCTCAGCGGCATCTTCTACGCCTTCGCGGGCGTCATTGCCTTCTATAATCCGCTCTTGGCGTCCGCGGCGCTGACATTGCTGCTTGCCGTCCTGCTGGTGGTGGCTGGCATCTTCCGGATCTGGATCGGTTTCGCCGCGCGTCCGGAGAGCGGCTGGGGCTGGATCGTCGCGACGGGTGTCATCACGCTCCTCGTCGGTGTCCTGGTCTATTCGGCCTGGCCCGGCAACAGCCTCGTCCTGCTCGGCGCGATCCTCGCTTTTGATCTGCTGTTCCAGGGCATAGGCTTCATCAGCTTCGGTTGGATGCTGCGGTCACGGCGCTGAACAGGCCAGCCGAATCGTCGCGGCATCGGCCTCGGCGAACGGGCCCATAAGCCGGTCCCGACCTGGATGGTTTCGCGGCGCGCCCGTTTGACGGGAAGAGTGCCGCGGCGCGCTTGCGCGCGAGATGCCTTGTGAAGCGCGGCCTATGGCCAGGTTCTGCTGGTCAGGCTTCTGTCGCTCGCCTTTTGTTCGTGGCGCCCTCATCACTCTTGGCTGATCGAATCTGTCGCGTGTCGCATCGCCGCCGCGCGTGGGCTTCGACGTGCGCTCCGCCTGCCGTGACGCTGGCCGAGACCGCCGCTTCGCGCCGCGGTGGGGCATCAGGCTCGCTGTGGGGTCAATGTCGACGCAACCGGCTTGATCTCAGTCAACGCTTGTTGATGATTGTTGCAGCTATAGATAGCTTAATTGGGTCGTCGACCCGATTGCCTTTAGATGAGTTGCAGACTTGCGCCAGCCTCGCTGTCCGCATGGGCCGCATATTCATTGGAAGGCGGAGACCGCCTCTTCTCCCGTCGCGTGGGGAAGGCGAGGGCGCGCTTCGCAGGTGTAGGTGGTCGTGGCCGCGGCAATCCGGTGGTGCTGTCCCGCGCTGCGAGGGGGGCCCGCCGCCACCGACTCGCTCATGCGCCGAAAGGACCGGGCAACGGACAGAGAGGTGGGCAACGGACAGAGAGGTGAGCAACGGACAGAGAGGTGTCATGGCGGCGAAAACGGTGAATGTAACACGCGCCCATGACACGAGGCCCAACAACACACGATCTGGCGCCTGGCACGCAAGAACGGCTGCAGAGACCTGCATTGCATTTGAGACCGGCACCGACGGCCTCGATCATCAGGAAGCTGGGCGCCGCTTGGGAATCTACGGACCGAATCAGCTACCAGCAGCAGCACGGACCCGGCCGTTTCTTCGTTTCCTCGCGCAGTTCAACAATGCCCTGATCTATGTCCTGCTCTGCGCAGCGACGGCCGCCATCGTTCTGGGGCATCTTGTCGACGGTGCGGTGATCGTGATCGTCGTGCTGGTCAATGCGGTGGTCGGATTCGTCCAGGAAGGCCGTGCCGAACAGGCGCTGGATGCGATCCGCGACATGATCGCGCCTCATGCGACCGTCCTGCGCGAGGGCGAACGGCACACGATCGACGCAAGGAATATCGTCCCGGGAGACATCGTCGTCCTCGAAGCCGGCGACAAGGTGCCAGCCGATATCAAGCTGTTGCGCGCCCGTGGGCTGACTGTGGATGAGGCCATCCTGACCGGCGAATCCGTTCCGGCCGAGAAGAGCGAAGGCGTCGCTGCGGAGAACGCGCCGCTCGGTGATCGGTTCTCGATGCTCTATTCGGGTACGCTGGTCGCGACCGGCCAGGGATACGGCGTTGCCACGGCGACGGGTGCAAGCACGGAAATCGGCCGGATCTCTGATCTGATCGGCAAGGTTGAGATGCTGACGACGCCCCTCCTGCGGCAGATCAACGAATTCAGCCGGCAGTTCACGTGGTTTGCCGTCGCGACTGCGGCTGCGTTGTTCGTCTTTGCCGTCCTTGCCAGGAGTTATGATTGGGTCGACGCATTGATGGTGGTCGTCGCGCTGGCCGTCGGCGTGGTGCCCGAGGGACTGCCAGCTGTGATCACCATAACGCTGGCGATCGGCGTCCGCAGGATGGCGGCGCGCCGCGCCGTGGTCCGCCGTCTACCGGCCGTTGAGACGCTGGGCGCGACCTCCGTGATCTGTTCCGACAAGACCGGCACGCTGACCAAGAACCAGATGACGGCCCGCCGCGTGGCGACGGCGCAAGGGGTGACGGGACTGTCGGGGGCCGGTTATGCGCCGGAGGGCAAGCTTGTGGCCGAGGATGGCGGGGCGGCTGAGCCTGACGGTGCCCGTGACCGGCTGATCCAGGCAGCGTTGCTCTGCAACGACGCCCGCCTCGTTGATGAGGACGGCCAATGGTCGGTCCTCGGCGATCCGATGGAGGGCGCCCTCGTGACGCTCGCCGCCAAGGCCGGGCTTCATCCCGAGACCGAGCGTGAGGCGTGGGCGAGGCTGGACGAGATCCCCTTCGATGCGCAGCACCGTTTCATGGCGACCCTCCACGAGGGACCGGGCAGCGAACGCCGTGTGTTCGTCAAGGGTGCACCCGAGCGCGTGCTGGCAATGTGCATCGACCAGGCAGGCCCGGGCGCGACGCGTCCGATCGACCACGCCTACTGGCAGCAGCGGATTGATGCCGCCGCGGCTGGCGGCGAGCGCGTTCTCGGCTTCGCGACGATGGTCCCGGATGCGGGGGTCGACCGAATGGCCTTCGCAACCGTCACATCCGGGCTGACCTTCCTTGGCGTGGTCGGCTTCATCGATCCACCGCGCGAGGAGGCCATAGCCGCCGTGGCGGAATGCCGGGCGGCCGGCATCGGCGTCAAGATGATCACCGGTGATCACAATGGCACCGCGAGGGCCATCGCCCGCCAGCTCGCCATTGCCAACGACCCCAAGGCTATCGAGGGGGCGGCGCTCGACAGGCTCACAGATGCGGAACTGCGTGCTGTCGTGGATGAGGTCAGCGTGTTCGCCCGGACGACCCCGGAGCACAAGCTCCGGATCGTGCGCGCGCTCCAGGCGAATGGGCATATCGTCGCGATGACGGGCGACGGCGTCAACGACGCCCCGGCGCTGAAGCAGTCGGATGTCGGCGTCGCCATGGGCCGCAAGGGCACGGAGGCCGCCAAGGAGGCGGCGCAGATGGTGCTTCTCGACGACAATTTTGCCTCGATCGTCGCGGCCGTTCATGAAGGCCGCACCGTCTACGACAATATCCGCAAGGTCATCGGTTGGACGCTTCCCACCAACGGCGGCGAGACGCTCAGTGTCGTGCTCGCGATCGTCTTCGGCTTGACCTTGCCGATGACGCCTGTGCAGATTCTCTGGATCAACTTGATTACGACCGTGACGCTCGGACTGGCGCTTGCGTTCGAGCCTTCCGAGCCGAACGTGATGCGGCGTCCGCCGCGCAGGCGCGGTGCCCCGCTCCTGTCGCGCTTCCTCGTCTGGCGGATTGTCTTCGTCTCCTTCCTCTTCATGCTGGGTGTGTTCGGCGCGTTTTATCTCGCCCTCTGGCGCGGATACACGCAGGGTGAGGCCCGCACCGCGGTTGTCAACGCGGTTGTCGTGATGGAAATTTTCTATCTCTTCAATGTTCGCTACCTGCACATGACGTCTTTCAGCCTGATCGGCGCGGTGGGAACACCTGCCGTACTCGGCGCGATCGGCGTCGCAGTCGTGGCGCAGATCGCATTCACCTATGCGCCCTTCATGAACGATCTGTTCGGTAGCGCGCCCATCTCCCTCGTCGACGGTCTGTTGATCGTCGCTCTCGGTGTACTCACGATGATCGTGCTGGAGATCGAGAAGGCGGTCATGCGCAAGGTCTGGCCAACCGCGGCCTATATGGCTTAGCCACAGCGGGCCGGACCATCTGCGCGCAGGCCAGGAGGGGCACCGACCGGGGAAACCGGCTTGCGCGGCATGGCGCAGCTTTCGCTGGTGTTATGATCTTTTCGGTGTTAAACTGAATTATCGATCTTGCTGCCGAACTTTGTTTTTTGCGCCAACGGCGCTTCCGGCGATCTTCTCAACAAAATCGATGCAACTAGCGCGCAGACAGACGGTCTGCGCGTACCTTTATGCATGCGACAAGGAGCTCGCCATGACTGTTGGTACCGTAAAATTCTTCAACGTCGATAAAGGTTTCGGTTTTATCCAGCCCGATAACGGCGGACCGGACGTATTCGTGCATATTACAGCGCTTGAGCGCGCTGGAATGCGCACGCTTGCGGAAGGGCAGAAGATCAGCTTCGACGCCGTCAAGGACGATCGCAGGGGCAAGGTGGCGGCCGAGAATCTTCAGGCCGTCTAAGGCCCGATCCGCCCGCTACGCTGCTGTGGTTGCTTTTGGAGGTCGGGCAAGCCCGACCTCCTTCCTCTGGAAGGAAGAACTCTGATGCGCTCGACGCCTGAGCTTCGCAGCTCCAAATTGGCACTGTCTCGTACTGAAGCACGGCATGAAACAACCTCAAAGGCAGCGCGGGATATCCTTGGACAGGAAGAGGCGTCGCGCGATGCCAAGACCGCCCGGCTGAGGGCTGCCAGGTTGGAGCAGGAAGCGCGCGAGCCGACGGTTGCGCCCCCCGTGAAAGCCCGCAGGAAGCCCAAGGCTGTCGCTGCGGCTCGCTGACGGTCTACGGCCGGAACCGCGATATTCCCCGATACGCCGGCACAGCAAGATCCGAAGGCCAGGCGAGCCTTGTCACCCGAGCGCGCCATCTCCCGTCATCGCCGGTGAACAAAGCCCTATTCGCGGCAAGAGTGCCCTACACACCGCCGCCATGACGCCACGTTGAGAACAGACAAGACCGCGCCTGCTGACGAGCCGCGCGAGAGTCCGCTCCACCCGCAAGATCATGCACGGCACCGCCAGAGCATGCTGTATTTGGATGGAATCCCACGGTCATCCCGGGGCGTTGCGCAGCAATGAGCCCGGGATCCATGAACACGCGGCCCGAGAAAAGACGCATCGGACTGTGCCTCTCTGGTAGACCATGGTGTTCATGGGTTCCGGGCTCGGGCCTTTCGGCCCGCCCCGGAATGACACCACGGTTCCGTATAAAGTCAGCATGCTCTAGATGTCGAAGCTATGAAGGTTGTTCATCCGGGGCCGGGATGTGAGGCTGGGGTTGCGAAGCACCAACCCTAACCGGAGCACCCGGATGAACGTTCATAAGAATGCGCGCCTGACGATGCATGGTCGAGTCCTTCTCGTGCGGCGTGTCGTGGAAGAAGATTGGACAGTGGTAGCCGCGTCTGAGGCAGCGGGCGTCTCCGTGCGAACAGGGTTCAAGTGGCTTGCGCGGTTCCGGGCGGGCGGCGAGCGGATGCTGCACGACAGGAGCTCGGCGCCCGCGCGGCGGCCCAGCAGCACTCCCATCGGAACGGTGGCCACCATCGAGGAACTGCGTCGTCAGCGCCTCACCGGGCCGGCCATTGCGCGGCGTCTGGGCATGCCGCGCGCGACCGTGGGCCTCATCCTGCGCCGGATTGGCCTCGGGCGTTTGACAGCATTGGAGTCCAAGCTCCCAGCCAACCGCTACGAACGCGAACGGCCGGGCGATCTGATCCATGTCGACACGAAGAAGCTGGGCCGCATCGATGGGATCGGCCATCGGATGACCGGTGACAGGAGGGGCCAGAGCAGCAAGCGAGGCACCGGATGGGAAGTTCTCCACGTCGCAATCGATGATGCCTCACGATTGGCCTACACGGAAATCCTGGCCGATGAGAAAACAGACGCTGTCTGCGCTTTCACTGACCGGGCTCTGTCCTGGTTCGCGCGCCACGGCGTCACTGTGGCGAGGCTCATGAGCGACAACGGCAGCGCCTATAAGAGCCATGTTTTCCGACGGTTCCTCGCCAACCGAGGCGTCCGCCACATCCGAACGAGACCCTACACGCCTCGCACAAATGGAAAGGCCGAACGCTTTATCCAAACGACCTTGCGGGAATGGGCTTACGCCGCACCTTACGCCTCGTCGCGCGAGAGAACCGAAGCCATGCCGACCTGGCTCGACGACTACAACCTCGTCAGGCCCCACTCAGCCCACAACGGCCTTGCGCCATGGACAAGGCTGAACAACCTTCTTGGAAACGACATCTAGAGCATAATCCGACCGGAGTGAAACGAGGATCGATAAGATTATGCTTGAAATAAAAGAGGGTAGAGCGCCGATCTGATGCAATCAGATCGAAACGCGCTCTAGCAGGAACGGCATTGCGACCATTCCGCCAGGCGATGTGCGATCACCCTTTCAACTCTGGGGCTCTGCGTCTTCAGTCTCAAATGACCTGTCGACCGCATTGGGTAGCCGAGGACGTTGCACTCCACCCGCGATGAGCGCATTTGCGGTACCCTTGCCAAATGCTTCGACAAGGTGATGCAACTGCGGTTCATCAATAAGAAGGGCGGCATCCCTGGCCGGTAGCCATCTGCGAAATCGTTCGCGCCTCTCCGGCCAACGCTTGAGGAATTTTTCGACCTTCAGCGGATAGACATCGACCTCGACGAGCGCGAAGTGATCCGCCAACCGCTTCCAGTAGGTGTAGGTTCCAATTGGCTTGTGCTTCACCCTGCCAGCGACGCCGGCCTCCTCCTGGGCCTCCTGCGCGGCCGATTTCCAGGCTTTCCGACGGCGATCGATCCAGCCTTTGGGCACAGTGAAACGCCGCGTTTCGCGCGTGGTGAGCACAAGCACCTCGACCGCACCGGTCTCGGTCACACGAAACGGTAAGGCCGCCACCTGACGCAGTGGAGCTCCATTACGGGCGGCCTTGCGACGCGTTGATTTCATCTTCGAGACTGGCATCCTAGCGAATTGAGTCGAACACAAATCTTCCCAGAACCAAGCGATTGGTACAAGGGAAACGACCCGCACTTCGGAAGGCGCGGGCCGACATAACGATCGCAGCTCATGCAGGTCATGGCGGGTTCGGCGTGCATATCACGTTATCGTCCATGCCGCGCGGCGAGACACCAAACAGTCTCTGTGTTGTATCCGAGGACATGACGCCTTTATGGAAACCGCCCGGTCCCCCGGATCCTGAAGCGTTAGCTTGAGTATGGTGGATGACATCCGGAGCGCTGTGGACATGAAGATAGTCCGTTCTTGCGAATGCAAGAGCAAGGACGCCGTTTATCGGTGTGGATCAGCTTCTCTAATCTCGCCGCATCCGCCGCTGCGGCATGCATCGGGGAGAGCGCGCAGTTTGGAGGGAACCGCTGGCTGTCGCTTTCGTTAATCAGCCGTCCCCACATTCACGGAGATGGCTATGGCCAAGGAACAGAATCTTGAGACGCTCTTCCACGAGACGCTGAAGGATATCCTATACGCCGAAAAGCAGATCCTGAGAGCCCTCCCCAAAATGGCGCGCGGGGCAGGATCCGAGGAATTGAAGCAGGCCTTTCTGGCCCACCGCGACGAAACCGAGACGCATGTCGATCGCTTGCAGCAAGTTTTCGAGATGATGGACAAGCCAGCGCGCGGCAAGACATGCGACGCTATCCTTGGCCTCGTCGAGGAGGGCAAGGAAGTAATGGAGGATTTCGCCGGGACGTCAGCGCTCGACGCCGGGCTCACGGCCTCTGCTCAAGCGGTGGAGCATTACGAGATCGCGCGTTATGGCACCCTCAAGACCTGGGCAACCCAGCTCGGCATGAAGGACGCCGCAAGGCTCCTCGACCAGACCCTCCAGGAGGAGATCAAAACGGACAAGCTGCTCACGAGGCTCGCCGAAAAGTCTCTCAACGCCAAGGCGGCCTAGAGCAAGTCCGTCTGTTGCGGACTTGCTCAGCTTCATAACGGACAGGCAAGTCCGTCTGTTGCGGACTTGCTCAGCTTCATAACCGACAGGCAAGTCCGTCTGTTATAGACTTGCTGCGCGCAGGAATAGCGATCCAAGTCAATGGCTTGGATGGCGTCAAACGATTCCATCCAAGTCGGATTTGTTCTGGGCTCGGCACCGGAGGTGCGGGCGCAGTGCAGGGTCTGCCCGGCGACGGGCGCATGCGTCCGTGCATTGCTCTGCAAAGACTGTCCGGCCCTGGGTCCTTGTTCGGCCCCGGGATCGGCATCGCCGCTCTGATGGCTTTAATCCATAGCTTTGACGATGATCATAGCGATCATGATGGCCAATGTTGCACTGGAGAAAAATAAAATGAAACTGATTTCAGAATTCAGTTGGTCAAGGCGGCTTTCGATTTGAAGCATTTGCTTCACGATATGATCGTCTGAATCTGATTTCAGTGAGTCAAATCTCGAGTGTCGGACGTAACGTTCGATTTGCTGCATCGATACGGATGGATCGATGTACTCCGGGCAGATCGATGTAGCCTCATCTTTTCTCATATAAGTTCGAACGCTCACAGTGTTCAGCAAGAGCGACCAATATTATGGCGCAGCAAATATTGATCAATGGCCAATTCGTTTCGCCGTGTTTCAATTTGTAACAATCCGACTTTTTCGTTCGGGATCAGGCGGTCACGCGTGAGCCTCGCGCCCCCGACCACCCACAGGAGTAACCGAGGTGATCGGGGGCTCCGCCAAGCCCCCGGCAAGGCGGATTCATGATCTTGGCTTCGCGGGGACCCCACCGTGGACGTCTCGGGGGGAGTGATACGCCACGGTGGGGTTGCTAGCTTGGCAAGCGAGCACAGGCATTTCCGCTGGAAATTGCGGCCAGAAAGTGCCCATCTCGTTACAGACAAGTTTCAGCTTGTGAAGTTTTGTATCGACCGCCTTCACGTAAAAAAAGGCCTGCAGTCGCGTCGGCGCGAATCTGCGCAAATGGAGCATTTTCGAGCGAAGTGGACACCGGTTCGCGTGAAGACAATGCGTAGAAACAAAGACCCGGAGGCTATCCGGTGAACCGGAGTTCAACGGATAGACTCCAGCGCGCCGCGGAAGCTGAAATCAGCCCGTTGAAGGGCCGCAGAGCCGAAATCGCGCAGGGGCGGATCCTTCCCACCATCTCCGCGCGCGACCAAAGCAGTTCCGCGTCAGTCGTCCTCCAGCCCCATTTCGTAGAGGGCAGCACCAGGGGTGGACAGCGGGGCGGACAGCGTCGATTTCAGAGCAGCAGCGTAGAAGAGCGGCGGCGCCATGGTGCGAGCGAGCTCGACCACTTTGCCCTGCAGCTCAGAGACCTTCTCCGGATGCCGCGCCGAGAGATCGGTGGTCTCTGATGGGTCCGCCGCGAGATCGAACAACTCAATTTTAGGCGGCAACACGACCTGCCAGACCAGTTTCCATTGGCCGTCGCGAATGGCGCCCTGCGTGGGTTCGACATTATAGACCATCTCGTCCCGTCCGGCCTTTCCGAGAGCGAGCGCCGGCCATGCATCGCGGCCGTCCAACGGCTTTGAACGATCGAGCCGCGCGCCAGTCAGCTTTGCCAGCGTCGGCAGCATGTCGACTACATGCATGACACCCTCCGCCGTGCCGGGCTTGATATGGCCCGGCCAGTTGGCGAGCGCGACGACGCGCGTGCCGCCTTCATAGAGCGTGCCCTTGCCATCGCGATAGGGCGTGTTGTTGGGTGGCAACTCGCCTGTAACGGCGCCCTCGCCGGCGAACATCTTGTTGCGCGTGCCGCCGTTGTCGGAATGGAAGATGATCAGCGTGTTGTCACGCAGGCCGCGCGCGTCGAGCACGGCAAGCACCTTGCCGATCTCGTCATCCATGGCCGTGATCATGGCCGCATAGGCCCGGCGTGCCGGGTCCTGGATATGCGCATAGAGGTCGAGGTAGGGCTGCGGCGCCTGATAGGGCGTATGCGGCGCTGTGAAGGCGAGATAGAGGAACAACGGTGTGGCCGGATCATGGTTCTCCAAGAGACGCGCGGCCTCGGTGCCGAGAAGCGTGGTGTCGTAGCCCTCTTCCTTCACCAGTTCGTTGTCGCGATACCAATCCGTGACGCCATGCGCCTCGTGCTTGAAGTGGTCGATCTCGCCGACGAGCGGACCGTAGAACGAGTCGAAGCCACGCTGGCGCGGCCAGTATTTCGTGTCGGCGTGGCCAAGGTGCCATTTGCCCACCAGGGCGGTGCGATAACCTGCCTCCTTCAGCGCTTGCGGCAGAAGGTATTCGTCGGTCGCGAGGCCGTAGCTCGCGCCAGACGGAATCACGCCGGTCTGCAATCCGTAGCGCAGCGGATACCGGCCTGTCAGCAGGGCCGCCCGGGTCGGCGTGCACATCGGCTGGGTATAGAATTGGCCGAGCTTCGCGCCCTGTGCGGCGAGCCTGTCGAGATTGGGCGTTTTGATGTCGGAGCCATGGAAGCCGACATCCGCGAAACCCAGGTCGTCGGCGACGATATAGAGGATGTGCGGCCGGGGCGCCTCGGCGGCTCTGGCGCCGGAGGCCAGCGTGGACAGGCCGGCGATGGCCGCAAGGAAACCCGCACCGCCGGTCAGCACGTCGCGCCGGTGCGGCGCTGGGGAGGTATTATTCTTGGGGGCGTCGTTCATGAGGGTACTCACAGGATCGCGGCACGTTGAGCCTTAACCAAACGGGGGGCCGTCACTCAATTGCCATTTCGCGCCATCACCGCTCGGCGCCAGGCTAGCGGGGCGCGTCCCTCCCAGCGGCGGAAGGCGCGGATGAAATGTGCGGGGTCGCGATAGCCGAGCAGACGCGCTATGGTGCCGACGGCGAGTTCGGAACCCTCGAGATGCTGGCGCGCATGGTCGCGTCTCCAGGCGTCGACCTGCGTCTCGAACGATGTGCCAAGCGCCGCGAGGCGCCGCTGCAGGCTGCGTGGCGAAAGGCCGAGGCTGTGGGCGGCATTCAAGAGCGACAGCGTTCCCGCGAGCGCGGCCGCGGAAATGATGCGCTCCAGCGCCGCCATCAGCGCCCCGTCGTCACGCCATTGCCAGTAGCCCGCCACGGACGGCGCCTCGCCGATCGGCGCTTTTACGCCGCCGAATACCAGATTGGGGCGGTCCGGCCAGGCGGCGTCGAAGTCGACGACGACACCGGCGCCGGTGCCGAAAGAGACAGCCACGCCGAGCTTGTCCTCATAGGCGCGAACCGGCGCGCGTGCGCGATGCGGCAGGCTGATATGAAAATTCCCGCCCTCAGCACCCGAGATGGCCCGCAGCGTCGCGACCACGAAGGCGGCCACGCCCTCGTTGAGGACGCCGGCGTGAGTGGCATCGCTATCCTGCAGGGTGTGACGCCAGTAGGCCCGGCCGTCCCACTCCTCCAGGGCGATCTGGACGCCGCCCTGGAGCGTTGGAATGTGACGCTGGTGAGCGCTCAGGCATTCGCGCAATGTCCGGCCAGCGAAGAACGCCTGTCCGGCAAGCCCGAGACGATTGGGATCGGCCGATGCGGCCAAGTCCAGCCCGATCGTCGGCGCGCCCGCCCGCCTGGAGAGCTCCTGCAGCAAGGTCGAAATCTGCGCGCGCGCAACGATACGGTTCGCGTCGAGGTCCTGGCCGATACCGGCCCGGTTCAGGAGCGGTGCCAGCGCGACGCCTTGGAGCTCGGCCACATCCGGCAGCATATGCATCAACGACAAACTGACCGGATGGCGGTCCCACATGTGCAGCACTCCAAGGGTGCGGAGGCACGATAAGGAAATTGCTAACGCTATCCCCTTCGAGAAGCCAAACACTTTATGTCGACATGTCTGCCTCCGGCGCCTCCCATCATTGGGGTCCCGGCCGATCCGCGCCGGTGGCCGGGTGAATGAATTCGGTTTCAGGCTGAACGCCAATGTCGCCGATGGCGAGACCGCCGCTCTGGATCTCGGTATTGGCGATGAACAGCGTCGCGCCTCAGCATCGTTCGGACCGTCCGGACATTAATTTCGCTGATGCGTGACTCATCCGAACGCCCGAGGAATGCTACCTTCGCCATTGCCAACGGGGCTGACAGCGACGGTCGCACCGACCGCCATCCCGACAGGTGGAGATCCGCGATGTTGAAATTCGCTTTGGCGCTCGGCGCGCTAGCCCTCACCACCCCGGCGCTCGCTCAGGTGCCCGACTTCCCGTCGTCCTTCAAGACGCAGGAGATCGCGACCAATGGCGCGAATATTCACGTTCGCACCGGTGGACAGGGACCGGCGGTCGTCCTCCTGCACGGCTATGGCGAGACCGGCGACATGTGGGCGCCGATGGCCGCTGATCTGGCGCGGGACCATACGGTGGTGGTGCCTGATCTGCGTGGGCTCGGCCTGTCGTCCAAGCCAGCCTCCGGCTTCGACAAGAAGACCCAGGCCGGGGACGTCGCCGGCGTGCTCGATGCCCTCAAGATCGAGCGCGTCGATCTGGTCACCCATGACATCGGCAACATGGTCGGCTTCGCTTTCGCGGCGCAGCATCCGCAGCGTGTCCTGAGCTTCATTCTCATCGATGCCCCGGTGCCCGGCGTTGGGCCATGGGAGGAGATCCTCAAGAACCCCTTGCTCTGGCATTTCCGTTTCGGCGGGCCCGACATGGAGCGGCTTGTGGCCGGCCGCGAGCGCATCTATCTCGATCGCTTCTGGAACGAGTTCTCGGCGACTCCGAGCCGCTTTACGGAAGCGTCGCGAGAACACTACGCCAAGCTCTACGCCTTGCCAGGCGCAATGCATTCAGGCTTCGCCCAATTCGCCGCCTTCGACCAGGACGCCATCGACAACCGCGCCTATCTGGCGGCCGGCGGCAAACTCACCATGCCGGTGCTGGCGGTCGGCGGCGCGACGTCATTCGGCGCGGCGATGGCCGCCACAATGCACGACGCGGCAACCGACGTGACCGTGGGTGTCATTCCAGACTCCGGCCATTGGATCATGGAAGAGAACCCAACCGCGACCGTGGCCCTGGTGCGTGCCTTCCTCGACAAAGCGCGCTGACCGCACCGGTCATGACAAGCTTGGCCGAGACATCGAACAGGGGCTCGGGCCGAGTTCGCGCGAAGATGCTTCGCGATTATGTCCCGATGAACCGTCCAGCGGTCATACGCGCGTCAGACGGCTAAATTGCCGTCGACGATGACGTGGCTGAGATCGCGGGAACAGCGCTCGATCCTGGCTTCAACGCGATAGACATCCCGCAACATATCGGCCGTGATGATGTCGCCGGAGAGGCCACAGGCGACCATCCGGCCCTTGGCGATGATCAGCGTCTTGTCTGCGAAGCGAAGGGCCTGATTGAGGTCATGGATCGCGATCATGACGATCATGCCGCGCTGCTTCGCCTGCTTGCGCATGAAGGCGAGCACTTCCATCTGCCTGTGGAGATCGAGCGCGCTGGTCGGTTCGTCCATGATGATGACGTCGGGCTCGCGCGCCAATGTCTGGGCGATGGACACGAGCTGGCGCTGCCCCCCGCTCAGCGCGCCGAGATCGCGGAAGCTCAGATCCCGGATGTCGAGCGCTTCCATGATGTGATCGATCAGGCGGAGGTCGTCATCACGGACGCTCCACGACTGGCCCTGCTTCCGTGCCAGCAGGATCGATTCATAGACCGTCAACACCGCATTCGCCGAACTGTCCTGCGGCATGTAGCTGATGGCCCGCTTGCCTTTGGCGCTGCCCTCCAGGCGAATATGTCCCGGCCCCTTCAGGAGGCCGGCGACCCGCTTGAATAATGTCGACTTGCCCGCGGCATTCGGGCCGATGACGGCGACGATCTCGCCCCCTTTCAGCACCGGCGTGCTGATCTCCGAGACCGTCAACGTCTTGCCGTAATAGGCCCCGACCTGATCGAGCTGGAGCGTCACCATGAGCGCCTCACATCGGTCAGGATCAGCGAGAAGAAGAACGGCACGCCAACCAGCGCCGTGATGATGCCGATCGGGAAGACCACCCCGGGGATGATCGACTTGCTGACGATCGACGTGACCGACAGCAGGAGCGCGCCGGAGACGACCGAGCCGGGCAGAAAGAAGCGCTGATCTTCCCCGAAAATCATGCGGGCCATATGCGGGCCGACCAGCCCGACGAAGCCGATCGTCCCCACGAAGCTGACGGGGATGGCCGCGAGGAACGAGATGATCAGCATGGTCTCGAGACGTATGGACCGCACATTCACGCCGAAACTCGCGGCCTTGTCTTCACCCAGGCGAATGGCCGTCAAGGCCCAGGCATTACGCGCGAACAGCGGCAGTGCAATCACCAGGACGGCGAGCGTGATCCAGATCTTCGGCCATGTCGCCTTGGTCAGGCTGCCCATGGTCCAGAACACGACGGTCGCAAGCGCCTGCTCGGACGCGAGATATTGCAGGAAGGCCAGTGCCGCATTGAACGTGAAGACGAGCGCGATGCCGAGAAGCACCACGGTCTGGACGGACACGCCGCGCATCTGGGAAATGAAATGGATGAACAGCGTGGCGACCAGCGCCATGAGAAAGGCGTTCAGCGGCACGATGAGGCCCGAGGCCACCACGGGCAGGAAGGGCACGCCGACGACGATGGCGAAGGCTGCGCCGAAACTCGCCGCGGCCGAGATACCCAGGGTGAACGGGCTCGCAAGCGGATTTGCGAGGATGGTCTGCATCTGCGCCCCGGCGACGGAGAGGGAAGCGCCCACCACGATCGCCATGACGGCGACCGGCATCCGGATGTCCCACACGACCGTGCGGACGGAATCCGAGACGGCGTCCGGGTTGAAAACCGCCAGGATGACGTCGGCGAGACTGTAGCGGGCCGGGCCCCAGGCCAGATCAATGGCGAAGGAAACGCCAAGTGCCAGCACCATGGCCGTCAAAATGGCGAGCTTCCTGCGAACAAGCGCGCGGTATTGACCGCGCCCCTCGCGGACACCGACCACAGGTTCTGCCACGGGCAGCGTCGACATTATTTCTCGCCGCGGTCCAGGGAGACCCAATAGCCCGGCTGATAGGCGATCGGCAGGAACTTGGCGTGGAAATCCTTGAACGTGGCATCCGGATCAAGATCCGCGAAAAGCTCGGGATGGAACCACTTGGCCATCCTCTGGATCGCCACGAACTGGTAGGGGCTCGTATAGAACTGGTGCCAGATCGCGTGAACGTCGTTGTTCTTCACGGCTTTGGATCCGCTGAAGGCAGGCTCCTTCATCAGCGCCGCAAGCGCTTCCCGGCTTGCCCGCGCCGACGCATCCGCCCCCGGTCCGACATTGACGAAGTTCTTGGCGTTGGGGGTCTGGCTCCAATTCGCGCCGGTCACCACGATGACATCGGGATTGGTGGCGACCACCTGCTCGGCATTGATGGAGCCGGTATAGCCGGGCAGGAAATCCGAACCGATATTATGCCCACCCGCCAGATCCGTCATGAGGCCGAAGTTGTCGGGCCCGAAGGTCCCGCAGCATTCGACAAGACCGGCTGCGCGATACATGAAGACGTTCGGGCGCTTGGGATTGGCAGCCTTCAATGTATCCGTGACGCGCGCAAGCTCCTTGCGCCAATAGGCGGCAACCTCTTCCGCACGCTCGCTCTTGCCGAAGAGCTGCCCGAGGACCTTGAGGCTTGGCTCCGTATTCTTCAGGATATGCTCGCGGAAATCGACATAGACGACCTTCACGCCGATCTTGCCCAGCATCTCCTCGAGCTTGACCTCGTCGGCCGCCTTTTTGTCGCCGATGGTCAGGATCATGGCGTCGGGCTTCAGGTTGACCACCGTCTCGGTCTGCAGCGTCCCGTCGGTCAGATTGCCGAGAAACGGCACATCCTTGGCCTTGGGAAACTTCGCCACATAGGCATTGTAGCTGTCGGCGTCGTTGCGCATGAGGTCGTTGCGCCATCCCACCACCTTCGAGAAGGGATCGGGTTCGATGGCCGCGACGGAATAGAGAAGGCGGCCCTCACCGAGGATGACGCGATCAACCGGCTTGTCGAATTGGACCTCACGTCCCGCGACGTCCTTCACGGTGAAGGCTTGAGCCATGACGGCGGCTGGTGTCAGCGCTGCCAGCGCGACAACGGCGACCACGGTACGATGAAGAAATCCCATTTCGACCGCCTCATTAATTTGCTATGAGGTCCGCCGATAGGAAATAGACGAGAGCTCGTCAATTGCTATCTTTTGTAACAATTCCAAAGAGTTTGCTTCCCATGACGGACGTGCATAGCTCAAATTACTCGCTGCGCGACGAAATTCGCGAGTATTGGTCGATCCGTTCCGAAACCTTTGACTTGAGCGTCGGCCATGAGATTTTCTCCGAGGCGGAAAGGCGCGGCTGGCATCGGCTGATCCTGCGGCACCTCGGGCGCGGGGAGGGGCGTGCCGCGCTGGACCTGGCCTGTGGCACGGCCGTCATCTCGCATCTCATGTATGATCTGGGCTTTGCCGTTACGGGCGCCGACTGGTCGGAAGCCATGCTGTCCCGGGCGCGCGCCAAGGCGGCGAAGCGCGGCAGCGATATCCGCTTCATCATGTGTGACGCCGAGAACACCATGGAAGCCCGCGGCAGCTATGATGTCATCATCACGCGCCACCTCGTCTGGACGCTGGTCGACCCCAGGGCGGCCTTCGCCGAGTGGTATGCGCTGTTGAAGCCCGGCGGGAAGCTGCTGGTCGTCGATCTGAACCAGGACAAGAAGACATGGGTCAGCCTTCTCCGCACATCGCTGGCCAAAATCACCGGCAAGCCGACGACGGGAATGGACGATCCAGACCTTGTGAGCCGTGATCGGCGCATCCGGTCGCAGCTTTTCTTTTCCAAGGGCATGACCGCGGAAGCGGTGGTGCCGCTCCTTGAGGAGGCCGGCTTCACCGCGCCCATCGTGGACCGAAAGATGCACGATATTCATTGGGCGCAGGCACGCCGGATGACGGTGTTGCGTGGGCTCGACCGGCTTCTGCAAGACCGTTACGCCATCTGCGTCACAAAGCCAGCGGCTTGATGCCAACGCGCGCCGCGCGGGGTGTTGCCCGCCGGGTGGCGAGCAGCACGCAATCGTCCCGCGCCTGCCGTGATGTCTCAGGCAGCCCGGTGTTGTCTCAGGCAGCCCGGTGTTGTCTCAGGCAGCCAAGGTGTAGTCGGCAGCATCGATACCGAGGATGCTCGCCACGACTTGCCCATTCTCTCCTGCGGCGTCGGCCGCGTAGAGATCGGTCAGCGCCTTGGCCGCGGCGAAGTCGGTCGCATCGAGCACGGCCTTCGCCCCTTCGGCGTTGCTGAGCCCCTTCTCCAGGGCGAAATAGGCGGCAATTTCGGCTTTCTCGATGAGTTCCGCGCCGTCTGCGCCCGCTGTGCCCGAACGTGCGGACAGGATGAAGGCGAGCGGGATATCCTCGATATTCAGCCGGCCGCTATCGACTGCATCGACCCAATAGGCGAAACCATCGGCGTCAGGCGCCCGGCCGAGGATCTCGCGATAGGCGGTGTCCACGATCTCGGCCGTCGACTTGCCGGCGAAGCGGCCAGGCTCGGCAGCTGTGAAGAACTGCTCGGCGATATCGTCGATCGCCACGCCGTCGCTCAGGAGGCTGGTCCAGAAATAGAGCCCCATGGCATCCGGCGCACGATCGAGATACGAGGTGTAGAGATCGATGATCATGCCGATGTCGGCGGCGTCCGCGTTGGCTGCCTTGATCATCGGGACGAGATCGATGGTCTGGTCGGCAAAGCGCAGTTCCTGCATATTGACGACGACATCAGTGCCCTCGGCATCGCTGCGGTCCTCGACGATGACGGCGCGCTGCGCCGCGTCCATGCTGAGGGCGAAATTCTCCGCGCGTCCCATATAGGTCGCGACGTTGTAGCCCGCGTCGCCGTCGAGGACGTCATCACCGCCGCCGCCATGCAGGCTATCGTGCCCGGCACCGGCAAAGAGGTGTTCGCCGGCGGAGGTGCCGACGAGGTTTTCGCTATCGACCGAGCCGGCTGATTGAGCGAGCCGCTCCACCTGGACGCTGTCGACGCTCGCGTAGAAGACGCGATTCTGGCTGGGGTCGCGCGTGGCCGTCAGCGACGGATCGCCGACGCCGACCCAGTTGCTCGGAGCACCCCAGATGTTGAAGTGCAGGTTCATCGGCTTTTCCGGAACGATCGAGGTTTCTGTTCGCACAATCGTGCCATCGATCTTCCAGATCACGACACCTTTGTACCATTCGATCCGGTAGTCGTGATAAATGCCCTGTCCGCCCGGAAGGTCGTGGTCCTTCGGGTGGCCTTCCGACAGGTCTTCGTTATGGTAGGGATTGGTCTGCGCCACGTTGTAGCGCTTCGACATCAGCTCCCAATCGATCTCGTCATGCGAGGCGCGCGGGCCGGCGAAGGTGAAGAACCCGATGACAACGCCCGGCTGCGTCTGGTCGGACTTCATCCGCGCCTCGAAGGCCAAAGGTCCGTTATCGAGGCTGAACGTCTGGAGTGAGATGGCTTCGTTGCCCAGGAACGAAGGCGCATACTGGGGATAGTCCCGGTTGCCGTCGTGGTAGGTGTCGAGACGAAGACGCATCACCCCATCGCTCACGACGGGCAAGGACTGGCGGACGTTCGTGCCGTTATAGAACGCGGGATTGTCGTCTGCCCGCCAGTGATTGTAGTCCCACTTGCTTGAGCTGACGGGACCGCTCCCGTTGAAATCATCACTGAAAATGATCTCGGATTCTGTACGCTGCGTTGTCATCTGGAAGCCCCACGCCTTGCAAAACCGCGTCCACGAAAACGGTTACTGATTGTTTCACAGGATATGTCAGCTGCGGGGCGTCGGCGACAATAGGTGTGGCGTCTCAATAGTGGTCTTTGCATCTCAAGCGCGAAATCTGCCGAGACGAATCCATAACTATTTGAATAATAGTGAGTTTTTGATATCGATTGCCGCCGATCGTGCCTGGCCGGCGCATCAACTCTTCGTCAGAGGGGACCGCATGGTGATTGGCTGGCCCGTGCCGCCGATGCCGTGATCTGCGAGGAAATGTCTCTTGCTGAGGCTGGTTGCGCCTTCGGGAGCCACGCCAGCGCCAAGACGAGGGCGGCCATCGCTGGAAGCATTTTACGTGGTGCATTGACAACACTGGCGCAGCACTGCTCAGTTCGCTCGAACTTCGGCCAACCGCCTGATTGCGTACTCATCCTGCCAGCAGACAGCGGCCTCCCATGCGGCTGAAGCTTGCGCGGCAATTTCAAGCGCGCCGTCTTCGAGATCTGCAGCGTTGTCGGGCAACACAAGATCAAGGTCGGGCACGTCGACGTGTGATTCATCCCAGTCGATCAATGCGACCCTGTCTGCGGTCATCCGGACGTTGCTAGGGTTGTTGGGGTTGCCGTGGACAACGCATGTTTGACGCCCGACTAACCGCGCCCACGCGGCCCGACATCGAATAACGCCGTCAGGCGGCATCGCAGTAAGGTTGACCCTCGTTCCGGTTTCAGCATGCAGGAGGTCGGTCGACGATCGCCATCCCGGACGCTGCGGCCAGCCTTGTGTCAACCGATGCAGCTCGCGGAGCGTATCGGCCACGCGACGCCAGTCGGAATTAGTCTCGGGCGGTCCACCCTCCATGTATTTCATCACGACCAGACCGTCCGCGAACAGCCGGCCGCCAGTCGTCAGGATCGGGACTGGAACGGTCATACCTTCACGGTCGAGGTGTTGGAGTAGCGCGGTTTCCCAGGCGAGATCGGTGTCGGTCCTGGAGCCGAGACGACCGACCGCAATCTGCCCGTATACGCGAACGCGCCACACGTCATTCGCTAATCCACCAGTGAGTGGCTCGATGCGAACTGCGTCTTCACCCCATTGTCCGAGCGCTTCCCATCCCATTGGCGATATCCTTGGCGAGCATGACGTTGCCCCCTATTTGCCTCATTCATAACTGGACTCTGTTCTGGCTGTGGTCCGTTCTGGACCGGGTTGCAACTCGTTCGGGGTAAGGCCGCCAAGGCTCGTATGAGGCCGGTGGGCGTCGTAGTCCATTCTCCATTCACCTCCGTCGCCGAAACCCTCATCACAATCGCCGCTTCTGCCACCCTGCTGCGCCGATGGCAGTGAACCAAGCCCCTTCTCAAACACCCTCTTACACTTTCGACTTCATCCGCAACGGATGCGCTGAATCGGTGCCGACGCGCTTCCTCTTCACCTTCGAAGAGATTGATGGCCGCTGGCTGATCACCGGGCACCACTCATCGCGGCTGTCAGAAGCGCTTTGATTCGAACTTGGTAGACACGCTGAATTCCTTGATTCGCGACGATCTCAAGCAGCTCGACCGCACCGTCTGACGAGATTGGAGCGTCAGGGTTCATCAAAGCTTCTTATAGCCGTTCTAATCGGATCAGGTCGCTGACGCGATGCGCTCGTCCATTGCTGACGACGAACCCTGTGGCCCCTAGGGCCTTGCCCTCCGAAGGAATCCGAGGTCAGACATGCTCGATTCGACCAACGCTTCGCGCCGCCAGGCACTGAAATTTCTCGCCAGCGTACCGATGCTGCCGCTCGGCACGTCGGCAGCTACCTCGCTGCTGGCGCTCGGCACGGCGCCCGCCGCCGCTGCGCCGGCGGGATTCGTCTCGGCGACGTTCAGTTCGATGGCCGCACCCTCGCTCGCCGATCCGGCCGCCATGGCGACCACGACGGTTGGTTCGGAGCTGACGGTCACGCTCGCCGACGGCGGCACACAGTCGTTCAAGCTGGCCTACGAGCCGTTCTTCATCACCGGCGACATGGTGCCGAACGGCAAGGGCGGGCAGATCCTGGCGGGCGGCTATTACGACATCCACAACGAGCCGATCATCGACACCTCGGTGCCGGGCAAGGAGCGCCAGTTCTTCTCGGATTCTCCGGACGGCACCTCGCTGCTGGCACCGATCGCCGGTGCAAAGGTCGACGGCGTGAAGGGCGAGACCGTATTCGCCGTCGTCCAGTTCGAATATATGTCGCGTGACCAGAAGGGCGACGACACCTATGGCCGCATGCCCTCGCCGATCGCCGTCCTGACGCTCGATCAGGATCCAGGCACCGGCAAGCTCAGCCTCGTGAAGTATCACAATGTCGACACCGCTCAGGCGCACGGCCTGTGGATCACCTGCGGCGCCAGCCTTTCCCCGTGGAACACTCACCTCTCGAGCGAGGAATACGAGCCGGACGCGTTCTCGGCCTCCTCTAACAAGCAGTTCCTGGCCTACAGCAAGAACCTGTTCGGCGACGAGAAGGCGGCCAACCCCTATCACTACGGCCACCTTCCGGAAGTGAAGGTCAGCGCTGACGGTACCGGCACGCTGACCAAGCACTACTGCATCGGCCGGATCTCGCATGAGCTGGTGCAGGTGATGCCGGACCAGCGCACGCTGCTGATGGGTGACGACGCGACCAATGGCGGCCTGTTCATGTTCGTCGCCGACAAGGAAGCGGACCTCTCGGCCGGAACGCTCTATGTCGCGAAGCTCGGCGGCAAGCTCTCGACCGACGCCGCGGCGCCGGCCGACACGATCACCTGGGTGAAGCTCGGCCACGCCACCAGCGCCGAGATCGAGAAACTCGCCGACACGCTGAAGCCGACGGATATCATGGAGATCGCCAAGGAGGACCCCAAGGATCCGAGCTATACCCGGATCGCGATGGGTGGCTCATTCCACTGGGTGAAGCTGAAGCCGGGCATGGAGAAGGCCGCGGCCTTCCTGGAAACGCACCGCTACGCCGCGCTGATGGGCGGCAGCATGGTCTTCACCAAGATGGAAGGCACCACCGTCAACACCAAGGAAAAGGTGGCCTATTCGGCGATCTCCTCCATCAGGGACTCGATGGTGAAGGGCGGCAAGGGCTGGTACGAGACCTCGGGCGTGGCGCTGAACAAGCCGCTTGAGGCGGGCGGCATTCTGGCCCACACCGTGAGTGGCGGCCAGAAGGACAGCGGCGGCGAGGCGATCGCCAGCGAGTGGGTGCCGTTCGAAACCCGCTTCGTGTTGACGGGCGAGGACATCACCCCTGACGCGCTCGGCAACACCGCCAACCCGGACAAGATCGGCAATCCGGACAATATCAAGTTCTCCGAGCGCCTGCGCACGCTGTTCATCGGCGAGGACAGCGGCATGCACGTCAACAACTTCCTGTGGGCTTACAACGTCGATACCAAGCAGCTGTCGCGCATCATGTCGGTACCGGCCGGCGCAGAATCGACCGGGCTCCATGCTGTCGATGAGCTCAACGGCTGGACCTATGTGATGAGCAACTTCCAGCACCCGGGTGACTGGGAGAAGATCCACGCCAAGGTGAAGGATACGCTCGATCCGTTGGTTCGCGCGAACTACAAGGACCGCTTCGGCGCGGCCGTCGGCTATCTGACGGCCGATGCGACCAGCATCAAGCTCGACAAGGCCTGATCCGGCGGATCGTCGCGAAAGGAAGGAATGGTGGAGCGGGCCATTGCCCGCCCGCCAGCGGCTCAGGTGGGCGGCCGGCGTTCAGACGTGTCAAGTGTAATGTCCGTTTTTGAAGCGCCAATGCGGCTTCGACGACTGACATCGGGGCGCAAAATGGCCGACGGCCGGTCCGTCAAAGAGATGGAAGAGCGTCGTCGTTCTTGACGCCCCGCGCCACGATCATGAGCGCACCGTCCGGCAGCGGGCGCTGTAGGGCCTTGGCCTCGCTCCAGGGCGCCCGCATCCAGATATCCCGCTCGTCCTCGGTGGTGAGAATGACGGGCATAGCCTTCGGATGGATCGCGCCCACCTCGGCATTCGGGTCCGTGGTCAGGAAGGCGTAGAGGTCGGCGACCTCCATCCCGGTCTTGACCTTGCGCACGCTCGGCCAGCGCTCTGTCCAGATGCCGGCGAAGAAGGCGAGCGGCCTCTCCTCATCGAAGGCGAACCAGATATCGCCGCCGGCCGCCTTGTTGAACTCGCTGAATGAGGTGAAGGGCACCAGGCATCGGTTGTCCGGCCCGAGCCAGCGCTGCCAGTGCTTGCTGTCGGTGTTGCGGACGTTGGTGGTGCCGCTGTCCAGCTCCATCTTCAGCAATTCCTTGAAGTCGACGGCCTGGCCCTTGGCCTCGAGCTTCTCGGCGCGCCGCTTGGCGGCCTGCATCAGGGCGAACTGCGAGGACGGCATCCCCCATCGCGCCATGGCCAGTGCCCGTCCGTTCGCTCCATGGCGGACGATCGGCGCGGAATAGTCGGGAAAGATGCCCGGCATGCGCTGGAGGTTGCCCGTGTAATCCTCAAAGGCCTTGGCCAGCTCGCGGATAGCTTGCTGGCCCTTGGTCATGGAATAGAGATTGCACATGGCCTTCTCCCTCGGATAGGCCAGCTTCGCACGGTCCTTTTTCCACAGGCAAGCGGCTGGGAGCGCGACGCGGCGTGTCGAACGGCACGGAATGAGCGTCTTTTTGTTCTTTTTTTGTTCTCATTTTTCCCGGCCAGGGTACAATGGCCGGCCATGAGCCATCTGGACACTGACAAGGCCGTGGAAGCGATCGCGGCGGCTTATTTGGAAGAGGAGCGCGATGCCCAGGCGGCGTTGGAGGCTGGTCGCCTTGTCTCTCGCGGCTAGGTCCGCAGCCGGGAGATGCTCGGTGTAGAGACGACTCGATTGCGTTACCTGCCCCGAGTTGTGATCGCTGCGACCTGCCTCGTTTCACATATGACGCGCCGAGGCCCATCAGCACGCCGCGACCTTAAGCCAGCACGAAATCCGTGAAGGTGGCGGCGCCGAGGCCGGTGAGGACGAAATCGGTGGTGACGGAGAAGGTCAAGTCGCCGTTGACGCTGATGCAGATGACCGGCTGTCCGTCGAGGGTGACGCGGGCGATGGGGCCGTCGGCGAAGACGCTGGCGACCGCCTTCATCAACGCCTCGCCGTGGCCGCCCAGGCATTGATGAAGGCGGTCTCGGTCATGCCGGGATAGAGCGAGACCCACCAGGCATAGCCATTGGGCTCCGGCGCCCGCCCGAGGAAGGCATTGTACATCTGCGCTGTGAATTGTTGGGCGGGCATGGCTTTACCAATCCATAGTGGAGTTCAGATGTTGTATTTCTTTGCTGCCGCTTGAGTAGAAATGTATTCAAGGCGCGGCGGTCCGCCGCCGTTTCTATCACCATCTGGATTCGTCCACTCCCAAAATCTTCCGTCTTCCGGATCCTGCAGAAGAACGGCCCAGTCCTGTTCGAAAACCGATATTCTTTTCAGATAATGATAACCTAAGTAATTTATTCTTTTGTTGATTTCTCGCGCTTCGGGTGTGTCGTCCCATGTGGCTTCGATGACAGTCTCATTTGGAGATATTACGTGTGTCATCTTACTGTCCTTCGGGTGGTGTCTTCGGGGAATGGGCCGTTAGGTATCACAAACTCGGGCAGCCCAGCCTTGGTTCTCCCGCCGTTAACAAAATTAGCATCTGGCCGATTATAGGGAGAGGCGATATCAAGTCCGCGAGATGAAAACTCGAAAACATTGAAAGCCTCGGCCTCAGGAATTGCCAGCGCCTCTGAGATTTGCTTTGCGTTTAGACCTCTTAGGGCTTCGGCATCTGTTACAAAAACGTCGCCCCGTGATAGTGGCCCCAGTGCTGGTGGGTTGGGACCGTATATCTCTGGCACCGCTCGCGCTAGCGTTTCGGGCACCGGATTCGCTAGCCCATCGAGCGTCGTAGTTTTTCCAAGAACTTGCGCAGCAGCCTTCTCCGCCCGGACCGCGGCGCCTGCAGCGCGTAGGGCTGCTACCCCCGTTTTGACACCTGCCCCTGTTGTCGCGACCGCCTTGGCGGGAGCTGCAGCTTGCCCCGCCCCCTGAAGGCCTTCACCGACAAACTCCAGGAACCCACCTATCGCCTCCAAGGCATTCAAGGTGAAATCGCCGATAGGGTCGCGATTCGTTGCCTGATCACGCGCCTGCTGCTCTTCATCAGGCTCTGATCCGTCTCGATCCCCCATCGCCGTCGTATGCCCATTCGGAACTGACTTATTGATGGGATCATTGAAGGCATAGGCGTAGCGGTTGGTGCCGACGCCGGGATCGGTGGGGAGATACCAATCCGGCGAGATAAACCGCCCGAGGGCGGGATCGTAGAAGCGGGCGTTGAGATAAAGGAGCCCGGTCTCGCTGTCCCGGCGCTCGCCGATGAAAGCCTTGGCTTACCTGAAGGTCGAGGTGGTGATCGGGATCTGGCCGTAGGGCCGGTAATAGCGGTGGAGGACCTCGGCGCCGGAGGCGTCGTCGCCTGCGGGGTATAGGCGAGCAGGGTCTTGGTCTTGACGCGCTTCAGGCCGTCATAGGTGTAGGTGGTATGCTGGCGGCGACGCTCGTAAGGCCGAAACAATCTGCCTGATCAACGCAGTTCCGGCGCAACTCATCGCATCACGGAATTGATGAAAGCGGCGGCGCTCACGAGCGCTTTGCGACCGTCTTCCAATCCGGCATTCCAGACTGGCCAGGCATGGATCATGTGCGGCCAGACTTCGAGCCTCACGTCGACATCTGCCATGCCCACAGCTTCAGCAAGACGCGTCGCATCCGACAAAAGTGCCTCTGCGGATCCAACCTGGATCAGAATTGGTGGAAAGCCATTGAAGTTGAGGAACAGTGGCGAGATCAGAGGATCGCTTCGATCCATCGCCGCTGGAACATAGGCGCTTGCAAGTTCTTCAAGGTATGCCGCATGGATAATGGGGTCGATGGCCTCCTTGACCGCCAATGACGATCCTGACATCGTCAAGTCGGTCCAGGGCGATACCAGCCAGGCGCATGCGGGAAGCGGTTTTCCTGCCTCTTGCAAACGGTTGACAAGAGACAGGGCGAGATTTCCGCCCGCGCTATCGCCTCCCAAGGCGATATGCTTGGGCTCGATCCCTTGGCGGATTAGAAATGACCAGGCACTGAGCGCATCCTCGTGTTGCGCAGGAAACGGGTGTTCCGGAGCCCTGCGATAGTCGATCGCCAGAGTTCGCATACCGGCATTCCGACCCGCTTCAGTGACGAGGCGGCGATGACTTTTGATCGAACCCGAACAATAGCCCCCTCCGTGGAAGTACAACAGCACTTTGGCCGGATCGCTGCCGGGTGCGATAGACCATTCCCCGCTGACAGCACCGCATTCGACAGACTCATACGCGATGTCGTCAGCGACGGGCCAAAAAGTCCCTACCTCGTCGAGGCGCGCGCGTCTATTGTCCCAGCCAACAGGCCGCGGAGCAGACGCCAACATCTCGCGCAGCGAAGCGATTTCTTTGAGTGCCTGCTCATCAGCGGTCATCGCCTGGGCCCTTAATGTGAGAGATCAGCCTTATATGCATAGCGGAATGGTGGGTGCGCAATCCCACCAGTCTAAGCCCCCCTTCGAGCAGATGCACCGGCTTCAAGCTCCCATAAACGAGTGTGGATCCTAGGGAGATTGCCGGACGCCCTCCAGGCTAGGCATGGTTGCGGACATTGGCTCGCCGAAGATTGGCGATTGCGGGCTAGCGCGCCGTCAGCCGAGCGAACGGCCCTCAGATGATCATCCGTGAGAAGCAATCGCGTGGCCGTGCGTCGGTTCCCGTCCCATTTCTCGGATCGGCGCTTAACCGTCTCTGATTGTCTCGGGCTAACGCCAAGTCCTTGCTGCTATCGTGGCAGCGAGCCGAGAATGGCGATGTTGTGCCGTTCGGCGGCCGCCATCAGGAGCGTCATGTCGGGAGCAGCCGGGGGCGCGTTGCTCGGAACGCTCGTCTCGGCGATGAAATCGGTAAAATCGCTTCCGGTCGTCATCAAAAGGATCCGTGCCGACTGGTCGCCTTCGATGCGAAATCCGTGCGGAACGTTGCGCGGACCGAAGGCGAAGTCGCCCGCCTGAAGCAGCCTGCGTCCGTCTTCAAAGATCACCGACATCTGGCCTTCGAGGACGTAGAACGACTCGTCCTCGGAACGATGCATATGCCAGGGCGACTCGAAACCAGCAGGTATGACCTGCTCGATCAGGCTGAAGTGCCCCCGGTCAATTCGCGGTCCGCCTTGATCCAGGTCGGAAGGCCGAGAAACCGGATTTCGCGGGCGCGGGAGGGCGCGCTCGTATCAGCGGCAGCAATGATGTTCATCGCAGGTCCCTCTCTGGACACTTGGTTGTGTCAACAGGCATATTAGCGACCTTCGTTGAAGAGAATATGCTTGTAGCTCTCGACCCGCGTCGTAAAGTTGCCGCCATAGCTGCAACTCGGGCTGGACGGGGCTTGGGCGCAGGGCACCAGCTCGGCGCCATCGAGCAGCCAGGTGTCGTCGGTGTTGAAACGCGGTGCGCCATTGACGCGCGACACCCGCACAATGTCGGAGAGGCCGCCAAGGTCCCAGCCAACCCCGAGGAGGCCTGCGGTCATGCCGCCGGCGCGCAGGCCCTGGCTCGAATCATAGACGAGGCTGAGCTTCGGCTCGAGCCCCCGGAACCCCGGCACCTCCAGCGGAATGCGCTGGGTGAAGCTGCCGTTGAAGGGCGCTTCGGGCTCGGTCGGTGCTTGCTTGTCGAAGTCGCCGATCGTGATGGCCGAGGGTGTCTGCTCAGCCAGGACCGTCGGGCCGCCTGCTTTCTCGGTCTCGGCCTTCTCCGCGTCCTTCTTGTCCGTATCAGCCTTGTCGGTGTTCGCCTTGTCCGTCTCGGCCTTGGCCGCATCCGGTTTGGCCTCGGATTTGGCCTCCGACTTGGGGCCCGACTTGGCCTCCGCCTTGGGCGTCGCCATGGCGGGCGGCTCGCTCTTCACCGGATCGGGGGTCACCCCACCGGCCCCAAGGGGCGCGGCGGCCGGATCTGCGGGGGCGGAAAGGCCTTCCTCGGGAAATAGAAGGCCGACGCTTAGGTAACCTCGTAGCGATAGAGGCTGCCAACCGCCCCACCGGTAAGCGCGCGAACTCCAGAATGCTTACGCTTCTGCTTGCCACATCCTCTTTCTGACACCCTAATGGGATGTCCCACTGAAGCGGTCATTTCGCGCGGTGAGTAATAACGGAGGACGCTGTGAGAGTAAGACATCTTCTCGCATCAGTTGTTTTTGCCGGTGTCACTGTCGGAGCTCTGACTTCACCGTCATTGGCGCAACAACGGACCAGCCCGCCAGCACAACCGCAATCCCAGCCCGCCACCCCGTCTCGTCCCAACATCCTCGTTATTTTCGGCGACGACATCGGCCAGACCAATTTGTCGACCTACAGTTTCGGCCTCATGGGCTATCGCACCCCGAATATTGATAGAATCGCCAATGAAGGTCTGAAGTTTACCGACTATTACGCCGAGCAAAGCTGCACGGCTGGCCGTTCGACATTTCTCACCGGGCAGTCGACGCTGAGAACCGGTCTTTCCAAAGTCGGTCTTCCAGGCGCAGATGTGGGTCTTCAGGCGACGGACGCGACAGTGGCCTCCGCCCTCAAGAGCCTTGGCTATGCGACTGGGCAATTCGGCAAGAACCATCTCGGCGACCGCGATGAGTTTCTGCCAACCGCGCACGGCTTCGATGAGTTCTTCGGCAATCTCTATCACCTGAATGCCGAGGAAGAGCCGGAGAACTTCAACTACCCCCAGGATCCCGCTTTTCGCCAAAAATTCGGGCCGCGCGGTGTTATACGATCTTCCGCGGACGGCAGGGTTGAGGACACTGGGCCGCTCACGCGAAAGCGGATGGAAACCGTTGATGACGAAACCTCGGCGGCGGCCATCGACTTCATCGACCGGCAAGTGAAGGCCGATAAGCCATTTTTCGTCTGGATGAACACCACCCGGATGCATTTCCGCACCCATGTCAGGCCAGAGAACCGGAGCAAACCCGGATTGACGGCACTCACGGAATATGCTGACGGAATGGTCGAAACCGACAAAGTCATCGGTACCATCCTCAGTAAACTCGACCAGCTTAAGATTGCCGAGAATACGATTGTCATCTACACGACCGACAACGGACCCCACCAGAATTCATGGCCCGACGCCGGTACCACGCCGTTCCGAAGCGAAAAGAACACGAACTGGGAGGGTGCCTTTCGTGTCCCGGCAATGATACGCTGGCCCGGTCATATCCAGCCTGCATCCGTCGCCAACGGCATTTTCTCAGGGCTCGATTGGTTCCCAACACTACTCGCGGCCGCGGGCGATACCGATATCAAGGAGCGGCTGCTGAAGGGGATCGATCTCAACGGCAAGCAGTATAAGAACCACCTCGATGGCTACAACCAGCTTGACTATCTGACGGGCAAGACGGCCCAGAGCGCGCGCAAGGAGTTCTTTTACTTCAATGATGACGGCCAGTTGGTCGCTTTGCGCTACGAGAACTGGAAGGTCGTCTTCTCCGAACAGCGCGCGACCGGCACTTTGCGCATCTGGGCTGAGCCCTTCACGCCGCTGCGTGTGCCGAAGCTCTTCGACTTGCGCTCTGATCCCTACGAGCGAGCGGATCTCACGTCGAACAGCTACTACGATTGGCTCATAGATCGGGTCTATCTGCTGACGCCGGCCCAGGCCTACGTTGCGCAGTTCCTGGGAACGTTCAAAGAGTTCCCACCCGCCCAACGTCCAGCGAGTTTCTCGATCGATCAGATTCAGGAGCGGCTCGAGGAGCAGTTTAAGAATGCGGGTAGCGGTCAATAACCCATCGTTCACGCAAAATCTGAATACCTTACCCAGCACTCGAAAGTTGCCGGGTAAGGCCACATTCGATACACGGAGCGGAGCGCACCACCTCGGGCACGCCATCGACTGCTGCGTGACCATCCTCGATGCGATGGAGACGGGAAACCTTGTGGATGTCAGGCCGGTGAGGGGCAAGGCCTCGGCGATCCCGAAGCGCCTGGAAGCGGTGATCCGCTTGACAAAGAACGACAAGTAATCGAACCTCAAGCCTCGCTTTGTCAGATGGGCGATAGCAACTGACCAGGTGACTGATCGTCGACGACACCAGACGATTTGGCCTGCTGCCGGTTTCGTGGACACCGAGATTGGGTGTTTCATGAAACCGGAGGTGGCGTATGAGGCGACGACAGTTTGGGCGTGAGTTCAAGATCGAGGCGGTTCGCCTGATCAAGGATCGCGGAGTGAGTGTGGCGCAGGCGTCTCGGGATTTGGATGTCCATGAGAACCAGCTGCGCAAATGGGTTAAGCTCTTCTCTGCCGATCCGGCGCAGGCTTTTCCCGGCCACGGCCAGATGAAGCCGGAGCAGCTTGAGATCGAGAAGCTGCGGCGCGAGGTGGCCAAGCTCAAGGCGGAGCGCGACATCCTAAAAAAGGCCGCAGCCTACTTCGCGAAGGACGTGACATGAGGTTCACGTTCATTGCGAAGCACCGGGGGATCTGGCAAGTTCTTGTCGGAAGAATTGGGCATGGCTTTGCGAAGCGCTGGATGTGTCGCGCTCGGGCTTCCATGCCTGGCTCAACCGGTTGCCGAGCCGGCGTTCACGCGACGACGAGGAGATCGGCAACAGGGTCCGGGCAAGCTTCCTTGGTTCGGATCGGACCTATGGTGCCAGGCGTGTCTGGCGGGACGTGCTGGCGGAGGGCATCGATTGCGGCCTGCATCGCGTCGAGAGGCTGATGCGTGCCCAGGCTTTGCGTGCCAGGCCGCGTCGGCGCAGCCTGCCCAAGGACGGTGGCCAGCGATCGGCCATCGCGCCGAATACGCTCGGCCGGGAGTTCCATGCCGAGCGTCCGAACCAGCGCTGGATCGCCGACTTCACCTATATCTGGACCGCAGAAGGTTGGCTGTACGTTGCCGCCGTCATCGACCTCTTCTCCCGCCGTGTGGTGGGCTGGTCGATGAAGCCCGAAATGACCGCCGGGCTCGTGACCGATGCGCTGATGATGGCGATCTGGCGCAGAGGAAAGCCGGATGCCCTGCTGCACCCTTCGGACCAGGGCAGCCAATATGCCAGCGAGCAGTTCCAGAAGCTCATGGCCGACAACGGCGTCACCTGCTCGATGAGCCGCTCTGGCAATGTCTGGGACAACGCCGCGATGGAGAGCTTCTTCTCCTCGCTGAAGACCGAGCGGATCAGAGGCAGGGTGTACCGGACACGTGACGATGCTCGTGCCGACGTGTTTGATTACATCGAGCGCTTCTACAATGCCGTTCGCCGGCACTCGACCATCGGCTACATCAGCCCGGTCGAGTTCGAAAAGAAGGTCAGGTTAGCTTAACTGGCCGTCCACGAAAACGGCAGCAGGCCAATTGGAACTCCCCCTTCGTGATAGGCAAGGCATCAGGCAACAAAAGAGAGGACCGAACCGTATGATCAGCCTAATAAATGTCTTCACGGTAGATCCCGCCAACCAGGACCGGCTCCTCGATTTGCTTGCGCGCGCGACCGATGAATTCGTCAGCCGGGCACCTGGCTTTGTTTCCTCGACCCTTCATCGGAGCCTCGACGGCACGAAAGTGACCATGTATGCGCAGTGGCGCAGCGTGGAAGACTATGAGTCCATGCGCCAGGATCCTGGACCGCTACCCTTTCTCGAAGAGGCGCTCACGATCGCGAAATTTGAGCCGGGCATGTATGAGGTCGTGTGCACATTCTCGCCTATTGATAGTTAGGCCTCGCCCCCGCGCGCGAATCCGGACTTCCGCTGTTGGCCCATCGCGACATATTGCGCTGCCGCACGAACTCGGCCGCTATAGGGGTAAAGCGGACATTGCGTTCGTCGCATCACGTCGCTGGGTTTATGGGTACACGGCCTTGGCCATCACGCAATTCACTTCGCATCGCCGCCCCATCTTCGGGACGGGGCGGCTTTTGTCGTTCAAGGTTCCGACGAATCTCGTCGCCACCTCCGACGAAATTCGTCGGATGTCATCGTACGAAGTTCGTTCGATGTGATGGTGGGCCTCGGTTGAGCGTACCATCGTGGGCGAAGTGGTCCGCAACGCCATCGCCAAGACGGGAGGCGCTGCATGACGGGGCTCCCCCTGAGCGAGACGACACCGGACGCGACGATCCTGGACGTGGATCTGTCCGGCGTGGAAATGACCCGGCTGTCCGCCCTCTATCTCGCCATCAACACCGCCAAGGACGTGCTCGCGGTTCACTGCGCCACGTCGAGCGGCGCAGTGGAAGATCTTCTCGGGGTTCGAGGTCGAACGGCTCAGCTTCATGCTGGCGGCGGTGCAGGAGGAGGCAACACACCGCCTGCCGAATGACCTGACCGAGCGGCGGGCTCGGGCCGGCATCATCGCACGATGGGGCCTTGAGTGTGGTCAATGGCGGTGGGTGGCTGATGGGGTGAAGGCAGCGAACGCCGCCTGATTCGGCCAAGCCCTTGAATAGAGAAGGCGCCCTCGCGGCGCCTTTTCCCATCCCAGGTATCTGTCCCAGGGCCTCAATCTGTCCCCATAACTGTCCCCGCCCTAGAATTTAAGGGAACAGATATAGAAAAAAGTGAGGAAACTCAGTGGCTTTGATGGTCGGAGTGAGAGGATTCGAACCTCCGACCCCCTCGTCCCGAACGAGGTGCGCTACCAGACTGCGCTACACTCCGACATCGCTTGCCGCGAGGCCGGTCTTATAGCTCTGCCATCGGCGGTCTGCAACCCATCTCGATCAAACAAATGCATCTTATCCCAAATTCCCGCCTTCTGACCCGAGGTTCGGCCGGCCTGCTATCCGCTTCCAGGTTATGATTGACGACCGATCGCTGCATGTCGGTTGCCGATTGGCGAGCGATATCATCGGCTTATTTCTATCCCGTCGAGATCTCAGCGCGTTGCGGTCGCCTGGCGCAGCCCTGCCTTCTTCAGCAAGACGGGCAGGTCGATGAGCGAGTGCATATTGAGCACTGTGACGTGCAAGATCAGGTATCTCTGCACCCTCAGGATCTTGTTGACGTGCTGCCGGCGGTGACCATGGCCGGCGGCCGACATTGAGGCCAGCTTGCTCGGCCCTCTGAGTGAACGCACACCAATCAACGTCGAGGGCGCGGCGCGATCACGCGCACCCCGCCCAAGTTGCGAAAGGCATCAGGACCTGACCTGCGCCGAGCTTGCGGCCTTTGGCCGCCGGAATGGAAGGCGGCGGCCCGGTTCGGCAGGATTGCGATACCTGTGCGAATTCGGTGGTGGGTCATTTTGGATGTCTGTTTATGACCCTGAGCGATAAATCCTTCATCGTCAGGACATTCGCTTCGGTAGCGGCGACAAAGTCTCTGTCGTGTGAAACATAGAATATCGTCGTCTCGCGGGAGCGTTGACGAATAAGCTCTGCAAGAAGGTCACGCGACGCGAGATCTAATCCGTTGCTTGGCTCGTCAAGAAAAATGACGTCTGGTTCTCCAATCCAAGCCGCGCACAGAAGCAGCTTTTTTTGCGATCCAAGGGACAGGTTGGAAAAGCGGACGCCCATGAAGGGCGGCAGCCCGAACCCATCGATCAGTCCGACGACATATGTGTCGAGCGGGCGCTTTTTCGCCATGCAAACGAAATCGAGCAGATCTGAGCCTGTCAGGAATGGATAGATTGGGCTCTCGTCTGGCGCGTAGGAAAGGTGCTGGCGCGCCCGCAGCGGCGCTTCGCGCATACCGACGCCGGCTATGCAGATATCGCCGGCGTCCGGCTCCTCCGCGCCGGCGAGCAGTCGCAACAATGTAGACTTTCCGCAGCCGTTCGGACCTTGCAGCGCCCAGGCTCCAGCCGGGAGTTCAAAGCCGATT
Source organism: Chelatococcus asaccharovorans (assembly GCF_003201475.1). Classification (GTDB taxonomy): domain Bacteria; phylum Pseudomonadota; class Alphaproteobacteria; order Rhizobiales; family Beijerinckiaceae; genus Chelatococcus; species Chelatococcus asaccharovorans. The sequence goes on along the minus strand of NZ_QJJK01000008.1, from coordinate 105,073 downwards.
TCTTGCAGGACGGGCCGCCCGCTGTACGATTTGCGCAACCCTTCGCATTTCAGCATCGAAGCGCTTCCTTCAATGGGCGACGGCCGCGATTGCCGCACCCGACCAAGCGGTCGTCAAAAACACCAAATAGAGAACGGCTCGCCGCCCGCCAAAAACAACGGGAAGCCGGATCGCTGCGAGCAACGCCAGAAAAGCCGCCGAAAGAGCGGTGAGGACGGGCACGGCGGCGACTTTGTGGATGATTGCGGGCAGCAGCAGAATGGCCAGCGGCGGCAGTCCAAGCAAACACACCAGCAAAGTGTCGCAAATCGCCCAGAACCTGGCCCGAAGGGGCAGTGTCGCAGAATAGAGCGCCATTGTCATGTGAGCCATGCGCAGCGCGCGGTAGAATCCGCTGAGGAAGATAGCGACAAACGCCATGGCGACCACGACCGTCGTCGCGGAGCGGGAATCGTAGTCGAAGGCCTGGAGCAGAAAATCGGCAAAGGCGGCCATGCCCAGCGCCGCGCAAATACGCAGGACCGAGCCGATAGGCGTCTCGACCAACGCCTTGAGTTGAATCCGCAAAGCAATGGGTGTTTTTAGCGCCAGGCTGTTTGACCGTAATTTTCGCGGCGCTTTGATTGATTTTATTGAGGCGGTCAACCGCGACTCGGTAAAGCCCGCCACCGCCAGCGCCGGAGCGGCGAAGAGAAGCACCCACTGAAGCGGCCAGCCGTTGACTGTCAGAGACAGAGCCAGGGGAATATTCGCCGCGAGAGCTGCCATCATCGCCGCGGTGTTTCGTTCGAGCAGCGCCAGTTGCGCCGACAAGAACAGCACGAGGAGCGCCAAAAGAGCCGCAATTCTAAACGCGCCGGGATACGGGTCGCCGGCTGGCGGGAACGCCGCCGCCAGCACGAAAAGAATCAGCCAGAGGTTGTCGGCAGCCGCCAGAATAAGAAGATTGACGGCGCGCCGCGCGCCGGCCGAAAGCGGCATTGTGCTTGCATAGGACGTAAATTCCCCGCCGCCAATCGCGTTTCGCTGCGCGCCGGTCCATGCTAGTCCCGCCGCTTGCAACAGTAGCGGAAACACGATGCGCCACCCGAACCCTTGATCACGAGCGAGGAGGTCATTCAACAGCGCCGAAAGTCCAAGCAGAAACGTCATGTCCCAGGGGATCACTGCGCCGGCGACAAAACACCATAGCCAATTCCGCAACAGGACGTCGCCGGTCGCCTTCGCGTACCAGCGCAATCGCATGTGCACGAACCTAGGGATTGGGGACCGCATGCCCACTCCAGCTTGTGACAATCCTGCGCCGATTCGCCGGGAGCTGCGTCAGATCATAGGCAAATTTTACAGCAAAATTATGGATGAACGCAAAAAGCCGAGGCTCGACGAGCTTGACTCATCGAGCCTCGGTCAAGCCCGCGCGGCGCTTGAGCGGAGCCGACGTGCAGATGCGTCAGCATCTCTGCATGTCGGTGTAACGCGTTCCTACCGCTTGGACTGCGCCGGCATGACGGACTGCTTTTATGGTTCGCTTGAACTTTGCACAGACCCATTTTGGGCCTGAAGCCGCAAATTCAAATCGCCCCGTTACCGGGATTTCGGTGGGTTTGACATAGACAGGTCTGATGACGATCAAAGGGGGGCGGATGCCGTCTGTCACCGCTCGCGGACGAGAAGCCCGCAAGCGACCGCCCTGTCGGTCGGCGTGACGTGGGTATAGCAATAGTCCAATGTGTTGGAATCCACGACGGTGCCGGTGAAAGTGCCATCTTGATCGGCCATCACGAAGCGTTTCCCATCCACGGACAGGGCACCGATCAGCCTCTCCGAGACCTTGTCCGAGGAGAGCGACCCCCAGAAGGTCCTGCCTTCCTGTCCTTCAAAACGGAAGACGAATTTCGAGTTGTGCCTTTTCAGCGTGTCCTGGCCCGGGACGGCCGTGGTTCCGCTCTCGTGGTGGCGGCTCTGCCCGTCCACGATGTGAGCGCCCTGGGAGGGGGTCCATGTCCCCTTGATGGCGAGCATATCCTGCGCAAGGGCACCTTCGCCGGCAGCCAACAAGCCTATAACCCCACCAACGATACGCAGATGTTTCATGACCAGCCCTCCCATCTTGGCCAACTGTAGCGTGGATGCGAGAGGACTGTACAGGGATACCCCGGCCGACTACCGCCCATTTCCCGGCCCGTGCGGCGGGGGAAATCGGCCCTATATCCCCGCGCGAAACTCCCGCGGTCCGCGGCCGGTCGCCCTTCGGAAGGCCCGGGCGAAATTGGCGGGAGAGGAATATCCCATCTCCGCCGAAACACGGGTGACCGATCCACGCGTGTGCCGGAGCAACTCGATGGCGCGCTGAAGCCTCGCCGCGTTCGCCAAGCTGCGGAAATCGGTCCCGGCACGGTTCAACGCGCGTTGCAGCGTTCGGATGCTGATGTCCATCGATTGCGCAGCACTGTCGATGGTCACGCTGCCGGTGAGGACCTGGGCGCGGATCTGCTCGACGACCACATCGAGGACATCACGGGGAGCGCCGCCTTGCCTGTCCCGCGCCACATCCTCGATGGTGATCGTCGACCATGACGCGCGCCGTTGCGCCGTAGACAGCTGATGCCGTTCCATGACGATGGTCACGGCGGGTGCGTTGAAAATGACGGGACACTGAAAGACGTCTTCGAACGGCCCTGTCTGGCGCGGCTTGTCAATATCAAGCTCAATGCGTTGCGGCCGCCAGTCGATCGGCAAATAGGCCCTGAGCACGCTCATGAGGACCCCCGCCGCGGCGCAGGCGACAATGTCGTAGCCGGCGCGGCCGGCCAGGGCAAAGACGTAGCTGAAGCGCGCCTCGTCGCCGACGATCGCGACCGACATCCGGTCATCCGTGCTATGATAACAGAGAGCCGCAGTGGCGCGCGCGATGGAGTTCCCGAGGGTATCGGCCCCAAGCACGTAGTGCCCGAAGCTGCCATAGTTGGCGGCGTCCATCACCGGAGCCAACAGGAGGCCCAGATAAGGCTCCCCCGCCGCCCGTGCTGCGCCGTTCAGGAAACCGATCACCGCCGCGTGCGGAATGAAGCAGTTCCGTCCCTCGGTCAGCTCGAGATCGAAGCCGACGGCGCGGTTGGCCTGCCGAAGCGCCCTGTCGCCGATGACCTGGCGCAGGAAAGCCGGCATGCCGTGCAAGATGTGGTTGGAGATGACCGGGATCTCTGCCATGCGCGCGACGCTCCGAGGATACCGCCATGGTGGCGCAAAATGAGTGGTCTTGAAATCCGATTGTTGCTTTGTGGCGCAACAGAGGTGTCCCGGGCAAACTGGAGGCCTGGCCGCTGCCGGCGCTCAATATTGGCGCAGTCGTTATTGCGACCAAAAGACGCGTGGTGTCGGGTGAGACATTGCGCAGTCCGGACCGCGACAAAGGGATGAAACAGATCATGAGACGCTACCTGAAATTGGCCGGTGCCACTCTCGTCGCTGCCCTCACGCTGCCCTCCGGCGCTGCGATGGCGCAGATGTCGCAGCAGGTGTCGCACGAGACCGTTCGGTCTCTTGGCGCGCCCGACACGGCTGAGACGCGCATCGGCACGCTGCAGTTCAAAGACGGCGCGCCGACCGCCGAAACCGCCAGAAAAGTGTACGACACGCTCGATTTCACCCAGGCACTCAACGTCTACAATAACAGCTTCCGCGGCGCCTCGGCCCTGGCGATCGTCAAAGGCTTCGAAAGCATCGGCGTCAAGCCCGGCGACGTCGCCATCTTTTCCGAGCTCATGGATTCGAACTCGCTGTTCCTGACGGCGAACGCCGACACGGTCTACTACCTCACGGCGCTCGACCTGAGCAAAGGCCCGGTGGTGGTCGAGCAGCCGTCGGACGCCGTCGGCACGATCAACGACATGTGGTTCTCGTGGATCATCGATATCGGCGGCCCCGGCCCCGACCGTGGGCTCGGCGGCAAATATCTGATCGTCGGGCCCGACTATAACGGCCCGTTGCCTGAGGGCGGCTACTTCATCGCGCATTCAAAGACGAACCTCGCTCTTTACGCCGCGCGGGCCTATCTCGTCGACAACGACCCCAAGCCGGCCGTCGAGAACGTCAAGAAGAACCTGAAGATCTATCCCCACCAGCCTGGCTCTTTCGGAACGAGCCTTGCGCAAGCCCTCGAAGGCACGGTGCGTATCGCGGGAGAGCCGAAGGTTCCCGAGACGAAATTCATCGAGGCAAGCGGGTTGTCGTTCAATACGATTCCGCCAAGCGACTACGGCTTCTTCGAACTCATCAATCAAAACGTCCAGAACGAGCCCGCTACCAGCTACGACGTCGAGCTCGCCGGGCAGCTTGCGGCGATCGGCATCGTGCATGGCAAGGCGTTCAAGCCCGACGAGCGGATGAAGAGAATCCTGTCGGACGCAGCCCTGGTCGGCCAGGCAAGCGGCCGGGCGCTCAACTGGCGCTATGCCATGCAGCACCCAGACTGGGCCTACTACAAGGATTCGCAGTGGGGCAGCATGCTGTGGGACGGCGGCGCGTTTTTCGAGACCCCGCCGCCCATCTTCAAGGATGGAATGTTCGAGCCGCTGGCACCGACCGGCGCGCGCGCGCTCGATTCCCGCACAGCTTTCTATTACGGCTACACACTCGATTCGCCGGGCATGATCATGCGCATCCCGGGTGTGGGCTCGCAGTACCTCATGAGTTTCCTCGCTCCTGACGGAACCCCGTTCGATGGCGCCAAAACCTACAAGGTGACACTGCCCAAGGACATTCCCGCCAAGGCGTTCTGGTCCTTCACACTCTACGACAACCAGACGCGCTCCATGCTGCAGACGCCGCAGAAATATCCGCGCGCCGGCAGCCAGAGCTATCCCTCTCCGGCCGCGGAGGTCGCCGCCGACGGGACGACCACGGTCTATTTCGGCCCCGCCCAGCCGGAGGGCGTGGCGCGCGGCAACTGGATCCAGACCGACCCCGGGAAGGGCTGGTTCACAATCCTGCGCCTCTACAGCCCGTTGCCGTCGTTCTTCGACAAGAGCTGGCGTCCAAGCGAAATCGTTCTGGCGAAGTAACCGGACACCTGCCTTCGTCAGCGGATGCCATAGTCGTTTTCGGCCGGAATGATCTCAAGGCGCTCATTCTGGCCGAGAGCAGATACAGTCTGCCATGTCTCACTGCCATGTCGCGCCGCCATGTCTCGGCCGCAGCAAACCGGTCTCCTCTTCGAAGATCGCGGTGACTGAGCGTGGTCCTTGGCGTCGGAAGCCTGCCTTCCTGTCAGAAGCCTGGCCTCCTGTCGGATGTGGTGATCGAGCATCGTCGCGACCTTTTGCTGTCCATCCACCCGGGCGCCGGCATCGACCCCAGCAGCCAAGCCAGGAATTCCCAAGCATGAATACCCCCGAGCAGGAATTCCCCGAGTATCAAACGGGACAAGTCCGCTCGTCGCGGACTTGCTCCCGTTCAACATAAACGAGATAATTCAAGATCTTGTCGGCAACTGACGAGTCAACTTTAGGTCGGATTTGCGCTACTGCTGGCGCCCGCGGCACAGCCAGCCAACCGCAAATCCGATGACGCCTGCAAAGAGGAGACTGCCCACGGGCTGTTCTTCGACGCGGCGGCCGATCGCATGCACACCCTCGTCATAATAGGCGCGCCCAGCGTCGGCGACATCAGCAACGCGTTCTTTCGCGACACCATAGGCATGCTGTGTCGCGCCGGCGACCTGATCGACCATGCCTTCCGTTTGGACGCGGCGGTTGCCGATCGCATCCCCCACAGCCTCCTTGGCCCGGCCCGCAACTTCCGTGAAAGTACCCTTGACTTCGTCTTTATTCATACTCGCCTCCATGCTGAGCGCTGATGACTCAACGCTGGAGGTGGCGGTTTGTTCACCGGAGCCTGCGTCGTTCGACGCCAAACATCATCCGGCCCGATCTCTTCGCCAGACCCGATCTCTTCGCCAGACCTCAGTTCCTTCGCCCGGCAGAAGCGCGAGAGGAGGCGTGCGCCCAGAACGCCATTGCAACGGTGCGCACGGATATGTCATCCAGTACGGGGGTATGAGGAGGGAGCGTAAGGGTCATTTGACGCTGGAAGAACAACGCCGATATCGTTTGGCTAAGCGCAGAATTCGAGAGTTCGAGCCCGTTCTGGTTGCCATGCCCCATAAGGGGGCCGTGGAAATATGTCGGCTCGACGATGCGGTGATATTGCTTGTGGGGCACTGGCCATCTGCCTTTGCGTCAACTGCCAAGAGGTTGGCAGCTGTATCACTCTGCCGTGAGGCCCTTGAAGGCAAGGTTTGGTCCGACCAGGCGCGTGTGGCTTTCGTCTCGGCTGCCGAGGAGGCGGGGCTCCTGATTTCGCCCCAAGAGCCGAAGACTTGCCAAGAGCCGAAGACTTGCCAAGAGCCCAAGATTTGCCAAGAGCCCAAGATTTGCCAAGAACCGAAGGCTTGCCAAGAACCGAAGGCTTGCCAAGAACCGAAGGCTAGCCAAGAACCGAAGGCTAGCCAAGAACCGAAGACTTGAGCGATCGCTCCTGCGGACGGACGGACGGCCGGCGTCGGCATGGCAGCGCCGGCCGTTTTTGCATCGGCACCGGCTATTGGCGGGCTTCGAGGGCTGAGCAATGGCGCGCAGTGCCGGTTCAGAATATGCCGCTGCGGGGCAAAAAATAGCGCCGCGACAGGACGGTCCTGTCACCGGGAGGAAGAGCGCCAAGTCATCAGGAAGAGCGCCAAGTCATTTCGACGGCCGAGTGATATCCTTTAACGTCCCGTCAGAGGCCAAAGGCTGCGCGAAAGCTGCTTTTCATGCTCCGCGTCAATCAACGCGCGAAGGAGTCTTCGTTTGTCCTCATCAGGCTCTGACGCAAGCATTCGATGGAATTTTTCAATATTTTGGTCGCGAATGAAGCGGGCCCTGTCTCTCACAGCGCCGGTTCGTGGACTTTCCATTGATCCACTCCAAAATTTATTGTACAGTAAAGTGTATTCGGCTCCCAGGCGAGAGCCATCATAAGTATTCGCCGCGCAATGTGGCGTTTTCTGGGTGATCGTATCGATCTTGTGGCGGCGATCAGGGCGGCGGCTTCATCTGCGTCGGGTCTTTCAGCCAATTCGATGATAGGACGCGCGATCAGGCCGTGATCCTGCTCAGGGGCACGTGGTTTCCGGTGATTGCTTGCGATTCCGCGCTGGATTGACGACTGTTGGTCTCTCATGTGATTGGACATCGGCATCATGTCGTCGATAGGAGGGGGGTCTGTTCCCTCCGGTTGTGGAGCCAAAGTGTCCAGCGCATCGAGCTACCTTTATCTCCTGATCGCCATTGTCGCCGAGGTGGTGGCCACCACGGCGCTCAAGGCATCCGACAGCTTCACCCGTCTCGGCCCGACGCTGTTGACGGCCGTGGGATACGGGCTGGCGTTCTATTGCCTGTCGCTGACCTTGCGCACGATACCGACGGGGATTGCCTATGCCATCTGGTCCGGTGTCGGCATTGTGCTCATTTCAGCCGTGAGCTGGGTCTGGTTCAAGCAGAGCCTCGATGCGCCGGCCTTTCTCGGGCTTGGCCTGATCATCGCCGGTGTCATCATCGTCAATGTGTTTTCGGGATCGGTCGGGCATTGACGGTTGTGCGCCGTTCGCCGGGGACCCTGCCACCAGTGGGGCCGACGCCTCGCCGGCGGCGTGGTCCTCGAGGTCCAGCTTGAGGGCGGCAGCGAGCCTGAAGAAGCGGTCGCGGACCGCGGCGGAATAGGGATTGGAGCGCTCGATCGCCTGGAACACGGCCGGCGAGTCGTGGCGCACCATGCCGACGGCCTGCATGATGAGATCGAAGCTGCGGGTCGTCATGCGCGTCGGCAGGGGTTCCATCCGCACAAGCACCTTGGCGATGAGATGGGTCAAGCCCTGGACGACCGCCGCGTCCTCGTCATGCGCTTCCGGTGTCGTGATGATGACATCAAGGCCGAGCGCGCGGCGCAGGAAGGCTGCCACCCGGAGGCCGCGGCGGCCGCGAATGGGGCAGACGGCGATCTTGAGGCCGGCGATACCGTCGCGCGCGCTCTGCGGGCCGAAGAGCGGATGCGTCGCAACGATATCGACGTCGGCGGGCAGCCCGCGCTTCATGATCGCCGCCGGGATGACTTTCACCGACCCGACATCGAGCACCAGCGTCCCGGCTGAGAGATGCGGCGCGAGTGCGGCCACGACCTCCTCCAGTCCGTCAATGGGCGTCGCAAGAACCACGATCGGGCATCGCGCCACGGATGCCAATTCGGCGGCCTTGACCGCCGGATGCCCCTCAACCGGCCCGGGGGGGAGGGCGGGGTCGTGGACCAGGATGCGGAAATGCGCGTTGAGGTGCTGGGCCATCAGCCGGCCAAAGGCGCCGAAGCCGACGAGGCCGAGAAGGGGCTGGGGTGTATGACTGGGTTGTATAGACATGGTCTGACCTCGGCGAGTGACGCGCCAGGGAGGTCTTTCGCAACAACCGCTGGCGACGCAGCGGTTGAAAGATGACAAAGCACCCCGCCGCTAAGGAAGCGGCGCGTAGTAGAGTCCGGAGAGGGCGAAGCGCTTGTTCATGCGCCACTCCCTAGAACAGGGGCGCCGGTGGTGTCAATTGCCGCCGGTATGGCCATCGTCACCGTATTGCGACCGGCGGTCTTGCTGGCATAGAGCGCGGCATCGGCCTCCGCCAGGATATCCGCGTGGTGCTCGTGGTCCCGCGGGCGCCAGGCGGCGATGCCGATGCTCGCGGAGATCGGATGGGTCGTGCCCGCGAAGCGGAGAGGGGTGGTGGCCAACCGTTCGAGCAGGGCGTCGGCCATCTGCGCAGGGCGCGACAAGGAAGCCGCGTCCGCGCCAGGCGCGGACGCGTGCGGTTTCGCTATGATCACACAGAATTCGTCGCCGCCGAGCCTCGCCGCGTAATCTTGCTGGCTCATGACGGCCCGGATCAGCTCCGCGGTGTGGATGATCGCGGCGTCGCCCGCCGAATGGCCGAGGCTGTCGTTGATCTGCTTGAGATTATCGAGATCGACGAGCATCACGGCGAAAGTCTGACCCGACCGGCGCGCCCGACGCATCGCCAGCGACAGCCGCTCATTGAGGCCGCGGCGGTTGGCGAGGCTCGTGAGATCGTCCGACGCGGCAAGGATGGCAACCTCCTCGCGCAGCCTGTCGATGGCCATGGTGGCGAGCCCGAAGTTCCAGACGATTCCGCTGCAGATCACCAGCAGCAGAGTCACGGGCGCGATACTGAAGAACCCGCCGGCCGTGAACGCCTGGGCCAGGACGGCGATATTGCTGCCGATGACGATAAGGCGGCTGAGCGCGCCGATGCCCATCGCCGCCATGGTGATGATGCCTCCGACCCCGAGCGATTTTTGGCCGGCAAGGAGCAGGATACTGAGCACCATCGGCACGAGCTGGCCGCCTGAATAAACCATGTTGCGCGCGCGTGGCGCGTCTATCAGCAGCACCATCAGCGCCGCACAGACCGTAGTGACGGCCACGGCGATGCCGATTCCGGATGAAAGCCCGAAGAAAATGCGGAGGCCCATCCAGATATTGAGAAATCCGAATATGATGAGCGCATTTCCAGCGATCGCAGCCAGAATGGCATAATCACCGGATGTATGCAGAAGAACAGAGCCGCCGACCGTATTGATCAGACTGCTCGCGAGCCAATACCTGGCCGGGAGAAAGTTCCTGTATGTTCCAGCGATGCTGCCCCAGATGATCGAAAGCATCAATGAATTCAGAAGGACGACAACGTAGAGCGTCGTGAAGTCGAGCTTCATTGATCCCCCAATCTGCGTTTGGGACAGCACGTCCCCCCGATTGCACTCCCCGACAGGGCGACATGGTCCACTATACGCTGATTGCCGCAACGGTGAGGGAATAACAACACGCGACTAACCCAACGGGCATGCACTGCAGCGGAGACCGGCATATGTCACCCGCGCCTTGCCGACTTCCGCAGGGCTCCGGGCTGGTCTATGACTGCGCGATCGGGATGCGTCGCCGCGGCCGGCAAGAGGGCCTTGCTGCGCCCCGCGCGCCCCTGGCCTATCGAGGAGAGGTTCAAGGTGGAACAGACATGGCGGTGGTTCGGGCCTCAGGACCCGGTGGAATTGTCCCATGCGCGGCAGGCCGGCGCGACCGGTATCGTCTCGGCGCTCCACCACATTCCAGCCGACCAGCCGTGGACGGATGAGGAGGTTGCCAAGCGCAAGGCGATCATCGCCGAGGCCGGGCTGACATGGTCGGTCGTCGAGAGCATTCCCGTCCACGATGCCATCAAGACCAACGGCCCGGACCGGAGGCGTTATGTCGATGCGTGGATCGCCTCGCTACGCGCCGTCGCGCGGGCCGGCGTCAAGACCATCTGCTACAATTTCATGCCGGTGGTGGACTGGACGCGCACGGATCTCATGTATCCCGTGCCGGCGGGCGGCTATGCGCTGAGGTTCGACATCATCGATTTCGCGGCCTATGACGTGTTCATTCTGGAGCGTCCGAACGCGGAAGGCTCTTATGATGCGGACGTTCTGGCGGCGGCCCGGCAGCGCTTCGAGGCGCTCCTGCCGAGCGCGCGCGACGCCCTCGAAGGCAATGTGATTGCCGGCTTGCCAGGGGCGGATTTCCATCACGACCGGGTCGGCATGCGCCGTCTGCTCGCCGCCTATGACGGTATCACGCCCGAGGATCTCAGGGCCCATCTCGTCAGCTTCCTGGCGGATGTCGTTCCTGTTGCCGAGGAGGAGGGCGCAAGGCTCTGCATCCATCCCGACGATCCGCCGTTTTCGCTGTTCGGTCTGCCGCGCGTCGTCTCCACCGCCGACGATGCCCGGGCGATCCTCGCGGGGGTCGATTCCAACGCCAACGGCTTGACCTTCTGCGTCGGTTCCTACGGTGCGCGGGAGGACAACGACCTCGTCGCGATGGTCGATGAATTCGCACCGCGGATCCATTTCGCCCATCTGCGCAACGTCAGGCGCGAGGCGCCGAAAACCTTCCATGAGGCCGAGCATCTCGACGGCTCGTCCGACATGGTCGGCGTGGTCGCGGGCCTGATGAAGGAAGAACGGCGTCGGCGCGCAGAGGGCCGCGCCGACGCGAATATCCCGATGCGCCCCGACCATGGCCACCTGCTGATCGACGATGTCGGCAAGCGCACCAATCCCGGCTATTCCTGCATCGGACGGCTCAAGGGTCTCGCCGAACTGCGCGGCGTCATGGCCGCTATCGATGCGGGGCACGCCTGATCGGGGCGGGTGCCGTCACCAGGCGTGGACCGGCGTTGGGGGCCTGGCGAGGTGCTTTATGGTTTCCCTTCCCGGCCGGTTTCACCGGCCGCCGGGAATGACACCCAACCCTTGCCTGAAGCCAACCCTTGCCTGAAGCCAACATTTGCCTGACGCATAGCCGGTCGATCGGATTACGCCAGGCTGCAGTTCCTTCAGTGTCATCCCCGGCGGCCGGCGCCAGCCGGCCGGGAAGGGGATCCAACGGCGTTGCGGTCAGCGATTGTCACCCCGCCTCGTTCGCCTTGTCGATGCGCGCATAGACATCCTCGATGCGCACGATGTCGTCCTCGCCGAGATAGGGGCCTGACTGCACCTCGATGAGATTCAGCGGAACCTTGCCCGGATTCTCAAGCCGGTGCACGCAGCCGAGCGGCAGGAAGATCGACTCGTTCTCCCGGAGCAGCAGTTCCTCGGCGTCGCGGGTGACGAGTGCCGTGCCATTGACCACGACCCAGTGCTCGGCACGGTGGAAATGCTTCTGCAGGGACAGCTTGGCACCAGGCTTGACCGTGATGCGCTTGACCTGGAAGCGCTCGCCCATGTGCAGCGACTGGTAATAGCCCCAGGGGCGGTGCACGCGCGGCGTCTGCGTCGCGGCCTCGTGGCCGTCCTTTTTCAGGCGCTCGACGAGACGTTTCACGTCCTGGTCGCGATCGCGCCGGGTCACGAGCACCACGTCGGGTGTCGCCACGACGACGAGATCCTCGACACCGAGCGCCGCCACGAGCTGGCCCTCGCCGCGCAGGTAGGAGCCCTTGACGTCCTCGGCGACCACGTCGCCCGCGATGACGTTGCCGGCTTGATCCCGCGCGCCGATCTCCCAGAGCGCGGACCAGCTGCCGACGTCCGCCCAGCCGCAATCGGCCGGCACGACCACCGCCTTGTCGGTCTTTTCCATCACGGCATAGTCGATGGAGATCGAGGGCGAGGCGCGGAAGGCCTCATCGTCGAGGCGCAGGAAGTCCATGTCGCTCTTGGCCTTCTCGAGCGCCTCGCGGCTCGCGGCGAGAATATCCGGCGCGAGCACGGCGAGATCGTCGAGGAAGGCTTGTGCGGGCAACAGGAAGATGCCGCTGTTCCAGAGATAGGTGCCGTCGGCGAGATAGGCTGTCGCCGTTGGCGTATCCGGCTTCTCGCGGAAGGCCGCGACCGTATGTGCGCCTGGCGCCTCGGGCAAGGCCGCGCCGATATGGATATAGCCGTAGCCCGTGGCCGGCGCGGTGGGCTTGATGCCGAACAGCACGAGCTTGCCGGCATCCGCGGCGGCGACGCCGGCTTCCACCGCCTTCAGAAAGGCTTTGGGATCGCCGACCACGTGGTCGGCGGGCATCAGGAGGATGATGGCGTCGGGATCTTCATTCACCGCGATCAGGGCGGCTGTGGCGGCGGCCGGCGCCGTGTTGCGTCCGACGGGCTCCAGCACGATGGTGGCATCCTCGATGCCGAGGCCACGCAATTGCTCGGCAATGACGAACCGATGTTCGGCATTGGCGATGACGACGGGTGCCATGAAGGTGGAGCGATCCTCCACGCGGCGCGCGGTCTCCTGCAGCATGGTCTTGTCGCTGGCCAGCGGCAGGAGCTGCTTGGGGTATGCCTCGCGGGACAGGGGCCAGAGCCGGGTGCCCGTGCCGCCGGACAAGAGGACCGGCATGATGCGAGGTTTCGGTGAAGGCATGAAAGGAAGCGCTCCCATTGCTGTCGTCATGTCAGAAGCGGTACCATAAACCACTGACGAGTCCACGTTCGAGCGGCGCGTTCTTGCCTTGAAGGGTGGCGACACCCGCGACCTGAAGCGACCAATTGTCGGCGAAATCCCACACGGCGCCAACCTGCACCTTATGATAACGCGTGCCGCTCAATAGCCCCAGCAGGCCGCCGCCGGCAAGCCCGTTCGTCGCGAGCACGTTGAATGACTGCGCCAGGAAGAGCCATTGCGGCAGGGGACGGATGCCGAACGTCAGGTCGAGGCGAACCTCGTCGCTGGCCGCCCCGGCGCGCAGGCGGTAGGCGGCCTGGGCGTCGACGAAGGAGGGCCACCGTCCAAGCATGAACGATTTGCCGATGAGGAGGCGGGCATCGGCATATTTGTCCGTGCAGCAGACCTCCGCCGGGTTGAGCGGATTGGTCGGCCCGGGAAAGGCGGCGATGGCCTGGGCCGAGACGATCCAGCCGTCGCGGTCGACGATGCGATAACGCGCGCCGATCTCGGTATAGCCGAGGCCGGTATAGTCCGCCGGTGCAGGCCCGGCCACCCGGGTTGAGAGAAGCGACGGCGAGAGGATCGCCGTCAGGGTGTCGGTCAGGCCGTATTCGATGAAGGCAGTGGCCTCGAACTTGCGATAGTCGGGGCCCCGAATGGTCCGGCCTTGCGCGTCGAAATAGCGGTCTGCCTTCTGGAAGGTGCCGGTGACGATCGCCTGCCCCCTGCCGGCGGGGAGAGTCCAGGCGCCCGCATGGGCGCCGCGGTTGGCGAGCAGCACGCTCGCCACGAGCGTGGCCACCGCGAGAAGCCCGAGGAGGCGCAACAGCTGAGGCCAGCCGCACCGGCAGCGAGAGGCACCTCCCCGGAAAAAGGCCTGGGCTCGTGCCTCCGCCAAGGCGCCGCGACCCTGGCTAAGGCGCGTCGAGCGCGCGGCTGCAGTTCGGCCGTGCAGCCGCGCCCGTTGAGTCCTGCCCATGGTCGTTGGGCCGCTCAGAGCGCATCAAGCAGACGAAAGCGTGAAGCAAGCGACAGCGTCGCGGCCAGTGAAATATCTGGCATCGAGCAATATCCCCATGAAATAATTAAGAAATTTCCGAAGACTGAGCCGGTGGATGCGGAAAAAGGCGGGCTGAAAGGATGTAACGCGACGGATCTGAAGAACAAATTGGATAGGACGACCGCAGCTGCGAAACGACAACGCAATAACCGAAGCTGCGGCTTGGGCCGCATATGAAAAATCAACACACCTGCCAGAACCTTCTGATCATCAATGTCATCGAAGTTTCACGGCAAAACGAATAGGTGAAGCTTAACGCAACAACGGGCGCTGTCCAGTCCCTCCTGTCGTTCAGGTCTCGTCGACAGGGGTGGCGCCGGAGAACTGCCACAGTTTCATGCGGATTACCGGGATGCCCGTTACGCCGGCAGATGCATCGCCCGTCCTGGTGTCGAGCGCGGGACGCGGATTGGCCAAGGTCTTACGCGAAAGTCGTGGCTTTACACGGACGGCAGGACTGCGCATGAGAAAGAGACCATGAAAAAGACTGTCCACCTCATCGAGAACGCTCAGCTTGTCCTGCCAGACCAGATCCTCGCACCCGGATGGCTTGCGATCGCCGACGGCGTGATCGTTGACTTGGGCGAGGGACAGGCGCCGGAGCGTGGCACCGATCTGGGGGGCGACTACCTGCTGCCCGGCTTCACCGAGCTGCATACGGACCATCTGGAGAGCCATTTCCAGCCACGTCCCCGGGTCCGCTGGCATCCGCTGAGCGCCGTGATGGCCTATGACGCGCAGATTGTCGCGGCCGGCGTGACGACCGTCTTCGATTCGCTCAGGGCCGGCTCCGATGCGGACGGCGGCGTGCCGAGCGAGGATTTGTGGACGCTGGCCGGCGCGCTGGACGAAGCGCGGGCCGGGGACTATCTGCGGGCCGACCATCGCACCCATCTGCGGTGCGAAATCGCCACGAACGATGTCATCGAGCAGGTCCAGCGTTTTTCCGGCCGCCATCAGGTGGATATGATTTCGCTGATGGACCATACCCCCGGCCAGCGCCAGTTCCGCGACATCGCGCTGTGGAAGGTCTATTTCACCGGCAGGACGGCGCGCACCGAGGCGGAGGCCAATGCCGTCGTCGAGCGGCGCCTCGCGCTGCATGCCGCGAATGCCCGGCGTCATCGCCGCGAACTCGTCGCCTTTGCGCACAGTCACGGCGTCGTGTTGGCGAGCCATGATGATGCAATGCCCGAGCATGTCGCGGAATCGATCGCCGACGGGGTCGCCGTGGCGGAGTTTCCGACCACCCACGAGGCGGCGGGCCAGTCGCATGAAGCGGGGATACGGGTCATGATGGGCGGGCCCAATGTGGTGCGCGGGGGCTCCCATTCCGGGAATATCGCTGCCGAGGATCTGGCGCGCGAGGGCTTGCTCGACATCATCTCCTCGGACTATGTGCCCGCGAGTCTCGTCATGGCCGCATTCATGCTGGCGGAGCGCGTCGCCGACATCGACCTCCCCGAAGCCGTCCGCATGATCACGCTCAATCCTGCCCGCGCGGCGCATCTCTACGACCGCGGCGCGATCGCCATCGGCCAACGGGCCGATTGCGTGCAGGTGCATCTCGCCGACACGGTCCCTATCATACGCCGGGTCTGGCGGCAGGGACGACAGGTCGTCTAGGCAACAACTCGTTGGGGGCGTCCAGTCGTCGACGCCGCCGACCAGGCTTTGTTTCGGACACGTGTCACACGCAAGTCGGAGAGCGTGAGCCGCGTTGCAGATTGCAGCGCGAGTGATAGTTTCTCCCGCAGATACAAGAGCAACTGATCGTCGGCCTTCGACACAAGGGAGTTTCGCATGACGACATCGTTCCAGAACAGGCCTGTGAAGACCGGGCTGGCTGGTCTGGTCGTTGCCCTCGGATTGGCGTGCGCTCCCGCTCTTGTAGTCGCTCCTGCAGGCGAGGCCTTCGCGCAGGCCAGCCCGCCGGCGCGGCCGGCGAACCCACCCGCAACGGCGCCGACAGTACCGCAGACCGCCCCGGCGCCTGCCCGGAAGACCTATAGTCGTGACGATCTGGCGAGCGTGGCCGTCCGGCTTGAGGCTGACATCAAGCGGGAGGTGGCCCCGCCCCCGAGCGCGCCGGCGGGGCAGCCTGGTCAGGCGGGCCAAGTTGGCCAAGCGCCGCGTCCTGCGCCCCAGCCGGACCGCATGCGCCAGGAGGCCCAGGCCGCGCTTGGCCGGGGCGATACGCTGCGGGCGCTCGCGCTCTATGGCAATCTCATCGCCCAACAGCCCAATAATGTGACGGCATGGCTCGGCTATTCGGCGGCCGCCGCGCAATCGAAGGGCGCGAACTACTCCGAAAACCAGGATTTTCGGCGGCGCGCCCTGGGCGCGGCCTATGCCGGCTACCAGAAGGCGACCACGGCGGCCCAGGAGGCCACGGCGCTTGCCGATCTCGGCGCCCTCTTCGCGCAGTACAGCCAATGGCGCTCGGCGATCGATACCTACCGGGCGAGCCTTGCCTCGGCGGATATCCCCGCGCGGCGCGGCATCTACGACAATCTCGTCGCGAGCCACGGCTTCCGCCTGATCGGCAACTCGACGGATTCGGATTCGGCAACGCCGCGCGCCTGCTTCCAGTTTTCGGAGCCGCTGCAGCAGGGCAAGGTCGATTTCACGCCCTTTGTCGCGATCACCGGTGCGAGCAATGCTGCCGTCACGGGTGAGGGCAGCCAGATCTGCGTGGACGGCCTGAAGCACGGCGAGCGCTATGCCATCGTGATCCGCCGCGGCCTGCCGTCGGCGATCGAAGGCGAAGCGCTGCAGAAGAACGCGGACTACGAGATTTATGTGAAGGACCGCGGCCCCCAGGTGCGCTTCACCGGCCGCAACTACGTGCTGCCGCGCACCGGCCAGCAGGGCATTCCCATCGTTTCGGTGAATACCCCGAAGATTGATGTCGAAGTCCTGCGTGTCGGTGACCGCTCCCTGCTGCCGACCGTGCGCTCCGACGATTTCCTCAGCCAGATCAGCCGCTACACCGCCGACAGCTATGCGGACGACAAGGGCCAGCGCGTCTGGCGCGGCACGCTCGATGTCGCCAATGTGCTGAACAAGGATGTCATCACGGCCTTTCCCGTCATGGAGGCGGTCGGCGGCAAGCTCGAGCCCGGCGTCTATCTCATGACGGCTGCGGCGTCCGGCGGGCCGAAGGGCGACGGTGACTATGAGCTCAGGGCGACCCAGTGGTTCGTGGTATCGGATCTCGGCCTGACGTCGATCTCCGGCAGCGGTGGCGTTGAAGTGATGCTGCGTTCGCTGGGCAACGCCGCGCCGCTCGACGGCGTCGAGGTCCGGTTGCTTGCGCGCAACAACGATGTGCTGGGCGTCGAAAAGAGCGATGCCCAGGGACGCGTACGCTTTTCCGCCGGGCTCGCACGCGGCACCGGCGGCCAGGCGCCCGGCCTCGTCGTCGCGTCGACCGCGGCGGGGGATTACAATTTCCTCGACCTCGGCCAGAGCGCGTTCGATCTCAGCGACCGTGGCGTGAAGGGACGGCGCGCAGCCGGCGCCCTCGACGCGATGGTGTTCACCGAGCGCGGCGTCTATCGCACCGGCGAGACGGTGTATGTCACGGCGCTCCTGCGCGACGGCAAGGGTGTCGCCGCGCCGAACCTGCCGGTGACGCTGGTGGCGCGGCGCCCGGATGGGGTCGAATATCGCCGTTCGCTGGTTGCCGATCAGGGCGAGGGCGGGCGCGCATGGTCGTTGCCGATCCTCGGCGGCGCGATGCGCGGCACCTGGCGCCTCCAGGCCTATGCCGATCCTAAGGGGCAGGCGATCGGCGAGACCAGCTTCCTCGTCGAGGACTATGTGCCCGAGCGTATCGACGTGACGCTCACCCCCACCCAGAAGGCGCTGCAGGCGGGCGAACCTGCAACGATTGCCGTTGACGCGCGCTATCTCTATGGCGCGCCGGGTGCCGACCTCGATGTGAGCGGCGAAGTGTCGGTTACAGCGAGCGCGACGCCGACGATTCCGGGGCTTGATGGCTTCGAGATCGGCCTCGCCGATGAAGAATTCTCCGCCGTGACAACGGAGATCGAGCAGCATTTCACAACGGACGCGCAGGGGCATGTCGTCGTCGAGGTGCCGATCGGCGAAATCAGCGCGCCACGCCCGGTCGAGGCGAAGATCACCTTGCGCGTGGGCGAGACGGGCGGACGCGCGGTGGAGCGGAGCGTGACACTGCCGATCTTGCCCGAAGGCAATGTCATCGGCGCGCGCAAGCTGTTCACGGAACTCGCCGAGGGCGGCACCGCATCCTTCGATGTCGTCATGGCGACGCCCACCGGCGAACGCCTGTCCGGCGGCGTGCAGTGGAATCTCTATCGCCTGGACCGCGACTACCAGTGGTATAACAACGACGGACGCTGGTCCTATGAGACGGTGACGCGCACGCGCCGCATCGCCGACGGGCGTGTGAATGTCACGGCCGGTTCGGCTGGCCGGATCGCGGCAACGGTCGGCTGGGGCCGCTATCGCCTGGAGCTCGCTTCCGTGCAACCGGACGTGCAGCCGACCAGCATCAGCTTCGGCGTGGGCTGGGGCGGCGAGCAGACGGCGGATTCGCCCGACCGGCTGGACGTGACGCTGGACAAGGCTGCCTTCGCCAGCGGCGAGGAGATGACGGTGACCGTGCGCCCCCGTTTCGCCGGCACGGCGACGGTGGCGGTTGTGACCGACCATGTGCTGGAGGAGCGGCTGGTCGATGTGACGCCGGACGGCACCTCGGTCAAGCTGCCGGTCAGCGCGGATTGGGGGGCGGGCGCCTATCTCGTCGCCTTTGCCCATCGGCCGCTCGATGAGGCGGCCAAGCGCATGCCCGGCCGCGCGCTTGGGCTTGCCTGGTTCTCCGTGGATGCCGCGGCGCGCGATCTGAACGTCGGTCTCGGCGCACCGCCCGCCATGCGCCCGCGTGAGACATTGCGCCTGCCCATCAAGGTGGCGGGTGCCTTGCCGGGTGAGAAAGCCTATGTGACGGTGGCGGCCGTCGATGTCGGCATTCTCAACCTCACACGCTATGAGGCCCCGCGTCCGGGCGACTATTTCTTCGGCCAGCGCCAGCTCGGCGCGGAGATCCGCGACCTCTACGGCTTCCTGATCGACGGCATGCAGGGCACGCGCGGCGCCATCCGCTCGGGCGGTGACGGCGGCGCCCAGGTCTCCGGTTCACCGCCGGCGCAGGAGCCGGTCTCCCTCTATTCCGGCGTCGTCGAGGTCGGGGCCGATGGCACCGCCGAGGTTGCCTTCGATATCCCCGATTTCAACGGCACGCTGCGCGTCATGGCCACCGCCTGGACCAAGAGCCGCGTCGGGCAGGCCAGCGCCGACGTCATCGTTCGCGATCCCGTCGTCATGGTGGGGACACTGCCACGCTTCCTCAACATCGGCGATAACTCGCGCTTTGCCATCGACATCAACAATGTCGAGGGCGAGGCCGGCACCTACAAGCTCAGCCTCAGCAGCACCGGCCCGGTGGCGATCCCCGCCAACCAGCGCGAGCGCAGTCTGCAGCTCGCGAAGGGCGCCAGGCAGTCCCTGTCGGTCCCTATTTCCGGCGCGAGCGTCGGCATAGCCACCATCGAGGCGCGCCTGACGGGCCCTGGCTTCGACGGGCCGCAGACCTTCCGGATCGGCGTGCAGCCGGGACGGCCGCCGCTCATCAACCGGACGGTGCGGCCGCTGGCCGCGCAGGCCTCCGTGCGCCTGACGCCGGATCTGTTTGCGGACTTGCTTCCGGGCACGGGGCTGGCCTCGATCAGCGTGTCGCCGATGACGGCGCTCGACGTGCCGGCGCTGCTGGCCTCGCTCGACCGCTTTCCCTATGGCTGCACGGAGCAGACCGTGAGCCGCGCCTTGCCGCTGCTCTATGTCAATGCGCTGTCGGCCGTGAACGCGCTGCCGACCGATACGAATCTGGATGAACGCATTCGCACGTCGATCGAGCGCGTGCTCGCGCGCCAGGATTCGAACGGCTCCTTCGGCCTGTGGTCGGTTGGCGGCGACGACATCTGGCTCGATGCCTATGTCACCGACTTCCTGACGCGGGCGCGCGAGGGGGGCTTCGTCGTGCCGCAGATCGGCTTTGATCTCGCGCTCGACCGCCTGCGCAACTTCGTCGCCAATCAGGATTTCACGAAGGGCTCGGGCGAAGATCTCGCCTATGCGGTCTATGTGCTGGCGCGCAACGGCCGCCCGGTGATGGGTGACCTGCGCTATCTCGCCGACGTCCGCATCAAGGACTTCGGCTCGCCGCTCGCGCAGAGCCAGATCGCGGCGGCGCTCGCGCTCCTCGGCGATCGTGGTCGGGCGCAGGCGGCCTTTACGACGGCTGTGTCCGCGCTCGGCGCCGCGGTCGACAAGCCCGTCTCCCGTCCGGACTACGGCTCGCGGCTTCGCGACGGCGCGGCGGTCCTGACATTGGCGGCGGAAGCCGGCGCGCAGGCCGCGGACATCACGGCGGTCGGTCGCGTCGTCGAGGATGCGCGCGCCAGGCGCAGCTACACCTCGACCCAGGAAGAGGCGTGGATGGTGCTGGCCGCCGAGGCGATGACGAAACGCGCCGAAGGCATCCGCGTGACGGTCAATGGCACGCCGCATGCTGGCGCGCTGTATCGCAACCTGCGCGCGGATGCGCTCGGCGGGGCGGGTTTCACGGTGGCCAATGCCGGGTCCACGCCCCTGCAGATGGTGGTCAGCGTGGCGGGCAATCCCTTGACGCCGGAGCCGGCCGCCTCGCGCGGATACAGCATCGCGCGCAACTACTACAAGCTCGATGGCACCCAGGTGGACCCCGCCCATGTCAACCAGAACGATCGCCTCGTGGTGACGCTCAAGGTGACGGAGACGGAAGCCGCCTTCGCCCGTCTCCTCCTTGTCGACTACCTGCCGGCGGGATTCGAGATCGATAATCCCAATCTTGTCGATTCCGGCTCGGTGGCCGGCCTCGACTGGCTGAAGCGCGACGTCGAGCCGAGCCATACCGAATATCGCGATGACCGTTTCGTCGCGGCTTTCGACCGGGATGGCGGTAAAGCGGCGTTCTTCACAGTGGCCTATATGGTGCGTGCGGTTTCGCCGGGCACCTTTGTCCATCCGCCGGCCGTCGTCGAAGACATGTACCGGCCGGAGCGCTTCGGCCGTGGCGACTTCGGCAAGGTCGAGGTGACTGCGGTGCGGTGATCCTCATGCGCCACCGGCCCGTGATTGGGGACGTCCACCCCCCTCTCCATCTCTCCCCCTCAAGGGGGGAGAGGGAGCGCCGTTGCGATGGCTCGCGTGTTTCAGGATCGACGCGTTCCGTTCTCCCTCCCCCCGTTCTCCCTCCCCCCGTTCTCCCTCCCCCCAGGAGGGGGAGGGTAAGGGAGGGGGCCTGGTTCGCCGAGGAGTGGGGTGCATGAGGGGGCGGACGTGAGGCCCGGCATTCGCCGGTTGGTCGCCGGTCTTGTCGGCACGGCGGCCGTTGGCCTCGTCGCGGGCGCGGCCATGCTCTGGCACTATGTGGTGGCGCTCGGGCCGCTCGATCTGTCGGTGGCCGATATCCGGTCGACCGAAGTGCGCGACCGCGACGGCCGGCTTCTGCGTGCCTTCACGACCAAGGCGGGGCGCTGGCGTCTTCCTGTGAAGACCGAAGATGTCGACCCGCGTTTCCTGGCGCTGCTGACGCTCTACGAGGACAAGCGTTTCGCGAGCCATCCCGGCATCGACGGTCTCGCGCTGGCGCGCGCCGTTGGTCAGTTCGCCATGAACGGCCGGGTCGTGTCCGGCGCCTCGACACTCACGATGCAGGTCGCCCGGCTCCTTGAGCCGCGGGCGGAGCGCACGCTTGACGCCAAGTTGCGCCAAGCCGTACGCGCCATCGAATTGGAGCATCGTTTCGCCAAGACCGAGATCCTCGCGCTTTATCTCAGCCTCGCGCCCTATGGCGGCAATCTGGAGGGGCTGAGGGCGGCGAGCTTCGCCTATTTTGCCAAGGAGCCGAAGCGCTTGTCCCTGGCCGAGCAGGCGCTGCTGGTGGCCTTGCCGCAGTCGCCGGAGACGCGCCGGCCGGATCGCTTCCCCGAAGCGGCGCGCGCGGCGCGCTCCCGGGTGCTGGCGCGGGCGCTGGAGGCGGGGTTCATTTCCGAGGCCGAAGTCGAGGCGGCCGAGCGGGCGCCGATCCCCGAGGCACGCCAGCCGCTGCCGATGATTGCAGCCCATGCCGCCGAACAGGCCGTCCGTGATGATCCGGACGCCGCGATCATCCGCCTCGCCATCGATGGCCGCCTGCAGCGGAGCTTTGAGGCGCTGGCGCGCGAAAGCGCCGAGCGCGTCGGACCCGGGCTCTCCGCGGCGATCGTGGCCATCGACAATGCGACGGGCGAGATCCGCGCGCAGGTCGGCGCGCCCGATTATTTCGCGCGCGACCGCGCCGGCGCAGTTGATGCGACGCTCGCCGTGCGCTCGCCGGGCTCGGCGCTGAAGCCGTTCATCTATGCCTTCGCCTTCGACAATGGCATCGCCCATCCGGAGACGGTGCTGGACGATCGCCGCGTCCGCTTCGGCACCTATGCGCCCGAGAATTTCGATCTCGCCTTCCAGGGCACGGTGACGGCGCGCCGCGCGCTCCAGCAGTCCCTCAACATGCCGGCGGTCGAGCTGCTCGATGCGCTGGGCTCGGTCAAGTTCCTGGCGCGCCTGCGCAGCGCCGGCGCCGATATCGTGCTGCCCAAGGACGAGGTCGGGCCGCCCGGCCTCGCGGTTGCGCTCGGTGGCCTCGGCATCCGCCTGACCGACATGGCGCGTCTCTATGCCGGGCTGGCGCGGGGCGGCGACATGCCGACCCTTGTGCGTCGCCTGGATCAGCCACCCGGCGCGCATCGTGACCAGCCGCTGACGACGCCGGTCGCCGCCTGGTATGTCGCCGATATCCTGCGCGGCGCGCCGCCGCCGGATAACGCGGTGCCGGGCCGCATCGCCTTCAAGACGGGCACGTCCTACGGCTATCGTGACGCCTGGGCGATCGGCTTCGACCGCCTGACGACCATCGCCGTCTGGCTCGGGCGGCCGGACGGTGCCTCCGTGCCGGGGCTCGTCGCGCGCATGACGGCGGCGCCTGTCCTGTTCGATGCTTTCGCGCGGCTTGATCGCACGCCGGAGCCTATCCCCGCGCCGCCCAACGTCCTGTTTGCCTCGACGGCGACGCTGCCGCCGCCGCTGCGCCATCTGCGCCAGGACCAGCCGAAGACCATCGCCGCGACCGCCACCGCGCCGCTGCGCATCGCCTACCCGCCGAATGGCGCGCGCGTCGACCTCGGCCTTGGCGCCGGCAGGATGTCCGCGCTCTCGCTGAAGGCAAGTGGCGGCGTCCTGCCGCTGACATGGCTGGTCAACGGCGCGCCGGTCTCCGAGGCGAGCCTCAGGCGCCAGGCGAGCTGGCAACCGGATGGGCAGGGCTTCGCCCGGGTCTCGGTCATCGATGCCAAGGGCGCGAGCGACAGTGTGACGGTGCGGCTGGAGTAACGCCGCGCGGGACAAGCGCGTTACCTGTGACGCGGGATGAGCCTTGAAACGGCGTGGTCGCTCGCCGCATCGCTGGCGAGGAGGCCTTCCGCCACGCCGTCACGGTCGTCGGCGTTTCGATTCTGGCTCATCTTGCGCTTGCCGTCGATGCGGGTGATCGGCAGCCGGAGCCCGACGATCCCCTTGAGTTGCGCCTTGATGAAGGCCTCCGGTGCGTCGGTCACGCTCCAGGGCTCGGCACGGGGCTGTTCGTGGAGATTGGTCAGGCGCGTGACCACCTCGAGCAGCCGGGTCGCGTCGTCGAAGAACTCGGGCCGTCCATAGGCATGCACCGCCACATAGTTCCATGTGGGCACGACTTTGCCGTGCTCCCGTTTGGCGGGGTACCAGGAGGGCGTCACATAGGCGTCCGGTCCGGAGAAAACGACGAGCGCCTCCCCGTGGACCGGCAATGCCCATTGAGGATTGGCCCTGGCGAGATGGCCGTGGAGCACGCCGTGCTCACCCTCGCTCTCATCGAGAAAGAGGGGCAGCGGGGTCGCCATCAGGCCGTCGGCCGTGGCGGTCACGAGGGTCGAAAGACGAGCCGCCCTCATGATATGCCGAAGTTCCACCGGGTCATCTTCACGGAATGCGGGTGGTACATACATCGGCATGCCCTTTTTCGTCTCGGCCGGGCGAACTCGACGATTTCGCGAACTTGCGCGCGCCGGCTACGCACAAGATCACCGCGATCGTCACCACCAGCATCGTCGTCGTCACCGGTTCGTGCAAGAGCGTGGCGGCGAGCGCCAGACCGAAGAACGGCTGCAGGAGCTGCAACTGGCTCACTGCGGCTATCCCGCCTAGCGCCAGACCTCGATACCAGAAGAAGAAGCCGATCAACATGCTGAACAGCGAAACATAGGCCAGGCCGATCCAGGCGGGCGCTTCGATGCCGGAGAATGTCGGCGGCATGGAGACGATCGCCAGCGCGATCATCACCGGCAGCGACAGGACAAGAGCCCAGGAGATCACCTGCCAGCCACCAAGCCTGCGGGACAACTGCGCGCCTTCCGCGTAGCCGAGCCCGCAGACGATGATCGCGGCCAGCATCAGACCATCGCCGACGGGTGAAGCGGCAAGCCCCTGGAACGCGGCAAAGCCCGCGACAACAGCGCTGCCCAGGGCCGAGAACAGCCAGAACAGGGGCTTGGGCCGCTCGCCCCCGCGGATGACCCCGAACATGGCGGTCGCGAGCGGCAGCAGACCGATGAAGACAATCGAATGCGCCGATGTCACGTGCTGCAACGCCAAGGCGGTCAGCAGCGGGAAACCGACGACGACGCCCATGCTGACAATGACCAGGGAGATGAAATCGTCCCGTGTCGGGCGCTTCTCCTTGAAGGCGAAGAGCAGGCCGAGCGCCAGAAGGCCGGCGATGGCCGCGCGGGCTACTGTCAGGAACACGGGATCGAACTGCATCACGGCCACGCGGGTGGCGGGCAGCGACCCGCTGAAGATCGCCACGCCGGCGAGACCGCTGATCCACCCACGCGCTGACTGGTCCATGCCGCATTCTCTCGCTTGTCGCGCTTTTGTCCCTCGCCACCGCTGGCGTGGCCAGCGACAATCCAGTACGGTTTCATCGAACTGTTATGCTAAAGGGCTCGGTACAGATGGATGAACCGGCGGTCGGGCGCACGCGGGTGGCGATGGTGATGGCGACGATCCGGCAGCGCATCGCCGGTCGCAGTCTGACCGCGGGCGCCAAGTTGCCTTCGATCCGCGGGCTGGCAGGCACATTGAAGGTCTCGGCCTCCACGGTCGTCGAGGCCTATGAGCGCCTGGTCGCCGAGGGCGCGATCCACTCCCGGCCCGGCTCAGGCTTCTTTGTCGCCAGCCAGACGGCTCCGTTGTCGCTTTCGGAGATTGGTCCTAGGCTCGACCGTGCTATCGACCCCTTCTGGATTTCGCGGCAATCATTGGAAGCGGGCCCTGGCGACCTCAAGCCGGGCTGCGGATGGCTTCCCCCCGCATGGCTTCCGGAGGACAGCCTCAGGCGCGCGCTTCGATCCGTCTCCCGTGCCGATCCCGCGGTCTTGTCCGAGTACAGCTCTCCGCTTGGCCTGCCACCCCTGCGCCAGCTCATCGCCCGGCGCATGGCCGAGCGCGGGATGGAGGCCTCCCCGGATCAGATCGTGCTGGCCGATTCCGGGACCCAGGCCATTGATATCCTGTGCCGCTTCCTGATCGAGCCTGGCGACACCGTGCTGGTCGACGATCCCTGCTATTTCAACTTCCATGCCCTGCTGAGGGCGCATCGCGCGCGGATCGTCGGCGTGCCTTATACGCCTACGGGACCGGATGTTGCGCTCTTCGCGCAAGCGCTCGCGGAACACCGGCCCCGGCTCTACATCACCAACTCAGGGATCCATAACCCGACCGGCGCCACGCTCTCACCCGTCGTCGCCCACAAGCTGTTGAAGCTCGCCCATCAATGCGCGCTCACCATCATCGAGGACGACATATTTGCCGATTTCGAGCCCCTACCGGGGGCTCGCCTCGCGGCCTATGACGGGCTCGACCGCGTCATCCATATCGGCAGCTTTTCCAAGACGCTGTCCGCGTCGGCCCGCTGCGGCTTCATCGCCGCCCGGCGCGACTGGATCGAGGGTCTGACCGATCTCAAGATCGCGACCTCATTCGGCGGTGGTCGGCTCAACGCGGAACTTGTCCTGCGTGTCCTGAGCGACGGCGGCTACAGGAAGCATGTGGAGACGCTGCGCAGCCGCCTCGCCAAGGCGAGGTTCGAGGTTGCGGCAAAGTTGAAGGCGATGGGCATCATGCCCTGGATCGAGCCGCAGGCCGGCATGTTTCTGTGGGCGCGCCTGCCGGATGGACTGGACGCCGCCGATATTGCACGCGCAGCGCTCGCGCGGAATGTCGTGCTGGCGCCGGGAAACGCGTTCAGCCTGTCGCAAACCGCGACGAACTTCCTGCGGTTCAATGTCTCGCAAACATCCGACGAGCGCATTTTCGATGTATTGCGTGCTGTTCTCGCCCAGGCCCGGGATGGGGGCGCTTAGTCCAAAGCGCGTTGATCCCTCCCCTCAGGGGAGGGATCGGCGCGGTTCGATCGGATCGTGCGTCTACGACTGCGCGCTGCGCGAGGCAGGGCCCTTGTAGCGGGGACGACGCGGCCGGCCGGCAGGAGCTCCCGCCGGCGCCCCGTCGCGGCCGCCGGGGCGACCGCCGAAACCGCTTGCATGGCCTGATCCGCGGCCCGCGTTGCCGCCATGACCCTGGCCGCGACCCTGGCTCGATGCATGCTGCTGCGATGCGCCGGCGGCGGCAGGGCTGCGACCATCGCCTTGACCGTCGCGGCTGTGGCCATAGTCGCCTCCCCGTGACGGATGGGAGCCGTGGCTGCCGCGGCCAGCCCCGCCGAAGCCGCCTTGCGGCCGCGCCCGACCGCCGGCGTTGCCGCCATTGCCGCCCTGGCGCTTGGTCTGCGGCTTTGCGGAGAAAAGTTCCAGCGGTGTGGACTGGTCGGCCCGACCGTCGGTTGCCGGAATTTTCTGACGCGTCAGCTTCTCGATGTCGCGCAGATAGGCGCGTTCATCGGCATCGCAGAAGGAGATCGCGGACCCTTCGGCGCCCGCGCGGGCCGTGCGGCCGATGCGGTGCACATAGGATTCCGGCACATTCGGCAAGTCGAAGTTGATCACGTGCGTGACGCCATCCACATCGATGCCGCGCGCCGCGATGTCGGTCGCCACGAGAATCGGCGTGCGGCCGGACCGGAACTCGGCCAGCGCCTTCTCGCGCTGCCCCTGGCTCTTGTTGCCATGGATGGCCGCAGAGCGGACGCCGTCCTGTTCCAGATGCCGCACGATGCGGTCGGCACCGTGCTTGGTGCGGGCGAAGACGAGCGTGCGACCCTTGACCACCTCACGCAGGGTCCTGGCGAGAAGGTTCCGCTTGTGCGCGGCTTCGACGAAGATCACCTGCTGCTCGACGCGTTCCGCCGTGGTGGCGACCGGCGTCACCGAAACCTTGACGGGATCCTTCAGGAATTCCGCCGCCAGAGCACCGATCTCCTTCGGCATCGTCGCCGAGAAGAACAGGTTTTGCCTGGACTTGGGCAGGCCCGGAAGGATACGCCGGATGGCATGGATAAAGCCCATGTCGAGCATCTGATCGGCCTCGTCGAGGACGAAGACTTCGACGCTGCCGAGATTCACCGCGCGGCCATCGAGATGGTCGATCAGCCGGCCGGGAGTCGCAACGAGAACGTCGACGCCCTGGGCAAGCTGCATGGCCTGGGGGCGCACGCCGACGCCGCCGAAGCAGACGGCAATCGTCAGGCCGAGATGCCGGCCGTAGGTGCGGAAGCTGTCGGCGATCTGGCTCGCCAGTTCGCGCGTCGGGCTCAGCACGAGCGCCCGGCAGGCATGGCGCCGGCGCGGCTCCTTGTTCGCGGCGAGCTTGTGCAGGATCGGAAGGGCAAAGGCCGCCGTTTTACCGGTGCCCGTCTGGGCTATTCCGAGGAGGTCATGGCCTTTGAGAAGATGGGGAATACTCTGAGCCTGAATGGGTGTCGGCGTGTGATAGCCTTCACCTTCGAGGGCCTTGAGCAGAAGCGGGTTAAGGCCCAGATCCGTAAATTGAGTCAATCTGAAATTCTTTCCAAAACAACACACCGACTCTGCAAGCCGACGGCGTTGCAGGTCGCGAGCGCGGGGAGATGAACGCCCCGCGTGATTGGGCTGTTCGGTGAGGTGCGGGCTGTCGGCGGGCGACGATTTTCATCATCGCTCACGCTGCCGATGGCATAGTGCCCACACCGGTATCCTTGAACTGGTCCCAACCGCTCCAAAAGTCAAGCGGAATGCCTGCCGTCTTTGGTCGCATGCCGGCTTAAGCCTGCGGCGTTCGGAGGTAAACCCGCGTCATTCCGGGCTCGCATCAGCGGCGAGCCCGGAATTCATGGCGACGCGGTCAGGTCGTCGCGCCAAAGAATTTCGCCGCCAGCAACGCTTTAGATGGTCGTTGGAAACTGAAGCGTCGCGTTTGGTATTATACCCTCTCGAGCCGTATTTTTCTCCGACTGATGAGGCAACGCCCACGTATAGATTGAGGGGAATGCTGTTCAAGTATCTGGCTATATCAGGGAACCATCGGCTGCTCACGTCGTTCAATCTCCAGAGCGACCATTTCGTAACAAGGAGAGGCATAACGATGATCAAGCATCTGACAATTGCGACAGCATTGATGACCGCGCTGGCTGCCGGTCCGGTTCTTGCGCAGAATGCGACGAGTCCGTCCCCCGCCGCCCCTTCGGGCAGTAAACCGCCGGCGATGGCTCCGGCTGCGCCTGGTGCTGCACCCGGAGCGGCGACCAATGCGACGCGTGCGCCCTCGGGGGCGGTCACCTATATCGGTCAGCAGACCAGTAACCAGTTGCTCGGCTCCAAGCTCATCGGCGCGTCCGTCGTCGGCAGCGAGGATGCCTCCATCGGTGAGATCAACGATCTGTTGATCGCCCAGAATGGTACCGTGGAGGGCGTCGTCGTTGGTGTCGGCGGGTTCCTGGGGCTGGGCCAGAAGAACGTGGCCATGCCGATGCAGGCCCTCCAGATCACCCCGGACGGCAACGCGGCCAATACGCCGAAGATCATGGTGCAGGCGAGCAAGGCCGAGCTGCAGAATGCGCCTGAGTTCAAGCGCGCAGACGATACCGATTCCATGACGACCGGGTCGACGAGCCGGGCGAACCCGCCTGCCGCGGCGCCAGGAGCGCCTGCCGCGCCCGCCCGTTAAGGCAATAGAACGACCTCCGGTTCCGAAACGACCTCCGGTTCCCACTTGCAGCCCGCCTTAGGCGGGCTGTTCTTTTGTGCCGCAACGCTTTCCGGGGCGGTTCAGTGATAGGGATCGGCCGCGTCGCGCAGTCCATCGCCCATGAAGTTGAAGGCGAGCACGACGAGCACCACCGGCGCGATCGGCCACAGCAGCCAGGGTTGCAGGTTGACGGCCGCGAGGTTCTGCGCCTCGTTGAGGAGCACGCCCCAGCTGGTGATCGGTGGCCGCAGCCCAAGACCGAGGAAGGACAGCGCCGTCTCGCCCAGGATCATCGAGGGGATCGACAGCGTCGCCGATGCGATCAGATGGCTCATGAAGTTGGGGATCAGATGACGCGCGATGATGCGGCGCCGCGAGGCCCCCATCAGCACGGCTGCCCGCACATATTCTTCCTCGCGCAGCGCCAGCAGCTTGGAGCGCACCGCCCGCGCCAGCCCGGGCCAGTCGAGCAGTCCCAGGATGATGGTGATGCCGAAAAAGACGAGCAGCGGGCTCCAGTTGGCGGGCAGGGCGGCCGAGAGGGCGAGCCACAGCGGCAGTTCCGGCAGTGAGCGGAGAATCTCGATCATCCGCTGCACGACATTGTCGACCCAGCCGCCGAGATAACCGGCGATGCCGCCAAAGAACAGACCGAGCGCGAAGGACACGGCGATTCCGACGATGCCGACCGTCAGCGAAATACGCCCGCCATAGATGATGCGCGAGAAGACGTCGCGGCCGAGCCTGTCGGTGCCGAGGAGGAAGAAGGTGCCGCCCTCAGGCGGACAGACGAGATGCGCACGCGCGTCCAGGAGGCCCCAGAAGCTGTAGCGCTCGCCCTCGCAGAAGAAGCGCAGCGGCTGCGGCTTCGTGCGGTCGACGACATAGTCGCGGGTGAAGGTGTCGAGGTTGAAGGTGAAGGAATAGGGATAGACGAAGGGGCCGACGAACCGGCCCTCGTGGAAGAGATGGACTCCCTGCGGCGGCGCGTAGAGAAAATTGCCGTTGCGCTGGTTCTGCCCGTAGGGCGCGATCAGCTCGACGAAGGGGATGCTGAGGTAGAAAAACAGGAGGATGATCGCCGAAACGACCGCAAGCCGATGGCGCTTGAACTTCCACCAGATCAGCTTCAGCGAGGATGCCTGGTAGAAGCGTTCATCCTCACCCGTGCCAGGATCGGCAAGGCCGGGGTCAAAAGGCGCCTTGTCAACGAAATGTGCCGTTGCGCTTGTCCCTGCATCACGAGTCATCGTCATGGTTCACCTCGCGATGCGTCAATCATGGTTCCCCGCAAATCAGTGTCGCTTGCATGTCAACGTTGCCCGAGCCGGATACGCGGATCGAGCCATGCGAGCAACAGATCCGAGATGAGCATGCCGACGACGGTCAGCACGGCGACGAACATGAGAATGAAGCCGGCAAGAAACTGATCCTGGGATTTGAGCGCGGCGAGCAGGATGGGGCCGACGGTCGGCAGGCTCATGACAAGGGACACGAGCACCGATCCCGAGACGAGATGCGGCAGAAGGTTGCCGATATCGGACACGAAGGGGTTGAGCGCCATGCGGAAGGGATATTTCAGCAAGGCCTTTGTCGGCGGCAGCCCCTTGGCCTTGGCGGTGACGTAATACTGCTTGCTGAGCTCGTCGAGCAGGTTGGCGCGCATGCGCCGGATCATCGCCGCCGTGCCCGCCAGCCCGATGACCAGGGTCGGCACGATGAGATGCTGGAGGAGCGACTTGATCTTGTCCGCCGTCCACGGCTGGTTCGCATAGCGCGAATCGTAGAGCCCGCCGATGGATATCCCGAACCAGCGGTTCATATAATAGAGGAGTATGAGAGCCAGCAGGAAGCTCGGCACAGCGAGGCCGATATAGCCGATGAGTGTGAAAGCATAGTCGCCGAACGAATACTGTCGTCGCGCCGAATAGATGGCGATCGGAATGGCGACGATATGAACGAAGGCGACTGTTGCCAGGTTGAGCAGCAAGGTCAGCCAGAGCGCATCGCCGACCACCTCGTTGACCGGTTTGTCATATTCGAATGACCAGCCCCAGTCGCCCTGCAGCAACCCGGAGTAGCCGTTGCTGCCCGGCATCACGCCGATCCAGACGAGATACTGCTCCCAGATTGGCCGATCGAGACCATATTGCTTGATCAGGAAGTCGGCACGTGCCGCCGCCCCCGCATCGCCCTGCGAACGCAGCTCCGCGATCTGGTTCGACAGAAAATCCCCAGGGGGAAGCTTGATGATGAAGAAGGTCAACGCGCTGATGAGCAGGAGCGTCCCCACCATCGTGGCGAAGCGCTTGACGAGAAAGCTGATCATAATGCCTGCGCCACCCGACGTTCCGGCTTGTCCCAATAGATTTCGTCAACCCGATAGATCCCGACAAGCGACGTGGGATCCCAGCTATACAGCGCCTTCTTCGGGAAGTTGGCGAGGCCGTCACGCAGGACGATCGGCTGCAGCGCATCGGCCACCGTGCCGATCGACCATTGCTGATCCGCATGATTTGACAACATTTCCTTCCAGATGCCGGCCTGCTCGACCTCATTGGCGGTGCTGAGCCAATCTTCGTACAGCGTCAGCAGACGTTTGGCCTCCTTGACGTCACAAGCTTCGCCGTTCTTGCCCTTGGTCTCGATATACTGGCCCCATTTCGGCCAGGCGAAATTGTCCTGGAAGATCGGCGCGAGTTCCGACGGCAACATTTCCGGGGTCGGAATGGCATTGTCCAAGCCGAAGCCCGCCACCATCACCGGCAACCCGGCATAGGCGCGATTGCGCAGCACATTGATGTCCTGCGGCTTGATGAAGAGGCCGACGCCGATCTCCCGCCAGAATTCGACGATGAGTTGCAGCGTGTCGACCGTCATGCCGCCTTCACCGTCGACTTCCACGACGATCTCGAGCGGCCGTCCGTCGGATAGAAGGCGCGTGCCGTCACCGCGACGTTTTGTAAGGCCGATCTCGTCCAGGAGGGCGTTGGCGGCTTCGGGATCATAGATGCCGTAGCGCGTCCGGAACGCCGGCTCGAACAGCGCCGAACCCTCACGGACCGTGTTGTTGCCCTCCTGTCCCAACCCGAAGAAAATCGCGTTGTTGATGGTGTGGCGATCGATGCCGAGCGACAGGGCCCGGCGGAAGCGGACGTCGCGGTTGAGCTGGCGCCAGACCGGATCGACAACGGTGAGATTGGGAAAAAGCGCGACCTGCGACCCGCGGGCGATCGGCCAGAGAAGTGTGCGATAGCCGTGGGCCTTCTCGCCTTCCTTCAGAACGGGAATGTCCGGCATGGAGAGGCCGCGCGCCAGGAAATCCACCTCACCGGCGTTGGCCTTGGCCGGGAACAGTCCGCTCGAGGCGATATCGACGATGATCTTGTCGACATAGGGAAGCTGCTGCCCGGCTTCGTCGACCCGATGGTAGTAGGGGTTGCGTTCGAACACGAAGCGCGTCGCGGGGCTGGCGTTCATGATCTTCCAGGGCCCGAGCGTCGGAATCTCCGTGTTCGAGTTCTCGAACATGTCATCCATGCGGTTGTGCAGGGCCGCCCAGGATTTGAGCTTGGCCCGCGCAGCCGCCTGGGCGAGACCCTCCGCATCGGAATACTTGCTGTGAAACGTCTTCATGTAATGCGCAGGCCGATAGATCATCGGGTCGCGCGGCAGTGCCAGGGTCGGCAGGAAGCGCGGATTGGGCCTCTGCCATTCGTAACGCACCGTCACCTCATCGATGACCGAAAAGGTCGGCAACTGGCCGTCGATCATCATGAAGATCGGCGGGCCGGCCGGGGACAGCGCCTTGTTGAGCGCCACATCCTCCCACCAGTAGCGGAAGTCCTCGGCGGTGAAGGGATGTCCGTCCGACCACCGGTGGCCGCGGCGCAGATTGAGGGTGATGACGCGATCATCCTCGTTGGTGACGGATTCGAGGACGTCCGGACGCAGAACGAGGGTCTCGTCGTAGCCGACGAGGCGGTTGTAGGCGATCGCCGAGAGATAGCGCAGGTCGCGCGATTTCGCTGCGATCGTGATGATTTCGCCGCCCTGCTTGCCGATTTCGCGGCCGCGGGCCTTGAGGTCGGCCACCAGCGGCTGCTTGGGCAGGCGTTCGGCGATGGGCGGCAGCTTGCCGTCGTCCACCATTGTCTGGAAGAACGGGGTCTCCACCCAGCGGCTGGGCAGCGGCATGGTGGAAGGGCCGAGCGCAGACTGCGCCCATGCGCCGCGGGAGAGTGCCGCGAGACCGGCGGCGGCGAGGCCAGCCCTCGCGAATGCGCGGCGGGTTATGGGACGATGGAGGTAGGGAGGTAGGCGTGTCATGCAGCCCTCCTTTCGCCGGTCAGGTTCATGCGCACGCGATGGCCAGGCTCGATCTCGTGCATCGTGCTCGCGATGCCCGGCGCGAGCCGGAAGGGGTCCGGCCATTTGCCCGGGTCGGAGAAGCGGTCGGAACGCAGCGCGTTGAAATCGAGCGGATGGTCAAGGTCGGGGCTCGGCACCGCGGCAAGAAGCGCACGCGTATAGGGATGGGCAGGGTTGCGGAACAACGACGCCTTCGGCGCCTCCTCGACGATATGGCCGCGGCACATCACGGCGATGGTGTCGGCGAGATAGTCGACCACGGCCAGATTGTGCGACACGAACAGATAGGAGAGGCCGAGCGCACCCTGCAGGTCCTTCAAGAGGTTGAGGATCTGCGCCTGCACCGACACGTCGAGCGCCGACACCGGCTCGTCGAGCACGAGCACCTGCGGCGAAAGGGCCAAGGCGCGCGCAATGCCGATGCGCTGGCGCTGGCCGCCGGAGAAGGAATGCGGGTAACGCCTGAGATAGCGCTTGTCGAGACCGACGAGCTCCATCAGCATCTTGGCCTTGGCGAAACGCTCTTCACTCGTGCCGATGCGGTGGATGACGAGCGGCTCGATCAGCGCTTCATAGACGGTCATGCGCGGGTTGAGCGACGAGAACGGGTCCTGAAAGACGATCTGGACGGCGCGGCGATAGGCGAAGAGATCGTTGCCTTCCAGCTTGCCGATATCACGGGGGCCATTGCCGTCGTCGAAGAGGACGCGGCCGCCGTCCGGGTCGATCGACCGCATGATGATCTTGGACACCGTCGTCTTGCCGCAGCCGGACTCGCCGACGAGACCGAGTGTTGTCCCGGACGGCAGGGCGAGGCTCACCTCGTCGATGGCACGCAGGGTCTTGGTGCGGCCGGAGAACCAGCCGCTGCGCAGGGTATAGGTCTTGCCGATGCCCTCGACCGCCAGCACGGGCCCTTTCGGCTGTTTGCGCGCGATCTTCGGCGCGGCTTCGATGATGCCGGTCGACGCCACCTCGCGGATGGGCGTCAGCCGCTCGCCGGGGGGCATGTCGAACCGCGGCACGGCGCGTAACAGCGCCTTCAGATAAGGGTGCTGCGGATCCCGGAACAACGCATCGCGCGTGCCGGATTCCACGATGCGGCCCCGATACATGACGGCGACGTCGTCGGCCATATTGGCGACGATGCCGAGATCGTGGGTGATCAGGAGGATCGCCATGCCCGTCTCGGCCTGCAGCTCGCGCATCAGGTCAAGGATCTGGGCCTGCGTCGTCACGTCGAGGGCCGTCGTCGGTTCGTCGGCGATGAGGAGGGCCGGGCGGCAGATCAGGGCCATGGCGATCATGGCGCGCTGGCGCATGCCGCCGGACAATTCGAAGGGATAGGTGTCGAAGGTGCGCTCGGGATTGGGAAATCCGACGCGTTCGAACACGGCGATGGAGAGTGTCTTGGCTTCCGCGGCGGAGACCTTCTGGTGAAGCATGACCGCTTCGCTGACCTGGTCGCCGACCGTATGGACCGGTGACAGCGAGGTCATAGGCTCCTGGAAGATCATGGCGATCCGCCCGCCGCGCAGCCCCCGCATCGTCTCCGATTCCGGGTCGAGCCGCGCGATGTCAAGCGGCTGGCCGGCATCCCGTGGCCTGGCGGGATCGCGGAACAGGATCTCGCCGCCCGTCACGTGGCCCGTCTTCGGGAGGATGCCGAGAATGGCTTGCGACGTCACGGACTTGCCTGAGCCGGATTCGCCGACCAGGGCTACCGTGCGCCCGGCCTCGATCGTCAGCGACACGCCGTCGAGCGCGCGAAAGGAAGCCTGGTCACCTGTGAAAGTGACTTCAAGACCGCGTACAGCGAGCAAGGGCCCGTTCTGCGGCTTGCCGGCCGTTTCCATCACACTCAATGCATTCCCCTCCGACGTCCTCGCCGATATTATCAACATTAATCTATTACAGGAGTCTGTCACTTTATCGAGACAGACTTTCCATGTGTTTTGCGCAAGAGTGCGCAAGAGATGGTCTTCGAGATGGTCTTCGAGATCACCCTCGAGACGGCCCTCGCGCGCGCGCCGGATTATTGCCTAATAGCCGCCTCAAGGGATTGACCTGTCGCAATTTGCGGCAGGGCGGTCATCCCTGTGCTTCAGCCGGACCGGTGCCGGCGAAAATGGCGCGCGCGGCTATCGGCCTGACGATGGCCGAAGCCATGAGATGTGCAATCAGATCCTCGCAGAAGTGCCAGATTGCCGCGTCATGGGCGAGATGATGGGTCAACAGGCCAATCGGCTCGTCATCAGGCGCCGCGACGATATCGCGCGCGAGCTGGTTGAGGATGGCGTCCGGATTGGCGAGGCTGCGGCTTCCGCGCCAGTCGATCGGGTCGCAGTGCGTGTTGGCGACGGTAAGGCCCGGCACAAGCTTGCGCCGCTTGAAGGTCGACAGACCGGTGTAGCCTGGTTGCGCGAGCGTCGCGGCCAGCGCGGGCGCGATCCGGTTCCATGGCGGCACGAAGGCCGGGACGAGCCTGTCCGCCATCAGGGCGTGCAGCCCGATGAGCCCGGCGCGCGCTTCATCAAGCATGGCGCCCTGGGGCCGATGGTCGCCGAATTCCGCCTTCTTCTCGCCGGGGGGTGCGTGGTTGTGGTGGCGGAAGCCGTGCACCAGAACGTCGACGCCTGTCTCGATGGCAAGGCGCGCGGCGAGATCCGGTCCGGCTCCGCCGGGAATGACGGCCAGCGCAAGGGGCATCCGATGTGCAGCGGCCATGGCCAGAATCCGGTCGAGCGCCGGTGTCGGCGCAACGGCATCGTCGTCGCGCCACCAGATGTCCAAGGGTGCGCCGCGATCGGCACGTCGCTTGAGCGCATCGTCCAGAGCCGCCCAGCGGAGGGGGCCTGCCGCCTTGAGGGGCGTTGCCCCGCGCGAAGCCGATGACGGGATGGCCGCCACATGGCGCGTGGCGGCCAGATCCTCGATGATCGCCACGCTGCGGTCGAGGCCGCTGCGGTCTATTGTCGCGGCGCGCGGCTCCGGACCGGCCATCGCGACGCGCACGGCTTCGGCAAGGCGGTCCGCCGAAAGCTCGCCCTGGGGCAATACTGTCACCAGCCCTTCGCCTGCGAAACGCTCGGCGCGCAGGCGTTGCTCCGTCTCGCCGCCCTCCTCGAAGGGCACGACGACCGCGCGGGTTCCGGCGCGCAGCAGATCGACTGCGGTATTGTAGCCGAACTGGCTGACGGCTACGGCGGCGCGGGCCAGCAGGGCCGGAAAGTCGCGTCGGGCGCGTTCGACGACGGCATGCGCCGGCGCCGCCTCGCCGAGCGCCCGGAAGTCCTCCTCACTGACACCTGCGCCGACCAGCAAACGCCAGGCGTGGTCCGTCAGCATCCGCGCCGCCCCGACCGCCGCCCGGTAGAGCGGCAGCGATGCGGCGCTGCCACCGCCGGATACGAGGATCTCGCCTCCGGGGATCTCTGTCCCATCGGACCGGGCGGCGGACGCGGCACCATCATCGATATAGCCGGTATAGTGGAGGAGTGGCGCGACGCCGGCATCGACCGGCCAACTTGCCTCCAGCGGCAGCACGGCCGGGTCCCCGTGGACCAGCATCGCATCATAGAAGGCGCGGAGGTGGTCGTGGGTCAAGGCGATGCGCTCCGGCCGGCGTGACGCGGCCAGCACGTCACGCGCCGACGACAGGATCAGCGGGCGTGGCATCATGGCGTGCGACGCTTTTAGCAGCGCCAGATGCTCGGCGGCGAGCGCCCTGCGGCCGAACGGAAACAGCTCCGTGATCACCACATCAGGGCGGACCGCGTGAAGCGTTGTCACCAACTGCGCGGCGCGCGCCGCGAGATGCGCAGGGAGGGCGGTCTCGCCCGTTTCGTCCAGGAGATGCGAGAAGGCCGCGCCCTTGACCCGTAAGGGCGGCAACTGGACCACCGTGACGCCTGTGCTGTCGAGAAGCGGCGAGGGCATGCCGCCCGAGGCGAGGGTGACGTCATGGCCTGCCGCCGCGAGGGCACGGGCGATGGCGGCCGCGCGATTGAGATGGCCGACGCCGAGGAGATGAGTGACCGTGACGAGGATCTTCATGGCGTACCCGTTCCGGCGGGTGGCGCGGCGATCAAAGCCGAGAGCGACTGCCGCAGGAGGGCGGCGGCGCCGGCAAGGCTGCGCTCCCGGCGTACGAAATCCCTGGCGGCGGCGCCCATGGCGGCGCGTCGTGCGGAATCTTCGAGGAGCGCTGACAGGGCCGTGGCGAAGGCTCCAGCATCACCGGCGGGTACCAGAAGGCCGGTCTCTCCAGCGCGGATCACACCGGGCACGCCGCCATAGGCGCCGGCGATGGCGGGGCAACCCTGCATCGCGGCTTCAAGGAAGATCATGCCGTAGGCCTCGTTGACGGCGGGCCAGAGCAGGAGATCCGCATCGGCATAGAACGCTGCGAGGCGGCTTTCGTCGTCGATCAGCCCGTGGAAGGTGACGCGGGTGCCGAAGGGGGCGAACAGCGCCTCGACCTCGGCACGGGCGGGGCCGTCGCCGACAATATCCAGGTGCCATGGCCCATGACTGGACAACTGCTGGAGCGCCTCGGCCAGCAGGCGGTAGCTCGCGAGCTTGTCGCCGGGACGCATCATCGCCACGGTCAGGAGGCGCGCGGGCCCCTCGGGGTGCGGCGGCCGCGCATCCGTGACAGGCGTCGCGTCAATAAAGGGCGGCAAGGACAAGAGCTGCTGGCCGGCAGGGCGCGCCGCCGCAAGGGCAGGGCGATCGGCCTCATTCATCACGAAGACGATGGCGGCGGCATCGAGCGCGGCCTCCGCGCCCGCATGGCCGAGGCGCCACGGGCCATCGGCCCGTCTGCGCGCGCGCGAGCCCTCCGCGACGACATAGGGAATGCCGAGCGCCGCCGCGACCCGCGGGCCGATCCAGTCCGGTGCCTTGTAATAGACGTGATAGGTGAACCAGAGGGCAGGCCGTGCGGCTGCAGGCATAGCCCGGTAGACGGCGATGAGGCGATCGGCCTCCGCGAGGCTCGCCGCCTGCAGGGTGCTTTGCCGGGATGGCTCGCCGGCGCCCTCGAAGCTGCGCAGGGTGCTCGCAAGCTGCGGCACGAAGCCCGCCTCCCCGAGCGCATCCCGCAAGAGCCGCGCCATCCGCCGGTCGCCGGAGGCCACGGGATGGTCTGGCGGCTTGAGCGGCGCATAGAACGCGACCGTGGCTGTCATTCAGCGCGAACCGCGGCAAGGGCGCGTTCGGCTTCAAGCTTTGCCGCAGCGCCTGACCCGGGAACGGCGTCGCCATCGCCGCCGAGCTGGGCCTGGAACAGCGTTGCCAGATGATCGATCCCGGCCTCCATGGAAAAATCCCGGGCGAGCCGGGCCGCCGCCGCCTTCCCGAGATAGGTGCGGCGCGCGGGATCGCGTGCCAGCATGTTCACGGCATTGGCGAGGAGATCCCAGCGGCCGGGCGGCACCAGCACGCCCTCGCGCCCGTCGCGCAGGAATTCGGGAATGCCGGCAAAGTCGCTCGCGACGATGGCGAGTTCCTGGCTGGCGGCTTCCATCAGAACATTGGGCAGGCCGTCGCGATCGCCGGACTTGGCCTGCTTGGCCGGCAACACGAACAGGTCCGCCTCGCGCATCATGGCGATGACGTCGGGCTGCGCCTTCGCGCCCAGGAAAACGACGCGCCCCCCTATGCCCTCGCGCGCCGCCTGCTGCTTGAGCTCCGCCAGCAGTTCCCCCCCGCCGATATGCACGAGCTGCCAGTGCAGGCCTTCGGGCAAAGCCGCCAGCGCCGTGAGCAGATCATCGAAGCCCTTTTTGGCAACGGCGCGCCCCACGGTGACGATGCGGATGGGATCCGCAGGATCCGAACCATCTCTTGCTGGCCGCTGTGGCGGTGCCGGAAATCGGCTGAGGTCGAGGCCATGATAGACGAGATCGACGCGCCCGACCCCCGATGGGCTGGGCGGCGCAAGCGCTGTGAGCCGTGCGTGGCCGTCCCGCGTGCAGGTCACGCCCCAGGCGCTGTCGGCGATCTTTTCCCGGATCTCCCAGTCAGGCGTCGTCCAGATGTCCTTCGCGTGGGCGGAAAAGCTGAAGGTCAGGCCGCGCAGCATGGCCGCGTAGCGCACAACCGAGGCGGGCGTGTGCAGATAGTGCACGTGGAGATGGCGGATTTCGGCGGGGAGTTCGCGGGCAAGCACGAAGGCCTGGCCCAGGCGGCGGCCACGGTTTGGCGTCATGTCGCGCTTGAGATCCCGCCAGAAGGTGGCGAGCATGCGCCGCACGCCCGGTTGGCGCAGGCCCCAGGCAAGGCCGGCGGCGACGCGCAGGGGCTCCTGGTAGAGATATTCGGGCAGGTAGCTGGCGCGCGCCTTGATCCGCTTGTGCATGGGATGCACCGCCTTTTCCGTCGGATGCCGGAGCGACCAGATGGAGAGCGGCAGGCCGCGCCCCTCCAGCGCCAGGATTTCCTGCGCGATAAAGGTCTCCGACAGGCGCGGATAGCCTTTGACGACGATGGCGATGGTCGGACGCTGCTGCGACGGCACGGGCAGTTACTCGGCCGCCTGATGGGTGACGGCCGGTTCCGGCCGCTCGGCGAGCCACGCGTTGAACCGGCGCCCGATGACGTCGAGCCCGTCGAGGAGGCCGGGCACCACAACCTCCGAAGGGCGCTTCTGCTGCATCAGGTCGCGGATCGCATGGGCCATGGTTTCCGCGCTGCCCGAGCCCTGCACCAGCATGCGGATGAGGCCGAGCCGCTCCGCCTCGGCGGCACGGATATACTGTTCAAGGCGCGGGGTGGTGCGCGGCACGATCAATGTCGGTTTGTCGAGGGACAGCACCTCGCAGAAGGTGTTGTAGCCTCCCATGGCCACCACGGCCGAAGCGCGGTTCATCAGGAGCTCGAGCTTCGAATCGAAGGAGATGGCTGCAAGCTTCGGATGTTTGGCGATGCGCGTCATGAAGCCGCGCCGCTGGTCCCGGTTGATGAACGGGCCGAAGACGATGAGCGCGGGGATGTCCGGACAGGCTGGCGATTCGTAGGCGGAGATCGTCCAGTCGATCAGGTCCTCGCCGTCGCCGCCGCCTCCCGTTGTCACGAGCACGAAGGGGCCGCGGGTGATCCGGGGATAGCTCGTGATGCTCGCCTCGCGGGGCAGGCCGCGACGGAGATAGCCCGTGTAGAGGATGCGCTGCTTCACCTCGTCGGACAAGGGAAGGCAGGAAAGCGGCTCGTAGACCTGCTCGAGGCCATAGACCCAGATCTCGTCGTAGAAGGTCGACAGCGCCTCGAGCCCGCCCTTGCGCTCCCATTCGGGCTTCAGGGCAGCCGGTTCGTCCATCACGTCGCGAATACCCAATACGAGGCGGGCGCCGTTGCGCTTCAGGATGTTCAGGGCGGGCAGGATCTCGCCCCGGAAACCGGTGGGTTCCTTGTCGATGATGACGAGGTCCGGCCGGAAGCTCTGTGCCGTCTGCGCGATGATGGCGGCGCGCAGATGCGTCGTTTCCTCGATGCCGATGTTCAGGTTCAGGCTTCGGTAGTCACCATTGCGCAATTTCACGACGCCGGGCACGCGCACGTGATCCACGCCGGATCCGAACTCGAAATTGCCGATGACCGGAGAGCCCGAAATGATGACCACGGATACACCGGTGCTGCCAGCCGCCAGCGCGTTGGCGATGGCACGCGAACGCCGGAGGTGCCCGAGCCCGAAGGTGTCGTGGCTGTAGATGAGCACACGCGCCCGCTCGCCAACCGGTTGCGGCGGGAGGGGATGTTCGACGAGGCCGCCGATATGCTCGTTGTCGAATACTGCCGCCGGCATGGCAGCCCCCCGGCCGGTTAATCCCGCAATCCCTGTGTTATGGATTGCTTCGGAGCTTTCGTCCATGGTGGAGGAGCTCATATAGTCCTATTATTAACGAGGACGCATCAGGTACGGCTCGCATTGAGATGCCCTATTTGTTGCTTTTGCGTGTCAATGCGGAATCAACTGCGTGGATAAAAGCCTCTTCCGCTATATCTGGAGATACTCCAGCCGCGAGCAGCTTGTCATTTTCGCGGTCATCCTCGCATCGCTCCCCTTCTACTTCTGGTCGCTCGACCTGCCGAAGAGCATCGTCAACGATGTGATTCAGGCCGGCGCGTTCAAGAATGGCAAGACCGACGCCATTTTTCTGGAGATCGCCTTCACGCCGCCGGCCTTTCTGGGCAATTGGGGGCGCATCGTCGTCTTTCCTGGCATCACGGTGGACCAGCTCGGGCTGCTGCTCGGCCTGTCGCTCATGTTCCTCGTGCTCGTGCTGATCAACGGCGCCTTCAAATACTGGATCAATGTGGCCAAGGGGGCGCTCGGCGAGCGGATGCTGCGCCGCCTGCGCTTCGATCTGTTCGCCGTTACGCTGCGCTTCACGCCCAACACGCTGCGCACGGTCAAGGCATCCGAGACCGCGACGATCATCAAGGATGAGGTGGAGCCGATCGGCGGCTTCATCGGCGATGCTTTCGTCCAGCCCCTGCTTCTCGGCACCCAGGCCCTGACCGCCATGGTCTTCATCCTGATGCAGAACGTGTGGCTCGGGCTTTTGGCCGGCGCCGTGGTCGGGGTGCAATTCACGGTGATCCCGCGCATGCGGCGGATCCAGCTGCGTCTCGGCAAGAAGCGCCAGATCGCCTCGCGCCGGCTGGCCGGCCGCATCGGCGAGATCGTCGACGGCATGGAAGCGGTCCATGTGCACAATGCCACGCGCTGGGAGCGCGCTGAGATAGGCGAGCGCCTCTACTACCTCTTCGACCTGCGTTTCCGGATCTACAAATGGAAATTCATGGTCAAGTTCCTCAACAACCTCCTGGCCCAGATCACCCCCTTCTTTTTCTACGTCGTGGGCGGTTATCTCGCCCTCAAGGGGCATCTCGATATCGGCCAGCTCGTTGCTGTCATCGGTGCCTATCGGGATCTCCCGCCGCCGCTCAAGGAACTGATCGACTGGGATCAGCAGCGGCTCGACGTGCAGATCAAATACGACCAGATCATCCAGCAGTTCCTGCCCGACAGGCTTCTGCCGCCCGAGTCCATGGATGAGCCCGGCGAAATCCCTTCACTGGACGGGCCCGTGGCCTTCAAGAACCTGCACGTGCTGGACGCCCATGGCGGGACCCTGTTGGAGGGGGTGACGCTCGCCTGGCCCTATCCGGCGCGCGTCGCCCTCGTCGGCGATACGGGCCCCGGTCCCGGCGTGATGGCGCGCGTGCTTGGCCGGCGCATCGTTGACTATGGCGGATCGGCGACGATCGCCGGCAACGAACTGTCGCAGATGCCGGATTCGATCGCCGGCCGCCGCGTCGCCTATGTGGGCAGCGAGCCCATTCTTTTCCCGGGCACCTTGCGCGACAACCTCGTTTACGGTCTGCGCTATGCCCCGCGTCACCAGGGTGAGGACGGTGACGACGGGGAGATGCAGCGCATTCTCGAGGCCAAACGCACGGGCAATCCGAGCGACAGGCTCAATGACGACTGGATCGATTACCAGGCGGCCGGGGTGGATGGGGACGAGGAGCTCGACGTTCAGCTCATCGAGATCCTGACGGAGCTCGAGCTTGCCGATGACGTCTATCGTTTCGGGCTGTCGGGGCTTGTCGACCTCGACCGTCAGCCGGAGCTCGAGGAGCAGGTCGTCGAGGCGCGGCATCTCTTGCGTGCCAAGCTCGCGGAAGCGGGGCTGGAGCGCCTCGTCGAGCCATTCGACATTGACCGTTACAACCGGCAGGCCTCGATCGGCGAGAATCTTCTGTTCGGTGCATCGACCGCGCCAAGCTTCTCCGGCCGGGGGCTGGTATCCAACCCGCTTCTGCGCGCGGTGCTCGACAGTGAGGAACTGACGGACGAGTTGGTTGAGCTCGGGGCGCGAATCGCCGAAACGATGACGGAGATCTTCCGGGACTTGCCCCCGGGGCATCCGCTCTTCGATCAGTTCTCCTTCATTGCGGCCGATGACCTCCAGGACTACGAGGACATCATGCGTCGCCGCTCCATGCGCGGGACGGGTGCCTTGTCGCGTGAGGATCGGACGCGCCTGCTTGCCCTCCCGTTTGACTATATCGAGCCGCGCCATCGTCTCGGCTTCCTCAACGACAAGCTGCGCGATCGCATCGTGGCGGCGCGGAGGGCGCTGCGGGATCGTCTCAAGGGCAGCCTTTTCGAGAATGACCTCGTGCTTTATGATCCCGACGAGCTGTGCAGCGCTGCCCCGCTGCGGGACAATCTGTTGTTCGGCCGGGTCGCCCACGACATCGCCGATGCCCCGAGCCGGATCACCACCCTCATCTCCGAGGTCGTCGATGAACTCGGCCTCAGGCAGAGCGTCGAGGTGGTGGGGCTTGGCTACCAGGTCGGTCCGGCGGGGCGCCTGCTCACGCCGCAGCAGCGG
The DNA here is from genome assembly GCF_003201475.1 of Chelatococcus asaccharovorans. Taxonomy (GTDB): domain Bacteria; phylum Pseudomonadota; class Alphaproteobacteria; order Rhizobiales; family Beijerinckiaceae; genus Chelatococcus; species Chelatococcus asaccharovorans. Next base: position 60,870 of record NZ_QJJK01000008.1, on the reverse strand, counting down.
GCAGGCGTGGCGCTGGGGCGTTGCATCGTCAAGCGGCCCGATCATTTTATCCTGAACAATGCGATGACTGCTTATGGCGACGCACAGGCCCGTCGTCTTTTGGCACGTTTACTCGACACTCACCGCGAGCGGTGTATCGTCGCTGTCATGCGGCAGCTTCACAGTCCTGAGGATTTCGACGTCGTCGTCGAGTTTGACGGGGCCGGGGCACGGATCGTGCATGGCACCGATCTCTCCGCGGTGGAGAACGGGACGCATGACGGGGAGGCCGCGACTGACGAGGCCGAGGCTGTTGGCAGAGAACGCGGAAGCCGTGACAAGGTCGAGGCGATATTGGCGAAAGGCAGATCATGACGTTGGAATCCGAAGTTCAATCCCTTCGTCAGGTTCCGATGTTCCGGGAGATTGACCCGGCACGGCTCAAGTTGCTCGCCTTTACCAGCGAACGCGTCGGCTTTGCGCCAGGGCAGCTGTTTTTCAGGCAGGGTGACGCCTCGGACGCGGCCTATGTCATCCTGGCGGGGCGGGCCCAGGTTGTCCTCGACCTTCCGGCCGGCGCGTTCAAGATCGCTGAACTCGGCACCAACGACATCGTCGGCGAGATGGGCATCCTGTCGGATACACCGCGTTCGGCAAGCGTGATCGCTGAGGGTGAGGTAACGGCGCTGCGCATCGACAAACGGGTCTTCCTCGAGCTTCTCGGCCAGTTCCCGCAGATGTCCATCGCCGTCATGCGCGAACTCGCCAAGCGCCTGGAGCGCACCAACGCGCGGCTTGCGGAAAGCTCAAGCTGAGGTGTTGCTGCGCAATGACCCCTGATTGGTGGTCGGCTATCCGTTGACACCAGACGATCGCCACGGCGCGACCTCTCCCCGGCGGGGAGAGGGAGAAGCGGGGCGGCCTTCTCCCGTCAGGGGACGAAACAGGGCACTTATGCCTGCGGCTCGAGAGCCTTCTTCAGCGTGAAGGGCTGCCGCGCGACAGCAGCCACTGGTCCTGTTGTCCCCATTCGGGATCTGCCGTGAGGTCATCGACCGCGATCGCCTGACCGAGCCCGTGGTTGCCTACCGATCGGGCAAGCCAGCCCGAAAAGGGCTCCAGTGCCGCCCGTTCCAGCGAAAGCCTGTCCGCGCCGAGACGCGCCTCGGCCAGAATCCCCGGGTGGAAGGACACGAGCACCGCCGTCTGCGGATGCGCGACCAGCGGCCCGAGTGCGGGCAGGACGCCATATTCCGCGCCTTCGAGATCGATCTTGATGACAGGCCGCTCGCCGGGAGCGATGAGGCCCGCCAGCTCGGCCGGCGTGACGGCCTGACTGGTCCAGGTGACGGCCGCCGTGTCGGCGAGCAGCATGCTCGCCATCGAGTCGCCGGGCTTTCTGCGGGCGCCGAACGTCACCGGTGCGGAGGTCGCGGCCACGGCCCGTTCGATGACGCTGATCCGTGGCGCCAGCCGCGGATTGGCGGCGATATTGTTTCGCAGGACGGCGGCCGCAGCGGGATCAGCCTCGACGGCGATGACGCGCGCGCCGCAGGCGGCCGCATGCAGGCTCGTCGGCCCGATCCAGGCGCCGAGGTCGATGAAGAGCGTCTCCGCGGTGATGAGCCCGGCCTGCGTCTGCAACGTGCCTGGCTCCCAGCTGCCCGCATCCACGCGTGCCCAGAAGGTCGGATAGTCATCGGCAATGGTCACCGGATGGCCACCGAGAGAGACGGTTCGCGCCGCCACGGGCGGGGTGGTCGCTTGCGTCATGGCTGATCGCCCGTCATGTCCGACCGCCGTCATGTCCGACCGCCATCACGGCCGGCCGACGCTGACATAGGTGAAACCCCGCTGGCGCATCTCCTGCGGCCGGTAGATGTTGCGCAGATCGACCACCACGGGACGGGCGAGAGCCGTCTTGATGCGGTCGAGATCGAGCGCCCGGAAGGCATCCCACTCCGTCAGGATCACGAGCGTATCGGCGCCGCTCATGCAGTCGTAGGGATCGTCGCTGAGCTTCACGCCCGGCAGCAGTCGCAAGATGTCCGGGGACTGCGTGGGATCGAAGGCCCTGACCGTGGCGCCCGCCTCCTGGAGAGCCGGCACGATGGTGAGGGAGGGCGCGTCGCGCATGTCGTCCGTGTTCGGCTTGAAGGTGAGACCGAGCAGGGCGATCGTCTTGCCCGCGACAGTGCCGCCGCAGGCGGTGATGACCTTGTCGGCCATCGCCCGCTTGCGCCGTTCGTTGGCCTCCACGACGGCTGATATGATCGACAGGGAGATGTCGCTCTCCTCGGCGGTGCGCAGGAGCGCCAGCGTATCCTTGGGGAAGCACGAGCCGCCATAGCCTGGGCCGGCATGCAGGAACTTGCCGCCGATCCGGTTATCGAGGCCGATGCCACGGGCCACCTCCTGGACATTGGCGCCGACGCTTTCGCAGAGATCGGCGATCTCGTTGATGAAGGTGATCTTGGTGGCGAGGAAGGCGTTGGCGGCGTATTTGATGAGCTCGGCGGTCCGGCGGCCGGTGAAGACGATCGGCGCCTGGTTGAGATAGAGCGGCCGGTAGATCTCCGCCATCACCGCCTGCGCACGCGGTTCGTCGGTGCCGATGACGATCCGGTCGGGCCGCTTGAAATCGGTGATCGCCGCCCCCTCGCGCAGGAATTCCGGGTTGGAGACAACGGAAATAGCGGCGTCGGGCCTGATCTCGCGCATGATGCGCTCGACCTCATCACCGGTGCCGACCGGCACCGTCGATTTGGTCACGACGACCGTATAGCCATCGATCGCCGCCGCGATCTCGCGTGCGGCCTGGTGCACGAAGGTCAGGTCGGCGTGGCCGTCGCCGCGGCGCGACGGGGTGCCGACGGCGATGAAGACCGCGTCGGCCTCGCGCACTGCGTCCGTGAGATCGGTGGTGAAGGACAAGCGTCCCGCTCTGCGGTTGTTGTCCACCAGTTCGCCGAGGCCCGGCTCGAAGATCGGGATGTCGCCGTGCTGCAGCTTGGCAATCTTGGCGGGATCGTTGTCGACGCAGGTGACCGCATGGCCGAAATCGGCAAAGCACGTCCCGGATACGAGGCCGACATAGCCCGTCCCGATCATCGCAATACGCATCAGTCGTCTTCCTCGCGAGCCTCGCAGGGGATTTAACGCTCGCGGGGCCGTGCCGCAAGGACGGCGCGCGGGATGCGCCTGCGCCCTGTCGCCGCCATTGCTGCAAAGCCGGCACGGAACGCTTTGACAAGGCTTGTGTTACGCTGCACGAAGCCGCCAGGAGGTTGCCGGATGGACAATCCTGTTCTCGTTGACGTGTTGCGGGGTGCGGTGGTGGAATCACGCCATCGCGGGGCCGTTGTGGTCGCGGACGCGGGCGCTGCGCTCGTTTTCGCCCTCGGTGATGTGGAACGGCCGGTGTTTCCCCGCTCTGCCGTGAAGGCTTTGCAGGCGCTGCCCTTGCTGGAGAGCGGCGCGGCCGATCGTTTCGGCTTGTCCGAGGCGGAACTCGCGCTGGCCTGCTCGTCCCATTCCGGTGAGGACCTGCACGCCGCGACAGCCGCGGCCATGCTGGCGAAAGCCGGCCGCGAGCCGGTCTGCCTCGAATGCGGCATCCAGCATCCGATGGGCGCGGCGGCTGCGCGCGCGCTCGCCTGGCACCACCAGACGCCGTCCGCCCTCCACAACAACTGCTCGGGCAAACATGCGGGTTTCATCTGCGCGGCGACCGCGATGGACGTCGACGTTGCAGGCTACGTAACCGTGGACCATCCCGTGCAGCGCGAGGTGCGGGCCGCGCTGGAGGCGATGACGGGCGCACCGCATGGCGATGCGTTGCGCGGGACGGATGGCTGCTCGATCCCGACCTATGCTGTGCCGCTGAAGTCGCTCGCGCTCGCCTTTGCCCGTCTCGGCACAGGCGTCGGTCTGCCGCCGCTGCGCGCTGCGGCCTTGGCCAGGCTGCGCAAGGCCGTCGCCGGACATCCCTTCATGCTGGCGGGGACCGGACGGTTCGATACGCGCATCACCGAGATTTTTCGCGAGCGGGTCTTCCTGAAGACCGGCGCTGAAGGGGTCTACTGCGGCAGCCTGCCCGAGCTGGGCCTCGGCTTCGCGGTCAAATGCGATGACGGCGCCACCCGTGCCGCGGAGGTGGTGTCGGCCGCCCTGATCGCGCGTTTTCTGCCCCTCACCGAACCTGACACGGCGGCCCTCAAGCCCTTCGTCACCCCGCTGCTGACCAACTGGAACGGCATCGCCGTCGGTGCGCTCGCGCCTGCGGCCGCCCTTGCCTCATGAGGTGACGGCGTTCCCCTCGATGCGGATACCCTTCGCGCGCTCGTCCGGCCCGCGGGTGAGGTCGCCCGTCACCGCGTCCGCATAGCGGTAGCCGACAATGGCGCCCTTCGCGGCACCGGCAATCACATTGTTGGCGATGACGGCGTTGCGCACGTCCGGGACGAGGCTCACGCCGATGCCGACCGGCGCGCCGCGCACCATGTTGCCGGTGACGACCAGGTTGCGCATGGCATAGGACCAGCCGGCGCTGATTCCGACGAAATCGGCGCCGTCGATGGCATTGCCGATGACGGTGGTCTCTGCCTCGGCGTGGATCCCGTAGCCGCCGACGATATCCGCGGCGTAAGGGGATTTTCGCCGCGTGACATTGCGGATGAGGTTGCCGGAACAGACCGCGAGGCGCCCGCCCTGGTCGAGATTGGTGATGGAGATGCCGGTTGCCGCATCGTCGACGATGTTGTTGGCGATGACCGCCCCCTGAAAGGCGAATTCCGAAAAGATCGCCGTCTCGCCGAAATGCGCGCAGGTGTTGCCCAGGATCTGGCAGTTCGCGCCCGAATTGTTGCGGATAGCGGTAAGCGCACAGTCGCGGACGACATTATTCGCCACCATGACGCCGCCGGCGCGGAATAGGCTGATACCGTTGCCGTTCTCGCCGGTTCCGCCCGCGTCGAAATGAATGTCGGAGATGCGGTTGCCGCGCACCACGGTGCCATCCTCGCCCGCTTGCGAGCGCCAGATCTGAAGGCCGTTGTTGCTGCAGGTGCGGACCGTGTTGTCGATGACCGCAAGGCCGGTCGCATCGAGACTGAAGAGGGCGGATGAGCCCATGCCGGTGAAGCGTGTGGCCGTGACCCGCCCGCCCGTGCCGCGCAGGACGAGGCCGATCCGGCTTGAGTTGGCGAAGCTGCAGGCCTCGATGGTGACCTGCTGCGTACCGCCGATCTCGACGAGGCCACGGCTTTGGGGCAGGGGCTGGGCCATGCCGTCGAACGTGAGATTGATGAGGCCGACCCGCCGGATGCCGTCGGCAAGAAAGATCGGGCTATCAGCCGCCTGCACGAGGCGCGCCTGGTCGCTCACGCCGATGATGATACTGCCCTCCACGAGCGGCACGGCGGAAACGCGATAGCGGCCGGGTTGTAGAACCAGGGGCACCTGGCGCTGCGCCGCTTCCCGGATGGCGCTGGTCAGCGCCTTGCTCTGATCGTCCGGGCTGTTGGCGTTGAGGCCGAGGTTTGCTGCATCGAGGCCGAGATCGCCCGCCGGGACCGGCGGGCGGCCCCTGTCCCGGGTCTGGGCCAAGCTGTGGGAAGGCGACAGAATGGCGGTTCCGGTCGCCGTCAGGCCGAACGCAGCGGCGCCGGCCAGGAGAGTGCGTCGGCTGGTCACCATGTCCGAATGTCCTTTCACGTGCATGGACGGGGTGGCCGAAAATGATCGGGCTTCGGTCATGCTCCCGGTTAAGATTGCAGCCTATCGCACGAGACTGCCATTCGACTTGTAAAGGACAAACAAAAGTCTCCGCATGATGCCTATTGACGGCTGCACCGTCGCCGCGCGATTGCCGCAATCGCCGCGCTCTATGGCGCCCCGAATGAACAGCCCTCCGCTCACCATGCCGCTTCGTCCCGTGATTTCCCGTCGTTTGTTGCTGCGCCTCGCCGCCGTGCAGGGCGCGACCTCAGCTCTCGCCGCCTGTGGTGGGGCGACCGCCGATTTGGCCGTGGGTGCCAGCGCTGCCGGTGGCGGCAGTGCCGCGCGTTTCGAGGTCGATGCGATCACCAACCGCAAGCCCGTGGACGGGGCGAGTGCCGCGCCCTGGTTCGGCAGCGACCGGAGCGGCGCCGTGCGCGCCGTTGAAGTCAAGTTCGCGCCGCCGCCGTCAGGGCTGTTCGGACGCGCGTCGGCTTCCATCACCGGGCGCTGGCAGATTACCAGCGTGGAGCCCAATGGTTCCTCCGATCCGATCGCCGGTGTGGCGCAACGGGCGGTTGGCCGCGAGGTTCTCCTCTACATCCACGGCTACAACGAATCATTCGAATCGGCTGTCATCAGCGCCGCCGAGCTCTCCACCGGCATCCGCTTCAAGGGCATGACGGCCGCGTTCTGCTGGCCCTCGAAGAGCGGGCTGCTCGACTATGTCTACGACCGTGAGAGCGCCTTGTGGTCGCGCGATGCCCTGCAGGACCTCCTGGAAGCGCTGGTGCGCAACGGCGCCGTCGGACGCGTGCATATCGTGGCGCACAGCATGGGCTCACTGCTGCTGCTGGAGACCTTGCGCCAGCTCTGGGCGTCAAGCGCGAGCGCTGACATTCCATCCCGCTTCGGCGCGATCGTCCTTGCGGCCCCGGATGTGGACATCGACCAGTTCGCCGCGACCCTGAAACGCATCGGGCCGCTGGCACAGCACATCACGGTTATCACCTCGTCCAGCGACCGCGCGCTCGGTGTGTCCCGACGCATCGCCGGCGGTGTCGCCCGTGTCGGTGGCGCCGACCGATCGGTCCTGGAACCGCTCGGCGTCAAGGTGGTCGACGCATCGGACTACGGCTGGGGCGTCATCGGCCACGACGTCTTCCTGACCAATACCGACGTGCGCCAGGTCATCACCCGTGCGATCGAGCGGCAAGGCGCGGTCGCATCGCGCTGACGATGGCCGGCTTGCGGCTCAGTAGGTCATCACCGGCGGCAGGCTCTTGGCCTGCTCGATCCAGCCGGCGACGACGCTCTCCGGCGGGAGGGCACGCACCAGTTTGCGCTTTTCATTGGCGTCGGCGAGGGCCTTCGTCAGATGGGCCGCGTTGCGATGCCGGAGTTCCTTGACCGTATCGACGCCGGCGGCTTCGAGCAGTTCGGAATATTCCTCGGCGACGCCTTTGATCCGCATCAGATCAGCCATATTGGTCCATTTGAGGATACGGCTCTCGTCGATCCCGGTTGCCGAGGCGAGCTCCTTGCGACCCTTCGGATCCTTGCCACGCTCGAGAAGCTTCTCGGTGGTCGTCACGCCGGCTGCCTTGAGCTTCTCGGCGAGGACCGTGCCGACACCTTCAATCGCCAAAATGGAATAAGACGCCATCGTCAATCTCCCTTGTTCGGCGCCGGCGGGATGCCAGCGGATACCGAATTGCCCAATCCTCCCAAAACGCTGACTTGATGTTCCAGGTGGGAACCCGGAACAGGTTACCGAGACTGCGCGGCCGGTGCGTGGCCCGGCCGGCCGGTGATGTGGCGATTACACGAACTGTGACAGCCCGGGGATCTCGCCGATGATGGCGCCCATCACGTCCTCTCCGGCCTTTTCCCGCCCATAAGCGAAAAGTTCCTGACCGAGCGTCTGCATCTGGCCCATCGACAATCCGGCCGCGGTCAATTCGCTCCCGAGCGCCATGATGCCGCCGGAGCCACCCATCAGGCTTCCCAGCGCACCCATGAGGCCGCCGCCCTGTGATGGGGTACCGGCCTCGGCAATGGCCTGATCCGCGCCGGGCAGCGCCGCGACGAGGGCGTTTACCTCAGTCTCCGGTCCCTCGCGCTGGAGAAAGGCCAGGACGATCCCGACGGCACGACGTGCCAGGGCCGTGTCGATGCCGACCTTTTCGCCGATGAGGGTGACGAGTTCATCCATGCTTGTTCTCCATGCGCGGCCATTGTCTCACGCCTATGTTTAAGATCAATGATTCGCATGGCGCGGATTCGCATGGCGCGAGCGGGGCAGGGCGCTTCGTCGCATCGTCCGAACGCCCGGGGCGAGCCTTCGGCGCGCAAGCTCCCGCACGCTGCGCTATGGAAAGGGAACGGCCGATCACTTATAGATTCGAATGCAGATTTTGGCCTTCCCCGGATCAAGCGCATGACCGATAGCGGCACCATCTTCATCGGAAAGAGCTCGAAGCCGGAGGAGCTTCTGCTGCGTCTGGCAAACCGCCACGGGCTGGTGACGGGCGCCACCGGCACCGGCAAGACGGTGACGCTGCAGGTGCTGGCGGAGGGCTTTTCGAATGCCGGCGTGCCGGTCTTCGCGGCTGATGTGAAGGGCGACCTCTCCGGCATCTCGCAGCCCGGCGACGGCAAGCCTCCCTTCGTGAAGCGCGCAGCGGACATCGGTGTCGAATACGTGCCGGACCGCTTCCCGGTGACGTTCTGGGACGTGTTCGGCGATGAGGGACATCCGATTCGGGCAACGATCTCGGAGATGGGCCCGCTGCTGCTCTCGCGCCTTCTCGATCTCAACGACACCCAGGAGGGCGTCCTCAACATCGCCTTCCGCGTCGCCGACGAGCAGGGCCTCCTGTTGCTCGACCTGAAAGACCTGCGTGCGCTGCTGACTTTCGTCTCGGAACAGGCGAAGGACCTGACCGCGACCTACGGCAACGTGTCCCTCCAGTCGGTCGGCGCCATCCAGCGGCAGCTTCTGGTTCTGGAGAACCAGAAGGGCGAGAAGTTCTTCGGCGAGCCGACGCTCGATATCAACGACCTCTTGAAGACCGACCGTGATGGCCGTGGCATGGTCAATATCCTCGCGGCGGATAAGCTGATGGCCAATCCGCGGGTCTATGCGACCTTCCTGCTCTGGCTCCTGTCCGAGCTGTTCGAGCAGTTGCCCGAGGTCGGCGACCTCGACAAGCCCAAGCTCGTCTTCTTTTTCGACGAGGCGCATCTCCTGTTCGACAACGCGCCCAAGGCGCTGGTCGACGCGGTCGAGCGCGTCGTCAGGCTCATCCGCTCGAAGGGGGTCGGCGTCTATTTCGTGACGCAGAATCCGCTCGACGTACCGGATGCGGTGCTGGCCCAGCTCTCGAACCGCGTCCAGCATGCGCTGCGGGCCTTCACGCCGCGGGACCAGAAGGCCGTCAAGGCGGCCGCCGATACCTTCCGGCAGAACCCGAAGTTCGATACGGCCAAAGCCATCCTCGAACTCTCGGTCGGAGAGGCGCTCGTTTCGACGCTGGATGCCAAGGGCGCCCCCTCCGTGGTTGAACGGACCCTTATCGCGCCGCCGTCGGGGCGGGTCGGGCCGTGCACGCCGGAAGAGCGGCGGGCGATCATCGCGGCCAGTCCCATGCGCGGCAAATACGACGAGGAGATCGACCGCGAGTCGGCCTATGAGGTCCTGACGAAGCGGACCGCCGCGTCCGCCGCGCCTGGCGGAGGGGAGGCCGAGGGGGGCGTGCTCGGCACGATCTCCGGCGTGCTGGGGTCGCTGTTCGGCACCAATGTGAAGCGCGGAACCCGTCTGACGACCACGCAGACGGTGGCGCGCAGCGTCACCCGGACGGTCATCAACAATGTCGCGGGCAACGTCGCGGCGCAGATCGGCAAATCCGTCGGCGGCTCGACCGGTAGTTCCGTTGGCCGCGCCATCGTGCGCGGGATGCTCGGTGGCATCCTGAGGCGGTAGGCGGCAGGCGCCAGGCGGCTTGGAGGGTTGGGCGCACCGGCTGCGGCCGCCCGCCGCTCCTTCGTCATAACGCGGACGTGAGGCGACCGCGCCAACAGGCTGACTTAACCTCCTTTGCATTGCAGCGATCCGGGGTGAAGTCATGTCGAGAGCCACTGCCGTTCTTGCCGGTGTCTCCGTAGCCGCATCCGTTGCCCTGTCCCTGGGCGCCCTGCCCATGCGTGCACTGGCGGCCGAGGAGGTCGATCTCGAGCTGGTGCTGGCGGCGGATGGTTCCGGATCGATCGACAATGACGAGTTGCGTCTGCAGCGGGAGGGTTGGGCGTCCGCCTTGACCAGCGCCGAGGTGCTCAACGGTATCCGCGACGGCCTCACCGGCCGGATCGTCGTCGCCTATGTCGAATGGGGCGGTCCGGACTCGCAGGTGACCGTCGTGGACTGGCAGGTCATCAAGGATGCGATCAGCGCCGCGGATTTCGCCGAGAAGCTCAGGACCCGCCCGCGCGGCGCCTATGGCTACAACTCCATCTCGAATGCGATCGACTATGCGGTGAACAGGGTCGAGACCAATGCCTATCAAGGCATCCGCAAGATCATCGATGTGTCGGGCGACGGCCCTAATATCGGCGGCCGGCCGCTGGCAGCGGCCCGTGGCGATGCGCTGGCCAAAGGCTTCACCATCAACGCGCTGGCGATCCGCCGCCCGGGCGGGCGTCCCGGAGGACCCGGCGGCATGGCGCTGGAGACCTATTATGCAGAGGCCCTGATCGGCGGGCCGGGCGCCTTCGTCGAGATCGCCGACAGCCAGAGCCCCTTTGCACTGGCGGCCAAGCGCAAGCTCGTGCAGGAAATCGCCGGACGCCCACGCGAGACACGTCACGCGCAATCAGATGCGGCGCAACGATAGCCGGAGGCCCTTGAAGGCCAGGAAAATCGCCGCCGCATAGACGATACCGCCGATCACCGCATCGATGGCAAGCAGTACCTCGTCGTTGAAGCGCGGCAGTCCCGCGCTCCAGGGGCTCGCCACGTGATGGGTGGCGAGCGTCGCTGCCGCCAGCGCGAAACAGGCGAGCGCGGTCGCGATGACGGCGCGAATCAGCTCCTTGTTCGGCGCGGTCCAGCCGCGCCGGAGCGCGATGCCGTAGAGGATGAGCACATTCGCCCAGGCCGCGATGGCTGTCGCCAGCGCCAGACCCGCCGCGCCGAGGCGCTGCGCGAAGATGATCTTGAGCGTGACATTGACCGCGATGACGGAGAGCGAGACGATCGCCGGCGTCGCGGTGTCGAGCCGCGAGCGGAAGCTCGCCACCACGCTCGAGATCAGCACGATGGCCGGCAGGCCGATGGCATAGGCCGACAAGACGGCGCCGGCCGCCTGCGCATCGGCCGCCGTGAAGGCGCCACGCCCGAACACCGCCGACATGATCGTGGTCGGCAGGAGGAAGAAGGCGACGAGACACGGCGCCGACAGGGCGAGCGAGAAAATGAAGGCGCGATTCTGCGCGCGATGGGCGCTCTCGCTGTCGTTCACCGACAGCCGCCGGCTCATTTCCGGCAGGAGTACCGTGCCGGCGGCGATGGCGATGACGCCGACAGGCAGCTGGTAGAGCCGGTCGGCATAATAGATGGAGGCAACCGCGCCCGTCGGCAGCTGAGAGGCAATGATGGTGTCGGCGAAAACGGCGATCTGGATGCCGGCCGAGCCGATCACGGCCGGCAGGAGCGCCTTCAGGAAGACCTTCATGTCCTCGTCAAGCCGCGGCCGCACCAGCCTCGGCACGACGCCGGCGATGCGGGCATCGCCCAGGACCATGAGGAGCTGCAGCAGCCCCGCGACGGAGACCCCCCAGGCCGCGGCATGGCCGGCTGTCGGGAAGAACGCGGCGAAGGCCAGCGCCACCACCATGGCAACATTGAGCAGAATGGGGGAGGCGGCGGCGGCGGCGAAGCGGTCGACGGAATTGAGGATGCCGCTGACCAGCGTCACCAGCGTGATGAAGAAGAGATAGGGGAAGGTGATGCGCGTCAGCGTGATGGCGAGCGCATATTTCTCCGGCTCGTCCGCAAAGCCCGGCGCGAGCAGCGAGACCAGCCAGGGCATGCCGACGAGGGCGATGATCATGAGCGGCAGCTGGACGAGGATCATCAGGGTCCAGACGCTGCTTGCGAAATGCTGGGCGGCCTCGGCGCCGCTGGCCTCGCGCAGGCGCGAGATCGACGGGATGAAGGCCTGGTTGAAGGCGCCCTCGCCGAAAATGGCGCGGAAATGGTTGGGCAGGCGGAGCGCGACGAAGAAGGCATCGGCCAGCATGCCGGCGCCCATGATGGCGGCCGCCATGAGATCACGGATCAGCCCGGTGATACGCGAAAGGAGCGTGAAGCCGCTGACGGACAGGAGTTTCTTGAGCATCAGCGTGTCGCGGGCGCGCCGGCCGAGGCGGTCGACGAGCCTGCCGATGGGGCGGCTTCAGCCCCTTCCGTCCCTCCTGCGGGGACGAGGCTTTCAGCGACGATATAGAGGGGACGGCGTTTCACCTCCGCGAAGATGCGCCCGACATATTCCCCGATCATGCCGAGCGACATGAGCTGGATGCCGGAGAAGAACATCACCGACACGATCAGCGAGGGATAACCGGGCAGGTCGGAGCCGAGCAGCATGGTGCGGATGAGGAAGTAGAGGGCCGTCGCGATCGAGGCGAGCGAAATGGCAAGCCCCGCATAGGTCCAGATCTTCAGCGGGATCGTCGAGAAGGAGGTGATGCCGTCGAAGGCGAACCGGAAGAGTTTGCGGAAACTCCATTTCGTGACGCCATGGGCGCGATCCGCAACCACAAAGGGCACGCCGACCGAGGAAAAGCCGACCCAGGCATAGAGCCCCTTGGAGAAGCGCGCCCGCTCGCCCATCGCCCGCAGGGCATCCACCCCACGGCGATCGATGAGGCGGAAGTCGCCGGCACCCTCCGGCAGCGGCATCTCGCCGAAGGCGCGGAACAGGCGGTAGAACAGCCGCGCAAAGCCGCGCTTGATCGCCGTTTCATTCACGCGGTCCGTCCGCTGGGCATAGACCATGACGAAGCCCTCGCGCCATTTGGCGACGAATTCGGCAATCGTTTCAGGCGGATGCTGGAGATCGGCGTCCATGATGACGACGCCGCGGCCCCGCGCGTAGTCGAGGCCGGCGGCGATGGCGACCTCCTTGCCGAAATTGCGGCTGAAGGCGATGACGCCGACGCGTGGCTCTTTTTGGTGAGCCTCCTGGATGCGGGCGAGGGTCGCGTCGCGACTGCCGTCATTGACGAAGATGATTTCCCAACTGGCGTGGCCTGAGGTGCGCGACGCCGGCAGTCCGAGACCTTCGAGCACGGGGATGAGGCGGCCGAGAAGAGGTGCGATGTTGTCGGCCTCATTGTAGACTGGCACGATGACCGATAGTTCCATGCAATCTGCCTATCCCTTGACCGCCTATCCATGACCCGAGCTGCATGAGGCAAGCGCTGAATTGGGCCGCCATCAAGACAACCTTTGCATCGGGACTTCAAGTGAGATCGCGATAAGCGGGGTACGCTGCGCGGCGATGGCACATGCGGTCCGAACCAGGGCCCAACGGGAGAACGACGCGTGCGCGTAGACGCCTTTGGTGAGAGATGGCCACCACCGCGCGCCGATGCGCGCCAGGCTTTTGCCCTGTGCGCCGACGATTTTGCGATGACCAAGGGGGTGAGCCGGGCCATCCTGAGCCTCGCCGGCCAGGGGCGCTTGTCGGCGACCAGCGTCATGACGACGATGCCGCACTGGCGCGAGCTCGCGCCCGCCTTGCGTGAGCATGAGGCCGAGCTCGCCATCGGCCTGCATCTCAACCTCACCCTCGGGCGGCCGGCGACGGCCATGCCGCGGTTGGCGGCTGACGGCCGGCTGCCCAAATTCGGCCGTCTGGCCCTCGCGAGCCTGAGCGGGCGCCTGGGCGAGGCAGTCCTCGGGCACGAGATCGCGGCGGAGATCACGGCGCAGCTTGACCTGTTCGCGCAGGTCTTCGGGCGCGAACCGGACTATGTCGACGGCCATCAGCATGTGCACGTGCTGCCCGGCGTGCGCGGACCCTTGCTCGCCTGCCTCGGCAGCCGGGGACTGGCCGGTCGCCTGTGGCTGCGTGACCCCGCCGATCACATGGCGGCGATTCTCGCGCGTCGTGGGCCGATCGTGAAGGCGCTCGTCATCGCCATGCTGGCACGGGGCTGGCGCGAAGCCGCGACGGCCGGGGGATTCGCGACCAATCAGGGCTTTGCCGGCGTCAGCGCCTTTCGATCCACAGGAGATTTCGGCACTGAATTTGCCGCCTTCCTCGTCGCGCCCGGGCCGCGCCATCTCGTGATGTGCCATCCCGGCGAGATCGATGCGGAATTAGCCGCCCTCGACCCCGTGGTCGACAGCAGGCCGCTGGAACTCGCCTTCCTGCAATCTGCACGATTCGCCGAGATTTGCCGATCGGCCGGGCTCGTCTTGATGCCCGGGGCCACGCTCAAGCGGCAAGGCGTGCTTGCGGGCGCGTGGCAGGTCTGAAGGCCCGCAAGTCTGACAGCCCCCCGCTGACGACGGAGCCTGCCTCCCGCGCGTTGGAACGGCGACCGCGGAGGCTCTGCAAACGAAAATGGGGCCGCGAGGGCCCCACTCTTCGATATGCCACGCGGATCAGCGGGCGGCGGCGTAAAGCTCGGCCACATATTCCCAATTGACCAGGTTTTCGACGAAAGCCTTGAGGTAATCGGGGCGGCGGTTGCGGTAGTCGATGTAGTAGGAGTGTTCCCATACATCCACGCCGAGGATCGGGGTGGCGCCGTGAACGAGCGGGCTCTCGCCGTTCGGCGTCTTCATGACGACGATCTTGCCGTCTTTCACGGCAAGCCACGACCAGCCGGAACCGAACTGGGTGACGCCGCCCTGGATGAAATCGTCCTTCGCCTTCTCGACGGAGCCCAAGTCTTCCACAAGCTTCTTTTCAAGCTCGCCGGGAAGCTTGCCGCCGCCATTCGGCTTCATCCACTTCCAGAAATGCAAGTGGTTGTAGTGCTGGCCGGCGTTGTTGAAGAGGCCGGCATTCTTGCCGTACGAGCCTTTGACGATCTCTTCGAGGGATTTTCCCTCGAATTCGCTGCCCTTCAGGAGGTTGTTGCCGTTATCGACATAGGCCTTGTGGTGCTTGTCGTGGTGATACTCAAGGGTTTCCTTCGACATGTAAGGCTGGAGCGCATCATAAGCGTAAGGCAGGTCTGGAAGGGAAAAAGACATCGTGGGCTCCTTGGCATCCCCTGGCTGGATGCTCGACTTGAGTTCCTGTGTCCACCGGGACTGCATATTCCACATAAACGAATGGACATGCGCCAAATGTTCCGCAGATGATCAGCAAAACCATCAGGCTTCGTTCACCGCGTCGGATTTTGGCATGTCCCAGCTTGTTCGGTGCAATCATCCACAGATTCTTTGAGGATGACCCGACCATTTCTTAATTATGATCCCAGGCGCCCGGCGGCAAGCGCTGCCTGATTGAATGGCAGGAGTTGGCAGCGCGGGCTGAAAACTCTAATCTAACCGGCACTTGTGTGTGTCAGATAAGGGAAGTCGTCAGCCGATGGTCGTGATTTGCTTGCTGGTGGGCTGCTTAATGGTGGCCGGCGGCGTCACCGCGGTGACGACCGGGATGGGATTTATCGTCCTCGAGCGCGGCTGGTCGATGGTTATCGCCGGCAGCGTCGTGGCGACCGGCGGTGCGCTGCTCATAGGGATCGCGCTTCTTATCCGCGAGATCCGCAGACTTCCCATGCAACTCGCGACCTATGACCAGCCGGAGGAGTGGGAGGAGGCGGATCGGCATGCCCACCGCGCCGATGGCGCTTCCCATGAAGAACACGCGGCCGGTTACGAAAGTGTTAACGCGCTGCGTAGAGAGGCCGCGCATGACGCGTTGCCGCGCGTCTCGGCCGCAGATGCGCGCGAGGGTGGCGGGGAGCATGCACAGCCACCCGTCCGGCCGGCTCTGGAGCCTGCACCATTGGCGCCGGTCGCGGATGTGGTGCCGGCGGCCGTCCGTGGCTCGATTGCCGGTGCAGCTGCCACGGCGGCGCTCGCCACGGCGGCGCCCGTCGTCGTCGCGGCGGCAACGCGCAGGGCCGATGCCGTCAGTGGCGAGGCACCCGCGGC
This sequence comes from Chelatococcus asaccharovorans, assembly GCF_003201475.1. GTDB lineage: Bacteria > Pseudomonadota > Alphaproteobacteria > Rhizobiales > Beijerinckiaceae > Chelatococcus > Chelatococcus asaccharovorans. The sequence continues at coordinate 44,990 of NZ_QJJK01000008.1, read as the reverse complement.
GCCAGAAATGCCCGCTCCTATGGCCGATGCCGGTCCGGATCGCACCGGGCTGGATCGGGCGCTCGCTTCGGTCGAGGAAGCCTTCGCCGCAAGCTTTGAATTTGCTCCGGCCAAAGCCGGAAAGTCCGCCCCTGCCGAAGAGCCTGCCGAAGACATCGCGCAGGAGGATGTATCCAGCCTCCCGGCGGATGAGAAGACCGAGGAGCCTGCCGCGGCGGCGCGAGTCGGTGCCGGCGGCCGTGAGCCGGCCGTCGATCGGGATGCCTTCTTCCGCGATCTCACAGCCCAGCGGACTCCGGCGGTCGAACCCGCGCCGGCTGTCAGTGCGCCGGAGGCCGCGCGTCCATCGATGCCATCCTGGTTCTCGCCGTCGCGCTTCTCTCGTACGACGCCGCCAGCGGCGCCAGAATCCCTACCCGAGGCGGCTGCACCTGACGAGCCGCCGCGTGAGACTGTGGCCAGTGGAGAGCGGGACGCCGTCGGTTTCGAAGACAGCGCAGCCGAAGTCGCCAGCGCCGGGCCATCTGGCGTCACCGAGCCAGAGCCGGAGCGCCCCGCCTTCCCCGACCTCGCCGTCTCGCGGGATGTTCCGCCGGCGGGCGACAGCGCCGCTGCGGCGGCGCCCGACATGGCGTTGTCTGGCGCTGCGGCCCCCGACAAGACCCCGGAGCAGACCCCGGAGCAGGCCGCGGCCGAACGCAAAGCCCGCTGGTCCCTGTTCCGCAGGCGCAGCGAGCCGCCGGCAACCGCCGAGACGGACGCGGAGCGTGCTGCCCGGATAGCCGCGGCCGCGCTGGCGGTGACGCCCAATCGGTCCTTCGCCGGCGAAGAGCTGCATCGCGACACGCCGGTGACGACCGAAGATGACGCCCTGTCAGCAGGGGGTGAGCCTCGCGGGGACGACGCCGTCACGCGCGAGGCGCCCTGGCGGGGCATGACGCCGGTCAATGAGGAGCGCGCCTATCTTCCGGAGGAACGGTCTTCGGCCCCCGATGATGACAGGCTCCCCGTGGATACCACTGCGCCGCTCGCCGATGAGGATCGCGAGCCGGTTCGCCCTGCCATCGCGGGGACCGATGATGATGATTTCTTCAGCGGTGGACGGCGCGGGGGCGAGGAGGCCTTGCCCGAGCGCGACGCTTCGCTCGGACAGGAAACGCCATCGCTGCAGCCTGCCGAGACCGAGGCCTTGGAATACGCAACCTTGGAGAGCACAACCGAGGTTGTCGAGGAACTGACGGTCGAGGACGAGCCCGCGTCCTCCGATTTCGTGCCCGATCCTGTGCCGACCGTGGTCGGAACCTATAGTGCGGGCGGCAATCTCTACGTCATGTTCTCCGATGGCTCCATCGAGGCGGAGACGAGCCGCGGCACCTATCGCTTCGGCTCGCTTGACGAACTCAAGGCCTATGTCGCGGCGAGCGAAGAGGGCGGCGAAAGCGGCGAGCCCGGCGATGTATCCTCCGGGGACGACCGTCAGGAGACGGAAGAGGGCAACGTCCCCTGGACGACGCCCAAGGCGAACGCGTAGACGAGCGCCACCTCGTCGAGGCGATCGAAGCGGCCGGCCGCGCCACCGTGGCCGGCGTCCATGTTGGTGCGCAGCAGGAACGGTCCGCCGCCCGTGGCCGTCGCGCGGATGCGGGCGATCCATTTCGCCGGCTCCCAATAGGTCACCCGCGGATCCGACAGTCCACCGAGCGCGAGGATGGCCGGATAGCGTTGCGCCTTGACCTGATCATAGGGCGAATAGGCGTGGATGCGCGCGAAGGCGGCCTCGTCCGTGATGGGGTTGCCCCATTCCGGCCATTCCGGCGGCGTGAGCGGCAGGTCGCCGTCGAGCATGGTGTTCAGCACGTCGACGAAGGGCACCTCCGCCAGGATCGCGGCGAAGAGCTCCGGCGCGTCGTTGGCAACAGCACCCATCAGCATCCCGCCGGCGCTGCCGCCATGGGCAGCGATTCGTCCGGCCGCGGTATAGCCGGTCCCGACGAGATGGCGGGCCACCGCGATGAAATCCGAGAAGGTGTTCGGCTTCTTGTCGCGCTTGCCATCGAGATACCAATGCCACCCTTTTTCGCTGCCGCCGCGCACATGGGCGATGGCATAGACGAAGCCGCGATCGACCAGGGAGAGGGTGTTGGCGCTGAAGCCGGCGGATAGCGCATGGCCATAGGCGCCGTAGCCATAGAGCAGGCAGGGCGCGCTTCCGTCGAGCGCGAGCCCCCGGCGATGGAGGATGGACACCGGTATGAGTTCACCATCCGGCGCAGGCGCCAACAGGCGGCGCGTGACATAGGCGGCCGGATCATGGCCCGACGGGATGATCTGGCGCTTGCGCAGCACGCGCTCCTGGCTCGCCATGTCATAGTCATAGGTCTCGTTGGGGGTCGTCATGGAGGAATAGACGAAGCGCAACTGGTCGGTATCGAATTCCAAAACTTCGCCGAGCGACAGCCTATAGGCCTCTTCCGGAATGCTGATGGCGTGCTCCTCGCCGGTAGCCAGCGTGCGGATGACGATGCGCGGCAGGGCATTCTCGCGTTCCAGCCGAACGAGGTGACGGCGAAGGACGAGCTGGGCGAGGATGAAGATGCCCGGGCGGTGGGGCACCGCGTCGCTCCAATTGGCGCGTGCGGGGGCTGCGACCGGTGCCGTGACGATCTTGAAATCCTCGGCGCCGTCGGCATTCGTCAGGATGTACAGGCCGTCGCCGTGGTGCTCGACGTCGTAGCGGAGGCCTTCCTCGCGGGCTGCAACGAGGCATGGCCGGGGCGCCTCCTCGTGGAGGTCGAGGAGATGGGCTTCCGACGTCTCGTGGTCGCTGACGGAGATGACGGCGAAGCGCTGCGACTGGGTTTGCGAGAGATTGACGAACCAGGCGGGATCATCGCTGCGGAAGATCAGCGCGTCATCGGCTGCCGGCATGCCCAGGCGATGCAGCCGCACCTCGCAGGGGCGATGGTTCTCATCCAGTCGCACATAGTAGAACGCCGTTCCATCCGCGGCCCAGACGATATCGTCGGAGGCCTGCTCGATGCGGTCGTCGAGGTCGCGGCCGGAGGCGATATCCCTCACGCGGATGACGTTGAATTCGGCGCCGGTGTCGTCGGCGCACCAGGCCAGACGGCTATGGTCCGGGGATTGGACGGTCTCGGCCAGGTCGAAGAAGGCCTTGCCCGCAGCCAGGGCGTCGCCGTCGAGAATGATGTCTGTGTCGTCGTCGCGGCCGCCGGGAGCAGGGGCCGGCGCGCCGACCGGCGCCGGAGCGCGGCAGATGAGCGGATGCTGCCCGCCCTCGCGGTAGCGGGTGTAGTAATAGAAGGGGCCATCACGCGCGGGCACGCTGGAATCGTCCTCGCGGATGCGCCCGCGCATCTCGGCGACGAGTGTCTTGCGCAGTGCGGCGGTCGTGGCCAGCATGCTGTCGGCATAGGCGTTTTCCGCGTCCAGATGGGCGCGGATGTGGCTCGGCAGGGTCGATGGATCGGCCAGGACCTCCCGCCAGTTGTCGGCCTTCAGCCAGGCGTAGTCGTCGCGGATCGTCACGCCATGGACCACAACCTCATGCGGGGCTGTGGGCGTCGCAGGCGGCTCGGCGAGGGGCGGGGTGCGTTTCATGAAAGCCTCCTGGTTGCTCGGCGAGCGGGCTTTTCCGGCCCATCCACGCACTGGCGATGCCGCTTTACTAGAGCATGGGATTACGGCGTGTGAAGCCGTCATTCACGGCGCGGCGCTGCTCGGTTCACAGCAATCAGGGACGGAGATCGCCAGGCGTTCCGAGCGTACCCTGTTCCGCCGGAGTTTGGCAGGCTGGAGCGCTTCGGGGCACGCCATACCAATGTATTGCGGCAAGGATGGCTGCGGATGCCATGCCGCCCGCCGGCGCGAATAGGGCAATGAAGGCGGGACGCACGCGAGCAATACGCTCTGCCTGGGGCGGAGAGATATATCGCGTCCGAGCTTTTCCAATTTATTGTTTAGTTTAAAGCGGCTTATCGCCGAAAACTACGAATTCATATATAGATAATCTGATCGATAATATATGTATGAAATGTTTTATTGCATTGATTTTGCAAGTATTATCCAATAATTACTTGGCGTACCGTGACGTGCTTGGATGCGCCGCCGCTGCGGTGATTTTCAAGTCGCTTATCGCGTGGGGCCGCCACAAATCGCTGGCAGGGACTGGGGTGGAAAGGGGAAACAACCTGTGATGAACGATGCCGGTACCAATCCCAACTATGTCGAACTCACGGCTGACATCGTGTCGGCCTATGTAAGCAACAACACTATTTCGCCCAGTGAACTGGCTGTGATCATCGGCGATGTGCATGCCGCTTTGGCACGCGTTATCGACGCTCCGTCGGAAGATCCGATTGAAGCGCCGAAACCGGCCGTCGCCATCAAGAAATCGATAACGCCGGATTTTATCATTTGTCTTGAGGATGGAAAGAAGTTCAAGTCGCTCAAGCGCCATCTTCGCACGCAGTATGATATCACGCCGGAGCAATACCGCGAAAAATGGGGGCTGCCCGCCGACTATCCGATGGTTGCACCCAATTATGCCAAGGCACGTTCGCAACTTGCCAAGGATATGGGGCTCGGCCAGCAGCGGCGGAAACGGCGCGGCGGGCGCGGATAGCCGTCATCGCCAATCCCAGGATGCGCCTGATGAAGGACGGCGACGACAATCCCGTTCCCATGGTTCTTCCTGCGGTTTGTCCCGTGCCCCTGTCTGAGGGAAGATGGTAGGTGGCGGGTTTGCCACCCTCCGACGTCTTCTCTCGGGCGAAGGTAAAGTCTGCCTCTCGGCGTCGGCCTCTCGGTCGGCGCCTTTTTTGTTGCAATTTTTAAAATAGGAATATATTCATAATATCTCACGATTGGTTGCCCGTAAGCGGTTGGCCGTACCGCCGCCGGGGAGATTATCCGATAGAACATATCATGAACATTGTTGGGATGCACGATGCGAATTGATGATCGAGCGAACGGAACGGGGCAACTCACCGGGGCGGCGATGCGCCTGCTCACCCATCTCGCGACGAAAGGCGCCGGCGCCCGTCAGCTCGCGGAGATGCCGGATGACATCACCCTCTTCATGGACCGCAAAGGCGTGACACTCGGCGCCGGCCGCCTCCCTCTTGCTGCGGCCGGCATGCTTGTCGCGCATGATCTCGCGCGCTGGGAGGGGGCAGGGCCCCGGCGTGCGCTCGGCATCACGCCGGCTGGCGTGGCGCATCTCCGCAGGCGGGCCGCAGAGCCGGAGGCCCGTTTCATCAGCCAGCACCTCGATACCGCCGAAAGGACACTGGAGGTCGAAGGCGCCCGCCAGACGGTGCGTGTCGACGAGGGGGAAAGTCCGCTCGCCTGGCTCCGGGCGCGTCGCGACCGCAACGGGCAGCCTTTTGTCGATGCGGTTTGTTTCGAGGCCGGCGAGCGGCTGCGCGCGGATCTGACGATCGCCCAGCTCGTGCCCAAGGTCACCATGCATTGGACGGCCGGGCCCGCTGGGCAGGGCGGGCATGGCCCGGCCGCTGCCACCGATACGATGATCGCCGCGCGGCAGCGCGCCCGACGCGCCCTTCAGGCCGTCGGTTCGGATTTTGCCGGCCTTCTCATGGATGTCTGCGGCTTTCTGAAGGGCCTGGAGACCATTGAGCGCGAGCGCGGCTGGCCTCCGCGCTCCGGCAAGGTCATCCTGAAACTGGCCCTGAGGCGGCTGGCCGAGGTCTATGGTCTCTCGGCCGAGGCGCGGGGAAAGGCGGCGTCCGGCGCCATACGCCGCTGGCATGCGCCCATCGATCGCATGGAGGCTTGATACCGGCGTGCGATGAGCGCGACTCATGGCACGCTGGTCAAGCCCGCGCGGCGTCTGAGCGTCGCCAAAGCGCGGATGCGTCAGCATCTTCGCGCTTTGATATGAGGGCTTCTCGAGGGCTGGCGGCCTCGGGCGGGGGGCTGTTCGGGGGCTCTTCTCAGCCTGTCGCTTCGGCCAGGGCGGCGCGCGCGTCGGCCTTGATTCGGTCGACCATGGAGCGCAGGCCGTTGGAGCGCTGCGGCGTCAGATGATCACCGAGCCCGAGCGTCTTGAACAGTCCGAGCGCATCGGTTTCGATGATGCTGCTTGCCGTGCGGCCGGAAAAGATCGCAAAGGCGAGCGCGACAAGGCCACGGACGATGTGGGCGTCGCTGTCGCCGCGGAAATTCACCACTGTCTCGCCGTCGGCGTTGCGCGCTATGGTCGTCTCCAGCCAGACCTGGCTCGCGCAGCCGCGCACCTTGTTGGCATCGGTGCGCGCTGCGTCCGGCAACGGCTCGAGCATGCGTCCGAGCTCGATGAGGTAGCGGTAACGATCATCCCAATCGTCGAGGAACTCGAAATTGTCGAGTATCTCGTCGAGCGGCGGCTGCATGCAACTATCCTTGGTTCAGGTTTCCGATTGAGACCCTTGGCGGACGGCACCGGCTACAAGGCGCGATCCGTCGCAGGGATCAGAGCTGATATGGGCTCATTCTGCAAAAAGGGCCAGAGCGCTCTCGCCTGTCCCTGTGCAAGCGATGGCCTTTTTTCCGATGCGCGCGGGTCTGAACGGAAAGCCGTTCATTTCGGCGGTGTCTTGGTCTCGCCGCTGGTCTGCGTGGAAATCAGCGCATCGATCAGGCGGCGACGGGTCGCCGCGTCCAGTGAATTCAGGAGGCGTGCGGCCTGTTCGGCAGTGGTTGCGAGTGGGAGGCGGTCATCCGCGCGCGTGGGGCGGGGCTGCAGGATGCCCGCCAGGCCGGCCTTCCCGACGCTGCCGGTTATCGCGGCATCGGACACGGCGGCGGCTGCGGCACCGGAGTGCCGTGCATCGTGGTCCTGCTCGTGGACAGGCGAGAACCAGTAGATCGCCGCGATGCAGAGCGCGCAGCGCCAAAAGAAGCTCATGAGAAATCGCTCACGTCATGTCTCCAGGCGGGCGGGAATGCCGGTCTCTTCAGGGCCCGATTGCTATGCCTCAAGCCGGGCGCGCGGTCGCAGGTCTCGATCCGCGCGTCCTGAGCAGGGGTTAACGCGTCGACGCGTTTATCCCGGAAGCATGCAAAGCGTTTCTTAGCGTTCGTTTAAGCCGCACCTGCGATTGTGGGGACTCAATGGACAGGGGCACGCCTATCGCGCGTGTAACGACCGTGACCGCCTTGATGTCAGCATTGTCGATGCGTCAACGTTTGGCCAGCCTCATTCATCCCTCCGTCGGGGAGGATGAGGACGAGCGCGCGCGTCACGAGCATTTTATCGTCACGCGCCTCATCGTCGCCTTCGTCGCCCTGGCCGCGCTGCCGCTTTACCTCGCGGTCTTCGGGGTGCCGTCGCTGGCCCAGCTCCTCGTGTTGATTTTCCTCGCGGCGCCGATCGGTGCCGTTGTGCTTTTGTCGCAGACCGGTCGGCTCGACGTGGCCTATGGCCTGTCGTCGGCGTCCTTTGCATTGCTTGTTCTGGTGCTGGCCACCGCTTCCGGCGGCACCACCTCGCCGGCGCTGATCTGCCTCGTGGCCCTGCCGGTGGAAGCGCTGCTCTCCGGCTCGACACGGCTCGTGCTCGCCTCGAGCTTCATGGGCGTTGTCGCGGCCTTCAGCGTGGCGCTCCTGCAGGCGCTCGGTCTCATCCAGGCCGGTGGCGTGCAGCCGGGCCTGATGATGCCGCTCTGCGCCTCGGCGGCGATCGGCTATGTGGCGACCCAGGCGCTCGCGGTTTGCCGGCGGGAGGCCAAGGACCGCGCGGTCATCGCCCAGCATGATGCGCGGGACCAGGTGGTTCTGGAGACCATCGGCGATCTCGTGACCTGGCACGATCGCAGCGGCTCGGTCGTCTTCGTGAGTTCGGCCGCCGAGGCCTTGACCGGCCTCAGCGCGCGGCGGCTCTATGGGCGCGGCCTGTTCGATCTCGTGCATATTGCCGACCGTCCGGCTTTCATCAAGACGCTCACGGATGCCGTGTTCTGTCCGGGGCCGCTCAATGTGCAGTTCCGGCTCAACGTGACCTCGCGGCACGGCGAGGCCGGGGCGGGATCGGCAGGGTTCATCTGGGTGGAGATGAACGTCAAGCGCGCCGAGGATTCCGTCGGTGACCTCCTGGACGACACCTACGCAGTGGTCGCGGTGACGCGCGACATCACGCGGCTTAAGCAGCATGAGGCGGAGCTCGACGAAGCCCTCGCCCAGGCCGAGAGCGCCAACGAAGCCAAGAGCCGCTTCCTGGCAACGGTCAGTCACGAGCTGCGCACGCCGCTCAACGCGATCATCGGCTTCTCGGAGATTCTCGCCAGCCCCGCGCTGTCGCCGCATGATCAGGCGCGACAGCGCGAATATGCGATGATCGTGCAGAATTCCGGCCGCCATCTCCTGGAGATGGTGAATATGCTGCTCGATATGTCACGGATCGAGGCCGGCAATTTCGAGATCGAGCTGGAGCCCTTCGATGCGAGCGCTCTTCTCGACGATTGCTGCGATCTCATGCAATTGAAGGCAAAGGACGCCCAGATCACCCTCAAGCGGCAATTCGAGCGCAACGATCATGTCCTCGTGGCTGACCAGCGCGCCTGCCGGCAGGTCGTTCTCAATCTCATCGCCAATGCGGTCAAATTCACCCCGCCCGGCGGCGAAGTCTGCGTGAGCGCGAAGGTTGAGGGCGAGCGCTTCGTGCTGACCGTCGCGGATACCGGCATCGGCATTGCGGAAGAGGATATTCCGCGGCTCGGCGCGCCGTTCTTCCAGGCACGCTCCTCCTACGACCGGCCCTACGAAGGCACGGGGCTTGGATTGTCCGTGGTCAACGGGCTCGTATCGCTGCACCATGGGACGATCAAAATCGCGAGCGTGGCCGGTGAAGGCACGACTGTCACAGTGTCTTTGCCGCAAGACTGTCGTGCTGTGCCAGAGATCACGCCCTCGCGCCAACGACTTGATATCGGGCTGACCATGCCCTGGACCAACCGTCCCAAGGACGACCGTGAAAAAGAGGCTGTGAGGCGTCGTGCGTGAAGTTCTAGCTCGTTCTGATCACGATTTCAGGGTCTACGACAGCCCCCCGGCAAAATCGCGGGGCCAATCTGGCGGCCAGACGCGCCGCGGGCGCGGGAAGGCGGCGAAAACGACTCAGCCGCGATCGATCCTCGCGGTGGCCGCCGGCGCGATGCGTCCCGTGGCCATCTTCAAGGTCGTGGCGATGCCGCTTGTCCGGCGGCCTGCAACGGCGCTGACCGCCTTGTTGATGACAAGTTGCGCGGCCTTCATCATCGTCAACGCGCTGGCCCTGCAGCCCGGGCAGCATCCGGCCCCTCTATTCGGTTCCGATCGGGGGCGCGCCGCGTCGCATACCGCCCCGCAGCCTGTGCATGCGGAGACGCCCGTCGCGCCTTCGCCACCGCCCCAGCAGGTCGCGGCACCCGCTCCGCCGGCTGTCGTCCTGCCTCCGAGCCGGCCCGAGCGCGCCGCCCCCGCGTCGCGTGAGGTGGCGGCAGTACAGCCGCCCGCGCGTCCCGATCTCATCGGCGAGCTCATTCGCGGCGGGCCGGCCTCGACAGGCTCAACGAACCCGGCGCCAGCAGCGCCCCAGGCATCGCTTGTGCTGCTCAACGCCCAGAAAGCCCTGCTCAAGATTGGCTATGTCATCAAACCCGATGGATTGATGGGGCCGGCCACGCAGAAGGCGATCGAGGTCTTCGAGAAGGACCATGGCCTGCCGCCGACCGGCGAGCTCGGTCCGCGTACGCTTCAGGCGCTTGCCGCCGCGAGCGGCATGCCGGTCGAGTAGCGCAGGTCGGGAGCACGGCCATGCGGCTGCGATCTGACTTCTGGGTTTCCGCCTATATCAGGCGCTGTTCCGTCGAGGGCGCCTACGCCGTGCTGCGCCGTCGCGGAGCGGCCGAGGCCGGTGCCGTCTTCGTCAAGGTCGACGCCCTCGATGGCACCTGCGCGCTTTATGGACCGGCCCCGCAGAGCCTGACGGGTGACCAGCCCGAGGAGCGCTTCTTTCTCCAGGTTCCGTTGGATGACGCAAGCCCGCTCGCCGCGGAAGAGAAGCTGCGCCGAGAGATCGCTTTCGATTCCGATCTGTGGATCGTCGAGGTTGAAGACCGGCAGGCCCGCCACTTCCTGACGCTGGCCAGGGAGTAGCCAACGCGCCTGAGGTCGCTAGTACGCCTGGCGCGAAAGTCCGGATGAAAGATGTTCAACAGCGCTCATTCTCGATCGACGCGCGTTTCGGGGAAGCTGATCAACACATCATCCCCGTCTCCGCGCAGATGTTCCCGCAGGCGGATGGTTTAAGTCTGTTGATTCGCAACGACTATTCTAGGGCAGGGGCCCGTGGGTCGGCAGTTGCAGAGCGTGGGTGCAATTTCTGATTGTATTTTTGCAGGCTGTGTCACCTGCATTTAAGGAACATTTAACCATGCCGTACGATTCCTAAAGAGGATCGGACGCAACCCGTTTCCGGGTCGCTGTACGGAGGCCGCGATGGATGAAATTGCCGGTACTCGGTTGGGGCAAGTTGTTCAGTTGAGAGAACAGGCCGCATTCAAGCTTCGGATGCGTCGCCCGGCAGTGAAGCCCGACAAACCCGCTCAGCTCTTGCTGTTCATGGGCGTCCACTATGAGCGGCATGAGAACAGCAGCCAGAAGCTGCAGCCGCGCGACAAGAAGACCGCACCCCATCGCAATACAAATGCGCGCTGATCGCTGGACCCGTCGCTGCGGCGCGTCTCCTCGGTTCTGTCCCGGAGCAAATCCGTACGAGACGGACTTGGCCTAAAGCTGCGCTTCGGACGGCTGCGGTGTACAGGCGAGGCTCGTCGCGGCCTTTCTGGCATCTGCCATTTCGGTGGGAAATGCTGCGAGCACGCGAATGACGACGAGACCTCGGGTTTCCGCCGTGACAAGCCGCAAGACGTTGGTTGTCGCGTCCTCGCTATCCGCGACGAATTCGTCGAAATAAGCCTGCGACATCAGCGTGAGCTTGACCTGGCCGCGGGTTGCAGCCTGATCGGTGACGGCATAGAGCACCTCCCCGCCGCGGGCATGAACGGACAACGACGCGAAACTCGCATCGAGCTTGGCCGAGGCGATCATGGGGCCCTTGCTGAGATCGAATGAGCATGCGGCGACCGCAACGGCTGGATCGGGCTGTGGCAATGGTGGGCGGCCCTCCGTGCCGGGGAAGAGCAGGTCGCTCGCGCCGCTCGCCGTTCCGAAGCGGGCGTAGGCATTCCGCTCCGCCAGATGGGGAATGGCAAAGATCGTCAGAATATGCACCGCGGCGCCGAGAAGAAGTCCCGCAATCAAAGTGAGCATGAACGAGCTGAGAATGCGGCCCATCAGCAAGCCGTCCGTTTCAAGGTGGGAAGACTGATAGTGCTGATGGAGCCGGCCGTAGGAGAGAGGGCGGTGTCGTAGAGCCGCAGGACCACAGTGAAGGCCCGGGTGGGGGGCAGGGGAAGCCAGTCCCCGGCGGTTGCCTCACGCGCGAGATTGATGCTGATGCTGCCGTCCGCCGAATGTGTCAGCTCGCGCGACGTAAATCCGTTGCGCTGTAACGGGTTGTCAGCCAATTCGCCATGGGCGTCATAGACCGTCAGCGTCCAGGCGCGCGCACGCGGCGGATGGCCCGACAAGGAATAGCGACAGGTGCTGTCGAGCGGCCGGCCGGCTTCGTCCGTGCGGGCGGTGAACGCAAAGCCCTCTCCGGATGCCAACGGGATGCGGGCCGAGCGTGCGAGAGTGGCAAGCGCGTAAGGGTCGATCTTGATCGAACCGAGATCCGGCCACGTGACCCATTGGTCGGCCTGGACGGCTCCGAAGGCCGGGTCCCCCCTCACGACGAAATAGGCCGAACCGAGCCCGGTGGCGGCGCCTATGGCGAAGATCAGGGGCAGGGCAAGAAATGAGCGCACGGGTATGGACGTGTCAGCGGCAAGCGAATCGGGAACGGGATGGAGCGAACCAGCCCCCGTCATCAAGATGGGAGGGCGCCGCGAGCGTCAACCCCGGCCGCACCGGCACGATGGCGTAATCCCTGCACGCTGATGGGCTCGTGGAGTTGGCTTGACCGCACGTGATCGTGCGGTTCGGCTGCGACCGAAGGAAAACCACCAAAAGCGAGATCAGGGCATCGCGACAGGGGTGGCGGCGGCACCGAAATCGCCCGCCCCTTTGGACATGCGCGCTCCGGCGGCCCTTTGCCTCGGCCCGGCCGCCTTGATGAGATCGGTCACGTCGTTCAGCGCCTCGTAGGACCGGCGCGAAAGCGTCATGGGGCCGCCGCGCCCGCTCTCGGCGGCAGGCGGCGTATTGGCGGCAACGGGCTTCTCGGCGGCGCCGGGTTTCACGTCGATCCCGAGAAGCGGCTTCTGCTCGGTGCCGACAAGGATGGGCGCCATCGCATCGTGCCAGATCTGCGCCGGAAGAACGCCGCCGGTCAGATTGCGCGTTGACGTATAGTCGTCATTGCCGAGCCACACGCTTGCGACCAGATTGCCGGTAAAGCCGACGAACCAGGCGTCACGATAAGCATTGGTCGTGCCGGTCTTGCCGGCGACGACGAGGCCGGGCAGGCGGGCCCGGCCGCCCGTGCCGCCTTCCACCACCCGATGCAGCATGAAATTCATGTCCGCGATCACCGATGGCGCGATGATCTGCTGGGGCGGGGCCTCGCTGTCGTGCCGCCAGATCACCTCGCCGCGCCCGTTGCGCACTTCGATGGCGCTGTAGGGCTTGGCGCGTTTGCCGCCATTGGCGAACACGGCATAGCCCGACGCCATGTCGAGAACGGTGACCACACCGGCGCCGATCGGCAGGGAGGGCGTGTCCTCGAGATTGGTGGTGAGCCCCATGCGGTGGCTCATCTCGATGATCTTGGCGCGGCCGATCTTGGCATTGCCCTTGCCGAGCGCGAGCGACATCCGGACCGGGATCGTGTTGATGGATTTGGCGAGCGCGGTCACCAGCGGCATCGAGCCGCTATACGAGCGGCCGTAATTGTTCGGGCACCAGTTGCCGATACACACGGGCGCGTCGGTGACGATCGTATTGGGCTTGTACAGCCCGGCTTCGAGTGCCGTGGTATAGACGAACGGCTTGTAGGACGAGCCGGGCTGGCGGAGCGCATTGGTGGCGCGATTGAACTGGCTCGCGCCGTAGTCGCGCCCGCCGACCATGGCGCGTACGTTGCCATCAGGCTCGAGCACGGCCATCGCCCCCTGGCTGGCGTTGAAGCGCTTGCCGTCCCGGCGCAGGTTTTCCTCCATTGCGCTCTCAGCGCTGTGCTGGACGAAGATGTCGAGGCCCGTCTTGACCGTGAGAACACGCTCCTGGCCGAACGCGCCTTCGTCCGCCAGCCGTTTCACCTCTTCGAAAGCCCAGTCGAGATAGTAATCGGGGCTGACCTCCCGGCGCCGGTCGATCGGCGTTGCCGGGTTGCGCCGGGCCATCTCGGCCTGGCCCTCGCTCAGCACATTCGCGGCCACCATGTTGCTCAGCACGTCCGAGGCGCGGGCGCGCGCCGCCGGCAGATTGACGTGGGGGGCGAATTTCGAGGGCGCCTTGAACAGCCCCGCCAGCATGGCAGCCTCGGGCAGCGTCAGATCCTTGACCGACTTGCCGAAATAGAACTCGGTCGCGGCAACGATGCCGAAGGTGCTGCCGCCCATATAGGCACGATCGAGATAGAGCTTGAGGATCTCGTTCTTGGTCAGCCGCGATTCCAGCCAGAGCGCGAGGAACGCCTCCTTGACCTTGCGTTCCAGCGAGCGCTCGTTGTTCAGGAAGAGATTCTTGGCCAATTGCTGGGTAATCGAGGAGCCGCCCTGCACAACCCCCTCGGCGCGCGCATTGGCGGAGGCGGCGCGGAACGTGCCGATGACATCGATGCCGAAATGGTCATAGAAGCGCCTGTCCTCGGTCGCGAGCACGGCCTTGATGAAGACGTCCGGTATATCCTGGATCGCCAGCGTGTCGTCATGGAGGATGCCGCGCTTGCCGATCTCGTTGCCGTAGCGGTCGAGGAAGGTGACGGCGAGCTCGGGGCGCTTCAGCCAGTCCTCGCTTGTTTCCCGGAAGGCGGGAATGGCGAGGGCCACCAGCACGACACCACCGGCGAGCCCAAGCGTCAGGCCTTCACAGGCCAATTCATTGGCGATGCGGGCGATGCCGCGGACGCGGAGCCGGTCGGAATAGGCGCAGATGCGCAGCCAAACCTCGTTGAAATCGCGGCTGGCATCGTAGAGGCTCGAATCCACCTTCGAGTCGAAAGCCAAAGCTCGACGTCTCAGGCGCTTCCAGAACGAGGCTCCACGGAACGATAGCACGCCAACCGCCCTAATGTTTGCTATTACCGATACATAAGATGGTCACGATAGCGCTTATCAACATCATGCACGACGCAAAAGACGGCCATATTAATGCGATAAGCGCTCCTTCGTCTGGATGCGCTTTGCCGGACCAGCGTGATCCGTTATGCGACGGATATCTTTCGCATCCCTTGCATCATTTGTGTGTCTCACAAGGTATTATGGTAAATGGCGCCGCCTGAACGCAAAGACAAACTCTGCGGTAAAGAGTCGATGAAATCGGAGCACGAAGGGGCGGCCGAATTGCCGTTCTGGAAAACCAAAACGCTCGCGGAGATGAACGGGTCTGAGTGGGAGTCGTTATGCGACGGCTGCGGGCGCTGCTGCCTGGTCAAGCTTGAGGATGAGGACACCGGTGCGATCCATTTCACCGATATTGCCTGCCGGCTTCTCGATACCGAGAGTTGCCGCTGCCGCGACTATCCCAACCGCCAGGCCTTCGTCCATGACTGCATCCGCCTGACGGTCGAGGAGGTCGAGCGGCTCTCCTGGCTGCCGCCCACCTGTGCCTACCGTCTCGTACGCGAGGGCGCGGATCTCTATTGGTGGCATCCGCTGGTTTCAGGAGATCCCGACACGGTTCATATGGCGGGTGTTTCGCTGCGAGGGCGGTCTGTGACGAGCGAGGAGGACCTCCCGGAGGAGGATTTCCCGGACAGGATCGTCAGCTGGCCGAACAGGGTGCCGAAGGGGGCCCGTCGGCGCGCGGCATAAGACGCGGCCAGGACCATCCCGGGGCTGGGGCCGATCGACGTTCAGCTGGAGGACGCCCTGTCGGCCGCCTCATCCCCGGCGGCCTTTGGACCTCGCCGGGGATGACGCTGAAGTTCGCGAGCTGTGCCAACTTCGGCGTTCTGGCCGAAGTGTTTTAGCCCTCGGCCATCAGCGCGGGATCGCTGCGCAGCACGACGACCTTGGTCCCGGTGGGGACGCGCGAATACAGGTCGATGATGTCCTGGTTGATCAGCCGGATGCAGCCTGACGAGACCGCCTGGCCGATCGTCCAGGGCTCGTTGGTGCCGTGGATGCGATAGAGCGTGTCGCGGTCGCCCTGGTAGAGGTAGAGGGCGCGTGCGCCAAGCGGGTTCTCGGGGCCGCCGGGCATGCCACCGGCATACTTCCGCAATTCGGGCTGACGCTTGATCATTTCACTGGGCGGGGTCCAGGTCGGCCATTGCGCCTTGCGCCGCACCTGCGCATTGCCGTTCCAGCCAAAGCCCTCACGGCCCACGCCGATGCCGTAGCGCATGGCGCGGCCATTGGGGCGCACGAGATAGAGGAAACGCTCGTTCGGATCGACCACAATCGTTCCCGGCTGCTGCCGCGTATCATAGGCAACCTCGCGGCGCAGGAATTCCGGGTCGACTTCCGATAGATCGACGGCGGGAATGGGGAAACGTTCGTTGTCGATGGCGGCGTACATCCGTTCGAAGGATGGATCATAGGCCGGTCCCACCTCCACTGGAATCGAGGGACGCGAAACGCAACCGCCAAGGGCCACAAGCCCGCCGCCCATCACCATACGCCGTGTCAAACCATCCATAATCGACCTCTGTCGGGGAAATTGCGGAACCGTTCAGAATACGGTCCCTGATACATTGAGCACTAAGGCCAAAAGTTCCTTGAACGTGACCGTACTGCGGCAAATGCCGCTCACGGGTCTGTGAAGCGTGCTGTTTGGCAACAGGTGTGACCTGAACAACGCAGTTCCGCGCATCGATGAACGCGCGATGGAGTCATATTCCTATAATAGGAAAATTATCCTTGACAGCGCGACGCTGTCGGGGTAAGGTTCATCCATGCTCCAGAATTGCGTTCGAGCGCGATAGCGGGCCGCCGGCGCCCGACGCGAGCCCGTTCTCTAATCCTTCAGGTTCGTGCGGAACCGATGTCTGCCCATGTCGCCGGCCGACCGGGCTGCACAGCGGGGCGTGCGAAGTCTTTCACACGCCACCTCCGCCTGCCACACGCGCCGCGAAAATGCCCATGTGCGAAGGCCCCGCTAACCCCAGTGCTGGGCTCCGCTGTCCTGCCACCAAAAGCAAGCGTAGTTGGCAGGACTGGACTTTAGCTTACCGAAGACGGCTGGGTGCGCAAAATCACCAAACAATGCCTCTAATCGTCGCTGGCTGCGTTCGGCACCTCGGAAATGCCGCTGAAAAACAAACGCGCAGGCGTCGGCAATTTGAAGCAGTGGCTCGTCTTCTTTAGCCGCAAAATTCGGTGGCCCCTTTATCTTGGCAATCGGAAGACCCGGGCGCACCTGTCGCAGGTGATCGGGGAACCACCGCTTGAGGAGTTCCTCTTGGTTATAAAGGCGATGTATTGCTTTGATAGCGCGTCTAGCCTCTTCGCGCTGCTCGGCTACTAGCATGGCGACTTCATTCTCGCCGGCCCGGTTTTTCATAAACCAATCTGCGGCTTGAATACACTCGCCATAAGCTAACGCGTGAACGACTTTCGATTCGCGCGCCAAATTGGCGTCACGCTCCGCGGGTTTCGCAAAAAAGCCCATAACTAAAGGGATATTCAGTTCACGCGGTAAAGCAATCAACCGGTCGAGCAAAGCCCATCTATCTTCATCTGGCCACTCTCGACGGAATCTACCGCCGTGTTCCAAGTCAGTTGCGTGGAAAATGAAGCGCTCACGAAATTTCTCGGGAACTTCCACCTTCAGCGCTTCAATCCGATCAGCCAGATTTCGCCACTGAAGGTCTGGATCAAGGATCAGACCCGCCACAATCGCGACCGGCTCGTTTCTTGAATGCCCAGTTTCGTCCACGAAGATGACGCGCACAATTTCGTTCCATGAGGGGGCGGCCGAAAAGACGAGGACGCGCTCCAAGTGGTTGATGTAATACCCACTGATATCAATAGCGTTTTGGGCGTGCAAAGGATAATTTTAGGAAAATTATCCTTGACCGCGCACGGCTACCCCTCGAACGCAATTCTGCAGCATGAATGAACCTTACTCCGACATAATGCCGGGGTTCGAAATGCGATCCCGGCTCTTCCCATTGTCGTCTGAACAGCGGCCGCTTCGCCGGCTTCCAGAAGTTGCTCCAGCGTTGACAGGACAGTTTCATGGCCTCACCGACTGCGGACGAGGTGGCGGACATGCGCCGCCGCCGCGCCGAAGGCGCATCCATCGCCAGTATCATGATCGCCACCGGATGGGGGCGGACCGCCGTCAGGAATGCTCTTGATGCCACGCCTGCCGAGCCGGTCGATATCCCGGGCCAGGCCATCCCATCGGCCAGGGCAACAACCTCTGCCAAGGCAAAAGCCTCTTCGAAGGCAAAAGCCGGCGTCAAGCCAAGAGCCGGCGTCAAGTCAAGCGCGGAGGCCGGGCCTGGTTCAGGCCACAGGACGCCGCCGAGGCCAAAGACGAAAGCCCGCGGCACATCCGCATCGCGGCGGGCGGCATCTGCCAAGGTCGCAAGTGATGCAGAGGCTATGGCCGCATCCGGAGGCGCGCGGAGGGGCGCTCTCGTCGCGCGCCTCTGGCGGACGGCGGACGCCCAGGTGCGCGAGGTCGAGCGGCGCCTGCGGCAAGGGGAGGGCGAGCCGGGGGATCGCGAAAAGGATGCGCGCACCTTGGCCGTCGTGGTGAAGACATTGCGCGACCTTCTCGCCCTGGAGACTGGCCAGCAGCCGACTGACGCCTCGGCGCCGAAGGAGGAGGACGATGTCCGTGACCTCGACGATTTCCGACGCGAGCTTGCGGACCGCATTGATCGACTGCGCCGCGCGCGGGATGCTGACCCCTCTGCTGGCGAGTTGTGACGGCAGGCTGCTCGAATGGCTGAAGCATCACTGGCCGTTCTTTGCACGGCCTGATCAATTGCCGCCTGAGGGCGGCTGCGACGACTGGACCGTCTGGCTGGTGCTCGGCGGCCGCGGGGCGGGCAAGACCCGCACCGGGGCGGAATGGGTGCGCGGCATGGCCTTGGGCTATCCGCCCTTCGCCACCGCACCGGCCGGCCGCATCGCGCTTGTCGGCGAGACCGCGGCCGATGTCCGCGATGTGATGATCGAGGGCGTTTCCGGCCTTCTCGCCATCCATCCCAAACAGGAACGGCCGACGTGGATACCCACGCGGCGACGGCTGGAATGGCCGAATGGCGCTGTGGCGCAGGCCTTCTCCGCCGAAGATCCCGAGCAATTGCGCGGGCCGCAGTTCGAGGCGGCCTGGGCTGACGAGCTCTCAAAATGGCGCCATGCGCAGGAGACCTGGGATATGCTGCAATTTGGACTGCGCCTGGGCACCCGCCCGCGGCAGGTGGTGACGACGACGCCTCGCCCCATCCCCCTCCTGAAGAAGCTGATGGGCGAGCCACGCACCGCGCTGTCGCGGGCGGCGACCCGCGCCAATGCCTTCCATCTGGCGCCGGCCTTCCTCGACACCATTGTCGGCCGCTATCAAGGGACGCGCCTCGGCCGGCAGGAGCTTGACGGCGAAATCGTCGAGGAACGCGCCGACGCTCTCTGGAACAGGGAGATGATCGAAGCCGGGCGCGCCGACAGGGCGCCGGCGCTCACCCGCATCGTCGTCGCGGTTGATCCGCCGGCCTCCTCCGGCAGGCGGGCCGACGCCTGCGGCATCGTCGCGGCCGGCATCGACGCCTGCGGTCAGATTTTCGTGCTCGAGGACGCGACCCGCGAACGCGCGCGCCCTGCCGAATGGGCCGCGGGAGCCATCGCTCTCTATCGCCGGTTGGAGGCCGATGCTCTGGTTGTCGAGGTGAACCAGGGCGGCGAGATGGTCGGCGCCATCATGCGCGAAGTCGATCCCGCCGTGCCCGTCACGCCCGTGCGCGCCACACGCGGCAAATATCTCCGCGCCGAGCCGGTCGCAGCCCTCTATGAGCAAGGACGTGTCCGCCATGTGGGTGCGCTCCCGGCGCTGGAAGATGAAATGGCCGATTTCGGCCCGGGCGGCTTGTCCTCCGGGCGTTCGCCCGATCGTCTCGATGCTCTTGTCTGGGCGGTGACGGCGCTTGCCCTGACAGGGCAGAGCGAGCCGCGCGTACGCCGCCTCTGACCGCGCCGCCGCGGTTTTTCAAGGACAGCCTTACCGAAAGCACCGTTCATGCAGAACTTTCTCACCCGCCTCATCGGGCGCGCGGTGAACGCGCCGTCGCGTCCTGAAGGGGCCGCACCGCCTGAGGCCAAGGCCTCGCGGGTCGGGCCGCTCGTCGCCCTCTACCAGATGGGCAAGCCGGTGTGGACGCCACGCGACTACGGGGCGCTGGCGCGCGAGGGGTTTCAGCGCAACGCCGTCGTCCATCGCTGCGTCCGGCTGATCGCCGAAGCCGCCGCCTCGGTGCCCTGGCTCGCCTATGACGGACGCCGCGAGCTCGATGATCACCCGCTGCTGGCGCTCCTCGCCCGGCCCAACCCCCGCGAGGCGGGCGCCGCCTTTCTCGAATCCGTCTACGGCCATCTCCAGGTGGCCGGCAACGCCTATCTCGAAGTGGTGGCCCTGGACGGCGAGCCGCGTGAGCTTTTTGCGCTGAGGCCGGACCGCATGCGTGTGGTGCCGGGCGCCGACGGCTGGCCCGAGGCCTTTGACTACACCATCGGCGGCGGCACGGTGCGTTTCCGCCAGGATGAACCTCTGCCGCCCATCCTGCATCTCAGCCTGTTCAATCCGGTCGACGACCATTACGGGCTGTCGCCGATGGAGGCAGCGGCGACCGCGCTCGACATCCACAACGCGGCGGGGGCCTGGAACAAGGCGCTGCTCGACAACGCGGCGCGGCCGTCAGGCGCACTGGTCTATGCCGGGCCGCAAGGCACCAATCTGACGGACGCTCAGTTCGAGCGGTTGAAGGCCGAGCTCGATGACCAGTTCCAGGGCGCGGCCAACGCCGGCCGCCCCCTCCTGCTCGACGGCGGGCTCGACTGGAAACAACTGTCGCTGTCGCCCAAGGACATGGACTTCATCGAGGCGAAGGCCGCCGCGGCGCGCGAGATCGCGCTCGCCTTCGGCGTGCCGCCGCTGATGCTCGGCCTGCCCGGGGACAGCACTTATGCCAATTTTGCCGAGGCCAACCGTGCCTTCTGGCGCCAGGCCGTCATCCCGCTCGTCAAGCGTACGGCGCAGAGCGTCGCGCAATGGCTTGGGCCTGCCTATAGGCCCGGGCTGACGCTCATCCCCGATCTCGACGGCATCGAGGCCTTGTCCAGCGAGCGGGAGGCCCTGTGGCGGCGCGTTGCCGCGGCCGATTTCCTGGATCGCGACGAGAAGCGGGCAGCGACGGGCTACGGCGCGGCGAAACGCTGAACCGTCGGAGGCCTGTCATGGCCAGCATCATCGAGACTTTCATCGCGCGGGGTGATCTCGCGCATCTCGCCCTCTTTCTGTGGGCGAGCGGCGCCTCGACTTTCCTCGCCCTCATCCTGCGCGAGCTCAGCGCCGCGAACCGGCGGTTCGATGCCTTCGTCGGTGAGCTCGCCCGTTTCAACCTTCGCCATTCGGCCGAGCCTCACAGCGGGGCCTGCACCGAAGCCCCGGTCGAGCCGACCACTGAAGCCAGCAAGGAGACCCATTGATGAGTGCCTCACCTGTGCGGCCGGACCGCCCGGCTCCACGACCTGCCCGCCGGCAGCTCAAGCCGGACGAGGCGATCGCCACCTTCGTGCGTATTCTCGAACAGCTGGAGGCGGGATTGCGCCGGCAGGCGACCCGGGCCGGCCGGTGAAGTCGATCTTGCACGCAGCGCCCGCGGTGAAACTGCTCGCGGCTGCTCAAGCACCCGGTCTGTTCGAGGGCTACGCCAGCCTTTTCGGCGTCCCCGACCTCGGCCGCGACGTGGTGGAGCGCGGGGCGTTCCGCGACAGTCTCGGCCGTCGCGGCGCCCAGGGGGTCAAGCTTCTCTGGCAGCACGATCCGGGCGAGCCGATCGGCCGCTGGCTTGCCGTGGGCGAGGACGCACGCGGATTGAAGGTGCGCGGACAACTCAACCTCGCCGTGGCGCGAGCCCGTGAGATCCATGCGCTGATGCGCGATGGCGCGGTGGACGGCCTCTCGATCGGCTTTCGCGTCGAACGGGCGCGGACCGATCCGCGGGATGGTTTGCGCCACATCGCCCGGCTCGATCTGTGGGAAATCTCCCTCGTCACCTTCCCGATGCTGCCCGGCGCCCGCGTCGGCAGCGTCAAGCGTGGCCCGTTGCCAAGGGCGATCGCAGACACCCGCCCGCCTGATCTTGCCGCCGTCATCCGCGCGGCCTCGACGCGGCTTTCCGCCTCTCTGAATTCACAAGGAACGATTGCATGCATACGGATCTGACCGCACCCGAAACGAAAGCCGCAGGCGCCGAAGTCGCGGCCGCCTTCGCCGATTTCGCCACGACCTTCGAGGCGTTCCGCGAGACCAACGACAGTCGGCTCAGCGAGATCGAAGGCCGCCTCGGCGTTGATGTGGTGACGGAGGAGAAGCTCGGCCGCATCGACCAGGCGCTGGACGAGACCAAGCGCCGGCTCGACCGTTTGACGCTGGCCGCGCGACGCCCGGCGCTCGGCGCGCCTGCGGCGGGAGAGGGCGTCGAGGACGCGGCGGCGCAGGAGCACAAGGTTGCCTTCACCGGCTATATGAAATCCGGCGAGGCGGGCGGCCTCAAGGCGTTGGAATCGAAGGCCCTGTCGGCCGGCTCCGGCCCCGACGGGGGCTATCTCGTGCCGACCAATGTCGAGCGCGAGGTGCTGCGGCGTCTCGCCACGATCTCGCCGATCCGTGCCATTGCGGCGAACCGCGTCATTTCCGGTGGCCTCTACAAGCGTGCCTTCTCGACGACCGGGCCGGCGTCCGGCTGGGTGGCTGAGACGGCCGCGCGGCCGCAGACCGCGTCGCCGGGCCTGGCAGAGCTGAATTTCCCGGCAATGGAGCTCTATGCCATGCCGGCGGCCACCCAGACGCTGCTCGACGATGCCGTCGTCGATATCGAGCAGTGGCTCGCGGACGAGGTGGAAACGGTCTTCGCCGAGCAGGAGGGCACAGCCTTCGTGACCGGCGATGGCACCAACAAGCCGAAGGGCTTCCTGGCCTATGACACGGTTGCCGATGCAAGCTGGATCTGGGGCAAGCTCGGCACGGTGTCGACCGGTGTCGATGCGGCCTTCGCGGCGAGCAATCCCTCCGACATCCTGATCGATCTGATCTATGCGCTGAAGGCCGGCTATCGCCAGAATGCGACCTTCGTGATGAACCGCAAGACGCAGAGCGCGATCCGCAAATTCAAGGACAGCCAGGGCAATTATCTCTGGCAGCCGCCGGCCTCAGCCGGACAGTCCGCGACCTTGATGTCCTTCCCCGTCGTCGAGGCCGAGGACATGCCGGATATCGCGGCGGGCAGCCTGTCGATCGCCTTCGGCGACTTCCGGCGTGGCTATCTCGTGGTGGACCGCGCGGGCGTCCGCGTCCTGCGCGATCCCTTCTCGTCGAAGCCCTATGTGCTGTTCTACACCACCAAGCGTGTGGGTGGCGGCGTGCAGGATTTCGCGGCCATCAAGCTCCTGAAATTCGCCGCGAGCTGACGCGGTTCATTCCCCAACCCAGCTTGCGCGTCGGCCCCAGCCCGCCAGCGTCCTGTCGATGAAGGCGCGCTGCGGGCCGACGAGCACGCCCTGGCTGATGAGGCCGCATTCCTGCTTGCCCGGCCCTTTCGACCAGGTGCTGATGGCGACGATCCCTCCCGAGCCAAGGGCGATCGGTCCGCCGGAGTCCCCCCGGCAAACGCCGGCACCAGCGGTCTTGCCGCGCCCGGCGGGGTCTGCCGCCCAGATGAGGATATGGCTTGGCCCATAGGGCTCCACGGCCACCAGTGACGCGGTGCGGAAGGTCCCGCTCGAGGCGCCGTCCCCCTCGCGGGCGACCCCCCAGCCGCCGAGAACGAGCGATGTCCCCGCCGCGGGAGAGCGCTGGGAGGCGACGAGGCTTGCCGTGGTGAAACGCGCCGGCAGCGGCGCGGGCAGGCGCACGAGCGCTAGATCGATCGAGCGTTGGCGCGTCCGGATCGCGTTCGGGACATAGCCGGGATGGACGGCGATGGTGCGCGGCTCGATGAGGACGGGCTCGCCCCGCTCGCGGAAATGCACGCGGAAGGCGTCTGCGCCGGTCACGCAATGCGCGGCCGTCAGAACCGCATCGGGCGCAACCACAACCGCCGAGCAGACGCTGCCGCGCGAGCCGAGCACCATCACGCTCGCATCGGCGAGCGGCCCGCCGCTTCCGGTCGCGCCGACCACCGCGTCGGCGGGGCGCGCGATCGCGGACAATCCCGCCGCGAGGGCGATCGTCAAAGCCGTCTTCGCCAACACTGTTCTGGGCAAGGCCGCCTTGAGCAAGGCGCGCTGCGCCACCCCTGCGGCGGCGATGCGGCAGGTGGGGCTCGGCTGTCGCTCGGCGCTCAGCTGTCGCTCAGCGCTCAGCTGTCGCTTGGCGCCTTGCTCACGCTTGGCGCTTTGCTCACGCTTGGCGCTCGTCTGAAACATGCGGCTGCTCCCTCCCGGCGCGCCCACGCTTAAGGGTCGGTGCCGCTGAAGGGAAGTGTCGATTTGGCAACGCACGATCCCCGAGATTCTGCAAGGAGCCGTGAATGACTGCGACATTGATCGAGGGGCCGGCGCAGGAGCCCGTCTCGCTCGCTGATATGAAAACCTATCTGCGCGTCTGCGAGGATGGCGAAGACGATCTGATCGCCTCGCTGATCACTGCGGCGCGCGCCGCGATCGAGACTGCCACAGGCCGCCTGATGATGCGCCAGACCTGGCGGCTCGTGCTGGATCGCTGGCCGCCGGGCCGCATGCTGCGTGTGCCGCTCGGTCCGTTGCTTGGGCTCGCGGCAGCCCGTGTCGCCGACGCCGGCGGCAGTCTGCAGACCGTGCCGCCCGGCTATTTCGTCGTGGACGTGCTTTCCGGCGCCGGCCGCATCGGACTTGGCCCGGATGTGCCGACGCCTGGCGTCGCCACCAATGGGATCGAGCTCGACCTCGTCGTCGGCTATGGCGCCGACCCCGAGCGCGTGCCGATGCCGATGCGCCAGGCGCTCCGCCAGCTCGCGGCGGGCTGGTACGAGCGCCGGGGCGATTCGGCCGCCGCCGCCTCTCTGCCGGCCGAGGTCGCGGCTTTGCTCGCGCCCTATCGCCCGATGAGGCTCTGAGATGGCGGATATCGGCAGGATGAGCCGCCCCCTTACGTTGGAGAGAGCGGTCGATACGCCGGATGATGTCGGTGGCTTCACGCGGCGCTGGTGCAGAATTGCCCGGCTATGGGCGGCCGTGGAGCGGTCGCAGGCCATCTCGAGCGAGCGGGATCGCAGCGACCGCCGCGAACTCGCCATGACCTATCGCGTGACGCTGCGCTGGCGCGGCGACGTCACCGGCAACTGCCGGTTTCGTGACGGCAGACGCCTGTTGGCCGTCCTGAGTGCGGCAGACCCCGACGGTCGGCGGCGCCGGCTCGTCTGCGTCGTCGAGGAGGTGACACCATGAGCGATCCCGTGGGTGATCCGACGCCGGCTGAACTGGCGAGCCCTGTGCTCGCCTTGCGCCGCGCGATCGTCACCTGTATCGCGGCCGATGCCGACCTCACCGGTCTTCTCGGCGGCGCCCGCATCCACGATGCGGTCCCGCGTGCCGCCACGGGGGTCTTCGTGGTGTTCGGCGAGGTCCGCTGCCGCGACTGGTCGACCATGACGGACCGCGGCCACGAGCAGGACATCAGCCTGACGGTCTGGTCGAAGACGGGGGGCGCACGGCCGGCACTCGCCGCCGCGGCGCGCATCGAGCGACTGCTGCATGACGCGTCCCTTCCGCTCGAGGGGCATCGCCTGATCAATCTCCGCTTCACGTCATCGGAGACACGCCGCGACGAGCGCGCCGACCTCGCCCGCGTGACCGTGCGGCTGCGCGCCGTGACCGAATGTCTCGCTGGTCCCTGATCCCCGAAATTCCGATCCCCGAATTGCCCATCCCCCAAAAAACTCCCATGCGTGAGGACGATTGAACATGAGCGCCCAGAAAGGCAAGGACCTCCTGCTGAAGGTGGCGGGGGAGCCATCCGGCTTCGTGACCGTGGCCGGCTTGCGCAGCAACCGGCTGGCCTTCAACGCCGAGACCGTGGACATCACCCACCAGCAATCGGCCGGGCGCTGGCGCGAGCTCCTCGCGGGGGCCGGCGTGCGCCGGGCCAGCATCGCGGGCGCCGGCGTCTTCAAGGATGAAGCCTCCGACGAGCGCGTGCGGCAGATCTTCTTCGATGCGCTCATCCTGAGCTGGCAGGTGGTGATCCCGGATTTTGGCGTCATCGAGGGCCCGTTTCAGATCCTCTCGCTCGAATATTCCGGAGAGCACGCGGCGGAAGTCACCTTCACGCTTGCGCTTGAGTCGGCCGGCGCCCTGACCTTCACCGCGTCATGAGGCCGGTGATGACCGCACGATGGGCCAACCGCCACCGGGGCGAGATCGAGGCCGAGCTCGATGGCCGGCGCCACGTCCTCTGCCTGACGCTCGGGGCGCTCGCCGAGCTGGAGACCGCCTTCGGCGCGGACGATCTTGCCATGCTCGGCCGCCGGCTCGCGGAGGGACGGCTGTCCGCCCGGGACATCGTCAGGATTCTCGGCGCCGGCCTGCGTGGCGGCGGCAGCACTCTCTCCGATGACGAGGTGGCGAGCCTGCCTGTCGCCGGCAATCTCGACACTTACGCGCGCTGCGTGGCGAATCTGCTCGCGGCCGCCTTCGGCGCGGCGAAGCCTCAGCCGGTTGAGGCCACCGCAAACCCTTGAGCGCCGCAGGACGCCGCCGAGCCGAGCCGTCGACGCCCGCCCCGCTGCCCTGGGACGCGGTGATGGCTTTCGGCCTCGGCGTCCTGCGGCTGGCGCCCGCTGAATTCTGGGCGATGACGCCGCGCGAGCTCGCCGCCGCCATCGAGGGGCACACGGGGCGCGGCTTGCGTTCCACTCCACTCGGCCGGGAGCGGCTCGCGCAACTCATGGCGGCCTTCCCTGATGAGGCCGGGCCGCACGACCTTGCAAAGGAGCGATGATCATGGCGGACAGCTACCTGCAGGCTGACGACGTCACGGCGCTGGCCGATGCCCGTGATGCCGTCAAGGACCTCGACAGCCTTTCACGCCAGTTCGGCCGGTCGATCAGCGATTCCTTCGCCAAGGCGGCGTCAGGCAGCCGCCAGTTGGAGGATGTGCTGCGCAATGTCGGCTCGCGGCTGACCGAGATCGGCCTGAAGGCCGCACTCAAGCCGCTCGGAGAGGCGCTCACATCCGGGCTTGAAAGCCTCGTGACGACGGGGGGGAGCTCGCTGCTTGGCGGGCTGTCGCTCAACGCCATGGGCAATGTCTTCGATGGGGGCCGCGTCAGGCCCTTCGCCACCGGCGGCGTTGTCGCGACGCCGACCTATTTCCCCATGCAGGGCGGTGTCGGGCTCATGGGTGAGAGCGGCCCGGAGGCGATCCTCCCCCTCGCGCGCGGAGCCGATGGCCGGCTCGGGGTCGCTGCTTCCGGGTCTTCGCCCACCACAAACGTCGTCGTGAATATCGCCACCAGCGACGCCGAAAGCTTCCGCCGGTCGGAGACGCAGGTCTCGGCCGCCCTTGCGCGCGCCGTGGCACGCGGCCAGCGCGCCCTGTGAGGAGCCTCCATGCCCGATGATTTCCATGACATCCGTTTCCCGCTCGATGTCGCCCTGGCCGCGAGCGGGGGGCCGGAATGGCGCACCGACGTCGTCACGCTCGGCTCCGGCCATGAGCACCGCAACGCGCGCTGGGCGCATTCCCTCCGCCGCTATGATGCGGGCTACGGCGTGAAGTCGCTCGACGCGCTGGCGGCGGTGCTCACCTTTTTCGAGGAGCGCCGCGGCCGTCTGTTCGGCTTTCGCTGGCACGACCGGCTGGACGGCAAATCCTGCGCCCCGTCGCTGACGCCCCAGCCCACCGATCAGGTGATCGGGCAGGGCGACGGCGCGCGCCTGGCCTTCCCACTCGTCAAGACCTATGGCGCGGTCCATGACCCCTATGTGCGCCGCATCACGAAGCCTGTCGCGGGTTCCGTGCGGGTTGCCATCGACGGTGTCGAGCCGTCCGCCGGAACCTTCACCTGCGACGCGGCCACGGGCGTTGTCACCTTCGCCACCCCCCCGGCGGCGGGGCAGGTCGTGACGGCGGGCTATGTCTTCGACGTGCCCGTTCGCTTCGACATCGACCGGCTCGAGGTGGATCTCGCTGCCTTCACGGCCGGCAGCATTCCGAAGATTCCCCTTGTCGAACTCAGCGGCTGAAGGACAGGAGCCATCCCATGCGCACGATCGATCCAGGGCTCGCCGGCCACCTCGCCGGCGGGGTGACGACCCTGTGCCATTGCTGGAAGCTGACCCGCCGCGATGGCGTCGCGATGGGGTTCACCGACCACGACCGTGATCTCACCTTCTCCGACGTCGTTTTCCGGGCCGGCACCGGCCTGGAGGCGGCCGAGGTCACGGCCGAGCGCGGCTTCGCGATCGGCGGCGGTGACGTCTCGGGCGTCCTGACGGCCGCGAGCCTGACCGAGGACGACCTCGCCTCCGGCTTCTACGATGATGCGAATATCGAGCTGTGGCTCGTCAACTGGGCGAATGTCACGGAGCGCCTGCTGCTGGATGTCGGCGCGACGGGCGAGGTGCGGCGTACCGAACATGCCTTCGCGGCGGAGGTGCGCGGGCTCATGCATCGTTACGGGGAGGAGCGGGGGCGCGTCTATCGCACCACCTGTTCGGCTGATCTCGGCGATAGCCGTTGCGGCATCGATCTCGACGATCCGGCTTTCGCGGCTGAGGTCGCGGTGACCTCGACCGACGGCCGCCTCGGCTTCGGATCGACGGATCTCGGAGGCTATGCGGATGGCTGGTTCACGGCCGGTCAGGTCCGCTGGATCGACGGTGCCAATGCCGGCATGCGCGTGGATGTGAAGGCGTATCGCGCGGTCACGGGGCGCGGCGAAGTCCTCATGTGGCAACCGGTGCCGCGCACCATCGTCGTGGGCGACCGGCTGCGCATCACCGCCGGCTGCGACAAGCGTTTCGCGACCTGCCGCGCCAAATTCGCCAATGCGGCCAATTTCCGCGGCTTTCCGCATATGCCTGGCAATGATTTCGTCGTGCGCTATCCGCTGCCGGGGGAATCGGGCCACGATGGCGGCAGTTTCTTCCGATGAGCGCGCCGCCGGCCCGTTCAGATGTCGTCGCGGCCGCGCGAGGCTGGATCGGCACGCCCTACCGGCATCAGGCGTCGCTGCGCGGTATCGGCTGCGATTGTCTCGGCCTGGTGCGGGGTGTCTGGCGGCAGCTCTACGGCGCCGAGCCCGAGGCGCCGCCGCCCTATAGCCAGGACTGGGCCGAAGCCGGCCGCCGGGAGATCCTGGCGGAGGCGATGCTGCGCCATTTCCAGTCGCACAATGGTGCCACGGCCCGTCCTGGCGACGTCCTTCTCTTTCGCTGGCGCGCCCATCTGCCGGCGGCCCATCTCGCCATCGCCACGGCCGGCGACCGCATGGTGCACGCCCATGCCGGGGCGAGCGTTGCGGAAGTCGCCATCGGCGCCTGGTGGCTCAGCCACCGCGTCGCAAGCTTTTCTTTTCCGGAGATCCAGGACTGATGGCCACACTCGTCCTTCAGGTAGCCGGCTCGGCCATTGGCGGCGCGATCGGCGGGCCGTTCGGCGCCATCATCGGCCGCGCCATAGGCGGGCTCGCGGGTGCGGCCATCGACACCGCGCTCCTCTCTTCGGGCGGCGGCACCCGCTACGTGGAGGGGCCGCGCCTCACTGACGTCCAGGGGTTGACCTCCACCGAAGGCGCCGGCGTCCCGCGCGTCTATGGCCGCGCCCGCGTCGGCGGCCAGCTCATCTGGGCGACGCGGCTCGAGGAGGTCGCCCATACGAGCGAGGCCAGCACGGGCAGCGGCAAACTGGGCAGTGGCGGCTCCACGGTGACGACCAATTACAGCTATTTCGCCAATCTCGCCGTGGGGCTGTGCGAGGGGCCGATTGCCTTTGTGCGCCGCGTCTGGGCCGACGGCCGCGAGCTCGACCAGAGCACCTTCGTCATGCGCGTCCACCACGGCCACGACGATCAGGACGCAGACCCGCTCATCGTCGCCAAGGAGGGGGCGGACAATGCACCGCGCTATCGCGGCCTCGCCTATGTCGTGTTCGAGCGTATGCCGCTCGAGGATTTCGGCAATCGCATCCCGCAATTCTCCTTCGAGGTTCTGCGGCCGGTATCCGGACTGGCCGAGATGGTGCGCGCGGTGGATCTCATTCCAGGAGCGAGCGAGTTCATCTATGAGCCCGCGGCGGTGTCGCAGGTTCTCGGCCCGGGCGTCACGCGTTCGGAGAACCGCCATCAGCTGTTCCGGCCGAGTGACGTCATCGCCTCCCTCGACGTGCTGCAGGCGCTTTGCCCCAATCTGGAGCGGATCGCGCTCGTCGTGAGCTGGTTCGGCGATGACCTGCGGGCGGGGCATTGCACGATCGCACCGCGTGTCGAGCGCCATCTGAAGTCCACGGAGGACCTCCAGTGGCGGGCGGCCGGGCTCGACCGTGTGTCGGCCGGCCAGGTCAGCCAGCTCGACGGCCGTCCGGCCTATGGCGGCACGCCGTCCGATGACGCGGTGATCAATCTGATCCGGACCATCAAGGCGCGCGGCTTCGAGGTCGTCCTCTATCCATTTCTGATGATGGACTTGAGCCCGGGCAACGACTTGCCGAACCCCTATGCGGATACGCCCGGCCAGCCGGCCTATCCCTGGCGGGGGCGTATCACCTGCCATCCCGCGCCGGGGCAGGCGGGGTCGCCGGACGGCACGGCCGAGGCGGGGGACCAGGTGGCCCATTTCTTTGGCGCGGCCTTGCCTGGTCATTTCACGGCGGGTGTCGATGCCGTGCTCTATGCGGGTCCCGACGAATGGAGCCTGCGTCGCCAGATCCTGCACTATGCGCATCTCGCCACGGTCGCCGGAGGCGTCGATGGCTTCATCATCGGCTCGGAATTCGTGGGGCTGACACGGGTCCGGCGCGGGGAGGGCCTTTACCCGGCGGTCGAGCAGTTGATCACCCTGGCGACGGATGTCCGCAGCGTCGTCGGGCCGGGCACCAAAATCCTGTATGCCGCGGACTGGACCGAATATGGCGCCCATGTCCGCGATGGCGGGGAGGTGCGTTTCCCGCTCGACCCGCTGTGGGCGTCTCCTGGGATCGACGCGATCGGCATCGATTTCTACCCGCCTTTCACCGATTGGCGTGACGGAACCACCCATCGCGACGCGGCCGAGGCCTATTCGATCTATGATCCGGACTACCTCAGACGCAGGATCACCGCGGGCGAAGCCTTCGACTGGTACTATGCCAGCGATGGCGATCGAGACGCGCAGATCCGGACGCCGATCACCGACGCTGACTATGGCAAGCCCTGGATCTATCGCGCCAAGGACCTGGTGGGCTGGTGGCAGAACGCCCATGTCGAGCGGGTCGGCGGGGTGGAAACGGAGACGACCGCGTGGGTGCCCCGCGCCAAGCCCATCTGGCTGACCGAGATCGGCATCCCGGCGGTGGACAAGGGCACCAACGGCCCGAATGTCTTCCCCGATCCGAAATCGTCGGAATCCGCCTATCCGCCCTATTCGCGCAGGGTGCGGGACGATCTCATCCAGAACCGGGCGCTGGACGCGCTGATCGGCTACTACGGCGGGGGCGATGCGGCGGCAAACCTGGTCTCGCCGCTGTATGGCGGGCCGATGGTCGATCCCGCCGGCATCTTCGTCTGGGCCTGGGACGCGCGGCCCTTTCCGGCCTTTCCCGATCAGGCGGATACCTGGGCGGATGGCACGAACTGGCAGAGCGGCCACTGGCTGACCGGCCGACTGGAGGGCCTGCCACTCGATCGGCTCGTCGCCCGTGTGCTCGATGATTTCGGGCTCCCGCCGGCCGCCGAGCTTGGGATCGACGGTTTTCTCGACGGTTATGTCGTCGAGCGTCCCATGAGTGTTCGGGCGATCCTGGAACCCTTGGCCGGGGCCTATGGCTTTGATGCGGTCGCCAGCGGGCTGGCCGTCCATTTCCGCGGGACGGGGCGGCGCCCCCTCCTCGTCCTGGAGCCGGGCGCCATCGTTCCGAACGATAGCGGCGCGGGTTTGGCCTTGCGCCGCGCCCAGGAAACCGACCTGCCGCGTGAATATCGCATCGGCTTTACCGACGGGGATCGCGAATACAGGCGCAGCGCTGCCGCGTCGCGGCGCTTGAGCGCCGGCAGCGCCGGCGAAGAGGGCAGCGATCTCGCCATCATCACCGGTCCGGCCGAAGCGCAGCGCCTGGCAGACCTTGCCTTGCAGGATGCCTGGATTGGCCGCGAGACGCTCGATCTCGGCCTGAGCCCCCGGATGGTCGGGGTCGAGCCGGGCGATCTCCTCGACGTGCCCGTCGGGAGCGGACGGCGGATCTACCAGGTCCAGCAGATCACGGACGGCCTCTCCCGGAGCGTCGGCCTGCGTGCCATCGAGCCGACGCTGCACGACGGCGCGGCACCCGACATTCCCCGCCATACGGCGCCGTCGCCGCCTGTTCCCGGGCGGCCGGCGGTCGTCATTCTGGATCTGCCGGTCGCGACGCAAAGCCCGCCGATGCTGCAGCATATGGCGGTCTCGGCCGATCCGTGGCCGGGGCGCGAGGTGGTCTGGCGGTCGGCCGACGGCACGAGCTACGTGCAACACGCGGTCACCCCGTTGTCGGCCGCGGTCGGCGAGACTTTGGATGTCCTCGCGCCCGGACCACTCTGGCGTTGGGACAACGCCAATGGGTTGATGGTGCGGCTCTGGGGCGGCGCCGTCACGAGCATCGCCGACACGGCGGCCCTTGCAGGGGAGAACAGCTTCGCACTGAAGGGCCCCGACGGGCTGTGGGAGATCCTCACGGCGGCGCGGGCGGAGATGGTCGGCGACGGTGTTTACCGCCTCAGCCGCTTTCTCCGCGGCCTCGGCGGCTCGGAGGACGCCGCGCGCCGCCCGGTGCCGGCGGGCGCGACCCTGGTGCGCCTCGACCGCGCGGTCTTCGGCCTCACCGACAGCACGGCCGACCTCGGTCGCACCTGGCACTATCGTGTCGGGCCGGTGGGCCGGGACCACGGCGATCCGCTCATGCGCGCGGTGAGCGCGACGGTAGGACGGCTGGCGCTGATGCCCTTTGCGCCCGTCCATGTTCGCGCGCGCCGGGTGGCCGGCGGGATCGTGATCTCCTTCATCAGGCGCAGCCGGATCGGCGGCGATGCCTGGGAGATCGCCGAGATCCCGCTCGGAGAGGAGGGCGAGGCCTATGAACTCGATATCCGCGACGGCGAGGATGTGAGGCGCAGGCTGACGACGGGTTCGCCCGCAGCCTTCTATCCGGACGCGGACGAACTGGCCGATTTCGGCAGCGTCCAGGCCACGCTGGCGCTCACGCTCGCGCAGATGAGCGCCGCTGCCGGCCGTGGATTTGAGACACGCGTCACCGTTCCCATCCTCTAGTTTCCGGATCGTTCCATGACAGAAACGCCCAATCTTGCGCTGCCGTTCATCGCGGCGGCGCAGGCGCAGAAACACGTCACCCACAACGAGGCGCTGCTGAAGCTCGATGTGCTCGTGCAACTGGCGGTTGAGGATCGCCATCTCGCCGGTCCGCCGTCCTCGCCGGCGGAGGGCGCCGCGTGGATCGTCGCGTCCCCGGCGACAGGCGCCTGGACCGGCCATGAACAGGAGGTCGCGGCGTTTCAGGACGGCGCATGGGCCTTCCTGACCCCACGCATCGGCTGGCAGGCCTATGCGCGGGACGAGGCTCTGCGTGTGACCTG
Source organism: Chelatococcus asaccharovorans (assembly GCF_003201475.1). Classification (GTDB taxonomy): domain Bacteria; phylum Pseudomonadota; class Alphaproteobacteria; order Rhizobiales; family Beijerinckiaceae; genus Chelatococcus; species Chelatococcus asaccharovorans. The sequence goes on along the minus strand of NZ_QJJK01000008.1, from coordinate 11,731 downwards.
GACGGGCACCGCTTGGACGGCGCCGGTGGGCGGCAGCGGTGTCGTCGCTGGTTCGAGCCACGGAGCGACGACCGGCTTCGCGATCGTCGAGGAAGACATCACGCTGACCGGCGCCAGCGTCACCTCAGGCATCGTCATTCCCGATCGCGCGATCGTGCTGGCGGTGACCGAGCGTGTCACCGAGGCGGTGACGGGTGCGACATCCTTCTCCGTCGGCCTTGCCGGGGAGCCCACGAAATTCGGCAACCTTCTCAGCGTAGCTCTCGGTTCGCACAACATCGGGGTGATCGGCCCCACCGCCTTCTACGCCGACACCGCCCTTCTCATCACGGCGAACGGCGGCGCCTTCACGGGCGGCAAGCTGCGCGCAGCCATCCACTATGCACATTTCGACGCCGCATCCCCCTGATCCCTCCATCGGGAACATCGCAATGAAGCTGGCACGCTACGATTTCACGGTGGTGCGCGGCAATAACCGCCCCATCACCTTCCGATTCAAGACGGGCGCGGTCGGAGCGGCAGAGCCGCTCGATCTCAGCGGCGGCGAGATCGTCCTGACGCTCGTCTCGCGCCTCGGCCTCCTCCGCAAATCCACAGGCGACGCTGATGGGCTCACGGTCATCCCGTCTGCCGGCGCGTTGACCTGGCAGCCTACCCTGGCCGAGTCACGCGCGATCCCTGAGGGGCGTCTCTCGACCTATGAGATCGAGTGGCGCCGCCCGGACGGCAGCCAATTCACCCTGCTGCGTGGCGCCATCACCGGCGTCGGCGGCCTTGCCGACGACTGAGGGAGGTCACCTTGTCCTGCGACAGCGAGCATATGTGCGACATTGACGGTCCGACCGTTCTGGTTCCGGACAGCGATGAGCCTCTGGTCATCGAGGTTGACGTGCCAGGGGCCCCCGGGCCAAGCGGGCCGCCAAACCAACTCTCGATCGGTACGGTCTCCACGGGCGCGGTCGCCGTCACGATAACAGGGACGGCGCCGAATCAGGTCCTCAATCTGACGCTGCCGGACGGAGGAGGCCCGAATACCGCCGCGGCAGCCGAACTCGGCGCCTCGCTTGCGGCTGTACGCGCGTGTGGCGTGACGCGGCGGCCGTGCCGTGTCCTCGACTTCGCCAATGGCGTCTTCTTCCTGCGGCACAGCTTGTCAACGGCATCCTGGGCAGCGATTGTCGCGGGCCTGGGCGCGACCTTCTCGCGCGCCACACCGGCTGCCTTCTGGGGGGAGGGCAGCGACCTGCAGGCGGCCGGCATCGACGCCCCGCGATTTGAATACCGCTTCAACAGTGGCATCGCGGACGGTCTGCTACTTGAAGGTGCGCGCACGAATGCCATTCGCAACAGCATTCTCACGGGCGTGGCGCCTGGCGTGATCGGCTCCGGCGGAGCCTGGCCGACCAACTGGCAGAATGGCGGCGCGAGCGGTCTCACCCGCACGATGTCCGCGCCATATCAGTATCGCGGGATGACCTGCATCGATGTCCGCTACGCCGGCACCGCGACGGATACCGGCGGCTATCCATTGATCTTTGAGCCGCCGTCGGTGATTGCCGCATCGAGCGGTCAGAACTGGACGATGAGCGCCTATCTCGCGCTCGTCGCTGGCTCGATGGCCAATATCACGAACTTTCGGTTCTATATCCCGCCACAGCCCTCCGGCGTCGCCGCAGCCTCCGCGTCGATTGTGCCGGAACTCACCAGCGAACTGAAGCGCTTCGCGTTCTCCTTCAGTTTCGCGACGGCGATCACCCATATCCAGCCGCGCTTCGCAATGAACCATGCGGTCGGGGCGGCGATCGATTTTACCCTGCGCGTTGGCCTGCCGCAGATGGAACTGGGGGCCTTTTCCTCCTCGCCGATCGCCACGGAGACCGGAGCGGTCGAACGCGGTGCTGACCATTTGCAGTGCCCTCGCCCAGGGCTCAGCCCTGTGAGCCGCATGCTCACCGCCCGCGCCGCCGGGGGAAAAGCGGGTGATCAGGTCTTGTGGCAGGCGGACGACGGAAGCGAGGCCAACAGCCATCGGCTGCTGCGCGACGCAACGGGCATGCTGCGCTACATCGTGACCACCACGGGCACGCCGCAGGCGAACCTGGCGCTTGGCAGCGTCGCGGATGGCGCCCTTTTCAAGGTGGCTGTTCGGGCCGCGCCGAATGATTTTGCCGGCTCGCTGAACGGCGGGGCAGTGGTGACGGACACGAGCGGCACCCTGCCGTCGATCACCACCGAACGCTGGGGCGGCGGCGCGGCGCCCGGTGTCGAATGGTGGGGAGCCCTGGCGAGTGAGGTCGAATTCAATGCGACGCTCGCCAACGCCGATCTCCAGGCGCTCAGCCTTTAAGGGGCCTCTGGCGGGCCCGCGGCGTCGGACGGAGACGCCGCCGCCTTCTACCAGCGCCGTTCGCCGAACGAATCGGTTGCGCGCTGGCGCGTCTGCACCTGGACATATTCAGGGACGCCCTCGGCACGCTGCTGGCGACGGAGCGCCTCGCGCTGCGGGTCGTTCGCGCAGCCGGCAACGGCCCAGGCGGCCACAGCGGCGCCGAGCGCCACGACGATCTTCAGCATTCTCGAACTCTCATGTTGGGCGAGGGAGGCATCCTGTCTCCGCTGTCCGCGCGACCGATCCATGCCCGCCGAAAGGCGGCATTTTTATGAGGAGCCGACCATGGTGGCAACCAACTTCCAAAGAGCGGTGGACCACGTGCTCGCCAGCGAGGGAGGCTATGTCGATCATCCGCATGATCCGGGTGGTGCCACCAATCACGGCATCACGCGGGCTACCCTGGCGCAGTATCGCGGTCGGGAGGTTTCAAAGGCGGATATGCAGGCGCTGAGCCTCGCCGAAGCGACCGCGATCTACAGGCAGAACTACTGGAAAGCGGTGCGGGCGGATGCGTTGCCGGGCGGCATCGATTTCGCCGTCTTCGACTGCGCGGTGAATTCCGGGCCGCGACGGGCTGTCCTTATCCTGCAGGAGACGCTCGGCGTAGCCCGGGACGGCATTATCGGCCCGGCAACCTTAGGGGCGGCCGGTGCCGGCGACCCGGCGGACATCGTCAACCGCTACTGTGCACTGCGGCTCGCCTTCCTCGGCCGTCTCCCGACACTCAAGATTTTCGGCAATGGCTGGCGCAAGCGTGTGGAATCCGTCCAGCGCAATGCATTGGCGCTGGCGACGTCGAACGCCTCTGCCGCCACGCCGTCGCAACCCCATTTCCCCGCAACCCTGGAGATCACGTCAATGGTCAATCTGCGCACTATTCTTCTCAGCCGTCCGATCTGGGCCAATCTCGTCGGCCTGGCCTCGATCATGCTTTCCCTGGCGGGGCTCGATACCAGCGGCCTCGACACGGCGGGATTCTCTGAATCGCTTCTCCAGGTGGTGGCCGGCGGAAGCTTCATCGCGTCCAGCCTCTTTCAGCTTCGCCGTCGCAACAGCTGATTGCTGCATTTGCAAGCAAGGGTCGAGGCGTGAGATGAATAGGGCAAATCGGTTCCGCGATGCGCTGCTGATGTTGGAGATCCATGATCAAGCTGCCACCCGTGGCCAAGTTCCCTGTCCTGTCCTGCGGGCCGTTCCTTCGGAAGCGGCTTCCGAGTGGGGTGAATTTGACCTTCGGTACCCGCTCGATGTCGGCCTCGAGACCGAATGTCCAATTCGAAAATTCCACGCGAATCATAAACATCCTGGTGGTTCTCTGTTTCCGACATTTGCTCTTGGGGCTGATACAAATGGGAGGCAAATGTCGGAAACGAACCACTAGGGCGAGCAACCTTTGGCGCCACGTCCTCGCTATCGTGGTCCTGCACCTCGCCGTCATTGGTGCGCCCGGGACGTCGCACGCGGCGTTCCAATGTCTTTCCGCCAAGGAAACACGGGAGGCGGTGGCCCAGAAACTGGTGATTTCCCCGGCCGCGGCGTTGCGCGCGGCGCGGGCATCGACGGGCGGGGGACAGGCGGTCCTGGCCCGCCTATGCCGGCGCGAAACCGGCTTCATCTATCAGTTCGCCATATTGCGGCCTGACGGAAAGGTGGTTCGCCTGACATTGGATGCCGTGACAGGCCGGGTCATGCGACGCCGGGAACAGGCGGGCCAGAAAAAGAGCGCCAGGCCGGTCAATGAGCATCTCCCGGATGCGGAAGCTCCCACAGAGAGAGCGCCCGGGAAGGCGAGCCTGTAAGTGTCGCGACGTTACAAAGGCGATCCGAAGCAGTGCCTTACCAGGTAGGACAAATCCGTGCGAATCTTGATCGTTGAGGACGACAGAGACATCAACCGCCAGCTTTTCGATGCGCTGACGCAAGCGGGATATGTTGTCGACAAGGCTTTCGACGGTGCGGAAGGTCAGTTCCTCGGTGAGACGGAGCCTTACGATGCGATCGTCCTCGACATGGGACTGCCCACCGTTGACGGCATTGCGGTGCTCCAGGCCTGGCGTGCGGCCGGCCGTACCATGCCGGTCCTCATTCTAACCGCACGTGATCGCTGGAGTGACAAGGTGCAGGGCTTCGATGCCGGTGCTGACGACTATGTCGCAAAACCCTTCCACATGGAGGAGGTGCTGGCGCGGGTGAGAGCCCTGCTGCGCCGCGCGGCGGGGCATGCGACGAGCGAATTGTCCTGTGGGCCGGTGCGGCTCGATACGCGTTCGGGGCGCGTCGTGGTCGACGGCGCGGCCGTCAAGCTCACCTCTCACGAGTACCGTCTCCTGGCCTATCTCATGCACCATACCGGTCGCGTCATCTCCCGCAGCGAACTGGTCGAGCATCTCTACGACCAGGATTTCGACCGTGATTCGAATACGATCGAAGTCTTCGTCGGACGTCTCCGGCGCAAGCTCGGCGTGGACGTCATCCAGACGGTCCGCGGGCTTGGATATCTGCTGCAGCCTCCCGACGCGGCATGACCAGTCCCGCTCATCGTGTTCGGCAGCCCATGCTGCACCCTGACGGCCTCTCGGCCACCGATCATCGCGGCGGCGCCGGACGGCCGGCGCTGCCCCCGCCAAGCCGACTGGTCTGATGCGCCGCAAGCTCTTCGCCACATTGCCGCCCCGCTCGATCGCCGCGCGCCTGCTGTGGTCGGGCGGGCTGCTGAGCATCATCATCCTCGCGATCGCCGGATCGGTTCTGTCCACGCTCTATCGTCAAACGACCGAGGGCGGTTTCGACGAACGCCTGAATGTCTATCTCACCGATCTCGTTTCGGATCTGGCTCTCCCCGGACCGTTCGATCGCAAGGAAATCGCCGTTACAGCCGAGCCGCGGTTCGATCTGCCTTTATCGGGATGGTATTGGCAGGTTGCCCGCATTGCCGGCGACGCGGAAATTCGCACGTCCCGCTCGCTGTTTGGGGGCCAACTTGCGGAACTGCCGACGAAGCGCGGTGAACAGGCCGGCGCGATCCGCAAAGCCTATGTCGCGGGTCCCGACGAGCGACAGCTGCGCACCATCGAGCGGGTGATCGATCTCGGCGAGGAAGGCAGCTACCGCGTGACCGTTGCCGCGCCGGCCGATGAAATCGATGCCGAAACGCGGCGTTTCGGAATTATCCTGGCGTTCACGTTCGTATCGCTCGGGCTCGCGCTGGCCGTCATCACGTTGGCTCAGGTCCGTTTCGGCCTGCGGCCGCTGGTGCGGCTGCGCAGTGCCGTTGGGGATGTGTGGCGCGGCGACGCGGCGCGTATCGAGGGTACCTTCCCGAAAGACATTGCCCCGCTGGCCGACGAGCTCAATGTGTTGATCGAGGCCAATCGCGAGATCCTCGAGCGGGCACGCACCCATGTCGGCAATCTGGCGCATGCGCTGAAAACCCCGCTCAGCGTCATCCTGAACGAGGCCGATGCAAATCGCGGCCCCTTGGCGGATACGGTGCGCGTGCAGGCCGCCATCATGCGCGATCAGGTGAGCTATTATCTCGATCGCGCGCGCGCGGCGGCGCTCGCGGGTGCCCTCGGATCGATCACCGAGATCCTGCCGGTGATCGAAGGGCTGCAGCGCGCCCTCGAACGCATCTATCGACAGCGCGATATTGCCGTCAGTATCGTCGTGCCGGCCGGTATCCGCTTCCGCGGCGAGCGGCAGGATTTCGAGGCCATGGTCGGCAACCTTATGGACAACGCCTGCAAATGGGCGGGGTCGCAGGTCGAGGTCCGCGCCGAGCTGGAGGCGAGCGGCGAGCGTTCCATGCTCGTCGTGACGATCGACGACGATGGTCCGGGCCTGGCGGCCGAGGCGCGCTCGGAGGTGTTGCGCCGCGGCCGACGTCTGGACGAGTCGAAGCCGGGCTCGGGCCTTGGTCTGGCGATCGTTGTGGAACTCGCCGGGCTTTATGACGGCTCGCTCAAGCTGGAGGATGCTCCACTCGGGGGGCTGCGCGCGATACTGACGCTGCCGGCCATCTAAGATACCCTATATCCCACGTGACGACGTTACGCGCGTTGATATGATAGGTATTGATGCTCTCTTGTCCAGTAACGGGTACAATATCGCCGCAAGAGCATTTTCGCGTTTCTCCGAATCGCGAAAATGCTCCATGTCTTTGTTTTAGCGCATTTTCTTCACGCGAACCGGTGTCCACTTCGCTCGAAAATGCTCTAGTCGTTGCCGTCGATGATTCAGCTTTTGCTTTCTCTTATCCGGATGGATCTTCACTATTTAAGGTTTCGGAACGAATTGGATCGCTGTGATACCCAGGCCGATCCATACGAGACCCTTCGGCGACGAGAATTGGCCCTCGACGGGATGCGCCATGGCGGGCTCGGCCGGTAGTCGCCTGCCTGTCGAGTAACAGCCTGATATCGCTCACAAAATGCCCCGCGACAGTATGTCGCCCGATCCTGCCCTGAAGTCGCCCGTCCGACTGCTGTACAGAAGACTGCATGGTGCTTTGGCTTCTCTTCGCTTCAATGATGGGCGCTGCGATCTTGGCAGTGCTCTGGCCGCTGTCGCGGCCGCTCGCTGCCGGCGGTCCGTCGACAGGAGAGAAGTCGTTCGTCAAAGATCAGATCCGCGAAATCGAACGTGATGTGGCGCGGGGCTTTCTCTCGCCGGCGGACAAGGACGTGGCGATTGCGGAAGTCGGGCGGCGCTTCCTCAGGACGGTGGCGGGTGGGCCGGCAAAATCACCGGCCCAGGGCGAACTCGCCCTGAGGCGCAGGCGCGCGGCTTCGGCTGTCGCCCTATCTATGATTCCGCTTGTCTCGCTTGCCTTCTACAGCCTGCGCGGATCCCCGCATCTGCCGGCTGCACCGTTGTCCGGCCGGCTGTCCGATTCGGCGCAGATGGATTTGCAGCAGGCCGTGGCGCGGATTGAGGCGCATCTCGCGAACGCACCGGACGATGGGCGCGGCTGGACGATCCTTGCGCCGATCTACGTCCGCATGGGCCGCGTGGACGATGCGGTTAAGGCCTATAGCGCGTCGCTGCGTCTGGAGGGCGACAACGCGGCACGCCGCGCCGACCTCGGCGAGGCGCAGGTGCTGAACAGCGGTGGGCTCGTGACCGCGGATGCCCTGGAGAATTTCAAGGCCGCGCTGGCGCAGGAGCCGCGCCTTGCGAAGGCCCGCTACTATGTGGCCTTGGCGGCCGAGCAGGACGGCCGTGTGGATGAGGCCTTGCGGTTGTTCCGCGCCCTGCGTGGCGATGCCGGGAAGGACGAGCCGTGGGTCCCGACCGTCGATACGCATATTGCCAGGCTCGCGCGCAATGCACCGGCAGACGCGATTGCGCGCTTGCCGGATGCGGAGCGCAATGAGGCGATCCGCGGTATGGTGGCCGGCTTGGCGGCGCGACTGGAAGCGGAGGGTGGCCGCATTGACGAGTGGGTGAGGCTCGTGCGTTCGCAGATCGTGCTCGGTGCACGCGCCGAAGCCCTCTCTGCGCTCTCGAAAGCAAGGGATCGCTTCAAGGATGACAAGGCGGCTCTGGCTGAACTGGAGCCTTTGGCGGAAGCGTTAAGCCGACCTTCAGGGGAGCAAAAGCCGTGACGCGCTCCGGGCGCCGAATGCCTCGTATACCCGCGACGTTGCATCACTCCGCGCGGCGCCCCAGAATATTCATTGCCATGATCGCGAGCGCCGATGACACGTAAGCAACGCCGCCTCACCTTGATCGCCGCCGGTGGCGCGATCATCGCCGTTGCGCTGGCGCTCGTCCTCACTGCCATGCGGGACACGATCGTCTTTTTCCGTGCGCCGAGCGATATTGTGACGATGGATATCAAGCCCGGCACGCGCCTGCGGCTCGGCGGACTTGTCGCCGAGGGCTCGATCGTGCGGGAGCCCGGCCAACGGGTCGTTTTCGTGGTCAAGGATGCCAATCACGCCATCACGGTAAACTACACAGGCATGCTGCCGGATCTCTTCCGCGAGGGACAGGGCGTGGTGGCGGAAGGCGTGCTCGGCCCGGACAGGCGTTTCACGGCCGACAGTGTGCTCGCCAAGCATGACGAGCGCTACATGCCGCGCGAGGTTGCCGACACCTTGAAGAAGCAGGGTCTCTGGCAACATACGGGCGATGCGGATCCGGCCGGAGCGACGCAATGATCGTCGAACTCGGCCATTTCGCGCTGACGCTCGCTCTTGCGCTGTCTCTTGTGCAGTTCATCCTGCCGCTCTGGGGCGCGCTCGCCAATGACGAGCCGCTGATGAACGTGGCGGGGCCCGCGGCTCTCGGGACGTTTGCGGCCGTGGCTTTTGCCTTTCTCGCGCTGGTGCACGCTTACGTCACGTCGGATTTCTCCGTCCTGAACGTCGTCGAGAACTCGCACACGTTGAAGCCCACGCTCTACAAGATCAGCGGCGTGTGGGGGAACCACGAGGGTTCCATGCTGCTGTGGGTCTTTATTCTCGCGCTATTCGCGGCGCTGGTCGCCACCGCACGTCACACGCTGCCGCTGCGCCTCAGGGCCCTGACGCTGAGCGTTCAGGCCTTGATCGCCGCCGCCTTCCTGCTGTTCCTTCTCGTCTCGTCCAATCCCTTCACGCGCGTCAATCCCGCGCCCTTCGAGGGCCAGGACCTCAACCCGATCCTGCAGGATATCGGGCTCGCGATTCATCCGCCGCTTCTCTACATCGGCTATGTCGGCATCTCGATTTCCTTCTCTTTCGCGGCTGCCGCCCTGATCGAGGGGCGCATCGATGCCCTATGGGCGAGGGCGGTGCGGCCCTGGACCTTGACGGCCTGGGTCTTCCTGACGCTTGGCATCGCAATGGGCTCCTACTGGGCCTATTACGAGCTCGGATGGGGCGGCTGGTGGTTCTGGGACCCGGTCGAGAACGCCTCCTTCATGCCGTGGCTCGCGGCAACGGCATTGCTGCACTCCACCGTCGTCATGGAAAAGCGTGATGCCTTGAAGGTCTGGACGATCCTTCTCGCCATCGTCGGTTTCTCGCTGTCGTTGCTCGGCACGTTTCTGGTGCGCTCCGGGGTACTGACCTCCGTTCATACCTTCGCGACGGATCCGGCGCGCGGTGCCTTCATCCTCGGCATTCTCGTCTTTTTCATCGGTGGAGCCTTTGCCTTGTTCGCCTGGCGCGCGCCGCTTCTGCGCCATGGAGGGCTCTTCGCGCCGGTATCGAGGGAAGGGGCGCTCGTCCTCAATAACCTCTTTCTGGCGACGGCCTGCGCGACCGTCTTCATCGGCACGCTCTATCCGCTCGCGCTCGAATCGCTGACGGGCGAGAAGATCTCGGTTGGCGCGCCTTATTTCGAGGCGACCTTCCTGCCGATCATGCTGCCGCTGTTGTTCCTCATCCCGATAGGCCAGACGCTGGCCTGGAAACGCGGGGAGCTGCTCGGGGCGGCACAGCGCCTCATGGGGGCTTTCGCGCTTGCCATCGCCGCCGGCCTGGCTGTGATCGCCATCACCGAAGGCGGCCCGGTCCTCGCCATCGTCAGCATCGGGCTCGGCTTCTTCATCATCTTCGGCGCCGTTTCCGATACGATCACGCGGTGCTGGCCGAAGGGCGCGCAGCTTGGGGTCGTCTGGCGTCGCGCCGTTGGCCTGCCCCGTTCGGCATGGGGAACGACCCTTGCCCATGCCGGCGTCGGTGTCGTCGTGATCGGCATCGCGGCCTCCGCCTGGAGTACCGAAGACATCACGCTGGTCAAGCCCGGCGGACGCGTTCAGGTCGGCCCCTATTCCCTGCGCCTGGACGGCGTTTTTCCCCGTGCCTTTGGCAATTATCGTGAGGAGGTGGCTCGCTTCATGGTCTCGCACCATGGCCGGGACATCGGCGCGCTGGAAGCATCGAAGCGGCTCTATACGACGCGTGGCATGCCCACCACCGAGGCAGGGATCATGACGATCGGCCTCGGGCAGCTCTATGTCAGCCTCGGTGACAACGAAGCCGATGGTGCCATCGGCCTGCGCGCCTACTGGAAGCCCTATGTGACCCTGATCTGGCTGGGATCCATCATCATGGCGGCGGGCGGCCTGTTGTCCCTCACAGATCGGCGCATCCGGGTGGGTGTGCCGCGTCGCCGTATACATGTCGCTGCTGTTCCGGCGGAGTGAGCGATGCGCGGTCTGTCGATTACAGCCCATTGCGCGCCTCATCGTGTGGACGGCGGGGCACGCTGCGCGAGAGGGGCATTGGCCTTGTCGATCGCCCTGCTGCTGGTCCTGGTCGCCGGCTTTTCGCCGGCGCGCGCCGTGGAGTTCGACGAAATCCTCCCAGACAGGACGCTGGAGGCCCGGGCCCGCGCGATCTCCTCCGGACTGCGCTGCCTCGTCTGCCAGAATCAATCCATCGATGATTCGAACGCGCCGCTGGCGCGTGACCTGCGTCTTCTCGTGCGCGAGCGCCTGAAGGCGGGTGACAGCGATGCGCAGGTGCGGGCCTTTCTTGTCGCGCGTTACGGTGACTTCGTGCTGCTGAAGCCGCCGATGACCGGGACGACCCTGCTGCTCTGGGGAGCGCCATTCCTCATTCTTGGCGGTGGCGCGGTCGCCATCGCCCTTGGCGTGAGACGCCGGCGCAGACAAGCGATCGCCGTTCCGCTCAGCGATGAGGAAAAGGCGCGGCTTAAGGCCGCTCTCGGCGCGGAGTGAGGCTATGGAGCCCTGAACGCGCATGCGCTGTCTGCCGCGCCGGCGTGCGATTGGACCTTACGAAGAATTCATGGGTTTGAGAGGGTGCTGTAAGGGGCGGTTTGTCATTGTCGGTTGTGAAGAGGGGCGCGATGTCCGCGCCCTGCGCATGGGTGCCCAGGGGGATCGGGCGTCTTTGCGAGCGTGACTGGAAAGACGATGATGATGGACAACAATTCGCAGGCCCCTGCCACGTCGGGGATGGATCGCCAGGCTGGAGCGGCCTCGCCGCGCACGAACCGTCGCAAGTCGCTGCTGCTGGGTGCGGTGGCGCTGGCGGCGCTGGGGACGGCGGGTGTGCTGCAGGGGATGGTGGCCCCGCCCTATGGCCCGGCCTATGCCCAGCAGATCGCGCCGGCCCCGGCGGTGACGGTGCCAGGCCAAGCCTCGTTTGCCGATCTCGTCGACCGGGTGAAGCCGGCGGTGGTCTCGGTGCAGGTCAAGGTGGCGATCGATAACGTCCGCAACGACAGTGGCATGCAGCAGTTCGGCGGCCAGGGCGACGACGGGTTCGGTGGTCCCGGCATGGGCGGTCCCGGCAACCCCTTCGAGCAGTTCTTCCGCCGCTTCGGTGGCGAGGGCGGGCCGCAGGGCGGCCGTGGCGCGCAGCCGCGCCGCTTCGGCGA
>NZ_QJJK01000007.1 GCF_003201475.1 Chelatococcus asaccharovorans | reverse complement strand
CTCGCCCTCATCGCCGTCGCCGACACCGATATCCCCGCAGAACTCAAGGGACGCCTCAGACCCGGCATGCCCGCCGAAATCATCTTCAATACCGGCGAGCGAACCGTCATGAGCTACCTCATGCGACCCCTCACCGACGCCATGTCAGGCGCTTTCAGAGAACACTGACGGAGCCGGCGGGGGGAACGAAGCTCCGCTACCGGATATCGCCCGGAATGGACGTCGGCCCGCCGGCGCCCGCAAGTCACGTCGAGGACAGCAAGTCACGTCGAGGCCGGCAAGTTACGTCCTGGATCGTCTCGCTCTTCCCGTCATAAGCTTCTCATACTATAGCTTATGCTGAACGTTAGAATTGCATAGCGACGAGCAATTCTGCGAACCGGGCAGGGACGACGGGAGGAACAATGCGCGGGCGATATTCGGTAAGCAGTCAGGCCACCGCGGTGGCTGACTTGGAGCATTCATCCCCTGCCGTGCGGCACCCGCGTTCTGGCGCGACCATCATCACAGCGATTCTCCTTGCCGGCCTGACGCTCGCGGGCTGTGCCATGATGCCGGAAGAGCGGCAGAGCTTCAGCCAACCGGCCACGGCGGGCCTTGCCATCACACGTGATCAGCTTGTCGGCCGCTGGGGCATCGCCTCGTTCCATGACGAAAAAGACCGCAAGCGCACCGAGGCCCAGGCGCGTGCCGGCTGCAGCCAGCCCTATGTGATCACCAAAGGCCCGACCAACGGTGTCATGATGCATGTCGCCGACGACCCGAATCTCTACGAGCTGGCGCTCAAGCGTGGCCCGGACGGCAAGACCTACATCGGCTTCGAGGCCCCGGCCGGCCATCCGCAGGACCGCGAGGTTCTTTCATTCAACGGCGACTTGCTCGTCATGCGCTTCGTCGATCCCGACGCCAATCGCCGCTACGGCACCTTCATTTTCGCGCGCTGCAGCGGTTGAAAGCCGCCGCAACAGGTTCATGTGGAGTATTGAATGCGCAAGGCCAAACACGCGACTAGCCTGCGGTCGACGGTTGGGGCGGTTATCGCCGTTCTCGCCGGACTGTCCTTCTCAGCCACGCTGGCAGGGGCTGCCCTCGCCCAAAGCGCGCCGCGCATCCCCGGCAAGGAGACGCTCGACATCGGCGATGAGCCCGGCCGTGTCTCGACCGAAGAGGTCGTCATCACCGACGGACCCTACGCGCGCCAGTTGGTCTTCTTCCGCTCGAACGAAAAGCCCGGAACGCTCGTCGTCCACACCTCGGAGCGCTTCGTCTATCTCGTGCAGGGCAATAACCGCGCCCTGCGCTACGGCATCGGCGTCGGCCGGGAGGGGTTCCAGTGGTCGGGCCTCGTCAATGTCAGCCGCAAGGCGGAATGGCCGGATTGGCGCCCGCCGCCGGAGATGATCGCCCGCCAGCCCTATCTGCCCCGCTTCATGGCGGGCGGCCCCGGTAATCCCATGGGTGCGCGGGCGCTTTATCTCGGCTCGACGGTGTTCCGCATCCACGGCACCAACCAGCCCGAAACGATCGGCCATGCGATCTCCTCGGGATGCTTCCGCCTTGCCAATGGCGACATCATCGACCTCTATGAGAGGGTCCCCGTGGGCACGAAGGTGATCATCCGCCACGGCGCCACGATCTGATTGGCGGCCGATGCGACACGACGTGACCCGGCGCCCTGGTGAGGCCGGGTCGAAGAGAAACAAGAGACGGGTGAGCAGGAGAAAGACGACCATGCTGCGAGCGGCACCATCCCGCGCCGGGTTCCCAACCACCACGCGGACGGCGCACCGTCGCCTGCGCCAAGCCCTTGCGGCGGCAGCCAGCCTTGCCGCCACCTGCCTTCTGGCACCGGCCGCCTGGGCTGCGACGCTCGACACTGTCAAGCAGCGCGGTGAATTGCAATGCGGCGTCAGCGAGGGCCTGTTCGGCTTCTCGGAAAAGGATGCCCAGGGCCAATGGTCCGGTTTCGACGTGGATTTCTGCCGCGCCGTCGCCGGAGCGATCTTCGACGATCGCACCAAGGTCACCTTCGTCCCGCTCTCGGCGAGCGAGCGTTTCAAGGCGCTGAAGGACGGCCGCGTCGACCTCCTGTCGCGCAACTCCACCTGGACGCTCGAACGCGAGGCCGGCCTCGGCCTCACCTTCGCGGGCATCACCTATCACGATGGCCAGGGCTTTCTGGCGGCACGGATGCTGGATGTATCCTCCACGCTCGAATTGGATAAGGCAAAAATCTGCGTGGAAGCCGGAACGACGACGCAACTCAATCTCAGCGACTATTTCCGCGCCAATTCCATGACCTACGAGGAGATGAGCTTCCCCAGCGCCGCCGAGGCGCTGAAAGCCTTCGAGGCCGGCCAGTGCAACGTGCTCACCCGTGATCAGTCGGCCCTCTACGCAGAGCGGCTGAAACTGGCCAAGCCGGCCGAAGCGATCGTTCTGCCGGACGTCATCTCCAAGGAGCCGCTGGGCCCGGTGACGCGCAATGACGATGTCGCCTGGTCGAACATCGTGCAGTGGGTGAATTTCGCCCTCGTCAACGCCGAGGAACTGGGCATTTCCAGCACCAATCTGGCCGAGGCGCAGGGGTCCGCCAAACCGGACGTGCGCCGCTTCATGGGCGCCGAGGGCGGGCTCGGCAAGATGCTCGGCCTCGGCGACGGCTGGGCGCAGCAGGCTGTCAAGGCCTCGGGCAACTATGCCGAAATGTACGAACGCAATCTCGGCGTACAGTCCAAGCTTGGTATCCCCCGCGGTCTCAACCAGCTCTGGAGCATGGGCGGCATTCTCTACGCCCCGCCGATTCGCTGATGCTGCATGTGGCCAGCCGGTCGGGATGATCTGTCAAGACGGGGCCTTTCAGGCCCCGTTTTCGTATCGCGCTTGGCGCGGCGCGGGCTCTGCCTCCTCAAGCCGGGCCCAGCGGCAGGCGCAAGCACGAACAACCCCGGCCGCGTGATCAGCGTCCGGCTAGCGATGGGGCGCGTCTCGGCTCGCGCCCGCCGGATCAAGCGATCCGGCGAAGCATGAAGACCAAGGACCAGCAAGCGGCCGGGGCGGCGGGCCCTCCCTCCCGCATCGACATGATGCCTCGCTCGCCGCGTTCCTCAACTTAAGATTGCGACATCAGGCGGTAATGAAGCGGCAATGCGCGCCGGCCTGTGCACCGACCGCTCCCTTGTCCGTCCGAAACAGATGCATGCGGCGCGGCCAAGCGTCCGGCGATCTGCGGTACACTCTACGGCGTATGCTGCTGCCGGCGTTCGAGCATCAGCATCAGGCCACCGGCAACCAGACCCCAGAAGGCCGCGCCGACGCCGAAGATGCTGATGCCCGAAGCGGTCGTCACGAAGGTCACGAGCGCCGACAGGCGCACGGCTTCCCGGGACAGCGCACTCGCCAAGGCAGCCGCGAGACTGGTCAGTAAGGCAAGACCCGCCACCGCCTGGATCAGAAGCGGCGGCGATGCGGCGATGAAAGCCGCGGCGAAGCCCACGCCAAGCCCAAGTGGGATATAGACGATCCCCGTCGTGACGCTGGCGATATAGCGACGTGCCGGGTCCTGACCAGCCTCCGGCCCCGCGCAGAGCGCCGCGGTGATGGCGGAGAGATTGAGGCCATGTCCGCCAAACAAGGCGACAACCCAGCTCGCCACGCCGGTCGCAACGAAAACCGGCCGGACCGCGATGTCATAGCCGTTGCTGCGCAGCACCGCGAGCCCGGGGACGTTCTGCGAGGCCATCGTGACGATGAACAGCGGAATCGCAAGGCCAAGCGCTGGCAGCAGATCCCAGACGGGCTTCACAAAAACAGCTTGCGGCCACAGATGCGCCCAGGCCTCCGCCGGGATAGGCGTCGCGAGCGCCACGATGATTGCCGTCGTCGCAACCGCGATGGGCACTGCGAAACGACGCGCGAAGGTCCAGCCGAGAGCCCAGGCCGCCACGATGGGCAGGGCAAGCAGCGGAAGCGTCGCGACAGCACGCACCGGCGCCAGACAGAGCTCGAGCAATACGCCGGCGAGCATCGCATTGGCGAGATGCAGCGGAATAGCCGACGCCGCCCGGCCCAATGGACGCCAGATGCCCGCAACGACGATGAGCAGACCGGTCAGAAGGAAAGCCGTGACCGCCACGCCGAAGCCGCCCTGCGGCACGCCGGCGCCCATCAGCAGCGCCGCGCCTGGCGTCGACCAGGCGAAGCTGATCGGCTGGCGACTGATGAGGCCGAAAACGATCGCCAACAGCCCCTGCCCGACACAGAGCACCAACAGGCCCGACGCGGCCTGCTCGGGCGTCGCACCAACGCCCGCGAGACCTTGCAGGACAATGGTGAAGGCGCTGGCGAAACCGACGACCGCCGCAAGGGCACCCGCCGCGAGCGGCTGCACCAACGCGCTTCCCGGCGAAGGCGGTGGCGGCGGCGCCGCGACCGGGGTGCGGGCGTCGTCCGAAGAATAGATTGCCTGCTGATTCATGGCGGGAGCCTGCTGGAGACCTGCGCCGACGCGCGGATCGACGATGACAAAGCCACCGCCTTATGGCATAATTGGATCCAATCAACAATTGGATATTGGATGTCAGCGCTACAGCCCATCGCCGACCTCATCGCGACGAGCGGCCTCAGGCATCGCACCGCCACAGCTTTCGTCGAGGCTACGCTGCGGTCCGCCATCCTGTCGGGGCGGCTGGCGGGTGGGACGCCGCTCCGGCAGGAGGATCTCGCCGCCGCCTTCGGCGTCAGCCGCATGCCGGTGCGTGAGGCTCTGCGACAGCTTGAAGCACAGGCGCTGCTCGACTTCGTGCCGCACAAGGGCGCCGTCGTGACGGAGATTTCAGCGGCGGACGCGGCGGATACCTACGCGATCCGCATGGCGCTCGAGCCGGCCGCGCTGGCGCTGTCTATCCCGCATCTGCGCGATGAGGATTTCACCCTGGCGGAAGACCTGATCGTCGACATGGACACGGTTGACGAGCCGGGGCGCATGGGCGAGCTCAATCGCCGCTTTCACATGACGCTCTATGGCGCGGCGGGCCATCCCAAGCTGATCGCGCTCACGGAGAGCCAGCTTGCCTCCTTCGACCGCTATCTGCGCTTCCATCTGGCGGCCAAAGGTCGCGCCCATATGTCCCAGGATGACCATCGCGCGATGGTGGCCGCCGCGCGAGAACGGGATGTCGCGACGGCTGTCGACGTGCTGCGCGGACATCTGACGACGGCCGCGCGCGCGATTGCCGCGTTCTTCGCCGCGCGTGACGACCAGTCCTCAGGGCCGCATGGAGAGAGCGCCATCCCGCCTGCAAAGGCGTGACCGCGTCGCGCTCAGGACGCCGGCTCCTTATAGCCGTGCGATGTCGCAATCAGGACGGCCCGGCGAATAGTGCTGCCCGGCTGGTCCATCAACCTCCGCAACGCGGTCAGCGGCGCGACCGATGACAATTCGAGATAGAGACCCGCGCGCGCCAGCGCCAGCTGGTCCGCCTCCGCGGCGCCCTGCGTTACGGCAACGGCCGTGCCGCCGCTGCGCCGCACCGCCTCGAAGGCCTGATAGGTGACGGTCGCCCCGGCGATCGACACCAGCGACGTTTGGCCGGGGAAGTGCCCGCGAAGATCCGCCCCCTGCATCACATCCTGCAAACGCGGAAAAGGCTCCGCAGCGACGAGACGCGGCATTGTGGCGACGCGCTGTGCCGCGATCGCTTCCGACCACCCGTGATAGATGCCCCAGATGAGATCGCCTCGTGCGGTGGGCACGACGACGACATCGGCGGCAGCCGCCTCCTCATCCTCGGCCAGTTCGTAGCCAAGGGTCTTATAGCCCTCGACACCGAAGGCATCGCTGCCGACGGGCGGATCGAGATAGTTCGTCGCGGATGCGTAGCCCTCCTCCCTCACCTTCCGGCGGACGATGACCCAACGCTCCAGGCTGTCCTCGGCGTAGATGATCTCCGCCCCGGACATGACGAGGGCCCGCCGCCAGGGCGGGCTGATGGCGCGCGTCGTCACGATCGTGCAGGGCATGCCTGCAAGCCCCGCATAGGCCGCGAGCGACGTGCCCGCGTTGCCGCTCGATGCCGCGATCACGGCCGGGGCGCCCCTGTCCTTCGCACGGGCGACGAACTGGGCGCTCATCCGATCCTTGTGGGAGCCGGTGGGATTGGCGCTTTCGAGCTTGAGATGCAGGCTCTCGAGACCCAGTTCACCGGCGAGCCGCGGCAGCGCGACAAGCGGCGTATCCCCCTCGCCCAGCGAGTCGTAGTCGCCATAGGGAAGGCGATCGGCGAAACGGCGCATGCCGTTCCGAGGCCCGTCGAGGCGCAGAGGCGGCAGGCTCTCATCATAGACGGGCACGACGCTTGCCGGGAAGGCCTCGGCGAGGCAGCGCGGGCAGCCTTCCGGGTAGTCGGCGACGGGATATCGCGCGTCGCAGCGGATGCATCGGAAGCCCACAAGGTGGCGGTTCATGATCGGCATGTCTGTCTCGTCACGGTTGGGGCAGGTCTTTGGGAAGGTCTTTGGATAGGTCTTGCGGGAGCGCGTCCCGGCTCTTCCTGCGCAAGAGGCGCGAGAGGATCGGCGGCATGACGCTGACCAGCACCGCAGCGGCCAGAAAGACGGCGCTCAACGGGCTGACCAGGAAGGCACTCAGCTCGCCATGGCCGATGATGAGCGCCTGCATCAGGCTCTCCTCGATCAAGCCGCCGAGCACGAAGGCCAGCAGAAGCGGCGCCACATCGAATCGCGCCTTGCGCAGCGCGTAGCCGACGAGCCCGAAGGCGAGCATCGTGCCGACGTCGAACATGCTGTTGTTGAAGCTATAGGCCCCGATGACGCAGAAGAAGGTGATCAGGATCGCCATGATGGCGCGCGGCACGCGCAACAGCGATACGAAGAGCCCGACCAGCGGAACGTTCAGGACGACGAGGATGAGATTGCCGACGAACATGCTGGCAATCACGCCCCAGAACAGCTCCGGATGCTCCACGATCAGCCGCGGTCCCGGCGTGATGCCGGCGAGCAGCAGCGCGCCCATGATGACGCCGATGGTCGCGTTGGCCGGAATCCCGAGGCACAGCAAGGGAATGAAGCTCGCCTGGGCGCCGGCATTGTTGGCGGCTTCAGGCCCCGCGACGCCGGCGACCGCGCCTTGTCCGAAAGCCTCCGGGGTGCGTGAGAGCTTGCGCTCCAACATATAGCTGGCAAAGCTCGAGATCAGCGCGCCGCCGCCCGGCAGAAGCCCCAGGAAGAAGCCGAGCAGGCTGCCCCGCATCACCGGCCCGGCGGATTCGCGGATCTCGCGGCGGTTCGGCATCAGGTCCCTGAGACGCCCGGCGTGGGGTATGGGAGCACCGGTGGTCTCGTCTCCTTCAGCCATCAGGAGCACCTCGCTGATGCCGAACAGCCCCATGGCGAGGATGGCGATACCGAAGCCGTCCCGCAGCGCGGGAATGTCGAAGACGAAGCGCTCGTCGCCCGAGACGAGATCGACGCCGACGGTCGCCAGCAGCAGGCCGAGCCCGATCATCGCGAGCGCCCTGATCTTGGAACTCTCCCCGACGCCCAGGACGAGCATGAAGCCCAGGATGAAGAGCGATGTCTTTTCGATAGGGCCGAAGGCCAGCGCATAATCCGCGACGCCCGGCCCGACGACGGCGATGCCGATGGTGGCGACGACGCCCGCGAAGAAACTGCCGAAGGCCGCAATGGCCAGCGCCGCGCCGCCACGCCCCTTGCGCGCCATCTGGTAGCCGTCGATACAGGTGATGACGCTCGCGGCCTCGCCGGGAATCTTGACCAGGATCGAGGTGATCGACCCGCCATACATGGCGCCGTAATAGATCCCGGACAGGAGGATGACGGCGCTCGTCTTGTCGAGATACACCGAGATCGGCAGCAAGAGGCTGATCGTTGCCGTCGGCCCGAGACCAGGCAGCACGCCGACAGCCGTGCCGACGATGCAGCCGGCAAGGGCGATCAAGAGGTTTTCGGGAGAAACGGCCTGGCCGAAACCCAGCGCGAGGTTGCTCAGGACATCCATCAGAAACCCCAGATCCAGCCCAGCGGAAGCGGCACGAGCAAGAGCCGCTGGAACAAAAGCCAGCTTCCCAGAACTGCCACGGCCGCCACGGCGACGGAGCGGCCGAGCGACAGATGCTCGACCCAGCGCAGGATCGCGACCGCCATCAATCCCAGCGCCGGCAACAGGCCGATGAGCGCCGTCAGCGGCAAAAGCAGGACGAAGCCGACCCCATAGGCAAGGGGCGCCGGATGCACGGTGAAGCCGGACGGCAGCCCGCGTTCGCGGATCGCCACGCCGAGACAGGCGACGATGACCAGGCTTGCCCCGACCAGCGGCATCAGGCCGGAGCCCGGCATGCCGGACATCCAGATGTCATAGTGGAGGACGCTGTAGACCAGCGCGGTGGCTGCCACAGCCATCAAGACGAGAGCGCCGCGCATGGATCAGAGCCCGAGTTCCTTGATCGTCCGGCCAAGCCGGACATAGGCTTCCTTCGCCCTCTCGGTGAATTCGGCACTGTCCCAATACATCCGCCCGCCTTTGACGACGTCGAGATAGGCCTTGAAATCGGGCGTCGCCTGGAGATCGCGGATCACCGCGTTCCAGTAGGCGACAGCCTCCGGCGGCAGGCCCGCCGGCCCGACCAGGCCGTAGGTGGCCTCGATGGCGAGCGGCTGTCCGAGTTCGGCGAAGGTGGGCACGTCGGGCTGCCCGGGCACCTTCTCGCTGCCGGTGGAGGCCAGAAGCCTGACCTGCCCGGCCGCAAGCTGGGGGCCGAAATCGGATGAGACGGAGGCCTCGATATGGCCCCCGAGCAGGGCGGTCATGGCCTCGGCACCGCCCTTGAAGGGAACGAAGGTGGTCTTTGCCCCCGCCTTGCGGAAAGCGGCCTCGGTCGCCACATGGGCTGCGCCGCGCACGGCAGCGGTACCCCAGCGCAACTTGCCGGGATTGTCCACAGCATAGCGGACAACCTCCTCCCAGCGCCTGAACTGGCTGTCCGCCTTCACATAGAAGGCAATCGGCACAAAGACATAGGCGGAGATGTAGGTAAAATCCTTTAAGGGATCATAGGCCACCTTCTGCAGATGCGGCGTGGTCCCGAAGGGGCTGACCGAGTAGAGGCCGATGGTCGCCCCATCCGGCTTCGCCTCGGCGATCTGCGTCGTCCCCAGCGTCGCGCCCGCGCCGGGACGAAAATCCACCGCGGTCGCATGGCCGCGACGGTTGCTGGCGTAGTCCGCCACCACACGGGCGCTCAGATCGCCCGCCCCGCCAGCCGCGAACGGTACGATGATCGTGACCGGACGCGTTGGATAGCCTTGCGCACGCGCCGAAACGGCTGCCCCGAAAAGACCCGTGCCCGCAAGGGCGGCGGTCGACAGCATGAAATTGCGACGGTCCATTCGTCCATCCCCTCATATTGTTCCGATAATAGGAATACTGTTTCTTTTATTGAGGCTAGGGCAGTTTGTTTCCCGTTGTCAACCTCGGCTCTCCGACCGCGAAGCCGATCGCCAGGACGCGGATCGCCAGGACGCGAATCGCCAGGACGCGGATCGCAATGACCGGCTTGACAGAGCGGATCCGCGAGATTGATAATCGAAACAATGATCCTATTATCGGAACAATTGGAGACGTGACGTTGGATAGATCCGCCCTGGCCGCCGGGCTTGCGGCCCTCGCCGCGGAGCGACTGGCTCGCATAAGAACCCGCATGGCCGAAGACGGCCTCGACGTTGTCGTCGTCGCAAGCCCCGAGAATGTTCTCTACGCCACGGGCTACGAGAGCATGGGCGCGACGATCAACCGCCGCTACAGCTATGCCGCCATCGTCACCGCCGGCGACCTTCTCATGGTGGCGCCGGCTGCGGATTTCGCGCCCGCCATCGATGCCGGCCTCGCGCCGGATGCCATCTACCCGTTCGGCACCTTCTTCTTCAGCGGCGATACGCCGGCAGCCCTCACGTCCGTTCGCCACGCGACCTTCGAAGAGGCCTTTGCCGCAGCGCTCGCCCGCATGGGCGGGCGGAGGATCGCAGCCGAGAACGCCTTTCTCCCGAAGGGCATCCTTGATGCGCTGGCGACGAGGACCGAGCACCTCTGCGACGCGTCCGGATGGATGCTTGCGCTGCGCAGCAGGAAGCTCAATTTCGAGGTGGAGCTGCTGCGCTACACGACCGTCATCACCGAACGGGCGATCGAGGCTGGCATCGCGGCGGCCGCCGTCGGCGTGACCGACAAGGAGGTCGCTTCCGTTGTCGCATCGCAGATGGCGCTCGGCGGCGGATTGCCGCGCAATCTGACCGTGGTCGGGGGCTTGCGAAGCGCGCTCGCCGACGCGATGAGCACCGATCGTCCGCTCGAACGCGGCGACCTTCTGCGTTTCGATGTCGGCTGCAGCTTCAACGGCTACAAATCCGACATGGCGCGTACCGCCGTCATCGGCGAGCCGACGCCGTTGCAGGCCAGGCGCTATGCCGCCCTTCTCGCCGGGCTCGAAGCGGAGATCGCCTTCATCAGACCCGGCGTTCGCGCACGCGAGGTCTTCGCGACGGCTGTCCGGACGGTGGAAGAGAACGGCCTTGCCCCCTTCCGGCGCCAGCATGTCGGCCATGCCATCGGCTTGGCGGTCTATGAACATCCCGTCATCACGCCCGACAGCGACGAAGCGTTGCAGGCCGGATCGACCTTCTGTCTCGAGACCCCCTACTACGAACCGGGCTGGGGCGGCATGATGGTGGAAGATACGGGGCTCTTGACGGAGAGCGGCTTCGACCTGTTTTCCACCATCGACCGCTCCCTTAGGATCGTTCCAATATAATATCAAACCGCGAAGATGCTGACGCATCGGCGCTTTGGCGACGTGCGCCATGACAGGAGGGCGTGGAAACCAGCATGGTGGAGCAAGGAAAGCCGGTGGCGGGAAGTCAGTCCCTCGAGCGCGGTCTCGAAATCCTGGAACTGCTGGACAAATCCCCGACGGCCATGGGCGTCAAGGAGATTTCCAGGCGGCTCGATCTCAGCGCCGCCATTACCCAGCGGCTGATCAACACGCTGTCGCAGTATAACTTCGTGACCCAGGATCCGGAGACGCGCCGCTATGCCATCGGCTATCGCGCCTTTGGTCTCGGCTGGAGCCTGACGAAAAAGGACCGGCTGATCTCGGTTGCGTTGCCCGAGCTGGACATGCTGGCATCGAAGCATCTCCTGAACAGCTATCTCGGCGTCGTGCGGGGTCTTCGCGCGATCTACATTCTCTCCGTCCAGAGCGACGGACCGATCGCGATCCGCAGCGCGCCGGGCTCGCTCACCTATCTGCACAGCACGGCGCTCGGCAAGGCGCTGCTCGCGGGCCTTTCCCCCGACGAAGCCTATCGCCTGCTGACGGCGGAGCCGCTGGCGCAGGTCACCCCGCACACCATCACCGACCCGCAGATCCTCATGCGCGAACTCGCGGATATCCGGCAAAAGGGCTATGCCACCGTCAAAAGCGAGAACATCCCGGGCATCATCTCCGTGGGAGCCCCGATCCGCGATACATCCGGCAAGGTCATCGCAGCCTTGAGCACCGCCTTCGCGGAATGGTCGACGCCGGAATTCACCGTCGCCGCCGTCGCCGATCTCGTCACCGCGAGCGCCGCCCGCATCTCCCAGTCGCTCGGCCATCAGCACAGCTAGTGGTTTGACTCCGACATTTGCATCCGCCCGATACCACCCTCGGGGCCAATGTTGGAGACAAGAGAACCACTAGCAAGTTATTGCTTCGAGTGGAGCTTTTGAATTTGACATTTGATCTGGAGCTTGATGTCCGGCGGGACTCAAATGTCAAATTCGCTCCACTGGCAGGCTGATGAGGAGAGGTTTTTCGAGCCGGGAATGACGCCGCCCAAGCCAGGGTTCACGACAATCTTGTTACTCCTGCCCGCGCTGCCGAGCGACTAAAACTGTGGGGACGAAGGGCGGCGGCATCGCCGGCCGCATACCTAAAGGATCGACCCATGAGACAATCGAGAGCCGAAATCCTCCACGAATACGGGCCTTTTCCGAGCACCGATCAGGTGAATGGCGTGACGTTCGATGGCCGGGACATCTGGTTTGCATCGGGCGACAAGCTCAATGCCATAGACCCCACCAGCGGGGTGACAACACGTACGCTCGATGTCGCCGCGCATGCGGGCACGGCTTTCGATGGTCAGCATCTGTTTCAGCTCGCGGCGGATCGCATCCAGAAGATCGACCCTGCGACGGGGCGCATCCTCGCCACGATCCCCGCGCCCTATGGCGACGGCTCGGGGCTCGCATGGGCGGAGGGAACGCTCTGGATGGGCCATTACCGGGACCGGAAGATCCACCAGATCGATCCAGAGACAGGCGCCGTTCTCCGCACGATCTTGTCCAACCGCTTCGTGACCGGCGTGACCTGGGTTGACCAGGAACTCTGGCACGGGACCTGGGAGGGCGATGAGAGCGAATTGCGGCGCGTCGATCCTTTGACCGGGGATGTCCTGGAGACAATCGAGATGCCACCCGGCGTCTGTGTATCCGGGCTCGAATCCGACGGAGCCGACCGCTTCTTCTGCGGCGGCGGGCCAAGCGGGAAGGTGCGAGCTGTCCGTCGGCCAAGGCGCGCGGCCACGGCGGACGTAAAGCCGGATGCCTCAAGCTGATCCGACCGCGCTATCGCCTTCGTCTCCCCGCAAACGAAGGACCTGGTCGATCAGCCCCCAGTCCCGGCCCTCTTCCGCCGTCATGAAGGTATCACGGTCGAGTGCGCGTTCGACCTCCGCGTAGGTTCGCCCGCAATGCTCCGCATAGAGCCGCGTCATGCGTTCCTTGGTGCGCCGGGTTTCCTCGGCATGGATGAGAATGTCCGATGCCTGGCCCTGGAAGCCACCCAATGGCTGATGCACATGCAGGCTCGCGTTGGGCAGCGCCGCGCGGTGGCCGGGCTCGCCCGCCATCAGCAGGAAGGATCCCATCGAACGGGCCGTGCCCATGCAAAGGGTGTGCACGGGCGCGCGGATATAGCACATGGTGTCATACATCGCGAGGCCGCTCGTCACGACGCCGCCGGGCGAGTTGATATAGAAGTGGATCGGCTTTTTCGGGTTTTCCGCTTCCAGAAACAGCAATTGCGCGCAAACGAGCGCGGATATGCCATCATTCACCTCGCCATTGAGGAAGACGATCCGTTCGCGCAGAAGACGGGAAAAGATATCGAAAGACCGCTCCCCGCGGCTCGATTGTTCGATGACCATGGGGACGAGTTGCATCGCTTCGCGCATCGGCGAACTCCAATCTCGCTGAAGATCCGGTGAGGATTGCCGCCTGTCAGGCCGCCCGCATGACGGGCCGGATGTCGTCGTTCGCGGCCACGGCCTTCGTTGGGCGCACCCCGACATCCGCGCATTCGTGGACGATCCGCAGGCTGGTTCCACCGGCGGCATTCGGGGCAATGTGAAAGGTCACGATACTGACGAGAAATGGCGGAGCGCTTTCACGGATGAGGTAGCTGACCTCTTCTCCCGGCGTCAGCGACGCGGCCTCCGTCTCGGCCAGAACGTCGCCCGGAAGCCAGACGTCGCGGAGCTCTGGAACCGTAATGGCGCGCCAGACCTTGCCCGGCGGCTCGTCGATGTCGTATTCGAGATCGATCGTCTTGTCCGGCTCTTCCGTCTTTACCGTGCTCATTGGTCCATATCCTTCAGCAAGACCTTCAAGGCCTCGACACGCGCCGGCCAGTAAGCGCGATACTTCGCCAGCCATTGCGCAATGAGCGCGAGACCTTCCGGGTCCACCTCATAGTTCACGAACCGACCCCGCCGCTCGACCCGGACGAGTTTCGCGCTCCGGAGGACGGCGAGATGCTGCGACATGGCGGGCTGGCTGATCCGCAGTCCCGCACGCAGCGAGGTCGCATTCATCGCGCCAGCCGCCAGCTTCTCGAAGATCGCGCGGCGGGTTGGATCCGAAAGGGCCCGGAATATCTCGTTCTCGACCATGCCAACAGATAAGCGATGACTTATATGATTCGCAACTGTTTTTTCAGCGCGCTTGCGTGCAGGCGGCCAAAAAAAAGAGCCATGGGGACCATGGCTCCATACATGGAGGAATCGGCAGCCTGGGCTTTGCGCGCGCATCGCCGAGGGGCACACGGCGGACAGGACTTTCCCCCGCCCGCGAGAGATTCGTCAGGCCTTGTTCAGCTCCGCTTCGGCGAATTCATAATTGGCGAGCTTCTCGAGGAAGTTGGTGACATAGTCCGGACGGCGATTGCGGAAATCCACATAATAGCTGTGCTCCCAGACATCGAGCCCGATGAGGGACTTGCCCTGGCCCGAGGCGAGGGGATTGTCCGCGTTGGCGCTCTTTGTAACCTTGAGCTTGCCGTCGTCGCCGAGAACGAGCCAGGCCCAGCCAGAGCCAAACTGCGTCGTGGCCGCCGTCTTGAACGCCTCTTTGAAAGCGTCGACGCTGCCGAAATCGGCGACGAGCTTTTTCTCAAGCGCCCCCGGGATCCCGCCGCCCTGGGGCGACAGCGCCTGCCAGAACAGGATGTGATTCCAGTGCTGGCCCGCATTGTTGAACACGGGCGCCAGTTCCGCCTTGCCGGTGGTGAAGCGGATGATCTCCTCCAGCGACTTGCCCTTGAGATCGTCATTCTTCTCCACGAAGCCATTCAGCGCCGTCACATAGGCCTGATGGTGCTTGCCGTGGTGGAGTTCGAGCGTCTCCTGGCTCATGCCTGCGGCAGCCAGGGCGTTGGTCGAATACGGAAGGGCGGGAAGTTCGAAGGCCATGAAAAGCTCCATTCAAAAGGTCGAGGCATGGCTCCAATCGATCCGCCGCAGGCAGACAAGGCCGGCGGGCGGGACCGCCAGGAGCTGATTGACTGAGCCAGCGATTTGTTAATAGCGAGACACAATTTGTCAAGCTGCCACTTGTTTAATTCAGCCGAATTCACGTGAAGATCCATGGCCTCACACATTTCAACCAGATGAATGGGGCCTGACCCTAGGCAATGACCGGTGCCACCAGGGCGTCCAGCACCACCTGCGCATCGCCGGGGGCCAGGCGAACCTGCAGGCCCCGCTGCCCGCCATTCATGTACACGCGCTCATGCGCCAGCGATTGCTGCTCGATGGCCGTCGGGACCTTGCGCATCTGTCCGAAGGGGCTGATGCCCCCGACCTTGTATCCGGTCAGCCGCTCCGCATCGCTCGGCTTCATCATCTCCGCGGACTTGCCGCCGAAGGCCGCGGCGAGCTTCTTCATCGAAACCTCGCGATCCGACGGCACAATCACGCAGACCGGCTTCCCATCGACGCGCACCATCAGCGTCTTCAACACGCGCTCAGGCGCCTCGCCGATCGCCTCGGCGGCCTGCAGCCCCACGCGTTCGGCATTGGGATCATATGCATAGCTGTGGAGCGTAAAGGCTATGCCGGCCTTCTCGAGGGCCTGCGTCGCTCGGGTCGCCTTTGACATCGATGGTTTCTCTCCTTGTCCCGCCACGCGACCCCCATGGGTTGCACCGTTTCGTCGGCGGGGATATAAATCAAGCCATTGCTTTGAATATCATCGATAGCGAGGATATGTCGATTTCGCGCGCGGACAGGTCGCAAGGGCGCTCCAACCCGGATCGCTTCCTGTTGCTGTTGAAGACCCGCGGACCGCAGACTGCGGCGGACCTCGGGCGCGCGCTCGGCACGACCGGCGAGAATGCGCGCCAGCAGCTGGCCAAGCTCGCTGCGGAAGGCCTGGTTGAAACCGAATCCGTCGTTCGCGGCGTTGGCCGGCCGAGGCAGTTCTGGCGCCTGACCGGCAGGGGTAACGCGTGCTTTCCAGATGCCCATGCGGAGCTCACCGTCAGCCTTTTGAGCGCTATCCGCAACCGGCTCGGAGCGGATGTGCTGGATCAGCTCGTCGGCGCGCGTGAAGATGAAATGCGGGCTCACTATCGCGCCAAACTGCGTTCGATCAAGGGCCTGGAAGCGCGGGTGGCCGCTTTGGCGGACATCCGCTCGCGGGAAGGCTACATGGCCGAGTACCATCAGGCGGATGATGGTGACGGCTGGTTGTTGATCGAGAACCATTGCCCCATCTGTGCCGCCGCGGCCGCATGCCAAGGCTTCTGCCGGGCAGAGCTTGCCATTTTCCGTGAGATGCTTGGACCGGATTGTTCGATCGAGCGGACGGAGCATATCGTCCTCGGCGCGCGCCGCTGCGCCTACCGCATAAGGGCGGACGCGATCTAGGTCTTTGTTTCTACGCATTGTCTTCACGCGAACCGGTGTCCACTTCGCTCGAAAAAAGACCCGGGGGCCGAGGCGCCGATGACGGCGCCGGCACTGCAATCGATGAGCGTCAGCTTGAGGCCGGCGTATCACGCGCAATGATCACGCACACGTCACGACGCCCGGCAGACGGCAATCGACGTCTTATTGTGCGCAAGCAGAATGTTCAGCTTCCGCCGCGGCTGCGATCGCACCCACCCTCGCCATGGGTGCCTTGATCTGCTTCTGCCCCAACATGGTGCGGTCGACGCCTGTCAATCGCGTTGTCCTTGCGTCAGCAAGATCAGCCATTCCGCCACGAGGGCCGGCCTTGGGCCGTGTTCTATCTCGACCGTCACCTCGTGGGTCAAAAGAACCTGGCCGGCACTCCTTGTCTCCACGTCCGTGAGGACGAAACGCCCCCGTATGCGGCTGCCGCATTTCACAGGCGAGAGAAACCGGAGACGGTTCATACCGTAATTGACGTTCAAATCGACATCCCTGAACTTCGGAAGGACGTCGAACAACATGCGGCTGAGCAGCGATACGGACAGAAAGCCATGGGCGATGGTGCCGCCAAACGGCGAATCCTTCGCCCGAGCGGGATCGACATGGATATACTGCCGGTCGAGCGTCGCGTCGGCGAAGCTGTCGATCCGCGGCTGGTCGATCGCGATCCATCCGGACGTTCCGACCTCCTGTCCGACCAGCCGTGCATAGGCATCGATGGTGAGCGCGTCCTTGTCCATGGTCATAGAACCTCGAAGAGCCCCGCCGCGCCCATGCCGCCGCCGACGCACATGGTCACCACAACATGGCGGACGCCACGGCGCTTCCCTTCGATCAGCGCATGCCCGACCATGCGCGCTCCGGACATCCCATAGGGGTGCCCGATGGCAATCGCGCCGCCGTCAACATTGAGCAAGGCGTCGGGAATGCCGAGTCGATCGCGACAATAGAGAACCTGCACGGCGAAGGCCTCATTCAATTCCCACAGACCGATGTCGTCGATGCCGAGGCCAAAGCGCTGCAAGAGCCTGGGCACCGCGAAAACCGGGCTGATGCCCATCTCGTCGGGCTTCGTTCCGGCAACGGCCATCCCGACATAGCGGCCAAGCGGCGTCAGCCCCCGTCTTTCCGCCAGTTTCGCCTCCATGAGGACCGCGACCGACGCGCCGTCCGACAATTGGCTGGCGTTGCCGGCTGTTATGGCCCCCTCCTCCCGCACGGCCTTCAGGGATGCAAGGCCCGCGAGATCGCTGTTCGGGCGGTTGCCCTCGTCCCGCGTCAGGGTCACGAGCTCCATGATGTCCGCCCCGGTCTCCTTGTCGATAACCCTCTTGCTTGCGGTAACCGGGATTATCTCGGCGTCGAAGCGGCCGGCCACCTGCGCCGCCGCCGTGCGCTGCTGCGATTGCAGCGCATAGGCATCCTGCTCCGCGCGCGCAATGCCGTAGCGCCGGGCGACGACCTCGGCCGTATCGATCATCGCCATATAGGCGTCATCGTGCATGGCGACGAGTTCGGGATCCGGATCGATCCGCAATTCGGGCGTCTGGACGAGCGAGATCGACTCGACGCCGCCGGCGAGGATGATGTCCATGCGGTCGACGATGATCTGTTTGGCCGCGGTGGCGATGGTCATCAGCCCGGACGCACACTGCCGCTCGATCGTCATGCCCGGCACGTCAACCGGCAGCCCGGCCCGCAATGCCGCCATGCGTCCAATCGTGTGTTGATAGCCTTGCGGGAGCGAGCAGCCGAGAATGCAATCCTCGCATTCGCCCGGCGCGATCCCCGCCCGTTCCACGGCTGCGCGCAAGGCATGGGCGGCCAGCGTGGGCGCAGGCGTCGCATTGAACGCGCCGCGATAGGCCTTGCCGATCGGCGTCCTGGCTGTGGCAACGATCACCGCGTCACGCATGTCATTGCTCCCGGCCGGCGGCGCGGACGTAACCCGCATTCTCAAGTTCGAGGCGCCCCTGCCGCTCTCCGGCCTCGGGCACATAATCACCGCTGCGGTCGATGATCTCCGGCCAGCGCGCGACGAGCGCGTCGGCCACGTCGGGACCGCGTCCAAGGAACGCACCGCGCGTGAGCGTGATATGGGCGGTCTCGAACGAGCCCGCGCCTGCACACAGGATCGTCCTGGTCGGCGCATCCTCCCGCACCAGGGCCAGGATGCCGGGGCTGACGCAACCGGGCCGCAGCAGATCGAGTTCCGCCTGGGGGAGAATGCCGTCGAGCATCTGCGTGGCGGCGGTGGGCGCGATGCAATTGACCCGGATGTCATGGCGTGCGCCTTCCAGCGCCAGCGTCTGCATCAATCCGACGAGCGCCATCTTGGCCGCGCCGTAGTTGGACTGGCCGAAATTGCCGTAGAGGCCCGAGGACGACGTGGTCATGACGATGCGGCCGTAGCTGCGCTCGCGCATGTGGTTCCACACCGCCTTGGTGCAATGAACCGCCCCCATCAGATGGACGTCGACGACCAGCCTGAAATCGTCCAGGTCCATCTTTGCAAAGGTCTTGTCGCGCAGGATGCCGGCATTGTTGACGAGAATGTCGACCTTGGCCCACCGTTCAATCGTCTCCCGGACCATCGCCGATACGGCCTCGGCGTCGGCGACAGAGGCCGCGACGGGAAGCGCCTCGCCACCGGCGGAGACGATCTCCTCGGCGACCGCCTGCGCGGCCGCATGCGACAGATCGTTCACGACAACCTTGGCACCCCGGCCGGCCAGAAGCAGCGCATGGTCTCGCCCAAGGCCGCTGCCCGCACCCGTGACGATCGCCACTCTTCCCGTCAGATCGATCATTTAATTATGTCCTTATCCCTTGAGCGTGGCGCGAGCGCGCTGAATGCTTCATCTCGCGACGCGATGACATGTGTGCCTGGACTGGTTGGCGCCCAGGACTGAGGAGTGCCCTGAGCTGCCGGTGGAATACGCAGGCAGGACGTTTCGGCTGTTCAATCCACGACCATGGCCGTATCGGCGCCGAGGCGCGGGGCGGGCGGCACATCGAGCGGCGCGTCCTGCTCCCAGCGGAACGGCGGCGCCAACGCAACCGGTTCGCCGACAAGGCCGATGCCCGGCGTCGCCGGATAGAGCTCGGCGAGATATTCGCCGAGATCGCGGACGCGCGCGGCCGGCACACCCGCCGCGTTCAGCGCCACCTCGAGCTCGCTCGCCCGGGCCTGTGCGAAGGCGGCGCCGAGCGCCTCGCGCAGTTCGTCCGTTGCCAGGTTGGCCAGGAAGGCCTCGCCCGCCAGATTGCCCGGCAGATAGGGCGGCTCGGCCAGTTCCGGCCTGCCGAGCAGGCGGCAGAGCGTCGCGAACTGGCCTTTGGTATTCGCCGCCACGGAGAGATGCCCGTCGGATGTCGCGAAGGTTTCAGCCCCCGGGCTGCCGACGAAGCCGCGGTTGCCGACCTTCTCCGGCGCCCTCCCCGTGGCGAGCGTCGCGGATGCCGGGCCGGACATGAGCGACAGGGCGGAATCGACCATCGAAACATCGATCGTGATGGGCCCCTTGTCGCCACGCAGGCGCCGGATGACCGCAGCCAGGATCGCCTCGGCGGCGGCCATTCCCGTGGCGATGTCGACCACGGGAAAGCCGACCTTCACCGGCGCCCGATCGCTGCTGTTGCCCTGCAGCGCCATCATTCCGGTCGCCGCCTGGATGACGTGGTCGTAGGCCCCCCTCGCGCTGTAGGCGCCGGACTGCCCCCACCCGGAGATCGAACAGTAGATGACGTCGGGCCGCACCGAACGCATGTCGTCGGCGCCGAGGCCGAGCCGCTTCGCGACGCCCGGACGAAAGTTCTCGACGAAGATGTCGGCGCTTTCGGCGAGGCGCAGAATGGCCGCGCGGCCCTCGGCGGTCGCCAGGTCGATCACGACGGATTTCTTGCCGGCGTTGAGCGTCCGAAAGCCCGGCGGCAAGCCCCCGAGCTCCGGCTGGAGCGCCAACGCGCGCATGGGATCCCCGCTTCCCGGCCTCTCGACCTTGATCACCTCGGCGCCGAGGCAGCGCAAATGATGCGTCGCGCAAGGCCCCGCCAGCACATGCGTCAGATCGAGCACCCGGAAGCCTTCGAGCGGCTGCATCGCTTGTCCTCAATAACCGCGGGAGAAGGTCCGCGAGAGCGGCAGGAAGATGGCGAGCGTGACCGACAGGAGGATGATGGTCAGGGCAGCCGCCTCGCCGATCCGCGTCTCCGACCAGAACTGGAAGATGAGCACCGACAGTGTCATCGATTTCGTCGAACCGCCGCCCAGGAAAAGCGGCGTATTGAGGTCGCGCAGCGCCGACAGGAAAACCACCGTGAAGGCCGCCAGCAGAACCGGCCGCAGCAGCGGCAGCGTCACCGTCGCCAGCGTGCGAAGCCTGCCGGCCCCGCATATGCGCGCCGCCTCTTCCAGGGAGCGGTCGATCTGCCCGAAACCGTCGCCGATATTGCGGGTGGCGATGGGCAGGGATCGCGCCGCCTGGGTCATCGCGATGAGGGTCAGCCCGCCGTAGAGGGCGATCGGCGCGCCGATCCAGGCCCACATGACCGCCGTGAGGAAGGCCACGGACGGGACCAGCAGCGTGTACATCGCCGCCCCCTGCAGGAGGAAGCGCCCGCGCAGCTTCGTCCGGCGCGTGAAATAGCTCACGGCCGTGGCGACGAGGAGAACGATGACCACCTCCATCGCGGCGATCCGGAGTGTGTTGCCGCTGATCTGCCAGAACGCGAAATACTGCCGGACCACATAGTCGAAGTTGGCGAGGGACAGCCCCGCCAGGCTCGCATTGCCGAACCAGCGCGTGTTGAGCGACATCCACAGCACGACGAGATAGGGGCCGATCACCGAGAGCAGCGACAAGAGCACGATGAAAAGCGCCGCGACCGGACGCCAGCGCCGCAGGGGAACGGCGGCCGCACGCGCGCCCTTGCCGATCACCACGGCGAAGCTGTTGGACTGCCGGCGACGCTGCACGACCCACACCAGCATGCCCACCACCAGGGCGGTGGCGACGAAGGTCACCCCCATCGCGGCGGCGAGTTCCAGCCGCGGCGGAAAGGAGCTGAGGAAAAGGTAGAGCTGCGTGGAAAAGACATAGATCCGCGCCGGCATGCCGAGGATGGCGGGAACCGCGAAGAGCCCCCAGGCAATGATGATCGAGAAGGCCGTCGCCGAGACGATCGCCGGCGTGACCAGCGGCAACGTCACCGTGCGGATGACCCGGAGCGGGCGCGCGCCCGCGACCCGCGCGGCCTCCTCGAAGCTGCCGTCCACGGAGGACAGGGCGGCCTCGACGGTGAGAAACACGAAGGAATAGAGGAAGAGCGCGGTCACGAAGATCATGCCCGACATCGACTGGATATCGAACGGCTTGATACCCACGATCTGGTCGAAGAGCTGATTGACCAGCCCCGCGTTGGGGCTGGCGATATAGACATAGGCCATCGCGGTGAGCCACGGCGGCGAGACGAAGGCGAGAATGGCCGAAAAGCGCGCGAGCTTCTTGAGCGGCACATCGGTGCGCGCGACCAGCACGGCGAGCAGAACGCCGGTTATCGTGGCGGCGGCGGCGGCACCGAAGGCGAACACCCACGAGTTGATGAGGACGCCGCCCGCCCCGAATTTGTCGTGAAGCTCGATGTAGTTCGCGACGCTGTAGCCGCCGTCCCTGTCGCTCAGGCTGCCGATCAGCAGCCAGACCATCGGATAGACCGTCAGCAGGAGAAGGGCCGCGGCGGTCAAGGCGTAAACGATGATGAGACCGACGCTGCGTTGCGGCTTGAGCCGCACGGGGGGCGCGACCGTCAAAGCCGGCTGTGCCACGGACATCAGGCGGCCTCCGGATAGACAAGCAAGGCCCCCGGCGCGACAGTGACCGACACGGTCGCCCCTTCCTCGAGGACGCCACCACGGCCGGACACCTCGGCCGTGAGCTCCGTGTCGCCGCAACGGATGAGATATTGCACCTCGCGGCCGAGGAACTGAGCGAAGACGATCCGCCCCGGCCAGCCGCCCTCCGCGTCCCCCGGCCGCAGGACAATGTCGGACGGCCGAAAGAGAATCGCGGCACGGTCGGCCGCCGTGCCCTGCGCCTCGTCGGGCACCGCCCCGACACCCGCGACAACAAGACAGCCATCGACGCGATGCGCCGAGAGCACGTTGGTCGCACCCAGGAAGCGCGCGACCTCGGCCGTCCGCGGATGGCGGAAGATCTCCTCCGGCCGGCCTCTCTGCAGGATGCGCCCGGACGACATGACCATGATCTGGTCGGACAGCGCCAAGGCTTCCGACTGGTCGTGCGTGACCGCCACCATCGTCATGCCGGTCTCGCGCTGAATGCGCTTGAGCTCCTGTCGCATCTCCTCGCGCAAATGGGCGTCGAGATTGGCGAGCGGCTCGTCGAGCAGCAGAAGCTCCGGATCGTAGGCGATGGCGCGTGCCAGGACCACGCGTTGCATCTGCCCGCCCGACAACTGGCCGGGAAAGCGCTCCGCATAGCCCGGCAGTCGGACCAGATCGAGGGCGGCACGCACGCGCCGCGCGATGTCCTCACGCGGGTAACCGCGAACCTTGAGCCCATAGGCCACGTTCTGGGCGATCGTCATATGGGGCCAGATCGCATAGGACTGGAACACCATGCCGAGATTGCGCGCCTCGACCGGGACGACGTCCTGTCCGCCGCTGAAGACGGCACGGGAGCCGATGACGATGTCGCCCGACGTTGCCGTCTCCAGCCCGGCGATACAGCGCAGGATGGTGGTCTTGCCGCAGCCGGACGGTCCGAGCATCGTGGTGATGCCGCCCTCGGGCACGTCGAACGACACGTCGTCGACGGCCCGCATGGCGCCGAAGCGCTTCACAAGATTGATGACTTCCACTCGCGACACGGTCAGCCCATGATCTTGCGCCAGGTGTCGATGATCTCACCGCGTTGCGCCGTGAGTTCGACAAGGTTAGGCGAGTAAATTTTCAGGGCCGAGACCGCGGGCATGCCCGGAGGCGGCGGCGCATCGCTGTTCGATCCGTAGAAGCCGTTCTCCTCGGCGAGCGCCTTCTGATAGTCGGCCGAAAGCAGGTGGTTTGCGAGAACCGCGCCGGCCGCGGGATGCGCCGCCTTCTTGGAGATGAAGAAGCAGTAGCGGGCAAGCACCGTCCCGTCCTCCGGGAAGATCATGCGCGTCGGCGCGCCCTGCAGCTGGTAGAGAAAGCCCCAGGCCTGGGCGACCACGCAGATCGGCTTCTCACCGCGGGCGACCGCCTGCATCGCCTCGGCCTGCAGCCGCATTTCGCTGACTTCGTTGGCGCGCAGCGCCTTGATGAAGTCCCAGCCATGTTGTTCCACCAGGCCCTTGATGAGCAGCGTCGACGTTCCGGCGTTCTCCGGCGCGCCGAACAGGATCTTCCCCTTATATTTAGGGTCGATCAGGTCGGTATATTTGGTCGGACCTTGACCGTCTGGAATCATCGTCTTGTTGACGATGATCGGCATGGTCAGGCCACCGGTCGGATAGATGCCCGGATCCGTCATCGCGAAGGCGCTGCTGAGCTTGGCCAGATTGGGAAGGTCGGGCGTTGCTGCATAGCCCTTGTCGCGGGCATAGATCCCCAGCGCGTAGTCGCTCAATCCGCAGACATCCGCGGATTCCGCACCGCCCTTGATCTCCTGCTCGTATTTGCGCAGCACGATCTCGCCGCCGCCAGGCCGGGCATATTCGACGGCGAAGCCGGCCGTCTTGCCGAACTGCGCCATGAGCGGCTCCTCCGTCTTGGCGATCCCGCTTGAGTAGTAGATGGCCCGCCCCTCCGCCTTGGCCTTGGCGACCACGCCCTCCCAACCGGGTTCGGCAAAAGCCGATCGCCCGAGCGCAGTCGAGGCCGCTCCCGCAGCCAATCCGCGCCACAGCACCATGCGCCGGTTCAGCATTATGTCCCCTCCCTGATGGCGCCTGGTCTTGCCCGCGGGCATCCTGCCGACCGGCAGAACCCTTACCCGCAACTGCCAGGCGACGATTGATCCGGTGGGCTCGAAGACGGCCACGGCCGGATTAAATTGGTTGTGATCACTACCATATGGCTTGATCGATGGGACCGTCAACTGGTAAATAACGGATCATGAAAAAGCCGGACTCAGTCACCGACTTCCTGTCGTCACGCCTTCTCAGGCTGTCGAATACGTTGGGTCTCTACGCCAGCCGCCGCTATCGCGACGCGTTCGGGATATCGCTGCCGGAGTGGCGGGTGCTGTCGATCATCGCCTCCTGCGAACCGACGACGGCGCGGGAGGTGAGCCGCAACCTGGCAACCGACAAGGGGTGGGTCAGCCTCTCGGCAGACAGCCTGCGCCGCCGGGGATTGATCAAAGGCAGTCCTGACAGCCGGGACGGGCGCCGGATTCTCCTGACACTCACCGCGGAAGGCCGCAAGATGCATGCCGCCGTTCTTGCCGTAGCGCAGTGGCGTCATGAAAGACTGCTGGCCTGCCTCCCCGAGGGGTCCGCCGCGTTCCTGATCGAATGTCTCGACCGGCTCCAGGCGGAAGCCGATGCCATGCTCGAGGAATCGATCGCGGAGAACGGGGAGGCCGAGGCGATCTCCCCTGATCCCAAAGCGTCCGAGCGTTCCGATCGACCTTGAAACCCCGCCATGGGCCTGACGGCGGGCTCCGTCAGATCGCCCTGGGTTCCGAAGGCGTTATCGCGCGGTGGGCGCCTGGATTCTTCTCCGGGTTCGTGCCGCCGCGCAACGCAATATAGATCGCCGGGATGACGAGCACGGTCAGCGCCGTCGAGGAGGCGAGCCCGAACAGGAGCGAGATGGCGAGCCCCTGGAAGATCGGGTCGGTCAGGATCACCGCCGCGCCGATCATGGCGGCGAGCGCCGTCAGCAGGATCGGTTTGAAGCGGATGGCGCCGGCCTCCAGCAGCACGTCGATCAGCGGCCGATCGGGCGAGCGCGCATGGCGGATGAAGTCGACCAGCAGAATCGAATTGCGCACGATGATGCCGGCGAGCGCGATGAAGCCGATCATCGAGGTCGCCGAGAAGGGCGCGCCGAACAGCCAGTGGCCGAACATGATGCCGATGAGGGTCAGCGGGATCGGCGTCAGGATGACCAGCGGCAGCTTGAACGAACCGAACTGGGCGACCACCAGGATGTAGATGCCGAGGATCGCCACGGCGAAGGCTGCGCCCATGTCACGGAAGGTGACCCATGTCACCTCCCATTCCCCATCCCAGAGGAGGGTCGGGCGGGCCTCGTCGTCGGGCTGGCCATGGAGCGCGATGGCAGGCTTCGGCACATTGCCCCAGTCCGCCTTGTCGATGGCCTCCGACACCGCGATCATGCCGTAGACGGGCGCCTCGAACGCACCGGCGAGTTCGCCGGTGATCATCTCCGCGGCACGACCGTTGTGACGGAAAATGGGATATGAGGCCGGCTCGCGGGTCACCGTGACGACATCGCCGAGTTCAACGATGCTCTTGTCGCCCGGCAGCGCGTTCGCCGGCACCGGCACGGTGAGGCCGCGCTCGCCCACCACGCCGTCGCCCTTGGCCAGCGCGACGACGATCGGGATCGGCTGGCGACCGCTGCCGCGATGCGAATAGCCGACGGTGGTCCCGCGGTACAAAGCGCGCAGGGTGTCATAGACGTCGCTCTGCTCGACCTTGTAAAATTCGAGATTGTCCTGGTCGATCGCAATGCGCACCCGCTCGGCCGGCCGGCCATAGCTGTCGTCGACGTCGACGATGAAGGGCACGCTCTCGAAAGCCTGGCGCACCTTCGCCGCGACCGCCCGGCGGGTTTCGGGATCCGGCCCGTAGATCTCGGCGAGCAACGTGCCGAGCACGGGCGGCCCCGGCGGCGGCTCCACGACCTTCACCGCCGTGCCTGATGGCAGGTCGAGCCCCTGCAGGCGTTCGCGGATGTCGAGGGCGATGGCGTGGCTCGGGCGGCTGCGTTCACCCTTCGGCGTCAGATTGACGGCCACGTCACCCTGCTGCGGCTGGGAGCGCAGGTAATAGTGCCGCACCAGGCCGTTGAAGTTGAAGGGCGCCGAGGTCCCCGCATAAGTCTCAAAGGAGACGACCTCCGGGATCGGCGCCAGACGCGCGACGATCGCCTGCAGCGAACGGTTGGTGTCCTCGACCGAGGACCCTTTCGGCAGGTCGACCACCACCTCAAGCTCGGTCTTGTTGTCGAACGGCAGGAGCTTCACCGTGACATGCCGGGTGTAGATGAAGCCGAGCGAGGCGAGCGTGGCGATGCCGACGACGCCAAGGAAGGTCCAGGCCCGTGCGCGGCTTCTGAGGATGGGCCTGGCGACCGCGACATAGGCGCGTCCAAGCCAGCCACCCTGGCCGGCGCCGTGCCCATGCTGCGGCGCATCCGCCTTGCCGCCGAGCTTGACCATGAGCCAGGGGGTGACCACGACGGCGACGAAGAAGGAGAACAGCATCGCAGCCGAGGCATTGGCCGGAATGGGGCTCATATAGGGGCCCATCATGCCCGAGACGAAGAGCATGGGAAGGAGCGCGGCAATGACGGTCAAGGTCGCCACGATCGTCGGGTTCCCGACCTCCGCCACCGCGTCGATCGCGGCTTCAATCCTTGGCCGGCCGTCCTTCATGGCCCAGTGGCGGGCGATGTTCTCGATGACGACGATGGCGTCGTCGACCAGGATGCCGATGGAGAAGATGAGCGCGAACAGGCTGACGCGGTTGAGCGTGTAGCCCATGACGCGCGCGGCGAAGAGCGTGAGCAGGATCGTCGTCGGAATGACGATGGCGACGACAACAGCCTCCCGCCAGCCGATCGCCACGGCGACGAGCACGATGATCGAAATCGTCGCGAGCGCGAGGTGGAACAGCAGCTCGTTCGCCTTCTCGTTGGCGCTCTCGCCGTAATTGCGCGTGACCGTCATGGCGACGTCGGCGGGGAAGATCTGTCCGCGCACCTGGTCCAGACGATCGATAATGGTGTCCGCGATGGCGACCGCATTGGTCCCCGGCCGTTTGGCGATGGCGAGCGACACCGCCGGCATGCGCTGGAGCGAGATCTCCGCACCCTCGCCTGCCTTGCGCACCGCGGTGACGATAGCCTCATTCGGCTGGGTGGCGAGAACCACCTTGGCGACATCGCGCACATAGACCGGCCGGCCGTCGCGGGCCGTGATGAAGAGATTGCCGATCTCGGAGGCCGTCTGCAGGGTCTGGCCGGCGACGAGCGTGCGCTGTTGCCCCGCTTCGCGAACCCGGCCGATCTGGAAGGAGCGGTTGGCCCCTTCGATCTTGGAACTGAGCTGCTGCAGCGTGACACCGTAGAGCGAGAGCTTCTCCGGGTCCGGTTCGACGCGAATGGTCTCGGGCTGTTCGCCGACAATATAGGTGAGGCCGATATCCGGCAGCTTGGCCACCTCCACCTGCAGCTCGCGCGCCAGGCGGGTGAGACCATTTTCCGTCCAACGCGCGGCGGCTTCCGGCGTCGGCGTGAGCGTCACGACGACGATCGCCACATCGTCGATGCCGCGGCCGACGATCAGCGGTTCGGGAATGCCGACCGGGATGCGGTCCATATTGGCGCGCACCTTCTCATGCACCCGCAGGATCGCCGCATCGGAGTTCGTGCCGACAAGGAAGCGCACCGTGATGACGGCGGCGTCGTCCTCCGTCTGGGAATAGACATGTTCGACACCGTCGATGCTCTTGACGATCGTCTCGAGCGGCTCCGTGACGAGCTTGACCGCATCCTCCGCCTTCAGCCCGTTGGCCTCGACACGGATGTCGACCAGGGGCACCGAAATCTGCGGCTCCTCCTCACGCGGCAGCGTGACGAGCGCGACAAGGCCCAGCGCAAAGGCGGCGAGAAGGAAAAGCGGCGTGAGCGGCGAATTGATGAAGGCGCGCGTCAGGCCTCCGGCTATTCCGAGCTTCATGGCGCCACGTCCGGCATGACAATGCGATCGCCGGGTCTGAGGCCCGTCAGGATTTCGAGGCGTGGCCCGCCGCCGTCCTGAAAGGTCTCGCCGAGAACGACCGCGACATCGAGCGGGCCATCCGGCGTCGCGACGCGGACGTAGTCGACACCATGCCGGGTCGTAACCGCGGCGGGCGGGATCGCGATGACCTTGCGCTCGCCGACCGGGATCCAGACCAGCGTGCGCTCGTTGACGAAATAGTCGCCGATGTCGGCCACTTCGACGTCGGCAATAACGCGACCGTCAGCGATTTCCGGGTAGACCTTGGCGATCCGGGCCTGCCGTGCGGCCGCGCTGCCGCCGCTCGCCACCGGCGAGAGGCCGCGCTGCCCGATGAGCACCGTGCCGCCCTCCTTGATCTCCGTCGCATGGCGCTCCGGCAGGGACAGGCGCAGGTAATACTGACCGCTGGCGATGCGGGCGATCTCCTCGCCGGCAAGGACCACCGAGCCGAGCGTCACCGGCACGGTCAGAACGCGTCCCGTCGCGGGGGCGAGGATGGCACCCTCACGCGTCCTCTGCTCGATCACGGCCTTGTCCGCCTGCGCGGCGGCGACCTGGCTGACGATCACGTCGAACTGCGTCTTGGCCTGGTCGAGCCGGCTCTGCGACGCGATCCCGCGCGCCAGGAGCTGCTGCGCCCGGTCGAATTCCGTACGGGCATTGTCGAGCTGCGACTGAAGAGCGGCGATCTTCGCGTCGGCGGCGTTAAGCTCGAAGGTGAGCTTGTCGTCGACCACGCGGGCGATGACCTCGCCCTCCTTCACCTCCCTGCCCTCGCTGATGCCGATTTCGCGGATGGTCCCGCCGATCCGCGCGCGCGCCGGCACGACGGTGCGGCTTTCTACCTGGCCGAACACGGCCTTCAATTCGGCGATTGTTCGCGCCTCTGCCACGAACTCGCCGGCCGCGGCCAGACGAGCCCCCGTGCCGCACGCCCCCAACAGGGCGAAGACGATGAGGGCTCGCGCAAGCATTTTCTGTCGTGACATGGCTTTCCCGTTCAAAGGGCGCGCGGCGACACGGGATGGCCGCGATCAGTCATCCTGGGTCGCCCCGCAAGGCGTGGGGCGTTGCTCAAGGGAAGGCAACACCGGCCTTCAGTCCGAGCTTCTTGAAGATCATGGCCGCCGGGCAGAAGCCTGTCAGCGATGCCTGCATCAAGTTCAACCCGACGAAGGCCGTAAGCAGATACCAATAAGAGGATATGTAGAATCCGAGCGCCAGGGATACGAGAACCATGCATCCGGCGAAGAACATGACCGCGCGATCGACTGTCATCGTCATTCTCCTCAACGTCATCAGGGGCAACAGCGCCAATTCGACTTCGCGCCGTCGCTGTCATCTACGCCGGCCTGGGCTCAACCACCTTGATCCCGCGCAAAGCGTGCAGGCGAAGCTTGATCCCGGGTCAGTCCAAACGGCCTTCCCGAGCTTTCCTGCTCGGGCTCGCCTTGCATCTAACATTCAAATATTCTAAATTCAATACCATGAATGTAAAAGAGATGATCCCCGCGTCCGAGAGTGCCGCCGAGCTGATGCGCAGCCTGTCGCATCCGCAACGGCTCCTCACGCTCTGTGCGTTAGGACGGGACGAGAAATCCGTCGCCGCGCTCCGGCAGGAACTCGGCATCGAGCAGGTGCCGATGTCGCAACAGCTCATGCGGCTCAGGGCCGATGGCCTCGTGGAGTCCCGCCGCGAGGGGACGACCGTCTATTACAGGATCGCCCGGCCGGAGGTTCTGCTCGTGGTTGAGGCACTTCACGCGGCCTTCTGTCCGCCTGCGCATCCGCCAAAGGATCGCGCGACGGCAGCCTGCGGTGACAGCCCGGCATGACGGCGCAGGCCCGCCTATCGCCGACCGGGCCGATGACGCGCCCATCGCGAATGCGTCGGCCGCACCCGGCCTTTCGCACAGGTGACGCTGCGATCGTTCGGGGAGAATGCCTACCGCAACGTCGCGGCGAACAGACTGGCGAGAACGAGCGCGACAACGGCCAGACTGGCCGGAACCCCCAAATAGGCGAACGCATGTGCGCCAATGACGACGCCCGCGAGGAACGTTGCCCACGACAGCGCGTGTTGTGAGAGGAGAACGCGCTGACTTCGGTCGCGGAACAGGCGGCCCAGCGCCTCGCCGAGGCTGAACAGGTTGCCGGTCATGAAGCTCTTGCCGACATCGGCGCCGGCCACACGCTGATGGAGCGTATTCTGCATACCCATCGTCGCGGCCATCATCCCTAACGCGATCCGGTCGTGGCCGGCGAGATAGATGCCGCTGGCGCCAAGGACCACGGCCAGCTCGACGCCGAGCACAACCGGCAGCACGGCGTTCTGCCACCGATCGGACAGAAGCGTACCCGCCGCCGCTCCCACAACGAAGGCTGCGATGATGGAAGCCGCCAGCAGCGCGTCACTCCAGTCCAGCCCTGCCAGGGACACACCGAGACGCGTGCTGTTGCCGCTCATGAACGACAGGTACAAGTGGCCGAGATGCGAATAGCCGACGGCATCCACATAGCCCGAAACCGCGGTCAGCGCCGTCGCGAGCACGATCTTCCGGGGCCCGCGATCGGGTTCGGACGTCTGCCCCTGCAGAGTTCCAACTGTGCTGCGCGGCGCCATCTTGTTGCCAATCAGGTCCATGTCTTACTCCCGCTTCACCGCGAGCCATCATGACGCGAGACATCCGTGCGGCGGTCTGCGGCCCGGCCGCATGCCGCCTGGATTCCTATGGGACAGGGCCATCCCGCCGGTCGTACTCATACGAAGGTTTGTAGAGTTAGGACCAGCGTATATGTCTGTAAACCACGGTATAGTTTCGCTTATCGACCAAAAAAGACATCTTTTTACGCACGGGTCGAACGAAATCCACGGCAATATCCTCAATAGAGGGTCGACGCTCCATGGACGTCCCCGCTGGTTCACCCGGGCCGGCGGCCTTCGGATCGCATGGGATCCGGCCCAAAATTCATCCTGAACAAGAGGGATATCGAACCATGTCCGTCAGCTCAGTCACTGGCCCTTCAATGGGACCCATGCCATCCGCACCGGCTGGCCTGCTCGCCAGACATGCCGCTGGTCTCAGAGAATGCGACGTCGCGCCCGTCCTCCATGCGAATGGTCCGGCGAGCCCTGCGCGGGGAAGGACGGATGCGACCGTCAGGATCGAGCTGCCGCATATGGGCGTCGTCATCTCCCTTTCCACGGAGACGTCGGCGAGAGGTGGCGACAGCCTGGATTTCTCCACGCCGGCCGTGGCCGATATCCTGTCGGACGACCCGGTC
Organism: Chelatococcus asaccharovorans; assembly: GCF_003201475.1. GTDB lineage: Bacteria > Pseudomonadota > Alphaproteobacteria > Rhizobiales > Beijerinckiaceae > Chelatococcus > Chelatococcus asaccharovorans. The sequence continues at coordinate 418,252 of NZ_QJJK01000007.1, read as the reverse complement.
ATGCAGCGCCTCGTCGACCGGCTCGGCCGCTCCGGGACAAGCGAAATTGTCGATGACGGCATTTATGCGGATGCGATGCGCCTCGCCTTGGCGGCGCGTTGGCTCAGGCTGCGCGCACCGGAACCCGGCAAGACGGCGCCGTCGCTGCAGAAATGGCGTCTGAACCGCGTGCTTGCCTATATCGACGAGAATATCGGTGAGACCATCTCGCTGACCGACCTCGCGCGCGTATCGGGCCTGAGCCGAATGTATTTCGCCGCAGGTTTCCGTGCAGCGACCGGTCTCCGCCCGCACGACTATGTTCTGCAACGGCGAATTGCGCGCGCCAAGGTTCTGCTGGCGCAGTCCGAGGAGCCCTTGGTCAATGTCGCCCTCGACGTTGGCTTTCAGAACCAATCCCATTTCACGACGGTGTTCAAACGTATTGCCGGGACGACGCCCGGACGCTGGCGCGCATCCACCTGTCAGCCGGCCTGAATGCCCGAACGATCAGGCGCACCGGGCATTGCCGGCGGTGGAGGGGCGGGCTGATCGCTTCCACACCGCGGGGCCCCGACGAACAGGCCCCCTCCCCGGCGTGCTGCAATCCCGCCTTGCATGAAGGCGGTGTGCGATCCAGGGCGGCGAACGATGCTCCCCTCGTGCGGAGACCAGCAGTCGGCGACAGAAGCACCTTTGCTCTAGGGTCAGGACCCATTCATATGATGGAAATGGCGCCTGAAACGGCAAAGAGATGCCAAAAAGAGATTCCTGGAGAGACGCGAAGGTCGATGGGGTTCCATCGGCCGAGTGGCTCGACGCCGCAGGTCGCAGCCGTTTCGGCGTCCTTCGGATGTGGTCCATTTGGCCGGCAACTGCGTCGCGCAGCGCTCGAAAGCCGAAAGGCTTCCTTCACCTCCGCTTCTTGTATCCGGCCAAATGGCCTCACACCATTTCAACCAGATTAATGGGTCCTGACCCTAGACCTTCAGGCCGTGCTTCTTCAGCAACCGCACCGTACTCGCCTGCGGGCCCTTCTCGCCTTCCTCTTCGGCATAGGTCACGCGCGCATTGACGGCGAGACGTGGGAACTCCTCCTTCAGGACGCTGTTGCGGTGAAAATAGATTTCCCGGCCGTCCGCGGTCGCGATGAATCCGCATTCGCCGCGCGGATCAAGCGCAACGACGGTGCCGACGGGGATGCCTTCGTGCTGCTTGACCGCGCCCTGCAACCGGCGCACCCGATCCTGCAACTGGCGACGCGCCCGCTTGAACGTATCATTGATGGCATAATCGAGATCGGCATAGCGCTCGTCGTCCTGGCGCGTGTGCCCGACATTCACCTCGCGCCCTTCCGGCAAGGCAAGGCGGATGTTGATCTCGAACAGCCCTCCCTTGTGGTGATGAGCGCCCGGCGCCTTCAGGACGACGCGCCCGGCGGTGATCCGGCCGTAGCGCTCCTCGAGCTCAAGCATATGGCGATCGATGGCATTCCGGAGCTGCAGGTTTGCAGCCATCCCCTGGAAATCGATCTCGACAGGCGTTTCCATGGCATCGTCTCCCGTGTCAGTTGACCCGTATGCTCGCGGAAAGCGCGGCGGCCATCTTTGACATGCCTCAACCGAGGTCCGGCGACGACCTTTTGTGACGGCGGGCGGCCGGAGAATTGACGCGTATCAATGAATGCGTCCATCGATTGGAGAGAATTCCGCATGACCTTCTCTGACCGCAAGGACGCTGGACGGCAACTGGCTGCCGCGCTGGCAGGATACAAGGGCCGGAACCCCGTGGTGCTGGCCCTGCCGCGGGGCGGCGTACCAGTCGCCGCGGAGGTCGCGGAGGCGCTCGGTGCCCCACTCGATCTGGTCCTCGTGCGGAAGATCGGCCTGCCCTGGCAACCCGAACTCGCCGTCGGGGCCGTCGTTGACGGAACGGATCCTGTTATCGTGCGCAATGAAGACGTGATCCTGAGTTCCGGCCTCAGCGACGCGACCTTCAAGAGTGTGTGCGACGCGGAACTCGCGGAGATCGCGCGCAGAAAGACCCGCTATATCGGCCTGCGGGCTCGCGCGGCGCTTGCCGGCAAGGTGGTGATCGTCATCGATGACGGTATCGCGACCGGGGCGACGATGAAGGCGGCTCTGCGGGCCATCCGCCAGCACGGCCCGAGAGAGCTCGTGCTGGCCGTCCCCGTCGCACCCGCCGACACGCTTTCCGAACTTGCCCCGGAGGTCGACGCGCTCGTTTGCCTCGTCACCCCGGAGCCGTTCGGCGCCATCGGCTATTTCTACCGGGATTTCAGCCAGGTCGACGACGACACAGTCGTCTCTATCCTGGCACGGTTTCCGACCGGGGAGCCGGAGGCGGGGGCGAGAACGGAATCTTAGTGCACATCCGGCGCGCCCGCAGCGTAGTATGGATCAAGCAAATCCCATTCGAGGGCGGGACCGCATGCCGGATTTCGACTGCATGTACAAGCACGGCTTTCTGCGCGTGGCGGCGTGTGTGCCGATCGGCCGGGTCGCCGATCCGGAATTCGCCGCGACCGCGATCCTCGACCTGGCGGCGGAAGGGGACCGCCGCAGCGTGGCGGTCATGCTCTTCCCGGAGCTCGGCCTCTCCTCCTATGCCATCGACGACCTGCTCCTTCAGGATGCGCTGCTCGACGCCGTCGAGCAGGCGCTGGCGCGGATCGTCGCGGCCTCGCGCCACCTCTTCCCGGTCCTCGTCGTCGGGGCGCCGCTCCGCCATGGGGGCCGGCTGTTCAACGCCGCCGTGGTCATTCATCGCGGCACAATCCTCGGCGCGGTGCCGAAAAGCTACCTGCCCAACTACCGCGAGTTCTACGAGCGCCGCCATTTCACCGCCGGAGCCGGCCGGCGCGGGGAGGTAACGACGATCGCCGGGCAGACGGTGCCGTTCGGCGTGGACCTCATCTTCCGCTCCGAGGGCTCCATACCCTTCGTCTTCCATGTGGAAATCTGCGAGGACATCTGGGTGCCGCTGCCGCCCTCCACCCGCGCGGCGATGGCGGGCGCCGAACTTCTGCTCAATCTCTCGGCCAGCAACATCACCATCGGCAAGGCCGGCGACCGGCGGCTGCTGTGCGCCAGCCAATCCGCGCGCTGCGTCGCGGCCTATGCCTATTCCGCGGCAGGGCCTGGCGAATCGACCACCGACCTCGCCTGGGACGGCCAGGCCGCCATCTTCGAAAACGGCGACGCGCTGGCCGAAACCGATCGCTTCGCCCGCGCATCGACCTATACGCTCGCCGATGTCGATCTCGGCCGCCTGCGGCAGGAACGCATGCGCATGAACACTTTCGGCGACTGCGCGCGCGAGGAGCAGGATGATGCCGCGCCGTTCCGCGCCATCACCTTCGTGCTCGACAGGCCGCCGCATGCCGTCGCGCTCGAGCGGATCATTGCGCGCTTTCCCTATGTGCCGGCCGATCCCGCCCGGCTGCGCGAGGACTGTTACGAGGCGTACAACATCCAGGTCCAGGGGCTTGCGCAGCGTCTTGCGGCCGCGCGGATGCAGCGCACGGTCATCGGCGTCTCGGGGGGGCTTGATTCCACCCAGGCCCTGATCGTGGCCGCACGGGCGATGGACCTGCTTGGGCTGCCGCGGTCCAACGTGCTCGCCTACACGCTGCCGGGCTTCGCGACCTCGCAGGCGACGCGGGCCAATGCGCTGGCGCTGATCAAGGCGCTTGGGGTCTCCGGCGCCGAGATCGACATTCGCCCGGCGGCGCAGCAGATGCTGGCCGATCTCGGCCACCCCTTCGCCCGCGGCGAGGCGGTCTATGACGTCACCTTCGAAAACGTCCAGGCCGGGCTGCGCACCGACTACCTGTTCCGCCTCGCCAATCAGAACGGCGCACTCGTCGTCGGAACCGGCGATCTCTCGGAGCTCGCGCTCGGCTGGTGCACCTATGGCGTCGGCGACCACATGTCCCATTACAATGTCAATGCGTCGGTGCCGAAGACCCTGATCCAGCATCTCATCCGCTTCGTCGCCGCCTCCGGCGACGTCTCGGCAACGACGGTCAAGGTCCTCAACGCGATCCTCGCGACCGAGATTTCCCCCGAGCTGGTGCCGGCGGCGCCCGGGGCGGCGATCCAGTCGACCCAGGATGTGGTCGGCCCCTACGCGCTGCAGGACTTTACCCTGTTCTACCTGACGCGCTACGGCTTCCCGCCGTCCAAGATCGCCTTTCTCGCAGAACGGGCATGGGGCGAGGTGGAGCGGGGACGCTGGCCTGTGGACATTCCGGAGGCCGACCGGCGCGCCTATTCGCGCGCCGAGATCCGCCGCTGGCTCGTGGTCTTTCTCAAACGCTTCTTCACGAGCCAGTTCAAGCGCTCGGCGCTGCCCAACGGCCCGAAGATCTCCTCCGGGGGCTCTCTCTCGCCGCGCGGAGACTGGCGCGCGCCCTCGGACGCAGATGCAGCGGTGTGGCTCGCCGAGCTCGACGCGGCGCTGCCGCCGGAGGCGGGTTGAGGACCTGTCGGCGGAGGTGCAAGATGTTGCGGGCGATGACCGATCCGGCCGCGCGTTCGGCAATGGCCTGAAGCACGTCTGAAGCACGTCTGAAGCGCGGACCGGTCGGGCGCATGGCTCGAGAGGGACCGCTTCGCACGCCTGTCCGTTGCAGACTTGCGCTATGACGGCCGCGCCTATGTCCGGCCGTCGCCCCGCGTCCGGGAGGACAAGATGCAGTTCCAGCCGGCATCGCCAACCCGCGCCTTCCTCGATCACCTCAGCCGCACGCAGCTCGCCGCTCTGGATGACCTCCGCCGCACACAGGCCGACATGCTCGACCTCTTCGGCTTCGGTGTCCATGAAGCCGCCTTCCAGACGATCGCCTCCGGCCCGCGTTGGACGCTCCGCCATTACCCCGGCGCCGAGGCGGGCGAGCCGATCCTGCTGGTGCCCGCGCCCATCAGGCGGCCCTACATATGGGATCTGACGCCCAGCCTGAGTGCGATCGGCTTTTGCCGCGACCGCCAGTTCGATGTCCATCTCATCGATTGGACGCCGCCGTCCGAGGGCGACGGCCATGACGGGATCGCGGCCTATGTGGATGGCGGCATCGCAGCCTGCGCGGCACGGGTCGCGGAACGAACCGGCTCGGCCCCCTTCCTGCTGGGTCATTCGCTCGGCGGCACCTTCGCGGCGATCTGCTGCGCGCTGCATCCCTCCCTTGCGCGCGGCCTCGTGCTGCTCGGCGCGCCGCTCGCCTTCGAGCCGGGTTCGAGCCGCTTCCGCGACCTGGTCGTCTCGCAGGCGAAGGAGGAGCTGCCCGATGGGGTGGTGCCGGGCGCGTTGCTGTCGCAGGCCTGCACGCTGCTGTCGCCCGGCCTCTTCGTCTGGTCCCGCTGGATGGACGCCGCGTTCAGCCTTGCGGATCCGGCGGCGATGAACACCCATATGCGCATCGCGCGATGGGCGCTCGACGAGATGTCGTTGCCGGCGCAACTCGTCAATCAGATCGTCGGATGGCTCTATCGGGAAGACCGCTTCCATCGGGGCGTTCTGTCACTGGGCGGCAGGCAAATCGGCCCCTCCGATCTTCGCACACCGGTCCTCGCGGTGGTCAGCGCGGCGGACGAGATCGGACCGCGTGCGTCGATCGCGCCGTTCTTCGCGGCCATGACCGCGAACAGCACGCATATCATCGAGCATCCGGCGGAGATCGGCGTCGGCCTGCAGCATCTGGCGATCCTGGCCGGGCGCCGGGCCCATGCCGAAGTCTGGCCCGAGATCGCCGCCTGGATGAATGCCCACGCCGCGACGGGCTCATAGGCCAAGGGCGCTCAAGCCACAGGCGCCGTTCGTCAGCTATTGCGTCCGCGGTGAATGGCCGTGCGCCGACAACGGCGCGTGTGCGTGCGGTCGAAGCGTGTCCAGCGTGATCGCGCCGAAACGCTCGACGAACAACGCTTCCGCTTGAGCCATCGTGTCCGCCAGGGCACCATTGACGTTGCGTTCAATCAGGCAATCCGGATGGTCCGACCGGCTGCCAATGGCGAACAGACTGGGACGTCCGAGAGCCGTATAGACGTCCAACAGGGTCAGGCTCACGAGCGGACGCGCGAGCATCCAGCCGCCGCCATGCCCCTTTCCGGATTGCACAATGCCCGCATTCCGCAAGCCCGCCATCGTGCGCCGGAACACTGCGGGGTTCGTTCCCGTACTCCGCGCCAGGATGTGCGACGGCAGCGGCTCCTTGGCCTGGTCGAGATGCAAAAGCACGTGCAGGACGTCGGAGAGTCGCGTGTCCTTGTTCACAGGAAGCCCTTCAAGTTCCAGACCCAGTGGTTCGTTTCCAACATTTTGATCCCATTTTGACCGGCCCCGAGGGCAAATGTCGGAAACAGGAGAACCACTGGGATGTTTATGATTCTCGTGGAATTTTCGAATTTGACATTCGGTCTCGAGGCCGACATCGAGCGGGTGCCGAATGCCAAATTCATTCCACGCGGAGCGTGGGAGACCGCACCGCCCTCCGCGTTGACATGCCCGCGGGTCTTTCGTATCTTCAACTGATACATAACCCGTATCTAATTTCGTATCATCATCTGATACAGAAATTAGAGTTCCGCTGTCCACCCCAAGGGGGAATTGCGTCACGACACGCCGCTGCTGGATATCGGGCTCTCGCGCAAAGCCGATCTGGTTCGGATGAAGGCCACCGCTCCGATGCAACCGTTCAACGATCCCGATCTCGTCTCCCACTATGCAGAGGCCACCCCGAGGCGGGTCCCGGGCTTTGCCGATCTTCATCGCATGGCCTTGCTCCTGCTTTCGGAGCACGCGACCGAAGCCGCGCGTATTCTCGTTCTGGGTGCGGGCGGCGGACTGGAACTGAAGACCTTCGCCGAGGCGCGGCCTGACTGGTCGTTCGTGGGTGTCGATCCCTCAGCGCCGATGCTCGATCTGGCGAAGCATGTCCTCGGCCCGCTCGGCTCGCAAGTCGCATGGGTGCACGGCTATGTCGAGCACGCTCCGCCAGGCCCCTTCGACGGCGCGACTTGCCTGCTGACGCTTCATTTTCTGCCCAGGCCGGAGCGGCTGCGCGTGCTGCAGGCGATACGCCGGCGGCTGAGCCCCGGCGCACCCCTCATCATCGCCCATCACAGCATTCCGGAGGGGGCCGCGTCCGACCGCTGGCTGACGCGCTCGGCAGCCTTCGCGGCCGGTCCGACGCCCGACCCGGGTCAGGTGGCGGCGGCCGCTTCGGGCCTGGCACGGCACCTGCCGCTTCTCTCCACACACGACGAGGAGGCACTCCTCAGGGAAGCCGGCTTCTGCGACGTCGCACTTTTCTATGCCGGGTTCTCGTTCAGGGGCTGGGTTGCCGTCGCGCGGGACACGTGAGTCCTGGCCCAGCGGCATCGATCGCGCCTGGGGCGAGACCGACCGCTCCGCTCCTGTCTCGTCGGCTTCTCATCTCAGTGCTGCATGCGCCGTTTCAGAAGCTCCATGAGATCGCCGTTGCGCGGCAGCTTCTCCCCCCTGCCCTGTTCCGCGCGCCAATAGAACCGGCCGGGTGTCAGGCCTGCCGGCAGTTCGTAGTCCATGCCGTCCCACACATCCTCGCGGAAGGCATAGAAGGCCCAATGGCCACCGCGCGCATCAACGGCGTCCATGACGTCGGTGAGATAGGTGCCACAGTCCGCCCACAGGCGCATGCAGCCGAACTCGGCAGCGACCACGCGGTTCGGCGCCACCCCTTGCGTCTTCGCCCAGTCGAACGCCATGCCGATATGGGCGGCCACCGCCGCGCGATTCCAGGCGAGCCTGCCGCCCGCATAGTCCGTCGTCACGCCCGGATAGCGCAGCGGATCCGTCCGCTTCATGTTCGGCGCGCTCGTCGCGGCATAGGGTTCGTACATGTGGAAGGCGTAGAGCACCCGCTCGTCGGACAGACGCTTCGGCCATGCGGCGAGCGCGCGCGGACTGGCGTAGTAGCCGCTGTCGACCATGACGGGCGTTACTGGGTCAACCGCGCGAATCGCGGCGATGATCCTCTCGTAGAGCTCCGTCAGATCGCGCGTGCCACCCGCCTGCTTCGCCTGCCAGGCTTCGACGTCGCCCATCGCGGCGTTCTCCGCAAGACCGGCCTTTCTTTCGGGAGCCGGCTCATTGAGAAGGTTGTAGGCTGCGATGGCCGGATGATCGCGCAGGGCTCTCGCGAGGTCAGCCCAGAAGCGCCCCGCCTGATCGGCAAAGGCGGGATCGGACCATAGCCGGTCATCGAACTTGCCGCCGTTCTGCTGCACCCAGCGCGCCCCGGGCAGGGTCAGCGGCACGACGACGACCTTAAGCCCGGCGGCGGCGGCGGCATCAAGGACCTTCCGCAATTTGGCGAGATCTTTCGGCTGCAAGGCTTCATAGCGGTCGGCATTGCCGATCAGAAAATCGCGCCCCTCGCCCTTCCACTTGCTGAAGGTCAGGCGAACCCATGTCGCGCCGGTTCTCGCGAGCGCCCTGAAATAGGCTTCGTCCGGCGGCGCCTCGTTGAAGCTGTTTCCGCCCTTCTGCCGGCTGTCCCAGAAGGTGATGAGATCGGCCGCCGCAACGCGGGGAACCACCGAGCACGCCAGGAGAAGTCCGAAACACGATATGCGCAAGACTTTCATTACAAAAACCATACCCCGATCGCGCGTGGCTCACGGATGGTCTCTGATCAGATTTTTCCGGTTTTCTTGTGTCACAACCCCAGGTGTCCGAAGGAAACGGGCCGTAGTCCCCCGGCCCGATCGGGATCGGTCGCGCAATCTCGAACGCCAACGACAGGCTCACCTGCGGCCGCGGCCCCCACGGGCGTTTGCACCATTCTCGCCATGGTCCGGTGAGGCCGGCGGATATTGGTCAGGCGTCCCCCTGCGGACGCGATCTGTCGACCGGCCTTGGGAACGTTGCATTCGGCGCCTATCGCGCCATCATCAATGGAAGGCGAAGGCGGACAACTCACCTTGGGCGACCGGTTCAGGACGGTCGTTCCTCAGGCCGGCACCATTTGTCTTAATCCGGCCTGCACCCTCACCTCTTGGGTCGGGGTGTCGAGCCGTTTGCCGGATATGCGATCGAACAGGTGCCAGCCCCGGTCGCCGAAATCGAGGAAGACCTGACGGCCTTCATAGGGCTCCTCGCCGGCGGGCAGGACGACGGCGAGTTCCAGGCCGTTGACGTCGCAATAGGCCACACGCGAGCCGCCCAGTTCCTCGACCAGATCGACCGTCGCCGGCAGGCCGCGTTCGGGGTGGCTGGACAGGGTGATGGCCTCGGGGCGGATGCCAAGGGTTACAGGGGTGCCTGGGGTCAAAGGGGTGCCTGGGGTTACAGGGGTGCCCGGGGTCACAGGGGTGCCTGGCGCGAGGTCCGGCGCCCGCACGAGCGGCAGATGCGGGGCGATGTCGAAGGTCACGACACCCTCGCGGCCGACCGTCGCCGGCAAGAGGTTCATCGCCGGGGCGCCGATGAAGCCGGCGACGAAGGTCGAGGCCGGCTTGCGGTAGACGGCGGCGGGGGTGCCGACCTGCTCCACCACACCCTTGTTCATGACGATGAGCAGATCGGCCAGCGTCATCGCTTCAACCTGGTCATGGGTGACGAAGATGGACGTGGCCTTGAGGCGCTTGTGCAGGCGCTTGATCTCGACGCGCATCTGGACGCGCAAGATGGCATCGAGATTGCTGAGGGGCTCGTCGAACAGAAACACCGACGGCTCGCGTACGATGGCGCGGCCCATGGCGACGCGCTGGCGCTGGCCGCCCGACAGCTGCGCGGGACGGCGATCCAGATAGTCGGCCAGGCCCAGAATGGCAGCGGCCTCATTCACCCTGCGGTCGCGCTCGGCCTGGGGCATCCGGGCGATCTTGAGCGGATAGGCCATGTTCTGCCGCACCGACATATGCGGATAGAGCGCGTAGTTCTGGAACACCATGGCGCAGCCGCGATCGGCCGGGTCGATGTCGTTCATCACCGTGCCGTCGATGGCGATGGTGCCGGCGGTGATATCTTCCAGCCCGGCAATCATGCGCAGCAGCGTGGACTTGCCGCAGCCGGAGGGGCCGACAATGACCACGAACTCTTTGTCGGCGATTTCGACATCGAGGCCGTGCAGCACTTGCTTGCCTTCATAGGTCTTCTTGACGCCGACCAGGGACAGCTGACCCATCATGCTTCTCCCACGAGGCGGTCATGCAGGCGCGCTAGGGTCGCGTCACTGAGACCGATGGTTTTGAGGTAGTGTCGGGCCGAGCCGTAGTGCTCGCTCAGATGCGCGATGGTCGCGACCATCGTCTCCGGCTCGGCGGCCAGCAGCGGCCGAAAAGTCTCGATATCGGCGCCACGCTCGGCCGCATGGGCGATGATCTCCTCGACCATGGGAGCGATCATGGTGCCGGTCTCTGCATAGTCTTCGACGATAAGCGCCGTCTCGACGCCGGCCAAGGCCAGCAACAGCAGGGCGACGATGCCGGTGCGATCCTTGCCGGCGGTGCAGTGGAACAGCACCACGCCGTCAGGTGCCTCGGCGATGGTGGTCAGCACCGTGGCAATGGCTTCCTGCCGCTCTGCCAGCGCCCTCTTGTAGAGCTCCAGCAAAACGTCGCAGCCCGGCTTGCGCGTCGGTGCGAGCTCATCGAACAGCGACACATGGTGGTAGCGCACCGCCGGATTCTGGCCGAAGGGATTGGGCTGCCTGGCGAGTTCGTCGGCATGGCGCAGGTCGATCACGGTGGTGACCCCCTCCCCGACCAGGGTCGCCATGCCCTGTTCGTCGAGGCGATGCAGGCCATCGGCACGCAGGAGGCGGCGCCAGCGGGTCTCGCCCGTGGCGGTGACATAGCCGCCGAGATCGCGGACATTATAGGTGCCGGTCACCTTCAGATGACGCGTGGGCTGGGACTGCATCAGCGAATTCCCGATTTCATGAAGGACTGGATGACCTGCCGCTGCAGAACGACATAGATGAAGAGGATCGGCAGGCTGGCCATGGTGGAGGCCGCCATCAGCGGGCCCCAGGCGGTTCCCTCGGTGGTCATGAACATCTGGATTCCGATCTGGACGACGCTGTTCGCCGGCGTGCGGGACAGCAGCAAGGGCCAGAAATACTCGTTCCAGGTGGAGATGAAGATCAGGATGGCGAGCGAGGCGATGGTGCCGCGCAGATTGGGCATCATCACTTCCCACAGGATGCGCCAGCTGCGCGCGCCGTCCATGCGGGCGGCCTCGATGACTTCCCGGGGGAAGCTGCGCATGGACTGGGCCAGGAGCAGGATGGCGAGCGCCGAGGCAAAATGCGGCAGGATCAGCGCAGTGACGCTGTCGAGCAGGCCCATCTTGGCGATCAACAGGTAATTGGGGATCATCACCACCTGGAACGGCACCAGCCAGGTCAGGGCAACGAGCGAATAGACCAGTTTGTCGCCGCGAAAGCGCCAGCGGGCGAAGGCATAGGCGGCGAGCAGACCGGTGAAGAGCTGGATCACCGTGACCACCGAGGCGATCAGCAGCGTGTTGCCGAGCATGCGCAGGATCGGAATGGCCTGGAGGGCATAGACGTAATTGTCGAGCGACGTGGATGTCGGCCAGATACTGGTCTCGAAGGTCGCATTGGCCGGCCGGAGGGAGGTCACCACCATCCAGTAGACGGGGAACAGGCAGACGATCGACAAGAGCACCATGACGAGATGGCCGGCGGCGCCATCGAGCCGCGAGCGGGTCCGGGCGCGGGGACGCGGTTTGGCAGCGGGCTGCGGCCTGGTGTGGACCTGCGGCTTGGTAAGGACCCGCTCGGCACGGACGACATCAGTTGTCATGGAAGGAATACCTGTCGATCAGGCGGAAGAGGAAGAAGGCGATGGCCCCGAAGCCGAGAAACAGGATGACGGCGGAGGCCGAGCTCCAGCCCACCGACATCGACGAGAAGCCGAAGTCCCACAGCAGATAATAGATATTGGTGGTCGCGCCGAGCGGCCCGCCGCCGGTCAGCACGTTGATATAGGTGAAGCTCCACTGCGCCCCGAGCAGGATGGTCATCATCACGAGGAACAACACCGAGGAACTCAGCAGCGGCAGGCGGATGTCGCGAATGATCTCCCATCTGCTGGCGCCATCCATCCGGGCTGCTTCGACCAGCGAGGGATTGATATTGGCATTGGCGGCCGACAGGATCAGCGTGGAAAAGCCGATCAGTTTCCAGCCGGTGATGCCGATGATGGTCCAGATCGCCACTTTCGGATCGGCGAGGAACTTGACCGGATCAAAGCCGAACCATTTGATGACCAGATTGACCATGCCGTAGCTGGGGTCGAGCAGCCAGCGCCACACGGCGGCAGCCACGACGGGCGCGATGATCATCGGCACGAAGATGATGGCGCGATAGATATTGCGCGCGCGGGCCGGCAGGTCATGCGTGTAAATGGCGATGGCCAGCGGGATCAAGACGGCGATGGGCAGGAGGCCGGCGATGTAGATGCCGGTATTGCGCAGGGCCAGCCAGAATTTGGGCAGCGAGAAGATCTTGGCGTAATTGTCCCAGGCGACGAAGAGCTGCGGTGAGCGCGGCAGCATGTTCCACTGAAAGAAGCTCAGCCGCAGCGCATCGATCAGCGGCCAGTAGATCCAGATGACCAGCGCAACGATGGCCGGCGCCAGATAGAGCCAGGGCGTTATCTGCCGCGCCCCCAGGCGCCGCGCGCCTATATGTCGAGAGCCCATGTGTCGGGAGCCCGTCTGTCGAGAGCCCATCTGTCGCGAGCTCGAGCGCTTGCGGGGGGACATCACGCCGCGAATGGGCAGGCTTGCATCGGTCATGCTGACCTCTCGATCCAGTTCACATGCGCCCCTCAAGTGCCGCCCCGGCCACGACGGGGGCGGCATCCTGGGCGGGACAGTCTTGCGTTACGGCATCAGGTCCTGGGCATGGGCTTCAGCGTCGGCCAGCGCGGCGGCCGGATCGGCATTGCCGAAGATCACCATTTCCACCGCATCCATCATGGTCTTGACGATCTGGCGGTAGTTCGGGCCAGGCATCGGATCCCAGGGCTCGAGCACGGCCAGTTGATCGAGATTGGGCTGCACCAGCGGATGAGCCTTGATCCACCCGCCGAGATAGTTCGGGTCCGCGACGATGGCCGGGCGCAGCGGCAGGTAACCGATCTCCGAGGTGATGACGGTATAGCCGTGCGCGGAGGTGAGGAATTTCATCAGCTCCCAAGCCGCACGCTGCTTCAAGGGATCGGCGGCGTGAATGGTCAGCGCGCTGCCCGAGTTGTTGGGCCGCACGGGCTTGTCGCCGAAGCTCGGCATGGTGGAGGAACGCAACTCGTATTTGTTGGTCGCGCCGGCGATCAGCGCGCCCTGGATCGCACTGGTCTGCAGATACATGCCGATATTGCCCGAGGCCATGCCATCAAGCGCACTGGCGATGTCGGCATTCTGGTAGACGCCTGATTCATGCAGGTCTTTGAGCATGGCGATGGCTTCGACGGCTTCCGGTTCGGCGAATTTCAGCCGCGTGCGGTCGCGCGAGATGACCTCGCCGCCATTGGAACGCACAACGCCCTGCAGCAGCCAGTCGTAGGCTCCCGGACCCGTGATGCCGGCGGCAAAACCCTGCTTGCCGGTCTTTTTCATAACGGTCAGGCCGGCTTCCTTGACGGCCTGCCAGGTCTTGGGCGGCTTGTCCGGGTCGAGGTCTGCTGCCCTGAACAGGTCAGCATTGTAGAACAGCACCGGGGTGGAGAAGGTATAGGCGAGGCCATAGGTCTTGCCGTTGAGCACGCCGAGCTTGAGGCCGTTCGGGAACATGCCCTTGAAATGCGCCGCCATTTCATCGGCGGGAATGATCTCTTCCAGCGCCTGCGCACCGAAGTTGGTGACGGCGAAATCGAGATCGCTGAACACGGTCTGCACCAGATCGACCGGCCGGCCGGCGGCGAGATCAGCCTGGATGCGGCTGGAATCGGCACTTGAATAGGGCACGCCCTCGACGGTGATCTTGGGATTGGCCGCCATGAATTCGGCGATCAGCTTCCTGGTCGCTTCGGCACCAATACCGGCCGAGGCGAGATTGTAGTTGTAGAAGGTGATGGTGACCGGTTTGTCGATGGTCGCCGGAATGGCCTCGGCCATGGCGGGCAGCGACAGGCCGCTGGCCAGCAGGGCGAGCGTACCGATGAGGAACGTCTTGCGGGTCATAGGGGGGAGCTTCCGGTTCATTCTGCCGCCACCGTGGTGTCGCCTTCGTATTTCTTCAGCACCTCGGCCATGCCGCCCCAGGTGAAGCTATGCAGCTCTTTGCGTTCGGCCGGCTGCGGGGCGAAGGTGATGGACAGGCCCGAGGGACGCAGCGTGCCGATGGCGTAGGAGGCGCCGGAGAGCATGCGCAGGCCTTCATGCAGCCAGGTCACGTCGGTGGCGGCGTGCTGGCCGATGCCGACCACGACCGGGATGCCGTACCAGCTGGAGACGCGGTCGAAATGGATGTGGCCGGAGAGGATGCCGATGACAGGCTTGCCTGCAACCGCCTGGCGCAAGGCCTCGGTGTCGGCAATCGAGAGCGATTCCCATTCCATGGACGGGTCGGCGTCGAGCGAGGGCGCGTGGTGCATCACCAGCAGCTTGGGCAACTCGGCATGCGTGTCGAGTTCGGCCTTGAGCCAATCGAGCTGCCCGGGCTCGAAGCCGCCGCCGACCTTGTTGGGAACGCTGGAGTCGAGCACGATGACGTGGATGCCGTCGATCACCTGCGCATGATCATAGGGCGCGTTAGCATGGTCGGTGCGGCCGAGCATGGCGGGATAGAAGCCATCGCGACGGTCGTGATTGCCCAGCGCGAACAGGACCGGCATCTCGAGTTCGGCCGCCGCGATCAGGCGCTTGAGCTGCTCGTAGCTGTCGATGTCGCCACGGTTGGTCAGATCGCCGCTGGCAACGATGAACCGGGGCTGCGGCACCAGCGCCTTCACTTCGGCCAGGATCGCCGCCAGCGTCGCGGAGGTATCGGAATAGAGGTGATCGTCCTGGACGGCAGGATCGCCGACATGCAGGTCGGTCAGGTGCACGAAAGTCAAAAGCCCGGACATGTTGCGCCTTCCTGGTTTCGCTGCCGACCTCGATCCGGCGAGCTTGAATGGGCTCATCACTGAGCCGTTCGGAATATGTGTGGCCCCCCCTTGCGGGAAACCGAAGCTATGGGTAGCTTCGCATCATGACAGGTGAATGAAGGTTCATTCAGCATATGGATCTGGCTCCCGACAAGCGTGAACGCATCCTTGCCGCCGCGGCGAAACTCATCGTTCAGAATGGTTTGCACTGCTCCATGTCCGCCATCGCCGACGAAGCGGGCGTGGCGACGGGGTCGCTCTACAACTATTTCTCGTCGAAAGAGGACTTAGTGCGCGGGGTCTACAGCCGCATTGCCGAGACCATGACGGAGCGGCTGTCGGTGCCCGCGGAACCTGGCATGTCGCACGCCGCACGCATCCAGCACTACATCGCGGACTATATCGACTTCGTCTGGGAAGATGCGTTGCGGGCACGACTGTTCGACTATCTCGACAACACGCCACTGATCACCGAGGACGAGGCCAAGGCGATCTTCGGGCCCTTTGTCGACCATGCCTCGGTCATGCTCGAAGAGGCGCGCCGCGCCGGCGCCGTCATCGACATGCCGGTGCGGCTGATGGCCAGTTTCGTGCGCGGAGCGATCCGCAACACGCTCAAGCGCCGCCGCACCGATCCCCGTCCGCTGACCGAGCACGAGCGCAGCCAGATCGCGTCCATGTGCTGGCAATCGATCGCCGCGCCTCAGTGACATAGCCGCGCGACCAGCCCATCGATCTCGGCACTGCCGAGGCCGATGGCGCGGCAATAATTGGTGATGCCGCCGTGCTGAACGCGCAGATGGGCCAGCATTGCCTGCATCGTGCTCGCGTCACTGGCCAGCATCAGCTCGAGATGGGCGCGATCGACGTTCCTCTCCCGCGCCGCCCGCCGCAGCCGATCCAGCATCGGCGTGGCCAGTGTCGCGGTCAGCGCGTAGTCAGCGGCGATCTCGTCCTCGCCCACATCGGCCAGCCGCAGCAAGAGGGCCGCGACGATGCCAGTGCGATCCTTGCCCGCGCTGCAATGAAAAAGCACCATGCCCGCAGGCGCCTGGGCGATGGTGCGAAGCACCTGGGCGAGCCGCGGGCCGCAGCGATCGAGCGCGTCGCGATAGCGGGCGGCCATGTCGAAAGGTGTGTCAGCCATGGTGATCGGTGTCATGGTGATCGGTGCCATGGCGTCGAACAGGGCGATATTGCGATAGGTGACGCGGTCCTCCTGGGCAAAGGGGTTCGGCTCGATCAGCAGCTCGTGCGGTCCGCGCAGATCGATGACCAGCGTCAGGCGCTCGGACAGCAGGCGGTCGCGCCCTGCCGGAGTGAGATGGGCCAGCGAATCCCCGCGCAGCACGCGGCGCCACTGGGTCATGCCGCCGCTGGTCCGGGCATAGCCGCCCAGATCGCGAATATTATGCGTGTCGGGCAGCCGCAGGTGGCGGGCATAGTCGTTCAGCATCAACCGTCTCTGTGCAAGGGAGAACGCGCGAGCACGCTGCAGCGCCCCGATGGATCGGATCAATTCCGAGGCTTGAGCCTCTTCAATTCTGAGGCATCAGTCCTTGGGCGGTGTTCTGCGCCGCGGTCAGCACCTCGGCGACATTGCCCTCGCCGAACACGGCTTCAATCACGGCCTCCTTCATCAGGCTCTCGGCCTGACGGTAATTGGGACCGGGGAAGGCGACATTCGGCGTCAGGCGTTCGAGCTGTTCCAGATTCGGGCGGATCAGCGGATGGCTCTGCGTCCACGGCCCGAGGAATGCCGGGTCATCGACGATATCGAGGCGCAGGGGCAGATAGCCGATCTTGCTGGTGATGATGGTGTAGCCATGCTTGGAGGTGAGGAACTTCATCAGCTCATACGAGGCCCGCTGCTTGAGAGGGTCTGTTGAAAAGCTGAACAGCGCGCTGCCCGAATTGGTCGGCGCGGTCGGCTTGTCGCCAAAGGCAGGGAGCGGCGCGACGCGGAGGTCCCATTTGTCCTT
Organism: Chelatococcus asaccharovorans; assembly: GCF_003201475.1. Classification (GTDB taxonomy): domain Bacteria; phylum Pseudomonadota; class Alphaproteobacteria; order Rhizobiales; family Beijerinckiaceae; genus Chelatococcus; species Chelatococcus asaccharovorans. The sequence goes on along the minus strand of NZ_QJJK01000007.1, from coordinate 401,166 downwards.
GGCGGCCTTCGACAGCATGTTCTGCAGCGCGCTGGTATAGAGGAACATGCCCAGCTTGCCGCTGGCCATGCTGTCGCTCGGATTGGCCGGATCGAGACGCCCGTGGCCGCCGCTCTTGACCATGTCACGCAGCATCTCAACTGCCTCGATGCCTTCCCGGTTGGCGAAGGTCAGCCTATTGCCGTCACGGACCTTGCCGCCATTGGACATCAGGATCGCCTGATAGACGAAGGTGCCGTCGGCCGGACCATAGGCGCCGGGAAAGAAGCCCTCGGCATCGGTCTTTGCGACGATGGCGTCCGCCGCCGCCTTGACGTCGGCCCAGGTGCGCGGCGGCTTGTCGGGATCGAGCCCGGCGGCGCGGAAGAGGTCCGCGTTGTAAAACAGGATGGGGGTGGAGAAGGTATAGGCGAGGCCGTAGGTCTTGTCGCCGACCCTACCCAGATCGACGCCGCGCGGGATCAGCCCGTTCACCAACGCCGCATAGCCCTCCGGCCCGGCCATGTCCTCGAGCGCGTTGCCGCCGAGATCGGTGGCGATATAGATGAGGTCGCGGAACACCAGCTGGGCGACGTCGGGCCGGCGGCCGGCGGCCATGTCGGCCTGCAGCCGCGTCACGATCTCGTTGGAGGGGACGCCCACCGCTTCGATCTTCACTTGGGGATGAGCCGCTTCGAACTCGGCGATCAGCGCGCGCGTCGCATCGGCGCCAGCACTGGCGGAGGCCAGATTGTAATTGTAGAAGGTGATGGTGACCGGCGCATCGATGCGGTCTGCCATGCGGGCCGAAGCCATTCCGGTGAGCGCGGTGAAGCCGAGGCCCGTCAGCGCCAGCAGTTTCAAGAAGTCACGTTTGAACATGGCGAGATCCTCCTGGACAATCATTCGGCCGCCGCGGCGAGCGCCGCATCCTGGCGGTCGCGCAGCATCTGGAGCGGATAGCGGTTGAGTTCGGCGCGGTCGGAGGGCAGCGGCACCAGCGCCATGGTGAGGCCCGAGCGCCGCACGGTGCCGATGCCGAAAGAAGCGCCGTTGACCATGCGCAGGACGTCGGTCTGGAGGATATCGGTGGCTGCGTGCTGGCCCATGCCGACGATGACCGGAATGCCATGCCAGACCGACAGGCGGTCATGGTGGATGTGGCCGCTCAGGATGCCGATCACCTTGCGTCCGGCGAGCAATGCGGCCAGCCGCTGCGACTGGGTGAAATCGATGGTGCGCCAATGCGCCCAATCCGGTGCCTCGCCGAGCGCCGGCGGGTGATGCGCGACGATCAGCTTGGGCAGGTCGGGGTGACTGTCGAGCGTCGCTTCGAGCCAGGCGAATTGTGCCGGCTCGAGGGTGCCGCCGATCTGCTGCGGCGTGCTGGTATCGAGCGTGACGATGTGCACGCCATCGATGACCTGCTCGTGGTCATAGGGAGCATCAAGATCGGTCTCGCGCTCCAGCATGCCGCGATAGAAGCCCTCGCGCGTGTCATGATTGCCCAAAGCATAGATCACCGGCAGCTCCGTCGCCGCCATCAACGTCTTGAGCTGGCGATAGCTGTCCGCGTCGCCGCGATTGGTCAGGTCGCCGCTTGCGACGATGAAGCTCGGGCGTGGGGCAATGGTCGCGACGAGGTCGAGGATCGTCGCGAGGGTCGCCGAGGTGTCGCTGAACAGATGCGCATCGGCGACAGCGGGGTGACCGACATGCAGATCGGTCAGGTGAATGAAGGTCGTATCTTGCGCCATGCTGGTCCGCTCTTCGTCAGGTTGCGACCCAGCAAGTAGCGAGGCGGTGTCTCAGATACGTGACGCTATTGAAACGCTGTTTGGATCGGAGCCCGGCAGGCTGGGCTCGTGAACATCGGCGCGGTGGCTGCGACCACCTGCTCCAGGACGATGTCGGCATTGCCCAGGTCGATCGCGTGGCCGGTCAGCATTTCGGTGCGATGCCGGTTGCGGATGATCTGCGAGCGCACGCCCAGCACACAGCTGATGCGGAAGCCGATATCGACCTCGCTCAGTCCGGGCGCGACGGCGCGGAAATGCGGAATGAACATGCGGTGATGCTCGACGTCCTCGACCATCGGTCGGAAGATCTCGGGATGATGGCTGGCCTGGGCGATGGTCGTCATATGCCGCAGCACGCGATAGCTCGATTGCGGATCGAGGCTCCAGCGGATCGACGGCCCCACCAGGGCTGCGATCAGGGCGCCGGCATCGGGCGGGCTGCCGCGCCCCAGCGCCTGCGCCAGAAGGGCCAGACGCTCGGCATTGAGCCGGAGATAGACCCGCTCGCCAACCTCGAAGATCAGCTTTTCCAGGCTGCCGAAATGATAATTGATCGCCGCCACATTGGCGCCGGCGCGTTGGGCAATGCGCCGCACGGTGACGTCGTCGGGCACCTCTGCCTCACAGAGCAATTGCTCGCATGCATCGCGGAGCTGCTGGGCGGTGATGCTCGCCGACATCGAAGCCTCCATGGGGTGCCTCGCAGCTTTAGCGGCCTTGCACAACGGCCCTGTGACGGCTTTTTGACGGGATCGGTCTTCCCCCGCCGCGGGGATGGGCATGGCGGCCGATCGACCTTGCCCATCGCGCCGGGGATGCCCCAATCCGCCGCGAAGTGCTTTCCCACAGCGGCTAGAGGTACTGCCGGCCGGCGACCCAGACGTTTCGTATCACAGGGACACCGTGGACGAGCCGTACGCGCACGAGGTCCGCCCGGAGCCCGGGGGCGATGCGCCCACGATCCGTAAATCCAAGCAGCGCGGCGGGATTCTGTGTCACGAGGGCAATCGTCTCGGCGAGATCAAATCCCTGGGCGGCAAGAGCGAAGGCGGCATGCAGGAGGCTGCCGGGGACGTAGTCGGACGTCAGACCATCGAGCAAGCCACTGTTTGCAAGGTCCGCGGCCGCCACATTGCCGGAGTGGGAGCCGCCAAGAACGATATTGGGCGCCCCCATGACGACCTTCATGCCGAGCTCATTGGCCCGCCGCGCGGCTTCCAGAGTTGTCGGAAATTCGCTGATGGACACGCCGGCCGCCAAGGACTCATCGACGTCGGACAAGGTTGTGTCGTCATGGCTCGCAAGAGGTATTCGCGCGTCTTTACAGAAGTCTATGATCGTTCTCTTGCTGAGAGGAACTTCGCGGCTTTGCCTCTGCCTCTGCTCGTCCAGGTAAACCGCAAATTCCGCGTCGGTCCAAATGCGCGAATTCTTCTTTCGGCGGAACTCTCGAAAGATCGATAAATCGCGATACTGCCGTTGGCCGGGCGTATGGTCCATCATGCTGACAAGCCGCAGATCAGCATTCCCGAAGTGTCGATCGATAAGAGGCCTGACGATCGGGTCGGACATTTCGCAGCGAAAATGAAGATAGTGGTCGGCGTGGAAGAGGGCCTCGTGCTTTGCAAGCGAGATGGCTTCGATCACGGCGTCCAGTATCGCGACGCGCTCACCGCCGCCATCGTAATCGCCGAATGACAGTGCATCGAGCACCGTCGTTATTCCGCTCGCGACAATCTGCCGATCGTGGGCGAGAACCGCAGCGAGAATCGACGGCCAGCGAACACCAGGACGCGGCCGCACATGGTGCTCCACGTTGTCGGTATGAATATCGATCAGGCCGGGGAGAAGAAAATCGCCCTCACAATCGAGGACGACCTCGTCACGGCCGGTGCTGGACAAACACGCCGATATTGCACCTTCGTGGATCGTAATGGTGCCTTCGCGTATTGTCCCGTCGGTGACTACAAGAGCATTCGTGAGATGCATGCCACCCCTCGTCAACATGAGCAATAATTAGCACGGGAGAAGTATTCGAATACCTGCATCGGTGAATGCTTCCGTAAATGCGTCGGGCGGCGGAAGATCCGTGGCGATGTAGTCGACACGGTCCAGAGGCAGAACGACATATCCGTCGCGACGACCGAACTTGGTGCTGTCTGTGACGAATGCCGTGTGCTGAGACTGCGCGGCCAGCGTATTCACAAGGACTTCGTGGGCCTTTGTCGGGCCCAGGACTCCTTTGACCGAACTCACAGCGCTGCAACCCAGGACGCAGAGATCGAAGAGCCGGCCTTCCAGGCTCTTCAGCGTCTCGTAGCCACCGACAGAATTGGTGTCCGGATTGACGACACCTCCAAGCATGTTGACGGTGCATCGCTTTGCGCCCGCCAGCAGGGCCGCAATGTCCAGCATATTGGTGGTGACGGTCAGGCCGATGCCCGACCGAACGAGAGCCTCCGCGACCAGACGCATCGTCGAACTTGTGCCGAGATAGACGTGCATGTCGTCTTGAAACAGCGCCATCGCCGCCCGCGCGGCATTTTGCTTGGCATTGCGATCGACCTGCAGGCGTTCGACGACCGGACGCCGTGCAGTCAGGTCGAAGGTGGTCATGGGCGCAGCGCCACCGTGAACGCGGCGCAAGTAACCGGCCTCCTCGAGGCTGCGAATATCGCGACGGACGGTCTCCTGCGACACCCCGAAACGATCGGCGAACTCGCCGACCGACACGGTGTCGCCACGGTTGATCGTTCCGAGAATGATCTGCTGGCGTTCGGCGCCGAAGACGGAACCCGATTTTCCTGCTGTCGGCACGCTATCGCTTTTTCCAGGCATCACTTCTCGCTCGCTGCAGGCGATCCCACTCAGTGGTCCGTGTGATCGATGTCGGATGCGGACAGGTGCGGACGACAGGTGCGGACACCTGCCCGCGCTCATTCAGGACGTATGTCGCGGCGGCGGACTCGGGCCATAGTCAACGAGGACAGGGTTCGCGATAACCTGATTGGCATGGACCACAACCTGGTCATCTCCGAGCAGGATCACCGTGTAGAAGGGGTCGACGATCATTGGCCGGCTAATCTCGGACTGGAAGTCGAGCGTTCCGTGATGAACGGCGGCGCTGGCCGAGACCGTGAAGGGATATCCCATCCAGGTTCCGGACACGTTGCGGTGCAGGTGGCCAAAGAACAGATGCCTGATCCGGCTGCGGAAGGGTTCGAGCGCGCGCGCCAGGTCGACGTCGTTCTTCATCGGCAGCCGATCCAGCCATTTGAGGCCGACGTTGAACGGTACATGGTGCATGAACAGAACAACGGGTCGATCGTCCGCGGCCAGCGTGGCGGTCAACCACGACAATCGATCGGCACACAATGCCCCGGCATGGGTCCCGAATTCCCATGTATCGATGAGTATGCCGAGATAGTTGCCCAGCGCAACGGCCTTGTTCGCAAAGCCCGTATCGGAAACGACGTCGCCAGGAAACACCCGGGCGAACGCCCGGCGATCATCGTGGTTTCCCACCGTCAGATGAACCGGGGGCAATCGATAGTCGGCCAGAATGCCGTGGAGCAGGTCGTAGACGTCCGGCTCCGCCTCATCGACGAGGTCACCGGTGATCACCAGGGCCGTGGCGTCCTGGTGAAAGCGTTCGATATCGCGCAAGCAGCTGCGCAGACGCTGCTCCGGATCGACCCCGCGCAGAATCCGCCCCGACGGGACGAGATGCAGGTCCGTGATCTGTACGACCTTTGTCATCATGCACCCGCCATGTTGAAGGGCCCGAAGTCCATGATGAGGGAGGGATAGGGCCTCCAGGAAAAATCACGCCGCTTGCCGTAAAAGGCGCCGTTGTTGTGGAGTTGAATGATCGGCACCTGATCGTGGATGATCTCGAGCATGGCGTGGTGGAGCGCCTTGCGTTCCTCAGCATCGGTGCTGCGTTCGAACTTCGCTCCAGCTGCAAAGAATTCTTCCGATTTCCAGATGCCGAGCCGGGTCCAGGAGCCGTTTTCCCCTGCAACCCGCCAGTAAAGCGCGGTGGGGTCTGGCCAGAACAGAAGGATCGAGCTGTCCCAGAACGCCTGAATCGGTTGCTTCTGCGCCTGGCTGATATTCTCGACCGATTCAATCCGAACATTCAGCCCGACGGCTTGCCACATCGCGAGCATGATCTGGGCCGTCAGAACTTCATTCGGATACCAGTTGTTCATGAGCCGATAGGTTATGGGTTCGCCGCGATAGCCCGCCTCCGCCACCAGCTTGCGCGCCTGTTCCGGATCGTATGCGGGCGCTTTCTGGCCATCGTCGTACAGCGCTCCAAAGGCCGGATACTGCGCGTTGCGGGGCACGTCGATCCGCCCCCTCCACAGTGAATCGATGATGAGTTGCCTGTCGAGGGCAAGCGACATGGCCCGCCGGATCCGCACATCCGATAGCCAGGGAGCCGTCGTGTCGATAACCAGAACACGGAGATTGGGAATGGAGCCACCCACCACTTCAAACGCTCCGGTGCCCGACATGGCGTCGAACTGGTCCGGCAAGACATCGGAAACGAGATCGTAGTCGCCTGCCAACAGTCCGTTCTGTCGCGAAGCCGCTTCGGGGACGACGCGGAATTCGACGCTCTCGTGGGGTGGCCGTCCGCCCCAATAGCCGTCATGGGCGGCCAACAGAACGCCGACGTCTTTGCGGTTCCAGACGACACGATAGGGACCCGTGCCAATGGGCGTCTCGAACCATTTCGCCCAGCTGCCGGCCCTGTCGAAGGCCTTCTTGCTGACGATCTGACATCCCCAGGCTGCGATTTTCTGCTCCAGGGCGGCATCCGCGACGGACGTCGTGATGCGGATCGTCCTGGGGTCAAGGGCCTCAACCGATTTGATCGTACGCTGATACTGTGACGCGACGGTCTGTGCTTTTCCGTCGGGGCCTTTCGTGCGGGTTTCGCTGAAGCTGAAGACGACGTCCTCAGCGGTCACGTCCGATCCGTCGTGAAATTTGACGTTCGGCCGAAGCTTGAATTCAACGGTCAGCGGATCAATGCGGGTCCAGGCCTCGGCCAAGGCCGGCTTCAGTTCGCTGTTGTTGAGGTAGTCAAAGCGCAAGAGCGACTCGAAGACGTTGGACGTAATGCGCAGCGAAGGGGTGTCATTCCAGATCATCGGATCGATCTGGGCGGGTTGCGTCGGCAAAGCGACGACGACCTTGCGACGCGCGTCTTGCGCGGAGGCCGGGTTGGAGAGAAGGGCAGCCGCTGAGGCAGCCGCTGCCCGTCTGACGAAAGTCCTGCGCGTGAGGTTTGGCATGGAATGGTCCTGCTGGTGATGGGGCAAAGCTTCGCCATCGGCGGGTTTCCGCCGTCGCGAAGTGATGGGGCGTCGGCGGGGAGCTAGCGGCGGTTCATCGGATCGGGAGAGCCGAATATCCGCGGCGTCAGCTCGATAGTGAGGCCTCTATTCGACAGCGTGCAGGAATAGCGTGGCCGTTGTCTCTCCAATCCGGGTTCAAGACGCGTGTGATCCGGTTGACCTGTCCAGGTGGTCGCGCAGCCCATCACCGATGATGGAAACCGCCAACGCGGTCAGGGAAATCACCAATGCGGGGGCCATGAGTATCCAGGGCGCGCGCGCGAGATAGTCGCGGCCATAGCCGATCATCGACCCGAGCGAAGTCGCCGGCGGCTGAACGCCCAGTCCGAGAAAGCTCAACCCGCTTTCGACAAGCATGATCTCGGGGAAGGCGATCGTCATGGAGACGATCAAAGTGGATGCGATGTTGGGCAGGATATGATGCGTGTAGACACGCACGGGATGCGCGCCCAGCTGGCGAACAGCCCCGGCGTATCCTTGGCCGGTCGCGGCGATCGCCAGTCCCCGCGCTATGCGGGTGTATCGCTCCCATCCATGCAAGCCGAGCAGGAGGATGAAGATCGTCAAGGAATTGCCGACGAAGGCGAGCACCGACAGCGCCAGGATGAGGAACGGCATCGCCGCCTGGAAATCGGCCAGCGTCAAGATAACGGCCTCGATAACCCCACGAAAGTGGGCGGCAAGACATCCGAGAATTGTCCCGAAGAAAGCACCGATCATCGTCGCGCCGAAGGCTATGACAATACTCATCCGTATTGAATAGATCAGCCGCGAGGCCATATCTCGACCGAGTTCATCGGTTCCAAGGATATGATCTGCGCTGCCTCCGAAGCCCAAGGGAGGGGCAAGCCGATTGCGCAAATCGATCGCCATATAGTCGAATGGCGCCAGTTCATTGGCAAACAGGGCCACGATCGCCAGGAGCGCCACCCAGGCGAAGGCGATCTTGAGCAGCAGAGGAATCCGAAGTCGCTTCCTTCTGCTCGCCCGCGACGCGAGCGACATGGTGAGTGCACTCACTTGTGCCTCCGCGACAGCGTTCTCGGATCAAGCATCCCATAGAGCAGATCGACGGCCATATTGGCGATCACCATGGTCAAGGCGACCAGAAGGAGGATGCCCTGGACGACCGCGAGATCGCGACTGACCACCGAGCCAACGAGCAAGCGGCCGATGCCGGGCCAGGAAAAGATGCTTTCCACGATCACCGCTCCGGCCACCAGATGGCCGACCATGAGCCCGATGATGGTGACGGTCGGTATGGCTGCGTTCGGCAGGACATGCCGCTCGACGACATGCCGCCAGGGAACACCTTTGGCGCTGGCCGTCCGAACATAGCTCTGCGTGAGAACCTCCAGGACGGCACTGCGCGTATAGCGCGCCAGGATCGCCGCACCGCCGACGCCCAGCGTGAAGACCGGCAGAACGGCATTGATCCAGCTTTGTGAGCCGCCGGACGGAAGCCAGCCCAACCAGACACTGAAGATCAGGACCAGCCCAAATCCAAGAACATAGGAGGGGACGGTGAAGCCCGCGACGGCGCCCGCCATAAGGATCCGGTCGAGCGGTGTATTCCTGTTCAGCGCGGCGACCACACCGGCCGGGATGCCAATGACGATATTGATCATCAACGCCGGGAGGGTAATCGCCAATGTGACAGGGATGCGCTCAGCCACCACGGTCAGCACATCGCGCCCATCGCGCATGGAGTGTCCGAGTTCACCGGCGAAGACGGCCTGGGCGTAGCGAAGGAACTGGACACCAATGGAATCGTCGAGCCCCCATGCGCTGCGGAATGCCGCGATCGCGTCCGGCGTCGCATCGCTCGACAGGATCTCAAGGGCCGGATCGCCCGACAGCCTCAGGGCGACGAATGCAAAGCTCACCACCAGGGCAATGGTGATGAACGCGCGCAGGAGCCGGGAGAGCGCGAATATCAGCATCAACCGACCTCGATCTGGCGGTGATCCACCGCTTTTACGCCATCGAGGCGATGGCAGGCGACCCGCTTTCCCGGCCCGACCTCGCGCAGGACGGGGGAATGCTGCGAGCATACATCCACCACCAGCGGGCAGCGGGGATGGAAGGCGCATCCACGGGGCCTGTTCGCCGGGCTCGGGGGCTCGCCCTTCAGCACAATGCGATCGCGCCGCAATCCGCGGTGGTCGGGAACTGCGGACACAAGCGCCTGGGCATAGGGGTGCAGCGGATGGAACAGCACGTCGGCGGTCGGCGCTTCTTCGACAATATGGCCCAGATACATGACAGCAATGCGAGACGCGATCTGCCGAACCGCCCGCAGGTCGTGGCTGATGAACAGAATGGCAATGCCGAGCTTCTGCTGGAGCGCGACGAGCAGGTTTATGATCTGCGCCTGGATCGATACGTCGAGCGCAGAGATCGGCTCGTCGCAGACCAGGACGTCCGGGTTCGTCGCGAGCGCGCGCGCAAGAACGACGCGCTGGCGTTGCCCACCGGAGAGCTCATGCGGATATCGCTCGTCGTGGTGACTTTGCAATCCCACCGCGTCGAGCAATTCCCTGGCGCGCACGCGCCTCGCATGCGTGTCGCCAAGACGATGGATAATCAGGGGCTCTTCGATCTGCTGATGGACCGTCAGCCGTCGGTCGAGCGCCGCCAGGGGATCCTGGTAGACCATCTGCATGCGCGCACGGGAATGCCTCCAGGCGGCACTGTCCATCTTCGCCAGCGGTTTCCCCTCAAAAAGGACTTGTCCTGCATTCGCGGGTTCAAGCCCAAGCAGGAGGCGCCCGACCGTCGACTTGCCGGAACCGGACTCCCCGACAAGGCCGATCGTTTCGCCGCGTCTGAGGTCGATCGAAACGCCGTCGACAGCCCGTATCGTCCGGGCGCGGCTGAAGACGCCGCTACGCATAGGGGAATAGTGCCGAACAACCGCCCTTGCCTGAAGAACCGGCCGATTCACGCCGCGACCTCCACCATGTCACCGATCGCGATGGAATGTCGCCGCAGGCAGGCGACGGCGTGCCGGAATTCCACAGACAATTGCCGAAGAGGCGGCGATGCTCGCTGACAGAAGGATATTCCCTCGTCACAGCGCGGTGCGAACGGGCAGCCGCTGCCGACCTCGTTCGGATGCGGAACGCTGCCTGGAATGGAGCGTAGCCGCTGGACCGGACCGCCTAGTGAGGGGAGTGCTGCAAGCAGTCCACGCGTGTAGGGATGACTGGGCGCAGAAAAAAGGCTCGCGACCGTGCCCTCCTCGACGACCGTCCCGGCATACATCACATAGGCGCGGCTGCAGACCTCCGCGACAACGCCGAGATCATGCGAGATCAGCACCAGCGCCATGCCGGTATCGCGCCGTATAACCTTCAGAAGGTCCAGAATTTGCGCCTGGATGGTGACATCCAGGGCCGTTGTAGGTTCGTCCGCAACCAGAACGTCGGGCTGGCCGGCCAATGCCATGGCAATCATCACGCGTTGGTTTTGCCCCCCCGACAATTGATGGGGATAGGCCTTGAGGCGCTCGGCCGGATCTGGAATGCCGACCTGATCGAACAACCGCTTCGCCTCGGCCCATGCCGCGTCACCGCCCATTCCGCGGTGCAGTTTGAGCACTTCCGTAACCTGTCGACCGACCTTTTTGGTCGGGTTCAGCGCGCTCGCGGGATCCTGGAAGATCATCGCGATCCGTCGGCCGCGAATCCGGTCGAGCACTTTGGGCGGGGCACCGCGGATGTCTTCGCCCGCCAACCTGACCTGCCCGTCGATCGCGACATGTCCCGGCAACAGACCCAGCGCGGCGAGCCAAGTCACGGACTTTCCGCACCCGCTCTCGCCGATCACACCGATCGCTTCCCCCTCGCCAACCGCGAGATTCACATTGCGAACCGCCGGGGCTCCGCCGAAGGTCACGGTCAGGTTCTCGATCTCGACAAGCGCCATTCGCAGAGCTTTCTCTCGGAAGGCGCGTTCAAAGGGCCTTCACTTGCCTCATGCAAACCACAGGTCGCGCACGGCGACGTCCGTGTTTTCGCTAATGAACCCACGTGACATCGTGATGACATATGCGGCAATGCGAGAGAACATGTGAGAACGATGCGATCCCCCGGCCGATCGGGGGGACCGACCTCCCCACCGCGGAAGGGCCGACCCCATCGGCCCTGGCGGTCATGTCACGCGACGTCTCATCGCGTCTGAACCGTTCGGGCCGGTGCCAGGTGCCCTCCCCCGAAGCTCGGTCAGTCCGGCAGGGGGATGTGCTCGTCACGGTCGTCGAGCGGCAGATCGAAGCGCCCCTTGCCCCAGTTCTCGGCGCGCCATTCGGCCTTGGCCTCTTCGATACGCTCCCGCGAGGAGGCAACGAAGTTCCACCAGATGTAACGAGGGCCCGGAAAGGTCGCGCCGCCGAGGATCATCAGCCGCGCGCCGCGCGCGCCGGCGGCGACGGTGATCCTGTCGCCCGGGCGGAAGACCATCATCCGACCTGCCTCGAAATCCTGGCCGGCAACCGAGATCGACCCTTCGACGATGTAGATGCCCCTGTCTTCGTGGTCGTCCGGCATCGGCAACCGGCAGCCGGCTGCGAGCGTCACGTCGGCGTAGAACGTCTCCGAGAACAGTGTCGCGGGGGCCCTCTCGCCATAAGCGTTCCCGAGGATGAGCCGGACAGAGGCGCCACGATCCTCGATCACCGGCAGCGTCTCTTTGCCGTGGTGCTCGAATGTGGGCGCCATGTCCTCATGGCTGTCGGGCAGCGCCAGCCATGTCTGGATTCCGAACAGGCTGTTCGGACCGGTTCGGGCGGCGGCGGACGTGCGCTCCGAATGGGACACGCCGCGTCCGGCGATCATCCAGTTCAGCGCGCCGGGACGGATCACCTGGTCGGCACCCGTGCTGTCGCGGTGGTGGAAGTCTCCGCGATAGAGATAGGTGACGGTGCCGAGGCCGATATGCGGGTGGGGCCGAACGTCGATGCCCTGACCGGTCAACAATTCGGCAGGCCCCGCCTGGTCGAAGAAGATGAAGGGCCCGACCATCTGCCGCTTCGGCGCCGGCAGGGCGCGCCGAACCTCGAAGCCGCCAAGGTCTCTGGCCCGTGGAACAATAAGGGTCTCGATGGCATCGATACCCACCGCGTCGGGGCACCCCGGTTCGAGGGCTGGGTTCCAACTCATGCGCGTCATCCTCTCATCAGGCTTCAGGTCGTGGCCTTCCGGGCTGTCTCGCCCTGCCGATGCTAAGGCCTCATCGCGATCAACCCGGACCATGCGAGCGGGCGAGCGCTTTCGGCCAGACTACACTGAAATCTGCCGTGCGCGCGTCTGCCCGACGAGTGGAGCGAATTTGACATTTGATCTGGAGCCTGATGTCAGGCGGGACTCAAATGTCGGAGCAGAACCACTAGCCCCTTGATAACTCAAGCTGCGTCGCAGCAAGGGGAACGCGCCGGCGATGGGGCCCGGGGCGTTCCAGCGGGGCTCGCGCGGGGGCCATCGTGTTTCGGACGCGATCGCGCCGTACAATTGACTTCGCATGCGCTTTGGCGTGGCGCAGGTTGGACTTAACGAGCCTGGAGCCCTGAGATGTCTGATTATGAATTCTACTACTGGTCCGTGCCGTTCCGCGGTCAGTTCGTGCGTGCCGTCCTCGCCTATGCCGGCAAAACCTGGATCGAAGGCGGCGACGACGCCATCGCGCGGTTGATGGAGGGGCCGGTGAGGCAGATGCCGGTCCCCTTCATGGGGCCACCCCTGCTCATCGACAAGAAGGCGAATTTCGCCATCGCCGAGATGCCGGCCATCGTTCTCTATCTGGGCGAAACCCTGGACCTGATGCCTGCCACCCCGGCATTGCGCGCGCTCACCATGAAGGTCGTCAATGATGCCAACGACGTGATCGACGACATCACCCTGGATGGCGGCCGTGAGATGTGGACGCGGGAGCGCTGGCGCGCCTTTGTTCCCCGCCTGGAGAAGTGGATGGCACTCTGGGAAGAAACCGGCCACCGCCACGGCCTTACGCCGGATTCCGGCTTCCTGCTCGGCGGCAAGGTACCGGGCATCGCGGATGTCGTGACGGCGACGCTGTGGTCGACCATGGCAGATCGATTTCATGAGATCGCCGCGATCCTGGAGGAGACGGCGCCCATGACGGCAGCACTGACGCGGCGGATTGCCGATCTGCCACCGCTGGCCGAGCTGGCCGCCAAGGCGCGCAAGGATTATGGCGACGCCTATTGCGGCGGCCAGATCGAGGCCTCGCTGCGCAAGGTTCTGGGCGCTTCGCCGTGAGCTCTCAATAGATTGTCCATCCGGTCCGGACCGGGGACGCTGAGGTTGCGCGACGCCAGAGCCCCGGAGGGATCGGAGGGACATTCACAGGAATGCCCGTTGACGCCGTTTGGTCGAGAGCATCTGGTTCCCCCTATGCCGCAGGCGTCTGCCTGGCGACGGCCCGCAAATGGGTCTCCCGGTATCGCGCGTAGGGCGTGGCTGACTGCAGGAGCGAACGAGCGGAGCGCGCTGTCGTCATTCAATTCACAAATGATATTCCTGTCGGCGTTCTATATCATCGAAGGCCGAACATCTATCTGTTGTCCTAGCACTCACCGTGCCGGTCGCGGTGATCGTCGTCGCAGCCCTCGCTGCCGGCAAGGACCGCGCGGGGCGCGGCACCCGCTGAAGCCATCACAGCTTCACGGCTCAGGAAAGGACATGCCATGGACACTCGCTTTCTCGGCCGCTCGGGGCTCAAGGTCCCGGTCTTGAGCTTCGGCGCCGGCACATTCGGCGGCAGCGGCCCGCTCTTTGGCAATTGGGGCACGAGCGACGCCACCGAGGCGCGTCGCCTCGTCGACATCTGCCTCGAGGCCGGCGTCAACCTGTTCGACACGGCCGACGTCTATTCCAACGGCGCCTCCGAAGAAGTTCTCGGCGCGGCGATCAAGGGCCGGCGCGACGCCGTGCTGATCTCCACCAAGACCGGCCTGCCGATGGGCGACGGGCCGAACGACGCCGGCACCTCGCGCCTTCGCCTGATCCGCGCGGTCGACGATGCGCTGAAGCGGCTCGGCACCGATTATATCGATCTCCTGCAGCTCCACGCCTTCGATGCGGGAACGCCGGTCGAAGAGGTGCTGGCGACGCTTGATGCGCTCGTTCGCGCCGGCAAAATCCGCTATGTCGGCGTGTCGAATTTCGCGGGTTGGCAGATCATGAAGTCGCTCGCCGTCGCCGAAGCGCACGGCTGGCCGCGCTATGTCGCCCATCAGGTCTATTATTCGCTCGTCGGCCGCGATTACGAATGGGACCTCATGCCGCTCGGCGCCGACCAGGGCCTCGGCGCGCTCGTCTGGAGCCCGCTCGGCTGGGGACGGCTGACCGGCAAGATCCGGCGTGGCACGCCGCTGCCCGAAGGAAGCCGGCTGCACGGGACGGCGCAGTTCGGACCGCCGGTCGACGAGGAACGCCTCTACCGCGTCATCGACGTGCTCGACGAGCTGGCCGAGGAGACCGGCAAGGCCGTGCCGCAGATCGCGCTCAACTGGCTGATCCAGCGTCCAACGGTCTCGTCCGTCATCATCGGCGCGCGTAACGAGGCCCAGCTCCGGCAGAATTTGGACGCCGTCGGCTGGGCGCTGACACCGGACCAGATCGCCCGGCTCGACACGGCGAGCACCGTCATGCCGCCGTACCCGCATTTTCCGTACCGGATTCAGGAGGGCTTCGCCCGCCGCAATCCGCCGATTGTCGGCAGATGAGGTCGATCAGCGCCGATAATCGGCCGCATGCGGGGCTCCGCGAGGGCCACGCCGTCAGATTCCGTCAGTCGAAAAGCGCTTGACCTAGAGTGCACTCTAACCTGTAGCTTGCCGCGCGTCGTGACGAAACAGGTACGCATGAAGATCGGTGAACTGGCCAAGCGAACGGGACTTTCGGCCCATACGATCCGCTATTACGAGCGGATCGGGCTCATCCCCTATGCCGACCGGGACCGATCGCGCCAACGGGACTATGACGCATCCATCCTGATCTGGATCGAATTTCTCGGGCGTCTGAAAACGACCGGAATGCCGATCCGGGACATGCTGCGCTATGCGGCCTTGCGGGAGCGCGGCGACGGCACGGAAGCCGAACGCTGCGACCTGCTGGAACAGCATCGTGAACGCGTTCGCGCCCATTTGGCCGAGCTCGAAGCCTGTCTTCTCGTCCTCGACACCAAGATCGCCGGATATGCCGGCGACCAACAGAGGATGGCAGATTATGACGCAACACCCCCAGAACGCCGGCGAAAGCCGGTTGCAACGCGGACAGCGCGCGCTCGCTGAAATCGACGGCGAGGCGGGCGCCAAGGTCATCGCCGCACTGGCCGACATTGCGCCCGACTTCGCCACCTATATCATCGAGTTTCCCTTCGGCGACATCTACAACCGTCCCGGTCTCGACCTCAGGGCGCGCGAAATTGCCACCATCGCGGCGCTGACGGCGCTGGGCAACGCCGCGCCGCAGCTGAAGGTCCATATCGAGGCCGGATTGCATGTCGGGCTTACCCGTGAGGAAATCACCGAAGTCATCATGCAGATGGCGGTTTACGCCGGCTTTCCGGCAGCGCTCAACGGCCTGTTCGCGGCCAAGGAGGTCTACTCTCACCTGACGGATGGGAACACGGCCGGATGAGACTTGACTGTTCCGGCGTCAGGACGACCCCGGCGGGCCGGGCGTGCTGCGCGGGGGCACATCCCAGCTTAGGCCATCACAGCATTCGACGTCTCGAGACGTCGGGAGTGCAGGAACGGTGACGAGGTCGAGATCCGGCTTGTCGAACGCCGCCACGCACCGGATGCGGATACCTGCTCAAGCATCCTCGCGATTCCGTGCTGCCATACAGGATCTGGCGCTATCCGCCGGCCTCGCCTGCCCTCTGTGAGGCGGGAAAGCTGAACACCAGGCATGTCGTCGTCGCGTGCGCCAGAAGCCTGCCGCGCGCGTCGGTCAGTCGTCCCTCGGCGGAAGCAATCTGTCTGCCGACATGGATGATCTTACCTTCGGCGCGGATCGCGCCGGTGTCAGCGAAGAGCGGACGCACGAAATTCACCTTGAGCTCGACGGTCGTATAGCCCTGACCGGCTTTGAGCATCGAGTGGACCGCGCAGGCCATGCAGGAATCGAGCAACGTTGCGGCGTATCCGCCATGCACCGAGCCGATCGGATTGTAGTGACGGGCATCGGGCGTCGACACGAACACAGCCCGCCCTGCCTCGATCTCCTGCGGCGCGAAGCCGAGCAGTTCGGCGATGGGGGGCGGGGGAAGCCGACCGTCGCCCATCCGCTGCAGGAAATCGAGCCCGCTCAACGCGCTCACTATATCAGGCGGTGCCGCGCCGACGCGGGTGTCCGACTGGATCGGCTCATTGCTCATGGGACCCTCGGCCAGAGGCGCCTGTCTCGGTCCCGGCAGCTCCAAAGCCCGGGCCGAACTTGTCGACGTGCAATTCTCCGCCCGTTGCCCAATTCTCACGGTCGTATTCATCGAACAGGATCGTCACCCACTCGCGCCGGACGCCAAGCGTCGAGACCACCGCATCAGTGATGGCCTGAGCGGCGGCTCGTTTCGTCTCGATGGGGCGTCCCTTTCCAATCCGAATGGTAATCACAGGCATAAAGGCCTCGCTCTCCAAGGGTTCTCGTGTTCCACCCGCCAACGCCAAGGACGCCGTCGATCACGACCATCGCCGCAGGATGATGCTGGCATTGACCCCGCCAAAGCCGAAGCCGTTCGAGATAGCGTGTTCCATCGCCATCGGCCTCGCCTCGCCCGCGACAAGATCGAGCCCCTCCGCCGCAGCATCGGGGTTTTCCAGATTGAGGGTCGGCGGTGCGATCTGATCACGCAGCGCAAGGATGGTGAAGACCGCTTCGAGCCCGCCGGCGGCGCCGAGCAGATGGCCGGTCGCCGCCTTCGTGGCGCTCACGGCAATCGTGCCCTCCCCGCCGAACACCGTCTTGATGGCGGCCAATTCGCCGTGGTCGCCGACCGGCGTCGATGTCGAATGCGCGTTGAGATGCTGCACCTCGCCCGGCGCGAGACCGGCCTGTCGCAGCGCAGCGTCCATCGCGCGCGCTGCTCCGCTGCCGTCTTCCGGTCCCGAGGTGATATGGTAGGCGTCGGCCGTCGTGCCGTAGCCGACGACCTCCGCGATCGGTGTCGCGCCGCGGGCGCGCGCATGCTCCAGATCCTCGATGACGAGAATGCCCGCGCCCTCGCCCATGACGAAGCCGTCGCGATCCCTGTCGAAGGGCCGCGACGCGCGTTCAGGCGTCTCGTTGAAGCCGGTCGAGAGGGCCCGCGCGGCGGCGAAGCCGCCCAGGCTGACGAGATCGATACAGGCTTCGGCGCCGCCGCAGACCGCAATGTCGACCTCGCCAGCGCGGATCAGGCGCGCCGCATCGCCAATGGCCTGCACGCTTGCGGCACAGGCGGTGACGGGCGTGCCGATCGGTCCCTTGAAGCCGTGCCGGATGGAGATATGGCCGGCGGCCAGATTGGCCAGGAACGAGGGGACGATGAAGGGCGAGAGACGACGGACGCCGCGCTGGTCCGTGGTCCGCACCGCCTCGACGATGGCGGGGAAACCGCCGATGCCCGACGCGATCACGGTCGCGGTGCGCTCGGCCGCCCGCGCATCGGCCGGCGCCCATCCGGCCTGGGCGATCGCTTCGGCCGCCGCGACCAGCGCGAACAGGATGAAGCGGTCCATCTTGCGCTGATCTTTCGGGGCGGCGGCGGCGTCCGGGTCGAAGCCGCCTTCCGCATCCTCCGCCTTGCCGGGCACCAGCCCGGCGACCTTGGCCGGAAGGCTCGCCGCCCATTCCGGCAATGCGCGCAGGCCGGAACGGCCGGCCAAGAGACGCGACCAGGCGAGTTCAACGCCGCAGCCCAGCGGCGAAACCGCACCGAGACCCGTGACAACGATCCTGCGCATGGCGACCACCTATCCTTCGTGGGGGAAATTGCCGGGTCGCAATGCCCGGTTCGAATCAAGGCGCCTGCGCATGGCCTGGCTGGCGCTCGGACCGGCAACGAGGGCGACATTGGCGGTCGTGATCGGCGCCCGGCTTTCCGCATCGACCATGAGCGGATCGAGCGGACGCGCCGTTTTGCGTTCGGCAAGCAGAACCGCCTCGCCTTCGGGCGCAAGATGCCTGTTGCCCCAGGCGAACAGCGCCACCACGACGGGGAAGAAATCGCGCCCCTTCTCGGTCAGCACATAGTCGTGACGCGGCGGCTTCTCGCTGTAGAGGCGCCGCTCGAACAGCCCCGCCTCGGTCAGATGCGCAAGGCGCCGCGACAGAATGTTCGGTGCGATCCCCAGACTCGTCTTGAACTCCTCGAAGCGCGTGATGCCCTGGAAGGCATCGCGCAGGATCAGAATGCTCCACCACTCGCCGACGCATTCGAGCGCGCGGGCGGCGGGACATTCGGCAAGGGAACGCGCTTTAGGTTGCATTTTGATACCAACTAACGCAGTCAATAGCAAAACGCAACCGACAATCGAGTCCGCCCCCACCGGAGAATGCCTTGAGGCCTTTAGCCGAAGCCGAGATATCGGCGTTTCGCAGTGTCCGCTTTGTCCTGACCGATATGGACGAGACCCTCACCTACCGCGGCCGTCTCAGCGCCCGCACCTATGACGCGCTCGAACGCCTGCAGAGGGCCGATGTAACGGAAACATTTGGCAACTGACAAACGTTCGGCAACTGACAGACACTTACATCCAACTGACAGACACTTGGCAGTTGCGCGGGACTAGCGTGTCGCCTGCAATCGTTCAAACATCGCGAGGCGACCATGACAGGCATCATCGAGATCGTTCACTTCAGGCTCACGTCCGGCTCTTCCGAAGAGGACTTTCTCGAGGAAGCTAAAAAGGCAAGTCGGTTTCTGCAATCATGCCAGGGTTTCGTCCGGCGCCACCTGTCGAAGGGCGGCGACGGCGCCTGGATCGACCATGTGGAGTGGACGGACATGGAGGCGGCGCGCGCGGCGGCGGACGCCTTGATGAAAGCCCCTTCGCTCGCAGCGTTTATCGCCGCTATCGACGCGTCATCCGCCGTCATGGCACATAACAGGCTGATGCTGATGGCAGAATGAGCGACCGATGCGCCGGACCGACCGTCTCTTCGAACTCTTGCAGCTCTTTCGCGAGGGCCGGTTCTGGCGCGGCCGCGATCTGGCCGAGCGGCTGGAGACGTCGCTGCGAACCGTCTATCGCGACATCGACACGCTCGTCGCATCCGGCATACCGATCGAGGGCGAGCGTGGGGTGGGATACATCCTGCGCGAACCCATCTTCCTGCCGCCGCTCACGCTCAGCAGCGCGGAGCTGGAAGCCCTGCATCTCGGCGTTGAACTCGTTTCGCGCATGGGAGACCCCGCGCTATCGGAGGCGGCCGCGCGGCTGAAGGTCAAGATCGACGCCGTTGCGCCCACGTCGCAAAGAGGGGCCGACCATGCCGGCGCAGTCAGCCTGTTCACGCCGGCTCCGACAGGTCCTCAGCGCTTCCTGCCGATCCTGCGCGATGCCGTCAAGGCGCGCGCCCTGCTCGCCATGACATACCGTCGGCGCGACGGAATGCTGTCGGACAGGACCGTCAGGCCGCTCCATCTGGAATTCTGGGGGCGGGTCTGGACGCTCACGGCCTGGTGCGAGGCGCGGTCGGACTTCCGTGTGTTCCGTGCCGATCGAATCGAGGCCGTATCGTCCGGACGCGGCACCTTTCCCGTGGAGGCCGGCAAGACCTACCAGGATTACCTGGCACAGCTGCGGGCCCGGGAGGGAACCGCTTGAGCCGGCCGATCGCGGAGATGCGCAATCTCGGTCCGGCGACGGCCCGGATGCTCGCCGAGGTCGATATCGGCAGCGAAGAAGCGCTGCGGCGACTGGGCGCGGTCGAGGCTTATCATCGGCTCAAATTCCGCTTCGGCCGGCATGTCACGCTCGTCGCGCTTTATGCCATGGAGGCGGCGTTACGCGACTGCGACTGGCGTTCCCTTGAGCCTTCAGTCAGGGACGATCTGCGCAAGGCGGCCCGTCGGCCGTAGCCGCTGGGCCCCATCAACGATGCAGTTGGGCCTTCCGTCATCGCAAGATCCATGAATGTGACGAGAGCATATATGTTGTTAGCTCGGCTTGGCCTTTAAGCACATGCGAACGGTTGTGCAGCTGCGTGAGGATGGGCCTGACGGCGGAACGTGGGGCGCCAACTGCCGCAACGTGGCGCAAAGCGGCGTAAAGAGACGCAAACAGGAATGGGCAGGTCAATCAGGTTCCCGCGGCGCTCTCCTCAATATATGCGCGGCTTCGGTGAGCTCCCTCGTGCCGTCCTTTTCCGGGTGGGCTTCATAGATCGATCCCAGGAGTGCCTGCGCTTCGGCGTCCCTTCCCTGTTGAAGCAGGAGGCGAGCCAGCGGAACGGCAGCCTTCAGCTCCCAGGCTGTTGCGGACTGATCTCTTGCCAGTTCGATCGAACTCCGGAACGCCGCCTCTGCCGCTTCGACATCGGGAGAGGGGCCGCGCAGGAGGATCTCACCTCGCGTACGAAGAAGATCTGGCAGATAAAACCTTTGAGACATCTTCGTCGCGGAGGAAATCGCACCGTCAACGGTCGCGGCCGCCTCGCCATGGTTGCCGCATTGGGCGAGCGCCTCGGCAAGAGACCGCGACGCAGCCGGAATGATCATGTGGAAGCGCTCGCGAACGAGCATGTTGAGCGCTTCCCGCAGCGTCTCGAGACCGGCCGGGGATTCTCCGAGAAGTAGGAGCCGTTCTCCTCGCAGCACCAAGGCGGCAGCCGCGTGACTCTTGAGCGCGTGCCGCTCGGCATGAGCGAGCAGACGCTCGATATGTTCTCCCGACTGGTCGACGCTGCCACTCCAGAGCAGAACCGGAATGCCATGAGCGGCAGCCATGCTGTAGTCGCCTGGAAGAGACGACCGGGAGGCCCGGTCCATTGCCTCAAGGACCAGTTGGCTGGCAGCAACAGGAGCCCCCCTCAGGCTGAGCGCGCGTGCCCGCGCAAGTTCGGCGCGCAGGTGGTGATCGTATCCAAACAGATTAATTTCCAGCTGACCGACATTTGCCTCCAGCATGAAGCCGCGCTCGCAATGGTCGAGCGCCGCTGCCTGATCGCCCGCCATGTGATAGGCTGCGGCGAGTATCCATTCGGCGATGACTCGGTCGCCAGGCGTTCCGCTTTTCGCGGCAATCGCCCCGCTTCTTTTCGCGGCGGCCAGGGCGCCGTCGAAATCACCAAGCCTGGTGAGAAAAAGGTTGAGGCCGGCGAGCAGGCGGAGTTGCGTCAAACCGCCTCCCTCGGTGTCCGACAGATTCAACCCCCGCTCGATGGCGTTGCGTACCTCCTGCGTGTTGCCAAGCGTGTGCATCGTCGACACCGCCAACGCCTCAAGCAGACGGACTTCCCGTCGCGGGAGATCGCTGACGCCTTTGGCGACCTCCAACGCCCGACGCGCCCAATGACTGGACTCCGTGAGCAGCCAGAGACCGAGGAAAAGAGGCGCCGAATCGGCTGCAAGCTCAACGCCGATCGCGTGCCGATCGTCACTGGAGAAGCTCCATTCCAATGCTTTGCGCACATTGCCAATATGCGGCACGTAGCGGCCGATGTCGGTATATGCGCCGTGCTCCAGCGCAATTGCCTTGAACAGGGCCGCGAAATAGCGGGCGTGACGATCGGCGATCGATCCCGACGTATCACTCTCGTCCAGCCTGCCCCTCGCATAGGCGCGCGTCATGTCGGGAAGGCGGTAGAAGACCCCCTCACCTTCGGGCTGGACCCATACGAGGGACTTGTCGACAAGACTTGCCAAGGTCGCTGCGACCGCTGCATCCTGCTCTCCATCTCCCGCGACAGAGCAGGCAGCCTCCATCGTGAAGAGGCCAACAAACACGGACAGCCGGCAAAGGATGCGCCGCTCGTCTTCCGCGAGCAGGTTGAAGCTCCAGTCCAGCATCGCTTCCAGCGTTCGATGTCGTGCGACGACGTTGCGCCGGCCCGTCAGGCTGAGTTCCATGTTGCCTGCGAGCAAACTGGCGACACCGTGAATGCCATAAGTGCCAACGCGGCTGGCAGCCAGTTCGATGGCCAGCGCGATGCCGTCAGTCCGCCGGCATATCTCGGCTACGACCGGTGCATCGCCGTCGGTCAATTCTCCATGAAATCCGCTGAAGGCTGCCCGATCCATGAAGAGTTGCACGGCCGGCGTCGCCAGCGCCTCGGCGGCGGTCGGCTTCTCGTCGGCCGGGTAGGCCAAGGGGCTAAGCAGATGGACGGTCTCTCCCTCGACACGCAACGACTCCCGGGAGGTGATCAGCATATGGACGCTGGGCGCACGCTGATACAGTTTGCCTGCCAGCTGCGAGGTCTGGTCGACGAGATGCTCGCAACTGTCGAAGACGATCAGCATGCGCTTTTCGTCGAGGAAGGTGAGCAGTTCGGCGAAAGGATCTGCCCCGCCGACAGCGCAGCCGACCGCGGAGGTTATCGCGCCCAGAACCAGTTCGGGCTCGGAAACGGCGCCGAAATCGACGAAGACGACATTGTCATCGCCGAATTCCGACCGCAGCCTCTGCGCGATGGCTGCCGCCACCGTCGTCTTGCCGATGCCTCCCGCCCCGACGACGCTGACAAACCTTCGCGTCAGGAGGAGTTCGCTCAGGCTGCCGATAACATGATCCCGGCCGATCGGCGCGCGCGACGGCGCCGGCACCGGGCCAATGGATCGGGCAACCGGAGGCTCTGCCTGCGGCGGGTGTGCCTTCGGCTCATCACGTGCGATCGGAGCGACGAAGCTGTAGCCCCGGCCTGGGATATTGACGATGTACCGAGCACCGTCTCGACCGTCTCCGAGGGCACGGCGAAGAGAGGCCAGGTGCACCCTGACGGCCGCTTCGTCGACGACCACCCCCTTCCATACGACGTCCAGCAGTTCATGTTTGCCGACGACGTCTCCGGCGCGGTCAACAAGGGCGATCAGCAGATCCAGAGCACGCGAGCCGACCCGCACGGGCTCGCCATCTCTCAAGAGGAGCCGGCGTGCGTGATCCACTCGGAAGCTTCCGAACGATACCGTCCCCGGGCGCGCACCGGCTTGGGTGTGCGGCGGGGCAGGCAAGACCTTGTCCGTCCGGGCGGCTGCACGACCTGTCACAGCTTCCGCTCCTGCGCCGACATATTCAGGCCGTTGAACATGTTGGAGAGAACGGCGGGCCTGTCTTCCGAAAACCCGGCGTCGCTTGCGGAAATATGATTTCACCCCGTTTGCGGGGCTCGCGGCAGGACATTCGCCACGCTGGACGTCAGTTGAACTCCGGTCCTGTTTCCCGGAGACCCGACCGACGCCAGCGCCCGGGGCTTACGCCGGTATTCTCCTTGAAGGAGGTGGCGAAATGACTCTGGCTCGAAAACCCGCACGCAAGAGCGACCTCAGCAATCGAGAGCGTCGAGCCTGTCAACAGGACCCGTGCCCGCTTCATGCGACGGCGAAGTTGCCACTGATGCGGCGCAAGCCCGGTGGAACGCTTGAAAGCTCGACCGAAATGGGCAATGGAAAGGCCACATTCGTGGGCGAGTTCCGACAGCGACACGTCGAGACGTTCGTCGATGAGTTCCTTCGCGCGACGCTCCTGCCACGGGGTCAGACCACGGGGCCTGGTGGGAGCACCGCGGTTGTTCCCGGCATATCGCCCTAGTACGTTGATGCAGACCGCATCGAGGATCGCGTCGAGCAACAGGCCGCTCGTTTGGTGGCGATGGGCAAATGCCGCCAAGGCCGCCCCGGCAAGTTTGCGCATCACCGGATCGTCCTGGCCATCATGGGGAGGTTGAGGAAAATCCGTAAAGACCGGCATGTCGTTCTGCTCGGCATACGCCTTCAAGGTTGGGATGGGCATGTAGAAATTCACGGTGTGGAAAGGATCCCGTATGAGGACCCGCGGTTCCGGTCTCAGATCGGAAATGTAGGTCTTTCCCTGAAGCAAGGCATCGCTCAAGCGGAAACTATCGTTCAGCCAAAGCTCAAGCCCCATATGCCTGAGGTTTACAATCACCAGATAGGCATCGTCATAGCCGAAAGACGGTGTTGGATCCCGCGGCGGCGCTTGGGATTGCAACTCTGTGACAGCCAGCGCACCTCGTTTCAACGTGCGGCTGATGTGACTGAGGGGCTTCAACAAGCCGAAAGGTTCGCCCAATTGCGAGCCGTAGGCGCGCCTTCTGATGGCTCGATTTCCGGAGAGCGGCGTCTCGCTCATTGGGCACCCACGCATTGCACAAGTCCGGATCGGAGCGGAATGATCGCATTAATCACCCAAGCGTTCAAGAATCGCAGCGTCCGAGCCTTGCATTGGGCCCATTGGCTTTCTGCTCGCTCGACATCATGGCATTCGGTGATCGGCCAGCCTCACTCCCGGTACCCCCGGTCGCGACCGCGAGCATGCGACGGTGCGGAGGCGCGAGGCGGGCAGATCACCACGTCGTCACCGTCTTGACGATCTCGATGTTTCCCCGAAAGGCATATGTGTAAGGGCAGATCGCGTCGGCCCTGGCGACCAGCGTCTCGGCCGTCGTCTGATCGACACCAGCGATGGTGACGGCGAGGCTGGCGTGCAGGACAAAGACCTCCGGCTCAGTGCAACTCATGCCGATTTCGGCGACCACCGTCAGGTCGCCCGCCGAGAACCGGTGTCCCAACTGCAGGGCGACGCGAAGCAGCGAGTCCCCGAAACATGCGGCGTAACCGCCTGCTAGGAGCTGCACGGAATTGGTAGCGCCTCCCGGTCCCCCCAATTCAGTCGGTACGGCGAAGTCCAGGTCGAGGACGCCATCCTCGCTGCGGATTCGACCTTGCAATCCGCCAGTCGCGGAGACTTTGGTCGAGTAGAGAATAGTCATTCGTCGTTTCCTTGCATGCACGTCTTTTCGTCATCCTGCAGGCGCGCTTCGCCATCCTTCTGCGCGACCTGCTTGCCGCGCGCATAGGTACTGCCGGCGGCGATGCGCTGCTCGCGCGACCGATGCGATGTGCCCCAAGTTCTGCCTGGCGAAAGATCTGAAAGAGCGGCCATGGCCCACCCGCTTGCCCTGAAGGAAGCCGTCATGCGGATTGCGCGATACGACGGCTTTGGATTGCGATCATTTCGTCTTCTCGCCGACATCCCGCGCGGCCTCCTCGATCACATCGGCAACGCGTTTCGGATGGGATTCGTAAACCGAATGGCTGGCGCCTTCGATGACGATGAACGGCGCCTTGGCCCGCTCGTAGTAGAAGCGTTCAAGGTCGGGATTGATAATCTGGTCGTTGCCGGCCACGATGCCCCAGGCTGGCTTTGTCTTCCACGCTGCGGCGGTCAGCGGCGTGTTGAAAACCTCGGCCTTGGCCAGCACCTGCGAGCGTGCCTCGAACTCAGCCTGTTCGCGCGGCAGGTCAGGGGCGAACAGCTTGGGGAACAAAGCCGGGTCGAGGTAGGTGTAGCCGTCCGGCGTCACCTTGATGGCGCCTTCGGTCTTGCCCAGCACGCTCGGCATCTTCTTTCCGAGCTCGCCCTCATCCTCGCCAACGTCGGGCGCGTGGGCAGCGACGTAGACAAGTCCTGCCACCTTTGGGTGTATGCCAGCTTCGGTGATGATAGAGCCGCCGTAGGAGTGTCCGACCAGGATGGCCGGCGCATCCTGCATGTCGAGCACGCGCTTGGCGGCGGCGACGTCATCCCGGAGCGACGATTCCGGCTCCTGGACAATCGAAACCTGGAAGCCCTTCCTGGTCAGTATCTCATAGACCGGCTTCCAGCCGGACCCATCGACCCAGGCGCCGTGCACCAGGACGATGTTCTTGATGGGTTCGGCCATCGCCGCAGCGGGGGCGATCAGGACCAGGGAAGACGCCAGCATGGCGGCGGAACAGATGCGTCGAAGTGGCATGGCAGCACCTCAGTGTTTTGTTGACGTTCGGACACGATGAACGACGAAGATGCTGACACGCGACGCAACAGCGCGCCCGTTAAGTTGCGTAAATAGCTGCAAGGCGACGACAGGAAGTGCGTTCGGCGCCGAAACCGCGCCTGGTCCGGCTACTCGTGGTTCGACTCCGACTTTTGCATCCGCTTGATACGAGCCTTGGAGCCAATGTCGGAGTCAATAGAACCACCAGCAAGCTATTGGTTCTATTGGCGCTTTCGAATCTGACATTTGATCCGGAGCTTGATGTCGGGCGGGACTTACATGTCAAATTCGAAAGCTCCACGAGGCCGGAATGTCGGGCCGGGCCGGCGATCTGATCGAGGCACCACGGCACCGCGGAACGCAAACTGGTCGAGCGCTCTGCCTTCGGCTCTCAACAACACTTTCCAACACTTTGCGCGCGGCACGCGCGTGCCTGTGCAAGCCTGTGCTTCTGATGACGATTGACGCCGTCGTGACGCGGAGGACGTTATCGAGATGCAGCCCCTGAACAGCATTCTGTTTGACACGGACAAGGCTGGCCGCCCGTCTGCTCCAAACGAAGGAGGCTGCAACGGGCATTGCACCGACCAAGCGGCCCCGGACTGCGCGCGATCTCAGATCGCGGATGCCCTCACGGCCATCATGTTCCAAGCCGAAGCAATCCGATTGAGGAACGCATATGGAAGCTCGACCGAAGCCGAATTGAATCAGTCGATCCAGCTCATTGTCAGCAGCGCCAAACGCGTTTGGAGCATCCTGGGCGACACCCACAAGGCGCCTTGCATCTGCAGGGGGCCGCCGACATGACAGCCAAGCCGTGGCTCCCGCGCAGAGGATCGAAGGTCAACCACCGCAACCTGACGACGGCAATGATCGACAGCCGCGACGTCCCGGCGGCGAAGCGAGGACGCTATTTCAGCGGCAAGAACAGTTCTACGACAGTCTCATGCTCCGGCACTTCCGGGAAGAAGCTGAGCCGCTGGCAATAGATCGGAAAATCGCGGGCTTCCTCGCCGCTGGCCGGCAACCAGTCGCGATAGAGATAGAGCGCGGCGGGCTCCAGATTGTGGGTGTTGCCGACGACCCGCAGCACCGCGCAGCGGCCGCCGGGGATCTCGCCGGCCTTGACCTCGCTGTTCGGCTCGATCGGCTGGTCGGTCCCGACACAGAGGTCCACGCTGTAATCAGCCGGCTGCTCGGGACAGCGCTCGGAACGCCAGACGTTGAAGGTCGGATTTGTCTTGGGGTGAAGGCCGGCGGCCTTGCGCCACGCGATGAACCGCTGGATGGTGGCGCCGAGCGTCGCCGGGTCGCCCCGATGCTCGAAGATCGCCACCGGCGTCGGCGGCACGTCGCGGATCGTCACGTCCATTGCGGTGAATGTTGTCTGCATGAGCTTGTTCCTCGCGTTCTCGAGAGGCCCGAAGGCCGCCAGCCACGTTTCCCAATCGGGAGATTTCCGGAAGGACGACGGCGATTGCCCGAACCGTTGCCGAAAGGCGCGGGCAAAGGCGTCCGGCGCCTCGTAGCCGGCATCCATCGCGATGTCCGTGACGCTCTGGGCGTCGCTGTAAGCCAGCCGGTACGAAGCGCGCTTCATGCGAGCAAGCTGGACATAGCGGTGCACGGACAACCCGAAGGTCGCCACGAACTGCCGGTGGAAATGAAACTTCGAGAAGGCCGCGATGCCGCTCACCGATTCCAGGTCGAGATCGCGGTCGAGATGCCGGTCGATATGGTCCAGCACCCGCCGCATGCGGGCATGATAGGTCCGAAGCGCCGCCTTCATCATTCCTTCCTCCGTGGCCGCGCCAGTTAAGTCACCAAGAGCCGCAACTTGCTCGACCGATCTTGCGGTTTGGCGTGAATCCGCCAGAAACCTGCGACGACCATCGTGCGCTTCTGGCCTGCCAACGCGCGTTGATTGCGCACCAACGCCCCTTATCTGCGCTGACCCTTGGTCGGACTGGTCGCAGCCCCGATTGCGCGCAAGATCGCATACGCGGCGTTCACGCGCGCCGGAATAGGAAAATTCTTGTTCGCGAGAATTACAACGCCGACTTTTTCTTTTGGCACGAACGCGGCATACGCAGCGAAACCATTCGTCGACCCGGTTTTATTGATCAGGATGTCGTCCAAGGGCCTTGCGGTTGGTGCGATCGGAATTGCCTTCTGGGGCGTGAAAGCCATCTCGGAAGAATTCGCGGCAAGCAGTGTATCCAGACTGGTCGGATATCGCACGATCTCCCATCCCAGGCCTTGCGCCATGGGGCCAATCTGAAAACGGCCGATATGTGTCTGCAGGATCGCGCGATGAAGCGCGCTTTCCCCATCGCCTGCGTCGATATTGGCTTTCACGAACCGGAGCACATCAGCGGCGGTGCTCTTCACGCCATATGCCTCTGCATCGAACAGGCCAGGCGCAACCCGGATCCGCTTGTTCTCTTTCGTATACCCGAAGGCGTAGTTCTCGATCTGGCTGTTGGGAACGGTGATGAACGAGTGCTTCAACCCAAGAGCGGACAGAAGGTGCTTCTGCATCAGCTCATCGAACGGCATAGCCATGCTTTTCGCAGCTAAATGCCCATATAGTCCGATGCTTGGATTCGAATAGCGCCTGCTTGTGCCTGGCCGCTGATCGGGTTTCCACGCTCTATAAAACGCGATCATCTGATCGTGGGTTGTTACCTCGTCGGGAAATTGGAGAGGCAGGCCACCTGCCGTGAACGTTGCGAGGTCAAGAACACGAACCCGGTCGAATTCCGTGCCACTGAGAGCAGGAAGATACTTGCTGGCCGGATCGCTAGGGGAAAGCACTCCCTGCACCTGAGCATAAGCACCCAGGGTCGCCGTAAACGTTTTGCTGACAGAGCCAATCTCAAAGATTGTATCACTCGTTACCTTCCTGCCACTTTTCTTATCGGCAACGCCATAGCAGAAAACGTACTCCTTTCCGCCGACCGTAACGCCGACTGCTGCTCCCGGGATGTCACCTTCAACCATCATTGGTCGAACCGCCGCGTCGACGATGTTTCCCACGCGCGTGCGGTCATCCGTCTCGGTCGCCTGAGCGCGCCCGGAAAAGCTGAGGCACACGGCAGCAAATAATGCAAAATTTCTACGATTCATGTTCGTCCTTTCCGGACATGTTCGATTCTCTTCTTGTGATGACTGCTGCGGATTGCGATCCGGCGGGCTCAAGCCGTTGGGAAACGTCAATGAGAATAGCGTCCGAAGCGGCCCGCCCCGTCGATGCGGATAAGTCCTCAATCGCGATCTTGCCGATTTCCGCAGTTACTGCGTTCCGATCGCCGGCCGAGATCCCTGGGATGTCGCAACCGGCGGCTACAACTTGCGAACGGGATGCCGGCGATAGAACATCGCCGAATACTAGCTTCCTAAGGCTTTCGACGATTGCCGCAGAAGTAGTCGTGGCGCAAATGTCCTCCACATTGCAATATATGCGCAGCCGCCATCGCTTTGAATGTGCTCACGTGAGCATCCGCACATTGGCACGGCTCGATCCGCCGTCCGGTTCCCATATCCAAAATGGAGAGACAGAAAAGCGCCTCGCGTGGCGGCGCTCCATTTCGGTTAGCGCCGACCCTGTGGACGTGGATTCTTGGGCGAAAACATGAGAGCTCACTGCTGTGGCTGCAGCCATTGCAGGTAAGCGGCCAAGCGCAAGCTGGCATTACACCATCATTGTCATCTTCTTTCCTTCAGAATTTTTGCGAAATGGGACGGCGACGAAAGGTTGGCAGCCGCTCGTCCGTCCCCACAGCCGAACCATTGCGCAGCGCTATGCCCAAGGCAAATGATCATTAATCTGCTATGACATGAATAAAAGTTGGTCAAAGGACGAAATATGGAAATTTCGAAGCTCCCGCTCAACGCCCTGCGCGCCTTCGAGGCGTCAGCCCGTCACACGAGTTTCACCCGAGCGGGCCTTGAGCTTCGTGTCACCCAGACAGCCATCAGTCACCAAGTAAAGTCCCTTGAGGACGCTCTTGGAGTGATGCTTTTCAAAAGACTTCCTCGCGGACTGTCGTTGACCGATGAGGGAAATGCTCTTCTACCGGTGCTCTCAGACGCCTTTCACAGGATGAGCACGACGCTAAGCCAGTTCGAAGAGGGCAACTTCAGCGAGATCCTTACTGTCGGAGTCGTAGGAACCTTCGCGATCGGATGGTTGCTACCGCGTTTGTCCGGATTTAAGCGAGCCAATCCCCATATCGATCTTCGGCTTAAGACAAATAACAATCGATCCGACATCCTTCTCGACGGACTGGATTTTTTCATCCGCTTCGGAAACGGTGCATGGCACGGCACTGAAGCGACCCATCTCATCGACGCTCCACTCTCCCCGGTCTGTTCCCCGGCGTTCGGCGATGTTCTTGCGACGCCGGCGGACTTGGCAAAGGCTGAATTGCTGCGGTCCTACCGTATTGACGAGTGGCCTCGCTGGTTTGCGGCAGCAGAGGTGGATATATCTAATCTGCGGGGCTGGATGTTCGATTCGTCTTTGACTCTTATGGAGGCCGCTGCTCGAGGAGTTGGCGTCGCGCTTGTCCCCGTTTCGATGTTTGCACACGAAGTTGCTACCGGCCGCATCATCCAGCCATTCGCACTAAGTATCTCCGTGGGTGCCTATTGGCTGACGAGACTGAAATCTCGCTCCGAGACCGCAGCAATGGGAGCGTTCCGCCACTGGCTACTCGGCGAGGTAGACGCGCAGCAGGGGCCCTGACCGGCGCCGGGGGACGTCAGTATGGCGGCCCGCAGGCAACCATCAGGGCTGACGGATTCGGTGCCGCTTGTGCATCGTCGATGAAGACGGCCGTCCGGTGCGCGACTTCCGGATCGGAATACAGTCGGCGCGAGCGGATATGGATTCACGTCAAATCGTTACGCCCTGAGGAGCGGTGAAGATCTCGTCGACGACATTGCCAGTGTTGCGGGTTTCCGCAGGCTCGAAGATAATGATCTCCGCTTCCTCATCCGCCGCGGTTCGATGCTCCACGCCACGCGGAATAACGACGTATTCCCCCGGTCCCATATCAACAATCCGGTCCCGAAACTCGACGCGAAAGCGGCCCTTCCACACAACGAACATTTCCTCACAGTCATCATGTATGTGCCAAGGAAATACCCCCAGAACTTTCACGATCTTGACCTCCTGGCCGTTGAGGCTCGCGATGATCTTCGGCCGCCAATGTTCGGAAAAAGCAGAGAATTTCGAACCGAGTTCACCCTGTTGAAGCATCTTTCAGATCCTCCGCGTCTCTGGCTTGAAGTGAAAGCAAGAAACCACGATCGCGCCAACGATGGCTGCGACGGCGGCGCTGGCAAGAAGGGTCCATCCGCCGGCCGTCACAAGTGGTCCGGCCACGGCCGTACCGATTGCTCCGGCAACGTAATAGAGCACTAAATAGGCCGAGTTCAATACGCCTGAGCGGGCGGGATCGAGCCGGACGACGGCGGCCTGGTTCGCGACCTGCGCGGCAAAACAACCGGCATCAAAGACCGCAAGGGCCGGTGCGCAGACGAAGGGCTGACCGAGAGAGAATAGGAGAACGAGGCTCGATGCGGC
The DNA here is from genome assembly GCF_003201475.1 of Chelatococcus asaccharovorans. Lineage (GTDB taxonomy): Bacteria > Pseudomonadota > Alphaproteobacteria > Rhizobiales > Beijerinckiaceae > Chelatococcus > Chelatococcus asaccharovorans. The sequence goes on along the minus strand of NZ_QJJK01000007.1, from coordinate 369,419 downwards.
CGCAGCCGTAAGGCCGACAAGCTTGACCCGTCGCGCGCCGTACCGGTCCGCAAAGCGCCCTGCCATGGGTGTGACGAAGAGACCGAGCAGCCCGACAAGACTGTACAAACCGATCGCATCGGCACTCATCGACCATGGCGGTAGCGCCAGCGAGATCGCGAGCCCGACCCAGATGGTGCTGAAGGCGAAGAACCAGAGCATGCCTGCCGCCGCCGACAGACGCAGTTGTGGAAAAAGGATCAGCAGCCCCGGCACCGAACGCAGTGTGAAGAAATACCCTTCTGTGGCCTGCGGCCGGCGATCTGGCAGCCTCAGAGCCGTCGCCAATGCAGCGATGCAACAGGCACCGGCGAAGCAAAGCAGCATTGCGCGCCATCCGCCCCAGGTCGATAGCAGACCGCCGACGAAGCGCGACAGGAGAATTCCTGCCGAGATGCCTGCGGAGACGAGGCCCATCTGCTTGCCCCGGTGAGCAGACGCTGCGAGCTTGCCGACAATCGCGCTTGTCTGCGCGGCGACCGTGGTCATCGCCCCGACGAGAACGAGGCAGCTCAGGAGAATGCCTGCGCTCGACGCTGCCGAGGCGGCAGTCAGCGCTGCCGCCAGCGCAAGGAGTTGGCCGGGGATCAAACGGCGCGGGTTCACATGATCGGCCAACGGCACAAGCAGCGCCAGCCCCGCGAGATATCCGAGCATGACGCCCGAAACCGTCAGGCTGATCATACTCGCCGTGGCGCCGATATCCTGCGCGATCGCACTGAGGCTCGGTTGGATCGCGTAATTATTGGCGATCGCTCCGCCGGCCGTGATTGCCAGGAGGACGACCACGCCGGCGGAAAGCGGCGTCTCGCGTGGATCGGGTGCGGTGGTCACGCGCTCCCCCGCACAGCGATGGCCTCCACTTCGACGAGGATCGTGTCCTCGACGAAAGGCAACGCATGCACCAGCGAAAATGCCGGTCGGATCGCATTGTAAACTTCGCCATGGGCGCGCGCCGCATCCTGCCAATGCGCGAAATCGGCGACGGCCAGCCGGCTTTGCACGACGTCGGCCAACGCGAACCCATTGTCCGTCAGAACCTTTTCGATCGTGGCGAGAGCGTCCCTGGTCTGGGCGTAGAGGTCGGCGCCCTGACCCGCCGTCCCCGAAATGTAGATTGTGTCGTTGACGATCACGGCCCGCGAATAGCCGACCTTCGGCTCCCACGGGGAGCCCGTGCTGATGAGCGTGCGCATCGCAATTTCTCCCATTACTACCGCGGTAGTAGTTGCTATTTATGCTACCTACCACCATGGTAGTCAATAAATTCATCCTCGCTCTTTCGAGAAGCGGGCCGATACGGGAACGCCGTCGACCTGATGCCAATGACGATCGACCCAGAGCTGATCAACACACTGACCCGTCTTGGGTTTTCGCAATATGAGGCGCAGGCCTATATCGCGCTGGTCGGTCGAGGCGCCCTGACGGGCGCCGAGGTCGGCCGCGGCGCGGGCGTGCCGCCGTCGAAAATTTATGAAACGCTCGGGCGGCTGGAGAGCAAAGGAGCGGTCCTGGTCAACCGGTCCGAGCCGGTGCGTTACTTAGCCGTTCCGCATGCCGAGCTGCTGGCCGTCGCCCGGTCTCGCTTCGAAGCTGATGTCTTTGCCGCCAAAGAAAAGCTCGATGACTTGCCGGTCCAGGAGGAGCTCGGCCTTGTCTGGTCATTGCGCAGCCGTCAGACGATCGTTCCGGCTTTCGCGCGCGTCACGGCGGGCGCCGAACGCCGCATCTTTGCGGGCATCTGGGACGAGGAGATGGACGAGATCGGTCCGCTGCTTGAACAAGCGGCGGCGCGTGGCGTCGAGACCCACGTGGCGATCTATGGCAAACGGACTCTTGTCGGGCCGCATACATACGATCTCTCCGAATGCGGGGCGAGCGCCCGCCTGCGCCTTTCCGGCCGCCGGCTGGCCGTGGTCGTGGCCGACGACAACGAGACGGTCGTCGCCGAATTCGGCGACCGCACGCCCGATCAAGCTGTTCTGACGACCAACGCGGTGACGTGCCTTCTTGCGGTCGAATACATCAAGGCCGATGTCAGCGGCCGACTGCTCATCAACGCGCTGTCGGCGAGCGAGTATCAGCGGCTTCTGGCGACGCCGGATATGCGGGCCATTCTGAGCCCAGCCGTAAGCCAAGCCGAATAGGCACGATCCAAGGTTTTCGCGCAGGCGGTGCCTGCGGGCTTGCCTGAGGGCCGGATCGCGCTGAATCTCGCCGCCCCTGCGGTCTTGATCGCAAGATCGAGATGGCTGATCCCCGCGGCCACTTCCGTGATGAAACTGCGGCCGGCGTCGGTCAGACGGACGCCACGGTGGCGGCGCTCGAATAGAACAACACCGAGATCCTCCTCCAACGTCTTGATCCTGGTGCTTACGCTCGACTGACTGACGCCAAGAGCATTCGCCGCGTGGCGGAAATTCAGATACTCGGCCACGGACAGCGTCTGGATCAGCGCTGCAAGGGGGATGCGGCCTCTCAACAGTGCATTCTGTTGATCAACAACCTCCTGGCCATTGTGCGCTCGTCGCCGCATCGCGCCTCCGATCCGCTAAGCGCTCATCGATCGGATGCGACGAGGCGCAAGGCTCAACAGACCGAACACGGCAAGCGCGAAGCCGACCCACAGCGGCGCGGTGAGGCCATAGCCAGCGTCGATCCCGACGCCACCCGCCCACGCGCCGAAAGCGAGGCCGGCTGTTATGGCCGAGGTATGGACCGTGTTCACCAGCGGCCCCGGATGCGCGATCCGCATCACGCGCGCGACCATTGCCGGATTCATCGGCACCCCAACAATGCCGATAACCAGAAAGGCCGAGACAGCAAGGTAACTGTTGGCTGCAAAAACGGCGAAAGTCATCAATGCCAGCGCAAGGGCTGTCAGTCCGGCGAGCAGGATCGGGATCGTATGGCGGTCGGCAAAACGCCCGACGACGAGATTGCCGATGACATTGGCTCCGCCATAGGCAGCGAGCAGCGTCGGCATGGTCGCCGGAGACAGCTTCGTCATGTCGATGAAGAGCGGCACCGCGTAACTGAAGGCGGCGAAGGTGGCACCGATGATGAGGCCACTCGTCGTATAGGCCGCCCAAAGGCGCCCCTTCCTCAACGCGTCGAATTCCGCGTCGAGGCCATTCTTGATGTGGTTCTGCGAGCCAGGCACGAAGACGGCAACCAGAGCAGTGGCCAGCATGGCGAGGGCGGCAACGCTCCAAAAACTCGACCGCCATCCGAAGCCCTGCTCGATGGCCGTGGTCACCGGCAGACCGAAGACCGGCGCGAGCATGAGTCCGCCAAGCACGATGGATGCTGCCCGACCTCTCTCTTGTGGCGTCACCAAGTCCGCGGCAATCGCCAGTGCCACGCCGAAGCAGGCGGAACTGGCCGCGCCAGTCACGATCCGCGCGATCGCCATGACGCCGTAGCCTGGTGCGAGAGCCGCAAGCACTCCGCCGATGACATAGAGGCCGAGCAAAACGAGAAGCGCCGGCTTGTTCGGTGCGTTGAGGCGGAGGAGCAACGCCATCACCAGCGGGCCGCCGATCGCCATGCCGAGGGCATAGAGCGAGATCAGATAGCCGATCTCGGCCACCGAAACAGTGAAGGCCGCCGACAGGGCCGGCATCATACCGGCGACCATGAACTCCGAGGTGGTGAGCGCGAAGATCGTCAGCCCGAGGAGATAGACGACCGACGGCATTCCCTCATGCCCCTGCATGCGATCTCGGCTTGATGCTGAATTGGCGTCTCTCGCCCCACCCATGGCCCTCGCCCCATTTCTATAGTCAGAATTATAGAAATGGCTATCGCGCTTGCCCGAATGGGTCAATTGAATTATATAAATCTGACTACAGAAAGGACTTCCATGGCACTCCGTGGCCGCCCCCGCAGCTTCGATCGCGATTTCGCCCTCGAGCAGGTGATGGAGGTGTTTTGGGCCAAGGGCTACGAAGGTGCGCAACTCAACGACCTGACGGCCGCGATCGGTGTGACGCCGCCAAGCTTCTATGCAGCGTTCGGCACGAAGGAAGCGGCCTTCCGGGAAGCCGTTGACCTCTACGTCGCAACGGTCGGCTCGGTTCCCATGCGAGCGCTTGAAGACGCGGGCACTGTCCGCGACGGCATTCGAGCCATGCTGGCGGGCAGCATCGACGTTGCCCTGTCGACTAAGCCGGGCGGATGTCTGCTGATTCTCGGTGTCGTCAACTGTTTGCCGGAGAACCTGCCTGTGCGTGAGCACCTGTTCCAGGCACGCCGCAAGACGGTCGAGTTGATCGCGGCACGTCTTGAACGCGGTACGCGCGAGGGGGAGCTGCCGACGGGCACGAACGTCGCGCAGCTCGCGGCCTTCTATCACGGCATTCTGCAGGCCATCTCCTTCCAGGCACGAGATGGCGCAACGCGAGCGGAGCTGGAGGCGCTGATCGAGCCGGCTCTCGCTGTGTTGAAGTAACCGGAACCAGCGTCCCGTGTCCTTCATCACTCCACCGGAGGCGTCTCCGCCTGCCGTGCCAGTGCAGATTGGACGGACGCCCGCCCGCCGATCCGCCGCATGTAGCGCGCGGTCGCAGGCCAACGGTCGAGGTCGATCGAAAAACCTTTCATCCAGCCGAGCACGGTGAAGAGATAGGCGTCGGCGACCGTGAAGCCGTCCCCCACCAGATAATCCCGAGATGCGAGATTCACCGCGATGAAGTCGAAGCGCCGGAACAGCCGGTCCCGGAAGATCACCAGCGCCTCCTCCGGCAAGGCTCGGTTGAACAGCGGGCTCGACCTCGGCATAGCGCAGCACGCGCGACGTTATGGCGACCGGTCGCATTCGCGATCCGTCTATGGACGGCGAGACCATCGTCGGGATCGTCGACAGCGCGGCCGGTGTCCTCCGCATCTGAGACGGCAACAACTCGGCCGAAGCGTGCTGCCGGTCGACGCATCACGCGCGGAGATCGTATCAGAGCCTGTCCGGTACCGCTTCGCCTGCCTCGTCGACGCTGCGCGTAGCAACGGTAGCGCCCACTTTGCGCGGCGCAGTTTCGCGCAGGAAGAGACTGACTGGGATACCGGCCATTAGGCCGCCGAGCGCCAGATGGAGCGTGTACTGGATGCCATACCGGTCGGCTACGAAACCGGCCACGAATGGCGCCACACCGCCGCCGAAGATTTCGCCAACGCCCGACACCATACCGATCGCCGAAGCGATCAGAACAGCTGGAACAGCTTCGGTTGCCACCGGGCCGGTGAACAGCGCAAGCAGGCCGAGGCAGAAGAACGCCGAGACGAACAGCAGCGCAAACAACACCCACGGATTAATATCGGCCTGGGCAAACAGAATAAGGAAGATCGATGCGCCGACGAAGGCGAGGAAGGCGGTCGGCTTGCGGCCAATCAGGTCCGAGATGCCGGGCACGCCGAATTCGCCGAGGAAGCCGCCAAAGCCGATCGCCGACATGACGAAGCCCATTTGCGGACCGGTCAGCTTAAGGAAGTCGACGAGGTAGTTCGGTATCATCGCCCCCATCACGAACACACCGCTCATGGCGCAAAGCAGGCTGAGCATGGCAACCAGCACGTTGCGGTTGCATAGGAGGTCACGCCAGCGTGGCGACTCTGCCGGCCGTGCCTTTTCAACCGGACGTGGTGTCGTTGCCGGGCGCTTGGGCTCGCGGATGATGCGGTACATGAAGACGGCGAGGATCAGGCCTGGGAAGGCCGAGATGACGAACACCCAGCGCCAGGAGGGCACCACTTCGAGCAACTGCGTGGCGATGATCGGCGCGAAGCCGAAGCCGAACAGCGCAAACAGGCTCTGTTGCAAGCCTTGATTGAAACCGCGGCGCTTGGGATGCGAGGCCTCCCCGGTGGCGGCGATGCTGGTGGGGCAGAACGAGCCTTCCGCCACACCCATCAGCGTGCGGATGATGATGAGGCTGGCAAAGCCGCCGCTGAAGCCCGACATGGCTGACAGTAGCGAGAAGGCGATCATCGCCGGGATCAGCACCTTGCGGCGGCCAACGCGGTCCGAAACATTGCCCATGATGATGGAGAAAACACCCCAGGACAAGCCGAACACGCCGACGGTGGTCCCGAGATGCTGGTAGGTCAAGCCGAGATCTTCCATCACCGACGGAAACAGCGGGGTGATCAGCCAGCGGTCGAGCCCAACCAAGCCGAAGCCGAGACCGAGCAGTGTGACGGCCTTCCATTCATAGCTTTTGTCGATATTATCTTGCTGAGGCACGGGTGTTCTTTCCCCCCATCAGAGATTTTCAATGAGTTCGCTCGTGGTAAAGACGCGTCCGAATACGCGGGCGATGATTTCGAGCGTTGCATCGTGCGAGGCCTCATCCAGTCCGCCATTGGCGTCGCTTATGAAGGCCACCTTGTAGTCACGCATGAAGGCGCCGCGGGCGGTGGACTCGCAGCAGATGCTGGTGACGGTGCCGATGATGATCACCGTGTCGACCTGGCCAGCGCCGCGGATGTTGCGCAGTACTGTTTCGAGCTGCGTGTCGTGAAAGGCGTCGTAGCGATGCTTGGTGATCACCGTCTCATCGGGCAGCGGGATCAGCTCCGGCACGATCTCGATGCCTTCGCTGCCCTCGCGCATGCCGGTCACCTTGAGCTTGGGCTGATAGGCGGTTTCCAGCGGCGAGACTTCGAAGCGGTCACTGAGGACATGGCGCGTATAGATGACCGGCACGCCGGCTACCCGGCACGCGTCGATCACCCGCCGCATGGCCGGGATGCGATGACGCGCCATGGCCACTTCCATGATCGCGCACTCGTCGACGAAGTCCTTCTGCATATCGATGACCAGAAGGGCGGCACGATCCTTATCGAAGAACCACGGTTCTTCCCTATGCTCAGGCATTGTCACGCTTTCAGTTCATTGGCGGTAAGCAGTTCTCACGCGTCGCTCCGATCCACTGGAGCCGCTGTTGCGGTGGAATGAACCGACATTGGCCAGTTTCGGATTTTCTGGCCATAGCCTGGTGCCCCGCTCACCGCACGATGTCCGAAACGGACAAGAGCGGTGTCTGCCAGTGACAAATTTTCCCGAGATGCGCTCTATGAAAGGACAGTCGGACCGGTACCTATACCCAATGGCATGCGGGCTTTTTGGCGCGCCGTACGAAGAGGGAGGACATGGACATGGTTGATGTTTCGCCGTCGCTGATGCGCGCCTCTACGCAGGACGTGCCGGAAAGGCAGCGCATCGACTATTGGGAAGCTTATAACGCCTCTTCGCTTACAGGCATCCGCTGCTCCACCCATGACAGTAGGGGCCTGAGTGCCAGCGTGACGCGCTGCGAGGTGCGGGGTCTTTCGCTGAGCGACATCCGCGGCAATCAGCACATAGTCGAGCGCACGCCGCAGATTGTGCGCGAACAACCGAAGGACTCCATCTTCGCCTGCGTGCTGATCGAAGGCAGCGCCTTCTTCTACCAGCACAGCCGCTTCCTGAACGTAAGTGCCGGCGACGTGTTGATCTATGACGCCGAGCAGCCCTTCCTTTACGGCTTTCCGGGCGGCATGCGGCAGATACTTATCGACATTCCGCGCTTGAAGCTGATGGACGACTGCAAGGCGGGGCAGTTGAGCACGCCGGTGCATATCGACGGCCATATGGGCGCCGGGAGGACGCTCTCGGGCGCATTGCGAAATGCCGGGCTGAGGTTGATGGCAGGCGGGAATCCGGAGGATGCAGAGCGCTGCTGGCAGCTTATCTCTGCTATATTCAGCGGCGGCAAGGGCCTGCAGCGGTCACGCGTCCTGCCTCTTGTCGAGGCCAAGAGCATCATATCCAGCCATCTTTCGAACACCGAGCTGGGGCCGGAATTCGTCGCCGAACGGCTCGGCATTTCGGCGCGCCACCTCAATCGCCTGTTCGGCGGCGAGCAGGTGACGGTCAGCGAATATATTCGCAACAAGCGGCTGGACTGCGCCCATCGTGATCTCTCCGACACGGGACAGGCCAGCGCGACCATCGGCGAGATCGCCTACAGGTGGGGCTTTGCCGATCTCGGCAACTTCAATCGCGCCTTCAGGCACCGCTTCGCCGTGACGCCAAGCGACGTGCGCAGGCAGGCATCGCTGAAGATTTCGTTCTAGTGGTTCTGCTCCGACATTTGCATCCGCCTGATACGAGCCTGGGAGCCAATGTCGGAGTCAGGAGAACCACTAGCAAGTTAATGGTTTTAGTGGAGCTTTTGAATTTGACATTTGATCTGGAGCTTGATGTCAGGCGGGGCTCAAATGTCAAATTCGCTCCACTAGGAGACCTTTGGAAACATCATCAGCGTCGGAAACACCGCCCCCAAGCGATTGCCCGGCATGAGCGCCAGCGGGCGCCGGGCATGATGACCGGATCAGGATGTGCAACGCCGCCGAACCTGAAGGCCGCGCATTCTGATCGTCATAGGCTTCATCCACTCTTGTGATACCGTTTCTGAAACAATGGTCGTCACCTGAGCCGAATGGGCGTCCGGATGGTGTAAATGGCAAGAGATGCAGGTCTTGAGGAGTTGCTGAGAGAGCATCTCGACCCGACGTCGGGGCTCACCGAACGGCCGATGTTCGGCGGATGGGCGTGGTTGCTCCACGGCAATCTTCTCTGTGGCGCCCGTGACGATGGCGTCCTTGTCCGGCTCGGTAAGGGCAATGATCAGTGGGCTCTTGAGATTGACGGCATCGTGCCGATGGTTTCGCGAGAGAGGGTGATGTCGGGCTGGGTGCGCGTCGCACCTCAGACCTTTGCCGATGACGCGCTCGCTGTACGGCTCCTCGATGCAGCTCTTGCGTTCGTTCGAACTCTGCCACCCAAGTAGCGCCGCTGTGAAGCACCCCGCCCGACGGCAGGGCGCAATTGCGATCGTCAGGCGGTGACGATCCTGCCGGATTGGCGGGTGCAACATGCGTCATCGTGGTCGCAAGTCATTCCACAGCGATCGAAGGCGATCGACATGAAACGCGACCAGACGATTTCTCGAGAAGATCGGACCTTGGCCTCAGACGCCATGCAGCCACCTGCCAACGAGCCTGTCGAGAGCGGCTCGAAGCGGTTTCAGCCAGCTACCGACATGTTCAAGCGCGCGATCCGTCGCCCGGAGCTCCGCAAGATCGTGCCACTCGCCGACACGACGATCTACGAGATGGAACAGCGCGGCGAGTTCCCGAAGCGCTTTTTCCTGACGCCGCGCTGCGTCGTGTGGAATCTCGCCGAGGTCGAAGCATGGCTCGATGACTGAGCGCCGCCCCGAGGTGTTCTGGGCCACGTGCGGGTGCACATTCATCGACCGCAACTCGTTGACGAAGTCCTCCGCGTCATAGCCCTTGTCCGCACCCAGTGTGACGGCGTAGGGCCGGTCGGCCCAAGGCTCGATCATCGACGGAGCGGCGCCCCGCTCGGCATGGCCGTCGGCCACCGTCAGGCGGGTGTCGACGATCAAGCCCGAGCGGGGCGCCTGTTGTCGCGGCCGTTTTGATGCCGAAGCGCCGAGAGATGACATGGCGCATCACCAGTTCTGTCGATGCGCCCTCAGCGCGGTGGAGATAATTCCTTGGCACCCGGGTCCGCAAAGGGGCCCATAGTGCGGGCTGCGATCGTCGAGGCCCGGGACGTCTCACTGCGAGTGATCCCATGCGAAACACCTTCGGACTGATTTTCGGCTTGTGGCTCGGTGCGCTGACGGCGCTGCCGGCTTCGGCGATGCCCCTTGCCCCACCCCCTGTGCCGGCGACCGCCACCGTGATCCCGGTCGCCCAGGGCTGCGGCCCGGGCTGGTGGCGCGGGCCGTGGGGCCATTGCCGCCACACCCCCTATACCGGCCGCGTGCCGGGCGGCGGGTGGGTCTACAACCTGCCCCCCACCTACGGCTACTTCGGCAATGGCTGCCCGCCCGGCTACTGGCACGGGCCGTGGGGCCACTGCCGCGACACCCCCTATCACGGCCGGCTGCCCGGCGGCGGATGGCAGTGACGGCGACGGCCGTCTCCTCTCAAATCCAATGGTTAAGAAAGATCTTCACCATGAACCGCACGACCATGAACCGCACCCTTGTCGCCACCCTGATGGGCGCGCTCGTCATCACAGCGCCCGCAGCGCAGGCCCAGACCGTACCGTCCGCCGGCGTTCCGCAGGAGCCGCCCGCCGTGGAGCTCTACAGCGCGGCGGATGCCCAGGCCGTGCTCGAGGCGCGCCTTCTCGCGCTGAAGACGGTGATGACCCTCAGTCCCGAACAGCAGAAGCTCTGGCCGCCGGTGGAGGCCGCCATCCGCGCGGCGGCGAAGCTGTCCGCCGAGCGCCGGGTCGAGCGGGCCAAGGCACCTCCGCCGGCCGATTTCGTGGACATCCTGGACCGGATCGCCGATGCTGAAGCTATGCGGGCGAAGGACCTCAAGATGGTGACGCACGCCCTGAAGCCTCTTGTCGCCGCCCTCACGCCCGAGCAGCAGCGACGCATCCCCGCCTTCCTCGGCCTGCGCGAAGGCACTGACGGTCTGCCCCAGCCTACTGCGGAGATCTGGCTGTTCGAGGAAGAGAACTAGGATCAAAACAATATCATCTCATCAACTGCGGTCTCAAGGAGGTTCCCATGCCCATATCGTTCCTGCATTCGAAAGGAACCGAGGCGCCCATCAAGATCCCCGCCATCGGGCTCGACCTCTTTGTGCGCATGCCGCCCGCGGCGAGTTCGGGCGAGTTCTGCTTCATCGAGACCATCAACGCCCCGGGCGCGGGTCCCCCCCGGCATCGCCACCGCGAAGCGGAGATCTTCCGCGTCATCGAGGGCCGGTATCTCTATGAGGCGGATGGGCGGCGCTTCTATGCCGAGGCGGGTGACGTGGTCAGCATTCCCGGCGGGGTCGAGCACGGCTTCTGCAACGTGACCGACAAGCCCGCGCGCCAGTACATCCTCATGGCCCCGGCGCTTGATGCGGCTGCCTTCTTCACCGAGTTGGCCGGCGTGATGCACAACGGCATCCCCGACCAGGCGGCGCTCAATGCCTTCGGGCTGAAGTGGCACGTGGAGTTCCTGGGGCCGCCCGTCAACAGCAACGACCAGCCCACGGCATAAGGCGGCCGCATCGGCACCGCGGCCATCGACGCAGGATCGAGAGGCTCATCCCGCGGGGCGGGCCGAAGCACGACATCAGGGGGAGGACAGGATGAAGGAACAGGTGCTCGTCGCCGGCGCGGGGCCGGTAGGCCTGACAATGGCCTTGGAACTGGCCCGCTACGGCGTCCCGGTGCGGATCATCGACAAGATTCCCGAGGCGGCCCACACGGCTCGGGCCGTCGCGGTGTGGCCGCGCACGCTGGAGCTGCTCGACCGCTCCGGGGCGGCGGCGGACATCCTCGCCATGGGCAACAAGGTCACCATCGCCAACATCCTGTCGGGAGGTCGTCCGGTGGCCTCGCTGTCGCTCGAACACGTCCCCTCACCCTATCCGTTTGCGCTGATGGTGCCGCAGTACGACACCGAAGCCGTGTTGCGGCGTCACCTCGCCGCTGACGGCGTCACGCCGGAGCTCGGCGTCGAGCTTCTCGGTTTCGAGCAGGACGAGGATGGCCTCTCCGCCCACCTGCGGGAGCCCGACGGCACGGAGCGCACCGAGCCCTATGCCTATCTGGTGGCCTGCGACGGCGCGCATAGCGTGGTGCGCCATCAGCTCGGCCTCGACTTCCAGGGTGACACCCTCGGCCTCGACTGGACGCAGGGTGATTTTCACCTCAGCGGATACCCCTTCCCCTCCTCGCAGATGGCCATCTTCTGGCATGAGGACGGGCCGCTGCTGTTCTTCCCCATGGCGCCCGACCGCGCACGCATCATCACCAGTCTCGGCCCCTCGACCGAAACGCCGCCCGTCGCGCTGGACCAGCAGGCGTTCCAGACGATGATTGACGCCCGCGGCCCCGGCGGCATCACACTCACCGGGACGGAATGGGTCAGTGCCTTCCGCATCAACGAGCGGCAGGTGGAGAACTATCGGTCCGGGCGGGTCTTCCTCGCCGGCGATGCGGCTCACGTCCACAGCCCGGCCGGCGGACAGGGCATGAATACCGGCATGCAGGACGCCATCAATCTGGCGTGGAAACTGGCCCTCGTGATCCGCGGCCTCGCCGGCGCGCCGGCGCTGCTCGATAGCTATGACCTGGAACGCCGCCCGGTCGGCGCGCTGGTGATCGCGGCTTCGGGGCGCATGACGCGGATCGGCACCCTGGCGGACCACACGCTGCAGCACGTCCGCGACTTCGTCGCCCATGTCCTGATGGGGCTGTCGCCGGTGCAGCGGACCATCACGGGGCTGATGGCGGAAGTCTCCATCGGCTATCCCGACAGCCCGCTCAACGGCCCCTTCCAGGGCGAAGCGAAGGCCGGCGCGCGGGTCGCGCCGGTGGCGGGCGACACGCCGTTCGGCGCGGGCGACGCGCCGCTGTTCACCGCCTGCGGCGGAAGCGGCGCGGCCGAACTCGCCGCGCGCTTTCCCCGGCTCGTGGCGGCAGCGTCGCGTCCGTCCGACGGCGGAGCTTTCCTTTCGCTGGTCCGGCCGGACGGCTACCTCGCAGCCCAGGTGGAGGATGCGGACTGGCAGGAACTCGTCCCCTATCTCCGGCGGATCGGCGCGGAGCGGTGACCGCCCGTCGCGTGAAACCAGCCCCGAAGGGCCGCGGCGGGCGAAACGACCGCCCGCTCCATAGCTGAAAGAACCGGCGCCGTTGCAGGCGTTTACCGCGCCATTGCGGTGAGCGGGACGTAACGCGGCGTCCAGACCTTGGCGCGCAGGCGCTGCTGGATCTGATCGACCGCGACGTCGGGGGCGGCGCCTTCCCGGTGCGCCTGCATCGCGACCGCGAGGGCGACGTCTGCCGCGACGTCGCGCAGGGCGCTCACCGGAGGCAGGAGATTGTGCTTCGGGTTGTTGCGCGCCGGCGACGCATCGGCCAGCGCCTTCGCCGCCGCCATGAACATGCCGTCCGTCACGCGGCGCGCGCCGACCGCCAGAACGCCGAGGCCAACGCCGGGAAAGATATAGGAATTGTTGGTCTGGTCCACCTTGAAGCGGGTGCCGTCGCGCAGGAGCGGGGGAAACGGGCTGCCGACGCCCACCAAAGCCCGCCCGCCGGTCCAAGCCTCGATATCCGCCGGCGTCGCCTCTGCGCGCGAGGTCGGATTCGACAGCGGAAAGATCACCGGCCGGTCGTTGCACTCGGCCATGGCGCGGACCACCGGCTCGCCGAAGGCGCCCGCCAAGCCGGAGACACCGATCAGCACGGTCGGCCGGGCATTGCGCACCACGTCCAGGAGCGCAATCCTGTCGGGATGTTCGAGCGTCCAGCCTTCGATGGCCCGCCTGCTCTGCACGAAGGGGGTCTGGAATGGCGCCAGGCCGGACATGCCGTCCATCAGCAGCCCGTCACGATCGATCATGAAGAAGCGCTGTGTCGCCTCGCTTTCCGACAGGCCGGCCTCGCGCATGGCAGAGCGGATCAGGCCGGCGATTCCGCAGCCGGCCGAGCCGGCACCGAACACCGCCACCCGCTGCTCGGTCAGTGGCACGCCGGTGACATTGATGGCCGCCAGCAAGGTGCCGGTCGCCACGGCTGCCGTGCCCTGGACATCATCGTTGAAGGTGCAGAGCCGGTCGCGATAGCGCTCCAGCAGGCGCGTCGCATTGCTCTTGGCGAAATCCTCCCATTGCAGAAGGACCTTGGGCCAGCGCCGGATGACGGCGGAGACGAAGGCCTCGATGAAGTCGTCATACGCCTGGCCCCCGACCCGCTCGTGACGCCACCCCACATAGAGCGGGTCGGCGAGGCAGTCGGCATTGTCGGTCCCGACATCGAGCAGGATCGGCAGGGTGGTCGCGGGATGCAGGCCGCCGCAGCCGGCGTAGAGCGCGAGCTTGCCGATGGGGATGCCCATGCCGCCCGCCCCCTGGTCACCCAGCCCCAGGATGCGCTCGCCATCGGTCACGACGATCGCCTCCACCACGTCGAAGCGCGGTTGCGCGAAGATCTGGTCGAGCCGCGACATGTGGGGAATGCTGAGGAAGAGCCCACGCGGCTTGTGATAAAGGCGGCTGAACTGCTGACAGCCGGCACCGACGGTCGGCGTGTAGACGATGGGCAGCAGCTCTTCCAGGTTCCCGACCAGCGTCGCGTAGAACAGGGTCTCGTTGGTGTCCTGCAACTCGCGCAGGAAGGCATAGCGCTCGAGATCGGTCTCGAACTGGCGCAGCGACTGGAGGGCGCGGGAGATCTGCTCGTCCAGGGTCGAGACATGCGGCGGCAGCAATCCGTGCAGATGGAAGGCGTCGCGCTCTTCCTCGGAAAAGGCGGTGCCCTTGTTGAGCTGGGGATCAGCCAGCAGTTCGTATCCGCTCAGCGCGGTAGCCATTGATGCCGTCGCCTCAGACATGAAAATCTCTCCTACCTCTGCCCGGCGCGCCGCAGCTCGATGAAGGTTTCCGGCCCATAATGCAAGGTGTTGCGTGCGTAATAGGGCGGCACCTGCATGTCGAACTGGGCGTGCCCGTGGCTCACGTCGCTGCGCAGGAGATCGGTGCGGCTGGCGATGTCGAGGACGAGCCGCTCACCCGGCTTTAGCACCACGGGCTGCGGCGTGAGGCTGAAGCGGAGCGTCACCGGGACGCCGGGCGTGAGGGGCTCGGGCTGGTCGATGTCGATGGCGATCTCGGTCGCAGTGGAGCGCGCCGCGTCGAGCCTGCGGCAGGCGGGGCGGATCGCCCCCATGGAGAGGATCTGGTAGCCGCCGTCAGCGAAGACGACGCCGGTGCGGGCCACCACGTGGGAATCGATCTCGTTCGAGCTGAAGGAGAGGCTCACGGTCACGGGCCCGGTCAGCTCCATCTCCTCGTCAACCGGCAGCTCGAAGGTGAGGCGCTGGCTCTCCACCGCCTCGAAGCCCGCCGTCACGATGGCGCCCAGCGGCACCGCCGCCCATCGGTTCGTCCCGCCCTCGCCCGGCGCGCGATCGAGGCGATGGGTTGCGGCGTCGGCGCCATTGGAGGCCGGGAAGAGGCGGAGTGGAGTGCTGCCGGGCAGCGGCCAGTCGGAAGCGCTGCGATAGTCCTTCGCCCCTTCCGTCCAGTATCGCACCCGCGGCTGGGCGGCATAGCCGTTGTCCGCGCCATAGACGAGACTGTCGAAGAAGGCGAGCGCCTCCAGCTGCCACGCATAGACCGGCAGGTCGTAGGCCGCGGGGCCGATGATGAGCCAGCGTTGATCCTTCGGCGTGCCGGCATTCTCGAACAGATCGTAGGCGCCGAACTGGTGCAGGTTGAGGTAACCGGCATTCTGCACCACCACGAACGGCACCGGGATGTCCCCGAGCGCGCCGGACGGGCCGGCGGGCAGCACGCTCGTCGCCCGCGTCTTGCCGTCGAGCATGAGGCCGGCGAACAGGCGGCGCGTCTGCGGCGTCGGCACCTGCCGCTGGAACGCCTTCATGATCCGCGCCATGCGTTTCTTCACTTGCGGCCACCACAGGTGCTTCAGGGACGAGTTGGTGATGTGGCTCACGACCGCGCGCAGCAGCGGCGGCAGATGCAGTCTGAACTGCAGGGGCGTGAAGTTCGCCCCCATCCAGAGCGCGAAGAAATCCGGCTGCGGCGCGCCGCCGAACATGGCGATGTGGCGGAAGAAGTCCGTGCACATCTCGTTGGTGAAGAAGCCCTTCAGGGCCGGCGGGCGAAGCCGCGCTACCTGCGGCTGGGCCAGCCCGTAATAGGAGGTGCCGAACAGCACGACCTGCCCGTCGCACCACGGCTGGGCGGCGGCCCATTGGATGACCCTGGCGTGGTCCTCCACATCAGTATCGTTGAGATAGACGGCGTCGGCGCCGCCCGAGCGGCCCATGCCGCGCCGGGTGACGATCACATGGGCATAGCCGCGGTCGGTGAAGACCGGCGGGCTGCCGGTCTCGTTATTGCCGGCAGGCACGCCGGCGGCCTGCAATTCCTTGGAATAGGCCGCGAAGCAGATAACCGCCGGCCAGCGGCCCGGCGCCTTCGGCACATAGACATCGGCCGCAAGGCTGATGGATGGGGCGACCTCGACCATCTGGTCCGCGAGGACGCGGCAGCCGAGCCCCGACTTCGCCGCGGGCCCCGGCGTCCAGCCGGCGAGTTGCGCGCCGAACAGGCCGCCCTTCGGCGCGACGAGATTGTCAAAGAAGCCCGGCTTCCCGGTCTTGGCCGTCATGCGCGTTCTCCCCCGGTTCCAGGCCCGCCGCGTCAGGTCGCGGCACGGGGCGTCCTACAATTGCGCGATGTCGAGGCCGGTCTTCTTCTGCGCCGCCAGCCGCATCTCCCGCACCACCCATTTCTGCCTGTCATCCGGGATGAAGAAGCCGCCGATGCCGGACGAAAAGAGCAGATCGAAGACCCGCTCCGTCACCGCGGTGAGCGCCTGCTCCAGGTCTTCGCCGGCCTCCGGCTTCGGGGGCACCATGATGACGATGGTGTCTTCCACCTGCTCGATGATCTCGATCTTCAAATCCGGGCCCGGCGTGTAGCCGAACTCGGCGCAGACCACCCCGACCGGGTCGGCGAGGAGCTTCGCGCGATAGTCGGGATCTGTGGCGATGCGCTCGTAATTCTTCTCGACGAAATCGGCGTTGCTCACGGCTGATCTCCCAGGGTGCGGGCCGCGTTGCGCAGGGCCAGCAGCTTGAATTTGGCGGCGACGGGCACGAGCCAGATGAACAGGCCCTGGCTCGCCCAAAGGTCCATCTGGTTCAGCGGCGCCGGCGGTGGCGGCGCATGGGGCGCGCGGGCCGGCGGAATGGTGAAGTAGACCCGGTCGCGCCGCTGCACCACCACCTTCACCTTGACGCCGGCCGGCACCTCCACGCCCATGGACTTGAGCGCCCCGGCAGGGTCGCTCTCCACCTGGGCGGCGAATTGATCGTCCGTCCACACGCGCCTGGTCAGCTCCTTCTCGAAATCTCCGGACACGGATGTCTCCTTATATTCCGCTTCGATGGGGATGCGGCGGGGCAGTGCCGCGCCGCCGCCGGTTCACGGCTCGCGATTGATGATCAGGAAGCTCGGCCCTTGATGGGCGAGCGCGCGGGCGAGCACATCGCCGACGCTCCCGACAGCGTCGATCCTCTCGACGCGCGCGCCGAACCCCTCGGCAATCTTCTCAAGGTCCACATCGGGATCGCTGAAGTCCAGGCCGACAAAGTGCGTGGTCGCGATGGTCGTTCCCATCACGTTGCACCACAGGTCCTTCAGCAGCCTGTATTCGTTGTTCACGAAGCAGATGAAAATGGACGGAATGGCGTATTTCGCCGCCGTCCACAGCGCATGGATCGAGAACAGACTTCCGCCGTCGCCCACGAAGCAGACGGCGTGCTTGCCGCTCGCCAGGCCGATGCCGACGCCCAGCGGCAGGGCCCAGCCCAGCCCGCCGCCGCGCGGCGAGAAATGGACGTTCCGGAACCCCAGGCTCACCGCCATATCCTGCACGATGGCGTCCTCGGACGACCCTTCCGTGATGACGTGGGTGGACCGGTCGAGATGGCGCAGCACAGCCAGGATCAGCGCATCGCTCGCGCGCGGCCCCAAGCCGGGATATTTCGCATCCAGAGCCGCCTCGTCGACCGCCCGCGCGGCGGCTTGCGCCGTGTCGGCGCCGAGCGCTGTCGCCAGCGCATCGAGTGTCGCGTGGATGTCGCCAAGCACGGCCATGTCGCAGGGAAAGTCGAAGCCCAGCTGGCTGGCCGCCGGGGCGATCTGGATGACCTGCAATTCCGCCGGCAGCGCCTGGAGGCCGTCGTAGGTGAAGCTGTCCACCTTCTCGCCGATCAGCAGCAGGGTGTGGTAGCGGCCCAGCGTCTCGTTGATCGCCTTCGTGGTGGGCGGAAGCTGGCCGCGGAAGTTCGGATGCAGCGGATCAACCGTGCCCTGCACGTGGAAGGGGGCGGCATAGATGTCGGCCCCGAGCGTGCCGGCGATGCGGCTGACGGCGTCGATGCCGTGCGCCGCGCCCACCGCATAGTCGGCGACGATGGCGAGCTTGTCCCTCGGCACCGCCGCGAGTGCGCCGGCCACCTCGCCGATGGCGTGCGGCACCACGTCCTCGACGATGCGCGTCTTCTTGAAGGTCGTGTGCCCGGTTGCCTCCAGCATGAAGTTCATGGGGATGGAGAGGAAAACGGGACCGGTCGGCTGCAGCCGCGCGTGCAGGTAGCAGCGCTGCAGGGCGACGGCGAGATCATCCGTGCGGGTCACCTCATAGGCGTATTTGGTGGCGGTCTGCGCCAGTTGCACATTGGGCGCGCCCAGCACCGGATTGTGGATCAGGAAGCGGGAGTCCTGCTGCCCGTTGATGACCAGCAGGGGCACCCCGGACATCAGTGCATTGCGCATGTTGAACATGCCGTTGGCGAGGCCCGGATAGGTATGGAGGCTGACGATGGACGGCTTGCCGGTGATCAGGGCATAGCCCGCAGCAATGCCGACCGCGCTCGATTCATGCAGCGCCAGGATATAGGTGGCCTGCGAGGCCGCCACGGCCGCGAGGAAGGTCGTCTCCGTCGTCCCCGGATTGCCGAAGACGAAGGGAATGTCATAAGTCTCGAGAAAATCCTGGATGAGCTCGCCGCCGGTCCGTGTCGTCATGGTTCTCCCCCAAAATGATCTTGCCGCAGCATTCCGAGCGGCTCGGGCCGCAACTGGCATGCGATATTGTCAGCCGTCGCATCGGATGCGGCTTGGTGCATCGTTCTGTCCGCGCGGCATCCAGTGCGCGCATTTCGTGGTGCGCCCGATCCCGGGGTTGAAGGTGTTGCAAGGATCGAGCGCCCTGAAATGGTCGACCATTGCGGGCTTCGCGAAATAAAGGTGCCCCACATTGTGCTCGGCGGGATATTCCGCGCCGCGCTTGTCGAGGAGCTTCCACATGGCGTGCTCGATCTCCTCGCAATTGCTGCCCTTCGCGACGATATAGTCCTGATGGAAGACGTGGCAGAAGAAGTGGCCGCAATAGAGCTTGCGGATCATGTGCTTGTCGATTTCCTCGGGCAGCGTCTCGAACCAGTTCTCGTCGTTGCGGCGCAGCGCGATGTCCAGCGCAACGATATCCTCCACCTCCCTGTCGTGCACCGCGCGGTAGCGGATGGCGGCGCCGGCGGCGGCGAAGCGGTGCAGGAAGGCCTTGTCGCCTTCATCGGGCGTGCACTCGAAATAGTCGCTGGTCTGCGAAGGGAAGATCGACTTGAGGTAAGCGCGCGCCTCCGCGATCCCGTCATCGCCCATCTTCAGAAGAAGATAGTGCTCGAAGCGGTCGCGATAGTCGGTCATTCGCTTGGGTAGATGCTTGGGGAAGAGATGGCTCAGGGCCTGCAGCATCTTGGCGCTGAGGTTCTTCGGCAGGAACGCGATCCGCCGGCAGAAATTGTCGAATGCCGCTTGGAGCGCGAACAGCCGCGGGATCATGTCGGTGCCGAGATAATGGATCACCAGGAAGGTGTCCTTGCCGTAGACCTCCGCGCAATCGAAGGAGTCCCGGTGCATGTACTCGCCCTCGATGGGCAGCGTCTTGAAGCTCTGGAGGATGTGGCGGCGGATGCTTTCGAGCTCGCCCGTGTCGTTTGAGCCGATGTAGAAGACCACCTGCTCCTTCTCTTTCGGGAAAGTGTCGAGGCGCACCGCCATGAGCATCACCTTGCCGGCGCTGCCGGAGGCCTCGAACAGGCGGCGCGGATCGGCATTGAAGCGAGACGGGGTTGCCGCATCCACGTCGCGCACATGGTCCGCATAGTCATGGTCGGAGGCGGCGCGGGCGGGGTCGTTGACGATGTCGGCGGGTGTGAACGCCCCCGACTCCAGCTTTTCGAGGATGGTCTCCGGGTCGTTGCCCAGCGCGATACCCAGGTGATTGACGAGATGCAGCCCGCGCGCCTCGTCCAGCCGCGCGAACAAGGCGAGCTGGGTGAAGGCCGGGCCACGATGGATCAGGGCGCCGCCGGAATTGTTGCAGACGCCGCCGAACACCGACGCGCCGATGCAGGACGAGCCGATGACCGAGTGCGGCGCGCGGCCGATCTTGTCCAGCGCCTTCTCCAGATGGAACAGGGTCGTGCCCGGCAGGCACACCACCTGCCTTCCATCGTTAATCAGGTGCAGGCCCTCGATACGCATGGTGTTGATGAGCACGATGCCGCGGTCGTAATCGTCGCCGTCGGGGGTCGAGCCGCCGGTGACCCCGGTGTTGGCAGACTGCATGATGACGATCTTGTCCGCCGCGACGCAGGCCTTCAGAACGCGCCACTGCTCCACCAGCGAGCCGGGCCGCACCACGGCGACCACCGGCCCGGAGCCGAACCTTATGCCGGTGCGAAAGCGCCGCGTCGCCTCCGGGTTTGTCAGGACATGCGACCGACCGACGATGTCCTGCAGGACCGCGATGAGGCCCGCTTCATCCGCGATCGTCTTTTGTCCGGCAGCGTCGCGCATTGGGACGCTCAAATCGAGAAATGCAGCGTCCATGGCGACAGGTCTCCCTTACGTCACCTCTGGCTATCGGCCGCGTGCGGCAAACGGCCTGATCTGGCGATCGTCCCTGAAATAGATCCGTCGGTGGCTGATGGGCCGCCCGGCGTGTGCTTATGAGACGTCAGCCTATCTCTACAGCATTGGGACGCACATCAACAGAAGTGGTGAGGTGCCCAAGATTGTTGTTCGGGTTGAAAGAAGAGCTGTGGACCGGGGTCAAAACGCTTCAGCCGCATCCCGGTAGTCGGTATGCGTTGAAAGGGCAGCGATTCTCTGGCATCTTCCGGATACCTTCAAGGCTGAACCAGCGTGAAAGACACGGAGCGCGAGCTCGCCGATTGCGTCGGCGCCATCTACCAGGCCGGTGCCGGGGACGGCAGTTGGCTGGATGTCGGCGAGCGCATTTGCCGGATCATGGGCGCCCGGCGCGCCGTGCTGAACCTCGGTGGACCCGGCGGGCCGCGCAACCTCCTGATGCCCGCCGACGGCAGCGAGACCGCATATTCGGCCTATTTCCACGCCAGCGACCCCTATGCCGCCAAAGCCCGCTACGACTTTGCGACAGCGCGGGCCTACCACCTCGGACGCGCGAAACTTGGCGCCGAGCTGGTCGCCGAGAATGACTTCCTGCACAGTGAGTTCTATTACGACTTCGCCAGGCATCACGAGCGTCGCCACATGATCGGCGGCATGGCCGGCATCACCGAGGCCACCCCGATTCTGGTGGCCCGCGGCGACGACGCCGGGGCCTTCGAGGAAAACCATGTCCGGCTGCTCATGACCCTGATGCCACATGTCCAGCGCGCCATCGAGCTGCGCGCGCGGCTGGGGCGGGAGGACGAGGCGGGCGCCCTGACACGGGCCGCCCTGGACGCGCTTCCCGTGGGCGTGAGCGTCGTCGATGCAGGTCTGAAGATTCGCTTCATCAACGATATTGCCCGCAGGTACCTGGCCGGGCCCGATTCCGGGCTGTTCTCCCTGCGCTCGGGCCCTTACGCCGGCAGTGGTGTCTATCTCGCCGCCATGTCCCGCGAAGAGGCCGGCATGCTCCGTAAGCGCGTTGCCTCCGCCACGTCAGGGGGCTCCGGGGGTGCTATGCGTGTCACCTCGCGCAACGGTGCCATCGCCGCGCTGACGGTCGCCCCGGCGCCGCTGGGCCTTGCCAATGACGTGAGAGGCCGGGACGAAGGCGACGCCAGGGACCCTTTGGCTCTCATCCTCCTGCGGCCGCTCAACCGCAAGGTGGTGCCGCAGGCGGACATGCTGAGCGAGATGTTCGGCTTCAGCCGGGCCGAGGCTGAGGTCGCGGTCGCGCTCACCGGCGGCGCCAGCGCCGAGGACGTGGCGCGCGGACGCGGCGTTTCTCTCATGACCGTCCGCAGCCAGATCCGCTCGATCCTGGGCAAGTCGGAAGCGGACAATCTGCGCGACTTCGAGCGCACAATGGCGACCCTCGGGGCACTGGTGCCGCAGCTGCGCTGAAGGATCTTCGGCCCGCCCCGTCCGTCGGTGATGGGTCTTTGGACGACGCCACCGAAAGCACCGTCGACGCCAAATGTTCAGGCGACCTGGAGGCTCTGGTTCCCGCATAGACAGTTCTGACGATGAGGCGGCGGGCCGGGCTGGCTAGTCTGCCGTCAATCGAACCGGGACCGGATGCGCGCAATGCAACAGCACGTCACCCCTGCGCCAGGCAGGCGCATGATCGCGCCGCTCACAGACCTGCGCCTTTATATCGAGGCTCTGCGCGCCCTCGGGGAAATCCAGGAGATCGACGCGCCGGTCTCCCTCGACCTGGAGCTTGGCGCCATCATCCGGCGCTGCATCGAGACCGGGGCGCCGGCGCCCCTGTTCAACGTTCTCTCCGACCACCCCGGTCGCTTCCGCATCCTTGGTGCTCCGGGCGGCGCCAGCGCGCAGCCCGGCATGGAGCTCGTTCGCGTTGCCGTCGCGCTGGAGCTGCCGTCGACCACGGGCGGCCTTGCGATCGCCGAGGCCATTGCCGCGAGCCTCGACAGGCCGGCGATCGACCCGGTGGTCGTGGACGACGCGCCGGTGTTCGAGAACGTCGTCACCGGCGCCGCGGTGGATCTCACCGCGTTGCCCGTGCCGCTGCTGCACTATGGGGACGGCGGTCGCTATCTCAACACCTTCGGCTGCATCGTGGTCCGCACGCCGGACGGCGCCTGGACCAACTGGTCCATTGCGCGAATGATGGTGATCGACGGCGATCGCCTCTCGGGGATCGTGGCGCCGGAGCAGCACCTCGGCATGGTGGCGAAGGCCTGGGCGGATCTGGGCAAGCCGATGCCGTTCGCGCTGGCGCTCGGCGTCGAGCCTGCCATTCCCTTCATCTGCGGCATGCCGTTGCCGGCCCATGTCGACGAGGGCGGGCGCCTTGGCGCGTTGCTCGGGCGCGCCATCAGGACCGTGCGATGCAGGACGGTCGATCTTGAAGCTCCCGCCAGCGCGGAGATCCTGATCGAAGGGCATCTCCATCTCGACCAATTGGTCGAGGAAGGCCCCATGGGCGAGTTCGCCGGCTATATCCCGTTGGATACGCAGATGCGCCGGCCGACCTACCGGGTCTCCGCCATCAGCCATCGCGACAACGCGATCCTTCCGGTCGTCGTCGCCGGCGAGCCGGTGGAGGAGAACCATACCGCCTGGGGCCTGCCGAGCTCGGCGCAGCTCCTCCATGAGCTGCGCAAGGCCGGCATCCCGGCCAGCACGGCCTGGATCCCGCTGCAGTCGGCGCTGCACTGGCTGGTGGTCACCGTTCCGCGTGACTGGCGCCGTCGCAGCGGCGTCGGCGAGAGCGAGGCGCTCTGCCGGCGCATCGGGCAGGCGGTGTTCGCGAGCAAGGCGGGGGCGGTGATCCCCAAGATGATCGTGCTCAATGACGACGTTGATCCGACCGACCTGAAGGAATTGGTCTGGGCCTTCGCCACGCGCTGCCATCCCCTGCTCGGCCATGTTGTGTTCGACGATGTCGAGGGCGCGCCGATGCTGGCCTATCTCCGCAAGAGCGAGAAGGTTTCTGGCCATACAGGCAAGATCGTCTACAACTGCCTTGCCCCGGACGAATGGGGCGAAGCCCTGCCGATGCGGGCATCGTTCCGCCACGGCTATCCGGCGGACATCGTCGACCGCGTGCGTCGGCGCTGGAGCGAGTACGGGTTCACGTAAACGTCGCGATCCACCCCACGTCAAAAGCAGCCAGTCCGGGCATCAGCCCGCCGCCGGAGAGAGGAAAGCCATGACCGACGCATTCGAATCCACCCATCCGGCGGAGATCGCCGCCTTCGTAGGCAAACACATCATCTATACTTATGCCAATGGCTGGCAGTATGAGATGTACTTCAAGAACGAGCGCACCATCGACTACCGCGTCCATGGCGGCATGGTCGGCGGGCGCTGGGTGAAGGGCCAGGAGGTCCACATCGTCCGCCTTGCCGACGGTGTGTACAAGGTCTCCTGGCACGAGCCGACGGGCACCTGCGTGAGCGTCGCCTACAATCTCCATGAGAACCGCGCCCATGGCGCCACCTTCTTCCCGCGCTGGATCGAGCAGGAACCGAAGAAGATCATCGGCTTCCAGAACGAAAAGATCGACCTGATGCGCCAGTATCGCGACGCGGGGCCGACCTATCCGACCATGCTCGTCGACGAGTTCGCCGACATCACCTTCGTGGAGGATTGCGGCCGCGACGACGAGAGCGTCATCGCCTGCGCGCCGGAAGACCTGCCTGCGGGCTATGCGACGCGACGCAACGTGGGCTGATGGGCGCCGGCGGCCGGACGCGATAAAGAGGTTCGAGAGTGGGTGTCTGCGACCTTAATCGTCGTCAAGTCGCGATGCTCGGGGTAGCCTTGGCCGCGACACGGCGCGCTCAGGCGGAAGCAAAGACGAGATCCCCAATGCTCTATCCGGGCGAGGAGTTGACCGAGGCGGCCGGCTATCCGGCTCTGGTGCGGTTCGAACCGGGGCGCGAGGGCCTTCCGGTCGTGGTGTTCGTCACAGGAGGAGGAGTGCTCGGTCGCATCGCCTATGGACCGCCCGGGGGAAGGGCCGCCGATTTCCTTTGTCATTGGCTGCATGAGGAAGGCTTCCCGTCGCTGGTCCTGTCCTATCCGATCGACAACAGGGATGTGTTCGACGCCGCATTCCCGCAATTTTCGGTCATCGACTGGGCGGAGCAGAGCGCTGAGATCATCGCTCGCTACATGGACCGCAATGGCCTGCCGGCCAACGCCATCGTGCTCGGCTGGAGCATGGCAGGGCGGATTGCGGAGCCGCTTCATGCCGCGCTGCGAGGCAGAGGAAAGGGCATCGAGCTTTTCATCGCGATGGCGGCCGCAACGGCGCTTCCCAATACCCTGCCCGGTCTCGACCACCTGAAGCCAGCCGCAAGCGGCCTCGCCGCGATCAGGGGCGCCTACCTCGACTGGCTGCTCCAATGTCTCGCGGATCAGAACGCGGCCGCGGGCCGCCCCTGGACTATCTCATCCGCTGGCGCATGGTGCTCGCGGCGGAACGGCTCAAGCGAACGAACGACAGCGTCGGGGCGATCGGCTTTTCCATCGGCTATGAATCCGAAGCGGCCTTCAGCACAACCTTCCGGCGGGTCGTCGGCTCAGCGCCGGGAAAGTTCCGACGCGACGACGCTCCCTGAATCTTCTCTGCCGCGCGCCGTGTCCGCTGACCGCTCTCCGATCAACGGGTCGAAGTCGAACTTGCGTGTCATTCCACCGGAGGGATTTCGGCCTCCCGTGCCAAAGCAGATTGGACGGACGCCCGCGCGCCGATCCGGTGCTGGTAGAGCGCAATCGCCGGCCAACGGTCGAGGTCGATCGAAAAGCCTTTCATCCAGCCGAGCACGGTGAAGAGATAGGCGTCGGCGACCGTGAAGCCGTCGCCCACCAGATAATCCCGAGATGCGAGGTTCACCTCGATGAAGTCGAGGCGCCGGAACAGCCGGTCCCGGAAGATCACCAGCGCCTCCTCCGGCAAGGCTCGATTGAACAGCGGGCTCGATCCGGCATGAACCTCGCTGGTAATGAAGTTGAGCCATTCCTGGAGCCGAACCCGCGCCAGCGTACCGGCGGCCGGAGCCAATTCCGCCTCCGGCTTCAGGTCGGCCAGATACTGAACGATGGCCGGCCCTTCGGTCAGAACCTCGCCGGTCTCGAGTTCGAGCGCCGCGACATAGCCCTTCGGGTTGATGGCGAGGAAGTCCTCGCCTGCGGATGTGCGTTTCGTCCGGTTGTTCACGCGGACGAGCTCGTAGGGCAGTCCGAGCTCCTGAAGCACGATGTGCGGCGAGAGCGAACAGGTGTCGGGGGCGAAATAGAGCTTCATCGTCGGGGCCTCGCTGAGGGGGTAGATCGCCACCCACATTGGCAGGTCCCATGACATAATAAAAATTACTCACATGTTTTTCTGGTATAAGCTCACCTACTATGAATCTGACCCAGCTCCAGAGCCTGATCGCCGTCGCCGAGGCCGGCAGCTTCACCGCAGCTGCGGACAAGCTCGGCGTCACCCAATCGGGGATGAGCCAAGCCCTGGCCGCGCTCGAAGAGAGCCTGGGAGTGAAACTGCTCTTCCGCCAGCCACGGGGTGTCGAGTTGACCGCCTTCGGAGAGCGCGCGCTCGACCATGCGCGTACGGCCCTTTCGCATCTGGAGGCGATCGAAAGGGAGGCGATGGCACTGATCGGCGAGGAGACCGGCGCCATCCGTCTGGCGGGGTTTCCAAGCGTCTTCGCCACGGTCCTTCCGCCTTTGCTTCGGCGTTTTCGTACGCTCCATCCGGGCATCGACCTCGTGCCGCTCGAAACCGACGACATCGAAGTGGAGGCTTGGCTCGCGGCGGGATCGATCGACCTCGGCGTCGTTCTCAACCCGTCTCCGGCAAGACATGCCGTTCCGCTCGGGCGAGATGCCTGGGTGCCGATCCTGCCGGCGGCGCATCCCCTGTCACGGCGGACTTCGGTCTCGTTGGCCGAACTGGTGGCAGCGCCCTTCATCCTCGCCACCGGCGGATGCCATACGAACGCCCGCTCGCTTGCCGACGCGGCTGGATTGACGCTTGAGAACGTTGAGATCGAGGTGCGCGACTGGTCGAGCGCGATTGCCCTGGTTCGGGAGGGCGCGGGTGTCAGCCTCGTGCCGGAATCCACCCTGCCGGAACAGCACCGCGGCTTCCGGGTTTCGAAACTCACTTCACCGCTGCATCGCGAGTTCGGGCTCGTCGCCTCGCCGGTGCGGCCACTCTCGCGAGCCGGCAACCTATTTGTCGAACTCGCTCGGCGCCTGACCAACGCAGCGGGCGGATAGCGAAAGCTGTCTCGCCGAGTTTGTCGCCTGTTTCCAAACTCAAGCCGGGGCATAGGCTTTCCTCATGACGTTCTCGATGCCCGTTCCGGCGCGATCTGATCGACAACGGTGAAGGTCAGGCCGGTCCAATATTCGCTCGCGTCGACGATCGCGATGGATCGTTCCGCCTCCTCGATCGCGGCATGACCACCGGACAACAGGAAGCTCTCGACATCCTTCATGGAAGCGAAGGCCATGAGCGTCACACCATCGATCCGGCTGGCTACGGGGTGGAAGAAGGGCGCGCCCGCTGTGACGGGACCGATGTTATGCAGTTGGACGTAGCGCTTCACGAGACGCTGCGTATCGGCCTGGCCGACCACCAGTTCGGCATGATCGTGCAGCCAGCGGCGCTGGAAGGTCTCGCGGTCGAGATCATCGCGCCGGATATGCGTCTTGATCAGGACGATCGAGTCGTCACCAACCGTGTTCGGCATGATGATGAACTGGCGGGCGAGCACCGGTCCGAGATCCCGGAAGATGGCCTGATCCTCGGGAAGGATCTTGCGACGAACACGCTCAGCACCGAGAACCGTGCCGAGATCGTCGAGCCCCGCGAAGTTGAGATACGCGACCCCGTCCCACTCAGGACGTCGGTAGGGCTCGACGTGACCGACGATGGTCTCGAACAGGCGACCGTCCGCGTCGAGCGGTGGCTGGTAAGGCGGCGGGTTCAGGCTCGTCGGTCCCGACGCCACGCGGTGAATCTGATCGTAACGCAGCAGCCGCTCGATGGTCTTGCGATCGTCCGGCTCGTCGGGATGGAGGAAGCGTGGGCCATGCACCTTGCGCCAATAGTCCCCCCATGTTTCGAAACTGAGATTGGGGTCGGGTTCGGACGCGTTGGCAACCGGATCGGCGCGCAGCAGGAACGAGAACAGCACCGTCAGCGGAGCGGTTCGAGCGTCGGGCTCGGTTGACGTGGACGGTGCGATAGAGGCGGTCATCGGGCGTATTCCTTTGCAGCGAAGGGAACGGATGGCGGAAGCAGAGAGCGCAGCAGCGCGACGAGGCCGCAGGCGGCACTGGTGAGGCACACGCCGGCCCAGCCGTAGCGGCTCCAGGCCCAGCCGCCGACGAGCGCACCGATTGCCATGCCGATCATGGCGGCGGTCATCAGCAGCCCGTTCAGCCGGCTGCGCGCGGCGGGGTCGATCGTCGTGACGATGGTCTGGTGCGAAACCAGCGCGGCCATGACGCCGAGGTCGAACAGCACCGCTCCAGCGATCAGCGCGGCGATCGAATGCGGCAAGACCAGCATCAGGGTGAAGGCAAGAGCGACCAGCAGACAGCCGAGGCGGATCGCGATGGCAGGCCCGCGGGCGTCGGCGAGCCGTCCGAACAGGGGCGCGCCGAAGGCCCCCGCCGCGCCGGCCAATCCGAAGGCGCCGGCCACACCCGCACCGAGATGGAGCGGCGGCTCGGCCAGCATCAGCGCCAGAGTGGACCAGAAGGCGCCAAGCGTTGCCGCCAGCAGGCCTTGCGTCGCCAGAGCCTTGCGCAACACGGCATGTCGCTCGACCAAGGTGGCGAGACTCAGGAGAAGAGCACCATAGGAACCGCTGGCGGTCGCCGGCTGGAGCGGCAGCCAGCGCCAGACCGCGAGGCCGACCAGCGCCACCATGGCGGCGGCCAAGGCGTAGATCGCTCGCCAGCCGAAGAGATCGCCGACGACACCGCCCAAGGTGCGCGACAACAGGATGCCGCAGAGTAGGCCCGTGGTCACAAGCCCGATGGTGCGCCCCCGCTCATCCGCCGTCGCGAGGTGCGCCGCCATGGGCACGAAGTCCTGGCCGAGGCTGCCGAGCAGTCCGACGGTAAGGCTGACGGCGAGAAGCACGGAAAGGTTCGGGGCAAGCGCCGTCACCAGCAGGGCAAGCACGAGCAGGATCGACTTGGTAAGGACGAGCCGCTTGCGGTCGATGAGATCGCCGAGCGGGGCCAGCAGCAGCATTCCAAGGGCATAGCCGGCCTGGCTCACCGCAGGGACGAGGCTTGCCGGCTCCGATCCGATGCCGAAGGCCTCGCGTACCAGCGGAACCACCGGCTGGATGTAATAGACATTGGCGACGCCGACGCCGGCTCCGATCGCCAGAAGCCAGATCAGAGCCAGCGGGATCGACCGCCTCTCTTTGTCTCTGCCGGTGGAATGTGATGGTCCTGGCATGGCGCCGCTCCGTGGGATGCGGGCCGGACGACCCTACCCGGAGCATTTTATTGGCGACTGTAGTGGTGATAAATCGCCTCGTATGGCAAAATGAGTTGACTGATAGTCGTCAATAGGTCGCGATGATTTCCGCCGAACATCTCAGTGGCATAACAGCCTTCGTCCAGGCCGCCGACGCGGGCGGATTCACGCTGGCGGCGGAGAGGCTCGGCCTCTCGAAATCCGGTATCGCCAAGAGCGTGGCGCGGCTCGAGGATCGGCTCGGAGTTCGATTGTTCAACCGAACAACACGTCGCTTCGCGCTGACGACCGAAGGTCAATCCTTCTACGAGACCTGCGTGCGCGTCCTGGCCGACCTGGAAAACGCCGAGGCGGCACTCAACGCCCATCGCCTGCGGCCGCGCGGGCGCCTGCGGATCGATCTGCCCGTGGTGTTCGGCCGACGATGGGTGCTGCCCGTGCTCCTCGACATTGGCGCGCAGTATCCGGAACTGTCGCTGGAAGTCTCGCTGACCGATCGGCGGATCGATCCGATTGACGAAGGCATCGACCTCGTGATCCGCATCGGCGATCTCGATGACAGCTCCACACTCGTCGCCAGAAGGTTGGGTGTGCAGCAATCGGTGCTCTGCGCCAGCCCCGATTATCTCGACAGGCACGGGCGCCCCACCTCGCTCGATGATCTCAGCGCTCATGCCTGCGTCGTCTTTGGCCGTGGCGGACAGTCCTTGCCGTGGTGGTTCCTGGATGGGAAGGGTGCGCCCATGGCGAAGCCCGTCTCCGGACGGCTCTCGTTCAACCACAGCGAGGCCATCTGCGATGCGGCCCTCGCCGGCCAAGGCATTGCGCTCCTCTCGACTTGGCTGATTGCCGACCACTTACGCGACGGGCGTCTTGCGCAGGTGCTGCCGGCGGTGACGACGCGAGGCTTTCCGATCCACGCTCTCTGGCCGCAGACCAGGCAGATGAGCCCGAAGGTGCGCGTCGTGGTCGACGAACTGGTGAACCGCTTTTTGCCTGAGCCGCCGTGGGATCGCGACAGATGAGCTTTCGCTCCAGCTTTCCCGGTGTTGAGATCAGATCTCCAATCCCTTCTGCCGCCCCAATTGCCACGACACCGATCCACCCCGCACGATGCCGGACACTTCCTTGCCGAGCTGGCGGTCGATGACCGGCCGCCGGGGAACCAGTGTGAACTCGTGGCTCTGCTCGACGATCGCGAACTTGCCGCTTGATAGCTGCACGGTTCCGGTGAACTTTCCCCGCGATGGCTTCGCCATCAGCCGCGGCTCGGAACGGCAGCGATTTCTTGGCTGCCAGCTCCTCACCCGCGCGGGCAACCTCGCGTTCCTGAAGCGTGGCGATCAGGTTGCGCCGATAGACGACGCGTCCGTCGGATTGGCGGACAGCGTCGCCGTGGTCGATCAGCGCCTCGCGTCGGCGCGCCATCGCCTCGCGCACCTGTTCGCCGAACCCTGACGCTGACAGATCCGACTCGCCCGCGCCCACCAGCCGCCGGTCGAGCCAGGTCGCACCGTCTGATCCGATCTGGCGTTCGAGGTCGAAAGTGGAAAGGATGCGGATATTGGCGCGGGCACTATGCCCGGCATCATAGCCGGCGGCGCGCACCTCGAAATCTGCCGGGATGCGCCATTGATCGCCGTCGATCCGCTCGGCGATCCCGGCGCGGCGCAACGCCTCCAGCCGACGGACATGGGCATCGACGAAGCCCTCATAGTCCCCACCCGGCACACGACCGTCGAACCGAGCCTGCTCCAGATGGCGGCTCGGCCGATAGATGCCGTCTTCGGCCACCCACGCGCCATCCTCATCGCGGCCCTCTCGTTTCCGCTCGGGCCACGAACAGACCGCCCGACTGCGGCACGTTCGCGGAGAGATCGCGCACCGGCGCTGCAGCCGGAGTGTCGCCCGATCGCTCAGCGGAGATGGCACGCGATCAGATTGCCGAACTCGACATCAAAGGCTCACCCGGCTGGGGCTATGGCCTCGGCTTCTCGATCCTGCGCGATTCAACGGCGGCTGGCGTAACCTAGTCTCCCGGCACTTGGCGCTGGGGCGGAGCCTATGGCCATAGCTGGTTCGTCGATCCCATCAGAGGCCTGACGCTGGTCGCCTTCACCAGCACCGCGCTCGAAGGCATGTCGAATGGCGGACGCTTCTCCGCCGACCTCAGCCGGGCACTTTATGCCGCGATCGGACCATAGGGCGGAGCGACCCCTCCGAATATTTCGCCATCGCCGCCGTTTCCCGCACGCTAGCGTTCAATGCCTTCAACGTAGGAGCAAGATGCATCACCTTGGTCGCAGTCATTCCACAGCGATCGAAGGCGATCGACATGAAACGCGAGCAGACAATTTCACAAGAAGATTCAGCCTTGGCCTCCGACACGGCGCAGCCATCCGCTAGCGAGCCTGTCGCGAGCGGCCCGAAGCGGTTTCAGCCACCCGCTGATCTGTTCAAGCGCGTGATCCGTCGCCCGGAGCTTGCGTTCAATCCGCATGTCAAATCCAACTCAGTAGTTTTAATTTGCAACCGCACTAGACCCGACGACGCTTCCGTTTGCTTGGCCCATCGACACCTGGAGATCGTTCACCGATGCTGGGGAACAGAGATTGCCGCGCGCTCAGGTCTGCTGGATGAAATCCGTGATCAGCCTGCCGACTTTGTCTGGGGCGTCTTCGAGGCAGTAGTGACCGACGCCGGCCAGGCGCTGCACGGGCGCGGACGGAAAGATTTGAGTGAAGAGCGGCAGAAAATGCTCGGCGTGGAGCGTCCGGTCTGCCTCACCCCAAATGGCAATGGCAGGTCTGGAGCGAATTGCCCGATCGGCGGCCGCGTCGGGCGTCTCGAACCGGTGCGCTCCGGTCGCAAAGCCCTTGGCCCAGCCGATTGCGCCGAGACACTCGGCAGTACTTGCGAAAGGCGACCCGTATGCGTCGAGCCAGGTGTCCGTGATCAGAGTGTGGTTTTCGAAACCGTTGAGCTTCAGCGTGCTCAGGATATTGAAGCCGAGCTGTCCCAGGACCGGTTCGAGACTGCCGTCCGCCTCTGCCTTCGCGATCCATTGGAACCACGGCGACACGCCGGCATTCGCCGTGACTCGTTCGACAAGATCGGCCTGGCCAAACGGGGTCGGCCCGTTGGTCGAGATCACGCGTTGAATGCGATCGGGATGGCGGGCGGCGAGCCCCATGCCGACAGGGCCGCCAAAGTCATGCATCACGAGGGTGATGTCGTTCAGATCGAGCGAAAGAACGAAGCGCTCCAGATTGTCGATGTGATCCTGCAACCAGTACGACCGGTCCGGCGGCGTATCGCTTTTTCCGAAGCCCATATGGTCCGGGACGACGACGCGGTGTGTTGCGCTCAACACGGGAATCAGGTGGCGGAACAGGTAGCCCCAGGTGGGCTCACCGTGCAGGCAGAGAACGACCGCTGCTCCGCGGGGCCCCTCATCGACATAGTGCATGCGATAGCCGGGGACATCGGTGAAATGCGGCGCGTAAGGGAAGCTGCTGCCGAACGTGGCATCGGCTCTGGTCATCGATGTCTCCAATCCCGGAGCCTGCGCAAGCTGACGTCCGGAGTTTCAAGTTAAAACCAAGCTTGTTGATACCGCTTGAGGTTTCAACTTGCAACCACTATATCTAGCGAAAGCCGCGATCTTCCCGATTTCGATGGGAAGGGGGACGCGGGAGATCGAGCGGGGGGAGCAAGTCACGATGGTCAAGCGAGTCAGCCATAAAGACTCGATGTGCGGTGTTGCCAGGCCGTTGGATGCAATCGGTGACTGGTGGTCGTTGTTGATCGTTCGAGATGCTTTCGATGGCTTGCGCCGGTTCGGAGAGTTTCAAAAGAACCTAGGACTTGCGAAGAACGTCCTCGC
Organism: Chelatococcus asaccharovorans; assembly: GCF_003201475.1. Lineage (GTDB taxonomy): Bacteria > Pseudomonadota > Alphaproteobacteria > Rhizobiales > Beijerinckiaceae > Chelatococcus > Chelatococcus asaccharovorans. The sequence goes on along the minus strand of NZ_QJJK01000007.1, from coordinate 336,396 downwards.
GGCGCGACTGCGCAACCTCGTCGCCCACGGCATTATGGACACCGTCCCGGCGTCCGACGGCAGCCCCTACCAGGAATACGTGCTGACAGAAAAGGGACGCGGCCTGTTTCCGCTCCTCGTCGCTCTCAGGCAGTGGGGCGAGGACTTCTTCTTTGAGCCTGACGAGGCTCATGTCCTGCTGGTCGATAGGAAGAGCGGCCTTCCGGTGCGGAAGCTGGAGCTTCGTTCCCAAGACGGGCGGGTTCTGGGGCCCGAAGATACTGTCGTCCGTCCGCCGACGAGTTCAACACATGCTTGGCGATGAAACTGCGCTCTCGCGTAGCGACGAACCTTCATCTGAATGGCTAATCAGGTATTCGAACAAGCATAGGAATCGGTATCCTATGGAATTTCCGTGGTCCGCTAGGCAGCAATCTCCGGACTTCCCTTGAGTGTGCACCGAACGCCGGTCAGGCGGACGACCTTGGATGCCACCTCTCCCTGAAGCGTCAGGAGACTCTTGCCATTCAGGTGGGCCGATAAGGCTGCCTCGTCTGCGTAGAGCTCGTACAGAATAAGCGTGGTCTCGTCCTCCACTGGGATCAAAACCTCAAATGCGATAGCCCCCGCCTCTTCCTTCAAACACCGCGTGCGGTGACGAAGGACGGCCTCAAGCACTTCTTCTCGTTTGCCCGACTGGGCGATAATTGTTCCGATGATGGCAAGCTGGGTCATTTCCGAACCTCTATCCGTTAGCGGCATCAAAAAGCGCATCGGGCGGTGTCTCCGCGGTGGCCGTCCGAAGTCGTGGACCGGACCAGCAACCGCCGCACAATTCGCGGCCTTCGATACGACGTCTCATCGCCCGTCGAGGAAGCCGACGACAGCGGTCAGGAAGGCTGCCGGATCCTCAATCATCGGCGCTTGCCCCAGAGTCGCGATTGTCGAAGGCGATGGTCCTGAATTTCTCGTCGAGCGCCGGCCGGAACTGGGCCCAGAGGCCGCGATCCGCCGATGTGCCGGCAATGAGCAGGAGATCGGGACCGTTGCCCGAAACATCGTATGCGAGTTGGACGCCGTGGTTCGTTACGAATGGCATGGCATTTCCCCCTGGCCTCAAAAGCGGACGACGAGCTTGCCGAAGTGGCGGCCGCTCGCGAGTTCGTCATAGGCCGCCCCCGCCTCGTCGAACGCGAAGCTCCTGTCGATGACCGGCTTGATGCGGTGCTCGACGAGGAAGGCGTTCATCGCCTCGAACTGCTCGGCCGAGCCGACATTGATGCCGTCGATGGTGCCGTTGATCTGCTGAAGACGAATGAGGTTCGAGCGCGGTCCGAAGCCCGTGAAGACGCCGATCTGGGCAATGTGCCCCCAGGCCGCGAGCGCACGTAGCGAACGGTCGAAGGTGTCCGGCCCGCCGAGCTCCAGGATGTGCGAGACGCCGAGCCCATCGGTCAGTTCGCGCACCGCGACGTCCCAGTCCGGCGTCGTGCGGTAGTTCACCGTTGCGAAGGCGCCGAGCGCTTCGGCCCGCTTGCGCTTTTCGTCGGAAGACGACAGCACTATCGTCCTCGCCCCCACGGTGCTCGCGATCTGCAGTCCGAAGAGCGCGACGCCGCCGGTGCCCTGAACCAGAAGCGTGTCGCCGGCTGCGATGCCGCCGCGGACCATGAGCGCCTGCCAGGCGGTCAAGGCCGCGCATGGCAAGGTGGCGGCCTCCTCGAAGCTCAGCTCGTCGGGAATGCGCACCAGCGAGGCTTCGGGAACGGTGATCAGATCCGCGAGCACGCCATCGGTGTCGCCACCGCCGAGGGCCGCTCGCCCATATGCCTCGCGATAGGGACCGGCTACCCAGTCCCGATAGAAGATCGGCGCCACGCGATCCCCCTCGCGCCAGCGCGTCACGCTCTTGCCCGTCGCCACGACTCGCCCCGCGCCGTCGGAGAGCGGAACCAGCCCTTCACGCACGGCTCCGAGTTGACCGCGTAGGACGAGCAGGTCGCGGTAGTTGAGGCTCGCGGCTTCCACCCTCACCAGCACGTCGCCCTGCCCTGGCACCGGCGCCGCATCCTCGACCTGGTTGAGACGGCTACCGCCATCGGTCGGAACGAGCCGGTAAGCGCGGTGTGTGACTGATGGCGATACGGCAGCTTTGGTCACGGTCTTCTCCTTGCGAGGATTAAAATAGTGACCGCTAGTCAATTAGGCGATTGCGCGCCGGTCAAGATATTTTTACATTGACTGCTATGAAAATGATCGAAAAGCGGCCCCGCGGGCGACCGCGCGCACTCGACCGCGACGAGGCGCTGGAAACGGCGCTGCAGCTTTTCTGGCGGCACGGCTACGAGGGCACCTCCATCGCCGACCTAACGGCAGCCATGGGCGTGACCCCGCCGAGCCTCTACACCGCGTTCGGCAGCAAGGAGCGGCTCTATCAGGAGGCGTTGGACCGCTACGGCGCGTCCTATGGCTCCTTCACCGCACGGGCGCTGGCTGAGGAGCCGACGGCGCGCCGGGCGGTAGAACGCATCCTGCAGGAGTCAGTGGCGGTCTATTCCGAAGGGCCGGCACCGCGTGGCTGCATGCTGGCCAGCGGCGCGGTGACCTGCGCGCCCGAGCACACCTTGGTGGTCGCGGATCTGTCCCGGCGAAGAGTGGCGACGATCGCCGCGATCAAGGCGCGGTTCGATCGCGCCGTGATCGAAGGCGAGCTTGCGCCCTCGACCGACACGGAGGCGCTGGCTGCCTTCTATGCGGCGGTCGTTCAGGGCCTGTCGATCCAGGCGCGCGACGGCGTCGAACGCGACGTGCTGGATGCCGTCGCCACGACGGCGCTGAGCGCCTGGCCCGGCGAAGCGACTTCGGATCGCCACCCGGAGTCATAATACGAACCCGTCAGGCGATGGTCAGCTCCCTGTACGCCTTACAATTCCGCAGCGAAGGACGGTCTGCCGCCTCGTCCCTCATCTTCGATCTCACACCTGCCTGTGATCGAGCGCCAGTCTTGATGCCAGCGCCGTCAGTACGCCCGCCATTACCCAACGCTGGATCTTCAACCAGGTCGGCCGCGTAGAAAACCAACTGGCGACGGAACCGGCCGCGAAGACGATGGCGAGGTTGACGGAGAAGCTGACCGCGATCTGCGTCAAACCAAGGGTGATGCTTTGCAGCAGCAGATGCCCTTCAAACGGGTCGATGAACTGAGGGAGCAACGACAGATAAAGCACTGCGATCTTCGGGTTTAACAGGTTCGTGACGAAGCCCATCATGAAGAGCTTGCGCGGCCCGTCGATATCCAGATCTGTCCTTGGAGAGAGAACGGATCGGGCACCGGGTTTGATCGTGCCCCAGGCCAAGTAGAGCAGATATGCAGCCCCCACCCACTGGATTGCCTCGTAGGCATAGGGAACGGCAAGTAGAATTGCCGTCAGGCCAAATGCTGCGCAAAACATGTAGAATACAAAGCCGAATATAACCCCCAACAGGGATATGAATCCCGCTCTCCGCCCTTGGCAGATGGAGCGTGTAATCAGGTAGATCATGTTCGGACCGGGGGTCAGAACCATCCCGAGCGAAACCAGGGCAAACATTGCCAGGCTGACCAAAGGCACCATCGTCAATTCTCCGAACCGAGGCTGTTTGCCAAATTGTCCCGGCAGTAGTATCGGTGCAATTTATATATTGCACTCGGAGCAATTTAATGAACGACTTCCGCGATATCGCCGATGCCGTTGCGTCCGACATCACGTCCGGTCGTCTCCGCCCCGGAGAGCGACTTCCGCCGCAGCGCCAGTTTGCCTATCGGCATCGCATCGCGGCGTCGACGGCGAGCCGGGTTTATGCGGAACTGACGCGCCGAGGGTTGATTTCGGGAGAAGTCGGCCGAGGAACCTATGTTCGCACCGCACTCGCACAGCCCGCTCCAGCTCTTACCGAGCCGAGCTTTGCTCCACTTGATCTCGAGCTGAACTTTCCGCTGCTGCCAGAACAGGGCGCCGCCTTGATCCAAGCCCTCCAAGCAACTCTTCGCCTGGATACCATTCATCAAGCGCTCCGCCCTGTTGGAACGGCCGCCACGACCCAGGCGCGAGCGGTCGCAGCAGAATTTCTTGGTCGCGCTGGATGGAAACCGGGTGCCGAGGGCATCCTGTTCACCGGAAACGGGAAGCAGGCGATTGCCTCCGTCATGGCAGCGTTGGCAGCGCCAGGCGACAGGATCGGCGTCGAGGCCCTGACCTACCCGGTCGTGAAAGGCATCGCCGCGCGGCTCGGAATATCGCTAGCACCACTCAAGCTCGACCAAAAAGGGATAGTGCCCGACGCGCTTATGGAGGCGCATCGTTCAGGCCCGTTGAGAGCGATCTACCTGCAGCCATGCCTTCACAATCCTTTGGGCATCACCATGGATGACGCCCGGCGCAGAGATATTGCAGCAATTCTCAAACGAACCGGGCTGATTGCGATCGAGGATGCGATCTATAGTTTTCTCGCCGATGAGGCGCCGCTGGCGGCTCTCGCACCCGATCAGGTCATCCTTGTCGACAGTTTGTCCAAACGCATCGCGCCGGGGATGACGTTGGGCTTCATTGCCTCTCCTGCTGGCCTTACCGAGCGGATCGCTCAGAGCGTCCGCTCGGGTGCTTGGTCTGCTGCGGGATTGCCGCTGGCTGTTGGCTTGCAATTGATGGTCGATGGTACCGCGGATCAAATTGCCAAACTCAAGCGGGAAGATGCCTCTGCACGACAGGTCATGGCTCGCGCTGCTTTGGCTGGCCTCAATGTCAAAGGTGATCCTCGCGCTTACCAGCTCTGGCTGGAGCTGCCGCGCGCATGGCGGGTCGATTCCTTCGTTGCGGCGGCATTCCGACAGGGCATCGCCATTTCTCCAGGCAGCGCCTTCACCGCCCGCCCCGGACACGCGCCGAACGCCGTGCGAATTGCTCTTTCGGCTCCGCCACGGGACGCTCTGCTTGCTGGCCTGCAGACACTTCGTCATTTGGTCAGCGACGACAACCCCGATGTCGAGTGACGACCGACGTAGCGGCCGGTCGCGCGGCTCTCTGGCCTGCGTCCGCAGAGGCGTCTAAGCCGAGCTGATCGGTATGATCGAGCGCGCCTCGGCCGATACAAACCGTCAGGCGCCCGCCAGATCCTTAAAGGCCTCAAGACCTGCGCGTTCTATCCAGCATTCGGCGAGTCGTCCGCTCTCGACACGCCAGATGGCGATCCCCGAGAACCTGACGGGACGCCCATCGGCGGGAAGCCCGAACATCCCGTTGTTGAGACCCGAGCACATCCACCGCGCAACCACGCGGTCGCCGGTCGCGTTGGCGAAGACTTCGAGGATGTCGTTGCGCGCGTTCGTCAGCACGTTTTGAAAATCGCTTATGCGCCGCGCCCAACGGAAAGGCACTGTGACCGACGATCATCGTCATGGTCTCGCCGCCGCCAATCCCTCGCTGGCCAGCGCATTCGCGATGGTCGGCTGCGCCGTTCCCGCCACCCACTCGGGCAGTCGCTTGCGGACCTCGCTCGACCAGCGCTTCTCCTCGCTGCGGGTCTTCGGCAAGTCGACGCAAAGCGGCATTATCGTTGCTGGGCGACCAAATTGCGCAGAACGGAAGGATTTCGTCCGCGGTCGGGCGAACGTGACACCCGGGAATAGTGCTGCCGTTGTCGTTTCGCCGATTATGGTCAAACCACGCCCGAGCGCCACGAGGTGCATTAAGCTGTCCCCGCCGACTGCCTGATGGTGAACTCCAGGATGGCGCCCAAGATCGGCAAGCCGCTTGACAAGATCGTCGTCGACTTCCTTTCCAGGAGCACCTTCGCTGACGATGATGTATTCGTCAGCGAGCACTCCGAAATCGATGTCGCCTTCAATCATATTCGCCAGTGGCTTGCGAGGGCTCTCAGCTTTCCGCGACTGGCACCGTCCTCCGGTGTGGCTCATCACCCGGCGCCGGTCTAGACCCTCGAACAGGGCCTGCGCCGCTGTCAACCGCAGCACGCCGTCCTCGATCTTCGGCCAGCGGAATTCGCCAACCTCCAGCCGCTTGGCGACGAGCACCACGCCGGTGCCGTCCGCTGCCATGCCATACTGTGAGCGTCAGCGCACACGCCGCCAATCCGAGTCTGATCATCATTGCGGCGGGGACTCTGCCGATTTGTCTGTCCACTCGGGAGGAGCGCCGACCTTGTCGAGGAGCGCCCTTGCAAGTCCAGAGGAACGACCAAAAGCGTCGCAGGCTGCATATTTTGGCTCGCCGCCGAGCCAGGACTGTATGTGCTGGCCGGACGGTAAACTCAGATCAAGCGGCTGCGGCTCCTTTCCGGTGATAAGCATCCGTGAAAATTCATCGCCGAATGTAGAGGCGAGACTATAGGCGTCACCAACCTCTGAGACGCGGGGGGTGTTCGTGATCGAATTCGCGCCGCGAGCCCACACCATTGCCGCACGTTGGACGCCGGTACGGTCGGTAGCCTCCGCCTCGACCGCAAGCCCACCCAGCCCGATCGGAAGGCGTGGAATACCAACGGGCAGAACAGCGCCGCTTCCCAGAGTAACGGCGGTCGAAACGCCCGCCATAACCTTGTCGGTTGGCAACACATCGGTGACGACAGCCCGGACTTTTAGATCAGCGGGCTGGCCCGGGGCGACGATCTCATACTTGTCGCTCAACGCAACGCATAATTCGCGATCCAATGCTCTCGACACCAGGACGCGATCTTGCTCGGTCGTTACGCGTGATTTTGCACCAGGCGAGTAGGCGGTTGGCATGATGCTGACGGTCGTTGCCGCGGCCACGACGTTTGTATCGACGTAGTTTCTTGATTTCGAGAAAGACCCCTTCGGCTCACCGAGATTGGTGTACGAGGTCAGCGTGCCTCCTTCCTGCAGAGGCACGGATGCACACCCAGCAGCCGTCAGAATTATGGGCAATGCAAAGCAGGCGGATTTTAAGTCAATCATTTTCGGGCCATCCTTGCGTCGGAAGCACGTCACCCCAGGCGCGAAATGGGGCAGCAGCCCGGCGGTTCCGTTCGGCTTGTCGTTCCCATGCTGACGTGCCCGTCTTCGCGACGTCCGATCGCCGTTGCTTCGATCCGTGCAAGGCCGATTTCTGACAGCGCCTTTCGACCACGTTGGACAAATTGCTCGCCCGCTTGGGTGAGTGTCACTCCACTCGAAGAGCGGACGAAGAACGCTGTGCCAACCCTTTCTTCCAGTTCGCGGATACGGCGGCTGATCGCCGACTCCTGAACGCCCAATGCAGCAGCCGCTCGACGGAAGCTGCCATAATCCGCCGCAGCAATAACGTAGTTGAGATGGCGGACCTGGACGGGCACAACTACCCCCTTTGGGAGTGAAGTGTACTTCGCGTCGTAGCGTCACTTTCCGTTTCGGTGGGAAGATGATCCATCGCCATGTTCCGAGCTCCCTATGCTTTCCTCAAGCCTGCAAGGTAAGAAGGTCGCACCGCGAGAAAGGCCAAAAGGCGCTGCTGGTAATCCGCCGCGACGGCGCGTTGTACGGACGGGCGCGCAGCAATAGCCGTCCGCCAAGCCGTAACTTTCGGCTTGTCTGCAAATATGCCGAAATCTTCAATCCGGTCGAAGACATCGAAATAGCGGAATATCGGTCCGAAGATGGCATCTACCAGAGAAAACTCAGCCCCGGCGAAATAGGGACCATCCGTCAACCTCGCTTCGATCTGAACGAATTTTGCCGCGATCGAATCGACCTTGACCTCGAAGGCCGTGGCATCCGCCGCGTTATAGAGCCCAGCGATGTCGTTCAGGATCGACGATCCGAACTCGATCCACGAACGATGCTCGGCGCGCGCGAGCGGATCGACAGGGTGGAGGGGATGGGGTTCGGTCTCTTCCAGATATTCGAGAATAACGGCGCTCTCGAAAATGGCATGCTCGCCCACTTTGAGCACCGGCGTCTTGCCCAAGGGTGAGATCGCCAGGAACCAGTCAGGCTTGTTGGCCAAATCGATGTCGATGCGCTCAAAAGGCACCGACTTTTCCGTGAGCGCGATCACAGCGCGCTGCACATAGGGACAGAGATGGTGACTGATCAGCGTAAGACGGCTCATCGTTCACTCACCCCAGACATAAAACAGGTCATCGCCTTCGATGCGCGTCGACAGGAACATGAGGCGCGACCCCTTGGGTGCCGGGCCTTCGGTGCGCTCGCCGGTGGTCATGTCGAAGGCGGCATTGTGCCAAGGGCAGACAAGCCTGCCTTCCTTGCATTCCAGTGGCCCCCCGAAATGCAGGCATACATTGGCCGCCGCCTTAATCGTATCTTCGCTTCTGTAGACATGCACTTCACGGCCAAAGAACGGGACGACGATCGTGCCGGCCCGAGGAATGTCGGCAATCTTGCAAAGCTCGTGTTTCATGATGATCTCCTCATTGAATGACGATTTCATGGCTGCTCGGTGATGGAGCGCGGGCCGGCAAGAACGCGCGACACGGCATAGGCGCCATCGCCCAGCAGGAATTGAACGAAGCTGACGGCCAGAAGAAAGGCCGGGTATTCCCAGCCGCCGCCGGGCGCGGTGAAGACCCAGCCATTGGCGGCATGAACCCAGATAATGGCCCCCAGCAGGGCCGGAGACAGGGCCACAACCACCCAGCGCGTTTGAAGGCCGAGGATCAGCAGGACACCGCCGAGCACTTCACCCGTAATGGTGACATAGGCCAGCCAGCCGGGCAGTCCCGCCTTGACGAAAAAGGCCGCCGTCCCGTCGAACCCATAGGTCAGAACCTTCAACACAATACTGTGGGCAAGATACATGCCCCCTAGACTCAGGCGCAGCACAAGCGCCGCCAGGTCAGACGAGGGTTTCATTGGCTTTCCGCCTCCAGTAGATGCAGTTGCATGTTGTTTAATGCAATTGCATCTAACTGTCAAGCTTGATGCAATTGCATGTACCTGTATAATATCGAAATGGATAAGAGACCTTCCGACACGGTAATTCGCGCCTGGACGCGCTTGATGCGGGCGCAGCAGCTCGCGCTGGGTTCCATCGAAGGTGCGCTGAAGGCGGCGGGCCTGCCGCCGCTGGTTTGGTACGACGTGCTGCTTGAGGTCGAACGCGCCGGCCCGGACGGCTTGCGTCCGTACGAACTGGAACGCGCCATGCTTCTGGCGCAGTATAATTTGTCGCGGCTGATCGACCGCATTGAAGCCGCCGGATATGTCGAGCGAAAGCTTTGCACCGATGACGGCCGCGGGCAACGGGTCGTTATGACCGATGCGGGCAAGGTCATCCGCCGCCAAATGTGGCCCGTCTACGCCCGAGCAATAGAATGCGCGGTTGGTGACCGCCTGTCGGAGGAAGAGGCAGAAATCCTCGGCGACCTGCTTGGCCGATTGATCGGCGGTCAGGACGACCTGACAATTCCGAAAACGGCATCAAACACAGTTCGTGCTCGTGAACTAGCTCAGTGAGCAAGGCCGCCATTCTCTATTTGGAGGCATCTGTTCAAGGTTTGTTTTCGACTATTACCTGCGTCAACTCTTTGCCGTCAGCCAGCCTGATGTTTGGACACATCAAACGCCGCGCATGAGGTTGGCCCGTCAATACCAGTCTCCTGCTGCCGATATAGAGAGCGCCGAGACGTGCTCAATCGAGCTAACCCGGTTTCCTGGATGAAATCGCGGGGCCCATCTCACGGAGCCGAGAATATATGCACACCGTACATGCCAATGAGAATTGCGCCAGCCAGCGTGGCAGATAAAATCGAACCGACGACAAAACGCCGCGCAAAGGTATATAGCGGTAAGAACTGTTCCTGGAATAGGATAGCTATTTGTAAACTTGACACTATTATGGAATCCCGCAAGTAGGAAAAGGTTACGCAAGCGCCAGAACAGGAGCCGCAATACGATGAGCTATGCGTCTCACGCCTTCGGCCCCTCTAGTCGCTCGACCCCATAGCGGCGCAGAAACGCCGACTCTATTTCTCCTTCTGAAAGGCCTCCGTATCGATACGCTGGCGACAAGACAGGCTCTACGGACTGCAGTGTGATCGTCACGACCTCATGGATCGGGTATTGCCGTCCATGGCTCGACCATATGTGCTCTGCTCCCGTCGAGTAGGCCACCGAAGGCGGTTCGTGGACCGTCGCTTGCCCTCTCAAGCGAACCCCGCGTCGCTGAAAAATGTCTGCGACGGCAATGGTAACCCTTGGATCGCGCCGCAAATTCTCGATCGTCGTGCGAGAGGCCATGTTCACGAAGAATAGGAGACCATCCCTCACCGAGAGTGACGCGATCGGGGCGAGGTTTGCGGAACCGTCGTTGTTTGTGGTCGCGACAAACGACAATCCAGCTCGCTCGATCAATTCTATGGCCTCTGGGCCAAGCGTCAGGCTGCTTGTCATGGCGTAACCCTCCCGCCATTAACGTGGATGACCTGCCCGGTGATGAAGCTCGCTGTCGGCCCGGCGAGAAACAGGATAGGTCCCACTATGTCTTCGGGCTGCGCGATGCGCCGCATCGGGATCGTTGGAACGTAGGCATCGCTCATCTTGCGAAACCACTCGTCGCCACCTGAGTTGAGCGCCTTGATCCCGCGCTCACCGCCGCCGCCGGCCAAGAAAGAAGTCTCTATGGCGCTGGGGGCAACCAGGTTCGCTCGGATCTTCGGCGCATTCTCGATCGCAAGCGATTTGGTCAAAGCGACAAGACCGGCTTTTGCAGCCGCGTACGCGCTTTCTCCCGAGATCGGATTGTAAGCGAGGCTAGACCCCACCATGACAATGTTCGGCTCCTTTCCTCGTTTGAGCAAAGGCAGCGTTGCGGCGCTTACCATGAACGCCGAACGAAGATTACCTGCAGCAATCGCGTCCCACTCCTCGATCGGCATTTCCTCGATAGTAGACGGCGGCACTGACATGAAGCCAACGAGGAAAACGAGAATATCAACGGAATCCCATTGGGCCGTAAGGGCGCTGAGACCTTCCTTGACGGATTTATCGTCGGCGGCATCGACTGCAAAGGCGATGACGCCCTCTGGAACCGGGTGTGCGTCAATCGAACGCTGAAGCGCGAAGACAGCGACTTCGAGCCCCATCTCAGCGCAAGCCTTTACAAGCGGCCGGCCGATACCACCGCACCCTCCGACTATTAGGATTCGACGCCCAGAATTCGGTGAAAGTCGGGAAAAATCTTGGACACCAACTAAGGCGCTCATGACCAGCTCCAGCGCGAATGAAATCTTGCGCGAGGTTGCGATCCGGCGTTTGATATGTCCAATTCGATCTCTAGAGATAATTGATATGAAAAACATATCACTTGATACGCGCCGGCTCCGCTACTTCGTCGCGGTTGCTGAGGCGCTCAATTTCCGAAGGGCCGCGGAGGTGCTGAACATCTCGCAGCCCCCCTTGAGCCAGCAGATTCAGACGCTCGAGGCCGAACTTGGCGCCAGCTTGTTCATCCGTCACCGGCGATCGATTGAGTTGACAGATGCAGGGCACGTCTTGCTGCACCGCACGCGGTCGTTGCTCGCGTTAATGGAGGCGACTGCCGTGGAGGTCGGTATGGTCGGCCGCGGCGAAATGGGAATGCTTGGTATTGGATACATGAGCGCCGCCATGCTTGGGCGCCTTGCTTCCATCCTGGCCATGTTCCGACTTAAAAAGCCAAAGGTTGAAGTGCGGCTCAAGCAAGCTCAGCCCCGCGATCAAATCGACGCAATCGCATCTGGCGAAATCGATGTCGGATTACTTTCCGTTTCGACGACATTGAAAGGCGCAGTCTCGGGAAAGCCAGAACTCGCTCTTGAACCGCTATGGACGGAAGAGATGGTACTGGCGTTGCCAATAGATCATCGCTTGGCCAATCAACCGTACTTATCCTTCCAACATTTCGACGACGAGACGTTCATGACCTTACCGCGAGCCCCCTTACCTGGCGCCTACGACCAGCTCGTGCACCTCTGTCATGGCCCTGACACGGCGAGAACAGTGCGTATTCAGGAGGTTGAGGAATTGCCCGCCTCGTTGGCGTTGGTCGCCGCCGGCTATGGCATAGGCCTCGTGCCCGTATGCGTGATGGAAAGCTGGAGTGGTGCACTCATGTTTCGCAGACTGACAGAGCGACCGGCAATTCAAGTGTCGATGCTGTCGCGGCGGGACAATCGCTCACCGGTTCTTTCCGCGTTTCGCAATGCGGTGACGCACCACAATCGAGGCGCACAATATTCGGCCGACGCTCTTCACTGATCGAATACGGTCGCTTGCAAGCTGCCAGGCCCATGAAAACGTGCGGACTTGAATCTGGAGTTCAGGGTCCTGCTGCTGGTGCCGGCAGCGCAATCCCACGCCGCACGGCTGGCCGAGCTTTGATGCGCTCGCGCCATCGCGAGAGATGCAGATGGTGGGCAGGCACGCCGCAAGACGGTCGATAGTCATCACGGCCCCTTCGCAGGTGCCGGCAGCGGTCTCGGCCGGGCTCGCCTTGGCCGTCTTTTCCTGTCGCCTTGCTCCGCCCGGCACCATCGAAATCGGCGAACGATTCAGGCTGCCGCGCCTGCCGTCGTCAGAGATCGTGCTGCACTCGACCCTCAGCGACCCCAAATCGCGGGCCGCGCTGCGCACATTGGCCGCGGCTTTTCGGAAGCACCGCGCGATGGCCGCATAGCGGCGCGCGAAAGGTGTCTGGCCTCGATGGATAGTCATCACGGCCCCGTCGCAGGTGCCGGCAGCGCAATACCACGCCGCACCGCTGACCGAGCTGCGACGCGCTCGTGCCATCGCGAGAGATGCAGATGGTGGGCAAAGGAAAAGTCGCAAACGGCGGCGATATGTGTCCACCCGAACGTGGCGATGTCCGCGATGGAATAGGCGTCGCCAGCCAGCCAGGGATGGTCGGCCAGACGCGCATCCAGCGTGGCGAACGCCTCCTCAGTCAACTGTCGATATCGATCGATCACAATCGGCATTCTCGTCTCGGCAAACATCTCAAAATGTACGCGCTGACCGAGAAGCGGCCCCATGCTTGATGCGTGGAACACAAGCCATTTGATGGCCTCCCAGCGCGGCCTGGTTTCCAGCGGCAGCAGCTGGCCCGTTTTCTCCGCGAGGTAGAGGAGGATCGCCGCAGATTCGAACAGCACGACACCTGTTTCGTCGTCTGTGATCACCGGAATTCGTCCATGTGGATTGAGGGCGAGAAATTCGGGTCGCTTGTGCTCGCCGGCCGACAATTTCACGTGATGCAATCGGTACGGCAACCCAAGTTCCTCAAGCGCGATCGTCGCCTTGAAACCGTTCGGTGAGGACGTCGTGTAGAGATCGATCATCCTTGGTGCCCCACAACGACAGTCGCTGCACCCGCCTCGCGTTGGTCGGGTTTGTTCCCGAGGGTGAGGACCAGCAGCGCCGCGACGACCGAAACGGCAACCGAACCGGTCCATAGGAATCCATAGGCCCCGGTCATGTCGAAGAGCATTCCACCCGCCAGCGCGCCAAGCGCACCCCCGAGCGCGTGACCGCCGGAGATCAGGCCCATTGCCAAGCCGATGCGTTCAATTCCGAAATGGCTCGCCGCGAGCCCGACCGTTACAGGTACTGTCGAATAATCGACCAGGCCAAACAGGACGACGAAGACATAAAGCAGTCGGATGTCCGGCGCGACGTGAAGCAGGAGCACGAAACTTCCGGCCCGGATGAGATAGATCGATGCCAATAGCAGCGGACGATGAACGCGGTCGACCAGATACCCGGCGAGGACCATGCCGGCGAGATTAACAGCCGACAGCACGCCATAGGCTGACGCGCTTGGCAAAGGCGGAAAGCCGCAAAATGACGCGTAGGGTAAAAGATGCGTCTCGATCACGCCGGTGGTCGTGAAGCCGCAAATCAGAAAGCTCCAGAATAGGATGTGGAAAGCGGGAGCCCGAATGAGTGCCCCGACACCAGACAACATCGACGATTGTCGAACTGCCGCCTCGCCGTTCTCCGATGGCAGCAGCGCATAGGCAGCAACGGCCAGCGTGAGAGCGCAAATGGCCAATGCACTGAAGCCAAGCCGCCAACTCGCGCTCTGCATCAGCACTGCCACGATTGGAACCACGATCAACTGCCCGCCCGTGGCTCCGGAGGTTCCAATCCCGGTAGCCAGACCGCGCCGCTCATCGAAGCTTCTGGCAATCGCCGATGCCACGACATTCGTTGCCACGGCGGTGAAGCCGATGGCTGCAACCAAGCCGAACCCGATGGCGAAGATTATTGACGAATGAGAGAGAGACACAAGGCCCGCTCCGAGCGCGATCGCCAGCATCCCGCCGCTCATGAGAAGTCGTGGTCCATGCTGGTCGATGATCCGGCCAGCGATCGGCGCTGCAAACGCCATGACCAGAAGCGCCAAAGCGCCCACATCCGACAGAAACGAGCGGGTCCAGCCCACATCACGCTCAATAACCGGCATCGCCAGCCCAAGCACTGCGCGTACCGAGAACGACACCGCAAGCGCAGCGAAGCCGACGAGAACGAGAATCCATCGATTGATTTTCATGAGCGAGTCAGTCCTTTCTCGCGCCGGTCGCCTTTTCCGCGGAATCGTGCGGACGTCGGAACGCACCGTCACCTGATTGTCAGTTGAGAATCGAAGGTTCGGCCTGTTGCTGCGGCTTTCGTGGCACCGCGCCACGCCAGAGGATGCCGAGGGTGGCCGCGACATCGAGCGCGACGCAGAGGCCAAGAGCCGCCGAATAACCTTGAAAGGTGTCGTGGATGTAGCCGAGCAATGCAGGGGCCAAAGCATAGACAAACTGTCCAACTGCCGTGCTCAAACCGACGATGAGCCCGAAGACATGATCCGGGAACTCACGATGAATGATCAGCGGCGGCAAGGTGATGAGATTGCCGACCGACAGTCCAAACAGGATCACCGCGCCATGAAGCACCGTCGGGCTCATTGGCCACAGGATGATGGCGAGAAGCGCGATCGCCTGGCTCGACAGACAACCGGCCGTCACCGCTCGCTGATCCACGGAGTCGATCACGAAGCCTAGGCCGACACGCCCGAACACTGCCGCTCCGCTGGCGGACATCAGCGCGATACTTGTTCCGTGGGCCCCTAGCGTCGGCAGGAGAACCGCCACCTGATGCATGAGAAAGCCAGCCTGAGCTGCAAGCCCCAAAGACATGGGAGCGGTGACAGACCAGAAGTGGACGGATCGGAACACCTGCCTTGTCGTCAGAACAGGGCGAACCGCCTTGTTTCCGATCGCTGCATTTAGCCGCGGATCTTTTGATTGCCGATTGGTCCTAACGCGAAGCCCAAAAGCAAGAAGCGGGAAGAGCAGGATCAACATGCTCGCGGCAACAAGGGATACCACCGCTCCTAAGCCAATACTGGCGCTGAGAATAACGAGAGCCGGCGCTACTGCGATGCCCGAAACACTGGCTCCGTTGAGCGCGAGACTAATCGCTAACCCACGTCGGCGGTCGAACCAGTGGGACAGTGTCGTGGCAATAGCGGTCGAACTGGTGCATGACCAGCCTGCACCCAAGAGCAGCGCCGCGCCGAACATGTGCCATGGCGCAGTGGCCAGTGAAAAGCCGACCGCCCCAAGGCCTAGCAGCACAGCGCCGCAACCGAGCACAATACGTAGATCGCAACGCGCCAGCAGGCGCGGCGCGATCATCAGGCAAGCTGCGCCAAACAGATAATAGACGGTGGTGGCCGTCGAAATCAGCGCCGTCGACCAACCATTGAACCGTTGCAACTCAGCCAGATAGACGGCCAGGCCGTAGAAGCCTAGACCCCAGCTGAATACCGCGAGGACGAAACAAGCAAGCACCGCAACCCAGCCGTCACGAAACTCTCCTGACCTTGCGGAGCTCGTCGTCGGCGTATGCGATGCGTTTCCGCCGGGGATTTCTCGCGCTTCATCTTGCTTCACTGGCGGCATCGATAAAACTCGCCTCTAAAGAACAGGCATGCTAAATTATGAACCTGTCGTCGGAGGCGAATTTACTGCTGATAATATGCACTTGAAAAATCATATGTCCTAAGTGAAGAGTTTAGGCTGGCTAAGGTATGAATCCTGTTTTTCCACTTCTCGCACTGCGCGCATTCGCAGAAAGCGGGCGTCATGGCAGCATCAAGCGGGCGGCTGCGGCGATGGGCGTGACCTCGGGAGCTGTCAGCCAGCAGATCAGGCATTTGGAAGAACGGTTCGGCATCGCGCTGTTCACGCGCACACGCTATGGCGTCAAATTGACGGAGGCGGGCGCGAAGATTCACCCAGGCTTGCTTCGGGCGTTCGACCAGATCGAAGCCAGTCTTGAGGCTCTCGAAGCTATCAATGCGCGCCAGACGCTTACCGTCAGCACGGTCGCATCATTTGCGGCGTCATGGCTGGTGCCTCGCCTCGGCCGGTTCACCAACCGCTATCCCGAGATCGAGATTCGGGTTGAGGCGACATCGAGCCTGGTCGATCTTCGGCGCGACCGAGTCGATATCGCTATTCGCCATGGCTTGGGGAACTATCCCGGCCTGATCGCAGAGTACTTATTGGCTCCGGTGCTCTTGCCCGTTGCTAGCTCCAAGCTGCTATCGGACGGTCCGCCGATTCTCGAACCTGTCGACTGCCTTGCCTATCCGTTGTTGCAGGACGCCGACCGGTCCGATTGGCGTCTCTGGTTTAGTGCCGTCGGCGTTTCTGACGATCCTCGAGCTGAGCGCGGTCCAGCATTCACGGATGATCTGCTTCTCCTGCGTGCCGCTATCGCTGGCCAAGGTATTGCCTTGGTGCGAGACGTCTATGCTGCCGACGAACTCGCTTCCGGTCGCCTCGCCCTTGCGCTCGATCGGGCCTGGCCGACCGATTTCGCCTATTATGCCGTCGCTCTACCAGATGCCGCGAAACACCAGCCTGCGCGCCATTTCATCGACTGGCTGAAGGAAGAAGCGGCCAATTGAGGCTTTTCAAACTGGCGCCCGCTTCGAGAACGACCGCCGATACTGAATGGGCGAGATTTTCAACGTCGCTGAGAAATGCTGGCGCAAGGACGCGGCTGTGCCGAAGCCGGTCAGCAAGGCGATTGATTCTACCGACTCACCCGTCGTTTCAAGCAGACGCTGCGCCTGCTCGATGCGCCGCTGCGCCAACCACGCGCCGAAGCTGGTCCCAATGGCCTTCTGAAAGCGCCGCGTGAAGGTCCGCCGGGTCAGCCCCGCCGCATCCGCGACGCTGTCCAAGCTATGGGCTTCATCAAGCGTGGCGAGAACCCTGTCGAGGGCCTGCGCAAAGCGATCTGCATCCCGTGTCCTGGTGACGGGATGTTCGATAAACTGCGCCTGACCGCCCTGCCGGTGTGGCGAAAGCACAAGCCGCCGCGCCAAGCGAAGTGCGCTCTCGGCACCAAAGCGCGCGCGCACAATATGGAGGCAGCAATCAAGGCCCGCCGCCACGCCCGCCGAGGTGACGACATCGCCATTATCCACATAGAGCACCTCCGGCTCGACGATTATGTCCGGGTAGAGGGCACGCAACTGATCGACATAGGCCCAGTGCGTGGTTGCCCGGCGTCCCGTCAGCAACCCGGTTGCCGCTATGGCGAAGGTCCCGAGGCAGAGCCCGACCAGCAACGCGCCGCGCCCATGTGCCTTGCGCAGCGCCTCTACCAGCTCAGCTGGAACGGGTTGATCAAGAGCCGTCCAACTGGGGACGATGACCATATCCGCCTCTTCAAGGCCGCCGAGTCCATGCGGCGCGCCGAGCGTCAAGCCGGCTTCGGTTCGGATGAGCCCTTCGTCAATGGCGCAGACCCGGAAATCGAAACGCGGCAGGCCAAGATGTCTCTGATCCTCGCCGAACACCAGGCAGGGCACGGAAAGGTGAAAGGGACTGATGCCGTCGAAGGCGACGGCGGCGACGACCGGATCGGCCATGGCAACTCCAAAGGCAATTTCGTGAATGTCCCGATTCTTTCGAATAATGTCAATTGGGCCAATTTCGATCTGCCGTGCCCGGATTATGCTGTTCGCCACCAACACCACATCAGAGAGGCATGGATCATGACCCAGAGCACCCCTAACACGCCACTTCGCGCCCTAATCGTCGTCGACGCGCAAAACGATTATGACGGCGGCAATCTGGCGATCCAGCACCCGCCCTTTCCCGATGGCATCGAAAATATT
This sequence comes from Chelatococcus asaccharovorans, assembly GCF_003201475.1. Taxonomy (GTDB): domain Bacteria; phylum Pseudomonadota; class Alphaproteobacteria; order Rhizobiales; family Beijerinckiaceae; genus Chelatococcus; species Chelatococcus asaccharovorans. Next base: position 318,238 of record NZ_QJJK01000007.1, on the reverse strand, counting down.
ACGCGGGCCATAGACGAAGCCCATGCCGCTGGGATCAAGATCGTGATCGTCAAGCAGCTATCGCCTGAAGACAGCCCTGTCTTCGCCAAGGGCAGCCATGGCGGCGCGCTGCATCCGAAGATCGCCGACAGGCCGCGCGACCACCTGATTGAAAAGTCGCTGCCCAGCGCCTTCACCGGCACCGATCTTGAGACATGGTTGCGCGCCAACGCCATTGATACGGTGACGGTGGTGGGCTTCATGACCCATAACTGCGTCCTCTCGACCATTGTCCACGCGCTCCACATGGGCTTTTCGGTCGAATTTCTGTCGGATGCGGCAGGCTCCATTCCCTATGCCAACAGCGCCGGTTACGCCTCGGCCGAAGAGATTCACCGGGTCGTGCGCATCGTCCTTCAGTCGCGCTTCGCGGCAGTGCTCCATACGGCGGATTGGATCGAGCGCCTTAAAGCGGGCGTGCTGCCTGAGCGCGATACGATCTATGCGTCATACCAGCGGGCTCTGGCGAGGCCGGATGTGTGAGCACCGACTAGCTTAGATCGTCATGCTTTGAGGGGCGGTGAGTATTTCGTCGACGAAGTTAAGCCCTCCAGCACCGATTGTTCGATCGTCCGATATCCGATTTACACGCCACAATACGACGCGCTGCTACGCGCAGATATTCGAGCTTCCATTCTGCATCATCTATCGCCTTCTATCCTCTCAGATGGGAGCGAAGGGATATTGGAATGAGGCAGCAAGCCGAGCCATTCATGCGGCGTACCATACGCCGGCATCAACTCCGGGAAATGGTCCCCCTAGCTGACACCACCATCTACGACATGGAACAGCGCGGCGAATTTCCGCAGCGCTTCTACCTCACGTCTCGATGCGTGGTTTGGGATCTTTCCGAGGTTGAAGCTTGGCTGGAGGAAAGGCGCCGCGCCTCACGCGCCAAGCTTGTGAAGCGTGCGCCCATTCCCGATGTCCAACTTCGCAAATCACGCCCGATCAAACATCCGGTTCGGGCGTGAGCAGGTCCATCGTTGGCGGATAGAGGGTTGGCGTGTATTTCTGGCCGGCGACCCAAGCGTCAACGAGATTGGACCACTCCTGCATCATGTGCCGACGCTGCGGTTCGTATTCCGCTTTGTTGTAGACGCCGCGTGACGAGCGCCCGTCCTCGTGGGCGAGGCACTTCTCGATCCAGTCGCTGTTGAAGCCCATCTCGTTCAGGAGCGTCGAGCCGGTCCGGCGCAGGTCGTGGACCGTGAACGGTTCCAACGGCAGCCCCTCTTTCTTGGCCCGCGCCACAACCGCCGTGGTCACGCGATTGAAGGTCGCGCGCGACATGGGGGCGTCGGCGTCGTAGCGCGACGGCAGCAGAAAGCGCGAGTTACCGGCGCAGGTCTTGAGCGCAATCAGGATGTCGAGCGACTGTTGCGACAGATAGACGTTGTGCGCCTTCGACCGCTTCATCCGCTCCTTCGGAATGGTCCAGACGGCGTTCTCGAAATCGACCTCGTCCCAGACCGCGTCCTGCAGCTCGCTCTTGCGCACCATGGTGAGCAGGATCAGACGCAAGCCAAGACGGATCGTCGGCAGGGTCGGCACGTGCTCGATCTCAAGCAGCATAATCTTGATCTCGGCCGGCGACAGCGCGCGGTCCTTCGGCTGGAAGGTCGCGATCGAGGCCGGCCCGACCTCGTCGGCCGGGTTCGGCACCTTCTCGCCGTGCAGGATGGCGAAGGCGAAGATCTGTTTGACGATGTCGCGCGCGTGGATGGCGGTTGCCGGCGCGCCGCGCTCTTTCACCTTGGCGCAGAGCTGACGCAGATCGTCCGGCGTCACCTCGGTCAGAAGACGGTTCTTCCAGGCAGGGAGAATGTCGCGATCGAGGATAGCCTTGCGCATCGAGCGGGTGCTTTCCGCCATCCGCGCTTCCTTGATCCATAAGGCGCCCACCGCACCGAAGCTGCGCTCCATGGCCTTGCGCCGTTTGTCGCGCTGTTTCTCGTGCGCGGGAGAAAGCCCCTCCGCCACGTGCTTGCGAGCGGCGATGCAGCGCTCGCGGGCTTCGGCGAGCGTGAGGCCATCGGCGCCATAGCGGCCGATCGTCAGCGTCTCCCGGCGACCGTTCAAACGGTAGTCGTACCGGAAGGTGATTTGGCCTGTCGTAGCGACGGAAACGTACATACCGTCACGGTCGGCCACCTTGTATAATTTATCTTTTGGTTTCAGCCTCTTGATGGCCATGTCGGTGAGCATGGGGACGGCCTCGTTGACGATCCAAAGCGCCTTTTCGAGCCCCAATTTTACCGTCAAATCTGATACCGTCAATCAACGCCAATAATCGTTATAAAACAGCACACTAACTTGGTTTTCAGTAGGCTGCTTCCGTTTTTGGCCTGACGGTAGGGCAAAAATCCGGCTGCCGGCGAAAAACGCATACCGTCGCGCGCACCGTCAGAGCCCATCGCTTCAAGGCGATAGGCTCCGATAGTGAACGCTTGACTTTTTGTTTGATTTCAGCTAGTTATGATGATGTGGTGATAGTTCGCGAAACGCCGCGAACATGCATCATTTCACTCCCACTCGATCGTTCCCGGTGGCTTTGACGTCACATCGTAGGTGACGCGGTTGATGCCGCGCACCTCATTGATGATGCGGGTGGCCACGCGGCCGAGGAAGGCCATGTCGAAGGGATAGAAATCCGCCGTCATGCCGTCGACGGAGGTGACGGCGCGCAGTGCACAGACGAATTCATAAGTGCGATAATCGCCCATCACACCGACGGTCTGCACCGGCAGCAGCACCGCAAAGGCCTGCCAGATCGTGTCGTAGAGCCCGGCCTTGCGGATCTCGTCGAGGTAGATCGCGTCGGCCTTGCGCAGGATGTCGAGCTTCTCGCGCGTCACGCCGCCCGGAAGGCGGATCGCGAGGCCCGGCCCCGGGAAGGGATGGCGCCCGATGAACTGTTCGGGCAGGCCAAGCTCGCGGCCGAGCGCACGCACCTCGTCCTTGAACAATTCGCGCAAGGGCTCGACAAGCTGCATGTTCATGCGCTCGGGCAACCCGCCGACATTGTGATGGGATTTGATGGTGACCGAGGGGCCGCCGGAGAAGGACACGCTTTCGATCACATCCGGATAGAGCGTGCCCTGCGCCAGGAATTGCGGAGAGCCCTTGCCGTCGGCCGCGATCTTCTTCGCCTCGTCCTCGAACACCTCGATGAACAGGCGGCCGATGATCTTGCGCTTCACCTCCGGATCGGCAACGCCTTCGAGTTCGCCGATGAAGCGCTCTGAGGCATCAACATGCACCAGCGGCAGGTTGTAGTGGTCGCGGAACATCGTGACGACTTCCGCAGCCTCATTGAGGCGCATCAGGCCGTGATCGACGAAGACGCAGGTGAGCTGATCACCGATCGCCTCATGGATGAGCACGGCCGCCACCGAGGAATCGACCCCGCCGGACAGCGCGCAGAGCACCCGGCCATCGCCCACTTGCGCACGGATCTTGCGGATCATCTCGGCCCGGTAGGCGGCCATGGTCCAATCGGATTTCAGGCCGACGATATTGTGCACGAAATTAGCGATGAGCTTCGCCCCGTCCGGCGTATGCACGACCTCGGGATGGAACATGGTGGTGTAGTAGTGCCGGCTCTCGTCCGCTGCGATGGCGAAGGGCGCGTTCTCGGATGTGGCGATAACCTCGAAGCCCTCGGGCAGGCGGGTGACGCGGTCGCCGTGGCTCATCCAGACGGGATAGCGCCCACCGACCTCCCACACCCCCTCGAACAGAGGGCTCGCCGCCTTGATCTCGACATCGGCGCGGCCGAATTCCGCGGCGTGTCCACCCTCGACCGCCCCGCCAAGCTGCAGGCAGAGCGTCTGTTGTCCGTAGCAGATGCCGAGGATCGGCACGCCGGACTCAAACACGGCCTGCGGGGCCCGGGGACTGCCGTCCGCTGTCACCGAAGCGGGGCCGCCGGAGAAGATGACGCCTTTTGGCTTCAGAGAAGCGAAAGCTTCTTCTGCTTTGCTAAAGGGGACTATTTCGGAGTAGACGCCAACCTCGCGCACGCGGCGCGCGATGAGCTGGGTGACCTGGCTGCCGAAATCGATGATGAGGATGCTGTCATGCATGGCATTGAGCTACGGGATAGCGTCCAAAGATGCAAGGATCTCGAACGTGTCGCGGGCCATCGATCGCCACCATACGGGTGCGGAGCACGCACCGCACGCCCTGCCGCCAACGCGCTTGACCGTTGACGGTATGATGGCACCACAGAACGCGCATACGGCCCGGCGAGCAGACGGGGAGCCACGTCCCGATAGCCCCTCCTCCGCGGAGCGCCCGGCCGCGGCGCCGATCGAGGTGGAGATTCGCGACGGCACTGTCTTCGCGGCAGACATGGAATCGCGAACGCACGCCCTGGCCATCGCCGATCTCGCCGGCCGCGCCGCCGAGCCCAATCCCTTCATGCATCCGGCCTTCATCAAGGCCGCTGCCGCTGAATACGGCCCAGCCGCGATCGCAGTCCTCTTCGCCTGGCGTGGGGAGGCCCGCGACCCGCATGCGCTCCTGGGGGCGCTCGTCCTGCGGAGGCTACGCACTCCCTTCCGGCTCTGGTCGGCCAGTGTGGAAGGGCGCTTCCACGACTTCTCTTTCCTCTCGACGCCGGTCGTCGACGCGTCCGCCCTCGAGCCGGTGCTGACGGCGATCCTCGATGCCATGGCAGGTTCATCACTGCCGAAGCGTCTGTCCTTCTCCCTCATTGGGGACGAGGGACCGGTGATGACCGGGCTCAAGACGGTCCTCCGGCAGCGGCATTCACCGCTGGCCGTCATGGCCAGCTATCGTCGCGCGCTCGCGCGCAGCGACAACCCGGCTGCCTTCACGCCATCGGCCTCGACCCGCAAGAAGCTGCGCCAATACAGGCGCAGGCTCGCGGAACAGGGACCTGTCGCGGTGACGCGCCATCAAACGCCGGCGGAGGTGACGATGGCACTCGAGGAATTCCTGCAGCTTGAGGCTTCCGGCTGGAAGGGCCGCGCCGGGACCGCCCTCATCAGCCGCGCCGCCGATGCCGACTTCGCCCGGGCCGCCTTTCCGGCCATGGCCGCAACGGGCGATGCCGTGATCGACGTGCTACGGCTCGATGGCAAGGCGGCGGCCATTCAGATCCTCGCGCGGTCCGGCCGGGGCTATTTCACCTGGAAGATCGCCTATGACGAAGCGCTGCGTGATTATTCTCCAGGCGTTCTCCTGGTGGAAGACTACACGACGCATTTGATGTCGGACCCGGCGGTCGGCTTCCTCGATTCCTGCTCGCACGATGATACGGGGTTCATGGCGGCGCTGTGGAAGGATCGCCAGCCCATCGCCGACGTCATCTTCGATGTCCGTCCGGGCGAACGGGCAGGCACGGTGCTGCTCACGGCCCTCGAGCGCAATCTGCTGAACCTCCGCGGCCGGCTCAAGAGCCTTTACTACCGCTACAAGGATCGCAGGAAGCCGGCCAGGACGTGAGGATCAGGGCGCGCGACGCATCACGGCGATAAAGAAGGCATCCGTACCCGTGCGATGGGGCGTGAGCAGGATGCCGCCGCCCGGCGTCGCCCATTGCGCCAGTTCCGGAAAGCCGGCCGCGGCTGCAACCTCAGCCGCAGGCAGGAGCGTGAAGCCGCGGTGACGCTGGCCGAAGGCCGCGATGGCGTCGTCGTTCTCCTCCGGCAGAACCGAGCAGGTGATATAGGCGATACGGCCGCCGGGCCGCGCGAGAGACGCCGCGCGATCGAGCACCACCGCCTGATCACGACAGCGCTCGGCGAGGCCGCCGGGCCGCAGGCGCCATTTGGCATCAGGATTGCGCCGCCAGGTGCCGCTACCGGTGCAGGGCGCATCGACGAGAACGAGATCGACCGTCCCGGCCAGATCGGCCAGGGGATCGGGCCTGCGGGGATCGTAGCGCCCGCGTGGCGTCCGCACCGTGACATTGGTCGCGCCCGAGCGCTGGAGGCGCGCGTGGCTGGCGACCAGGCGCCGCGCGTCGACATCGGTGGCGACGATCTCGCCGGAGTTGTCCATCAGCGCCGCGAGCGCCAACGTCTTGCCGCCCGCACCCGCGCAGAGATCCACGACGCGCGATCCAGGCACAACGCCGCTCAGCACGCTGACGAGTTGCGAGCCCTCGTCCTGGATCTCGAACCAGCCGTCGAGAAATTCGGGCTCGGCCTGGAGCGCCGGGCCGCGCCCGTCCTCGCCCACGGGGAAGCGCAGGCCGAATGGCGACAGCGGCGTGTTTTCCGGGCCGAGATGGGCCAGCGCCTCGCGCACCGTGCGCCGATCGCTCTTCAGGCTGTTGACGCGCACGTCGAGCGGGGCGCGGGCGGTCAGGGCCCGCATCTCGTCGCGAAGTGCAGGACCGAAAGCGCGCATGAACGACGGCAGAAGCCATTCCGGGCAGTCGCAGGCGGCAGCCAAGGGTGCAGCGTCGAGCTGCGCCGCGCGTGCGAGACGCGCCCGTTCGTCCACAGACAGCGCTTCGGGCGCGAACCGCTCGCCGCTGAAGAGCGCCGCGATCGCCTCGCCGTCCAGTCCGCGCTGCAGGGCGAGCATGCCGATCATCAGCGCGCGCGGCGTCTCGCCTTCCATGACCCAGGCGCTGGACGCACGGCGCCGCAACGCATCATAGACGAGGCTCGCGATGGCCGCCCGGTCCTTCGAGCCTGCGAACCGCCGCGCCAGGCCCCAATCCTTGAGCGCGTCGGGCGCGGGACGACGGCGCTCGATGAGATCGGCCAGAACCTCGATGGCTCCGGCCACGCGGGCCGCGGGTGTCATGCGAAAAATCCTGCCGTCACGCGCTCGCGAGAATCCGCACCGCGAAAATAATCCACATCACGACCAGCACCATGACGCCGAAACCGAAGGCTGGTCCACGCACCCGCACATTATTGGACGTTACGTGGATGAAGGCGTGTACCAGCCGCGTCGCCACGAATATCCACGACATCACCACGAATAAGAAATCAGCCTGGCGCGTGATGAGCGCAAAAGCCACCAGCGCATAGAACAGCACCGGGACCTCGAACTGGTTCTTGAAGGCATTGCCGAACTGCCGCGCCCGCCCATGCCACTGGCGGTCGTCAAGAGCGACCGCCGCGACATCGACCTTTCCGGACCTGAGGGCGGCTGCGCGTATCGGCGCGAGCGACAGCAGGAGGGCGAAAGCCAGAGCGACCAGCACGAAGACAGGCAGCAACACCATTGGCACGGTCATCGGTCAATCCCGCGTGCGATAGTTCGGGCTTTCGCGCGTGATCGTCACATCGTGGACGTGGCTTTCGCGCAGTCCCGCGCCGCTGATGCGGACGAACTCCGCATTCTTGCGCAGCTCTTCCAGGTTACGCGCGCCGACATAGCCCATGGCGGCGCGCAGGCCGCCGACGAGCTGGTGGAGAACGCTCGCCACGCTGCCCTTGTAGGGCACCTGGCCTTCGATGCCTTCCGGCACGAGCTTGAGCGTATCCTTGATATCCTGCTGGAAATAGCGATCCGCGGAACCGCGCGCCATCGCCCCGACGGAGCCCATGCCGCGATAAGCCTTGTAGGAACGCCCCTGCCACAGGAACACCTCGCCGGGCGCTTCGTCCGTGCCGGCAAGCAGCGAGCCGACCATGCAGCAATGGGCCCCCGCCGCCAAAGCCTTGGCGAAATCGCCGGAAAACTTGATGCCGCCGTCGGCGATGACGGGTACGTTCTGAACCGAGGCTGCGGAGACCGCGTCCATGATGGCGGTGAGCTGGGGCACGCCGACGCCGGCGACGATGCGCGTGGTGCAGATCGACCCAGGGCCGATGCCGACCTTGATCGCGTCGGCGCCGGCGTCGATCAACGCCTTGGCGCCGCTGGCTGTCGCGATATTTCCGGCGATCACCTGCACGGAGTTCGACAGCTTCTTGACCTTCGTCACCGCGTCCAGCACGCGCTGGGAATGACCGTGGGCTGTATCGACCACGATGAGATCGCAGCCGGCATCGATCAGAAGTTCGGCACGCCGGAAACCATCCTCACCCGTCGTGGTCGCCGCGGCGACCCGCAGACGCCCCTGCTCGTCCTTGGCGGCATGGGGATAGGCAATCTGCTTCTCCATATCCTTGACGGTGATGAGGCCGATGCAGCGGTAGTGATCATCGACCACGAGCAGCTTCTCGATGCGGAACTGATGCAGGAGGCGCTTCGCCTCGTCCTGGCTCACCCCCTCGCGGACGGTGATCAGCTTGTCCTTGGTCATCAGTTCGGCGACCGGCTGCTGCGGATTGGTGGCGAAGCGCACGTCGCGATTGGTCAGGATGCCGACGAGCTTGCCGCGATTCCCGTTCGGGCCTTCCTCGACCACGGGAATACCCGAGATGCCGTGATGCTTCATCAGCGCGAAGGCATCGGCGAGCGTCGCCTTGGGGTGGATCGTCACCGGATTGACGATCATGCCCGATTCGAACTTCTTGACGAGGCGAACCTCGTCAGCCTGCTGCTCGGGCGTGAGGTTGCGATGGATGACCCCGAGGCCACCGTTCTGGGCCATGGCGATCGCCATGCGCGCCTCGGTGACGGTGTCCATCGCCGAGGCGATGACCGGCAAGTTGATGGTGATGGTGCGGGTCAGCTGCGTGCGGACATCGACTTCGCCCGGCATGACCTCGGAGTGACCGGGCTGCAGGAGCACATCGTCGAAGGTCAAAGCCTCACGGAACGGACTGTCATGGATGACCGGCATCGCCAACCCTTTCTTCAATCTGGTGAAGCAGTCCGCGGAGGCCCAGGGTGCCTCACCGTACGGCGATCGCTTCGCTGTCGCACCGATTCGGAAACATCCGGAGACCGGCCGCGACAATTCTACGGGGTGAGCATGACACCTGGCGAAAACCGTCCCGGAAGGTCGGCTGTCGCGTCAACGTCACGCTGTTGAGTTGGCAGCGGCCTGTACCATGCCCGAAGCGCGCCGTCGAGTATGCGCGACGGACTTTGGCCGCTGCGTCCATGCGTGAAGGAGCGACCAGACCCGCGCTCCAAGCCGACCTCGCCCCAAAGAGCTGTGATATGGGGACGTATTGTCCCGCGTGAAACCAATAAGCTGAGGCCGCGATGGCCCGCCCCATGCTCGTCCCCCTCATCGTCGCCTGCGCCCTGTTCATGGAGAACACGGACTCGACGGTAATCGCCACGTCCCTGCCGGCGATCGCGCTCGATCTCGGCGAAGACCCCATCGCGCTCAAGCTTGCGCTCACCTCCTATCTCGTCAGCCTGGCGGTGTTCATCCCGATCAGTGGGTGGATGGCGGACCGGTTCGGCGCCAAGACCATATTCCGCCTCGCCATGGCCGTGTTCATGCTGGGGTCTATCGGCTGCGCTTTTTCGCATTCGCTCGAGACCTTCGTGCTGGCGCGTTTCTTCCAGGGCATGGGCGGCGCCATGATGGTGCCGGTGGGCCGGCTGGTGCTGCTGCGCAGTGTGCCGCGCAACCAGATGGTGCAGGCGCTCGCCTATCTCTCCATCCCGGCGATGATAGGGCCGGTGTTCGGCCCGCCGCTGGGGGGCTTCATCACCACCTATTTCCACTGGCAGTGGATCTTCTTCATCAACATCCCGATCGGCATTGCGGGCATCGTGCTGGCGACAGTGTTCTTCGAGAACATCCGCGAGGAGGATGTGCCGCCGCTGGATGTCATCGGCGCGCTCCTGTCGGCCGGTGGCCTCTCGCTGGTCATGTTCGGCCTGGCGACCGGCGGCCGTCACCTCGTGCCACCGATCGTATCCTTCGGCGCCACCGTCGCGGGTGCAGTCTGCATCGCGAGCTATGTGCGCCACGCCCGGCGGGTACCGCATCCGGTGCTCGACTTCGAATTGCTGCGGATACCGACCTTCCGAATCGGCGTCGTCGCCGCCTTCCTGTTTCGTGTCGGCATCGGCGCGATCCCGTTCCTGCTGCCTTTGATGCTGCAGGTCGGCTTCGGGCTCGATCCATTGCATTCGGGGCTCATCACCTTTGCGTCAGCGGCCGGTGCGCTGTTCATGAAGACGCTCGCCGCGCGCATCCTGCGGCGCTACGGCTTCCGCCGCGTCATGACGATCAACGCGGTCATCGGCTCGGCCTTCCTCATCGTCCAGGGCTTCTTCACCGCCGACATGCCCTATCTCTTGATGATCGGACTGCTGCTGATCGGCGGCTGCTTCCGCTCCCTCCAGTTCACGGGGCTGAATGCGCTGACGTTCGCGGATGTGTCGAAGCGTGGCATGAGCCTCGCGACAAGCTTCTCCAGCGTTGCCCAACAGCTCTCCTTGAGTGTCGGCGTCGCCGTCGGCGCCTTCGTGCTCGAGGCCGTGAGCAGCCGCCACCCTGCCCCCGGCATCGTCGCGTCCGATTTCTGGCCGGCGTTCCTGACGGTCGCGCTGATTTCGGCGAGTTCGCTCTTCGTGCTGCGCGGCCTCAGCCCCCATGCCGGCGCCGAAGTCTCAGGCCACAGCGATCCCCGCAAGGCGACCGCGGGCAGCATCGAGGAACAGCGCCAGCCGGCGGAATGAGGCGCTCCGGCGCGCCTTACTCACCGGCGGCTTCAGCGGCCTTCGGAGCGCCGCGGCCCCGGAACCCCATCGCGAGCACATAGAGTTCCGCGGAATCGGAGCGGCTCGCGGCAGGCTTGATATGGCGCACGTCGCGAAAATCGCGCTTGAGATCGGCGAGAAGGGCGTTCTCCGTTCCGCCCTGGAGCACCTTCGCCAGGAAGGAGCCGCCCGGCGCCAGAATCTGGCGGGCGAAGTCGGCCGCCGTCTCGGCGAGGCCCATGATCTTGAGATGATCGGTCTTCCTGTGACCGGTTGCGTTGGCCGCCATGTCCGACAGGACGACGTCGGCGGGACCACCGAGCAGCGCGATCAGGCGATCGGGCGCCTCGTCGGCGAGAAAATCGAGCTGGATGAAATCGACGCCCGGCAAGGGATCGATCGGCAGGAGATCGATGCCGACGACACGCCCCGGCCCCTCCCCGGCGCCGTTGATGCCGACCTTGGCGGCGGCCACCTGCGACCAACCGCCGGGGGCCGCCCCGAGATCCACGATACGCTGTCCACGCTTGAGGATAGGGTGCTTCTGGTCGATCTCGATGAGCTTGAAGGCTGCCCGCGAGCGATAGCCTTCGCGTTTCGCCCGCGCGACATAGGGATCGTTCAACTGGCGGGCGAGCCACTTCTGCGACGCGAGCGTGCGCTTGCCCGCCGTCTTGACGCGCACCTTGAGCGCGCGTGGCGCCTCATCCGAACCCTTCTGCTTCATCAACCCCATCCACCACGCCAGACACCGTCCTCGCGCATAAGCGTCATGAGGATGCCCTCGCGCAAGCCCCTGTCGGCAATCCGCAGGCGCTCGCTCGGGAAGGCGCGGCGGATCGCCTCCAGGATCGCGCAGCCGGCCAGGACGAGGTCCGCACGCTCGCGCCCGATGCAGGGATTGGCCATGCGCTGGTCGTAGCCGGTGTCGAGGAGGTGGTCGATGACATCCGACACCTCGCTGTCGGCCATCCACAAGCCGTCGACGCGCCGGCGATCGTAGCGCGGCAGGGCGAGATGGACCCCGGCGATGGTCGTTACCGTCCCGGATGTCCCGAGCAGATGGAACCCGCGTTTCGACGCGGCGATGCCGGCGCGTTCCGCAAAACCTGCAACGAGCCGCGCCACATGCGACACCATCGCCTCGAAGGACTCGCGTGTGACATCGGCGCCGCCATGCAGTTCCGCGAGCGTCACGACGCCGGTCGGCATGGATTCCCAGGCGCGCACACGCTCACTTGTTTCGAGCCGCCCGGATGCGGCCGCTCCTTCGAGCCAGATGATCTCCGTGGACCCGCCGCCGATATCGAACACGATCACGGCATCGGCATCGGGGTCGGCAAGATTGGCGCATCCCGTGACGGCAAGATAGGCCTCGGTCTGCCGATCAACCACTTCCAGCGCGAGTCCGGTCTCGCGCTCGACGCGCTCGATAAATTGCGGGCCATTCACGGCCGCCCGGCAGGCTTCCGTGGCAATCAGGCGCGCGCGCGCCACCCCATTGGCATCGATCTTCGCGCGGCAGATCTTGAGCGCTTCAATGGCGCGGGCAATCGCCGGCTCCCCGAGCTGGTTGGCACGTGCCATCCCCTCGCCCAGACGCACGATCCGCGAGAACGCATCAACGACACGAAAGCCCCTGTAGGTCGGCTCAGCGACCAGCAGCCGGCAGTTGTTGGTTCCGAGATCAAGCGCGGCATAGGTATCCGCCCGCACCCCGCTGCGGCGCCAGCGCCGGCGGCGACCGCGTCTGCGCGGCTTTCTGATCTGCAGAGAAAGCCCCTCCACAGCATCGTTCTGTCGCGCCAGCACAGCAATGCTGTCGGCGCCTGCATCATCCATGACCACCACGGCCGTAAATCCTTGCGCGGCATGCGGCCGAGGACCAGCCACCTCGCCACGCTCTCATTCTCGGTCAGAGTAGCAGTGCAATGGATGCAATGCCAAGCGTTAACCGGTCGAAGTGGCGCGATGGCGCGGTCCGGCGGACGCACCCATTCGCCATGATTTCGCTTCAGAACAGCGAGCGGCGGCTTAATTAACGGTAAAATATACACATAACCATGTCTTTCAACCCGGATCCGTTCGTCAATCATCACGTCAAAAACTGATCTTTGTATATATCCACATACGCGATCAACATGCAGCTGCGCATTGATTGCAATGCCATCCCATTTCGAGGCATAGATACTTCATTCTAAAGGATATTTTTTCTACATATTACATTTTTACTTTCATTAACCATAATCCGATTGCGAGACAGACAATGAATATGGGCCATCTCAGGACAGTACTCGTACTCTTCGGTGCCATTGGAGGCACGGCCAGTGCTTTCGCGGCGGATCTGGGGATACCTCCCGTCCCGCCGCCGGAGCCCATTCCTCCGATTTTCACCTGGACCGGTCCCTATGCCGGGGTCAACGCGGGCTATGCCTTAGGGCGGCTGCGCACCAAGGTCGGCTGGGCCGGCCGGGGCGGTTACACCGCCGCCGACCCGGCCTTCACCGCCGTTCTCGGCCACACCAGCCGTGACCGCGGCGGCTTCACCGGCGGCGCGCAGGCCGGTTACAACTACCAGACGGGCGTGATCGTGCTCGGTGTCGAGGCCGACATCAATGCGCTCAAGATGCGCCGAGACGCGATCGCTTTCGCGCGCTATGCCAATGGAGAGACCGGGGACACCATCGATGCGGCGATGCGCAGCGGCCAGTCGCTGCATTGGGTGGCAACGCTGCGCCCGCGCATCGGTTGGGCCGTGTTCGACAGGTTCATGGTCTACGGCACCGGCGGCCTGGCTGTTGCCCGCGCCAGCCAGCGATCCCTGGGCTTTCTCGCCATCACGGAGGCGAGCGCCGCTCCTGCGCAAGCCAACGCTGCCGCAACGGCACAGACAATCAGCCATTTCGGGACAATGGGCCGGAACGGATCGGGCTACCGCTTCGGCTGGACTCTCGGCGGCGGTGCGGAATATGCCGTCACGGACCAAATCTCGATGAAGGGGGAGTTCCTTCACATCCACTTGAAAGCGCGCAATGTGGCGGCGGCGCCGCTCGATCCGGCGACCGAGGGTGTTGCCTTCGGCGCCCGGAATTCGTCCTCGGCGCAGGTGATCCGCGCGGGTGTGAACTACCGTTTCTGAACGCCCCAAGGGATTTCTGAACGCCCCAAGGGATTCCGGCTGCCACCGCCCGCGCGTCCTCAACGTGCGGGCGGTTGCGGCCATCGGCTTTTGACCACACCGGCAATGCGCCGCGCCGCCAACCGGCCTCGGGGCAACTGGGCAGCGTGGCGCCTGTCAGCGTGGCAGGCCGCGCCAGGGGCTCGCCGATTGCAACTCTGCGCGATCACACCATCTGAACATCTTCACGATGGCCGATCTTCGCGATGGCCGATCTTGGTGATGGCCGATCTTGGCGATTGCCGAGACAACGGAGCTTCGCCATAGTGCGCGATGAAAATCCTGACGGCGCTTGCCGCCATTGTCTGCACGGAGCCCACCAATGGACACGACAGAACCCCATGCCGCGGCCGGCACACCGGAGGAATCCGGCATGCCAATGAGCCTTTTCATCTCCACGATCGTGGTGTCTCTCGTGCTCATCGGCGTATTCACCGTCAGTCACTTCGGCTGAGACAGACGCTTGTTCCCATGAGGACGGCGCGCCCGCACCGAAGGCGCGCCGTTTTTGATTCGCAGGCGGCAAGCATCAGGCCGACGCGGGATGCAGCCGACAGAGGCCGTCCTCGCCGTCAGAGCGCGATGATACGCAGAACATGCCGGCTGACCGGGTCGACGAAAACCATCTTCCGGTCAGGCGAGATGAAATAGGAATAGCCTGCCAGAGCCGGCATGATCACATGGCGATGCCAGCCGCGCACACCGAGGCGCATGAAACCCGTGCCGGTGGGAAGCCATTCGAGATGACCGATGCCGGGTGCGAATGACACGTAGCCCGTCGCCGGGATCACGCTGGCAGTATGCGTCAGCGGGACATAGGACGGCACGATGCTGCCGGGAACAACCTTGAGGCCGCTCGCGACGGTGGGCAGAACGCCTTCGACGGCGGTCGCGCCGTAGCCCGCGACCGCAACGGCCCGGGTCGTGGCAACGACCGGGGTCGTGGCGACATAGGTCTGCGCCGAGGCCTCGGCGGCACCGGCAATGAGACCGGCCGCGGCAATACCGATAATCAGAAATGACTTCATAGCAATAACTCCTGTTGCCAATGGCATCAGGAGAACCGGCCGGAAATTTGATTGTTCCCACCATAGGATTGCAACCAGAGAGGGAATTCAGGCTATGACTGCACTGCTGTGCCCGAAGACCTCGCATCGCCTGATCATGGTTACCAAATGCTTTACGGCATTCGGTCAGAACGCCGTAAAGCCTTGCCGGATTTGCTCTAAGGCGCGGTCAGGCGTCGGTAGAGATGCCAGGTCGCGTGGCCGAGGACAGGCATGACAACGATCAGGCCCACAAGAAGCGGCAGCGAGCCGAGGATGAGGGTCCCGGCGACGATCGCGCCCCAGGTCAACATCGGGATAGGGTTGGTCGTGAAGGCGCGCACCGAGGTTGCCACGGCCGCGACGATGCCGACATGCCGATCGATCAGCAACGGGAATGAGATGCTGCCGGCCGCCAGCACCACGAGCGCGAAGAGAAAGCCGACGCCGCCGCCGATGAGGATCAGCGCCCAGCCCGCCGGCGTGCCGAACACATCGGCGATGAACTGCCCCATGGAGGAGGGATAAGCAGGCCCGAGGGTGAAATGGTAGACGACCATCGCGGCCAGAAGCCAGAGCAGGAAGAGCAGGGTCATGGCGAGACCGAGCATCGCGACCGAGCCAAAAGCCGGCGAGGAGAAGACCTTGAAGGCCTCGAACCAGCCGCCCCGCTGCCCCAGCTCGCGACGCCGGCTGACCTCGTAAAGCCCGGTCGCGGCAAACGGACCGAGCAGGGCAAAGCCTGACGCCAGCGGGAAGACGAGATGCAGCATAGAGCGGCCGACTGCCAGTTGGCTCAGCACGAGCCCTGCAATCGGATAGATCAGCATCACGAACAGCACATCCGAGCGATAGCTGATGAAATCCTGCCACCCTCGGCGCAGAGCCTCGCGGAGATCGTTGAAACCGATGCGATTGACAGGCAGCCGACGCGCACGAACGGCATCGCCTTGATGATAGATCGCATGCCCAAACCCGCCTGCCACCTGCGCGGTCTGGTTCAACTGGTCCCACATCCACTCGACCGGATTGCGTATCGTCATCTCGCCCACTCCCGAACGAACAGTCCGCAGGGCCGCTGGCGCAAGGCGATGCATTCGATCGAAGGCCGGCTGCCCAGCTTCGGGACGGGCCGTTATGCCTGACCGAACGGTACGGATCTGTTCCGGCGAGCGGGCGCTCCTCCCCGAACGTCCGACGCCGGGGATCGGGCACCGATCCGCCCCACCACAGCGACGATGAGAGCGATCATACGCCTCAGCGTCGTGAATGACCATGATTAAGGTTCGGCCGGCCTGGCACACGTGAAGGCGCGGCGAGGCAAGGCGGGTAAATCCGAAGGGTGCTTCAGGCCGACGCCTTGAGCCGAGCCAGCTCAATCCATCTGCATGACGATCCCATCCCGGATCGTGACGCGCCGGTCCATGCGCCTGGCGAGGTCGAGGTTGTGGGTCGCTATGACGGCGCCGACGCGTGATGCACGCACCAGGGCGATCAATGTATGGAAGACGTGGTCGGCGGTACCGGGATCAAGATTGCCCGTCGGCTCGTCGGCGAGGAGCACGCGCGGGCCGTTGGCAACCGCGCGGGCAATGGCGACGCGCTGTTGCTCGCCGCCGGACAATTCCGCCGGACGGTGCTTCAGGCGCTGCCCGATGCCGAGAAAGGTCAGAAGATCGGTCGCACGCTGCCCCGCCACCTTGCGATCCAGGCCCCGAATGAGCTGCGGCAGCACCACATTCTCGAGCGCCGAGAATTCCGGCAGAAGATGATGGAACTGATAGACGAAGCCAATGTCGACGCGCCTGAGACGGGTGCGCTCGCTGTCGTCCAGCTCGACCGTAGGCCTTGCCCCGATATAGACCTCGCCGGCATCCGGCCGCTCCAGGAGCCCCGCCACGTGCAGCAGGGTCGATTTTCCCGTACCGGACGGGGCGACCAACGCCACGATCTCGCCCGGCCAGACCGCGAAATCGGCGCCGCGCAGAATGTCGAGGGTCGCGGTTCCCTGGATATAGCGACGTTCCACCCGGGACAGGAACAAGGCAGGCGGCGGGGGCGCAGATGGACTCATTCCCAGGTCACCCGTAACGCAAGGCTTCGACAGGATCGAGCCGTGCGGCCCGCCAGCTTGGATAGAGCGTGGCTATGAGCGACAGCACGATCGCCATCGTGACCACCGTCACGACCTCGCCCGGCTCGATCACCGCCGGCAGCCGGCTGAGGAAGTAGAGCTCGGCCGGGAAGAGATTGGTGTCGGTGAGCCAGGACATGAAGGCGCGGATCCGCTCCACGTTGAGCGTGATGACGAGCCCGAGGAAGAAGCCCGCGATCGTGCCCACGATGCCGATCGAGGCACCGGTGATCAGGAACACCCGCATGACCGCGCCACGCGTCGCCCCCATCGTCCGCAGGATGGCGATGTCCTCGCTCTTGTCCTTCACCAGCATGATGAGGCCGGAGATGATGTTGAGCGCCGCCACGAGGACGATGAGCGTGAGGATGAGGAACATCACGTTGCGCTCGACCTCGAGGGCCGAAAAGAACGTCCGGTTGCGCTGACGCCAGTCGCTCATCATGATCGGCCGGCCGGCCGCCGCGTCGATGCGGTCGCGGGCCGTATCGACGTCATCGGCGTTCCGCAGGAATACCTCGATGAGGCTTACATCGCCGTCACGGTTGAAGAAGGCCTGCGCCTCCTGCATCGGCATATAGACGAAGGAGCCATCGAACTCCGACATGCCGATCTCGAACACCGCCACCACGGGATAGGACTTGATGCGCGGCGCGACACCCATCGGCGTCGCAGACCCGCGCGGCGAGATGATGGTGATGCTGTCGCCCACCCGCACCCCGAGAAACTCGGCGAGCCGGCGGCCGATGGCGACCCCTCCCTTCTCGTCGAATCCGGCGAGGGTGCCCTCGCGGATCGTGTTCGCGATGAAGGGAATGTGCTTGATGTCCTGCTCCCGGACACCGCGCACCAGCGCACCGCCGTTGTTGCCGCTCTGGGAGGCAGAGGCGAGCGCCTGCCCCTCGACGAGGGGAACCGCCAGCGTCACGCCGTCGACGCCGGCGATGCGCTGCGCAACCGCGGCATAGTCCGTGAGGGGCTGATCGATCGGCTGCACGAAAATATGCCCGTTCACGCCGACAATCTTGCTGAGGAGCTCCTCCCGGAAACCGTTCATCACGGACATGACGACGATGAGAGTCGCCACGCCCAGCATGATGCCCAGGAAGGAGAAGCCGGCGATGACGGAGATGAATCCCTCACGCCGCCGCGCCCTGAGATAACGCGATGCCAGCATCCACTCGAAACCAGCGAAGGGACGCGTCGAATCCGATCCGGGTTCTGCGCTCATTCTTTACCCGTTTCCGGCTCCTCGATTACACAGACGCGGGGATCAACCAGCGACCTTGTTGACAGCCTCCTCGACGGATAGAAGCTCGCGCTCATCGCTGCCGCGCCGCTTCACCTCCACCTTTCCGTCGGCAAGCCCCTTCGGGCCGACGACGACCTGCCAGGGCAGCCCGATCAGATCGGCGGTGGCGAATTTCGCACCCGGCCGGTCGTCGGTGTCGTCATACAGCACCTCACGACCACGCAGGCCGAGCGCATGATAGATCTTGAGCGAAGCTTCGTCGGTCGCGGCGTCGCCGACCTTCAGATTGAGGAGCGCGACATCGAAGGGGGCCACCGGCTCCGGCCAGATGATGCCCTTCTCGTCATGGCTCGCCTCGATCAAGGCGGCGACGAGACGCGACGGCCCAATGCCGTAGGAGCCCATGTGAACAGGGACTTCGTGGCCGTCCGGCGCGGTCACGGTGGCGCCCATCGGCGCCGAGTACTTGGTCCCGAAATAGAAGATGTGGCCGACCTCGATGCCGCGCGCCGAGAGTTTGTCGCCCTCGCTGATGGCGGCATAGCGCGCCTCGTCGTGCTTCTCCGACGTCGCGGCATAGAGCGAGGTCCACGAATCGACGATGTCCTGGAGCCCGGCGACATCGTCAAAATCGGTCTCGGCGCCGGGGATGGGGAAGTCGAGGAAATCCTTGTGGCAGAAGACTTCGCTTTCGCCCGTATCCGCCAGGATGATGAACTCGTGACTGAGGTCACCGCCGATCGGCCCCGTGTCGGCCTGCATCGGAATGGCGCGCAGGCCGAGCCGCGCGAACGTCCTGAGATAGGCCACGAACATCTTGTTGTAGGAGTGGCGCGCGCCCTCCTTGTCCAGGTCGAAGGAATAGGCGTCCTTCATCAGAAACTCACGCGAACGCATGGTGCCGAAGCGCGGCCGGATCTCGTCCCTGAACTTCCATTGGATGTGGTAGAGGTTGAGCGGCAGATCCTTGTAGGACTTGACCGACGCCCGGAAGATCTCGGTGATCATTTCCTCGTTGGTCGGGCCGAACAGCATCTCGCGCTCATGGCGGTCGGCGATGCGCAGCATTTCCTTGCCGTAAGCGTCATAACGCCCGGATTCGCGCCACAGCTCCGCCGACTGGATGGTCGGCATGAGGAGCTCGACGGCACCCGCGCGATTCTGCTCCTCGCGGACGATCGCCGAAATCCTGTTCAGGACTTTGAGGCCGAGCGGCAGCCAAGCGTAAATTCCGGCCGATTCCTGGCGGATCATACCCGCGCGCAGCATCAGACGGTGGGAAACAATGTCCGCCTCCTTGGGCGTTTCACGCAGGACGGGAAGGAAGTAGCGGCTGAGGCGCATCGGGACCTTGCATCAAGAGACTAAGACGATCATTGAGATTCGAGAGGATCGACACAACACCTCTACCGCCGAAAATACAAGCAGTCCCCGGCATATTGGCGTCTGCAGGCCATTCGCCGCGCGTTCGGCGACACCATCGCCGCGTCGCGCAGCGCTCCCCCCGACGTCGTGCGACGGCCCGCCTACGCGCCTCTCAGCGGATCGCGACGGCCCACAGACTTACCGCCGATTGCGGCAGACGCGCGGCTGCCAAAGCTCCGATCCACCACGTCGACGCCCAATGTGCAGGCATTTTCGGTACCGACTTTGCTTTGCGCTGCATGCGTCCGGCATGGCGTGATGCGCAATTGCAAAAAATGCAGGCATGCTATGCTCAAAAGGATGACAACGCCTTTTAGATCGACTATGGATTGTGGCGGATGAATGTCCTGACCGGGATTAACTGGTATCAGGATACGGTCCAGGTCTCGGGAGGAAATATCGCCGTTTCAGAAAAAGGCGTGCAGGCGCTGCATCGAAAGGCGATAAAAGAAAATCCATTCTCGAAGCAAGGCGAAAGCCTTGCTTTTTTTTCTGAGCGAAGCGCAAGCGCCTGTTGTCAAGGCCCCGAGACGCATTTCATCTTCGCAGACAATGATTCAAAATCGCGACATAGCTCGCTGATATTATTTGAATTTTCGAGCAATGTGGGAGCTTGTGAACGGTCTTGGCCGCGATCACGCGGAGGCCCGCGTCGAGCGGCCTCAGTTCCAGTGCCCGCTGCGCGCGAGGCTGATCAACGGACCGCACCGATCAACGGAACATGGGGTGGCTGATGTGATCGCCCGGCTTGGCGCCAATCCGCGCGGCTGTGCCGGCATTCAGCTCGAGAACGCCAAGGACTGGCTCGCCAGACGGAATAAGCCGCTCGGAGAACGGCTCGGTGTGCTCCTCGATGCGTGCGATCGTGCCATCTTTGCGGATGAACAGCATGTCGAGGGGCAGGTAGGTGTTGCTCATCCACATGGTCACGGGCTGCACCTCCTGAAAGTCGAAGAGCATGCCGCGATCGGCAGGCAGATAGCGCCGCTCCATCAGACCACGGCCTCGCTGCGCCGCGGTGCGCATCACCTCGACGGAAAAGGCATGTCTGCCGCTCGTTGTGGAGATCGTGAGGTCCTCGAGCCCCGTCTGCGCATTGACAAGCATGATGGCATCGCCCGGATGCGGCTGGCCCTGCGCGGGCGGAATCCAGACGAGCGGCGCCAGCAGCGCCGAGACCAACAGAAGCTTAAAGGCCGCAGCGAACCCGGTGAACACGACCATGAGACCCTCTTAAGCCAGAACGCGGCGATGGTTGCTTATGCCCCCGTCGCTGACAAGACACCTCATCTCGATCGCGCCTCCCTCACTATCACATCCCAGGCGCAAAGGGACCAACGCGCTGTCGCTCACGGTTGAGCGCACCGGCATGACGCAGTGCCTTGAAGGCATGAAACGCAATTGAAGGCATGAAACGCAAGCGCTGCCCGTGCCTGTGCAAGCCAAACGGGCGCTCCTGTCAGCGGGCCTTGAAAAATCCAACCGGGCCGCGCCAGGCCGGGATGTGACGTCGATCCATCCCGACAGCCTGTCATCACGACGGGCCCTGCGCTGAACAATCGCCTGCCCGCCGATCATTGTACAAAATTGAATAAAATCAGTAATTTGGTCGTAAAATCAAACAAAATGAATCAGGATCTGCGGCTCAATGCGACGCGGGGGCCATGCCGCCGTCGAGAGGCCGAACCTCCGCGGCCATCAAGCCCTTCGGGCCATTGCCGAAACGCACGAGCACCATCTGACCGGGCTTCAGTTCCATCAGACCGTACCGGCGCAGCGTTTCCATATGGACGAAGATGTCCGGCGTCCCCTCGCCGCGGGTCACGAAACCGAAGCCGCGCAAGCGGTTGAACCATTTGACCTCGACCTGCTCGAGCCCGCTCGTGGGGACAACGGTCACGCGGGTGCGCGCCGGCAGCTCCGAGGGATGGATCGCCGACGTTTCATCCATGGAGATGATGCGGAAGGCCTGCAGCCCGCGGGAGCGCTGCACCGCCTCACAGACCACGCGAGCGCCTTCATTGGCGGTCTCGTAGCCGTCGCGGCGAAGGCAGGATACGTGGAGAAGCACGTCCGGCATGCCGTTGTCCGGAACGATGAAGCCAAACCCCTTGGAAACGTCGAACCATTTGATGCGCCCGACCACCTCAATGAGATCGAGCGCACGGTCTCCTTCGGCAACGTCGGATTGGGTGAGGCCGGAAACTGCCTCGTCTGCTTTTTGTTGTCCGATGTGCGGACCAATTAAACTTGTTTCAAAATCGTTGGACATTGAACCACCAGCCGAATCACAAATGTCAATTTACAAGCGCGAGAATAACATCGCGTCCAAGGCGGCAAAGTCAGAAAGGCATGCGGTTGGACCGCCCGCCATGGAGATATCTTAAGATCTTATTGCACGGGGAAAAGAAAAAACGACAGGGGGAGTGCAACTTTCCGTTGCACTCCCGAACGTTAGAGGTTGCAGAGAGCCCGCACTCAGTTACCGCGCAAGGCGTCCACGCGATCGCGCGCTTCCTGAGCAAGCGTGCGAATTTGTCCCCAGTTGCGCTCAGTGACAGCTTTTAGCGGAACGAGCCATGAACCGCCGACGCAGACCACCTGCGGCAGGGTCAGATAATCTTTCAAATTGTCCGGATCGACACCGCCGGTCGGACAGAAGGTGGCGTCCGGGAATGGCCCGGAGAGCGCCTTCAGCATCTTGACACCGCCAGCGAGACCTGCCGGGAAAAACTTCACCAGCGAACGGCCGAGCGCCATGGCGCTCATCAGCTCGGACGCGGTTGCGATGCCCGGCAGCCACGGCAGATCGGCCGCGACCGCCGCATGGTGGAGCGGTTCATTGAAGCCGGGGCTGACGGCAACGGCTGCGCCCGCCTCCTTGACCGCCGCGAAATGCTCCGGCAGCGTCAGCGTGCCGGCTATAACGAGCACATCGGGGCATTGGCGGGCGACGGCTTCTACAGCCTTGAGGCCGGCGGCCGTGCGCAGGGTCAGCTCGACGACGTCGATGCCGCCATCGGCAAGGGCCTGCGTGAGAGGGACTGCGGCCTCGATATCGGGAACCGTGACGACGGGCACCACGCCGCACCGCCGGATACGCTCTACATAACCTTGCATCAGTCCAATCCCATTCACGCGTTCGAAACGGCCCGTGGCCATGTGGCCCGTGGTAACCCGCGGACCATAGCGACCGATGGCGACGTCCGTCACTATGCCTTATGGGACGGGGACGATCCAAGGGCGATGCAAGGGTGATCCATGGGTGATCCATGGGTGATCCATGCGTGATCCATGACGCGCCATCCGTGACCGGGCGATTGGCGCGCGCTGTGTCAGAATCAGTCGAACTCTGTCACATCTCTGATCTTGCCTGTAACGATTGCGCGCCAGCATGGATCAAGGGCCTTCCGTGGACCTCCCCCCGACTTCACCAGCCCAGCCGCATCGCCCGCCGCGCCCCCGCCTCCCGCTGGTCGATGTCGCGCGTGGCGTCGCCATCGTGGCGATGGTCATCTATCATTTCAGCTGGGATTTGAGCTTTTTCGGCCTCGTGGCCACGGATGTCGCCACGGCGCCGGGATGGCGTCTCTTCGCCCAGATGATCGCCGGATCCTTTCTCGGCCTCGTCGGTGTCGGGCTGGTCCTTGCCCACGGCGACGGGATCCGCTGGCGTCCTTTCCTGCGCCGCCTCGGCCTCATTGCGCTGGCCGCGGCGGCGGTCACGCTGGGCTCCTATCTGCTCTTTCCGGACAGCTTCATCTTCTTCGGCATCCTCCACGCCATCGCCTTGACGAGCCTGCTCGGTCTGGCCTTCGTGCGACTGCCCTCAATCGTGACGGCAATCGCTGCGGCGATCGCCTTCGCGCTGCCCGCGCTCGCGTCCTCGGCCTTCTTCAATGCGCCCGGCTTGCTTTGGCTCGGCCTCGCGACCCGCGTGCCCTCGACCAACGACTATATCCCGCTCCTGCCGTGGTTCGGCTGCGTGCTGTCCGGGATTGTGATCGCCCAGCTCCTCCTGCGGCGCCCGCCCCTGCCGGGTTGGCTGCGACAGGAGGCGCCGGGTTCCGTGGGGCGCGGCCTCGTCTTTGCCGGGCGGCACAGCCTCGCCATCTATCTCCTCCATCAACTCGTGCTGCTCGGCCTGCTCTGGGCCTTCGTGCAGGTGGCAGAGCCCGCCCGCACCACGCCCTTCCAGCGCAGTTGCGCCAGGGCCTGCATCGACAACGGCAGCGATGCCGCCACCTGCTCGCGCTATTGCAGCTGCGCCAGCGATGCCATCTCCCGCCTGGATATGTGGGACAAGATGAACGCCAACAGCCTTCAACCCGAGGAGCGGCAACAGCTCAGCGGCGCATTCCGGCAATGCCGCGCCGGCGCGGAACGCCCGGCGCCGTGAGGATCGGTCCCGAGGTCGAGCCCGCCGCAAAACGCACGCCGGTGGACATGAGGCGTTGAGGAACCGCAATTGCGGGCTTATACGTCCCACTCCGCGATGAATGCGTGCCCGTCTAGCTTCTGCTTTGTCTGAACAGGTCGATCCGATGAATCCGCTCCAACGCGCCGTTGACGCCCTTCGGCGAGGCGACAGCCCGTTGCTCACCAGCGTTGCCGACGGGCAGGATGGGCTCGTCGTCGCGGATCTGGTGCGGGCGCTCGCGGACGAGGACAAGGCTGCAGCGCTCGTCTATGTGCTGCGCGACGACCGCCGGCTTGCGGCGACCGAGGCCGCGCTCGGCTTCATCGCGCCGGAACTCGAAGTGCTGAGCCTGCCGGCCTGGGATTGCCAGCCCTATGACCGCGTGTCGCCCACCGCCGCCATCACCGCGCGGCGCATGATGGCGCTCGCGCGGCTGGCGTCCTCCCGCTCCTCCGCCGAGAAGCCGCGCCTTCTCCTGACTACGGTCAACGCCCTCCTGCAGCGCGTGCCGCCGGTCGCCCTGATGGCCCGCGACAGCCTGTCGGCCGCGCCGGGCAACACGGTCGATATGGACGCGCTGGTGCAATGGCTGGAGATCAACGGTTTCCAGCGGACCGCCACCGTGCGCGACACCGGCGAATATGCGGTGCGCGGCGGCATCGTCGATCTCTATGCGCCCGGCTTGCCGGAGCCGCTGCGCCTCGATTTCTTCGGCGATACGCTCGAGTCGATCCGCGCCTTCGACGCGGAGACCCAGCGCACCACGCACCAGCTGCGCTCGCTCGATCTCGTGCCGATGAGCGAGGTGAAGCTCACCACCGACACCATCCGCCGCTTCCGCCAGGGCTATGTCACGGCCTTCGGCGCCGCGACGCGGGACGACACACTCTATGAGGCGGTGAGCGAGGGGCGCCGGCACCCGGGGCTCGAGCATTGGCTGCCGCTCTTCTATGAAGGGCTGGACACGGTCTTCGACTATGTGAAGGGCGCGCCCTTGGCCTTCGACCCGCTGGCGGAAGACGCCGCCGGCGAGCGGCTCGCCCAGATCAAGGACTATTATGAGGCCCGCCGCGCGAGCCCCGCCTCCGGCGCGACCGGCGGCGCCCCGCCCTACAAGCCGTTGCCGCCCGATGCGCTCTATCTCGGCGAACGGGAATGGAACGAGCGGCTCAAGGCTGGCGCGACCCTGCGCTTCTCGCCTTTCGCCCAGCCGGAAAGCGAAGCGCGCCTCGTCATCGATGCAGGCGGCAAGGCGGGACGCAGCTTCGCGCCGGAACGCGCCGACGGCGCCATCAACATCTTCGAGGCGGCGGTCGCCCATATCCGCGACTTGCAGGCCAAAGGCCGCAAGGTTGTCGTCGCGGCCTGGTCGGAAGGGTCGCGCGAGCGTCTCGGCTCCGTGCTCGCGGACCATGGGCTGAAAAAGGCGACGGCCGTCGGCCGTCTCTCGGTCGCCCTCGGGCTGCCGGCCGGCGAGGTCGCGCTCGCGGTCTGGGGCCTGGAGGCCGGCTTCGAGGCGGGCGATCTCGCGGTCGTCGGCGAGCAGGACATCCTCGGCGACCGGCTCGTCCGCCAGACGCGCAAGTCGCGCCGCGCGCAGGATTTCATTTCCGAGGTGTCGAGCCTGTCGGCCGGCGATCTCGTGGTCCATGTCGATCACGGCATCGGCCGCTTCGTCGGCCTGCAGACCATCGACGTCGCGGGCGCGCCACACGACTGCCTCGAACTGCATTATCTCGGTGGCGACAAGCTGTACCTGCCGGTCGAGAACATCGACCTCCTGTCGCGCTACGGCTCCGAGGATACGGAGGTCGCGCTTGACAAGCTCGGCGGCGCCGCCTGGCAGGCGCGCAAGGCCAAGCTCAAGCAGCGCATCCGCGAGATGGCGGGCGCGCTCATCAAGGTGGCCGCCGCGCGCGCCCTCAAGGAGGCGCCGCGGATCGTCCCGCCGCACGGGCTCTACGACGAATTCGCGGCGCGCTTCCCCTATGACGAGACCGAGGATCAGCAGAACGCGATCGACGCGGTGCTGGACGACCTCGCCTCCGGCCGGCCGATGGACCGCCTCGTCTGCGGCGACGTCGGCTTCGGCAAGACGGAAGTTGCCCTGCGCGCGGCCTTCGCCGTGGCGCTCTCGGGCCGTCAGGTCGCCGTGGTCGTACCCACGACCCTGCTCGCGCGTCAGCATTTCCGGGCCTTCGAGGAGCGCTTCCAGGGACTGCCGATCAAGGTGGCCCAGGCGTCGCGCTTCGTTCCGGCCGCCGAGTTGAAGGCCGTGAAAGCCGGTCTCGCCGACGGCACGGTCGATATCGTCGTGGGGACCCACGCCCTCCTCGGCAAGGCGATCCGTTTCAGGGAGCTCGGCCTCATCATCGTCGATGAGGAGCAGCATTTCGGCGTGAGCCACAAGGAACGCCTGAAGGATCTGCGCGCCGAGGTGCATGTGCTGACGCTGACCGCCACGCCAATCCCGCGCACGCTGCAGCTGGCATTGACCGGCGTACGCGAACTCTCGCTGATCGCGACGCCGCCCGTTGACCGGCTGGCTGTGCGCACCTTCATCTCGCCCTTCGACCCGCTGTCGGTGCGCGAGGCGCTGCTGCGCGAGCGCTATCGCGGCGGCCAGTCGTTCTATGTCTGTCCCCGCATCGACGATCTGGCAGAGGTCAAATCCTTCCTCGATCGCGAGGTGCCCGAGGTGAAGGTGGCGGTCGCCCACGGGCAGATGGCCGCCGGCCAGCTCGAAGACGTCATGACAGCCTTCTACGAGGGCAAGTTCGACCTTCTGTTGTCGACGACGATCGTCGAATCCGGCCTCGACATCCCGCGCGCCAATACCCTGATCGTGCATCGCGCGGACATGTTCGGCCTCGCCCAGCTCTATCAGCTGCGTGGCCGTGTCGGCCGCGCCAAGCTCAGGGCCTATGCGCTGCTCACGGTGCCCGCGAACCGGCGGCTGACCCAGAGTGCGGAGCGCCGCCTCAAGGTGCTGCAGTCGCTCGACACGCTGGGGGCTGGTTTCCAGCTCGCGAGCCACGATCTCGACATCCGCGGCGCCGGCAATCTTCTCGGCGAGGAGCAATCCGGGCATATCAAGGAGGTCGGCTACGAACTCTACCAGCAGATGCTGGAAGAAGCGGTGGCCCAGCTCAAGGCCGGGGTCGAGGATACCGAGGAGGGAGCCTGGTCGCCGACCATCACCGTCGGCACACCGGTGATGATCCCCGACAGCTTCGTGCCCGATCTCGACGTGCGTCTCGAACTCTACCGGCGCCTGTCGACCCTCGACACCGACGCGGAGATCGAGGGCTTCGGCGCCGAGCTCATCGACCGCTTCGGCAAGCTGCCTGAAGAAGTCGAGCAGTTGCTCAAGATCGTCTCGATCAAGGCCTTGTGCCGCAGGGCGAATGTGGAGAAAGTCGAAGCGGGGCCGAAAGGCGTCATCGTCTCGTTCCGCGACAACGCCTTCGCCAATCCGGAAGGGCTCGTCGCCTATATCGCCGAGCAGGGTTCGCTGGCCAAGGTGCGGCCGGACATGCGTATCGTCTTCATCGACGATTTCGCAACGCCCGCCCACCGCCTCAAGGGCACCACCGCCATCATGCGCGATCTCGCGCGTATCGCTGAACGCAAGAAGGCGGCGTGACCGAATGGCCTCTGCGATGCAAACTTGGCCGAACGAGCACGGCACAGCCGCCGGAATGGATGAGGAGACACGATCCGCATGGCCAGTCGCGTGATTCCCGTACCGCCCTTCACCCTCGTCATTTTCGGCGCGACTGGCGATCTTGCCCAGCGCAAGCTCCTGCCCGCTCTCTTCCACCGGGATCTCGCGGGCCAGCTGCCCGACGAAGGCAGCATCATCGGCACCTCTCGGCGCGATCTCAGCGACGAAGAATTCCAGGCCTTCGCGCGCAAGGCGATCGCCGACCATGTGCCGTCGCACGAGCTAGAGGATGAGGCGCTGGGCCGCTTCCTCAACCGCCTGTCCTATGTCAGCACCGACGCGGGCTCGGACCGCGGGTGGGACAAGCTGGGCGAACGCCTGTCCGGCGAGGGCGGTCCCATCCGCGTCTTCTATCTCGCGACGGGGCCGGACCTTTTCGGGCCGATCTGCCAGCGCATCGGCAGCCACGGTTTCGTGGACGAACACACGCGCGTGGTGGTGGAAAAGCCGATCGGCAAAGATCTGGAATCGGCGCGCGCTGTCAACGATGCCGTCGGCAAGGTCTTCCCCGAGGAGAGCGTCTACCGCATCGACCACTATCTCGGTAAGGAGACGGTGCAGAACCTGATGGCGCTCCGCTTCGCCAATGCCCTGTTCGAGCCGGTGTGGAACGCCGCCCATATCGACCATGTGCAGATCACGGTCGCCGAGTCGCTCGGGCTGGAGGGCCGCGCCGGCTACTACGACACAGCCGGCGCCATGCGCGACATGGTGCAGAACCACATCCTGCAACTCCTCTGCCTCGTGGCCATGGAACCGCCCACCTCGATCGCCGCGGATTCCGTGCGCGACGAGAAGCTCAAGGTGCTGAAGTCGCTCGTTCCGATCGATTCCACCAATGCCGCGGCGCTTACCGTGCGCGGCCAGTATCGCGCCGGCGCCTCGGCGGGTGGCGCCGTGCCGGGATATCTTGAGGAACTGGGTGCGCCATCGAGCCGCACCGCGACCTTCGTCGCGCTCAAGGCCGAGATCGCCAACTGGCGCTGGGCGGGCGTGCCCTTCTATCTCAGAACCGGCAAGCGGCTGGCGAGCCGTGTCTCCGAAATCGTGGTCACCTTCCGCAAGATCCCGCATTCGATGTTCGGCAGCGATGCAGGCGACATCGAAAGCAACCGCCTCGTCATCCGTCTGCAGCCCGATGAAGGCGTGAAGCTCTGGCTGATGATCAAGGATCCCGGCCCGGGCGGCATGCGGCTGCAGCATGTGCCGCTCGACATGACCTTCGCGGAGGCCTTCAAGGCCCGCAATCCCGATGCCTATGAGCGGCTCATCCTTGACGTCGTGCGCGGCAACCAGACCCTGTTCATGCGCCGCGACGAGGTCGAGGCAGCCTGGACCTGGGTCGATCCGATCATCGACGCGTGGCGCGACACAACCGAAGGCCCGAAGCCCTATACCGCCGGCACCTGGGGACCCTCCGCCGCCATCGCCCTGATCGAACGCGACGGCCGCACCTGGTACGAGGACGGGGTTTAACTTTTTTCGCCTTCCCCTGAGGCGTCCCCTCTCCACCCAACACCGCTGTTGCCGTGTTGGGCTCTACAAGAATGCCAAGTTGGCAACAGCCAACTTGGCGCGGGAGAGGGATAGGGTGAGGGTTCATAACCTGCACCGGGTCCCCCACCTGGCGAAAGAGAGGTTAAAAGCGGCGCCCAGGGCGCCTCACCTCACCGGGATGGCCGGGACAAGCCCGGCCATCCCGGAAAAGTGCCCCCCTATTCCTGGGTCGGCGTAAAGGTGGCCGACAGGTAATAGAGGTTGCCGGGGAAGACTTGCCGGGCGTGGGTGATCGATTCCCCGCCGCGCCAGGTCCGGCGCTCGACCACAAGGCAGGCCGTCTCGGGCGGGATATCGAGGGCTGCTGCATAGGCCTCGCCCGCATTGAGTGAGCGGATCCGATGTTCGGCCTGCGTCCAGGGGACGTGGCCGAGCAGCCATGTCCCGGGAGGTTCGCTCGCGAAATCGACGTCCGCCGCCATGGGCACGGCTGCCAGATTGAGACGTCGCACCTCGAAGGCGAAGGGCTCGCCGGCCGCGAAATGGCGACAGGTGAGGAGAAGGACATCCGCGCCGGCCTCGACCACCAGCAGTTGGCGGTCCTCGGGTGTCGCGCGGCGGCGCTGGCTTGATATCAGCTCGTAGCGATAGGCCTGCCCCCGGCTGACGATTTCCGCCTTGATGTCAGGGATCTCGAGGACAGCGGACTGAACCTGCGGGCGTGCCACAAAGGACCCGGCACGGCGGCGGCGCTCGATCAATCCAATTTCGGCAAGCCGCGACATCACCTTGTTCACGGTCATGCGCGAGCAGCCGTATTCCTGCATCAGCTCATGCTCGAAGGGAATGCGGTAGCCCGGCGGCCAGGCGCCGGAAACGATATTGCCTTCGATGTCAGCCCTGATCCGCTGATGGATGGAATCGGTCTGCGCCCGCCTCGGCGGCGCGATGGCATCGTTCATTCGGCCAGGACCTTGGCGAGCGTTGCCTTGTAGCGCGCTTCAATCGCGTCGCGCGACAGGTGTCGCCCCGCCTGCACGACCTGCCGCCCATGCCGCCAGACGCTGTCGACGATCGGACGCCGCGACGCGAAGATCCAGCCGTCGACATAACCGTCGGTACGCTGCCCGTCGGCGAAAGCCGAGGCATCGAGGGCGACGATGTCGGCGGATTGACCGACCGCCAGTTCCCCCACCGCGACGCCGAGCGCCCGCGCACCGCCGCGGCGCGCGGCATCGAACAGGCTGCGCCCGGTGGACCGATTGGCTCCGGCCGCCATCACATTGCGGCTGCGCAGCGCCAAACGCTGGCTGTATTCGAGCATCGCGAGCTCTCCGGGCACGTCGATCAGGATGTTGGAATCAGTGCCGACGCCATAATAGCCGCCGGCCCCCGCAAAGCGATCGGCCGGGAAGATCCCGTCGCCGAGATTGGCTTCGGTCAGCGGGCAGAGGCCGGCCGTCGCGCCGCTCGCTGCGAGCGCCATGGTCTCAGCATCGGTCATATGGGTAGCGTGGATCAGGCACCAGCGGCGATCGACCGGCGTGCCCTTCTCGGCCATCGCCTGCATCAGCCATTCCACCGGCCGCTTGCCGCTGAAGGCGACGCTGTCCTCAACCTCCTTCACCTGTTCGGCGACGTGAATATGCAGAGGCCCTTCCGGCGCGAGTTGCACGACCTCCATCAGTTCGTCCGCCGTCACGGCCCGCAGGCTGTGGGGAGCCACGCCGATATTGGCAGCCGGAAGGTTCGCGATGCTGGTTCGCGCGCGCTCCAATAAGACAGCGAATTGATCAAGTGAATTGACGAAGCGACGCTGGCCCTCGGTGGGAGGCAGGCCGCCGAAACCGGCATGGGCATAGAAGACCGGCAGCAAGGTCAGCGCGATGCCGGTAGCCTCCGCGGCGGCGGCAATCCGCGCGCTGAGCTCGCCGATATCGGCATAGGCCGCGCCATCGCGATCATGATGCAGATAGTGGAATTCACCGACGCGGGTGAAGCCAGCCTCCAGCATTTCGGCATAGGCGAGCGCCGCGATCGCCTCCACATCGTCCGGGGTCAGCCGGTCAAGAAAGCGGTACATGACCTGACGCCAGCTCCAGAAGCTGTCCCGGCTTTCGCCGCGCACTTCGGCAAGGCCGGCCATGCCGCGCTGGAAGGCATGGCTGTGCAGATTCGGCTGGCCGGGCAGGCCGATGCCATGACGCGCATCGCCGGGCGCGGCGGCGACGCCCGCGTCCAGCGCGATAATCTGCCCGCCCTCGATGGTGAGGCGCACACCGTCCTGCCAGCCCTTTTCCGTCAGTGCCGATTGAAACCACAGGTGCATGCCGCCCTCCATCAACTGCGCTTGACAGCCCCTTATATGTCTATACAAGAAATATGTATAGGCATTTTAAAATCAGCCACCAGGCCAAACAGAGGGTGGAGATAACGATGGTAGGCGAAACGGCACCGAACCCATCGCAAGCGGACCCGACGCATCCGCGCATCTGGCTGAACGCGCGCATCGCGACGATGGCCCCATCCCGGGCGGGTCTTGGTGGGCGCGAAGGTCTTGGAACCATCGAGGGCGGCGCCATCGCCACCGTGGGTGGGCGGATCATTCATGTCGGCGATGCGGCCGATCTGCCCGTGCTCCCCGACGCGGAGCGCATCGACTGCGAAGGCCGCTGGATCACGCCTGGCTTGATCGACTGCCATACCCATCTCGTCTTCGGCGGGGACCGCAGCCACGAGTTCGAGCTGCGCCTCGCCGGTGCAAGCTATGAGGAGATCGCGCGGGCGGGCGGCGGCATCAATTCCACCGTGACAGCGACGCGGAACGCCAGCGAGGATGAGCTCGTCGCGGCGAGCCTGGCGCGGCTCGACCGGCTGATGGCCGACGGGGTCACGACGGTCGAGGTCAAATCCGGCTACGGCCTCTCGGCCGATGCGGAGCTGAAGCAACTGCGTGCGGCGCGGCGCCTCGGCGGGCTGCGGCACGCCGACATCGTGACGACCTTCCTCGGCGCCCACGCCCTGCCGCGCGAGTTCGACGACAAGGACCGCTTCATCGACGTGCTGATCGCCGACATCCTGCCGCGCGTCGCCAAGGAAAAGCTTGCGGATGCGGTCGACGCCTTCTGCGAGGGCATCGCCTTCTCACCCGCCCAGTGCGAGCGCTTCTTCAAGGCCGCGCAGGCGCTCGGCCTCCCCGTCAAAATCCATGCCGACCAGCTCTCGGATCTCGGCGGTGCGGCGCTGGCCGCGCGCCTCGGCGCCTTGTCCGCCGATCATCTCGAATATACGAGCGATCAGGGCGCAGCCGCCATGGCCGCCGCCGGCACGGTCGCCGTCATCCTGCCGGGTGCCTTCTACTTCCTGCGCGAGACGCACAAGCCGCCGATCGAGGCCTTTCGCCGGCACGGCACGCCGATGGCCGTCGCGACAGACTGCAATCCCGGCACCTCGCCGCTGACCTCGCTGCTGCTCGCCATGAACATGGCCGCAACGCTGATGCGCATGACGGTCGACGAATGCCTCCTCGGCGTGACGCGCGAAGCAGCCCGGGCTCTCGGGCGACAGGACCACATTGGCACCCTCGAGGTCGGCAAGCAGTGCGACCTCGCCATCTGGGACATCGAGCGTCCCGCAGAACTCGTTTATCGCATGGGGTTCAGCCCACTCCATGCGCGCGTATGGAGAGGACAATGACTTCGATCACACTTGAGCCTGGCCGCATCCCGCTTGACGCCTGGCGCGCCATCT
This sequence comes from Chelatococcus asaccharovorans, assembly GCF_003201475.1. Taxonomy (GTDB): domain Bacteria; phylum Pseudomonadota; class Alphaproteobacteria; order Rhizobiales; family Beijerinckiaceae; genus Chelatococcus; species Chelatococcus asaccharovorans. The sequence continues at coordinate 285,219 of NZ_QJJK01000007.1, read as the reverse complement.
ATCGCGGCGCCGGCGTCGCCCTCGACGCGAGCGTGCGTCCCGCCATAGCACGCTCGGCGGAGGCGGTGGCCAGCATCGTCGCCAAGGGCGAGCCGATCTACGGCATCAATACCGGCTTCGGCAAGCTCGCCTCGATCCAGATCGGCCTCCACGAGCTGGAGACCCTGCAGCGTAACATCGTGCTCTCCCATGCCGCCGGCGTTGGCGAGCCGATGCCGGTTCCGGTCGCGCGGCTGATGATGGCGCTCAAGCTCGCAAGCCTCGCCCGCGGCGCCTCGGGCGTGAAGCTTGAAACCATCGACATGCTGCTCGCCTTTCTCGACAAGGGCATCACGCCGGTCGTGCCGGCGCAGGGCTCGGTCGGCGCCTCGGGCGACCTCGCCCCGCTCGCCCATATGACGACCGTGATGATCGGCGTGGGCGAGGCCTTCGTCGATGGCGTGCGCATACCTGCCGCCAAGGCGCTCGCGCAGGCGGGCCTGAAACCGCTGACGCTCGGCGCCAAGGAAGGGCTCGCGCTCCTCAACGGCACGCAGTTCTCTACCGCCAACGCGCTTGCCGGCTTGTTTGAAACGGAGCGCCTGTTCCAGACGGCGCTCGTCACCGGTGCCCTCTCCACCGACGCCGCGCGCGGCTCGGACGCCCCCTTCGACAGGCGTATCCATGACCTGCGCGGCCACGCCGGCCAGCGCGAGGTGGGCGCCGTGCTGCTCACCCTCATGGCCGGCAGCGCGATCCGCCAGTCGCATCTGACCGGCGACGACCGCGTCCAGGACCCCTATTGCCTGCGCTGCCAGCCGCAGGTCATGGGCGCCTGCCTCGACCTCCTGCGGCAGGCGGCCGCCACTCTGACCATCGAGGCAAACGGCGTTTCCGACAATCCGCTTGTCTTCGCGGATGACGGCGAGGTCATTTCCGGCGGCAACTTCCATGCCGAACCCGTGGCCTTCGCCGCGGATATGATCGCCATGGCGATCTGCGAGATCGGCTCGCTCTCCGAGCGCCGCATCACGCTCCTGACCGACCCCGCGCTGTCGCGCCTGCCGGCCTTCCTCACGCCGAAGCCCGGCCTCAACTCCGGCTTCATGATCCCGCAGGTCACCGCCGCCGCCCTCGTCTCCGAGAACAAGCAGAGCGCCTTCCCGGCGAGCGTCGATTCCATCCCGACCTCTGCCAACCAGGAAGACCATGTCTCCATGGCGGCCCACGGCGCCCGTCGCCTCATCCGCATGGCCGAGAACCTGACCGGCGTCATCGGCATCGAGCTGCTCGCCGCCGCGCAGGGTTGCGACTTCCACAAGCCGCTCGCCTCGAGCGCGCCGCTTGAAGCCGTGCGCGACCGGCTGCGCCGCGAGGTGCCGACGCTGGAGGATGACCGCTATTTCCATCCGGACATGGCGGCCGCCAATGCGCTCATCCGCGCCGGCGAAATCATCAAGGCAGCCGATCACGCCCTGCCGGGCCTGGAGGGGTAAGCATGGCGGAGACATCCCACCCCTGGCTGACGATACGGCGCGGCGACGCGCCGCTCCTCGTCAGCCTGCCCCACACCGGCACGGAAATCCCGGCCGATATCGCGCATGGCCTTGTCTCGCCGTGGCTCGCCCGCAAGGATGCCGACTGGTGGATCGACAAGCTCTATGACTTCGCCGCCGATCTCGACGCGACGATCGTCCATACGGCCATTTCGCGCACGGTGATCGACGTCAACCGCGCCCCGAGCGGCGCCTCGCTCTATCCCGGGCAGGCAACGACAGACCTCTGCCCGACGACGAGCTTCGACGGCGAGCCCCTGTACAAGCCCGGCGCCGAGCCCACCGCGGCGGATATCGACGCGCGACGCGCGGCCTATTTCCAGCCCTATCACACGGCTCTCGACGCCGAGCTCAAGCGCCTGCGCGCGGCCCACCCCAAGGTCGTGCTCTACGACTGCCACTCCATCCGTTCGGTCATTCCCCGGCTGTTCGAGGGCGAGCTGCCTGAGTTCAATATCGGCACCAACAGCGGCAAGAGCTGCGATCCCGCGCTGGAGACGCTCGTCGCCGAGGCCTGCGCGGCCACGGGCCGGACCAGCGTCGTCAACGGACGCTTCAAGGGCGGCTTCATCACGCGTGACCACGGCCGCCCCGACCGCGGTGTGCATGCCGTCCAAATGGAGCTCGGCTGCCGCGGCTATATGCACGAGCCTGCCGCCGTGGACGAGGCCAACTGGCCTTCGCCCTACGACCCCGCCTATGCCGCGCCCATGCGCGCCTTCCTCACCCAACTGCTGACATCCATGCTCGCCTTCGCGCGTTCGTAAGAGGACCGCTGCCATGACGACCCATACCCGCATCGACAATGCCCGCGTCATCCGCGCGCCGCGCGGCCCCGAGATCAGCGCCAAGAGCTGGCTGACCGAGGCGCCGCTGCGCATGCTGATGAACAACCTCGACCCCGATGTCGCCGAGCGGCCACAGGAGCTCGTCGTCTATGGCGGCATCGGCCGCGCCGCACGCGACTGGGAGAGCTTCGACCGCATCGTCGCGGCGCTACGCCGGCTGGAGGACGATGAGACCCTGCTCGTGCAGTCCGGCAAGCCGGTCGGCGTGTTCCGCACCCACAAGGATGCGCCGCGCGTCCTCATCGCCAATTCGAACCTCGTGCCGCACTGGGCGAACTGGGACCATTTCAACGAACTCGACAAGAAGGGCCTGGCCATGTACGGCCAGATGACCGCCGGCTCCTGGATCTACATCGGCGCCCAAGGCATCGTGCAGGGCACCTACGAGACCTTCGTCGAGATGGGCCGCCAGCATTTCGGTGGCGACCTCGCCGGCAAATGGATCCTGACCGCCGGTCTCGGCGGCATGGGCGGCGCCCAGCCGCTCGCCGCGACCATGGCCGGCGCCTCCTGCCTCGCCATCGAATGCCAGCCGAGCCGCATCGATTTCCGCCTGCGCACGGGCTATGTCGACGTGAAGGCCGACACGCTGGATGAGGCACTGGCAATCATTGATACGTCCTGCGCCGACAAGAAGCCGATCTCCGTGGCGCTCCTCGGCAATGCCGCCGAAATCCTGCCCGAAATGGTGAAGCGCGGCATCAAGCCCGACGTGGTGACGGACCAGACCTCGGCGCATGATCCGGTCAATGGCTATCTGCCTGCCGGCTGGACGCTCGCCCAATGGGAAGAGCGCCGGCAGTCCGATCCCAAGGGCGTCGCCAAGGCCGCCAAGGCCTCGATGGCGGTGCATGTCAGGGCGATGCTGGACTTCTTCCACGCCGGCATTCCGACCGTCGACTACGGCAACAACATCCGCCAGATGGCGCTGGAGGAAGGCGTCACCAACGCCTTCGACTTCCCCGGCTTCGTGCCGGCCTATATCCGGCCGCTGTTCTGCCGCGGTATCGGTCCCTTCCGCTGGGCCGCGCTCTCGGGCGATCCGGAGGATATCGCCCGGACGGATGCCAAGGTGAAGGAACTCATCCCCGACAACGCGCATCTCCATAACTGGCTCGACATGGCCGGCGAGCGCATCAAGTTCCAGGGCCTGCCGGCGCGCATCTGCTGGGTCGGCCTCGGCGATCGCCACCGGCTCGGCCTAGCCTTCAACGAGATGGTGCGCAACGGCGAACTCAAGGCGCCGATCGTCATCGGCCGCGATCACCTCGACTCCGGCTCGGTCGCCTCGCCGAACCGCGAGACGGAAGCCATGCAGGACGGCTCGGACGCCGTGTCGGACTGGCCGCTCCTCAACGCGCTCCTCAATACCGCCTCCGGCGCGACCTGGGTGTCACTGCACCACGGCGGCGGCGTCGGCATGGGCTTCTCGCAGCATGCCGGCATGGTCATCGTCTGCGACGGCTCGACCGACGCGGATGCCCGCATCGCGCGGGTGCTGTGGAACGACCCGGCAACCGGCGTGATGCGCCATGCGGATGCGGGTTATGACATCGCCATCGACTGCGCCCGCCAGAACGGGCTCGATCTGCCCTCTCTCTGAGGATATGTCATGCATCTTCTGAAACATCGCGATCACCGGAAGATGCCGTGGAAGAACGGCGGCGGTGTCACCTACGAGGTGGCTGCCGCCCCGGACGGTGCCGCTCTCGACGCCTTCGACTGGCGGGTCAGCATGGCCCAGGTCGCGGCGCCGGGGCCGTTCTCGGCCTTCCCCGGCTGCGATCGCATCCTGACCGTCCTGTCGGGAGGGCCGATGACCTTGCGCGTGGGGGATGCGCCCGCCCGCATGCTCGATGATGCGAGCACGCCCTTCGCTTTCGCGGCCGATGTCCCATGCGCGGCAGAGACCGTGGATACGGCCCTGCTCGATCTCAATGTGATGGTGCGCCGCGGCCGCGCGACGGCCAGCGTCACGCGTCATCGCGGCGTCAATCTGCGGATCAGCCCACGCGAGACCTCGACGACCTTCGTGCTCGTCAAGGGCGGGACAGCCGCGATCAATTGTCTGCCGACGCTGATGCAGGACGGCGATGTGCTCAAGCTCGCACCGTCCGATCCGCCGGTGACGATCAGCCCCGGCGCCGAGGCCGTGCTCTACGAGATCCGCGTCACCACAGCCCAGGGACATTGACCGCGTCTGGCGCCGTGACCGCGCGGCGCTGCGCGATCATCACCGCTTCCGCGCGATCCACGCGCCCCAGAACAGGCTTGCGAAGAACCGCTGCGGATCGGTGAAGCCGGCGGCATCGAGCAGCGCGAAAACCGCCTCTTCCGACGGCGGCGGATCGGCGCCTTGCAGAATTTTGCCGCGCTTGGCTTCCACCTCCGCGGCGTCGGCGCCAAACATGCGCCAGCGCTCGCCCCACGCCTTCAACAGCAACGGCTTGTCCGCATAGGCATAGTGATTGCCCGCAAGGATCAGCGGAGCGCCCGGCGCCAGGCGGCTCGCGATCGCCCGAAGGATGGCGCGCTTAGCGTCATCGCCCGGCAGATGATGCAGGACGCCGACAAGCGTGGCCGCATCGAAAAGCTCATGCCCGGCCAATTCCTCGACGGTGCCAAGGTTGAGATCGACCCGGGCGGCGAGCCCGCGCTCCTCCAGCCGCGCTTGGGCAAGGGCAAGCATCGGCGGCGAGGGATCGACCCCCACGAACCGCCAGTCCGGCTCAAGCTCTGCCGCCGCGACCACCTCCTGGGCGGTACCGCCGATACCCACCACGAGAATGCGGCAGGCCCGCCCTGAGCCGAGACTGGCGGCCAACATGCAGGCGGCCAGTTCGTGACAGGCCTCATAACCGGCCAGGGCTATGCGGCTCTGCCGCTCATATTCCGCCGCGCGTTCGGGATCGAACTTGGCCGCGGCCGCGACCGTGTCAGGAGAAGACATTTGAGTTCCAGCTTGAGGAGTGAGAAGCCCTTCCAGGGCATGCGGATTTCATACGGAACCCAGCATGCTCCCGTGTTCACGAGTCGCGTCTTTCACATCTGATGGACGGGAAAGGCCCGCAGCTTGGCGAAGAACGGCGTGTCGTGCTCCGGCGGCAAAGGCACTTCGCCGCAATACCAGGAGAAGACATCCTTGTCCTGTTCGTCGAGCAAAACCTCGAAGGCCGCCAGGTCCGCCTCGTCGAGTTCGGCAAGCCGCGCATCGGCGAAGCGGCCGAAGATCAGGTCCATTTCGCGGATGCCGCGATGCCAGGCGCGAAACTTCAGCCGCCGTAGCCGCACCGTATGCGCATCACTTTCCATGTCCATGAGCAACTCCCTCCGACGCAACCTCGCCCAGCCTATACGCGCAATCACGGTCGATGTCAGTCTGTGCGGAAGCGGCGCTTCCTTCGCACATCAGCAGACTATAGGCGATGTGCGCGAAGTATCTGATAACAGTCTAAATTCCGCCTCAATGCGATATTGAAATCTTAATTTCAAATAACTGATGAGCTTATACATGCCTCATATACCAAGAGCAAAATGGTCATTGGACTGGCAGAAAGATGATAGATTTAACAAGAACCTAACAGAGAAAATTATTCTACAAGCCGCGAAGAAGAATTTGTTTATTGCCAAAGCCCTAAAAAATGGGACATTGACCGTCAATGCGGGCCCTCACAAAAAAGGAGCACCAGATGGTGGCGGCGACGCTCGGCTTCACGTTTCAATTCGCATAGACGGGGAAGCCCGCCATCTCCTCGTGAGAAGCGGCGGCGGCGGGCGCAAGAACTGCCGCAAGAACTGCTATGAGTTCTTCAAGGTGGCACGTCTCAGTCCCGGCACCGAATTTCTCCAACTATGGGCCGTAGAGCAGCGCCGGGCTGCCGAAGACGCCGGCCCGGCACACCCGCTGCGATAAAGAACCGCCGCAGGGAGGTTTACAGCGGGGGAGCTTTCGGACATGGAAACAACCCATGCGTCCCAATGCTCTCGACCCCCTGTTCGCCCCCCTGTCGGCTCTGAGCGGCGTCGGCCCCCGGATGGCGCAGCTCTTCGCGCGGCTGCTCGATGCGCCGTCGGGGGATGCGCGGGTCATCGACCTCCTCTTTCACCTGCCCCATAGCGGCATCGACCGGCGCGCCCGACCGACCATCGCCCAGGCCGAGCCGGGCGCGGTGGTGACGCTCGACGTCACGGTGACCGAGCATCGGCCGCCGCCGCCCGGGCGCAGCCGCGCGCCGTTCCGCGTCGTGGTGGAGGATGAGACCGGCGATGTGACGCTCGCCTTCTTCAACATGACGCAGGCACGCCTCGACAAGATGCTGCCGCTTGGCGCCAAACGCCTCGTATCGGGCAAGATCGAATTGTGGGACGGGCACCGGCAGATGGTGCATCCCGACCGGATCCTCGCCGCGGACGAGGCTGACACACTGCCGCCTGTGGAGCCCGTCTATGGTCTGACCGAAGGCCTGTCGGCCCGCTACGTCGCGCGCATCGCCGCCGGCGCCCTGGAGCGCCTTCCCTCCCTGCCGGAGTGGCAGGACGCAGCCTGGATCCGCGCGCAGGGCTTTCCGGCCTTCGACGCTGCCTTGCGGACCCTGCACCACCCGCTCGACATGGCGCCCTTCGCCCCGGAGGCGCCGGCACGCCGCCGCTTGGCCTATGACGAACTCCTCGCCACCCAGCTCGCGCTCGCCCTGATGCGCGCGCAAGGGCGGCGAAGAACGGGGCGCAGCCTCGCCATCGACGGTCATCTCGCCGATGCCATCCGCTCGCATCTGCCCTTCGCGCTGACGGCCTCGCAGGAGAAGGCGGTCGCGGACATCCGCGCCGACCTCACCTCCCCGCACCGCATGGTGCGCCTGCTTCAAGGCGATGTCGGATCAGGCAAGACGGTCGTCGCCCTCCTCGCCATGGCGAGCGCAGCGGAGGCGGGCCGGCAGGCCGCGTTGATGGCGCCCACCGAAATCCTCGCCCGGCAGCATCACGCGCGTCTGGCCCCACTCGCCGCCGCCGCCGGCATCGAAGTGGGGCTCCTGACGGGGCGCGACAAAGGCGCCGAGCGCGCGAAGACGATCGCCAGGCTCGCCAGCGGCGAGATGAACCTCGTCGTCGGCACGCACGCCCTTTTCCAGGAGGGCGTGACCTTTCAGGATCTCGGCTTCGCCGTCATCGACGAGCAACACCGCTTCGGCGTGCACCAGCGCTTCGCACTTGGGCGCAAGGGCGACGCCGTCGACCTCCTGGTCATGACCGCCACGCCAATCCCGCGCTCGCTCGTCCTGAGCTATTTCGGCGACATGGACGTCTCGATCCTCAGCGAGAAGCCCGCCGGCCGCAAGCCGATCGACACCCGCGCGCTGCCACTGGACCGTCTCGACGAGGTCGTCGACGGAATCGGACGGGCGTTGAAGCAAGGCGCGCGCGTCTATTGGGTCTGCCCGCTCGTCGCCGAATCCGAAACGCTCGACGTCGCCGCGGTCGAGGAACGGCACGCCATGCTCCAGCAGTTCTTCGGCGACCGGGTCGGCCTCCTCCATGGCAAGATGGCCGGCCGCGACAAGGACGCCGCGATGGGGGCGTTCCAGCGCGGCGAGACGCGCATTCTCGTCGCGACGACGGTCATCGAGGTCGGCGTCGACGTGCCGGAAGCGACGATCATGGTCATCGAGCACGCCGAACGCTTCGGCCTTGCCCAGCTCCACCAGCTCAGGGGCCGCGTCGGCCGCGGCGCCGAGCGGTCAAGCTGCCTCCTGCTCTACAAGGCGCCGCTCGGCGAGGTCGCGAAGGCGCGCCTCGGCGTCATCCGCGAGACGGAGGACGGCTTTCGCATCGCGGAGGAAGACTTGAAGCTGCGCGGCGAGGGCGAGATCCTGGGCACGCGCCAGTCGGGCGCGCCGGATTTCAAGCTCGCCCGGGTCGACCAGGACGCCGACCTTGTCGCCGCCGCACGCGACGATGCGCGGCTCATCCTTGAGAAGGATCCGAAACTGACCGGGCCACGGGGCGAAGCCCTGCGGTTCCTGCTCTACCTGTTCGAGCGCGACGAGGCGATCAGGCTGCTGCGCGGGGCGGGTTGAAGCCCCGCCCCTATTCGACCTTCTCAACGACGCGCGGCGACGGGGCGGGATCAGCCGTCAGGCGCGCGGTTTCGGCGAGTTGAGCGAGTTTGACCTGCGCATTCGCGGCCGGCTGGATCATGCCCGCCGACATGATCAGCTTGGCGGCATCCTCGACCGAGATCGGCACTTCGATCAGGTCGCGCCGCGGCACGAAGAAAAAGAAGCCCGTCGTGGGATTGGGGGTGCAGGGCATGAAGGCGCTGACGTAGTCGCCGGCTTCCGGCATCTGCGCGGCCAGATCCTCCGATGGCGGCGCCGAGAGAAAGACGATGGACCACATGCCAGGCGCCGGGAACTGCACGAGCCCGACCTTGCGGAAGGAACTGCCGGACTGGGAGAAGATGGTCTCGAAAACCTGTTTAACGCCCTTGTAAAGGCCGCGGACCACGGGCATGCGCGCCAACAGGCGCTCGCCGAGGCTGAGCAGGGTCCTCCCGACGAGCCCGGCCGTGAGGAAGCCGAGCAGCGTCAAGCCGACGAAGGCCACGATCAGGCCGAAGCCGGGAATGGCGAAGGGCAGATAGGTCTCGGGCAGATAAGGCAACGGGATGAGAGGTTTGACCCAGCCATCGACCAAAGTGACCAGCCACCAGATGATATAGGCGGTGATGGCCAGCGGCCCCGCCACGATGAGCCCCGTGAAAAAATAGGTCTTCAAGCGTGCTCCGACGGTCAACGGACCACTCAGGGTCGTCATGTCACGCACGACCTCATGGGCGCTCGGCACCAGCGCCTCTTCGGTGCCACTCCCCAGCCGCCCCTCGTTCCGATGACTGTCGTCCAAAGCCGAGCCTTCTCCGCCGAGCCCACCTGTACCGGGGCACCTTGCCGCACCGCACCGATGGCGCGATCTCGAAGGCAAAGAATAGCACGCTTTTCCGCTGTGTTGCAGCGCGGCAAGATCACGCCGGCGTGACAGCGCCTCGCCAGACCGACCTATTCAACAGTGACCGATTTGGCGAGATTGCGGGGCTGGTCGACGTCTTTGCCCATCACCACGGCGGTGTGATAGGCGAGGAGTTGCACCGGCACGGCATAGACGATCGGCGCGATGACCGGATCGAGTGCCGGCATGCCGATGGCGGCGAAAGTCGCGACGCCGGCTTCTTCGACCGCCCTCTCCTCGCCGATCAGGATGATCTTGCCGCCCCGCGCCGCCACTTCCTGGACGTTGGACACGGTCTTGTCGAAAACAGCGTCATGGGGCGCGAGCACGATGACCGGCATCGCTTCGTCGATCAGCGCAATGGGGCCGTGCTTCAACTCGCCCGCGGCATAGCCTTCGGCATGGATGTAGGAAATTTCCTTGAGCTTGAGAGCGCCCTCAAGCGCCAAGGGGAAGGCGGGGCCGCGCCCGAGATAGAGCACGTCGCGCGCCTTGGCGAGTTCCCGGGCGAGATGCTCGATCTCGCGCTCGCTGGAAAGACTGTCGGCCATGGCGCCCGGCACGGCGACGAGGGAAGCCACGAGGCGCTGCTCCTCGGCCTCCGACAAGGTGCCACGCGCGCGCCCGGCCGCGATGGCGAGCGCCAGCAGCACCGCGAGCTGGCAGGTGAAGGCCTTCGTGGAGGCGACGCCGATCTCCGGCCCCGCCAGCGTCGGCATCACCACGTCGCTCTCGCGGGCGATGGTCGATGTCGGCACATTCACGATGGACAGGATGTGCTGTTTCTCGCCCTTGGCATAACGCAGCGAGGCGAGCGTATCCGCTGTCTCGCCCGACTGGGAGATGAACAGCGCAAGCTCCCCCTCGTCCAGCGGCATCTCGCGATAGCGGAACTCGGATGCGACGTCGATATCGACGGCAAGCCGCGCCAGCCGCTCGAACCAGTATTTGGCAACGAGGCCGGCATAATAGGCGGTGCCGCAGGAGGAGATGACGAGGCGCCTGAGCTTGGCGAAATCGAACGGCAACGCCGTCGGCAGCTTCACCCGGCCGGTCGCCAGATCGACATAATGGGCAATCGTGCGCCCGACCACTTCCGGCTGCTCGTGGATTTCCTTCGCCATGAAATGGCGATGGTTGCCCTTGTCGGCGATGAAGGCGCTCTGGGCGATCTGCTGGCGCGGCCGGGTGACCACGCCTCCGCCATGATCGTGGATCGTCGCCCCGGCGCGGGTCAGGACAGCCCAGTCGCCGTCATCGAGATAGGTGATGCTGTCGGTGAAAGGCGCGAGGGCCAGGGCGTCGGAGCCCAGATACATCTCGCCCTGGCCATAACCGACGGCGAGCGGCGCGCCATGGCGGGCACCGATCATCAAGTCGTCCTCGCCGGTGAAGAGAAAGGCCAAGGCGAAGGCCCCCTTCAAGCGTGGCAGGACGGTGGCGACAGCCTCAGCCGGGGAGCGCCCGCGCTCCAGCTCGCGCGAGACGAGTTGCGCCACGACCTCGGTGTCGGTCTCACTCTCGAAGTAAGCCCCATCGGCCACAAGCTCCGCCTTGAGCTCGCGGAAATTCTCGATGATCCCGTTATGGACGACCGCGATGCGGGCGGTGGCGTGCGGATGCGCGTTGGTCTCGTTGGGACGGCCATGGGTCGCCCAGCGCGTATGACCGATCCCGCTCGCGCCGGCGAGCGGCGTGACGGCAAGCTTCTCCTCGAGATTGCGGAGTTTGCCTTCAGCCCGGCGGCGATCGAGCCGACCGCCGTCCAGCGTCGCAACGCCGGCCGAATCATAGCCGCGATACTCGAGCCGCTTCAGGGCGTCGACAACTTGCGCTGCCACCGGCCCACGGCCGAGAATTCCAACGATGCCGCACATTAGCCGACCACCTCGCTGCAGGGACCCATTCAAGCCCGTACGGGCTAGCAGAAGCGCGGCAGTCTGACCAAATCAAGTTGCATAAACGTTTGTGTCCAGCCTCCAAACGCGATCAATGATCCCCCTTTGGGCCGAACTTATCCCTAAAGAGAGGTACCCAGCCCTCCTTGACGGCCTGGCGGCCCCGCCCCAGCGCCAGCGCATCGGCGGGGACATCGGCCGTAATGACCGAGCCCGAGCCCACAAAGGCGCCGTCCCCTACGGTGACCGGCGCGACGAGCGAGGAATTGGAGCCGATGAACGCGTTGGCGCCGATCGTGGTGCGGTGCTTGCGGAAACCGTCGTAGTTGCAGGTGATGGTCCCTGCGCCGATATTGGTGGCCGCGCCGACGGAGGCGTCGCCGATGTAGGTCAGGTGATTGACCTTGGCGCCGGCGCCCAGGGTCGCTGCCTTGATTTCCACGAAATTGCCGACGCGCGCCCCCTCGCCGAGATCCGCGCCGGGTCTGAGCCGCGCGAAGGGGCCGACCGAGGCCCCCGCTCCGACCGTCGCCCCCTCGATATGTGAGAAGGCGTGGATGACGGCGCCGTCGCCGATGGTGACGCCGGGACCGAAAACGACGTTCGGCTCAACGACGACATCCGTGCCGAAGGCGGTATCGGCCGCGAGAAAAACCGTATCGGGGGCGACCAGCGTGACCCCCATGGCGAGGGCAGCGCCGCGCAGGCGCTTCTGGAAAGATGCTTCTGCCTGAGCGAGTTGCGCGCGATCGTTGACACCTTGAATCTCGTCCTCGCTCACGGTGAGGGCGCGGGTCGCAAGGCCGCGGCGATGGGCGATCTCGACGACATCGGTGAGGTAGTATTCACCCTTGGCATTGCTGTTGCCCACGGCTTCGAGGAGGGCAATCGCGGTGCTGCCGGCGAGCGCCATCACCCCTCCATTGCAGAGCGTGATCGCCCTCTCGCTCGCGCTCGCGTCCTTATGCTCGCGGATCGCCAGGAGGGCGTCGCCATCCCGCACCAGCCGGCCATAGCCGGTCGGATCGGCAGCCTCGAAGCCGAGCACGGCCACCGCGGCGCCATCGGCCAAGGCTTCGCGTAGCCGGCGAAATGTCTCCGCGGTCACGAGCGGCGTGTCACCGAAGGCGATGATCACGTCCTCGGCACCGCGCGCGATCGCTGCGCGCGCTGCCAGCACGGCATGCGCTGTCCCGAGGCGTTCCCGTTGTTCGTGGATTTCGGCGGCAGGGATGGCCTTTTTTGCCGCCGCGGCCACGTCGTCACGGTCGGGGCCGACGACGACGGCAATTTCGCCCGCGCCCGCCGCGGTCGTCGTCGCCAGGACATGGCCGAGCATCGAACGGCCCGCGACCTCATGCAGCACCTTGGGACGCCGGGAACGCATGCGTGTGCCCTCGCCCGCGGCCAGGACGACCGCCAGACAACGGCGCGCGTCATGATTGCGGGCGGATGGCGAGGAGGCGCGCTCACCGGATGTCGTCATAGCTCAATCGTCCTTCCCAGAGGCTGATAAGGGGGCAGCCACAGCCCGATGGCCGTTTCCGAGGCTTCTGTCAAAGCTTTGCCCGTATTTGGTGATCAAGATCCTTCGCGGCACGCATGAATCCACCTCGCGGCCCGACCGATAGCCATGTTAAATGTCAGCCGCCCCGGCTGGAAGCCCCGCTCTCTCCAAGCGCCTTCCTCACTCTAGGAACAGTGGACCGTCGTGTCAGATACAATGCCGTGCCCAATCACTCATGATCGCGTCACACTCGATCGCCGCGAACTTGTTGGCCTCGGCGCTGCCGTGTCGGCCGTGGGGCTTCTTGGCACGAGCCCTGCCAGCGCCCAGAATCAGAACGTCATCGACGCGGCCCTGCAGACGCTTGGCGACGGCAAGACCTTCGATTCCGCCCGCATGGCCGAGGTCGCGAAATTCCTGGCGACGCGCCCCTTCGTGCCGTTGCCCAACGATTTGCCGGATGCCTTCGCGAAGCTGCCGTTCGAGCAATACACGGCGATACGTATCAAGCCCGAATCGTCGATCTGGTATCGCGAGGGGCGTGGCTTTGCGGTCGAGCCGCTGCATCGCGGCTTCGTCTATGGCAACAAGGTGCAGATCTTCGTGGTCGAGGACGGCGTGATCCGGCGCATCGGCTATGATCGCAACGCCTTCGATTTCGGCAAGGTCCCTCCCCCGGCGGACGATCAGGACCTCGGCTTCTCCGGTTTCCGCGTCATGGCCGACAGCGGTGGCGGTGGAAGCTGGGAGGCTGCCATCTTTCAGGGCGCCACCTTCTTCAGGGCGCGCGCGCGCGGCCAGGAATACGGCGTCTTCGCGCGCACGCTGATCCTCAAGCCGGCGGACACCCGTGGCGAGGAGGTCCCCTTCTTCCGGGCCTTCTGGATCGACCGCCCGACGGCCGGATCCGGCGCGATGGTGATCAATGCTCTTCTCGATTCCGAGAACGTCACCGGCACCGCCCGTTTCACCTTGCGCCCCGGCGAGATGACGATCACCGATCTCGAGGTCAGCCTCTATCCGCGCGCCGCGATCGACCATGTGGGTTACGGCGCGATGACCGGCGCCTTCCTCTTCGGCCCGAACGACCAGGCGGCGACGCCGGATGTGCGCGCGGCCGTCTATGAGGTGAAGGGCCTGCAGATCCACAACGGCCGAGGCGAATGGATCTGGCGACCGGTCAGCAACCCGAGCAATCTCGAAATTTCGGCCTTCGTGGATACGAACCCCGCCGGCTTCGGCCTCCTGCAGCGCGACCGCGACTATGCCGTGTTTCAGGATGACCGCCAGCGCTTCGACCGTCGTCCAAGCCTCTGGCTGGAGCCCCTGGGGGAATGGGGCGTCGGACAGGTGCAGCTCATCGAGATCCCCACCGATTCCGAGCTCAACGACAATATTATCGCCTATTGGCGCCCGAAGGACGCGCTGGCCGCCGGCAGCGAAGTGAGCTTCGCCTCCCGTCTGTACTGGTGCTGGTCACCGCCTGAACGACCGGCCATGGCGATTGTGACAGGCACCCGCATCGGCCATGCGGGCTCCGGCCGGGTCATGCGATTTGCCGTGGATTATCGCGCGGAGGCCTTCGCTGACGCCAATCTACTGCGCGATGCGAAGGCGACGGTGACGGCCTCGCCCGGCAAGATCAGCAGGCTCCAACTTTGGCCCTATCCCGAGCGCAAGATATTGCGTGCGACATTCGACCTGGACCCGGGGAGTGATACCGCGTCCGAACTTCGCCTGGTCATCGAGAATGCAGGGAAACCTTTGGGCGAGACGTGGCTTTACCGGTGGACAGGCTGAACGCGGTGACGATGATCGAACCTCCCCTGCCCAAGGATCCAGCGCTGATTGATAAACTCGATATGGTCAATGATTCCGGACAACAGGCGCTCTGCGCGCAAGATGCCGTGGTGAGGGACACTTCTCGCTCCGAGGCCATGACCCTTGACCCGGCTTCGCCTTATCGGGGCGGGCAGGACAGGCGCGCCGCAACTGAGCAAGGCGAGGTCTCCTCGGACGGCCTGCCCACCGACCCGCTGCCACCGGAGAAGCGGCTTGCCATGCCGACGCAATCGCTGCGGGCATGGTCGCCGCGGGATCGACGCCGGTTCGTCGCGCCCCACAGGATCCGCGCGCCGTGGCTCGCGCGCATTCTGGTCTTCGGTGGGGCGGCTGCCCTCACCGGCTATGGCGCCTGGGAAATGTACCAGGTTGTGTCGGTGAGCCGCACCACCGTGCTGCAGTGGGTGCTGCTCGTCCTGTTCACCATCAATTTTTCCTGGATCGCGCTGGCCTTCACCAGCGCTCTGCTCGGCTTCGCGACATTGCTTTTCGCCCGGCGTGACAGGGACACGCTGCCAGGAGCGCTCACTCAGCGCACGGCCGTCGTGATGCCCATCTATAACGAGTCGACGGCGCGCGTGTTCAGTGCCTTCGCCGCCATCCGTGAATCGGTGGAAGACACCGGTCTCGGGGAGCATTTCGACTATTTCATCCTGTCGGATACCACCCAACCCGACATCTGGCTGGCGGAGGAGCGCGCCTTCCTCGATCTGCGCCGTCGTTACGGCAACGATTGCCGCATCTATTACCGTCACCGGGTGAAGAACACCCACCGTAAGGCCGGCAATATCGCCGACTTCGTGACCCGCTGGGGTGGCGCCTATGACCACATGCTGGTCCTCGACGCCGACAGCCTGATGACCGGACGCTGCATCGTCCGTCTCGCCCATACCATGGAGAACGATCCGGACGCCGGCATCATCCAGAGCCTGCCGATGATCATCAACCGCAACACGCTGTTCGCACGTGTCCAGCAGTTTGCGGCTCGCGTCTACGGCCCCCTGATCGCCAAGGGCCTCGCGGTCTGGATGGGCAAGGACGGCAATTACTGGGGCCACAACGCCATCATCCGCACCGCCGCCTTCGCTGCCCATTGCGGCCTGCCGGACCTGCCGGGCAAGCCGCCCTTCGGCGGTCACATCCTGAGCCACGACTTCGTCGAGGCCGGGCTCATCCGCCGCGCCGGCTGGACCGTCTACATGATTCCCGAAATGGCCGGCAGCTACGAGGAAAGCCCGCCATCGCTGATCGACGTGGCGGCGCGTGATCGCCGCTGGTGCCAGGGCAACCTGCAGCATTCGCGGGTGATCGGCGCGCGCGGCTTCACATTGGCGACGCGCCAGCATTTCGCGACGGGCATCTTCTCCTACCTCGCCTCGCCGCTGTGGCTCCTGCAACTCATCGTCGGTATCGTTCTGGTCTGGCAGACGCATTACGTGCGGCCGGAGTATTTCACCCGCGAGTTCTCGCTGTTTCCCGTGTGGCCGCGGTTCGACCCCGAGCGCGCCTTGTTCCTGTTCGCGGTCACCATGGGGATCCTGCTGGCGCCCAAGTTCTTCGGCCTCCTGCTGATGCTCCTGACCAAACAGGAACGGCGCGCGAGCGGCGGCGGCATCCGCCTCGTCATTTCCTTCGTCGTCGAGATCATCCTTTCGGCGCTCCTTGCGCCGATCATGATGCTCATCCAGTCCGGGGCCGTATTCCAGATCCTCGCCGGACGCGACACCGGCTGGCAGCCGCAGCGCCGCGACGACGGCTCGATTCCCTTCCGTGACATCGTGCGGCGCCATCGTACCCACACGATCCTCGGACTGATCACCGGCGTCTCCGCCTTCATGATCGCGCCGTCCCTGTTCGGCTGGATGTCGCCCACCATCGTCGGCCTGGTGCTCGCCATCCCGATCTCCTGGGCCGCCGGCACCCTGGCCCTCGGCCTTGCGCTGAAACGGGTGGGACTGCTGCTCACGCCGGAGGAAACCACTCGCCCGCCGATCGCCGAGCGGGCAGGAGAACTCAATGCGGACTTCCTGCGCGACGGCTTCGATGACGCGGATGCGCTCGACGTGATCCATCGCGATGCCGACGTGCGCGCCTGGCACGAGATGCTCCTGCCGTACGGTTTCAAGCGCCACCGCGGCCAGATCGAGGCCGACCATGCGCTTGCACTCGCCAAGCTGATCGATGCCGAGACCATCGAGGATGCGCGCGCCTGGCTGAAGCCGAAGGAGCGCATGGTCGTGCTGCAGGACCGGGGCATGCTCTCCATGCTCTCGAAACTGCCGACCCAACGTCAACTCTCGGCCGAGGCGGCATGAGGCAATCGGCCGGGCCCGGCCGAATCCCGCACTGGACTCGCGCGGCACGGCCGCTCGCGTCGCAGGCGGCTCTCCACATGCCAACGGTTTAAGATGGTTGACCCGGAGCCCTTGAGACCGTATCTCAAGGCACTTCCTTTGGGAGCGCGTAGCTCAGCCGGTAGAGCAACTGACTTTTAATCAGTAGGTCCTGGGTTCGAGCCCCAGCGCGCTCACCACAAGCCGTTCAAATTGCCTGGAAGTTCGGACGCATGAATGTCTCGCTGCATCGAGCCGTTGCGAGCCGGATCCGCACGATTTGCTTTTTCGGCTCTCCCTGCTGCCCCCGTGAATCGACGCCCGCAGGCGAGGCGCATCGCATGACGATCGCTGCAAGCGCGACGCCCGGCAGGGTGACGATAGCGGCAGAGGCTCGTCGCGCGCCTGCGCTTCATCCGACGTTCGCAGCGCGGATCGCCCTTACCGGCCCCACCGCAGCGCCAGAACGTCGAGCCGCTTCGCAAGCTCGAGGAGTTGGGCGCGTGCGGCAGGGTTGAGCGGCGGCAGCGGGCTGCGGAGCGTGTCATGCCGGATCACGCCGCCTTCCTTCATGAGGGCCTTGCAGGCGGCCAGGCCGCATTGCCGGTTTTCATGATTGATCAGCGGCAGCCAGCGCGCATAAGCGTCCAGCGCCTTCTCCCGGTCCCCGGCGAAATAGGGATCGGTGATCTGCCGAATGCCGTCGGGATAGCCCCCGCCCGTCATCGCGCCGGTCGCGCCAGCGTCGAGATCGGCCATCAGCGTAATCGCCTCCTCGCCGTCCCACGGTCCGACGATCGCCTCGCCGCCCTCCTCGATCAAGGCGCGCAACTTCGCCGCGGCGTGTGGAACCTCGATCTTGAAATAGGCGAGGTGCTCGATCTCCTTCGCCATACGGGCGAGGAAGGGCACCGACAGCGGCGTGCCGGCGACCGGCGCGTCCTGCACCATGATGGGGATGTCTATCGCATCGGAGACGGCCTTGTAGAAGGCGTGGATGGAGGCTTCCGGCACGCGGAAGGTCGCGCCGTGATAGGGCGGCATGATCATCACCATCGCCGCCCCCCTCTCCTGCGCGCGCTTCGAGCGCTCGGCACAGATGTGGGTGGCGAAATGCGTGGTCGTGACGATCACCGGCACGCGGCCGGCGACGTGCTCCAGAACCGTGGTCATGACGAGGTCGCGCTCGTCATCGGTGAGGACGAACTGCTCGGAGAAATTGGCAAGGATGCACAGGCCATGCGAGCCGGCGTCGATCATGAAGTCGATCGCCCGCTTCTGGCCGTCGAGGTCGAGCCGGCCCTCGGCGTCGAACACCGTGGGCGCCACCGGAAAGACACCCTTATAAGGTGGAGCGGCGGGAGTGGAGGTCGTCATGGGTCACCTTCCGTGCGGAGCGTCAGCCGGACATAATACCGGCTCAGATGGCGCGCGCGATCGCGGCATGGCTGGAGGGGGCTCGTCGCGCAGGATGACGACACGATGCGCGGTCATCCCGGATGTTCTCCCCCCGTAGCTTGGCTATATCTTGGCCACTTATAGTCTTGGCCAATTGCACTCTTGGCGTAACGCGTTCTTGGGTGCATTGCATTCTGATGACCATCACATAGTCCGGCACGATCGAAAAGGCCTATTATCTGACCATTTCGCAAACTGCGCTTGCTTGCCGAGGCGAGCCGGTGCCTCCCCCCGCGCGGATGCGGCCATTTCCCCTGCCGCCGCATGAAGCGATGCGTCGCGCTGTGTGATGCTCACCTATGAGCCGACAGTTGAAACGTCCTGTCCACAGCCAATCGCGCACGCGAAACCTTTACCGTACGACGTATTCAGAGAATGCGGGACGAATCCGGCGCGTGTCTGACCGCGCGAAATGTTGATCTGATTGATAAAAATATAGCCACGCGCTAGCTTGCCGAAGATTTCACCGTCGACACAGGATAAGGGGTTCCAGACGTGGCAAGCGGATACGCCAAAAGTGTTCAGTCGCGCGACCTCGGCGAAGCTGTCCGCGCGAAATGGATCTGGTTCCTGTGCCTCGGCCTGCTGTTGATTGCCGGCGGGGTCCTCGCCATCATGCTGCCGGTCATTTCGACGATCGCGGCGAGCCTGGTGCTCGGCGTCGTCCTTGCCTGCGTCGGCATTGTGCAGATCATCCAATCCTTCCAGGTGAAGGGCTGGGCCGGCTTCATCTGGCATCTGCTGATCGGCGTGATCCAGTTCGTGGGCGGCGTGCTCATCTATCTCAACCCGCTGGCGGGTGCGATCGCCATTACGGGGCTCATTGCCATCGTGTTCCTGGTCCAGGGCCTGTCGCAGATCGCGCTGGCGATCAGGCTGCGCCCGCAGAGCGGCTGGGGGTGGCTTCTCGGCTCCGGGATCATCGCCTTGCTGGCAAGCGCCGCGCTGCTGCTGAAGTTTCCCTACACCAGCGTCTACACACCGGGTACGATCGCCGGTATTTCGCTGCTATTAGCCGGCTGCGCCTATCTCGCCATCGCTTTCACCGCGCGGCGCATCGGGTCGACGCTTTAGACAGCCCTGCGTCTGCTCCGATGCCCGTGGCTTTCGCACGACCAAGCCATCAACGAAATGGGCATCGGCGTGCTGCAGTCTCGATGACAGGCTGTTCATCTTGACGTCTCGCCGACGCTTGTTTTTTGGTTCTAGCGCCGTTATCAGGCAAGGCGGGTGTCGGTTGGGTTGGGCCGCCGGCAGGTTACGAGCTGGTCGGGCCGCCAGCTCCGGAGACTGACATCCATGGTCCAAAAGGCCGCGACGCGGACGCCGACACGTGCACAAATGCTGGCTGAACGCGCAGCCGCATCCATCGAGCGCTTCATCCATATCGAGGCGACGAGCGGCGTCGTGCTCATGGTGGCCGCCGCCATCGCACTGGCCTGGGCCAACTCCCCTCTTGCGCATAGCTACCACGCCCTGTGGCATCTGCCGGTCACGCTCGGCTTGGGCGACTACGTCTTCGAGCGCTCGCTGCATTTCTGGATCAATGACGCCCTGATGACCGTGTTCTTTCTGGTCGTCGGGATGGAGATCCGGCGCGAGATCCACGAAGGCGCGTTGTCGGACGTGCGGCAGGCCGCACTGCCGATCATGGCTGCCATCGGCGGGGTCGTCGTCCCAGCGATCATCTACGTGGTGCTCGTCGGACAGGGCGAGGTATTGCGCGGGTGGGCGGTGCCGACCGCCACCGACATTGCTTTCGCGGTCGGCGTGCTCGCCCTGCTCGGCAAGTCGATACCGAGCAACGTGCGGATATTCCTGCTGGCACTCGCCATCATCGACGACATTATCGCGGTCCTGATCATCGCCGTGTTCTACTCCGGCTCCCTTGAACCCGCGGGACTGTTCATATCCATGGGCGGCGTCGCCTTGGTCCTGCTCATGCAATGGATCGGTGTCGCCAATGCCTATGCCTATGTGGTGCCGGCCGCGGTGCTTTGGGCGGGATTGCTCTATACCGGAGCGCATCCGACCCTTGCGGGCGTGGTGCTTGGCTTGATGACACCCGTGCATGTGGCACGCAGCCGCGAGCGCCCGCTCGATATGGCCATGAAGGCGATCAACGATATCGTTGCGCTCCGGCAGGCCCCTTCGCATGCGGATAATGGACTGGCGCCCTCGCTCAAGACGTTGCGCAGGGCGCAGCGTGATTTGCTGCCCCCCGTGACGCGGGTGCAGATGGCGCTGCATCCCTGGGTCGCCTTCGGCGTCATGCCCCTGTTCGCGCTCGCCAATGCCGGCGTCAGCCTCGATGGCGTGGATCTCGACGCGCCCGGTGCGGTGTCCGTGCTGTTGGGCGTTCTTCTCGCCCTTGTCGTCGGCAAGCCCGTCGGGGTGCTGGCCGTTTCCTGGCTGGCGGTGAAACTCCGGCTTTGCCGGATGCCCGCCGGTATCGACATGGCGGGTCTCGCGCTGATCGGCCTGCTCGCAGGTATCGGCTTCACCATGTCGATCTTCATCGCGACGCTCGCCTTCGCGGATGACAATCTCCTCAACGCGGCGAAACTCGGCGTCCTCGTGGCCTCCGTCATCGCGGCCACGGCGGGACTGGCCTGGGGACGGATTGCCATGGGACGCCGGTAGGCAACCGCGTCAGCAATCCGCCGGCGTGGATGAGCCCGGCCCAAGGCGATCGACGATCACCGCGCCGGCCTTCATCACGAAATCGACCTCCCGAAAGGCCTCCCTGTCCTCGAGAGGGTCTTTCCGCAGAGCGATGAGATCGGCCGCCAGCGAGACCTCGAGTTTTCCGACACTCTGATCGATGAGGAGCGTCTTCGCCGCCTGCGAGGTCGCAGCACGGATGGTTTGGGCCGCCGAGAGCCCGCCGCGTATCAGCCAGGCCATCTCCATCCAGGTATCCTCAAACGGCGTCTCACGGACGCCCGCATCATTGCCGCAGACCATCGGCACACCAAGGGCGACGAATTTGCCGAAATTCTCCACCATCACGTCGAACTGGCGCAGCGCATGGGCCTCCTGGGGCGTCGCCGCGCCCCGCGCACGCACCGCATCGAGCGCGCGGGTGGCGGTGGAGAGATTGGCCATCATCGCCGAGCCGCTATCGCGCACGACGGCGGCAATGTTAGGATCATAGCGGCGGACAATCATGCCATCGGCGTCGCGTTCATAGAAGGCGCAATGCTCGAGGCTGTCGATGCGGGCCAACGCCGAGCGTCGAATGCTCTCAGTCGACAGCACGTGGGACACGCTTGGCAATGCGCGCCGCCGCGCCTCTTCAGCGATCAGGTTGAGGGTCTCCTGCGCGAAGATCGTTTCGACGGGGTCGGAGCCCGGCGTCATGGAACCGCCGCTCGCCATCACCTTCACACTGCGGCCGCCCTCGCGCTCCAGACGGTCGATATGCCTGAGGATGTCATCGTCGGTTTCGACGATCCCGTGCATGAAATGCAGATGGCCCGCGTGGACCGTGATGGGCGGGCCGGAACACAGGATCGTCGGCAGCGGCACGGGTGCGAGGTCCGGCCGGCGGGCGAGAGCCAGCATCGACCAGCTCGAGCCGCAGTCGCGGATCGTCGTCACCCCGCTGAGGAGCATGCGGTGGGCATTGCCCATGGCCCGCATCAGCCGTTCCTCGTCATTCTCCGCATAGAAGTCGTCGAGCGGCGCAGGCGATGCGCTGAATTCGAGATGCACATGGGTGTTGATGAGACCGGGCAGGACATAGCGCTCTCCCATGTCGATCACGCGGGCGCCGGCCGGCGGGGCGGCGGGTGCTTCGGCGCGCGCGGTGATGACGCCGCCCTCAATGCGCAGCAGGCCGGGCGTGAAGCGGCCATCGCTGTCGTTCCAGAGATGGTCGGCGCGGATCCAGAGGCTGTCAGTCATTGTCGACCATTGGGTTGAGGAGCCGATAGACCACATCGACCAGCAAATTGACGATGAGCACGAAGGACGAGGCGACGAGCAGCAGCCCCTGAATCACGGGATAGTCGCGCCGCAGCACGGCCTGGACACCGAGGCTGCCGATGCCGGGCAGTTGGAAGAGCGTCTCCGTGATGAAGGCCCCGCTGAGGAGCAAGGCCATCGACAGGCCGATGATGGTGATGATCGTGATGATCGCGTTGCGGAAGGCATGTTTGCCGACCACGACCCGTTCGGGCAGGCCCTTGGCGCGCGCCGTGCGGATGAAATCGGCCTCCAGCACCTGCAACAGGCTGGCGCGCGTCATGCGGGCGAGAAGTGCAGATTGCGACAGACCGAGCGCCACGGCCGGCAAGGCCAGGTGGTGGAGCCAGGGCAGCAGGCCGTCGCTCAAGGGCTCGTAGCGCCCGATCGGAAAGAGACGCCATTCCACGCCGAGCAGATAGATCAGCAGCATGCCGACGACGAATTCGGGGACACTCAGGAAAGTCAGGGACAGGCCGATCGTCGACGCGTCCTTCCAGCTGTTCGGCGACAGGGCTGCGATGATCCCCAAGGGGACGCCCACGACGATGGCGACGAGAAGCGCAAGCAGGCCGAGACTGAAGGTGACGGGCAGCCGCTCGATGATGGCATCCGCCACCGAGCGGCCGAGGAAGAACGAGTTGCCGAGATCGCCGGTCATGGAACCGGCGACCCATACGCCGAGCTGTTCAATATAAGGACGATCGAGACCGAGCCGCGCACGCGCGATCGCCAGCCCCTCCGCGCCCGTGTCCTGCCCGACGAACCCGGCGGCGGGGTCGCCGGGCGTCGCATGAACGATCACGAAGGACAGGACGCTGACGGCGATCCACATCGGAACGAACAGGATCAGCCGGCGTAGGATCATATTGAACATGGCGGATCCCGCGCGCCCCGTTACTTCTTGGTCTGGGAGACATCCCAGAAGCGCGGCGTGACATAGAAGGGGATGTAACCCTTCAAGGTGGTGCGGGTGCCTTCCGGCTCGAAATAATCGCCGATGCGGAGAACGGGCAGATCATCCCAGACGATTTGCTGAACCTCCGCCCAGGCCTTCTTGCGCTCGTCATCGGGCAAGCCTGAATTGACCTTGGCGAGCGCGCCTTCCATCGCCTGGTTGCAGTAGCCGAAGGCGGAAACCGTGCCGCATTGCAGCGACGAGAGCGTCTGGAACGGGTCGAGCCGCGGCGACCAACCGGTCTGGTTGATGCCCCAGTCGGTCTTCTCCTGCGCGCGCTTGATCTGCGACGGCCAGTCCATCAGCTCCAGCTTGACGTTGATGCCGGCCTTCTGCCACTGCGCCGCGAGAGCCTGGCTCGCCTTGAACATCCAGCTGTAGTTCTGGTTGGTAATGAAGGTGATCGGCTCGCCGTTATAGCCGGCTTCGGCAAGAAGCTTCTTCACGGTATCAGCATTCGGCGCGTTGTAGGCCTGCGCGCCGGCCTCCGAATACCACTGCTTCTGCTCCGGGAAGAAGATGCTCGGCTGGACGCGATAGTAATCCTTGCGGCCGAACGAAGCGGCCTGCAGGATCTGCTCCGGGTTGATCGCCGCTTCCAGGGCCTTGCGGAACGGCTTCTTGGACACCCAGGGATCCTTGTGGTCGAGTTCAACGAGGATTGCCCAGCGCGGCTTGACGATTTCGATCTTCAGCGCCTTGTCGCCCTCGAGCTGCGGGACGGCCGTGATCGGCAGCGCTTCCGCATAGTCGAAATCGCCCGTCTGCAAGCCCGCGACCCGCGCCGCCTCCTCCGGCACGGGCAGGAAATTCACCTCGTCCGCGCAGGCCGTCCGCGCGCCACCGAAGCCTGTCGGCCCCTTGAAGCGCGTGTCGGTCACATAGTCGGGAAATTTGGACATGCTGATGCTGACGTCCGGCCGCCAGCGATTGAGCTTGTAGGGGCCCGTGCCGATGATGTCGGCGCCCGTCACTTCCTTGTCGCCATATTTCGCAACGATGTCCGCAGGGTAGATCGCGACCGTCGGCGAGGGGATGGCGAGGTTGCTGAGGAATGGAAAATCGGCTTTCAGCGTGAATTTCACCGTCTTCGGATCGATGGTCTCGACCGATTGCACGTTCTTGAAGCGGCCCGCGCCGGGCGAGACCTTCAGGAAGCGCTGAACGGACGCCGTCACGTCGTCGGCCGTCATGGTCTTGCCGTTGTGGAACTTGATGCCGTCACGCAAGGTGAAGGTATAGGTGAGGCCGTCGTCGCTGCGCACCCAGCTTTCGGCAAGTTGAGGAATGACCTGATAATTCTCGTCGTAGGTCACCAGCGATTCAAACAGGTAGATCGCCACCTGGCGGCTGGCGTTGGTCGTCGACAGAATGGCATCCATCGTCGAGGCGTTGGTCGTCATCGCAGCCTGGATCTTGCCGCCCTGCACCTCGCAGGCGGCATAGGCGGCGGGCGCGGCACCGGCGAGCAGCAGACAGCCAAGCACGGCTGAGGTCGGCATCGTCTTCATATCAGGTCCCCTCTCGTCTTGTGAGTTATGGCCGTTCAGATTCTGAGATCGTCCAATCCTGTGGCTTTGATGGGCGGGCGCTGGGGCGCGAATTCGGCAAAGCGCCTGGCCGCGCCCATATCCTTGAGACCAATTCCGGTGACGACGCAGGTGACGGTCGCCTCGGGATCGATCTCGCCCCGACGCGCCGCCGCCATCAAGGCGGCCGCCGCATAGGCACCCTGCGGCTCGGCGAAGATGCCTTCCTTGGTAGCGAGCCAAGTCTGCGCCTCGGCGATCGCATCGGCACCAAGCGGCGTCAGGGTTCCTCCCGTCGCCTTGATCGCGCCGTCGGCCCAGTCACCGTCGAGCGGCAGATAATAATCGCCGGATGCGTAGGGCTCCTCATGCAGCTTGTCGATCGGCGCATAGTTGCGGTCGATCCGCTGGCCGCCATGGATCACGGGTATGGCCGTCGCCTGCGCGAGCCCGACAAGTTCCTGAAAGCCCTTGTAGACGCCACCGAGCAGGCCACCGCCGCCCACGCAGCAGAATACCATGTCCGGCACCTGGCCGAGGCTTGCGGTGATCTCGAAGGCGATGGTCTTGGTGCCCTCCACCATGAAGGGATTGACCGGCCGCGCCGAAATCATCGGCACGATGTCACGGGCCGCGCAAAAGGCGCCGAGATCGGCATAGAGCTGCCAGTAGCTGCGGACGTGGCCCGGCGTCGGTGCCGGCACCAGATAGAGCTGAGCACCATAGACGCTGATCTGGTCGCGCTTGCCGTCGGCCGTATCCTCGGCCACCAGGACGATGGCGTCATAACCGGCCTTCGCGCAATAGGCGGACAACGCGTTGCCGACATTGCCGGACGAGACCGTCGCGTAGCGGCTGCGTCCCCAGGACCGGCCCATGCTGATCGCGACCGACATCTGGCGGTCCTTGAACGACCCGGTCGGGTTCGACCCTTCGAGCTTAAAGAACAGGTTCTTCAGCCCGAGTTCGCGCGCGAAGCGTTCCGAGCGGACGAGCGGGGTGTTGCCCTCGCCGATACTGACCACATGCGACTGGTCGAACGGCGTGAGCACGGCACCGAAGCGCTCCCACATGGAGCCGGCCGTCTTCCAGCGGGCGGCGAAGACCTCGGCCGCCGCGTCGAGGTCGAAGGTCACGCTGATTTCGCCGCCGTCGTCCGGCGCACGCAGGGTCGGGCCGATCGGGTAGCGCGTGCCCGTCTTCACATTGGTCAGCCAAGCGCGGTTGAGATCGTCGGTCATCGGGATAGCCATATGTGGGAGATCTGCCAGGGAACTGTCATTACGGCGCCAGGATCTCGCGGCCGCGCACCATCACCCATGCGGGGGCGCGGAAGGCTGCGGGATCCTCGAGAGGATTGTCGGCAAGCGCGATCATGTCAGCGCGCAGCCCCGCGCGGATCGCGCCGGCCTCATGATCGATCCGCATGGCACGGGCCACGATGGTCGTCGCATTGCGGACGGCTTGCAGCGGCGTCAGGCCCGCCTCGACCATCAGGACCACCTCCCGCCATGTCTCGTCGAAAGGGGTCGCTGCCGTGCCGGCATCGGTGCCGCAGATCATCGGAATGCCCTGATCCGCCATATCCTTGAAAATCTGCATCATCCGCCGCTCCTGCGCGAGGCGGAAATGCTCGTGGGGCGTGCCCTCGCCCGTCGCGCGCACCATGTCCAGCGCGTGGGTGCTGGCGGCGAGCCCCATCATCACGGCCGCGCCGCTGGCGCGGATCGCATCCGTCACATCCTGGCGGTAGACCCGCTCCATCCAGCCCTCGGGCGAGCGCTCGAAGAAGGCGCAGTGCTCGATACTGTCGAAGCCGGCGCGGGCGCTGCGGATCGTGCCCTCGGACGACAGACAATGGGAGACCGTCGACATATCGAGGCTGCGCGCTTCCTCGACCAGCGCCACGAGCTCGGCCAGTTCAAAGGCCGGCACTTCGGGGCGCGTTCCCGGCGTCATCTGGCCACCGGTCGCCATGACCTTGGCGCTCCTGGCACCGGCAGCGTGGGTCTCGCGCACAAGCGCCCTCACCTCGTCGCTGGTCGTCGCCTCGCCGCCCATATAGTGAAGGTGCCCGCAGACCGCCGTGATCGGCGGGCCGCACATCAGGAGATTGGGCAGGACGGCCTCGCCTTCCTCCGCGGCGGCGAGCATCGCCTGCATCACCGTCATATCGGAGCCGCAGTCGCGCGCCGTGGTCACGCCGCTCAGCGCCATGGCGCGGGCATTGGCGAGGGCCCGGGCGACACGCTGTTCGGGTGTCTCCGCCAGATACACCTCTCTGACGTTGTCCGTGCCGTTGAAGGCGAAATGAACATGGCTGTTCATCAGCCCGGGGAACAGGAAGAGCCCGTCGAGATCGACCACGCGCGCGCCGGCGGCGGCGGGATGCGAGGCGATCTCCGTTCGCGGCCCGATCGCGGTGATCGCGCCGCCTTCGACGAGCACGTCCTGGCCCGGAACGACCGCGCCTTCGTCGTCAAGGAACACCCCGGCCGAACGGATAAGTGCGGCGTCCGTCATCGCTGCCTCCGCTTCGGATCGATCGCCTGGCCAAGCCCGTCGCCGAGAAGATTGAGCGAGAGCACAGTCAGGCCCAGGGCAAGGCCGGGATAGACGATCAGCCAGGACGCCTGCTGGAAGCTCGAGCGCGCCTCGCCCAGGATGTTGCCCCAACTCGGTTCCGGCGGCTGCAGCCCGAGGCCGACGAAGCTCAGGCCTGCCTCGCCGAGGATCGCATAGGCGAAGAGGAAAGTTTCCTGCACCATCAGGGCCGGCAGGATCCCGGGCAGGATGTGGACGAACAGGACGCGCGGGCGCGACACGCCGATCGCCTCTGCCGCTTCCACATAGGTTTGCTCGCGCAGGACGAGCGCCTCCCCACGGACGATCCGGGCGGTGCGCGGGATATAGACGAGCGAGAGGGCGAGCACGACGTTCAGCGCCGTATTGCCGAAGGCCGCGAGAATGGCCAACGCCAGGAGGAGCGCGGGAAAGGCCATCAGCACGTCCATCGAGCGCATCAGGAGCCCGTCGAGCTTGCGGATCGTACCGGCCAGAAGCCCGATGACCGTGCCCGCGACAGCGGTGACGGCCATCACGGAGGCGCCGATCATGAGGCTGTTGTGCCCGCCGTAGACAATGCGCGCGAGGAGGTCGCGCCCCAGCGCATCCGTGCCGAGCCAGTGCTCGGCGGATGGTCCGGTGAGGATCATCGCGTAGTCGAGCGCTTCAGGATCGAGAGGAACGACGAGCGGCAATCCGAACAAGGCGATGAGCATGGCCGCGAACAGGAGGCCGCCGGTGAGCAGAAGGAGGTTGAGGCGCGGGAAACGCCGTCTTTTCACCGCCTGTTCTGCGCCAGCCGCCAAAACCATGTTCCTGCCCCCACGTTCCTGCCCGCCACGCTCCGTGCCATGCAAAAAGCCGTCGCGCCGGGGCGGAGAAACAAGGCCAAGGACGAACCCTCTGCATTGTCTTGTATATGAGACATTGTGTCTGTATTATAGACACAATAGAGACATGCCCCCTTCATTGCAAGGCTGAGGATAAGGCCCTCGGCAAGATAAAAGGCTCAATCCAAAGCAGCACTCGCCAAGGCAGCACTCGCAGGATGTCGTCATCTTTTCCTCGGGGGACCCGCGTGACCCATGAAACGCAGCGATCAACCGGCATCGGCCGGGCGATCGATATTCTGGACTATCTCAATCGCAGGCGCAGCCCGGTCGGCATCGGCGATCTCGCCCGCGCGCTCAAGGCGCCGCGCTCGTCCATCTACAGCATCGTCGGACGGCTTGCGGAAGCGGAGATCCTCCAGCTCGACCGGGACAACAATGTCTTCTTCGGCCGTGCCGTCTATCTCTATGGCGATGCCTATCTCGCCTCGCAGCCGCTTGTGCGGCTTGGGCGCGACGAGGTCATCAGGCTGTCTCGAGAAACCGGGGAGACGACGCAGCTGTGCATGCTCGTCGCCGCGAAATACACCGTCGCCTTCATGCATCCGGGCGCCAGCCTGTTCCGGATCAGTTCGGAAGCCGGCGTTCTCGTGCCTATCCCCTGGACGGCGTCAGGCCGGCTCCTTCTCGGCGGCATGAGCGACCGCGAGATCGAAGACCTGATACCGAGGGAGGACTATGTGCTGCCGAACGGCGCGGTCATCGATCCCGCCCAGTTCATCCGCGAAGTCAGGGACGCCTGCGCCGGCAATGTCATGGAGACGACAGGCCTGTCGGACCCCTATACGACCTGTCTCGCCTCCGCCATCTTCGACCACATGCGGATGCCCGTTGCCACCATCTGTTTCATGGTTCCGGCGAATACGCCCGACAGCCGCAAGCAGGACCTGCTCCAGCACCTCAAGCAAAGCGCAGACAAGGTCTCGCTATCGCTCCTGACCGCATCGCGACAGGCAGGCATCGCCGGCGCGAGCGATGCAGCCTGATCACTCTTCAGGTTGCGGTCTCCTGGACATGTCATGCCCGGCTCGGCTGGCCCGAGGCGGGATCGCCGATCCAACCCATCGGAAGCCGGCGCCCGGCGCATCGCGGCCGCCCGCGACCATAGGGGCGGAGTGCCGAAGCGATCGTGGGCGCGATCATGGGCGCGTGTCTGGAATGTGAGCGCGCCGGGCATGGCCATCGTGGCGTGCGCTCATTACAATAAACTGACGTCAATCGCATTTTCCACGGAATGGAACAGGAGAGCCAAGGCCATAATGAGCGGATCGGCACCATCATCAGACATCCCCGTGGCACCAGCCTTCACGTCCCATCGCTATGCGGTGGGCGATGCGACCATCTGGGCCGTCTTCGACGGACGAAATCCGATTCCTCTTGCGGACGGCTTCGTGCGAAATGCGCCCCGGGCGGATGTCAGCGCCGCGCTGGTGGCCGCCGGCGGTGATCCCGATATCGTGCCGATCACCTTCACGCCCATCGTGATCGAGAGCGGCGCGCGGCGCATCGTGATCGATACCGGCATCGGCGAGGCCAATATCGAAGCGAGCGGCGGCAAATCCGGCTGGTTCCAGACGAATCTGGCGGCCGCCGGCATCGACCGTCGCGAGATCGACACGGTCATCATTTCCCATTTCCATGGCGACCATATCAACGGCCTCCTGACCCGCGACGGCCATCGCGCCTTCCCCAATGCCGCGATCCACGTGCCGCGGGTGGAATGGGATTTCTGGATGGATGACGCCCGGATGGCGGCCGCACCGCACGACCGCGCCAAGGCTGCCTTCGCCAATGCGCGGCGCGTGTTCGACGCCTTGAACCGGCAGGTCACCCCCTTTGACTGGGACGACGAGGTGGTGCCTGGCGTCACGGCCGTCGGCACGCCGGGTCACACGCCGGGCCATACCTCTTTCCGGGTGACGTTCGGCGGCGAGGCCGTCTTCGTTCAGTCAGACGTCACCAACCTGCCAGCATTGTTTGCGCGCCACCCGCATTGGCAGGCGATCTTCGACTTCGACCCTGAAATGGCCGTCACCACCCGTTTGAGGATCTACGAGATGCTCGCGGCCGAGGACATCCGCGTGCAGGGCTTCCACTATCCTTTCCCCGGCCTCGCGCGCATCAAGAAGCTTGCCGACGGCTTCCTGGCTGTGCCTGTCGACGGCTGAGAGTACTTTTCTGCTGTGCGCTGTCGAGCGCCGTCGAACGGAGTTCTAGATGGTCCCAGGACGTGATCCCAGGACGCGAGGCGGCCGTTGTCCGGGCACGGCCGCCTCGCGCTCCGCCACCCATCATCCCCCGATTTGGATGTCGGCCCCATTGCTCCAGAGGTGCTCGACGCCCGTCTTGAGGCCTTTCACCCGTTTGTCATAGACGGTGATCACCGAAGGCGTGACGATGTCGAGCGTCGGCAGGTCCTGCACGACCAGCTTCTGGAATGCGTTGAAGAGTTCGCGGCGCTTCTTCGGATCGACCTCGACAGCCGCGGCTTCCAGCAGGCGGTCGACCTCCGGGTTCACGTATCGGGACCCGTTGCTAAAGGGCACGCCGACCTTGAAATTCTTCGACCAATAGAGGCGCTGGATTCCGACCGTCGGGTCGTACAGATTGCTCATACCCTCGATAGCGATGTCGAAATCGCGGTCCGTGAAGATGCGCTTCACGAAGGTGGCAAAATCCTGCGTGCGCAGTTCCACCTTGATGCCGACCTTGGCCAGTGCCTGGGCGAAATACTCAGCAGTCTGCTTGGGAGGACCGGAGGGCTGGGTCGGATCGATATAGAGCTTAAAGCGGAAGCCGTCAGCGCCGCGCGCGTAACCCGCCTCGTCGAGAAGCTTTTCCGCCTTGACCGGATCGAAGGCATATTTCGGCAGGTCTGGCGTGTAGAACTTCGCAAGGTCAGGGCTCACGGGCCCGTCGAGCCGCGTCGCATAGCCGAGATAGATGGTGCTGACGATGAAGTCCTTGTCGACCGCATGGGCGATCGCATGGCGCACCCGGATATCGGCGAGATACGTGTTCTCGAGGTTGAATTCCGCACGAGCGATGCTCGGTGAATAAGGTGGCGGATCCGTATCGACGACGAGGTTCGGGTTGGCCTTCAGGCGGTCGATATCCGTGAGCGGAAGATTGGCGATTGAGACCTGCACCTCACCGGCCTCGATGGCGGCGACCGCCGCGGCCGGGTCGATGATGAAGCGGAAGATGATCTGATCGAGGTAAGGTTTTGGAGAACCCCAATATCTGTCATTGCGCTCGAAGATCGCATGGCTGCCGCGCACCCATTCGACGAATTTGTAGGGACCCGTGCCGACGGGTGCAACATTGTGCGGGTTTTCGGCGATCTTCGTTCCCGCATAGAGGTGTTTTGGCACCATCGGCGCCTCGAAGCTTGCAAAAGCGCTCAGCAGATAGGGCGCTGGCTTGGACAGAACGAGTTCCACCTCATGCCGATTGAGGACATTCACCTGTTCCACAGAGGCGAAGGTGGCGCGGCCGCGCGGATGGTTCTCCTTCAAGGCGAGGATGGAGAACGCGACGTCCTCGGCGGTAAAATCCTTGCCATCGTGCCATGTGACGCCCTCGCGTAGCTTGAACCGATAGTGCAGGCCGTCCTCGCTCACCTCCCATGCGGTCGCCAGAAGCGGTTGCGGATTAAAATCCGTGTCGTAGGTCAGGAGGCTCTCCGTCGCCTTGCCGCTGATGTAGTAGGCGGCGCCGGCGGTGTGGGCGATCAGTACGAGAACCGGCGGCTCGGTGCCAATATTAATAGAGACGCTCCCGCCGCGCGGCTTCTCCTCAGCGGCACCGGAGACACCGGAAAACGCGGCCAGGGCGGCGAACGCCACGGTGGACGTCAGAACGGCGCGACGCGTCGACACCAGGGCACCGGAATTTTTTGTCGTCATTGGATTATTCCCAAGGATTGTCCCCAAGCGGTCTCATCGCCGCTGGCGGAAGGGCCGGATTTCATGAATGCCCATGCGCGGGCGACGCTCTATTGAGACGGTCGATAGTCCGTCAGGCGACGCGCTGCGGACGAGCCAGCGGGACGACGTCCGCCGACGCGGAGCCCGAGCGCGGTACGCGCCCTTCGACCGGATGGCCCGGATCGGTGAAGCCCGGGGTCGACGGATGGCCTGTCGCAACCAGCCGATCGACCAGCGCCTCGTCATCCGCGTCGAGTTTCACATCGAGCGCCCTGATATAGGCGTCCCACTGGTCCTCGGTGCGGGGGCCGGCAATTGCCGAGGTGACGAGTCGGTTGTTGAGCACCCAGGCGAGAGCGAAATCGGCCGCCGCAATGCCTTTTCCTTCGGCATGCGTGGCGATCTGCTTGGCGATGGCGATCGATTCGTCGCGGAACTCCACGTCGTGCATGCGCTTGTCGCCACGGCCGGCGCGGGTGTCGGCGGCTGGTGCCTCGCCAAGATTGTACTTGCCGGTCAGCACGCCGCGCGCCAACGGGCTGTAGGAGACGACGCCGAGGCCGTAGGCGGCCGCTGCCGGCAGTTGCTCGGCCTCCGCCGTGCGGTTGACGATGTTGTAGAGCGGCTGGCTGGCGATCGGCCTGTCGATGCCGAGCTGGTCGGCGAGATGCGAGACTTCCGCGATCCGCCAGCCGCGAAAATTCGAGACGCCGAAATAGCGGAGTTTGCCGAGTTTGATGAGGTCCGCGATCGCCCGCATGGGTTCCTCGAGCGGAGCGTCGAAGACAGCGCGGTGAAAATAGAGGATATCGATATAGTCGGTGCCGAGGTTGCGCAGCGAATTCTCGACCGTCTGGTAGACCCATTTGCGGGAATAACCGCCAAGGTTCGGCCCCGGCGTGTGCGAGTTCACGAATTTGGTCGCCACCACCCAATGGTCGCGGTTCTTCCTGATGCCGCGGCCGACCACCTCTTCGGATTTACCGTCGTGATAGACATCGGCAGTGTCGATGAAATTGATGCCCTGCTCGCGCGCCTTGTCGATGATGCGGAAGGCGACGTCGTCCGGCGTCTGGTTACCGAACATCATGGCTCCCAGCGTCAAAGGCGACACCTTGAGGGCGCTGCGGCCCAGATAGCGATACTCAACCATGTGTGAACTCCTCGTCATTCAGTTGGTTCGTCCGCGAAATGGCACGCCACATGATGGCCGGGTGCCACAGGACGGAATTCGGGTTCCTGCGTGCGGCAGAGATTCGTCGCGAGTGGGCATCGGGTATGGAAGCGACAGCCCGGCGGAATGTGGCTCGGGCTCGGCAGGTCGCCCCCGAGCGGGGCCGCATGGCGCCGGCGCGAGGGATCGGGCACCGCCGCCATCATGGCCCGCGTATAGGGATGGCGCGGATCAGACCAGAGCGTCGCATTGTCGGCGCTTTCGACGATCCGCCCGAGGTACATGACCATGACCCGGTCGGCAAAGTAGCGCACCACCGAGAGATCGTGACTGATGAAAAGATAGGAAAGGCCGAATTCCTTCTTCATCGCCACGAGCAGATTGAGGATTTGCGCCTGGATGGAGAGGTCGAGGGCGGAAACCGGCTCGTCGCAGACGATCAGTTCAGGATTCAGCAGCAGGGCGCGGGCAATGCCGATGCGCTGCCGCTGACCGCCGGAAAATTCGTGCGGATAACGGCTGACCGAATCGGCCGGCAGCCCGACCTTGGCAACGATGTCGGCAACCCTGCGCCGCCGCTCGGCCCGGTCACCGGCCTTGTGCACCACGAGCGGCGCCTCCAGGATCTCGCCGATCGCGTGCCGCGGATTGAGCGAGGCGAAAGGATCTTGGAAGATCATCTGGACCGACTTGCGCACGGTTCGCAGCCGCCGCTGGTCCAGCATGGTGATGTCCTCGCCTTTGAACACGATCCTGCCGTCGGTCGGATCGACGAGGCGGAGCACCGTCTTGCCGAGGGTGGACTTGCCGCAGCCGCTTTCCCCGACGAGAGCCACCGTCTCGCCGCGCTCGACGACGAGGTCCACCCCATCGACCGCACGCAGGAGCCCGTCCCGGCTCTTGTAATGGGTCTTAAGGTCAGAGACTGAAAGCAGCGGCATGGGGCATGGCCTCGACGGGGACGGTGAAGGGGCACGCCACCAGGCGCTCCGGCGCCGGAACGGTGAGCGGCGGCATGTGATGGCCGCAGCTTGCGCGCGCCTCGGCGCAGCGCGGCCGGAAGGGGCAGCCCGTCTCGCCGCCCGCCGAGACGATCGAGCCCGGGATTTCGGAGAGCGCGCCGTCCCGATAGTGGAAATCGTTCTTCAACCGGGGCGAGGCGGCCAGCAGGCCACGCGTATAGGGATGCAGAGGGTTGTCGAACAGATCACCCGGCAGCGCCTCCTCCACCTTGCGGCCGGCATACATGACGACAACCTTGTCGGCCCATTGCGCCACCACGCCGAGATCGTGGGTGATGAGGACGACGGCCATCCGCAGTTCGCACCTCAGCGTGTCGAGCAGATCGAGCACCTGCGCCTGGATGGTAACGTCGAGCGCCGTGGTCGGCTCGTCGGCGATCAGCAGCTTTGGCTTGCAGGCGACGGCCATCGCGATCATGACGCGCTGGCGCATGCCACCCGACAACTGATGCGGATAATCGTCCACCCGCTTTTCTGCCGCCGGGATGCGGACCAGCTCCAGGAGCTCGATGGCCCGCGCCCGCGCTGCCCGCCCCGTCAGTCTTTCATGCACCCTGAGCACTTCGCCAATCTGCCGGCCGATCGTCATGACCGGATTCAGGCTGTTCATCGGCTCCTGGAAGATCATGCCGATATCGCGCCCGCGCAGGTGCCGCATTCCGCGCGCATCGAGCTTGATGAGATCGCGGCCGTCGAATGCGATCCGGCCGCTCGCAATTTGTGCGCCGCGCGGCAGGAGCCGCATCAGCGCCAAGGCGGTCAGCGATTTTCCCGAGCCGGATTCGCCGACGATCGCCAGAGTCTCCCCCTCGCCCGCCTCGAAGGAAAGATTGCGGACCGGCTCGGCGCGCGGAAAACGGATGGTGAGATTTTCGACCTGGAGAAGCGGGGCCATGGGTCTACCCCTCCTGCGAGAAGCGGGGGTTGAGAGCGTCGTTCAGGCCATCGCCGATCAGGTTGAGCGCCAGCACCGTGACGACGATGGCAAGCCCCGGCAGCGCCGTCAGATACCAGGCGGTACGCACGAGCTCACGACCCGTACCGATCATCGAGCCCCAGCTCACCACGTTCGGATCGCCGAGCCCCATGAAGGACAGCGCCGATTCCATCAGGATGGCGGTCGCCACCATGACGGAGGACGTGACGATGATCGGCGGCAGCGCATTCGGCAGGATCTCACTGAAGATGATGCGCCTATGGCCGTAGCCGAGACTGCGGGCAGCGACCACGAAGTCCTTCTCGCGGATCGCGCGGAACTCGGCGCGCGTCAGCCGCGCCACCGTCGGCCAGGAGATGATGGCGATCGCCAAGGTTACGGTCGTGGCCGAAGGCCGTGCGATCGCCACCAGCACGACCAGCAGCACGAAGCTCGGGGGTGTCTGGAAGATCTCGATCAGCCGCACCAGCAGGTCGTCGATCCGGCCGCCGAAATAGCCGGCGACCGCGCCGAGCACCACGCCGAACGTAAGACTGAGCGCTGTCGCCACCAGACCGACGAAAAGCGAAATGCGCGCGCCGTGCACGATGCCCGCGAGCACGTCGCGACCAAGCGAATCCGTGCCCAGCGGAAAGGCCGGGTTCTGGCCAGGCCAGAGGAAGGGACGGCCCACCATGGAGAGCGGATCGCCGGGATAGATGACCGGCGCGATCAGGGCGATGAGGATGACGAAGGCCAGGAAGCCCGTGCCGAACAGGGCGTTTGGATTGGACAGGAAGACCTTGAGCGCCCGGCGACCGTTGGTGACCGAGACCGCGGCGCTCTGCTGCGAACGGGCGTCCGGCGCCCGCATGTTGGACCAAGAAGGTGCTTCCGCAGGGGTGGGCGGCGCAGGCTGCTCGGCCGCCTCGACCTGCCGGTCAGTCGCGACGCCGCGCAGGGTTGCGATATCGGTGGTAGACATCAGCGGGCTCCAATACGGGGATCGAGCCAGGCGTGGACGAGATCCACGGCGGCATTGGCGACGATGACGAGAAGCGAGGACAGCAGCAGGATGCCGAGCAGGACGGTGAAATCGCGGCCCATCACCGCCTCGAAGGCAAGCCGCCCGAGCCCCGGCCAGCTATAGACCGTCTCCACCACCACGGCTCCGCCGAGCATGCCGCCGATATGCATACCCGCCATCGTCGTGATCGGGATCAGGGCGTTGCGCAGGATATGCCGCGCCGTGACGCCGAAGGGCGTCAGGCCCTTGGCATAGGCCGTGCGGACGAAATCCTGGTTCTTGACTTCCAACATCGAGGCGCGCGTCAGGCGTGCATAGATCGCCACGTAGAAGAGCGCCAGCGAGGTCGCCGGCAGCACCATGTAGCGCGCCTTGTCCAGAAGCGCGGGCAGGCCCGTCAGGCGCGAGCCGATCGTGCCCGCACCGCCGCTCGGCAGCCAGCCGAGTTTCACCGAGAAGAAGACGATCAGCATGAGGCCGATCCAGAAGCTCGGGATCGAATAAAAGAGCAGCGAGAAGACCGACAGCACGCGGTCCGGAAGGCGCCCGGCAAAGGTCGCCATCAGCGAGCCGAGCACCACGCCGATGAGGATGGCGACCATGAGCGCCACCACCATCAGTGTCAGCGTGCCCGGCAGCCGCTGCGCGATCAGATCGGCGACCGGCATCCCGTAACGCGGCGAGAAGCCGAGGCTGAGCTGCATGAGATTGCTGAGGTAGTGCCCTAATTGCGTGAGCAGGGGATTGTCGAGCCCGAAGCGCGACCGGAGCGCTGCCATGGTCTCCACCGTCGCCGATCCCGCCTCGCCGGCCATGACATCGGCCGCGTCGCCCGGGGCAAGCTGCAGCAGGAAGAAATTCAGAATGACGATCCCGAGCATCGTCGGAACGGCCTGCAGCAGGGTGCGTCTCAGCGTTCGTCCAATTCTCACAAGCGCCGGCATGAACAGGGTCTCTTCGTCGGTGAGTTCTCGGGGGGGCTTGAAGGTCGGCAGGTTCCCGGCGAAGCGCAGGAAAGCCGCGATGCTTCCGATTGCCGCAGCACGGGATGCCGTGATTTTTGATTGTTGACTAATTCTATAGGCTTTGTCAAATATGATTCAGCGAATGCAGCTTGGCAGCCCCGAGATCGGGGAATGGTATTTCCAGTGCCGGCTGCGCCTTGGCTGTCTTATGGAAAACCGCGTCATTGTCGTGCGAAAAATTGATTAAAATTCGATAAATTCAAGATTTATCGAATATTCGCGCGGTTTTATCGCTAGTGGAGGGTCTTAATGACACGTGAGGGCAATATTTCGCAAATCTGGTACACGAGATGTCCGGTCCCGACGCCGGTTGGGCTTTCAGTACAGCTCGGCCTTCTCGAAGATTCATTCTCTAAACAGGGAATCACCCTCAACTCGATCATCGACAGCAAGGACCGAAACATCCGGTCGAGTCATTTCAATCACCACCTCGACTATTCCTTCCGCCATGGCGGCAACGTGCCGCCGATCCGCGCACGCTCCGAGGGCAGTCGGACCCGACTGGTCGGCATCACCTGGACCGATGAGTTCCAGGCGATCATCACTTTGCCGGACAGCGGCATCGCGACGACGAAGGATCTCGCCGGCCGGCGTTTCGGCATCGCCCGCCGCCCGCCCGGCATCGTCGATTTCATGGCTGCGACGGCGCTGAAGGGCCTCGTCTCGGCATTGTCGTTGGAGGGGCTCACCCCTGACGACGTCGAGATCGTCGACATCCCGCTGCCCGACTCGGTGCTCGACGATCGCGAGGGACCGCAGCTTTACGGCCTGCGTAACCGCCAGGCCTATGGGCCGGAAATGGCTGCTCTTCTGCGCGGTGAGGTGGATGCCATCTACGTGAAGGGAACGCCGGGCATCAGCATCGCCAATCTCTTCGCCACCCGGACAGTGGTGGAGTTCGGCTTCCATCCCGATCCGAAGATCCGCGTCAATTCCGGCTCGCCGCGCCTCCTCACCGTCGATGAACGACTGGCGGAGGAGAGGCCAGACCTCGTCGCGACGCTGATCGAGACGCTGAAGCGGACGAGTGACTGGGCGCAGACGCATGCCGACGAGGTGCGCCGCTTCGTTGCCCGCGAGGTGGGGGCCTCAGAAGAAGTGGTCGCCGCGGCCAACGGGCCGGACCTCCACAGGCATCTCGGCATCGGGCTCGAGGCGGAGCTGGTCGACGCGGTCGGCCATTACAAGGACTTTCTGCACGAATGGGGCTTCCTCGCGGGCAGTTTCGACATCGAAACCTGGATCGACCGCCGCCCCTGGGCGCTGATCGAGACCCGCGCCGTCGCCTGACCGGAGAATTTCATGACCCTTTCGACCGACTTTTCGACGGTGATCGCCAAAGCCGAGGAACTGGGACAACGTTTCGCGCTGACCGCCCGGCATTACGACGAGACCGGCGAATTCCCCTTCGCCAATTTCGACGCGCTTTACGAGACCGGTCTGCTGGGGCTTGTCACCTCGGTCGAGCATGGGGGTCGCGGCGGCGGGCTGACCGAAGCGCTGGCGGTCGTTTCCGCCGTTGCCCGCGGCGAGCCGTCGACCGCGCTGGTGCTCGCGATGCATTACAGTCAGCATTATGCGATCCGCGCCTCGGGCCAATGGCCGACGCATCTCGTGGACCGCGTCACCCGGGCCAACCGGGAAGGCGTCGCCCTGCTCAACGCCGCGCAGGTAGAGCCGCGCGTCGGCTCGCCTTCACACGGAATGCTGCCGGATACCATTGCCCGCCGGGCGGGCGACGTGTGGCGCATTTCCGGCCGTAAGACTTATGCGACCGGCATTCCGCTCTTGCGCTGGGTGTCCGTACTCGCCGTCACCGATGAGCCGGAACCGCGGCTCGGCTCCTTCCTCGTGCCGACATCGGCCGACGGTCTCCGGGTCGAGAAGACCTGGAACGCCACCGGCATGCGCGCCACGAACAGCGACGATCTGATCCTAGACGCGGTCGCCATTCCGCTGGAGGACGCGCTCGACCTCGCACCGGCCAAGGAAGGTCTGAAGCGCGACGAGCGGGCGAGCGCCTGGTATTTCAGCCTCGTTCCGGCGGTTTATGACGGCGCGGCGCGCGGCGCCCGCGACTGGCTCACCGAATTCGTGACGACCCGGGCGCCCGCCAGCCTCGGCGCGCCGCTTTCGACCGTAGCCCGCATTCAGGACGGGCTTGGACAGATCGAGGTCTGGCTGGCGGCCAACCGCCGGCTGCTGCGTTCGATCGCCGAGGATTTCGATTCCGGCCGGCCGTTCAGCCCCGATGAGGCGGCGGTCAAGCACACGGTCATCGAAAACGCCATCGCCGTCACCACGCTGGCGCTGGAGCTCGGCGGTAATCCCGGCATCAGCCGCGACAATCCGCTGGAGCGGCATCACCGCGATGCACTGTGCGGCAAGGCACACGCGCCGCAGAACAATCTCGTCCGAACCATACTCGCGAGGGCAGCGCTCGGCCGTCATGCGGCGAAACCCGCCGTTTCGCTGGAGCCCGTTCCGGTGCGCCCTCATCCGCAACCCCGCCTCGCCGTCGTCGGCGGGTAGCCAAAGAGATCGGCGATGGCCACCCCTCTCTCCTCTGTTTGGTACACGCGCTGCCCCGCGCCGACGCCGCTCTCGATCGCCCACCAGCTCGGATGGATAGACCGGCAGTTCCGTGCCGCGGGCGTTTCGGTTCGCTCGATCCGCGACAGCAAGGACCCGGCGATCCGCCAGAGCCATTTCACGCACGCCCTCGACTATTCCTTCCGGCAGGGCGGCAATATCCCGCCGATCTGGGCGCGCTCCGGTGGGCGCGAGACCCGCGTGGTCGGCATCACCACCACCGACGAATTCCAGGCGATCATCGCTCTGCCTTCCTCCGGCATCCGGACGGGCGCGGGCCTCAAGGGCCGACGCCTCGGAGTGCCGCGGAAGCCCGTTGAAAAGATTGTCGATTTCCAGCGCGCCACGGCGCTGAAGGGCATCGTGTCCGCTCTCTCCCTCGAGGGGCTGACGCATGACGATGTCGAACTCGTCTATCTCGACAGCGCGGAGGCCAACCTCATCGAAAGAGGCAACGCAGTCTTCCTCGGCCTGAAGCGCCGCTACCCCTATGGCGACGAACTTCTGGCGCTGGCGCGCGGCGAGATCGACGCATTTTTCGTCAAGGGTGCGGAAGGCGTCGTTCTGGCCAACCAGATCGGCGCCGTCGTCGTGTCGGACTTCGGCTTCCACCCGGACGCGAAGATCCGCATCAACAATGGTACGCCGCGCCCGCTGACGGTCGACGCCCGCTTCCTCGACGAACACTTCGACCGGGTCGTCGATCTGGTCGCCACCGTCGGGCAGGTCGCCGGCTGGGCGGAGACGAACCCGGACGATGCGGTGCGCCTTATCGCCAACGAGATCGGCGTCGGCGAGGATGCGATCTGGGCCGCCAACGGACCGGACATCCACAGGCATCTGACCCTTTCGCTCGACGACGACCAGATCGAAGCCTTCGACCATTTCAAGCGCTTCCTGCTCGAATGGGGTTTCATCACGGCGGATTTCGACGTGTTTTCCTGGATCGACCGCAGGCCGCTCGAGGCCGCAACCCGACGAGCGGTCGCATGAGCCCTGCTCCGATCCTTGTCACAGGCGCCACCGGCACACTCGGCCAGCTCGTCGTCAAACGGTTGATCGCACTCGATCGTCCGGTGCGGGTCTTCACGCGCCGGCCGGATGCCGCGCGCAAACACTTCGGCGCCGCGGTCCAGATCGCCGTTGGGGAATTCGCCGACCGCACGTCGCTGGATGCGGCGCTGCGCGGCATCGACCGCCTTCTTCTGCTGTCGCCGATCAGCGAACGTCTCGCGGCCGATCAGATCGCCGTCGCCGATGCGGCAGCGACGGCGGGCGTGCGTCGCATCGTGAAGATCTCCGGCTCGGACTGGACGATTGAGCCGGCCGGCAGTTCCATCTCGGGAGACGCCCATGCCGCCATCGAGCGGCATCTCCGCACGCTTTCGCTCGAAAAGGTCTGGCTGCGTCCCAACGCCTGGATGCAGGTGTCGCTCGCCAACACGATCCGTCAAGTGCAGGCCGGCAACCCCATCATCGCGGCCAATCCCGACGCCGGTATCGGCTACATCGACGCCCGCGACATCGCCGATGTCGCCGTCCACCAGCTCATGGCCGACGCACTCGCCGGCGAGATGCTGAACCTCACCGGTCCCGAGGTCGTCGCCGCCCGCCAGGTCGCCGCTCTTCTCTCTTCCGCCTTCGAACGGCCGGTCGCGGCGATCGCCAGGCCGCTGGTCGCGGCCGCCGCGGAGGCCGATTTCGAGCACCGCGCCGTCGCGCAATTCACGGCGCTGATCGCCGCCGGGCGCGCCGCGGTAACGACCGATGTCGTGGCCACCCTCACCGGCCGAGCGCCGCGGGACATCCAGACTTTCATTGCCGAACATCTCGCCGCCGAGGCGGCCCTTGCCGGGTAGACATCCATGAGCATTCCTTTCGTCGACATCGCCATCATCGGCGGGGGGCCTGGCGGCCTTGCGCTCGCCCAGGGGCTGCAGAAGAACGGCATAGACACCGCGGTCTTCGAGCGCGATCCGGTACGCGCCGACTACGTGCAGGGTTTTCGCCTGAGGTTGCGGCAGCGCGGCATCGACGCGCTCGAGGCCAATCTGCCGCCATATCTGTTCGAGGCGTTCCTTGCGACGCTCGGACGGGCGCCGGCGGAAACGCTGACGCTGGACGAGACCTTCGCGCGGATCGACGCGCCCGAATTGGCGAATGCGGAGCCCGAGGACACCCATATCGAGAAATCCGCGAGCCGCATCACGCTGAGGCAGATCCTGCTCGCCGGCCTCGAGGACATCGTCCACACCGACAAGACCTTCGCACACTACGAGAACCAGCAGGACGGCACGGTGATCGCCCATTTCACCGATGGCTCGGCCGTGCGGTGCAACCTTCTGGTCGGCGCCGACGGCGCGGGTTCGGCCGTGCGCCGGCAACGGCTGCCTGGCCTGGAGAGCGTCGATACCGGCGTTCGCAGGGTCGCAGGCAAGATCACGCTTTCCGAAGCGGAACGGCATGGCATCTCCCCGCTGCTCACCGATTTCAACGTCAATATCCTGCCGCATGACGGCCGCCGCATGATGATCACGAGCCATAGGGTCGATCCGGACGCTTCTGCCCGCTACGGCAGCATCGGGGCGGGAGACCCGACGCATCGCGATATTCCGGGTTTCCACTTCGACAATACGACCAGCTACACGTGGTGGAACACCGCCTACGAACGCGGCGAGCTGGGGCCGGACGAGGACATCGAAAGGCTCGACGGAGCCGAACTGCTTCAGGTCCTGCTGTCAAGGGTCGGTCATTGGGACGAGCGCATCCTGGCGCTCATCCGCCACACCGATCCCTCGACGGTGGGGCTGCTGAAGGTCAAGACGTCAACGCCCGGCGCTGTCTGGGAAACCGGCCCGGTCACCCTGCTCGGCGATTCCATCCATGCAATGACCTATTTTCGTGCACTCGGATGTAACACCGCGCTCCACGACACCGGCCTGCTCGTTCCGGAGCTCGTCAAGGCGCGTCGACGCGACAAGCCGCTTCTCGCCGCCGTCCACGACTATGAGGTCGCGATGCGCGCGCACGGCTACGAGGCCGTTCGTTCCTCGCTGACCGCCCTTGAGCGCAACCTCGCCGGCAGCCGGCCGCTGGCGGCTGCGGCCGCGCGATAAACCGGGATTGGCCATCATGTCCATCGTCGTCTTCGGCGCCTCCGGCAATATCGGCGGCAACATCCTCAAAGAAGCCTTGGCGCGAGGCTATCGCGTCACCGGCGTCACCCGTTCG
Source organism: Chelatococcus asaccharovorans (assembly GCF_003201475.1). Taxonomy (GTDB): domain Bacteria; phylum Pseudomonadota; class Alphaproteobacteria; order Rhizobiales; family Beijerinckiaceae; genus Chelatococcus; species Chelatococcus asaccharovorans. The sequence goes on along the minus strand of NZ_QJJK01000007.1, from coordinate 241,969 downwards.
CGCGATCTCGATCCCGCCGCGGGGCTCACCGCTCTCAAGGCCGACATCGCCGATGCAGGGGACGTCGCGAAGATCGTCGCGGGGCACGACGCGGTCGTCAGTGCCTACAGTCCCGGCCTGCGCCGCTATTCGGCAGAACACGCCGCGGACCTGATCCGCAAGGCCCACGAGGCGCTGTTTGCGGGCGTCGCGCGGGCGGGCGTCCGGCGCATCATCATCGTCGGTGGCGTCGGGAGCCTGGAGGCGAGCCCTGGCGTGGATGTGGTCGACAGTGATTTCTACCCCGTCGAACACAAGGCCCATACGCTGCGCAACCGTGAGATCCTGCGCAGCCTGAGACGCGGCGAACACGACCTAGACTGGACCTATGTCTCCCCGCCGCTGAACATCGAACCCGGCGCGCGCACCGGAACCTACCGACTCGGCGAGAACCAGCTCCTGCGCGACGCGGCTGGCGAAAGCCGGATTTCCGAGGCCGACTTCGCGATCGCGATCCTCGACGAACTCGACAAGGGGCAGTTCATCCGCCGGCGTTTCACCGCGGCCTATTAACCGGCCGTCGCGCCTCTTTTGAACCCAGGACACCAGACGCATGACCAGCCCCGCGCGAAAACTTAACCTCAATGTCGGCATCAACACGACCGGCTATCTGCCGGCGGCCTGGAAATACCGCACCGGCACGCGCCAGGAGATCACCGATCCCGGCTATTATCGCCGGCTGACCGAGCTCGCCCATAAGGGCCTGTTCGACGCCGTGTTCCTGTCGGATCACCCCGCGTTGATGACCGATCCGAAGGGGCGGCCCTTCCATACGATCGATCCCCTGATGCTCTCCACCGGCCTCGCGGCGCAGGTGCCGGATATCGGCTTCGTCGCGACGATGACCTCGACCTACAATTCGCCCTACAACTTCGCGCGGCGCACCCAGTCAGCGGATATCATCGCGGGGGGACGAATGATCATCAACATCGTCTCGTCGTTCAACCCGAGCGTCTCCGCCAATTTCGGCGCCGCGCCCCTGCCGCCGCGCAGCGAACGTTACGCCAAGGCGCTCGAATTCCTCGATGTCGCGAAGAAGCTCTGGGCGAGCTGGGACTGGGCTCGCGAGGGCGAGGTTCCGGAAGATCGCTTCTGGGACGCGTCGAGCGCGGCGCCGATCGACCATGACGGCCCCTATTTCACCGTCAAAGGACCGCTCAACGTGCCGCGCGGCCCGCAGGGCCATCCTGTGCTGGCGCAGGCGGGCGCCTCCGAGGGCGGCATCGACCTGGCCGCCCGCCATGGCGAGATCATATACTGCAACATCCTGTCCAGGCCGGCAGGCCGGGCCTTCGGCAGGAAGGTCAGGGATCGGGCCGTCTCCTTCGGGCGCGACCCATCCGGTATCCGCATCGTCCCCGGCCTCGTCGTCATCCTCGGCGAAAGCCGCGAGGAGGCCCTCCGCAAGCACGAGCTGTTCAGCGGCACGGGCTCCGAGGATGGGCTGATCGCCCGCTTCGTGAGGGAAAACGGGATCGATCCGGACGGATTCGACCCCGACGCCGTGCTGGATGCCGAACGCTTCATACCCGATCCGAACAGGCAGCAGGCCGTCGGCATGGGACTAGGGCTCGCCGATCTCCTCACACATGAGACGCTGACGGCGCGACAGGCGGTGCGCCGTTCGGAAGGCCATCATCGGCTCCTTCTCGGTACGCCCGAGGAGGTTGCCGAGGCCATCATCGATCTCTGGGCCGACGGTACTGTGGACGGCTACACGCTGCAGCCGCCGCGCGCGCCGGACGACATCGCGGACTTCGTCGCGAAAGTCGTCCCGATCCTGCAGGATCGGGGCGTCTACCGGACGCGCTATGAGGAGGCGACGGTTCGCGACCGCTATGGACTGCCCTACCCCGCCTGACGAGGTCCCATTTCGGTTCCGTTCAGGTGAGACCGAGAGAATGCGTATGCTCGACCTTCGGCGGCGCCGCGAAATGCGGGCCGACGAGGCGGCGCCATTCCTGGAAGTCGCTGGATTCGCGGAAATGAACCATGTGGTCCTCAAGCGTCGCCCAGCCGACGACGAGGCGGTAAACATTCGGCCGCTCGATCGTGCGCTGCAGGTCGAAGCTCACGAAGCCCTTCGCCCGCTGGAACAAGGGCACCGCCATCTTGGCAGCAGCCTCGAAAGCTTCTTCGTCGCCGGGCTTGATCTCCAGTTCAGCCATCTCGAAAATCATGCGTCACAACTCCATGCTTGGCGGCCCATGTCCGCGCCTGTCTCACAGACGACACTCGGCACGCAGGGCCTCCTGCATAGCCTATCGTTGGGAAGGGATCGAGCCAGACGTCACGCCAACAAGCCGGTCGTCGTCCAGACGCGGGGATCGATCGCCGCGCCCGCTCCCAGGCAGTCATAGACGGCATCCGGGCGGAAGGCATAGCGCGCTTCGATCGCGGGCGTCAGTGCGACCCCGATGCCGGGTGCGGTCGGGGCGGACAGACAGCCATCGGCGATCGACAGCGGCGCGGCCAGCATGGCGTCGCGAAGGGGAAAGCGTGGCATCGGCCATTCGGCGAGCCGCGCGCCACCGGCGAAGGCGGCCGTATAGTTCGCGCCGAGGCAGGCAGCCCCGCCCCAGTTGTGCACCACCGTCTCGCAGCCGGCACGGCGCGCGGCGGCGAAGACCTCCATGGTTGCGCCAATGCCGCCCAGCACCGTGGCGTCCGGCTGGACAAGATCGTAAAGGCCGGCGGCCACGCGCCGGCACAGCTCGTCGGGAGTCGTCACGATTTCGCCGCCCGCGATCCTGGTGGCGAGCCTGCCGCGCAGGAGCCGATAGGACTCGATGTCTGCCGGGCCAAGCGCCTCCTCCAGAAAGGCGATGCGGCGCGAGGTTCTTGCGTGCACCGCCTCGACGAAAGTGACGACGTCGCTCACCGTCTGCGCCGGGTTGGCGAGGTTCTGCGTCATGTCGATGGCGACCGCGACACCCGCCTCGCCCGCCCGTTCCAGGGTCCAGACGGCTTTGTCGACCTCCTCGCGGCGCGCGCGGATCTTGAACAGCGTGATGCCTTTGGCGGCCAGGAGGTCGATTTCGCCCTGCATGGCGGCGGGCGTCGTGGAATCGCCACCACTGCCGTAAAGCGCAATATGGTCGACGGTTCGACCACCGAAGAGGTCCATTGCCGGCACACCCAACCGCTTGGCCTTGGCGTCCACCAGCGCAATCTCGAAAGCCGAGATGACATGACGCGCGGCCCCCGTGAGGCTCCAGTAGTCGGTCATCCGCCTGAGATCGATGAGACGCGCGCTGATGGCATCCCCCTCCCGCCCGATGACGGCGGGCGCCAGGAGCTTGACGATCTCGGCAAAGACGAGCGGGGCGAACACCGCGAGATAGCCCTCACCAAGACCTTTCGAGCCATCGTCGAAGGCGATTTCGACCATGCCGACCGTGCGGAAGCCCGACGCCAGGTGCCGCCGGCGTTCGAGGTTGTCCGCATCGGCATAGGGCGCGCTGAGGAGGACGGGACGGACGGACTGGACGACGGGCATCAGATGAAGAGCTCCGGCACGGCCTCTCGGGCGATGGGACCCAGACGCCGGGCTTCACCGGCATCGATGAAGCGATAGGGCCGACGCAGCCGCGTGCCGACCGGCGCCCAGTCGCCGATCGCGGCGAGAAGCTTGTCGAGCGCCGCGTTGGAATAGCCGTGGTCGCGGCGGAACGGCCAGATGTGCGTGTCGATAAAGGCTTGAAGGCGCGCCTCAACGTCGAGGCAGGCGGCGATATCGGTCGCCATCAGATCGGTCCAGCGTTGCGCGCCGCGCGGGTTGAGGCAGGCGACGTTGGAGAACGCCCCCGCCGCGACCCCTTCGCGCATGCCGGTGGCCAGATGATGCCCAGGCACGAACAGCGAGATGCCTGCGAGATGCGCGCGTGCCGCCGCATACCAGGCCGCGTCGCCGTCGCCGAGCTTGACGGCCTCGACCGTCGGCGCGCGCGCCAGCACCCACTGCAATTCAGGCGGTGTCAGCACGCGCTTGGCATGCGGGGGATTATAGAGAACCAAAGGCACGCCGTCGGCCGCGTGTGCGGCCAGATCGAGAAAATCGACGGCCTCGCCATCGGTCAGCGGCCACCAGTCCGGCAGGATGATCTGGATGGCACGCGGCTTGAGCGCGGCCGCACGGGCGACGCGCTGACGCGTCACCATCGGGTCGGAATGGCAGGCGCCGATAACGAAGGGCATGCCGGCGGACGCGCAGGCCGCGGCAAGCGTCGCCTGCACGCGGTCGTATTCCGCTTCCGTCTGGTTGTGGAATTCCCCCGCCGTGCCATTGGAGTAGATGCCGTCGACCTGCGCGTCGATCAGCACGTCGATTTCGGCCTTGAGGCTGCCGAAAGCGATGCTGTCGTCATCGGCAATCGGCAATAGCAGGGTCGCCCAGTTGCCACGAAGCCGCGCGCGCATCGCCGCCTCCCTCAGGGCTTGCGGATGGCAGCGAACGGCCGGCCGCGCTTGAGCACGCCGCGTTCAAGAAAGATCTTGGTGATCTCCTCCTCGGCGTCCTTAAACACCTGCGAATTGCGGCCCTCGAGACCGCGCGGGCGCGCAATATCGATGTCGATGACGCGATCGATGCGCCCGGGGCGCGGCGACATGATCACCACACGGTCCGACAACAGCACCGCCTCGTCGATCGAGTGCGTGATGAACACCACTGTCTTGCCCGTGGCGAGCCACAGCTCCTCGAGATCGACGCGCACCTGCTCGCGCGTCAGCGCGTCGAGTGCACCGAGCGGCTCGTCCATCAGGAGGAGCGAGGGATCGTGGATCAGCGCCCGCGCGATCGAGGCGCGCTGCTGCATGCCGCCGGACAACTGGCGCGGATAGGCATCCTCGAAGCCGCTGAGGCCCACGGCCGCCAAAAGGTCTATGGCGCGATCGCGGTAAGCCGCCGGGTCGAGCCCACGCAGCTCCGGCTGGAGCAGCAGGTTGTCGATGACGCTGCGCCATTCCAGAAGCACCGGCTTCTGGAAGACGATGCCGACATCGGTGATGGGCCGGTCGACCACCCTGCCCGCGACGGAGATCGCGCCGCCGGAGGTCGGCATCAGGCCGGCGATCAGCCTGAGCAACGTGCTCTTGCCGCAGCCCGACGGGCCGACGATCGAGACGAACTCGCCCCGGCCAATCGTCAGGTCGATGTCGAGGAGCGCCTCGACGCGGCGCCCCTCGCTGTCGAAGATCTTCGAGACACCCTTGATGACGATGCCGCCGTCCTGCGTGCCTGAGGCAAGCGTTGCTGCTGCTGTCATCCCGCGCTCCGCTATCCCGTGAGGTGCGTTGGTGTCAGCGCCCTTGCGCCCGAAGATCGCAACGTTGCTCATTGGGGAACGAACTCATTGGTATAGAAGGCTGTCAACGGCTTGTCGGTCTTGATCCCGCGATACTCCTTCTGGACATCGAGGGTCATCTGCCAGTCCTTCTCGGCGCCGAAGCCGAGCGGCTTGTCCTTGTTGTTGTCCGAACGCAGCGCGCTGATGACGTCTGCCAGCTGCTTGCGGAAGGCGGCTTCCGAACTCGTCGGCTTGACCGCGAGACATGCCTTCACGACGTCGTCCGGGTTCTTGATCGCGTGGTCCCAGGCCCGCTGCGTCACCGCGATGAAGCGTTTCACCAGATCCGGGTTCTTGTTGATGAGATCGGTCGTGGTCGCCACCGACGAGACGATCGTGTTCACCCCGAGCTCGGGATAGGTCACGGCGAAATATTTGAAGCCGCGCGCCTCAAGATCCGGCACGCCATCGAGGCCGATGAGGATACCATCGACCTGCCCGCTCATCAGCGTCGCATATTGCGCGGCCGGGTCGACGGTCAGGATCTTCACGTCCTCGGGCTTCATCTTGTTGGCGGCAAGCACCGCCTGGAACATCTGCAGCGCGCCGGAACCGGCGAGCGTCACATATTGCTTGCCCTTGAGATCGGCGGCGGTCTTGATCGGCTTGTCAGCCGGCGAAACGACCGCGAGCAGGCTCTTGTTGATGAGGCTGTAGACCGTCTTCACGGGGAGCCCGCGGGCCACACCGGCGATCACAACCGCCGGATCGACCAGACCGAAGGTATCCGTCCCGGCGGCGACGAGTTGCGCCGTGTCGGCCGAGCCACGCCCCTCGCCGATCTCCTTGATCTCGATGCCGGCTTCCTTGAACCATCCCTTGTCGCGGGCCATATGCCATGGGCAGTGCCAGCCATTGAGGATCGTATTCAGACGCAGGCTGACCTGATCAGCGGCCTGTGCATTTGCAGCCGTGAGCATCAAGCCGGCAGCAGCACAGACTAGGGCCGTGATTTTCGATGATTTTTTTGTCGATGACATGACCATTTCCTCCCGGATTGTTATACGCGCTGTTCGTATTCTTGAATCGGCGTCGAACGACGCCCAAATTTCTCATCCTGCCCGCTTCGTGGGCCTGGTCTGACAGCGCCGCGACATAGCGCACAGCGTCCTTTGGGCAGGCTCAGGCGTTCATGGGAACGGGGTCACGCTGCGACACGTGCCAGGGAATCGTGAAGCGCTCGATCGCTTCGACGATGTAGTAGACGACGATGCCGACGAGGCTGATGACGAAGACGCCTGCAAAGACCATCGGCGTGTCGAGCTCGCCGCGCCATTCGAGCAGGAGGTAGCCAAGTCCGCGGTCCGAGGCGATGAACTCCGCGACGACCGCGCCGGTTGAGGCGAGCGCGACGCCGACCTTCAGGCCGGTGAAGATCTGCGGCAACGCCTGCGGCAGCTTGATCTTGCGGAACATCGTCCAGGTTGAGGTGCCGGTGGAGCGCGCGAGATCCATAATGTCCGGGTCGACCGCGCGGAAACCGGCAACGGCGCTGAGCGTGATCGGAAAGAAGGCGAGCAGGAAGACCAGCATGGTCTTCGGCGTGTAGCCGAAGCCGAACCAGACGATGAACAACGGCGCGATGGCGATCTTCGGGATCACCTGGAAGACGAGCATGATCGGCTCGACCGTGTCCTCGACGACGCGCGAGGAGACGATGGCAAGGGCGAGCGGGATCGAGACGACGATGGCGATGAGATAACCGCCCAGCATCACCGATGTGGTGATCCAGGTTGCCGCCAAGGTGCGCTGCCATTGCCCGAGGAAGGCCGTGAAGACCTGCGAGGGCGGCGGCAGCAGGTAGTCCGGAATCGCCAGCAGGCGCGGCGCCAGCTCCCAGGCGACCAGGATGACCACGAGCGTCATCAGCACGAGCTTGCGCCGCTTGAGGAAGGCCAGCAGCGCGTTCGGCTTGGGCGGAACGGCCTGCTGAACGGCTCCGCCCTGTGCGGCGGCGCCCCCCGCGCGCGTCTCGACGGATGAGGGTGAAGAGACCTGTCCCGCGGATTGCCCTGTCATGCGCCCTTCCCTGTCGGATGCCGCGCCATGCGCGCCACGACCGCAGCCCGCTGGGCCTGTCGCGTCACATGGTCGTCGTGCGCTCCTCGCGATCGTTCCAGATCTTTTCTCTTGGTTTTGGTATAACACCTTGACGGCATGATGGTGTCAAGGGCAGACTGAACGAACTTTGCAAGAGGATTTGCAAGGGGAATTGCAAGAGGGCCGGTGAACAGGGCCCAAGGTCTGGGAAACGCAGGCAGAAGGGGCACAGAGTTGCATCAGGATGTGGCGCAGCTGTTCGATTTGAGCGGCCAGGTCGCGCTGGTGACGGGCGGCGCGAGCAAGCTCGGCCTCGATGCGGCTGATATCCTGGCGGCCGCCGGCTGCGCGGTTGCGGTGACCTCCCGCGATCCCGAGAAGGCTCAACGGTCGGCCGCCGCGATCGCCGATCGCTATGGGGTCAAGACCTTCGGCGTCGGGCTGGATCAGAGCCGTTTCGCGCCGGTGCGTGATGCGGTCGCCGCCGTCGCAGACTGGTCCGGCGGCCGTCTCGACATCCTCGTCAACAACAGTGGGGGCGGATCGGGCGGCAGCGTCGCGCGCCTGTTCGAGCGCGACCCGGACGACATCGACGCCCTTATCCGCACCAATCTCACCGGCGTCATCTACTGCTGCCGCGAGGCCGGGCGCCTCATGGCGGAGCGCCGCTCCGGCCGCATCATTTCCATCGCCTCGATCGCCGCCTACGTCGGGCGTGACCGCGCGGTCTATGATCGCAACGGCCTTGCCGGCCAACCGGTGGACTACGCCGCCGCCAAGGCCGGCATCCTCGGGATGACGCGCGATCTCGCCGCCTATCTCGCGCCGATGGGGATTACCGTCAACGCAATCTCACCGGGCGGCTTCGAGCGGCCCGACATGCCGCTGGGCTTCGTTGCGGACTATTCCCGGCTCACCGCGCTGGGCCGTATGGGCCGCGACGGCTTCGATCTGAAAGGCGCCATCCTGTTTCTGGCCTCGCCCGCCTCGGGCTATGTCACGGGCCAGGACATCCTGGTCGACGGGGGCTTCACGCTATGGAAATAGGGGTGGCATGAGCACATCCGATCAGAAGCTCGGCCCCATCGCGCGGCGCAAGCTGTCCGACGAGGTCGTGCAGCGGCTCGAGGCCGCGATCCGCGACGGCACGTTTCCACCGGGATCGCCGCTGCCCTCCGAACGCGAACTGATGACGTTGTTCGGGGTCGGCCGCCCCTCGATTCGCGAGGCGCTCTACGCCCTGCAGCGCATCGGCCTGGTCCGGCTGGCCACCGGCGAGCGACCGCGCGTCACCGAGCCCACCGCACGGCAGGTCCTGCGCGAACTCGACAGCACGGTGCGCCACTGGCTGGAGCAAGCCGGCGCTTTGCGGCATTTCGAGCAGGTCCGCCTTTTCCTGGAAATGGGCCTCGTTCGCCACGCCTCAACCCATGCCACCGATCAGCAGATCGCGCAGCTGCGCGCCGCCTTGGAGCGCAACGAGGCCGAAATCGGCAATGCGCGCGAATTCGCACTGACGGATGCCGCCTTCCACCGCGTCCTCGCGGAGATGCCAGGCAACCCGGTCTTCGTCGCCATGCACGATGCGGCCGTCGAGTGGATCATCGGCCAGCGCCCGCCGATCGCCGACCCCGAGACCAACAACCGCATGAGCTACGCGGGTCACCTCGCGGTCTTCAATGCCATCGCAGCGCGCGACGCCGAGGCCGCCGCCGAGGCCATGCGCCGGCATCTCGAGGAAGCCTACAATCGTTATGCCCGCAACTGAGCCGCTCGGCCGGGGCAGAGATTACCCAAGGAGATTTTTCCGTGACCCAGTCCCCGGCCCAGACGTTCGGCGGCATCCTCTCGGCGCTCGTCACGCCCTACCGCGCCGATTTCAGTCTCAACGAGGAGATCATTCCCGGGCTGATTGACCATGAACTCGCCCAAGGCGTTGCCGGCTTCTATGTAGGAGGCAGTACGGGCGAGGCGTTCCTGCAATCGCCGGAGGAGCGCGGGCGCCTGATCGCCGCCGTCGCCCGCGCCGCGAAGGGACGCGGCACGCTGATCGCCCATGTCGGCACCATCGCGACCGAGGACACGCTCCGCATCGCCCGGTCGGCGGCCGATGCGGGCTTCGATGCCGTGTCCGCCATTCCGCCGTTCTACTACGATTTTTCCGCAGCCGAGCTGATTGCGCATTACAAGGCCCTCGCCGCGGCAACGCCGCTTCCCGTCGTCGTCTATAATTTCGGCGGTCGCACGGGCAAGCTCGGGCCGAACGAGATCATGCAACTGCTCGACGATCCGCGCATCATCGGCATCAAGCACACCTCGCAGGATCTGTTCCAGCTGGAGCGGTTCAAGGCCCATCGTCCCGACGCGGTCGTCTACAACGGCTATGACGAGATGTGCCTCGGCGGCCTCGCCATGGGTGCCGATGGGGCGATCGGCACCACCTACAACTTCATGGGCCATCTTTTCGTGGCGCTCTACAAGGCCTTCCAGGAAGGCCGCATGGCCGAGGCGCTGGCTCTGCAGAAGCGCGCCAACCGCGTCATCGAGGTGCTGATCGACGTCGGCGTTTTCCCAGCAACCAAGGGCTTCCTGAAACTGCAGGGCTTTGACTGCGGCGAATGCCGCGCGCCGTTCCGCCGGCTGGACGCCAAGGACTGGCAGAAGCTCGAGGCATGCGCCGCCGAATTTCTGAACGACTGATTGACAGGGAATGACACGGGGGAGCGGGGCGCGCTGATCCCTTCCTCACGGGAGGGATCAGCGCAGTGATAACGGCTCGGGCGCACAGGTTGAGGTCGTGCCCATAGAGCATTGTCCGATCAGTTTGAAACACCTGATCCACCAGCGTCATCCCCGGCCCTTGTGCCGGAACGACCACGCAACGCGGCTATTGCCGAGTTGCGCATTGGATAAGCTGAAGTCGGGCAAGCCCGACTTCAGTGAGAAGCCCGGCCATCACAGCTGAACAATTCTGAGTATCGATTGAATCTAAAGCTGCCGCTCGATGGCGCGGCGCGTCAGGCTTTCCAGAAAATCGAGCAGCCGGGTAACATGAGCGGCGGCGTCCTGCGCGGAACCGGCGGCAATCGCACGCAGGATATCGTTGTGAAGCGCCGCCGCGATGGTGAAACTGCCGGTATCCTGAATATAGGCATACCAGAACCTTCGCGACAGGCCGAGCACCAGCCCCATGGTGCGGCTGAGCATCGCGTTGCGCGAGGCCTTGGTGCGGATATCGTGGATGGCCCGGTTGGCACTGAGATAGGCACGCTGGTCGCCACGTTCCGCTGCGGCGGTGATCTCGTCGGCAAGCCGCAGCATCTCGCGCCGCTCGTCCGGCGTCGCCCGTTCCGCCGCAAGCCGCGCCACCAGGTCCTCCAGCGGCCGCCGCACCTCGAGAAGTTCGAGCTGCCGCATGACGTCGACCGGCGTCACCAGTGCCCCGCGGCGGGGATGGATCTCGATAAAGCCCTCCAGCTTCAGCCGCTGCAGGGCCTCGCGAATGGGCGTGCGGCCGCAATTGAGTTCATCGGCGAGCTGGTTTTCGGAAATCATCGAGCCCGGCAAAAGCTCGCGCGTCACGATCATTTCCTCGATCCGCCGATAGGCGATCTCAGCAAGCGAGTCCGAGGTCTGTTCTGCCGCCGGTGTCGTTGTAACTGGCATCAACTCACGATTCGATTGTCATTCTTCGCACGCAACATACCGCTTGACGATGCTGTTCGGCAACTGATATGTCAGATGCCGACAAAGCTGCCATGTCAGCTGACGATCATTCGTTGACGAGGATCAAAGCGACATGGCCGGGCCACCAGAGCCAGCGCCTGCGCTATCGGCGCGCCAGGGAGGTTTAACCGTGGATATTCGTTCACGCCTGCGCATCGACACGGATGTGGTTGTCGCCGGTGGTGGAGCCGCAGGCGTTGCCGCGGCCGTGACAGCGGCCCGTGCCGGCCTGCGCGTGGTGCTGGTGGAACGCTATGGCTTCTGCGGCGGCGGGGCGGTCGCCGGGTTGTCGGGCACCGTCTGCGGCCTCTATGAAGCGACAGACAATCGTGAGGCCGCCCCTCGCCAGGTGGTGTTCGGCTTTGCCGATGCGTTCGTCCAGGCCCTCGAGACGCGTGGCGGCCTGACCCCACCCCTGCCCTATGGCAAGACCTGGACGCGAGTTCACGATCCTCTCGTCTGGCGTGAGACGGCCGATGTGCTGCTGCGCGATGCCGGCGTGGAGACCATTTACCATGCCACCGTTACCGGCGTTCTCTGCGAAGGCGGCGAACGCATAGAGGGCGTCGAACTCTGGACCAAGCAAGGTCCGGTCGATGTCCGCGCCGCGGTGACGATCGACGCGAGCGGCGATGCCGATCTCGTTGCCATGGCGGGCTTCCCCGCCTTCATCGGCGACCAGGGCCGCGTCCAGAACCCGACCATGATCTTTCGCATGCTGGGCGTCGACACGGAGCGCTTCGTCGCCGCTTACGGCCATGACACCATCATGCCGGAAGCGATCTCCAGGCTGATCCAGGCCGAGAATGAGAGCGGAGGCTACAAGCTGCCGCGCGCCAAGATCTGGCTGTTCACGACGACACGGCCGGGCGAATTGCTCTGCAACTGCACCCGCGTTATCGGCGCGGATGGGCGCGAGCTCAACACCTTGTTCTGGCGCGACTTTTCCGAGGCCGAAAGCGAGGGGCGGCGGCAGATGCGCGACTATGCGCGCTTCTTCCGCGACCATCTCGCCGGCTGCGAGAACGCCTTCATCAACGACACCGGCGTGCAGGTGGGCGTGCGCCAGACCCGGCAGATCGAGGGCATCACGAAGCTCGCCAACAGCGACGTCATCGCCGGCCGCAAACGGCGCGACGGCATCGCGCGCTCGCCCTGGCCGATCGAGTTGCATGCCGGCACGAAGCCCAAGGTCGAGTGGTTGCTCGATGACGTCTACGAGGTGCCCTACGGTTGCTTCGTGCCCCAGCGCGGCGAAGGCCTGATCGCCGCCGGGCGCTGCCTCTCGGCGGAACACGAGGCCGTGGCCTCCGCCCGCGTCACGGCCCAGTGCTTTTCCTACGGCCACGCCATCGGTCACGCCGCGGCCCTTGCGGTCAGGGAGCGGATGGCGCCGCGCGCCATCGACGGCGCGGACCTGCGTCTCCTGCTCAATCGCGACGGCGCACGGCTGGATTGAGGATTATTTTGCGATGAATGCTGCCATGAATGACATCTCTCCAGCGAACAGCGCACGCGTTGGCGTCGACCAGCGGAATGGGATTGTCGTCCTCACGCTCAACCGGCCTGAGCGCCGCAATGCGCTTGGTACGGACACCATCCGCGCCCTCGCCCAGGCGCTTGATACCGCGGAGACCGATCAAGCCATCGGCGCCATCGTCCTGACCGGTGCCGCGCCTGCCTTCTGCGCGGGCAGCGACCTGAAGGAACTCGGCCCCCTCTCGGTGGAAGAGATGCGTCGCCACGAGGCCGACACGGCGGCCGTCGCCCGGCGCATCGGCATGCTCAGCACGCCGGTGATCGCAGCCGTCGAGGGCTTCGCGCTCGGCGGCGGCTTCATCCTGGCAGCCTCCTGCGACGTGGTGGTCACCGCCGACAATGCGCGCTGGCACCTGCCGGAGGTGCCGAACGGCTGGCTTCCGCCGTGGGGTCTCGGTGCCCTGGTCGCCCGTGTTGGCCCGACGAAGGCGCGCCTCCTGACATGGGGGGCGGAGCCCATCGACGGCACGGAGGCGCTACGGCTCGGCGTCGCCGACTATGCGGCGCCCGCCGGCGAGGCGCTGGCGCGGGCAACCGCGCTGGCGGAAAAACTCGCGGCCCTGCCGCGGGAGGCCGTGGCCTCGACCAAACGCTTTTTTGAGCCCTTCGCGACGCTCGACGGTGAGCGGCTCGATCATCTGGCGGGCCATATGTTCGCCGCCGATTGCGCCGCGCCGGCCGCCAAAGCGACCTTGCAACGTTTCGTGGTGAAGTCATGATCAAGATCGTCGATGCGGCCGAGGCCGTAGCCAGCATCCCCGACGGCGCAACCGTCGCGTCCGTCGGCGTGATCGGCTGGATAACCCCGGACAAGGTGCTGAAGGCGCTGGGCGACCGCTTCCGGGCCACCAGCCACCCGCGCGATCTCACCTTCTATTTTCCCTGCGGCACCGGCGACGCGCAGGGTGTGAAGGGCATGGACCATGTGGCCCAGGAAGGCCTCATGAAGCGGATCGTCACGGGCTCCTACATCAACCCGGTCGATCCCGTCACCGGCCGTAGGCCCGAGCTGATGCGCCTCGTCCGCGAGAACCGCATCGAGGCCTATTCCTGGCCGATCGGCGCCTCCATGCACTGGCTGCGCGAGGTCGCCCGCAAGAGCCCGGGCTATATGACGCGCGTCGGCGTCGGCACCTATATCGATCCCGACCACGGCGGTGGCAAGTTCACGGCGAAGGCTGAGGAAGACCTCGTCCGCAAGATCGAATTCGACGGCGAGACGCTTCTCTACTATCCGACCTGGCCGCTCGACGTGGCGATCGTCCGGGCATCGAGCGCCGACGAGCACGGCAATCTCTCCTTCGAGGACGAGGCGCTGGTGTCCTCCAACCTGGGGCTCGCGCTGGCCGCGAAAGCCAGCGGCGGACGCGTCATCGCCCAGGTGCGCCGCATCCTGCCGGCCGGCGAACGCCCCGCCTCCGGCGTTGCCATTCCCGGCATGTTCGTTGATGCGCTTGTGGTCGATCCGGCGATGATGATGACGACGGAGACACCCTTCGACCCCGCGTATTTCAGCGGTGTACGCCGTCCCCTCTGCGATTTGCCGCGTCCGGCCCCGGGGCCGGACAAGGTGATCGCAGCGCGTGCCGCGCGCGAGGTGCGCAAGCACGAACTGTCGATCTTTGGCTTCGGCGCCGCCGCCGACATCCCCCTCGTCATGGCGGAGCAGGGTCTGTTCGATGACGGCGCGCTCGCAGACTATTACTTCACCACGGAGCACGGTTCCTACGGCGGCGTCGTGATGTCGGGATGGCAGTTCTCGGCCAATATCAACCCCGACGCCATCATGGACGGGCTCTACCAGTTCGACGTCATCGACGGCGGGCTCTGCCGCTTCGCGGCGCTCGCCTTCGCCGAATTCGATTCCACCGGCGTCGTCAATGTCAGCCGTTTCGGCAACGCCAATCCGGGCGCCGGCGGTTTCATCGACATCGCCCATAACGCACGTCGTCTCGTCTTCACCGGGACGTTCACCACCGGCGGTCTCGACGCCCGTGTGGAAGACGGAGCGCTGTGCATCATCCGCGACGGGCGCGTCTCGAAATTCGTCGAAACCGCCGAAAGCGTGACCTATCGTGTCTTTGAGGGCCTGGCCGAACGCGGCCAGTCGGCGCTCGTCGTGACGGAGCGCGCCGTATTCGAGGCGACACCGGAAGGCCTCGTGCTCAGCGAAGTCGCGCCGGGCGTCGATGTGCGCAGCCATATCCTCGACCGGATGGCTTTCGCGCCCGTCGCCATCCGCGACCCACTTCCCCTGATGGATGCGGGCCATTTCGCATCCGAAACACGCCCGCTCGACATGGCCGTTTGAGATGGCCGTTTGAGATGGCCGCCTAGCAACCAGACGCGATCGCCCACGGAGGCTCACCCTTTGCCCCGCCATCACTCAGACATCGATCCCCGCCTGATCGCCGCGCTGCGCAAAGGCGCCGTTCTGCCGGCCCATCCGCTGGCGCTCGACAGCGCCCGGCAGCTCGACGTCACGCGCCAGCGCGCGTTGACCCGCTACTATCTCGATGCCGGTGCGACAGGTGTTGCCGTCGGCGTCCACACCACCCAATTCGCGATACGCACTATCGGCCTCTATGAGCCGGTTCTGCGGATTGCGGCGGAGACGGCAGCCGACTGGCAGGCCCATCCCGCGCTCCTCGTCGCGGGGGTCACCGGCCGCACGGGCCAGGCCGTCAAAGAGGCCGATATTGCCCGCGAGCTCGGCTATCACGCCGCCCTTCTCAACGTCGCGGCCTTCAAAGGCGCGTCCGAGGCGGAGGTGCTCGACCATTGCCGGCGCGTCGCGGCGGAAATCCCGATCATCGGCTTTGCGCTCCTGCCCGCCGTCGGCGGTTTCCATCTGAGCTACGGATTCTGGCGTGAATTTGCCGCAATCGAGAATGCCATCGCCATCAAGATGGCGCCGTTCGACCGCTACCGCACGCTCGACATCGTGCGCGCCGTTGTGGACGCTGGCGCGGCCGACCGCGTCACCCTCTACACCGGCAACGACGATCATATCGTGCTCGATCTGCTGCAGCCCTTCGCCGTTCGCAGCGCCGACGGGCGATCCGAACGGCGGGCGCGCATTCGTGGCGGGCTTCTCGGCCACTGGAGCGTCTGGACGAAGAGCGCTGTCGATCTCTTGGCACGTATCCACGCCTTGCCGGACGATGCACCCGTCCCCGTCGATCTCCTCGCCCAGGATTCCATCGTGACGGATTGCAACGGCGCGATCTATGACGCCGCCCATAATCTCGCCGGCTGCATCCCCGGCTGCCTGGAGGTGCTACGGCGCCAAGGACTGATGACCGGTATCACCTGCCTCGACCCGAACGAGCGCCTCAGCCCCGGACAGGCGGAGGAGATCGACCGTGTCTATGCACAATATCCGGAAATGAACGACGATGCCTTCGTCGGGGCGAACCTCGACCGTTGGCTCTCCGAGCGCGGCGCAGCCGTGCCGCTCGTCGCCTGAGGCAAACTTGCATGAAGCGGCCTAGGCCGCTTCGCTAAGAACAGTCCGGCGACGCAGAGCGCTGCGATGCCGATCGGTACAAGGGAGGAATTTCATGCTGACCCGTCAGGGATCCACTTCAGACTATCTCCATCCCGGCCTATTCCCCGAGGCCTTCCGCGACGTGGCGCATCTCGAGGACTTCATGTCCTTGCCGACGCTTGAGCTCGCCGAGGACCTGGAGGCAATCGAGGGTGACGTCATCATCCTCGGCGTCGCCGGCAAGGTCGGCGTCTGTCTCGCGCGGATGATCAAGCGCGCTGCGCCGCAGAAGCGCGTGGTGGGCGTGTCACGCTTCTCGGAGGAAGGGCTCGAGGCGCATCTCAACAGCTTCGGCGTCGAGACGATCCGCTGTGACCTGCTCGACGAGAAGGCTGTCAATGAACTGCCGAAACTGGCCAATGTCATTTACATGGCCGGGTTGAAATTCGACTACAAGGGCCGCGAGGACTTCCTGTGGGCGATGAATACGATCGCCCCCGGTATCGTCGCGCGTGCCTTCGCCGGATCGCGGATCGTCGCCTTCTCGACCATCCACGTCTATCCCTGGTCCAACCCGCTGCACGGCGGCGTGACCGAAGCGATGCCGCCCTTCGCGCGGCCCGGCGAATATGCCAATTCGGTGGTCGGACGCGAGCGCACGTTCCAGTATTACTCGCGCTTGCATGACACGCCCGGCCGCATTGCACGGCTCGTCTATGCCATCGACATGCGCTACGGCGTGCTGCAGGAAATCGCCAGCTGGGTGCTCGCCGGCAAACCCGTGCCGCTCGACACCGGCCACGTCAACATCATCTGGCAGGGCGACGCCAGCGCCCAGATGATCCGGCTGCTGCGCCATTGCGACGTGCCCGCGAGCCCCATCAACATCGGTGGCCCGGAGACGGTGAGCGTACGCAAGATCGCCACCCAGTTCGGCGAGCTCTTCGGCGTCGAACCCAAATTCTCCGGCGAGGAGAGCACCAGCTGCCTCTTCGTCAACTGCGATGCGGTGGCCGAACGCCTCGGCAACCCCGTCGTGCCGATCAATCCGATGGTGCGCTGGGTCGCGGAGTGGATGAAGAGCGGCAAGCCGCTCTACGGCAAGCCCAGCAAGTTCGAAGTGCGCTCGGGAGTCTTCTAATGGCCGATACCGCCCAGGCGACGCCCGGCACCGGAAACGGCGAGGCCCCGCGTCTTGCGATGCAACTCGGACGGATGGGGCCGGCCATCGGCATCCATCTCGCCCTGCTGGCCCTCTGGTATGCCGTGACCGCGTGGGGCGGCATACCCCGCTTCATCCTGCCGTCGCCGGTGGATACGGTGGCGACGCTGCTGCAGCCCCATTACAACTGGGGAATGCATATCTATATCACGACGATCGAAGTCTTCGGCGGATTTATACTGGCGAGTGTGTTCGGCGTTGCCTTGGCGGTGGTGTTCTCCTGGTGGCCGGTGACTGGCCGCACCGCCATGCCGCTTCTCGTCACGTTGAACATGATCCCGAAGGTGGCGATGGCGCCGCTCCTCATCGTGTGGCTGAGCTACGGCATCGTTCCCAACATTGTCATCGCCTTCACGATCTGCTTCTTCCCCATCGTGATCACCACCGCACGCGGCCTGCGTGAGGTGGAATCGGATCTTGTCGATCTCGTGCGGGCGTTGCGCGGCTCCCGCAAGCAGATCTTCACCAAAATCCAGTTGCCGAGCGCCCTGCCCTACATCTTCTCCGGCATGCGGGTCGCGGCGGTGCTGGCGGTGGCCGGTGCGGTCGTCGGCGAGTTCATCGGGTCCGAGCGCGGCCTCGGCTATCTGATGCTGCAGGTGCAATCGAGCCTCGACACGCCCGCGATGTTCATGTGCCTCGCCCTGATCTCCGCCATCGGTATCGTGCTCTACGGTCTTGTCGTTTTCGGCGAGCGCCTGTTCGTCGTCGCCGACGCCCGCCTCGATTGAGGACAAAGACATGCTCACCACGCTGAACACAGGCTCCCCGATCGCCAGCGGCCAACCCGTGACGGATGCGCCGCCGCCCTTCATCCACCTCAAGGGCGTGCGCAAGGTCTATCGTCAGCGCGGGCAGGAGTTTCTGGCCGTCTCCGATGCGACCTTCGATGTGGCGGAGGGCGAGCTGATCACGCTCGTCGGCCCATCCGGCTGCGGCAAGAGCACCTTGCTCAAGATCCTCGCCGGGCTGCACGGCCACGACGGGGGTATCGTGCGGATCGGCAACGACCGCCAGCCCTTCGACGCCGGCCGGGACATCGGCATGGTGTTCCAGCAGGCGCTGCTCCTGAAATGGCGGCGCATCCTGGACAATGTCATGCTGCCCGCCGAGATCCTGGGGCTGCCCGTCAAGGAGAGCCGCGAGCGCGCGCGGCACCTGCTCGCCCTCGTCGGCCTCGCCGGCTTCGAGGACAAGTTCCCTTACGAGCTCTCCGGCGGTATGCAGCAGCGCGTCTCCATCGCCCGCGCGCTCGTCCACGACCCGAAGCTCGTGCTCATGGACGAGCCTTTCGGCGCACTCGACGCCCTGACGCGCGAGCGCATGAATATCGAGTTGCGCCGGATCTGGCAGGACAGCGGCAAGACGATCCTCTTCGTCACGCATGGCATCGCGGAGGCCGTGTTTCTGGGGACGCAGGTGGTCGTGCTGACGGCGCGGCCGGCACGGATGGCGGCGCGGATCACCATCGACCTGCCGGAACCGCGCACGCTCGACATCAAGACCCATGACGCCTTCGGGGCCTATACCCGCGAGATCTACGGCCTCTTGGGCATGCATTGATTGGGGATGCGTTGACAGCGGAGCGGGCCGCGGCACGGCAAAGAGGCGACCTTGATGGACGACCTGCCTGGACTACGCCTGATGGAGATGCGGCTCGGCGAGCGGCTCTGGCCGCTTCGCATCCCGTTCCACTACGGCCGGGTCACCGTCGACAGCTTCGCTGAGGTGCATCTCGCGCTCGACGCGGTCATCGGCGGACATACCGTCACGGGCTATGCCGCGGAAATTGCCGCGCCGAAATGGTTCGAGAAAGACCCGGGCATTAGCGCGGATGAAAGCGTCGATCGCTTGAAATGCGCGGCGATCCGCGCCGTTGAAATTGCCTCCGGCATAACGGCGGAGCTGCCGAGCCTCGCCGTGCTGGAACGGGAGCTCACGCGAGCCATGGCGACCGACACCACGCTCGCCCTGGCCGGGCTGACCGCGCTGGAGCGCTCGTTCGGCGTGGCGCTGGTCGAACGGGCGGCGATCGATGCGCTCTGCCGCGGCGTGGGCCTGTCTTTCGAGCAGGCTGTCGCGTCGGATCGACTGGGTCTGGCGGCCGAACAGGGCGACCGTTATCGCGCCTGGCTGGCGACACGTGGCGCGGCGCCCGCGACCATCGGCGTCCGCCACACCGTCGGGCTCGACGATCCGCTCGACGGAGCCGGCGCCGGCAGCGGTCCCGATGACGGGCGGCCCGTGACCTTGGCCGATGTCATCGCGGCAACGGGGATCCATCGCTTCAAGGTGAAGCTCGGTGGCTCGCTGGCGGCGCTCGATCGTCTTGAAGCGATCGCCGACGTTCTCGACGCGGCGCTCCCGCGCTACCGCATCAGTCTCGATGCGAACGAGGCCTTCGAGGATGCCGAGAGTTTCGCCGCGGTGATGGCGGAGATCATCCGGCGGCCGCGCCTCAACAAATTCGCGGCAGCGATCGCCTATGTGGAGCAGCCGCTGCATCGCCGGCTCGCGCTCTCCGTCGACCTGAGCCGGCTCGCGCTGCCCTGGCCTGTCATCATCGACGAGTCGGATGACGGCGACGACGCCTTCGCGCAGGCTCTCGCGCTCGGCTATGCCGGGGTCAGCATGAAGACCTGCAAGGGCGTGCTGCACGGCCTGCGCAATGCCGCGCAGGCGGCTGCCGCCGGCGCCTTCGTCACGGCGGAGGATCTTTGCGTCCAGCCCGGCATCGCCCTGCAGCAGAACCTCGCCGCGGCCGCCACGATCCGTGCGGCGGATTGCGAGCGCAACGGCCACCATTTCGGCCCGGGCACCGCCGCCCTGCCGGCGGACGAGCGCGCGGCGATCGACGCCTTGCACTCTGATGTCTATGGGCCGGAGGGCCTTCGCATCGCGGCAGGACAGATCCGGCTTGGCTCCACGCTCGCCGCGCATGGCTTCGGGACGAGCCTGACGCCCTGCCAAGGCGAACCACTCACCAGTATTCGGATGGGTTCGCAGACATCTCGATCGGCAGAGAACAAAGCAACGTATTGAATCCGCGCAGGCGGATTGAAACCAAGGATCATAGGGGAGGATAGGATGAAGCGTATAACACGTAGGCTGGCCGTTATCGCCGCAGCACAGGTCGGGCTTCTCGTCGGCGCCGCGGCGCTTGCGCCCGCCGCGCAAGCCGCGGAGAAAATGACACTTCTTTTGAACTGGGTGCCACAGGGCGATCACAGTCCCTATTACTACGCTCGCAAAATGGGCTGGTATGCGGAGGAAGGCATCGACCTGACGATCGAGGGCGGGCGCGGATCGGCGGCGACCATCCCGCGCGTCGCCGCCGGACAGGTTCAGGTCGGCATTGCCGACATGGCCAATATTCTCGAAGGGCGCAGCAAGAATATCGACGCCGTCGGCATCATGGCGCTCTATGCGAATACCGCCTTCGGCCTCTATTGGAAGAAAGGCGGCGGTATAGCGTCACCCAAGGATATCGCCGGCAAGAAGATTGGCGCGCCGGCTGGCGACGCGGTCCGTCCGATTTGGCCGGTCATCGCCAAGGCGATCGGCATCCCTGCCGACTCGGTGACCTGGGTGAATATCGCCCCGGAAGCGAAGGTTGCCTCGCTGCAGGCCGGCATCATCGATGTCTCGCCCCATCTCTACAGCGTCCATGACGTCTATGAGAAGTCCTTCGGCAAGGATCTCGGCTATGTCTCCCTGCGCGAACTGGGCGTGAACCCCTATGGTCTCAGCTTCTTCACCAGCGGGGCCTATATGAAGAGCAATCCCGAGACGCTGAAGAAATTCCTTAAGGTTTCGCAGAAGGCCATCCGCGCCTGTTTTGAAAACCCGAAGCCATGCACGGAGGTGCTCGCCTCCGAGACAAGCCAGAACGCCGAGGACGTGCTGGCGAACTGGAAGCGCGTCGAAACGCTGATCGCCGATGAGGTCGGCCGCAAGGTCGCGATCGGCGCCTACGACCCCGCGCGCGTGAAGGCAGACGTCACGATGATCGAGACGCTATTCAATGTGAAATTGGGATCCGGGCCGTTCTTCACCAACGACTACCTTGATATGTCGATCAAATTACCCTGAGATCGACCTCACCCGTTCGCGCGGGGGCGATGAGATCGACCAGGGCGCGGGCATCAGCACGCAAGATGTCGGGTGCCGTGTCGAGCCGTTCCAAAACGGCGAGGCCACGCGTGAAGACGACCAGAAGGCGTGCCGCCTGCTCCGGCGACACCGCAAGCCGCCCGGCCGCAGCCGGGCGGCACAGGGCTGCATGCAAGGTCGCCTCGAGCTGCGACAGCAGGTGGCGGAGACCGTCCTGGATACGCGCGCTCGCGTGCCGCGCCTCCATCGCCATCCGCGTTGTCAGACAGCCGCGTCCGGTGGGCGCGGCTGTCATATTGTCGATCGCGGTATCGAGAAAAGCCGTCAGCGCCGCGCGCGGATCCTCGATGGCGAGCGCCTCCTGCGCCGCCGCAAGGAAACGCGCCTCATAGCGCGCGAAGCTCCGCAGGAAGAGCTCTTCCTTGTCGCCGAAGGCATTGTAAAGGCTGCCGCGCTGCACACCGCTGGCCGCGGCCAGGTCGGTCATCGACGTCGCATCGAAGCCTTTCGCGCGGAAGAGGCCTTCCGCACGCTGCAAAAGCCTCTCCTCGTCGAACTGGCGTATCCCGACCATCGTCCCGACCCTGATTGACACTTCCAGACCCAGCAAGTCCGTCAACCTAGAGCAAATCCGACTTGCATGGAATCGCCTGATGCCATCCAAGCTGGGCCAGTCCGCAACAGACGGACTTGCGCTAACTCCCCGGTGGAAACATTGTTGTGTAGGGACCTGCCGCCGCTTCCCCACCATCAAGGGAAAGCGTGTGCCCTGTTATGTGCCCCGCCATGTCGCCGGCCAGGAAAACGATGGCCGCCGCGATTTCGTCCGGCCTCGCCAGCCGTCCGGAGGGAATAGAGCGCGCACGGGCGGTGGCACCGGCCTCGCCCTTGGCGCGGACATAGGCGGAGGTGGCCACCGGGCCTGGCGCGACCGCATTGGCGGTCACACCTGAGCCGGCCAGTTCGACAGCCATGCCGCGAGTCAGGGCGATCAGCGCTGCCTTCGATGTGGAGTAGGGAAGCTGACGCAGCGGCGCGAAAAGGCCCGCCGACGAGGCGACATTGACGATCCGCCCCCAGCCTCTCTTCCGCATATCGGGAACGAGCAGGCTGCACAGCAGCGCGGGCCCAAAGACATTGGCATCCATGCTGCGCCGCAACTCCTTGTCGAGTTCGGACCCCAGCGGTTTTGCATTGCCCATCAGGCCGGCGTTATTGACGAGAACATCGACCTGGAAGCCGTCGCTCGACAGGCGCGACACAGCCCGTGCGATGGATCCGGAATCGGCGACATCCATCGCCACCGACAACGCCCCCTCCGGCAATACGGCCAGCGCGGACAGAAGCCTCGCCTGATCGCGCCCTGCGATGGCGACCCCGTGGCCGGCCGCAGCGAAGGCCTGCGCGGTTGCGAGCCCGATCCCGTCGCTTCCGCCGGTCACCAGAACCAGGCGCCGTGTCGAACCGGCGGCGCTCACGCTACGGCCTCCGCAACGGCGCCATCGTCCGCGACATGGATGGCGACATGGACGGCGACATGGACCGCACCGGCGCTGGAGCGATAGGCGGCATCCAGGACGCGCATATCCTGCACCCCCTTCCCCGCCGGCATCGGCACCGGAGTACCGTCCAGCATGGCGTCCACGAAACAGCGATGCTGGTTGTAGGGATTTGTCCAATCGCTCATCGCAGGCGCCAGCAGCCCATCGAGGACGACGCGGGTGCCTGGTGTCTCATAGCGGATGGCCTCCCCGATGAACGGACTGTCGGCCTTCATGGTGACGACCGAATTGTCGATGTAGGCGAACGACCCAGCGCTGCCGTGCAGCGACATCTGTTCGCCCTTCACGCACCATGCGGCTTCGATCACCCCCAGTTCGCCGCCGGCAAATTCCACGATGGCGGACATGAGGTCATCACCCTCGATATGGTCGCACATCAGGTTCGTGCCAATCGCGGTGGTCCGTATGATGGGCTGATCCAAAAGCCACTGTGCGAGATTGAGATAATGGCATGCAAGCATGGCGAAGGACCCACCACCGACGGCAGCGCGAGACCCGCGCCAGAAATTCGCGGGACGGTTGCGCCAGACATGCCCCATACCGTTGGCGAGCTTGCAGTTGATCGATCCGACTTTCCCCAGAACGCCCTCCGTGATCATGCGTCTCAGATCGCGAAACACGGGATTGTCGAGCGAGTTCATATAGAGCGCCAGAACCTTGCCGGAGTCTTCGGCAACGCGCTCCAGTTCCTCCGCCTGTGCCAGCGTCACGGTCATCGGCTTCTGAAGCAGGACATGCCTGCCCGCCTTCAGCGCTGCCGAAGCTTGCGCCAGATGTAACGGGTTCGGCGTGGAGATGACAACCGCGTCGATATCGCTGGCGATAAGGTCTTCCACGCTGGCGGCGACCCTGCCTCCGAAGCGGGCAGCGAGTTCCCCCGCGCCGGGATCGAACGGATCATGCAAGGCCACGAGCAAACTGCGCGGATACTCGCCGTAGAGCGCGGCATATTTCGACGCCACACCTCCCGTTCCCAAGAGGCCCACGCGAAGCCGTCTTCCGGATTCAGCACCTGTCGCCATCGTGAATGTTCCTTTCCAAGCCTTGTCTAGACGGTCAACGCCTTGCCAGAGTCGAGAATGGCGCTGTGTGACCATCGGTATCGGGGCCGATAGCCGAGCGCTTCCATGGCTCTCTCCGCAGAAAACAGCGAGGGACTGCCATCCAGCGCGATGCGGCATTGAAGTCGGCCGTAATATTCGGCGACGAGTTCCGAAAGGGACCGCTCGCAGAACGCATGCTCTGCGGCGATATTGAACAGCTGATATCCACCGGCGGGCACTGCCGCCGCCAGCGCAACGCCCTGCGCAGCGTCCCGCGCATCTACATAGGCCCAGTTACTGCGCGCGGCCTGTTGCGGATCACCGATGCGCTTTCCAACATGTTCGGAAAAATGGTCCGCCTCCCACACCACCGGCAGGCGGATGGCAATGCCGGTCAATCCGTCCCGAAGGCAAAGCAGGGCCAGCAGGTCTTCGCCGAGTTTTTTGGACAGCGCGTAGCCGTCGCGCGGCCGAACCGGATGCGCTTCGTCGATCGGCAGATAGGATGGCGGGACAAGATCCGGCCCCCGCGAGAGGCCGAGCACCGACTGGCTCGAGATATAGACCACGCGCCGCACGCCGGCTCTGACCGCGGCAAACAGCAACCGCGCGGTGGTCGCTGTGTTGAGGGCCAGCACGTCCTCTTCGGAATATCCACGCCCGAGGTCGGCTATAGCCGCCGCGTGGATCAGCACATCCGTTCCGGCGAGCAGCGGCGCGAGATCGTGCGGCGCCGACAGGTCGATCCCATGGTGTTCGTCGGGCGCATATGGCAGGAGGGGGAACGGGCCGCGATCCAATCCTGTCACGAACCATCCGTCGGCGACGAATCGCTCGACCAACCGACGCCCAAGCAGGCCCGAAGCCCCCGACACGACGCATCGACGCCTCATAAGCCGTCCCCCGCAACAGCGGCGCCGAGAAGCCTCCGGGCCTCTGACATGTTTCGGGACAGAGCGGCCGGGCGAGTTGCGCCCGGCAGCAGGCCTGCGTGAAGCCAGCTCCCGCCGACGGCCAGAACGTTCCTCAGCGACGCATATTTCGGCAATGCGGCTTCGCCGATCCCGCCGGTCGGGACGAACAGCGTACCGGGAAACACGTTCGCGTAGTCTTTGAGGATCGTCGCTGCGTCATTCGGTTCAGCCGGGTAGAATTTCAGCACATCCAGCCCGTATTCCGCCGCCAGCATGACATCGCCGGCGGTCTGCACACCGGGCACGAGAGGGAGCGGCGACGATAACGCGGCCGCTGCAAGCGCGGGTGTCAGGCCCGGGCTGATCATCACATCCGCTCCGGCCTCAACGGCGAGCCCGACGCCCGCGGCATTGATCACCGTGCCCGCCGCCAGCAACACCTCCGGGTGGCGCCGGCGGCAGAGGCGCAGAACCTCCGGCGCGCGGGGGCTGCGCAGCAGGATCTCAATAGCCTCGGCTCCTCCCGCCACGAGGTCGTCGACCAGCGCCGTCGCCGCATCAACGTCGCCGACCGACACGATCGGCATGACGCGCGCTGCGCCGAGCCGGCCAATCCATTCCCTGCTCATGGCTGCCTCGCTTTCAGAAACCCTTCCACCTCGACCCGGGTCGGCGCGCCGCTGCGGCCGCCATAGCGGGAGCACTTGATGGCTGCCGCAGCGCTGGCAAACC
This sequence comes from Chelatococcus asaccharovorans, assembly GCF_003201475.1. Taxonomy (GTDB): domain Bacteria; phylum Pseudomonadota; class Alphaproteobacteria; order Rhizobiales; family Beijerinckiaceae; genus Chelatococcus; species Chelatococcus asaccharovorans. Next base: position 216,201 of record NZ_QJJK01000007.1, on the reverse strand, counting down.
GCAAAGCCTCTTCCAGCAGGAGCCCCCGCGTGATCGCGACAGCCAGGGCACCATGGAAAATATCCCCGGCAGCGTTGGTGTCGACGGTCTCGACGTGGAAGGCCGGCATGGACCTGATGTCGCCTCCCGGCACGCACCAGCTCAACCCGTCCGCGCCTTCGGTCACGATGACGCAGGCGTCCGTCATCGCCGACAGTTCCCTCACGGCCCGAGCCGACGATGAGGAGGGGCACAGCACGCTCGCTCCGTCCAGCGACGCAACCACATGGGACGCCAAGGGAACGAGACCGGCCAGGATCTCCGGCGCTCCGACATCGAGATCGAGGATTGCCGGAACGCCGGCCGTCCGCGCCGCGTTCAGCGCATGGGTGGCCGCTGCGGGCCAGCGCACATCGACGAGAACGCCGATGAAATCCCTAGCGGCAAATGGATCAGAGCCCGGCGCGGTAAGAAGCGCAGGATCGTAGTGCGGCACGACGATCCGTTCGCCCCGCGCATCCAGCGTGATCGACGCGATGGCCGACAATACGCCGGGAACCCGCCTGACATGCGATGTCTCGATGCCCTCCCGCCCGATCTCAGCAACGAGGAAATCGCCGATTGCATCCTCCCCCGCCGAGGCCCAGAGGGCCACATGGCAGCCGAGGCGTGCGATGGCTGTGGCCGCGCTCGTCGCCATGCCCGCCGCGACCAGCGCGACACGATCGGCCAGATATTTCCCCGGCCCCTGCGGCAGTCTCGGCACGTGCAGCATCAGATCGCAGGTCAGTGCGCCAACACAGAGAATGGGTGGAACGGCTTCAGTCATGGATGGCTTCAATCATGGCCGGACCGTCAGACCGAGAGGCCCTGGCGAACCGCGAGGTCGAAGCCGTGGATGACACCACGCAGCTCGGCGAGCCCCTTGAGCCTGCCGATCGCAGAATAGCCCGGACGCGTTCCCGCCTTGTCGACATCGTCCAGCATGAGATGCCCGTGGTCCGGCCGGAATGGTATGTCGCTGTCGTGCCGCCCCTCCGCCCGGCGGCGCAGCTCTTCCCGCCTCAACGCGAACACGACGGCCGTCATGTCGCTGCTGCCGCCAAGATGCTCCGCTTCATGGAATATCGTTGCGGATTCGCGCTTCACATTGCGCAGATGCGCGAAATGGATGTCGGGACCGAGCTCATGAACCATCGCCGGCAGATCGTTCGCCGCGCGTACGCCGAGCGAGCCGACGCAGAAGGTCACGCCATTGGCGGGTGACTTGACGCCCGAGACAATGCGCCTCAACTGCTCGCTCGTGCCGGCAACACGCGGCAGACCGAACAGGTTGATGGGCGGATCGTCCGGATGGATGCCCATGCGCACGCCATATTCCTCCGCCACCGGAACGACCTCACGTAGGAAATCGAGAAGCGTGGCGCGATAGTCATCCTCGGTGATGCCCTCGTAGCGCGCAAAGGTCTCCATGAATCCCTTGCGCGAATAGGCGATCGTGCCTCCGGGAAGTGGCGCGAGCACGGTGGCTTCCAGTTGAGCCTTGCGCTCCGGCGACATCGCGCGGAAACGCTGTTCGGCCTGTTCGAGCATCGCTGCGTCATAAGCGGCTGCGGCGTTTCCACGCTCGAGGATGAACAGATCACAGGCCGCGAAATCCGTGAGGTCGAAGCGTAAAGCCAATCCGCTCGGCAGGGGATAGCGGAGATCGGTGCGCGCCCAGTCGATCACGGGGATGAAATTGTAGCAGACCACCTTCACTCCGGCGGCGGCCACCGCGGCGAGGCTCGCCTTGTAGTTGTCGATATGCTGGTGCCAGAGCGGACCCCGCACCTTGATGTCATTGCTGACCGGAATGCTTTCGACGACATCCCAGGTGAAGCCGGCGGCGCGGATCAGATCCGAATGAAGCCGCACCGCGTCGTCATGCCAGGCCTCACCATCGGGAATGTGATGCAGCGACGAGACGATGCCGGCTGCGCCAGCCTGGCGCGCGCCATCGAGCGATACCGGATCGGATGGGCCGAACCATCTCCATGTGGCTTTCATGTCCGCGTTCCTTCGTCAGCCGAGCTCAGCGCACCGCCGAGGCGGGCACGTCATCCATGCCGTCGCCGACCGAAAGGACCTTTTCCGCCCTGTCGAGGATGACAGCCCCATTGGCAAGAAGGCGCGACTGGAGCTCCGACACCTTGAAGCCGCGGGTCGATGTCCCCTTGGCGCAGGCCAGTGCCGCCGCGGTGCCTGCGGCCTGGCCCATCGCCATCGCCGTCACCGTCACGCGGCTCGAGGCCAGCGCCGAACCATCGGCCGAGTGGCAGCGGCCCGCGACCAGCATATTGTCTATTCCGCGCGGCAGCAGGGTGCCGTAGCCGATGTCATAGGGGCGTACGATCTCGTGCATATGGTAGCCGGAGGCATGTTTGGGATGGCGGTCGCGCCACCAGCAGCCGAGCGCGATCACGTCCTTCTGGCTGCGTTGCTGATCGATGTCATCGCCCGTCAGCCTGCTGTCGCCCGCGATCCGGCGCGTCTCGCGCACGCCGGCAAACGGCCCGGTGCTCGATAGGTACGAATCCTTGAACGCCGGCACATGCCGCTTGAAAAGATCGAACATGAGCGCCGCATCGATGCGGCCCTGCACCTCCGCGCGGGTCAGGTCCTCGGGATTGATGCCACTGCCTGCCGCGCGGCAGGCGTTCACATAGACCTCGCTGTCCGCTTCCAGCCTGCCGATCCACGGACCGCCATAAAGGGCAAGATCGCGCTTGCGATGCGCTTCCTTCAACGCGGCGCTGCACTGGTCGCGCGTGTCTTTGTCGATGTGGACGTTGCCGATGCGGAAATGCAGGCTCATCGGCTGCATCTCGTCATCCATATCGAAATCGGCGCCGGCATAGGCGGCGGCGTCGGCATCGCCCGTGGCGTCGACCACCATTTTCGGCGTGACCACGCTGAGGCCCGCCTTGTTGGCGATGACCACGCCCTCCACGCGGCCGCCCTTGCAGATCACATCGACGACCTGGGTATAGTAGAGCACCTTCGCACCGCTTTCGGCGAACATGCGGTCGGCCTGCCGCTTGAAACCTTCGAGGTTGAAGCGGATCTTGTTCCGATTTGGCGTATCTCGCAGCTCGCGCAGTTCGTTGCTGGGGCTGAACGCCCTCGTCATCACATCGCTGCCGCCACCCGTGGCCCCGCGCGCGAATTCCTCGACGATGCCGCCGACGACCGGCAGGCCGCTCCGCAGATCCACGAAGCCGTCGAAGGACGCTCCAATGACGCCGGTAATGTAGCCGCCCGAAAAGCCGAAGCGCTCTATGAGAAGGACGGAGGCGCCTTCACGCGCGGCGGCGATGGCCGCCACCGTACCGGCGCAGCCCGCGCCACAGACAAGCACATCGGGACTGGCCGAAACGCCAAGGCTCCGGGAATACTGCATGGTCAAGCTCCAAAAGCATGATCGGGTTCTTGTGGGACAGCCGGGCCAGCCGGCCGTGCAGCAGCACGCTCGCGGTTCCCCTTGAACCGCAGGCGGTTCAGCCTTTCATTCCGGACAGGGTGATGCCCCGCACGAAAAAGCGCTGGGCCAGCGCGAAGATGATGATGACAGGCAGGATCATGGTCACCGTCCCGGCCATGACGAGATGCCATTGGCTGGCGACATCGTCGCCGGTAATCAGGCTATAGAGCCCGAGTGGCAGCGTGTATTTGGACGTATCGTTGATATAGAGCAGCGGCGAAAGGAAATCGCCCCAGCTCTGCTCGAAGGCGAGGATCGCCACGACGGCGAGCGCCGGCTTCGAGAGCGGCAGCACAACCTTCCACCAGATCTGCAGCTCATTGGCGCCGTCGATGCGCGCGGATTCGATGAGAGCCTTCGGAAGGCCCCGGAAGAACTGGTGCAGCAGGAAGATGAAAAAGGCGTGCGTGCCGAGGTATGACGGGATGATCAAGGGATAATAAGTATTGATCCAGCCCAGTTGCTTGAAAATCAAGAACAGCGGGATCATCCGCACCGCGAACGGGAACATCATGGTCGAGAGCATGATGAGGAACAGAGCCCGGCGTCCGGGGAAACGCAGCTGGGCGAAGCCGTAGGCGATGAAGGCGCTGGACAGGACGTCGCCGGCAACCGACAGAACCGAAACGACGAGCGAGTTGAGCATATAGCGCGCGAAGGGAAAGGCCTCGACCATGACGGTCCAGTAGTTTTCCCATGCCACGGGCTGCGGCAGCACGCGCATCGGCTCGTAGAGCTGCCCTTGGGTCTTCAGCGAGGTTGCCGTCAGCAGCACCACCGGCAGCAGCCAGATGGCGCTCAGACCGAAGAGGACGATGAAGCGGCCGCGTTCCGACCACCATTGCTCAGACGCGGTCATAATTCACCCACTTGTCCGAGGTCTTCATGATGAGGATGGTGAGCGACAGGATGATCGCCACCAAGACCAGCGCCATGGCGGATGCGTAGCCCATCTCGAGGTATTCGATGCCGCGCCGGTAGAGGTACATGATGTAGACCATGGTCTGGCCGGCGGGCCCGCCGCGCGTGAGGATGAAGACCGCGGCGAAGACCTGAAACGAATTGATAATGCCGATGATGAGATTGAAGTAGATCGTGGGCGTGAGCATCGGCAGCGTCACGAAACGGATCCGCTGCATGAAGCCCGCGCCATCAAGGTCGGCCGCCTCGTAAAGTTCCTTCGGAATGTCCTGCAGGCCCGCCAGGAAGATCATCATGGTATGGCCGATCTGCCAGACACTGAGGCTCACGATGGCGAGCAGCGCGAACTTCTCGTCACGCAGCCAGTTTGGTGCGACGACGCCGAACCAATCGCGCAGCGCTGGATTGACAAAGCCGTATTGCGGATTGAGCAGCCACAACCACAGGATCGAGGCTGCGACCAGCGGCACGATCGCGGGCAGGTAAAGGGCAAGCCGGAAGAGCCCGATGCCCCGCGCCTGCGTGTTGATCAGCATCGCCAGCACCAGGCCGACCGCGATGCAAGCCGGCACACGGATGAGCGAGTATTCCACGGTGACGGCGAGGGAATTTCGGTACTCGCCGTCCTCGAAGAGCATACGGGTGAAATTACCAAGCCCGGCCCAGCGTGGAGCCGAAACCACGTCGTAGTGGGACAGACTGAGATAGAACGTGGCCAGAATCGGCCCCAGAGAGAAGAGCGTGAAGCCGATGAGCCATGGCGCGATGAACAGATAGCCCCAGAGCGCTTCACGCGTCGAATGGCTCAGGCCAGAAGCCTTGTGGCGCACGCGACGCGCCGACGCTGGCCGTTGCTGGACGATGATCTCGGCCATTTTCCATATCCGGTTGGTGGCTGGTGGGGGCCGCAATGGGGCGCCCGCGTCGTCAATGGATCAGTTCGTGCGGGCGAGGATCGCCTTCACATCCGTGGCCGCCGTCTTCAGGGCATCCTCGGGCGTCTGGTTGCCAAGAAGCACCGCTTCCTGCATCTGCTGCAGGCGGACATGGACCTGCTGGAAGGCACTTGGCGCCTGGCGCGACTGCACGAGATCGCCATTGGCCTTGAAGGCTGCTGCAAAGGCCTCCGGTACGTCCACCTTGCAATTGCGCAGCGGCGAGTCGACGCGCTTCTGCACGGTGAAGAATGTGCAGGCGCCGCTACCGCCGCCGATGAACTGGAGGAGCTTCCACGCGCCTTCCCGGTTCTTCGCGCCTTTGGGGATGGCATAGCCGGGCGTGCCATAGGCCAGATAGCGTTCCGTCGCCTGCGGATTGTCGCTATTGATCGGAGCGACAAACACGCCAACCTTGTCGAGCATCTGCGGCGCATCCTTGGCCATGATGTTGTAGAGGAACGGCCCGTCCATGATCATCGCCATCTTGCCGGCGTAGAAACTGGGGCGCAGGTCCTTGAAGGTCGAGCCGAACTGGCGCACCGCGTTCGGCCATCCGCCGGCCGTGCGTTGCGAGAAGCCGAGCATCCATTTCAGCGTGTCGAGGCCCTGGGGCGAATCGAAGGCCACGCCCTTGGCATCCGGCGTCAGCACCTCGCCGCCATTGCGCGACAGCCATTCGATGAAGGCATTCTCCGAGCCGCTGCCCGTCGAGCAGTTCAGGCAGATGTTGACGCCGAGCTGGGAGATAACGTCGCCCTTGCGGACCGTGGTCTTGGCTGCCGCCTCCTCGAGCTCTTTCCAGGTCTTGGGCGGGTTGTCGGGGTCGAGCCCGGCCTTCTGGAAGAGCTCCTTGTTGTACCAGATCATCAGGGAGGTCGGCACCTTGAACGGGAACTGTATGAGCTTGCCGTCGAAGCGCGAGCCTTCGATACCGCCGGCGTAAAAGATCTCGTCGAGCTTCAGCCCGTCTCGCGCCACGAGGTCGTCCAGCGGCCTGAACGCGCCGAGCCCCGCCCATTTCGGAAAGTCGTTGGCCTGCGTCATGTAGAGATCCGGCACGTCGCCGGAGGCGACCGCCGTCAGCATCCGCTGCGCGGTCGTATCACTGCTGAGCGTGACGTTCTCAACGACATATTGCGGATTCTGCTTTTCGAACTCATTCAGAATGGAACGGAGCTGCGCCGTGCGGCTGCCGTCCCAGTTGTTCCAGAAGACGATCTTCTCCGCCGCAAAGGTCGGACTCGCCGAAAGGGCGAAACCGACAGCCGCGGCGGCCGACAGCAACGCATGAACAAGCGGTTTCCTTGTTGACACGGCTCTACCTCCCTGTGGTTATTCTGGCGCTTGGCGCGCTCAGTCTTTGCTTTGGTCGTTCCTGATGCGGCGGGCCCAGGAATTGCTGAGATGCCGGCGCATCGCGATACGGGCAGCATCCGGATCAGAGGCCCGGATCGCCCTGAGAACATCGGCGTGCTCTGTCAGCACGAGGCCGAGGCGCTCGGCCTTGTTCTTTTCCTTTGTCACATTTGACGTGACCTCGATCCATGCGGGCATCACCACTTCCAGCATCTCTTGAAGAAGCGGAAGGCCGGCGGCCTGCGTGATGGCGCGGTGGAATCGCACGTCGCAGGACAGCGCCCCCAGCCAGTCGGTCCCCTCCACCTTCTGGCGCGCCTCCGCGAGCGTTGCTTCAATCTCGTCGAGATCAGCCTGCGTCCGTTTTGCAGCCGCCCTTGCGGCCGTTTCACCTTCAAGTATGCCGCGCACATCAAACAATTCGGCAATTCGGTGCGCGTTCATCGACGCCCAGACATTGAATGGTTGTGCCAGGGGATTCTCGGAAACGAACGTTCCGCGTCCCTGCTCGATGCGGATCGTGCCGGTCGCTTGCAGCGATTGCATCGCCTCTCGCACGACCGTCCTGCTGACACCGAACATCTCCGAAAGCACAGGCTCGGCAGGAAGCCGTGACCCGGCGACCAGTTCCTTGCTGCGGATGAAGCCGAGCAACTGATCGATGACGAACTCACGACGGCCGCTGTCATTGAGCCTTGTAACCCGCATAAAATCCCACCTCGAAGCTGAATACATAATACGTATGACGAATTATGTATTGCCGTCAAGTGAGTCTCTCGGCGGGTCGTGCCGAATTGAGCCGGATCGCGAAGCCGCGCCTTGCAGGACGCCCGACGCGCTGGCCAGGCCCTTGTTCGATCGGGTTGCGACGTGCCGAAACGGCCCTCGTCGGCGGCGGCCATTTTGGTGGGGATCGGCCCCGGCAGTGGTCGGGGCAGCTTGCCGAACGGCCGCGCCGCGCCCTTCCGACAGGCAGCCCCAACGTCCCGCGACCAAGGGATCCAAGACAGCGATTTCATTCCTGGCCGCCCACGTCATTCTTGACATATCCGTCAAACTTGACAGTCTCGTCGCGACTGAAGCTGGGATTTGGAGGATGCCGTTTTGATCGAGCTTCTGTATTGGACGACGCCGAATGGCCATAAGATCGTGATCGCGCTGGAGGAGCTCGGCCTTCCCTACCGGATCACCCCCATCAACATCTCAACCGGCGAGCAATTCAAGCCAAGTTTCCTCAAGGTCAGCCCCAACAACCGCATCCCGGCGATCATCGATCACGCGCCGGACGACGGCGGTGAACCGCTCGCCGTTTTCGAATCCGGCGCCATCCTCGAGTATCTCGCTGATAAGACCGGCAAGCTCCTGCCGCAGGAACGACGCCCGCGGTTCGAGGCGCTGCAATGGCTCTACTGGCAGATGGGCGGCCTCGGTCCCATGGCGGGCCAGGCGCACCATTTCCTTCACTACGCGCCGGAGGATGTCGCCTATGCCAAGGATCGCTACGTGAAAGAGGCCAATCGCCTCTACGGGGTGCTCGATCGCCGGCTCGCCGATCGCGCCTTTGTTGGCGGGGACTTCTCCATCGCCGACATCGCCATCTATCCCTGGGTGCGTTCCCATGCGCGTCACGGGCAGGATCTTTCCGAATTCCCGGCCATCCATCGCTGGTACGATGCGATGGGCGCCCGCACCTCGGTCGTCCGGACCTATGAAATCGCCGACACGATCAACAAGGCGCCGACCGTCAGCAAGGAAGCGCAGAGCGTCCTGTTTGGCCAGACGGCGAACTCCCACGCCCCGCGGCCGTGATCGGCCTCGGGGCCCTGGTCGGATGGCCGAGACCCAGATGAGCGATGACATGCTGAAACTCTATGAACTGGCCGGCGCGGACGAAGCAGTGCGTTTCAGCCCGCATTGCTGGAAGACCCGCATGGCGCTAGCCCACAAGGGGCTCGAGGCCGAGCGCATTCCCTTTCATTTTACCGACAAGGATGTCATCGCTTTCTCCGGCCAGGGCCTTGTGCCGGTGCTGGTCGACGGAGAGACGGTCGTCCATGATTCCTGGCAGATCGCCACCTATCTGGAAGAGCGCTTTCCCACGCCCACGCTGTTCGGCGGCGACACCGGCCGCGCCGTTGCCCGCTTCGTCAACGCCTGGGCCGACGGCACGCTCGGTCCCGTCATCGCCAGGGTCATCGCCCTCGACATCCACAGCCGCATCGCGGCGAAAGACCAACACTACTTTCGCGAGACCCGCGAGAAGCGGTTCGGGATGTCCCTGGAGGCCTTCGCGGCCGAGCCGGGAACCCATGTCGCGGCGTTGCGCCAGGCTCTGGCGCCGCTGCGCTTCACCTTGCGGCAACAACCCTTCCTCTGCGGCGAAGCCCCGGCCTATGCCGACTTCAGCGTCTTCGGCATGATGATGTGGGCGCGCTGCATCAGCCCGATCGAGCTCCTGGAGCAGGACGATCCGGTTTTTGCCTGGCGGGAGCGCCTGCTCGACGCCCATGACGGCCTCGCCCGGAATGCGCCACGCGTCGCATGACGGGCATGCGGCCGTGATGGACGGCGTCGCGCGATTGCCTGCCGCGGCGATACGCGACACGATCGTGACGCCTCGCGTCACCGTCCGCGTCGGGCCGCCACGCATGGCAGGGACGCGTTGAGGCTGATTGCTAACGCGACGGCGCAGACGTAAGTCACCGCCGTCACGGGATGGCTGCACCTTCGCCTGCCGCGCCGTCAACAGCCTCCAGGTCGAGCGTTATGCATCAGCCCACCCCAGCCGCCCAGCCGCAGATGCGGTTTCGCGCCTTGCTGACAATCACGGCAGCAAGCGCCGCGTCGCTCGCGGTCGCGATGGGAATCGGGCGTTTCGCTTTCACCCCGGTCCTGCCGATGATGCTGCACGACGGGGTCGTCGACCTGGAAAGCGGCAGCTATCTCGCGACGGCAAATTATCTCGGATATCTCGCGGGGGCGATGATCTGCACCGCGCTACCGCGCAGCTCCACGCGGCAACTGACCGTCGCGATCCGGCTCGGCCTCATCGCGACTGCGCTGCTCACGGCGGGAATGGCGTGGCAGGCCAGTGTCTTCTGGGGCCCCTTCCGCTTCCTGTCGGGCGTGGTCAGCGCGATCGTCTTCGTTTTCACCAACGACTGGTGCGTTCGCGAGCTCGCACGCCGCGGCAAGCCAAATCTCGCGAGCCTGATGTTCATCGGCCCGGGACTCGGGATCATGCTCTCAGGCCTCGCCGCCAGCGGCATGGTGGCCGCGGGCTGGCGCGCATCCGACGCATGGCTTGCCTTCGCAGCCCTGGCGCTTGTGATGATCGCCTGTGTCTGGCCGGCCTATCGCAGGTCGGCCGCGGAGTTGCCCGCCCCCACAGCGGCCGCGTCCGCGACGCGGACTGAGCATCAGGGAGCGGTGACGGCTCAATCCCAGCAGGCCGATAAAACGCCGCGGGAAAGCTCGAGCGAGATGGCCGTCTTCGCCGTGGCCTACGGTTTCGCCGGCTTCGGCTATATCGTCACCGCGACCTTCCTGCCCGTCATCGCCCGCGACGCCTTGCCGGGTTCGGCCTGGCTTGACCTGTTCTGGCCGATTCTCGGAGCCTCGGTCGTGGTCGGCTGCATCATCGGCACGCGCGCCCCGCCCTGGATCGACTATCGCGCAGCCCTCATCGCTGCCTATCTCGTGCAGGCACTTGGCGTCGCCCTCACGCTCGCCTGGCCGAGCGTGACCGGCTTCGTCATCAGCAGCATCCTCGTCGGCTTGCCCTTCACGATCATCTCCTTCCTGGCAGTCCAGGAGATTCGCCGCCTGCGACCGCACCACGTTTCGCGATTTGTGGGGCTTCTCACCGTGACCTACGGAATCGGCCAGATCGCCGGCCCCCCGCTTGTCGGTATCCTCGTCGGTCAGGTGGGGTCGCCCAGCCTCGGCTTTGCCATCGCGCTTGGCGTGGCGGCCTCCTCGCTGGTGTTCGGGGCTCTGCTCTTCGCGCTGATGATCCGCCTCTGGCCCATGCCAAAGACCGACCCATACCGCAGATAAGCAGCCCCGGCTGATCCCGGCCACGGATGCACCAAGCCGGCCGCTCCGATCGTCGCCGGCGGCCAAGAGGCCGATGTGCCCCGCGCGGGCCTTGTGCGCCTCCGCGTCCGACCTGCGCACCATGATCACCCTGTCCATTGATACATCGACGGGACTCGTTTTCAGCGCAACGGTGCCGGCTTGAATACGGCGAATGAGAATTCCTGCGCTGAATTGTCTGCATGCGACGCGAGCCCGTAGGAGGGCAGCGCTCAATGGCGCACACCGTTCGAAGATGTGGCGGGTGCGTTTGAACGCGCTTAGCGTGCATCGGCCCTTCTGGATCGATAATGTCTCGCCCACATCATTCAGGAGCGCGCACGAGGGAAGTCATGGTTGGCGAAATTCGGCTTGTGCTGTCGGCGGACGAGATTCTCGCGCATCCGCATTTCGGAACGGCGCGCGACATTTATATCCGCGAGATGCTCGAACTGCACGAGAACCAGCCGACAGAGAACCGGCTGCTCATCGATGGTGGAACCGCATCCATTTTCTTCAGCGTCATCATCATGAACGCCGGCTATCAACCTCATGTCCGCTCGACGTGGCCGACCATGCAGCTTCTGAAGAGCCAGATGGAGACCCATGGCATTGCAAGCGGTCGTCGCACCCACGACATCGTCCGCCGCCTTATAGACCTGGGATATATCACGACGTTCACAACGCAACGCGACCGGCGCAGCACCCTGCTCGCGCCGACCGACAAGATGCTGGCGCATGATCAGCGCTCCCTGATTGTTTATTTCCATCCCCTGCATGCGCTTTTTCCCCATCCTGGATATCCGGAGCCGATGCGACGGGACCGAGCCTTTCATCGCGTGGCGCGGGAAGTCAGCATTGCCTTTCTGGCGCACGCACAACAGTTCATCCGGGCCAATCCGGTGATCACGTTCTTCCTGCCCCGCCAGGCCGGTCATATGATTCTGACTAAGCTCATGCATTTGTGCGGCGATGAGGATGATCACGGGGTGCCGAAGGTGTCCTTCGTTAGGATTGGCGACAGTTTCGGCGTATCGCGCACCCATGTCCGCAAGTTGTTGCGCGAGGCGGAGAGCTTCGGCTTTGTCCGTCTGTCCGGCGACAGTGTCGCCGTCACGCCTGCCTGCCGTTCGGGCTTCGCGCGATTTCTGGCCGATACGATGGCCGGTAATGATCTTGTCTATCGATTGGCCATGGCGAAACTGGCTTCGACGGCGGTCGCCGGCACGCAATCTGCCGGCCCAGCCTTGGCGGATCTCTCGAGCAGCACGGCTTGAATCGACCAGCCGACGCCATACAAGCTATTGCAGGCGAAAAGTTCCATAACACTTCCGGGACGACGCTTTTAATGTCCATTCAGTTTGCGCAGAGCCTCCGACGGAGTGGTCGATCAGGTGACCGACAACACCGGTGCTTTCGGCGTTGCCTGGGGCCCTGCCGGCATGAGAGGCAGCATCAGCGCAACTGCGGTTGGAATGTCACCATCGGAGAATGTCATGGTACCCATTGTTATCTCAGAGGGGATTGCGCGCATTCACGTCCAGGGCGCGACTGATCCGGCGGTCAACTGGCTGGGCGCCTTTGCGACCTGCGGTGGGCATGGGGCGACCCAGTCCTCCACGATCGTCTACGAAATCCCTGTGGGCGGGCGCCTTGGCTGGCACACGGATGCCACCGAAGAGACCCAGTACATCCTGTCCGGGAAAGGCGAACTATTGATGGAGGATGGTACCCAGGCCATCGGACCGGGAAGCGTCTTCGCCCTGCCGCCGAATGTGCGGCACGACATCGTCAATACGGGCAACGAGACGCTTCACGCCGTCGCGTTCTTCGCCGCGGCCATGTTCACCCAAACCTTCGATCAGGTCATGCTGCCCCCTAACACGCACGTACTCGGCACGCCCAACCGGGAGGGCTGAGCGGCTGCCGCGGTGCGGGGCGGCTTCCGATCAATCAACGCTCATCATGATTTGCCGGCGCCCCAGAAGGGGCTGCCGGGGATGAGCAGCGCCTGGAGCACCGGCATGTCTCCGCCGGGGAATGTAACAGGCAGAGTTTCATCGCATGATCAGCAGGACTGCAGCAATGCTCCGCCGCCCATCCGGCTGTTTGCGGATCTGCCCAGAAGTGGCGCGCTCTAGGGGAATCGAACCCCTCTCTCCACCGTGAAAGGGTGGCGTCCTAACCGATAGACGAAGAGCGCTCCGGCAACAGGCCGATCGCTCGGCTGCGTTGGCGCGAACATATAGAGGCCTTCGCAACGGGCCGCAAGCCTTCCTGCAAGTCAAATGATCACCGATTGCCATAACTCACAGGAAGATCGATCAGCGGCAGCCGTGACGGGCAACCGCAGCCTCGGTCAGCGCACCGGCTCCGCCACGTCGAGCACGCGCAGGCTCACTTTGACCTGCCCGCCCCAGGTATCCAGCGCCAGGGTGCCTGCCACATGGAGCATACGTCCGCGCGCGCCCAGCAGTGCCTGCCCCAGCGGGCGGTCGGCACTGCGGAAGGCCATGCCGCCAAGGCTGGTGCCATCCCCGCTCTTCAGCGTTACGCGAACATGCCCCTTGACTTCGGACACGTCCGCCAGCCGGTGGTGGGGAAAGGCGAAGACGGGCTCCGGATTCCCGGAGCCATAGGGACCCGCCTGGGCGATGCCGGCGACGAGCGCCGGATTTGCGCCGCCGGCCGTCACGGCCGCATCGATTGCAAGGCCGCTGTCGATGCGGGCCTCCGCGACCGTGGCCGCCAGCATGCTGTCGAGATAGGCCGCGAACGGCTGAAGGCCGTCGGAACTGAGCGTGACGCCGGCGGCCATCGCATGCCCGCCACCCTTGACGGCGAGCCCCGCCTCCACCGCCGCGCGCACGGCGCGGCCGAGATCGACACCCGGGATCGAGCGGCCGGATCCAGTCCCGCCCCCCGGCGTCAGGGCGAAGGCGAAAGCCGGCAGACGGAAGCGCTCCTTGAGGCGGGCCGCGACGAGCCCGACGATGCCCGGATGCCAATCCGCGGATGCGACAACCAGGACCGACGCATCTCGCTCCCCAAGCTGGCGCTCCGCCTCGGCTGTCGCCTCTTCCACGGCCTGCTGTTCGATGACCTGGCGCTCGCGATTGAGCCGGTCGAGCTCTCCGGCGATCTGCGCCGCCGCCAGACTGTCGTCGGTGAGCAGCAACTTGGCGCCAAGGGCTGCATCGCCGATGCGGCCGCCGGCATTGATGCGCGGCCCGACGAGAAAGCCGAGATGCCACGCCTCCGGCGGGCCGCGCAGCGCAGCCGCATCGAGAAGCGCCGTCAGTCCCGGCCGTCGCCGCTGCCGCATCACGCCGAGCCCCTGGCGGACGAAGGCGCGGTTCAGGCCTTCGAGGCGCACCACATCGGCGACCGTGGCGAGGGCGACGAGATCGAGATCGCCGAGGAGATCGGGCGGGCCGCCGCGCCCGTCCCAGAAGCCCTCGCCGCGCAGGCGCCGGTTGAGCGCGACGAGCACCATGAAGACGACGCCGGCGGCCGCGAGATGGCCCAGGCCGGAGAGATCGTCCTGGCGGTTAGGATTGACGATCGCTGTCGCCTGCGGCAGCTCCTGCGGGGCCTGATGATGGTCGATCACCAGGGTGTCGAGGTGAAGCCGAGCCGCCTCGGCCAGCGGCTCGAAGCTCGTCGTGCCGCAGTCGACCGTCACCAAGAGGTGCGCGCCCTCCGCCTTCAGAGCCCTGATGGCCTCCACATTCGGCCCGTAACCCTCGGTGATGCGATCGGGAATATGAATGATGAAGCGGGTGCCGCAACGCGCGAGGAAACTGGCGAGCAGCGCGGTGGAGCAAGCGCCATCGACGTCGTAGTCACCGAAGATCGCCACCGTCTCCTGACGGGCGATCGCTTGCGCCAGCCGGTCGACGGCCGCCTCCATATCCCGCAGGACTGAGGGATCCGGCATGAGGTCGCGCAACCGCGGTTCGAGATAACCGGAGGCCTCCTCGCCTGCGATACCGCGCGCCGCGAGGATCCGCGCCACGACATCCGGCAACCCGTGGGACTGGACCATGGCGAGCGCCGTCGCCGCGCCGACATCATCGAGCCGGTCGCGCCACGTCTGCCCGAGTGCGGACTGGGCCACACCGAGGAAAGGTCTGGGGACAGAGGTCGGGGACGTTGGAATCACCGGGTGACTTTAGAGGCGCGCGCGCCGCATGGAAATGAGGCGCGATCATCTGTACCCGGCTTATCCCGCATGGGCCATATCAGGCCTAGAGCAAATCCGGCTTAGATGGAATCGTCTGACCATCTAAGGCGATGAATTTGCTCGTCAATTTTCGAGCGTTGCCAAGTCCGCGACAGACGGACTTGCTCTCGAGTCGGCAATTGTTGAATCACCTGAATCGCTTGGCAGCCGGAGCTGCGAAACTGAATCCGCCACATCGAAGCTCGGACAATGATTCACTATTCACGCATAATACATTGCGCTCAAAGCGTTTTTCCGCGCAAAGACGCGCCGGAGGCAGCAATCTCGCCTGCCATCCCGGAACCGGCAAAGCCGGTGTCCGGGATCCATGAACACGACGGTGGCCCGAGGTTGCTCCACGGCTTCCCCCCGGACGAAGCCGCAGCACACGGCGTCCTCCGGAAGACGCGCAATCAGCCGAGATGGAACTTATCGAAGTTCCGGTGTTCGGCGCTGATGCGACGAACCGTGCCGGTCGCCGAACGATAAACGAGCGTATCGGTCTCGATGAAGCTATTGCCGAAGCGCACCCCCGAGAGAAGCGCGCCGTCGGTCACGCCCGTGGCCGCGACGACGACATCGCCCGAGGCCATGTCCTCGATCTGATATTTCCGGTTGGGGTCGGAAATACCCATCTTCGCCGCGCGCTCGAGCTGCTCGGGCGTGTCCAGAATGAGCCGCGTCTCCATCTGCCCGCCGACACACCGCAGGGCCGCCGCCGCAAGCACGCCCTCGGGGGCCGCGCCGATGCCCATGTAGATGTCGATGCCCGTCTTCTCCGGCATGGTGGTGAAAATGACCCCCATGACATCACCGTCGGTGATGAGCCGCACGGCGGCGCCGACGCGCCGGACGGTGGCGATGAGATCCGCGTGGCGCGGCCGGTCGAGGATAAGGACAGTCAAATCCTCAACCTTGACGCCCTTGGCCTTGGCGAGGGCGTTCAGGTTGTCCTCAGGCGATGCGTCCAGGCTGACGAGCCCGCGCGGATGGCCCGGGCCAATGGCGATCTTGTGCATATAGGCGTCCGGCGCGTGGAGCAGCGTGCCCTCTTCCGCCATCGCCATCACGGCGATGGAGCCCGGCATGTCGCGCGCGCAGAGCGTGGTGCCCTCCAGCGGATCGACCGCGATATCGACTTTCGGGCCGGATTTGTTGCCGACCTTCTCGCCGATGAACAGCATGGGCGCCTGGTCGCGCTCGCCCTCGCCGATCACCACCGTGCCATCGATGGCGAGGCGGTTGAGCTCGCGGCGCATGGCATCCACGGCCGCCTGGTCGGCCGCCTTCTCGTCGCCGCGGCCGCGTAGCTTAGCCGCCAGAACAGCCGCGCGCTCGGTGACCCGCACCAGCTCCAGCGTCAGGATCCGCTCAATATGCGGGTTCGGCTTGGGGCTGCTAGGATTGGTCATCAGCTTTCGCTCCTGCGCATCGCTTTGATTGTACTATTCCCGCTCGATCCGGATGATCTGCGGTGTTTCGACGACGTATCCGTCACCCACCACCTTATCGATGGCCTGACGCACTGCGGCCTCTGTCGTCGCGTAGGTGATCAGGACGACGGGAACCGGCGCGCCGGACCTGCCCGTCGGATCACGTGTCGCTGCATCTTCAGAGCGGTGCTGCACGATGGATTCGAGCGAAATATCGGCTTCGGCGAAGCGGCCGACGATCGAGGCGGCGGCGCCCGGACGGTCGTTCACCGTAAGCCGCACATAATAGCCGCCATGGTGGAGCTGCATGGGTGCACGCTCGGCCTTGCGGAGCTGGGCCACCGGGAGCACGAAAGGCATGCCGCCCGATCCACGGGCGATATCGGCGATGTCGGCCACGACGGCGGAGGCCGTCGCGTCGCCACCGGCGCCCGGGCCGATCAAGGTGATCTCGCGCACGGCGTCGGCTGCGATGGTCACTGCATTGGTGACACCCATGACCTGGGCAATGGCCGAGGTCAGCGGCACCATGGTGGGGTGGACGCGCTGCTCTATGCCCGTTGCCGTGGCCTCGGCGACACCGAGCAGCTTGATCCGGTAGCCGAGTTCCTGGGCCATGCGGATATCGATGGGTGAGATCGCCGAGATGCCCTCCACATGGATCGCATCGGCATCGACCGCTGCGCCAAAGGCAAGGCTCGTCAGGATCGCCAATTTGTGGGCGCTGTCGAAGCCGCCGATATCGAAGGTCGGGTCGGCTTCCGCATAACCGAGGCGCTGCGCCTCGCCCAGGCAGACATCGAAGCTCAAGCCTTCGGCTTCCATGCGCGACAGGATGTAGTTGCAGGTGCCGTTGAGGATGCCGGAAATCCGGGTGATGGCGTTGCCCGCCATGGCCTCGCGCAGGGTCTTGACGATCGGCACGCCACCGGCAACGGCCGCCTCGAACTGCAAGGAGACACCCTTGGCCTCCGCAAGCGCAGCGAGCTCGCTGCCGTGGCGCGCGAGCAGGGCCTTGTTGGCGGTCACCACATGTTTGCCGGCCTTGAGGGCCGCCTCGACGGCAGCCTTGGCGGTGCCTTTTTCACCGCCTATGAGTTCGATGAAACAATCGATCTCAGGCGAAGCGGCAAGCGCAACGGGATCGTCAAACCACGTGAAACGATCGATGTCGAAGCCGCGGTCGCGCGCCCGGTCGCGGGCGGAGACGGCCGTGACCCTTACCTCGCGCCCTGAACCTGCGCTCAAGCTCCTGGCGCGGCGATCGAGCATGAGCACGGCGGATGCACCCACCGTGCCAAGGCCGGCGATGCCTATGCGAAAAACTTGAGTCATCGTTCGTTAAGACCAGGCCTGATGTTGGTTCCCGCAGGAACATGCGCCAGCATGCGGCGGCCTGTCCGCTCCTGCTGATCGGCACAAGGGTGTGGAAGCCGTTGGCTCCACACCCATTTGCGATCTAGCGGTGAGCCGCCAGTGGCACGACGTTGTGCAACGTTTTCTCCGCGGTTTCAAGGAAGCGCCGCAGATTTCGCGCCGCCTGGCGGATACGCTGCTCGTTCTCCACCAGCGCGATGCGCACGAAATCATCACCATGCTCGCCAAAGCCGATGCCCGGTGCGACCGCCAGATCCGCCTTCTCAATCAGCAGCTTGGAGAACTCCAGGCTGCCGAGCGACCGGAACGGCTCGGGAATTTCAACCCAGGCGAACATCGAGGCGCTCGGCGCAGGAATCTTCCATCCCGCCCGCGCGAAAGCATCGACCATCACGTCGCGCCGGCGGCGATAGGTGTCACGCATCTCGACAATGCAATCGTCCGGGCCGTTGAGCGCAGCCGTCGCCGCCACCTGGATCGGCGTGAAGGCGCCATAGTCCAGATAGGACTTGACCCGCGCCAGCGCCGCCAGCAGCCGCTCGTTGCCCACCGCAAAGCCCATGCGCCAACCGGCCATGGAATAGGTCTTCGACATGGAGGTGAATTCCACGGTCACGTCCATCGCCCCCGGCACCTGCAGCACGGACGGCGGCGGTTCGCCGTCGAAGTAAACCTCGGCATAGGCGAGGTCCGACAGGAGAATCAGCTCGTGCTTCTTGGCGAAGGCGACGAGATCCTTGTAGAAATCGAGCGACGCCACATAGGCCGTCGGGTTCGAGGGATAACAGACCACGAGCGCGATCGGTTTCGGAATCGAATGCACGACCGCCCGTTCGAGCGCCGGAAAAAACGCCGGCGTCGGCTCTGCGGGCACCGAGCGGATCACGCCGCCCGCCATGAGAAAGCCGAAGGCGTGGATGGGATAGCTCGGGTTGGGCACGAGCACCACGTCGCCCGGTCCGGTGATGGCCTGCGCCATATTGGCGAAGCCTTCCTTCGAGCCCAAGGTAGCCACGACCTGGGTGTCCGGATTGAGCTTCACGCCGAAGCGGCGCTCATAATATCCGGCCTGCGCGCGCCGAAGCCCACCGATCCCCTTGGAAGCGGAGTAGCGATCCGTGCGCGGACGCCCCGCCGTCTCGACCAGCTTCTCGACGACATGCCGAGGAGCGGAGAGATCGGGATTTCCCATGCCGAGATCGACGATATCGGCGCCATTGGCCCGGGCTGCGGCCTTAGCTCGGTTCACCTGCTCAAACACATAGGGGGGCAGACGCTTGATGCGGTGAAAATCCGACATGGCTTCGTTCCAATCAATGGTCCGGGACGACTCTCTCGCGTAGTGGACCGATGTTGTGAGGCCCCCGCCAAGGGCACAGGCTCTTTCTTCAACCGCCGGCGACGCGGCTGAATATCGTCTCGCCCCCATGCGCCAGCAGCGGTATGATGGCGCAGGATCGCTTATATATAACGGCTTTCGTTCCAAAGGCGTTTATTGCGTTTCAAATTCTAGCAGAAACGTAACTGTCCGACATGTCCCACCAGTCGTCAGTCGCCCGATGCGGCCTTGCTCGACCAGATTCCTCATTCCTGCGGCAGGGCCGGCGGCTTCGGAATGGGGCGGGCGTTGGTCTCGGCCCCCATCGACCGGGCCGTCGTACCCGCGGCCTCATTGGCTTGCCGGCGGGCATCGATGCTCTGCGCGAGCGCATCGACGTCGGACTTCGGCCTTGCCTTGGAGGGACGGTCGGGCGCGCGAACGCCAACGGGCATATAGCCGACATCGTCGCGCCGATTGTCCCGCACGAACTGCGCCGGCTCCGGCTCCTTGGCGCCGAAGCCCGTGGATACCGCGACATCGCGCACGGGATTGCAGGCGGTGAGGCCGCCGAGCACAACGGCAAGAGCGATGGCAAGGCGGGCGACCTTCGCCTGCGGCGCAAAAACCATCATCATCTGCCTCTTGTCATGCGTCTGCAGCACCTGCATCTCAATACCCGCTGTCCACCTGCGTCGCCAGAGGTGCCTTTGTAATCGAACTGGCTTTAATATTAAGTCGAAAATATGAGACGCGCGGGTATCGACGATGCATTCGCCCCTGAATGGAGCCGACATGACGAAGACCACCGACAAGGAACCGCGTGACGCGGGCTTGACGGATCTGGATGAGCTCTCCCGCAACATCGCACAACTCGTCGAGGAAGCGGGCAAGGCAACCGCTGCCTATCTCCGCCCCCTGGAGGAAAACGGTCCGAAGGTTGGCAAGGCCGACGAGGTCAGCGATGTCGTCAAGACCATGAGCCAGCTCGCCGAAAAATGGATGTCCAATCCGCAGAAGGCAATCGAGGCCCAGGCCAAGCTGACGTCGAACTTCCTGGCCCTGTGGAGCGCGAGCCTGAAACGGCTTGGCGGCGAGGCGAGCGAGCCGATCGTCAGTGCCCATCCGCGCGACAAGCGCTTTCTCGACCCGGAATGGCAGGACAATCCGGTGTTCGATTTCGTCAAACAGGCCTATCTCATCAGCACGACCTGGGCCGAGCAGATCGTCGAGGGCGCCGAAGGGCTCGACGACCATACGCGCGACAAGGCCCGCTTCTATGTGAAGCAGATCGGCAGTGCGCTTTCGCCGTCGAATTTCCTCACGACCAACCCCGAGCTCCTGCGCGAGACCGTGCGCGAGAACGGCGCCAATCTCGTACGCGGCATGAAAATGCTCGCCGAGGATATCAAGGCCGGGAACGGCGAACTGAAAATCCGCCAGAGCGACCCCACCCGCTTCAAGCTGGGTGAGAACATAGCGATCACCCCCGGAAAGGTCATTTTCCGCAATGAGATGATGGAATTGATCCAGTATGCGCCAGCGACCGCCACGGTGCTGCGCTGCCCCGTCCTGATCGTGCCGCCCTGGATCAACAAATACTACATTCTCGACATCAACCCAGACAAATCCCTCATCCGCTGGATGGTGGGACAAGGGTTGACCGTGTTCTGCGTTTCCTGGGTGAACCCGGATGCGAGCCTCGCCTCGAAGAGCTTCGAGGACTATATGCGCGAGGGGCTTTTTGCCGCGCTCGATGCCATCGAGCAGAACACCGGAGAGAAACGGGCAGCGGTCATCGGCTATTGCATCGGCGGCACCATGCTCTCGATGGCGCTGGCCTATATGGCGGCGCAGGGGATCGATCGCGTCGTCGCCGCCACCCTGCTCACGGCACAGGTTGACTTCTCCCGCGCCGGCGATCTCAAGGTCTTCATCGACGAGGAGCAGATCGCGGCGGTCGAGGAGAAGATGAAACCGGTCGGCTATCTCGAAGGCATGCATATGAGCACGACCTTCAACATGCTGCGGCCGGACGACCTGATATGGCCCTACTACGTCAACGTCTACCTCAAGGGGCAGGCACCCTACCCCTTCGACCTCCTGCACTGGAACAGCGACCCGACGCGCATGGCGGCGGCGACGCATTCCTTCTATCTCCGGCGGTGCTATCTCAACAACGACCTGGCGCGCGGCAATATGTCGATCGACGGCATCAAGCTCGACCTCGGCAAGGTCACTCTCCCCGTCTACAGCCTGGCGACTCGAGAAGACCACATCGCACCCGCCCGTTCCGTGCATCTCGGCGCCCGCCTGTTCGGCGGCCCGGTGCGACTGGTGATCGCGGGGTCCGGCCATGTCGCCGGCGTCGTGAACCCACCCCACAAGAACAAGTATCAGTTCTGGACGTCGGACGCCCCACTCGGCAGATCCCTGGAGGAATGGCTGGCGGGCGCAAAGGAGACGCCAGGCTCGTGGTGGCCGGACTGGCACCGCTGGCTCGAGGCCCTGGCGCCCGAGCGTGTTCCGGCGCGTGACCCGGACCACGGCAGGCTCAAGCCGCTCTGCGATGCTCCCGGCACCTATGTGCAAGTCGTCTCCTGATGTGACAGGGAGCCGCTCCGCGTCCAATCAGTACGTCGCGGGCGTATAGCGATCGACGAAGACGGGGCGGGCCGCCGCATCCCAACGATAGCGCCAGGCGAAGGAAATGACATCGACGGACGATTTGCCGTCGGCGATGAAGGTCGATCCATTGAAGTCTTCGTAGGCCCCGGTGATCCGGACTGGGGCCTGCCGCATGAACTGGCGCGAATAGCCGATGTCGAGGCCGAGTTTGTCGGTGGCCTGGTAGCTCGCGCCGAGGGAGGCCCATAGCTTGTCTGAATCGATCAGCCGGGGGCTGCGCGCCTCGTTGGTGACTGGCGACGTCTCGAAGCCGACGCCGGCACGCATCGTCACGCCTTCATGCCAGAGATATTCGGCACCGAGGGACAGGAAGGTGCCATCCCGGTAGCCGAACGCCAGGCTGCTGACTGGCAGCCCGGTGGCCCGGCTGATGACGGCGGAGCGCTCCATCCGGCTCCAGTTGGTCCACTCGCCCGTCGCCAGGATCGTCCAACGGGGATTGAGCATCTGGGAGATCCCCAAGCTCAGCGTTTCCGGCAGGGTTATGCCGGCCGTGATCGGGACGGGAATGCCCGGTGTCCCAGCCCATTGACCCGAGATCTCATGGTGCACGGCCGAGCGGAAGCCGATGCCGACCATCGTGCCAGGCCTTGGCTGAACCGTCGCGCCCAGCGAGAAGCCGACACCGAGGTCATTACCTTGCAGAATGGCGCTGGGAGCTCCCGGCGCTCCATTCACAGCCTGTTTGAACGTCAGGTCAAGATATTGCGCCGTCACCCCGGCGCCGAGCGTAAGCCAGTCGTTCACACGATAACCAACGGTCGGTGTAAACGCCGCACTCGTCAGCCGCGAGGAGCGCGCGTAGGATTGCCCGGCCCAGTCCTGCCGAGGCTTCGAGCTGAAACCGTAAGGCGTGTTCAGCGCGGCACCGATCCACAGCGCCTCATTAATCTGGTAGCTTCCGTAAGTCGCCGCCACATAGCGCCCCTGGCCCATCTCCCCGGATGACCAAGGCGAGCCGCCGGCGAGATCCGCCGCCATGAGCGTGTGCCAGTCGGGCGACAGGCGCGCCTGCGTCCGCGCGAGGCTGATGTCGCTTTCGCTTTGCAGACCGGGAAACAAGGCGATCGATGCCGGATTCCAGACGATGGAGCCAAGGCCGCCGCTTCCTGCAGCCACCCCCGCGAATGCAGCTCCCTGACTGCGGGCATTCTGCTCCCGCACGCCGATAGCGCCGGCCGCGGCACTTCCGCTCCCGCCAAACAGGCCGAGAGCCAAGGCCACCGCCCACCACCAGAGCCGCCAACCACTCATCCCGATGCTCCATGATCGCAATTGGTAACGGTTTCAGGCGAGGCCGCTGGCCAGCGCCCGACACATACGCAACGCAACCTC
The DNA here is from genome assembly GCF_003201475.1 of Chelatococcus asaccharovorans. Classification (GTDB taxonomy): domain Bacteria; phylum Pseudomonadota; class Alphaproteobacteria; order Rhizobiales; family Beijerinckiaceae; genus Chelatococcus; species Chelatococcus asaccharovorans. Next base: position 193,031 of record NZ_QJJK01000007.1, on the reverse strand, counting down.
CTCGCACCGCCGGTTCGGCGCCTTCCTTTCCCTATGCCGATGTTGCCAAGGCCTCCGCCGCCGAGAAACGCGCTGCCAAGGCCGATGCCGAAGATCCGGCCTGTTCCCCAGCTGTCCCAATCTCGCCAATCCCGTGCGGGAATCAGCCGCTTTTCGGCTTCGCATGTTGGGCGACGAAGACGGGTAAATACAACTTAAAGTTTATTTCTTCAGATCGCATTCAAATAACGGTTGCTTATTTCATCCAACATGTCAGGTCGCACTTGCGGCATTTGCCGAAGGCGTTACACATCTCACCAGCAAACAGGAGTGAACGCTGATGAAGCTTGTGCGTTTCGGCAAGGTGGGTGAAGAAAAGCCTGGGTTGATCGATGCTGACGGGACGATCCGTGACCTCAGCGGCGTCGTACCGGACATCTCTGGACCCTACCTGTCCAAGGAGAAGCTCGCGGAACTCGCCAAGCTCGATCCGGCCTCGCTGCCGAAGGTCGATGCCGGTGTCCGCCTCGGCCCCTGCGTCGGCAATGTCGGCAATTTCATCGCGGTTGGCCTGAACTACGCCGACCACGCTGCCGAAACCAATTCGCCGATCCCAAGCGAGCCCATCCTTTTCAACAAGGCCCGGTCATGCATCGTCGGCCCGAATGACGACGTGATGGTGCCCTTCGGCTCCGAGAAGATGGACTGGGAAGTCGAGCTCGCCATCGTCATCGGCAAGACCGCCTCGAATGTCTCGGAAGCGGATGCCCTCTCGATCGTCGCCGGCTTCTGCCTCTGCAACGACGTGTCGGAGCGCGCCTGGCAGACCGAGCGCGGTGGCCAATGGATGAAGGGCAAGGGCTGCCCGACCTTCGGTCCGCTCGGTCCGTGGCTGGTGACCCCCGACGAGATCGCCGACGTGCAGAACCTCGGCATGTGGCTCGACGTCAACGGCAAGCGCATGCAGACCGGCTCGACGAGCACGATGATCTTCGGTGCGCTCTATCTCGTGCACTACATCTCGCAATTCATGCGGCTCGAAGCCGGCGACGTCATCACCACCGGAACGCCGCCCGGCGTCGGCATGGGCATGAAGCCGCCGGTCTATCTGAAGGCCGGCGACATCATGACGCTCGGCATCGAGGGCTTGGGATCGCAGCGCCAGACCGTGGTGCCCTACAAGGCCGGCTGATCGTCGTCCCAAGCATCCGACAGAACAAGAAGCCCGGCCTGATCCGATCAGGCCGGGTTTTTTTGGCGATGATGTGTAATGGACGACCGCCGCTCTACTGTCCCAGCATCAGCTTGATGTTCTGGACAGCGGCGCCGGATGCGCCCTTGCCGAGATTGTCGAGCCGGGCGACGAGCACCACACGGCCACCATCCTTGTCCGAGAACACGAAGATTTCGAGATTGTCCGTGTTGTTCAAGGCTTCGGCATCGAGGCGTCCGCCGATGGCATGGGAGCCCTCGATCCCGATGACCCGCACGAATTCGCAATCACGATAGCGGGCCGCGAGAGATGCCGCGAGATCGTCCGCCGGCGGCTGTGCCGGCAAGGCCGACAGATTGAGCGGCACGCTGACGAGCATGCCCTGCCGGAAATTGCCGACCGAAGGAATGAAGATCGGTGCCACATCCAACCGGCTCAGCGCCGTGATCTCGGGCAGGTGCTTGTGGTCGAACCCCAGGCCGTAGAGCTCGAAGGCAGGTGCGCGGCCCGCCTCGTAGGCCTCGATCATCGTGCGACCACCGCCGGAATAGCCACTGACCGCGTTGATCGTCAGCGGATAATCCGGGGGAATGAGGCCACAGTCGACGAGTGGTCGCAGAAGCGCGATCGCACCCGTGGCGTAACAACCGGGATTGGAGACAAGCCGCGCGGCGCGAATCGCGTCCGCCTGGCCCTCGGCCAGTTCGGCGAAGCCGTAGGTCCAAGCCGCGTCGGTACGATGGGCGGTGCTCGCATCGAGGATGCGCGGTGCATCGGCGCCGAGATCCCGTGCGAGTGCGACGGCCTCACGCGCCGCCGCATCCGGCAGGCACAGCACCACGAGGTCGACGGCCGCCATCATGGCCTGGCGCGCCTTTGCGTCCTTGCGCAATTCGGGATCGATGCTCTTGACCGTGATGCCGCTGAGCGACTGCAGGCGTTCGCGGATACCAAGGCCGGTCGTTCCCGCCTCTCCATCGATGAAGATGCTTGGCACGGTTCCATCCTTGAAGGACGCGGCACTCATATCGGGCACTCCTGGTGACCTTCGGACACGCGACACCGATCGGCGTCCGGCATCTCCGTCGATGTACGGCGTTCAGCCAAAACTTCAAGGGAAAACGTGGTTGGTGAAGTCCGCTCAATCATCCTTTTCGGCGAGGATTTGCAGGTAATGCTGCACGATCGCAGCGGCTGCAAGCGCGGTCGTATCCGCGTGGTCGTAGGGCGGGGAGACTTCCACGACATCCATGCCATGCCAGTCGAGCCCGCGCAGCCCCCAGAGGATCATCAAGGCCTCGGCAGAACTGAAGCCCCCCGCCACGGGTGTTCCGGTGCCAGGTGCGAAGGCGGGATCGAGCGCGTCGATGTCGAAGGAGAGATAGGCAGGTGCCGCGCCGACCCTTTCCTCGATGCGCTGGATGATGCCTCTCACGCCGAGTTCACGCCCCTCGTAAGCATCGATGATTTCGATGCCGAAGTCATCGGGCGCAACCGTGCGGATGCCGAGCTGGATCGACCGTGACGTGTCGATGAGGCCTTCGGCCTCGGCGGTGGTGACGAAACTGCCGTGGCCCTGCCCGAGATCATCGCTCCAGGTGTCCTGGTGCGCATCGAATTGGACGAGGGCGAGCGGGCCGTGCATGGCCGCATGGGCGCGCAGCAGCGGCAAGGTGATGGAATGGTCGCCGCCAAGCGTGACGAGGTGACAACCGTGGCCGAGAATATGCGTCGCCTCTTTCTCGATAAGCGCAGGCACGTCCTGAAGGCGCCGGTAGTCAAAGGCACAGTCGCCCCAGTCGACGACGCTCAATTCGGCGAAGGGGTCGAGCCCCGAGGGAAATTGCGGATCGCCGTCGAAGGTCGCCGACGCCCGGCGGATCGCCTGCGGACCAAACCGTGTGCCGGGCCTGTTCGACGTGCTGCAATCATAGGGAATTCCCCAGATCACCGTATCGATGCCGACAAGATCGCGGCTGTAGCGCCTGCGCATGAAGGAGAGCGCCCCGGCGAAGGTGGGATCGCTCGCGCCTCCCCGCACCGGCCCAAGAAAGGCATTATCGATGGCGGGCCCGGGATGTGGCTCGTCAGACGGCACGGTGATTCCCTCGTCTAATGACCTTTTCCGAAGTTCAGCCCTTGGATCCCTTCAGGCGCAAGAAAAAAGGGCGGCTGACGCCGCCCTTTTTCTGTATATCCGTATAGCCAAGGTAACGGACGCCCCGAAAGGCGCCGGCCAGTCTCAGCGCTTGGAGAACTGGAAGGAGCGGCGAGCCTTGGCGCGACCGTACTTCTTGCGCTCGACCACGCGGCTGTCGCGGGTCAGGAAGCCTTCCTTCTTGAGCACCGAGCGCAGCTCCGGCTCAAAATAGGTCAGAGCCTTGGACAGACCGTGACGCACGGCACCGGCCTGGCCGGACAGCCCACCACCGAGGACGGTGACATTGATGTCGTACTGGTCAACGCGGTTGGCGACGACGAGCGGCTGACGCAGGATCATCCGCAGCACCGGGCGCGCAAAATACACGTCGATCGGGCGGTCGTTGATCGTGATCTGGCCGGCACCGGGCTTGATCCAGACGCGGGCGATGGCGTCCTTGCGCTTGCCGGTGGCATAAGCACGGCCGTAGGCGTCCAGCTTCTGGACATGCACAGGTGCGTCGGGCGTGGCCGGCGCAATACGCTCGCCCAGCTCGGAGAGGCTCTGGAGGGTCTCGGCCATGATCAGGCGCTCCTCACGTTCTTACGGTTCATAGCGCCGACGTCGAGAGTGACAGGCTGCTGGGCTTCGTGGGGATGGGACGCGCCCTTGTAGACGCGGAGGTTGCCGAGTTGCTTGCGGCCAAGCGGCCCGCGCGGGAGCATGCGCTCGACGGCCTTCTCGACGATGCGCTCCGGGAAACGGCCCTCGAGGATGAACTTCGCAGTCCGCTCCTTGATGCCGCCTGGGTAGCCCGTGTGATGGTAATAGACCTTCTGGTCGCGCTTGCGGCCGGTCAGGACCACCTTGTCGGCATTGATGATGATGATGTTGTCACCATCGTCCACATGCGGCGTGAAGGACGGCTTGTGCTTGCCACGCAGCCGAAGGGCGACGATCGTAGCGAGGCGGCCGACAACGAGCCCGGAGGCGTCGATGAGCACCCACTTCTTCTCGACGTCGGCTGGTTTGGCCGAAAAAGTCTTCATGAGGGTCTTCCGAAACTGATACGGCGGTAAGCCGCGCTGCCACAGCGCATACGGACAAGCCGCCGCGCGAGAGTGACGATCGCATAATCAGGGCAGGCGCTGCTGTCAAGCGCGATAATCGGCGCAGGCTGGCAAAAAAGGAATAAAAAACATCATCTTAGGATAAATGGTAATATAATACCGCTTTTTTTGCGCTTCCCTCTCCCGTCCCGCCCCGGTCATCCCGGAAGCCGCGCCGCGGCTGTCCGGGACCCATGAACACCGGTGGTGCCGAATGGTGCGCTACAATGGTCATGGATCCCGGGCTCCCTGTTCCGCAGGGCCCCGGGGTGACAACGGGAGGCAGAGTTGTCCGAGATGACAACGGCTGCGGCGTCCCCGGCGACAACGGGGATCATCAGGGGATATGCCTTTCCGCTTCATGGCAAACGATGGCTGCGTTACCGTCGCGCCGGCAAGGTGAAGCGAGGTGACCCATGGCCCATGACCATTACGACGACGATCTGATCCGCCGCGTTCTGACGGAGACCAGGACGATCGCGCTTATCGGCGCGTCGAACAATCCGGCACGGCCAAGCCACGGGGTCATGGCCTATCTCATCGATGCAGGCTACGCGCTCTACCCCGTCAATCCGGGCCTCGCCGGGCAGACGCTCCTCGGGCGCGATGTTTTTGCGACGCTCGCGGATGTGCCCGTTCCCGTCGACATGGTCGATGTCTTCCGCAATTCGGAGGCGGCCGGCGCGGTGGTCGACGAAGCGCTGGCCCTGCCGGCCCTTCCGAAGGTCATCTGGATGCAGCTCGGCGTTCGCAATGACGCCGCCGCGAGGCGCGCGGAGGCCAAGGGGGTGACGGTGATCATGAACCGCTGCCCAGCCATCGAACGCCCTCGCCTCTTCGGCGGGAGCCATCCCTGAAGGGCGGCAATCGCCGCGGCAATTCCTATGGCCAGAAAACCCAGCCCCGCCCATGATTTCGTCGTTGACCGACCGGTCCGTTCGGTTTATCGAACAATACGGCCGTTAAACAGGAAATGACAGATAAGGTGAGCGCGGCCGCACCACTGAGGAGAGATGGCAATGGCTGATAAAGAACCCGGTTTCGACACGCTGGCCATCCACGCCGGTGCTCATCCGGATCCCACCACGGGTGCGCGCGCCACACCTATCTATCAGACGACATCCTTCGTCTTCAACGATGTCGAACATGCCGCGTCGTTGTTCGGCCTGCAGGCCTTCGGCAATATCTACACGCGCATCGGAAACCCGACGAACGCCGTGCTCGAGGAACGCATCGCCGCCCTCGAGGGGGGCACCGCGGCGCTGGCGCTCGCATCGGGCCACGCAGCGCAGTTCCTGACCTTTCATGCCTTGCTTCAGCCCGGTGACGAATTCATCGCGGGCAACCGGCTCTACGGCGGCTCGATCAACCAGTTCAACAACTCCTTCAAGAGCTTCGGCTGGAATGTCGTCTGGGCAGACAGCACCGACCCGGCGAGCTTCGAGCAGGCCATCTCGCCGAAGACCAAGGCGATCTTCGTTGAATCCATTGCCAATCCGGGCGGCGTTATCGTCGATATCGCGGCGATCTCGGCGATTGCCAAGAAGGCCAATCTCCCCCTCATCGTCGACAACACCCTGGCGACGCCCTATCTCTGGCGGCCCATCGAGCACGGCGCCGACATCGTCGTCCATTCGGCGACCAAGTTCATCGGTGGCCACGGCAATTCGATCGGCGGCCTGATCGTGGATGGCGGCTCGTTCAACTGGGTCGGCGACAAGCGCTATCCGCTCCTTTCCGAGCCGCGTCCGGAATATAACGGGATGGTGCTTGGCGAGACTTTCGGCAATTTCGCCTTTGCCATCGCGACGCGCGTGCTCGGCCTGCGCGATCTCGGGCCGGCGCTGTCGCCCTTCAATGCCTTCCTCATTCTCAACGGCGTCGAGACCTTGTCGCTCCGGATGCAGCAGCATTCCGACAACGCGCTCGCGGTCGCCCAGCATCTGTCGCAGCATCCGGCCGTCGCCTGGGTGGGCTACGCCGGCCTCGAGACGAGCCCCTATTACGCGCTCACCCAGCGTTACCTGCCGCGCGGCGCCGGCGCTGTTTTCACCTTCGGCCTGAAGGGCGGCTACGACGCGGGCATCAAGCTTGTCTCCAATCTCAAACTCTTTTCCCATCTTGCCAATATCGGCGACACCCGCTCGCTGGTGATCCACCCTGCATCCACCACCCACAAACAGTTGACCGACGCGCAGAAGGTCGCCGCGGGGGCCGGACCGGACGTCGTGCGCCTGTCCGTCGGCATCGAAGACAAAGACGACCTGATCGCCGATCTCGACCAGGCGCTTGCCGCCGCCAGCGCCTGAGGAACCCAGCATGTCAGACCAGAACAAGCCCCTCGCTTTCGCAACCCGCGCCGTCCAGGCCGGCACGGCCCCCGATCCGGCCACCGGCGCCCGCGCCACGCCGCTATTCCTGACCAACGGCTTCGTCTTCGATGGCCCGGACATGGCCGCCGATATCTTCGCGATGCGCCAGACCGGCTTTTCCTATTCGCGCGGTTCCAATCCGACGACGGCCCCGCTGGAGCGGCGCATCGCCTCGCTCGAAGGCGGCACGGGCGCCGTTGCCATAGGCTCCGGCCAGGCGGCGCTTCTCGTCATCCTCATGACGCTTCTCGAGAGCGGCGACGAATATCTGGCGGCCAGCATTCTGTTCGGTGGGTCATTGGGCCTGATGGGCAGGCTCGCCAAGCGCAACGACGTGAAGCCGATCTTCGTCGATGCCGACCGGCCCGAGAATTTCGAGCGGGCCATCACGCCGAAGACCAAGGCGATCATCATCGAGTCGATCGTCAACCCCTCGGGCGAAGTCGTTGATATTGAATCGATTGCAAAGATCGCGCAGAAGCACAAGCTGCCGCTCATCGTGGACAACACGCTGGCGACGCCCTTCCTCATCCGCCCCTTCGAATACGGCGCCGACATCGTCTTCCACTCGGCCTCCAAGTTCCTCGGTGGCCATGGGCAGGTGATCGGCGGCGCCATCGTCGACGGCGGCCGGTTCGACTGGAAGGGTGACAGTCGCTTCCCGATGATCTCGGAGCCGTGGCCGGACTACGGCAACATGGTGCTCACGGAGAAATTCCCGGCGAGCCCCTTTGCCGTGGCTTCACGTCTTTACGGCCTGCGGGACCTCGGCCCCGGCCTCTCGCCGTTCAACGCCTTTATGATCCTGACAGGGATCGAGACGCTTCCCCTGCGCATGAAGCGCCACTGCGCCAATGCCCATGTGGTGGCCAACTATCTCGCCTCACATCCGGCGGTGGCGTCGGTGAGCTATCCGGGACTGGAGGGGCATCCCAACCGCGCGCTCGCGCTCCGCTACAGCCCGCTCGGGCCGGGCTCCGTCTTCACCTTCGCCCATAAGGACGGAGAGCCGGGCGCGCGGCGCTTCCTGAAAAACCTCAAGCTCTTTTCGCATCTCGCCAATATCGGCGAGACACGCTCGCTCGCCATCCACCCGGCGACGACGACGCATAAGAGCATGAGGCCGGAGCTGCAGGCGAAGGCGGGCGTCGGTCCGGAGGTCATCCGCCTGTCCATCGGCCTTGAAGATACCAAGGATCTGATCGCCGACCTCGAGCAGGCGCTCGCAGCGACCGCTTAAGGCGCGGTTACACCTCTCCCGGCGGGGAGAGATCGGCACGCAGTGCCGGATGAGGGGATGGCGACTGTCGTCCCCCTCATCCTGCCCTTCTCCCCGCCGGGGAGAAGGAACGCCACCCGGAGAAGGGTTCACCTCTCCCTTGTGGGAGAGGTCGTGCCGCAGGCACGGGTGAGGGACACACGTCCTTAAATGCGAAGGAAACCTTCTCCCGTTTGGGAGAAGGATGCGATCGACAACACTTTGCTTATCCGCGAATCATCGCAAGGCCTTAGCAAAGCTTGCGCATAAAATGATTCAGGCCGGCTTAACCAGCAGCCGGCGATGGGCCGTCGCATGACCGAGGAGGAGCATGGCGAAACCCTGATGCAGCAGGCCGGCCCAGACCGGCACGACGAGCAAGAGGGTGACGATGCCGATGCCCGCCTGGATGACCACCAGCATAGCCAGGATTGCAGCCCGCCGCGCCGCCGGTGAATCCGGCGCGATCCGGCGAGACCGGTAGACATGCCAGAAGGTGACAGCCAGAAGCACATAGGCGCCAAGGCGATGATTGAACTGCACCGCCGCGATGGATTCGATGACATTCAGCCAAAGCGGCTTGATCGGTAGCAGCGTGTCGAGCTGCGGGGCAAAGCCGCCGTCCATCAGGGGCCAGGTGTTGAAGGCGAGCCCCGCATCAAGGCCGGCGACCAGGGCGCCAAGTGCGATCTGCACGAGAACGATCGCGAGAACGAGGCTCGCGCCGAAAGCCAGCCGGCGCTCGCTCGCCTGGACGGGACGGAGCTTGAGACCAACGGCGACCCAGATCAGCGCCACGAAGATCGCCGAGGCGGCCATGAGATGCGCCATCAGCTTCACCGGTGCGACCGCCGTCATGCCCGGCTTGAGGCCGGAGGCCACCATGATCCAGCCTATGGCGCCCTGCAGGCCGCCCAACACGCCGATACCGAGCAGAACGGCAAGGAAACGGCCGCGCACCCAGCCCTTCGCAACGAAAACGAGCAATGGGAGCAGATAGGCGGCGCCGATCAACCGCCCCAGGAAACGATGCCCCCACTCCCAGAGGTAGATGTGCTTGAACGCGGCGAGGCTCATGCCCTGATTGAGGAGCTGATACTGCGGAATCTGCTTGTACTTCTCAAATTCCGCCAGCCAGGCCGCCTCGCTGAACGGCAGGAGAGCGCCGGTCACCGGCTTCCATTCGGTGATGGAGAGGCCCGAATCCGTCAAGCGTGTCGCGCCGCCGACAAGGATCATCACGAAGACAAGCCCGGCGACGCTGAACAGCCACAGGCGCAAGGCCCGCAGGCGCGCCCGGTCGGTTGCATCATCCGCGCCGCGCACCGTGCCGTTGATCTCTGCCACACTGGCCATGGATAACTCACCCGTCCTGTCATGCCGCATCACCACCCTCCCCGCGCGGTTCGGTGGGGGTTGCGGACGGCGTGCAACCGACACATAGTCCGCGCCGGCTGCGGGAACAACGCTTCCTGCCGCCGCACCCTCGCTCGCAGCCCCTTCAAGGACGGATGGTCATGCGCCGGCGCACGCGCAAATTTCTCGGAACGGTCTTCATGCTGGTGTTCGTCTGCGTCTATGCGCTTGTGGCCATGGCCCTGGCGCAAGGGCGCGTGCAAGCCTCATCGAGCGGCGTCCAGATGGCCTTCTACGTGATCGTCGGTCTCGCCTGGATCCTGCCGCTGCTGCCCCTCATCCGCTGGATGGAGCGCCCGGACGCCGCCGACCGCTGAAACCTGCCGCTCAAGCGATATTGAGCCGGCGCCCGCGGTTCCAGAGGAGGAAGGGCACACCGGAGGCGAGGGCCTCGACCGCGGCGGCAGACTGGAAAGCCCCGTTTAGCGAGACGCGCGGCAGCGCATGCAGATGGTGGAGATGTTCCGCGAAGATGTGACCCGGCCGGGTCGTCACCGCCAGTTCGAACCCCGCCTCGGCCGCCGCGTCGAACTCACGCTCACCGGCCGACTCGGGGTCGCCGACGGGATAGGCGAAATGCCGAACGCCGCGGCCGAGCTCGCGCTCGATCGTGACCCGGCTCATGTGCATCTCCGTACGCACCATCTCCAGGCCGTGCTTGGCCAGCATCGGATGGGTCATCGTATGGGCGCCGATCGACACGCCCGGCTGACGTGACAGCGCACGCAAGTCGTTCCAGTCGAGACAGAGATTTTCGACGAGTGCCGCACCATCGACGCCGGTGCGCTCCGCGAGCATCGCGACCACGGCACGCAGGCGCTCCTCGGGACCTTTGCGCAACTGCCAGTAGAGCTGGTTGAAGGCGGCTGACTTCTCGGCCGCACTCCGCGCCGGCAGGCTGAGCGACAGGGGCTCCTCCTCGCCGATCTCGACATCGAGCCGATCGAGGCGCCGGATGGCTTCCTCGAGCTCGAGCCACCAAAGGCTCGCGCTGCGATCAGCAAAGCCGGGCGTGACAAACACTGTCCAAGGCACGCCATGGCGCTGGAGCACAGGCAACGCGAATTCCGCATTGTCGCGATAACCGTCGTCGAAGGTCACCGCCGCGAACGGACGCGCGCCGGGTTCCCGGAGCCGCCGCGGGATATCGCCCAGGGCGACGAAGTCATGGCTGCGTCCGACAATGCCCAGCGCCTTGTCCAGGAAGTCCGGCGTGACTTCCAGAATGGCGTTGGGCGCAAAATCGCGCGGCACCCATGGCCGGACGTGGTGCAACATCAGGATCAGGCCTCGCCCTTGCGCGAAGGGGCGCAGCCAACGATTGGCCCGCGCGGCGGAGATCGCGGCGAATCCCATGCGCAACACGGAATAGCGGGTACTCATGAGCCTTTCCCCTGTAACGCAGGCACAATGCGCGAGAAAGATTGATCCAATCTTTTCGCAACAGCAGGATCATGCGCGCGAAGTTGATTTCTTCTCCGCTAACCGCTTTCACAAGCATCAATTGACGGCGCTCGCCTCCGCGGGGTACCTCCGCGCTGGCGCCGCCGTTGCTTGAGGCACGGCCGATGACACGCATGGTTGGGGTGCAAGGACCTTCAGCACAGGATGGAATCGCCATGAGCAACATACCGAGCGAAGGATCCGCAACGACGAAGACCCGTCCCGTCCACGAGGCCGGCCGCACACCGGCCATCGCGCGGACGCTCGGCCCGGTCAGGATTTACCGCGACGTCGAGGCAGTCGCCAGCCTCTGGCGCGAATTCGGCGCAAGCGCGCTCGGCACGCCCTATCAGATGTTCGACTGGGTGATGGCCTACGCGAAGACGCTCGGCGCGGCCAACCACGAGACACTCATCGTCGCCACCGTGGAGGATACGGCGGGCAAGCCTGTCCTGCTGCTTCCGCTTTCGCTCCATCGCCAACAGGCAACCACGATCGCGACATTGCCCGGGGGCAAGCAGGCGAATTTCCACATGCCGCTCTTCGATGCCGGCGCGCTGCACCTTTTCGACAGAACCACATGCCTTACCATCCTGCGCGAGATCGCCCGGGCCGCCGGCAACATCGATGTGTTCGCCTTCTCCAACCAGCCCGCAGAGTGGCAGGGCACGCCCAATCCCTTCGTCAGCCTCGGGGGCCATCTGAGCCCCAGTCCGGGCTTCAAGCGCGCCCTCGATTTTCCGCCCGACAAGACCGCTCATGTGCTGCACGGCGGCGAGACGCGCAAGAAGATGCGCAAGAAGGAGCGGCGCCTGTCGGAAATCGGCGTTCTGGATTACCGGCAGATTGTCGATCCCGCGGAGATTTCACGCGTCCTTGATGTCTTTCTGGATCAAAAGGGCCTGCGCTTCCGCCAGAAGCACATCAACAACCCCTTTGCGCATCCTGCCGCAGTTGCCTTCCTGCAGCGCGGCAGCGCGCCGGCGGACGGCCGCAAGCCCGCGATCGAGCTCTATGCCCTCTTCGTCGGGGAACGGATCATCGCCACCTTCGGTGGAACCAGTGCCGGCACGCGCTTCTGCGGCATGTTCAATTCGTTCTGCACGGAAGACGACGTCGTCAAGTCGAGCCCCGGCGATCTGCTTCTGACCCATGTCATCGAGACCCAGTGCCGGCGCGGCCTCGCGACATTCGACCTCGGCGTTGGCGAAGCGCCCTACAAGCTCGTCGTTTGCGACAAGATCGAGGAATTGACTGACTCCTACATTCCTGTGAGCGCTAAGGGGCATGTCTACGGTCTGGCCGATGGCGGGTTGCGCACCGTCAAGCGGTGGGCGAAGCAGACGCCGTGGGTCCTGGCCCTTGTGGAGCGCGCGCGCCGGAAGCTGGCGTGACCCGGCCCTACTGGCCCGCTCCAAAGGCCGGTCCGCTGAACTGCGTCGCGGGATCCGATCCTCGCTTCTGCATCAGTCGTGGAGGATGGTGTTGGAGGCCCCCTTGTCGACCTGGTCGATGACAAGGAGCTTGACCGGTGTTGCGCCGATATTTGTCCCCCGGTGCCATTGACCGATCATCTCGACAATGAAGTCGCCGGTCTTGTAGTCGTCGCTTTTGTTGGTTTCGGTGTTGGTCACGCGCAGATCGCCCGCCAGCACATAGGCATAGCGGGGAAAGGGATGCTTGTGCACCGGCAGTGTCGCACCCGGCGCGATGTCGAAGGTGGACACGATGACCTCGGCATTGCCCCGGGGCAAGGTGATGGGCTGACCGCTCGCCGTGGTCGTCGTCGACAGGAGCGGGGTCACTAGAACGCCCTGGATGGCCGGAGGCTTGTTGTCGTAGGCCTGCGCGAAACCGGAGACGAGAACCACTGCGACCAGTGCGGGCAGTCCGCGGGACGCGAACCTGGAAAGATACTTCACCCTCTCCCCCTTCATTATTGCTTGATGTCGAGATTTGCGGGCCAACCTCGCGCATTTCCGGACATGTGACTACTGAAAAAACCCGGAACCTGGCATCCGAGCACGCCAAATTCCCATCCGGCGCCGGGCAGCTCAAAACAGCGGTCCGCGAGACCCTGACATCCTCTGACGTCCGTCATGCGAGCGGCGGCCACCGCTTGCATCACACGGCTTGCATCATACAGGGCAGAGCCATCAGGCCGCGCGATGTAGCGGACCATCATCCTCCGCCGGCGTCACGGCGACCACGATGTTCTGGGCACCCAGTTCCTGCAGGTTCTGGTAGGCGCTCAACGTGGCCTCCTCGCTCTCGCCCTCGCGTGCGACCAGAACGGAGCCATCGGTGCGGCTCGCGAATGCGCCGAGGATTGCAGGATCCAGCCCCGGCGACAGGCCGCATACGACCCAATCATACGTCTGGTCGAGCGCCGAGAGGGAAAGGGCAATGGCGTCAGGATCGCGAACCAGCACCTCGGACGGCTGGGTGCCATGGGCCATCACGTGCAGGCGCGAGCCCGCCTCGCGCCCCAGCACGTCGGAAAAGCCAGCGTGCTCGGTGACAAGATCGGTCAGGCCGGGCTCGTCGAAATCCGCGTCCCTGTTCGCAACGAGGTTGATGAGCACGACCCGCGCCCTGCGCGAAAGATGGCGCGCCAGAGCCCTCGCCATGTCCGTGTTGCCTGCGGCAACAGTTGCTTCCGCGACAAACAAGCGGCGCCCTCGCTCATTGTTCTCCGGCAAGGCCAGTTTCGACAGGATGACATCGAAGGTGCCGGAGCTGCCGGGCGGGGATCCCGGCGAGGGGGCCTGCTGCGCCCCGACGTCGCGGAACTCCGCATCGATGGGGGCGGGCAAGGTCAGGAACGGCTCCTGCGTCGCCTGGGTCATCGGCGCTGCGACTGGGCCGTAGCTTTCCTCCTCACGCGCAACAGTCGCCCGCCCGGAAACCAGTTCCAGCGACAGCACACCGACAAATGTCAGAGCGAAGGTGGCCAGCGTAGCGATGAGGATGATCGGGATCTTCTTCGGGAAGGAGGGCACACTCGGCGCGACCGCACGGGACACGATCCGCGCATCGGCAGGCGCGGCATCGCGGCTGTCGCGCACCTGGGCCTCCCTGTACTTGGCGAGGAAGCCCTCGAGTTGCTCACGTTCGCTACGCGCATCGAGCTCGAGCGCCCTGAGCTTCACCTCGTTCTCGTTCGCGTCGACGGCGACCTGCTTTTGCGTGTTGATCGCCGCAACCAGGCTGTCCACCCGCGATCCCGCGAGGCGCGCATCGCTCTCGAAGGCGCGCACGGCGCGTTCTGCCGCCAGGCGAATCTGGCTATCGAGGTCGGCAAGCTGGGCGTTCAGTTCCTTGATGCGGGGATGTTCAGGAAGAAGATTGCGCGATTCCAGCGCGAGTTGTGTGCGCAGGGCAATGCGCTGTTCCGTCAGCCGGCGCACGAGATCATTGTTCGCGACATCCGGAATCTCCAGAAGATTGCCTGAACCCAGCATGCTGCGGATCATATTGGCTTTCGCCTGTGCATCCGACTGGGCCGTGCGCGAGGCGGCGAGCTGGGCGGAGAGATCGGCGAGTTGCTGCGTCGGCAGCGTGGCCGTGCCGCTTCCCAACAAAAGGCCCGTCTTGGCGCGAAAGTCCTCGACACGCGCTTCAGCCTCGGCGACGCGCTTGCGCAGCGGCTCGATATTGCTCGCGAGCCATTCGGAGGCGGATCGTGCCGCCTCCTGTTTTACGGTCTGCTGCAAGGCAATGTAGAGTTCGGCAACCGTATTGGCGATGCGCGCGGCAAGGTCCGAATCCTCCGATGTGAATTCGATGGCGAGCACGCGCGATTTCCCCACCTGGAAAACCTGCAGTTGCTGGGCAAAGATGTCGAGAGCCTGCTCTTCCGGATTGATCCGCGGCGCCTCGCCTCTGACCCCGAGCGCGTTCATGACGCGGCGCACCAGCCCGATCGAAGCATCTGGATTATTGAACAGCGGATTGTTCGTCAGATCGAGTTTGCGGATGGCCTCACGCGCGAGGTCCCGTGACATGATCAACTGCACCTGGCTCTGGACGGCCTCGCTGTCGATCTGGCCTTGGAGCTCCTGGGCCCCACCTGGACGCGTGTAGAAGTTGTCGCCATTCTGAAGGATGACGCGCGTTTCCGCAGTGTAGCGCGGCGCCATGAGATTGACGGCGACGACCGCAGCGACGCAGGCCATTACGGTGGGGATGATGATCCACAGCCGCCGCGCCATGATCGCGCGCCAGATCTGGCCCACGTCAAGATCGTCCACCGGCCGCAAAACAGCGTCCCTGTCTGCTGCACCGGCGCCAAAGAACTTCGACATGGGCTCACCTACGCATCATTAGCCGCAAAAGAACATCACTTCTTGGTTGCCGTAGAGTTAAGGCCACCGCGCCACCTGCCGTTCGGAAACAACGGTCGACGTAAGATCCTATCCCGCTGACTCTTTATTAACCATGCGAGGCTACCGTGCAGCAGTAGCATTCATTGTAGCAAAGCCATGGCGCGCACACATTCGCTTGTTTATGCCCTCCTCATCGGTCTCGCGTGCACAGCTTGCGCTCAGCGTCAACCTGCCGTTGAGGTCTTTCGCGCTCTGCCATCTCAGCCCTATACGCTCGGGCCGGGCGACAAGCTTCGCGTCATCGTATTCTCACAGGACAACCTTTCGAATATCTACGCGGTGGATGCGCAAGGTCGCATCACGATGCCGCTCATCGGCACGATCCCGGCAACCGGAAGGACGACGACGGACCTCGCCAAACTCATCGAGCAGAAGCTGCGCAGCAGCTATCTGCGGGAGCCGCGCGTCACGGTCGAGGTCGAGACCTATCGGCCGTTCTTCATTCTGGGCGAAGTGCAGAGCTCGGGCCAATATCCCTTCGTCAGCGGCATGACCGTGCAGACGGCCGTTGCCATTGCCGGCGGCTTCTCGCCGCGGGCAAACCAGAATGAAGCGGAGATTACACGCCAGCTTGGCGGCAAGGTGGTTATCGGCACCGTTCCCTTGACCTATCCCGTCCAGCCGGGCGACACCATCATGCTCAAGGAACGCTGGTTCTGAGAGCCGACAAAAGTCGCGTGCGATCCCCGCGCCCTGATCTCCGCTCAGGCCACCTGGGGATGTGGTGTCAATTGCCAACGGACAGCGAGTGAACCGCCGTGCGTATCCTGCATGTCTTCCGCACGCCGGTCGGCGGTCTGTTTCGCCATGTGATGGATCTTGCACGCGGACAAAGCGAGCGCGGCCATGACGTCGGCATCATTTGCGATGCGACCACCGGCGGTGCGCGCGCCGATGCGGCCCTTGCATCCCTGGAGGCCTCGCTCTCGTTGAGCGTCAGGCGTGTCGCAATGGGGCGCCTGCCCGGCGTTGGCGATCTCGCGACGATCCGTACGGTTGCCCGTCATGTCCGTCACCTCCGGCCCGATGTTGTTCACGGCCACGGCGCGAAGGGTGGCCTGTTCGCCAGGCTCGCCGCCAGCCGCAAGCCTGGCGGCCCCGCGCGCGTCTATACGCCCCACGGTGGCAGCTTTCACTACGGCCCCGCGCATCCGGCGCACCATCTCTACATGGCCGTGGAACGGTATCTCGCGCGCCGCACCGATCTCTTCATTTTTGAAAGCGGCTTTGTCCGCGAAGAGTTTCATCGCTACCTCGGCCCCTCCGGGCAGTTGGAGAAGGTCGTCCACAACGGCCTCACCGAGGCGGAATTCGCCCCGCTCTCCCGCCCGTCCCCGGCCTTTGATCTCCTGTTCATCGGGGAGCTCAGGACCTTGAAGGGCATCGATATTCTCCTTGACGCCATTGCCCTTCTCAGGGCGAGCGGACAGCCCGTCCCGCGCCTTCTCATCGTGGGCGCGGGGCCGGACGAGGCAGCCTTCCGCGCGCAGATCGTCAAACTGGGGCTCTCTGATACGGTGACCATGCGGCCACCATCCCCGATCCGCCATGTGCTGCCCGAGGCACGCGCGATGGTCGTCCCGTCCCGCGCGGAATCCCTTCCTTATGTCATCCTGGAAGCCGCCGCGGCCGGACAGCCGCTGATTGCCACGCGGGTGGGCGGCATCCCCGAAATCTTCGGCCCGGCCGCCTCGCGGCTGGTCGCCCCCGCCGACGTTCCGGCTCTCGCCGCCGCGATCACGCAGACCCTCGGCGACGCCAATCGCGCGCTCGCGGACGCCGAAGCGCTGCGCGACTATGTGCATGCCTCTTTTTCAGTCAGCCTCATGGTCGATGGAATTCTCTTGGGATATGATGAAATCCGTGCTCGATAGCGGGATCAACCATTGCGTTAAAGCTTCCGTGACGCTTATCAATTAGGCATATGTGCCGCAGTGATCCGCCGCCAAGTGCCGCGGTGGGCTATGTTCGTCGGCCAGCGCGGGGTCTTGGGTCGGCAGAGAGGCGGCATATGCCTACCTACGATATTCGTGATCTTCTCAAGCAACCGATCCCAGCCGATGCCGCGCGGCCGTTGACGCCGCTTGCCGAGGAGATTGCCGCCCGTCCCGTCAAGCCGACCTATTCGCCGGTCGTCCTCGCCGGAATTGCGCGCGTGGTCGATTGTGCGACCGTGGCCGCGGCGGGCCTCGGCGTCCATGCACTCTACCTCAAGCCGGACAGCCAATTCCCCCTCATCCACGGCATCACAATCCTGTCCGTCGCCATCCTCACCGTCATCGTGTTCCAGGCGCTCGGGATCTACCATATCAGCTCGTTTCGGACGATGCTCGCCCAGGGACTGCGCGTGATCGGAGGCTGGTGCGGGATCTTCCTTGTTCTGATGGCCGCCTTGTTCTTCGCCAAGCGCGGCGAGGACTTCTCGCGTGTCTGGCTCGCAAGCTGGTTCCTCGTCGGCCTCGTTCTCCTTCTGGTAGGGCGCACCCTCTTGTCCTACGCGGTGAAGGCCCTCACCCGGGCGGGCCGGCTCGATCGACGCACGGCGATCGTCGGCGGGGGTACAGCTGCCGAGGAACTCATCCGCGCACTCGACGGCCTGCCTGACACAGGCCTGCGGATCTGCGGCGTCTTCGACGACCGCAGCGACGAACGGTCACCCGACATCGTCGCTGGCTATCCGAAGCTTGGTAACGTGAGCGATCTCGTGGAATTCGCCCGGCGCGCCCATCTCGATCTCGTCATCTTCACGCTGCCGATCACCGCAGAGGACCGTCTGCTCTCCATGTTGCGCAAGCTCTGGGTGCTGCCGATCGACATTCGCCTGGCCGCGCATCGCAACAAGCTGAGGCTGCGGCCGCGCGCCTATTCCTATATCGGCGCCGTGCCGGTGCTCGACGTGTTCGATAAGCCGATCGCCGACTGGGACCTCGTCCTCAAATGGCTGTTCGACAAGGTCGTCGGCGCCCTGCTCATCATCCTCCTGTCGCCTGTCCTGGCCGCAACGGCCCTCGCCGTGAAGCTCGATTCGCGCGGCCCGATCCTCTTTCGCCAGAAGCGCTACGGCTTCAACAACGAGTTGATAGAGGTCTTCAAGTTCCGCTCGATGTATGTCGACCAGTCCGACGCCGATGCTGCGAAGCTCGTGACCAAGGGGGATCCGCGGGTGACACGGGTCGGCCGCATCATCCGCAAGACATCACTGGATGAGCTGCCGCAATTGTTCAACGTGGTGTTCAAGGGCGACCTCTCGCTGGTCGGCCCCCGTCCGCATGCGGTCAAGGCCAAGGCTGAGAACCGCCTCTATGACAAGGTGGTCGATGGCTATTTTGCGCGCCATCGCGTGAAGCCCGGCATCACGGGCTGGGCGCAGATCAACGGCTGGCGCGGCGAGACCGATACCGAGGAGAAACTGCAGCGCCGCGTCGAGCACGACCTATTCTACATCGAGAACTGGTCCGTGCTCTTCGACCTTTATATCCTGATCCGGACCCCCTTCGCCCTGCTCTCCACCGAGAACGCCTATTGAGCGCGTGGATGCCAGGGCCGGACGCACAAACGGCCGGCCATCGGAGGGCCGCAGCGCGTGCGTTTCCGCCTTCCCTCGCGTCGCGAAAACGTTGGAACACCCCGGCTCTAAGCAATTCCATCGGAACCGCCGCCCCGTTATCGCGGAATTGTTCGAAGATGCCTTGCGTCCCTTCCCGACAGCCTCCGCCAACGGAACCATGGCCCAGGCGCGTCCGATAGCCGGAACAGGCGGCACGACGCACGACGATCTGCGGCAGGCTGCGGCTGCCCTGGCACCGCGCCGGGCGCGGCGTGGCGGCAAGCTACGCATCTCGCTCGCGCGCCTCGACAGTCTCGCGCTCTGGCTGTTCGTCTTCGCGGGCGCATTCGTCCTGATCGAACCGTCCTTGTACGAGCTTCTCTTCCCCCTCGCCCTCGTGACCGCGCTGCTCATCGGCTTCCGGATTCCCGCAAGTGCAGCACCGATGCTTGGTCTGTTGACGCTCTTCAATATCGGTGGGGCCGTCTCGCTGATGCCCTATCTCAATGAAAGCCGCAGCGTCCTATTCATCGTCATCTCGATCTATCTCGCGATGACGTCCGTCTTCTTCGCATCGGTCCTCACGCAGGCGCCGCTCCGGCGGCTGGAAACCATACGCTCCGCCCTGATCTGGTCGGCCTGGCCGGCCGGCATCGCCGGTCTTCTCGGCTATTTCGACATCGCCGGCCTTGGCGGCATCTTCACCGTCTACGGGCGTGCCTCCGGCACCTTCAAGGACCCCAATGTTATGGGTCCCTATATGGTGCTGCCCATCGTCTATATCGTTCAGGGGCTCATCGAGCGCCGCACCGGGATCCTCAAGACGATCCTCCTCCTCAGCGTTCCGCTGCTCGCCCTGTTCCTGTCGTTCTCGCGCGGCGCCTGGGCTGATCTGGTCGGCGCTCTGGGACTCCTCTTTGCGCTCAGCTTCATCACGGGTGCCACGCTCGCCCAGAGGCGCATGATGATCTTCTACGCGCTCGGCTGTGTCGCCATCCTCCTGGTGATGCTGGGCGTTGCCCTTTCGATCGACGGCGTGCGTGAGATCTTCACCATGCGCGCCTCGCTGTCACAGGACTACGACGAAGGGGCGACCGGGCGCTTCGGTAACCAGCTGCGCAGCATCCCCCTCCTCCTCGAGCACGTCAACGGCTTGGGGCCGTTGCGATTTCACGTCTATTTCGACGCCGACCCCCACAGCGTCTATATCAACGCCTTTGCATCCTATGGGTGGCTTGGTGGTCTCTCCTACGTGACCTTGATCGCCGCGACGTGGGTGGTCGCATGGCGCACGGTTTTCCGGCGGGGGCCGCTGCAGCCCCACGCGATCGCCGTCTGGTCCGCGCTGATCGTCATAACGATCCAAGGGTTCCAGATCGATACCGACCATTGGCGGCAGTTCTATCTGATGCTCGGCCTCATCTGGGGCATTGCGGCGGCGAGCAAGGCCCATGCGAAAGCCGATGCGAAGGCTCGCAGCGCCGCCGAAGGTCTCCACTCACCGCTCGCCGCTCCGCCGCGTCAGACAGCCATCACCCATCAGGGAGGGGCCGGCCAAACGCAACGCCTGGAGCATCTTCGATAAACGCCAGTTTACCGGATCGGCTCTGCGATCGGGAGAGACCGTTCGCAGAAACGGCGACCCTGTTGCCAAGGCCGCCGTTCTGCAATCAGACAGGCTGGAGCCGACGCCTTTCGGCAATCGTCAGAAGTCGCGCTGGAAGCGCAGACGTGCCTGCCACTGGTCCTCGGACGACTTGTAAAGCGCCGTGGTGCCATTGTCATAGACGAGTGTGCGGCCGCTCGGGTCGAGCTTGGTGTAGAGAACCTCGACACCGATATCCATGGCGCTGACCGGTGACCAGATGAGGTTGGAGCCCACCGTCCAGGTGTTGAAGTCGCTAATGCCATAGGTGGAGGTAACGGCACCGGAGTAATTGACCTTGCTGTAACCACCGAAGACGCTCTGGCGAATATTCGGCGTCCAATAGTGGAGCATCGCGGCAAGAGCGTTCCACCCTTGCGTCTTCTTGATATCCCCATTAACGATCGCGCCGTCGGTCGCGACGCCCACCATCGGCCCGATGACCTGATCACCGTTGATGCCGATATAACTGAGGGCGCCATCCGTATAGGCCGCCTGCAACCACATGTAATCGCCGGCAGCGAGCATCGGCAGCTTCACCTTCACGCCGCCTTGCACGGCAAAACCGTATGTGGTGTCTACCCTGCTGCCGAAGGTGTCGGTGCCGTAGATGGTGCTTGAATTGAGCTGATGCACCGCGCCGGAGAGCTGTGCAGATCCCCATTCCTGATCCAGCAGCAGATTGCCGACCACGTCCGGCAGCCGTTCGCCGGCGGCATTATAGTAGCTCGTGCCGACATTGCGCTGGTTGCGGTCTTCAAGTGAGATGGTCGCCGAGAAGCCCGACCCGAAGGTCGCGGAATAGGCCAGCAACTGGGTCTGGCCGTCATCGGAACCGAGCGAACCGCCGTAGTTCAGGTCATTCGCGTAGAAGTCGAAGAATGATTGGGCGACACCGGCCGTAAAGCCGGCAAACTGAATGAACGCCTTGTCGAGGCTCGAGTCGGTCACGCTGCCGGCCGGAACGCCAAGCGCGCGATAGGCCCCGCTCTGGCGCGTCAGCTCGAAGCGGAAGTAGGCGCGGATCGTGCCCCATTCGGAGGACGAGCGGGCATCGACCTCAAGGCGACCGCGCGCCAAGAAGCCTGTCGCATCCGCCGAGCGGCCGTTGCCGGGCACCGACCACTTCGGTTGCGCGTAGAGATACTCGGCACGAACATAGCCGCCAAGCTTCAGGCAGAGGTCACTGCCCGGAATGTAGAAGAAGCCGGCACCGTGAACCGAGCATACCCGGACATAGTCGGCCGGCGCGGCCTTGGCCATCGGCAGATCGGCCGCCAGAGCGCCCGATACCGAAGCGAAAGCGGCAACAGAGCTCAACAGCACGAGGGAAGCCAAACGCATCTCAGTCTCCTCCAACGGCGAAGGCCGTAACATCTGGCAATACTTTACGCGCAGCGCGCATTTGCGGTCGATGGGAAACAACCCAAGAATTCATCAAGACTGCATATGCGACAAAAGCGCAACAGATAGTTGATTACCATTTATTCAAAGCGTTCCGAATTCGCACAAAATATGGACAACGCAATATTTCCTCTGAAAACGCATAATTTAAAATAATTATAACTCGCATCCAGCGGCTATAACTTACTCAAAAAAGATCCTGATGTCGCTTCACACCCTCTACTTGTCCTGTGTTTTGGATCCCATGGAAAGTTTCCGCCAACTTAAGAAGGTAACCGCGCGACCTTTATTGAGACGGCCCATCGCATTCAAAGACGATGCTACACATTTCGATTGCCACTCGGACCTGCATTGTTGTCCACATTCATTAAAAGCCGAATGATTGAACACCAAGCTGCGTCTCGCTCCGCTCAACAATAAACACGCATATTCCCGGGCTCAGCCGGTATCGGCGGCTGCACTACAAGCCGGATTGGCGCGGAGCATCGCCGGTGAACTCTGGCTCACTGGCAATGTTCTCGATCCTAGAGCAAGTCCGTCTTTTGCGGACTTGCTCTGCTCATAAATTCAACAGTAAATTCAATGACTTATATGGAATCAGACGATTCCATATAAGTCGGATTTACTCTAGTTTTTACGGAATGCCTTCACGCGAACTGGGATCCACATCGCTCGACAATGCGCCGGCGGAAACGCGGCGCAGGGGACGATGCTGTGGCCGAATGGGGGACGCATTTCTCGCCGGGCTCGATCACTACGCCCGTCGGATCGTTCACGGCCCGTGCGCGGCGCCACGGCTTCATCAGGCGGCGAAGGCGAGGCGCCCATCTCAATGTCATGACATCTTGGGAGCCTCGCGGCCCCACGGCGGCGCAGATTCGCGGATGGTCTTGCAGCAACGAAAAAACCCCGGTGCCAGGCACCGGGGTTCCATGAACTCAGAGAGCTCAGTCTGGGATCAGAAATCGCGCTGGAAGCGAAGACGACCCTGCCACTGATCTTCGTTGCTCTTCTGATAAACGGTCGTAGCCCAGTTACGCTTGGCATCGACCTTGGCGTAGAGGACTTCCACACCGATATCCATCGCCTTCACCGGCGACCAGATCAAAGCCGAAGCGGCCTGGAAGACCTTGAAGTCACGGTAGACGCTGCCAGCAACAACCTGGCCGGGGAAATCAACAGAGGTGTAGCTGCCCCACAGGGTCGAACGCAGGCTCGGGGTCCAGTAGTGCAGGAAAGCGCCGAGAACGTTCCAGCCCTTGGTCAGCTTGACACCGCCTGTCGCGTAGGGCGTCCCGCCAACATTAGCGACCGGGATCACGTAGTCGGACACCGGCAAAATATTGGTAAGACCGCCGAGCCCCGGATTGCCCGTCACACCGATGTAGCTAAGAGCGCCTTCCGCATAAGCGGCCTGCAACCAAAGCTGATCACCAGCGGCGAGCATCGGCAGGTTGATCTTCACACCACCCTGGATGGCATAGCCATACTTGTTGTCCACGCGGCTGCCGCCGATGTAGGTGCCGTAATTGTAATCCAACAGAGAGGAATTCAACTGACGCACGGCACCCGACAACTTGGCCGAACCCCAGCCCTGATCAACGAACAGGACACCGACCACGTCGGGCATGCGCTGACCAGCGCTATTATAAGTGTAAACAACCGTATTCGCGCCAGCAACTGCGCGCTGATTGCGGTCTTCGAGCGAGATCGTCGCCGAGAAGCCCGAACCGAAGGTCGCCGTGTAAGCGAGCAACTGAGTCGCGCCCTGGTCCGAACCCGGGAGAACGCCCGGAGCGGAACCCCAGTTCAGAGACTCAGCATAGAAGTCGAAGAACGACTGAGCGACACCGGCCGTGAAGCCCGCGAACTGGATGAAGGCCTTATCCAAGTTCGAGTCGTTCGCGCTGCCCTGCGGCCCGGCGTAGGACGCGCGGTACACACCGCTGTTGCGCGTCAGCTGGAAACGGAAGAAGGCACGGATCGTGCCCCATTCGGACGAGGTACGGGCATCGACGTCGAGCTGACCACGGCCGCGGAAGCCGGTGGCGTCACGATTGCGACCCTGCCCCGCACCGTTGTTCAGCGGCTCCTGATACATGAACTCGGCACGGACGCGGCCGCCGAGCTTGATGCAGGTGTCGCTGCCGGGGATGTAGAAGAAGCCCGCGCCGTGGACCGAGCAAACGCGAACATAGTCAACCGGCGCAGCCTTCGTCATGGGAAGATCTGCGGCTTGAGCCCCGGCAACCGCGGCGAAGCCTGCAGCGCTACCGAGTAGAAGGCTCTTAACGAGCTTCATTCTGACCTCCAAAAAAATCGAGACCCATTGGGAGCAGGCTTTCTTCAAAACCAGACCGGAGCCTGAACTTCAGAAGTGCCCTTTTCCCCGTTTTTTGTAGGTTATCCTCCGGTCACTCACTCCGAAGAGCCCATGCCAGCGGTTTAACCCGCGATGCGTAACGGGTGCCCCCGACGCCTCATTACCATGCTGGACGGAAGCCCAACGTTCAATCAGTTCCAAAGCACGGACGGGAGGCTGGGGGTGTTTTTGACCCCCATGTTGCATAAACGACACTTTAAGAGACCGCGGGAGCGAACATTTCCGAGCGAAGACCCATTCATTAGCGAATTGATGCGGCGCAGCATCCGTTGCTGCGTTGCGACATCACTGAATCACGGCATCAATGCGGCACGATTCGGGAAATCACGCACCTCAGCCACCATCTGCAGCGCTGCGCCGCGTCCGACGCGGATCCTATTCGACACGCGATATCACCTTCCCCATGGGAGCGTCGCGCAGGCCCCTGAGACCCGGCGGCAGGACCCGCTCTGTATCTGCACCCGCCACGGACGGCACCGGACCAGCAACACCTACTGCCATCCAGAGAATCATGATAGATAGCGCAACCTATCGTTGCACTGCCGGTGCTGCTGCGCATTGCGCGCAACCACTGAGGCATCCGCTGTCAAATAGCGGCGTCCGGATGCAGCTGATGCCGCCGCATGCGAGGCACGAACGCCCCTGTAAGAGGCATCATCTTAATCTTTAGGGCGAGCGCAGCGTTATGCAATCCGCGCGTATCCGCTCAGACCCAACCGCCGTCGACCACATAGTGCTGATTGGTACAAGCTGAGGCCTCATCAGACGCAAGAAAGATAGTGAAGCGCGCAAGCTCATCGGGAACCAGCCTGCGCTTCAGGCACTGCCGCCGCATGAGCTCCTCTTCTCCTTCGGGCGTCATCCACTTCTCGATCTGCCGTTCGGTCATGATCCAGCCCGGCGCGATGGCGTTCACGCGGATGTTGTAAGGGCCGAAATCACGGGCGAGCGACCGCGTGAGACCGAGGACCGCCGATTTCGACGCGGTATAGACAGCCATATTGCCCTGTCCGACCATCCACGAGGTCGATCCGAAATTGATGATGACCCCCGCCTTCCGGTCCTTCATGTCCGGCAGCACAGCCTGCGCGGCGAAGAACTGGTGCTTGAGATTGACGGCGATGCGATCGTCCCAATAGGCCGGTGTCACCGTTTCGGTCGCGTGGCGCTCGTCGTGGGCTGCATTGTTGACGAGGATGTCGATGGGGCCGAACTGGGCCCGGATTGCGCCGATCGCGGCGACAAGGGCGTCGATGTCGGTGACATCGGCCTTCTCGAAATGCACGGTGCCGCCTGAGGCGCGAATTTCATCGGCAAGCGCGCGGGACTCCTCCTCTTTGATGTCGAGAAACCCCACCTTGGCGCCCTGCTGCGCGAAGCGCCTTACGATACTGGCGCCGATGCCGGAGCCTCCACCGGTCACCACGACAGTCTTGGCCGCAAGATCGGGATAAATCGCTGACATGGGCTCGCCCTCCTCGCCGGACATGGTTCAGCCGGCACCATTATGATGATCGCCTCTCAAGAGGCGGCAAAATTGGGCTGAGCGTCAACCCCGGACACCTCAGCCCATTCACGCAAATCAAGCAACTTTGCTGCCTTTAAGGCAAGCGTGATCTCAAATTCCTTTTTTCTTTCAATAACAAGTGGCGCCTGGGCGACAAGCGCGCATTGGCCGTGATAGGATAATATACCTGAGGATCGAACATCAATATTCTACGTTATTGGACCAAATGGGGGGTTGCGGAAGACAGAGGCTTTGGGCATCGTCACGTCAATGGGCCCGTTGAAGGCGCGCAGCCAGACCAGGGAGGATCGTTTGACGCTCCTGAGACTGCGGGGGATAGGCAAGGAATTCGGCGCGATACGCGCATTGGCGGAGATCGACCTGACGGTCGCCGCCGGCGAGGTCGTCGGCTTGATGGGCGACAACGGCGCCGGCAAGTCGACGCTCGTGAAGATCATCGCGGGCAACTTCCCCCCCTCGCATGGAACAATGATCTTCGACGACCAGCCGGTGCATTTCTCGCGTCCGATCGATGCGCGCTCTGTCGGCATCGAGGTGGTCTATCAGGACCTCGCGCTCGCCGATAACCTCACGGCGGCCGCCAATGTCTTCCTCGGCCGTGAGCTCAAACGGCGGCTGGGACCTGTGACGGTTCTCGACCATGCGGCCATGAACAGGCGCGCCGCTGCGCTCTTCCAGGAACTGAAGTCTGAAACCCGCGCCGACGATCTGGTGCGACAGATGTCCGGCGGCCAGCGTCAAGCCGTTGCGATCGCCCGGACACGGCTCAAGGAAGCCAAGCTTGTGCTGATGGACGAACCGACCGCGGCGATCTCCGTACGCCAGGTTGCCGAAGTCCTCGACCTGATCCGCCGTCTGCGCGACGCCGGCATAGCTGTCATCCTGATTTCCCACCGCATGCCGGATGTCTTCACCGTCTGCGATCGCGTCGTCGTGCTGCGGCGTGGATCCAAAGTGGCTGATAAGCCGATCCAGAGTTCAAGCCCGGAGGAGGTCACCGCCCTCATCACCGGGGCAAAGGAGGCGGCCTGATGGACGATCTGTCGACGGCCGGACGACATAGGAGCGAAAGCGGATTCACCAATGTTGGCCGCGCGCCTTGGTGGCAGCGCGGTTTTTTTGCGTCCCAGACAGCCTATGTCGTGCTGGCCTTTCTCATCATTACCGTCGCCATCTCTTTCGTGGCCGACAATTTCCTGAATCCGGAAAACCTGCTGCGCACCTCGCAGAACTTTTCTTATGTCGGCATTGTGGCCCTGGGGGCCACACTCGTCATCATCACGGGCGGGATCGATCTCTCGGTCGGATCGGTGATGGCATTGACCGCAGTCGTGACCATGATCGTCATGAAATGGATCGCGGAAACGGCGCTCGGCTTCGTCTCGATGCCGCTTGCGCTGCTCATCGGGCTGATGGTCGCGGGCTTCATCGGCCTGGTCAACGGCCTGCTCATCGCGCGCCTCAAGCTGTCGCCCTTCGTCGTCACGCTCGGCATGCTGTCGATCTGCCGCGGGCTCACCTACGTGATCACAAAGGGGCGCAGTCAGGCACCGGGCGGGCCCAGCGTCGATACGTTCTATGCGCTGACCAACGGCAAGCTGTTCGGCCTGCCAATCCCGCTTGTCTATCTCCTCATCGGCGCGGCCATCATGGGCTTCGTCCTGCACCATACGGCGGCCGGACGCCATATCTTCGCCATCGGGGGCAACGAGCGCGCTGCCGCGTTGACGGGCGTCGCCGTGGAGCGCGTGAAGATCGGCGTCTACGTCGCCTGCAGCATGACGGCCGGCCTCGCCGGCATTCTGATGTCCGGCTGGCTGGGTGCGGCGCAGGCCAATCTGGCAACCGGCTACGAACTGACCATCATCGCCGCTGCGGTCATCGGCGGGGCCAATCTTGCCGGCGGTTCCGGAGGTCCCGTCGGGGCGATCATCGGCGCAGCGCTGATCGAGGTCATCCGCAACGGCCTCGTGCTGGCGGGGGCCGACAGCTACTGGCAAACCGCCATCATCGGCATGATCATCATATTCGCAGCCATCGTTGACCGGTTGAGGAGCCTACGCGCGGCCTGAACCGAGATGGGCGGCCGCCAGGGAGAGCACGTACCACGAGCACGTAACAGGGGGCACATATAAGCCCAGCGCGCAGCAAAGGGAGAGAGATCAATGAAACGCTTTGTGTTTGCGGCTCTGGCCGCCGTCGCCATTGCCGCACCGTCGCTGATATCACCGGCCATGGCCCAGCAGAAAATGCGCTTCGCCATCGTTCCGAAAGCGATGAACAATCCCTATTTCGACCTGTCGCGCGACGGCTGCATGAAGCGCGCCAAGGAACTCGGGAATGTCGAGTGCATCTATAAGGGACCGATCGAGCACGAACCCGCAAGCCAGGTGCAGATCATTCAGGATCTCATCACGCAACGGGTCGATGGCCTCGCGATCTCCGTCTCGGATGCCGAGGCCGCAATCAATGTGATCAAGCAGGCGCGCGATGCCGGCATCCCCGTCATCACCTTCGATGCGGATTCGCCAAAATCGGCGCGGCAGGCCTATGTCGGCACCGACAACAAGGAAATGGGCCGCCAGCTCGGTCGTGAACTCATCAAGCGCAAACCCCAACCGGGCACCTTCATCACCCAGTCGGGCGGACCGGCGGCTGAAAATCTGAACGAACGCCTGGCCGGGCTTTACGAAGTGGTCAAGGCGGCAGGCTGGAAGGAAGCCAGTGGCTCGCCGAGCTATTGCAACGACGATTCGGCGCTCGCTGTTCAACAGCTCAGCGACATGGTGACGGCCAATCCCAATGTGGATGCGGTGGTGCCGGTCGGCGGCTGGGCGCTCTTCGCGCCCGAGGCCTACAAGGGCTTCGTGAACGCCAACAAGAAGAACTACGAAAGTGGCAAGCTCGCGCTCGTCATGCCCGATACGCTCAAGGTGGAGCTCGAGCTCCTGCGCGACGGCTATGCCAATGTGCTCGTCGGACAGCGCCCCTTCGAGATGGGCGAGAAGGCCATGGACATCCTGCTTGCCCTGAAGAAGGGCGAGAAGGTCGAGCCTATCACTTATGTCGGCCTTGACGTCGTCACGAAGGACAACGTGGCGGAATTCCTGAAGTAAGCCCTTTCAGATGGGAGAGCGAACCTCTCCCATCTCCTGCGGCGCGAATTGCAAGTCTCGAGACCGCTTCTGCAAAAGATTAGTCCGGCGTAAACATGTACAGGCTCGGGCAAGGTTGTCCGATGTTCCATCAAAAGACCCGTTGGGAGGCATTCAAATGAAGACCCTCGCTATCGCCACTGCGCTTGTGGCTGGCGTTTCGTTGGGCAGCGTCGCGGCCCATGCTCAGTCCGGCGCACTCTCGAAGGCCGTAGGTGGCTACTCCTTCGAAGACGCAGCGAAGGAAGCGCCGGACACCAAGAATTTCAACTCCAAGGACGGCAAGCTCACCTTTGCCATCATCACTCACACGGCGGGCAACGGCTTCTTCGATCCGACCTATGTCGGTGCGAAAGCGGCAGCCAACGCGTTCGGCATCAATCTGATCACGCTGGGCTCCGAGGCTCCCGTTGATGACATTCCCCGTGAGATCGAGATCATCAACCAGGTGATCAACGACCCGACCATCGATGGCGTCATCATGACGACGCCGCAGTCGGGCGCTTATGACGACATCGTGAAGAAACTTGAGGCCAAGGGGATCCCGGTCGCGACAACCAATTCGTTCGACCCCAATCTCGCCAGCCGCTCGAAGATCTCGCATACAGGCCAGGATGCCGGCGCAGCGGCGATCGGCGGCGAAGCGCTGGCGCAGTGCCTTATCAAGAACGACGTCAAGGGAGGCTCCATCATCTTCCCGTCGACGACGACGCTCGGGAATGTCGAGGTCAACAACCGTATCACCGCGGCATTCCAGGCAACGGTGAAGGCGCTCAACGCGGCCGGCAAGCTGAAGGACTTCAAAGTCGACGCCGGCCCGCAGAACATCGGCATCGACGTGGACAAGGACAATATCGTCGGCTCCATCGTCACACTGATCGAGAGCCGCAAGGACGTGGTCGGCGCTTTCGCGGCCAATGGCTTCGTGACGCCGGCCCTGGGGGATGCCATCAGCCAGCTCAAGCTCAACGGCAAGGTCTGCGCCTTCGGTTTCGACCTTGGACCGAAGCAACAGGAGCAGATCCGCACAGGCGCTCTGACCGGCTCACTCGGCCAGCAACCCTTCCTGCAAGGCTTCTGGCCGGTGGCGCAGCTCTACCTGCAGATCGATCGCGGCATCTCGGCAGCCAATCTCGATACACGCGCCCAACTCGTGACCAAGGATAGCGTCGACAAGGTCGGCAAACGTTTCGAAAACTGATCGATTTGCACGGGAGGCCCGCCGTTGCGCCGACACTGCGTGGCTGCGTCGGGCACCACCATTCACAAGGGAGGGCGATCGACGCCAACGCGGAATGAGCGAGCCAACTTCGGCAGCTTTCGTTGCGCGTATGCGCCGGCGTCGGGCGGCTCTCCCGTTGGTGTCGATCCACAAGGCGCACCACAATCGATATGCGTTCGCGATGACGCGCGCGCGCCAGTGCGTTTGAGAATGGAAGCTGAATGTCTCTTGAAATGACCGCTGGTCCTCCCCCGTCCAGACGCGTGAAGCTGCCCCCGCAGCTGCTGGGCAGCTGGGAGGCCGGCATGCTTGTCTTCATGGCCTTCCTCTATCTGGCCGGCGTCCTCATAAACCCCGCCTTCTTCGGCACGACCGACGCCATCTCGGCGGTCCTGCGCGACACGGCGCGCTTCGGGGTCATGGCGGTGGGGATGACATTCGTCATCGTCAACCGCGATCTCGATCTCTCGGTCGGATCAACGCTCGGCCTCGTGGCCGTCAGTTTCTCCATCCTCTTTGCACCGACGCATCTGAACCTCGATGCCGGCACCGCCATGCTGATCTGCATCGGCCTTGGACTGCTCGTCGGGCTTATCAACGGCCTCCTGGTCGCCATCCTGCGCGTGCCGCCCTTCATTGCCACATTGACCATGCTGTTCATCGGCCGTGGCGTGGTGCTCGGCCTCACCGGTGGCAAGACCATCAGCTATGAGATCAAGGCGCGTGACTACGGGTTCTTCGCGTTCGGCGAGACCAACGCACTCGGCTTCAACAACCAGATTCTGATCTTCCTCGTCTTTGCGATCGCCGGCGCCGTGTTGCTCGCCAAGACCCGCATCGGTTACGAGACCTACGCGACCGGGGGTAACGACCAGGCGGCCCAATATGCCGGCATCAATACGCGCTGGGTACGCATTCGCGCCTTCTTGCTATCGTCGCTCTGCGCGGCGGTCGCCGGCCTCATGAATGTCGCCCAGGACAAAGGGGTGACGTCCCAGTACGGCCAGGGCGCAGAACTCATTGTCATCGCCGCCGTCATCGTGGGTGGGGCATCCATCGCCGGCGGCCGCGGGCGTGTGCTCGGCGCCTGCCTTGGCGCGGCGCTGGTCGTTCTCATCGATAAGGTACTGCGCGAGGGTGTACCCACAACGCGGGTGATTGATGTCGGCGGCGTCAAGATGGAAGTGGCAGCGATGGCGCAATTACCGCCGGGAGCGGTTCCGGCCTTCCTTGGCCTGCTTCTGCTCGGCGCCGTCCTGCTCGAACCCGTTGTCGTGCGCGGCAATGTGCTCGGCCGCCTGAAAGCCTGGCTGCTGCGGCAGGAGGCGCCAGCGTCGCACGATAGCGGCGGCATCGCCATCGTCGGCGTCAAGACCATGGGTGCGGCGAGCGACGCACGCGGCGTCGGTCTGCGCGGATTTCGGGCCTTCCTGCACCGTCGCGATGCGGCCGCCATCATCCTGATGGTCGTGCTGTGGGCCGCCGGTTTCTGGCTGCGGCCGGACTTCTGGGGCTCGCTCGACAATTCCTTCAACCTGCTTCTCGCGTTCACCGAGATCGGCCTGCTGTCGCTCGGTCTGACTTATGTCATCGCCAATGGCGACATCGACCTGTCGGTGGGATCGGTGCTCGCGCTCTCCGGCGCGGTCGCCGCCTTCACCATGAAGGAACTCGGCGGAGATCCGGCGACCGCCGTGGTGCTCGCGCTTGCCGCCGGCGTCGCCTGCGGGTTGTTCAACGGCTGGCTCACCGCAAAGATCGGCATGCCCGCCTTCGTGGCGACGCTCGGCATGTTCTACATCGCCCGCGGCCTCGCGGCCTGGCTCGTCTCCGGCCGCCAGCTGTCTGCCTTTCCCGAAACCTACAATCTGCTCGGCCGCAACCTGTCCGTGGTGCTGGAATCTTTTGGCATACACGCGACGGGAACGTTTGCCGCCGTGGCGCGGGCCGTCAGCGTCCAGACCCTGTTCCTCGCCGTGGTCGCGGGCATCGCAGCGGTGGTGCTCGGCGCCACATCCTTCGGACAGAAGGTTTATGCAACAGGCGGCAATGAGCGGGCAGCGAGCTATGCGGGCATCAACACCCAGCGTGTGCGCCTGTTATCGCTCGTGTTCTCCTCGCTCTGCGCGGCAGCGGCAGGCGTCATCTATGTCGCCTACTACCGCAGCTTCAATCCGGCGGCCGGCCAGTTGCGCGAGCTCGATGCCATCGCCTCGGTCATCATCGGTGGGGGATCGATCTTCGGCGGCTACGGCACCATCATCGGCTCGCTCGCGGGCGCGGCGGTCATCACCTTGATCCGGGCCCTGTTGTCCCTGCAGATCTTCATGAGCGACGGTTCCTCCTTCGTGATGCCACAACATTGGATGAACGTATTCATCGGCCTCATCCTTTTGGCGGCGGTGATCGGTGACATATGGTTGAGGCAGAACAACATCGTCAGCGAATGGAAGCGGCGGCGACAAGCCCGCGCACAGGCCCGTCACGACACCCGCGCGACAGGAGTAGCAGCATGACCACCCCGATCATCGCGATGCGCGGCATCGTCAAAACCTTCGGCGCCGTCCAGGCCTTGCGAGATGTCAACCTTCATCTCATGCCAGGCGAGATCCTCGGCCTCGTCGGCGACAATTCCGCGGGCAAATCGACCCTTATGAAGGTGTTGACCGGCGCCTATACGCGCGATGGCGGCGATGTGCTCGTGAATGGTGAGATCACGCATTTCAAGAGCCCACACGAAAGCCGAGATCTCGGCATTGAGATGATCTACCAGGATTTCGCCCTGTGCGGGAACATGGACGTCGGGCAGAACATCTTCCTCGGCCGCTGGCCGAAGCGCTTCGGGCTCTTCGTCGACCGTCCGAAGATGTATGAGGAGGCACGCGCCGTGCTGTCCCGCCTCAAGGTGGATGTGAACTCGGTCTTCCAGAAGGTCGAGAGCCTCTCCGGCGGCCGACAGCAGTCGGTCGCCATCGCGCGGGCCATCTCCTTCAATCCGAAGGTTGTCATCTTCGACGAGCCGACCGCCAATCTTTCAGTGATGGCGACGGAACGCCTGCTCGAAACCATGAGCGAACTGAAGCGCCAGGGTGTCGCCCAGATCATCATCTCGCATCGCCTCACCGACATCTTCGAGGTCGGCGACCGCATCATGGTGCTGAAACGCGGCGAGAACGTCGGCGATCGCTACATCGCCCATACCACGGAGCGCGAGGTGCTCGAGCTCATCGTTTCCGGCACCCCCGAGACCGCCCTGACCGCTGAAGAAGCGATGAAGAAGGCGGCTTAAGCATGCCAGCCGCGTGCTCCCTGGTCAGACCGGGGGCACGCGGTCTTGCTATTGGCGATCAAGCAAGTACCTCTGAACGGCTTTCTCAACGATTGCGTCTGCTTCGGCCCGGGCGGCTGGATTGCCACCGTAGGATGCGCCGCGCCGCATGCACGAGCGCAGGTAGGCACTGATGTCGCCCGGCGGAACGATCGTACCCGTGTCCCATCGCCGGGCCTCGACCGGATCGAGCGCGATATCGAGGCCGCAGTCTCGTGCTGTCTGGGCTCGGGGCAGATAGCGGACGGGCGTGGGCAGATCGAAGCCGTGATGGGCGCCAGCGAAGATGAACATGTCCACCCGCGCCCCCTTGCTACGGAGAAAGTCGACGTAGCGACCGCAATGAACCGCCGGCGTGTAGTCATCATCGCCTCCGAGCAGAAGGAACACCGGCGCCGGCGACACCTCCTCCGCCTTGTAGGGGATCGAGCATGATGAATAGAAAGCGATGTGGAGCGCGAAGCGCAGGTCATCATCGATGACTGCCCGGCGGAATGGCGCGAGTGTCGTATACAACGCGATCTGCCCGCCCTTCGAATAGCCGATGATACCGATGCGGTCTTTGGCGATGCCGGGATGGGAGGCGAGAAGCTTCAGCGCCGTCAATGCATCGGTGACGCTTGCCGCCAGCGGAAGTCGGCTCTGGTCATCGCCCGTGCTGGAAAAGCCCCTGGGCCTGAAGCTGTCGACGACGAATGTCGCCACCCCAAGCTCATTGAGGCGCGCGGCCCAGTCCTGTTCCCGCCCCGGCAGAATCCCGCCGCTGCCGTGCATGATGATCATCGCTGGGAAAGGGACCGGCGCTACATTTGGAAGGGTCAGGTGACCGGCAATCGTCGTTGGCCGGCCACCGCCAGCCATCATCTCGGTCGGTCCCGTCGGCGTGCGCGATGCAAACTCGATCGCCCCCACACGTCCATCCGCGAGATCGGAAACGGGCTCGGCCTGGCACAGGCCGCCCGCGACGACGCACAGTAACAACCCGGCAACGGCGGCGCGCATCGCAATTATCTCCCCAGGCAGACCGGGCGCAATTCCGTGTTGGAAACCCGGCGATTGTAAGACCCAGCCCAAGCCTGCGGCCGTGTTCCACGTCTGGCGCGAGGGCCTCTGGTGTCCCCTCAGGGCAGATTATCACGCAGAAAAATGTCGATGCGAATGCGCTCCTGCTCCGCGACAATCGGCTCGCCGCTGCAATGCGCCAGCAGCACACGCGCCGCAGAGCGGGCCTCATGCCCTGGATCCTGATTGATGATGGCATCGATCACGCCATGAAGCAGCAGACGCCGCGAATGACCGGTCAATTCGTGGCCGATGATGATGAGATCCTGGTCGCGCCCGGCGGCGCGCGCGGCCGTCGCCAGCCCCTGCAGGCCCGCGCCGGCATTGTAGATACCGACCAGATCGGGATTCCTCTCGATGATGTCTTCGACCACCTTCTGGGTCAGAGCGATATCGTCCCTGCCCTCCTCGGCGGCGAGCACGCGCAGCCCCTCAAATTCGCCCGTAATGACCTGGAAGAACCCAAGCAGACGCTCGGCGTGATCGCGCAGCGCCAGTGAACCGGCAACCACGCCGATGGTGCCCTGCCGTCCTGACGCGAAGCGGCCCATCAAGGCGCCTGCGGTGCGCCCTGCGGCCGTATTGTCGATGCCGACGTAGCGCAACCGACGCGAGGTCGGCGCGTCGGATACCAGCGTGACGACGGCAACGCCGCGGCCAACGAGATCATCGATCGCTCCCCTCACCCGCGGATGGTCGAGAGCCACGACCGCCACACCGCGGTAACGCGTATCGAGCCCTTCGAGCGCCTGAGCCAGCGTCTCGGGATCGAAGACATCGACGCGCCGTACATCGATGAAGGCCCGCTGCCCCGCCAGCCAATCGGCCGTTGCGGCAATCTGCTCCTCGAGCAGCCGCATGAAGCTGTTCGTGCCCGCCGGCATGATGAAACAGAAGCGGAAGGTTTCATTGCGGGCAAGCCGCGTCGCGAGCGGATCAGGCCGGTATCCCAACCGGTCGATGGCCGATTGCACGCGCTCTACGGTCCGGTCTCTGACACCGGGGCGGCCGTTAAGAACGCGATCCACCGTGGCGAGAGAGACCCCCGCCTCTTCGGCGACATCCTGGAGCGTGACTCTGGCGACGGGAACAATCATGACATTCCATGCTGCCCTCATTGCTTGAGGTACGCAACTCACGCAGCGTTCTTAGGGGGATTTGTCGACAGGTGCTTGCACCACCATCCGTCGCGCCGGTCAATGGCGAACGGGCGATAGACAGCGGTCGGCAAGATGTGGCCATACCGGTATAGGCGCGCGCGTGCGCCGTGACTGGAAATCATGCCCGATAGACAGGCGATCGCGAAGGGTCAGGCGCTGATGCGCGATGGGCAGGAGAATGCCATTTTCGAGCGCGAGATGCGTCTCGGCGAGGAAGATGAGCCGCAACAGATCGGCACGAAGCGCCACAGGAATCTGCATGCGTCCCTCGTGACGGCAGGCCGTAAGCTGTGCCATAACCGTTGCGGCGGCATCCTCCAGAAGACCATGCTCGCCGAGCAGTTGCCTGATCAAGGGCTCTATGTTGTCCTCTCGACGTTTACGCTGGAAAAGCAGCGGAAACAGGCTGTCTTCTTCATCGGCGCGATGCAGGGTGGCATCGGCCTTCAAGGGGCGCATGACCGCTACTACATCGGCAACATCGACCTCGCGCGCCTCGATCGTACGAATCATGCAATCGAGGATCGCGCGCTGGCGATGATGCTCCACCAGCAGAAGATCGACCGGGTCGTTGCAATGATCGAGACCACCGCTCGATAGCAATGCACGGGATAGGCTCTCCGATGCCATGACTACGCTTTCGCCCTTTCGGCGTGACGCGAGAAGCTGGATTTGCCCTCGACGCGAGGGCGAATCCAGCTTCTCGATCAGATCACACCCAGATTGTCGATATGGAGCGAGAAGGACTCCAAGTATCACCGCGATCGCAAAGCATTTGTGCGATCATCCAATCATAAGGTGAATTGTTCGGAAGCTACAAAGTCATAACAGCCGCAGAATGCCGCCATCAAACTTGCATTTTGTGCACGCCCTCGGGGTAAGCATCGCTGAAATAGAGCAACTCTCACCCCGCCGGATCGCGCCCCTGCGGCATCACAAGAGCGTGTCCGGCATGCCAATGACAAGATGTCAGCGCAGATAATCGTGAACGACCTTGCCGAGCCCCAGCGTCAGATCCGCGACGATGTGCAGGGCGGATATGACCTCGAGCACCGGCAACTCAGCCACAGGCGCCAGGGCATGGGGCTGAAGGGCCAGAGCCGCCGGGCCAGACCAGGCCCCTTTGATGGTGACATCCTCGAGATAATACTCGACGATCTCGCAGATGCGCGGCGAGCCATCGACATGCGGGATGATCTTCAGAAGAAAGTTCGGCGCCAGCAGCGCGGCTTTCACCGTTTCTTCGGGCACGACCTTGTGCTTGTAGCCCATCGTACCCGTGGCAACGCGGACTGGACCATAGTCGAGCGTGCCGACGAGCGTATCGATTTCGGCGCGCAGGACGGGTGACGCGAGTTTCTTCGGGAAGCCCCACAGTTCGCGTCCGCCGGCAATTGGCGGATGATCGTTCAAAAACATGCAGTGGGTATAGCCGCCCTTGCGCCCCTCGAACGAAACGGGAATGACCTGTCCGGTTTCCGTATAGTCACCGAAACCCGTCGAATTCGGCATGCGGATGAATTCATATTTCACCACCGGATCGGTGATCTCGAGAGGCTCCGGGACCAACGCCCGCAGCCGCTCGGGATCCGTGCGATAGGTGATGATCATGTATTCCCGGTCGATGAAGCGATAGGGGCCTGGCGGATAGGCCGGGCTTGTCAGCGGCATGGCGAAGGCCCGTTCACGCACTTCATGCTCTTTCATGCTGCACTCCTCAATCCACCGGGATGGCCGTTCACAATCGATAGGCATACACGCCGCTCACTCATAGCCGCTCATCGCGCAGTCGAAGGTCATGACGCCTTCGATATTCGTCGGGCGCTGGTAGATCTCATCATGCCGGAGGGTTCTGACTGCATCATGATAGCCTGCTCTCCAGTGCTCTTCCATGCTTATGCGCGAAAATTCATAGTCCTTACTGTCACCTTCGTAATTCTTCGAACGATATATAAGATGAACTACGTTATAAAGATGTCGATCCGACGCATCTTTCAACATCTCGTAATCTGAGCCCTTCTTATATTCGTCGGGCAGCGTTGCGAGAAAATCAGCAAGAGTGACACGTAGCCGCTGTATTTTCTTGAACTGATCAGTACTGGCGCGCGTGCGACTGGAGAACTGCACCTCCTTTTGCCGCACCGATACTTGCGTCAGGTCCGCCGGAAACTGGCCGCGGGCGCTCCAGAGATCGACCTGAAAGGCGAGCGTATCCTGACGCGAATTCTGCACCACCCATTGTAGCGGCGTGTTGGAGATGAGGCCGCCGTCCCAGTAGAATTCCCCATCGATCTCGACCGCTGGGAAGCCGGGCGGCAGCGCTCCGCTCGCCATGATATGCTCGGGGCGGATAACATGCGTGGCTGTATCGAAATAGGAAAAGTTGCCACTGCGGACATTCACGGCGCCGACGCTGAGCCGCATGCCGTCATTGTTCAGCCGGTCGAAATCAACGAGGCGTTCCAAGGTGCTGCGCAGTTCCGCGGTGTCATAGTAGCTCGTTGCGCCAGGGGTGCCCGCCGGCATCATCCAGGGTGGCGGATAGCGTGGCGTGAAGAAACCAGGCGCGCCTCCGGTCAGGGCATGGAAAGCGCTGAACTGGTTGAAAGCCCCGCGTGCGGCATCGCCCTGCGCCGTCTTTTGGGCCACCGGTGTCAGAAAATCCCAGTAAGGACGCGTCGTTATCTCTTCCCAGAACTGTCGCAACCTCGCGACGCGCTCCTTCGGGGGATTGCCGGCGATGAGGGCCGAGTTGATGGCGCCAATGGAAATGCCGGCGATCCAATCCGGATGGAGATCTGCCTCCGCCAGCGCCTCATAGACGCCAGCCTGATACGATCCGAGCGCACCGCCCCCCTGCAGCAAGAGCGCAACAGAATCAAACGGTGGGCGTTTGACCATCCTGTGGCTTTTCCTCAGGCCCTTTGCCGGCATTGCCAACTCCCTCTCGCCGCATAGAGCGGCCTCTATGAAAGACATATATCATTCAGAACTGAAGCTAACGTGACTTTCGCTGATGAAGCTAGTGGTTCTGCTCCGACATTTGCATCCGTCTGATACGGGCCTTGGAGCAAATGTCGGAGTCAAGAGAACCACTAGCAAGTTAATGGTTTTAGTGGAGCTTTTGAATTTGACATTTGATCTGGAGCCTCCTGTCAGGCGGGACTCACATGTCAAATTCGCTCCACTCGTGCGGTGGATTTGAAATGCGTCACAGACTGGATCGAGGGTGTCGAACGAATTTCAAATCCGCAAACCACACGAGAATCACGATCTTGGCGGTGAATTGAATGCGACATGCGGTACGCGCGCGATGTCGGCATCGCGTGCGCATGTCAAATCCGAAAATTCCAAGAGAATCATAAACAACCGAGTGGTTCTCCCGTTCTCAACATTTGCCCGCGAGGGCCGATACAAGTGGGATGCACATGTTGGAAGCGAACCACGCATATCGCTGTCGAATCCGAAGTTCGACCGACGTCTCCCGGAAATGATACGAATTTCCGCTCAGGGGCACTCATGCATCGCAGCACAATGCGCGCTAACAGGCGCAAAACAAGCGATGCGACGATGGGACCGGCGCAGCTTTCGGGCCGTTCACTGCAAACTGCTCCCGTCTGGCCGAACGAGCGTTCGCGGGGAGCAAGCTCCACGTCCGGCCAGGACAGTGTTCAAGGCAATATTCCAGAACAGTGTTCATTTGCTGGAGGGGCGACCTTGAACGAACAAGCCCCCGGGCAGACCCGAGGGCTCAAACTGCAGACATGGCCATTACTTCGGTGCGGGGCGCCGCAAGCGAAATGCCCGCACCAAAGCTATACCGAATGCAGGTCGTGCATTCGGCACGCAAGGCTATCTGGTCCCCGTTTCGAAGCGGGGTCAGTAGCTCTCGGCAATATTCGCCGCTTCGCGACCTTTGGCCCCTGCGACCACGCTCATCTGCACCCGCTGACCTTCGGCAAGGTCGTTGAGCCCTGCGCGCTGCAGAGTGGAAGCATGAACGAATACGTCGCGACCGCCGTCGTCCGGCTGGACAAAGCCGAAGCCCTTGTCACGGTTGTACCATTTCACCGTGCCATTCAGTTCCTCGGACGGACCGTCGGCGCGAGGCGGATAGCCGCCACCCCCTCCACCGCCGCCGCCGAAACGGGGCGCCGAAGGCCGCGGTGCGCGCTGTTGCGGCGGCAGGTCCTCAAGCTCGATGACCTCAGCCACCTGCGGTCCCTTGGGTCCATCGCGCAGGCGCACCATGGCGCGAGCACCCGCCTCTGCGCCCGCATGGCCAGCGGCCTCAAGCGTACGCAACGACAGGAACGCGTCACCCGAGCCATCGGAGCAGGCAACGAAGCCAAAGCCCTTGCTGGGATTGAACCACTTCACGGTCGCTTCGATCACAGGACCGGCGGGCGGTGCGAACATGCTGTCTCTCGGATCTCCGCCGCGCGGATCTCCACCAGAGCGCGGGCTGCTAAAGCCGCTATCGCGCGCGTCAAAACCGTCTCTACGGCCGCCGCCCCGGCGGCGCGTATCACGGGAATCATCATATCGGTTCATACAGGAAGATCCAACTAGAGAGATATAGCTCTTATCCGAACAAGGTTTCGGCGCACCACACGATTACGCTTCTTAACTTTATGCAACCCTCATGCTCGTGGCGAGCGAAATCATAACCTCGATTTGGGCAACACGCGAGCACCCAAATGCGGTAAAATTGCAAGTTTTTTTGGTCTTTTTTCCCAGCTTGACGCTGGAGAAAATCGCAGTTCCGGCTTCGCCGATCAGAGCTTAACGCCCGCTAGCCATCGTAAAGCCCCGCTGAAGGTGCCGACGCCGCGACGCTCGCCTTGTGTGCGGGCCGGATGAGACGCCAAGATGTACGAGCAGGGAGATGTAAATTATTGTTTTATTTCAACATCTTATTACATCCCGCGACGCGCGAGCGATCTGCCTGACGGCCCCGGGACGGGAAGGATCCAGCTACTGACATGCGGACAGCCGGTCACAAGAGGGAGCGGCTGCCCGACAGCTGGATCGTCTATGACAGCACGATCAGAAGATCCTTGGCATCGATCGGGCTGGCGCGATGAACGAGAATCTCGGCGACCGTTCCATCACGCGGCGCATGCAGAGTCGTTTCCATTTTCATGGCCTCGATGGTCAAGAGGACGTCGCCAGCCTTCACGGGCTGGCCGACCGTCACGGCGATCGATGAGACCGAGCCCGGCATGGGAGCGGCGACATGGGCATCATTGCCATCCTCTGCCTTGCGGCGCTCGGGCTGCGAGGCAACCGCAGCGCGATTGGGAACCTTGGCGATACGCGGCTGCCCGTTCAGCTCGAAGAAGACACGTACCTGGCCCTCTTCATCGGTTTCACCGATCGCCTGCAAGCGCAGAACGAGCGCCTTGCCCTTCTCGATCTCCACCGAGATCTCGTCACCAACGCCCATGCCGTAGAAGAACACGGGTGTCGGCAACATGGATACGGGGCCGTATTTGCGCTGTGCACCGGCGAATTCTGCGAACACCTTGGGATACATGAGATGCGCCGCAAGCGCCGCGTCATCAGCCTCGCCGTCGAGCGCCTTTGCCGCCTCGGCACGCGCGGCATCGAGGTCGCAGTCGGCCAGAAGCGAGCCCGGCCGAGCCTTCGAGGGTGTCTCGCCCTTCAGCACTTTCCTGACGAGCGCTTCGGGCCATCCACCCGGCGGCTGGCCGAGATCGCCCCGCAGCATCTCCACGACCGAAGCCGGGAAGGCGATCTCCCGCTCAGGGGCGAGAATATCGGCGGGGGTGAGATCCTGCGCCACCATGGTGAGAGCGAGATCGCCGACGACCTTGGATGAAGGCGTCACCTTGACGATGTCGCCGAAGAGGTCGTTCGCCGCCCGATAGGCCTTGGCGACCTCGTGCCAGCGGGTCTCGAGCCCCAGTGAGCGCGCCTGCTCCTTGAGATTCGTGAACTGCCCGCCCGGCATTTCGTGCAGGTAGACTTCCGAGGCCCCGGCCTTGAGGTCGCTCTCGAAGGCCGCGTATTGGGCGCGCACCGCCTCCCAATAGAAGCTGATCTGGCGGATGGCTTCGGGATCGAGCCCGCTCTCCCGGTCGCCATGCCGCAAGGCTTCCACCATCGAGCCGAGACAGGGCTGGGAGGTGAGACCGGACATCGCATCCATGGCGCCGTCGACAGCATCGGCACCGGCTTCGATCGCCGCCAGCATGCTCGCCGCCGAGATGCCGGAGGTGTCATGGGTATGGACGTGGAGCGGAAGACCGACCTCCTCCCTGAGCGCCTTCACCAGAACGCGCGCAGCCGCAGGACGCAGCAGCCCCCCCATGTCCTTGAGGCCGAGAACGTGGCAACCCGCTGCCTCCAGCTCCTTGGCGAGGCCGACATAGTAGTTCAGCGAGTATTTCGCGCGATCGGGATCGAGAATGTCGCCGGTATAGCAGATCGCGCCCTCGGCAATCTTACCCGTTTCGCCCACCGCATCGATCGCCACCCGCATGTTCTCGACCCAGTTGAGACAGTCGAAGATACGGAACAGGTCGATGCCGCCCTTCGCGGCCTGAGCCACGAAGAAGCGCACGACGTTATCGGGATAGTTGGTGTAGCCGACGCCGTTGGCCCCGCGCAGCAGCATCTGCAGCATGAGGTTGGGCACGCGCTCGCGCAGCAGGGACAGCCGCTCCCAGGGATCCTCGTTGAGGAAGCGCATGGCGACGTCGAAGGTCGCGCCTCCCCAGCATTCGAGCGACAACAGCTGCGGCAGGCCGGATGCATAGGCATCGGCGATCCCGACGATGTCGTGGGTGCGCATGCGCGTGGCGATCAGCGACTGGTGCGCATCGCGCATCGTCGTGTCGGTAAACAAAACGCGCTGCTCTGATCGCATCCACTGGCCGAAGGCCTTGGCGCCGAGATCGTCAAGCAGCTGTTTGGTGCCAGCGGGCTTGTCCGCCGCGAAGACCGGCGCGATGGGCTTGCGCGCCTCCGCGGGCGGACGCGGGCGGTTCTTGACCTCGGGATGGCCGTTGA
The DNA here is from genome assembly GCF_003201475.1 of Chelatococcus asaccharovorans. Taxonomy (GTDB): domain Bacteria; phylum Pseudomonadota; class Alphaproteobacteria; order Rhizobiales; family Beijerinckiaceae; genus Chelatococcus; species Chelatococcus asaccharovorans. The sequence goes on along the minus strand of NZ_QJJK01000007.1, from coordinate 150,241 downwards.
CGGTGACGTCGGCCACATAGGTCAGGAGCTTGGTGGCCCGGTCGCGGCGGCGGCTGAACTGGAAGAGTTCAGGCGTATCGTCGATGAAGCGCGTCGTATATTCGGCCTTGATGAAGCTTGGATGGTCGAGCAAAGCTTCCAGGAAGGTCAGATTGGTGGCCACACCGCGAATACGGTATTCGCGGAGCGCCCTGTTCATGCGGTGCGTCGCCTCCTCGGGAGTTTGCGCCCAGGCTGTTACCTTCTCCAGCATCGGATCATAGAAGCGCGTCACCACCGCACCCGAATAGGCCGTGCCGCCGTCGACGCGGATGCCGAAGCCAAAGGCGCCACGATAGGCAGAGATGCGCCCATAGTCCGGAATGAAGTTGTTCTCCGGGTTTTCGGTCGTGATGCGGCACTGGAGCGCATGGCCGTTGAGATGGATGGCCTCCTGCGGCGGAATTCCGGTCTCCGCCACATTCCCGATATGGCCGCCCTCGGCGATGCGGATCTGTGCCTTGACGATATCAAGCCCCGTCACGACCTCGGTCACGGTGTGCTCAACCTGGATGCGCGGGTTGACTTCGATGAAATAGAAGGCGCCGGTGTCGGCATCCATGAGGAATTCGACGGTGCCGGCACCGACATAGCCGGTGGCGCGGCCGATCTTGAGTGCAGCCTCGCACAGCGCCTGGCGCTGGCTGTCGTCCAGGAAGGGCGCCGGTGCGCGCTCAACCACCTTCTGGTGGCGGCGCTGAATGGAGCAGTCGCGCTCGAAGACATGGACAAGATTGCCGTGCGTGTCGCCGAGGAGTTGCACCTCGACATGGCGTGCGCGGCGGACGAGCTTCTCGAGATAGACTTCGTCCTTGCCAAAGGCCGCCTTCGCTTCGCGGCGCGCGGTCCTGACGGAATCGATCAGGGCGTCTTCGCTCTCGATCGGACGCATGCCGCGTCCGCCGCCGCCCCAGGAGGCCTTGAGCATGACGGGGTAGCCGATCTCGGCCGCCATCCGCTTGATCTCGGCCGGATCGTCCGGCAGCGGCTCCGTCGCCGGCATCACCGGCACGCCGACCGAGATCGCGAGATTGCGCGCGGCCACCTTGTTGCCGAGCGTGCGCATGGTCTGCGGGTGCGGGCCAATGAATATGATGCCGGCGGCCGCGCAAGCTTCGGCAAATTCCGGGCTTTCCGACAGGAAGCCGTAGCCGGGATGGATGGCGTCGACCTTGGCCGCCTTGGCAACGCGGATCACTTCGTCGATCGCGAGATAGGCCTCAAGCGGTCCGAGCGATTTCTCCCCCTGGGCCCCTCGCCCCACCTGGTAGGCCTCGTCGGCCTTGAAGCGGTGAAGCGAGAGCTTGTCCTCCTCGGCGTAGATCGCAACCGTCTGGATGCCGAGCTCGGTCGCGGCACGGAAGACGCGAATAGCGATTTCCGAACGGTTGGCGACTAACAGCCTTTTGATCTTCATTATGCATCGCTCCTGATGGGCGCATTGCGGCGCACCTTATTTTGCTGCGATGCAATATTCAGACTATCTTGGCGAGAAATACAAGCCTGACATGTCAGCATGCCTCAACCCGGGTCCACGCGGGCATTTCGCGGACCAATGAAGATGCAGATGAAGATGACGAGGGCCGTCAGCCCTCGACGGTCCACGTCACCTCTTCGCCGCCGCGATAGACATGCACGGCCTCGCCGGTCGCCAGCGCCACATCCTCGGCGACAAAGCGGGGCCGCTTGACCAGCGTGACGGTGCCCTGATTGGGCTCCAGGCCGTAGTGACGCGGGCCATTGAGGCTGGCGAAGGCCTCGAATGTGTCAAGCGCGCCTTCCTCGTCGAAAACCTGTGCATAGGTCGCCAGCGCAACCGGCGCGACGAACAGGCCGGCGCAGCCGCAAGCCGCCTCCTTCGCGCCGCGGGTATGGGGGGCCGTGTCGGTGCCGAGGAAGAAGCGCGGACTGCCGGAGGTGGCGGCGCGGCGCAACGCCTGCCGATGGTTCTCGCGCTTGGCGATGGGCAGGCAGTAATAGTGCGGGCGAATGCCGCCCTGGAAGATGGCATTGCGGTTGAACATGAGATGGTGCGGCGTGATTGTGGCGCCAATGCCGGGCCGGGCGGCCTCGACAAAGGCGACGCCCTCGGCGCTCGTCACGTGCTCCATCGTGATGGTGAGGCCGGGGAAGCGTTTCGCCAGCGGCTCGAGCACCCGTTCAACGAACACGGCCTCGCGATCAAAGATGTCGACCTCGCCATCCGTGACCTCGCCATGCATGAGCAGCGGCACGCCGGTGCGCTCCATGGCGGCCAGCACGGGATAGACCGCCTCGATGCGCGAGATGCCGAAATGCGCATTGGTGGTCGCGTGCTGCGGATAGAGCTTCACGGCCGCGATCGTGCCGTCGGCATAGCCGGCAATCACATCGGAGGCATCCGTGTCATCGGTCATGTAGAGCGTCATCAGCGGCTTGAATTCGCTGTCCGGAGGCAGCGCCGCCTCGATGCGCCGGCGATAGGCCAGCGCGTCCGTCGTGGTCACGACCGGCGGCACCAGATTGGGCATGATGATGGCCCGTCCGAACTGGGCAGCCGTATGGGCGACGACCGCCTCGAGCATTGCGCCGTCACGCAGATGCACATGCCAGTCATCGGGGCGGCGGATGGTGATGCGTTCGCTCATGCTCAACTCCAGTCTGCAGGCGCGTCATAGACCAGCCGTGCCGCCGAGAACAGATGCAAGTCGCAGAGGCTGCGCGAAGAGGCCGCCATGGACAAGCGGCACCCGGCCGCACATATGAACGCATGGAACGCGCGTGCGACCGTTGACGCAACGGGCCATTCGGTTCATGACACCGCACGGCCATAGTGGCCAGGGCTTTGGAGCCATTCTCACCATGTCAAGCGACAGTAGCACCGCCCGCCCGGAGATGGCTGCCCGCTGAGCCTCTGGCTTGCCGTGCCGCCATGCCCCAGTGGCGCGGCAGCGGAGTAAGCCATGCAGAACGATATCCTGATGCGCGGCCGCGCCGTTTTGGCGCGGGACCTGAACGCCGACAACCCCTCGACGGCCCTTCTCGTGGAGCGTCTTGCCGCGCTCGAACCGGGCGACGCGGCAGCGGCCCTCCTGGTCCTGCCGCGCCGTCGCGCCGTCGCGGTCCTCGACCGGCCCGAATTCGAAACCGCGCCCGACGTATTGACCGCCCTGCCCCGGCAGGAAGCCGCTGCTTTTCTCGCGGATATGTCGGCCGACCGCGCCACCGACGTCCTGGGCCTGCTCGATGGGCCCTTACGCAACGAGTTGCTGGCCCGGATCGAACCCCGCGCCCGCGCCACGCTGAAGCAATTGCTCGCCTATCCCACGGACACGGCCGGCGGGATCATGACCACGGAATTCGTAGCCCTCCCCGAGGCCACCACAGTGGCGGCAGCACTCGCCCACCTGCGCACCGTCGAGCAGAGCCGTGAGACCATCTACGCCATCTATGTGGTGGATTCCGACCAGAGACTGACAGCCGCCATCACCCTGCGCCGGCTGATCTCGGCCGATCCTTCCGCGGCGATCATCACGCTGTCGGCGGGCAGGCCGCCGGTCGTCGTCCATTCGGATACGGACCGGGAAACGGTCGCCAGCGCCATTCGCCGACATGATCTGCTCGCGGTGCCCGTTGTCGACGCGGCGGGACATGTCCTGGGAATCGTCACCGTCGACGACGTCCTCGACGCGATCATCGCGGAAACAACGGAAGACGTGCAGAAATTCGGCGGGCTCGAGGCCTTTCATGCGCCCTATCTGCAAATCGGCTTCCTGTCGATGATCCAGAAGCGCGCGGGCTGGCTCTGCGCCCTGTTTCTCTCCGAAATGCTGACCGCATCGGCCATGCAGCATTTCGAAGCGGAACTGGAGCGCGCCATCGTGCTGACGCTCTTCATCCCGCTCATCATGAGCTCGGGGGGCAATTCGGGCAGCCAGGCGACATCGCTTCTCATCCGCGCGCTCGCGCTCGGACAGGTCAGACTGCGTGACTGGTGGCGGGTGGTGTTCCGCGAATTGCCGGCGGGCCTCACGCTCGGCATCATCCTCGGCACGATCGGCATGGCGCGTATCGGCATCTGGCAGGGGCTCGGGCTCTACGATTACGGCCCCTACTGGATGCTCATCGCGGCAACGGTAGGCGCCGGCCTCGTCGGCATCGTGACCTTCGGCTCGATGGCGGGCGCCATGCTGCCCTTCATCCTGCAGCGTCTCGGCTTCGATCCGGCGAGCGCTTCGGCGCCGTTCGTCGCCACCCTCGTCGATGTCACGGGCCTCATCATCTATTTCTCGGTGGCGACGGTCATTCTCAGCGGCACGTTGCTGTAGCGGGCCGAGTGGCCGATCGACATCGACAGGCGCGCGTCCGCTTCCGCCCGTGTCATCCCCGGCGTCGCGTAGCGACGGAAAGGGGATCCATGAACCATGGCGCTTGATCTCTGGATCCCCTTTCCGGCCGGTTGCAACACGGCTGTTGCCGTGTTGCTCGTGAAAAAGCCAAGTCGGGAACACCCGACTTGGCACCGGCCGCCGGGGATGACGCGGGGTACTGGCCCGAGCTTCGCCTTCGACGGCGCCTCCTCTCGCAAAAAAAAACCCAAAAAAATCGCGCGGGGCATGAACCTTTTTCCGCGTCGCCGCGACCAACGGTCATCGGGATCGCAGAGGGCGATGCCGCACCCAAGATGGAGAACACCGATGACCACTTTGTCCTTCAAATCCGCGGTTTCCCTGAAGACCGCCGTTGTCGCGCTCACCCTGGCGAGTGCCGCTCTCACCGCCTCGTCCTTCACCAGCGCGGCCTATGCCGGCCCCGGCTTCGGCGGGCCGGGCACAATCGCCGCCCCGGGCGGCAAGGGTCCAGGCGGCCACGGCGGCGGTGGTCATGGTGGCGGACATGGCGGTGGCTCGGGGTGGGGCGGCCCCGGCAAGCCTGGTCCACACTGGGGTGGCGGCTACCGCCCGCACCGCCCCGGCTACTGGGGACCGCGTGGCGCCTTCTATGCAGGCCTGCCCATCGCCATCGGCATTGCCGGCGCCACCGCTTATGCCAGCGCGCCGGACTGCTACCGGGTCTATCGCAAGGTCTTCGTGAAGGGCGTCGGCCGCGTGGTGCGTCCGGTCACGATCTGCGACTGATCCCACCCCATGAGTTCCACGCGAACGCGAAGAGGGGGCGGATGACACATCCGTCCCCGATTATCCGGCCATCAAAGGCGCCCTGTTCATCACAAACGATTGGCAACGGTATCAGACTGCGGCAGGCTCACGCCAGATTGTCCCGTGGCAGAGACCGGGAAAAACGATGGTGGGGATGTCCGAGGCAGACTTGGTGGAGCGTTTGGCGGCCGGCGACAAGGCCGCCATGCGGGCGATCTTCAATGCCCATCACCTGCGTGTCTTCCGCTTCGTCGTGCGTCTGATAGGGCGGGAGGACATTGCCGAGGACGTGGTGACGGAGGTGTTTCTCGACCTCTGGCGGCAGGCTGGGCAGTTCGAGCAACGATCGAGCCTCTCCACCTGGCTTTTGGCGATCGCCCGCAACAAGGCCTATTCTGCCTTGCGCCGCCGACGGGAAGAGCAGCTCGATGAGGGGGTCGCCGAGGCGATCCCGGACCACGACGACACGCCCGACGTCCACGCCCAGAAAATCAACAAGGCCGCGATCCTGCGCCGATGCCTCGACACGCTCTCGCCCGAGCACCGCGCCGTGATGGATCTGGTCTATTATCAAGAGGAGCCGATCGAAGCCGTCAGCCGCATTCTCGGCATTCCCGAGAATACCGTGAAGACGCGGATGTTCCATGCGCGCAAGCGCCTCTCGGAACTCTGCCAGGCGGCAGGATTGGATAGGGGATGGCCATGAGCCCGACCATGAGCACGACCCAGGACGACCACGGCGATGCGCCGGAGCCCATCGAGGCCCTGCTGCCCTGGTATGCGGCGGGAACCCTCAACGCCGCGGACACGGCGGCCGTCGAAAAGGCACTTGCCGCCGACGCCGGGCTGCGCGCCCAGCTCGCCTTGATCCGTGAAGACCAGGCCGAGGCCATCCATGCGGCGGAGAGCATCACCGCACCGTCCGCGCGCATGGCTCGGACACTGTTTGCGGCGATCGATGCGGAGCCTCTGCCGGCTTCGGCGCGCCAACCGCTCCGTCAGGCTCCCTGGCTCGAGCGGTTCGGCGCATGGCTTGGCGTATGGCTTGGCGCGCTCACGCCGCGCAACCTCGCTTTCGCCGCACTGTCTGCCGCGGCACTGATCGCCCTGCAGGCCGGCATCGTTGCAGCGCTGATGGCTGCGCGATCGCCCGGGGCCACTTATGAGGTCGCCTCCGGGCCAGGCGCCACGGTCGCGGGCGGAAGCGCCCTCCTGGTCGCCTTCGAGCCGACCGCGCGGCTCGACCAGATCACGGCGCTTCTGACCGAACTGAACGCATCCATCGTCGAGGGCCCGCGTGCCGGCGGCCTGTTCCGCCTGCGCTTCGCGGAGCCCGGCGACAGCGCGATCATGGCTTCCCGCCAGGCGCGGCTGAACAATGCCAAGGGCGTCGTGCGGCTCGTCGCTCCCGCGAACTGACAATATCCGAATATCCCGCGCGACAGAGGAGGCGGGCATGATAAGGACAGCCACGTGCACGCAAGCCCCCAAACCGGGAAAGCCGCTGGCCGGCCGCCTGCTGGCGGCCGCTGCTCTCACTTTCGTCGCGGGCCTCGCCGGACTCGCGGTCGCACATCCGGCGCAGGCGGAGACTTTGCCTGCCGCGGGACGCGGTCCGCTCATGGCACAGGCGAGCGGCCGCTATCCGAGCGACAGCGATGCGCCCTCGCGCTACGATCAGCGGCCGGAACGGCCGCCGCGCGGCAGCTATGACACGCGCCGCCCCCCGCGAGAACCCAACTATCCCGGCCGCCCGGACCGCCCGTGGCGTCCGCCGGGCTACGGCGCGCCGCCCATTTACGGCGGCCCCATCGTGCCACCATTCGTCCGCCCTGCCCCGCCCCCCGTCTTCGTCGACGACGACGGCTTCGAGGCTGAACCAAGCCCGCGTCGGCCCCGCGCGGTGCAGCCGGCAAAACCGCCCGCGAAGAAAGCCGTCAAACAGCCGCCGGCAAAAAAACCACCTGCGAAAACCCCCGCCCGCGCGACTCCGCCGGCATCGCCGCCCGCCCAGGTCGCCAGCGATCAGTTCGTCACGGACGAGGTTCTCTTCGAGATGAGCGCCGACGCCGCCGCTGCAGAGGCGGATGCGGTCGCGCAACGCTTCAATCTCACGCTCCTGGAGCGTCGGCCAATCGATCTTCTCGGCGTGACCATCATCCGCGCCCGCCTGCCGCGGGGCCAGACCGTCCCCGCGATGGTGCGCGCGCTCACGGCCGATCAGCGTGTGGCCAGCGCCCAACCCAATCATGTCTTTCGCCTGCAGCAGGGCGACGCCTTGCGGGAGGAAAAGCCCGCTCCGATCGCCGCGCCGACGACCGCCCCGCCCATCGCCGCTCCCGCCGCCGATCTCGCCAGCGTGCAATATGCGCTTGAGGTCCTGCGGCTCAAACCTGCGCAGGCTATCGCCCGCGGCAAGGGGGTGACCGTCGCGGTCATCGATTCGGCGATCGACGGCACCCATCCGGAACTCGCCGGCAGCCTCAGCCCCCACTCGCGCGCGCGCCAGCCTTCTCCTCACGGGACCGGGATTGCGGGTATCATCGCCGCCCACGCCCGCATGCTCGGTGCCGCCCCCGATGTGCGCATCCTCGGCATCGATGCCTTCATCGAAACCAATGATGGCGCAAGCGGCACGAGCCTCGACGTGGTGAGCGGCCTCGACACTGCGGTGAAGCACGGCGCCGCCATCGCCAACCTCAGCTTTGCCGGCCCGCGTGACGCGCTGATGTCACGCGCGCTCCGGGCGAGCAGCCAGCGTGGGCTCCTTCTGGTCGCGGCGGCAGGCAATGGAGGGCCGAAGGCGGCGCCTGTCTACCCGGCAGCCCATCCCGACGTCATCGCCGTCACGGCGGTCGATGTCGAAACGCGCATTTACGACAAGGCCGCGACCGGTCCGCATGTAGCCGCCGCAGCACCCGGCGTCGACATCCTCGTCCCCACTCCTGGCGGCGGCTATCAGCAATCATCCGGCACGTCCTTCGCCGCGGCCTATGTCAGCGGAACGGCGGCGCTCCTGCGCGAGGCCCACGCCGAACTGACCGCAGACGCCTTGCGGACGGCCCTGACCACGACCGCACGCGATCTCGGCCGCAAGGGGCGCGATGACATTTTCGGCGCGGGCCTCATCGACGCGGCCGCGGCGCTCACTCTCGTCGCGCATCCGGCCGGCGCGGCAGATTCCCGCGCCGCGCCGACCCTCACGGCCACGCCGTGAGGCAGCCGATGCTCGGGCAATGTTCACCACGACGAGCGAGAGCATCGAGAGGAAAAAATTGCCGTTGAAATCCCGCAAATGATACCGCATGACATTGGTGTGACAGTCGCAATGGTGCTCTGGCGAACAGGGATCGGCCTGTTTCTAAAAGCGCGCGCGGCACGACTGCATAGGAATATCCGCAGATCCGGGTATTCATGCGTGCCATCGGGGAATTAACGTCACCATTCATGTCGCGAGTTCGGGAATGGAAGATCTTCACTATCGTGAGTACAAAATCCTTCTAAGGCCGGAGCGTTTCTTCAACCCTCAACAATTCGAGGTTTTCTGGAAGAAAATCGCGGCGATAGCTGCCAAGCACAAGGTCGAGGTGGCGACCAACAAGAATGCCTTCCAGCGCCAGGTGCGGGAAGTGCTGTTCTACGACACGAACGACCATGCTCTGTACAAGAACGCCTTCATCCTGCGTCGGCGCACCTTTTATACGGATGGATGGCCGGACCCCGCACACGAACTGACCTTCAAGTATCGTCATCCCAGTCTCGACAGTGCAGCAGCCGTCGATGTCACGCCGCATCTGCAATGCAGTGCCGCCATCAAGTTCAAGGAGGAAATCCTCCCGCTCAAGGACAGCCTCGGGGGCATGCGCAGCCTTTACTCTCACAACTGTGTGCTGATGAGCCCCGCCCTCGAGCTGAACCAGGGGGTCGAGCATATCGCAAGCATCTTCCCGGCGCTTGGTCAGCTCCACAGCGGAGCCACCGGGCCCAAGATCAAGCTCGTCAATAATCTCTCGGTCGAGGAGGTGCAGGTGAATGTGGGCACGTTCTCATTCGGGCGCGACCTTGAGGCGAAGGCGACGATTGCGGTCTGGCGCAACCGTGCCAGCGAAACGCCCCTGATCGGAGAATTCGCGTTCCAAACGAAGTTCAACCGCTATGATGACCTGCACGCCAAGGCCAAGAAGCGATCCGAGGACTTCTTCGTGGACGTGCAAAATCAGGAGCCGGAATGGGTCGCGCTGGGGACGACCAAGACCGCCCTCGTCTACGGGCTCGGCAAAGCCGTGACGGTCGGCCACGAATGATCGCGCCGGCTTCCACGGGCACAGAACGACCGGCCCGCGTCGGGCTGGTCGACATCTTCGTCACCTTCCTGATCATCGGCGCCACCAGCTTCGGCGGCGGCGTCGTCGCCTATCTGCGCAACAGCCTTGTGATCAAGAAGGGCTGGCTGGACGAAGAGCGCTTCCTCTCGGCGCTCGAAATCGCCCAGACGCTTCCCGGCCTCAATGCCACGAACATGAGCGTCATCGTCGGCGACCGCTTGCGCGGACCGATCGGCGCCTTCATCGCGTTTCTCGGCATGACTCTGCCGGGGGCGACACTTGTCATGGTGCTCGGCGTGCTCTATGCGGCGCATTCTGACAATCCAGCGGTCAATGCCGCACTTGTCGGCGTCGGCGCCGCGTCGGTCGGCATGCTGACCGCCGTCACCCTGCAGATCGGCCGTAAGCAGTTTGGATCGGTGATCGATGTCGCGATCATCGTTGTGACCATCGTCATGGTCAGCTATTTCCACCTGTCGCTGCTGGTCGTGCTCTTCACCGTCGGCCCCGTGGCGGTTTTTCTCTACCGACCCAAGGCGCCGGCCAAGGTCGCCGGAACGGATGTGACGGAGACGAGGCCGGTCGATCCATCGTCCGCCTCCGCCAGCCCCAACAGCGATGCCGCAAAGGCTTCCGGCCATGAATGACACGAACCTCAGCATTTTCGGCGTGTTCTCGCTGCTGTCGGTTCTCGCCATCGGCGGCGGCACGGCAGTTCTTCCCGAGATGAAGTCCCTCGTCATCGGCGGCCACCACTGGCTGACGGACGACCAGTTCCGGGATATCTACGGGCTCGGCCAGGTCGCACCCGGCCCCAACATGCTGATGGTCCTGGTGATCGGCTACCATGTATCCGGCTATCTCGGGGCCCTGCTCGCCTTCATCGGCTTCTTCCTGCCCGCGAGCCTGATCTCGCTCGGTGCATCGCGCCTGTGGGACCATTTCGAAGGCTCGCCATGGCGGCAGTCCCTGCAGATGGGCATGGCGCCTCTGGTCATCGGATTGATGGCGGCCGGCACGATCGCCATTGCCCGTACCGCCATCGAGGGGGCGACGACCGTCGTCCTGGCGATCGTCGTGTTCCTCGGCATCTGGTTCGTCAAAAAGATAAACCCGGCGCTGTTCATCCTTGCGAGTGGCGCCTTCGGCTTCTTCGCCCTGCAATGAAACGTCCGCCCGTGCTTTTGAGGCACGGACGGAGGACGAGCGGCCCGATGTCCCAAAGCGATCCACCGATCAGCCTGCGCGCAAGCTGATCGGTGTGGACCCGAGGCGCCGCGGTTCGCGGCGCCCCCCTCAGCGGCGTGGCGACGGCTTGGTGCGGTTGGCGCTTTGGCGTGCAAACATCCATCCTGGATATTCAGGTGGCAGCGCGCTGACCGAATCGAGCGCGGCCAGATCATCCGCAGTCAGCTCGACCCCGGTGGCGCCTATATTCTCCCTGAGTTGCTCGGCGCGCTTGGCGCCGACGATGACGCTCGTCACCACCGGCTGATGCAGGAGCCACGCCAGCGCGACCTGGGCGATCGTCGCGCCACGCGCCTCGGCAATCGGCCTGATAGCCGCGATAACGGCATCGGCGCGATCGCGCTCCACCGGCGGGAAATCGAAACTGGCGCGGCGCCCCCCTCCGGCATCTGCACCATTGCCCGCATATTTGCCTGACAGCAGTCCGCCGGCGAGCGGGCTCCATACCATCAGTCCGACCTTTTCGGAGGTCAGCATCGGCACGATCTCGCGCTCGAGATCGCGGCCCGCCAGGGTGTAGTAGGATTGCAGCGAGCGGATCGGCGCGAGATGGCGCCGCTCGGCGATGCCGAGGGCCTTGGCCACGTGCCAGGCCGCCCAGTTGGATACCCCGACGTAGCGCACGTGCCCGTGGCGAACCAGGATGTCCAGCGCCTCCAGTGTCTCCTCGATCGGCGTCACGTTGTCAAAGCCGTGGATCTGATAGAGATCGATATGCTCAAGCTTGAGGCGCTTCAGGCTTGCCTTGACTTGATCCAGAAGGTGGACGCGCGTGGCGCCGGAGCCGTTGGGTCCCTCGCCAACCCGCCCGAAGGCCTTGGTCGCAACCACGACCTGGTCGCGGGCGATGCCCAGATTGCGCAAGGCCTGCCCCGTAATCTCTTCAGACAGGCCGGCGGAATAGACATTCGCCGTATCGATGAAGTTGATGCCGGCATCAAGCGCTGTCCGCACGAGTTCGTCGGCTTCGGCTTGCTGGAGTCCGCCCATATTCTGCCAGATGCCTTCGCTGCCCCCGAAGGTCATGGTGCCGAGGCAAAGCTCCGAAACGAACAGGCCGGTCTGGCCCAGTGTATTGTAACGCATGGCTGGAAATCCCTTGGAGATAACGCGGGTGCGGGCACGGCGCGCACGAACCCGGACGGCAGTGTCAATCGGAAACTGAGAAAACTGCTCCTGCGGGGCCGGACGCGATCAAAGCTCAAAGGCACCGCGGCGGAGATAACCGTGCGGCATGGCAACGGCTGAGGGCGCGCAGGCTATCAACCATCGAAGGACAGAACGACCGATGGCGCGGATCGCTCGGCGGGACCGTGAAAAACGGCCTCGATATTGTTTCCGTCCGGATCGAGAAGGAAGGCGGCGTAGTAGCCGGGGTGATAATCGCGAATGCCCGGTGGACCGTTATCACGTCCTCCGGCGGCAAGCCCCGCCTGTTGGAAACTGTCCACCATGGCGCGATCGGCCGCCTGAAAAGCGAAATGGACGTGGCTGAATTGCTCGGGCCGCCCCTCGTCGACCCACAATTCGTCGGCGTAGAAAAAGCCCTCGCCATCGACGACCTCGACGCCGATGACCTCCAGCACGGCGCCGTAGAAGCGCCGTGAGGCCCTGAGATTTCGAACCTTGAGATGGAGATGATCGATCAGGCGGCCGCGGTGCAAGTGCATTGGCATGATCTCCCGTTTCGGTGGATCGACCTTGGGCCTATGTCGTCACGGCGCGGGCAACCTGCAAGAGTGCGAGAGGGTGCGCGAGCGGACTTTTCGCCGGACGTGCGGAACTTTGCGCCGCGCCTTCGCACAAGCAGGTCCCGTGAACTGCGAGGATCACACCAAGGATGATCCAACAGTCCCGCACCTTCCCGTGGCGAGAAGCAACCTGTTGTCAGGACCGGCTTGATTCCAGCACCGGCTCGCGGGGATGACGGACCGTCTCGCCATGCGGCTCCACGCCTTTCTCCATCGCTTTGCTGTGGATGATCAGACATCCGGCGGCGGCATCTCGATTCTCCAGCAATGCCTCGGACACTCAAGCTTGGCGCTGGCCCAAATGCGCCACGCCAATCTTACGCCTCAGGCGGTTTTAGCATCACCTGCTCTGGCGGCATCCGGCCAAACTGGAGAACAATCCAAGCATAAACATGCCACCTTTCGCGCCGTCCTGTAAGATGAATGTCCCCTGTCGTCCCGCAAAGGGTATTGACCTCAACCCGACGATCTGTAAGGAAACAGCCGCTGGAGACGTGGCCGAGAGGCTGAAGGCGGCGGTTTGCTAAACCGTTATAGGGTTGTAAAGCCCTATCGAGGGTTCGAATCCCTCCGTCTCCGCCAGTCCCGCCGATTGCCGTGTCCGAGACTGTCCGAAACACCTTACAAAATAAGGTGTTTTGCGCGATTTCTCTTCCGAGATAGGCTACCGTTTTCTGCCTCAAGCTGGAGAAATTACGGGTAGTTTTCCGGGTATCAGATCTTGGCGGCCGGGTATTTCGGGAATCGGCATGCTCACGGACGTCCAGATTCGGAAGGCCAGACCCGCCGACAAGGGCTATAGGCTCACAGATGGTGCCGGGCTGCATCTGCATGTTTCGCCGGCCGGCGGAAAGCTCTGGCGCTTTCGATATGAGATCGGCGGCAAAGAAAAGCTGCTTTCCCTCGGAGCCTATCCGTCTGTTTCCCTCTCCGATGCTCGCGAGATGGCGGGCCGGGCCAAGGCAGCTCTCCGCGACGGGAAGGACCCCGCGCTTCTGAAGCGTGAGCAGAAGCTGGCGCTGCGGCATGATCCCTCTTTGACCTTCCAGGCACTCGCCGAAGAATGGCACACACTGCAAAAGCCGCAGTGGGCGCCCGTCCATGCGGCCGACGTCCTGCGCAGTCTGGAGCGGGATGTGTTCCCGTCGCTGGGTGCGCGGCCGCTGCGGGACATCTCGACGCCCGAAGTGCTCGAGCTGCTACGCGGCGTCTAAAAGAGGGGATCCGGTGAGACGGCTCGCACCGTGAGCGGGCCGGGCGCGAGGCGAGCCCGACGGCCGGCGTGATCGACAGCCAGTCGATCAAGGCTCCGCGTGCTGAAGCAAGGGGTTATGATGCGGGCAAGAAGATCGTCGGGCGCAAGCGCCACATTGCGGTCGACACCGACGGGCGCCTGCTGATGGTCAATCTGACGACCGCCGACATTTCCGACAGAGCCGGTGCTCAGGCCATTCTCGACGCCATCCGCAAGCGCTGGCCTTGGGTGAAGCATCTCTTCGCCGATGCTGCTTACGACCGCTCAAGCTGATGGACAAGGCCGCCTATCTCGACTTCGTGGTCGAGATCATCCGCCGCCGTGACGGCGCCCAGGGTTTCGAGGTGCTGCCGCGCCGCTGGGTCGTGGAGCGAACCTTCGGTTGGATGATCCGATGGCGCCGTCTCGTGCGCGACTATGAGCGTCGCATCGACGTCTCAAAGGCCAAGGTCGTCGTCGCCAGGGGCGGAAATCTCGCCCGCAGAAACGCCCATCCGTGAGGTTCCAAACGGGCTCTCAGCGATGATCCCCTGGTCAGCCTGCCAGCTGCGGCGGCCTGACCATCCCGGCCAACGCTGGCGAGCGAAGGTCAAAGCCGTCAGCTACACCACGAACTGGGACTCGACCAGAAACGAATATGCTGTGAGCAAATTGCGGGCTAATCAATACCGATCATCGATATCGCATTGAGTGCATGTGTACTGAGCCCCTGCCCATTGCGCGAGCCACCGGTTTCAGGAGGTGCCGCACCCGCGCACCTGCCGCTACATCGTTGTGGGCGGGGGCGTGCCAACTACGAAGATCGGAACACGCTGGTCGAATCCTTTCAGGACGCGTGCCTCGAGTTCAACGAGGTCAACCGCCCTCCCGACGGCCTGGGCCGCCATGCGATCGACGAGGATTTGGCCGTCCTTGGCGCTCGCGCAGAGGCGCGAGGCGAGGTTTACGACGTTGCCTATCGCGGTATAATCGAGGCGGCCTTCTGACCCGATCCGTCCTACTGTCGCCGGCCCCATAGCCAAACCTACACCGAAGCCCAGATCATGCCCGGCCGCACGCCATTCGGCCAGGAGCTCTTGAACGCCGGCCTGCATGTCGCGCGCCATGGCGACGGCGCGGAGGGCTGGGTCCGGGCAGGCGACCGGCGCGTTCACCAGCACCATGACGCCGTCGCCCAAGAAGCTGACGAGCGTCGCCCCGTGTGCCGTTATCACGCGATCGAGGGCATCGTAATAGACACTGAGGGCCCTGATGATGGTCTCGGGTTCCGACCGCGCCGAGAACGCGGTGAAGCCGCGGAGATCGCAGAACACCACCACCACCTCGACACGCCGCCCGTCGAGCACCCGGTCATCGCCGCTCCGGTCAACCAGTTCGGCGACCTGGGGGGCGAGGAAACGCTTCAGCCGGCTGATGCGTTCCGAGCGTTCGTTCGAAACGGCAAGTTCGCCAGCCATTTCATTGAGGCGCTCGGCGAGTTGCTCGAGTTCGTCGCCTGTGGAGAGTTGGATGCGATGGTCGAACTGGCCGCTGCCAATGCGGGCAACCCCATCCTCCAGCAGGCGGATGTGTCCGACCACGCGCTGCGTCAGCCAATAGGCCAGCAGCGCGGCGAGGATCGCGCCGGCAATGAGCAGGATGCCGGTACGCCACAGGGCAGCATAGATCGGCCCGAACGCCTCCGCCACGGGCTGCTTAACGATGACGCTCCACTCGACCATGGGGATGGAGGCCATCGTGGCCATGACCATGTTGCCCTCCGTATCGCTCCCGGCGACGGCCTCGCCGGGTTCCGCAACAATGGCAGCTCGCAGGAGTTGCAGCGGCAAGGCTGACGTTTCGTCAGCGCGCAGGACCAAACTGATGTCGGGGTGCGCCACGAGGCGCCCCGGCTGGTCGAGGACAAAGGCCGCCCCGGTCTGCCCCACCCGAATGGCGGAAATCACCTCCCAGATGAATTTTAGATTGACCTCAGCGATCGCGACGCCGGCAGCCGCACGAGTTCCCGCGACTGCAATGGTCATGAAGGGCTCCGAGCCGCCTTGGAAGACAACAGGCCCTAACCAAGTCCGCTGAGCTATCGCACCGATCACCGCGGGATCACCGGAATAGTCGTCGCCACTCTCGACACGGTTGAGCCCGATGCGCGAAACGAAAAGGCGCTCCCTTCCGGCGGCGTCGATGAGACGAAGGCTCATGATGGGTTGTGCCTGGCGCAGAAGGCGCAACGCGTCCAACCTGCGCCGCTCATCGGCGCCAGCGGACCAGGGCAACTGCACCATCCAGCTGAGATGGTCGCTAATCCCTTCGAGGAAATACTCGATCTTGACGGCCGCAAGCCGTGCCTCCGAGTCGAGCAGGTCGCTCAACCGTGCCCGCTGATCGCGATAGCCGAACCAAGCTTCGCTGGCGCCGGCGACCAGAAGCGGGACGACTACTGCTGCGAACAAGGCGACGAAGTATTTCGTGAAGAGCGACTTGCGGGGAGGCGTGGGTGCATTGCTTACCATGTAGCCCGCTGCTCTCCCGGCATGGCCTGCTTCTGACAGGCTATTCGATCACGACGTCGGCGCTACTCAGCAGCGATGGCGGGACAGTCAGGCCAAGCGCCTGGGCTGCCTTGAGATTGATGAAGAACTCCACCTTCGTGACACGCTGGACCGGCAGATCAGCAGGCTTCTCGCCCTTGAGAATGCGTCCGGCATAGATGCCGGTGTGTCGATGCGACTGCCGGAAATCGCCGCCGTAGCTCATCAGCCCGCCCGCCAGAGGAAAATCGCGCGCCTGGGTGATCGCCGGAACCCCATGCCGCGCGGCGAGTTCAGCGAGGCGTGCGCTGCGATAAGCGAAATACGGGTCGGAGGTAAAGACAAGCCCGCCCGCCCCCATGGCGCGGGCCGACGTGAAGATCCCCTCGAACTCGTCCGACTTGCTCGCGTTCAGCACATGCAGTCGAAGGCCGAGCGCGCTGGCGGCGGCGTCAAGGCTCTTCAACTGGGAACCGACTGTCGGACTGGTCGGGTTGGCTGCGATTGCGAAGAGCTTCGCTGCGGGAGACAACTCGCTCATGAACTCCAGGCGCTTGCGCGAGACCTCGACGCTGAGGCTCGTGACCCCGGTCATGGTACCGCCCGGCCGGGACAGGCTGTTCACCAGGCCGAGCGCGACAGGATCGCCGCCGAGTTCGAAGACGATGGGAAGGCCGCCGGCGGCCGTCTTGGCCGCAAGCGCAACCTCCGCACCGCCCGGAGCCACCATCACTGTCACCCGGCTTGCTGCGAGTTCCGCCGCCAGCGCCGGCAGTTCAAGATATTTGCCGTCCGCCCATCGAGACAGGATGGAGACGTTGCGTCCTTCCACATATCCTGTCTCGGCCAGACCCTCTGCAAAGGCGACGAGCCGACTGGCGCTGCGCTCGGGGGTCTCGGGTCCGAGATAGCCGATTACCGGAATGGCCGACTGTTGCGCGCCTGCCGGTGCCGCCCATGCTGCGGCCACGGCCATCGAAGCGATGAAGTCGCGCCGCCGCATCCAAGCATTGGCTCGGTGATGGCATAGGCGATACAGCAACTGGCCGTCACCGCTAACCACCGACATCGCTGCCACCGTGAATCGATGAACTCACCCTTATTCGTGCAAACCCTATCATAGCGGTTCGATGGGAATGGCGAAAGTCACTTTACAGGGTCAGAACCATCCTTTGATCGATGGTTCAACCGCTTGCACCGCCAAGGTTTAGCCGTCGGCGACGCGGCCAGATGGACCCGCTTCTCGCGCGGTGGGCTATGCCGAGGCTTTCGATGCCGGCAAGAAGATCGTCGGACCTAGACGCCATATCGCGTTAGATACCGACCGGCGGCTGCTGATGGTCAATCTGACGGCCGCCGATATTTCCGACAGTGCCGGTGCTCAGGCCATTCTCGATGCAATCCGCAAACGTTGGCCCTGGGTGAAGCATCTCTTCGCCGACGCCGACTACGACCGGCTCAAGCTCATGGACAAAGCCGCCTATCTCGACTTCGTCGTCGAGATCATCCATCGCCGTGACGGCGCCAAGGGCTTCGAGGTCTTGCCGCGCCGCTGGGTCGTGGAGCGAACCTTTGGCTGGATGACCCGATGGCGGCGCCTCGTGTGCGACTACGAGCGTCGCATCGACGTT
The DNA here is from genome assembly GCF_003201475.1 of Chelatococcus asaccharovorans. Lineage (GTDB taxonomy): Bacteria > Pseudomonadota > Alphaproteobacteria > Rhizobiales > Beijerinckiaceae > Chelatococcus > Chelatococcus asaccharovorans. The sequence goes on along the minus strand of NZ_QJJK01000007.1, from coordinate 132,326 downwards.
TCAAAGGCCATGGTCCTCGTCGCTATGGGCGGGAATCTAACTCGCAGGAACGCCCATCCCTGATTTTCCAAACGGGCTCTGATGAGATTTCATGGAGCGGTTCCGCCGGAACACAACTCCGCGACATACTGCAAGACAATTTCCCCAGGGTCTCCGTTCTGTAGAGTCGCCTCAGTTGCGGATGCATCGTCCAGTCCGCTTGCGTCCTTCCGGGCCTCGCCGGCCAGGGCCATCCGCGACGAGGGCCTGCTGACCACAAAAGCCGGCGCGCCTTCGTTGAGCAGATTGACCAGGCCGTCAGACAGATGGGACAGCATCGTCCATCTTGACGCCTCGCGCCACGATCTAGGTGGATGATCCCGAACTGGTGGATCTCATCCTCGAACGGGCCGGCAATGTCCGGATCATCCTCGCCAATACGGGCGAAGAGGATGGCGCCTGGGATCACCGGAACGCGGCAGCCCGCCAACGTACCTTCGAGGAACGCAATGTCTCGATCGTACGGGCTTCACGGATCGATGATCGCCGCCTGCTCGGCGATTTCGGCATGGAGCAATTGACCGCGAAGGGCCATGTCGGTGCCATCATCCACGACAAGGTGATGGTCATCGATCCACTCTCCGACGATTGCACAGTGGTGTTCGGCAGCCACAATCTCGGGTTCAAGGCGTCCTACGCCAACGACGAGAACATGGTCGTGGTCAGCGGCGACAGAGCCCTTGCCGAGCCTATGCCGTCCATATCCTGGATGTGATCGACCATTTTCGCTTCCGCGGTCGAAGCCGAGCTGAGCCGCAAGCACAAGAAGAGTTGGTCGGGCTTTCTCAAGACTGACGACAGCTGGCTGGCCCCCTCTGTGAGTGGCGATCGAGGCGCGCTGACGCGCTACTTCGCGCATGGTTCGCGCCACGATCGCAGTTTGGGGGCCAATTCGCCAAGGTCGGCTTTCGAACCCGCATCGAACTTCTGCTCATGGCGCAAAGGTGCCTATGCGCCGTGCCTCGCTCATGTCCGCTTTTGCGCCGCGGCCGGTATCAGATCAATGACCGCAATGGGGACGCAAAGCTGCCGTCTTTTCTTTCAGATGGTCGATTCCTCCATAACCCTCCCTTATCTCTCCTGACGCCGGAGCCAGTGGGAATCCTCGAGGATTTGCTGCCTCCATCGGCTGGGGCTTTTGCCGTATCGCTTCGTGAACGTGCGGGAGAAGTGCGGAAGGCTCGAGAAACCGGATGCCAGTGAGACGTCCGAAATGCTCACTGTGCTCTGCCAGAGAAGACGCTGCGCAAGCGTCATCCGGCATCGCATATATATCTCGGAGAACGAGGCGCCCGTATATTTGATGAAGAGGCGCTCGAGGTGTCTCGATGAGATGTCCATCTCTTCGGCGATCTCCTCCCTGGACAGCGGAGCGGCGATGTTGTCCTCCATCCGGGAGATCGCAGCGCTGACGATGCTGTTCGTCACGATGTGGCGATCGGAGACGCTGCCGCGCTGGGGGTCTCCAGCAAAACTGCCCTTGGTATAGAGAAACCACTCAGAGACGCGCTGCGCGAGGCCGGCGTCGGCACGCTCGGCGATCAGGGAACTCATCAGGTCGAGCGCTGCGATACCGCCGCCGCATGTCACTCTGTTCCCATCCCTGACAAATCGGGCAGGCTCCGGCGTCAGCAGCGGAAACATCTCCTGGAACAGATCCACATGTTCCCAGTGGATGGTGAATCTCCGGTCGGTCAAAAGCCCAGCGCGGGCCAGGAAAAACGGGCCGGCCGTGATGCCGCCGATCGTTGCGCCGTGACGTGCGGTGCGGCGTATGCAGGCGTCGATGCGGCGAGACCTCCACTGGTCGACATGTCCGCCGGCGACCACGAACAGATGCGACAGGTCCTCCGTCGCCTGTGGCAAATCCTGGGTCTCGACAGCCATTCCTCCTGACGAACTGACCCAGCCGCCGCCGTCGGAGTGGAGCGACAGATCGAAGAGCTTCTGGTTGGAGATATGGTTCGCCGCCCTCAGGGGCTCGAGCGTCGCCGAGAACGACATAAGGGGGAAGCCCGATACGAGAATGAATGCGATTTTCGCCATTCGCCAACGTTGTCCGATTTGCTCAAAATTGCGTCCGGCAGAGGCAAGCACCTTAGGGCAATCGGACTTAACGTTCAATGGATGAGATTTCCAGCATATGTGTGGGAGGCGATAATAACTGCGATTTTATCGTTCACATGGCGCAGGAAATTTTTCAGTAAATATTTGCACATAGGTCGTAGCGGAATGAATATGGACAAGTAGTGATCTGAAATATTTATCGGACAGCGAAGATAGATTATCAACGAGATTGTAAATCATGAGTTCTGGGGTTGATAGAATGGGGAATGACATGAGATCGAGCATATCGGTCGAGGAGTATTTCACGTTCGGGGACGGAAGCGTTCCCAACTCGAGATTTCCCATCACCGTGTATCGCGACCTTGGAGAGGACAGGATCGAGGCCCGCAATCTGAAGAATTGCCTTGGCCGGAACGGATGGATCCCGGACTGGTTCTCGACGGACGGAATGTATCCCCGCCATCACTTCCACAGCGACGCACACGAGTTCATTGCCGTGCTGGATGGCGAGTTCACCTGCCGGCTCGGGGGTGAGCACGGTGTCGACGCTCATCTCCGCAAGGGCGATGCGCTGGTGATACCCGCCGGCGTGGCCCACTGCGGCGATCGAAAGTCCGAGAAGCTGGCCATCCTGGGTGCGTTTCCGGATGGCTTCGGCATCCATGATTTCAGGCTTGGCTACCCGTCGGAATACGCGCAGATGGCCATGCGCGCGCAGCAGGTCCCCGTGCCGCCGAATGACCCGCTGTTCGGGCCCAAGGGGCCCCTCCTGCAGCGCTGGACACAACATTCCTGAAGGTGCGGGTCATGCGACAGGTAGAAATTGCGGGCGGCGGCATTGCCGGATTTGTTGCGGCCATTTCGTTCGCGCGGACCGGCTGGAAGGTCAGGGTGCACGAGAAGAGCGACCGTCTGAGGACGGCCGGCAACGGCTTCGTCGTATGGGCCAACGGCCTGCGGGTGCTCAGCGCCCTCAACATAACGCCCGATATCGACAAGGTCGGAAACCAGATCAAGACGTGGGATGTGCGCGACGAAGCCCACGGTCTCCTGAAACACTATGACATTCCGAGCGCCAACGGTGGCCGGGCAGCGATCTTCACGCGTCAGGAACTGGTCGACCTGCTCTCCGCCACCGCGGCCGATTTGGGGGTCGAGATCTCGCTGGGATCGAACGTGGCCGGGGTCACGGCAGATGGCCAGATGAGCTTCGCGGATGGCAGGACGATCAGCGCCGATCTGGTCGTATGTGCCGATGGCGTCTTCTCGAACGCGCGCCGCTCGCTGCTGGGAGACCTGCCGATCGCAAAGCACCGCAAGGGGGCGATCCGGATGCTGCTCCCGTCGCATCCTGACCAGTTCAGCGAAATTGACCGGCATCACGCGACCGAGTTCAATCACCCGGAGGGGCGCCGCGCCGGCATCATTCCCTGCGCGGGCGGCCTGGTCTACGTGATCCTCGTTTCGATGATGACCGATCCGGCGGCGCACGCCGTGCCAATCGACGTCGACTATTGGTCGAAGACGTTCCCATCCTTGACCACCTACTTCGAACAGGCGGGCGACCTCGGGCACTTCGACCAGTATTTTTCCGTGTCGGCGCCTAGTTGGCATCTTGGCCGGTGCGCCGTGATCGGCGACGCCGCGCACGGAATGACCCCGGCGATCGGTCAGGGCGCCTGCTCGGCGATGATGTCGGCATACGCGCTCGGCCATACCGACTTCGGAACCGGCACGGTCGAGAACGCTCTCGCGCGCTGGGAAGCCAGGATACGGCCCCTCCTGGATATGGCCCAGGACTATTCCCGCGCGACGACTGCTGGCCTGACGGATCCCAACAGCCACAATCTTTTCCTCAGCGATCCAGCCATACGGCCGATGTACGAAGCCGATATTCCGGCTCTCTATGGACAAACAACTTCACCGGAGAAAGAAACGTGCTGATCTCGGGTCCGTCTGCAGACAAATATGATGCCGTGTCAGATTTCGCTGCCATTGCCAGCGATCAAGACGATATCGACGCGCATGCCCGGTTTCCGGATCACGTCGCGAACCTGGTCCGCATTCGCGACATACTGCTTGCGAGGCGGCGACTGTTCGCGCAGGACGCCGCCGCATTCCCCGTCGTCACGATGGGGCGCGCGGGCGATATCATCACCGTGTCCCGCATGCTGACGGAACTGGACGCCATCATCGAGCAGGAAAAGCGGCTTGCATCAGAGACGGCGTAATCGAACATCCAAGAACAAGGGGAACTGAGATGAAAAAAATATCATTCGCAGTTGCGTTGTCGCTTCTGCTCGTCGGCGGCATCTCGGCATCGGCCGACGAGGTCACCTATGCCGGTCCTGGCGGACTATACCAAGAGCTTATGAAGAAGACGACTTTTGATCCTGCGAAGACCAAGTATGGACTTACCGTCAACCTGGACAACATAAAATCCATCGCCGACGCCCGAATGCAGGTGCAGTCCGGCAACCCAACCTGGGATATTGTCGAGGTGCCCGAGCAGCAGTGCCGTTCGGCCGAGGCCGACACGCTGTTTGAAAATATCGACTATAGCCTGGTCCCCAACGCGGCTGATCTGCCAGACAATCTGAAAGGAAAGAACTGGATTGGCGGCTTTACCCGCTATGCCATGGTTCTCGTATGGAACAAGAAGACCTACGGCGCCAACCCGCCAAGCAGCTGGGCCGACTTCTTCGACGTCGCGAAATTCCCCGGCACCAGGGCCATGTACAACCAGCCTCGCATGATGGCCGAGCTGACGCTTCTCGGCGATGGCGTGGACAAGGCGAAGATGTATCCTCTCGACGTCGAGCGCGCGATCCGGAAAATGGAAGGTTTCCGCAAGAACATCACGGTGTTCTACGAGACCTACGGACAGGCCACACAGCTGTTGGCCAACGGCGAAATCGACATGATGGCTCTCACCAACGGTCGGGCCTCCGCCATTGCAGCGGACTATGGCCAGTTCGCCTATACGCTGAATGAAGGCATCGCAGACAATGGTTGCCTGGCCATCCTCAAGGGAACCAAGAACCCCAAAGCTGCGATGAAGGCGCTGAATGCCTTTATCGATCGGGAGTTCCAGGCGAACATCGGCGCCGAATCGACGTATGGGCCGGTGAACCCCAAGGCATTCGACGTTGGAACAATCTCCGCTGAGAAGATGGAGCAGCTACCGACCTATCCGCCGGTTCTGGAGAAAATGCTGCTGCTGGATGCCGGCTGGTGGGCAAAGAACGAGGTGGACGTCGTTCCCCGCTGGTTGCGCATGATGCAGAAGTGACATGAGCGGAGCACATCACGTGGACGTTCACCTTCCCACCGGAGGTGTGGAAATCACCGCGCGGGATCTGGGCAAGCGATACGGGGGCGTCTCGGCGTTGCGCGAGACCACCCTTGATATCCCTGCCGGCGAGTTCCTGACGCTGCTGGGCCCCTCAGGGTCCGGCAAGACGACGCTCCTGATGATCCTGGCCGGGTTTACCCGGCCGGACAGCGGGGAACTGTTCTTCGGGGACCAGCCCGTCCACCGGCTGCCGCCGCACAAGCGGAACGTCGGCATGGTGTTCCAGAACTATGCCCTGTTCTCGCACATGACGGTCGCGGAGAACATCGCCTATCCGCTCCGGATACGCGGTGTCGGCCGGGCGGACTGCGAGAAGCGGGTTGCCGAGATCCTGTCGCTGGTTCATCTGGAAGGTTTCGAAGACCGGCAGATCAGACAGCTGTCGGGAGGCCAGGCGCAGCGCGTCGCCCTCGCGCGGGCCACGGTCTTCAAGCCGAAGATCCTCCTGATGGACGAGCCCTTGTCCGCGCTCGACAAGAAGCTGCGCGACCAGATGCAGGTCGAGATCAGGCGCATTCACAATGCGCTCGGCGTCACCACGATCTATGTGACTCACGACCAGCGCGAAGCGCTGACGATGTCGGACCGGATCGCCGTCCTGAACAGGGGAGCGGTCCAGCAGGTAGGTACGCCGAATGAAATCTACACCTCTCCCAAGACGGCGTTCGTCGCCGACTTCATCGGGGGCAGCAACATCCTGCCGCTGGTGCGGAATGGAGAGGGCGTGCGGTTTGCGGACCAGGACATCCTTGCCTTGAACTCTCCTCCCGATGCGGAGTTGCTCTACCTCGTCGCACGGCCCGAAAAGCTCATGTTCTCGTCGTCCGGCGAGCCGGCGTTGGATGCGAACCGGTTCTCGGCCATCGTGACCAACATTTCATTCGAGGGCGACAGCTATGCAGTCTCGGCGGCCCTGACGAATGGCCGCGAAGTAACTGTGCGCTGCGCGACGACGATACGCGCGCTCCCGAAAGAGGGCGAGATCGTCACCCTGGAGCTCGCAAGGCAGGACGCATTGATCGTCAGGGGCGACACATGAGCACGGCAGCGCCCGCGTCGGATGCCGTTGGGCTGTCGCAGGGGAGAGCCGACGGCTATTCCTCTGCCTGGGCGGCGCTGGCCTTCCCAGCCGTCTTTATCGTCATCGGCGCGCTGGTCATCCCCGTCCTGGTGATGGTGCTGCTGTCGTTTGTCGACCGCTCCGGCTCGATCAGTCTCGACAACTACCGGCTGCTCATTTCGGACCCCTCGCTTCCCACCGTCATCGGAACGACCGTGAGCATCGCGTTCTGGTGCACCCTGTTGTGCGTACTGCTCGGGACGCCCGTCGCCTACCTTCTGTCGGAGCTTCCGCAAAAGATCGCCGGCCTGCTCCTGATCGCTGTGCTGCTGCCCTTCTGGACGTCGCTGCTTGTCCGCACCTACGCGATGCTGCTGCTCCTGCAGCGCCGCGGCCTCGTGAACCAGACCCTGCAGTCGATCGGATTGACGGCGGAGCCGCTGCAACTTGCCCATAATGTGATCGGGACCGTGATCGCCATGACCCAGATCATGCTGCCTTACTTCATCCTGCCGCTTTACGTGAGTTTCAGGCGGATCGATCGCGGGATGATGAATGCCGCGGCCGGCCTTGGGGCCACGCCGATCCGCGTCTTCTGGACGATCACCCTGCCGCAGGCGCGCAGCGGTCTTCTCGCCGGCGGCTTCCTGGTCTTCGTCCTGTGCTTCGGCTTCTACGTGACGCCGGCGATCCTCGGCGGAGGCCGGGTGATCATGATGGCACAGGCCATCAACACCTATCTCGGCCTCTATCCGAACTGGGGGGCCGCGGGCGCGCTGGCGACGGTCCTGTTCCTTTGCACCCTGCTGACACTGGGCTTCATGCGGCTGTGCATGGTCTATCTCACGCGCAAAAGGACCACCTCCCGTGCATAGCAGCAACAATGATCGACAGATCTCTCACGGCAGGCGAGCCTGGCTTTATCTCTGGACCGCAGCGGTGCTGGCATTCCTGGTGGCCCCCAGCCTCATCGTCATCCCGATGTCGTTCAGCGCATCGAACCTGCTGGAGTTCCCGCCGTCCACGTTGTCGGGGCGCTGGTATGCCAGCTACTTCTCGTCCAGCGAATGGATGCGCGCCACGGCAATCTCGCTGAGCACCGCTCTGCTTACGGTCCTCATCGCAACCCCGGTCGGCTTCCTGGCCGCCTATGCCGTTGCGCGCACGACGCCCAGGCTAGGTTCCGTCGCGACTGCGATCATCGTCCTGCCGACGATACTGCCGCATATCGTCGTTGCCGTCGGCATGTTCTTCGTCCTGTCCTGGGCGGGATTGATCAACACGATCACGGGCCTGACGATCGGCCACGTCGTCGTCGCCTTGCCCTTCGTGTTCGTGGTCATGCTGTCCGCCCTGAAAAGCTATGACTTCAGCCAGGAGAAGGCCGCGGTCAGCCTCGGCGCTTCGCAGTTCCGTGCTGTCGTCGACATAACCTTGCCCCAGTTGAAGATGTCCCTGGTCACCGCCGCGCTGCTGGCGTTCATTTCGTCCATCGACGAAGTGATCATCAGTATGCTGGTGTCCACGGGAAGCGCCTCGACCTTGAGCCGCAGAATGCTCGTGTCCCTGACCGACGTGATCGACCCGACGATCGCGGCGATTTCCACGTTGTTCATTCTGGTCACGGTGTCGGTCATCGTCATCGTCCAGCTCACCGGAAACCGGTCCGCGCTGGTACCGGGGGGAACTGAGCGGTGATCCGGCTGAGGGGAACATGCCCATGACGACAATGGCCGACCTGTGTCTCGTCGGTATCGACGAACTCACCGAAAAGGTGAAAGCCATCTTCCGCAAATCAGGGCTGACCGATGCAAACGCGGCGGCACTCACCCGGGCCCTGATTGCCGGCGAGCGCGACGGGTGCAAGTCGCACGGCATCTACCGGATCGAAGGCGCGCTTCGGACGATCAAGGCCGGCAAGGTGCGGCCCGATGCGGTCCCACGCGTCCTCCCATCGGACGGGTCGGCGATTGTGCGTGTCGATGCCGACGGCGGCTTTTCCAATGCGGCCTTCGAGCTGGGCGTGCCGGCCCTTGTCGAGCTGGCCGAACGCTACGGTCTCGCATCGCTTGTCATCAACGACTGCTGTCACTTCTCCGCGCTCTGGCCGGAGATCGAGGCGCTGACGGAGAATAATCTGGCCGGGCTCGCCATGTGTCCGAGCTACGCGACCGTGGCGCCGACCGGAGGCAACAGGCCGCTTTTGGGTACCAACCCTTTCGCCTTCGGCTGGCCGCGTCCCGGCAATGATCCGTATGTCTTCGACTTCGCGACATCCGTCGCTGCACGTGGCGAGATCGAACTCAGGCGTCAGGCGGGGGAGCCCTTGCCGGAAGGCTGGGCGATCGACGTGGACGGCCGTCCAACGACAGATCCCGCGGCGGCGCTGTCGGGCGCCATGCTGCCCTTCGGCGGACACAAGGGATCGGCGATCAGCACGATGATCGAACTTCTCGCAGGCGTCATGATCGGCGACCTGACGAGCCCTGAAGTTCTGGATTTTCTCGGGACGACGACCCTGGCGCCATTTCACGGCGAGTTGATCCTAGCCTTCTCTCCGAAGATTTTCGCAGCGGGACGCCCTGGAGACCCCTTCGCCCGAGCGGAAACGCTGTTCGATGCGATCCTCGGCCAGGGTGCAAGGCTGCCATCACAGCGCCGCTTCGCCGCGCGCGCCGCCGCCCTGACCGAGGGGATACGCATCAGCGGTGAGGAGATGAGGCAGCTCGATCGTCTGCTGGCCCATGGGCTCGGCGAGGTGTGTTGACGCTTCTGGAGCAAGCGTGCGTTCTCGAACCGATCCCTCTGTCGGCTGACGCGCGCTTAGCGGGCAGAACACATGTATAGCAGCTTCTGGAGCTCAGCTTTCCGCGGATCACCGACGAACTGAGAGATCACGTGCGTGAGCTGTCTGAAGGCGTGCGGCCTGATGATGCAATAGGCCGTACGCTGGCTGGCTCAGCGGTTTTCTCAGACCCGCAGGAGTGAAGCGACGAGGAGCAGGCTGAGGTGGAGGGCGCGGTCATCGCCGCTGCTATGCTCTATGCCATGTTGCGGCCGCCCCCGCGTCAGAGCTTCGCGACCGACTGTTGCCCTGCAATCGACCAGGTGCATCGCTCAATGTGGCCATATGGCGGGACATGCCGTTCGGGACAGTGGCGGAGGCCGCGGCCTTAGCCCTTGGCAAAGATCCACGTTTGCTCGATGAGGGATCGCTGGCGGCCGATGAGGCGCTGCCAGAGATCAACAGCTTCAAGGAGCAGCATGAGCAAATCCGACGGGCTTGTCGCGATAGGCCTTGTCGGTCATAACGGCATGGTCATCCCGCAGAAGCTGGGATTGGCTGGGGGATGCCGCGTCCTGGGAGGCTTCGCGGAGGCAACCACGCCCGCAGGATTGGAAAAGTGGGGAGCAGACCGCACCGCGCTTTGACAAAGTGAGAAAGCTGCCTGCGAAGACGAAACCCTCCCACCGACCGCCTAAAAGGGTTCCAAAGCGCCGTGAATGATACCGGGCCGTCTGTGGAATGAGCGATGAGCCCGGCTTTAGTGTATCTCACGTAAAATGCACTCTCCCAGTAGGCAAAGGTCGCTTGCCTGATGCGCGGTAGCGAGTCGTTGCGCCCCATCGCTGCGCAGTAGGGGCGATTGTAAAGGGTAACGAAGAACTGCTCGCAGCGGAGTATTCAATGTGAAGCCATGAGATAGAATATATTGATCAAAGCGTGGAGCTCGGTCGTCTCTTTTATGCCTTCGTAGCTATCATCTAACGCACGCAGCACGGATGCCTCCTCCACCCCAATTGTCGCGCCGGACGGGAGACTGCACCGGCACTTGATGGTTATTGGTATCGCAGCCGCGCGGCGGCGGGCACAGTGGAGAAAGCATCATGGCCGGCTCGATCCGCACCGGCTCGTCTTCATTCATGAGACGTGGGCCAAGATGAGACGTGGGGCAAGACCAACATGGCGCCTTTGCGTGGATGGGTTCCGCGCGGCCTCAGGCTGATCGCCAAGGCTCCGCACGGCAAATGGCGGACGCTTACCTTCCTGGCGGCATTGCGCCACGATCGTATCGACGCGCCCTGTGTCGTTGAATGAAGCTGAGTCTAATGCCAGACGCTATGTTTTTCGGTTTGTTGTTTCGAACGAATTGTAAATTTTAGCTACTCAATGCCCTTAATTAATCTAAATGCACTTAAAAGTAAATATAAGACCTACTTTATCGTGATTATAGGTGTTCCAAATCCGATCGCGGTTCCGGTTTCAACTAAAATTTCTACAACCGAGCCGGTCGCCGGCGACGGAATCGGCGTATAAATTCGGCCAACCTTCACCAAGCCGACGAGTTCGCCTTCCGTGACTGCCTGGCCAAGCTGAACAAACGGGTTCTCCCGCCACGGATGCCTCGCCACGTAAATGCCGGCGACCTCCGCCTTCACGACGGTCCCTGCCGACGTGGTGGCAATATTCATGGGAGAATGGGCCGATGTGCCCGAAAAGGCCACATGGTGCAAGGTGATCTTCAGGCGCTGTCCGGCGTCCTCGATCTCGATCCCGCCCAAGCCGGACCGTTCAAGCAGGATCGCCAGATGCTCGATGTCCCGAATGCTCAACGCCATTCTACAGTTCCCCTTGAAGACGAACACTCGCGCGCAATCTCTCGAGGTAAACGCTGACCTCGGCCTGCGCCGCCAGCGCCTCCTGATGGGAGATCGGCTCGAAGCGGAGCCGGCTGCCGAGGCCCGCCTGGCCTATCCGCCACAGATCCGCTTCGACGACGGTCGCGAATTTCGGATAGCCTCCCGACGTCTGCGCGTCCCGCAGCTGGATAATCGGCTGGCCGTTGGGCGGGATCTGTATGACACCGGGCACGATTCCATGGGATCGCTTCTCGATGGGGACGATCGGCTGGACGGGCGGCCCTTCCAGCCGGTAGCCATAACGGTTGCTCTGGGGCGTCACTCTCCAATCGGTGTGCCAGAATAACTGGCGCGCCGCCTCGTCATACCGGTCATATTCGCCGGCGATGATGACGCGGATACGGCGCGCCCCGGAGGCGAGGGTCCGCTGTCGCAGAGCGATATCCGCCGGCTCGGCCCCCAGTTCACCGGCGTCATCTGGAGATTCAGAGCGGTCGCAGGGCAGGATATCCCCCGGCTGAAGGGCGCGACCGTGAAAGCCGCCGAATTCTCCCCGCAACTGGGTGCTGCGTGACCCCAGCACCAAGGGGACATCAATGCCGCCGGCAACGGTGAGATAGCTGCGCGCGCCCCGGGACATGGCCTTGAGGACCAGGATGTCGCCGGCGTGAGCGCATGCCCGCCACCATGGCGGAAGCAGGCGTCCGTTGAGCTCGGCGCCACCGTCGGCGCCGGTCAATGCGAAGGCCGCATCGGCATTGAAACGCAGCTTGAAAGGCGCGAAAGCGATCTCCACGCCGGCGGCATTCTCGTCGTTGCCGAGGAGAATATTGCCGGCGCGCAAGGCGATGTCGTCCATCGCGCCGGAGGTGCCCACGCCGAATCGGTATTGGCCGACGCGCCCGAGGTCCTGCACGCTGGCAGGGCCGAGCACGGACAGGATCTCTATCAACGGATCACCCGCTCGATCTTGAAGCGGACCCTGTCTCCAGGGGCGAGGGCCGCGGGAATGGGCCAGGACGGGTCAAAGAACGTCCATCTCGTATGGCCGATGGTGTGCCAGCCGCTCGGCCCCGGCGACGCCGCGACCCCGGTCTGCGATCCGCCGATCGAGACCGAGCCACCCGCCACGCTTTGCAGCGGCGACCTGCGGCGTGGCACGGTGAGGCTGGGATCCATGCCGCCGAGGTAGCAGTAACCAGGGTGGCTGCCCAAGGCGAAGACCACGTAGAGCGGCGCCGCATGACGCGCAACGACCTCGTCGATCGACAGGCCGGTGTGCTCGGCAACGTCGTGGAGCGAGAAACCGAGCTCGCCGCCATAGGTCACGGCCATCTCGACCTCGCGCCCGACAAGTTCGGTCTCGCCTGCCTCGTCCCAGGCATCGCGGAGCGCGTCGACGAATGTGCCGATCGCGCTGGGCGGAGATATGAAGGTCACCATCAGGTTGGTGACGCCCGGAATGGCTTCGCGCACGCCCGGCCAGCCACTGATCAGGGCGGCCAGATTCCAGATCCGCCGTTGCGTCGGCAGGTCCATGGCGCCCGGCGCTTCAAGGAGCACCGCCGTCGTGCCGAGAAGGCTGATGCAGGGGCCGGCGCTGGACATCAGGCTGCCTCTGCCCTGTCGCGCAGCCAATGCTCAAGATAATGAATAGCATAGCCGCCCTGGCGGAAGACGGGATCGTCGAGAAGCGCCTTATGCAGCGGCAGGTTCGTGTCAATGCCCTCGACGCGCATCTCCGACAGCGCGACGCGCGCGCGAGAGAGAGCCTCCGCGCGATCCCCGCCATGGACGATCAGCTTGCCGATGAGCGAGTCATAGTATCGGGGAACGCTACCGCCGGCCACCATGTGGGAATCGACGCGGACGCCGATGCCGCCCGGCACGTCCCAGCACGTCGCGACTCCAGGTGACGGCGCGAAGGTGAAGGGGTTTTCCGCGTTAATGCGAAACTCGATCGCGTGCCCCCGGGGTGCGATATCCCTCTGGGAAAATGACAGCCGCTCGCCCTGGGCGACGCGGATCTGCTCCTTGACGATATCGATGCCGGTCACCGCCTCGGTCACCGGGTGCTCGACCTGGATGCGCGTGTTCATCTCTATGAAGAAGAACGCATTTTCCTCGTAAAGAAATTCAAATGTGCCGGCGCCGCGATAGCCGATGCGACGGCACGCCTCGACACAGGTCTCCCCGACACGTTGCAGGAGCGCGCGATCGATCCCGGGTGCTGGCGCTTCCTCCACGACTTTCTGGTTGCGTCGCTGGAGCGAGCAATCGCGGTCACCCAGCCAGATGGCATTGCCATGGCTGTCACACAGAACCTGGATTTCGATGTGGCGCGGGTTCTCCAGAAACTTCTCGATATAGACATCGGGATTTCCAAAGGCCTGGCGCGCCTCCTCGCGCGTCAAAGGCAGAGCTTCAGCGAGCTCGGACTCCTGACGCACGATCCGCATGCCGCGCCCACCGCCGCCGCCGGCTGCCTTGATGATCACAGGGTATCCGATCTCCCGCGCGATGTCGGCGACGTCATTCGCCTCATCGGGCAACGCACCGTCCGGCCCCGGGACACAGGGCACGCCCGCGCCACGCATAGCCCGCTTGGCGGCGACCTTGTCGCCCATGGTCCGGATGCAATCGGCCGGTGGGCCGATGAAGGTCAGCCCCGCCGCGGCCACCTTGTCCGCGAAGGCGGCATTCTCCGACAGGAAGCCGTATCCGGGATGGATGGCCCCGGCGCCGCTGACCTCTGCGGCGAGCAGGATAGCGGCGGAATTGAGATAGGTCCTGCCAGCCGGTGCCGGGCCGATGCAGAGCGCCTGATCCGCCAGTTGCACATAGCGTGCGTCCCTGTCCGCCTCGGAGTGGATCACAACAGTCTTTAGCCCCAGCGCCCGGCAGGCACGCTGAATGCGAAGGGCGATCTCCCCGCGATTGGCGATCAGAATTGTGTCGAACATCTTTGGGCTCGCATTATTCGGCTCGCAGTTCTCAAGGCCCGATCCTGCCCGCAGCCTGGAGCGATCGGGCTATACGCGATCAACGTCCGCCGGCTGCGGGCCGATGCGAAACAACGGCTGCCCGGCCTCGACCTCCGCACCATTGTCGGCCAGCACGGCCAGCACGGTTCCGCTGGCCTCCGCCTCCACACCGATGAACGTCTTCATCGCCTCGATGATGCAGATTTTCTGGCCGGCTTCGACAGGCGAGCCGACCTCGGCGAATGGCGCCGCGCCGGGCGCGGATGCGCGGTGGAAAATGCCGTGCATGGGCGCCTGGACGATCGTCTCCGTGGCCGCGCGCGCCGTTTGTGGCGCTGGCTCAGATGAGACCTCCGCGGCGGTGGTGACCGGAGCACTTTCACGAGCTCTTTCGGCGCTGTGTGAGACGGCAGCCGTGTCGCCGGCTGACGCGTATCTCCATATTCTGACGCGGGTTCCGTCCCGGCTCACATCAAGTTCCGCGATGCGTGACCGCGAGACCAGATCAATCAGTTCTGCAATTTGGGCAAGGTCCACGGACAGTCTCTGCGATAAAGGCGATACGGAGAGGCAATGGATCACGTCACGAGGTGGTCGGTGTCTTCCTTTGGGCAAAGTTCAGTCCACCGACGACTTGTTGGGTGGGCAAAACCTCCATGAAAGCAACATTCATGCGGGCGGGTGCATCGACGACGAAGGCGATGGCATTGGCAAGATCTTCGGGCTGCAAAGAATCGTAATCGTCGAAAAAGCGACGCTTCGCTTCGGCGAGATCCCCGAGCAGTCGACCAAAGACTTCTGTTTCCACGCGGGCAGGAGATATTTCCGTAACCCGCACGTTCTTCCCGAAAAGATCAACCCGCAACTGCTGCGACAGCGAATGGACACCCGCCTTCGTCGCGTGATAAACTGTGTTTCCGCCCGGAAAGGCGTAGTGCCCGGCAATCGAGGAGATGTTGATGACATGACCACGGTTGCGCTGCGCCATCCCCGGCACGACGAGGCGCGTGAGATGCAGGACCGCTCGCAGATTGATGTCGACCAGCGCGTCGACATCCTCGGGTGTGGTGTCAAGAATGTTTCCCCGCCGTGACTGGCCGGCATTATTGACGAGAACATCGATCTCGATGGCGTCGATAAGGCGCTCGACTGCGGCGCTGTCTCCGACGTCCACCGGATGCGGTTTACATCCGGTCTCGGCTGCCAGTTCTTCCAGCCGCTCGGCATTGCGGGCGACGGCATGAACCGTCAAGCCTTCGGCGCATAGCCGGCGTACGGTGGCGGCGCCGATCCCGGAGGATGCGCCCGTCACCAATGCCGTTCGATAATCCGAAAAAGCCATCGCGACGGCTCCCTGTGCATATGCCGGCCTTCCCATCCGTGACAGCGCGGTGAACCTGCCAGTGGACGGGATTGCTCTCGATATCAATTCCTCGAATAGCTATAGGACGCGGCGTGCGGCGAGCGCTAAGAAGATTTCGCTCTAGAGCCATAGGTTTGGTGTATAACGTTTTCTAAGCCTGCGCGTGGAGAAGGCCGGATTGGAAACTCGACGTCTAGAAGCTTTTGTGAAGGTGGTCGACCTCGGTAGCGTGACGAGCGCAGCTAAGGTTTTGAACGTTGCCCAACCGGCGTTGAGTCAGCAGATCGCCAGCCTGGAAGCCGAATTCAAGCGTCAGCTACTCGTGAGGAGCACGCGTGGCGTCATGCCCACGGAAGCGGGCCGGACGCTCTATCGCTATGCGAAATCCATCCAGCGGCAGATCGATGAAGCCCGGCGCAGCGTACTCGACAGTGAGCAGGAGCTCTCAGGCAACGTAACCATAGGCCTTGCGCCTCTCAGCTCCGCGACCTTGTTCGGGCCGCCTCTGCTGACGCAGCTGCGCCGGCGCCATCCCGGTATCATCCTGCACATCTTCGACAGCTTTGGTGTCACACTCAGCGAACTCATGCTCAAAGGTAGCATGGACATAGCCATCCTTTATGGCGACCGTTCAGTGCGTGGTCTCGACTACAAGCCTCTTGTGATGGAAGAGTTCTACTTGGTTGCACCACGCGATATATTCTCCTCCGAGCTATGGGCGCAAGATATCCGGCCCGAGGAATTGGCAAAGATCGACTTGATGCTGCCTTCACGCGAGTCGTTCCTGCGGCAGGCGATAGAGCGGGTTTGCGCTGAAGTTGGCGAGCGCTTGCGCATCGTGGCGGAAATCCAATCCCGCTCGACATTGTCATCTGCAATGATGGCGGGCGTGGGCGCGACGGTGCTTCCGAAAACAGTCGCGCAAGCCTTGCCGAATTTTGAGCAGCTCGGCCTTCGACGGATCGATTCGCCTGCTGCGTCTTTGCAGATGTCGCTCTGCATATCGGACTATGCTCGCCTGTCGGATGCGGCATTTGCTGTCTACAATATACTTTTGGAAACGATCGCGCTGTTCAAAGACGATATTTCGCCTCACAGCATGGACCCGGAGGCGTTTCTCGCCGAGTAGATCTGAAGGCGCGCGACGCCACGCCCCAGCGTGGCGTCCCCCCATAACGAAATCCAATACCTCAATCAGAAAATATGGATTTGTCCCCTGGATGTCGGGCTGACTAAGTAGCGTGACGTGTGATCAATTCGCGCCATCCTTGGGAGGAACCATGGCTCACGTCATCAGAAACTTCGAGCGGCCTGCTGCGGAACTTGTCGAACGGATCAAGCAGTTTCCGCCGTCGACGCTGCACGAGGCGCAGGGGCGTTCCGGCGCGCTGACTTCACGCATCAAGCCGATTTATCCGGGCATGCGCGCTTGCGGTCCGGCTTTTACCGTCAGCTGCCACCCTGGCGACAACATGATGCTGATAACCGCGATCTCGCTTGCAAGCCCTGGCGACATTCTCGTAGTGAGCGCGGGCGACCACCCGGAGCAAGGTGGTTTTGGAGAGGTTCTATCGACCGCCTGCATGGCAAAGGGCATCGTCGGCCTTGTGACGGACGCGGGTGTCCGTGACGGGCCCGCCATTCATGCGCGCGGCTTCAACGTTTTTTGTTATGGCCTGTGCATGAAGGGCACGGTCAAGGAAACGCTCGGTTTCATCAACCACCCCATCGTGATCGGCGGGGTTGCCGTCCGTCCGGGCGACATCGTCAGCGCCGATGACGACGGGGTTGTCGTTGTGCCATGGGAGACTATCGCCGACGTCACGGCCAAGTCCCGCGCGCGCGAGGACAAGGAGGCCGAGGTGATGAAGGCTCTGGAAGCCGGAGGAGATATTCTGGAATTGTCCGGCATCGGCAAGGTCCTGCAAGCTAAGGGCTGCGCCTTCGCCTGAGCGGGTGTGATGGAATGAGGGGCGAGGCGCTCAAGTCGCGCGCCGCGCCTGCCTGGGGACGGAGAGGTCTTTCATAGGACCTGCGTTAAGGGCCGAATGGGGTCTCTTCGTCGCATTGTCTTGAGCATTGCCTCGGCGACCTCATCAATGGGGCAAGCAGGTGCCTCGACAGAGGGATGAAGGGACGCCTCTCATTCTCTTCAAGCATCCACTGCTTCAAGCCAAATCGATGCCTGATGCTCTATTGTGGTGGCTGTACACGCTACAGCTGTGCGGAGTTTGGCCCTTGGAGACGCGGCGCCTTCAGTCCTTCATCAAGATTGTCGATACCGGCAGCATCACACGTGCTGCTGACGCCTTGAACATTGCGCAACCCGCATTGAGCCAGCAACTCGCCGCTTTGGAAGTCCATTTCCGACAACAGTTGCTTATTCGTGGGCCACAAGGCGTTACATTGACGGAGGCCGGCAGGACGCTCTACCGGCACGCGCAAGTCATCCTGAGGCAACTCGACCAAGCCTATTCAGACGTCAGCGTTTCCCGCTATACCGTCTCAGGAAAGGTCTCGATCGGCGTTGCACCCTATAGCAGCGGCATGCGACTTTCCGTGCCGCTGTTGAAGGCGGTTCGCAGCGAGCTGCCCGGCGTGCGATTGCATATCGTGGACAGCTTCGGACAAGCCTATAGCGAACTCGTCATCAACGGCAGGCTCGACCTTGCAGTGATCCATGGTGCGGGCCCGATCAAGGGCGCGCGCTTCAAGCCCATCATGACCGAACGTTTCTGCTTGATCTCGCCGGCGACGTCCGGTTGGCAGCAAGGCGAGCCCGTTTCCGTTGAGCAACTGGCCGACATTCCCATGCTGCTTCCTCCCATCTACAACTTCGTACGACGGGCCGTCGAACTGGCCTTCACCCGGAACGGCACACCGCTCAATCTCATTGCTGAGGTGGAATCGCTGATCACTCTTGCGCAAAGCGTGAACGAGGGCATTGCCGCGACGATTCTACCCGCTGCCTTCGCGCGGGATATGCAGCTCAACGACCAAACGACCGTGAATCCAATCGTTGCCCCGACTATCGAGGAAACATTGTCCATCTGCACGCCGGACAACAATCCCCTGTCAGAACCAGCGGAAGCTGTGCGCCAAATACTTGAGAAGCTCACTTGCAGGTTGAGTGAATCACTGGATCAAGAGCAAACCGATATCATAGGAAAACATGCTGACTGATCGCGCTGGCGAAGGCGGTTTCCGCGATATCCGCACAGGCCGTCATCTCGCCATTTTACTTTTGTTCCTATGTTGCAATCGCCAAGCATTCTAACCGTATCTGCACTGCCGCCGGTGCTTTTCCATTGCCGGCCAGTTTCGCCATCAACGATGCCATACGGCATCTCGTTACAACTCGGCGATACGGTCGGACTGCCGCCGTCAATTTTTCCATCTCTCGGAGTAATTCATGCACATTCTCATCATCGGCGCGGCCGGCATGGTCGGCCGCAAGCTGACCAACCGGCTGGTCGCTGACGCGCAGCTTGGTGAAGCGCCCATTACCCGGCTGACGTTGCATGATGTGATCGAACCGGCCCGAGTCGAGGCGTCTTTCACCATGGAGACGAGGGCGTCCGACTTCTCTGCCGCCGGGGAAGCCAAGCGGCTGTTGGCGGACAAGCCGGATCTCATCTTCCACCTCGCGGCCATCGTATCGGGAGAGGCCGAGGACGACTTCGACAAAGGCTACCGCATCAACCTGAACGGTACATGGTCACTCTTCGAGGAAATCCGTGCGCTCAACAGAGCCAGCGCCGGCGCTTACAAGCCGCGCGTGGTCTTCACCTCGTCGACAGGCGTGTTCGGCGGCCCCTATCCTCCGCGCATCATGGATGAGTTCCTTCAGGCTCCGCTGACCTCCTATGGAACCCAGAAGGCTATCGGTGAGCTCCTGCTCGCCGACTACACGCGCAAGGGCTTTTTCGACGGCATCGGCATTCGCC
Organism: Chelatococcus asaccharovorans; assembly: GCF_003201475.1. Lineage (GTDB taxonomy): Bacteria > Pseudomonadota > Alphaproteobacteria > Rhizobiales > Beijerinckiaceae > Chelatococcus > Chelatococcus asaccharovorans. Next base: position 112,870 of record NZ_QJJK01000007.1, on the reverse strand, counting down.
TGCCTACCATCTGCGTGCGTCCTGGCAAGCCCAACAAGGCGGCGTCAGGCTTCTTCTCCAGCATCATCCGCGAACCTCTTGCGGGGCTTGAGGCTGTGCTGCCTGTTTCGGAAGATGTGCGGCACTGGCATGCGTCTCCCCGTTCGGCCGTCGCCTTCCTCCTGCACGCGGCGACCATCAATGGGGACGCCGTGGGCCCCCGGCGCACGCTCAGCATGCCCGGTGTCTCATGCACCGTTGGCGAGCAGATCGAGGCCCTGCGCAACATCGCGGGCGACGCCGTCGTCGCGCGCATCCGCCGGGAGCCCGACGAGAAGATCATCCGGATCGTTGATGGTTGGCCACGGGATTTCGATGCGCGCCGCGCGCTGTCTCTTGGCTTCAAGGCCGAGAGCAACTTCGAAGACATCATCCGCATTCACATCGCAGATGAACTTCGCGGCTGATCCATCGGTAATAATAAGCCCCCGAGATCATCTCGCGGGGGCTTATTCCTGGAAAGACGGCCGCAGGTCCATCACGCCAGCAATGCCGTCGCCGGAGTAATGGTGCCGCCGCCCTGTTCGATGACACGGCGGACCGTGGCCGCGAGATCGACGGCGCCGGGCGTGTCGCTGTGGACGAGAATGGAGCGGGCCTCAATCTTGATCGACTGGCCCTCGATGGTCTCTATCGTTCCGCTGTCGAGAAAGCGCTGAACACGCTTCGCCACTGCATCCGGTGACGTGATGACCGAGTTGCGGAGTTTCCGGGACACGAGATTGGCGTCCGCATCATAGGCGCGGTCTGCCAGGAACATCGTAAGAACCCGCAAGCCCGCGGCCTGAGCGGCCCGCACGATCTCCATATCCGGCATGGAGAACACGATGAGATCGCGATCGACGGCAGCGATCGCCCGTGCGACGAGATCCGCCATGTCGGGATCGGCATTGACCATGTTGCCCATGGCCGCATGGAAGCTGACATGGGTGACGCGATGGCCGGCGTTCAGGGCAATCGCTTGCAAAGCACCGATCTGGTAGACCATGTGCTTCTCGATCTCCGTGGCATCCATCTGGATGACGCGACGTCCGAAGCCCAGGAGATCGGGCAGGCCGGGATGCGCACCGATGCCCACACCCTTCGCCTTGGCCATGCGCACCGTGCGATCCATGATAAGGGGATCACCAGCGTGAAAGCCGCATGCGATATTGGCGGACGAGACGATGTTCATCAGAGCCTCGTCGTCGCCAATGCGATAGGGCCCGAAGCCCTCACCCATATCCGAATTGACATCGATCTTCATCGTTGATCCAGCTCCCAGAACATAAATCGATAGCCGCCTCAAAGCGCCCGGTAGAGCGCACTCGTTGTGCCAACGCGCGCAAGGTAGTTTTCGACCGGATCCATCGCGGCGACGGCCTCGCGGTAGCTCACACCCTTGAAGGTCACGAATGATCCCGGCTTCGCCTGCCCAAGCCGCCAGAGGTCGGCTTGTACGACGGCGGCGATCTTCGGATAGCCGCCCGCCGTGTTTGCATCGCTCATCTGGACAATAGGTTCGCCCGCCGGTGGCACCTGTATGACGCCCGGAACCACGCCGTGAGAGCGCATCTCGACGGGCTCTGGCAGCAAGAGTTTCGGCCCCGCGAGGCGATAGCCGCCGCGATCGCTTTGCATGCCGATTTTCCAGAGCGTCGACCAGAACAGGTCTTGCATCGCCGTGGGGAACAGGTCGTATTCACCGGCGCGCAGCGCGCGCACCTGCAAAGCCTTTCCGTCGACCGGCGCAGGAATCGCGATGTCCGGCGGCTCGGCACCGAAGCCCACACGTCCCTCGGTGGGGGCCGCCGCCGAGCAGAGCGGAAGCGCGTCACCCGCCATCAGCGGACGGCCCTCGAAGCCGCCAAACCCGGACCGCAAATGCGTGCTGCGCGAACCCAGGATCAGCGGCAGATCAAGGCCGCCGCGAAAGGTAATATAGCCGCGCGCACCCCGTTTTGGTGCGTTGAGCTGAAGTACATCTCCAGCCTTGGCCTGAGCACACCACCACGGCGGCAAGGATACCTCCCCGAGCCTCGCCATGCAGTCGGCCCCCGTGACTGCGAACGCGCAATCGATGGTGAAACGGATCCGGAAAGGAAAGGTCTGCACCTCGATGCACGCGGCGTTCTCGTCATTGCCCAGAAGCGTATTGCCGACCGTCAGCGCGAGGGGATCCATGACGCCGGACGTGCTGACACCGAAGCGGCGCACGCCGACACGACCCTTGTCCTGAACGGTGTTGAGCGCGAAGCTCGTCAGCACTTCAATCACAGCTCGATCCGATCGATCCTGAACTTGACTTGATCGCCCGGCAGCATCAGCGACGGGTTGTCGCTCAGGGGATCGAACATTGGCAGCGACGCCCAGCCGATGGCATTCCAGCCATTGGGGCTCGTCACCACCGCCACGCCGGTCTGCATGCCGCCGATGGTGACGGAACCGGCGCGCATGTTCAGCGAAGGCACCGACTTCCGCGGCATGAAGATGCGCGGATCAAGACCATGGAGATATCCGAAGCCGGGCGAACTGGCGATGGCACAGACCGTATACTCGCCCCCGCTGTGGATGCGGATGACATCTCGCTCCGATAGCCGGGTGCGTGCCGCCACCGCGGGCAGGTCAAACCCGGCTTCGCCGCCGTAGATCACCGGTATCTCAATGAGCTTGCCTGAGATGTCCCTGCACGGCAGATTATGCCAGAGTTCGACGATGGCTGCGCTCAACCCGTCAAGAGCTTCAGGCGGCTGATCGAATATCAGCATGAGATTGGTGACACCCGGAACAGCCTCCTGAACATTCGGCCAGGATGAGACAATATCCGCCAAAGCCCAGATGCGGCTCTGTTGCTCAATTGTGAATTCACCCGGTGCCTCCACCAGCAGAGCCAGGGTGCCGATGGAGCTGATCTTCGGATCCTTCGCAATCGTTGCGATGAAGGGTGCGAGGGCAGCATGGTCGGTCAACAAGATATTTCTCCGATTCCGGCTGTCTTTCGAGGAGCCTCCGGCTGGAGCAACCTAGATAAATGATGCTGCGCGTTCCAAGAGGTTGTGGTTCTACGGGCATAAGTCGCGTCGATGACACGCCCCGTGGCTTTCATTGAGCTTGACGACAGGGCGAAGAGGGAGGGTGTAACGCAATGTGCCAACCATTCCCCGATCAGATCCTCTATGGGTTCGGAATAACGTGATTACTGGAGGCGTCCCAGCGCGCGACGACCTCGTCACCAACGGTATGGCGCAGCCCTGTGGTGTGAAGCTGGTTTTGCTCGAAAGCAATGAGCTGCTGGCCACCCTGGGTCCTCAAGTAATAATGGCTTATGAACCCGCGGTAGATCACCTGCTCGACACGCGCCGCCACGACATTGGGACGGTCCGCCACCTCAAGGCCATTCGCCTTCTCGACGGTGATCGCTTCCGGGCGGATGGAAACGGTCACATCCGAGGAGGCCATCGACGGCATGCTGTCGACCTGAAGCCTAATCCCCGATTTGGCTGCGACAAGCCCGCCGGCGCCCTCACGCCGCTCGACAGCACCCTCGAACATGTTAGAAACGCCGATGAAGCTAGCGACGAATTTCGAAACGGGGCGTTGGTAAATCTCGGTCGCAGAGCCGACCTGCTCAAGATTTCCAGCCCGCATGACAACGATCTTGTCGGCCATTGTCAGGGCTTCATCCTGATCGTGGGTGACCATGATCGTCGTCAGGCCGAGACGTTGCTGCAAGGCTCGCAATTCGACCTGCATGCTCTCGCGCAGCCCTTTGTCGAGCGCACCGAGCGGCTCGTCAAGCAACAGCATCGCCGGCTCGATGACCAGCGCCCGCCCCAGTGCAACGCGCTGTTGCTGGCCGCCTGAGAGCTGGGCCGGATAACGGCCCCCAAAAGACGAAAGCTGCACCAGGGTGAGCGCTTCCGCGACCCTGGCCTTCGCCGCCGCCTTTTTGATGCCCCGCATCTCGAGGCCGAAGGCAATGTTCTCCTCGACCGTGAGATGCGGAAACAGCGCATAATTCTGGAACAACATGCCGATGTTCCGGCGATGGACCGGAACATGCGTGATATCAGCATTGTTGACGAATATTCCACCTGAAGTGGGGCGGATAAGCCCGGCGATCATGCGCAGGCAGGTGGTCTTTCCACATCCGCTTGGACCGAGCAGCGCGATCATGCTGCCCGGTTCAATCTTCAGCGAAACATTGTCGACCGCCGTCAAGCGGTGGTATTGCTTGCTGATATTCTCAAGCCTGACTTCGGCCGACTTCATGACATCCACTCAGCTTGTGAACAACTGGTTGTAGCGCTCGAGCCACGGACCCCGGCGTGGGACGATATAGTTCCAGTCCGGCGTGAACAACCCGAGTTCTGTGGCTTTGGTATCGGGGTAGGCCAAGAACTTTGCGACTTCCGGCTTGAACTCGATACCGCTGACTGACGGCGCGCTCAAGGTCTGCTCCGCCAGCATCTTGGCCACGGACGGCTCGAGAATGCGATTGATGAAGGCGGCGCCCAGTTCGGGCTCCGGTGCATTCTTGACCATCGTGATGCTGTTGATGCCTGTGAAGGATCCTTCCTTGGGGAAGGTCATGTCGAGCGGAACGCCCTTGGCAGTATGCGGATAGACGGCCTTGGAGTATTCGATACCGCCGATAGCCGCCTGGCCCTGGGCGACCTGCAGCACCTGTGCCTCGCTGTCGTAAATCGTCAGAATGTTTGGCTTGAGCGTCGCCAGCTTGTCCCAGCCGCTGTCGACCAGATACTGCGCCTCCTTGAGGGGCTTGCCCGTCGCCAAGGCGGTCGCGACGATGAGCATCAGGATGCTCTGCGTGTTCTTCGGTGTATTCAGCAATATCTGCTTGCGGTACTTCGGATCGAATATTTCTTCGTAGCTCTGGATAGGCTTGGTAACCTGCGGGTTGATAAAGAGCGCCGCGCTCGATATAGCGAAGCCCACGCCAAAGCCGTCCTCGAAAATATAGCGCTTGTAGACCTTTTCCAGATTCGGAATCTTGGCGGGATCGAGCTTGTCGATCAGGCCTTCCTGCTTGGCTTGCGGAATGCCGACGTCGTCCATCGACATGACGCTGAAGCGTGGGGCATCCCGCGTGGCGCGCAACGCGGCGATATTGGCGAGCGTCGCGCCCTCGGTCGTGAAGACCCGGCACTTGTACTCCGCCTCGAATTTGGGAATGACTTCTTTTTGGATGAGTTTGCCTTGTGCCGAATTATAAACGCCGACATGCAGCTGCTTGGCCTGCGCCGACGCGCGGCTGATGATCGTCGGAAAGACAGCCGCAGCCGCTCCTGCTTTCATAAGATTTCTGCGTGTAAAGGTCATTATAAGTTCCCCATCATTATAAATAGTATTTGAGCGAGGCGAATTTTCAACACCCTGGTAAATCCAGGTATATTTCTTGTCCTACTAGACCGGTGTATCGTTAGGACCCGCGTCGATCCTATACGGTTAGGGCTCGCCGCAGGCCAACCAAGCGCTCCAGCACCAGCACACCGGCCATCGCGAAGAGAATGATGATCGTCGACATCGCTGGAACCGATGGATCGAAGACATTGACCAGTTGGCGCATGAGGACAAGCGGCACAGGCGAATACTCCGAGTTCGCCAGCCACATGGAAATCGGGTAATTGTCAAAAGAGACCATGAAAGCGAACAGCCCGCCGGCAGCAACGCCAGAGGCGATCTGTGGCAACGTCACCCGCCAGAACGTGCGCATGCGGCTCGCGCCCAGCGTCCGTGCGGCGTCCTCGAGATTCTCGTCGACCAGCAGCAGGCTGCTCAAAACCGTGCGGATAACATAGGGCGCTGTCACAACGATATGGCCGATCAGAAGGTTCAGACGCGCATCCTCGGAACCCAGCCTGGACAAGACCTGCAATAGGGCCAAGCCCGTGACAAGTGCCGGAAAGATCAGCGGCGAGAGCAGGAAGCCCGTGATCGCCGCCGCGCCGAAGAAGTCGCCGCGCACGAGCGCGAAGGCCGCGGGGACACCCAGGAGAAGCGAACCTATGGTGGCGCCGAGCGCGAGCAGGATGCTCAATTGCATCGCGTCTATGAAGTCCCGATCCTGCAGCACCTTGGCGTACCATTTCAAGGTGAAGCCCTCGGGTGGAAAGGTGACGAAGTACGAATCCGAGACCGATACGGCCATCACCAGCAATAGAGGCGACAGGATGAAGATCATCATGGCGATCGTTATCGCATAGAGGATCCAGGCTCCTGGGCCGGAAAAGCGCTCGTCCATCAGGCCGGCCTCCTCAGGCGGCGGCCCTCAAGGAGCCACATTGAAAACCCGTTCACCGCAAAGACGACGGCAACAAGGATGAGGGCGATCGCCGCGCCGAAGGGCCAGTCGTAGACCACGAATATCTGTTGCTCGATGAGATTTCCAAGCATGATGGCTGAAGCGCCGCCCAATATCGCGGGGATAACGAAGGATCCGGCGGTGAGCGAAAAGACGATCGTGAAACCCGCAACGAATCCTGGGAGGCTGAGCGGAAGCGTCACCCGAAGGAATACCTTCCACCAGGGCGCGCCAAGCATGCGTGCGGCGTCCTCGAGATTGGGATCTATTTTTCCCAAAGCCGAAGCGAGCGGCAAAACCATCATCGGATAGAATACATGCAGGGAGCCGATGATGACCGCTGCCTCGGTATAGAGAATGGACAGGGGCGCATCGACGATCCCGAGGCTCATCAGAAGCCAATTCAGGAGGCCCTTCGGCCCGTTCGTCAGGATGAGCTGCCAGCCGTAGCCGCGCACGACCACACTGACGATCAAGGGGGCGATGACGATGAGGGTGATGATCCGCGTCACCATCGGCCGACTTTTGACCATCACGATCGCGACCGGATAGGCCAGAATCGTAGCAATCAACGATGTGATGACGCTCATGCGAAGCGTATTCCAGAATACGCGTGCATAGAGATCTACGTTGAGCAGGCGCGTATAGTGCTCCAAGGTATAGGGTGGGCCGACTATCCCCTGACTGTTCTGCGTCTGAATGCTGGAGAACAGCAGACGCAGCGCGGGATAGAAGAAGAAATAGGCGAGGAAGGCCAGCATTGGTATCATCAAATAACTGGCCGATAACCGGAGACCGAACGCCGGCGCCCGCCCGCGGGGCTGAGTGATTGAGGAATCAATCTCAGCGGCCATCACCGGATGCCCTCGGCGAAAACGGATTGAAATGGTCGCTCAAATCTACCTCCCGTGAACGACAACCTCTAGACCTTCCGCCAAGCGGCTGCAGTGACTGAATGGTCCGCCCAAACGAATCATCGCAGACGCGCGATGCGCCACAATGATGTTCAGCAAATGGCTCATAGCCAATACTAATACGCGTCAGATCGCCTGGGCCGAGTGTGGCGACCGAACCCCTCACTTTTGCAATAGCTTAGGCGGCACCCCTCTTCTGCGCCAAGACGATCTTCGTTTAGGGTCATCGTTGCGCCTTATGGCTTATGGACCGGAACGCGCCTGATCAAGCTGGGGTTGGTCAGCCGAACCCAGGATTGATGGCCGAGCCAGTCCGATCCACGATGGCCCTATGACGACAAGCCAGCGCAGAGCTGAGCAATGCGGAGACATCCCTCTTTCAGCGAGTCAATATCCGTCGCATAGGAAATGCGAAAGTGGGGGCTCATGCCATAGGCGCTACCCGGTACCGCGGCGACATGAGCTTCCTCCAACAAAGCAGACACGAAGTCCGTGTCCGTCTCGATAGCGCGACCGCCCGCTGTCGTCTTGCCGATACAGCTGGCGATGTTCGGATAGACGTAGAATGCGCCCTCGGGCTTGTGGCAGGTGATGCCGGGGATCGCATTGAGCAATTCCACGACGAGATCGCGACGGGCCTGATAGATCGTGGCGCGCTCCTTCAGAAGGTCTTGGGGCCCGTCCAGCACCGCGACCGCTGCCGCCTGACTGACGGTTGTAATGCCCCCCGTCGCCTGTCCATGCACATTGTTCATGACGTCGATCAAGGACTTCGGGCCTCCGCAATAGCCCACGCGCCACCCCGTCATCGCATAAGCCTTCGAGACCCCGTTCACCGTCAGGACGCGGTCCCGCAACGCGGGTTCGACCTCCGCCAAAGTGCAGAACTTGAAGCCGTCATAGGTCAGATGTTCATAGATGTCGTCGGTGAGGATCAAGACATGCGGATGCCTGAGCAGGACCTCGGCGATCGCCCGCATCTCGTCCCGCGTGCACGCTGCGCCGGTCGGGTTATTGGGGAAGTTTAGGATCAGCCATTTCGTTCGGGGCGTGATGGCTGCCTCGATATCCTCCGGGCGCAGCTTGAACCCGTTATTCTCCGGGCAGGGAACGGGAATCGGGGTTGCCTCGGCGAGATAGGCGATATCCGCATAGGTAATCCAGCCCGGCGATGGGATGATGACCTCGTCGCCAGGATTGCAGGTGGCAAGCAGCGCGTTGAAGATGATCTGCTTGCCACCGTTGGCGACGAGGATTTCCCCGATCGCATAATCGAGATTGTTGTCGCGCTTGAACTTGCGCTGGATGGCCGCGCGCAACGCGGGCGTTCCGGGTTGGGGCGGATACTTCGTGTCACCGGCAAGCGCTGCCTTATGGGCGGCCTCGATCGCGTGGAGAGGGGTTGGAAAGTCAGGCTCGCCGGAGGACAAGCTGATGATCCCGATCCCTTGCGCGCGCAGTTCGCGCGCCTTGTCAGTCATCGCCGCTGAGGCGGACACTTTCACGTTTCTAAGGCGGTCTGCAGACATCAGCATCAGTATTCCAATCGTTTATGCTATACTGTGAGTTTGAGCCCCCCTTAGACGGCGCGCCTGGCAAACTGCAGACCGCCGACGACTTGACAGGTCGGCGTCACTTCCAGAGTTGCCACATTCATGCGTTCCGGGGCCTTGATGGCGAAGATCAACAGGTCGGCGATATCCGACGGCTGCAAGGTTTCAAACGATGTCGTGAGTCGCGCGCTGTCATCCGGCGCGACTTTGGCGTGGGCGAAGACATTGGTGGCCACGCGGCCCGGCGCGATCTCGGTGACGCGCACGCTCTTGCCTAGCAGATCCACCCGCAACTGCTGCGATAGCAAATGGATACCGGCCTTTGTCGCATGGTAGGCGATTGAGGAGTTGAAGGTCGTCTCGTTCTCACCAAAAGCATAAAGCCCGGCGATGGAGGAAATATTGACGACATGGCCACGGTTACGCTCGCCCATGCCAGGTACAATAAGGCGCGTGAGATGAAGAACCGCGCGCAGGTTGATATCGACCAGCGTGTTTACATCTCCGGGTGTCGTTTCGAGAATAGTGCCGCGCCTTGACTGTCCAGCATTATTGACGAGGATATCAACGTCGATGGACTTCACTAGGCGTTCGACTGCGAAGCTGTCGCACACATCCAACGCGTGTGGTTCGCAGCCTGTCTCCGCAGCGAGCTCTGCGAGGCGAGCGGCGTTCCGCGCAACAGCGTGAACAGTCAAGCCCTCAGCGCATAGCCGGCGCACCGCGGTGGCCCCGATCCCGGATGAGGCACCCGTCACGAGCGCCATGCGATAATCCGAAAAAGCCATGCGTTACGTTCCCCGCGCCCACGCCAGTCAGGCAAGCGCCGTGCTTGTCTCTGGGGCCACGTTAGGAGGGCGATCCTGCAGCGCATACTAGCTATTTGATCTGCCCTCATAAGGAGGGGCGATGCGGCGCTGGTCGGTGCAGCGGTTTCAAGCGGGGGCGGGCTATAAGCGCATCGGATGGCGACAGAGCGAATTGCTCTTAGCTCCGCCGGGCAGCACCTCCTAGTTTTGTTGCCAATACAGAATGAAATACGAACGAGGAGCGGCATATGCTGGCTGTCGACAACCGCATCGTCATGGTATCAGGCGCCTCGCGCGGCATCGGACGGGCGGTGGTGGAGCTTCTGCTCGCCTCCGGTTTTCGTGTGTCCGCCGGGATGCGCGATCCCTCGCGGCTGGCGGAGACCGATCGCCTCATGACACATGCTTACGAGGCCGAGGATCCCGACAACCCGCGCACCTGGGTCGCAGCAACGGTCGCCCGGTGGGGCGGGGTGGACGCCCTCGTCAATTCCGCCGGGATCAACCCCAAGGTCAGGGTGTCGGATCCGGAGGAAGATGCGCTCGATCAGATGTGGCGGATCAATGTGAAGGGGCCCCTCAGGCTTGTGCGCGCCGCTCTGCCCCATCTGGAGGTCTGCGGCCATGGGCGGGTCGTCAATCTTGGGTCGCTTGCCGGAAAGCGAGTGGGCTCCAACGTGGGCTACGCCATGACCAAGTTCGCGGTCGTCGCGCTCACCCACGGCATCCGGCGGGAAGGCCGGGCGGCGGGTATTCGTGCGACGGTGATCTGCCCCGGTTATGTGGCGACGGACATGACACTTGCGGACGATGAGATTCCGCGTCACGATATGAGTTCGCCTGAAGATCTGGCGCAACTGGTGCAGACCGCACTGCTGCTACCTAATAATGCCGCCGTATCAGAGCTTCTGGTCCATTGTCAGTTTGAACCGACCCTTTGATGAAATGGTATCAAGGGCTGACTACAATTAAGTTCTGATCAACAGACGCCCGGCTTCAACGGCGTTGAGAACCGGGCTCCGCTTTGTATGGATACTCAGAGCATTGGCTCAAACTGGGAGTGAACGAGCAACTCCGAAACCGCAGCGTTGTTGGGTAAGTTAAGTACGGTCTCAACTACAGCCGCTATGTCATCAGGCAGCCCTGAAGGTGCCGCTGCGTTGGTCGACGCACTAACCTCACATCCAGCGCAAATCCTGTTGCCGCCGTCACTTTGTCAGCTCGTTCCGCAGCTACTCGAACGTGTAGCCGCTGGAGTGCCCACAACTGGCATCAAGTCTCGGCTTGCGATGGCGCTATCGGAATTTCTCCGTATCACCGCGGACGAGATCCCGGAGCCGATCGCGATTCCGGCACTTCAGGTGGCTGCGATCCTCTTAGAAGACAAGCGGTCGTCATCTATCGGCGAGTTCGGCGAGGCTGCACGTTACGTGCTTTCGGCGATCTAAACTTGCGCCAAACGTGTTGCGTCCCGAAATGGCGCAGCGTCACGGCTCGGTGACGCGCACACTCTCTCTCGAGGCCGGGGCACTGCCGTCGATGCGATGGAAGCCGGAAGGCTCTCGCGTAGGTCTGGAAGCCGACCTTCACGCGGCGACAATGTGTTCACGCTAAGCCGCGTAAGCATCGCAAGGGGCACGGCAACACCCGAAACCGAAGCCTACTTGTTACCCAGGAAATCGAGCTCGCATTGACGTTGGACGCAGTCGGTATCGGCGTTCGTCCCGTTCTTCTGGGCGCGCGTTTATCCGTTGCGATCCTGCCGAACGTGGCTGCAAGCGGACATGCCGCGGCCAGGGCACCGCCAAGAATGCGGACATCACCATTCTTACCGCCAGAGTTGGGGGTTGGCCCGAATCGGTCGACGGTCGCGGGGACAAGGCCACCGCGAAAGTCCGACTTTTACGAGGGCGTTTTGCGGCGGAACGGCTTGAAGACTTCAGGACATCACAAGACTGACCCAGCTTTCAGACGGCCACGAAACCGCCGTCGACGAGTAGTTCCTCGCCGCCGACAAAGCTGCTTTCGTCCGATGCCAGAAACAGAACCGCCTTGGCGACTTCTTCGGTCCGGGCGAGCCTGCCGAACGGAATGGTTTGCTTCATCCAGTCTTCCGCACCAGCATTGTTCTGAAGATAGGTCTGCATTGCCGGTGTCAGGACCATGCCGGGCGAAACGACGTTCACACGGATGCCCTGGCTTTTGAGATCGGTCGTCCACGTTCGTGCGAACGAGCGGATCGCCGCCTTCGTCGCGCTATAGATGGACAGGTTGCCAAAGCCTTTGCTGCCTGCCCCCGATCCAGTCATCACCACAGCCCCTCCAGCAGACATCAGCGGGAGGGCCTTTTGCACCGTGAAGACAATGCTCTTCACGTTGATGCCGAAGACGCGGTCGAAATGGTCCTCTTCAATGGAACCAATGGCGGCAGACTCGGACACGCCGGCATTGGCGAATACGACGTCCACACGGCCGTGATCACGCTTTATGTCTGCATAGAGCCTGTCGAGATCTGCAAGACTGCTGACATCGCCTTGAACGCCCACAGCGCCGTTGCCGATTTCCTCAAGCGCCTCGGCCAACCGTTCTTGCCGACGTCCGGTGACGTACACATGGGCACCTTCTGCGGCGAACGACTTGGCGGCTGCCAAGCCTATGCCGTCCGTTCCGCCCGTGATCACCACGACCTTGTCCTCAAATCGCTTCATCATGTCATTGGCCCGCCCGCGCAAGAAGTGGAGGATTGCTCCAGTTATTATATGGAGGTATTCTCCACTTACAAGTCATGGTGAGGCAGATTCCTTGGCTGACGAAACGCCATTGCGCGCCGATGCGCAGCTCAACAAGGAGCGAATCCTCGCGGCAGCGGAGGACATCTTTGCAGAGCGAGGCGCCGGTGCCTCATTGGACGACGTCGCAAGGAGCGCCGGGGTTGGGATCGGGACGCTCTATCGCCGCTTCCCAACACGGGAAGACCTTCTGGCCGCGACGTATAGCGCCCGGTTCTTGGTATTGGCTGAGAGGAGCCGTGCCAGATCAGTTCATCTTGCACCCTCACACGCCTTGCGCGCTTACCTTGAAGAACTCGTCCAATATACAAATATTTATCGAGGTTTTTCGGCTTCCCTCGGGACAGTTCTACAGATTGGAACGCCCGGATGTGTCGCAACCAGTGAGGAAGGTGCCCGACTTTTGCATGCGGCGCAGGAGGCGAAAGCTGTTAGGCCTGATATCAGCTTCAAAGACATCGTTTGCGTTGTGACCGCAATTTCACTCGCTACAGAGCAAGACAGCTCACCACAAGCGCGCATCGCTCATCTGGTAGCCATCTTTATGAATGGGATCGTCGAGCGCTCAAACTCCTGCGATGATCGCGGTAGGCGCATTGATGTCGTCAAGGGATAGCATGATAGCCATCTGCCTTCGGGAAAAACGCCAGAGCGGACTTTGGCTGCGGCGCGCAAATTTGCAGCCAAATGCGCAATATTGCCGCCGTTCGATGCGCAGACGCCGGCACCAATTGCCGCATAATGCTGAATATCTTCATAATTGTCAGAGTCTTCTCACTTTCTCATCGCACTCATCGTCGGTCTCTGCCCGCCATATCGGCAAAACGGCCAACATCGCGAAAGGCTTCCGCCGGTTTCCCTCCAAATCCCCCTTCCCTGCTCCGCGTTGATGACCCGCATGGTTGTGGGCCAATCCGTCGCGGCCGCGATCGGACGAGCTTGGTTAGGCAGGTCAGGTGGCTCGCTTCGGCTTGTCCCATTTCCCGCGCCTGGCACCCCGTTTGCCCGCCATGTCGACCAGTCGGCGAAACGTCGGACACTCCATATGGGAGGGCGCCGGGCAATCAGCGACGTGACGCAGCGTATCGCGCAGCGCCACCAATTCGCGGATCTTCCGGTCAATCTCGTCGGCCTTCGCGTGTATCACGGCGCGCGGCAGATTGGGCATACCGTCTCGGTGAAACATTCCTCCGATCTCGCCGAGCGAAAAGCCGGCCGACTTGCCCATCGCAATCAATTTGAGTTGCAACAGGACTTCCGGGGCAAACTGTCGGCGCAAGCCATGGCGTGAAACCGAGGAAATCAGCCCGGCCTCTTCATAGTAGCGAAGCGCCGAGGGCTTGATACCGCTCTTTTCCGCAACCTCTCCAATATCCAGAAATTTCATGCTTGACCTCAAGTCGGCTTGAAGTGGCAGCATGCTCTGCAACGGACATGCAAGCAAGAGGGATTGGCAATGGAACAGGCGGAATCAGTCGTATCGGAGAGTTCCCAGCCAGGCATCACGATCACATCGGCGCTCGCGATGCTGTTGGCCGCGCTCGGCACCAGCATCGCCAATATCGCACTGCCGGCGCTTGCCGAGGCCTTCTCAGCCCCCTTCGCGCAGGTGCAGGCCGTTGTCGTCGCCTATCTCGCGACCCTGACGATCTGCGTGGTGATCGCGGGTCGGCTCGGTGACAGTCGTGGACTGAAGCCCATGCTGGTGGCCGGCCTCGCCATTTTCTCCGCCGCCTCGCTGCTATGCGCAGTCGCTCCGAACCTCTTCCTGCTGATCGCTGCGCGGGCGTTGCAGGGCATTGGCGCGGCATTCCTGATGACGCTCGCCATGGCGCTGATGCGCCAGACCGCGAGCGAGGCGCGTGTCGGGCGGGCCATGGGTCTGCTCGGCACCGTATCGGCGCTGGGCACGGCGCTGGGCCCCTCGCTCGGTGGGCTGCTGATCCCGCTGGCAGGATGGCGCGGCGTCTTCTGGGTACAGGTGCCATTGGCGGCGCTGGCCCTGATACTGGCGATCACCATCCTCCCGGCCGAGCCCGTCAAGCAGAGGGCACCGGCCGTTCGCCTGCGCTCCGTCATGAACCGGAAGCTCGCGCCCAATCTCCTCGTGAATGGCGTGGTCGCGGCCGTCATGATGACGACGCTGGTGGTCGGGCCCTTCTATCTCGGCATCGGGCTTGGTCTGCCGCCGGCGCAGGTCGGCTTCGTCATGGCGGTCGGGCCGGTGATCTCCATCGTCAGCGGCGTACCGTCCGGGCGACTGGTGGATGCCTGGGGCAGCAATCGCATGCTCGCCATCGGCCTTGCCCTCCTCGCGACCGGCGCGTTCCTGCTGGCCCTTCTGCCGAACGGCATCGGCGTGGCCGGCTATGTGCTCTCCATCATGGTGCTGACGCCTGGCTATCAGCTCTTCCAGGCCGCCAATAACACCGCCGCGCTGGCCGACGTCACCAAGGACCGGCGCGGCACGGTGTCCGGATTGCTCGGCCTGTCACGCAATATCGGACTAATCGCCGGGGCATCCGCCATGGGGGGCGTCTTCGCCATCGGCGTGGGGTCGGAAGAATTGGCGCGCGCGACTGCCTCGGCTATCGCAGCGGGGATGCGGCTGACCTTCCTGCTGGCTGGCACCATGATGCTTGTCGCCATCGGCATTGCGTTCGTAGATCGTAAGCCCACCAAACGCCCACCCTGACGCTGCAATGACCGCCATGACTTGCGAAACCGTCGCGGCCCCCTCGATTCCGACATAAATCCACCAGCGTTGTTCGGGATCATCAAGTGATGCAGGTGATCGTCGCCGGGGCCTGATTGGCGCGCGCGCCGAGCCTTGTTCTCGGTCCAGCATCAAGCTCTTGCAGTTGAATGGCGTGAGGTGCCTGATCAACGCTCGGGCGATTCCCGCTGTCGCACGTTCCTTTCACGATTGCCGCTGAGACCTCATGTCCTTTTCCGATTCCGTCTATCGCCCCTTCGAGACGCTCGTCCATCCGCTCGATATTCCCGCAACGCCCCTGCCCTCGAGCGGTCCTTTCGCGCTTCTCAGACATTTCGCCGCGCTGTTCCGCGGCGTGCTTGTCGCCGTCGCGTTGCTCATGATCGCCGTCGAGGGCATCAATCTCGCGACCATCTGGGGTATTTCCTTCGTCGTCGATGGCGTGACCGCCAGCGGTGCGGCCGCTTTCCTGGATAAGGAGTGGCCGACGCTGGCCCTTCTTGGGGTTTTGATTTTTCCCCTTCTGCCGGTGCTGATCTTCCTGGGCAACACGCTGAACTCGCAAGCCGTCGCGGTGTGCATGCCAGCCGCCATCCAGTGGCAGGGCCATAAGGCGGTGGAGCGTCAGGACCTCGCCTTCTTCCACGACCTGTTCGCCGGACAGGTCGCGGCACGCATTGCCCAGGTCGCCTCGGCGGTGCAGCAGCAGATCGTGGTGGCCTTCTACCAGATACCGCTCTTCCTGGTGCAGTTCGTCGGGTCATTAGCGCTGCTTGGCGCATTGTGCTGGCCGCTGGCGCTGCCGGTCTTCGTCTGGATCGTCGGCAACATCGCCCTCGCCGTTGTCGCCGTACCCCATTTTTCCGAGCGTTCGCGCCGGACGGCCCGGGCGCGCAGCCTCATCGTCGGCGCCATGACCGACGTCTACAGCAACATCCAGATGGTGAAGCTGTTCGCGGCTGAAGACAGCGAAGCAGGCGCGATGCGGACCTTCATGGCGACCGCCATCGAGACCCAGCAGCGCGAGAGGCGGGTCCATCTGACGACGGACACGGCCGTCATTTTGCTCAACACCCTGCTTGTGCTCGCCAATTTTGCCATCGGCTTCTGGGGCCTTGTTGCCGGCTTCGTGACGATCGGCCAATTCGTCGCCTCGATCGCCATTGTGCAGCGCCTCAGCGCCAATTCCCGCGCCTTCCTCCAGATGGGGCAGCAGATCTTCCAGGCGGTTGGCACGATCCGCGACGCGATGCCGGTGGTGACGACCCCGCCCACCATCATCGATGCTCCCGACGCCCAACCGCTCAGGGTCACCGCGGGCGAGGTCGAATTCCGCAACGTCCATTTCGCCTATCGACAGGGACAGGCCGTCATCGAAGACCTCTCGCTCACCGTCCGCGCCGGCGAGAAGGTCGGACTGGTCGGCCTCTCCGGCGCGGGTAAATCGACCCTTGTCAGCCTGCTGCTGCGGTTCTTCGAACTGAAGGACGGCACGATCCTGATCGACGGGCAGGACATCCGCTCCGTCACCCAGGCGAGCCTCAGGGAGAGCATCGGCGTCGTCACCCAGGAGGTCTCGCTGCTGCATCGCTCGGTCGGCGACAACATCCGCTACGGGCGCCCCAGCGCCTCGCCGGCGGAGATCCGGCATGCGGCCGTGCTTGCCGAAGCCGACGGCTTCATCACCCCGTTGAAAGACGGGGAAGGCCGCACCGGCTACGAGGCTTTCGTCGGGGATCGGGGCGTCAAGCTTTCGGGCGGACAGCGTCAGCGCGTCGCGATTGCCCGCGTGCTGCTCAAGGACGCGCCTATCCTCATTCTGGATGAGGCGACTTCGGCGCTGGACAGCGAAGCCGAGGCGGCGGTTCAGGACAAGCTCACCCTCCTGATGCAAGGCAAGACGGTCATCGCCATTGCCCACCGCCTCTCGACCATCGCCAGCATGGACCGCATCATTGTCGTCGACCGCGGACGCATCGTCGAGGAAGGCACGCCGCAGGCCCTGCTCGAACGCGACGGCCTCTATGCCCGTCTCTGGAAGCGGCAGACCGGCGGCTATATTGCCGACACCGTCGAGGCGATGTGAATCCGGTCCCGTGACAAGGCGGGGGCCGCGAGCGGGCCTTTCGGCCCGCCCCGGAATGACGACGGAGCTTCCGGCGGCTTCATCAGGGCAACTGTCCACACGGCGCTAGGACAGACAGAGGAGTCTTGCCGTTTGGTACGATTTTTCGAACGCGTCCAATGGAAGAAACTCGAACCGCGAGTGAAAGTTGTACGCGCCCGTGAAGACATTCGGCGTGGGGATACCCCGTGCCGACAGCACGGAGCCGTCCGTTCCGCCGCGCATCGGCACGATCTTTGGCGCGATATCCAAAGCTTTCATCGCGGCAAGGAGCCGTTCGGCCGGGCGGGTATCCGCCTTCATGGATTGCCCGATGTTGGCGTAGGTATCCGTGATCACGCAACTGACCTTGGCGGACGGATAGTGCGCTGCCGCGAGGCGCACGGCTTCCCGGAGACATTCCTTGCGTTTCAGCAATCCGTCTTCGTCGAAATCCCGGATCAGGACCGTAAGGCGCGCCTCCTGATCATTGGACGTCAGCTCCTTGAACCAGAAGAAGCCCTGGCGCCCCTTCGTTCTCTCAGGCGTATCGTTCCGGTCGAACCCGGCGATGAAATCGGTCGCCATCAGCAGGGGATTGACCATGACGCCATAGGCGGACATCGGGTGGACGCTCACGCCCGAGAAGACGATGTCCGCCGTGGCCGCGTTAAAGGTCTCGAGGACGACCTCGCCCAACTCGCAGCAATCGATCGTATAGGCGAAGTCGCAGGCGAAGCGCGCGAGATCGAGCGCCTTGGCGCCGCGCATGCCGATTTCCTCGTCCGGCGCGAAAGCGATGTGGATGTCACCGTGGTCGCGATCGGGCGGAAGCCGCGCGAGCAGCGTCATGATGACGGCGATCGCGGCCTTGTTGTCGGCGCCCAGCACACTCGTCCCATTGCTGAAGATGATGTCGTGGCCGCCCCACGGCATGATCTCGGGGTGCTCGGCCGTGCGCAACCAGATATCGTCCTTGGCATTCAGGCAGATATCCACGCCCTCGAAGCGCAGAACCTGCGGCCGGATGATCGCGGACAGGCCGACATCGGCCGTATCGAGATGGGCGATAAAGCCGATCTTGGGCGAATCCATCCGTGTTCCGCGTCTGACCGCCGTCACGGTCGCATGATCGTCGAGAACGATGTCATCCAATCCCAACTCTTGCAGTTCGCTCGCCAGCAATGCCGCAAGTCGTTGCTGCCCCTGGGTCGAGGGCAGGCTGGTGGAACGGGCATCGCTCTGGCTTTCGACGGCAAGGTAGCGAAAGAAGCGTTGGGTCAATTCACTGCGGATATCCATCGGGCCCCCTTTTGCGTCACAGACGACGGCTGACGATATCATTCCAGATCAAACTGCCCGTGCCCATCGGCAATTTCGATGCGGGAGCCATAGTCTGCGGAGGATGTTTTAACCCTCTTGAGAATGCGTTCGGCGGACGCGCCGGTTGCCGGATGCGGTACAAGCCGGTTCTCAAGCCGGTCGTCCCGAAGCCCCTCTTCGCCGCCGACGATCAGCGGATGCAGCGTCAGCGCGGTGAGCCGGTTGTCCGCGCCGAACGTACAGCGCGCAACGACGCTCTCCCAGACCTCCCTCTGCTGCCAGAGCGCGATCTCGGACCGCGTGTGAAAGATGAAATTGCCGAGACTGTGGAAGATCGGGCGTCCGCGATAGATCTCGATCGGCAGGAGCACGGGAACGCCGTGGCTCACGAAGATCGCCGCACCGGCGTCGATGAATTGCCGCGCGAATGCGCTCATCCAGTCCGGGGATTGCAGCCAGTCGCTCGACCAGTGATGGTGATGAAGATAGGCGATGACCAGATCTCCCGCCTCCGCCGCGATGCGAACGGCGCGCAGATTGGCCTCGAGATCGTCCGGGTCGATCTTCACCGTTCGCTTGAAACGGTCGGAACTGCGGAAGATCGCGCGGCCGATCGCGAGTTCATCCGCCGCAACCGGGGGTTCGTCATCCGGTTGATTGTCCATCAACAAGTTGAGGGAAGAATATCCGGCCTTTTCGAGGATCCCCTGCAGCTGTTGGAAGGTCTCGCTTTCGAGCTCGAGAATGCGCGATAGGCGGATGCGGTTGACGCCGGGTCTCTCGCCCCGTTCACCTGCGGCATCGGTCGCATACATGAAGTCCGGTCCTGGCCCGCCGTCCATCGCGACCATAGCGACAGACTTGCCGTCGAATGAGGTGCTCGCCGCCTCTCGCGCCGCGCTTTTGCTGCGCCCGATGCCGGCATGCAGAAATCCCCGCCTGCCGACTTCATCCAAGGTCGACAGAACGCCGGGGGGCCCGAGATCGAAGGCATGGTTGTTGGACAATGACAGCGCCTTGAAGCCGATCTCGTCCAGCGCATCGAGAACGGCGGGCTTGGCACTGCCGTAGTAGAAACCCTTCATCGGCCAGCCGCCATGGGTCCCGTATATGGTTCCTTCGAAATTGGTGAAGGCGAGATCCGCGCTTTTCACAACCGCCTTGATACGATCGAACTCCGGACTTTGTATAGCTCTCGTGTCATGTTTTATCAAGGATTGGCCCGTAACGGCCAAAGTAAAACTATCGCTCATTCGAGTACTCGCGTTATGAGTGTTTGTTGATAGAGGAGCATCTAGAGCAAATCCGGCTTAAACGGAATCGTCTGATACCATCTAAGCCAGTGAATTTGCTCGTCAATTTTTGAACGGAGCAAGTCCGCAACAGACGGACTTGCTCTAGGCGGCGAGGATTTTCGGGCGCGCGTCGATCAGATGCCGGGTGTAGGGATTCTCGGATTGGCCGAAGATGAAATCGGACGAGCCGTAGTCTTCGATCCGGCCATTCCGCATCACGCAGACATCGTCGCAGATGTCCTGGACGACGGCGAGATCATGGGAGATGAAGATCATCGAGAGGCGGTTCTCCGCAACCGTCTCCTTGAGCAGCGCCAGGATTTCCGCCTGCACGGATACATCGAGCGCCGACGTGGGTTCGTCTGCGATCACGATTTTTGGCCGGGCCAGCAGGGCGCGTGCAATGCAGACGCGCTGCTTCTGGCCGCCGGACAATTGGTGCGGAAAGCGGTCGAGATGGAGTGTCTGCAGGCCGAGCCTCTCGATCGTCTCGATGACCCGGGCCCTAACCGCCGCCTGGCTGGTATCCTCTCCAGCCGGCGCGGTCGCCCGCGCACATTCCGTCAACGCTTGCGCCACCGTAAGCCGCGGGTTCAGCGCGGAGGAAGGGTCCTGAAAGATCATCTGGACCCGGCCGAGCAGGCTTCCGGCCCGGTTGCGGTGGCTGATGTCGCAACGCTGTCCGTCGAGCTCGATCCTGTCGGCCTCGGCGGACTCGAGCCCGGCCAGTATGCGGCCGATCGTCGATTTGCCGCTGCCGCTTTCCCCGACGATGCCGAGGACGCCGGCGCGCGGCACCCGGAAGCCGATATCGCGCAGCGCGAAATGGGGCTTTCCGGCACCGAACAGGTCGAGGATGCTCCTGCCGCCGAACGACTTCGACAGGTTTTCGACGACGAGGATCGGTTCACGCGCGCCCACACCCGGGGACGCCGGGTCGGGGTGGACCGAACGCAGCTTCGGCACCGCCGCCAGAAGCCTCTGGGTGTAGGGATCCTGCGGCGCCTGCAACAGCGCGGCGGTGGCGCCCTGTTCGATGACCGCGCCATCCTTCATGACCACGACCCGGTCGGCGATCTCGGCGATGACGCCCATGTCATGGGTGATGAGGAGGATGGAAAGGCCGTGGTCTTGAACGAGCCCCTTCAGCACGTGCAGGATCTGCTTCTGAACGGTGGCATCGAGCGCCGATGTGGGCTCATCGGCCACGATCAGGGAGGGCGCGCCCGCCAGCGCCATAGCAATGACGATGCGCTGCCGTTGGCCGCCCGACAATTGGTGGGGGTAGCTGTGGTGACGCCGTGGCGCATCGGGTATCCCGACCCGCTCCAGGAGCTGGATGGCGCGTGCCCGTACATCGGAACGGGACAGTTCGGGCGAAAGCGCCGCGATTGTTTCGTCAAGTTGCGCCCCGACCGTCATCAGGGGGTCGAGGGAGGATGAGGGATCCTGGAAGATGCTGGCGATCGCCCGGCCCCTGAGGGCACGTCTCGCCTCGCCGTCGACGGCCTCGAGCGCGGTTCCCTCCAACCGGATGGTGCCGGCGGTCTGCGCGATGCCCGGCGCCAGAAGGCCGATCACGGCATTGCCGATCGAGGACTTGCCGGCTCCCGATTCACCGATAATGCCGAGCACTTCGCCATGGTCCAGCGAAAAATTCACGTTGCGAACGATCGGCAAGGATCGCGACGCTCCCCGGTAGACGAGGGATAGTTCGCTCACCTCGAGCAGAGGGGCCGTGTGGTTCTCCGCCGTCATAGCGACCTGCTCCTTGGGTCCCAGAGCCGGCGGATGTCCTCGCCGGAAAAATTGATGGCGGCGATCAGCGTGAACAGCGCGATGCCCGGAAACAGGCTGATCCAGTACTGGCCCGTCAGCAGGTACTGGAAGCCGTTCGCCACCGTGGAGCCGAGCGAGGGCTGATCCATCGGGACGCCGAGCCCGAGGAAGGACAAGGTGGCTTCGAGGGCGACCGCGTGGCCGATCTCGATCGGTAGCAGCGTGATGGCCGGCGCGATGCTGTTCGGCAGGAGATGCCGCAGGATGATCCGCCCGCGCGACAGCGGCATCGTGCGCACTGCATCGATATAGGGCTTTCCCGCCTCGCTTAGCGCCACGCTGCGGACCACCCGCGCATAGGTCGCCCATTGCACGATGATCAGCGCCAGGATGATCCGGTCGACGCCGGGTCCCAGAGTGACGATCGCGATAAGCGCGACGAGCATGGTCGGCAGGCTGAGTTGCAGGTCGACGACGCGCATGATCACCGCATCGACCCAGCCGCCGAAATAGGCGGCGGCGACGCCAAGCGTGAGGCCGAGGGCTGCCGCAACCGCGGCGCTGATAACGGAGACCAGGAGGCTGATACGCAATCCGAAGAGAATGCAGCTCGCGATATCGCGGCCAAGCCCATCGGTCCCGAGCCAGTAGCGATAGCCGTTGCCGCTCATCGTGCCGGGTGGCGAGGAGGCCTCCCAGCCCAGGATCTGCAGGAGGTCGTAAGGATTCTGCGGCGCCAGCAGCGGCGCCGCAAGCGCGGCCATCACGAACAGCGCGAGGATCGCATTGGGCAGCGTCAGGACCGGTAGGAAGCGGCGTGGCGCGCGGGTCATGGTGTTGATAATCTCCATATCCGCTTCCCCATCAGGCCGAGATACGGACGCGTGGATCGAGCACGGCATAGAGCAGGTCGACGATCGCGTTGAGGACGACGAAGGTGAGCGCGACCAGGGTCAGCGTCGCCACCACGACGGGCCGGTCGAGAAGCTGAATCGAATCGATCAGCAGTTTGCCGACCCCCGGCCAGGCGAAAATGCTCTCCACCACGACCGCAAAGGCCAGCATGCCGCCGAATTGCAACCCGACGATCGTGATGATCGGCAGGCTGATGTTGGGCAGCGTGTGCCTGAACAGGATGCGCCGGTCGGATATGCCCTTCGCACGGCAGAAGCGCACGAAATCCGCCCGTTGCACCTCCACCGTGCCGGCGCGCGCAAGCCGGGCGATCAGCGCGATATTGGGAATGGCGAGGGCCAAGGCGGGCAGCACCAGATGCCTGAGCCCGTCGATCGTCAGGAAACTCCAGTCCCATCCGAGAAATTCGGCGGTGCTGCCCCTCCCCCCCGACGGAAACCAACCGGTCGTGACCGCGCAGAGCAGTATCAGCATCATGCTGAGCCAGAACGACGGGACACTCAGGGCATAGACGGTGGCCGCGACGACGACGCGATCGAGGCGGCTTCCCGGCCGGGTCCCCGCGAGCAATCCGAGCCCGGTCCCCGTCACCGTCGCGACAATCATCGCGACGGCGGCAAGTTCGAATGTGGCCGGCAGCTTGCTCATGACGAGCGCGAAGGCCGGCTGATGGTAGATGTAGGAGATGCCGAAGCTGCCGGTGGCGAGGTTCTGAAGAAAGACGAAATACTGGCGCCACAGGGGCAGGTCCAAACCCAGCAGCTCGGTCGCGCGCCTGATGTCCTCCGGCGTGGCCGTTTCGATATTGACGACGTTGTAGACCGGGTTGCCGACGCTATGGATGCCGACGAACCCGACCAGGGACATCACGGCAAGGAGGAGGAAGGCCTGATAAAGCCTCCCCGCGATGACCTTGAACAGCGCCATCACTCAGTTCGCCGCCGGCTTCGCCTGCATCGCTGTGGTCCAGCCGCGCGGATGCATCAGATAGCTCGTCACGCGCGGGCCATGACCCGAGATGTGGTGGAAATGATAGAGCGGAATGATCGGCTCGTCGCTCATGACAAAATCCGTCAAGTCCGCCAGCGCCTTGTCGCGATCCGGGCCGGCATCCACCGTCCGGGCCTTGTCGAGCCTCTCGTCGTAGGCTGGATTGCGATATTGCCCGAAATTCAGCGCGCCCGCGCCGGTCGCGCTATCCGGCGATTTCAAGACGGCCTCGAGGCAGACATCAACCGACTCGCCGGAGCATCCGCCGTACCAGATGCCGTATTCACCGGCGCCGCGCTTCGTATTGAACACGGAGAAGGGAACGCCGACAGGCCGCGCGTTCACGCCGATCCGTGCCCAGCTCTGGGCAACCGCCTGCAGCGTCTCACCGTCACCGGGATAGCGGCCGGCCGGTCCGTTGAGCACCACCTTGAAGCCGTTGGGATATCCCGCTTCCGCGAGCAGGGCCTTGGCGTCCTCGTAGCGCGCCGGCTGCGGGGTAAGGTTTGGCGACGTGCCGGCGAGCCCGTTGGGAAAGAACTGCGAGGCGGCGGTGCCGTAGCCTGACAGGATCTTGTCGACGATGACGTTGCGGTCCACGGCCAGGGCCAGCGCCTTGCGCACCCGCGCGTCGCGGAAGGGGTTTGGGATGGGTTTGTCCGCCTTGTCGGTCACGCCCGGCGCGACCTCCTTGCCGAGCTCGAACTGAAAGAAGTTCAAGCGCGCGGCGGGGACGCTTTCGACCTTCGCCCCCCTCTGCTTCAGCGTCTCGACGTCCCGGGCCGGCACGAAATCGGCGATGTCGACATCGCCGGCTGCCAGGGCGGCGACGCGGGCCGCGGGGCTTTCGACGATGCGGAAGGACACGTTCGACCAGGTGGGACGGCCGCCCCAGTAGTCGTCATTGCGGGCGAGGTCCAGGGTCTCGCCGGAACGCCAGGCCTTGAACTTGTAGGGGCCCGTGCCAACAAGGGACGAGCCGGTGTTGAGCGCTTCGGTTGTTGCGAAACCGGCCGAGCCGCGCGGCATGATGAAGATCGCCGAAAGCGCGAGCGGCAATGTCGGCTGGCTGTCGACCGTGTCGATGACCACGGTTGTCGGGTCGACAGCCTTAACCGCGGCGATGGCCTTGGTGTAGGCCTGAAATCCGCCGCTTGGCGGCTTCAGAAAGTCGCGGACGCGTTCGATCGTGTAGACGACGTCATCGGCCGTGAAGGGCGAGCCATCGTGAAAGCGGACATTGTCGCGGAGCTTGAACTCCCACCGCGTATCGGAAACGCGCTTCCAGGATGTGGCAAGCCCGGGCTGAAGCGCAAGTTTCTCGTCCTGATAGACCAGCCGCTCGAAGACATGGGACAGCAGCGAGGAGTTCTCATTCAGGGTCGCGAAATGCGGATCGAGCGTCATCAGCTTATAGGACGTCGCAACGCGCAAGTCCTGCGCGGCGCCCGGGCCCGCAGCGAACAGTGCAATTAATACGGAAGCAACCGACAGGCCGCTGGCGCGAAAACGCGTCGTGATGTTCATCCTCGTTCCCCTTATTATCGGCGCGGATCGCGCGAAACCCGAACCGGATCCGCATATTTGAGAGTCAAAAAACCCTGAGATCGAGAATTCAAAAATTTGGGGCAATCCGTCAATTTATTAAGTTTTTTCGCCACCCTATTAGGCTGACTTATATCAAAAATTCGGCGCTTCGCGGCCGCATGCCAGCCGAGGACGACGAAGGAGGGACGAGATGAAGGACGATGGCGGGGTCGGGCTCAGGCGCGCCGAGATCTTCCGGGAAATCGTGCGCTCAGGGTCCACGCGGCGGGCGTCCAAAGTCCTCAAGATCACCCAGTCCGCGGTCAGTCAGCAGTTGAAGCTCTTCGAGGAACTGGTGGGAGAAAAGCTCTTTGTGAGGGATCGGCGTGGCCTGATCCCGACCACCCGTGCCATCGATATCTACAACCGGATCGATCGCTATTTCGACACGCTTGGTCATATCGAGCGCGAGATTCTCGGCTCCTTCAGTTCCGCACAAAACAGCTTGAGCATCTCGGCGCCGCATGTCGTCTGCCTATCGATGCTGCCCAAGCTGGTCGCCGCCTTGGAGCCAACACATCCAGCGCTGGAATTTTACATCAGGGCGCAGAGCTATGATCAGATCGCCCAGCATGTGCTGACCGGAGAGGCCGACATCGGCATTTCCCGATTGCCGCTCGACGAGCGGTTCTTCGAATGGCGGACCATATCCATCAGCAAGACCATCTGCCTGATGCGGGCCGGACATCCCCTCGCGAACAAGAAGCTGATCACGGCCGAGGACGTCTCCGCGGAGAGCCTGATCACGCTCGACCGCGAATTCTCATCCAACCTGCTCGGATTGAACGCCTTTGTTCACAAGGGCCGCTATCCGAATGTCCGGGTGCGTACCGATGCCATCGGCTTCGCCGCCGCTTTTGCCGCCCATGGTTCCGGTATCACCTTGATGAACGAATTCATCGCGCGACAATGCGGCATGTTCGATCTCGCGATCGTGCCCCTCCATCCCGCCATCACCTATGAACATGTGGTGTTCTGGCGCCGCGGCAGCGATAAGGTGGCGCGCCAGGCTGCCCTGGTCGAAGCCGTCGTCGCATTTGCCAGAGATCAAGCATCGGATATGGCGCAGGATTAGGCGCGCCGAGAAGCGGGCTGACCTCGCTGTTGGATGCGCCACCGACGGCCGCTATACCGCCTCGCCCACGTCCGTCGATTGTGGATTTGCGCCCACGCCGAAATCGACACGCATCGTCAGCGGCGGGTCCGCGAAAGCACCTCCCGAATGGCCTGGACAACTGCATCGGGACGTTGGACGGGAATATTATGACCAGATTGGACCTCACGGATGACCGCATGAGGGTAGAGACGGGCGAAGTCGGCGCGCTTGGCATTGTCGAAGGCCCCGATCGCCGTCCCTGATCGATTCGGCGCGATCAGGATCACGACCGGCATGTCGGCCGGCAGCCCCGGCGCAGCCAGAACAGCGCGGCCGGTCGGCTCCACGCCGTCGAACTCGGCCTTGACCGGTCCGAACAGCCCTTGCGTGGCGATGAGCGCTGAGGCGAGGCCGCGGTTCTCGATGGCGCCTTCCCCCTCAAATTGGGTCGGGTGGGTCGGATCGACCAGCACCAGCCCCGCGACTTCGGAGGGATAGCGACGAGCGTAGAGTTGCATGTACAGTCCCCCCACCGAATGCCCGACGAGGATATAGGGTGGTTGCAGGTTCCGGCTGCGCAAGAGGGCGCGCAGCTCTGCGACGATCGTTGCGCCGTCGCGCGGTCGTGTCGTTTCCGCGCTTCGGCCAATACCCGGCCGGTTGTAGGCGAAGACGGTGTTTGTGGATGACATCGCGACAAACACGTCACGCCAATATTCCTTGTGAGCGCCCATGCCAGCCTCGAGCACAATCGTCGGCGCCCCTGCCCCGGCGACCGAAGCCTCGAACCGCCCGGTATCGGTGCGATAGACCTCACTCCCCGGCAAGGAGGCGCAGCCTGCAAGCAGCAGGCTGAATGCGACGGCGCCAGTCACCGCGCGCAAAGGCCAACCAGCCCGCACAGGGGCTTGGGAAAATAGCGGGTTCATTGACATCTCATGAAGGTTATATTAATTATTGTTACACGATGATTTTTTGCTGTCAATCGTCGATGAGGGCGAGTCAATGCTTATCTCGAACACCACTCCCCAGGCCTTGATCACGCCTGTCCATGGCCGGTCGCTCACGCGCATCGCAAGTGGCCTTCGCCTCGCAACGGTTTTCGGCGCGGTGACGACCCAGTGTATTCTTGCGTGGGTGTGGCTTTCGCCGGATCGGGTCGTGACATTCATCGCGGCCCGGCTGAGGTTGGAACACGTTCCGCTGGCGCTTGATGACGGGTCGCGAGCGCTGGGGTTCTCGATATCCATGGTCCCGGTGGCTGTGCTGTTCTATGCGCTTTACCAGGTTTATCGGCTCTGTGATGGACTGCGACGAGGGGCCGTTTCCTGGCAGCTATCTGCGTTGCATCTTCAACGGATCGGATGGGCCATGCTGGCGATCAGCGTGCTCCGTCCGCTCACCAACACGTTCCTGTCCGTCGTCCTCACCTTGGCGAACGCCGCGGACGATCGGCACATCGTGGTGGCATTGTCAACGGACGACGCCATGATCGCCATTCTCGGCGGGCTGGTCCTCGTCCTCGGCCGCGTGATGAGCGAAGCCGGACTGATCGCCCTGGAAAACGAGCAGATCATCTAGAGCATTTCCGCGAAATACGGTTCGCCGGACATGCTCTATCTCTGTGATATTACACAATTCCTCACGCGGAACCGCTACACACGTCCGCTGGAATCGCTCTAGGGGAGTTACATGGCAATCGTCGTCAACCTCGATGTCATGCTCGCGCGACGAAAGATGCGATCCAAGGAACTTGCCGAACGCGTCGGCATTACGGAACAGAATATATCGCTTCTGAAATCGGGAAAGGTGAAAGGAATACGGTTCGACACGCTCGACAGAATTTGTGCTGTCTTGCGCTGTCAACCCGGCGATATCCTCGAATATCGTCCTGATGATGGGCTGGATATTATCGAGATGAGACCAAGACGCGCCGCCGGGTAGATGTGGTGTGACGGCAAGGCTCAACATCGACGGACAATCATCGGTGGCGGATGCCACCCCGGGTTGGGGTTGCGCCTTCCTCTCATGCCGCTCCTACAAAATACGCGCTGTCGCCGCTATGACCCAATCCAATTTTCAGGGGGGAAGACGTTCTCAGTGAAAGATCATCGCGCCTGCATTGATTGCAATCCCCCATGAACCAACGCTAAGGTCGCGGACGTCACCGTCACAGGCGGCGACAACTTTCTATGGTCTTTGCGCGCCGCCGGCGGAGGGTAGATGTCCAGATCGACTGTCAACGACGATCCATTGTCGGGACTTTTGCGTTTGAAGCCGGCGACTTGGCAATGGACCCGTGCAATACGATCTGCCTTATGCATCGGGCTCCCATTCGTCTTTGGCTTGATTATTAACGATATCATGACCGGCATGTGGATCGCCATGGGCTGCCTCATGATGATCACGGGCGAAAGCGCGGGCAGCTACGGCTCCATCTACAAGACAATGTTGATCTCCGCGCCGATCGGCGCGCTGGGATACCTTCTGGGCTACCTCGGTACCCTGCCATGGGGCGCGGTTGTTGCCGGCATGATGGTGATCGGGTTCGCATCCGCGTTGCTGAGCAGCAAGAACAGAGCGCTGTCGATCGGGACGTTGCAGACTTTGCTTGTCGCTTCGATTGCCGTGGGCGTTCCAGCCATTGCCCCGTTCTGGCAGCCTGCCGTTCTCTACCTCGTTGGTGCATTATTCTACGCTCTGGTGCTTGGCATCGAAGTTCTCATTCGCGGCTGGCACGCGCAGGATAATCCGACCGAGACCCAGTCCTCGCAGAAGGAGGCCAAAGGAACGCCCCGGCCGGTTGCCTCGAACTGGGCTCCGCCTGCAGCGTTTTCACTCTGTCTGGGCGTCGCCTATTGTACGCATTGGGTCAACGACACGGCGCATTGGTTTTGGGTGCCATTGACCGTCGGACTTGTCTTGAAGCCGGACTTCGGCTCTATCCGTGATCGCGCGCTGCAACGGACCATCGGCACGCTGGCGGGCGTAGTGATTGGCGCGACGGCGCTCGCCACTGTGCCGAAGGGCTTGCCGCTAGTCGTTGTGATGTCCGTCCTGGCAGGGATATTGCCTTGGGCGATGCAACGCTCTTATGTGCTGCAGGCCGTTTTCCTAACGCCGCTGGTCCTGATACTCGTCGACGTCATTGTGCCGGGTACCCGCGACATCGATTATGGGGTGCAGCGGCTCATCGATACTGCAATCGGGGGCGTCATCGTGATCATCTTCGGCTATCTCCCCTTGCAATATCTTCAGAGCCGCCGCAAAAACCCCTGACGACAATGCAACGTGATGCTCGCACCCCCGATTGGACGTTCAGTGGGCTCCTCAAAAAGTGCGTTCAAGAAAGACCTGAACAGAGTTCTGGCGCGCAGCAAGCGGGATCGACGCCAGACGCCCCGAGATGGCGGCATCTTGCCAGGCGATCGAGCCTTCTACGCCAGCTTTGAAGCCATCGAGAGGCTTCCAGACCAGGTTCGCGGACAGTCGATCGATACGAAGATGTCCGGCCTTTGATCCTGATTGCAGCAGGTAGAGATCGTAACGGCTGACATAGGCATTGGCAGACCAGGTGTCGGACAGATCGCGGCCGATCGAGACCACGCCCGACCACCCCCGTGTTGCATCGTCCGCCACGAGCAGTCCCGCCACGCTCCGGCGGTCGAGCTGCGAGCCGATGTAGGGCGCCGCATTGATCGCGCCCGCGACCTGGCCTGAGATTGTCGTGCTTTTCCCGAAGAGATCGGCCTGCCAGGTTGCACCGACGATCCCCGCTCTGCCCAGACGGCCGGGAGACAGGGCTGTCGCCGGGACGTCATGATAGGCAGCAGCGGTGTGCAGCGTCAGCGTGCCATCGTCGTAGACCAGTCGCGCCACACCGTCCGGCACACGCGCACCATCGGGAAGCTGTATGGAGTTCTGATTGCTTTCAAGGGTCTCGGCCGACAGCGAGAATGTGACTTTATCCGTGACGGCCCTGTTGATCCCGGCGAGGCCGACAGTCCGGCTCGGAACGCGGGCGACGAGGACGAAATCCTCCCCTGTCCAGAAATCGAACCACGAATCCGTGACCCCGAAGGTGTAGGGGCCGAGCGTCATGCTCGCTTCCACGAAGGTTGGATTGTCCCCACCGTTCGGGGTATCGAACGAAAATTCCAAGGCCGTGGAGAGATAGAGTCCATTGGCCAGGGCTTGCCCGGTTTCAAGACGAAACGAGGCCGTTATCGGAAATGTGGTCGTATCGAGGGCCGCCAGTCCGGCTGCCTTTGCCGCCGCCTTCGCCTGCGCCTTGATCCGGTATCCATCATACTGCATGCCGGTCGTCGCTGTTCCCGAGATCGCCATGCAGGTGTCCGATCCCGGAACGTTGAAGCCTGCAGGGCTATCGTCGTCGTCATCCGCGTCGTCATCATCGCCGTCGCCGTCATCACCGTCGTCGGAATCCTCGGAATCGGAATCGTCGTCCTGCGCGCGCCGTGCCCCATCTCCTTCCGCGGCAGCGAAAATCGGGTTGGGCGTTGGCACGGACACGGTGCAGCCCTGGAGGGCGGGTCGTCGTTTCGCCAAGGCGAGCGCGCCGGTGGCCGTCGGCAACGCGAAGAGGCTGGCGAGAGCCACGGTGACGCCGGGATATGCGAACAACCGGTGCCTCATTGCCCATCCCGACGCCATGCGGCTGCTCATCAACCGCTACGCCTTCTTTTGCGCGCGGCAGCCCGGCGCGCAAGAGCCAACCGGTCGCATGTCCCGCGCGCTCTTGAATGTCACGCATTCCATTCGTTCGGCATCGGCGTTCCAAGACGCCCCCTGTGGCCGCGATTGCCTTGCTCACGCTTGACGCAACTCCAGGTCGGGCGCCTTCTGATGTCAGTCTCCGCCCCAGACACGGGAGGTTCTGATGGAGGCAAGGCAGAGCAGTTCAAGACAACCAATCTCGCGTGAGATCGACAGCACCAAGCTGCAAGCGTTCGTCGACAAGATGCTCGGCGATGTCGGCGCCGCGATGACCGGTTCGCTGGTCATGATCGGCGACGAACTCGGGCTCTATCGGGCGATGGCCGAGGCCGGACCGGTCAATCCCTATGAACTGGCGCAGCTCACCGCCACCAATGCCCGGATGGTGCAGGAGTGGCTCGCGGCCCAGGCCGCCGCAGGCTACGTGAATTTCGATCCGGTCGCCGGAACCTATACGCTCGATCCGGAACAGGCCATGATCTTCGCCGACGAAGACGGGCCGGCATTCCTGGCGAGCGCCTATGACATCGTCGCCGCCGGCTACCGCGACGAGCCGCGTGTGCGAGAGGCTTTCAAGACGGGCCGCGGGCTCGGCTGGCACGAGCATCATACCTGCCTGTTCCGCGGCACGGAGCGCTTTTTCAAGACAGGATACAAGGCCCATCTCGTGTCGGAATGGCTACCGAGCCTGGACGGCGTGGTGGCGCGGCTTGAAGCCGGCGCGCGTGTGGCCGACGTCGGCTGCGGCCATGGGGCCTCGACCCTGATCATGGCACAAGCCTTTCCGAAATCGCAGTTCTTCGGTTTCGACTATCACATGCCGTCCATTCTCGCCGCGAGGGAGGCGGCAGCGGATGCCGGCCTGGCGGATCGCGTCCATTTCGAACGCGCCACGGCGAAGGACTTCACAGGCGGGCCGTACGATCTCGTCTGCTTCTTCGATTGCCTCCATGACATGGGAGATCCGGCCGGCGCGGCCGCCCACGTCAAGGAAGAGCTCAAGCGGGACGGCGTCTGGATGGTCGTGGAGCCGCAGGCGGCGGACAGTGTTGCCGATAACCTCAACCCCGTTGGCCGGATTTTCTATGCGGCCTCAACCATGATCTGCACCCCCGCCTCCATGTCCCAGGACGTCGGGCTTGCGCTCGGCGCCCAGGCCGGCAGGAAGCGCCTGGGTGACGTAATGAGAGAGGGCGGCTTCAACCACGTGAAGGTCGCGGTGGACACGCCGTTCAACATGGTGTTCGACGCGCGGCTGTAGCGCGCTTGTCCTTGGTGGCGAGACGCGCCAGCAGATACTCGACCTCCGCCTTGGCCGTGGCGGACAGGCCGCCCGCGGGTGCGCGCTGGGCGTCGGAGGCGATCAAGCCACGGCGCGCCATCACATATTTGCGGACGGCAAGGCCTATGCCCTGCTGCTGCTCGTAGCGCAGGAGCGGCAGATGCGCATCGAAGAGATCATGCGCCGCGTCGCGCTCACCGGCCGCCGCGAGGCGTACGAGATCGGCCAGCATGTCCGGGAAGGCGTAGCCGGTCATGGCGCCGTCGGCCCCGCGCTCCGTCTCGAAGTCGAGGAACAGGCCGCCGTTGCCGCAGAGGATGGAGACATGGCGCAGCGAACCCTCGGCTTCCCACTTGCGCAGTGTCGAGATCTTCTCGAGGCCTGGCCAATCCTCGTGCTTCAGCATCACGCAGGACGGGTTGTCCGTGATGATCCGGCGGATCACGCCGGGCGTCATGACGACCGTGAAGGTCAGCGGAAAGTCCTGGATGCAGAAGGGAATGTCCGCGCCGATCGCCTCGACCGCCTGCCGGTAGTAGGTGACGATCTGGTCGTCCGTGCGCAGCGTGTTGGGCGGGGCGATCATGACGCCGGCCGCGCCCGCGTCCATCGCCGCCATGCTCAGCCTGCGCATGGCCGCAAAGCCCGGCGCGGACACGCCGACGATCACCGGCAGTTGCGGCGCGCGCTTGATATAGCGCCTGGCGA
This sequence comes from Chelatococcus asaccharovorans, assembly GCF_003201475.1. Classification (GTDB taxonomy): domain Bacteria; phylum Pseudomonadota; class Alphaproteobacteria; order Rhizobiales; family Beijerinckiaceae; genus Chelatococcus; species Chelatococcus asaccharovorans. The sequence continues at coordinate 79,930 of NZ_QJJK01000007.1, read as the reverse complement.
CGTCGAGCGCTTCGGCCCCATCGAGCTTGGGCGCCTCGCCCATGACGCCAAGGACGGTCATGCCCGTGCTGCCGCATTCCCCGTAGAAATCCGTCAGCCTGTCGATCGAATCAAAATCGATCGCCCCGTCGGGAGTGAACGGGGTCGGTGCTATGGGAAAGAGCCCCTTTGCGGACGCCTCGAGTGCCATGGCGATGTCTCCTCTTAGTCTTGCTCGATACACAAAGCCAGCAATCGCAGGAACCGCAAGACGTCTCGCCAAAAAAAGGCGGCCATGCAGAGCGCGGCCGCCGGAAGACAGGGAGGAAATCGGAAGGATTAGGGCCAAGCGACATTCAAGAACTGCCCAAAATGCCATCGTCATCACCGGGCTTGTCCCGGTGATCCCGACCCGAAAGACACCTCCATTCATCGGGATGGCCGGGACAAGCCCGGCCATGACAGCGGAGAACGCTGACTGTCGGTTGAATCTAGTGCTTCGCCGCCCGCGAACCGCCCACGCGGCGGCCGCTGTCATGGGCGAAAAGCGAGAAATCGCTCAGATCACAGGTCACGGTCACCACGTCGCCGAGGCCAAGGTCCGTGTAGCCCGGAAGGGCTGCCATGACCTTGTCGCCGTGGCGGCCCTCGTCGTCATGGGCGGTCTGAACGCCATCGAGCGCGACCGACACCAGCGACTCGGCGCCGATATGCTCGATCAGCGCGACCCGCCCCGTCAGGGAAGCGCTGTCGGCCGGCGCGGCGCCCGCCTTGAGCTTCAGCGTTCCCGGGCGCACGCCCAACCAGACCCTGGTGCCGTTGCCGGCGGGCAATTCCGCGCTCTCCGGCACGGGCAGAAGCGCCGCACCGATCCGGATCGCCCACCCCTCGACGACAGCCTCGATCAGGTTCATCGGCGGCGTGCCGATGAAACGCGCGACATAGGTATTGGCCGGGCGCTCGTAGATCTCGCGCGGGGTGCCGAACTGCTGCAGCTTGCCGTCGCGCAAAAGGGCGATGCGCGTGCCCATGGTCATCGCCTCGATCTGGTCGTGCGTGACATAGACGAAATTGCCACCGACATCGCGATGGAGCTGGGTGATTTCGGCACGCATGGCGGTGCGCAGCTTGGCGTCGAGGTTCGACAACGGCTCATCCATGAGGAAGGCCGACGGCTGGCGCACCATCGCGCGCCCCAACGCCACGCGCTGCCGCTGTCCACCCGACAAGGTGCGCGGATAGCGATCGAGCATCTTGGTCAGGGCCAGCATATCGGCCGTACGCTCGACCTTTTCGCGCACGTCCGATGAGTTCTCGATGCGGCGCTTGAAGTATCCGCCGACGACCGGCAGGTGATACCACCAGCGAAACTGCCGCATGATCAGCGGAAAGGCGATGTTCCGGCGCACCGTCATATGCGGATAAAGCGCATAGGACTGGAACACGAAGGCCATGTCGCGCTCGCTCGGCGGCAATTCATCGACACGCCGCCCGCCCAGATGAATACTGCCGCCGCTGACCGTCTCGAGCCCGGCGATCATCCGCAGGATCGTGGATTTTCCGCAGCCTGAAGGCCCCAGCAGGACGAGAAATTCGTTGTCGCCGACCTCGATATCGACCCCGTCGATCACCTTTACGTCCTGAAAGGACTTGGTGACGTTGTTCAACTTGAGCGACATGCGCGTCCCCTTGGAGAATACGGCCCGTTCGTGATTGTCACGGTGTCGATCATCCCTTGACACCACCGGACGTCATGCCGGCAACCACGTAGCGCTGGACGAAGAGATAGAAGACAACGGCGGGAACCGTGTAGATGAAGCCCACCGCCATCACCGTATGAACCGGCGTGCTGAGCTCGCCGATGAAGCTCGCGAGGCCGACGGAGGCCGTGCGCCACTGGTCGTCGCTGATGAAGGTCTGCGCGAAGACATATTCGTTCCAGCCGTGGAAGAAGGCGATGACGGCGGCAGCCGCCAGCGTCGGCGCGATCAGGGGGACAACGACGGCAAGGACGATGCCGATGCGCGAGCAGCCGTCGATGCGCGCCGCCTCCTCGATCTCGTAGGGAACCGCGTCGATCGCGCCCTTCAGGATCCAGGTGACGACCGGCACAGTGAAGGCGGCATTGGCCAGGATCAACCCGAGCAGGGTGTTGAGCAGGGAGAGCTTGGTGAAGATGTCGTAGAGCGGCACCACCAGCATCGCTTCCGGCAGCATCTGCGTCAGGAACAGCGCGAAGCCGAACAGAAGCTTGCCCCTGAAATCCATGCGCGAGAGCGCATAGGCCGGCAGGATGGCGAGGACGATGCTGAGCGCCGTTGTGCCCACGGCGACGATGATGCTGTTGAACAGCCAGTGCCGGAGCGACGTGCCGCTCCAGGCCTCGATATAGGTGGGCAGTTGCGCAAGCGACGGCAGCAGCTGCGGCCGGTCGGCGAAGAGCTGGTCGGACGGCGTCAGCGAGGTGACGAACATCCAGTACAGCGGGAAGACGGCGACGCCAAGAACCGCAAGGACCGCAGCGGCATGGAAGGGATGGAAACGCGCCATGCTGGTGCTCACCGCTTGCCGGTCGCAGCTTCGGTGCGCTGCGAAACCCAGAAATAGATGACGGTCACGAGAACCGCGATGACGAGGCCGATCACGCCGACCGCCGCAGCCTTGCCGAGATCGAGATAGACGAAGGCGCGCCGGTAGAGATCGATGACGAGGGTGTTGGTCTCGCCAAGCGGACCGCCTTGCGTCATCAGCCAGATCACGTCGAAGCGCCGCAGCGACCAGACCGTGATGAGCAGCGTGAGCAGGGTGACGGTGGGGCGGATCGTCGGCCAGACCACCGCCTTGAAGACGCTGAAGCGATCGGCGCCATCGATGACGGCGGCCTCGCGCAGTTCCGATGGAACGCCCTGAAGCGCGGCGAGGATGACCACGGCCGAGAAGGGAAAGATCTGCCAGAGCGTGGTGATCAGGATCGCCGGCAACGCCATGGACGGCTCATCCAGCCAGTTCACGCCTCCCGCGGAGAAACCGAGGAACTGCGACAGCCGGCTGAAGAGGCCATATTGCGCGTTATACATCCAGGTGAAGATCAGTGCGGCCGCGACGGGCGGCGCAGCCCAGGGGACCGTCACCAAGGCGCGCGCCAGACCGCGCCCGCGGAACGGCCGATCGAGCAGAAGCGCCGCCATCAGGCCGAGGAAAATGGATCCCACGACGCAGACCACGGTGTAGACGACAGTCACCCGCAATGACTGTGCGAATTCCGGATCCGTGAGCAATTCCCGGTAGTTGTCGGCCCCCACGAAGGTGCTGCTGCCGGGATTGAGCAGCGACGTCGAGGTCACGCTCAGGAAGAACTGCTGCACGAGCGGGTAGAACTGGAAAGCCAAGAGATACAGCGTCACAGGCGCGATGAAGACCATCGGCAGCCATCGGCTCGGATCCGTTTTGCGGGCGGCTATCGCCGTATCGTGCGAGGGCGGTCTGGTCATGGCGCAAATCCGGCTGCGGGATGGTGAGAGGCGGCCGCGCTCAAGGCGCCGCCGCCATCCAGAACAAATGTCATCGGCGATGAACCGAAGCGGCCTGCGCTGATCCGCGAAGGCCGACGTCGATCCGATCGGAGCTTACTGGCCGAGGACGCGCGTCTGCACCAGGCGCTGCGCCTCATCCATGGCCACCTGGGGCGCGACGCCGCCCTGCAGAACCTTGAGGAGCTGCTGCACGACGATCTGCTGGATCTCCGGCGACTTCACCTCGAGGCCCTGCGGCAAGGCGGGGACGCTGTAAGGTGTCTGCTCGTCATAGGCCTTCAGCCAGGGCATGGCCTTGAGTTCCTCGGGCGTGCGCTCGACGATCGTCGCGACATTGACCGCCCCGAGCAGGGTCTGCAACTCCTGCTGGTTCTTGGGCTCCAGCATCCACCGCAGGAACTTGGCTGCGGCATCCTTCACCTTCGTATTGGCGTTGATGGTGATCGGGGCAAGGATCATCCCCTGCTCGCGATGCGGGAAGGGCGAGTGGGCGGCGCTGATGGGATGCGCCTTGCCCTGCGAGGTCAGGATCGTCGCCACGCCGCCGTTGTCGACGACGGTCGCGATCTTGCCTTCCCAGAACATGCGACGATAGGTGGCCGCATCGGTGCCCTTCGGGGTGATGCCGGCGTCATAGACCTGCTTGTAGGCGGCGATACCCGCAACGACCTCCGGGCTGTTGAAGGTCGGCGTGCCATCGGGCTTCGACCAGCGGCCGCCGAAGCCGTAGACGAAGTTGGTCACATCGTACCAGGCGCCGCCGCGCTCGGCCATTGTGGCGCGATAGGCGAAGCCGTAGTTGCCGTCCTTCGTCGCCGCCTTGGCGGCGGTCAGGAACTCGTCGAAGGTCTTCGGCGGCTTGCCGTCCGGAAGCAGCGCCGCATTGTAAATCATCGCGTAATTGGCGGTATCGAAGGCCACGCCATAGCGCTTGCCGTTGATCTTCAGATACTTGTCGGCGCTGGTGAATTTATAGTCGGCGTCATTGATCACGCCATCCCAGGGGAGCACGGAATTGGAGGCGGCCGCCGCATAGAACTCCGGCAGGTCGAAGCGGATGAGATCCGGGCCGCCCTTGCCGCCGAGCTGGGTGAAGATGGTGGAGGCGAAGGACGAGAAGGGAATGGTGACCGGCTTGACCTCGATGTCCGGGTTCGCCGCGTTGAACTTCTCGACCCAGGCCTTCAGCCTGTCGCCGCGGCCGACTTCCGCGAAATGCGAGGCCGCGAAGGTGACCACGGTCTTTCCCGACTGCGCAGAGGCACCCGTCGCAGCAAAAAGCATCGTCCCCGCGACCGCTGTCGCAAAAGACCCAGACAATAATTTGCGCATGTTCATCGACGTCATCTCCCGAGATGTTCTTCTAGTGTGAAATAGAACGGTCAGTGCGACATATTATTGTTATGAATGTCCCCATGCCGGTGGCGACATCCCCCTACTTGCGCCGGAAGACCGGCGGGCGCTTTTCCTTGAAGGCCGCGCGCCCCTCGGTGGCATCCTCCGTGGCGAAGCAGATGGTCTGGAGATCGCGTTCATAGGCGATGGCCTGCGTGATCGGCAACGCATGCGCGGCCGCCAGATTCATCTTCGCGGTCTCGGCCGCGACCGGCGCCCGGCTGGCGATGATCGCCGCCAATTCCTGAGCGCGTGCGAGCAAGGCGTCCTGTGGCACGACTTCGCTGACGAGCCCCCAGGCGAGAGCCTTGGCGGCATCGATCGGATCGCCGGTCAGGATCATCATCGCCGCGTTGGACGAACCGATGCTGTGCGACAGGAAGGCCGCCACGCCGCCACCGCCGATCCAGCCGAGCTTGATCTCCGGCGCGCCGAACTGCGCATTGTCGGAGGCGATACGGATGTCGCAGCTCATCGCGGTCTCGAGCCCGCCGCCGAAGGCGTAGCCGTTCACCGCGGCGATCGACGGCTTGCGCAGATTGCGGATGGCGTCGCAATAGTCCTCGCGGTTGCGGAAGTTCCAGGCGGTGTCGTAGCGATCGAGCTCACGGATATCCGAGCCGCAGGAGAACGACTTTGGACCAGCGCCGGTCAGCACCACGCAGCGGATGGCATCGTCCTCGTTGCAGCGCTTGACGGCGGCCACGAGGGCCGAGGCCATTTCCGGCGTGACGGCATTGAGCTTGGCCGGGCGGTTCAGGGTGATCGTGGCAACGAAGCCCTCGATCGTGAAGCCGATTTCTTCTGTCATCTCAAGCTCCTGCAAAGTCTGGAGTATGCTGTGTTTGGATGGAATCCCGCCGGTCATTCCGGGGCCTCGCGTCAGCGAGGAGCCCGGAACCCATGAACACGACGTCTGAGAACAAGGCGCATCGGACTGTGCCTCCCCGGTTAAGCGTAGTGTTCATGGGTTCCGGGCTCGGGCCTTTCGGCCCGCCCCGGAATGACACGGTGGTTCCGTATAAAATCAGCATGCTCTAACGCTCGCCGCCGCTGCGGCGGCTCTCGGCATATCGATCCTGGAGACGGGCAAGGACCTCACGATGCGAACTGCGCGTGGCGAGGGCGTCGCGCAGCATCGCCGCGGCATCCGTCTGAAAGGCGATGTAGCCGTCGTGGCGCGGGCGGACATAGGCCGCCTCCAGCGTCTCGGCCGTATGGGCGTAGAATCCGCCCCAGCGCGCGTTGACGCCGGCGTCATGCCAGGCCGCGCGCCGGCTCGGCTGGCCGTCATGATCGGGAATGAAGCGGCGCTGCGTCTCCGCACCCAGCAGCCAGCGCAGATGATCGAGCAGCTGCGGGGTGATCTCGCAGCGCGTCGACAGCCCGATGCCGGTGCCGCCCAGCGTCGAGCCGGGGTGCCCACCCGCCTCCCCGCGCGGGGCATTGGCGAAGGTGATGGGCAGGCCCTGCCCTTCCCGGGGTGCTGCGTAGTTCACATAGCCATAGACGAGCGGGCAGAGCGCCACATCGGCGTGGCGCGCCATGTATTCCAGGATGCCGATCGGGTTCTTCGCGCGCGTTGCCTCCGGCATCCGGCCATCGAGCTCGGCCATGATGGCGAGCACCGCGAGGCCGACTGTCTCGGATATGAGGACATCGGCATCCGCGACGGCGGGCGGCTCCCCGAGCGCTGCGGCGATCGACAGGAAGCTGAGGCAGGCATGGGGGCCGGCGAGCGACAGCACCACCGGCTTGCGCCGGGAGAGATCGAGAACATCCTGCCAGGTCCGAGGGGGCGCCTCATCGAGAAGATCGGCGCGCAGCGCCATCACCTGCGTCGCGGCATCGAGCGGCAGCGCCCAATGTACGCCGCCGAAACGGTAGCTGGCGAGGCTCGGGCCGATGCTGTCGCGCCCCCAGGCGGCGATATCTTCCTCCGGAAAGACATCTTCGAGCGCGCGCAGGCAGCCGCGCGCCACCGCCTCGCCGACATGGGGATGGTCCATCACCACGAGATCGTAGCGCGCGCAGAGATCCTCGATGGGATGCGCCTCGAAGCCCTCCAGCGGTTGCTTGTCCCAGTCGATGGCGAGGCCATCCCGGCGCGCGTCGAGCCGGCCCGCAGCCGCGGCAAGGGCGTTGTAACCGCGGGGATGATCCCATGTGAGGGCACGATAGCGCATCACGCCGTCTCCGCCTCGCCGACGACGCCGGAGGCCAGCAGTGCGTCGATCTTGTCCGGGGCATAGCCCGCTTCCGCCAGCACCTCGCGCGTATGCTCTCCTGCGAGCGGCGCGCCGCGTTCGACGCTGGACGGGGTCTTCGAGAATTTGATCGGGAAGCCGGGCGTGGTGACACGCCCCTCGGTCGGATGATCGTAAGTGACGAAGGTGCCGTTATGGGCGATCTGCGGATCCTTCAGCAAATCCTCGTAGCCATAGACCGGCCCGCACCAGATGTCGTTGGCGCGGAACAGCTCCAGCCATTCAGCACTTGTGCGCTCCGTCAGCTTTGCGCGGGTCTTCGCGAAGATCTCGTCGCGACGCGACCAGCTGTCGACTTCGTCGTTCATGGTGAGGAAGGACGGCTCGCCGATCAGTTCGCCGAGACGTTTCAGCGGTGGAAAGGCGAGAATGATGAAGCCGTCGCGCGTCGCGAAGGCGCCATAAGGCGAGCGGATATAGACATGGGCATGCGGCTCACTGGAACGCTTCTGCGGCTTGCCGGCCACCGTATAGACCGATAATTCCTGCATCTGCAGGGTCGTGATGGCATCGAGCATGTTGACCTGGACGAGTTGCCCCTCCCCCGTTCGCTCGCGGTGGAGGAGCGCGGCGAGCACGCCCTCGAAGGCCGTGTAGGCGGTCACCGCGTCGACGAGATACTGCCCGGCGGGTGTCGGCGCCTCGCCCTCGCGGCCTGCCGACAGCATGGCACCGGAAAGCCCCTGGAGGATGAGGTCCTGGCCGGGATGGTTGGTATAAGGCCCACTCTCGCCATAGCCGGACATGGAGCAGTAGACCAGGCGCGGATTGATCGCCGACAGGGTTTCATAGTCGACGCCAAGACGTTGCGCGACACCCGGACGGTAATTCTGAAGAAATACGTCCGCCGTCTTAACGAGATCAAGCAACAGCGCCTTGCCCGCCGGGTCCTTCAGGTTCACGGACAGCGAGCGTTTGTTGCGATTGAGCGAGAGGAACGACACGTTGATGCGGTTGCCGCCGGCCCCGCCCGCCGCGACATGGCGCTGCCATTCGCCCGTCACCGGCTCAACCTTCACCACATCGGCGCCAAGATCACCCAGCCGCTGCGCCGCCAGGGGGCCGGCCATGGCGATCGAGCAGTCAAGGACGCGATAACCGCTGAGTACGTTACGCTTGCTGGTCATAACCTGATTTATCCTGTGGTGCAGTCGCGGCGACGATCGTCTCAAGAGACCGCGGCGGGCAAAGATCTGCCGTCTCCGCGGCCCTTGGGGACGCGGATGATGGACAAGGACAGCCGACAGCATCCGGCGTCCACGCCGTGCCGGTCGTGGGCCGCGAAACTGGTATCGGCAAAGTATTCGTGGAAGCGAACCACCAGACCGGATCGCTTCCGTCAGAGCGGCGCCGAGCCGCCCTGTCTGTGATCAGCCCGCCTTGATGAAGCTGCGATTCCAGGTTGGGCTGATGACAATTTCATTCACACAGATCCGCGCCGGCATTTCGGCGACCACGCGGATCATCTCTCCGATGTCGTCAGGCTTGAGCAGGCGCTCCAGTTCGTCCGGCGTCGGCGGCACGGCGCGCTTCATGATGAGCTCCGTTGCAACCTCACCCGGCATGATGACACTCGAACGGATGCCGTTGCCGCATTCTTCCATGTTCAGCGAATGGCTGAGCGTCACCAGTGCCTGTTTTGACGCGTTATAGCCGGGGCCTCCCATAAGCGCGGGGTGCCGCCCGACCCAGGACGATATGATGATGACGAGCCCATCACGCCGGGCGCGCATGCCGGGCAGCACGGACTGGATGGCATACATCGTCCCATTCAGATTGACGTCGATCAGCGTCGTCCAGCTTGCCGAATCGAGGGCCGAGAAGGAACGATTGGGCACATTGACGCCGGCGCTGGCGACGAGAATATCGATGCCGCCATGGTTGGCGATGATGCTATCGGCGACGCTGCGCACCTGAGCCTCGTCAGCCACATCAACGACGGCCGCCTCGGCGGTGCCGCCGGACGCGACAATGCGCTCCACGACATGGTTCAAAGCCTCTGAACGCCGGCCCGAGACGATGACATGTGCACCGGCCGCGGCGAGCACCTTTGCACCAGCCTCGCCGATACCGCTTCCGCCTCCGGTTATCCAGGCGATCTTGCCAACCAGCCCGCTCATGACCCGCGCTTCCGTTCCCGCGCAGCCCGGTAACCCGCCCGGGGCTCCGCCTGCATCTCAATTTTGTTACCGCTAACATGAGCGATAACATACTCCGCGAAATGGATGCAAGCCGACTCGCGAAAAATATGTTAGCGCTAACGCAATTGCCCCAACCCACCTGGCAAGAGGCCGGCGCGGAACCAGGAAAGCTGCGCCTTGCGCGGCAACGCGGGTGCGGGCATCAAGTCTAGTAAAAGTGTGGGCGACGACGTCCATGCCATGGTGATCGAGGAGAGACTGTCGCCCCATGCCCAGGGAGAGCGTACCGACGAAAACGAGGGCTCCGCGTCGCCGCTCCGCCACGTCAGCCGTGACCATGGCTGATGTCGCGGCGGCCGCAGGCGTTTCGACCCAGACCGTTTCCCGCGCTCTGCGTGATCCGGCGAGCGTCAGCGGCGAGACGTTGCAGCGCATCGAGGAGGCCGTCCGCAACACGCATTACGTGCAGAATTTCGCGGCGAGCCATCTGGCATCCAACCGGAGCATGACCGTCGCTGCGATCATTCCGGCCATATCAACCTCGATCTTTGCCGAAACGATCCAGGGGCTGTCGGACGTCCTCCTGCCGGAAGGCTACCAGGTCTTCCTCGGCCACACCGACTATGTCGCCGCGCGGGAGGAAGCGCTCATCCGGAGTCTCAGCGGCCGACGGCCGGACGGCTTCTTCATCATCGGCACACAGCACACCCGCGACGCGACGCATATTCTCAAGCGGGCCGGCGTGCCCGTCGTCGAAAGCTGGGGCCTGACCTCGCGGCCGATTGACCTCGTGGTCGGCTTCTCCAACCACGCGGCCATGAAGACGGTGGTGAACCACCTCGCCGACCGCGGCTATCATCGGCTCACCTTTGCCGGCGTCATGAAGCCGGGCGACGATCGCGCCAAGGAACGCCGCAAGGGCTTCCTCGACGCTCACGGGGAACGGTTTCCCGGCGTCGAACCGCAGGTGGTGACGGTCGCCAGCAACTCGATGATCATGGCGACGGGCGCCGAGTTACTTGACCTTGTGCGCGCCACCTATCCCGAGACCGACGCCATCGTCTTCACCAGCGACGTGCTTGCCTCCGGCGCCGTGCTGCGCTGCAATGATCTGGGCGTTCGGGTTCCAGCCGATCTCGCCATCACAGGCTTCGGCAACTACGATATCGCGGGACATCTACGGCCGAGCCTGACGACCGTTGCCATTGCAAGCCGCAGGATCGGCATGCTCTCGGCCGAGCTGCTGCTCGCCAGGATGCAGAACAAGCCCGTCACAGAACGCGTGATTGACATCGGCTTTGAACTCTTGGTCCGCGACAGTTCATGACGACGGTGGAATGACGCCGGAGCGGCATTCCCATCGTCTGCCACGAAGGGCGCGGCGATCAATTGGCCGCGAAGCAATAGAACAGGCCGGCCCCGCCGGTCGTCTTCAAGGCATCCTGGCTACAGCCGCGTGAGGGATGCGATGAGTTCCAGGACTTTGCCGGCGGCTCCTCGTTGAGGCCCATGCGGTCGTGATGGCCGACCATCGCCGCGCCGTCGGCACCGCCCTTCGTCCAGTTGCCGCATGTCATGTCGTTGCCCGCGGGAAAGGCGGTACCATCCGGCTGGGAGCCCGTGAGCACGTCGTGGATGTTGGGCGTGTCGCCGCGCCCGTTCACGACCGTGCCCTTTTCCGTCAGGGCCGTCTGCTTGGTGAGGTTGTTGCCAGCGCCGTGAAGGTCAGCAACATCCTTAGCTACAACAACGCCCTTGACGTTCTGCCATGGTCCCCGGCCAATGCGATCGCGGGCATTGACGGCCGTGGCGCCGTTCGCGGCCTGGGTCGAGAGATAAGCGCGCCAGCTCTTCGCCCCTGCGCCAACGGCCTGGGCCAGCGTCTGGCACAGGCGGTCCGCGCCTTCGAGGCCGCCCAGATTGGCGCCCTGGCCGGAGCCGGCACTCGTCACGAAAAACGTCATATCCGCCTGCTGAGCTAGAGCAGTGGCTCCCAATGCGCCGACCAATAACCCGCAAGCCAATGCCGATGTTCTGATTACAAAGCCCATACCGCCCTCCCTCGTCGCGCTCGCGATCTTCGTCCGAGCCATGCAACTCGATTTAAACGGGAGAACGATCGTCCTGGTCCCATCACATTCTCTTGTGCGAGGCCTTGCTTCCAGATGATATTCCAGCTTGGACTTTGCCTTGCTGCGGCAAAGGCGGGATTCGCGCGCCCCGCATGCGGCAGGGCCGGGTTTCTCGGTGGGAGACTACCCAAGTTATCCCTCTTCTGGACTATGGACATAGGCAGCGCGACTCGGGGAGGCTTGGCATGCGGCAGCGCTTTATCGTGAGTGCGGTATTCATTGTGGCCAGTGTGGCGGGGGCCAAGGCGCAAACATGCGCGCAGAACTTCAGCGTCAGCGGCGTGCCGATGATGACGGCAATGACTTTCAAGACCTTCCAGGAATTCCCCAAACTGCGCGCCGACGTGGCCCTGAACCGGCTCGCCCAGGGCGTGGCGGCGGAGGGATTTCGCGGCGTCAAGGTCAACAAGGCGCTGAGCGCGATCGACGCGTTCCAGGAGACGTCGGGCTCCGGCCGCATCCAGACCTTGCGCGTCGTGGCACGCAAGCGCGGTTCCGGCACGCGCGTCGATGCAATCTTCGAAATCCAGGCCGGACAGGTCACCGACAACAGTGTGGTGCGTAAGGGACTGTGCGACATCGTCCAGTCGGCGATCGACTAGATGAAGCTGAGGGGCCGCGGCTCCCGGCCTTGCTATTCATGTACGGCCAGACCGAGCGGCGGCGGTGCACCCTTGGGCATGAGAATCTTCAGCCTGATTTCAGCGTCGGGTCGAGGCGATCACGGATCCAGTCGCCGAGGATCGAGATGGACATCGTCGTCAGAAATATCGCCATGCCGGGCAGGATGGCGATCCACCACGCCGTCATGAGATAGGCGCGGCCGGCGCCGAGCATCTGGCCGAGGCTCGTCAGCGGCGGGCGGATACCGAGCCCGAGGAAGCTCAGCGATGTCTCAAGCAGGATCACCTGCGGAAAGTTCAGGGTGAACTGGACGATCAGGACACTCAGGATGTTGGGCAGGATATGCCTGGCATAGACATGCCAAGGCGGCGCACCGAGCGCCACGACGGCCAGGGCAAAGCCCTGGGTGTTGGCTGATATGACGACGCCGCGCGTGAGGCGCGCGAAGACCTCCCAGCCGTAGAAGCCCATGATGACGATGAACAGCGCGAAGCTGCCGCCGAAGAGGGCGATCAGCGCCAGTGCGATCAGCATGAAGGGCAGCGAAGCCTGCACGTCGGCCATCATCATGATGGCTTCCTCCACCCAGCCGCGGAAATGCGCGGCGAGGAAGCCGAGCAGCGTGCCGATGACGGCGCCGATCGTCGTTCCACCCAGCGCGACCAGCACGCTGAAGCGGATGGCATAGATCAACCGGCTCAGGACGTCGCGCCCGAGTTCATCGGTCCCCAGCATGTGGGCCCAGGTGCCCCCGAGAAAAACCGGCGGCTTCAGGCGATTGATGAGCGACTGGGTCCGGTAGTCATAGGGCGCGAGCACGTCGGCGAACAGGAAGACGACGACGATCAGCGCCACGAAGACGAGCGAGGCCACGACGAGCGCGGGATAGCGCGCCTCCGCCTTGACGGGCGTCTCAACGCCGCGGCGCGTTGGCCAGAACAATGCCATATCGCCCTCCCCCTCAGCTCTCGGCCCGCGCCGCACGCATGCGGGGGTCGATGAGGGTGTAGATGACGTCGACGGCGAGATTGGCCAGGATCATCGTGATCGACACCATGATGAGGATGGCCTGCACCAGCGCGAAGTCACGCGAGGTCACGGCATTGACCAGGAGCCGCCCGACGCCGGGAACGGCGAAGACGGTCTCCACGATGATCGAGCCGGCGACGAGATCGCCGAGCTTCAGGCCAATGATGGTGATGATCGGGATGGCGGCATTGGGCAGCGCATGCCACAGCACCCGGCGCGGGCGCGGCACGCCCTTGGCGCGCGCGGCAACGACATATTGCTTGTTGAGCACCTCCAGCATCGCCGAACGCGTGAAGCGCGCGAAGGTCCCGGCAAAATGGGTGCCGAGGGTGACCGCCGGCAGGATGAGATGCCAGATGGTGGCGTCGCCGGAACTCGGCAGGAGCCGCCAGTGGAGTGAGAACAGGAGGATGAGCAGGATACCGAGAAAGAAGTTCGGCAGGCTGAAGCCGAGCACGGCAAAGCTCATCACGAAGCGGTCGATCGGCCGGTTGCGGTTGAGTGCAGCGACGATGCCGAGACCGATGCCGAGCAGGAGCCCGACGGAAAAGGCGAGGAGGCCGAGCCGCAGCGTATGCGGCAGGGCGGCGGCGATCAGCGATACGGCCGGCTGCTGATCCGACAGCGACAGGCCGAAATCCCCCTGCGCGATACTGCCGAGATAGGCGAGATATTGCTGCCATAGCGGCCGGTCGAGACCGAACTTCTCGCGATAATGGGCGATGACCTCGGGCGAGGCTTGGTCTCCCACCAGCGCATCGACCGGGTCTCCCGAGAGGTTCAGCGCGATGAAGGTGAACGTCACGATGATCCAGATGGTCAGGAGACCGCGGACGATTTTCGTGAGGTAGTGACGACCGAGCATCAGGTGGCTCCGGCGGCGGACGGTGCTGTCAGCAGCGTCGGATCGTTGACGAGCACGGCCTGTGGCGCCTTGGCGATGATTGTTGAGAGGGTTGCCCCGTCGATGTCGCCCGCGTCACGGCCGGTGCGGGGGCCCCCCGCCGTCACCCACACCGGCCGCCTAGCGAGGAGGCGCTCGGCCTCTTCGCCCCCCAAATCCCCTTCCCAGACGCGGAATGCGCGCGCACCGGCGCGTGCGAAGGCCTCGACATCCGCTTTCTCCGGCAGGAAAGCGAGAATGTTGACGCCCGGAATGAGACGGCTCGCCTCGGTTGCCTGGCGATGATCACGCACGCCGATCCAGACGCGATCACCGGCCCCGGCGCGCGACACCGTCGCGGCGATGGCATCGATGATGGCGAGATCCTGCGTCTTCACGTCGATCAGCGCCGGCCGCTGCGGGCAGATCGTCGCCAAAGCCTCCGCAAGGGTCGTGATCGCGCCCTGCGCAAGCGGCATGGCGAGGAGCACGTCGCTCGGGAGATCGGCGACCGCATCGTCGCGGCCTGCCAGACGCGCCAACGTCGGGTCATGGCAGGCGACGACGACGCCGTCGGCGGCAAGGCGGGCATCCGTCTCGACGATATCGGCGCCGGCCGCGATGGCGGCGCGATAGGCCTCAAGCGTGTTCTCGGGGTAACGCGCGGAATAGCCACGATGCGCGATGGCGAGCGGTCTGGTCACGACGGGAGCCTGGTCATGATGCGGTCCTGAAGTCTTCAGCGAAATGGCAGCGAACACGCCGGTCATCGACGGCGCGCAACTCCGGCTTCTCCGCAGAGCAGCGTGGCTGCGCATAGGGGCAGCGGGTGTGGAAATGGCAGCCGGACGGCGGATTGGCGGGCGACGGCGGATCGCCGACGAGCCGCGCCCTTGGTTCACCCTTGGCCACTGACAGGTCCGGAATGGCGGCCAGCAAGGCCATGGTGTAGGGGTGCAGCGGCTGCCGATAGAGCGGATCGGTCAAGCCCTCCTCGACGATCTGGCCGAGATACATCACCGCGACCCGGTGCGAGAGCTTCTTCACCACCCTGAGGTCGTGGGAGATAAAGAGATAGGCGATATCCAGTCGCTCCTGCAGGTCCTGAAGCAGGTCCGTCACGGTCGCCTGCACGGACACATCAAGCGCCGACACCGGTTCGTCACAGACGATCAGGCTCGGCCGCATGGCAAGCGCGCGGGCAATGACCACGCGTTGCGCCTGCCCGCCGCTGATCTGGTGAGGATAGCGATCCGCCAATTCGACGGGCAGCGCGACGGCCTGCATCAGCCTCGCCACCTCCTCGTCGCGACCGGCACGCGCGCCGATATCGTGGAGATCGAGCGGCTCGCGGATCTGACGGGCGATCGTCAGGCGCGGATCAAGCGCCGACTGCGGATTCTGGAAGATCATCTGCACATCGCGCCGCTGGCGTTGCCAGTCCTTCGGCGTCAGCCGCGTCAGATCCCTACCCTTGAAGGTGATCGTACCGCCGCTCGGCGTTTCGAGCCCGACGATCATGCGCCCCGTCGTGGACTTGCCGCAGCCGGATTCGCCGACAAGGCCGAGCGTCTCGCCCACCCGCAACGTCAGCGAGACATCCTCGACGGCACGAATGGTGCGCTCCCGCCGCAACAGCGCGTGCCGGCCGCCGAAATGGCGGCGCAGATGTGTGACCGTGAGCAGGGTGTCAGGCATCTCCCGCTCTTGCGAGCCGGTCCCTTGCGTCTTTGGCCCTTGCATCTGTGGCCCTTGCGTCTGTGGCCTTTGCGCGTCCGTCATCTGGCGCTCCGCTGGCGATAGACCGGCGCGGCCACATCGAGGCGCGGCATCGCGGCAAGCAGGGTCTGCGTATAGGGCGCCTCCGGTGCGCTGAGCACCCGCGCGGCCGGCCCCGTCTCCACCACGCGCCCGTGACGCATCACGACCACCGTGTCGGCCATTTCGGCGACCACGCCGAGGTCGTGGGTGATGAACAGGATCGCCATGCCAAGCTCGGCCTTGAGACGGTTCAGGAGGTCCAGGATCTGCGCCTGGATCGTGACATCGAGGGCCGTCGTCGGCTCGTCGGCGATGAGCAGTTGCGGCTCGCAGGCCAAAGCCATCGCAATCATGATGCGCTGCGCCATGCCGCCGGAAAACTGGTGGACATAGGAGGCAAGCCGCTGCTCCGGTTCCGGGATACCGACCATGGCGAGAAGATCC
This sequence comes from Chelatococcus asaccharovorans, assembly GCF_003201475.1. Taxonomy (GTDB): domain Bacteria; phylum Pseudomonadota; class Alphaproteobacteria; order Rhizobiales; family Beijerinckiaceae; genus Chelatococcus; species Chelatococcus asaccharovorans. Next base: position 63,742 of record NZ_QJJK01000007.1, on the reverse strand, counting down.
AGCGCCCGCTTCTGGCGCTGGAGTTCGGAAAGGTCGGTGTGCAGGCGCAAGGTCTCGCGCAGCTGCGCCCCGACCGTGTGGAGCGGGTTGAGCGACCCCAGCGGATCCTGAAAGACCATGCCGATGCCGCGCCCGCGGATGCGCTCCAGCGTGGCCTCGTCGGCCGCCGCAAGATCCATCCCCGCGAACAGGATGCGCCCGCCGGTACGGCGGCCGTTGCGCGGCACAAGGCCGAGAATGGCCTGGCAGGTCACGCTCTTGCCGCTGCCGCTTTCGCCGACGACGCAGGTGGTGCGGCCTTGCTCCACGCGGAAGGAGACCGCGTGGAGGACGTCGGCATAGCCCCGCGCCGTGCGGAAGCCGACGGTCAGATCCTCGACCGCGAGGAGGGTGTTCTTGCCCTCCCCCGGTTCCGCAATGGTCATGCCGGTCACTTCGCGGCGATCGAGAAGTTCGACGGGCGGAAGTCCATGTAATACTGGCTATAGGGTGTCCAGTTGATCGTCTTCTTCATGGCATAGCCCGTGACCGGATTGTAAAGCATGGTCATCGGCATGTCGTCCTGGAACGCCGTCAGCAGCCTGGCGAAAATGGCCTTGCGCTTGGCCTCGTCGCTTTCGGCCTGCAACTCGCGCGCCGCGGTGTTGAAGGCCTCGCTCGCCCCGTAGAACTTCCAGCCCGTCTGGTTCTCGGTGTCGGGCCCCCAGAGCGCGAGGATCGAGCCCGTCGGGTCAGGGACGCGGTAGGTGTTCGACCAGGCGAAGACCTGGGCGCCGGGCTTGCGCACCTCGTTGAAGCTTTCGACGAAATCGATCCGGGCATTGATGCCTACGGCGCGCCACATCTCCTGGATGATCTGCGCCGCCTCGACATTATAGAGATAGTAATTCGGAATCAGGCGGTAGGAAATTTCCTGACCCTTGTAGCCACTTTCAGCTACGAGCTTCTTGGCAAGTTCAGGGTTGTAGTCGTAGCCCGGGTTGTCCTTGACATACATCGCTCCGAAGCTCGGAAGCTGATGGCCGTTCGGCGCGTAGGTCTCGCCCTTCCACAGCGCGTCGATCAGCGCCTTGCGGTCGATGGCAAGGCTCATCGCATGGCGCAGCTTCTTGTCCGCAAGCACGGGATCGTTCGTGTTGAACTGAAGTACGTGGCTGTTTTCCAGCGGCTCGGTCTTCAGCACGATGTCATTGTACTTCTTGAGGCTCTCCCACTGATCCGGCGGGATCTCGACGGCAATGTCGAAATCCCCGGCAACGAGCCCGGCGACGCGCGCTGCGACTTCGGGCACAGAGCGGAAGGTGATCGACTTCGCGGCGGGGGCACCCTCGTAATACTCATCAAAGGCGACGAGCTTGATGCGATCGTTTCTCTGATATTCGGAGAACTTATAGGGACCGGTGCCGACCGGTTTCCAACGCAGAGCCTTCGCGGCCTCGTCCATCCAGACCTTGGCCGCGACGCCGTCCTTCTTGAAGGCGTTCCATGGCTCGTCGCAAATGACGAAGGACATGTAGCTCGACAGACGATGCGCCATGATCGGATCGTGCTGGGCGACAGTAAATCGCACCGTAAAGTCGTCGAGCTTATCGACGCCGGTCAAATTTCCGAAGTAAACGCGGCCGTCGGGATAGTAGGGCTTTTCTCCCCATAGGCGGTCCGGCGAGAAGGTCGCCAGTACGTCATTGGCGTTGAAGGGGCTGCCGTCGTGGCATTTGACACCCTGCCTGAGCTTGACGTCGAAGGTCGTCGGCGTGGTCCAGGACCAGCTCTCCGCCAGGCCCGGCACGAGCTTCGCGCCGCCATCGGCCGTCGGATGGGCGAAATCACGCCGGATCAGCGTATCGAAGATCGAGTAATAGACGCGCACGTCGACATTGCCGGTGCGCTCGCCGGGGTCGAGTGCGCGCGCCAGCTCATTGACCGCGACGGTCACGTCGGGCCGGTCGGCCGCCGTCGCCGACAGGCTTGGCAGCACAACGAGGACAGCCGCAAGAGCAGCCCATGATGTCGTTACGGAGAGCCTCGAGTTCATCTTCATTCCTCCCAGTCAATCGCCCCTCTCGCGAGGCTTTTTGAATACGCGGGCGACGCCGATTACACGGCACGCTTAATCAGGTCTTTCCCGGAACATGCGCTGCAACATATCGACCTTCGCAAGCTTCGCGAGCGAGCGACCGTGATCCGTCCGCGACAATTCGAGGATCAGCGTGTTGCAGATCGCCATCGGCACCGAGAGCGAATGGAACTCGCCCTCGTTGCCGCGGGCCGCGACGAGCTTGGTGTCGCAGGCCGGCATGCCCGCGTGGCGATCCGTCACGAGAAGCGTGGTCGCGCCCACGCTCTTGGCATAGTTCACGACCCGCGACGCGCCGGGGCTCGCGTGCCGGAAGACGAAGGCGACGACAATGTCCTCAGCGGTCAGGCTCAAGAGCGCATCCGCAGCCTGCCAGTCGGCGTGGCCAACATGGCGCGCCTCATAGCCGGAGCGCACCAGCCTGCGCACGAAAATCTCGGCGAGACTGCTGGCATGCCCCTCTCCAAAGGCCAGAATACTGTCGGCATCGCGCAGCATCCCGGCCGCATGGACGATATCGGCATCGGACACCTGAGACGGTAGCGCGGCCAATGCGCTGATCTCGCCCTCGACCACCGAGGCGAGCAGCGAGTGGCCCTCCGCGCGCTTCAAACGCCGACGCACGCGCACCGAGGCGTCGAGATCCGCCAGGATCGTATCCTGCAATGCGCCGCGCATGTCGCGATAGGAGGAAAAACCGAGCTTGCGGGCGAGCCGGCCCGCCGTCGAGGCATGGACCCCGGCCTTGCGTGCAACCAGATGCGCCGGCAGAAAGCTGCCCGCGGCCTTGTCGGCCAGCAGGACATCGACCAGCCGCCGGTCTGCCTCCGACAACTTGCCCTGCTGCGCAGCGATGATCTCTGTCAGGCTCATACGCCCTCCCTTGATCATGACGGTAGACGAAGTGCCGCGCGCCATGCAAGTTTTATTGCGCTCAATCCAGCAACGCAATAAAACTTGCACAAACCCGTGATAGGGCGGGTGACATCGAGATTGGCCCATAGCCTCGGGAACCGAATTCCATGACAGAGATCGCCTCGCACCGCGGTGGTGCGCAATGCTGGCCCGAGAACAGCCGCCTCGCCTTTCGCCAGTCGTCCGGCCTGCCGGTCGAATTCGTCGAGTTCGACATTCACCGCAGCAGTGACGGCGTGCTCCTGGTGCACCACGACGCCACTCTCGGCCGCACGGCTGAGGGTGACGGCGCGATCGCCGATCTCGCGTGGAACACACTCAACAGGGTCCGCCTCATCGGCACCGACGGCGAGACCATCCCTTCCCTCGGTGAGGTCCTCGACATCCTCGGCCCGAGCCCGCTCAAGCTCCGCGTCGAACTGAAGAACCGCGCCGACGGAAGCCGTTATCCCGGTCTCGAAGGCGAGGTGGTGGCGGAGCTTTCCGCGCGCGGCCTTTTGGACCGCACGACCTTTACGTCCTTCGACCTCGAGACGCTGGTGGAACTGGCGCGCCTTGCCCCCGGACGGCCGCTGATCTTTCTCGTCAAGGAATCGTATTTCACCACCCACGGCCGCGACATCCGTGCCCTCGCACGCAAGGTTCGCGCCGCCGGCATCGGCGAACTCGCGCTGCGCGTCTCCCAAATGGCGGACGACGATCTGGCGATCTGTGAAGAGGAAGGCGTGCGCTTCGGTGTCTTCGCGGCCCATGACGAGGCGGCCATCAGCCGCGCCTTCGCCGCTGGCGTCTCGGCTTTCACCACCGACCGGCCGGATCTGGCGATCACCCTCAGACCACAGGCTTGACCGCCGGCGACGCTTCCGGCACCAAGCGTCGATGGATGACAACAGGCGCTTGCACGCGGAACCCGCGCTCCGGACTCTGTGAAATGGCGATCGAACTCGACCTGCGTGGCCTGAAATGCCCCCTGCCCGTGCTGCATACGCGCAAAGCCCTGCAGGCGGCTGATCCCGGCACGCGGATCGTGGTGTCCTGCACCGATCCGATGGCCGCGATCGACATTCCCCATCTCCTGCAACAACGTGGCGATCGCCTGGTGTCGCAGGAGCGCCGGGACAACGTGCTCGTGTTCACCATCGAGCGCGCTACTTCCACCTGAAAAACCCACGTGGCGCGGGAACGAAACGGCCCCTATCCGGCACCGGCTGAAAGCCGCTCGGCCGCGTCACGATCGGCAGGCGTATTGATGTTGAAGAACGGGTCGAGCGGTTCGGACGGCCATTCAACCACGGCGATCCGATAGCGATCGGTGAAACCGGCCACGGCGCGAATCCCTTCGGTCGCCACAGCCTCATACAGGGCCGCCGCAAGCGCGACCGGCCACAGCGCCGCCGTATGGTGCCTGCGGCCTCCCGAAGCGGCACAGGCGAGATCCGCGCCGGCCTCGGCACGCTCATGATGCAGCCTGGCCACCAGATCGCGCGGCAGGAAGGGCGTGTCGACGGCACTGCTCACCATCCACGCCACGTCGGGATGGGCGGTCGCGCACCACGAGAGCCCCGCGAGGATGCCCGCAAGCGGCCCGGCCTGCCCCGGGATGGGGTCTTGCACGATGGGATGGCCGAGGCCTGCGAATGGCCTTGTGTCGTTGCCGGCATTGATGGCGACCTCGACACATTGCGGGACGAGGCGCTTGAGGACATGCGCGACCAGGGGCTTGCCGGCAATCGCCAGCGTTGCCTTGTCGGTGCCCATGCGGCGGCTCGCGCCACCTGCCAGCACAAGGCCCACCGTCGGGGGCGTTGTCGGCGGGATCATCCTGTGGAGCCGCTGGGAAGCGAGGCGCCGGATGGGCGCTCGACCTGATCAAGGCTCCAGGCCAGGAGCGCCTCGACAAGAGCCGCGCGCGCGCCCGCTGCCGCCGGAACATCGCCGGCATTGTGCCAGGGACTGCCGAGGAAAGCCTCCCAGTCTGCTAGCCGGCTTGCCGGAACGGAGGTGACCAGAGGAATGCCGTGCGACAAGGCCGTGATGAATTCCGCGCGCAGCCCCCCACCATCGACTTCGGCCTTGCCGAATTTGGAGAGAATGGCGAAGCTGGCCTTCGGCAGGGACTGCGCGGCCAGTGCCGCCGCTTCCGCGAGCCCCTGGCTGTCCAGGCGACAACCGGCGGCCGCCGCGCCGCGCGACTGCGAGATGCCTATCAAACGCCCGCTCGCCAGGTCCTCCGCGACCATCTGTGTCGGCTCCAGCGAAGGCTCCTGCGCCGGCCCGCCCCCGCGATTGTGCTGGATGAGCCCCGCGATAGCGACGCCCCGTTCACGCAGGCGCGATGCCAGCGCGGCGAGGATCTCATCCGCCGCGCCGCGTGCGTCATAGACGATCGCCGCGACCCGGAAGCCGTCCCGCGTCGCTTCATTCATTGCCGACAATTCTCCGCCCGTAAGCCGCCCATCGTTGGCAAACCTATCGTCAACCGCTCGATGAGGCCATCGGACGTTTTGTCAGGCCGCGGCTGCGCCGTTCGCCGTCACGGTCTGGATGACCTCGAAGCCTTCGAACTGCGGATGGCCGATGTAAATTGCGCCGCTCGAACCGGCCCCCTTATGGGCGAGACGGAAGGCCTCCGACTTCGTCCAGGCCTCGAAGTCAGCCTTCGTGCGCCAGATGGTGTGCGAGGAGTAGAGCACGTGATCCTCGCTGCGCGGGCCGCGGAGAAGATGGAACTCTACGAAGCCCGGCAGATCTTCAAGATGCGTCTCGCGCGAAAGCCAGACGTTTTCAAATGCGTCCTCGGATCCGAGAGCGACCTTGAAGCGGTTCATTGCGATAAACATGTCTCACGTCCCTTGCTGATTAAAGGCCTTCGCCGCTAAAGCAATTCCGGTGAAATCCGGCTCACCGGAACTACCCTAAATATTTGTTTTTACGCAGTTTCTTGACGCGAACCGGTTTCCGCCTCGCTTGAAAATGCTTTCGAGCATGGCAGATCAACCGGTGGAGGTCACCAGGTGGAGGGGCGATCTCCCCCACCCGTGATCCCGGTTCGCGCTATTTGCTGGCGAAGCGTACCGTCAGCGCGAACTTGGCGGTCAGGCCGGCGCTCGCCTCGGAATTCAGGTACTGGGTGTACTGGCGATCGAACAGGTTCTGGATGACCACGTCGCCGCGAATGTCGTCGTTGTACTGGTAGGAGGCGAAGAGATCGACGAGGCCGTAGCCGGCTTCCGGGTTGGTCACCGTCTTCTTCGTGCTGTCCACCAGCGTCAGGCGTCCGCCGACCGTCAGCTTGTCGTCGAGGAAGCGGAAGCCCAGCGTCGAGGAGACCCGGTTCGGGGAAACCGTATTGAGCGGACCGCCGGTCACCTCGTTCTTGCCGTTGAGAACCGTGCCGGCCACCGTCATGAAGCCCCACTTCCAGTCGTAGGCGGCCTCGACCTCGACACCGGTGATCTTGGCCTGGGCGATATTGACATACTGGTACGAGTATATCGACATGCAGTACTGCGGCGCCCGTGCGCAGACACTCGCCGGCATGCCGGGAATGTAGGGCACCAGATAGGGGCTGCCGACCTCCTCCATGTCGATGTAGTCGTCGATCTTGTTGCGGAAGACGTTGGCCTTGGCCCGGAAGGTGTCGCCGTCCTTCAGGACGTCGTTGTACTTGACGTTCACGCCCGCTTCGATGTTCCGCGCCACTTCCGGCTTGAGGTTCGGATTGGGCAGGATGTTGAAGGCCGGGAAAGGGTGAGTGCCGGCAATCAGCGTCTCGGTGATCGACGGGGCCCGGTAGCCTTCGGCATAGGTGCCGTAGAGCTCGATGCCCTTGACCGGCGTGACGCCGACCGTGACCTTCGGCGACCAGCGGCTGCCGTCGGATTCATAGCCGCCGCCGTCCAGCTTGTAATTGTCGTAGCGCAAGGCGCCGAGCACCCGGAGCCAGTTGTTGTATTTCACCTCGTCCTGAATGAAGCCGCCGGAGAGACGGCGATTGCCGGAGGGCGTCAGCGCGCCGACATAGCCGCCGGCGTTGTCGACCGTCTTCACCCGGTCCCAGGAACTGTCGAAGCCGTAGGTCAGCGCATGATCGACCGGGCCCGTCGAGAAGCGCGACGTGTTGTTGACGTCGAAGCCAAGGGTACGGATGCGGTCGGAGAGCCTGTCGCCCGCCTCCACCCCCAGCGCGGAATAGGTCGTGTTCGGCGCAATGGTGGTCTGCTGAAGCTTCGTCTCGGTATAATAGCCCTTGATGCTGAGATCGAGCCACGGCACATCGGGGCGGCTGAAGGTATAGCCGAGCGTATAGGTCCCGGTCTCGACCTCGTTGCTCCAGCGTGTGCCGGCGCCACTGGTGCCGTTGTTGTCGTAATCATAGTTCTGCCGCATGGCCGTGGCGCTGATCTGGTGGCCATCGGCGGGACGGATATTGAACTTCACGAGACCCGCAACCAGCTCGCTGCCGGTGTCGGGGATCTTGTCGCCGTTGCCGTCCTTGTAGGAATTGGTGTTGCGATAGACGAACTGGCCGAACAGATCGGCATTCGTTCCGAGGCGGACCGCCCCGGACGTGCTGTTGAGAAAGCCCGCGCCGTTCGTGCCGAAGCCGATCTTCTGCTCCATCCCGAACTTCTCGTCGGGCTTGAGGATGTCATTGATGGTGCGTGTCTGGAACGCCGCGACGCCGCCGATGGCGCCCGAACCGTAGATCGTCGAGACCGGGCCGCGCACCACGTCGATCTGTCCGATGAGTTCGGGATCCAGATAGAACGTGCCGTTCGCGTTATGGCCGGAAATCTGGAAGTTCTGCCGCGCCCCGTCGACCAGCACGTTGACGCGGCCGAAATCCTGCAGACCGCGGATGTTGATCGACTGGCCGGGATCGTTGACCGCCATGGGTGCCACGACGCCGGGGACACCGATGAGCGCGTCGGAGACCGTGGACGCCTGGAAGCGGTCCATGTCGGCGCGCGTCACGACGCTGGCGCCGGCCAGCGTGTCGACCACCGTCTCCTCGGTCTTGGTGGCGGTGATGGTGATCGCATCGAGCGTCACCACGTCCATTGCCTCAGTCATGGCCGGCTGCGGCTGATTCGCGGGCGCTTGCGCCTCAGCCTGCGCCGCCATCATGGCTGAAAGGGATATAAAGGCCAAAGCCTGCAGCCTCATCGCACGAAACATCGCAACGTCCTTGAAAAACGTGTTGAATGTGCTGGCTGGCGAGGTCCCAAAAAGGCGGACCTGGAGGCTGGCTGGCGTCAGAACGTCGAATGCCTGATGCATGCGACGTTTGCGTTTCGTAAATACCTATTTTAGAGGTGTCAATATTGGCGTTCGACCTAGTTTAAGCTTCTTCTAAACTAGCACTTTAACGTCGCCCGACTTTACTTTCACATTTGAACAGTTCAAAATCATGACAAGTCCGCACGACACCTCTCCGCCGGCGCCGCCGGCCTCCGCAAGACGCCCCGCGGAAGAGCCGACCGTGAACGCCCAACAGCTCTTCGGCGACAAGCGCGAGCTGGTTATCGTGCACAACGGCGAACGCTATCGCCTGCGCATCACAGCCAATGACAAACTGATCCTGACGAAATGACAGATATCATCGCTCCGCCGTTGTCCCGACGGTCCCTGCTGCACGTTACCGGTCTGTCCGCGCTGTTCATCGCCCTCCGGCCGATGGCCTTGCTTGCCCAGGACGCGTCGCCACAACGCATTGTCGCCGTCGGCGGCGCCGTGACGGAAACTCTCTATGCGCTCGGCGCCGAGGGGCGGATCGTCGGGATCGACACCACGAGCCTCTATCCGCCGTCCGCGCTGAAAGACAAACCCAACGTCGGCTATATGCGCCAGTTGTCCGCCGAGGGCGTGCTGTCGCTGTCACCCGATAGCGTGCTCGTCTCGGCCGGGTCCGGGCCGCCGGCGGCCCTCAAGCTCCTGGAGGAAGCCGGCGTTCGCCTGGTGACGATTCCCGACACGCCGACGGCGGCCGGAATCATCGAGAAGATCCACGCCATTGGCCGGGCCACCGGCAGCGAGGCAGCGGCCGCCCGGCTGGCGAGCGATGTCGAGACGCGCTTTGCGGCCGTGGCCAAGGCCCGGGAAACGGTGACCAAGCCCGTCAAGGCGCTCTTCGTCCTCGCGATGCAGAACGGCCGGCCGCTCATCGCCGGCACAGGCACGGCAGCCGACGGCATGATCGCCCTGGCCGGGGCCACGAATGTCGGCGCCGGCTTCAGCGGCTACAAGGCGATGACCGACGAGGCCATCATCACCGCCGCCCCGGACGTCGTCGTCATGATGGCGCGCGAGGGTCTGCACGCAGACCCGGATACGGTTTTCGCCAATGCGGCACTGTCTGCGACGCCCGCCGGCGCTGCGCGGCGCCTCGTCACGGCCGATGGTCACTGGCTCCTCGGCTTCGGCCCGCGCACACCCGAAGCGGTTGCCTATCTGATGCAGGCCTTCTATCCGGACCTGCCGGCGGTGAAGGCTCTCTCCGCGAGCGAGCATCTGCCCGCCGCGGCCGGCCGATAATCCCACATCTGGGCAACGGCGGGGACAACGGCGGGGGGTAACGGCGGGCGGGCGGATGCCAGCGTGCTTCCGCATCGCGACGCGAGGTGAATGGCGTGACGATGGATTCCAGGCCGATGGGTGCATCGCCGGCGCGGGCTGCTACGGCCGGCGTGGGCGTGACGCTGGCTGCCGCATTGCAGCGGCGGCGCAGACGAACGGCGTTCGTGTTTGGCCTGCTCATGCTCATTGTCGCGGCCACCAGCGTGCTGTCGCTCGGCCTCGGTGCCGTCCCCATTCCACCCGGCAGAACCCTTGCCGCCCTCTGGACCTCCGTGACAGGCCTGCCCGTCGATGCGGACGCCGCACGCGACAGCCTGGTCATCCTCAATATCCGCCTCCCACGCACCTTGCTTGGCCTGATAGTCGGCGCGACGCTCGCGGTCTCCGGGGCCTTGATGCAGGGGCTGTTCCGCAATCCGCTCGCCGATCCCGGCCTCGTCGGCGTCTCAAGCGGAGCGGCGCTGGCGGCAGCCACCGTCATCGTGCTCGGCGAACGCCTGTTGCCGTATCTGCCCTTTGCTGTCCTGCCCTTTGCTGCCCTGCCGATCGCCGCCTTCTTCGGCGGCCTGCTGTTCACGTCGGTGCTCTATGGGCTCTCATCCGGCTCGGGGCGGACGTCGATCGCCACACTCCTGCTCGCGGGCGTCGCCCTCGGCGCCATGGCGGGCGCCATTACGGGGCTTCTCACCTTTATGAGCAACGACCAGCAGTTGCGTGATCTCACCTTCTGGTCGCTCGGGAGCCTCGGCGGCGCCACCTGGACGAAGGTTGCGACGATCCTGCCGGCCTTCATCCCGATGGCCATCGCGCTGTCCTTCCTCGGACGCAGCCTCAACGCCCTGTCGCTCGGCGAGGCCGAGGCCTTCCACCTTGGCCTGCCGGTGGAACGCATCAAGCGCATTGTGATCGTCGTCGTGGCGCTCGCCGTCGGCGCTGCGGTCGCCGCCGCCGGCGTCATCGGCTTCGTCGGCATCGTCGTGCCGCATCTCCTGCGGCTTGCCATCGGCGCGAACCACAAGGTCCTTCTGCCCGCGAGCGCCCTGCTGGGCGCGGCACTGCTCCTCGGATCCGACATTCTCGCCCGCCTGATCGTCGCCCCCGCGGAACTCCCCATCGGCATTCTGACGGCGGCCATCGGCGCGCCCTTCTTTCTGTGGCTCCTGCTTGCGCGCAGGAGAATGGTCACATGATCCCGCTCGTCGAAGCCCGCGGCATTGGCTTCGCGACCCGCCGCACCACCATCCTGGACGATATTTCGCTTGTGCTGCCGCCGGGACGCATCACCGTCGTGCTCGGCCCGAACGGCGCAGGCAAGTCCACGCTTCTGCGCCTGCTTGTCGGGGAACTCGCGCCGACATCGGGCAGCATCGCCTACAGCGGCGTCCCCCTGCGCGACCTGCCGCACTGGCAGCTCGCCGCCAAGCGGGCGGTGCTGCCGCAATCGGGAACCCTCGCCTTTCCCTTCACGGTCTACGAGGTCGTCGCGCTCGGCCTCGATGGCGCCGGCAGCCCTGTTGCCGGTCGTTCCGCCCAGGCCAGAATCGCCACGGCCCTGGAACAGGCCGACGTGGCCCATCTGGCCGAACGGCAGTTTCCCACCTTGTCCGGCGGCGAGCAGCAGCGCGTGCAGTTCGCGCGCGTATTGTGCCAGCTCGCGGCCGGGCGCATTCACGAGCCCCGCCAGGTGCTGTTTCTCGACGAACCGGTGTCGGGCCTTGATCTCGAACACCAGATCGCCGTCCTCGAGACGGCGCGGCGTCTCGCCACCGAAGGCGCGGCGGTCTTCGCCATCCTGCACGACCTCAATCTGGCGGCCGCCTATGCGGATGAGCTGATCGTGCTTAAGTCCGGTCGCCAGGTCGCACACGGACCCCCTGCTGAGGTGCTGACGGATCGTCTGCTGGCCGAGACGTTTGGCGTTCGCCTCGCCATTCGCGCCATCCCCGCGGCGCCGATGCCCTTTGTTCTGCCACAAGCGCGGCAAAGCGCCCCCTGACGGCGATCGGCGGCGAATCGCCGCCCGGTCGGGCTCGCGCCGGAGAAGGCGATATGCGCCCGCCTTATCCTCGACGCATTCTCGGACCAGAGAGGGGCCGAGCTTGAGATGCGGCCCCGGGGGTGAACGCCGGAGTGAACATCCCGATGAAATCACCCTGGGTATTGAAATACCTTTTAGGTAATTAAATACCGTAACTTTTCCACAGGTGGTTGATAAGGAAGTTCCTCACAGGCAAAATCGGGGCAATGAGCGAAATTTTTATCGCAACTGGCCGAAAAACTGCTATTCGCCAAGGATGTTGTGACGACGAGCTCTGTCGCCACGTTTGCCCTCCGCTCCCCCGGCGGGCGACGGGCCGGAGTCGTAGGCCATGCCTACGAGGCGCCGGAAGCTCCCCCCTTCCGGCGCCAATTCTTTCTCGGGCCGAACATTCACGATCTACGCGCATTTTATGTAGAAAAGCTACGCATTCAACCGCCCAGCCCCCCAGGGATGGCCGGGACAAGCCCCGGCCATGACATCTGAGCACGCCGAATGGCGATTGGCCCTAATGCGGCGTATGCACAGGCTGGATCGTCGCCTCGCCCTGCGTCCGCGTGTCCGCGTGCCAGCGACGGACGAGATCGTCCATGTCGTCAGCGACGGTGAGGATATCGGGGGCGTGGATGCTGGCACTGTCGAGATAGACGTTGCAGCCACCGTGGGAAATCGCCCGGACCATGAGGATGTGGTCCGCATTGACCAGAACGCGGTGCCCCGAGGCTTTCTCCGTCACGGAAATGATGGTCGCCATGCATTCCTCCCGTCTTTGGTCCTGCTTTGCCGGCAAGTTTACCACATCCCGTCCGTCAATTGGACCGGGATTTGCGAAAACATGCAAAGTGCAGGCAACCGCGGGGCTTCCGTGAGGCGGCGGGTGGGGGGAGAGCCGGCAGCGCGCCCTTGAAATCGCTCTGCCGGCATCTGTGCCGGCCTATTTCAGGGTGCTCTTCACGAAAGCGGCGAGTTCGGGGGTTTTCGGGTGGGAGAACAGCTCTTCCGACGGCCCCATTTCCCAGACCTTGCCCTGATGCATGAAGACGGTGAAATCGGCGACGCTGCGCGCGAAGTTCATTTCATGCGTCACGAGCAGCATGGTCATGCCGCCGCGGGCCAGTTCCTCCATGACCAAGAGCACCTCGCCGGTGAGTTCGGGATCGAGCGCCGAGGTCACCTCGTCGAACAGCATGACCTTCGGCTGCATGGCGAGCGAGCGGGCGATCGCCACGCGCTGCTGCTGGCCACCGGACAGGTTGTCCGGATAGACATCGAACTTCTCCGAGAGCCCCACCTGCGCCAGGACCTTCTCGGCCTGTGCCCTCGCCTCCTCCTTCGGCACGCCCTTGGTGATGCGGGGCGCGAGCATGATGTTCTGGCCGACGGTGAGATGCGGGAACAGATTGTAGCTCTGGAAGACGATGCCGACGTCCTTGCGCAGAGCCCGCAACTTCTCGTCGGTATAGGTGACGGTGTGGCCAACCACCTCGATGCGCCCGGACTGGATGGTCTCGAGCCCGTTGATGCAACGCAGCAGGGTCGACTTGCCGGAACCGCTGCGACCGATGATGGCCACCACCTGCCCCGCCTCAACCGTCAGCGAAACTCCCTTCAGGACCTCGAGTTTGCCGAAGCTCTTATGGACGTTCTCAATGTGTACGGCCGACATGGAGCACCTTCTCAAGATGTTTGCTGAGACGCGACAGCGGGAAGCAGATCAGGAAATAGATCACCGCCACCGAGCCAAAGACCTGAAACGGCTGGAACGTCGCATTGTTGATGAGCTGGCCAGCGCGTGCCAGATCGACGAAACCGACGACCGATACGATCGAGGTGTTCTTGACGAGCTGCACGAGGAAACCGACCGTTGGCGGCACGGAGATCCTGAGCGCCTGGGGCAGGATCACGTAACGATACTGCTGGCCGCGCGTCATGGCGAGCGACGAGGACGCCTCCCATTGCTGGAAGGGCACGGCCTCGATCGACCCGCGCCAGATCTCGGCGAGATAGGCACTGACATAGATGCCGAGGGAGAGCGAGGCGGCGATCAGCGGAGGAATGTCGAAGCCTGCCAGCGAGAGCCCGTAATAGGACAGGAACAGCACCATCAGCACCGGAACGGACTGGATGACCAGGATGTAGACCGATGCGACGTTGCGTAGGATGCGGCTCTGCGCCAGGCGCATGATCGCGAAGGCGCCGCCGACGATGCTGCCGAAGAGGAAGGCGACCACCGTCAGAACCAATGTCCAGCCGGTCGCCCGGACGAGGAACATGAATTCAGGCCAGCCAAAGGACTCGATCATGCTGCCTCTCCCTTGACCTGGACACGGGAGAGCCCGGACACGCGGGGGAAGATGAGCCGCCCGAGGCCGAGGAGCCCGACCTTCAAGGTCAGGGCGAGCACGAGATAGAGGAGCGTGGCGACGATGTAGCTCTCGAAGCTGCGGAACGTGCGCTGCTCGATGATGGCGGTGACGCCCGAGAGTTCCTGCACCGAAATGAAGGAGCAGATCGAGGAGGCGAGCAGCATCAGGACGAACTGGCTGGACAGCGCCGGCCAGACCTTGGCGATCGCCGGCACGATGATGACGTGCTGGAAGATCTGGCGCTTGGTCATAGCGAGCGAGAGGCCCGCCTCGATCTGCGAGCGGTGGATCGAATCGACGCCGGCGCGGATGATCTCGGTGGAATAGGCCGCGAGATTCAGCGTCATGGCGAGCAGGGCAGCCTGGTCGGCCGTAAGGCGTATGCCGATCGAGGGCAGCCCGAAGAATATGATGAACAACTGCACCAGAAAGGGTGTGTTGCGCAGCAATTCAACATAGACGTCGACGAGGCCGCCGACCCAGCGTGGACCGTTGGCGCGCAGCGCCGAGAACAGGATCGCGATGATCGATCCGAGGATGATCGAGCCAATCGACAAATAGATCGTCAGCAGGATGCCCTGCATGATGAAGCCGGATTCGGCCAGAACACTGTTGAATTGAAATTGATACTGCATCGTTTCGCCACTGGCCTCTCGTCGTCAACGCGCGCAGTGCGGGCGGCAGGCGGCTGGAGCGAAAGCCTACCGGCTGGAATGCCCCGCCTGTGCTTGTTCAGCGCAGGCGGAGCGGTCGTCGATGGCAGTTGTCCTCGCGTGGTGGATTTGAAATTCGTCACAGAATGGGTCGAGGGTGATGAGCGAATTTCAAATCCGAAAACCACGCGAGAATCATTAGCCTGCTAGTGGTTCGACTCCGACATTTGCATCCGCCTGATACCGGCCTCGGAGCAAATGTCGGAGTCAAGAAAACCACTAGCAAGTTATTGGTTCTAGTGGAGCTTTTGAATTTGACATTTGATCTGGAGCTTGATGTCAGGCGGGACTCAAATGTCAAATTCGCTCCACTAGTGTCCTGATTGAATCCGAAATTCGAACGACGCCTCCCGGAAATGATACGAATTTCGGATTCGGGACACTAGAGCATTTTCGAGCGAAGTGGACACCGGTTCGCGTGAAGAAAATGCGTAGAAACAAAGACCTGCAGCATTTCTGGTGAACCGGAGTTCACCAGAAATGCTCTAGAACACCGGCAGCTCGGGCAGCGGGGAGCCGACCCACTTGCGGGACACGGCATCGAGCTCACCGTTCAGCTTGATGTAGTAGATCACGTTGTTGAGCCAGTCGCGCAGGTCTGTCTGGTCCTTGCGCACCGTCATCGAATTCGGCTGCCGGGCAAAGATGAACTTTTGCTCGTAGTCGGTGACGTTGCGCGCCTTCATGGCTGCGTTGGCCTGCGCATCCGGACCGGCGATCGCGTCGACCTGGCCGGTGAACAGCGCCATCATGACCGTGGCGTCATCCTCGAAGCGCATGATCTGCAGATTGAGGTCCTTCTCGCGGCTCGTCAGCTCGTGCTCCACGCTCGATCCGCGATTGACGCCGACCTTCTTGCCCTTGAGATCTTCCCACTTGGTGATGTTCGCGTTCTTGTGCGCGTAGATGCCCGGCTGGAAAATGCTGTAGGGGATCGTGAACAGCACGGATTTCGCACGCTCCGGCGTCGGGGCCAGCGTTGCGATGAGGAAGTCCACCTTGCCGGATTCAAGCGCCGGAATACGCGACGGCGGCGTCAGCTGCACGACTTCGACGGGCACGCCGAGATATTTGCCGACGATCGCCGTGACATCCGCGTCATAACCAACCGCGTTGCCCTGAGCGTCAACCGAACCATAGGGCGGAGCGCCGATCAGCACGCCGATGCGCGCCTTGCCGCGCTTGACGATGTCCTGGACGGTCTGGGCAGAGGCCTGGCTCGTCGCGCCGACGGCAGCGGCGCCGAGCGCAAGCGCCGCGATCGCATATTTGAAAGTTCTGAAAGACACCATAAAATCTCTCCCTATACGCGGATGTTCCGCTTCGTTCGTCAACCTGGGTTCTTCGTTGGATCCCGGGGAATGCGTTTTGCCTCTATGAATCAGCGCTCCCCCCTTCACGCACGACATTTGTGCAGGGCCGCCCGGCTGCACGGCTCAGGACATTGTCGGCGATGGTCTTTTGTCTCCGGCGAATGGTCCCGCTCGTCCACCCGGACATATGCGGGGTCATGACAACATTCGGCAATTCATGAAAAGGTAGAATTGACGGCAGCACATCAGGTTTGTCTGGGGACGGATAGACATACCATGTGTCGATCACCGCACCGGCGATTTTGTTGTCCCGCAAAGCCGCGTAGAGCGCGGTCTCGTCTATGGTGGGGCCACGCCCCACATTGAAAACGACTGCGGAGGGACGCATCGCATCGAAGGCTTCTTTACCAACAATCCCTGTGGTTTCAGCGGTCAGCGGCACCGACACGACGATGAAATCAGCCGATCCCCAGAATTCATCAAGCTGGTCCAGCGTAAAGGACCTGTCCACCCGTTCCGACGCCGGCACAGGCGAGCGGTTGGCGACGTCGACCTTCATTTCGAAGGCCTTTGCCCGTACAGCGATCGCCTTGCCGATATGGCCGAAACCGAGGAGCCCGATGGTCTTCTCCGCCAATTCGTCGTGGACGCGCTCCGGCGCTCCCGCCCAATAGGACCAGTCCTTCTTACGGAGCTTGGCATCGGCATCGGCGAGCGGCACATGACGCGCGAGAATGCCCGCCATCACATATTCGGCAATGGCCTGCTCATGGCCGAAGCAGTTGCAGACGGTGGCTGAGGCCGGCAATGCGCCGAGATCAACCGCGTCGTAGCCGGCCCCCGGCACGTGAAAGAGCTTCAAGCCTGCAGGGCGTGGAAGCGACGTGTTGAAGCGTGTGCCGACCACGACATCCGCAGCCGCATAAGCGGCGCGATCGGCCTCGCTCGCGAGGATATCGGGCAGAACGGTGATGTCAGCCTCTCCAACCAGATCGGCGAAGCCGTGGCTGAAGGATGCTGCATTTTCACCATGAAAGACGATGCGCATGAGCAGGATCCGAACTTGCGACAGATGACTGACGCATCTGCCCCTTTTGTGGGTTCATCGGGTTGAAGCAGGCGATACGAAAGGTGCGAGGTTGCAATCGAGCAGGGAGGGATCGACCTCCCGCTCCATGATGTCGAACATGCTGTCGACGAAATCCATCAGGGCGTCTGACGCGGCCACCGCCTCATCCACCTGCCGGCCGGCGATCGCATCGAGGATGGCGAGATGGCTGTCGACGGTCGCGCCGAAATTCTGGTCCGAGGCAATCCGGTTGTGGAAGATCCAGCCGATGCGCCGGAACAACGTGTGCAGCGGACGCAGGGTATGTTCCAGAAATGGCTCTCCCGCCGCGGCGAGGATGAGCTGGTCGATGCGGCGATCGAAGGTGTTGAACTCGCTCAGCGTCAGGGTCTCGCGATGCTCCCGCAGGGCACGCGCGAGGTGGAGCAGCTGGTTGCGGTGGGAAGGTCCCGATTTCTCGGTGGCGAGCCTGATGACGAAACGCTCGAGATCGCGACGCAGCCGGAGCAACACACGTTCGCGGGCGAGATCGATGGGCGCGATCTGCACGCCGTGGCGCGGCCGGACGATAACCAGCGTATCCGCAGCGAGACGACTGACCGCCTGATGCACCGGGGTGCGCCCGAAGCCGCTGATGTCCTGAAGATCCTGGATCGCCAGGAACCGCCCGGGCTTGAGCTCGCAATTGACGATGAGATCCTCGAGCCGCTCATAGGCAAGATCAAACAGGTTCACGCGATTGCGGCGACGCGGCGCAGCAGGCTCGGCAGTATCGACCGCCGTGAGCGTGGACTGGCTGCGTGTCTGCGCCATCAAGCGTTTCCCTGTCCCTCCCCATCCGCGGTCAAGCGGCTGGGATCTTCGTTGAGCTTGAACGACCGCTTGTCGAAGCCTCCGACAAGAAGCGGCCGGAACGGGCGTTATTCGTCCCCGTTGCAACTGCATTTTAAAACATGTTGTAATATTTTACAAACGGAAATATAACTATGACCGATGTGGTTCGGTCGGGTGGAAGGCTGCGGTGGCTATGGCCTCAGCTCTTGACAGCCCTGGCACCTGCCACGGCATGGCGCGATCATCGGCAATGTCAATGCGTTTCCAATTGAGCCCTTTCCTATGCGAGCGCGATGACCCGCGCGTCCGGAGCGCCTCTGGCGTCGCGCCGGGGCCCGTTGCCATGGAGCACGACAGCGCCGCGCATGCCCCGCGTGGAATTCCACCGAGCCTCCTCTCGATGCTCCGCGGCGCGCAAGCAGTGCGGCCGCGCGCCACCACGGCTCGCAGTCGCGCGGCATATCACTAAAGTCAGTAGACAAGGTTCATCTCCGCCAGAAACCGATCGGACCGTCTGGCAGGGACAAAAGACGTTTCAGGAGGAAACCGACCGATGAAGATCACGTCCATCGAGACCCTGCGCACGGAGGAATTTGCCAATGTCCTCTGGGTGCGCGTTCATACCGATTCCGGGCTGATCGGGCTCGGTGAAACCTTCTACGGCGCGGGCGCCGTCGAGGCCCATATCCATGACACGCTCGCGGGCCGCCTCCTCGGCCGCAATCCCCTGCATATCGAGGCGATCCACCGCGACATGGTGAACCTGCCGATGGCGCAATCCTCGACCGGTGTCGAATATCGCGCGGCCTCTGCCATCGACATCGCGCTGTGGGACCTGTTCGGCAAGGTCTGCAACCTTCCCGTCCACCAGATGCTCGGCGGGCTCTGCCGCGACAAGCTGCGCATCTACAACACCTGCGCCGGCTACGGCTATGTCCGCTCCAACAACATCAAGCCGGTCTCGAACTGGAACTTCGGCCAGAGCGAGGCCGCCGGTCCCTATGAGGACCTCGAAGCCTTCATGACGGACGCCGGCGCGCTCGCCGAGAACCTGCTCGAGAACGGCATTACCGCCATGAAGATCTGGCCGTTTGATCCGCATGCCATCGAGAACCAGGGTCTCTACATCACCGCGGCGCAGCTGAAGACGGCCATCGAGCCCTTCGAGAAGATCCGCAGGGCGGTCGGCGACGCGATCGACATCATGGTGGAGTTCCATTCGCTGTGGAACCTGCCGACCGCCAAGCAGATCGCCAAGGCGCTGGAGCCCTACAAGCCCATGTGGTTCGAGGATCCGATCCGCATGAACTCGCCGCAGGCGCTCAGTGAATATGCCCGATCCACGGATGTCTGGGTCTGCGCCAGCGAGACGCTCGGCTCGCGCTGGCCTTACAAGGACATGCTCGATCGCGACGCCACCCATGTGGTGATGGTCGATCTCTGCTGGTCCGGCGGCTTGACGGAGGGGCGCAAGATCGCCGCGCTCGCCGAGACCTGGCACCGCCCCTTCGCGCCGCATGACTGCATCGGGCCGGTCGGCTTCGCGGCGGCGGTGCACACCTCCTTCAGCCAGCCCAACACGCTGATCCAGGAATCGGTCCGCGCGTTCTATACGGGCTGGTACAAGGAGCTTGTCACCGTGACACCGACCATCAAGGACGGCTATGTCTATCCGATGGAAGGGCCCGGCCTCGGCCTCGACCTTCTGCCCGCCGTCTTCGACCGCACCGACCTGACCGTCCGCCGTTCGGACGTCTGAGGAGCCCATTCATGGCCAAGAACCTGTTCGACCTCACCGGGCAGACCGCCCTCGTCACCGGCTCCTCGCGTGGCCTCGGCCGCGCCATGGCGCAGGGCCTCGCCGAAGCGGGGGCTACGATCGTGCTCAACGGCGTCGATGCCGCGCGCCTCAAATCCGCTGCCGACGAAATGCGCGCGGAGGGCTTCACCGTGTATGAGGCGCCCTTCGACGTCACCGACGAGGACGCCATCAAGGCCGCCTTCGCCAAGCTCGACGCGGCGGGTGTCGCCGTCGACATCCTCGTCAACAATGCCGGCATCCAGCTGCGCAAGCCGATCGTCGAGTTGTCGAGCGACGAATGGCGCAAGGTCATCGAGACGAACCTCACCAGCGCCTTCATCATCGGGCGGGAGGCGGCCAAGCGGATGATCCCGCGCGGACGCGGCAAGGTCATCAATATCGGCTCGCTGACGAGCGAACTCGCCCGCGCCACCGTGACGCCCTATACGGTCGCCAAGGGTGGCATCAAGATGCTGACGCGCGGCATGGCCGCCGAATGGGGCGAGCACGGCATCCAGGCCAATGCCATCGGCCCCGGCTACATGATCACCGACATGAACCAGGCTCTCATCGACAATCCGACTTTCGACGCCTGGGTGAAGGCACGAACCCCCGCGCGCCGCTGGGGGCGGCCGGACGAGCTGATCAGCACCGTCGTCTATCTCGCCGCACCGGCATCGAGCTATGTCAACGGCCAGCTGATTTTCGTGGACGGGGGCATGGCCTCCGTGCTGTGAGGCCGGAACAGCACGCGCAATTTTGGACACCACCCCGGCGCTTTGCGTCAATCGTGTCGAGCAGGCTTCACAACTTCGGCACGCGGATCCCTCCCCTTCAGGGGAGGGTGGCCTCGCGAGAGCGAGGTCGGGTGGGTTTCAGCGGCCAAGCCTTGTGCTTTGGAGTTATCACAGCGAGCAGGCCCCACCCGGCGCCTGCGGCGGCGCCCTCCCCTGAAGGGGAGGGGTCCGCGCCATATACCTCGCGCATGCCGGTCATCCGAAAAGCCTCCGCAGATCGCCCTCTATTCGCCAGGGCCTCACGGGTCTAAAAAAAGCTTCTTCTACCCCTTGGAGCTCCCATGCAACGTTTCAAAGCCGTACCGCTGACTGCTGAAGCCTTTGCGCCTTATGGCGAAGTTCTCTCACACAAGGGCGAGGTCAAGTTGCAGCCCGTGCCCGGCGCCTTCGACCGCACGGACGACGCCCCGGTGCCGATGCTCAGCCTGCTGCGCATCGAAACCGCAAATGCGTTGCCTGTCGTGATCGACCGGCTCGAGCGGCATCCGTTCTCGGCGCAAAGCTTCCTCCCGACGGAAGGCGGACGCTGCCTCATCGTCGTGTGTGATACGGGCGCCGACGGCTTCCCGGATATCGCATCGACGCGGGCTTTCATCAGCGAGAAGCGCGAAGGCATCACCTACAAGCGCAACGTCTGGCACCGGAGCGTCACGGCGCTTGAAGCGCCGTCGCAATTCGCGACCGTCATGGCCCAGACCGGCGACGGCCGCGACAACCTGTTCTTCGACCTGACCGCGCCGATCGAGATCGTTGCCGGCTGAGGGCCCGACCGCTTCATCGTTTTCCGTTTGATATCCGCCGGCCCGCGCCATAGCTTACCGGCGTTGGTCGGGCTACGGCTGGAGACAAGGTGTCCACGCGGGGAGAGACAGCAGCGCCGGAGGGTTCCTGCGACCTTCTGGTCATCGGCGGCGGCGTCAATGGCGTGGGTATTGCGCGCGACGCGGTTGGTCGCGGACTGAAGGTCATCCTTTGCGAAAGCAGGGATCTCGCCTCCGCCACGTCGTCGGCGTCCAGCAAGCTCATCCATGGCGGCCTGCGCTATCTCGAGCAATACGAATTTCGGCTGGTGCGCGAGGCGCTGGCGGAGCGCGAGGTGCTGCTGGGCATCGCCCCCCATATCGTGCGGCCGCTGCGCTTCGTGCTGCCCCACAATGCCACGCTGCGGCCGGCCTGGATGATCCGCATCGGTCTCTTTCTCTACGACCACCTCGCCAAACGCTCGCGCCTGCCGGGCTCGCATGGGGTCGACCTGCGGCACGGCGCCGAAGGCGCGCCGCTGAAGCAAGAGCTGACCAAGGGCTTCGTCTATTCCGACTGCGCCGTTGATGATTCCCGCCTCGTGGTGCTGAATGCCATGGACGCCGCCGCCCGCGGCGCCGAAATCCTGACCCGAACGGCCTGCACTGCCGCGCGGCGCGAGGGCGCGCTCTGGCATGCGACGCTCACGGGGGAGGACGGACAATCCCGCACGATCCGCGCGCGCGCGCTGGTGAACGCCGCCGGCCCCTGGGTCACCGATGTGCTTCAGCATGTGCTGCATTCGAACTCCCAGGATCACCTGCGGCTTGTCCAGGGCAGCCACATCGTCGTCCCACGGCTCTATGACGGCGACCACGCCTATATCCTGCAGAACCCGGACGAGCGCATCGTCTTCGTCATCCCCTACCAGGGCGCCTACACGCTGATCGGAACCACGGACGTGGCCTATGACGGCGACCCTTCCGTCGCGGCCATTTCACCCGCCGAGACGACCTATCTCTGCTTGTCGGTCAGCCGCTATTTCGCAAAGCCTGTCAGGCCGGAAGACGTCGTATGGAGCTATTCCGGCGTGCGGCCGCTCTATGACGATGCGGCGCAGAACACGTCCCCCAACAACCCCTCGACGGTCACGCGCGACTATGTGTTCGATCTCTCGGGCGGCACCGATGGAACTGCGCCTCTGCTGTCGGTGTTCGGCGGCAAGCTGACGACCTACCGCCGGCTCGCCGAACATGCGCTTGAAAAACTTGCGCCCCTCCTGCAGGCTCCGACCAAGGGCTGGACGCATGCGGCCCCCCTGCCCGGCGGCGATCTCGGCGGCGCCAGCATCACGGCTTTCGCACGCGACTTTGCGGGCCGCCATCCCTGGCTGCCGGCCGATCTCGCGTCCCGCTATGTGCATAGCTACGGGTCGCTCGCCACGACATTGGTCGGCGACGCGCGCTCCCTCGCCGACCTCGGCGAGCATTTCGGGGCCGGCCTTTATGCGCGCGAGGTCGAATACCTCGTCACGCATGAATGGGCCCGCAGCCCTGATGACATCCTGAACCGCCGGACGAAACTGCTGCTCGAGGCCGATACGGCCATGCGCGAAAAGCTCGCCGGCTGGCTTGCCCGATACGGCCGCTCCGAGGCCCGTGCGGTCTCTTGATCTCCCGCAATGATACTGCGCTCCGGCCGCGCTAACCTTAAAAGCAAGCGCCTGCCTTTTTGGCTACGGGTTAAACATTCAGCGCGTCTATCTTGTCTCGCGGTCCAGGTCTGTGCAACGACCGCGACGTCTATCGGCAAAGTCCTTTTGTCCTCCATACGCGCATTAATCTTAATACTTGTGTCGGATAAGAACGGACAGCCGAACGGCCCAACAAAGGACAGAACATGTTCCGTACAGTCGCTACGACGATTGCATTAATCGCTGCCATGAATACGGCCCTTGTGAATACGGCAATCGCTTGCACGGCCGTCGATATCGTCGCAGCCGACAAGAGCGTGATCGCCGGACGAACCATGGAATGGGCGTTCGATATGAAATGGACGCTCGTCAGCCAGCCGAAGGGCACCGCGCTGACGCTGACCGCTCCGAAGGACACAGGTTTGCCGGCGAAGTCCGTCACCACGCGCTACGGCGTTGTGGGCGTGAGTGCCGGCATCATCCCGGGCGGCGCCCTGCTCGACGGCCAGAATTCGGAAGGCCTGTCGATGAGCGGCAATTTCCTGCCGGGATTCACGCAGTATCAGACGGTTACCGCACAGGACAAGGAGTACCAGTCGGTCCTGACCTTCGGCAGCTGGGCGCTGGGCAATTTCGCCACCGTCGATGCGTTGCGCGAAGCTGTGAAGACCATGAAGGTCTGGGCCGACGATAGCCTGCCGACCGGCCCCACGCCGGCGACCATCCACTTCGTCTTCGTCGATCGCAGCGGCGCGGGAATGGTCGTGGAATATGTCAAGGGCGAGGTCAAGATCCACGACAACCTCGCGCATGTGCTCACGAACGCGCCGACCTATGACTGGCACATCAACAATGTCCGCAACTATCTCAACCTGTCGACCGTCGGCGTGCCGGCACGTCAGGTCGGGGCTGTGAACGTGACCGAGCTCGGCCAGGGCGGCGGGCTCCTCGGGCTGCCGGGCGATTACACGCCGCCGTCGCGTTTCGTGCGCGCCACGATGCTGCGTCACGGCGTGACGGAGCCGAAAACCGCGGCCGAGGCGGTCCAGACCGTCGCGCATATCCTCAACAACGTCGACATTCCCGTCGGCATCGCGCAGTCCCGCATGCCCGATGGCAAGCTGGTCTCGGACTACACCCAGTGGGTGGTGTTGAAGGATCTCACCAACAACCGCCTGATGATCGCCGACTACAACAACCGCCTCAACTATCTGACGATCGACCTGGCGCCGATCTTCGCGGAGGGTAAAGCGGGCGCGAAGCTTGTCGACGACCTGCCATACCCGAAGCCGGTCGCGGGTGCGGCGGCACTTCAGCCTTGATCGAAGGGTGCCTCACGTCATTGGGCGCGAGGCACCGCACCAAAAAGCCGCGTCAGGCGACGTCGGCCGCTTCCACCGCGAGGGCTGCGGACTGGATGATCGCGGCGAAACGCACGGCCGTCTGGATCGCCTCCGTCGTCACGCCGCCCTTGCGCAGCACGTCCTCATGGGCGTCGATGCACATGCCGCAGCCGTTGATGGCGGAAACGGCCAGCGACCACAGCTCGAAATCGAGCTTCGGCACGCCCGGATTGCCGATGACATTCATGCGGAGCTTCGCCGGCAAGGTCTTGTAGTCCTTGTTCCCGGCCAGATGCACGAAGCGATAATAGACGTTGTTCATGCCCATGATCGCGGCCGCAGCCTTTGCCGCCGCCATGGTCGCCTCGTCCAGATGCGCCGCGGCCTCGGCGACGAGCGCCTTGCGAACGACCGCGTTCCGGGAGGCGATGCCGCAGGCGACGAAGAGGCCGTATTTCTGCGCAGGCGTCAGGCTTTCGTCGCCGCCCATCGATGACAGGTTGAGGCGGACGTCCTTGGCGAAATCCGGGATCTGGGATTTGAGCGTATCAATCGACATCATACCCTCGACATAAAAAAACCGGCAACGCGGCCGGGACAGAAAAGTGGCGGCCTCCAGAGTGGAGACCGCCATACGCATTACATCGGTCGTGAAATCACGCCGCCTTCAGCGTCTCGCCGCCGACCTCGCGGTTGCAGGGGCAGAGTTCGTCCGTCTGCAGCGCATCGAGCACGCGGAGCGTATCCTTCGGCGCGCGGCCGACGTTCAGGTTGGTCGCATAGACATGCTGGATGACATTGTCGGGGTCGACAATGAAAGTGTAGCGATAGGCGACGCCGTCGGGCGAGCGCACGCCGAGGCCGTCGACGAGCGAGCCGTTGGTGTCGGCGAAGGACCAGATCGGCAGCTTGTTCAGGTCCTTGTGGTCGCGGCGCCAGGCGAGCTTGACGAATTCATTGTCCGTGGAGCCGCCGAGAACTACCGCGTCGCGGTCGGTGAACTCATCGGCAAGGCGGGCGAATTCGGCGATCTCGGTCGGGCAGACGAAGGTGAAATCCTTCGGGTAGAAGAAAATGATCTTCCACTTGCCCGGGAAGCTCGCCTCGGTGATTGGCTCGAAGGCCGAGACGCCGCCTTCCTCGTGATTGTTGAAGCCGGGCTTCACGCCGGTGACCTGGAATGTGGGAAGCTTGTCGCCGATACCAAGCATGCGCTGAACTCCTCGTAGCCGATTGATTGCGGGCCCATGTCGCAGCTTCGAAATGCACGACCATGATTCCCCCAGCGGGTAGTGGGATAGCCCCTCTGGTGCAGTGCAATCAAACCGATTGTGCAAATGCGAGCTATCGGCCATATCGATAGGTGTTATCGCCGTTCGGACAGGTTGCGTTTGCGCATGATGGCCGAACCCTAAACTGATCGAGCAGAGCGTGTTGAACGTGAGCTTCCGCCAGCTGCACTATCTCGTGGCGCTGGCCGAAACCAGATCCTTCTCGCGTGCCGCGGAGCGGGTCGGGGTTACCCAATCGACCCTGAGCGCCGCGATACGCGCCTTGGAAGCCGAGCTCGGCACCGATCTCGTCGATCGATCGGCGCGGGCCATCCAGCTGCTGCCGGCCGGCGAGGCCGTCACCCGGCGCGCCAAGGCGATCATCGGCCTCGTCGAGGAATTGCCGGAACATGTCGCGGAGGCGGTGCGGCCGCTGACCACACCGCTGCGCCTTGGGGTTATTCCCTCCGTCGCCCCGTTCATCCTGCCAAAGGTGATACCGAGCCTGCGGGCCACTTATCCTGAGCTGCATCTCTTCGTCCGGGAAGGACTGACACGCTCGCTCCTCGAAGCCTTGCGCAGCGGCGGACTCGACGCCGCGCTCATTGCCGCACCCTACCCCTTGGAGGGGCTAGACTGCGAAATCCTCGGCGACGACCCGTTCCATCTCGCGGTCCCGCTCGACCACCCCTTCGCCAATCGCGAAACCGTCGAGCTCGGTGAACTCAGAAGCGAAACGTTACTGCTGCTGGAAGCGGGCCACTGCCTGCGCGAGCATGTCATCGCCGCCATCGGCCTGCGCGATCTGCCCGAAGCGGGCGACGTGCGCGCGGCCAGTATCATGACGCTGGTGCAGATGGTCGAATTCGGCATGGGCGTGACGCTTTTGCCCGATATCGCCGTGGAGGCGGGCGCGACCCGTGGCGCACGCCTGCGCCTTCTGCCCTGTGCGGATGCGCGCGCCAAGCGCAGCCTTGCGCTCGTCTGGCGCACGGGTGCGGCCCGGCGGCGCGACTATCTGCTGCTGGCCGACCACCTGCGCGATCATTGCCTGCCGCACCGCGCAGTGAAGGCCGAGGCTTAGCAGGCTCTGCTCGTCGGCACGCCCCCTTTCTCGCAAGCAAGCGCCCTTGCCCCTGCCCGTCTTTAGGTTGATCCTGCGGCGGTCGACATGACGAGGAAACGAACAGGACAAGTGATGCGAACCGATCTCCCCGCCAATTCCTTCAAGGCCAGACTGCAGGCGGACAACCCGCTGATCGGTTTCTGGCTGACGACGGCGAGCCCCGTCTCGACGGAAATCGCCGCCGGCGCGGGTTTCGACTGGCTGCTCATCGATATGGAACACAGCCCGAACGATCTGCCGGACGTCACGCATCACCTGCGCGCGGCGGAAGGCGGCACGGCCGAACCGGTCGTCCGCGTGCCGTGGAACGAGCCGGTCATGGTGAAGCGGGTGCTCGACATGGGCGCGCGCACGTTGCTTTTCCCCTATGTGCAGTCGGCCGAAGAGGCCCGCCGCGCGGTCGAGGCCACACGCTATCCCCCGCAGGGCATCCGTGGCCTCAGCGGCCTCACCCGCGCCAACCGCTATGGACGCGTCCCTGACTATTTCGGCCGCGCTGCGGACGAGATCTGCGTGCTCTTACAGGTCGAGACCCGGCGCGGGCTCGATGCCATCGAGGAGATCGCCGCCATTCCCGGGGTGGATGGCCTGTTCATCGGCCCGGGTGATCTATCCGCCGATTTCGGGAAGGCGGGGAAATGGCGCGAACCGGAGATCTGGAGCGCCATCCTGGACGGGGGACGGCGCATCAAGGCGGCCGGCAAGGCCGCCGGCTTTCTCTCCCCCGCCGAGGCTGACTGCCGCGACGTCATCGCCGCCGGCTTCGACTTCGTGGCCGTCGGCATCGATGCCGGCATCCTGGCGCGGCAGACGGACGCGCTCGTCAAAGCCTACAAAGGTTGAGAGTTCGGCAATTGGTCGCGTCGTCGGTTTACCCCCACCCCTTACCCCTCCCCCACGGATCTTGGACCTGTCCAAGATCCGCAGGCATCTGCGCAAGTCGCGCAAGCCCGACTCGCGTTGGGGAGGGGCGACGGCAGCGTGGAGCTTTTCCGTTGAACTTTGGGGTATCAGGACGCTTTGGAGCGCCGACGCGTTTTCCAGGAATCTCGACGCCGAACGCGCCCCTCCCCCTTGCGGGGAGGGGTAAGGGGTGGGGGAAGCCACAGCGCGCGCCCGGCCCGCCGAGGCCTCCTCAAAATCGCATCGTACCCGTCTCGATATACCGCTGATGCCAGGACAGCGCCTCGGCGGGCAGGCAGGGCGTCTGTAGGCCATAGGAATGCTCGCGCGCGCGCCTGAAATAATCGGCGAGCGCCGGGCGGAAGTCCGGATGGGCGCAGTTCTCGATGATCACCTTGGCGCGTTGCTTGGGCGAGAGGCCGCGCAGATCCGCCAGCCCCTGCTCTGTCACGATGACCTGCACGTCCTGGTTGATATGGTCGACATGGCTCGCCATGGGCACGATCGCCGAGATCTGGCCTTTCTTCGCCGTCGACGGCGTGACGAAGATCGAGACATAGGCGTTGCGCGCGAAATCCCCCGAGCCGCCGATGCCGTTCTGGATCCGTGACCCCATCACATGGGTCGAATTGACGTTGCCGTAAATGTCGGCCTCGATGAGGCCGTTCATGGCGATGCAGCCGAGGCGGCGGATGATCTCCGGGTGATTGCTGATCTCCTGCGGGCGCAAGATGATGCTGTTCCGGAAGCGATCCATATCCGCATTGAGGGCAGCGGCGGCCTCGGGGCTGAGCGAGAAACTGGTGGCCGAGGCCATCCTGAGCTTACCCGCCGCAAGAAGATCCAGCATCCCGTCCTGGATCACTTCCGTATAGGCCGTCATGGCCTCGAAGGGGCTGTCGAGCAGGCCCGCGAGCACCGCATTGGCGATGTTGCCGACGCCGGATTGCAACGGCAGGAGCGAAGGTGGCAGACGGCCGCGCGCCACCTCATGTCTCAGAAACTCCAGGAGGTGCCCGGCGATGGCGCGCGCCGTCGCGTCGGGTGGCGAAAATGGCAGGTTGCGATCCGGCGCATCCGTCTCGACGATCGCGACGATCTTCTCGGGATCGCAGCGCAGGCTCGTTTCGCCGATCCGGTCATCCGGGCGCACGAGCGGGATCGGGATCCGGTTCGGGGGCAACGCGGTGCCGTAATAGATGTCGTGCATGCCCTCGAGCGCAGGGCTCTGCCAGCTGTTGACCTCGAGGATCACCTGGCTCGCCTGGTCGATCCATGTCTTGTTGTTGCCGACCGACGAGGAAGGGATGAGGCTGCCGTCGGCGCGGATCCCCGCCACCTCGATGACGGCGGTGTCGAGCGGCCCGAGAAAGCCTTGCCAGGCCATCGGTGCGACCTGGCTCAAATGCATGTCGAAATAGTCCATCTCGCCGCGGTTGATTTTCTCACGCGCGATCGGATCGGAATTGTAAGGCAGGCGGAACTCGATGCCGTCGGCCTTGGCGAGGGCGCCGTCGAGCTCCGGACCGGTGGAGGCGCCGGTCCAGATGCGCACGCGGAAGGAATCGCCGGCGGCATGCGCCGCCTCGATGCGGGCAGCCAGCGCGAGCGGCACGGCCTTCGGATAACCCGCGCCGGTGAAGCCGCTCATCCCGATCGTCGTGCCGGAGGTGATGAGGGATGCCGCTTCCTCAGCGGTCGCAAGCTTGGCCCGCAGCCGCTCACATGCGATGCGCCCACGATCGATCACGCCGCTTCCTCCCGTATCCCAGAGCCATTGTGCCGGCTATCGGAGCCTGTATCTGATGCAGGCTACACAGTCTACTCACGGCCCCGTGTCAATTCGGAAAGTCTCCAAAGACCCAACATGCGGCAATTGCTCGCAAAACAGGCCCTGAATTCCGGCCTTCAGTTTCACGCGCAACGAAATCCGGCCGTTTCATTCGGGATTACTCGGCCGGATCCAAGCGCTTCCATATACTATAGTCTTACGTTGTCCGGTGCAGAGAAGATTCCAGACGCGTGCTACGGCTCAATTACGCGTCAGCACGCGCACGTCGCCGCGCCGGGACAGCACATTGACCACGACCTGATGGCCCGCCCGGCGCAGGGCGACGTCGACCGAGCCGCCGCCCACCGCGAGGCGATGGAGCGTGATCTCGTCGAGGAAGTCGGGCAGCACCGGCTCGTCAAAAATCGTCTCGTGGTCGGCCATATTGAAGCCAAGCCCGAGGCACGACTGGATCAGCGACAAAGGTGCTGCCGCCGCCCAGGCCTGGGGAATGCAGGCGACGGGATAGAACGTCGGACCGCGGCTGCGCTGGCGCGGAAAGCCACAGAACAATTCGGGCAGCCGCCGCTGATCGATGTAGAGAGAGCTGGAAAACAGCCCCTCGAAAACCCGGGCGGCTTGATGCCTGAACCCGTAGCGGGCAAAACCTGCCGCGATGATCGCGTTGTCGTGCGGCCAGACCGAGCCGTTGTGATAGCTCATGGGGTTGTAGCGCGCCTCGGTGGTGGCGACCGTACGCACCCCCCAGCCCGAAAACGACGAGCGCGCCATCAGGGTCTCGACGACGACGGGCGCCCGTTCGGGCAAGGCGATGCCTGTGAAGAGCGCATGGCCGGCATTTGAGGCGCGGACACGGCAGGGCTGCTTATGCCCGTCGAGAGCGAGCACATAGGTCGCAAGATCCTCGTCGAAGAAGCTTTCATCGAACCGCTTGCGCAGAATGCGCGCCTTCTCGTCGAATTCCTGCGCCCGGCGCCCGTAGCCGAGCGCCTGCGCGATATGTGCCGCGGCCCGCCAGGCGCCGTAGACATAGGCCTGCACCTCGACCAGCGCGATGGGGCCGGATGCCAGGCTCCCGTCAGCGTGGAAGATGGAATCGTGGCTGTCCTTCCAGCCCTGGTTGATCAGCCCGTCGGCGGTTCGCCGGCCATATTCGACGAAGCCGTCGCCATCGCGGTCACCGTCGGTCTCGATCCACTTGAGCGCCGCGTCGATATGCGGCCAGAGCTTGGTCAGGATCGCGACATCGCCGGTGCGCGCGAGATAGGCACCGGCCAGCATCACGAACAGCGGCGTAGAATCGACGCTGCCGTAGTACCGCCGGAACGGCACTTCACCGAGTTCCGCCATCTCGCCCTGGCGCAATTCATGCAGGATTTTGCCAGGCTCGGCATCCGCGACGGGGTCGTATTGTGTCGCCTGATTGGCGGCGAGATGGCGGAGTACCCCCCGGGCGATGGTTGGATCGAGCCACAGCATCTCAAGGGCGGTGATCAGCGCATCGCGTCCGAACACCGTGCTGAACCAGGGAATCCCCGCATAGGGATAGGGTCCCTCGGGTGTGTTGGTCACCAGCATATAGAGATCGGAGACGCCGCGACGCACCGCTTCGTTGCAGATCTCGTTCGAGGTCGCGACCGTGGCGGCGCGCGACGACGAGATCCTGAGAGCCCGGCGCGCGTCGCGCAGGGCCACGAAGAAGGCGCGGCGGGTTTCCCGCTTCTGGTACGGCGGTTCGCTGTTGTCCGCCGTCTGCCGGTGGCGCTCACCATCGCAGTGGATTTCGAGGAAGGCGAGTTGCGCTTCCCGTGGCGCGAGCGAGAACGCGAAGACCGCCTGCGATGCTGTCAACGCAACCGGGGCCGGATCGAAATGAAGCGCGGTGTCCCGCCGCCGGCCATCGAGCCCGGTATAGGCGAGCGTCACAGAATGGGGGGTGATCTCGGCCTGATGGTCGCTGCCGCGCCGCTCCCGCCGCGTGCCGCGGACCTCGAAAATATCGGCAAAATCGGCCGCAAAGGCGATTTCGATGCGCACGCTCCGGCGGCTCTCGTCGAAGTTGCGGACGGATAGACGTTCGAAACAGGCACCGTTCCACAGGAAGCGCGACCGCCTGATATGGATGAGATCATGCGCGAGGACAAGCCTCCCGGCCGCGTCGTAGAGATCGGGATTGGTCAGATCGCAGGTCAGCGATGCATTGTCGTCGCGCGAGTTCGAGGACAACAGCATGGGCCGGACGCCGCCGATGGTGAGATAGAAGTGAGAGAGGTGGCGCGTGTCGCGGTGATAAAGGCCTTCGGGACTCCCGGGCCCCGCCAGGGCGTCGCCGTTGTGATCAAAGACAGCAAAGGTGTCGCCGTGCTTCAGGATTCGCGGGCGGCGCTCCTGGAGCGATGCTGCCGCCGGAATGAAGAACTGGGCGAGCGGTGCGTCGCCCGCGCTCAATGGCGCCGGCGCATGCGCCACTGTCTCGGCGGTCCTTGTCTGCATAGCCCTCTTCCGCTGTCGTCACGCACTCCGACCCGCCGCCTGCATCGCTACCGACCTCATGCGGCGGCTCGACCAGGAACGCCGCGGCGTCCCCGTCAGGCAACGACCTGCAGCGGCGCATCGCTGTCCGCAAGCGGCCGGTCCGCCTCCGTGCAACGGCTCGCTGCGAGGCGCCGGTAGATCGACACGTAAGCGCGGGCCATATGGTCCACTGTGAAGCGACGCATGAACGTTTCGCGCACCTGGGCGCGGTCCAGGTGGCCCGCGCGCCCCACAGCCTCTACGGCCGCGTCCATGTCATGCACGATAAACCCACTCACACCGTCGTCAATCACCTCCGGCACGGAGCCGCTGCAAAAAGCAATGACCGGCGTGCCGCAGGCCATCGCCTCAATCATCACAAGACCGAATGGTTCAGGCCAATCGATGGGGAAGAGCAGCGCCCGCGCATTGCCGAGAAACGCCGGCTTCTGCTGGTCGTTGATTTCGCCGATGAAAGTAACATTCGCATGGGCCGCAACCAGGGGCGCGATGACTTCATCCCAATAGGCCTGATCGACTTTATCCACCTTGGCGGCGATCTTGAGGGGCAGTCCCGCGCGCGCGGCGATCGCAATGGCGCGGTCCGGCCGCTTCTCCGGCGATATACGCCCGAGGAAAGCGAGATAGTCGCCGGCAGGCGCGGGAACGAACGGCAGCAAATCCGCCGGCACGCCGTGCGGAACCGTGCCGACCCAGTTCACCGGCGGCATCGGCCGGCGCTGGGCATCGGAGATCGAGACGAGCGGGATATCGGGGAAGGCCCGGTAGAAGGGAACGAGATCGGGCAGGTCGAGCCGTCCATGCAATGTCGTCACCGTGCGGTCGGCAAAGGCATGGATCAACGGGGCGTGCAGCACGTCGACATGGAAATGGAGGATGTCGAAGTCATCCGCGCGTCGCCGCACCTGATCGAGCATGATCATGTGATAGGGAATGGGATCTCGGACCGCCGGATTCAGGCGCAAGGCCATGTCCGTACAGGGCACGAGCGTTGCGTTCGTGCGCGAGTCCCCACTGGCAAACAGGGTCACATCATGACCTTGCCTGACCAGTTCCTCCGTGAGGAAGGACACGATCCGTTCCGTACCGCCATAGAGCCGCGGCGGGCAACATTCGGCCAGCGGCGCAATCTGCGCGATCCTGAGGGGTCTAACTGCGGCATGGTCGGAGTTGTGCACAGGACGCGGCAAATACGCAGGCGACGAACGATCCGCGGGCGTAGAAGGGGAGATAACTGGGCTCATAGCGTAAGTTTCCTTGGCGCGCGCAAGCCCCTTGATGCGCGCACCGCGGATAGTTAATGCACGGACAGCGCGATCGGATCCCTCTGCCCGCCATAAAAATTGCAGGGACCAAGCTGTGCACAGCCCACCCCGCGGCCGCCTCGGCGCGCCGCGCTTCGCGACCTCGCAACACTCGCAGACCCGACGGCGGGCCAGCCTGTCGAACGGCGGCAGGCACCGTCGGCGACCCCAGTTCGCCTGTCGCCACAGACAAGGGCCCTGGGCCAGTCCGTCTGGCGCGGATTTGCCCCTGCAAAATAAGATAGCGAATGCAAATATTTGGAAGATATCAGACGGTTTCATACAAGTCGGATTTACGCCAGACGCTGGGCACAGGGCACCGCGCGGGTGCCGCCGCCGCGCCGCGCCGCGATGCCACTCCCTTTCGCGGGCCTCCGGCAGGCCGGACCTGCCAGCATCGCGCCGCCGGATTAAGGCCCGGCCGGCTTGCAGGAGCCCCAACGGAACGCCGATCCGTCTGCCTGTCATCAGCCGATGTTTCTCCTACAATAACAACGCGGCACGAGTCTGTGTGCAGATCGAATTCTGCCTCTGGACAGAGCGCAAGAGCCTCTCTATAAGGCGCCTACGTTCTGCATTTCGACCCGTTCGAGCCAGCAGAAACGCCCGGGTAGCTCAGTTGGTAGAGCATGCGACTGAAAATCGCAGTGTCGGTGGTTCGATTCCGCCCCCGGGCACCATCACTCTCAAAGGCCATTGAAATCGTTGGGTTTTTCCGAGGATTCTTTCTCACTGGGCACAATGGCCTTTTGCGGTGGGAAAGAGTGTTCCTGATCTAGCCCTCGTCATCGCCTTCGACGTCATCGACGCCAGCAAGATCTCCGAGGTCAATGAAGTGCATGGCGGCCCCCGCAAGCTGCCTGCGATTCGCCTTCCGGGTGTACAGCGCAGCTTGCTTCGGGCTCTCCCATCCGAAGATCGCCATGAGCTGATGTTCGGTCGCCCCGTTGTTCGCGGCGATCGTCGCGCCGG
The DNA here is from genome assembly GCF_003201475.1 of Chelatococcus asaccharovorans. GTDB lineage: Bacteria > Pseudomonadota > Alphaproteobacteria > Rhizobiales > Beijerinckiaceae > Chelatococcus > Chelatococcus asaccharovorans. The sequence continues at coordinate 29,560 of NZ_QJJK01000007.1, read as the reverse complement.
CTTTTCGGAGCCCGTGAGCGGAGCAGTGCGTAAGGCCAGCTTCATCGCAGCGCTTGCGAAACCAATTACCGAATCCGTTCGCAGTGAATGGCTTGTCGAATTCCGTCACCAGGAACGTGAGGTTCCCCAGAGAGCTTTTCTCGATGATCTGTTTCATCACCGGCAAGAGCGGTAACTGCCGGACCTTTGGCTTAAGCCCAACTCCCTTGGACTCGGTGAAATAGAGCCAACCATCCGACCGGATCATTTGACGGCCAAGCTTCACAACGTCAGATCGGCGCACACCCGTGAAGAGCAGAAGACCCAAGGCCAAATGGGCCTTCGTGCCAATGGGATGCCGCGTTGCGAAGGTCCGAACCTCGTCAATGCTCCACGTGTGAAACCCGTCGCCTTTGGATCTCAGGTACTCGATATCGCGTGCCGGGTTTCCTCGGACATAGTCGTTCTCCGGTTTGCCAGCCCACTTGAATACCTGGCGGATCGCCTTCACCCGGCCATTGGCCGCTTCCGGGAAACCAGCCTTCCGATCGCGGAGGACGCCCACGGCTTTCGCGGTGAATTTACCGAGGGGCACATCTCCGAACCTCATGTCGTCCTTAGAAGATATTTGCTCGTCCCATGTCTTCTCCAGGATCTGGCGCCTCACTCGGCAGGTGCTCGCGTCCAACTGGGCGTACTCCGCTGACGCGAAGTACTGCATGCACAGCCACTTATAGGTGTTCGTGATGGGCGCCTTTGTCCGTTCGGAGGCTGGCTGCGACCGATCAGGGGCAGCCGCGCATGCCGCAGCCGCAGCTTCACATGCCGTCGCGAACTCGCTTGTCCCGGGCACGGCTCTAATGCGGATCTTAGGATGCCCCTTGCCCCGCCAATAATAATAGCGGTCATTTTTGTGGCGATCCGTGTCCTTGTAGACATACGGAAAGGCGATCTTCATCGGTGGCCTCGGCCAGCCTTAGACCGAAAAATCATAGGCACGTTCGTTCTTATCAGGCAATCCATCGAAGGCTTCGTCAAGCCTTCTGCGGTCCCATACGGTTCTGGCATTGATCCTCTTGGGTTGCGGCATTCGCCCGTCTTCGACCATCTCATCGAACAGAGAAGGCGATACGCCGATGTAAGCCGCGGCTTCTCCACGTGAGAGGCCGCGAGGTGGAAGAGATTGCGGGAGCACATTGCGCCGGGCTTCGCCTGGCATTTTATTTCTCCAGGATGGAGCCGGCCGAGGCGTTGGCCTGACAGCGGTTGAGGCCGCACTTGCCGCCGAAGAGGCTTGGCTGGCCTTCTGGGGTGACCGGCCTATCCCGCCGGAGTGGCTGCGGCAGTGAGAGACTAGCCATGGGCTCGCTCCGGCATGGCATTGTGCTCGATGCCGTCGAGCAGCCGCCCGGCGGCGCGCTTGCCGATGCGGATTGCCGCGCCGCCGATGACATCGTCGCCGTCATAGAAGTGCCATCTGTCTCCACGGGGCATCCCATCAGCGCCGAACATGTCGGCGCCAGGCGCGCATCCCTGCGCGGTCGCTTGGCGCTCATCGCACCAATCGCCCCATTGCTTGAAGAAGAATGGGACGCCAGCCGCTGCGCATTGATCGCGGATTGAACGGGCCCAATCGGGATGCATCGGGCGGGAGCCGGGGCCGCTCTCGCCGCCGACGATGATCCAGTCTAGCCCTGCCATGTCACCGACGATCGGTCCGAGCAGCGGCTCGGCGCTGACGAAGCGCTCGGCGGCAGGCGTTTCTTTCAAGTCGGGAATTCGCTCGTCCCACCGGCGCTGATCCTCGGCCGACACGCCAAGCCAAACGTTGGGAAGCGGCCACGGGACCGAGCAGTAGAGGCTATAGACATTGCCAGCCTTTTTGATCTCGTCCCAAAATCCGCCATCGCCTTCGAAGTGTGCGGCGGCCTCCAGGTGGACGCGTTCCAGAGGCATCGCGCCGAGTATCGGCACTGAGAATTTCTTTCCGTTGACGTAGTCCCGCATCCGCGCCGACCGCTTCGTCAGCACCTGAAAACTGTGCTGCGGCGCCAGCGCCATGACGGCGAAGACGCGATCGATCCATTCGTCCGGCACGCTCTCGTGAAAGAGATCGCCCATGGAATTCACGAAAACCCTGCGGGGCCGCTTCCAGCGCAGCGGCTGGGTCAGGATAGTATCGGGCGCCAGCGCCATCTTGCCGGTCCAGACGGTCTTGTCCTTCACCCGCGTGGTCGTGCCGGCATAGTGGGTGCGGGGCTCGAGCAGCTGCAAGGCGTCCGCGCGCTGCTGCTCGGTGCCATAGTCGAGGAAGCCGGCGGCGGCCTGGTTGTAGCGACCCATGGCGGCGGCTGCGTCGATGCTCTCGATCCGCGCCGCCATCTTCATGGCGTAGCAATTGGTGCAGCCAGGCGATACGATCGAACAGCCGACGATTGGATTCCAGGAGGCGTCCGTCCATTGAATGCCGGTGCGGTCACCCACGGTCACCTCCCATGCGTGGCGCGGTGGTGAGCCGAACGATCGCAAGTGCCTTGACCAGGCCGTCGCCATCCGGTTCGGAGACCAAGGCACCGTGGCTCGGCTCATAATTCGCGAGGGCATAGGCCGCCGCGATCAGGCGATCGTCGGGAACGCAATGGATCGTGCGAGTGCCGCCTAGTGGGGGCTTGTCATTCTCGGCTTCTATGACCCGCTTCGCCTCGATCATCTCGGCGAGGGATACACCGTGAAGCTCTCCCGATAACTCTGCCATCCCCATGGGATGGAAGCTGCGCTCGCAGATGGCCCCGACGATGGCAAACGCGCGGGCGGTCGGCATTGCGGGCCCGGCGTTGGGTAGGCCTCGATACACCGTGACAACGTGACCGCCATGCCTGCGCACATGGTCAACAGCGAGTTCGCGCATGAAGAACAGCTTGTTGCAGTCATCGCCTGTGCCCGCCGTTCCCGTCTCGGCCCACCATGCGAAGGGCTGCGCATCCTCGGCGCGTTCCGCCTTGGCGACATAGGCGAGGATGGTGGTCGCCTGCGCATCGTCGATCGCCAGACCGTCGCACTCGCCTTCGATTGCCGCTTTCAAGGCCTCCATCGCTGTCGCGCCAGGAGGTGGTGCAAGTTCTGCACGCTCCTTTTCAAGTATAGTGTGCGCGGCGATGGTCGCGGCGAGCCCGACGCGTTTTGTAACCTCATCGCTTGGCCGCGCGATCCACGCGCTGTTCTCGTCGAGGATTTGTTCGACAGCTTTGTAGACCGGCGCGGGAACTGTTGCCGCTGGCGCCTGCCGCCCGGCGCGCTGATCGATCCGATCGGCGCGCTCGCGCAGCTCATCTGTAAAGCGCGCTACTATTTCCGGCGCAACATCGCCTTCGCAATCCAGCGTGTCCCCTGCCCATGCTGATGCATTCTTGGCGATATAAGCGCAGTACTGCGCGAACCGGTGCTGTGTGAGTGGCATGGTTACTCCCCCTCGCGACGGTGGGCTGGTGCCGTCTGACCATCCGTGATGGCGAGGCCCGGCAAGTCTCTGAGGGCGCCCCCGGCAGCAACGTGCATCGCCACGCCGGCGCGATCTTCGTCGAGATCTTCTGCCCGGGCGGCGCTGGCACGCAGGCCCTTCGCCTGCTTGCCGATGCCGCGGCCGACGTCTTCCGCAACGCCCGTTTCGGCGGCGTGCTCTGCCGCGTCCCATCAATGAGCGCGATCCGCGAGGAAGCCCCATGGATCTCGGTCTCAATGTCCATCCCGTTTCAACGAGACGAGCTTTTCTGACGGAAGCCGCCGCTTCCGAAGCACCGCCCGCCGTGTTGGCGGGCTTCTTTCATTGAAGGAGCCTGAACATGGCTTTCGCAGATTCAAGCAGCACCCGCATGGCCTATGTGAAGGAGGTGACGGAGGGCACGACCCCGGCCTCTCCTGCCTGGAAAACCCTGCGCTACACGGGTGAGCAGCTCCAGTACCAGAAGCAGACCACGACCTCGAATGAGATCCGGCCGGATCGCAACGTCTCCGACGTCATCCAGGTTGGCCGGCAGGTGTCGGGCTCGATCAATTTCGAGTTGTCCTATGCGACGCTCGACGATCTGCTCGAGGGCGTGCTTGGCGGCACTTGGGCAACCAACGTCTTGAAGAACGGCGTCACGCGTCATGCGTTTTCGTTCGAGAAGACCTTCGAGCAGGGCGCAACCGACAGCTTCCTTCGCTATCGCGGCTGCCTGATCGGCGGCATGTCACTCGACATCACCGCACAGCAGATCGTCACCGGCTCGGTGAACATCATGGGCCTCGGCGGTTCGGCCGGCACTACGGCGCTCGCCAGCGCGACGTATGCGGCGCCGAATGCAAACCCGGTTCTCAATGCGTCGTCGGATTTCGCGTCGCTCGCAATCGGCGGTGTCAGCCCCTCCCCGCGCATTCGCTCGCTCTCGCTGCAGATCGAGAATAACCTTCGCGCTCAGCCGGAAGTCGGCAACATCGACCTCGCGGGCATCGGGCTTGGCCGCTGCGTCTTCACGGGCCGGATGGAGGCCTATTTCGAGAGCCTCGCGCTCTACAACGCGATCCTCAACCACGACGACATCGACCTCGCCTTCACGGTCGGGGCCGACACCGGCTCGAAATACACGGTGACTCTGCCCCGCATCAAGCTGCTAAACGGCGATCCGATGGCCGGCGGCAATGACCAGGACGTCATGCTGCCGATCGACTTCCAGGCCATCTATGACGCCTCCGGCTCGCCGGCCTTCGGCGCGACCATGAGCGTCACCCGCGGTGTCTCGTGATGGCTGAGACGGTCGAGATAATCCAGACCTTCGACGCCTACCCAGAAGGCCGCAGACGGACATTCCTCAAGGGCGAAACACCATCTCTGGATGCTGATTTCGCCCTTTCCCTCAAAGCGAAGGGCCTGGCGCGTGCGGTGAAAGCCAAGCCTGCGCTAAAGCCCGCCAAACCCTTCCCCAAAGCTCTAAGCGAGGATGCATGAGCACTTTCGAATTCGACGGCTTCGACGCCTACTCTTTGGATGAAAATCTTGAGAACGGCCAAGGCGTAACCATCGAGTACGACGATGGGCGTCGCTTCACGATCCACCGTGCCGGCGGTGCGAACAAGCGATTTGGCCAGCTGCTGTCCGCCAGGATGAAGCCCCTCGCACGCAAGATCGAGACTGGCACGCTCCCCGACGAAACGGCCAATCGGATTTTGGCTGAGGTTTACGCTGCAACTGTCATCATCGGCTGGGAAGGCATTACGTCCAAGGGGCAGCCGGTTCCATTCACTGCTGAGAACGTGGTCGCATTCCTCTTGGCAATGCCTGAGGTGTTCACTGCGATCCGCCAGGACGCGAACAACCTGGCCAATTTCCGCCGGGAAGCGACAGAAATCGCCGCAAAAAACTAACCGAGGCGCTCCTCTGGGATCTCGAATGGGGAGCGCATGAAGAATGGTTGCGAGATGGTGCGGAGGCTGGGCATCCAACGCCCGCCCTCGATCGCAAGGTCACGGTCTGGGATCATCTCCTCTGGGTCTTCGAGGCGTTCACCGCCTTGTCAGGCTCGCGACAGATCCACATGGCTGGGGCCAGGCCGATCTCAGTCTCTGAGATCCACGCTTACTGCGAACTGATGCAGATCGATGACCTCGAAGAGAGGGCTGACTTTCTTCAGTTCATTGGGCGCATGGATCGCGCATTGCTAGGTTTCTACGAGAAGCGCAGGCCGAAAAGATAAACCGGCCATACGCTTAAGCATGGCGTTTCGTCGCGACTATCATCCCGAACAGGGTGCGAGCTGAATCGAGGCTCGTAGCCTTGGCCAAAACCTCGAAGTCGGCGCCGCGCTGACAACTGATGAAATAGCCGGACGCCCCGCCCAAATTATCTCTGTCAACATACTCGGCATAGGTCTGGCTGTGGACAGGAGAGACGTATACGGTTTCACCAGACGCAAGTTTTGCCATCAAGGTGATGTCGTCCATGGCCGATACTCCAAACTACGGGTTTCATCCCAGCCCCGAGTTCACGGTGAACCATATTTCTGAATATCTGGCGACTGAAAACGCTCTTCAGCGCACGCGGATCATACGCGCAGCAAAGTTTCCCAAGAAAGTGGAAATTGCAGCCTACGCTCAGATCCGAAAGTCACTGCAAGCCGCGCTTTCCAAGCCCGAATTTGACCGAAGTGGGTTGGAGCTCCTCGCGGACCGGTTGAGTACAAAGGCTCGGCGGGAAACTGGATACGCCCGTGACGAGGCTCTACGGTGCGAGAGAGCCGTTCGTGCATTCATCGAAACAGTCCAGTCGACGGCGTTGTCGAAATTGCAAATTTCCCCAGCGCCGTCACCACTTAGGCTACATCAAAGCGGCGTCCGCCTCAAAGTTACAATGGATGCAGCCGTTTCGTCAGAAACTGGCGGGACGGTCAATTCTGGGGGCATTGTCCTTCTTTATGCGTTTTCTGCTGATCGCGGGCCAGTCAAGGATCGGCTCAACGCCATGACCGGACTTCTCTTTTGGGCGCTTGAGGGAGGTCAGATGGAGCCGCTTCCGCGACTTTGCTTGGCAATTGATTTAGCTGGAGGAGAGGTCCTTAGGGCGAGCTCGTCACATATTCGCTTTCGGCAGCACGTCGCGGAGTCTTGTCACGAAATCGCAGCAAGGTGGGAAACCATTGACCCCCCTGACGACTATGATGGCCCCGACTGGCGATAGGGTGCCAATCACGCCGTATCAAGCGGTTGTCGCGTGTCGGGCCCATCCTCTATGCTCCGGCCAACAATAGGCGGGAGGCGAGTATGCGGGTTCTGGTGGTTAGGTTAGTGGCGCTCGGGATGGCGGGTGATGTTAAGCGTATCCTTAGTGATTCTGACCAGATGTTACCCTTCCAGCTTTCCTGACCAATGCCGGGTAGCCATGCATCGCAGAATGGAAATTACCGGATACTCCTGATCGCGCATAAAATTGCTGCTCTCGTCCGATTGCGCCCTTAAGCCATTCAATATTTTCACCGGAAGATTTGCTATCCTCCACTCCAATTATACCAGCATGGATCTCGCGACTGATTTCCTCAGCGAGCACGGCCACGTTAATTCTTCCTAATCTCGACGGTATTTCCCACTGTCCTTTGCGTTGAAAGGCTCTTGCGACTAGGTCCGAATCCTGGAGCCGGCTGCCTAGCACAAATAGCGCCACGAGCGGAACCAAATATCCGAGCTCAATCGGAGGGTTCTCTCTCCCTCTACTGATCGCAATGACCTCGATAATCAGCATCAATCGCTCGCACTGTCTAAGAGATAGACGATAATATTCGCAACCGGTCGCAATGAACTCGGACGCATTATCAATGGGCGAATAAAGAGAATCTTTTACTGTTTTGGAGAATCGATAAAATATTCCATCGACAAAATCATGCAATTCCGGCTCGTCAAAATAGTAAACCGATGTAAAAAATCTTGATAAATAGTGCAATGAATCAAAATTTTCTCCATAAACAGCGCAAACAGAATGCCTAAGCTGATCATTATTAGTTGCTATGACAAAAACAACGTTTTTTACACTAAATAGATGCTTAATTCGTTCGAGTGTTCGAATGGCGTAGTCGGGGCGGCATCGATCTAATTCATCAATTAAGACGAATAGAGGGCGATCATCCAATGCAGTTTTCTTGTAAACACAGTCAATTGTTAATTCAATGTTTTCACGAAAAACCGATACCGACTTTTTCTTTTGCTCGAACGATTTAACTAATTTCTCGGCATAAGCATCAATCGATTTTCCAACCATATTTGTTGTCGCGCGCTCCGCGTCTCGAATGTTGTTTTCAGTGGGCATCTGTGTTGAGCCCTCATTAAAACGATCTCTGGCACTGTCTATAATCTCTTCTGTCGCAGCGCCTGTAATACTACTAAAAGCGCGCTTTGCCGTTGCGGCAAACAGGTCCACCGCGAGAGTCGCCCCAGCCTGTTTTGCTTTAACCCACGCGTTTTTTACCCCCAGTTTACGACCGATATGAGGTTTTATGACCTTATCGATCGACGATATTATGGGAACTAGAGGATCATCGGCGAAATCATCCTCCCACGTGTTAATGTAGCAAGATAGAAACTTTAGTTTTTCTAGATTCTGATGAAATCTTTTAAGGAAAAACGTCTTCCCAGCGCCCCAGTCTGCGTCAACATTCAAAACGAAAGCCGAATCGCGGGAATAGGTACTTAAATGTCGACGATTAATAAGTAGTCCCAGTAGAAACGTGGCATCGGCCTTTCTATCAAAGAGGTCATCTTTCCAAATATCATTTTCCTCACAAGTCATATTAGATACCCCTTCGCTTCTAATGAGCATTTTTGCATCAAAACAAAAGCTTTAACCCAGCCGCTAACTGCCTCCCCGCAAATGAGAACCGCAGAAACAACTGTGAAAGAGCGGGGATCGGGCCCAAGATACTTTTATCGAACGCCCTTAGGTAACAGTGGCTGAGCGTTCACCGTTTGGAGCTGGCCCAAGCTCGAAACCACAGAACCGGCAGATTTTTGCCGCGCGCTTTATTGTTTCCGCACAGCGAGGACATTCCATCGTGGAGTTCCCCGGCGGCTCGTCGATAGCGATCCGAAGCCTCAGAGGCTCTTGCGGCGTAAGGTCAGGGAGAACGGCGAGGATCGCCAGCGCTAGGATCGGGGAAAGCACAAGCGCGAACATTATCCATAAGGCCTTCTCTCTTCCGCGCTTTTCTGCGAAATGGCCAGCCAGTATGGAAAGGCCGAGCCATAGTGCCAGTGCGATAACGAGCTCCATTTCACTTCACCGTTATGCGGGCGATAAAGCTTTCGATGCGCGAAATGATGACCGCGATGCCGATCAGGATGAACCCGCCGATGAGACACGTCAGTACGATCTGGACTTGAATATCGCTGCGGATCGTTGACGTCGTTATGAACCCGACGACGATCGACACAATGCCAAGAACGGCGAAAAGATACCTCATAGCGCCCTCCCCCGAAGTCAAATTGGGCGGGATTATGGCAGGGAGGAATCTAGGAGTCGATCATCATTTCGACGACCAATTGCGTCGTGACCAGATGCTTCTCGCGGAACATGTCGCGATCACAACTCCGCATCACGGCGCTTACTTTTCATTCGTGGGGATGGCTGAAGCCTCAAGACGGATGTTCAGCGCCTTCGTCACGCCCAGTAAGGTGGAAAGCGTCGGGTTCCCTGTTGGCGATAGGGCTTTGTACAGCGCTTCCCGGCTCAGACCCGCATCACGGGCAACCTGCGACATGCCACGGGCGCGAACGATCACGCCGAGAGCATGGGCGATATATCCCGCATCCCCGGTTTCCAGGGCATCACGGAGGAAAACAGCCTGCGATTCCGGGTCGCCCAGATACTTGGCCGCGTCGAAAGGTGTGGTCTCAATGGTCATGGCCGATCTCCTGCGCCATCTTCTTGGCCCGCTTGATATCCCTCTCCTGCGTCCGCTTCGTCCCGCCGCACAGTAGGATGTAGATTATCCCGCCACGGCGGCAGAAATAGACCCGGTAGCCGGGACCATAGTCGATCCGAAGCTCACCAATCCCCTCGAAAACCTTGGCATCGCCGACTAAGCCATATCCCAAGCGTTCGATCCTGGATGCCACAAGCGCGGCCGCCCTTTGATCCTTAAGGCCGTCGAGCCATTCGGAAAATTCAGAGGTCAGGCGGACTTCGTTCGTCATGTGTAGCTTATAGTTATCATATGGGCAGCTGTCAACTTTAAACTACAGGCACGGCCTCTTGAGAGCCGGGGACGGCGATCGTACGCATCAGCACCTTGTTAGCGTAGCCCAGCACCGCTAGGATCGCCGGAAATGGGGAGGTATTGGGCAATCGTGCCGACGGCCGCAGGTGAAGCCGTGTTTAGAAGATCCTCGGTCTCGTCACCTTGCGAATGTTTGCATCCGGTACGACAATGGCCAGGGTCGCAGTTCGGCGTTGAAACAGCTTGACAAGGAATTTGTTATTGTCGTCCGCACACGGTCAAACTGCCGCAACACAAACAATAGCGATTGACTGAGCGCCACATTGGAATGAGCGTCATGACGAGGACCATCAAGCTTAAGATCTTGGGGCGGGGGGTGGATACCGATGCGCCAACCGTTGATGACCTCCTTGACCAGGTCCGCGACTATTTTGAAATCCTACGAGGAGTTGAGCAGGCCGTCGCAGAGGATGGGTCTTCGGCCATTGAATGGCGCATTGTGAGTGCAAGTATGAACAGCCCCCTTGCCCTCGAAGCGGGGGCCTTCCCACGACAATTTGCCATGAATGTGGATCATCGCGCAAAAGTGGTGATCACACATGCCGCAAACGGCTTGAATGCGCTGCAAACTAGCAGCAAGCGGCCGCCTTTTTTTAGTGAGAAGGCGCTCGCGCGAGCAGAGCGTTTTTTTGAACGCGTAACGAACGGGCTTTCCGAGACAGCCGTTGAATATGGCCTCGGTCTGCCACCCACCACCCTGAACAGAGATAACGCCACTTCGGCAGCGGCCAACGTGAAAGCAATCCTTAAGCCACAGGCTAAGCCATATAGGGAAATTGGCTCCATCGAGGCTGTGGCTCACGGGTTCGACCGGGATGGATGGGGACACCCAATTCTGAAAGTTCGTCATCGCCTCACGGGCGATGATATCAACTGCCGCGTGGCAGGTCGTGCGCTGGAGGCCGTAGAGGCTAGGCAAGTAGGAGATATTTGGAGTAGCTGCCGCGTTCAGCTATTTGGCACTATTTATTATAAGACCTTAGGCCGAATTAGCCGGATGGACGCCCAAGAAATCCGCTTTTTAAGAGGGCGTTTCGAGCTCCCAACCTTGGACGATGTCGTGGACGAGCGCTTCACAGGCGGATTGCTTAGCGAGGACTATCTGGAGAGGATGCATAATGGCAAACTCTCCTAAGCGCGTTTACTGGGATGCGTGCACCTGGATCGATTTACTCCAAAACGAAAGGATAGCTGATGAGAACGGGCGGATAGTCCAAGACCGCGCAACAATGTGCAAGGCTGTTATTCACCAAGCAGCCACTGGCAGCATTGAGATTGTCACTTCCGCTCTCTCGTTGGTTGAGGTTTGCAAACACCCACGCGTGAGATCTGATAGCCCCGATCTAATTGCAGAATACTTTGAAAACGATTTTGTAATCCTGGCCAACCTTGATCGTTTCTCGGGTGAAAGAGCTAGAGAACTTATGCTCGCAGGATACTCGAAGCTCAAACCACCTGATGCGGCGCATTTGGCCACTGCGGCCATAACCAACGTCGAGGAGATGCATACGTTCGACGATAAGCTCTTGAGCCTCGATGGGTTTATTGATCGGGCGGATGGCATAAAGCTGAAGATCTGTACGCCCCACGCCGATGGGCCGTCGCTGCCTCTGCTAGAGTTGATTGCGGGCTCCACGCTTGAGGGCGATTCATCCGGTAGTGATCCCAACGAAGAGCTTTTAGATGAGGATTTGGACGCCCTTAACGCAGACTTAGAGGCATTGGAGCGCGCGCAAAATAACCACAATTCCCCTGCGATCCCTTCAAAATCGGGAAGGCGTTGATGCGAGTGTTTGTCGTTGTGGTAGCGGGTGCGCTGGCGTTCTGCGTTGCAGGTTGTGTCAGTGTAAAGCCGGGTAGTGAGCGCGTTCGCTTTCTGTCAAACCCCGAACTCGTCAAGGGTTGCACGTTCATTACCCAGGAGACGCTGGCGCTTGGCGGCTTGGACGCAATCAAACCTCTTGAGGAAATCACTATCCGCATGAAGAACAAGGCGGCCGAGTTGGGCGGCACTGATGTGTTGACGCCGGGGCCGAAGTTAACGACGCCCGGGCCGATGACGACGATCACTGGCGACATTTACCGCTGCGGCTCATAGGCAATTAAGCCTGCAGCTCCTTCGTGGGTGCGAATGAGGCGGCCGATCGTGGGTTAGAGGAAACCCTTCTGCCTGAGCCACTCTGCCACAATTCGCCGGATCATTTCCGATCGAGAGGGATTGTCAGATTCTGCGGCCGCGGCCTTGTCGATCGCAGCGGTAAAATCGGGAGAGGAACGCAACCCGATCATAGGGTCGCGGCCAGTCGCTGGCCGCCCTCTCTTTTTTGGTTTATCCGATATTGACTCGTTCATGAGTTTTTGCTAAACCAAAAAGCGAGCCAAGGCAAGACTGGTCCTCTTGCCCTGGCTCTAACCGAAACGCAGATCCTTGGGAGATCGCGAATGGCTACCTATGTCCATAACACATCACTCGATCGTGCCGCCATCATGCGCGCAGCATGGGCCATTTTTCGAGAGGTTTACCGTTTTCCAGCCGTCCCCTTCGCCAGCATCGGCAGGAAATGCTTCGCCTGGGCGCTTCGCGAGGCATGGCGCCGGGGGCGTGAGAAGGCCCGTGCCGCTCTCGTGAAGCCGGAAGCCCGCAAGGCAGAGGTCATCAGGCTTCATCGCGAGATCGAGGTTCTCGATTTCGCAGACACTTTTACCGCCGCCGATAACCGGCGCCGGGAGGCCCTGCGCGATCAGATCGACCGGCTTGCGGCGTGAGGATGAGATGGCAAAACTGACCAGGAGACAGGCGGCCTCCAGCTTAGCCGGAGCCGCGACAATGGCCTTCGCTGTCAACGTCCCACTCGACAGCGCATCAGGGGGCTATGAGGCGTCGGCCGATGAGCGCGAGGCCCTTCTAGATGCATATGCTGAGTGGCTGTTCAGTGAACTCAAGCTGCTTGCGATGGAACGGCATGGCTCGACCGAGCGCATGCTGTTGATCAAGAAAACTCGCGCCGGCGACTTCCATTGGCCCGCTGACAAAAGTTGGACAGAGGTTCCGAAACCCTCGACCCGAGCCGCGTCGGTGCTCACCCATGTCGGCGCGAACTGGCAAGTCGAGGACTGATCCAACCCGCCGCTTATCAAAGCTGATTTCTCTCAACGGGAGAAATCCGCCGCACTACCGCTATCGGACCATTCAAGGCCGTTGAAGTACCGGCCGCCCCACCCACAACACGTAGGTTTTGAGATGACGAGCGAACTGACTTCGCCGAACGACGGCGCTCGCGACCTCCCCGCCAGGCTTGTCTACAATGGCGAGGTGATCCGCGACAAAAACGAGATGCTGTCGCTTACCGATATGTGGAAGGCGGCAGGATCGGTTGACGGCCGACGCCCCGACGACTGGAAGAAAGACGCAGCGCACCGCGAATTCCTTGATCATGTCGCGATGGTTCTAAATGCCCCCGTGGAGGGTATTTGGAAGGGAACACGCGGCCGCCACAACGGCGGTACCATGGCCCACTGGCAGATCGCCTTAGCGTACGCCAAGTACCTCTCCCCTGAATTCCACATGTGGTGCAATTCGGTTGTCCGGGAGAGGATGGAGGGCCGCCGCCAGCCGGGCATCTCAGCCGAGCTGGCCGATGAGATAACCCGATCTTTCGGTATCCTGCGAATGCTCGCGCACAAGGTCACAGTGATCGAAAATTCGCTAGCACCCGCTCAGGTCGACATCCAAGCGCTGGTGCGCTCCGAGATGGCGGCTCAAAACTACATCTTGAGGCGCGGCCGCACTGCCGGGCAAATCTGGCGGGACAACAAGTTCCCTCCCCTGAAGAACGCGGCTTCGTGGTTCGGCAACCGCCTTGAAAAGATGGGCTGCCGCATAGCAGACAACGGGTGCGGAGAGCTTGGCCTCTCAAAAGCAAGGCTTTTCGATCCCGACAAGGCCTCCAACTGGCTTGAGAATGGCGGGCTGCTGATCGTCCAACAGAAAATAAGCGAACGCCGCGGCCAAGGTCGGCTCCGTCTCGTCGGTGAGGTGGAGCGAGTACAGCCATGAGCGAGCGTATTGTCTGCGTCGACGATGATGGCGTTGACGAACTTGGCAACCCCTACCTTTACCGCGTCGCTCCCGAACTCATCGCGCAATGCGGAGATCGTCAGATCCATCCGGGAAAGACATGCGCGGGCTGAGGCTTCTGCCTCTGGAAACGACGACGGGGCGCAGATTGGAACCCTCTCCCCGTCGTCGTCGATTTCGGACCCGGTTGGAAGCCAGGGCCTCGCCACAGATCGGCCGTTGGAGGGCCAGCTATGACTACAAAGAACGTGAGCCAGAAGGGCTCAAAAGACAAGGGCCGGCTGAAAGCCACCCATTATGGCACCGTGAAGCTCGGTCCCGAGCTCGCCTTCGAATGTGCCGTGCTGGAAGATGGCCGTCGCGGGTTCATCCAGCGGCAGATGGTTAAAACCCTTGGGTTCACTGAAAAAACGCGGAGTGGCCGTTTTGAGCGTTTCTGCGCCAAAAATCGGCCTTAACCCCTCTGAAAATAAAGGCGAAATCGGAGTGGCCGTTTTTGAAGTTGACATGCCCAGCGGTGGTACCGCCAATTGGGTCGATCATGAGGTACTGCGGTCGATCATCAAGGCTGGCATCGTAGCCCATGGGCAAGGGAAACTGACAAAGCATCAGGAACACATCGGTCAGCGCTGCGTGCACCTCGGTTCAGCCCTTATCGGCGTCGGCCTCGTTGCTCTCATCGACGAAGCCACGGGCTATCAGTACGCTCGCGAACCGAATGCCCTGCAGGACCTTATATCGAAACTCATTCGCGAAGAGGCGAGAGACTGGGACCGCCGGTTCCATCCCACCTACTATCAGGCGATATGCAAGTTGTTCGGCTTCCACTATGGGAACCAGCATCGTGCCCTGCCGAGCATCGTCGGCAAGATCACAGAAACATGGATCTATAAGGCGGTCGTGCCCAGCGAGATCGTCGAAGAGATCCGGGCGCGGAAAAAGTCCGAGAAGCTCCATCAGTGGCTCACCGACGATGCCGGCCTGCGTCTCTTGGAAAAGCAGATCGACGCGGTAACGACCCTCGCGAAGTCGTCAGTGGACTACAGAGACTTCGAGGCGCGCTGCACCCAGGCGTTCTGCAAACCCGGCCAGCAGCTCTCCATGATCTATCCACAGGGAGGGGTGCAGTGATGACCGACATGAGTGATAGCCAATTTCCTGTCGTGACAGAAGGTGCCATTGGCGCAGCCACGGTGCAGACCGTGCATGCTCGCGATCTGCACCGATTTATTGCGAACCGAGACCATTTCTCGACATGGAGTAAGGACCGCGTGAAGCAATATGGGTTTGTCGAAGGCACTGATTTCGTTTCTTTTTCGGAAAACTCCGAAAAAGGTGCCCCCCGGATCGAGTACGCAATAACGTTGGATATGGCCAAAGAGTTGGCGATGGTCGAACGGAATGAGCAAGGGAAGCGCGCGAGACAGTATTTCATCGAGTGCGAGCGCCGGGCAAAAGGCGGTGTCGATCCTGCCGCCATTCTGAATGACCCGGCCTCCATGCGCGGCCTGTTGCTAAACTATACCGAAAAGGTGATCGAGCTTCAGGGCCAGGTGGAGGAGATGCGGCCACCCTCGCCGACGACCGCGATTAGTCGGACCTTGTCATTGAGGCATGCTTCGACGAAGGGCTCGAGCCACGCTGGTTCGGACAGGGGCAGCAGGAGGAGAATGCGGGGAGCAAAGGACATGGCCGATATCGATTGAAATCACGATCCGCTAGACCGGCTGCCATTCTTTGCAGCGCGCATGGCCTCGATAAGCGCATCATTGATCCGGGTTTGCCAGTCCTCTTCGCCGGTGCGATAGAAATCCAGGACCTCCTTATCGAGGTGGAACATGACGGTCTCCGTCGTCCTCTTGCTTAGCCGGCGCGCACGCAGGGTCTTTGGAAAGGCGCTCCGGATCTCCGGCGGCAGCGCGCTCGCAGGCTTGGAGCGCGCGAACATCGCGTCGGTCCACTCGGGATTGTCGGGGTCCTCGACGTTCTCAGTCCTCCGCTTGGGCATAGGGCCTATCCTCCTATCCGCGGTGACGGGCGACGCTCCGTCGTTAAGGCGCTGCGTCTTGAACACCGGGTTCCTGCTCCCCTTTCCGAGATCCGTTTCCTGATGTCGGGCATCGTTCAGCTTTTCGACGAAGTCCTGGATGCCCTTGTCAAAATCCTTGCCGCCGATCCCATTTAGGCCACCGGCATACCGCAGGCCCTGAAACTGGTCGGTGGACAGGTTGATCCGCTTGGCGGTTTCCGCAAATGACGCCAGCTCAGCATTCGCATCAAAGATCGCCTTATCCTTCCGCCCATCATGGTGGAATGGGCACATGAAGTTCGTGTGCTCGGAAATGAAAATGCTCATCCCGAACCTGGAGCGCAAGGAACGAATGCGGCAGATGCACACGCCGTAGTGGAGTATCTCTCCATGTTGGTCAAAATCGTTTTCGACCTCCCGCATCAAATCGCGGAGCATAGAGGACGTAAGGCCACTCCTTAAGGAGTTGCCCCGGTGGTCTCGGTGAACGGAGTGCACCGCATTTTTCCCTAAGCGGTTCCCTTCTCGATCCTTCGTCAACGCGGGCATGACGGCCTCTTTGACGCGGCGCTTCGATACGCCGAGCGCCTTGGCGGCTTGCTTTGCAACGCCAGGCTGGTTGCCGGCATTTGAGCGCCGGCTAGATCGACCGGTGGAAACGCCGTTTCCACCGGTCGCCTTTTCACCAGCCTCCCGCTCCGCCAGCGCCTCCGCATACGCTACGATCAGCCGGTCGCGCTCGTCCTGGCTCAGGTGCTCGCGGTGCAGCCAAGTGATCACGGCAGGCTTGTTTCCTAGTCTAGCCCAATCTGGCATAGTTCGCGTTGTGTGTCGTCGATTTGCCGGGGGGCAGACTATGCGGCATGGGTTCTATTTGTTCATCGACGAGGCTGGCGATGAAGGTCTTGACAAGGTCAGGCCCATCGATCCGGGTGGGGCATCAGAATACTTCGTTATGGCGGGCATCTTAGTCAGCGCCAATCGTAAGGTGGCTCTCACCTCAGGCTTTGCCGAAGTCAAACGCCCGCTCGGGCTAGCCCCAGATGACGAACTGCATTTCCGAGATTTGAAGGCTGACCATCAAAAGCAAGCGATCCAGGCTATTGGAGCGATGGAGGTCGGTCTAGTCGCTATTGTGTCGAATAAACGCAACATGAAGGGATACAAAAACCGTCGCGTAGAAATGAAGAACTTTCACGTTGTAAGAGGCCGTGTTCGCCCACAGAACTATAACTGGTTCTACAATCACATGTTCCGGTATCTCTTGGAGAGCGCAAGCGAAGCGTGCCTCCGGAAATGTCGTACATCCAATATCCCACCTCTTCCAATCAAAATCATTTTTGCCCACCGCGCGAATTTCGCGTACTCTCAGACGCAGGCCTATCTTCACAAATTGAAGCTCGCTCGATTATCGTCCACCCCTTTCAACAACAAGCGCCAGATCACTTGGCCCGTCGTTGATATCGACGGGATTACAAGCGACCGGCCGAAGAACGAGCCTGGCTTACAGATTGCCGACTGTGTTGCGAGCGCGATTTTTCAGGCGATAGACGAGGACAATTTCAAAGTAGTTCAACCGGCCTATTTGCAAGCGCTTTCGCCCCGATTTATTAGAAAGAACGGCACGCCGCGCGAATTCGGCTTCAAGCTTATCCCAGATGGTTTTGTTGGTCCGCTCTCACCCAAACAGCAGCAGTCCCTGGTGGCTGTTGGCTACAGATTTCCGGACCTATGAGCGATGTGCGGTCTCTCTTCGGACAATGGCCATTCACGCGCCATCCCCGCCAGCATGGACCCCGCGACCGTCGCGCTGATCGACGCGCGCCTGGACGCGATCCGGCGCGAGCACGGTGTCACCATCCCGCTCGCCATCGAGAGCGGCAGCCGGGCGTGGGGCTTTCCGTCGCCCGACAGCGACTATGATTGCCGCTTCGTCTTCATCCGGCCGATCGCGCGCTATCTGACGCCCTGGCCTGATCGCGATGTCATCGAGACGCCGCTCGAGGGCGACCTCGACGTCAATGGCTGGGATCTCGGCAAGGCGCTGACGCTCATGCTCAAGGGCAACGCCGTTATCATCGAATGGCTGACGTCGCCGGTCGTCTACGGCGCCGATCCATGGTTCCGAGACACGTTCCTCGCCTTGGCCAGGCGCCTGGCGCGGCGCGAGTTGATCGGCCGGCACTACCTGCACCTCGGCGAGCGCCAGCGGCGGACCTATTTCGGCGACGGCAAGGAGGTCGCGCTCAAAAAGGTCTTCTATGCCCTGCGGCCAGCCATGGCTCTGCGCTGGCTCCGGCTGCACCAGGAGGCCGCGGTACCCCCGATGCACTTTCCGACGCTGATGGCCGAAGGCGAGCCGCCGGCGGAGCTTGCCGCACTGGTCGGGGATCTGCTCGCCCGTAAGGCGATTACCCGGGAGATGGGTCTCGGGCCGGTGCCCGAGCCCATCGCCGCCTTCATCGACAGGGTGTTTGACGCCGCGCGCGAGGTATTCGAGACCGGGCCGGTGCCCATCGACGAGAGCGCGAAGCGTGAGGCGGAAGCGTTCTTTCGGGAGGCTGTCGAGAGGTTCGGACGATGATCACGCGATCCGACATGATACTGTTGCTGATCGCGGCAGACCCCAGCCTCGAGCCGCAATGGCGCCTGTTCCAGGAGGAATGGGCCGATGATCCTGAACCGCCTCTCTATATTGCGCTTGGCGGCTTGGCGCATCACGTAGCCGGCAAGTTGGAACGAGGAGACACAGACCTGATGCCGGCTATCTTTGCCGTCGTCGAGCGCTGGCTTGCGGACGGCGATCCCTATGTTCAGAACGCCGCGGCCGCGGGGTTTCTGGAAGGCTTGCAGAACCACGCCCTCAATTCCGCCGTCGAGCTTTCATCCTTCCACCAATGGCTCGGCCCGATGAGCCTGCGTGCGTGGAACTCCCTCGATGCGGCCTGGGGACAAGGCCTCGACAATCCGTCATAAGAGTGTCGAGCGGCATCCGGATTACTCTTCCACCTCGACATAATCTCCGCTCTCAAAGTCGCGCATGAGCCGAGACCCGATCGGGGCATCGATGAGATGCAGCCAGCTATCGTCTGCGTTGAGGACAGCACCCAGTGCAACGTACTGGGCCTTGCGCGCCTGGACCTCCTCATCGCTGGCGTCCCCAAAGCGTCCTCGTATGCGCCAGCCGCTATCGGGAAAACTGTCGCCTTCCCGGCCCATATTTGGTTCCTCACGGCACAGATACTCGACAGGCTCACTTCCATCGAGAACGCAAGCATCTACAAGGCAACGGTCCCAGAATTCCCGCCTCTCTTCTGGCTGGGGTTTCCCTGCCGGATCCCTCCATATGATATCCACGACCTGATACCGTTCGAACGCAACGCTATCACCGAGATGGACGGATGAAGCCTCTTCGTACGGCTCGTTCGCGAGTTTTCCTTGCAACGCCTCACCTTGCACCTCCTCGACCGTCACCCACATTCGCTCGATGTTTTCGGATGGTGGCGCATGCTCGAAAATCAGTTTGACCAGGTCGCCGGGTGAGATCGCAGCCAACTCGACTGAGCTGGGCAGAAAGAATGTGTAAGGCGCCTCAGCCGCCCGCTCGCGCGGATCCATCAAGGCGTAGCCGGGTGTATCGGGTGTTTCCATACTTTTTCTTACAGGGACAAGGGGACCCAATGGTAGCTCTATATGCGGAAGCCACCGCCATCTCGATCCGGACGCAGAGCGCGCGCTGAACGAGGGCTAGCTCTGAGAGAAGCCGGAGCAGTGGAATATGCATTGAAGCAGAGCTAGGGGTGAGCCATACAACGGTGGCCGCCATTCGACCATTGCTAGAGAAGATGCGCGGCGCTACATGCCCAGTCGCAAGGCCAGGCCCGCTGATGCCTCTATTGCGGATGTTTGCGTGGCTCTGTAATTTGATGACGCGCGAGCTGGCATCACGCCTCAATCGCAGCGCACACTATCATGACGCAGAAAATTGGCTTCAATGCACTCATGCAGCAAATCTGTGGCTCGTGGGGCCACTGTGGGAGCTTGCAGGCGGGCGAATATGTGCACGTGACGGATTTCATTCCAGCCTGGGGTACAGTGACAGCGTCCCAGTTCGCTGAATGGGTTCTCTTAGCTGAAGGAGAGGCCGACGCCCCGCTATCCTATAGAGAGAAATGGCTGCCACGCTTGAGAGCTTCCTTCGTTGAGCACATGGGAGCTGATTGTGTGGATGCGCGGCGATTGCGGTGGCACTCGGACGCGTGAAACGGCCTTCCCTCCTAAGACATCTCGCGCGCTAGGTGCGGTGCCAGACACACAGAAAAGCCCGGCCGCGGTAGCGCCTCGTCGCTCCAGCTGCCGCATATAATCGACGTTTGGTCTCGATGCGCCAGCTCCATTCGATCATGAGACCGATCTCAGTCGGTGTGGCGAAGGGGGACGAGGCTATGGATTTAATCTTAGGGCCTCATCAATGGCGGCGACGGCTTCGCGCAAGAACCTGTCTCTCTCGTCGTCCTCAAACCGGCCATCACCTTTCGGCATGGCCTCGTAGACGATGCCTCCATCCACATCTGGAACACTTGCATCGAACCGCCCGTGTCGCAGTCGCAGATAGCCGACTTGCTCAGCGCCCCGGAATACATCGTATTGCTCGGGGCAGGCCCAGCAGGTTTGCTTGAGACGATACCCACCAACCGTGCGATCGCCTTCGTCGTCCATAACTCTCTCTGTTGCGAAACCGCGGCAGGATAAGCTGCCTAAGCCTATTTAGCCGTGCGAAAGCGGAGGGTCGATAATCATTGCCATATCGGCTCTGATCATCAGCCCCTCTTTAGATTGCGGACCGAACTGGTTGATGCCGGCATAACTTATCAAGAAACGGCTAAAAGCGACGGCGCTTCCGCTTATCCTCTTCCGGTGGAAGCCCAGCGTCAATGGGCGCTTGCCGGCGCGCCATGGACTGCACCAACTCTAGCAAGATAGGGTTTACGGGCCGCGGTGCGACGCCTCGAGCAGCTGCTGCGCGCGCTTCGGCGCACCTCTTCTCAAGCCGCGCAGCGAATTCCTTCTCCGTCATCCTGGAGCGGGGACCATTCGCCTGGCTTCCCATCCCATCGCAATTGTCACCGCGCGCCTTCTGCTTGCCGCGGGCAACGCGCGCGTCGATGACATCCTTGAGCTCAGAGAGCTTTTCGCAACACCACCCGCTTTCCGATAACGTCAGGTAGCGGCACTCATCTTCTTTACCTATTCGGCACGTATTCTCGACGTGCGCCTCGTCTGGAGGTGCCCGATGATATTCGGTCGTGTTCGCTCCGCTTCATGAGAGTTGGATAAAGCCTTCCCAGTCGCCGACAATCTGTCCAGCCCGGGCGCGATGGCACGGCGCGCAAAAAAGGCCCGGCCGCCGTGGCGGACCGAGCCCATCAAAGGATCGCCGGAAGTGACTGCGGCAGGGTCGCCGCAAGGCGCGCTACATGAGAGCCGCAGACGGCTGACGCCGCTCCTCTTTCCGCAACCGCGCTGCGTCACGGGCAGCGCTCTCGATCAGGCGGAAGTCGCGCTGGTCAGTCCATTGCTCACCAAGGAGATCCAGGGCGTAGGTCAGCTTCTCGGCCAGTTCATCGACCGACAATGCCGGCGTGGCAACCAGCCGGTTGATGACTTCTTCTTTCCGATCGGCGATCACACAAAACACGGGGCTCTCTTGAGCCCGTTGCGCCGCCTGGGCAATCGGCTCGTCGAAGGCAGCATCGTCCCAATACGCGTAGCGATCGAGAAGCGCGGTCACGGTCACCTCGTCGGCGACGGCTGGGGGCAGCAGGCGCGCGGCAAGCGCGGCCTGCTCGGACCGGGAGAGTGACGGAAGGTCGAACGGATCGGACGGCGGCTCGTTGGGGGGAAGCGATATCGACATAGGCGGCCTCTTGGTCATCAGGGCGAGCGAAAGCGTTTGCCGCGCACAGGGGGCCGCGGCAGCGGTGAAGCAAAGCAACGTTTTCCGTTGTTTCTAAAAGTTAACCACGAAGCTGATCGTGGTCCATCTTTTTTCGTTGGTTCTGGCTACTATTTCGCAATGCGCATATCGTGCGCAGATGATGACAGCATCCCAATGCCGCGCCGCCAGGGCGCTTTTGAACTGGTCGCAGGCCGACCTCGCCAACACCGCCCAGGTCGGAATATCGACCGTGCGAACCTTCGAGGCCGATACGGCGATCCCCCGGCGGGCGACGCTCGCCATGATGGTGCTGGCTCTCGAAAAGCACGGCATCGTCTTCCTCGCCGCCGGCGACCCGGCGCTTGGCGAAGGCGTCAGCCTGCGCCAGAGTGCCGATGAGGGACTGAAGCCCGAGCAGCTCAATGCTGAGAACGACGGGTGATCAAGCGCCTGGAGAAGTAGCGCAGGGGACCAAGCCAGCCGAGCTGAACGGGGAGAATGCGGGTGGGGCCTGTGTTCGTGACGATTTATATGCCGCTGCTGGAGGAAGGCACGGAAGTATGGCGTCCTGTTCCCGCAGAGCATCTTGGGCGTGATATGTACCGTATTGCAGGTCCGCGACCGGTCAATGAAAATTGGAAATTTGAGGTCGGCGCAGTCATTACAGCTCGTCAGCGAGAATTCCGCGATGGAAGCCGCGGTCTCGTCGCGGAAGCCATCAAGCCGGACGCGCAACCGGACAACCACGAGTGAGCAAGCTGGATGTGGGCGCCGCCGCTAAAGGAGGCTTCGATGAAACGGAAGGAAAAGCCCCACATCGTCGATCACCGGACGCGCTCACTCGAGGATCTGGAGAACGACCGCTGGGGAGAGCCGACATTCGGCAGTTCCGTCGTCCAAAGGGTGCACGCCGCGCGGACAAAGCCCATCCGGGATCTCACAGCCGGAGAATTGCGGCTGTTGATCAGCCAGAAGGTCGGGCTGCCCTATCTGGTACCGCTCGCATTGGAGAAGCTCGATGCCGATCCGCTGACGTGGGGATCTTTCTATGAGGGTGACCTGCTCGCCGCAGTGTTGGCGCTGCCGCCGGAGACAGTGGCTCGTCATTCCGGCTGGCGTGAGCGGATCGACCAAATCGCCCAACGTTATTTCGAAGAAATCAACCGACTGGAAGGCTCAGCGTCTCTGCGCGACGACATGCGCAGCAGATACGATCGGTTCAAGAATGGACGCTAGGACGGGCCTTCCTTCGCAAACAGTCGGTCGGAAGGACGGCAGTCGCGTCAATCTGCCGGCGGGTGAAAATGGCGGATAAGGAACTCAATCAGCTATGGAACGAGCTTGAGATGCTGCTCGCTTGTGCTTTGGACGGTAGTAAGACGCTGCGGTGCGAATTGCAGGTCGCTCAAGCTCGCGAGTTTCTCGCGCATCGGGAATATGGCCTGGCCGCTGAGACGCTGCGGGATCTGTCAGCAGGTGGCGACGTCGTACTATCGCCAATCGCAGCCGAGGCCTTGAAGAGCGCTTTGGCTTTGATGGAGCTTGAGTAGAAGTGGCGGAGATAATCGACCATCGCCTTTTCCACGACGCGCCGATTGAAGCGGTCAGGCTCGTAGGCGACGAAGTACATTTCGCGGTCGAAGAATTCTCAACGGGTTTCGATACCCCGGATATGCCGCCGACCACGGTTTCCATCCGCGGTATCCGTTCGATCACCAGAAACGGCGAGCCCGAGAAAGAGTTCACGCCGCGTCTCGAATTTGGGGCGATCTATTCGATAAAGAAAGACACATCCGGCGTTACGATTTGCATTGAGTGGGACGGCCTCTCGCCAAGAGCCAGTGATTTCGGCGAGTATGTCTTTGAAGGTGCCGACGTGGATGTGTCTCTGCGCTAAGCCAAACGCCGCGAAGGCCTGCTAAGCCGCGTCGTCGATGATGTTGTCGATAAGCACCGGATCCTCGATGCAGGCCCTGACCAGAGCCGCGACGAGATCGCCGGGATCGAAGTCCCGGCGATCGGCTTCAGCAACCAGCGAAGCCAATTCGCGCCGGCGCAGATGGGTCTGAAGGATGGCGTCGTCACCGCCGCGCCGGGTCATGCTCAAGCCAGCCTTACGCAGCATGGCGCGCACCTTATGGCTGCTGGTCCCGCCGAGCACCGTCGCGATCTCTGTGCCCGAGCGGCCAGCGCCGGCCATAAAGGCGGCGCGCATTTTCTCGGGCCCGTAATACAGGCGGCGTGGTGTCGATCGCCTGGTTTTCTTTTCCATCATTCGCACTCCTCAGAGAGAAGCCCTGCCGCGGTTGGCGCGATCAGCGCGCGCTTGCGCCAGCGTGACGAGCGGTGATTTCCCAGCCTGTCCGTCAGAGCCCTGCCGGGTTGCGGCAGCTGCGGCGCTGGAGCGCGCCAAGGTCACGATGGCGGCCTCACCGGTCTTCGCTCCGGTGGAGATCCCGGTTGCAGCAAGCCTGGCGCGCAGATCGGCGGCGGACGTGCCGGCGCGAACCTCCGCTTCGATGTCAATTCCGGCGGCAACTGCCGCCGGCGCCATGGCAATGAGTTCGTGGGCTTCTGCAACAGAAATGGTATCGGAAGTCATCGGCGATCCCCGGGTTGATGAGGTGGAAGGTTGAAGGACTGGCCGGCGATGCGATGAGGTGCGATCACCGGCCAGAGTTCCCAGCATCGGCGGAGCGGCGCGCCATCTCGACGAGCGCGGAGCGCTTGGGTCTAGCTGGACCGGCGGCGACGGCCGGCGCTTCGGGCTGCGCGGCGACGACGGCAGTGGCGTCGCTCCGCGCGGCAGCAGCATCGAGAACGGCCAGCCGAAGACCACGAGGATCGACCCCTAGCTCGAGGGCCGAGGTGACATCAACAGCGATCCCGAGACGCCGCGCCTGTGCGCCGACGTCATGGATTGCGATAGCGCGGCGACGTTCCGCCGCCGCATCCGCGGGCTTGGGCAGTCGCGCCAAGGCGGCGATATCGATTGCGCCAACCGGAAG
The DNA here is from genome assembly GCF_003201475.1 of Chelatococcus asaccharovorans. Taxonomy (GTDB): domain Bacteria; phylum Pseudomonadota; class Alphaproteobacteria; order Rhizobiales; family Beijerinckiaceae; genus Chelatococcus; species Chelatococcus asaccharovorans. The sequence continues at coordinate 4,734 of NZ_QJJK01000007.1, read as the reverse complement.
CCCGGTCGTGTCAGGTTGGTCATGATCGTGCATATGAGTTCCTTCCTTTGACTTCCGTCAGCGCGCCTCAATTCCAGGGTCGGCGTGAACGCCGCGCAGCTTCTGGGCCAGCCCATCGCGGGCAGCGCGGCCGGCCGCCTGCGCAAGAGATCCAGCCCGGCTCAGCTCTGCGTTCAATTCGCGCGCCTTGGCTGTCGCGGCGTCGATTGATGACGTGTCCACCTTCGGCGTCGCGGTCACGCTTAGGCCCTCGTTCGCAGTGCCGATCGACGTGACTAGATTTTCGACAGACCCCTTCAGGTTCTCGAGAGAGCCACCCAGGCCGGACATGATGTTCGTGGCCATATTCTTGGCCATGTCCTCATCGTCACCGGCATTCTTTATTTGCTGGCGTGCGGCCTTGAACTGATCCCACTGCGACTGGGTTATGGCGCCACGACCGCCCTGCTTGTCCGTGAGGAACGCATTGAGCTGGGCAAGCGTCATGTTGCTGCTCATCACCGCATCGAGCAGTCCCTCGGCATCGACGCTCTGTGCGGAGAGCCTGTAAAAAGTGTCGGCGACTTTGGAGATATTGACCCGATCGGCCGGTCGCATCGTCCCCTTTTTGGTTCGGGGAAACTGCTCCTCTACCGCGCCGGTGACCGCCTCAATGAACTTGCCCCGATCTCCCAGCAACCCCTTGTCGGCCAGGATGTCCGTGAGCTTCTTACGGACACCGTCTTCGAGGCCGATGCCCATGTTCATCTTAAACTGGCCTTCGAGCCCGCCGACATCGAGCTTGTCTGGCATCCGCACATAATCGCTGTAGTTGATGCCAGCCGCGTTGAGCGCCGACAGGCCCTTTTTGGTCGGAGAGGCAATCTTGGCGGAAGCCGATCTAACAAATACGCCAGCCTCATCACCGCGAAGACCACCGCGGCGGGCCAATGCTCCGAGCGACATCAGCGTGTCTGTCGTCAGGCCTAGCGTCGTTGCAGATGCTGCCGAATACTTGAAGAACTGCTGGACATCTTCATCGTCCATGCCGCCCATTTTGGCCATCTTGACCATCTGGTTGACGGCCTTGCCGGCTTCCTTAAGAGCCTTCTCCTTGGTGGAGATATCTTTGCGGGTGGCCAGCAGATAGGAGCGGACAGCTTCGGCAGACGTTTCGAGGTCAGCCTCCATAATCATGGCATAGTTTTTGACGTGCTCCATCAAACCTTGAGCAATATCGGCCCGCACGCCAGGCGCGGCAGCGTCAAGACCCTGCATAGCCTTGGTCTGTGCGCGGACGACATCGAGGTTCGTAAATTGCGTTTCCTGCCCTATCCTCTTGGCTTGCTCGATGAGCGGCGCCTGCTCTTCACCAGATAGGCCTTGAACGTAGCGTTGACGTTTGACACCCAGATCGAATTCGGCAGCGCTCACAATAGATTTTTGTCCTAGACGCCGGGCATGGTAACCCGCGACGAGCGCGCCGGCGGCTCCCATGCCGCCAAGGCCGCGAAGCGCGTCCGCGCGCTGCGCGCGGCGCTGGAGCGCGGCGTTCGTGCGGTCGATCGCGTTGCGGAGCTTTGCCTCGTCGCCGGCCAGTCGGCGGACCGAGCCGCCGGACTGCTCGAGCGCGGTCCGGGCCTGGCGCGCAGCCTGTCCCTGATCCATGAACGCCTTCTTGGCACTCGCGGCCGCGCGCTCGGCTGCCTTCAGCGCGCTCTGCAACTTTCTCGAAGGACTGTCCGTACCAGCCAGCTCGGTCTTCAGCCGCCGGACTTGTTCTTGCGTCCGCTTGAAGGCCGATGAGGCCTCCTTCATGGAGCGCATGGCCTCACGGAAAGCGGTGATCTTTCCGAGCTTCTCGAGATTCTTCGTAGCGGAGGCGAGACCCTTGAGCGACCCGGCGGCGCCCTTCGCGGGGCCGCTCATTTGGTCGATCAGCTTCAGGACAAGAGAGGAGGTAACCGTTGCCATGGTGGACCTTAGTTAAGTGAGCCGGCTTCGAGCCGTTCATTAATGGCGTGCGCGAGACCAGACATCTCGGACGCACTCTCGTTGAGCGCCCGCGCGAGCGCGTCGCGCATGCGGGTGAGGGTCGCGACGTCCCCGCCCACCTCATCGGGGACCAGGACGAGCCGCTGCCCCAGGCGCCCGACAAGGTCCTGAAAATTTGCACCGACCATTGCCACGGCCATGGCCGTTTCCGCAGAGGCGGCGGGCGGCGCAGCGACCGCGAGTATCTCAAGGGCGCGCCGATTGAAAGTTTCAGCACTCTCCCCAGGAAGCGGTTTGATCTCGACACCATACCGGGAAGCCAGCGCCGCAATCCGGTCGACGAACTCGCGGTCAACCATCGAGAGCCACCTCGGTGGGGGACGGAGCGTCGGCCTCAAAGCGCACCGTGATCTGCGACGGTCGCTCCGGCGTGAGCGGCTTTGCGACACGACGCTCGCGCTCGAGTTCATCGAGACGGCGCAGGACATCTGCCGGCTCGACGTAGCCGCGGTCCTCGAACGACCATGCATCCGGCAGTCCAGGGCGAAGGCCGGGCACTCGAATAGCCGCCGCAAGCGAGGTCGGGATGATCGGCATAGCGCTGTCGGTTATCTCGACGCGCCGGAGGTGACGGCGCGCAACCCTCGCCGCGTGCCGGGATGCTGCGGTATGCCTCGATGGCGTGACGCAGCCTCACCGACGACCGTCGCGGGGTCAGTCCACCAACCAGCGTTGGGATCCGTGGCGTCGACCTCGATGGCGCCGGCGATTTGATCAGGAAGCGGATCTGTCTCATCTGAGAACGTCCAGGCCGTAAGCCGCGTCTCGGTCACGATCTTCGGGAGGTAGGGTATCCAGCGGGATCGCGCTTCGACTGTGTCAAGTGGATCCGAGCCATCGGGCAGGCTCGCATTTACCGCGACAACCTTAGCGTCGGCCTCCGCAATGTCACGAACCAACGCGACGGCGAGATCGCCGCGTTCGGACGCAGCTTCGGCGAGCAGCTTCGCAAACTCGGCAGATGCTGCTGGCTTTTTACTTGCTGCGATGCGTTTCAAGCTCTGAAATATGCTCATGATGTCCCATCTGGAACGGCGGCCGCCGATGGGAGCGACGGCCGCCGGCGCTGTGCTCTGTCCGCGCAGGAGCTTACGGACGGCACGTCAAAAGTAGCGCGGAAAGGCGCATCGCACAATAAAAAATCTTTCAACTGAAGTAAATGGTCCGCAGTTGCTCGTAGTTGCTCACGATCGGACGCAGTTGGACGCAGTTATTACGGGTTCGTTTGCGGACGAATACGATTTTTCTACTTTCATAAGCATCCTCGGGCAGGATCACCGCGAAGACGGCCAGGTTCCGGGCGACCCAAAGCAAACTCGAAATTTCGATTTTCCGAAAACGTGCGAAAGGTGCGCTTGCCCCTCAGCCCGGCACCCACCCGTGGGGGGAAGAACCTAACCCGCCGGGGTCCGCCCGCCCGCACATCCTCGCGGACACCCCATAGGATGCCCAGGGACGGCCAGGGAGCGGCATCGGCTCAGTTCCGCTTCTGGCGTTGATAAACGCGCCATGCGTCTCTACAGCCTCGCTAGAGGCTTACAGCATGAGGCGCCTTATGCGGCGCAGGATATTGGTTTATCTTCGGGGACACGCTCGACACACCCGCCCGGAGCAAGTGTCCCACCTCAATCCACAATGCGGATCCGGATCTGGGTCCCGTCGGGCAGACACCTTATCTGGCGCCACATGTCAGCCGTAAAGCTCAACCATTCTCCGGGCCGCGCGCGAGGCGCGGCCCGGCCCAATGGTGTCAGCTGATTAGTCAGCGTCATCTAGGCACGAGTATACTTCAAGCGCCTCGACGATATGGTGCGAAAGATACCACTCTAAGAGAGCGCGATGTGTGCGGATCAGAGAATGGGTCATTGGCTGGAAGGCCTCCGCGTCCTCTTCGCCTTCTGCCTGATGCCAATCGTCTCGCCGGTTTGCTGCTGCGCGAACCATAAGCAGGAAGTTTGAAGGGTCGAGGCCGTCGGTATCACGTCCGTCGATCCAATCGTCGACTAGTTCCTTCAGCGCCCACGCCTCGCCACGGCCAGCACTCTGCCAAAGCTTATCGTAAAACGTCGGTGTGCGCTCGAGTGATGCTATGTCTCTTTTCGTCATCGCCGCGCTGGTCTTCGGTCCCAAGTACCCGCGTGTAGATAACCTCGGTCTCGGCTAAGAACGTGTTCTTCGCCAACGCCATGTGTGACCAAGTTGGCCGACTGCTCGCGAATAGCGGTTTGAACACCTTGTAGAACTCCATTGAGATCATCGTCCAAAGGAATTCTTGCGATGTATGATAAAGGTCTCCGGGCAGATAGAAGCTGAGGATCTCATGAGCGCGATTTCGGGCCTGCATCTCGATTGCTGACGGCCACTCCTTTTTGGGAAGCGCGCGAAGCCTGTCTTTGAAATCGTTGATGACGATGTGCGACAAGGGTCCCGCGTCTACAAGACGCTGGTACTCCGTTGCTGTTCCGCACATCGCGCGTAATCCATTTTCAATAGTGTCCACGATTTGCTGGTTCAACTTGTCTCTCCGGTTGATGACGGCCGGTCGCGCGCGAGGCGCGCCGGCCTCTGACGACGGATCGATCAATCTCGATCCGGGTTAGCTAGCTGTCGTTTCCAAGAAGGTTGTTCAGCCTCTGGAATGGCGGGATGCCGTTGAGGGCCGAGTGGGGTCGTCGGGTGTTGTAGGCGTCGATCCAGGAG
>NZ_QJJK01000006.1:468855-476980 GCF_003201475.1 Chelatococcus asaccharovorans | reverse complement strand
GCCCGCTGCCTCAGACGCGGCTACCACTGTCCAATCTTCTTCCACGACACGCCGCACGAGAAGGACTCGACCATGCACCGTCAGGCGCGCATTCTCATGCATGTTCATCCGGGCGCTCCGGTCAGGGTTGGTTGGCTTCGCAACCCCAACCTCACATCCCGGCCCCGGATGAACAACCTTCATAGCTTCGACATCTAGAGCATGCTGTATTTGGATGGAATCCCACGGTCATCCCGGGGCGTTGCGCAGCAACGAGCCCGGGATCCATGAACACGCGGCCCGAGAAAAGACGCATCGGACTGTGCCTCTCTGGTAGAACGTGGTGTTCATGGGTTCCGGGCTCGGGCCTTTCGGCCCGCCCCGGAATGACACCACGGTTCCGTATAAAGTCAGCCTGCTCTAACCAGGGAGTGAGGCGCCGACTGCGATCTGGAGAGCCGGGCCAGTTCCTCCCGCTCGGTCTCGCTGAGGATGAGCACCCGCTCTTGAGGACGTCCAATCTGAGCCATGATCCGCGCTCCATTCCGGTTTGCGAATCATCGTCTTTCCGTAATTTATGGAAAGCTATTTGCGGGACGGGACACTCGTGGCTCGACTCCGACATTTGCATCCGCCTGATACCGGCCTCGGATCAAATGTCGGAGTCAAGAGAACCACTAGCAAGTTATTGGTTCTAGTGGAGCTTTTGAATTTGACATTTGATCGGGAGCTTCATGTCAGGCGGGACTCAAATGTCAAACTCACTCCACCAGCGGTGAATTTGCGCGTCCATTCTTGAGCGGAGCCAATCCGCAACAGACGGCCTTGTTCTAAGCCGCGGGGAACGATCGCGGCATCAAAAGATCGGCAGGCCGCACGCGCAAAAGCCGTTCGGCCAGCCGACCAGCTCGGCCGGGATGTCTTCGTCGAAGTTCGGATCGCTCGGCGTCGAGGGCTGCGCCGCGGCGTCCCGGACGGATGTGGGGGGTATGCCAGCTTGCGGCGCAACGATCTGTTCTTCGGCGGGCGCGGCGATCTGTTCTTCACCGGACATGGCGGACGGCATGGTGCGCAAGTCGACAATCTCGTCGTCTGCGAACCTGACCAGCTCGACATTCTGCAGGCTCTTGAGGTCGCTGCGGCCATCGTCGAGTTTGAGCCTGATGTGCCACGTGGAGGGTGTCGCGCCGCGCGCGAGCGTGAATTCGGACCGGTCAGCCCATAGTTCGATGGTGTCTTCACCGTCCCCACCATCGAAGGTGTCGCTGCCGGCCCCTGCAACGAAATAATCATTGCCGTCATAGCCACGGATGACATCGGGCCCGTCGCTGCCAATGAAAGTGTAGTCACGCGTGGCGTTGACCGTGTAGGGAGCATCGTAACCGTGAAAGCGATCGAGGCTCTGGATGAGAGAGGCGCCGTTGGCGTCGCTGGGATTGTAATCGCCGCCCGATTTCAGGAAACGTCTGACCCCGCCTGCTCCGGCGAGATGCGCGGCCCCCAGGAGGCCCGAGATCGAAATGTCATGGCCGTTGATGCTCTGACCGTCATAGTGGAGGAAATCCCTCAGAAAATGGGCTTGCTTGCCGAGAAAGTCGCGGATGGCCATGTCCTGCGCCTCATGCGAGGCGAGGAATTCCTCCTTGCTGTTGATTCCGTACTTTCCCGTCCACCCGCCGCTGAAGTCGTTGTCGATCGGCTTGCCGTCGTTCCGCACCATGCCGATGTCGATGAGAGCCGCCTCCCCGAACTGGAAGCGCCCTAAATGATTGGTGCTGTTGACCGCATCGTAGCGATTGGACGAATGGAAGAGACCAAGCTTATTGATAAAGTCATCGAATGTATAGGTGGACATGATGCACACCCCGATAAGAGAAATTCCGAGTGACAATTATGAATTATATTCGTGGGCTATCATCGCCATTCCATGCAATAAGGAGGGCGTTCAGAGCATCGATACTGGAGGCGGTGCGCGCCGTTCGACAAAAGGCGCGGCCAGGTTCGTGCGCTCAGGCGCTATCCTGATTGACCACACGGGGCCTCATTTTCCGCACGGGGCGTCGTGGCGATGATCGCTTCGGCGAGCGCATCGATATCGGCGATATCAGGATTGCTGACACCGAAGCGATGGGCGATCGAGGTGCTGGCCTCGCCGTCGGCGGAAGCGAGCACGATCTGAGCTCGCCTAACCAGGGAGTGAGGTGCCGACTGCGATCCGGAGAGGCGGGGAAGTTCCTCCCGCTCGGTCTCGCTGAGGGTGAGCACCCGCTCTGGAGGACGTCCGATCTGAGCCATGATCCGCGCTCCACTCCGGTTTGCGAATCATCGTCTTTCCGTAATTTATGGAAAGCTATTTGCGGGACGGGATAGTAGGGTCGGTTTTGTAAACTTGTGATATTTCAATGTCTTGCGATGGCAATCTGGCAAAGTGATTCACCGGCCCGGTCTGGGCTCTGTTCTTCGGCTGCGGCTCTCGTTCGCGCGGGGATGGCGAGGCTCTGCTGTTGATTCATCGGGTTGCCGCAAGCTCTTGGTCATGTGGAGCTTTTTTAAGGGTTGGCGACGTTGTGCGAGCCTTGTATTGATGGCGCGCGCTTCTTGACTATTGTTAATCCGGCATGGAATGCGCATCTGCGAAAGAGATGTTCGGGCGGTCTAAGGCCACGTTTCCAGTGCGGTCGTCCGCAATCGTTCATCGGGCTGATCAGTCCGGCTCACGGAGAGACTTGATGTCGTATCGCAGCCAGATCAGACCGGACGGTGCCCAGCGCAGCGGCGTTGAACTGCTCGACCCGCTGTGGTCGCAAATCCGGCGAGAAGCGGAGGGCATCGTCAGCCGCGAGAGCGAACTGGCCAGCCTGATCGTCAGCGTGATCCTGAATCACGAAACACTTGAATCGGCCGTTTGCCATCGCATTGCGGGGCGTCTTTCCCATCCAACGCTTCCGGCCGACCTGATCGGGCAGGTTTTCCGCGAGGCGATCAGCCGGGATCCGGCGATCGCGGACGCAATCCGTGCCGATATCCTCGCCGTTGCCGATCGCGATCCTGCCTGCACCCGGATGATCGAGCCGGTCCTTTATTTCAAGGGCTTCCATGCCATCCAGACGCATCGCCTGGCCCATTGGCTATGGCATGCAGGGCGCCGGGATTTCGCGCTCTATCTGCAGAGCCGGTCGTCCGAGGTGTTCCAGACGGATATCAACCCGGCGGCACGCATCGGCAAGGGCATATTTCTCGACCATGCGACGGGCCTCGTCATTGGCGCCACGGCCGTGGTCGAGGACAATGTGTCGCTGTTGCAGGACGTGACCCTGGGCGGCACCGGCAAGGAACAGGGCGATCGCCATCCGAAGATCAGGAACGGGGTGCTCATCGGTGCCGGCGCCAAGATCCTTGGCAATATCGAGGTTGGCCATTGCGCTCGCGTTGCCGCCGGCTCCGTCGTTCTGCAGCCTGTTCCGCCCAACACGACGGTCGCGGGCGTGCCGGCGCGTGTCGTTGGAACGGCGGGTTGCGCGGAGCCTGCCCGGCGTATGGACCAGATTCTAGCGGACAAAAGCAGCGATTGAGCCCGTCCGCCTTGCTCTCCGGGTTCATGCATGGCAAGGCGGTGGCCTGGATCGTCGAGCTTTAGAGGCCATGAGATGGACAAAACCGAACTCGCGAAGATCGAGCGCTTTCTGCGCCGCACATTCGCCAATCAATCCATCAGGGTGGTTGCGCGCCCGCGCAAGACGGATTCCGCCGAAGTCTATGTGGGCGAGGAATTCCTGGGTGTGTTGTTCCTCGACGACGAGGACGGCGACAAGTCCTACAGCTTCCAGATGGCGATTCTGGACGCCGATCTCGAGGACTGACACTACGGCCTGAGGGGCCTCACGCAGGAGGCCTCGGCTTGTGGATCATGGCGGTCACAATCCGCGTGACGCCGTCGACAAGGCGTGGCCAGTCGCCAAGGCGGTTCGGGCTGAATCGGATAACCGCATCCAGCATGCCGATATGCAGCGTTGTCGTGCATAGATTCGTCGGCTTGTCCTTGCGTTCGCCGTCGGGGCAGCGGGCAAAGAATGCCTCGCCATTTGCGGTGGTGAAGCCCTCCGATGTCACGAACAGACGCTCATTCTCGTAACGTGAGCCGGCCCGGAACGTATAGGCGACGAGCCCCGCCGGCCCGTGCTCGCCGTTCGGGTCGAGGAAGCGGCTATAGACCCTGCTCAGGCGTTCGGTCGGGGCCGAAAGGGGGTCTGCGGCCGCCAGCGAAATCAACACCGAACCATCGAACGGGCGGGATCCGGCCGCGTCATTCTGGCGCGCGGCCGGAATGTGTCGCGGCCAATCGACAATGAGTTCGAGCTGTTCGACACGGCCGGCATGGGCGACAGGTGCGCGCAGCCATTCCCGCGGCGCGGTCAGGGGCGTGTTGCCAATCTGATAGTGGACAACGGCCGGCAGCGGTTCCGGCCCGGCCGCTGCCATGGAAAGCGCCACGCCCGTGGCCATGGCGATCCCGACGACGGTGGCTGCCATGAAGGCGAGCACGGAGCCGTCCGCCGGGCGCGGCTCCTGCGCCGGCGCATGCCGCAGCGCTGCGAAAATGGCCGCCTTCGCCATGGTGACGTCTCCGCCTGTGGCGCGAGTCCACAGATCGCGGAACTCATGATGAGCCATCATTCACTCTGATGCTTAATGTTTCCTTGATTGCTTCGGCCTGGCCTATGGCCGGGCGCTGGGCATCCGCGTACAGCGCGCAATCATGCCGTGGCGCGCTTGCGGAACCCTTAAGCCGATCACCGCCTGCGAGGAGCTTGATCGTATTGTGCGGCAAGCCGCGTCACGCCTGACGTCGCGATGCGCTCAATCTTTGTCTCCGCGCATTTTCTTCACGCGAACCAGTGTCCACTTCGCCCGAAAATGATCTAGATTCCAGCGATCGGCCCATGCCAGGCTTCACGGGCAGGGTTCCACATGCGGGAGGGCAGGGCATGCCGCTATATCGACTAGGACAACGGGAGCCGCAGCTGCCGCCACCCGGCCATTTCTGGGTTGCCCCCTGTGCCCAGGTGATCGGTGATGTCGTTCTGGGCCGGGATGTCGGCATCTGGTTCGGGGCGGTGCTGCGCGGCGATAACGAAGCCATCACCGTTGGTGCCGGCAGTAATATCCAGGAGGGCTCAGTCCTTCACACCGACATGGGCTTTCCGCTGGAGATCGGCGAGGGCTGCACCATCGGTCACCGCGCCATCCTGCATGGTTGCCGGATCGGATCGAACAGCCTGATCGGCATGGGGGCGATCGTGCTCAATGGCGCCCGGATCGGCGCCAATTGCCTGGTCGGCGCCGGCGCATTGGTGACGGAAGGCAAGGAATTTCCTGACGGCAGCCTCATCGTCGGTTCACCCGCGCGTGTCGTGCGGGCGCTCGATGAGGCGGCGATCGACAAGCTGAGGCTGTCGGCCACCGGTTATCAGCGAAACTGGAAGCGGTTTGCGACCGATCTCAGTCCGATCGACTGATGAGAAGGCGTCCGGCTCGCTATCAGCGAGCCGCCGTCGCGGTGGTGCTGTCCGGGGCGCCGAGCGCAACCCACAGGTTCGGATTGGTCGCGGACTGGCGCTTGATATAGCGATAGCCCGTCGCAGTCCAGGGCAGGATCTGCTGGCGCTTGTTGTCGAGAACGAGATCACCGATGTCCGTGCGCACGGTGAGGACGGCGTGGCCTTCATTTTCCAGGTCGCGGACGACCGTGACGAGGAGCGCTTCCCGCGGCATGCCGGCCTTGATGAGCTGCCGGCGCTTTTCGAGGACATAATCCTCACAGTCGCCCTTGCCGTCGGTTGGATAGTCCCAGGATTCCACGATGCCCCAGTGATCTATGTCGCTGACGGGCTCGATCTCTTTGTTCACTTTGGTATTGATGCCGAGCAGGAGAGCCCAGCTGCGGGAGGTGATCATCACCTCCCTTGCATGGCCATCGGCCGTGTCGCAGTCGGCGCTGTTCTTACGGCAGAAATCTGCCCAGCCGAGAGGCGCGCGGGTATTGCCCATTTCCAGGGCGATGGGGGTGATCGGAAAGTTGGGCAAGGCAGCCTGGCGGCTCTGTGCCACGGCTTGGGACGTTGCTGCGGCGCAAAGGGCTGCGAGGAACGCCACGACGCGAAGAGTGACCGCCATACCCGTACTATCCCAACTCGGTAACGCTTCATTTACTCTTTCACGGCGAGCGCATCGGAACAAGATGTGTTAACGCGCGTTAACCTTCTTTGTGATTATTTTGTTAATTTGGCGGCGAAAGCGTGGCCGTTGCCGCATTGTCCTCCTGTCCGCCAAAGGCGATCCAGCCCGTCTCGCGCTGGCTTTCGCGCTTGATGAAGCTGTAGCCTGTGGCGCGCCAGGGAAGGATGGCGTCACGCTTGTTGTCGAGGACGAAGTCGCCGCGGTCGGTGCGCACCATCAACACGGCGTGGCCGGCATTCGCTTCGTCCAGAACGACCGTGATCAGAAGCGCGCGGCGCGGCAGACCGGCCGCCGCAAGCTGCCTGCGCTTCTCGAGGACATAGTCCTCGCAATCACCGATCCCGTCGTCCGGAAAGTCCCATGACTCGATCAGGCCCCAATGCTCGATGTCGGGCATGGGCCGGATCTGGGCATTGACACGCCGGTTGACCGTGCCGATTTCGTCCCAGCGCGCCTGAAAGAGCATGATCTTTGCTGGCTCGCCGATATCTGTGGTGCATTCGGCGGGATGGCGCTTGCAGAAATCGACCCAGCCGATGGGCGGGCGCGTCCTCTCGGCGGCCGGTGCAGGGTTGCTCGCGGGTGGGAGCGACACGTGCCGCTCGATCGGAAGCGCCGGTGCCGCGATCAGGCTTGCCAGAATTGTGGCAATGGCGAGCTGCAGGGAGCGAGGTCTGGCTCGGTCCGGTCTCCGGTTCATTACTCGTCCTCCACGCTTGTGTGAGGCGAGTATTGGCCATTATATATTTCCTGCCGTGAAAAATAATAGCGTCGTTTTTTAGGTTCATATTCAACATAAATTACTATCTATTGACTGTATAGAAATAACCGAAATTCTATTTGTTCCTGTATGCTTGCCTTTAACCAAGAGTGGATGCTGGTTCCTGCGCAGCCATCGGTTGCGCCGGTCAATCTCGCTGCCGTCGGTCGTTCTTCGCGCAAGTCGGCGACAGAGGGATTTGCCCGAGTGGAGCGAATTTGACATGTGAGTCCCGCCTGTCATCAAGCTCCAGCTCAAATGTCAAATTCAAAGCTCGACTAGCTAGCTCCGCGATCCGATCATCCGCGCGAAGTCCTGTTTGCCCATGATCTCACCGAACTCGACGGCGAATCCGCCCTTGAAATGCCGGACGACCCGCGCGCTGGTGCGGCCGACGATGACGGGCGCGCCGATGTCCGGCGCGACCTCGGCGATGAGCGCTGCGCCGGAGGGGGAGATATCCATGATCTGGACGTTGTGGCGTGTGCCGTCCTGCAAGGTCAGCCCGATCCCGGTGCTGGCGGGGACGATACGGTCATGCCGACGGACTTCGGGCGTCTCGAGCGGCTCCCGGTTGGCCAGCCACGTCATATGCGCCGCGATCTTCTCGCGCTTGCGCGGGGTTGCCGTGATCGCGACCACGAAGCCTTCATGCGAATGGCGGATGATATCCCCCTCGATGCGTCCGAGATGATCGAGATAGAGCACCACGTGTTCGCCGAGCTGACCTCGGTTCGGGGCTTGGATATGCAGATCGCCGGGGGACATGTCGATGGTCTGGCATGGATACTCATGCTGACTTTCGATCATGTAGCGCCCGAGGAGCGTGATCCTGAGGCGCTCATAGCGTCGCCGTTCGGCGTCGTCGATCGGCTGTGAGGGCGGAGCGTCGGGTCGTGTCGGCGTCATCTGTCGGTCCGTAGCAGTCAACCAAGGATGTCACGCACAAACAACGCAGGCGCTGGACGCGCCGACCCGGCCACCATTCCTCGTGGAATGAATTTGACATTCGGTACCCGCTCGATGTCGGCCTCGAGACCGAATGTCAAATTCGAAAATTCCACGAGAACCATAAGCATCCTAGTGGTTCTCCTGTTTCCAACATTTGCCCTCGGGGCCGATACAAATGGGATGCAAATGTTGGAAACG
>NZ_QJJK01000006.1:441698-468849 GCF_003201475.1 Chelatococcus asaccharovorans | reverse complement strand
TTCGAAAATTCCACGAGAACCATAAGCATCCTAGTGGTTCTCCTGTTTCCAACATTTGCCCTCGGGGCCGATACAAATGGGATGCAAATGTTGGAAACGAACCACTCGTGGAATGAATTTGACATTCGGTACCCGCGTGATGTCGGCCTCGAGACCGAATGTCAAATTCGAAAATTCCACGAGAACCATAAGCATCCTAGTGGTTCTCCTGTTTCCAACATTTGCCCTCGGGGCCGATACAAATGGGATGCAAATGTTGGAAGCGAACCACTCGTGGAATGAATTTGACATTCGGTACCCGCTCGATGTCGGCCTCGAGACCGAATGTCAAATTCGAAAATTCCACGAGAACCATAAGCATCCTAGTGGTTCTCCTGTTTCCAACATTTGCCCTCGGGGCCGATACAAATGGGATGCAAATGTTGGAAACGAACCACTAGCTCATCTTGGTTAATGATTGATTGTTTATAAGCACATCGCACCGATATTCACCGCCTGTTCCCGCGCGATATGAGAGAAAAGGCGTTCAAAGATCGCCAAAACATGGCGGAGAAGGGCTATCCGACAGTCCTTCTTATTGTGATCGTAGATCGATGACGGGAGCGCGCAGCCTTCCGGCCCCATGACGAATGCCTTGTGAGCAATGGTGTTTCGTGCGGGAAAATATGCCAGAAGTCTTCCACCGTGATGCCGCGGCCTCGCTTGGTGGTCTTGCTTGGGAGACCCTCGCCGGGGCGGCAGCGACCGGCGCGAACCGACGCAGACGAAGGAACCTTATGCCCTTGAACGCCTTCACACCGCATCGCCCCGCGCGTGAGCCGATGGTCAATGTGCCGCGCGCGGTCGTTGTCCTGATCGGCATACTCGTTGTGATCCATGTTGCCCGGCTGGCGATCGGCGAGGAGACGGATTTTCGCGTCCTTGTCGATTTCGCCTTCGTCCCGGCGCGGCTGACGGTCGCGATCCTGCCCGCGCAGCTCGATGACGTTCTTGCGGCTGCCGCCGCGCGGGGCGGCCAGAACGTTCTTCTGGCGCAGCTCCTGCTTCAGGAAGGCTCGAAGCTCTGGACGCTCATCACCCATGCCTTCCTTCACGGGTCGTGGACGCATCTGATTTTCAACGCGCTGTGGCTGGTGGCCTTCGGCAGCCCGGTGGCGCGGCGTTTCGGCGCGGCCCGCTTTTTCCTGCTGGCGGCGCTCTGCGCCGTTGCCGGGGCTGTATTCTACGCCCTGTTCAATCCCTATGGCACGATCCCGATGATTGGTGCATCCGGCGCGATCTCGGGTGTCATGGCAGCGGCTTGCCGCTTTGTCTTTCAGCCCGGCATGCCCTGGCTCGGCCATCAGCAAGGTTTGGGGGAGTTCACCCCGGCGCAGAGCTGGCGGGAGATCCTGCAGGATCGTCGCGCGATGAGCTTCATTGCGGTCTGGTTCGGCGTGAATCTGGTATTCGGCGTGGTGGCAAGCCCGCTCGGCCTTGCCGATGGCGGTATCGCCTGGGAGGCCCATATCGGTGGCTTCGTGGCCGGCTTCCTGCTGTTTCCCCTGCTCGACCCGGTCGCACGCCGGCGCCGCTGAGCCGGATCTCTTCAGGCTTTCCGGCAACCACCGGCGTGCCGCGCACCACTTCACGCACACATCACGGATCGCATTGACCTTGCGGTCCGCATAAGCTTTCCCCACAATCTCTGACAATCGGTCGCAGGTTGTTCTGAGCCTGTGTCCCTGGAGGAAGGAGGAAGGCAATGTCCGTCGATCGCATTCTTGCCATGAAGGGGGGAGACGTCGTCACGATACCGCCCCACCGCACGCTCGATGAGGCCGTGAAGCTCTTGGCCGAAAAGCACATCGGCGCGCTGGTCGTCGCCGGTGCAGACCGCAAGGTTCTTGGCATCATCACCGAACGCGATATCGTCCGCGTGCTTGCCAAGGAGGGGGCCGTCGCCTTCAGCGAGGCGGTTTCGGCGCATATGACGGCGAATGTCCGCACCTGCACCGGAAGCTTCCTTGTCAACGACGTGATGGAATTGATGACGCTCGGCAAATTCCGGCATGTCCCCGTCGTGGAGAACGGGGTGCTGGTGGGTATCATCTCCATCGGCGATGTCGTCAAGCATCGGCTCGCTGAAGTCGAGCACGAGCATCAGATCCTGCGCGAGTATATCGCGACCGCCTGATGCGGACTTGCTCCGCTCGAAAATTGACGTGCAAACCCATCGGCTTGGATGGTCGGACGTTTCCATCCAAGCCGGATCTGCTCTACCCGATAACCTGCCGGGCCATCGATTCCTGGATGAGATAATCACGGATCTCGTCCATCATCCGTTCGGCGGCATCGGCGCCAAGGGCAATCGACTCCTCGGCCTTGTGGAAGTCGAACAGGCCGATACGATTGAGCTTCGGTGAAATCATGAGGTCGGGAGGATCGCCGGCGAGACGCGAGCGGGCGATCCGATCCTGGGTGATATTGAAGGCATCGACCATCACCGAGCCGATGCCAGGACCGCCATCGGAACGCGTGGCGAACTGGCGGACGCGTTCCGCGACGCCCCAGACCGGCCCAAGCAGGCTGCGCCGCTTGGCGGCGGCTTCGGCGATGATGGTTTGCGTGCTCTGGGCGGCATCGGGGTCGACGACGGGGATGACCGCGCCGCGGCTGCGCGAATCGCCGTTCAAATTCACGCAGATGACCACATCGGCACCGAGCGCGCGGGCCACCGTCACCGGTATCGGATTGACGAGGGCACCGTCCATCAGCCAGCGCCCACCGAACTTGACTGCGTCGAGGACCCCGGGGAGGGCGTAGGAGGCGCGCATGATATCGGTGAGCAGGCCCTTGGTCAGCCAGACCTCATGGCCACTGCCAAGCTCGGTCGCCACCGCCGCGAAGCGGTGGGGCAGGGTCTCGGCGCGGATGCCTATGAGATTTTCATCGAGAAGTCTCTTCAGCCGGTCGCCGGCGATGAGGCCGGATCCGTTCAGGTGAAAGTCCAGGAGACTGATGACGCGCCGGCGGGTCAGCGAGCGTGCGAAAGCCTCGAGCACATCAAGCTTGCCGGCGGAAAAGCAGCCGCCGACCACCGCGCCGATCGACGTGCCGACGATCACGTCGGGAATGAGTCCCTCACGCTCCAGGGCTTTCACCACGCCGATGTGAGACCAGCCGCGGGCCGCGCCGCCGCCCAAGGCAAGCCCCACCTTCACGCGTGAGGGCAAGCCGTTCTGCGGGGCGGATGTGGTGTAGGCTGGCGTGTCCGACTCGGGCGAGACAGCGGGAGAACCAGGTGCCCCATAACCAGGTGCCTCGAAACCGGGTGCTTCAGAACCGGATGCTTCGGAGCGGTTGGATCCGGAGGCCATTCTTCCCAACATCGATGATGTCCCGAACTTGTCCGCTGCAATCGCGGCAACCTGCCACGAATTCGTTCACAAGCGCTTCAAGGCAACGGGCCGAGGCAGCGCGTGCCGGTCAGGTCTTGGTAGGGGTAAGCTGTCGTGAAGCATCGCCGAGGGCCACGCTCCGGTAGAAGCAGCTCCGTCTGCCGGTGTGGCAGCACCCCCCGTCTCCGCCGACGCGCACCTTGATCCAGATGGCATCCTGGTCGCAATCGACCCGCATGTCGACGATGGTCTGCAACTGACCGGACGTGTCACCCTTGTGCCAGAGCGTCTGGCGCGAACGTGACCAATACCAGGCTTCGCCGGTGGCGATGCTGCGCGCCAGCGCCTCGGCGTTCATATGCGCAACCATGAGAACCTCGCCGGTATCGGCGTGGGTCGTCACGCAGGTGATCAGGCCATTGGCGTCGAAGGCGGGCATGAGAATCTCGCCTTCCTCCACCTCGGCCGTGGTACCCCGCGATGCAAAAGCCGTCGCAATTCCTGAAGTCTCGCTCACGAGGGATGATCCGGTTGGAGAAAAGGTCGGAAGGGCGCATTGCTACCAATGGCTACCAATAGCCGCCAATGACCGCCATAGGCGGGCATCAGGCCGCCTTTGAGCGCACCATCGCCATGAAGCGGGCCTGTTCACCGGGCTCCTCCTTGAACAGCCCGGTGAAGCGGGTGGTGAGGGTGGAAACGCCCTGCTTCTGAATGCCACGCATGGACATGCACATATGCTCGGCTTCGATCATGACGGCGACGCCGCGCGGCTTCAGCGTCTCTTCGAGCGCATCGGTGATCTGGGCGGTGAGCCGCTCCTGCGTCTGCAGGCGGCGGGCATAGACATCGACGACGCGCGCCAGCTTCGACAGACCGACGACGCCTTGCGTCGGATAATAGGCGATATGCGCGGTGCCGATGATCGGCACCATGTGATGCTCGCAGTGGGAATAGAAGGGAATATCGCGGAGGAGCACGAGGCCGTCGTAGCCTGCGACCTCCTCGAACACCCTGTCGAGCACGATGGAGGGATCGTCGCGATAGCCCCGGAAGAGTTCCTCGTAGGTGCGTACGACGCGTCGCGGCGTATCGATCAGTCCTTCGCGGTCCGGATCCTCGCCAGCCCATTGCAGGAGGACGCGAACCGCAGCCTCCGCTTCTTCGCGGCTGGGTCGCGTAACACTGGGCTTGTCGGCGGTGGCGTCTGCCATTCGCGCGGACAAGGACTTAACCACGGCGTCCATGTGGTGCCTCCCGCTTGATCCTCAATCGCCCCAAAAACAGGGCATGACTCTATACGTCGACGGTCGCTCAGCAGATCTTCCGGCTCGTCAATCCTGTGCCTATATATACCGGGATTGGCAGGTCGCAATGCGCAACGGTCGGACTCTGGGCGAAAAGTCATGCTGAATGATATCTACAACAGGCGGATTCTCGAGCTGGCGGCTGACATTCCGCGGCTTGGGCGATTGGCTGAGCCACAGGCGTCCGCGACTGCCCATTCCAAGCTGTGTGGCTCTACGGTCACGGTCGATCTCGTCATGGATCACGATACCGTTACGGATTTCGCCCATGACGTGAAGGCCTGCGCGCTTGGCCAGGCCTCCTCGTCGATCATGGCGCGCCATGTGATCGGTGCGACGGCGGACGAGCTGCGCCAGCTGCGCGAGGCGATGCGTCGCATGCTCAAGGAGAACGGTTCTCCGCCCGGTGGACGCTGGTCGGACCTCGCGGTTCTTGAACCCGTGCGTGACTACAAGGCCCGGCATGCCTCGACGCTTTTGACTTTCGATGCTGTGGTGGATGCGATCGACAAGATCGGCGCCAAGCGCCTGGCCGAGGCGAGCTGAGCGGGATGCCGAAGTCCGCCGTGCGCCCCTTCGGCCGGTGCCCTGCGCGCTCAACCATTGAACAAGAGAGCGCGGCTGCAGTGAAACCCGCGGCGCGGTCACGGTTGACGGGGATGACCCGAAGCTCAGTGGGCGGTTTGCAGGTTTAGCGCGGCCTGGATCTCTTCACGCACGTCCCGAAAGGCGGCGTGATAGCGGGGCGAGGCCTTGAGCGCGGCGAAGATGGCCTCGGCGGCACGCTGGCCGGCAGCGATATCGCTCGGATAGTGAACGCCGCACAGGGCGCGGCTTTCGGCATAGGTTTGGGCGCGTGCGAGCAGCGCATCCCGGTCGCGCGGGAGCATGTCCGCGAGAATGAGGCCGTAGAGATAACCGAGCGCTGCATGGCTCGACGGGTAGGATCCGGTCGTCGGCCGTTTGACGCAGGTCGTCACGGCGGGATTGGCGACGAAGGGTCGCGGCCTTTGCCACCGGTTCTTGACCGTGGCGAGGATCGCCTCTTCATCAGCCGTGATCTCAGCGAAGAAGGCCGCGGTCAGCGGCAGGCGCTTCCTGCGGAAATCAGGACCGAGGACATCCGCGAAGCGGAAAACGGTCTGCTTCCGGTCTTTTTGAGCCAGCGCGACGGATTCGCTCGTGCGGCCCGCTTGCAGCGCAAGAACAGCGTCCATGTCCGCCTTGGCTTCCGGCGACGCGGGTTCGGGCGGCGGAGGCAGCACGGCAGACAGGTTGACCGCCTCGGGAGTGATGTAGGAGGGGCTGACGTCCCGGGCCATGGCCACGGGAGCGTCGGCAAGAAGGCAGAAGAGTGCGATCGCGGCGAAGCTCCGCACTCGGTGCGGGAGCTTCGGGCAGCGGGGCGCGCCGTCCATGAAGGCTTAGCGCATGTAGAAGGAATAGGCGGCGCTGAGACCGACGACGAATTGGTCCTTGGAGCCTAAGTTGCTCACGATCGGGCTCTTGCTGGCATCCTGGACCAGCCGTGTCCAGCTGGCCTGCAGGGTGGTGGACCAATTGTCATTGAACTTGTAGGTGCCGGCAGCGGCGATACCTGCACCGAAGAGACCCGCGGAGGGCTTGTAGGGATAGACCTGCCAGTTGAGCGCGGCTTCACTCGCATCAACGCCGAAATTGGTCCGCATGAACTTGCCGTTGCCGAACATCATGCGCGGGCCCGCGGAGAGTGTCAGATTGCCGATCGGCTGGACGAAATCCGCTGCGAGATCACCGACCCACCCGTCGTCGGCGCGGAAGCCGTGGCGAATTTCCACGCGTCCGCGCAGGTTCTGCGTCGGCCAGACCTCGGCGTAAACGCCACCTTGAATCGTCCATTGGACCTTGTTGAGGCCATAGAGTTCGCGATTGCCATCGAGATAGCGCCCGGGACGGTAGCGCGCGACCGGACCGATATTGAACCATTCGTTCTGAAAGAGCGCGATGCCGATACCGTCATCGGGCGCGCTGAACTGATAGGGCGTGCTTGCCTTGCGAATACCGATGGAGGGGAAGGGGGTGAACGTATAGTCCTTCGCGCCGAGATAGTCCGGGTTGACGATGCCATTGCCCTTCAAAGTAACGACCCATTGACTGTCCGGCTGACGGGTTGCCGTCGCCTCGGTGGGAATACTCCAGTCAGTCGCCAAGGCTGCCCCGCTTGTCATGAGCAAGCCGAGGCCAAAAGCGGGCAACGCATACCGAACCATATGACAACTCCTTACCGACCACCGCTTTTATTGAGCGAAAAGCCTCACCATTTGCTTACCGGATCCCCGTGCCCCAGGAGGGTCCGCAAAAAAGGCTCGCCAGTTCTTCCGCAAGTCATATTCGAAATATCAGCATAATACCTCAGATGTTTGAGGTGCCATGAAAAGGCAAGCGGGTTCATGAGAAAACATCCGGGTGTTGTCATTGCGCATCTGTTGATCCGGACCTATCAGCTCACGCTTTCAAGCCTGATCGGACGAACCTGCCGCCATCTGCCGACATGCTCGTCCTATATGGATGAGGCGATCGACCGCCACGGGGTCTGGGCGGGGGGCTGGATGGGAACCGCGCGGCTTTGCCGTTGCACCCCCTGGGGGACGTCGGGCCTCGATGTCGTGCCGGAGCAATTGCCCTTCGGCAGCACCTGGTATAAGCCGTGGCGCTACGGTCGTTGGCGCGGCGTGAACGCGCCGCAGTTTATCTGCGAGGCCGTCGATCCCGAGGATCGCGAAGCCAAGACCAGCCCGTGAAGCACGGATGCCCTCCGGCGTCCGCGCGGGGCCCGACAGAAACGCACAACGCTTACCTGCGCCGTATGCAGGAGTGAGCAGGAGCACATGAATGATTAATCTGACATTTCCCGATGGCGCCGAACGCTCCTTCGCCGAAGGAACGACCGGCTTCGATATCGCCAAGGGCATCTCCCCGTCGCTGGCCAAGCGCACCGTTGCCATGGCGCTCGACGGCGTCACGACCGATCTCGCCGACCCGATCGAGCGGGACGCGCGCATCGAATTCGTGACCCGTGACGATCCGCGCGCGCTGGAGCTCATCCGCCACGACTGCGCCCATGTGCTGGCCGAGGCCGTGCAGGAGCTCTTCCCCGGCACGCAGGTGACCATCGGCCCCGTCATCGAGAACGGCTTCTACTACGACTTCGCGCGCAACGAGCCCTTCACACCTGAAGATCTTCCGAAGATCGAGGCGAAGATGCGCGAGATCATCGCGCGCGACAAGCCGTTCACCAAGGACATCTGGAGCCGCGACAAGGCAAAGGAAGTCTTCCGCGAGAAGGGCGAGGCCTACAAGGTCGAACTCGTCGACGCGATCCCGGAGGGGCAGAGTCTCAAGATCTACCATCAGGGCGACTGGTTCGACCTGTGCCGCGGTCCGCATATGACCTCCACAGGCAAGATCGGCAATGCCTTCAAGCTGATGAAGGTCGCGGGCGCCTACTGGCGCGGCGACAGCAACAACGCGATGCTGACACGCATCTACGGGACGGCCTGGAGGAACCAGGAGGACCTCGATCATTATCTGCATCAGCTCGAGGAAGCGGAGAAGCGCGACCATCGCCGGCTCGGCCGCGAGATGGATCTCTTCCACTTCCAGGAGGAGGGGCCGGGCGTCGTCTTCTGGCACCCCAAGGGCTGGAGCCTGTTCCAGAGCCTGATCGCCTATATGCGCCGGCGGCTCGCTGCCGACTACGCGGAGGTCAACGCGCCGCAGGTGCTCGACAAGTCCTTGTGGGAGACCTCAGGGCATTGGGGCTGGTACAAGGAGAACATGTTCAAGGTGCAGTCCGCCGGCGATGAGACGGAGGACGAGCGCGTCTTCGCCTTGAAGCCGATGAACTGTCCCGGCCATGTGCAGATCTTCAAGCACGGCCTGAAAAGCTATCGCGACCTGCCGATGCGGCTCGCCGAATTCGGTGCCGTGCATCGCTACGAGCCGTCGGGCGCGCTGCACGGGCTGATGCGCGTGCGCGGGTTCACCCAGGACGACGCGCATATCTTCTGTACGGAAGAGCAGATGGCGGAGGAATGCCTCAAGATCAACGATCTCATTCTCTCGACCTATGCCGATTTCGGCTTCGAGGAGATCGTCGTGAAGCTCTCCACGCGGCCGGAGAAGCGCGTCGGCAGCGACGAGGTCTGGGATCACGCCGAGGCGGTGATGAGCCGCGTGCTCGAGGAGATCGCCGCACGCTCCGGTGGCCGCATCAAGACCGACATCCTGCCGGGTGAGGGCGCCTTCTACGGGCCGAAGTTCGAATATACCCTGCGCGATGCTATCGGCCGCGAATGGCAGTGCGGCACGACGCAGGTCGACTTCAACCTGCCCGAGCGATTCGGGGCGTTCTATGTGGATGCCGATGGCACCAAGAAGCCGCCGGTGATGATCCACCGCGCCATCTGCGGCTCGATGGAGCGCTTCACAGGCATCCTCATCGAGCATTTCGCGGGCCATTTCCCGCTGTGGCTCGCACCCTCCCAGGTCGTCGTCGCGACCATCACGTCGGACGCGGACGCTTATGCGGAAGACGTGGTCGCAACGCTGAAGGCCGCCGGCCTGCGGGCCGAGAAGGACCTGCGCAACGAGAAGATCACTTACAAGGTGCGCGAGCACTCGCTGGCCAAGGTGCCGGTGCTGCTCGTTGTCGGGCGTAAGGAAGCGGCCGAACGCACCGTGTCGATACGCCGGCTCGGATCGCCCAACCAGACCTCGATGACACTGGACGAGGCGCTCGCCGACCTCCTCAGGGAAGCGAGGCCGCCGGATCTGTCTCGCTAGAGCAAGTCCGTCTTTTGCGGACTTGCTCCGCTCAAAAATTAACAAGCAAAGTCATAGACTTAGATGGAATCGGCCGATTCCATCCAAGTCGGATTTGCTCTCGGCCGAATGTCGACGGGTCAAAGACCAATGTTTCGCTGAAGCCATTCTCAGGGAACCAGCGGCCATCGGGGTCAGCGCGCCGGGCCGTCCCACGGCCAGCGCGCGGCCTCGCGTTCGGCGTCCACCTGGGACAGGCCGATGTCCTTCAGGGCGGTCTCGTCGAGCTGCCGTAGACGGCGGCGCTCCACGGAGCGCGAGAGGCAGAGTTCCAGCCAGGCCACCCAGCGCAAGCCATAGCTGCCGCTGCTTGTGGTGATGGATGAAGGCAGAGATATATTGGCCATGGTGTTGTCCTCGTTCTGCGGCGGACGATGACGGCGGCAGCGGCCCCTGTCGCCGGAGAACGCTTCGACCGATAGCGAAGGATCGGAACGTGCGACGTGCACTATGGCCTGCTAATCTTGAGCGATGAGTGCGCAGACACACCTTGCCCAGATCGGGGCGCTGGTGGGTGATCCCACTCGCGCCAATATCCTGCTCGCCCTAATGGACGGCCAGGCTCGCACCGCGAAGGAACTCGCGTTCCTGGCGCGGGTCGGCGCGCCGACGGCGAGTGCCCATCTGGCGAAACTGGTCGATGGCGGCCTGTTGACCGCGGTGGCCCAGGGACGGCATCGCTACTACCGCATCGCCTCGCCGGACATCGGCCGGATGATCGAGGTGATGCTCGGCTTTGCCGGGACCATCGCCGGTTCCGCCGCCAGACCCTTGCGCCGCGCCGGACCGGCCGATGAGCGGATGCGCGCCGCGCGCACCTGCTACGACCATATCGCTGGTCGACTTGGCGTGGCGATCGCCGATGCCATGCAGGGCGCGGGCCATGTGGTGCTGGAGGATGGTGCCGGGCGGCTCACATCGAGCGGCCACGTCTTTCTCCTGCGACTAGGCGTCGACCTCGACGAGGGCCGCAGCGGCCGCATCCTGTGCCGGCCCTGCCTCGACTGGAGCGAGCGGCGCTTTCATCTGGCCGGACAGGTTGGAAAGGCGCTGTGCAACCACTGCCTGCGGCTGGGGTGGGTCGAGAGGACCCGCGATTCCCGGGCTCTCGCCATCACGCCGACCGGGCAAGCGGCATTCCAGACGTTCTTCGGGATTGCGGCCTGCGATGCGGACCCGCAGCCAGCGGAGCATCGGGCGGAGGCGACACCCAGTCCCGTGACGTGATCCGCCGCACGAGAGATGCAAATCCCGGCGTTCACCGGACTTGTTCTAGCGCGCGACGATCTCGATGTCCTTGTCCAGGCCGCTGTCGACCTTGAATTCCCGCGTATAGACCTGGCCGTCATGCCGGGCGATCAGCACATAATCGCCCTCTGCGAGCACCAGCGAGGGGAAAGCGCCGATCGCCTCGCGGATCACGTCGCCGCCCGGTGTCAGCACGCTGAACGCGGTGCCCGCGAAGGCCTCGCCGCCGGCGGCGTTCACGAGCTTCAGCGTAACGGTGGCGGCGCGGTGGTTGACCGTCGCCTCCGTCAGCTTGCCGGCCTCCACCCGCAGGTCGCTGCGCATGATCGCATTGGTGTCGCCATAGGTCGAGACGATGCGATAGGAGCCCTCCGGCAGGCGAATCAGGTCCCCAGGCTTGGCGTCGGCAACGACCAGACGCCCCTCGGCATCGTTGCCGACGGGCAGGTAGACGGAGAAGGTCAGCTTCGAGACCGGAATCGCGATATCGCCGATGGTGCCGGCGACCTTCAGCGCCCCCGCATTGACCGTCAGGGTCTCATCGAGCGGGGTATTCCGCAGGGTGATGCGGCGCATGGCGCTGGCGAAGCCGTAAGAAGCGTGCAGCATATAGGTGCCGGGCGGCAGCTCGAAATGGCTTGTGGCGTCATTCGAGCGGGCCATCAGCTCCGGTGGCGCGCCATCGCTGCCCAGCCGGTACACCCGCCAGATCAGGCCTGAGCGGATCGGGGTGTCGCGCGTGGTCAAGGTGGCACTGGCCGTGACCAGACTCTTGACTGCGGCGGGCCCATCGAGTGGCGCCATCGCGGCGGGTGGCGCGGCCGGCGACGTTGCTGTCGTGGGCGGAAGCGGCTGCGCCATCGGTGCCTGTGCGAGAGCCGGCGTTGCCAGCACCAGGAGCAACGCCAGCGAGGCTTCCGATGTCAGGGCCGAAGGAGCCCATCCCGGGCCGGTGGCGCGTCGCGGTGGCACAAACCTCGGATGCCTGCCACCATGTCCCGCGTTGCCTTCGAGCCTGCCGATCATTCGTGTGCGCCTGGTCATCATCCGCCGTATGTGCCAAGGGAAGACGCCCACCGCAAGCCGGCGTCCCGGCCAGCATGGTATCGGCTACGGACCACCGCGCTCATTTCACCGCGGCCGTTTCCTTGTCGTCCAATAGGTCGGCTGCGGCTGTGGCGAGATTATGAAGCGATAGCGGCTGGTAACTGAATTCGACCATGTGGCGGCCCGCCGGCACCTCCACGGCCCGGAACAGAAGATTGGCGCGCCGGATCGGCTTTTCCTCGCCATCGACCGTCACCTGCCAGCCGGGATAGTAGATATCATGCAGAACGAGCATCGCCGGCTTGTCGGCGACCACGCGGATGCGCACGCTGTTGCGACGGTAACGGATGATGATGGCCTTGCCGCTGGGAGGCTCCAGCGTTTCCGTGGAATCTCCGAGGCCGTAACGGTTGTCGAGATCCTTGACGTCGGCCACGTCGATGAGCGCTTCGTCGCTGTGCTCCAGATCGGGCAGGCCCTGTTCCTTGAGAACGCGCTCGCTCTCCACCGGCACGAGGCGCGTCGCCAGATAGGCGCGGGGCGTGCGCGGGGGCATCTTGTAGATCCACATCGTCCCCGCGCCGTAGATCAGCCTGGCTTGCGGCAGATGCGGGAACTGGGACGGCATCTTCTCCACCGGGCGGTCGAGGACGATGTATTCGAGGCCGAGCAGGGATGCGAGACGCGAGCGATAGTTGCGGAAGGTGATCGGGAATTGGCGCAGGCTCGCGTCGGCGGCATTCTCGCCCGGTCCGACGGCGCGCTCATAATCGGCAATGCGCAGCGGGTTGTAGCCCAAAGTGTCCTCCAGGCCGAGCACCATCGAGGCGTTCTGCCAGGCCCCCTGAAGGCCGAGGATCTCCACGCGCGGACGCGCGCCTTCCGCGTGGCGGGCGGCCAGCTCGCGCGTCAGGACCTGCAGGCCGCGCAACTGGTCGGCAGGCAGCTGCTCGAAGACCGCGTAGCGGTCCCGCGGCTCGGCGTTGAGGGCGGAGGCGGCATTGCGCAGGATGAGATCGCCACCCGTGATGGCGACGAGTGCCGCGCAGGCATAGAGGCGCAGCGCGGGCTTTCGCCCAGCGATGATCACGGCTGCGGCGATGAGAGCAACCAGGGCACCAAGGCCGATTTGGGTCATCGCCTCCGGCAGCTTGCCCGCGGCAATGGCGAAACGGCTCGCGTTGATGATCGCCGCCGCCGTCAGCCCGACAGCGAGCACGACGAGAAGGGGGCTCGCCGGATGGCGTTCCACGTCGGCGCGCTTGGGGGCTCCTTCCGCCATGAAACGGTGAACGAGATAGCCGGCCGCCATGGCGAAGGCGAAGTTCAGCATGAAGGTCGCATCGGCCGGTCGCCGGTAGAGATCGACACCCGGGATATAGCGGTAGAACAGCTCGAACACCGGCGTGTAATAGCCCAGAGCATAGATGAGGGCGCCTATGCCCACATAGAGGAAGAAGCGGAACTCCCGCGCGAGCAGGCGACCGCCGCCGATGCCGTGCCACAGGATGAGCATGGCGGGAACGGTGCCGATGAACAGATAGTCGATCGCCCGGTCCGTCCATGTGCCCTCGGGCAGGGTGTGCGGCCCCGGCCCCCAATAATCATAGGTCAGGTTGAGGGAGCCGAAGATGTTGCCGAAGATCGCCGTCGCAAGGCTCTGCGGCGGCAGCGATCCCATCCCCGCCGTCGCGAAATCGATCATCGGGCGGTTGGAATCCGAGAGGAACTGGATCGTCAGAAGGGCAGGAATGGCCAGGAGTGCGGCGCCTGTCACCGCCATGACGGCCAGGAGGCCGATGCGGCTGCGCAGATAGGTCAGCGGTGCGCTGGCCGCAAAGACCTGATAGCCGACGCTGCCGATCAAGGCGAGACAGAAGAGATAGGCTACCTGGTCGCGCCCCAGGGCCATCAGCGAGGCGACGATGCCGAAGGCAATCGCCCGAACGTAGGAGCGGCGGGCGAGCGAGCTCTCAAGAAGGAACAGCGCCAGTGGGAAATAGCCGTAAGAGAAGATCATTCCCGTGTGCTGCAGGCGTGCCGAAGCCGAGCCGCCGAGAATATAGATCATGACCGTGACGATGGCACCGGCCGGATGCCAGCCCCTGCGCTTGAACAGTCCGACGATGCCGACCGCGCCCAGGAGGAAATGGGCGTAGACGGCGATATCGAAGAGCTGCATCGAGGCCCGTGGCAGAAGCCAGCCGAACAGGACCATGGAGGGCGTGAACAAGAGCGACTGGGGATCTGCGACCGAGGGATAGCCGCTGAAATGATAGGGGTTCCACAGCGGCCATTCGCCCGCCTCGAGCGAGGCGCCGAGATAGCGCAGCATGGGATAGAAATGGTTTTTCGAATCCCACGGCACGACCGCGCCGGTGACCGGCCAGACCAGCGCCGTCACCAGCCAGAAGGCGAAGATGATGAGGAGGGTGCGGGTCGTCGTCTCGCGTGTCCAGCCGGCCGTGGCGGACGGCGACGAGGACCCGGCGCTCGGCGTGCTTGCAAACAAGCGCAGCACGCGTCGAGCGGGCCGCGCTTGAAGGGGCTTGACGAAGCGGAACATGGGCTGGCCGGGCGTGGGCTGTTCAGGACTGGACATGATGGGGCTGGATGCGTCCTGTGTGGCTATTCGATGCTGGCGGGCCCGGCTGGGGGCCGCTTTCGGCATGGTGAGCGGGGAACACCATGAGCCTTGTCGCCGATCTCGTTTGCGCGGCTCTTGCAAACGACATACATGCGGGCGCTCAGCTCGGCGCTGCGCGTGCTATACCGGCAATTAAGACCAACGATCGACAACGCGCGCGCGGCTTGACCATAGCACCGACCAGGGAGGGGCAACCTCCACACCACAAAGGCTTGTCCCAGTCGCAATGCAGGCATGCGCTGGCCGCTCGACGATTCGAGCACAACAAACCCAATGTCAACTCTTAAACACAGGAATCAGGCGTAATTCTGATGCTCGACCTTCTCCAATCCCGCCGATCCGTCCCGCCCCGTCTTCTCCAGGCCCCAGGCCCCTCGCCGGACGAACTCTCCCTATTGCTGCGGATCGCTTCCCGGGTTCCCGACCACGGCAAGCTCGCGCCGTGGCGTTTCATCGTGTTTCAGGGGGAAGCCCGGCTCAAGGCAGGCGAGGCCATCGCGGCGGTCTATGCCGAAGACAATCCCGATGCGGACGCCAAGCGGCTGTCGGCGGAGCGCGAGCGTCTCGCCGCCGCGCCGCTGGTCATCGGCGTGGTGTCGCGCGCCGCACCCCATGTGAAGATCCCGGAATGGGAGCAGGTTCTGTCGGCGGGCGCGGTCGCCATGAACCTGACGGTGGCCGCCAATGCCATGGGCTACGGGTCGGCATGGCTGACCGAATGGTACGCCTATGATCGGCGCGTGCTGGACAAATTGGGCGTTGCAGCGGACGAGCGCATCGCCGGCTTCGTCCATATCGGTACGCCGCTCGAGCGCCAGCCGGATCGCCCGCGTCCTGACCTTGCCGAGATTGTCACGCATTACCAGCGATGACGAAACCGCGTTGTCCTGCGGCGGGGCTCACCCGGCCAGGGACGTAGCGTCGAGCGCAAGAAGAAGCGCTGGCCGGTCGCCCCATTCCATGGATAGTCATGGTGGGGAAGCTGCGCCAAATCTCGGGATGGCTTCCTCTCCACGACCCGCCGTGAAAAGACGGCGGCCGTTCTCGCGGATTTTCTCGTGGATTTTCTCGTGGATTGTTGTGCGACGACGGCGCCGATACTCGATTATTAACATATCATTTACCACGATCACCCCACTGTCCGCATATGAGGCTGCTGGGTGCCGTCGCGTGAGTCGGTGTCGAGGTTGGTATGATTATTCGTCGGTATCTCGTGTGGGCAACCACGGCGACCGCCTCCCAGCGGGCCGCGGCCGCTGACGTCCTCGTCCGCGCTTATCACCAGTCGCCTCTGACCGACGCCGATCGCGTCGACATCGACAGAGCTTTGATCGGGTTGGCCTCGGACGAATCTCCGATGGTGCGGAACGCCTTGGCCGTTGCCTTCGCAAAGGCAGGCGCTGCGCCGGCGCAGGTGCTCGATGCGTTGCTCGCCAGGGAGGATGAGGCGGCCGTTGCCCTCATCGCCCGCGGCGCCGGCGTGAATGCCGCCCAGCTCGTCGATTGTGTGGCATTGGGCGACGATGCCACGCGCGCGGCGATCGCCGCGCGGGAGGGGGTTTCGGCGCCGGTCGCCGCCGCTCTCGCGGAGATCGCTTCGGTCGATGTGCTGCTCGTGCTGCTGGCCAACCGGACGGCGCTGATATCCCCGAGTGCCTTCCTGCGGATGCTGGACCGCCATGGTCATAGCGTTGCCCTGCAGTCGGCGATGCTGAACCGGCGTGATCTGCCGCCCTTCATGCGTCAGGCTCTGGTGTCCTTCCTCTGTCAGCGGCTTGCGGATTTCACGGTCGATCGCGGGTGGCTAACGCCGGCCCGGGCGGGGGGCCTGCAGGTGGAGGCGGCCGACATGGCCACCATGGCGCTCGTCGCCGAGGCGAGCGAGGATGCGCTCGGGCGATTGGTGGAGCATCTCATTGCCAGCGGCGAATTGACCGTAGGCCTCTTGTTGCGCTCTCTCCTCTGCGCCGACCCGCGGCTCCTGACCGTTTCGCTCGCAGCGCTGACCGGCCTGCCGCGCCGGGATGTCGAGGTCACGCTCAAAACCGCGGACCGCGCCGCATTTGCCGCAGTGTATCGGCAAGCGGGCCTGCCCGGCGGGTTGCTCGCGGCCTTCCGTGCGGCGCTCGATGCCGTTGACGCCTTGCCGCCCGAGGCGGCGGGGCGCAAGGACGGGCGCCTCTCGCTGGCGATGGTGCGGCGTGTCATCACGGCCTGTGAGGAGATGTCCCCCGCGGAGGCCGGACCGCTGCTGGCGCTGCTGGAGCGTTTTGTGGAAGAGGCCGAGGCCTTTCAGGACGATAGGCTTTCGCGGCCCGCCCCGGCGGCGTCGCCGGACACCACGCCAGTGCCCGCCGTCGCCCGACAGGCGCTGGCCGCCTGATCCCGCGCAAAGCCTGTCGAACCCTGGCGTGCCGGACACCGCGTTCCTGCACGGCGGGCCTGCCGGAAGCGGCCGTTTTCATCGCTGGCGGCTGAAGCTGCCCTCAGTAGCCGAACTGCTCGCTGAGAATGCGCTCGTCCAGGCTATGGCCGGGATCATGCAGCATGACGAGATCGACGCTGCGGTCCATCACGACGTCGACATGGCTGACGGAACGAAACTCCGTATGGTCGGCGACAGCGCTGACCGGCCGCTTGTCGCTTTCCAGCACGTCGATGGCGATCCGGGCATAATCCGGCAGCAGTGCGCCGCGCCAGCGTCTCGGGCGGAAAGCCGACAGCGGCGTCAGCGCCAGAAGCGGCGTGTTGAGCGGCAGAATGGGGCCGTTGGCGGAGAAGTTGTAGGCGGTGGATCCTGCCGGGGTCGCGACCAGGATTCCATCCGCCACCAGTTCGTCGAGACGCACCTTGCCGTCGACGGTGATCCGCAGTTTGGCGATCTGATGGGTCTGCCGCAGCATATGGACGTCGTTGATGGCGCGCGCCTGATGGCGCTGACCATCCATGCATTCGACGATCATCAGGAGCGGATGGGTCACGCTGCGATGGGCGGCTTCCAGGCGCTCGACCAGGCCGTCTTCGGAGAACTCGTTCATCAGGAAGCCGACGGAGCCGCGGTTCATCCCGTATATGGGCCTCGCCGTTCCCATGAAGCGATGCAGGGTCTGCAGCATGAGCCCGTCGCCGCCCAGCGCCACGACCACGTCGGCCGTCTCGGCTGGAACGCCGCCATAACGGGCTTCGAGGCGCTCGCGCGCGTCAAGCGCTTCGGGCGTGTCGCTCGAAACGAAGGCGATGGACGAAAAGCGGCGCGCCATGAACGACCACGGTTTGAGCTGCCGATGCCCTTCGTCGCAGGTCCCCAGTGGAAGCCCTGGGGCTCGCGACGAATCCCGACCATCAGCAGACATAGCACGCCCCGGCGCGCAGGGAATTATTCGCGTGGCAAAAACCGCCGGTTCCGTGCCGGGATTGGCGAACCCACATTAAAGCCCCATATCTTCGCTAAAGTTCGACAAGGTCATCAGAGGGAACCGTAGAGTCGATGCAGGGTTACGACCGATTCAGGGCTGGGAGCATCCAGTTCACGCGTTTGAAGAGGTGGCAGGTCTGGTTGGCCGTTGCCGTCGCGGCGACACTCATCCTGACGCTCGCTGTCGTGGCCGCAAGCGCCTTTCTCATCATCTTTCCAATCGTCCTTGTCGCGGGCTTCCTCTACCGGCTCGCGGTAAGGTTCGGCTTGGTCGGCCGTGGCCGGGCGACGCGTAAGGCCGAGCCGGACATTATTGATGGCGAATATATGATCATCACCGATGACCTCCGGGAGCGGCTCCCGCCCCACGACGACCGGCGTTGACAGCCCAGCTCCGCCCGCGATTGCTCGCCGTTCGATCAAAACCGACTTAATTCGATCGAAATCGACTTAAACGGACTTATCTGATATCGCCCAAGCCGATGAATTTTCTCGTCTATTTCTATGCGGAGCAAGTCCGCAGCAGACGGACTTGCTCTACGGCGCGCGGGTCTTCGTCTCAACCAGATCATAATCACGGTCGTGGCGCAGGGTGTTGATCTCCGCCCCGATGAGCAGTGCCAGTGCGGTGAGCCATAGCCACAACAGCAGCACGACGACCGCCCCCAGCGAGCCATAGGTCGCGTCATAGGTTGCGATGCGTGTGACGTAAGCCGAGAACAGCGCCGACCCGATGAGCCAGAGCGCCGTGGCGAGCACGGAACCGATGATGGTGGACGTCCAGCGGACATGATGGCAGGGGGCCGCATAGTAAATGATGGTGAAGCCGAGCATCGTGAAGACGGCCAGAAAGGGCCAGCGGATCAGCAGCAGGGGGGTGCGGATATCGTCAGCTACGGGAAGAAAGGCGAGCACCGCCGGCACGGCGGCGATCGCGAGGATCGACACGACGCCGAAGATCATCCCGCCCAGGGTCAGCGCCAGGGCCACGACCTGCTGATGCACGATGCCGCGTGCCTCCTTGCGGTCATAGGCAATGTTGAGGCCGGTCATCAGCGAGCTCATCCCCGTGCGCGCGCTGAACAGGGCGATTGCAAGACCGATGACGAGGCCCGTGTTGAGGCGCGAGGTGTTTTTTTCAACGACGCCGTGGAGCGCGCCGAGGAGGATCTGGATCGCTTCGGCGGGCAGTAATGCGGACAGGGAGAGGATTTGCGCCTCGACCGTCTTGGGGTCGGCCACCAATCCGAACAGCGACACGAAGACGCCCAGCGCGGGAAAGATCGCCAACATGGCATAGAAGGCGACGCCGGCGGCCACGAGGCTGAGATTGTCGCGCGATATGCGATCGACCAGCCGCCAGATCATGGACCAGATCGACGGGCGTGGCCGGAGCCCGGTCTCCTCGATCACGCGACGGCTCGCTTCCCCGCGTTCCCGCAGCCCGTTCAGTGCGGAGACCGCCATCGCGGTCCACAGGCGCTTCGGCGCCCTGTCCGGATCGAACACGTGCATACCCCTTTCCCCGACGCCTGCCACATGTTGCAGCCCGTGCGGGGCGAACGTGTCAAGCGCGGAGTGGTTCCGCTGGAACCAGAGGCGGATCCGGCAGGCTGGGCAGAGCGCCCGCACGCCGGCTCACCCTCTCCGCCAGCCAGTCGCTGGCCAAGATCAGCGTGGCGATGAACACAGCGCCGATGGTCCAGTAGACATAACGGAACTCGCTCGCCACGCCGACGACGACGAGGGGCAGCGCATAGAGAAGCCCCGACAGCGCAAAGTAGCCGGCCTGACGCGACATGGCCTGACACGACATTGCTTGACACGACTTGGCCAAACACGACTTGGTCTGACACGACTTGAGGTGTCGGCGCCCACGCAGGCCGGCCACGACACAGGTCGCCATGGCGAAGGCCACCCATAAGCCGGGCCGCCAGAGGTCTGCGATGATCGGTGCGCCGCTGAATGCCGAGACGGTCTGCGCGATCGCCCGGTAGCCGCCATTGGCCGTGAAACCGTAGGTCCTGGATATCGGTTCGGGTTGTGGAAAGGAAGCTGGCAAAGGCCGAAGCAACATGCGTGCATAGGCGAAGCGGTGGCTGATATAGGCGCGAGGATGGCTGGCGATGGCGGTGAGCCAGGGGTCCCGCAGGCCATGTTGCCAATGACCGGACGCAACGAGGCGCTCCCTGACGAAGGCACAGCGCCCCCAGGAGAGACTGTCCCATGCCCAGGGTTCGTAGCAGTCATTGATGATCCGATGCTGCTCGTCGCCGCTCCAAGATCCAGGCAGGCCATTCGAGCCTGTCCGCGCCGCTACTCCGACGATGTCGAAGGCCATCAGCGAATTGGCAACGCCAGTCTGCCGCGCATCGAGCGCATGGCGATTGAGGAGCCAGCTGGCCAGCGACGTGGCGGCGACGGTCGCCAGGATGATCACACCCAGCCGAAGTATTTCTGCTCCTGCGACCCGGGCGCCGGACGCCTTTGCATAAGTCGCCTGCGCATGAGACGCCTTCGCATGAGACGCCTGCGCGCCGGACGTCTGAAGTGGTGCGCGCCGCACAGCCAGCAGGAGCAGGGGCGCCGCCGCCAGCATGGCATTGTGCCGTGCGAGGGCGCCGGTCAGCAGCAGGAGGAGCGCAGGCGTGATCAGAACAGCCCGCCGGATGCCTGTCCGAGAGGCCGATGCTGCAAGCAGCCCGCTCGCGGACAGGAAGCAGGAAAAGACGAGGGAGTCCTTCCAGAGCATCGCCGGGATCGTCACCAGCATTGGGGAGAAGGCGGCCAAGAGGGTGAGATAACCGAGGCTTGGCCGGGATCGCGCAAACCGGACGGCCAGCAGCCAGAATCCGGACCAGTAGAGCCCGAGAATAAGGGCGAACAGGCCGACGGTACCGGCGCTCAGGCGATCCAAATAATGCCAGATGAGGGCCATGATGGGCGGATGCCAATCGGAGAAGGCGAACCGCTGCGCCTGTTCAAACTGATCGACTGAATCGCTCGTCATCAGGCCAGGATAGAAGGACCAATATGTTCCCGCGAAGCCCGCAATAGTCAGAAATGTTATTGCGATTTCTTGAAATCGATATGATATATTTATGCGGAAGGCCATCACTATACCGAAATAAGCTTAATATGTAATCAATAGGTAGCTGGTCATTGCGCCGGGGGGAATTTGTTTTTTCTGATCCAAAGTGCTGCAGATGAAGATATTCTGTGAACGTCCCGCGCCGCGGCTTATCCGCATCGATCTGCGCTCGCCCGGGAGGTCGTCATTGCTGGCGCGGTTGATGGGGAAGAAGAATTATGGTGCCGGTTGAGGGATTCGAACCCCCGACCCCCTGATTACAAATCAGGTGCTCTACCAGCTGAGCTAAACCGGCCGGCGCCTTGCGCATCGGTGTCTCGGCTACCAGTCTTTGCGGCAATTCGCAAGAGCTTCGCGGCGGGATCTGGGACGCGTGGCACGGCGAGCGGGCGACGTCTGCGCGGCTTTGCACATGCGCCCGGCGCTCCCTGCCATTCCTTGCCGTTCCCTGCCGTCCCCGCCAGGCACCGCAGACCACACGACCGGCTTTGCGACCATCCCTGCGGGCGGCGCGATCCGACGGGGATCAAGCCTTGCCAAGGCCGCGCTTGCGGCCATGTTAGGCCACAATGCTCGATCACTTTTTCCGTGATGGAATAGCGGCGAGCCTGCCCCCGGATCGAGCCGGGGCATTCGCCGGGTGTATCGAGGAAGAGATCATGATCCGTTCCGTTTCGTTCAACGGCCTTTCCCGGAAAGTGGCTGTGGCCGGCCTCGCCGGCCTGACGCTCGTGGGCGGGCTCGCGGCTGGTGCGGGGGAAGCGTCGGCGGGCTGGTATGGCCGCCATGGCTATTATCGCCACGGCGGCGGCGATGGCGCTGCTGTGGCCGCCGGAATCATTGGTGGCCTGGCGCTCGGTGCCCTCGCCGCCGGTGCGGCAAGCGCGTCGGCCTCTCCGCCGCCCGCATGGGGCTATGACGCCTATGATGACGGTCCTGCCTGTTACGTCGCCCCGCGCCGCGTCTGGGTCGAAGGCTGGGGGTGGAGCGTGCGCCGGGTTACGGTCTGCGACTGACCGCGGATCGTCTCAGGAGAAAGGCCTCGCCCATGCGGGGCCTTTTTTTGTGCCCGTGACGTCGAATCGCGCGGCTTCGCGCCTGATCGCGTCAGGGCGCTTCGGGCGGCCCCGACCCCGTCCCTGGCCTCATGGAACGGGCCGTGCCTCCTTGCGTTTATAGAGAAGGGACATTGACTATATTGAGTATAAGGAAGCGTCATGGCGGTAGATGCGCTTCAAGTCCTCTAGGGCAGCCTGGGCGGGGAGAACGTTCATGCGACATTTCAGGCCTATCAAGACGCTACTGTGCAGCGCATGCGCGATGATCGGGGCGACGTTCGTGGTCGCGAGTGTGCCCACTGCTGCCGAGGCGCAATGGAGGGGCGGGGGCGCGCATTGGGGCGGCGGGCGGCCCGCCTGGGGAGGTGGCCGGCCCGGGTGGGGAGGTGGGCCGCGTTTCGCGCCCGGCGTCAGGCCGGGATGGGGCAGCGGCGGATGGAACCGCCCGGGTTGGGGTTATAGACCGGGCTGGAATGCGGGATGGCGGCCCGGATGGAATGGCGGCTGGTATGCGCGCCCCGGATGGCGGGCTGGCTGGTACGGACCGGGATGGGGAGGCGGCTGGTACGGCGGTCCCTATTACGGTTATGGCTACGGCTATGACGGCTGGGGGGCGGGCGCTGCCCTGGCGACGGGGGCTATTCTCGGCGCGGGCGTCGCGGCGGCGGCGTCCCAGGCGAACCAGGGCTACTGCTTCCGCGCCCCACGTCGCGTGATCATCAACGGCGTTTGGCGCACGCGGACTGTCACGGTCTGCCGGAGGTAGAGCAAACCCGGTATTGGATTGAATTCGCGATGGCGTTCATCCAGGCCCGCGGGCTCGCACGCCCCTTGTGAAGCGGATCGCGACCGCAGCAGACGGACTTGTGCGAGCGCCGGGGTACGGTTGACGACGAGCGTGCGCGGTTTGGCGAAAAGACGTCGCATAAAAAAAGACCCCGCCGTGAGGCGGGGTTTTATGAGGGTCTCGATAAACGCATCGTTTCCTGGTCTGACAACACCGGAGCGGTGACCAAGTTCCCCGAGGCTCCCCCGAAATTGCAGCAATTATTTGTTCCTGGCGGGCATTTGTCCTGATGGCGGGCAATTTCCCCTGCGAGCAGGCCTGATGAACCTCCCGCCACCCGTCGGTCCGCCTATTTCTCTCCTTCATAGGTGAAGATATCGCGATCCTTGGTTTCGGGCATCAGCAGCAGGCCGACCACAAAGGTCATGAGGGCGACGATGATCGGATACCAAAGGCCGGAGTAGATGTTGCCAGTCGCCGCGACAATGGCGAAAGCCGTGGGAGGCAGAAAGCCGCCGAACCAGCCGTTGCCGATGTGATACGGCAGGGACATGCCGGAGTAGCGGATGCGCGTGGGGAACAGTTCCACCAGAAGCGCAGCGATGGGCCCGTAGACCATGGTGACGAAGATCACCAGGACCGTGAGGATGAGCGTCATCATCCCTATGCTGATCTTGGCCGGATCCGCCGCTGCGGGATAGCCATGCGAGCGGATGGCGTCGGTCGCCGTTTTCGTGAAAGCCGCCGTCTTTGCGGCTGCCTCAGCACCTGCAGACCTGGCGTCGAAGGATTCGATGACCTGGTTGCCGATACGGATCTTGGCGACGGTGCCGGCCGGCGCAGCCTCGTTCGCGTAGTTCACCGCGTTGCGTGCCAGGAACGACTTGGCGATGTCGCAGGAGGTCGTGAAGCTCGACGTGCCGACGGGATTGAACTGGAAGGAGCATTCAGCCGGGTCGGCAATGACCGTCACAGGGGCCTTTTCCTGGGCGGCGATCAGATCCGGATTGCCGTATTTCCCAAGTGCCGCAAACAACGGGAAATAGGATATGGCCGCAATCAGGCAGCCTGCGAGAATGATGGGCTTGCGGCCAATTTTGTCAGACAGCCAGCCGAAGACGATGAAGAAGGGCGTGCCGATGAGGAGCGCCAGCGCAATCAGGATGTTTGCTGTCGTCCCGTCGATCTTCAGGGTCTGTGTGAGGAAGAACAGGGCGTAGAACTGGCCCGTGTACCAGACGACGGCCTGGCCCGCCGTGCCGCCGAAAAGCGCGATGAGGGCGATCTTGGCATTCTTCCACTTACCGAAGGCCTCCGTGAGCGGCGCCTTCGAACCGGTGCCTTCCTCCTTCATCTTGACGAAGGCCGGGGACTCCTGGAGTTGGAGGCGGATCCAGATCGACACGCCGAGCAGCAGGATCGACACCAGGAAGGGGACGCGCCAGCCCCAGTCATTGAACGCTTCCGTCGACATCGACAATCGCAGGACGAGGATGACGATGAGCGACAGGAACAGGCCGACTGTCGCGGTGGTCTGGATCCAGGATGTGTAGAAGCCGCGGCGGTTCTGCGGCGCGTGCTCGGCCACATAGGTCGCCGCGCCGCCATACTCACCGCCGAGCGCCAGGCCCTGCAGGAGACGGCAGGCGACGAAGGCGATGGGCGCGAGGATGCCGATGGCGGCATAACTTGGCAGGAGGCCGACCACGAAGGTGGAGATGCCCATCACGGTCATGGTGACGAGAAAGGTATATTTGCGGCCGATGAGATCGCCGAGCCGGCCGAAGAACAGGGCACCGAAGGGGCGCACCGCAAAGCCAGCCGCAAAGCCCAGCAGCGTAAAAATAAATCCGGCGGTCGGGTTGACGCCGGAGAAGAAGTTCATCGAAATATTGGCGGCGAGGGAACCTGCAAGATAAAAATCATACCATTCAAAGACTGTCCCGAGCGAGGACGCAACGATAACCTTGCGCTCTTCGCGAGTCATCGGGCGCTTACGCTCTTTTAGGGAATCCGCTGTTGCGACGCTCATTGACGCCTCCTTACATGTTTCCTCATTTATTGCATCCCGTTCCAGGCGGCACCGGTCAGGGTTATTTGTGAACATTGCAACTGACCAGGGAATCACGCCCGATTGCACGTCCAATACGGGAACGTTACGGCGGGAAGTGGTATTGTGTCGCTCGTCAATTCGTCGTCATTCGAAAGTTGAATGGCCGGGATCGCGGCCTGCCGGCCGGCGGACAGCCGGGACATGGCAGGTCTCAACCGGTTCTATGGGGTGCAACGCGAATGGATTTTTTATTGATTAGCGCGGTACGAATATATCATCCATTGTAAATTCAATATTATTTCAATATAATTTCAGTTTAGAGAAAGTATTATTTTTTTGTCCTGTTTTCATAAACAATAGAATTTAATAGTTCGCAGAGATTGACGTTCCTGACGGCTGGATTCGTCTCCGATCACGTGAATATAAGTCGCGGGAGGGCCTTGCGCAGACCGTGCGGGTTGCGT
The DNA here is from genome assembly GCF_003201475.1 of Chelatococcus asaccharovorans. Lineage (GTDB taxonomy): Bacteria > Pseudomonadota > Alphaproteobacteria > Rhizobiales > Beijerinckiaceae > Chelatococcus > Chelatococcus asaccharovorans. The sequence goes on along the minus strand of NZ_QJJK01000006.1, from coordinate 443,489 downwards.
CGACCTGCTTGCTGCGATCGCGGGTTCTGACCGCTGACTGCCAGGAGCTCGCGTCTATCGCCGCCGTTGATCGGTCGGCGGTAAAATCTCGTCGCCGTGAGCATCCAGGCGAGAATATCGGGCCTCCGTGGGGCGTCAACCGGAGGATGGCATCACTTCAGAGCCGCGAGGGCGCGCGAGGTGGCGTAGAGGGCGACCGCGGCGGCGTTCGACACATTCAGGCTCTTGATGCTGCCCGGCATGTCGAGCCGGGCCAGAACGCTGCAGCGTTCGCGGGTGAGCTGGCGCAGGCCCTTGCCTTCCGCGCCGAGAACGAGGGCAACCGGGCGGCGCAGGGGGACGGACTCAAGCTCCGTCCCACCAGCGGAGTCGAGCCCGATGCACAGGAAGCCGCGCTCGCGCAGCGTCTGCAGGGCGCCGGCCAGGTTGCGCACGATCGTGAACGGGACATGCTCCAGACCGCCCGAGGCGGATTTGGCCATGACGCCGGTGGCCGAAGGGCTGTGGCGGGCGGTCGTGACGATCGCGTCCACGCCGAAGGCGGCGGCGGTACGGACGATGGCGCCCACGTTATGCGGGTCGGTGATCTGGTCGAGGACGAGAATCAGCGATTGGGCGTTCATCGTCTCGATGGTGGGCGAGGGCAGGGGATCGGCTTCGATATAGAGCCCCTGATGGACCGCATCCGGATCGAGCTTGCGCGCAATCTCGTCCGGGCGCACCAGTTCGGGCGAGATGCGCGGCACGCCCAATTCCTCCGTGAGGCGTCGCAGCGCGTTCTCGGTCACAAGCAGACGGCGGATCACCCGTCTTGGGTTGGCGAGCGCCTCGGCGACGGGATGCCAGCCATAGAGAACGACGCCGTCCTCGATCTCCGCCGCGCGTCGCGCGCGCCAGTCCGGTCGCGAGGGGGGGCGATTCGATCTGCCTGGGCCCGATCGAGGGCCAGGGCCGGATTTGCCGTGGCGCGGCCGTCGCTGATCATCACTCATCGTTACTGCTCGTTTCAACAGATATGGGCACTGTTCGGCCGGGCTTTGCAGGCAAGGCATTCCCACGGAATGCGCCCGCCCGGTTCAGGATCGGGCAGGTTTGACACAGGGGATTGTGGCGCGCCAGCCCGGTTTTGCAGTTGACACTCGCAACCGCCTCCTCTTAAGAACGCGCCACTGCTCCTGCGTCGCAGGTGAGCGGGAGATGACCGGCCGCCGCGGCCGGTCATGCTGGATGGGCCGGAGGGGTGCCCGAGTGGTTAAAGGGGACGGACTGTAAATCCGTTGGCTACGCCTACGTTGGTTCGAATCCAACCCCCTCCACCATCCAAGCCTGACGTGCGTTAGCGGGTGTAGCTCAATGGTAGAGCAACAGCCTTCCAAGCTGATGACGAGGGTTCGATTCCCTTCACCCGCTCCACGGACCGCCTCGAAGAACCTGCTCGAAGATCGTTCGTTGATGGTTTTGCGCAGGGCGCTGCCGGGCCGCGCGACGGGCGGGGATGTTACGTGCGTTTGTCGGGGCCGGTCGCAGGGGCCTATTGTCGGAGGTGTCGCCGCGGGCAATTGCCCATAATCGGCACTTATTGCGCCGCTGGCACTTGCGCAACCGCGTGAAACCCCCTAGACGATCGCCCAATTTCGAGGGATCGGCAGCCCCGGTCCTCTATCAGAGTGGCAATGCCCAGGGTTTGTGACTGATGGCCAAAGAGAAGTTTGAGCGGACGAAGCCGCACTGCAACATCGGGACGATTGGTCACGTTGACCACGGCAAGACGTCGTTGACGGCGGCGATCAC